>JACKIN010000002.1 GCA_020638495.1 Geminicoccaceae bacterium | reverse complement strand
ACCCGGCAACCGCGCTGGCCGGCTGAAGCACCTTGCGGATCACCAAAATCGAGACGCTGCGGGTCGACTCCGTCGGCAACATGCTCTGGCTGGGTGTGTCGACCGACGCCGGCATCACCGGCCTCGGCGAGGCCTTCCGCAATGCCGGGGCGACGGAGGCCTATATCCACGAGACCCTGGCCCCCTGGCTCCTCGGCAAGGACCCGCTCGAGATCAACGCGCACCGCGAGGCGATCGGGCGGCGCATCGGCAACCGCTTCATGGGCACGCCGTCGCGCTCGATCGAGATTCGCGGCAACGCGGCCGTCGACCTCGCCCTCTGGGACATCCTCGGCAAGCGGCTGAACGTGCCCATTGCCCAGCTCTTCGGCGGCCGGGTGCGCGAGGAGATCCGCGTCTACAACACCTGCGCCGGCCCGGCCTACAACACCAGCCCGACCGTCGGCTGGGTGTCGCGGCTGGCCGAGCCCGGGGCGGCGCCGCTGGCCCCGCTCGACGATCTCCAGGCGCAGCTCGACGACCCGGGCGGCCTGGCGCGCTCGCTCATGGCCGAGGGGATCACGGCCATGAAGATCTGGCCCCTCGACCGCTTCGCCGCCAAAAGCGGCGGCTCGGAGATCACCGCCGCCGATCTCGACGCGGCCCTCGCCCCCGTCCGCGCCATCCGCGATGCGGTCGGCGACGCCATGGACATCATGATCGAATGCCACGGCATGTGGCGCCTGCCGGCAGCCGTGCGGATCGCCCGGGCACTCGAGCCCTTCGGCATCTTCTGGCTGGAGGACCCGATCGAGATGCACCGGCTCGACGACCTGGCGCGGCTGAAGCAGGCGACGTCGCTGGCCATCGCCGGCAGCGAGAACCACGGCACGGCGCACTGGTACGCCGAGGCGTTCGGGCGGGGCCTTGTCGACTATGCGCATTTCGACATCGGCTGGATGGGCGGCCTCTCCGAGGCGCTGGACGTCGCGGCCCTTGCCCGGGCCCACGACCGCTGCATCGCCCCGCACGACTGCGTCGGCCCGGTGATGCTGGCCGCCAACATGCAGCTCGTCTTCAGCCAGCCACACGCCCTCGTCCTCGAGACCGTGCGCGCCTATCTGCGCGGCTTCTATGCCGAGGTCATGCAGCCGGCGCCGGTGATCGAGGCGGGCATGGCGCGCCCGCTCGACGGGCCGGGGCTGGGGATCGAGCTGGCACCGGAGCTGTGGACGCGGCCGGACTCCCGGAGCCGGAGCTCGACCCTGTAGCTCAGCAGTAGCCGGTCGAGCCGTCCGGGCGGATCGGCAGCTTGCGCTCCCAGTGGACGTAGTCGTCCTTGGCCAGCGCCTGCTCGTCGATCTCGACACCCCAGCCCGGCCGGTCGTGGCGCAGCTCGAGATAGCCGTCCTTCGGCAGGTAGGGATCGACCACCCAGCTCGTGTCCGCCGGCAGCAGGTATTCGAGGACCTTGAAGTTGGGCTGGGCGGCGGAGAAGTGCAGGTTGACCGCGGTCGCCAGGGGACCCATCGGGTTGTGCGGCGCCACCGTCACGTAATGCGCCTCGGCCAGGGCCGCGATCTTGCGCATCTCCAGCAGGCCGCCGACGGCGCAAATGTCGGGCTGGATGATGTCGGCACCCCGGGCGGTCAGCAGGTTCAGGAACTCGAAGCGGCTGTAGAGCGATTCGCCGGTGGCGAGCGGACAGCGCAGCTCGGACCGCAGCCGGCCCCAGGCAGGGATGTGCTCGGGGCGGAGCGGCTCCTCGTAGAAGAGCGGGTCATAGGCGGCGAGGGCGTTGCCGAGCTGGACCGCCTGCGCGGGCTCGAAGATCTTGGCGTGCGCGTCGAAGGCGAACTCGTACTCGCTCGGGCAGGCCTCCCTGAGGCGGCCGAAATAGTCGGCGCTCGCCCGCACCACATTGCCCCAGCGCAGGCTGTGCAGGTCGGTGCGGAACGGGCTGAACTTGAAGGCGGTGAAGCCCCACTTCTCGTTCTGCTCCGCGATGAACGCGATGCCCGCTTCCGCGTCCCTGGCGTGATAGCCGCCGAGCGAGGCGTAGACCCGCACGCGGTCGCGGGCATGGCCGCCGAGCAGCATGAAGACGGGCACGTTCAGCGCCTTCGCCGAGATGTCCCAGAGCGCGTGGTCGATGGCGGAGATCGCGGCGAGGCCGAGCGCACCCGGCGGGAAGCGCGCCTGCTGCAGGAGCTTGAGGATCAAAAACTCGATCCGGCGCGGGTCGTGGCCCTCGATCTGGCCGAAGAGATATTCGAGCAAGGGCGGCAGCGCCCGATCGGGCCCGTGGTTGTAGCACTCGCCCCAGCCGGTGATGCCCTCGTCGGTGTCGATGGCGACGACCACCCTCGGCCGGTTGCGGTCGCGGGCCATGAAGCTTCTCAAGCGAACGATTCTCATCGGGCCTCCCTGGGGCGAACAGGCCGGGAGTGAGCCACATTGTCGGTTGCGTTTCAACTCGCCAGCCCGGCCGCGACATCGCTCGGCAAATGGTTTGACAAAGCCGGGCGGGGCAACGAACCTCGATCCTGAGGCAAGGGTCCATCGAGGCTCGCTCGATCATATGGGAGGCGTGCGGATGAACGTTCCGCCAAAGCTAGATCTGACATCGCTGTCGCGCCGGTTGGCGCTGGGCAGTGCGGTTGCGCTCCTGGCCATGGCCAGCAGTGCCATGGCCGTCGAGTACAGCGAGGCGCCGGCGCTCGCCGACCTGGTGGTGGAGGGGAAGCTGCCGCCGGTCGCGGAGCGCCTGCCGACCAACCCGGAGGTGGTGACACCGATCGAGAGCATCGGCACCTATGGCGGCCAGCTCCGCTACGGGCTGCGTGGCAGCTCGGATCACAACAACATCCTGCGCATGGTCGGCCCGCAGGGCCTCGTCCGCTGGAGCCCCGATTATATCGACGTGATCCCGAACGTCGCCGAGTCCTTCGAGGTCAACGACGACGCCACCGTCTTCACCTTCCACCTGCGTGACGGGATGAAGTGGTCGGACGGCGAGCCGTTCACCGCGGACGACGTCCTCTTCAACATGCAGGACCTCGTCTTCAACGCCGATTTCGCGCCGACACCGCCGCGCTACATGGCGAATGGCGAGCCGGCCAAGGTCGAGAAGGTCGACGACACGACGGTGACCTTCACCTTCGCGGCACCTTACGGCGATTTCCTCGCCGAGCTGGCCTCGCCCTTGGGCCAGCATCCGGTGCTCTACGCCAAGCACTACTGCTCACAGTTCCTGCCGCAGTACAACGACCAGATCGACGAGCTGATCGCCGCCAACAACGCCAGCGACTGGCAGAACCTCTATCTCGCCAAATGCGGCGACATCGAGATCCCCGCCCGCTGGGGCAATGCCGAGCGCCCGACGCTCGACCCGTGGGTGGCCGTCGAGCCCTATACCGGCGGTGCGGTGCGCGTCGTCATGGGTCGCAACCCGTATTTCTGGCAGGTCGACCCCGAGGGCAACCAGCTCCCCTATATCGACGAGCTGGTCTCGCCCATCGCCCAGGACGTCGAGAGCCTGATCCTCGACGCGATCGGCGGGCGGATCGACTTCCAGATCCGCCATCTCGATGCCGCGGCCAACCGCCCGGTGCTCGCCGAGAACCGCGAGGCCGGCGGCTACGAGTTCGTCGAGGCGAGCCCGCCCGGCGGCGTCAACATGATCATCAACCTCAACCTGACCCACAAGGACCCGGAGCTGCGCGAGCTCTTCAACAAGAAGGACTTCCGCGTCGCGCTCTCCCTCGGCATGGACCGGCAGGCGATCATCGACACAGCCTTGCTCGGTGACGGCCAGCCCTGGCAGCAGGGGCCGTTCGAGGACCATCCGAACTTCCACGAGAAGATCAGCACCCAGTATCTCGACTTCGACCAGGCGGAAGCCAATCGCCTGCTCGACGGCATCGGCCTCGACCAGCGCGGCGCCGACGGCGTGCGGCTGCTGCCGAGCGGCAAGCCCTTGAAGTTCCAGGTCGACGTCATCCCGACCCTGCAGCCCGAGCAGGTCGACATGCTCGAGCTGATCGAGCAGTACTGGGCCGAGATCGGCGTCGACATGGACGTCAACGCCCTCGAGCGGACGTTCTTCTACGAGCGCACGTCGAACAGCAACGACCACGACGCGGCGGTCTGGGGCGGCCAGGCGAGCTGGGTCCCGGGGGAGATCCCGCAGCAGCTCGTGCCGGTTCACCACGACAGCCGCTGGGGCATCCCCTGGAGCCGCTGGTACAACACGGGCGGCGCCGAGGGCGAGGAGCCGCCGGCCTCGGTCAAAGAGCGCATGAAGCTCTACGACCAGGCGCGCGCCACGGTCGATCCGGAGAAGCGCCGGGCGATCATCCACCAGATCGCCGATATCGCCGCCGAGGAGTTCGAGGTGATGGGCGTGAGCAAGGCCGTGCCGACCTACGGCGTCACCAAGGCCAACCTCATGAACGTTCCCGAGTCGATGCCGAGCTCCTGGTACTATCCGACCCCGGCGCCGACCATGCTGACGACCTGGTACTGGGCGAAATGAGCTCGCGGTCGCGCCGGCACCACGCCGGCGCGGCCCGCCTTCTTGACCAGAGGACAGGGCAGCCATGCTGCTGACCTACATCATCAAGCGGATCCTCTGGACCATTCCTTTCCTCTTCGCCGTGTCGATCGTCGCGTTCGCGCTGATCCAGGCACCGCCCGGCGACTACCTCACGACCTTCGCCGCCACGCTGGCCCAGTCGGGCGACATGGTGGACCAGGAGCGGCTCGAGGCGCTCCGGACCCGCTACGGGCTCGATCAGCCCTTCATCGTCCAGTACTGGAAATGGATCTCGGGCGTGCTGGTCGGCGATTTCGGCATCTCCTTCGAGTGGCAGCAGCCGGTATCCAACCTGATCTGGGAGCGCATGGCGCTCTCGCTCTGCCTCGCCGTCTCGACCCTGCTCTTCACCTGGGCGGTCGCCTTTCCGATCGGCATCTACTCGGCCGTGAGGAAATACTCGATCGGCGACTACGTCGTCACGACGATCGGCTTTCTCGGCCTCGCCATGCCCAATTTCCTCCTGGCGCTGGTGCTCATGTATATCGGCGTCGTCTATTTCGGCGCCGATGTCGGCGGGCTCTTCTCGCCCGAGTACCAGACCGCCCCCTGGTCCTGGGCCAAGGTCGTCGACCTCGGCAAGCACATCTGGATCCCGGTGGTCATCCTCGGCACCTCGTCCTCGGCGGCGCTGATCCGGATCATGCGCGCCAACCTGCTCGACGAGCTCAACAAGCCCTACGTGACCACGGCCCGCGCCAAGGGGCTCTCCGAGTTCCGTCTGCTCCTGAAGTACCCGGTGCGGCTCGCCCTCAACCCCTTCGTCAGCACGATCGGCTGGGCCTTCCCGCAGCTCATCTCGGGTGCGGTCATCACCGCCTTCGTCCTGTCCCTGCCCACCGCCGGGCCGCTGCTGCTGCAGGCGCTGCTGGCGCAGGACATGTATCTCGCCGGCGCGTTCATCCTGCTGCTCTGCACGCTGACGGTCGTCGGCATGCTGGTCTCGGACATCCTCCTGGCGCTGCTCGACCCACGCATCCGGTATCGCTGAGCGCATGGCCTCCGTCCTCGATCCCCGCCTGCACACCGATACCGAGGTCGCCTCGCAATGGCGGCTGATGTGGTGGTCGTTCCGCCGGCACACGCTCGCCATGGTCGGCCTCGTGATCGTGCTGCTGCTCTACCTGATCGGCATCTTCGCCGAGTTCGTCGCCCCCTTCGACCCGCAGTCGGCGAGTGCGAAGCACGTCTACCACCCGCCACAGATGATCCACTTCATCGACAGCACGGAGGAGGGCTGGCGGATCAAGCCCTGGGTCCAGGCCTACACGTTCGAGCGCGACAAGTTCACCCTGCAGACGACCTTCAAGCCGGACGAGGGCAAGCGGGTCTATCTCTCGTTCCTCGGCAAGGGCACGCCCTACGAGCTCCTCGGCCTCTTCCCGGCCGAGCGGCGCCTGCTGGTGCCGGACGAGCCGAATGAGCGGTTCTTCCTCTTCGGCGCCGACCGCCTCGGCCGCGACATGCTGAGCCGGACGGTCTTCGGCACCCGCGTCTCGATGTCCATCGGCCTCGTGGGCGTGACGCTCAGCCTGCTGCTCGGCGTGCTGCTCGGCGGCATCTCCGGCTACTATGGCGGGGCCGTCGACATGGTGATCCAGCGCGTCGTCGAGTTCGTGCTGTCCCTGCCGACGATCCCGATCTGGCTGGCGCTCACCGCCTCGCTGCCGGCGACCTGGCCGCCGCTCACCCGCTATTTCGCGATCACCCTGATCCTCTCGCTGGTCGGCTGGACCGAGCTGGCAAGGGTGGTGCGCGGCCGCTTCCTCGCCTTGCGCAGCGAGGATTTCGTCGTCGCCGCCAGGCTCGACGGGTGCAGCGAGAAGCGGGTGATCTTCCGCCACATGCTGCCATCCCTGATGAGCCACGTGATCGCCTCGGTCACGCTCGCCATTCCCGTCATGATCCTGGCCGAGACCTCGCTCTCGTTTCTCGGCCTCGGCCTCCTGCCGCCGACGATCTCATGGGGCGTCCTCCTCAAGGAGGCGCAGAACATCCGCTCGATCGCCCAGGCGCCCTGGCTTTTCGTCCCCGGCGCCTTCGTCCTGGTCGCCGTCCTGGCGCTCAATTTCCTCGGCGACGGGCTGCGCGATGCCGCCGACCCCTATGCCCAGGAGCGTGGCTGATGGAGCCCGTCGCCGCGGCGGAGCCGGGGCCGGCGGTGCTGGAGGTCAAGGGGCTCGTCACCGAGTTCCCGACCCGCCACGGCCCCTTTCGCGCGGTCGACGACGTCAGCTTCGAGCTCCGGGCCGGCCAGACGCTCTGCGTGGTCGGCGAGAGCGGCAGCGGCAAGAGCGTCACGGCACGCTCGATCCTGCAGATCGTCGACACGCCCGGCCGCATCACCGCCGGCGAGGTGCTGCTCCACCGGCATCGCACCTCGCGCGGCTCGGGCGAGGAGGAGACGATCGACCTGGCGCGGCTGGAGCCCCGCGGCCAGGCGATCAGGGCGATCCGCGGCCGCGACATCGCGATGATCTTCCAGGAGCCGATGAGCTCGCTCTCGCCCGTCCACACCATCGGCAACCAGATCGGCGAGGTGATCCGGCTGCACGAGAGCGTCTCGAAGAAGGAGGCGCGCGCCCGGTCGATCGAGCTGCTCCGCCAGGTCGAGATCCCGACGCCGGAGAGTGCCGTCGACCGCTACACCTTCGAGTTCTCGGGCGGCATGCGGCAGCGGGCGATGATCGCCATGTCGCTCGCCTGCAATCCCTCGGTGCTGATCGCCGACGAGCCCACCACCGCCCTCGACGTCACCACCCAGGCCGAGATCCTCGACCTCATCAAGCGGCTGCAGGTCGATCACGGCATGGCCGTGATGCTGATCACCCACGACATGGGGGTGGTGGCCGAGACCGCCGACGCCATCGTCGTCATGCGCCACGGCAAGCTGGTCGAGCGCGGCTCGGTCGAGGAAATCTTCTACGCGCCGCAGCACGACTACACGAAGATGCTGCTGCAGGCGGTGCTCGACCTCGACCGCCCGTCCGAGCGGCGCCTCGCCCGCCGTGCCGTCCAGGCGATCGGCGGCCCGGTCGTCGAGATCAAGGGGCTCGTCAAGGAGTTCGACCTCCGCCACGGCTTCATGCGGCGCAAGGGCCATGTGCTGAAGGCGCTCGACGACATCGACCTGACCCTCAACGAGGGCGAGAATCTGGGCGTCGTCGGCGAGAGCGGCAGCGGCAAGACCACCCTCGGCCGCTGCCTGCTCCGGGTCCACGACCCGAGCCGCGGCGAGATGCTCTACCGGGCCGTCGGTGGCGGCGTCGCCGATGTCGCCACTGCCAGGGGCAACGGCCTCGAGCGCATCCGCCGCGACATCCGCATGATCTTCCAGGACCCGTTCGCCTCCCTGAACCCGCGCATGAACGTGGCGCAGATCATCGGCGAGCCGCTGCTCGTCAACGGAGTCGCCAAAGGCGCCGCCCTGCGCGCCCGCGTCGCCGAGCTTCTCGACGTCGTCGGCCTGCCGGCCTCGGCCATGGAGCGCTACCCGCACGCCTTCTCGGGCGGGCAGCGCCAGCGCATCGGCATCGCCCGCGCCATCGCGCTGGAGCCCCGGGTCATCGTCGCCGACGAGGCGACCTCGGCCCTCGACGTGTCGCTGCGCACCCAGGTCCTCGATCTCCTGCTCGAATTGCAGGAGCGGCTCGGCCTCTCCTTCATCTTCATCAGCCACGACATCAGCGTGATCCGCTATTTCTGCGACCGGGTGGCGGTCATGTATCGGGGCAAGGTGGTCGAGGTCGGCGAGACCGAGGAGGTCTGCACCAACCCGCAGCACGGCTACACCAAGGCGCTCCTGTCCGCCGTCCCGCATCCCGACCCGCGCCATCGGGGCATGCTCGGCCGCCATCGCTACGAGGCAGGCAGATGAGAGAACGGCTCGACCCCGACATGGCCGAGGCGATGGCCTTCGAGGCCGCCCGCGACGCAGGTCTGCCGCCGCCGGTCGACCTCGACGAGGAGCGGGCACGCGGCCGGGACGCGGCCGCCTTCTGGAACGAGGGCCTGCCCGAGATGGCGGCGATCGAGGACCATGTCGTCGCCGGCCCCGAGGGCCCTGTGCCCGTGCGCGTGTTCAAGCCGGTCGACAGCGGGCCGCTGCCCGTCATGCTCTACATCCATGGCGGTGGCTGGGTGGTCGGCAGCGTCGTGCAGAACGAGCCCCTGATCCGCACGCTCGCCGCCCGCTCCGGCTGGGCGATCGCGGCACCCACCTATCGCCTCGCCCCCGAGCATCCTTACCCTGCCGGCCTCGACGACAACATCGCCGCCGGCCAGTGGCTGCAGAACGAAGGCGCCGCCCACGGGCTGGACGCGAGCCGGATGGTCGTCTCAGGCACCTCGGCCGGCGGCAACCTGGCGCTCGCCGCGGCGGTCTCGGGAAGGCTCGAGGCGCTCGCCGGCCTCGTCCTCTTCTACGGCGTCTTCGGCGCCGATCTCGACACCGCCAGCTATCGCCGCTTCGCCGACGGCCGCTTCGGCCTCTCGCGCGAGCGCATGGCATATTTCCTCGATCTCTACGATCCGACCGGCCGGCACCGCACCGATCCCCTGCTCCAGCCCCTGCTCGCCGAGCTTGCCGGCCTGCCACCGACCTGGCTGCTCGCCGCCGGCCTCGACGTGCTCCGCTCCGACACCCTGGCGCTGCACAGCCGCCTGATCGAGGCGGGCGTGCGCTCGACCCTCCACGTCGAGCCGGGCGTCGTGCACGGCTTCATCAATCGTGGCCGGATGGTCGGGGCGGCCAGACGGTCGCTCGACGGCGCCGCCCATTTCCTTCGCTCGCTCACACGGGATACCCCATGAAGATCACCGCCATCGAAACCCACCTCATGCAGGTCGGCGCCCGTCCGGTCAGTGGCACGAGCCGGGGCTCGGACGGCCACGGCGGCTCGCGCAACTGGCTGTTCGTCCGGGTGCTGACCGACGAGGGGATTTACGGTGTCGGCGAGGGCTCGGGCTGGCCGCGGGTGGTCAAGGCCGCCGTCGAGGACTTGGCCCGTGTGCTGGTCGGCGAGGACCCTGCCCATATCGACCGGCTCTGGCAGCGCATGTACGTGGCCTCGATGGGCCACGGCGTTCTCGGCACGGTCGGCGGCGGCGCCATGACCGCGATCGAGATGGCGCTCTGGGACATCAAGGGCAAGGCGCTGGGCCAGCCCGTCTGGAACCTGCTCGGCGGCCGGTTTCGCGACCGCGTCAGGGTGTATGGCCATGCCAGGACGCCGGAGCGCGCCAGGGAGCTGATGGGGCTCGGCATCAAGGGCGTGAAGGTCGGCTTCACGGGTGCGGTCGACATCGACCGGGTGGCCGCCATCCGCGATGCCGTCGGGCCCGAGGTCGACGTCATGGTGGACGCGCACGGTCCCTCCTGGATGACGCCCGCCGACGCCATCCGGGTCGGCCGCGAGCTCGAGCATTTGGACCTCCTCTTCTACGAGGACCCGATCGCCCCGGACAATCTCGACGGCTATGCGCGGATCAGGGACGCGGTCGCCATTCCGCTGGCGGCGGGCGAGCGGCACGCCAACATCTGGGGCCTCAGGCCGCTCATCGAGCGCGAGCTGGTGGACGTCGTCCAGCCCGACACGGGCCGGGCCGGCGGGATCACCCAGATGCGCAAGATCGCGGCCATGGCCGAGGCGCACTACATCACCATGGCGCCGCATTCGGGCTCGCTCGGCCCCGTCGCCGAGTTCGCCGCCCTCCACGTCATGGCGACGATCCCCAACGCGCTGATGCTGGAGCGGGTCGAGTTCGACTGGCCCGGCCGGGCCGAGGTGGTGACACCGGCGCTGCGGACCGAGGACGGCCATCTGCGCGTGCCCGACACCCCCGGCCTCGGCGTCGATCTGGTGCTCGACGAGATCCTGAAATACCCGAGCGTGCGCAATGTCGCCACCATGCCCGAGGACGATGGCTGGGCCTACGAGCCGGGCACCGCGGGCGAGAACATCTACTTCCAGACCCGCCTCGCCCGCGCCCGCAAGCTGCGCCGCAAGGCGACCTGAGGAGACGGCCATGGCCCGGATCGAGCATGTCACCGTCACCCCGGTCGCCTTCCGCGACCCGCCGCTGCTCAATGCCATGGGCGTCCACGAGCCCTGGTGCCAGCGCAACATCGTCGAGCTTCGGATCGAGGGCGGGACCGTCGGCCTCGGCGAGACCTATGGCGACGAGGCGATCCTCCGCTGCCTGCGAAATGCCGCACCGCGCCTCGTCGGCCTGCACGTGCTCGACCTCAACGGGCTCGGCGCGCGGGTGCGGGACGCGGTCGCCGAGATCGCCATCGAGGACCCGGAATCCTCCGCCCGCACCAGCAAGGCGACGTTGACGCCGCGCATCTTCGGCGCCTTCGAGGTCGCCTGCTGGGACGCCTTCGGCAGGCACACGAACACCCCCGTCTGCGACCTCCTGGGCGGCCGGGTGCGCGAGCGCATCCCGTTCGCGGCCTATCTCTTCTACAAGTTCGAGCGCCACCGCTTCGATCCGACGGCACCCGACGATCCCTGGGGCGAGGCGCTCACCCCGGAGGGCGTGGTCGATCAGGCGAAGAGGATGGTCGAGCTCCACGGGTTTCGCGCCCTCAAGCTGAAGGCCGGCGTGCTCGAGCCGGAGGCCGAGATCGAGGCGATCCGGGCGCTGCGCGGGGCCTTCCCGAATGCGCCATTGCGGATCGACCCGAACGGCGCCTGGCACGTCCACACGACCTTGCGGCTCCTGCCGCAAATGGAGGGCCTGCTCGAATATCTCGAGGACCCGACGCTCGGCATCCCCGGCATGGCGGTGATCCAGGCCGCGACCAAGATGCCGCTCGCCACCAACATGTGCGTCGTCGCCTTCGATCACCTGCCGCCGGGCATCGCGCAGGGTGCCGTTCGCATCGTGCTCTCGGACCACCACTACTGGGGCGGCCTCGCCGCCAGCCGCGAGCTCGCCCGCATCTGCGCCACCTGGGGCCTCGGCCTCTCGATGCACTCCAACTCGCATCTCGGCATCAGCCTCGCCGCCATGGCGCACCTCGCGGCGGCCACGCCCAACCTCACCTATGACTGCGACACCCACTACCCGTGGCTCGAGGACGACCTGATCGTTGGCGGCAAGCTCGCGATCAGGGATGGCTCGGTCGCCCTGCCGCAGGGGCCGGGCCTCGGCGTCGAGCTCGACCAGGCGGCCCTGGCGCGGATGCATCAGGACTATCAGGATTGCGGGCTGCGCAAGCGCGACGACGCCAGCGAGATGCGCAAATACCAGCCGGACTGGTCGAGCCGCCGCCCGCGCCTCTGACGGCGCTGCGTCAGACGGTTTCGGGATTTGCTGGGATTGAGCTTGCGGTAGCTTTGCGCTCCTTTACATAGCTGAATTATCAAGCAAAATCCGTTGCTTGACCTTTGCAATAGCCCCTATGCAGGCCACCTCAGACTGCTGGAGCTCGGGAAGGCCCTGCGGCGGTTCAAGGGCGAGAAGTAACCGACGTGGCGCTCGTCCGCAGGCTACTCGAACGGGTGCAAAAGTTGGAGCAGGTGCGCATTTCGCCGTTCGCCCTCGTGGCCACGCCTGAATTTGAAGCCGAGATACGGGCGGACGTTGAATCCGGCAAGCTCGACCGCATCGACATGGTGGGCGCGGACGGCAACAGTGGCGTCCTCGGCGCCATCCTCGCATGGCACGAGCAAGGTCTGTTTGGCCTGTGGCAGCGTGACCGGATTTGGGGATATGCCGGTGAGCGAGGCTGAGGCGGTGCCGGCGTGGCCAGTTGCATTGCATGGACAGCAAGCTCGGCCTTTCACACCGGCTCAATTTGACGGCAGATAGACAATCACTACGAATCCGGCTGCGTGACAGTATGTATAAACATCAAGACCCAGTAGGCAAGATATGGCGTAAATGCAAATAATAGTAGTTCATCTCAAAAATCCAAATTTCATGCACGCTCTTAATCGTTTCTACAAGACTTTCATCAAAGTTTGGACTCTTTTCGTATTCGTATCTTAATAATTCTTGCATATCCTCAGTTTTATTAAAAAATTTTGGCGAATTCCATTTGATTCTATTTTCTTTTAGAATATTTTTGTAATGAAATTGGTAGTCCTCCAAAATCACAACAACTACTTTTTTTCCGGGTCGATTGCGTATTTGCTTTGCTCCCTGGTATATTCGATAAATTAAGTAATCAGCATAAGAATCATCGTCGTAAGCATCTATTGATACGCCGATCGGAGACTGCAGCATCTCAGTAATAACATCAAAATCGTACGGACTCATACCGATGTTTTTTACTTCAAAGGTGGTCATAATTCTATCTTTCGAAAGCGCTATTACATCTGATTGCCCTCCAGTTGCTTCCAATTCTACAATTTTCCATGAATGATCTAATAGCCATTTCGCAAAAAATAGCTCAGCCCACCTAGATTTGTATATTCTTCCGTTCTTGAAACGGTTCTTATAATCGCCTTCCAGCATCCATTTCTCAATAAGGTCTTTTTTATATTGTGGAACTATGAGATGTAATTTGTCATTCTTATCAAGAAACCACTCATGTGCCAAACGTGTAAAACGCGAAAGATAATTTCTTTTAAAAGCCAGGAATAAAATTGGCTTGTGATGCATCTTATCCAGAGGTTCAATGCAAAAACTGCGATATTGTCGCCAAATAATTTCAGGTATTAACAATTCCCGCAAGACTGAACATTGTTCTCGCAATATCTCGAAATCCATAATACTAATATTTTTGGAGAACGAATTCTTTTTTACACATAAACATCTAATAGATGTGACGCGATGCAACGGCATTATTTTTCTTCCAATACATTTTTTGATGGAACGAAATGAATTTCTCTTGCTTAAGATGCTTGAGATTCCATTTATCATTGCAGTTCTTGGAGAAACAGCGCATTTTAACCTTACGCGCCGAAAAGTGGCCTCGCTCAATGCGCTCGCGCGCTCTAAAAGGGGTGTTTCTCAAGATCAAGCTTTCATTTTTCAGAATGGCATTCCAAATTTTATATAATAGATTGCAGCCAGACTATTCATTAGGGGGCCAGATATCAAAAATGGCCAAATAAAAATATTATTAAATTGATATCCATCGACCTCTCCGTCTGAATCCATTGACATTTTTTTGCATACAGTTCCAATAAAAATCATGGAAATATACTTTAAAACAAATCCGGTCATGAATATCGCTATAGCTATAATCCACGATTTAGTTAAAATTCCGCCGACCAAAATAGGAGCCCATGAAAAAAATAATCCTGCATACTTTATAGCAGGAGATAGTTGGTCATATCTATTCATTGCTATTTTCTTCTATATGAAGGAAAGTAGACAAAGATGACGCGGACGTTGGGAGCGCGGCTATTGTGGCTTCGAGGCCCGGTCGAATGCAAGCGAGAATCTGGCCTTTGCCTGCGGCGACTAGGACACGTCCGTTCTTCGCGTCGAAATGCGGCCTCGTCCAGCACTCTCGTGAATGCGGCCAGATCTTCGAGGGCCTGCCGCATGCGATCAAGCCGACCAGCGAGACCGACCGCACGAAGTCGGCCGCTAGGGATGCTGCCTCCCTCGTCAGCGTGTCCACGCGGAGCATCCTTCGGATGGCGGAAGCGGTGGGATCCGAACCCACGAACGGGTTGCCCCGTTGCCAGTTTTCAAGACTGGAGCGTTCAACCACTCGGCCACGCTGCCTTGCCGTTCGGGGTACTGGTGCTTACCAGCGTGTTGCGGAATTGCGAGTTTCAGCGACCCTCGAGTCCGATCACGAAGACTGCGGTCGCGACCGGTGATGGCTCGTTCTGGGGGACGATCGCGAGCCAGAGGGCTCGGTGATCGGCATCGAGCGGCATCGAGAGCCAGAACAGCCATGGATTCGCGCCCGCCCAGCGCCTTGGGGTGCCGGAGCCGGTGAGAAGCCGCATGATCAACCCCAGATTGTAGCCGGCGATGTGGATCAGGTAGCGTTTTTGGACGTTGTCGCGACCACGCAGCCAGGTTCGGCGCATGCCGCCGCGGTCGAGGGTCAGCGCGAAGGCGCGCTCGACAATCTCGGTTCTGAGCTTGAAGGCTTGCTTGGCAACGCCGGAGAGCAGCCGGCGGCGGTTGCCGTAAACGGCGTTTCTGGCCTGGTCGTCGCCATGCCAACGCAGGATGCCACCCTTGCCGGTCGGTGGTGTCGGCTCGGCGATGCGGGTTTTCCAGGGGCTGTCGTGGAGTTCTTTCAGGCCATCACGGCTGTGGTAGCCCTTGTCGGCGACCAGTTCCGCGGGCGCCTCGGTCGTTGGTGCGCGTTCGATCGCTGCCAGGTTCCGGATGGTCTTATCGATCGTCTTCGGCAGGGTCTTGGCATCGCCGCGGTCGGCGTGATGGACGGGAGCAGCGAGAACGGCGCCGGTGTCGAGATCGACGGCATGCTCGGGCTTGTAGGCCAGCCTGGTGCGGCCGTCCTTCATCCGGGCGATGCGGGCATCACTGTCGGTCGGGCTCTCCCAGTCCTCGTTCGACAGCTTCTTGCCGGGCCTCTTGCGATCGAGCCGGATCAGGTCGTCCGCGGTCGGCGTCTCGATGCCGCTCTCGACTGCGAGCCGCTTCAGCATCTCCCGGTAGCCTTCGCCCGTCTCCCGGCGAACGATGGCCCGCAGCGCCGCATGCGCCTCCATGGTCGAGGCATCGACCCCGATCCGCGCGCCCTTGATCAGCCCGTGCTCGGCCAGCCGCTGCAGCACCCAGGCGAAGACCTCGTCATGCACCTCCAAGGGCAGACGCGAGCGGGTCCGCGACAGCCAGGAGTGATCCGGCACGCCCTCCCGGCTCGCCAACAGCAGGAACTCGCGCAGGCTCAGGCTGTCCGCACAACGCCACTCGATCCCCCGCTCACTGTCGATTCCCTCGAAGTAGCCCACCAGCAGCATGCGGAAGTAGCGCCCGGGCGGCAGCGACTTGCGACCCCGGGCCGCCGACGAATAATGCGGCTGGCAGAGCGTCTCGACATGCCGGTCAAAACCGGCAGCACGCAGGATCTCCTCCAGCCGGTCATAAAACGGATGACCCTGCGACCGTGGCAGCTCTGACCAGCTCAGCAATAGCTCGCTCTGCCGCTCTGACTGCCGACCCAACGCCATGCCGTCCCTCCCCGCCATCCCGCTGTCACCGAATCACGATCAGGCGGATTTCGTCAACACGCTGTTACGATTCGCTTATGGGCCTTGGTTGGCCTGCAAACATACACTGGCTAACTAACAGTTATTGCTAGCTTTTCTACCGTCACTTGCCGCATCAACCAACGGTTTCGGGAACCTTCTTCGTGTCGGCCAGGACCTGGTCGAGCGCGGCCTCGAGCCGGCGGGCCAGCTCGTCGATCTCGGCCTCGGTGATGATCAGCGGTGGTGCCATGACGATGCAGCCGGCGAGCGGGCGAACGATGATGCCGTGCTCCAGCCCGGCCTCATAGACCGCCTTGCTGAGCCCGCCGACGGCGAGGCTGGCGGCCAGGTCCTTCTCGCCGGCACCCGGCAGGGCCACGTCGAGGGCACCCATCAGGCCGAACCGGCGGCTGCCGGCGACCAGCGGGTGCGCGGTCATCCGGTCCAGCGTGCGGTTCCAGTAGGGGATGAGGCGCTGGACATGGCCGAGGATGTCGCGGCGCTCGAAGATCTCGAGGACCTTGAGGCCGACGGCGGCGGAGACCGTGTGGCCCTGATGCGTGCCGCCATGCGCGAACCAGCCCTTGGTGTCGCTGCCGCGCTCCAGCCGGTCGGCGAACGCCTCGCCCATGATGAGGGCGGCGAGCGGCATGTAGGCGCCGGAGATGCCCTTGGCGCAGGAGACGGTGTCGGGCTCGAGCCCCTTGGCCTCGCTCGCCCACATGTGGCCGCTACGGCCGAAGCCGGTGACCACCTCGTCGACGAAGAGCCTGATGCCGTAGCGGTCGAGGACCGCCTTCACCTTGGGGAAGTAGCTTTCGGGCGGCGGGAACATGCCGCAGGAGACGGAGACCGGCTCGGCGATCATCCCGCCCACCGTCTCCGGTCCGGCGGCCTCGATCGCCTGCGTCAGCTCTTCCGCCAGCCGGTCGGTGAAGGCCGCCTCGTCCTCGCCCGGGTGGGCCGCGTTGGGCCAGGCCGGATGCGAGACCAGGACCGATTCCTGCATCGGCAGGGCGAAGCTGGCATGCAGGTCGCTGCCACCGCCCAGCGCCGCCGTGGCGATGGTGCTGCCGTGGTAGCTGCCGAGCCTGGAGATGATCTTGCGGCGCAGGGGCTCGTCGGCGAAGTGGTTGCCGTACCACATGAACTTGATGAGGTGGTCGTTCACCTCCGAGCCCGTGGTGCTGAAATGGATGCGGGCGTTGGGAATGGGTGCGATGGCTGCCAGCTTCTCGGCGAGCTCGAGCACCGGCGTCGTGGTCCGGTGGATCGCCGAGGGATACATCGGCAGGGTGCGCAGCTGGCGGCTGGCCGCCTCGGCCAGCTCCTCGTCGCTGAAGCCGAGGGTGGCGCAATAGAAGGACGAGACCGCCTCGATATAGTCCTTGCCGCGCTCGTCGATGATGAAGATGCCCCGGCCGCGCTCGAACACCAGCGGCCGCTCGCTGCGCAGGCGGCGCAGGTCGCTGAAGCCCAGCAGCAGGCGGTCGGCCTGGTGATTGGTCTGCGCCACGCGAAGCGTCATGGGTCTCTCCCGGGTCAGGGCCAGCGTGCGGCGGCACGGTGCGCCACGACAAGCGCGATTGACAGCGATCCGCAACGCACTAGGACAGGTTAAACGTTTAATCTTGGATGAATGACGTGGCAATCGACTTCGCGAAACTCCGCAAGGAGCTCTACACCGCCGTCCTCTCCGACACGCTGGACGCGCTCGGTCACACCCATCAGGCGATGAAGCCGTTCGTGCGCCCGCTGGACGACCGGTCGGTGCTGTTCGGGCGCGCCCGCACCGGCCTCTTCATGCCGATCTATCACATCCCCGAGGGCGAGAACTTCTACGAGCTCGAGATCAGGCTGATCGACGATCTGAAGCCCGACGAGGTCGCGGTCTTCGCCTGCAACGGCCCGACCGACCGCATCGCCCCCTGGGGCGAGCTCCTGTCGACCGCCGCCAGCTACCGGGGTGCCGCGGGCTGCGTCACCGACGGGCTGGTGCGTGACGTCCGGCAGATCCGGGCCATGGAGTTCCCGGTCTTCCACGGCGGCATCGGCCCGCTCGACAGCCAGGGCCGCGGGCGCGTGGTCGCGATCGACGTGCCGGTCGAGTGCGGCGGCGTCGCCGTCCGCTCGGGCGACCTCGTCTTCGGCGATGTGGATGGCGTGGTGGTCATCCCGCAGGCGATCGAGGGCGCGGTGCTGAGGGCGGCGCTCGAGAAGATCAAGGGCGAGAACCGGACGCGCGACGAGCTGGCCAAGGGGCTCAAGCTCGCCGACGTCTACGCGAAATACGGCGTGCTCTGAACGCGCCGACCGCGATCCGATCGCCGTCGTCAATTCCAAGTCGTCCAACCAGGAGGGAAACGTCGTGATCAAACGTCTCGCGCTCACCGCGGCCATCGGTGCGCTGGGCTTCGTCCCGGCCGCGGACGCGGCGGACTTCACCATCCGCGCCAGCCACGCGGAATCGACCGAGAGCCCGCTGCACAAGGGCTGGCTGGTCTTCGCCGCCTATGTCGAGGCGGCGAGCGGCGGCCAGATCGAGGTCGAGGTGCTGCCGGCCGGCCAGCTCGGCTCGATCCATGACACGCTCGAGCAGGCGCAGCTCGGCGCCATCGAGGTGGCGCAGGGCGACGAGGCCAATCTCGACCCCTTCTTCGCGCCCATGCTGTTCCTCTCCACGCCCTATCTCTTCTCGGATGGCGACGAGGCGCTCGAGTTCCTGCGCCGGCCGTTCTTCCAGGAGCTGAGCGAGCGGATGGCGGCCGAATCGGGCCTGCGCCTGCTCGCCGCCGCACCCTACGGCTTCCGCTCGTTCACCAACAACGTGCGGCCGCTGAAGACGGCGGCCGATCTCGAGGGCATCCGCATGCGCGTGCCGCCGAGCCCGATGTCGCTCGCCATGGTCGAGGCGATGGGCGGCTCGCCGACGCCGGTGCCCTGGGAGGAGCTCTATGGTGCATTGCAGCAGGGTGTCGTGGACGGCCAGGAGAACCCCGTCGGCATCGTCTTCGACTACACCTTCTACCAGGTGCAGAAGTACCTCACGGTCGACAATCACCAGCTCGGCCTCAACACCATCATGATCAACGAGGACTTCTTCCAGAGCCTGCCGCCCGAGCTTCGCCAGGTCGTGGTCGCCGGTGCCCAGGAAGGGGCGATGACCGAGTTCGGCGAGCGCAACTACCAGGCCCGGGTCAGCGCCGTCGAGGCACTGCGCGCCGAGGGCATGGAGGTCTACCTGCCGTCGGCCGAGGAGCGCGCCACCTTCCGTGACGCGACGATCGAGCCGATCCGCGCCTATCTCACGGGCGAGCTCGGCGCCGAGTTCGTCGACGCACTCTACGCGGAGGTCGAGGCGCTTCGGGCCGAGCGACTTGCCCGGGTCGAATGAGCCAGCGACGCCCGGGGCCACCCCCCGGGCGTCGCCCGCCAGACCTGCCGGCCCGGCGGTTCGGGCCTTTCGCTGGCTGGTCGACGCCATCCTGGTGACGGCGCTTGCGGTCATCTCGATCGTGCTGATCTGCCAGGTGGTGCTGCGTTACGTCTTTCATGCGGCGCTGCCCTGGCCGGAGGAGCTGGCCCAGTTCCTCCTCGTCCTCCTGACCCTGCTCGGGGGCTACCGCGCCCTCGAGATGGATATGCACATCCGCCTGCAGGTGCTGGACGATTTCCGCTGGCCGCGGCTGGTCATGCTGCTTCGGCTCGCCGGCTACGCCGCCAGCGCCGCCTTCATGCTCTACGTCGCCTATGGCGGCTGGGATCTGACGATGCGCAGCATGCACACGCCGTCGACAGCGCTCCGCATGCCCATGGGCGTCGTCTATGCGACCCTGCCGATCGCCTTCGGGCTGATGACCATCCTGCTGGTCGGGATCATGGTTCGCCTGGTGCGCGGGCGGGATGTGGTGCTGGATCGCCCGGAATGACCGGCGTCTTCCTGCTGGTCTTCCTGGCCTTCCTGCTCGTCGTCGGCACGCCCATCGCGTTCGGGGTCGGCATCGTCGCCGTCGCCGGCATCGTGCTCTCCGGCGTCGGCAACCCGGCCGTCGTGGCGCAGCGCGCCTTCGCCGGCATCAACAGCTATCCCCTGCTCGCCCTGCCGCTCTTCGTCCTCGCCGGCAACCTCCTCGTCTCCGGCGGCATCATCCATCGCCTCGTCAGCTTCGCCGATCTCATCGTCGGCCGGCTCCGGGGCGGCCTCGCCCAGGTCAACATCGTCTCCAACCTGATGATGGCCGGCATCTCCGGCTCGGCCACCGCCGACACGGCAGCGCTCGGCTCGGTGATGGTGCCGATGATGCAGGCGAAGGGCTATTCCACCGCCTTTGCTGCCGCGCTCACCACCTCGGCCGCGATCGTCGCCCCGATCATCCCGCCGAGCCTCGTCATGGTGATCTACGCGATCCCGACCCGGCTCTCGATCGGGGCGATGTTCATGGCCGGCATCCTGCCGGGCCTGCTCGTCACCGTGCTCTTCATGAGCTATGTCGCCTTCGCCACCCGCCACCGCGAGCCCGATGCCGCCGCCCCGCCGAAGGAGGGCATCTGGCGAACGCTGCTCGCCGGTCTACCTGTGCTGGGTGCCCCGGTGATCATCGTCGGTGGCGTGCGCGGCGGTGTCTTCACGGCGACGGAGGCCGCCGCCGTGCTGGTCGGCTACGTCCTCCTGCTGACGCTCGTCGTCTACCGCTCGCTCACTTTGGCACGGCTGGCCACCACGCTGCGCGAGAGTGCCCTCACCACCGCGGTCGTGATGTTCGTCGTCGCCACCTCGACCATCTTCGCCTGGTATCTGGCGATCGAGAACGTGCCGGGCCTGGTGCGCGATCTCTTCGTCTCGCTCACCGACAACACGCATGTCTTCCTGCTGCTGGTGAACATCTTCCTTTTGGTCGTCGGCTGCTTCGTCGACACGGTGCCGGCCATCCTGATCTTCGTGCCGATCCTGCAACCGGCGGCGGCGGGCTTCGGCATCGATCCGATCCACTTCTCGATCATCGTCATCCTCAATCTGATGGTCGGCCTGAACACGCCGCCCATCGGCACCAACCTCTTCGTCATCGCCTCGGTGGCGAAGCTGCGGATCGGCCAGGTCTCGAAGGCGCTCATCCCGTTCTTCATGATCAAGCTGGTTGCGCTGGGCATCGTCACCTATTGGCCGGAGCTCTCCCTGGCCTTGCCGCGCTCCATGGGGCTCATCCGTTGACGGCGGCCCCCTCCCCGGCACCATGACCCGCGCCCGGGCACCCACCCTGCACACGGTGGCGCGTGCCGCCGGTGTCTCCACGGCCATCGTCTCGCGCGTCGTCAACGGCCACTATCACGGCATGTCGGCGGCCACCCGGGCACGGGTCGAGGCGGCGGTCGACAGGCTCGGCTACTTCCCCAACCGGGCCGCGCGCTCGCTGCGCACCAGTCGGCACCACCGGATCGCGCTGATCGCCGTCGACAGCTCGCCGGAGTTCCTCGCCGACCCGTTCACCACCTATGTCGTGGCCGGCCTCTCCAACGCGCTCTCGGAGCAGGATTACGGCCTCCTCGTCCAGCGGCTGAACCGCCGGGCACCCCTCGACATGCTCCTGATGCGCGCCCAGGATGCCGATGCCATCACGCTCTTCATGTCCGGCCCGCAGGACGAGCGGCTGGTGCTGATCACCCGGTTCCGCGAGCTCGGCCTGCCGCTCCTGGTCTTCCAGGAGACGCTGGCGCCGATCCCGGACGATGTCTGCGTCGTCCGCCAGGACGACCGGGCGGGCGGCCGCTGGCTCGGCGAGCGCATTCGCGGCCTGGGTCTCTCGGACGTCCTGGCGGTCGTGCCCGAGCTCGCCTGGCCGGCCATCGAGGCGAGGCTCGCGGGCCTGCGCGACGGGCTGGACGAGCCGGGCAGCCTGACCATCCTGAAGGTGGCGGAGACCGACATGCAGGCCGTCTCGACAGCGCTCGACCGGCAGCTCGCAGCACACGTGCCCGAGGCGATCTTCGCCAGCAACGACCAGCTCGCCGCCCAGTCGATCGGGGCCCTCGCACGGATCGGCCGCGAGGTGCCGGCGGACGTGCGGGTCAGCGGGTTCAACTGCCTGCCGATCACCGGCACGGTCCACCCGCCCCTGACCACCATCCGCTCGCCGGCCTTCGCGCTCGGCACGCGCGCCGCCGACCTTCTGGTGCGGCGCCTCGCCGAGGGCCGGTTCGAGACGAAGGAGCTGGTCCTGCCGGTGGAGCCGCAGGCCGGACAGTCGCTGTGAGCCGGGGCACGACGGCAAATAGCGCTTTCGGTCCACGGGGTCGAAGGCTATCGAGGAAGGAACGGGTATGGGGAAAAGCATGAAGCCGGGTGGCGCGCCGACAACGGACGAGGCCGCGTTTCAGGCACTCGGTCGCCTGTTGCCGGGCGGCAGCGCCAGCGCCGCGCGCCGTCTCTCACGTCCCCTCGTGTTCAACCGGGTCGCCGGTGCCGAGCTGATGGCCGAGGACGGCCGCAGCTATATCGACCTCAATTGCGGCTATGGCGCCATCCTGCTCGGCCGCAACGATCCGCGGCATGTGGCACGCACGGCCGAGATCAGCGACGGCATGGACCTGGTCGGGCTCGGCACCAGCCGGCTCGAGCTCGACCTCGCCGAGCGGCTGATCGACCTCATTCCCGCGGCCGAGCTCGTCGCCTATTGCACCTCGGGCACCGAGGCCACGCTGCATGCCGTGCGGCTCGCCCGGGCCGTGACCGGGCGGCGGCGGATCATCAAGTTCCAGGGCACCTATCACGGCTGGCACGACTACGTCGCGATGAACTGGGTGAGTCCGCAAGAGCGGCTCGGCGGTGCCGATCCGTTCACCGCGGGTGCCCTCCCCGAAGCCATGGCGGCAACCACCATCCTGCCCTTCAACGACCTTTCCGCCATCGAGGCGGTGCTCGACGCCGCCGACCACGACGTCGCCGCCGTGCTGGTCGAGCCGCTCATGCACAATATCGGCTGCATCCCCTTCGAACCCGGCTATGCGGAAGCTTTGAAGGCGCTCTGCGAGCGGCGGGGCGTGCTCCTGATCTTCGACGAGATCATCACGGGCTTTCGCCACGCGCTCGGCGGCTACCAGTCGCTCATCGGCGTCACGCCGGACCTCGCCACCTTCGGCAAGGCGATCGGCAACGGCCATCCGCTCTCCGCCATTGTCGGCCGGCGCGATCTCCTGGAACGCTTCGCCGCCGCTCCGCCGCATGGCGTGGCGCTCGGCGGCACGTTCAACGCCCATCCCCGCTCGGTGGCGGCGGCCCTCGCGACCATCGAGCGAATGGCGGAACCGGACGCCTACCCTGCCCTCTACGCCAAGGGCGAGGCGCTGGCGGCAGCACTGGAGCGGGCGGTCGCCGCTTCCGGCCTAGATGCCGTCGTCACCCGCTTCGGCTCGGTCGTGGCCCTCCATTTCCAGGCGGAGGCACCGCGCCGCTACGAGGATCTGGTGCATGGCGACCTTGCTCGCGATGCCGCCTTTCGCCGGGGCCTGCTCGACCACGGCATCGCCACGGCCGCCCAGCCGCTTCGGCGCTTCTGCGTGAGCCTGGCGCACGAGGACCACCATATGGCCCGCATCGAGGAGGCCGCCCACGCGGTGCTGAAGGACCTTGCCCGCCAGGGCGCCGGGGCAGCGCCAGCATGACCGTTCCGGCGGCCCGGCTCCTGTCGCTCGACGGGCGGGTCGCCCTTGTCACCGGCGCCTCGCGCGGCATCGGCCTCGCCATTGCCGAAGCACTGGCCTCGGCCGGGGCGCATGTCGTCCTGAACGCCCGCAACGCCGGCCGGCTCGACGCCGCCGTCGCCGCCATCCGGACGTCGAGCGGCAGCGCCGAGGCGGCCGCGTTCGACGTGCGCGACGCTGGTGCTGTGACGGACGCCGTCGCCAACATCGGCGACCGCCTCGGCCGGCTCGACATCCTGGTGAGCAATGTCGGCGGTGGGGTGCGCAAGCCCCTGGCCGAGCAGACGGACGTCGATTTCACCGCCGCCATCGACACCAATCTCGTCGCCTGCTTCCGTCTCGCCCGCGAATCGTCGCGGTTGATGGTGCCACAGGGCTTCGGCCGCATTCTCGCCACCTCGTCGATCAACTCCTTCGTCGCCCGGCCGACCATGGCGGGCTACGCGGCGGCCAAGGCCGGGCTGAACGGGCTGGTGCGCGCCCTCGCTGTCGAGCTGGCGCCGGCCGGCATCTGCGTCAACGCGCTGGCCCCGGGCTACTTTCCGACCGAGGCGAACAGGACCTTGCGCGCGACCAACCCCGATCTCGTGGCCCAGGTCGAGGCCCGCACCCCGATGCGCCGCTGGGGCGCCGTCGAGGAGCTTGGTGCCGCCGCCATCTTCCTCTGCTCGCCTGGTGCCTCGTACTGCACCGGCCAGGTCCTCGCCGTCGACGGCGGGCTTCTGGCATCACTCTAGCGGAAGACACCCATGCGCATCGCCGTTTTGAACATCGGCCAGGAATCCAACGACTTCAACCCGCTGCCGACGACGCTCCAGGACTACCGCTCCTTCGGCCTCTACGAGGGCCAGGAGATGCTGGAGAAGCTGCGCGGCCTCGGCGAGGTCGGCGGCTATCTCGAGGCGATCGAGGAATCCGGCCTCGAGGTCGAGACGATCCCGATCATTCGCGGCTGGGCCTCGGCGGCGGGCCGGCTCGACGACGCGACGCGGCTCTTCTTCGAGGAGAAGATCAGAAGCGGGCTCGAGGCCGCCGGCCGGATCGACGGACTCGCCATCCAGCTGCACGGCGCCTGCGCCGCCGATGGCATGGACGATGTCGAAGGGGCGCAGCTCGCACTCTGCCGCGAGATCCTGGGACCCGACGTGCCGATCGTCCTCTCGCTCGATCACCATGCCAACGTCACCCGGCAGATGGTCGAGAACGCCGATGCGGTGGTCGGCCACCGAACCCAGCCGCATCAGCCCTTCGAGACCGGCAAGATCGCGGCCGGGATACTCCTGCGCATGCTGCAGGGCGAGGTCCGCCCGACCGTCGCCATGCGCAAGCTCCGGCTCCTGTCGCACCAGGAGCAGTTCCTGACCTCGAAGCCGCCGATGAAGACCTGGTTCGATCGCGCCCGCGAGATGGAGCAGGATCCGCGCGTGCTGCAGGCCTCGCCCTTCCCGATGCAGCCCTGGCTCGACGTGGCCGAGGGCGGCTGGGCGGTGGTGGTGACCACCGATGGCGACAGGGAGCTGGCCGGACGGCTCGCGGACGAGCTCGCCGATCTCGCCTGGTCGATGCGCGCCGAGTTCCAGAAGAAGGACGCGGTCGGCGTCGACGAGGCCGTGCGCCGGGCCGACGCCATGGACGGGCTCGTGATCCTCAGCGACACCGGCGACACCGTCTTCGGCGGGGCCGCCGGCGACAGCAACCTGATCCTCGAATCGATTCTCCGCCAGGGCATCGAGGGCCGTGCCCTGGTCCCGATGATCGCACCCGAGGCCGTGGCGAAGCTCGCCAAGGCCGGCGTCGGCGCCGAGGTCACGCTGCCGCTCGGCGGCCATGCCACTGGCTTCTTCGAGCCCTTGACCGTCACCGGCACGGTGCGCGCCGTGGGCGGCGGTGTCATCCCGGTGGCGAAGCACAACCAGCTCGAGGTCGACCTGGGGCAGGCGGTCATCTTCGAGGTCGGCCCGGTGACCATGCTGCTGACCGAGCTTCGCGCGGTCGCCGGCAACCTGCCCGAGCCCTATCGCGCCCTCGGCGTCCAGCCCGAGGACTACCAGATGGTGGTGCTCAAGACCGCGTCCAACTTCCAGTATTTCCAGCCGATCGCGTCCGGCGTGATCCGGGTCGACACGAAGGGGCCGGGCCAGTCGGACATCGCCACCCTGCCCTGGCAGCGCCAGCCCCGGCCGGTCTACCCGCTCGACGAGATCGACTCCTGGCGCGGCTGACGGGCCTCTTCGCCCTGCCATTGCTTGTGCGCCTTTCGCAACTCACGCAAACTGCCCGCAACAGGCCCTGGCGAGGCAGGGCCGAACAGATCAGGAGGTGAGCGCCAGATGAGCATTCAACGTCGCCGGCTGCTTTCGACCACCGTCGCCCTTTCCCTGGGCGTCTTCATGGCTTCGGGGATCAACGCCACCGCCGAGGCGCAGGATGGCGGCACGCTCCGCGTCGCGATCCTCCAGGACGTCAGCAATTTCGATCCGCAGTCGTTCCTCTCGCTGAACTTCCCCCTGATCAAGAACCTCTACGACAGCCTGCTCGAATACGGCCCTGACGGCGAGGTCTTGCCGAGCCTGGCGAGCGCCTGGACGATCGCCGACGACAACATGTCGGTGTCGCTGACGCTGCGCGACGACGTCACCTTCCACAGTGGGGCACCCATGGACGCCGAGGCGGTGGCGGCGACGCTGGCCAAGGCGGCCGATCCTGAAAGGGGCCAGAACGTCTACGCCACCATGGCACCAGTCGAGAACTGGACGGTGGACGGCCCGCATCAGCTCACGGTGAACTTCAAGGGGCCGATCCCCGACCGGCAGATCACCGATCTCCTGCAGTTCATCTCGGTGATCGATCCCGCCGGCATCGAGACGGTCGCCACCGTGCCCGCCGGCACCGGCGCCTTCACGCTCGTCGAGCGGGTGCTCGGCCAGAGCGTGCAGATGGCCGCCAACCCGAACTACTGGCGGGACGGCGAGCCCAAGGTGGACGAGCTGCTCATCACCGTCTTCGGCGACAACGACGCCGCCTCCGCGGCCCTCGAATCGGATGCCGTCGACATGATCTACGGCGCCGGCGGGCGGGCCGCCGTGCGGCTGCGCGACAGCGGCTACCAGCTCGTCCAGGGCCCGGGGCCGCTCGTGCAGGTCTTCCGCATCAACACGACCCGTCCGCCCTTCACCAACGAGAAGTTCCGTCAGGCCTTCAAGTACCTGGTCGATCGCGAGGCCATCCTCAGGGTCGGCTATGCCGGCCTCGGCGTGGTCACCGCCCTGCCATGGGCGCCGGCCAGCCCGGCGGCGGACCCGTCCTACAACGAGACCTATGCCTTCGATCTCGACAAGGCGAAGGAGCTGCTCGACGCTTCCGGCCTCTCGGCCGCCGAGATGAGCGACTGGAAGCTGCTCGTGAACAGCGCCGACCAGGATGCCATCACCATCAGCCAGCTCATGCAGGGCACCCTGGCCGAGGTCGGCATCGAGGTCGAGCTGGACCTCCGGCAGGGTGCCGAGTTCACCGACGCCATGCTCGGCGGCGACTACACGGCGATCTTCGCCGGCATCGGCAACATCCAGAAGTTCCCGAGCCGGATCGCCACCAACTCCATCTATCGGACCAGCAACAACCCGATCCTCGGCGAGCCGCACCCGCACCCCGACTACGTCGCGGCGATCGAGCGGGTGAACACGACGCTCGGCTCCGACGAGGAGGTCCAGGCGGCCTACGACCATCTGAACGAGGTCCTGATCGAGGCGGCCTTCGGCGTCCCGACGAACACCTATGATGTCGGGCTCATCGTCGCCGCTCCCGATGTCAGCGGCTTCACCCCGGACATCGACAACATGCTCGTGGCGCGCACGATCACCGTGGCGCGGTGACGCGCGGGCTCGACCGGGCAGGAGGAGGCGGCCCGGCCTCGGCTCTCCATGGCTGAGCCCCTCCTCTCCATCCGCGGCCTCGAGGTCACCTTCAGGGGCACCGGCCGGCCGGTGCCCGCGGTGCGCGGCATCGATCTCGATGTCGCCGCCGACGAGGTGCTCGGCATCGTCGGCGAATCGGGCTCCGGCAAGAGTGTCACCTCGCTGGCGATGACTGGCCTCCTGCCCTCGACGGCCGTGGTCGGGGGCTCGATCAGGATCGGCGGCGTCGAGGTGACCGGTGCGGACCCGGAGGTGCTGCGCCAGATGCGCGGCCGCGATGTCGGCATGATCTTCCAGGACCCGACCACCAGCCTGAACCCCGTCCTGCCCATCGGCCGCCAGGTCACCGAAGGCCAGGTCGCGCACGGCCTCCTGCGCCCGGCCGAGGCATCCGGCCGGGCAGTCGAGCTGCTGGCGGAGGTCGACATCCCCGACCCCGCCGGCCGCGCCCTGCAGTTCCCGCACCAGTTCTCGGGCGGCATGCGCCAGCGGGCGGTGATCGCCATGGCGATGGCAGGCCGGCCCCGGCTGATCATCGCCGACGAGCCGACCACCGCCCTCGACGTGACCGTCCAGGCCCAGGTCCTGACCCTCCTGCGCCGACGGCAGGCCGCCACCGGCGCTGCCGTGATCCTGATCACCCACGATCTCGGCGTCATCGCCGAGACGGCGCACCGGGTCGTGGTGATGTACGCCGGAAAGATCGTCGAGGCCGCACCGGTCGCCGAGATCTTCGCGCGGCCGCGCCATCCCTACACCGTGGGCCTCTTGAAGAGCCTGCCGCGCCTCGATCAGGATACCCGTCGCCTGGTGTCGATCCAGGGCCAGCCGCCGACGCCCGGCGCCATCCCCTCCGGCTGCGCCTTCCATCCGCGCTGCCCGATCGGTGCCGCGCGCGAGCGCTGCCGGAGCGAGGAGCCGCGCTTGCGCGCGGCCGGCCCCGAGGGCATCGCCGCCTGCCACTTCACCGACGAGATCGAGGGCCTCCTCGCGCCGCCCCCCGAGGCGGGAGGCAGTGCCTCGGCCCCGCGCGCCGCGCCGGCCGAGCCGCTGCTCGTCGTCGACAGCTTGAAGGTGCATTTTCCGATCCGCCGCGGGCTGCTCCGCCGGCAGACCGGCCTCGTGCGCGCCGTCGACGGCGTCAGCCTCGAGGTCCGCGCCGGCGAGACGCTCGGCCTCGTCGGCGAATCCGGCTGCGGCAAGACCACGACCGGCCGGGCGATCATGGGGCTCATCGAGCAGCGGCGGCGGCATCGACTTCGCCGGCTGTGAGCATCATTACGCAGCTCGACGGGTTGGCCCCTGGAGCCGTGCGCCGGCACGTCCAGTACGTCTTCCAGGACCCCTACGCCCGCTTTGAACCCGATCCGCACGGTCGAGGCGATCGGCTGAGCCCCCCTGCACATCCACGGCGCTCCTGGATGCCAGCGGCGGGAAATGCCCGCGTCGGCCCGATCCCGTCGCACCTCTCCGCACCCACATGACGGCCGCTACCCGCGCGAGCTTCCGGCGGGCAGCAGCGGGCCTGGCATCGCCCGCGCCCCTCGCCCTCGAGTCCCCGGTTGGCTCCTGATCCCGGGCGGTCGGCGGCGTGTCGTTCGACGTCATGGCCGGCGAGACAGTCGGCATCGTCGGCGAATCGGGCTGCGGCAAGAGCGTGACCGCCCTCTCGATCATGCGCCTCCTGCCCGACCGGCTGGCCCGCACCGTCGCCGGCAGTGTTCGCTTCGAGGGCACCGATCTCCTGGCGCTCGACGAGGCCCGGATGCGCGACATTCGCGGCAACCGGGTCGCCATGATCTTCCAGGAGCCGATGACCAGCCTCAACCCGGTGCTGACCATCGGCGACCAGATCGCCGAGGCGGTGCGGATTCACCAGGGTGCCGGCACCGAGGAGGCCAACGCGCGCGCCGTCGAGATGCTTAAGCTGGTGCGCATTCCCGATGCCGAGCGGCGGCTCGGCGACTACCCGCACCAGTTCTCGGGTGGGATGCGCCAGCGGGTGATGATCGCCATGGCGCTCGCCTGCAACCCGAAGCTGCTCATCGCCGACGAGCCGACCACCGCTCTCGACGTCACCATCCAGGCGCAGATCCTCAACCTGATGATCGAGCTCAAGGCGCGCACTGGCGCTGCGGTGATCCTGATCACCCACGATCTCGGTGTGGTGGCCGAGACCTGCCAGCGGGTGATCGTCATGTATGCCGGGCGGAAGATCGAGGAGTCCGGGGTGATCGAGCTCTTCGACCGGCCGGCGCATCCCTACACGCGCGGGCTCATGACCTCGATCCCGAGCTTCGGCGGCCGCGGCCGCCAGCGCCGGCTGACCGAGATCCCGGGCATCGTGCCCTCGTTGCGCGAGCCGATCACCGGCTGCGCCTTCGCCCCGCGCTGCCCCTTCGCGGTCGAGCGCTGCCTGAGCGAGGCGCCGGAGCTCCGCCCGGTGGGCGAGGGCCACATCGCCGCCTGCCACGAGGCCGAGCGGGTGCTGGCGACGGAGCTCGTGGCATGACCGCGACACCTCCCGCTCTCGAAGTTTCTGGCCTGAAGAAGCACTTTCCGGTGCAGAAGGGCCTGCTCAAGCGGACCGTGGCCCAGGTCAAGGCCGTGGACGGCGTGAGCTTCGCCATCCAGCCGGGCGAGACGCTCTGCCTCGTCGGCGAATCGGGTTGCGGCAAGTCGACGGTCGCCAAGGTGGCGCTCCGGCTGATCGAGCCCACGGCCGGCTCCATCAAGCTCGACGGCGTCGAGGTGAGCCAGCTCGACGCCGAGGCCATGCGGCCCTTCCGCAAGCGCATCCAGATCGTCTTCCAGGACCCCTACGCCTCGCTGAACCCGATCCGCACGGTCGAGGCGATCGTGGCCGAGCCCCTGCACATCCACGGCGTCTTCGATGCCATGGGTGGGAATGCCCGCGTCGGCTGGCTCCTCGATCTCGTCGGCCTCTCCCGCACCATGACGGGCCGCTACCCGCGCGAGCTCTCGGGCGGGCAGCGGCAGCGGGTCGGCATCGCCCGCGCCCTCGCCCTCGAGCCCCGGCTCCTGATCCTGGACGAGCCGGTGGCCGCCCTCGACGTCTCGATCCAGGCGCAGGTGGTCAACCTGCTCATGGACCTTCAGGTCGAGCTCGGCCTCGCCTATCTCTTCATCGCCCACGATCTCTCGGTGGTGCGGCACATCTCGGACCGGGTCGCCGTCATGTATCTCGGGCGGATCGTCGAGGAGGGCACCAGGGACCAGCTCTATGCCCGGCCCGTGCATCCCTATACCCAGTCCCTGCTCTCGGCCGTGCCCGTGCCGGAGCCCGGGAACGCCGGCCGCCGCATCGTGCTCGAGGGCGACATCCCCAACCCGGCCGACCCGCCGGGCGGCTGCGCCTTCCACCCGCGCTGCTACCGGGCGACAGAACGCTGCACGAGGGAAGCGCCGGCCTTCGCCGCCTATCCGGGCCTCGACACCCGGGTCGCCTGCCATCATGCGGGGCCGCTCACCGCGGACGAGCTGCCGGCCGCCGCCGAGGTGCTGACATGAGCGCCAGCCAGCGCCCGGCCCTGGTCGCCGCCCGCCGCGTGCTGGCCCAGAAGAGTGCCTTCATGGCCGCCGTCTTCCTCCTCGGCATGGCGCTCATCGCCTTTCTCGCCCCGTGGATCCTGCCCGGCGACCCGCTGACGCAGAACCTCCGGCACGCGCTCGAGCCGCCCTCGGCGGCCTTCTGGTTCGGCGCCGACGAGCTCGGCCGGGATATCCTGACCCGGGTCGTCTACGGGGCGCGGACCTCGCTGGTCACGGCGCTCGGTGCGGTCGCCATCGCCGGGCTGATCGGGGTGCCGATCGGCCTCGTCGCCGGCTTCTATGGCGGCTGGCGCGACGCGGTGCTGATGCGCCTCGTCGACGTCATCCTGGCGCTGCCCGGCATCCTCTTCGCCATGGCGCTGATCGCCGTGATCGGCCGGAGCCAGATGGCAGCGCTCGTCGCGGTCGGCATCACCGGCATTCCCAGCTTCGCCCGGATCACCCGTGCCCAGGTGCTCTCGCTCCGCCGCCGCGATTTCGTCATAGCCGTCGACGCCATGGGCGGCTCGGCGTCGCACCTCATGTTCCGCACCATCCTGCCCAATTCCTGGAGCCCGATCCTCGTCCAGATCGTGATCCTCGCGGCCGTGGCCATCCTGCTCGAGGCGGCGCTCGCCTTTCTCGGCGTCGGCATCCCGCCGCCAACGCCGAGCTGGGGCGAGATGCTGCGCACCGGCAAGTCCTACCTCTACGAGGCGCCCTACTACGCCATCCTGCCGGGGCTCGTCCTGACGCTGACCATCCTGGCGCTCGACACGCTCGGCCGCACGCTCGCCACCGTCCTAGAGGACCGCCAGGGCAGCACGGGCGAGCCGGAACCCGAGGGGCAGCGCCTGTGAGGCAGGTTCGGTGAGCGGCTACATCCTCCGCCGCCTGGCCCAGCTCCTGCCGGTGACGCTCCTCGCATCACTCGCCATCTGGGCCATGATCTATGCGGTGCCGGGCGGCCCGGTCGGCGCCATGGTCGGCGAGAACGCGACGCCGGAGCAGATCCGGGCGGTGACCGAGCGGCTCGGGCTCGACCGGCCCGTGCTGGTGCAGTACGGCGCCTGGCTCGGCAAGGCGCTCAAGGGCGATCTCGGGCTCTCCTTGCAGAACCGCCAGCCGGTCATGGAGCTGATCCTCGAGCGCGTGCCGGCGACGGTGCAGCTCGGCATCGCGGCCATCCTGATCGGCCTCCTGATCGGCGTGCCGATCGCCATCCTGAGCGCCCTCCACCCCCGCTCCAGGCTCGATCGCCTGCTCAGCGGCTGGAGCGCCCTGGCGCTCGGCGTGCCGACCTTCTGGCTCGGCATCCTGCTCATCCTGCTGTTCGCGGTCGAGCTGCGCTGGCTGCCTTCCGCCTCCACCTACGTGGCCTTCTGGGAATCGCCCACGAAGGCGATCTCCAACCTGCTGCTGCCGGCGACGACCTTGGGCGTCTACGTCTCCGGCATCTTCGCGCGGTTCCTGCGCGCCTCGCTCATCGGCGAGCTGCATGCCGACTATGTCCGCACCGCCCGCGCCAAGGGCCTGCCGGAGCGCGACGTCATCGGCCGCCACGTGCTCCGCAACGCGCTGCTGCCGTTCATCACCATCGTCGGGCTGATGCTCGCGAGCTTCATCGGCGGGGCGCTCGTGACCGAGGCCGTCTTCACCTATCCGGGCCTCGGCCGCCTGCTGATCCAGGCGATCAGCACCCGCGACTACCCGCTGATCCAGGGTGCGATCCTGTTCATCCTGGTCATCTACGTCGTCATCAATTTGCTGGTCGACGTGGCCTATGCCTGGGTCGACCCGCGCATCGAGTACGGCTGAGCGCTCAGCCCGACCGAGGGCGCAGGTCGCCGGGGTCGACGCCGAGGCGCTGCCCGAGCTCGACCAGGCCGCGCCAGGTGCCGGCGGCGAGCGGCAGGCCGTCGCGCTCGCGCTCGGCCTTGAGCCCGCGCTCCTTGTCGCCCGGCAGCAGCACCGCCGCATGGCCCGGCGCCGGCCGGGCGCTGCGCACGTAGTCGGCATAGTCCTTGACCTGCGCCTCGAAGGCGGCCCGGCCGGCGAAGCGCTCGGGGTCGAGGTAGATCGAGAGCATGCCGTTGGCGAAGGGCTTGACGTCCTCCTCCCTGAGCGTCCGGTTGACCCCGCTGCCGGTCAGGGCACCGGCCAGGATCTCGATCATGAAGTTGAGCCCGGAGCCTTTGTGGCCGCCGAACACGGCAAGCGCACCTTCGCCGAGCATCGGGTCCGGCGCGGCAGAGCCGACGCTCGGGCCGTAGAGAGCGGCGGGATCGGTCGTCGGCAGGCCCTCGGCCGTTACCAGGGCACCCGCCGGCAGCTTCGGGCCGCCGGCAGCGGCGACCATCACCTTGCCTTCGGCGACCATCGAGGTGGCGAAATCTAGAATGAGCGGCGGCTGGTTCGTCCAGGGCACGCCGATGCAGAAGGGCGAGGTCGACATGCGCCGGTCCGGCGTGCCGAACGGGGCGACGATGCTGCGGCCGCGGGCATTGACCAGGTGAATCGAGATGAAGCCGGCTGCCGCCGCCTCCTCGGCCCAGTCACCGATCCGCCCGAGATGGCCGGAATTGCGCAGGCCGATCACCGAAATTCCGGCATCCCGGGCTCGCTCGCAGCCGATGGCGACGGCCTCCTCGCCGAGCGTCTGGCCGAAGCCGGCGCCACCCTCGAGCAGCACGAAGCTGCCACCGTCATTGACGACGGTCACGTGCTGGCCCGGCACGACGAGGCCGCTCTCGATCATGCCGACGTAGCGCGGGATGCGGGCGACGCCATGGCTGTCGTGGCCGGTGAGGTTCGCCATGATCAGCCGGTCGGCGACGCGACGCGCCTCCTCCTCGGAGCAGCCGCCGGCGGCGAGCAGGCGGGCGCCAAAGGCGGCAAGCCCGGCGGCTGGAATGAGGAGGGGCCGCTCGTTCGCTGTCATGACTGGGGTTCCCCGATCGCCTTCTGGCGCACCGCACGATCACAGCGGCCTCGGGCCGGGTATAACGGCTGTCCCGCCCGCCGACCAGATTCCGCCACCATCCCGACCCCGGAAAAACCCCAGCCTTACGGTTGGCGAGGAACGCGGCATTCTCCGTCGCATCGAACACCCCCACCCGATGGAGCCACACCGATGCAGACCCTGAAGCTCACCGCCGCCGCCCTGACCCTGTCGCTGCTGGCGAGCGCCCTTTCACCTCACGCCATGGCCCAGCAGGGCGGCGTGCAGATCGGCGGCAACGCCAACAACACGACCCTGCTCAACCAGAACACCAATGCCGCGATCGGCTTGGGGGCCAAGGCGAATACCCGGGTCGGCAGCATCCAGGACACGACCGTCGGCGGCAATCTGAACAACACGACGCTGGTCAACCAGAACACCAACGCCGCCATTGGCCTCGGCTCGAAGGCCAGCACGCAGATCGGTGCGGTCACCGGCTCCGACGTCGGCGGCAACCTGAACAACACGACGCTGGTGAACCAGAACACCAACGCCGCCATCGGCCTCGGCTCGAAGGCCGGCTCGGCCATCGGCACGGTCAACAACGCGACGGTCGGCGGCAACGTCAACAACACGACGCTGGTGAACCAGAACACCAACGCCGCCATCGGGCTCGGCACCAAGGCCTGCTCCGAGATCGGCTCGATCGGCAAGTCCGACGTCTGCGGCTGACGCCAGCCTCCCCTTTCTCCCCGTGCCTCCCCGACTGCGCCGGCCGCTCATTCGAGCGCGCCGGCGGCTTTTTTTGTGCCGAGAGCTACGGGCGGGAACCCCCGGGGCTCGCTCGCTTGTCGCCCCCGATCGGCGCCAGAAGCTGCATCAGGTCCTCCTCGTCCAGATCGAGCGGCCTTTCGGCGTCGTCGCCGTAGACGCCCTGGGCCAAAGCGCGCTTGCGCGCCTGCATCTCCTGGATGACCGCCTCGACCGTGCCCTCCGCGACCAGCTTGTAGACGAAGACCGGCTTGGTCTGGCCGATGCGGTGGGCGCGGTCCATGGCCTGGGATTCGACCGCCGGGTTCCACCAGGGATCGTAGATGATGACGGTGTCGGCCGAGGTGAGGTTGAGCCCGGTGCCGCCGGCCTTGAGGCTGATCAGGAAGAGCCGCGTCTGGCCGCCCTCGAAGCGGTCGATCTCGGCCTGGCGATCGCGGGTGCGGCCGGTGAGCAGCGAGCGATGGATGCCGCGGGCATCGAGGTCGCCCTGGATCAGCTTCAGCATCTCGACGAACTGCGAGAACAGCAGCACCCGGCGGCCCTCGGCCAGGAGCGTCTCGAGCAGGTCCAGGAGACGGTCGCGTTTGATCGAGCCCTGGACCCGGCGGCCGCCGTCGATCTTGACCAGCGCCGGGTCGCAGCAGACCTGGCGGAGCTTCAGCAACGCATCGAGAATGGCGATGTGGCTGCGCTGGAGGCCCATCCGCTCGACCGAGCTTCGCACCTTGGCATCCATCATGAGGCGCACGGTCTCGTACAGATCCCGCTGCGCCCCCGCGAGCTCGACCCAATCGACGATCTCCGTCTTCGGCGGCAGCTCGCTCGCCACCGCCTCCTTGGTCCGGCGCAGCATGAACGGGCGGATGCGGGCGGCGAGGCGGGCGTTGGCGGAGGCGTCCCGATCCTTCTCGATCGGCGCCCTGAAGCTCGAGCGAAACCGCTTCAGGTCACCGAGCAGGCCCGGGGCAATGATGTGAAAGAGCGACCAGAGCTCGTCGAGATTGTTCTCGAGCGGCGTGCCGGTCAGGGCGAGGCGCTGGCCCGCCTCGATCCGGCCGATGATCCGGGCCGTCGCCGAGCGTGGGTTCTTGACCGCCTGCGCCTCGTCGAGGATCAGCATCGACCAGCGGCGGCCGAGCAGCAGCGCCTCGTCGCGCCGGGTGAGCGCGTAGGTGGTTAGCACCAGATCGGCCCCGTCCAGATCGGCGGCGCGCATGGTGCGATCGCCGCCGTGCCACAAGACCAGCCGCAACTCCGGCGCGAAGCGCGCCGCTTCTCGCCACCAATTACCCATCAGGCTGGTCGGCGCGACCAGAAGGCAGGGCTGCGACAGCCGTCCCCTGGCCTTCTCGATCGCCAGATGCGCCAGCGCCTGCACGGTCTTGCCGAGGCCCATGTCGTCGGCGAGGATGCCGCCGAATCCGGCCTGGCGCAGCGCCTGCAGCCAGGCCAGCCCGGCGCGCTGGTAGGGGCGCAGCTCGGCCCCGAAGCCCGCCGGCGGATCGATCTCCGGGGCGGCGCGCAGGCTCGCGATCGCCGCCCGCAGCGCATCGAGGCGCTCGCGACCCTGCCAGGCGAGCACCACCTCGTCGACGAGCGCGTCGAGGTCGCTGACATGCACGCGGGCCACGGCGTCGGTCGCCGGCTCGCGCGCCAGCAGGGCGAACAGCGCCTTGACCGGCAGGAGCAGGCGCTCGCCGGCCAAAGGCAGGAGGCGGCCATCGGCGAGGCGCGGATAGAGCACCATGTCGGTGAAGATCGCCTCGAGCGTCTCGTCGTCGGGCGGCCCGCCATCGGTGCTGCGCGGCAGTTGGGCGATCAGCCCGCTCAGGAACGGCAGGAGATCGAAGCGCTCGCCGCCGATGTCGATGCCGAGCCTGAGGTCGAACCAGCCCCAGCCCTCCCCCTCGGCGATCTCCGCCTGCCATTCCACCGGCTCGGCGACCAGCCGGAAGGGCCAGCTCTCGTCCTCCTCGATGCGCCAGCCTTCGGTCTGGAGCCTGGGCAGGCCGTCTCCGGCGATGGCGAGATAGGCACTCTGGTCGAGCACGGACTCCTCGAGCAGTTCCGCCACCGCCACGTCGTCGAATTCGGGAACGCGCGCCTCGGCGTGCTCGGCGGTCACCCCCTTCAAGGGCGAGCGGCGGTCGCCCAGCCGCACGAGGCCGAGGCGGTCCAGCCGGCTCTGCGCCCGTGCCTCGGCCCTGGCGTCGCGTGGCGTGACGACGATGCGCTGGCCCTCGCGCCGCTCCGGCTCGCCCTTGCTCGACGGCTCGACGATCACCCCGCCATAGTCGAAGGCCAGCCGAAAGACCGGCAGGTCGACCGCGACCGTCGGGCGCGCATACCAGTGATAGTGCCGGCGTCCGGGCATCTCGAGCTTCAGTCCGACACAGCCCAGACGCAGCACCGGCACCGGCGGCACCGCCTCGGCCCGCACCCGCTTGAAGGCGGCGGGCAGCGGTATCGAGAGGCCGGCCGGCAGGTCCGCCGCCATGGCCTCGCGCAGGCGCACGGTCGCCGCGGGTGCGAGGCGCGGGGCTCGGGCCAGCGTGCCGGCCAGCCGCTCGTCCAGACCGGTCTCGATCGGCGCGCAAACCCCGGCCTCGAGGTCGACGTACCAGGGCGGATCGATCGGGATCACGCCATCGAACGCGGGCCCGCCGTCATCCGCGACGAAGCAGAGGCTCTGGTCGCCCCGTTCGTCGGCGGTCCATCGCGCGGTCCCGGGCCGCGGCGCGCCCGGGGCCAGCAGCCTCGCGGGATCGGGGCCGGCCCAGCAGCAGCGACCGGTGGCGAGGATGTCCAGGATCAGGCCGGTGATCTGCCGCGCCGTCAGGGCACCGCTCTCGAGACGCTGCTCCAGGCCACTTCGGTCGTAGGCGAAGAGGCCGTGGATGCGCTGCAGGATGTTGTGATCGGCGGGCGTGATGAATTTCGGCCGGGGCGCGCTGCTGTACAGTTGATAGGCGTAGTCGCGCCGCTCGATGGCATAGCCGCCAGCCTTGGTCAGCCGCACCTTGACCGGCTCGATCCAGGTCCGCCCCGGCTCGACCCGGAGGACGTAGATCACCCGGTTCTGGACGCTGTCCGCAAAGCTGTTCGCGTCGTCCGCCTGCGCCGCCCGCAGCGCCGCCAGCCAGCGGCGAGCGGGCTCGTCGAGCCCGTCCTCCGGCCGGGGGTCGGGCCCCTCCTCGGGCCGGGGAGCGCCAGCCGACGGCGCGGCCACCACCTCGACCGCCCTCTGTTCCGGCAATCGGGCCTGTGCGGCGAACAGCAGTGCTGCCACATGCTTGCAGTTGATCCCGACCGGGCAACTGCATACCCCCTCGACCTCCAGGCCGCCTTGGCCCCGCGGCTCGAGGTGGATGTCCACGCGATAGGGCGTCCGCGTCGAGCCCTGCACCCGGCCGGTGAGCCGTCCGATACCCTCTTCGTACCGCAGGCCCTGCACCTTGCCGCGGGCGAAATACGCCTCGCCGCGATCGGCGAATACGTCGCCGACGGCGTCGTCGATGTCCTCGCGTGTGATCCGCAACATGCGCGATTCGTAGCTTCCCGGCGGCATGATGGGAAGTTGCCGCGGCTGCGCTCCGGCTGATGAGGAGCCTTCCCCGTGTCGACGCCGCCGATCCTATTCTATATCGTCGGAGAGCGTGGTGGGCGGTGTCGGTTCTATCTCGCCCGCCCTCGGGCAATGACCTCGATCGGAAGCAGGGCTTGGTGGAAACGACGGCAGCAGCGGCGCGTGCGCGTGCCGGCATCGACATCGGCGGCACCTTCACCGACATCGCCATCGAGGCGAACGGCGTCGTTCACAGCGCCAAGGTGCTCACGGACCGAGAGCGGCCCGAGCGCGGCGTCCTCCAGGGCCTGCAGGCCGCCGCCCGGACAGCGGGTGTGGCGCCGGGTGAGCTGGCGCTTCTGATCCACGGCACGACGCTCGCGACCAACGCGCTGATCGAGCGGCGCGGGGCCAGGGCCGGCTTCGTCACCACGCGCGGCTTTCGCGACGTCCTGGAGATGCGGACCGAGAGCCGCTTCGAGCAGTACGATTTGAACATCCAGCTCCCGCCGGCGCTCGTGCCACGGATCGACCGGCTGACGCTGGCCGAGCGGATCGACGCGCAGGGCCGCGTGCTGGTGGCACCGGAGCAGAGCGAGATCGAAGCCCTTTGCGCCACCATCGAGGAGCGTGGCTACGCGAGCGTCGCCATCGGCTTCATCCATTCCTACATGAACGACGCGCACGAGCAGCGGATGCGCGAGGCACTGGCGAAGCGGCTGCCGGGTCTGGAGATCTCGATCTCGAGCGAGGTTTCGCCGCAGATGCGCGAGTACGAGCGCTTCAACACGGTCTGCGCCAACGCCTACGTCAAGCCGCTGATCAAGTCCTACCTCAGGCGGCTGGTCGACGAGCTCGGCGCCATCGGCGTCGGCTGCCCGCTCTTTTTGATGCATTCCGGCGGCGGCATCATCGGCGTCGAGAGCGCCGCCGAGTTTCCCGTCCGCCTGGTCGAATCGGGTCCCGCCGGCGGTGCGGTCTTCGCCGCCGACATCGCCCGGCGCTATGGCCTGGACCGGGTGCTCTCCTACGACATGGGCGGCACCACGGCGAAGATCTGCCTGATCGAGCAGCAGACGCCGAAGACCGCGCGGACCTTCGAGGTTGCCCGTACATGGCGCTTCAAGAAAGGCAGCGGCATGCCGATCTCGATCCCGGTGGTCGAGATGGTCGAGATCGGTGCCGGCGGCGGCTCGATCGCCTCGGTCGACCTGATGGGCCGCATCCGCGTGGGCCCCAGGAGCGCCGGCTCCGAGCCCGGCCCCGCCTGCTACGGTCGGGGCGGCAGCGAGCCCACCGTCACCGACGCCGACCTGCTCCTCGGCCGCATCGACCCGCACGATTTCGCCGGCGGCAGCATGACGCTGGATAGCGCCGCCGCGAACGGTGCCGTCGAGCGTGCCGTCGGCGCCCCGCTCGGTCTCGACGGCGAGGCCGCTTCCTACGGCATCGCCGAGATGGTCGACGAGAACATGGCCAATGCCGGCCGCGTGCATGCCGTCGAGAACGGCAAGGAGCTCGCCGACTTTACCATGATCTGCTTCGGCGGCGCCGGCCCGCTGCACGCCGCACGCCTGTGCGAGAAGATGGGCATCGACCGCTTCCTGGTGCCGCCCGGCGCCGGCGTCGGCTCGGCCATCGGCTTCCTGCGCGCCCCTTTCGGCTACGAATCGGTGCGCAGCCGGCTGACCCCCTTGCACGATTTCGACGCCGATGCGGTGAACGCGCTGCTCGACGCGATGCGCGCCGAGGCCGCCGCCTTCGTCGCCCAGGGCGGCGGCGATGCGGAGCAGCTGACGGAATGCACCGCCTACATGCGCTATGCCGGCCAGGGCTGGGAGATTCCCGTCGCGATCGAGCCTGGCGGCTACGCCGCCGGCGACGAGCGGAAGGTCGCCCGGGCCTTCGCCGAAGCCTATACCCGCTTCTTCGGCCGCCCGGTCGAGGGGGCAATGATCGAGATCGTGAGCTTCGCCCTGAAGGTGGCCACCCGCCTGCCGCCCACCCCGACGCTCGAGCTGGCCAGGGAGGGCCGTCCCGCCCGGCCGCGCGGCTCGCGGCGGCTCTTCGAGCCCGGCGAGGGCCGCTTCGTCGATGCCGCCGTCTTCGCCCGCGACGCATTGGAGGCCGGTGCCGAGCTCGCCGGCCCGGCGGTCGTGGTCGAGGACGAGACGGCGACCATTCTCACGACCGGCTCCTTGGCCGTGGTCCAGGCCGACGGCTGCCTCCTCGTCCTCCGCCGCAAGGGAGAAGGCTGATGGCCAAGGGCCTCGACGACATCCACATGCAGGTCATGTGGAACCGCCTGATCTCGGTGGTCGAGGAGCAGGCGCTGACCCTGGTCCGCACCGCCTTCTCGACCAGCGTGCGCGAGGCCGGCGACCTTTCCGCCGGCGTCTTCGACGTGGCCGGCCGGATGCTCGCCCAGGCGGTGACGGGCACCCCCGGCCACGTCAATGCGATGGCCGAATCGGTCGGGCATTTCATCACCGACATCGGCCCGGGCAACATCCTCGAGAACGACGTCTACATCACCAACGATCCCTGGAAGGGCACCGGGCACCTGCACGACGTCACCGTCGTCACCCCCGTCTTCCGTAAACGTGCGCTCATCGGCTACTTCGCCTGCACCGCCCATGTCGTCGATGTCGGCGGCCGCGGCTTCGGCCCGGACGGCCGCGACGTCCACGAAGAGGGCCTCTTCATCCCGATCATGAAGCTGTTCCGTGAAGGTGCGGTCAATCGCGACCTGATCCTGATCGTCCGCGCCAATGTCCGCGAGGCGGACAAGGTGGTGGGCGATCTCTACGCGCTCGCCGCCTGCAACGAGACCGGCATGAAGCGCCTCTTCGCCATGATGGACGAGTTCGGCTTCGACGATCTCGACGGCATCGGCAGCTTCATCCTCGAACGCAGCGACCGGGCCACCCGGGCGCTGATCGCCGAGCTGCCGAGGGGCCGCCACACCAATGCCATGACGCTCGACGGCTACGACGAGCCCGTGCACCTCGCCGTCACCCTCGAGATCGAGGAGGACCGCATCAAGGCCGACTTCACCGGCACGTCGGAGGTCAGCCGCTGGGGCATCAACGTGCCCCTGGTCTATTGCAAGGCCTATGCCTGCTACGGCCTGAAATGTGTCGTCGCCCCCGAGATCCCCAACAACGCCGCCTCGCTCGCCCCCTTCGAGATCTCCGCACCACCGGGCTGCATCCTCAATGCCGAGCCGCCGGCCCCGGTCTCCGTCCGTCACGTGCTCGGCCACTTCGTTCCGGACCTCGTCATGGGTGCGCTGGCCGGTGCCCTGCCGGACCGGGTGCCGGCCGAGGGTTCGGGCGCCTTGTGGAACATCCAGTTCTCCGTCCGCCCGCTGCCGTCGAACACGACCGGCAGGCCAGCGGAAATGCTGCTCTTCAACAGCGGCGGCACCGGGGCGAGGCCGACCCTCGACGGCCTCAACGCCACGGCCTTTCCCTCCGGCGTCATGACCATGCCGGCCGAGGCGACCGAGCAGGTCGGCCCGCTCGTCGTCTGGCGCAAGGAGCTGCGCGACGGCTCGGGCGGTGCCGGCCGCCACCGGGGCGGCCTCGGGCAGGTGATCGAGATCGCCGCGGCCAACGGCTACGAGATCGCCTTCAACGCCATGTTCGACCGCACCAACCACCCGGCCCGTGGCCGCAAGGGCGGCAGGCCCGGTCGCGCCGGCACCGTCGGCCTCGACGACGGCACGAAGCTGGCGCCCAAGGGCCGCCAGAGCGTCCCCGTCGGCCGCCGTCTCGTGCTCGGCATGCCCGGCGGCGGCGGTCACGGCGACCCGCGGGAACGCGCCCCGGCCTCGATCGAGGCCGATCTGGCGCACGACTATATCGAGGCGGCGCAGCGGGCCGACTACGAGCCGCGGAATTGACAGGCGGGAGCCCGACCGACATCGTGAACGCCACAGGCAACGGGAGGAAACCGATGAGCAGGAGCACGACGACGATCGCGGCGGCGGCGCTGATGGCATTCGCGACGCCGGCGCTGGCCGAGACCAGCTGGATCATGGCGTCGGGCTATCCCGAGGACAGCTTCTTCACGAAGAACATCCGGCTGTTCATCGAGGACGTGAAGGAGGCCACGGGCGGCGAGCTGGTCATCGACCTGCGCTCCAACGATTCGCTCATCAAGCACGACGCCATCAAGCGCGCGGTCCAGTCGGGCCAGGTCCAGGCCGGCGAGATCCGCCTCTCGGTCTACGGCAACGAGGACATCATGTACGGCCTCGACAGCATCCCCAATCTCGTCACCTCCTATGACGAGGCCTGGAAGCTGATGGAGGCGCAGGACGTCTACCTCTCGAAGCTGTTCGAAGAGAACGGCATGCGCATCATCACCTATGTCTCGTGGCCGGGACAGGGCTTCTACACCGCCGAGCCGGTCACCTCGCTCGCCGACCTCAAGGGTCAGTCGCTGCGCATCTACTCGCCGCAGACCCAGCAGATGGGCGAGATGCTCGACATGAACGCCACCATCCTGCCCTTCGCCGAGGTGCCGCAGGCCTTCTCGACCGGGTTGATCGAGGCGCTCTGGACCAGTGCCCAGACCGGCACCGACGTGCAGGCCTGGGACTATGTCGACCACTTCACCTACACCGGCAGCCTGCACACCAAGAACGCCATCATCGTCAATGGCGACGCTTTCGATGCCCTCACGGAGGACCAGCAGCAGGCCGTGCTGGCAGCCGGGAAGAAGGCCTCCGAGCGCGGCTTCGAGCTGAGCAAGGAGGCGAGCCGGGAGAGGGAGCAGGTGCTCATCGACCACGGCATGACCGTCACCGAGGCGCCTGAGGACGTGATGGACAAGATGCGCGAGATCGGCCTCACCATGGTCGAGGAATGGCGGGGCGAGGCCAATCCCGATCAGGTGGCCGTGCTCGACGCCTACCTCGCCTCCGTCGGCCGCTGACGCCGCCCCTCTCCTTCCGCCAGCACCTGCGGGGCCGGCGCCGATGATCCGCCGCACCCTCGATGCGCTCTACCTCTGGAGCGGTGCGGCGGCCGCGGTGCTGCTGGCCTTGATCGCCGTCGCCATCATCGTCCAGGTCGCCGGCCGCAGCCTCGGCTACGTCGTCGATTCCACCGAGATCGCCGGCTTCTTCATGGCCGCCTCCTCGTTCTTCGCCCTCGCCCACACCTTCAAGCGCGGCACCCATGTCCGCGTCACCCTGCTGGTCGAGCGCCTGACCGGCGGCGGCCGGCGTATCCTCGAGGCCTGGTGCTGCCTCGCCGCGGCCGGCTTCGTCGGCTTCCTCGCCTGGTGGGCCTTGGACCTCGTCGCCCAGTCCTGGCGCTTCGGCGACATCAGCCCGGGCCTGCTCGCCATCCCCTTCTGGATCCCGCAGGCGGCCATGGCGTTCGGCCTGCTCCTGCTCACCCTGGCCCTCGTCGACGAGGCGGTCGGCATCGTCCGTGGGCGTGAGCCGGCCTATGCCTCGGGCGAGGACACGGCCCTCGATGACTGACCGTCGCCCCGGCAGCAGCCCATGATCGTCACCTCCCTGGTCCTGCTCGCCATCATCCTGCTGCTGCTCGCGAGCGGGATCTGGGTGGCGATCTCGCTCCTCGCTGCCGGCGTGGTCGGCCTCGCCTTCTTCACCGCGGCTCCGGCGGGCTCGCTGCTCGCCTCGGCCATGTGGGACGCGAGCTGGAGCTGGGCGCTCACGGCCTTGCCGCTCTTCGTCTGGATGGGCGAGATCCTCACCCGCTCGCGCCTCTCGCGGGACATGTTCGCCGGCGTCTCGCCCTGGGTCGGCCGGCTGCCGGGCCGGCTCCTGCACGTCAACATCCTGAGCTGTGGCATCATGGCGGCGGTCTCTGGCTCGTCCGCCGTCACCGCCGCCACCATCGGCCGCATGAGCCTGCCGGAGCTGGCGAAACGCGGCTATGACGAGCGGATGATGATCGGCACGCTGGCCGGCTCCGGCACGCTCGGCCTCCTGATCCCGCCCTCGATCGTCATGATCGTCTACGGCGTCACGGCGCAGCAATCCGTCGCCCGCCTGTTCATCGCCGGCATCCTGCCCGGCCTCCTGCTGGTCGCCCTCTTCATGGGCTATGTGGCGGTCTGGGCCATGCTGCACCGCGGCCGGATGCCGATAGCCGACCCGCCGGTCCCGCTGCGCCGCAAGATCTGGGAGGCCCGCCGGCTGATCCCCGTCCTCTTGCTCATCGTGCTGGTGATCGGCTCGATCTATGGCGGCATCGCCACGCCGACCGAGGCCGCCACCATCGGCGTCGTCGGCTCGTTGATCCTCGCCGCGCTCGGCCGCACGCTGACGCTGGCCAGCTTTGTCGACGGGTTGATGGCGGCCACCCGCATGTCCTGCATGATAGCATTGATCATCGCCGCTGCCGCCTGCCTGACCATCGCCGTGGGCTTCCTCGACATCCCCCGGGCCCTGGCATCCTGGGTCGACGCACTCGGCCTTTCGTCCTGGGGTCTGCTCGCCGTGCTCGCGGTCTGCATCCTGGTCATGGGCTGCTTTCTCGAAGGCATCTCCATCATCGTGCTCAGCGCGTCGGTCATGCTGCCGATGGTCCAGGCAGCCGGCATCGACCTGCTCTGGTTCGGCATCTTCGTCGTCATCCTCATCGAGGCCGCCCAGATCACCCCGCCGGTCGGCTTCAACCTCTTCGTCCTGCAATCGCTCACCGGCCGCGACATCTGGCGCGTCACCGCCGCGACGATACCATTCTTCCTCCTCCTGATGCTGCTGCTCGTGCTGATCACCGTGGCACCCGGGATCGTCACCTGGCTGCCGGAGCGCATGATCGCCCGGTGAGGGAGCCGGTGTCGCGGGTGCGCCGCTCCATGGCATGGCGGTGTGCCTGCCCTCGGCCTTCGTGGTCAGCCCATGGCGGTCGTGTCGCGCCTGGTCGCGTGGGCGGCCTGGTCGAGACGCAGCGTCACCAGCGCCGTGCCGATCCAGGCGAGGTTGTAGAGGATGCCGCAGGCGAGAACGACGGCACCCGGCAGGGGGCCGATGGCGGCGCGGTCGAGAAGCTCGCCCAGGGTGGTGGCCGCGGAGGGATGGATGATGATCTTGCTGAGATAGGCGACGGTCTGGATCAGCAGGATCCAGACATAGTTGCGGCGCAGCCGCCGGCCGAGAGCCCGCATGAAGCCGATATGATAGCGCGGGGCCAGGTAGTCGCGCGCCAGGGTCTGCTGCCAGCCGTCCTCCGTGTGAAGGTCGCCGTCCTCGAGCAAGGGCGCGTAGAAATGCGTCTCCATCCAGCGGCAGCGCGCCCGCCAGACATTGAAGTAGCGATAGCGGCGGGCCTCCAGCACGAGAAAGAGGCTGACGAGAATGCCGACCAGGACGAGCGGCAAGGGCGAGGCGTTGGCCGAGGAGAAGGTGATGGAAAGGGCGATGCCGAGTGTCACCACCGACCAGTTGGTGGTGTTGTCGAGCCGGGTGCGCCAGATCGTGCTGCGATAGACCTCGCCCCGGTAGAGATGGGCGATGGCACCGATCTCCGCCGCGCTGAACTGGCGCGGCGACCGGTCCGGCGGCTCCGCCACGGGTGTCATCAGGCATGCCTCCCGTCGCCTTGTCCGCCCTCATCCTAGAGCGGTTCGGGGCCGGCCGCATATCTCGTAGCGGCAGCGCGAGGTGCGGAGGCTGGATCGGACGGTCTCGATGGCGAGCTCAGTGGAGGGTCGGCAGGCTCTGCTCGCGGGCGAGCTCGGTCGTGACGATCCGTGCCCGGTCGGGGTTCATGGCCGCGAGGATCGCCGCCATCTTCACCTCCTTCATCCGCTTGGCGACCGGCAGGAGGACGGCGAGATCGAGCCGGTCGAAGATCTGGGCCGCGGATTTCGCACGCATGCTCTCGTAGACCTTGACCAGCTGCTGCTGCCGCGCCTCCTCCTCGGCATCGGCGAGGCCGACCAGCTCCTGCAGCTCGCCACGGAGCGCCTCGAGCCGGTCGAGCTGGGCGGCGAGATCGGCCTCGGCCGCGCGCAGCGCCGCCTCGCGAATGGCGAGCCTCGCTTCCAGCTCGAGCAGCTGCTCACGCCGCTGCTGCAGCTCGAGGGCCACGTCGGCGAGCTCCGGCGGCGCTTCCGGTATGACTGGCAGGCTGTTCGGTGCGGCAATCTCGGGATCCCCGGAAGGGGTGCCGGGTCGGGGCGGCGGATCGGTTGCGACCGGTCCCGCGGCCGGCTCGACCAGGTCCCAGTCGAAAGCGACAGACGCCGACCGCAGGAAGCTCTCCTCGGCCACAGCGTCGACTGCCGGCCCGGAAGGCGGCGGCGCACGCGTCTTGCCAAGGTCCGAGACCAGCTCGACCGAGAGGGCGACGAGGGCGAGGCAGGCTGCCGCGGCCGTCACCAACGGCAAGGAAATCTGCGCCGGGCCGGCCCGCCAGGCCAGGGCGTATTCCCAGGACTGCCAGAGGCGGCGCCGCACGTGCCGCGCCGCCCCCGCCATGCGCCGCGACGGCCAGGGAATCATCTGAGCGCCTGCAGGGCCTCGAGGAGCTCGCCGTGCAGGAGACCATCGAGCCGGGCCTCTGGCTGGCCACCCTTGGCCCTGGCCGGGCGTGGCCGTCCGGCGCGCTCCGGGTCTGGCGATGCCGGAGCCGGAGCCGGAGCGGCCGGCGCCAGATCGGCCCGGGGCGAAGCGTCCGGCGACGGTTCGACCAGGCGCTGGCGTGGCTCGTCCGTGATGTCGTCCCGGGTGCGCAGCTCCGCCATCCGGGCGGCACCCTGCTCGCGGGCTGCTGTCAGGCGCTGCGTGACGCGTGCTGCGTTCTCCACGAGCCGGCCGAGCTCGCCGCGACACTCGCGCGCCCGACGCTCCTGCTCGATGGCGGCGCGCTCGATCTCGCGGCCGGTGTCGCGCATCAGGCTGATGGCTGCCTCCGCCCGGGTGGTGGCCTCGCCGAGCGCTGCGATGAACGCCTGCATCTCGCCGCCCTCGGTCCGCAGCCGGCGGAGGCGCAAATGGACGATCATGCACCAGGTGATGGTCAGCAGGAGCAGGACGACGAGCACGACCTGCAGGGCCAGATCAATCATCGGTGCGCCTCCTCGGCCGCTCGATCTTCTCCTCGACCTGGACGCACATGGTGTCGCCGCGCTGGCACACCTTGCCGCGCAGCATCTCGACCTGCCCGCATCGCAGCGTGATATCGGTCTCCGGCCGCGAGCGCAGCCTGAGGACCGAGCCGACCTCGAGGTCGGCAACGAAGGCGAGGCTCACCGTCTTCACCTCGAGCACCGCCTCGAGCTCGACATCGGTCACCAGGATCTCGCGGGCGAGATGGTTCTCCCAGATGGAGTCGCGGCCGAACTTCTCGCCCATGAACATCTGCAGGAGCAGGTCGCGGGCGGGCTCGAGGGTCGCGTAGGGCACCAGGAACTCGATCGTGCCGCCCCGATCCTCCATGTCGATGCGCATCTTGAAGACGATGCAGGCATTGCCCGGCCGGGCGATCGCGGCGAAGCGCGGGTTGGTCTCCATGCGCTCGAAGCGGAACAGGACGTCGGTGATCGGCTGGAAGGCGCTGCTCAGGTCCTGCAGCACGAGGCGGATCAGCCGCTCGACCAGCGAGGTCTCGATGGTCGTGTAGGGGCGCCCCTCGATGCGCATCGGCACCGTGCCGCGACGGCCGCCGAGCAGCACGTCGACGATCGAGTAGATCATCGGGCTGTCGACGGTGACCAGGCCGAAATTGTCCCACTCGACCGCCTTGAAGACGGCGATCATCGCCGGTAGCGGCACGGAATTGAGGTAGTCGCCGAACCGTTGGGCGGTGATATTGTCGAGGTTGATGTCGACATTTTCCGAGGTGAAGTTGCGCACGCTCGTGGTCAGCATGCGCTCGAGCCGGTCGAACACCACCTCGAGCATCGGCAGGCGCTCGTAGGTGACGTCGTTGGAGTTGATCAGCGCCAGGATGCCCTGGCGCTCGTCGTCGTCCTTGCCCTGCCCGGTGCCGAGGAGGCTGTCGATCTCGTCCTGATTGAGGACCCGGCTGGCCGGGCCGGCGGCCGTGGCCGGCGTGGCGCCGTCGGCGTCGTCCGCACCGTCCTCGTCCCACTCGGTGACCTGGATGTCGGGCTCGTCAGACGAAGCGGCCGTTCTGCCGGTCATCGCCTCACCCGCTCCGGCCGCGACCACGCGGTCGATCTCGTCATCGGTCGACGCCCCTCACCACGTCCCGCCATCTCCATCATCGCCGGCCCGGCTACTGGACCAGCATCTCCTTGACGAGCACGTCATCGACCCGGGTTGGCTGCACCGCGTAATTGACCCGCGCGGCGAGCTCCTCCTTGAGCCGCTGCAGCCCGCCGGAACCGCTCACCTCCTCGACCGTGAGGGCGCGCAGATAGAGCTGGAAGCTGTCCATGATGCGGGGCATCAGGGCCTCGACCCTGGTCGCCACATCCTCGCTTCCGACCTCGAGCGCCGCCCTGAGCTTGAGGAAGCGGATGCGCTGGCCGCCGGACTGCAGGTTGACCAGCACGTCCGGCATGTCGACGAAGACGACGTCGGGCGCCTCGTCGCCATGCCCGCCCCCGCCATGGCCATCGCCGCCATGACCGTCCCCGGCCGTGGCATGCGCGCCGGCTTCGTCCGCCGCCATGTCGGCCGACGCATCGCCGCCGAGCAGCCCGAGGAACCAGGCCGCACCGCCGGCGACACCCAGGAGCAGCACCAACCCGATGCCGCCGAAGAGCAGGAGCTTCTTCTTGCCCGACCTCGGCTTTCCCTCAGCCTCGACTTCGCCCGTCGTCTCTTCGGCCATGCTCGAATCCGTCCTCGGCAACTGTCGCGACCGCCTTTGTAGCCGGCACTGGTTAACGAAGCCTTGCGCAGCCGTCTGCCGACCGGTCCGGGGCTGCCGGCCCGGCAGGAATTGCCCGGTCGAAATTGCCGGGGACGGGCCACCGGATGCCGGGGAGCCCCGGAACTCCCGGCTCCGGGCGACTGGCACGGGGCGTGCATGAGATCCGGCGACACCGGGCCCCAGAGAATCGGGACGCATGGACAATACGAGCTACGTGGCGCTGAGCCGACAGGTCGCCCTCGAACGCCAGATGGCGGTCGTGGCGGGCAATATCGCCAACATGAACACCGACGGATTCAAGAACGAGCAGGTGCTGTTCGAGGATGTGCTCGAGCGCGCCGGCGAGGCCGGCCGCGTCGCTTTCGTCCGGGATTCCGGCCTGATCCGCGATCCGGCCCCGGGGCCGATCGAGACGACCGGCAACCCGCTCGATCTCGCGATCAATGGCGAGGGCTACTTCACGGTCGAGACGGCGAACGGTCCCCGCTACACGAGGGGCGGCCATTTCGTCCTGGGCGCCGCCGGCGAGATCACCACCAGCGGCGGCCAGCCGCTGCTCGACGAGGGCGGCGGGACGCTGGTCGTGCCGCAAGGCAGCGGACCGATCGAGGTGGCGCGCGACGGCACGGTCTCGACTCCCGACGGCATTCTCGGCCGGATCGGACTGGTACGCTTCGCCGACGAACGGGGTCTCCGGCGCGAGGGCGACAGCCTGATGCGCACCGACCAGGCGCCGGAGCCGGTGCCCTTGCCGGACATCGCCCAGGGCCGGATCGAGCGCTCCAACGTCCAGCCGGTGCTCGAGATGACCCGGATGATGGAGACCGTCCGCGCCTTCCAGAACACGCAGCGCCTGCTCGAGACGCATCACGAGATGGTCCGCCGGGTGATCGACGCCGCGAGCCAGGCCTGAGCCGATGACCGAAGAACGCGCCCATACCCCGCATTCATGGAGTAGTCCGCCATGCGCTCGATGAGTGTCGCCGCCACCGGCATGATGGCCCAGCAGCTGAACGTCGAGGTCATCTCCAACAACATCGCCAACATGACGACGACCGGCTTCAAGCGGTCGCGGCCGGAGTTCCAGGACCTGCTCTACCAGACGCTGCGGCGCGGCGGCTCCGCCTCGTCGCAGGACGGCACGATCGTGCCGGCCGGCGTGCAGGTCGGCCTCGGCGTCAAGACCGCGTCGGTCTACCGCGTGATGGAGCAGGGCAACCTGGTCAACACCGAGAACCGGCTCGATATCGCGATCCAGGGCCAGGGCCACTTCATCGTCGAGCTGCCGTCCGGCGAGTTCGGCTACACCCGCTCGGGCAATTTCCAGCTCAGCCCCGACGGCGAGATCGTCACCGCGGACGGCTACCCGGTGAGCCCGGGCATCGTCGTGCCGCCCGACACGATCGAGGTCTCGATCAATGCCGACGGCATGGTCACCGCCAAGATCGAGGGCGAGATCGCGCTTCGGGACCTCGGCCAGCTCGAGCTCGCCACCTTCGTCAACCCGACCGGGCTCGAGGCGGTCGGCGACAATCTCTTCCTCGAGACCGAGGCCTCGGGCGGTGCCGCCTTCGCCACGCCCGGCACGGCCGGCTACGGCACCGTGCTGCAGGGCTTCCTCGAGAGCTCCAACGTCAACCCGGTGCAGGAGATCACCAGCCTGATCACCGCCCAGCGGGCCTATGACATGAACTCCAAGGTGATCTCGGCCTCCGACGAGATGATGATGACGGTGACACAACTGCGATGACCCGGCACCCCGGCACGATCTGCGCACCCGCCCTGCGGCTCTGGCCGCTCGCCGCTTGGCTCGCCGTCGCATGGCTGGCGGCACCGGCCCTCGCCGCCTCCTGGCTGGTGCCGGGCGAGCCGCTCACCGAGGCGCATCTGGCGGCGCTCGTCGAGGCGGAGCTCCCGCCGCACGGCGACGGCTTCGAGCTGAGCTTCACCTCACCGAGCCTGCCGCTGACCAACCCGGCAGCGAGCCGCGCCAGCCTGGAGCTGGTCGATCTGCGCTTCGATCTGCGCAGCGAGCGCTTCGTCGGCGGCCTGCTGGTGCGGCTCGAGACCGGCGAGCAGCGGATTCTCGACGTCGGCGGCCGGGCCCAGGTCATGGCCGAGGTCATGGTGCCGACGCGGCCGGTGGCGGCGGGCGAGCGGCTCGATCCCGCCTGGCTGGAGCCGGCGCTGGTGCCGGCGCGCCTGCTCCGGGCGGATGCGTTGGGCTCGCTCGACGAGCTCGACGGCACCGAGGCCCGGCGGCGCCTCGCGGCCGGGCGGCCGATCCGGCAGGCCGATGTCCAGCCGACGCGGCTGGTGCGGCGCGGCGAGACGGTCGAGCTGCGCTACCGGGCACCGGGGATCGAGCTGGTGACCCTGGGCCGCGCGCTCGAGGACGGCGCCAGGGGCGCCTTCGTCCAGGTCGCCAACCTCGACAGCGAGCGGCAGCTCGTCGCCCGCGTGGTCGGCTCGCAGCTGGTCGAGATCGCCGGCCGGCCGGGGATCGGGCGATGAGAATGCGCCCGCTCGGCGCCGCCCTCCTGGCCGGGCTCTGGCTCGCCGGCTGCAACACGCTGGAGCGGCTCGAGCAGGTCGGCAAGCCGCCGCCCTTGCAGCCGGTCGAGAACCCGGTCGAGCGGCCCGGCTACCAGCCCGTCTCGGTGCCGATGCCGCCGCCAGAGGAGAACCGCAGTGCGGGCGCCAACTCACTCTGGCGCGAGGGCGCCAGCGGCTTCTTCCGCGACCAGCGCGCCCGGCGCGTCGGCGACCTGATGACCGTGGCCGTCGTCATCGACGACCGCGCCGAGCTCTCGAGCGAGAGCACGCGCAGCCGCGCCAACTCCGACCAGCTCGGCATCCCGAACTTCTTCGGCTACGAGAGCAAGCTCGACAAGATCTTCCCGAGCGCTGTCGATCCGAGCGCCCTGGTCGGCGCCACGAGCGACATGTCGAACCAGGGCCAGGGCGGCACCAACCGCCAGGAGACGATCGAGTTCAACATCGCCGCGATCGTCACCCAGGTCCTGCCCAACGGCAACATGGTGATCGACGGCAAGCAGGAGATCCGGGTGAACTTCGAGGTCCGGGAGATCTCGATCGCCGGCATCGTCCGGCCCGAGGACATCACGCCGCAGAACACCATCAGCCAGGACAAGATCGCCGAGCTTAGGGTCGGCTATGGCGGCCGTGGCCAGATCACCGACGTCCAGCAGCCGCGCTACGGCGCCCAGGTGCTCGACATCCTCCTGCCCTACTGACCGGCCTCTACCGGGTGCCCGTCCGGTGGCGCTGCGCCCGGCGCAGGAAAGTGGCCCCCGGCAGGTTGTCGAGGAAGCCCTGGAGCCTGCCCGTGAGCTTGCCGAACTGCATCACGTTCTCGATCCGCCGGTCGAGGAAGGCCCAGGTCTCGGCATGGCCCGTCGAATGGTCCTCGAGCCAGTAGAGGAAGGTCGAGGTGAGGACCGCGCCGAGCGTTGTCCTTCGGCTGTAGTAGCTGAAACCGCGGCTCCCGCCGTTGGCCCCGAAACCGGCGGCTTCCCAGATGCGGTCCAGCGTGCGCCAGAAGGCGCGACCGCCGCCGACGAGATTGCGGGGCGTGCCGCGCGCCACGGCGGCCCGCCGCAGCGCTTCCTTGTGCTCGCCCAGCACCTCGAGGCGGCAGCGGATCAGCGTGGCGATGCGCTGGCGGACCGGCAGGGTGGCGAGTCCCGCAGGTTCGGCGGCCTCGAGCATCTTCCGGTCGGCCCAGTCGTCGAGCCAGGCGAGCAGGCTGTCGCCGCCTTGGGGAAAGAGGCGGCGCGCCGTTGCCTTGTCGATCCCGACTTCGCTCGCCGCCTGGAGCAGCGTGCGGCGGCTCCAGCCGTCGAAGGCGGCATGGCCGAGCGCCGCCTCGAGGATTGCGTCCTTCTCGGCCACCCGGCCGGCGACGGCGTCGTCGTCAATCGCGTCGCTCGCTGGCTTGCCGCCCGTCGGCTCGTCTCTGGCGGGCTCGGTCATGAATCACTCCTCGGGCGGGATTCGGCCAGCGGCCGACCCGCCACCGCATGTTCGTCGAGATAGGCGCTCAGCCGCGCCAGCTCGCTGTCGAAGGCGAGATGGCGGGGCGACGTCAGGCGATCGAGATAAAGGACCCCGTCCAGGTGATCGACCTCGTGCTGCAGGATGCGGGCGAAGAGCCCCTTGGCCTCGCGCTCGACCGGCCGCCCCTCTGCGTCGAGGGCGGCGAGGCCGACGCTGTGATGGCGCGGCACGAGGCCGCGCAGGCCCGGGATCGAGAGGCAGCCCTCGAAGGCCGCCTCTCGGCGGTCGTCGAGCGGCGTCAGCACCGGGTTGATCAGGACGAGCGGCTCCGCCAGGCGGTCGACCTCGTCCCCGCCGGGCTCCAGTGCCAGGAGCACCCGGAGCCCATTGTAGACCTGCGGGGCGGCAAGGCCGAGCCCCCTCGAATCGGCCAGGGTCTCGGTCATGTCACGGACCAGCGCCCGCACTTCGGCATCTTCCGGGTCCGCCACCGGGCGGGCGGGCTCGAGCAGGACGGGGTGGCCGAGGAGGGCGATCTTGCGCAGCGTCATGCGGAATAGGTAAGGGTGCCGGGGCCGGCGAAAAGGGTGTCAGGGCGAAATGCCCTGTCCCGGCGCGCTGCGGCACCCCCTTGCCCGGCCGGCCGATCTGGGTTATCCACCGGCTCCGCCCTCTGGGGAGGGAACCCCTTTTGTCGCCCTGCCGAACGGGACCGGAGGCAAGGCGAGCCAGCACGGGAGAACGGTCATCGTCGAAGTTCAGGTGCGTGACAACAATGTCGATCAGGCGCTCCGCGCGCTGAAGAAAAAGATGCAGCGCGAGGGCCTGTATCGGGAAATGCGCATGCGGCGGCATTACGAGAAGCCGTCCGAGCGCCGCGCCCGCGAGAAGGCCGAGGCGATCCGCCGCTACCGCAAGCTGATGCGCAAGCGGGCCGAACGCGACGAGGTGTGAGCCGCAAGCGGCTCGCTCCCACTTCGGGAATTGACAAGGGCGTCCGGTCGGGCGCCCTTTTCGATTCCTGGGCAATCCCCCCGACAGGTCGAGGCTATGCGCCGCCTGCGCCCCGGCCCGGCGTGCATCGACCGGCGCAGATCAGTCGGGCTGCTCGAGCCCATGCGCGGCCAGCACCTTCCTCTGCCGCTTCGCCAGAACGTCGACGTCGAAATCCTCGATCAGCCCGAGAAACATCTGATGCCAGTTGATCTCGGCATGGAGGTGGAGGAAGACCGAGCCGAGGCCGATGGCGGCGCGGTCCATGAAGACGAACTCGCGCGGCGGGGTGACGCCGCCGACCTCGCGCAGCCGCTGGTGCACCTTGCCGGCCACCTCGCGGCCCTGGTGGCCGCTGCTGGTCTCGTGGATCGGCCGGGCGCGGTCCTCCATCAGCGGACCGTAGAGGAAGACGGCCCACTCGTTGAGGACGTCGACGACCTCGTTGGTCAGGTTGCTGAAGCCCCAGCATTCGTAGGCCGCGACGGCGAGGTCGCGGTCGTTGCGCATCAGCGCCCAGAAGAGGTCGATCACCCCTTTGACGAAGCGCGGCGGGAAGATGCGGACACAGCCGAAGTCGAGGAGGTTGATGTCGAGATCCGGCCGCACCGTGTAGTTGCCGAGATGCGGGTCGCCATGGATCACGCCGAACTCGTAGAACGGCACGTACCAGGCGCGGAACATGTTGAGCGCCAGGCGGTTGCGGGTGGCGGTATCGGCGGTCCTGAAGTCGAGCAGGCGCACGCCCTCGAGCCAGGACATGGTGAGCAGCCGGCCGGTCGAGAGCTCGCGGATCACCTCGGGCACGTGGACATGCGGCTCGCCTTCGAGGATCTCGGCATAGACCGCCATGTTCCGCGCCTCGCGGACATAGTCGAGCTCCTCGTGCAGGCGCGCGGCGATCTCCTCGTAGATGCGGTCCGGGTTGATCGCCTTGTCGTAGCGGCGATAGAGGGCGAAGATCAGCCGGAGCTGGCTGAGATCGGCGTCCACGGCAGAAGCGATGCTCGGGTATTGCAGCTTGCAGGCGGCGGTCCGCCCGTCGGCCAGCACGACCTTGTGCACCTGGCCGAGCGAGGCGGCGGCCGCGGGCTCCAGCGGGAAGTCTCGAAAATGCTTCGCCCAGTCCTCGCCCAGCTCCGCCCGCATCCGGCGGCGGACGAAGGGCTTGCCCATGGGCGGCGCGTTGCTCTGCAGCTGGGCGAGCTCGGCCGCGTACTCGGCCGGCAGGGCTTCCGGGATGGTGGCCATCATCTGCGCCACCTTCATGAGCGGGCCCTTGAGCCCGCCGAGCGCCGCGCGCAGCTCGGACGCATGCTCCAGCCGGTCGGCGCTGCTGCTGGTGGTGCCGGCGAGGCGACGCCCGGCGAGCCTCGCCGCCTGGCCGGCCATCGCGCCGGAGACCTGGGCGTAGCGGCGAAACCGCCCGCCCATGGAGCTTTCGCTGTTGCGCCGGCCGGTGCCGGTCGGACGCTCGCTCAAGCAGTCTCTCCGGTCGGCTTGCCACCATCCGGAGGGCCTGCGTCCAGCTCCTGCTCGAGCTCGGCGATGAAGCCCTCGATGATGGCGAGCCCGCCGTTCCAGAAGGCGGGGTCGGTGGCATCGAGGCCGAAGGGGGCGAGGAGCTCCTTGTGGCGGAGCGTGCCGCCGGCGCGGAGCATCTCCACATAGCGAGGCTCGAAGCCCTCGGGCGCCTTGTCGTAGAGGGCGTAGAGGGCGTTCACCAGGCAGTCGCCGAAGGCATAGGCGTAGACGTAGAACGGCACGTGGACGAAGTGCGGGATGTAGCTCCAGTAGGCCCGGTACTCGTCCGGATAGGTGAAGGCCGGCCCGAGGCTCTCCTTCTGCACGTCCATCCAGATGTCGCCCAGCTCGTCCGGCGTCAGCTCGGCCTTCGCCCGCGCGGCGTGCACCCGCCGCTCGAACTCGCAGAAGGCGATCTGGCGAACGACGGTGTTCAGCATGTCCTCGACCTTGCCGGCGAGCAGCACCCGGCGCTCGACCGGGCTCTTAGCCTGAGCGAGGAGGGCCCGGAAGGTGAGCTGCTCGGCGAAGACCGAGGCGGTCTCGGCGAGCGTCAGGGGCGTGCCGGACATGAGCAGGCCCTGGTCGGCCGCCAGGGTCTGGTGGACGCCATGGCCCAGCTCGTGCGCCAGGGTCATGACGTCGCGCGCCCGGCCCTGGAAGTTCATGAGCACGTAGGGATGCACGCTCGGCACGGCCGGATGGCAAAAGGCACCACTGTCCTTGCCGGGACGCGGCTCGGCGTCGATCCAGCTCTTCTCGAAGAAGCGATCGACGATGTCGGCGAGGCGCGGCGAGAAGCTGCGATAGGCGTCGAGCACGATCAGCTTCGCGTCGCCCCAGCTCCTTCGCTGGTCGCTGTCTTCCGGCAAGGGCGCGTTGCGGTCCCAGAACTCGAGATTCTCGAGGCCCATCCAGCGGGCCTTGAGCGCGTAGTAGCGGTGCGAGAGGCGGGGATAGGCGTCGCGCACGGCCGAGATCAGGGCATCCACCACCTCGTCCTCGACCTGGTTGGCGAGGTTTCGCGAAGAGATCGGCCGGGCGAAATGGCGCCATCCGTCCTCGATCGCCTTGTCCTTGACCAGCGTGTTGGTGATCCGGGCACAGAGGCGGATGTTCTTCTCGAGCACGCCGCTGATGGCGGTCGCGGCGTCGCGGCGGACGGTGCGGTCCTTGGCCGAGAGCTTGTCGAAGATCGCGGCACTGGTCAGCTCCTCGCCCCGGAACGGGAAGCGCAGTGCCGCCATGCTCTCGTCGAAGAGGCGCACCCAGGCGCTGCGGCCGGTGACCGATCGCTCGTGCAGGATCTTCTCGATCTCGTCCGAGAGCTGGTGCGGGCGAAAGGCGCGCACATTGGCGAGCCATGGCCGAAAGCGGGCGAGCGCCGGAGAGGCCTCGATCCTCGCTTCGAGGGCGTCGTCGTCGAGGCGATTGAGCTCGAGGGTGACGAAGAGGAGGTCGGTGTTGATCGCGTTGACCCGCTCCTGCACGCCCTGGAAGAAGCGGCCGATCAGGGCGTCGTCGCGATTGCCGGCATGGCTGAGCGACGCGAAGGCGTAGACCCGCCCGAGCTGCTCCTGGACCACCTCGTAGCGCTCGATCAGGCTGGCGAGCCCCTGGCCATCCAGCTCCCCGAGCCTGCCGGCGTGCGCCTCGGCGACGGCTTTCGCCTCGCCGGCGGCCGATCGAAGGGTCGCCTCGATCGCCGGATCGTCGAAGCCGGCGAACAGGTCCCCGAGGTCCCAGCGCGGGGCGATCGCCTCCGCCGCCGCGGCCCTGGCCATGTCCGCGGCCGCCTGGAACCGCTGGTCCTTCGTCATCGAACTTCCCTTCAACCTGGACATGCCAGATATATGTGGCAGGGGGTGGAGGTCCAGCGAGCCGACCAAGGGTCGCGGCGGCGGTGGCGGCGCGCCGGCCCGAATCGCCAGGAAACCATTGCCGAATCAGGATGAAGCACAGGGAAGCGATGCCGACCTTCAGGACCGAAAACAACCTGCTCGCGATGTTCGAGGCCCAGGCGGCGGCGGAGGGCGACAGCCCTTTTCTCTGGCAGAAGCGTGACGGGGTCTATCAGCCGTGGTCGTGGCGCCGGGTGGCTGAAGAGGCGGGGCTCCTGGCCCGGGCTTTTCGCCAGCTCGGGCTCGAGCCCGGCGACCGGGTCGTGCTGGTGGCCGAGAATCGGCCGGAATGGTGCATCGCTGATCTCGCGATCCTGGGTGCCGGCGGCATCACCGTGCCGGCCTACACGACCAATACCGAGCGGGACCACGCCTACATCCTCGGCCATTCCGAGGCGCGCATGGTGGTCTGCGCCGGGCGCAGCCTGGCCAAGCGGCTGATCCCGGCAATCAAGGAATCACCCACGGTGAAGGCGCTGCTCTTCATCGAGCCGCTCGCCGAATTCGGCGAGCTGCCGGTCTCGGCCATGAGCTGGGCCGACGCGCTGGCACTGGGCGAGCGCTCGCCCGCCGTGCCGGGCTCGGCAGCCATCCAGCCCGACGATGTCGCCTGCTTCATCTACACCTCGGGCACGGGCGGGACGCCCAAGGGGGTCATGCAGACCCACCGCAACATCCAGGCCAATCTCGAGGGCGCCTACGAGCTCCTCAGCCAGCTCGGCATCGGCGACCGTGAGATCTTCCTCTCCTTCCTGCCCTTGTCGCATTCCTACGAGCACACGGCAGGGCAGTTCTTCCCGATCTCGCTGGGTGCGGAGATCTACTACGCCGAGGGGGTCGAGACGCTGTCGACCAACCTCGTCGAGGCGCGGCCCACCATCCTGACCTGCGTGCCGCGGCTCTACGAGGTGTTGCGGCAGAAGATCCTGGTCGGCGTCAACCGGCAGGGCGGGCTGCAGAAGTGGCTGTTCGAGCAGGCGATCCAACTCGGCACCAGGCGCTATGAGCAGGGCGGTCGGCTGGGTCCGCTAGACGGCCTGTTCGACGCGCTGCTCGAGCGGCTGGTCCGGACCAAGGTCAACGAGCGCTTCGGCGGCCGGCTCAAGGCGATGATCTCCGGGGGTGCGCCGCTCAACTACGACGTCGGACTCTTCTTCGCGGCCCTCGGCCTGCCGGTGCTGCAGGGCTATGGCCAGACCGAGGCGGCGCCGGTGATCAGCGTCAACGTGCCGGGCCGGGCCAGGCACGACACCGTCGGTCCACCGGTCCGCGGCGTCGAGCTCCGCTTCGCCGATGACGGCGAGATCCAGGTCCGCGGTGCGAACGTCATGAAGGGCTACTGGAAGGACGAGGAAGCGACCGCCCGGACCGTCGTCGACGGCTGGCTGCACACGGGCGATGTCGGCGTGCTCGACGAGCACGGCTACCTCAAGATCACCGATCGCAAGAAGGACATCATCGTCAACTCGGGCGGCGACAACATCTCGCCGCAACGTGTCGAGGGCATCCTGCTGCTCGAGCCGGAAATCGGCCAGGCGCTGATCTACGGCGACCGCAAGCCCTATCTGGTGGCGCTGGTCACGCCGGACCCGGGCTTCGTCCAGACCTTCGGGCGGGAGGCCGGCAAGTCCAGGGATCCGGCGGCACTGGCACAGGACCCGGAATTCCGGCAGCGGATCGGCGAGGCGGTCAAGCGGGCCAACGCCAATCTCTCGGCGATCGAGCGGATCCGCAAGTACGAGATCATGGCCGAGCCGTTCAGCGTCGAGAACGGCATGATGACCCCGACCATGAAGCTGCGCCGGCCGCGCATCATCGAGCGGCACGGCGCGCTGCTCGAGGGTCTCTACGCCGCCGGCAAGTAGGACTGCCGTTGCGCGGCACCGGCGCATGGTTTGGGCCGCGTTAACCCTATCTCAACATCCGTCGGCGACAACGAGCGTCCACGCTGCTGCCAAGTGGACTGTCCGTCATGCTGCTGCTCCTCCCGGCCAGGCTGCTCTTTGTCGTGATGCCGTTCCTGGCGCTGCTCGGCATCCTGGGCGTGCCCCTGGATGGCCGGAGCGAGACGCCCGATGTGGCGACCGACGAAGCGGTGATCGACGAGGTGGACGAAGAGGCGGAGGAGGAGGAGGGCGAGTCGACCTGGCTCTATGGCGAGGTCGGCGTCGTTTCCGACTATGTCGACCGCGGCATCAGCAACAGCGACGAGCGGCCGGCACTGCAGGCCGGCCTCACCTACGAGTTCGATCTCGGGCTCGACCAGGAGGCCACCGGCTATCTCGACCTCTGGGGCTCGAACGTGGATTTCGACGACGGCGGCGAGGCCCGGGTCGAGCTCGACTTCTCGGCCGGGCTCGCCGCACCGCTCGGCGAGAGCGGATTCGATGTCGACGTCGCCGCCACCTATATCGTCTATCCGGGCGCCGACAGCGACCTCGACTACGACTATGTCGAGTTTCCCTTGGCCCTCGGCTACGCCGTCACCGACGCCCTCTCCCTTGGCCTCGGCTACATCTTTTCGCCGGACCATTCGGGCGATGTCGGCCGCGCCCACTATGTCGAGGCGCTCGCCGCCTGGACCCTGCCCTGGCCCGGCGACGACTGGCCCGTCACACTCGACGCGAGGCTCGGCCGACAATGGTTCGAAAGCAACAGCATGGCTGGCCTCGACGACTATCTCGACTGGGGGATCGGGCTGACGACGACGGTCGGGCCCGTCGATCTGGGCCTCCACTACACCGACACCAATCTCGGCCGCGGCGACTGTTATGGCGGCAGCGACGCCTGCGGCGCGCGTCTCGTGCTGAGTGCGGTGGCCCGCTTCTGACCACTTGACCGTTAGTGGGTCTGCATGGCCGGCAGCGCGTGGGCCGGGCCGGCTGGTCGGCCCGGCAAAGAGGGTATGCTGCCCGGCACCGGGTCGAGCGCCGCACCAAGGAGGCGCATCCCGTCATGACGCTCGGCGTCATACCAGCGTAGCGCATGGGCGGGGTCACGTCGGCGAACGGGTGGCTGCTCGCCGGCGAGGGCGATGGCGAGGGCGCCGCCGAGATAGGTGGCGACCGGCGCCAGGGCAAAGGCGACCGCGGGAAAGGCCATGGCGAGCCGGCCCGCACAGCGCTCCTGGCCGGCCGCGTCGAGCAGCGGGTTGCCGAACTGTGCCGCGAGCACGCCGGCAGCACCAAGGCACCGCCGGCAGGCCCGGTAGAAGGTCTCGGTGAAGAGCGCCGCCCCGGCGCCGACCGGGTCGGGCGCATCGACCAGGACGAGATCATAGGTTTCCCCGGAACGCTCCAGGAAAGCGGCACCGTCGTCGATAACCGTGCGCACCCGCCGGTCGTCGAAGGCGCCCCGGTGAATGGAGGGCAGATGGCGCCGGCTGGCATCGATCACCGCGGCGTCGATCTCCACCAGATCGATCGCCTCGAGGTCGGCGTGCCGGACCAGCTCCCGCAGGCAGCCGCCATCGCCGCCGCCGATCACCAGGGCGCGGCGGGCCGCCGGGTGGCTCGCCCAGGCGAGATTGACGAGGCTCTCGTGATAGATGAACTCGTCACGCTCGGTCGCCTGCACCAGCCCGTCGAGCATCAGCACCCGGCCGAGATCGGCATTGTCGAAGATCAGGATCTCCTGGTGCGGGCTCTGCTGGCGGAACACCTCGCGGTCCATCCTCAGGCTCTGCTGCCAGCTCGGATAGTACGCCTCGCGGACCCAGCTCATCGCCGCATTCCCCTGAAAGTAGAATAATCATAACTATGATCGCTTTTTCGGCGTGCGGCAAGCTGCTGGAGAGGGTCGGTCGGCGGGATTCGCCTCAAGTCCGCGACGTTAACCTCGTCTTCATGCGCGGCTGCGATACTCGGGCCAATCTGCACGAAACAGCGCCTCAGGACGTGCAATCGCCATGGAAAAGATGAGCCCTCGCCTCGGTCGGCGAATCATCGCCCCGACCGCTGCTTTGATGGCCACCAGCCTCGTCGTGCTGCTCGGCCTGATGGCGATCAATGCCGGCACCGAGGACGAGACCGCCCGGCGCCAGTCGATCAACACGGTCGAGCAGACGCTCCACTTGCGCGAGACGCAGGTCGGCCGGGTCGCCAAGGACTACGCCTGGTGGAACGACACGGTGCGTTATCTGCACGTCGACATCGATCCCGAATGGGCGGACCTGAACTTCGCCGGCTACATCTTCGAAACCCACAACTACCAGTACACCCTGGTCTTCGACGGCAGCGACCAGACGACCTACGCGGCCTTCGAGGGTGAGCGCGCCGACGCAGGCGAGCTGCCGTCGATCACCGGTGGGCTCGAGCAGCTGATCGTCACCGCCCGCCACGCCAGCGAGCGCGAGCCGGACTACCAGACCGGCCTCGTGCTGGTCGGCGGCGAGGTGGCGATCGCCGCGGCGAGCGCCATCACGCCCGAGGAGACCGGCGATTTCGTGCTGCCGGACGGGCCGCGCAGCGTGCTCGTCTTCGTCAAGCTGCTCGACGAGGCGATGCTCGGCGACATCGCCGAGCGCTTTCGCCTGACCGGCATGCGCATCGCCGACGTCGCCGACGACGGCGCCGCGGCATCCCTGCCGCTCACCACGGTCGATGGCGCCGAGGCCGGCCGGCTGGCCTGGGAGCCGCACCGGCCGGGCCGCCAGTTCATTCGCTCGATCGCCCCGTCGCTGGTTCTCGCCCTCGTCGTGATCGGCGGCTTCAGCGGCGTCGTGATGCGTCAGGCCGGCCAGGCGGCACAGGCCTTCGAGGACAGCCAGGCGCGGTTCCGCGATGTCGCCGATGCCAGCTCCGACTGGATCTGGGAAACCGACCAGACGCTCCATCTGGCCTTCGTCTCCGAGCGGGTCGCCGAGATCATCGGCATCCCCGCCTCCAGCATGACCGGCCGACCGCTCGACCAGCTCTTCCATCAGGGCGACAACGAGGCCCAGTGGGCGCACTACGGTCGGGCCCTGGCCGAGCGGCTGCCGTTCCGCAACATCCTGGCGGTCTGCGACGATGCCGACGGGGTTCGCCATTCGCTGCGCATCGCCGGCAAGCCGGTGGTCGACCCGGCCGGCGCCTTCCAGGGCTTCCGCGGCACCGCGACCGACATCACCCGCGAGCTCGAGGCCGAGCGCCGCGCCCAGTTCCTGTCGCGCCATGACGCCCTGACCAGCCTGCCCAACCGCAACATGCTAGCCGAGCGACTCGACGAGACGATCGCCCAGGTCGCCCGGCGACGCGAGATGGCCGCCGTGCTCTGCGTCGATCTCGACCGCTTCAAGGACGTCAACGACACGCTCGGCCACGGCGCCGGCGACGCGCTGATTCGCCAGGTCGCCGAGCGGCTCGAGGCCTGCCTGCGCGAGACCGACACGCTGGCCCGGGTCGGCGGCGACGAGTTCGTGGTCATCCAGACGGCGGTGCAGGACGTGGCCGCGGTCGAGCTCCTCGCCCGCCGCATCCTCTCGGTCGTCGAGATGCCCTTCGACATCGGGGTCGAGAGGGTTCTCGTCACCGCCAGCATCGGCATCGCCATGCTGCCCGGCGACGGCGCGATCAGCGGCCGCCTGCTGCAGAATGCCGATATCGCCCTGGATCGTGCCAAGAGCGAGGGGCGCAGCACCTTCCGCTTCTTCGAGCGCGACATGGATGCCCGGCTGCAGGCGCGCAAGGCGCTCGAGCGCGATCTTCGCCTCGCCATCGTGCGCCAGGAGCTCGAGCTCTTCTACCAGCCCAAGATCGACCTGAAAAAAGGGCGGGTCAGTGGCGTCGAGGCGCTGGTCCGCTGGAACCATCCGGAACGGGGCATGGTCTCGCCGGCCGACTTCATCGGCGTTGCCGAGGAGACCGGGCTGATCGTCGAGCTCGGCGCCTGGGTGCTGCGCCGGGCCTGCACCGACATTCGCGGGCATCGCGATATCGAGCTCGCGGTCAATCTCTCGCCGGTCCAGCTCAAGCGCGGCGGCATCGCCGAGATGGTCGCCGACATCATTGCCGAAACCGGCTTCGATCCCGACCGGCTCGAGCTCGAGATCACCGAGAGCGTGATGATCGAGGGGGCCGAGGCGGCGATCGCCGAGCTGCGCCACGTCAAGGACATGGGGGCCAGGATCGCCATGGACGATTTCGGCACGGGCTATTCGAGCCTGAGCTATCTCAACCGCTTCCCCTTCGACAAGATCAAGATCGACCGCTCCTTCGTCATGGATCTCGGCAAGCGGGGCAATGGTGCCGCGATCGTCAAGGCGGTGGTCGGCATCGGCGAGAGCCTCGGCATGACGATCTGCGCCGAGGGTGTCGAGACCATCGAGCAGCGCCGTTTCCTGGAGCAGGCCGGCTGCCACGAGGCGCAGGGCTACTACTTCGCCAAGCCCATGCCGCTGGCCCAGCTGACCGGCTTCCTGGCCGAGCCGACGACCGTGCTGGCGCCTGCCTGAGGCCGGTTGCAGCGAATCCCTTTTCGCTCATTGCGAGAAATTTTGCTGGTGACTATACTTATGAGTTGAGTTCGGCTATCCCGGTCGGCGGCGGCGACGCCCTGGCTCCGGCAGTCCCGCCGGGCCGGCGAACCACCGGGAAACCGTCATCATGAGCGACGTGCTGTCACGGCTCAAGAAGCTGACCAAGTGCCTGCACATCTACCTTGCCGAAACGCCCGGTCGCGGCTTCGGCATCTTCGCCGCACGCGCCTTTGCCCAGGGCAGCACGCTCGTCGTCGACGAGGACGGCGACTACTATGCCGGCGAGATGACCCTCGCCGAGGCCCAGGCCCGCGGCTACGATCTCAGCCAGGATCTCTTCCAGATCGGCACCGACGCGTTCCTGCTGCCGAATGCCAATCTCGACGATTTCGTCAACCACAGCTGCGATCCGAACACCGGCCTCAGGCTGACCCCGGCCGGCTACCGGATGATCGCGCTGCGTGCCATCGCCCAGGGTGACGAGCTCACCTACGACTACTCGACCTACATCTCCGGCACGCCCGAGCGGATGAGCTGCGCCTGCGGGGCGGCCAACTGCCGGGGCACGATCGGCGCCTTCGAGACCCTGCCCCCGGCCCTGCAGGACCGTTATCTCGCAGCCGGCGTGGTCGGGCGCTTCGTCGCCGCCGCTGCGCGCAATGCCGCCATCCAGGACGCTGCCCGTGCCGAAAGCGGGGCCGGCGTCCGGGCCGGTGGCGAGGCGGTGTCGGCCTAGCCGGCGGCCAACCGGGCCGGTAGGCGGAGCCGGCCGGCTGATGGCCGCAAGCGGCGGGTTGCGGGGTTCGGTCGTGGTGCGGCTGGCGCTGGTGGCAGGGCTGCTCAGCGCCGGCAAGGTCCTGCTCTACACCGCCGGCACCACGCTCTTCCTCGCCCGGGACGGCATTGCCGGCCTGCCGCTCCTCTATGTGACCCTGGCGGTGCTCGCCACGCTCGTCTCGATCGGGCTCGGGCACATCGTCGACCGGGTGCCGGGCGGCCGGCTCCTGCCGGGCCTGGCGCTCGCGATCGCCGTGGTGGTGGCCGGCCTGCTGGGCGGCCTCGTGCTCGGCCTCGCCTGGGCGCCCATGGGGCTGCTGCTCGCCGCCCATCTCTACGACATCGTCACCGACATCGTCTTCTGGGTCCTGGTCGCCGCCTTCCTCGACAACCTGCGGCTGCGCCGGCTGACGACGCGGCTCTATATCGCCATCGCCATCGGCGGCAGCACGGCCGGCATCCTCGCCGAGCGGGCACTCGTCTGGCTGTCGCCCGGCCAGCTCCTCCTGCCGGTGATCCTGCTCGCCGGCCTCGCCGCCCTCGCTTTGTGGCCAGTGGCGGTGCCGCCGACGACGGGCGCGGGCGGCGAGGCCGGCGAGGTCGGGACCGGGCTCGGCGATCTCGGGCGGTTCCTCGCCCGCCATCCCTTCGCGCTGCTCCTCGCCCTCAACTCGATGATGCTGACCGTCGTCTACAGCCTCACCGAGTTCGTCTGCTTCGCCCTCTATGCCGAGACCTATGCGGACGAGGCCGAGCTCGGCCGGTTCCTCGCCCTGATCTTCGCCGGCCTGCAGCTCGCCGAGCTCGCCGTGCTCTGGCTCGCGGCACGGGGCGTGGTCGAGCGGGCCGGCCCCTTCCTGCGCAACCTGCTCTTCCCGCTGGGCTCGCTCGCCTGCCTCGCGGCCCTCCTGGCCCAGCCGCGCCTCGCCTGGGCGATTCTCGCCCATGTCAATACCGAGGCCGTCTCGAACGCCGTGTTCGAGCCGGTCAACACCACCAATTACGGTGCTTTGCCGGCGGCCGTGCACGGCCGGGCCCGGACCCTCGCCGACGGCGTCTTCTACCCGGTCGGCATGGCGCTGGCCGGGCTCGTCCTCGCCATCCTGCCCGCCGACGACGCCGCGTTCCGGGCCCGCGTGCTGGCGCTCGTCGCGGCCGGCTTCTTCGTCCTGCTCAATCTCGTGGTGGCGCAGCGCTACTTGCCGACCCTGGTCCGCCACCTGCGGCACGGGCAGCGGCCACGCCTGCCGGCAGCGCCGCGGCGGCGCGCAGCAAGCGGCGATCCGGCGATCGACCCGGCCCGGCTCCTCCCGCTCCTCGCCAGCCGCCGGGCAGCGGACCGGCTGCTCGCCGTCGATCTCGTCGAGGCCGCCCTGGCACGTGCCCAGCCGGAAGCTGCCGAAGCGCTGGTCGCGGCGCTGGCCACGGCGCTGGTCGGGGTGGCACCCCGGCTCGGCGAGACCGACTGGGCCCGGGTCGTGGCGATCCTGGCGCGGGCCGGACCCGACGCCCTGGTTCCAGCACTCGAAGCGGCGACCGCCAGGACCGAACGCGAGGCCATGTCACTCCTCGGCGCCGCGTGCCTGCTCGCCGGCGGGGCGCCCAGGGTGCCGGTGGCCGGCGATGTCGCCCTGGCGCTTGCCGATCTCCTCGGCGGCTGTCCCTGGATGCACCCCAACAGCACGGCCGACCAGGGTAGCCCGGGCTGGCGCAACGACGCCCAGCTCATCGGCCGTCTGGCTGCCGTGGTGCGGCGGGCACCACCTGCCTTGACACAGCACCTGGCCCAGGGGATCGACCACGCCGAAACGCCCGAAGAGCTGCGCCAGGCGCTGCTCGAAGCCGTGCTGCGCCATCCGCCCAAAACCCCCGATCCGGCGCTGCTGGTGCTCGCCGAGGAGGGGCGGCACGCCGCGGCGCCGGCGCATCGGGCGATGGCGCTCGGCGCGCTCGCGGCGATGCTGCCGCCCGCCGAGCTGCTCGGTCCGGGCATGGCGGCGCTGACCGATCCGAGCCGCCAGGTGCGACGGGTCGCCGTCGATGCCCTCCTGCCGCTCGCCGACCGCGCACTGGCGGTGCTGCTGGTGGACGGCGGCAGCCGCGGGGCCGCCTCCCTCGGGGTCATCGAGCTCCTCGCGGCGGTCGATAGCCGGCCGGCACGTCGTCTGCTCAGGCGCCTGATCGCCGGCCTCGCCGAGCTCGCCGAGCGCGACGCGCGCCTGCTCGACCGGATCGCGGCGGCCGGCGACACGTCGCTGGCCCCGCTGCATGCCGCCCTGCTCGATCACGCGCGAAGCCTCACGGACCGGCTCTTCGCCGGGCTCGGGGCCCTCGGCGAGGCGGGCCATGCGATGGAGCTTCGCCGCGCCCTCGGCGAGGCCGACACCCGGCTCGTCGCCGGCGGCATCGACGGCCTCGTCTCGCTCCGCCACGGCCAGCTCGCCCGGCGCTTCGTGCCGCTGCTCGAGCGGCTGCATCTGCCGCACCAAGGGGCGGCCGCCGACCAGCTTCATGTCCGGGCCGGCGCATCGGCCGACACCGCCATCGAGCGACTGGTCGAGGACATCGACGGCCGCTGGCTGCGAGCCGCGACCCGGCTCCTGCGGCGACGCCGGGCCGACGCTCCGGCCGCACCCGACCTGCCCACACCGACCGACGAGGTGGCCATGCCGATCTTCGCCCCTCCCGCCCGCTCGACCCACGACGACCGGCTGTTCGAGGCGATGCTCCGCCTCAAGCGCTTCGACCTCCTGGCCGAGCTGCCGCTCGATGCGCTGGAGGTGCTGGCGCCCCTGGTCGAGGAACGCCGCTTCGCCGCCGGCATGACCATCCAGCGTGGTGGCGGGGTGCTGCCGCTCGCCTGGCTGGTCGACGAAGGCAGTGTCGAGGTGAGCTGGCCGGACGGACGGATCGAGACCGAGGGCCCGGGCGGGATCATCGGCGAGACGGCGCTGGTCGACCCGACCGTGACGGCGCCGGGGGTCACCGCCGGCACCGCCTGCCGCCTGCTGCAGCTGCATCGGATCACCTTCGAGGACATCGCCCGGGACCATCCGGCGCTGACCGAAGCACTCTGCCGCCTGCTCGCGCGGCGTCTTCGCGAGGCGCGCTTGCACCGCGGCCGCCAGCCCGACACGCCCACGACGCAAATGGCGCGACAGCCCGAGAGCAGGCGGGAGACCGCGTCGGCGGTTGGCGATCGATGAACGCACCCGGCCGCGCCGCGCGGCGCGGTCGGCAGGAAGCCCATTCAGAAAAGCGCTTGTATCGCGCGGGCGGTGCCGGCAACCTCGGCGCCAGGGCGGACCGGGAAGACCCGCCGACCCCAATAACAGCCCTGCAAGCAAGCCTGAAAGCAGAAATGAGCGACGATGACGCGCCGAGCCTGGCCGAGCTGACGACCCGGATCGTCACGGCCTATTTTCGCAGCCACGACCTCGCCGCCGCCGATGTCGGCCGCCTGGTCACGACGGTGGGCACGGAGCTGGGCAGCCTCGGCCGCCCGCCCGAGCAGCCGGCCACGGCGGAGCCGGCCGTGCCGATCGAGGACTCCGTGCGACGCGACGGCCTCGTCTGCCTCGTCTGCGGCAGACGCATGAAGACGCTGCGCCGCCATCTCCTCTCCGCCCATGGCCTGACCGCCGGCGACTACCGCGAGAGATACGCGCTCGACCGCGACTATCCGATGGTCGCCGCCGCCTCGTCCGCGCGGCGGGCCGAGATCGCGCGGCGGACCGGGCTCGGGCTGCGCACGGCGGTCGAGCCTGTCCCGGCGCCGGCGGTGCCGGTGCCGCAAGCGCCCGAGCCCGCACCGGAGCAGCCGAAGCGCCGACTGGGCGTGAAGCCGATCCGCGGCCGGCGGGCGGCGAAGCCGGCCGGCACAGAAGATCCGGCGCGCCAGCCGCAGCCCGAGCCGGCGCCCGAGCCGAAGCGGCCTCCGGGCGCGGGGGGATCCTCGACCTAGACGTCGTCGAAGGAGGCGTAGTTGAGGCGGTAGAGGCGGGCGTAGAGCCCGTTCTCCTGCATCAGCTCGGCGTGGCTGCCGGTCTCGATCACCTGGCCGTCCCGCAGCACGACGATCCGGTCGGCATGGCGGATGGTGGCGAGGCGGTGGGCGATGACCAACGCCGTGCGGCCCTCGAGCAGGCGGACCAGCGCCTGCTGGATCAGGCGCTCGGTGTAGCTGTCGACATTGGCCGTCGCCTCGTCGAGGATCAGGATGCTGGCATCGGCGACGAGGGCGCGCGCGAAGCTGATCAGCTGCCGCTGGCCGACCGAGAGATTGCCGCCCTGCTGCTCGAGCGGCGTGTCGTAGCCCTCCGGCAGGGCCATGATGAAGTCGTGCGCACCTACCGCGCGCGCCGCCGCCTCGACCGCGTCACGGGTCGCCCCCGGCGTCGCGTAGGCGATGTTCTCGAGCACGGTGCCGGTGAAGAGGAAAGGCTCCTGCAGGACCATGGCAATATGGCGGCCGAGCGAGGCCTGGGTGAGGTCGCGCACGTCGTGGCCGCCGACCAGCACGCGGCCGCCGCCGACATCGTAGAAGCGATGGGCCAGCGCCATCGTGCTGCTCTTGCCGGAGCCCGTCGGCCCGACCAGCGCCACCGTCTTGCCGGGTCTTGCCTCGAAGCTCACGTTCCGCAGGACCGGGACGCCCTTCACATAGCCGAAGGTGACATCCTCGAAGACGACCGAGCCGTCGATCGTCTCCGGATCGAGCGCATCCGGCCGGTCGACCACGGCGATCGGCACGTCGAGGACCTCGAAGATCCGCTGGCCCGAGGCCATGGCGCGCTGCATGACGCTGTACTGCATGGTGAGCGAGCGGATGGGGTCGAAGAAGCGCTGCACGTAGAAGAGGAAGGCGACCATCACGCCGAGGTCGAGCGCGCCGTCGAGCACGGCCATGCCGCCGAAGACGACGACGATCCCCATGGCCCCGCCGGTCAGCGTGTCGACGATCGGCACCATGAGCTGGGCGAGCCGCGTGCCGTGCAGCTGGGCGTCGAGATTGTCGGCCGCCTTCTCCTCGAAGAGCCGGAGATTGACCGCCTCCCGGCCCATGCCCTGGACCGTGCGCACGCCATGGATGCCCTCGGCGAGAGCACCGTTCAGGGTCGAGCTGGTCACCCGGGCGCGCAGGAAGGCGCGGCGCGCCCGGGGCAGCCAGATGAGCCGGACGATGACGAGGACGGGCATGACCGAGAGGGTCAGGAGGCCGAGCCGCCAGTCGAGCACCAGGAGGACGACCGTGATCCCGACCAGGAGAACGAGGTCGCCGATGGCGAAGACGGACGTCTCGAGGAACTCCTGCAAGGCATGGACATCGCCCTGCAGCCGGGACATCAGCCGACCGACCTCGGTCTTGTCCATGAAGGACAGGGAGACGCGCTGCAGATGGGCGAACATGGCCCGGCGCAGATCGACGAGCAGCCGCTCGGCGATGCGCGCCACCAGCGTCTCCTGGACGAGATTGGCGACGAAATTGAGCGAGACGACGGCGAAGAAGGCGGCGACGCCGACGAGCAGCAGGCGCTCGGCCGCCATGGCGGCGTCGGCGGTCTCGCCGGCGAGGGCGGAATCGACCACGGCGCGCAGGATGAGCGGGATGGCGACCTGGCTCAGCGCGAAGGCGAGGACGGCGGCCAGCGCCAGCAGGAGCCGTCGGCTGTAGGGGCTGACGAACTCCCAGAAGCGCCTGAGGATCCGGCCGTCGAAGGCGGCGAAGATCTCCTCCTCGTTGTCGATCTGCGAGCCGACCACGGCATGCGGCGGCCGCGCCGCCTGCGCCGGTGCCGCCGGTCGCCCGGCGACGTGCGGCACCCTCATCGCTCCGGCTCCGCGACCGGTGACGGGGCCGCCGGAGCGCCCGCCACCGGCTCGTTGCCCAGGCTCTGGAGCGCGTAGAGGCTGGCATAGCGGCCGCCCAGGGCGAGCAGCTCCTGGTGCGAGCCGCGCTCGACGATGCGGCCGCCTTCGAGGAAGACGATCTCGTCGGCATCCATGAGCGAGCCCAGTCGATGGGCGATGATGATCGTGGCGCGCCTGGTGCTCTGGCTGCGCAGGGCCTCGCGGATGCCCTGCTCGGTCGCGGCGTCGACGGCGGCGGTGCTGTCGTCGAAGATCAGGATCGGGGCGTCCACGAGGATGGAGCGGGCGATCGAGAGGCGCTGGCGCTGGCCGCCCGAGAGCGACACGCCGCGCTCGCCGACCAGGGTCTCGTAGTCCTTCGGCAGCCCGGCGATATAGTCGTGCAACCGCGCCATCTCGCTCGAATGGGCGATGCGGTCGCGCTCGGCCCAGGGATTGCCATAGGCGACGTTGTTCTCGATCGACGCCGTGAAGAGGAAGGTGTCCTGCTGGACCAGGCTCACGGCCCGGCGCAGCGAGCCCAGCGTCACGTCGCGCACGTCCTGGCCGTCGATGGTGATCCGGCCGCCGCCGACATCGTAGTAGCGCGGGATCAGGTGCGCGATCGTCGACTTGCCGCTGCCGGGCGGGCCAACGATGCCGAGCGTGCGACCGGCGCGGACCTCGAAGCTGATGTCGTGCAGGGTCGCGAGCGTGGGGCCCCCGCCGCTGGCCCGCGCGCCGGTCCGCGCGCCGGCATAGGTGAAGGACACGTTCTCGAAGCGGAGCGCCGTGTCGGTGATCCGCAGCTCTTTCGCATCCGGGGCATCCTGGATCTCGGGCTCGCGATCCAGCACCTCGAAGAGCCGGCCGCCGGACATGGAAGCGCGGGCGAAGGCGTTGACCATCATGCCGAGCTGCCGGACCGGCATCTGCAGGATGGCCATGAAGGCCAGGAACTCGGCCAGCGTGCCGACGCTGATCTCGCCCGCCAGCACCTTGCCGCCGCCGACCCAGAGCAGGAGCCCCATGGCGAGGAAGAAGGCGTAGGTCATGGCCGCCGTGTTGCGCACCCGGATGTCGATCCGGTGATCGGCGAGCGCCAGCGTCTCCTCCGAGATGGCGTCGAACTTGCCGAGCTCGTGCGGCTGGGCGGCGAAGGCGCGCACCACGCGAATGCCCTGGAGGTTCTCCTCCATGACCCGGGTGAGGATGCCGAGCTTCTCCTGCAGCGCCAGCCAGCCGGCGCGCAGCCGCAGGCGCGCCACGACCGAGCGCCAGGCGGCGAACGGCACGAAGCTGAGCGCGATCAGCCCGAGCCAGAGATCCTGCCTGAGGAGCAGCGTGGCACCGACGCCGACGAGCACGGTGATCAGCACGAGACGCAGGATGCCGGCATTGATCACCATGCGGATGCCCTCGATGTCGAGCATGCCGCGGGTGATCAGCTCGCCGCTGTGGGTGCGGTCGTGGAAGTCGAAGCTCAGGCGCTGCAGCTGGGCGTAGTAGGCCATGCGCAGGTCGTAGGCGATGCGCTGGCCGATCGCCTCGCCCTGGTAGTTGTGCCACATGGTGAAGAGGCCGCGCAGCACGCTGGCGCCGAGCAGCAGGAAGGCGGTCCGCCAGAGCGCGGCGCGCGCCGCCTCGGCATCGCCGCCGGCGAGCAGGCCGCGCGCCGAATCGACCGCCTTACCGAGATATTGCGGAATCAGCAGCTGGAAGACGGCCGCGAGGAGGGTGGTGACGAGGGCGATCGCCATGCCGCGCCGGTAGCGGAGCGCCATCCCCAGCACCCGGCGCAGGATGCCGATATCGGACAGGCCGACCGTGACCCTGGCCGGCGGGGAGCTGCGGGTGATGAGGGGATCGCTGGCGGGCACGATGGAGCCGAATGCCGGAGGTGACGGGCCGGGCAGGCCACGCTACGCGCCACGTAACCATGGTCGATCATGGTTCCGGGCAGGTGTCGTGTCCGGCGCTGCGGAAATTCCCTCCTGCATAGCGCCAACCGGTGCCGCGACCAATGCTCTTCGACGCCTCGGGGGCGTCATGGCGACCGGCTGTCGATCGAGGCGCCGGCGGCAGTGGTCGGAGCGCCGAGATTTGAACTCGGGACCCCCAGTCCCCCAGACTGATGCGCTACCAGGCTGCGCTACGCTCCGACGGGGCGGACTATAGCCAAGGGTCGGAAGGCGGGCAAGCTGGGGGCGTCCTCAGCTATCGGCTTCGGCGAGGGCCTGGGCGAGCTCTTCGCGGAGCGATACGAGACTGTCGCGGAGGTGGTGGAGGCGGGCCCGGTCGGGTGCTGCCGTGGCCGATGCGGCGGGCGGCGGCGCCGCGTTGCTCGTGGGTTCGGCCGCGGCGGGGTCGGGCACGGCGTCGGTCGCGGCCAGGGGCGGCGCCGGGGCCGGCGGGCTCGGCTTCTCGGTCGTGCGGGCGATCGCCGGCGGCCGGGCGCGACGCTGGCGGAGCAGCTTCTGCGCCCCCTTGATGGTGTAGCCCTCGTCGTAGAGGAGGGCGCGGATCTCCCGCAGCAGGTCGATGTCCTCTGGGCGGTAGTACCGTCGTCCGCCGCCGCGCTTGAGCGGCCGCACCTGCGGGAACTTGCTCTCCCAGAAGCGCAGCACGTGCTGGGCGACGTCGAGCTCGTCGGCGACCTCGCTGATCGTCCGGAACGCGGCCTGGGACTTGCCGCGCGTCTGCGCGGGGATCGCCGCCTGGTCGGCCGTCACCACCATCTCAGGCCGCCGGGCGTTCTGAGTTGATGCGGCTCTTCAACACCTGGGAGGCGCGGAACACGAGCACGCGGCGGGGCAGGATCGGCACCTCCTCGCCGGTCTTGGGGTTGCGGCCGACCCGCTCGCCCTTCTCGCGCACGGCGAAGGTGCCGAACGACGAGATCTTGACCGTGCCATTCATCACCAGCGAATGCGCGATCTCCTCGAGGATCGCATCCACCAGGCCGGCGGATTCGCTGCGCGACAGCCCGACCTCCTGATAGACCGCCTCGGCGAGCTGGGCGCGAGTCACCGTTCTGCCCGTCATCGCCCGCGTTCCCCTCGCGTGTGCCTTCGATGGATAAAACGCTAGATGATACAAAGGTTTCCGTCAACCGGGCCGACACGCCGCGGCCGCCCCGCGGGGAAGGGGCCTACCAGCGGATCAGGGCGGCACCCCAGGCGAAGCCGCCGCCCATGGCGTTGCAGAGCAGGAGGTCGCCGCGGTCGAGTCGGCCAGAGGTGTAGAGCCGGTCGAGGGCCAGGGGAATCGAGGCGGCCGAGGTGTTGGCGTGCTCGGCCACGGTGACCACCACCTTCGCCTCGGCAATGCCGAGCTTCTTGCCGACCGCGTCGATGATGCGCTTGTTCGCCTGATGCGGGACCAGCCAGTCGACGTCGTCGATGGCGAGCCCGGCAGCGTCGAGCACGGCGCGCGCGGCACCCGTCAGCTCGCCGACCGCATGGCGGAAGACCTCGCGGCCGTTCATCCTGAGATGGCCGACCGTGCCGGTCGAGGAGGGGCCGCCATCGACCTGCAGATGGGCGTAGTGGCGGCCGTCGGCGGCCAGCATGGTGGCGAGGATGCCCTGGTCGAGCGCCGTGCCGGGCTGCTCCAGGGCGGTCAGCACGACCGCACCGGCGCCGTCGCCGAAGAGCACGGCGGTGCCGCGGTCGGTCCAGTCGAGCAGGCGCGAGAAGGTCTCCGCCCCGATCACCAGGGCCGTGCTGGCCTGGCCGGCCTTGATGAAGTTGTCGGCGGTGGCGAGCGCGTAGGCGAAGCCGGCGCAGACCGCCTGGAGGTCGAAGGCGATGCCGGGGCCGCAGCCGAGCTTGCGCTGCACCGCCGTCGCGGTCGCCGGAAAGGTGTGGTCGGGAGTCGAGGTGGCGACGATGATCAGGTCGACCCGGTCGGGCCCGAGATCGGCGCGGGCGAGGGCGCGGCGGGCCGCCGCCACGGCGAGGTCCGAGGTCAGCTCGTCCGGTGCCGCGATGTGCCGGCGACGGATGCCGGTGCGCTCCTGGATCCAGTCGTCGGAGGTGTCGAGGGTTCGCGCCAGGTCGTCATTGGTGACGATGCGGTCGGGGAGATAGCCGCCGACGGCGCGCAGGATCGATCGCCGCATGAAGCCTTCGCCTAGCCAGTCGCCGCTTGCGGCTCGGATGCATCGCCGTCGTCTTCGTCCGCGTCGGGGATGGCGACCCTGCCCATCTCCTCGATGATCCGCTCGTTGGTGCCGCGGCTGATGAGGTCGAGGGCGGCGCGGATGGCGGCAGCGAAGCCCACGGCATCCGTGCCGCCGTGGCTCTTCACCACGACGCCGTTGACGCCGAGGAACATCGCGCCGTTGTAGAGACGGGGATCGAAACGGTCGCGCAGGCCGTGCAGCGCCGGCCGGGCGAGCAGATAGGCGAGCTTGGCGCGCAGGCTGCTGGCGAACGCCTGGCGCAGCGAGTGGGTGAACATCGAGGCCGTGCCTTCGGCGATCTTGAGGGCCACATTGCCGGTGAAGCCATCGGTCACCACCACGTCGACCGTGCCGGCGGTGACCCCGGTGCCCTCGACGAAGCCGACATAGTCGATGGGCAGCCCGCTATCGCGCACCAGGGCCGCGGCGCTGCGGACGACGCCGTCGCCCTTGACCTCCTCGGTGCCGATGTTGAGCAGCCCGACACGCGGCTTGGCGACACCGAGCACCGCCCGGGCATAGACCTCGCCCATGACGGCGAACTGGAAGAGCATCTCGGCGCTGCAGACGGAATTGGCGCCGAGATCGAGAAAGACGACCGGGGTGCGCTTGGTCGGCAGGACGCTGGCGATGGCGGGCCGGTCGATGCCGGGCAGGGTCTTGAGGACGATCATCGCCATGGCCATCAGGGCACCGGTATTGCCGGCCGAGACCGCGGCCCCGGCGCGACCGGCCTGCACCGCGTCGATGGCGAGGCGCATCGAGCTGTTGCGGCCCTGGCGCAGGGCCGCCGACGGCTTGGCGTCGGCGGCCACGGCGTCGGGCGTGTGGTGCAGCTCGGCCGCCTGCCGGAGTGCCGGACGACCGGCGAGCAGCGGGCCGATCCTGGCCTCGTCGCCAAACAGAAGGAAGCGCAGCTCGGGATTGCGCCCGAGGGCCAGATCGGCACCTTCGATGACGATCTCGGGTGCCTTGTCGCCACCCATCACGTCGAGCGCGATGACGACGCTCATCGGCACGACTCGTGACTCGGCACGGAGCGGCACCGGCGCTCGCGGCCGACGATGGCGCAGGGGCCAGGCACCCGCCTCAGGTTCCCTTGCCCTGGTCGCGCAACGCCGCCAGGGCGGCGAAGGCCGAACGGGCGGCGTCGGTCCCGGCACCCCCCTGGATGGCGGCGCGCTGCGCCTCGAGCTGCGCATCGGCGTCGGCGGCGCGCGGGTAGGGGTCGAGGGCCAGCGCCAGCTCCTCGACGGCGATCTCGCCGAGGTCGAGGCAGGTGCCGTCGAGCGGCTCCGGCTCCTCGTCATCGGGAGAGACCAGGATCTCGTCGACCTCGACCTCCGGCCCGAGAACGAAATAGCGCTCGATCTCGACGTCGAGATGGGCCACCACCGGCTCCAGCGTGACGACGCAGCGCTGCGTCGCATCCGCCTCGAGCCGGCCGCGCAGGATCAGCACGCCAGCGCGCGGGCCGTGCTCGAGGCGGCCGCCGAACGCGAGCCTGCCCAGCGCCACGAGCTCGAGCCGCTCGGCCACCCGGCGGCACTCCTCCGGGTCGGCAGCGATGGCGAACGGCCGGCCGTCCCTCTCGGGCAGCTCGCCGAGCATCATCAAACGCGAGAATTCAGGGTCTTGCGCCAAGACAGTCCCCTCCCCGCCAGTATGGAGATCCCCCGGGCAGCGGTGCCGAACCGACCGGTGCCGCGCCCGCCTCAGCTTCACGCCGCCGACGGCGGCTGCCACCGCCCCGCCCTGACCCGGCAACGGGCACGGATGGCGGAGCAGGAAGGCCAGCAACGCTAGGCACAAGCCCGTTCCGGGTCAAGCAGCGCCTCGCCCGGCCCGGCCGCCGCTCAGCCACCAGCCGGCTCGCAGCGGCCGGCGAGCAGGGCTGCGCCATCGAGCCGCTCCAGCCGGGCCGCCTCGTCCCGCAGGTGTGTGGCGAGCCGCAGCATGCCGGCCGGCGGCGTCGTTTCCGGCGCGCCCTCCACCGGCCCGCCCTCCGCCGCCCGGGGCAGGACGCGGTTGTGGATGTTGCGGTCGAGGGTGCGGGCGATGCCGTCGAGGTCGCCCGCATCGAGGCCGGCATCGAGCGCCTGCGCCCGGGCGAGGAAGGTCTGCGCCGAGCGCTTGACGTGCTTGCCGACCGAGAGGTCGCCCACACCCTGCTCGCGGATGTTGCGGTCGACGTCGGCGAAGAGCACGTCGAACAGGTCCTGGGCGAGGGTGCGGCCCGCCTCCCCCTCGGCCCGCAGCCGGCGCAGCATCAGCGACGTGTGGGCGAAGATGAGCTCGAGCCTGCCGTCCGGCGTGTCCGGCACGCCCCACTCGGCGTAGAATCGTGGCTCGCGGGCGCGGGCGACGATGCCATGGTAGAGGGCGAAGGCCTTCGCCAGGCGTCGCCGGTCGGCCCGGCGGCTGCCGAGCCAGCCGCTGAAACGGCCGAACAGCCCCCGGCTGACGGGCCAAGTCTCTTGTTCGCGCGAGGTCATGACTTTACTTGATACGCTTCCCGTTCAACCCACGCGCGGTCGTTTGCCGCGCATCGGCCTCGGGCGGTGATCCGCCGTCCGTTGGAGAGAGCCAGAGACCATGCCATCGAAACCGAGCGCAACCCATCTCGTTCTCGCCCTGGGGCTCGCCGGCGGGCTCGCGGCCTGCAGCCCGCAGGTGTCGCAGCACGGCTACACGGTCGACGAGGCGGCGGTGCAGCGCATCGTCCCCGGGATCACGCCGCGCGAGGAGGTGGCACGGCTGCTCGGCAGCCCGTCGACCCTCGCGACCTTCGAGGACAATCGCTGGTACTACGTGACCCAGAAGCTGGAGCGGCTCTCGTTCTATCAGAGCGAGATCACCGAGCAGACCGTGCTCACCATCGCCTTCGACGACCGCGGCATCGTCCAGGATGTCAGTCATGTGACGATGGACGAGGCGATGGAGATCGATCCGAATGCCAACGTCACGCCGACGCTCGGCAACGAGTTGACCGTCTTCGAGCAGCTGATCGGCAATGTCGGGCGGTTCGGCGACCCGGTGGCCGGCAAGATCGGCGGCAAGTAGCCGTCGAGGCGGGGGCCGGTCCGTGGCCATCCGGCGCGCTCGGGCGACGCGGATGGCCACGGCGTCGTCACCGGGTCAGTGCGCCGCGAGGACGGCGATGATCAGGAGGGCGACGATGTTGATGATCTTGATCATCGGGTTGATCGCCGGGCCGGCCGTGTCCTTGTAGGGATCGCCCACGGTGTCGCCGGTGACCGCCGCCTTGTGCGCGTCGGAGCCCTTGCCGCCGTAATTGCCCTCCTCGATGTACTTCTTGGCGTTGTCCCAGGCGCCACCGCCCGAGGTCATCGAGATGGCGACGAAGATGCCCGTGACGATGGTGCCGAGCAGCATGGCGCCGAGAGTGGTGAAGGCGGCGGCCTGGCCGCCGACCCACGAGATCACGAAATAGACGACGATCGGGGCCAGCACCGGCAGGAGCGACGGGATGATCATCTCGCGGATCGCGGCCTTGGTCAAAAGGTCGACCGCCCGGCCGTAGTCGGGCTTCGAGGTGCCGGCCATGATGCCGCTGTTCTCGCGGAACTGGCGCCGGACCTCCTCGACGATCGCACCCGCCGCCCGGCCGACCGCCTGCATGCCCATCGAGCCGAAGAGGAAGGGCAGCATGCCGCCGAGGAAGAGGCCGACGACGACGTAGGGGTCGGAGAGCACGAAGGTGACGTCGAGGTCCGGGAAGTAGTGCTTCAGGTCCTGGACGTAGGCCGCGAAAAGGACGAGGGCGGCGAGCGCCGCCGAGCCGATGGCATAGCCCTTGGTCACCGCCTTGGTGGTGTTGCCGACGGCGTCGAGCGCGTCGGTTGTCTCGCGGACATTCGCCGGCAGATCGGCCATCTCGGCGATGCCGCCGGCATTGTCGGTGACCGGGCCATAGGCATCGAGCGAGACGACGAGGCCGGTCAGCGCCAGCATGGTGGTGGCGGCCACGGCGATGCCGTAGAGGCCGGCATTGAGGTAGGCGACGAGGATGCCGGCGCAGATCACGATGACCGGCATGGCCGTCGATTCCATCGACACGGCGAGGCCCTGGATGACGTTGGTGCCGTGGCCGGTGGTGGACGCCTTGGCGATGGACTTCACCGGGCGGTAGTTGGTGCCGGTGTAGTACTCGGTGATCCACATCAGCGCACCGGTGACGGCGAGGCCGACCAGCGTGCAGTAGTAGATCTGCCGGCCGCCGAAGGTCTTGACCACGACGTCGCCGACCTTGGCCTCGTAGCCGGTGCTGCCGAAGCCGAGCACCAGGGCGGTGAGCGGCAGAAGCAGGACCAGCGAGATGCCGGCGGCACCCCAGAAGCCCTTGTAGAGGGCGCCCATGATGTTCTTCTTGGGGCCGAGCTTGACGAGGAAGGTGCCCGCGATCGAGGCGAGCAGGCAGATGCCGCCGACCGCCAGCGGGTAGATCATCAGGGTCGCGGTCGCCGGACCCGAGAAGAAGATGGCACCGAGCAGCATCGTGGCGACCACGGTGACCGCGTAGGTCTCGAAGAGGTCGGCGGCCATGCCGGCGCAGTCGCCGACATTGTCGCCCACGTTGTCGGCGATGACGGCCGGGTTCCGGGGATCGTCCTCGGGAATGCCGGCCTCGACCTTGCCGACGAGGTCGGCGCCGACATCCGCACCCTTGGTGAAGATCCCGCCGCCCAGCCGGGCGAAGATCGAGATGAGCGAGGCGCCGAAGCTGAGGCCGACCAGGGCCTCGAGAATGGTGCGGGTCTCGACGCCGATGATCATCAGGATGCCGTAGTAGACAGCGACCGCGAGCAGGCCGAGGGCGACCACCAGCATGCCGGTGACGGCACCTGCCTTGAAGGCGACGTCCAGGCCGGCGGCGAGGCCGTTGGGGCCGGAGGCCGCCTGGGCGGTGCGGACATTGGCCTGGACCGACACGTTCATGCCGATATAGCCCGTCAACCCCGAGAGCACGGCGCCGATCAGGTAGCCGATGCCGACGGAGAAGCCGAGAAAGACGGTGAGCAGGATGAAGACGACGACGCCGACCATGGCGATCGTCCGGTACTGGCGGTTCAGGTAGGCTCGGGCCCCTTCCTGCACGGCGGCCGCGATCTCCTGCATCCGCGGCGTGCCGGTCGGCAGGGCCAGGATGATCTGTCGTGTGAGAATCCCGTACGCGACACCGGCAGCGCCGCAGCCGATGATCAGGATCAGCAAGAACCACTCGAAACCCGACATATGTGGCCGTCCCCGCACCAATCGCCCGGTCCGTCGATCGGGCTTGCCCAGACAAAATGGCCCGATCCGTCGATCGGGCATTGCTCGCCACGTCCGCAACGCATGGTGCATTGCAGCCACGCCCTCTTAACGGCGTGGCCATGGGCTGTCCATGTGCATCCCCGTATCGCGCCTGCGGCGCAGGGCCGCCGGGGCGACTGTCACCGGCGCGGAAACAGAGCGTTTGCGGACATGGGCTGTCGCTCTTCCGATCGGTGACCCAGATAGGGTCGAGCGAAGCCCTTGCCCTTTCCGGAGTGACAGACATGCAGCTCGGCCTATCTCTCTCCCGCGGCAGCCTCCCGCTCGCCGCCTTCCTGCTGGCCGCGGGCCCCGTCGCGGCCGAGGAGGTCTTCACCTTCGACCCGGGTCACACGGAGATCCAGTTCGCCTACAGCCATCTCGGCAACAGCCGCGCCTTCGGCGCCTTCGAGGGCTTCACCGGCGAGCTGGCGCTGGACACCGACGATCCGGCCAGGAGCCGGATCGAGGTCGTGATCGACGCCGCGAGCCTGCGCACCGGCGTCGACGCCCTCGACGGGCATCTCAAGAGCGCCGACTTCTTCGCGGTCGAGAGCTCGCCCGAGATCCGCTTCGTGAGCACCGGGGTCGTGCCGACTTCCGAGACCACGGCCGAGGTGACCGGCGATCTGACGATCCGGGAGACGACGGTGCCGGTCGTCCTCGACGTCACCCTGAACTATCTTGGCGACCATCAGCTCGGCCAGTTCGTGCCCGATTACGCGGACATGGAGGTGGCCGGCTTCTCGGCGCGCGGCACGGTGCTGCGCTCCGCCTTCGGGCTGGACATGCTGGTGCCGATGATCAGCGACGAGGTCGAGCTGGTCATCGAGGCCGAGCTCTTGCGGCCGAAGGTGCTCGTCGACTGAGCAGGAGCACCAGCAGGCTGTTGAAGAAGTCTCGACGGCCGCGACGGGATCGACTTTCGTCGCTGGGAAGGCGCCCGGCGCGGGGCGATGCCATAGCATCGTCACGTGTCGGGCAACGCACGCAGCGGCGAAAAGCGGCCCGTCCCGGAGGGATGCGGTCAGGATGACCGGCGAGCTTCGTCGGCGCTCGGGCGCGATGCGCGCTGCATCGCTGGCCCTCACGCCTCCTCGCTTCCGGTCATCCTGACCGCATCGCGGCCATCGCGACTTCTTCAACAGCCTGCTATGGACGAGGATCGACCATGCGCCTGACCAACTCGCCGGATGGCTACGGCTTCGTCCACTGGGCCCTGCACTGGATCACTGCGGCGCTGATCTTCTGGCTCTTCTGGCTCGGGCTGACCATGGTCGAGCTGCCGATCAGCCCGCAGATGTTCCAGGACTATGCCTTGCACAAGTCGCTCGGGCTGACCGTGCTGGTGCTGGTCCTCGCCCGGCTCGCCTGGCGCCGGCTGACCGGCGTGCCGGCGCTGCCCGACGGGATGGGCCGGCTCGAGAGCCTGGTCGCCACCGCGGTGCATCACGGCATCTACGTGCTGCTCTTGGTGATTCCGCTCAGCGGCTGGCTCTATTCCGGCGCCACCGCGAGCCCGGCCAACTGGTTCGGCTTCTTCACCGTGCCGGACCTGATCGGCGCCAACGAAGCCGTGGCCAAGGTGCTCAGGGCCGTGCACGACATCGCCGGCAAGCTTTTGATGCTCTGCCTCGCCCTCCATGTCCTGGGTGCCCTCAAGCACCATTTCATCAGCCGCGACGCGGTCCTCAAACGCATGCTGCTGCCCCGAAGGAGCTGATCCGATGCGCCTGCCAGTCGCCCTCCTGGTTCTCCTGACCGCCTTGCCCGCCGCCGCCCGGGACTGGCGGATGATCGATGACGAGAGCAGCCTCGCCTTCACGTTCAAGCAGATGGGCTCGCCGGTCACAGGCAGGTTCGAGACGTTCACCGCCGCCATCAGCTTCGACCCGGCGGCCCCCGATGCGGCGTCGGTCGAGGCGGTCATCGAGATCGCGAGCGTGGACACGGGCAATGCCGAGCGCGATGCGGGGATCGGAGGGCCCGACTGGTTCGACGCGGCCACCTATCCGACGGCCCGCTTCGTCAGCACCGGCTTCACCGCCACTGGCGGCGACAGCTACGACGTCGCGGGCGAGCTGACCATCCGCGACGTCACCGACGCGGTCGTGCTGCCGATGACCATTGCCGTCGACGGCGACCGGGCGGTGGCCACAGGCACCCTCGAGCTCGATCGCACCACCTTCGGCGTGGGTCAGGGCGACTGGGCGAGTGCGACCGCGGTCGGTCACGAGGTCCTGCTCGAGATCGAGGTGGTGGCCACGGCCGAGGACTGACCGGGAAGGGGTCACCGGCAACTTGCGCGTTTGTGGCAATAGTCACTGATTCCCGGGGCGACGCGGCGCAGTAGAGGCGCGTCATCGCCGCTGGGTGTCGGCTGGAGCCGGCGCTCCTTGATGCGGCGCACGGGAGTTCGCCATGAAGAGCGTTCAGTTCGTCTCGATCGGTCACCGTCTCGGCATGGGAATGGGGAAGCGCCCGGCGGGGTTGGCCGACCTCGTGGCCTGGCTCGGCCGCAGCATGCGGCGGTCGCGCGGGCGGAGCAGCCTCACCGAGCTCGACGATCGCCTGCTGCGCGACATCGGCATTTCCCGGGCGGAAGCGCGCAGGGAAAGCAGCAAGCCCTTCTGGCGCTGAGGCCGGGTCCGGCCGGGGACGGCTACAGGGCCAGCGAGTGCCGGCCCTGGCCCGGCGCCAGGTAGCGGTCGAAGCAGGCGGCGACGAGGCGCAGCAGCGGCCGGTAGCGGGCCGGCACCAGGATCACGTCGTCCTCGCGACGGGCGATGCCCAGCTCGACCAGCCGGGCGAAACGCCCCGGCTCCGGGGCGATGGCGGCAGCACCATGCGCGTCGGCGATCGCCCCGAGGTCGGCCCGGCCTTCGCACATCAGGCGGTTGATGATCGCCCGGCGATGTCGGTCGTCGGCGCTCAGCCGCAAGCCACGGGCGATCGGCAGGCGGCCTTCGGCGATTGCCGACCGCCAGGCCTGCAGGTCGACATGGTTCTGCAGGTAGCCATCCTTGAAGCTGCCGATGGCCGAGGCGCCGACGCCGATCAGCGTGGTCGCCCGATCGGTGGTGTAGCCCTGGAAGTTGCGCTCCAGCCGGCCCGCCTCGAGGGCGCGCGCCATCGGGTCGTCAGGCCTTGCGAAATGGTCGAGGCCGATCGCCACGTAGCCGAGCGCCTCGAGCCGCTCGGTGATGGCCGCGAACTGGGCGAGGCGCTGGGCCGCGTCCGGCAGCAGCTCGTCGGGGATCATGGACTGGTGCTTCTTCAGTCCCGGCAGGTGGGCATAGCCGAAGACGGCGACCCGGCCGGGTGCGAGCGCCGCCACGCTGTCCACCGTGTCGAGCACGCTCGCGACGTCCTGATGTGGCAGGCCGTATAGGATGTCGAACGAGATGGCGTCGATGCCGGCGCTGCGCAGCCGCTCGAGGGCGAGCCTGGTCGTGTCGACGCTCTGGATGCGGTTGATGGCGCGCTGCACCGCCGGGTCGAAGGACTGGATGCCGAAGCTCGCCCGGTTGATGCCGATCCGGGCGATGCAGTCGGCGAGCTCGGTGGAGACGAAGCGCGGATCGAGCTCGATGGCCCGCTCGGCATCGGCGGTGAAGCCGAAGCGCTCGTCGATCCGCCGCATCAGCGTGGCAAGATCGGCGGTGCCGAGGCTCGACGGCGTGCCACCGCCCCAGTGCAGATGGGCGAGCGGGACGGGCTCGCGCAAGTGGTCGGCGACGAGGTCGAGCTCTCGCGCCAGGGTCTGCGCGTAGGCGTTGATCCGGCCCGCATGCCGGGTGATGTGGGTGGTGCAGCCGCAATACCAGCAGAGCTGGCGGCAGAATGGCACATGCAGATAGAGCGAGGCCGGCTGGTCCGGGGGCAAAGCGGCGAGCCATTCCGCTGCAGCCACGGATCCGATATCCGGCCGGAAATGCGGTGCGGTCGGATAGCTCGTGTAGCGCGGCACGCGGTCGGCTTCGAACAGCCGGCCGAGCTGCTCGACCGGCAGCGCGGGGGCCGCTTCCCCTGGCTGAACGGACGTTTCGGTGGGCGCGGCCATGTGCATCCCCAAACCGGCAAGGCTTCCCGGCATGGCTAAGCCGCCGGTGAATCGGTTGCGTCAGGGTGCCACGCTAGCGGAGCGAGGCGCGGCCGGTCTTGATTCAGGTCAAGGCCGGCCGGGATCGTGGTCCGGCTAGAGCGGCTTGGGCTCGTTGGCCTTGGTCGCGACAGGCAGCGTCGGCGGCGTGATCACGCCGTCGCCGGTGGTCGTCGCGGTCGTTGCGGCGGCCGGCTCGGGCGCCGCCTTCGGCACTTCGGGGACGGGCCGCGCCGGCGGCACGGCGATCGACTGGATCGGTCCGCCGTCGGCCGGTGCCGCGGCCGGCACGGTGCCCGGCACGGGCTCGGCCGTCTCGCGCGGCAGCGCCTGGGCCACCCCCTTGCCGACCAGCTCGACGATCGCCGAGAGCTGCGGGCTGTCGGTCGGTGCCACCAGCGCGAAGATCATCGGCCCGCGCCGCCATTGCAGGGAAAGATGGCCCTCGGGCACGAGGCGGAACGCGTGGTCGGCGTTCGAGCGGGCGACAGCGGCATAGAGCACGACCCGGCTGCCGACCTCGTCGGCGTAGATCAGGCGGATCGCCGGCGCGCGGTTGGCGTCGAGGGTCTCGCCGCGAACGAGATGCAGGCCGATCCCGTCGAGCTCGGGCGCACTGAGCGTGAGGCCGGGCACCTGGCCGGCGAGCCAGGTGACCGATGCCAGGTCGGTGGGCGCGGCGTCGGTCTGGGTGACGAGGCCGGCCGGCTCGCTCGCCGCCAGCTGCGTCGTCCCGAACGGGAAATAGATCTCGGGCGCGCCAGCCGATGACCGCAGGGCGCTGGTGCCGCTGCCGGCGAGGCGATCCAGCGTCAACGCCGTGCCGCCGCCGAGCACGGTCAGCGCCACCGCCGCGGCGGCGGCATAGCGGAAGGCCGCGACGCGGGTCCGCCGGCCGGCCAGCCGGCGCACGATCTCGCCCTGCAGGTCGGCCCTGAAGGTGCGGCTGTCATGCATCGGCAGATGCTGCCCGAGCTCGCGCAGGCGGGCATTCTGGTGCAGATAGGCCTCGACCCTGGCGACGGTCTCCGGGCGCGAGGAAAGTGCAGTCAGCACCTGCACGCGCTGGTCGTCGTCGAGCGCACCGTCGACGAAGCGGAGCAACCGGTCATTGTCGAGCGCGTCATCGACGCGCGTCTGGTCTTGCGTCATTTCACCACTCGAAGCTTGCGCGAGGTCTCACGGCTGGTCATCGAGCGCAGCACTTCCCGGCCGCGCGACAGCCGCGACATCACGGTTCCCACAGGTATGCCCAGGGCTTCCGCCGCCTCCAGATAGCTCAGCCCCTCCAGGCCGACGAGCAACACCACCTCGCGCTGCTCGTTCGGCAGCTTGGCCAGGGCCACGACGGTGTCCCGCAGCTCGACATGCTGCTGCTGGCTGGGTGGTGTGACGAGCGAAGCCAGGATGTCCTCGGAGAGGAAATCCGTGGCCATGCGTTTCTCGCGCCGCGTCGAATCGACGAAGACGTTGTGCAGCGTCGAGAAGAGATAGGGACGCAGGTCGCCGATCGTGTGCCAGCTCTTGGCGCGGGCGAGCACCCGCGTCAGCGTCTCCTGGACGGCATCGTCGGCATCCGCGGAATCGCCGAGCAGGAGGAGGGCATAGCGGCGCAGGGCCGCCACATGCACCACCAGCTCCTCGGCGATCGCCTGACTCGCCGCCTCCGACCGCATCTTCCCACGCTGCCAGATCATGCGCATTCCTGTTGAAACTCGATCCCATCCCCATTAGGCCATCTGTCGACGGAAGCGAAGTGAAATACCGGAGTGCAGGCTCCGGTAGAATTATCGCCAGCCGCAGCGGGCTCGGTGGCGGAAGAAAATGTCCGTCGGCCTGTGGCCGACGGACCAATCGTGGGCGGTAAAAGCCATTGACCGGGACCGGGCCGGCGCGAGGGCCGGATCGGTGTCGGTCAAGACACGTGAAATAGACGCTCGACCGTCGAACTTATTCCGGAATTTTGCTGCTGTGCTGCCGGGTCGATCCGGTCAGTCGGGGCTGCGCTCGCGTACGTAGCGGCCGGGCGCCGGCTCTATCACCTCGAGGTTGCCGGCGCCGGGATCACGGGCGGGCGACGTCCCGCCGCCATGACGCTCCAGCCACTGCCGCCAGGCGGGCCACCAGGACCCCTCGTGATGCTCGGCCCGCGCCAGCCAGGTGTCGGGATCGGCGCTGCGGCTGGTGCTCGTCCAGTAGCCGTACTTGGTCGAATCGGCGGGATTGACGATGCCGGCGATATGGCCGGAGCCACCGAGCACGAAGCGCACCGGCCCGCCGAGCAGGCGGCTGCCCCGGAAGGTCGACCGCCAGGGGGCGATGTGGTCTTCCCTGGTCGAGACGAAGAAGGCCGGCTGACGGACCTGCCCGAGGTCGATGGGCACGCCGTCGAGGATGATGCCGCCAGGCCTGGTCAGGAGGTTCTGCTGGTACATGCAGCGCAGGTAGAAGCTGTGCATCATGTAGGGCATCGCCGTGCTGTCGGCGTTCCAGTAGAGCAGGTCGAAGGCGAGCGGTGCCCGGCCCATCAGATAGTTGCTGACGACGAAGGACCAGATCAGGTCGTTGGCGCGCATCAGGTTGAACACCTGCTGCATGTGGCGCGCCTCGAGATAACCCTTCTTCGCCATGTGCCGGTCGAGCAGCTCGAGCTGCTCGTCGTCGATGAAGACGGCGAGGTCGCCGGGCTCGGCGAAGTCCAGCATGGTGGTGAAGAAGGTGGCGGACGCGATGCGCTTCTGCCCCTTCGCCGCCTCGTGCGCGAGCAGGCAGGCGGCGAGCGTGCCGCCGAGGCAGTAGCCGATGATGTTGACCTCGTCCTCGCCGGTCTGCCGGGTGACGGCATCGAGGGCGGCGAGCGGGCCGTCCACGAGGTAGTCCTCGAAGCTCTTGTGGGCGAGCTCGGCCGTGGGGTTGACCCAGGAGATGACGAAGACGGTCGAGCCCTGCTCCACCGCGTAGCGGATGAAGCTGTTCTTCGGCTTGAGGTCGAGGATGTAGAACTTGTTGATCCAGGGCGGGACGATCAGGAGCGGCCGCCGCTGCACGGTCGGCGTCAAGGGCGCGTACTGGATGAGCTGCATCAGCTCGTTCTCGAAGACCACCGCCCCCTCGCTCGTCGCGATGTTCCGGCCGAGCTCGAACGCGTCCTCGCGCGTCATGCTGATCTTCAGCTCGCCCTTGCCCCGCTCGAGGTCGTCGAGCAGGCGGCGCAGCCCCTCGTAGAGGCTCTCGCCCCGGGTCTCGGCGGCCTGGCGGAGCACCACGGGGTTGGTCAGCGCGAAGTTGGAGGGGGCCAGCGCGTCGACATACTGGCGCGTGTAGAACGCCACCTTGCTGCGCAGCGCCGGGTCGAGCCCCTCGACATTGGCGACCGTGCCCTGGATCCAGCTCGCCGTGACCAGGTAGGACTGCTTGATGTAGTCGAAGACGAGATCCTCGCTCCAGGCGTCGTCCCTGAAGCGGCGGTCGTCGGGCGCCGGCTCGACCATGGGCGGCACCTCCTCGCCCAGCACGCGCCGCATGTAGCTTTCCCACAAGCGGCCCATCTCGCGCCAATAGGCGAGCTGCGCGTCGACCAGCCGCTCGGGCCGTGCCAGGAGGTGCTCGGCGAGGCGGGCAAAGGCGTCGGTGACCACCTTCGGGTCGGGGATCTGGAAGTGCTCGTCGTCCTGCCGCTCGAGGAACCTGCGGAAGATGCGGTTGCTCCGCTCGCCGATCTCGGCCATACGCGCGGCCAGTTCCCTGGCGTCGGGCAGCTCCTTGTCGCCTGCCATGTCGGCGGTTCCTCCGGCTCTCAGCACGGCGCACTGGCCGCGCGGTGCCTCGGGGGTTTTGCGCGGCCCGGCGCTGCACTGCAAGAGGAGACGGGGATGGACGCCATGGACAAGTCGGTTGCGACGAAGCTGGCCGGGGTCAGCACGGCGACGCTCACCACCTGCCTGTTCAAGCGCGGGCTGCGCAACCAGTTCCTGCAGGACGTGCATCCGGTGGGCGGCAGCGGCACGCGGATGGTCGGGCCCGCCTTCACGCTCCGCTACATTCCGGCGCGCGAGGACATCGACGTGCTCGACGCCTATGCCGATTTCGAGCACCCCCAGCGCAAGGCGATCGAGACCTGCCCGGCCGGGCATGTGCTGGTGATGGACAGCCGCAAGGACGCGCGGGCCGCCTCGGCGGGCGATATCCTGGTGTCCCGGCTGGTGATGCGCGGCGTCGCCGGCGTCGTCACCGATGGCGGGTTCCGCGACACCCCGTCGATCGCCGCCCTCGCCATCCCGGCCTACCACCAGCGGCCTTCCGCACCGACCGGCCCGATCCTCCATCACGCCGCCGATATCGGCCTGCCGATCGGCTGCGGCGACGTCGCCGTCTATCCGGGCGACATCATGGTGGGCGACGGCGAGGGCGTCGTCTGCCTGCCGGCGCACCTCGCCGCCGAGATCGCCGACGAGGCCTTCGAGATGACCGTCTACGAGGACTTCGTCGAAAGCGAGGTCAAGGCGGGCCGATCGATCTTCGGCACCTATCCCGCGACCGACGCCAGCCGCGCACGCTTCGCCGAATGGCGCAAGGCCCAGGGCAGGTAAGAAGAAGAGCAATGAGGGGGGCGTGGGGGAAATCATTTCCCCCACATCCTTCCTCATAAGACCTCGATTCGCTCTATCCGCCCGCAGCACAGCCGGAAGATGGCGTCCTGCGGCTCGTCCAGCTCGAGCATGGCGGCGGCCGGCAGGTTCAGATAGGCGCAGCGGATGGCCCGGCCGAGGGCGCCGTGGGCGACCGCGACCAGCCGCGCTGCCGGTGCCAGGTCCTCGAGCCAGGCCATCGCCCGGTCGAGGATCGCCTGCTGCGTCTCGCCGCCGCCGGGTGGTGCGACGGTCCAGCGATCGTTGATCCGCGCCTGCCAGAGCTCGGGGTCGCGGGCCTCGATCTCGGCGGCGGTGAGACCATCCCAGGCACCCCAGGTCATTTCCTTCAGCCGGTCGTCGAGGGTGATCTCGCGGGGCGTGCGGCCGATGGCGCGGGCGACGATGGCGGCGGTGTGCCGTGCCCGGCCGAGCGGGCTCGAGGTGAGCCCGTAGGCCGCCGGCTCGTCGAGCTCGGCCAGGAGCCGCCGGCCGGCGCGCTCGCCCTGCTCGATGCCGCGCCCGGTCAGCGGCGAATCCCGATGCCCCTGGAACCGCCGCTCGAGGTTCCACGAGGTCTCGCCGTGGCGGATGAGGAAGAGGTCGGCCCCGTGCATCGAGGGTCAGCGTGGGGCCGGCCGGGGGACAAGCGGCGGCAGCGACGTCGGCAGGCCGCCTGCCGGTGCTGGAATGGAGGTCGGCAACTGGCCCGTCGGCAGGGGCGCCGGCACCGGTTCCGGACCGGTCGCCGGCCTGGGCGGCGGCAATCTGTCGAGCGTGTTCAGCTGGCGGGTGCGCTCGGCCCCCGGCGGCTCCTGGCGCAGCTGGTCCTGAAGATTGCGCCGCTGGAGCGTGCTCGTGCCGGCCGGGTCGCGGCGCGCCCGGTCGATCTGGCGCTCCAGGCTGGGGCTGGTCCGTGCCGAGGGCGAGCCGAAGAGCCCGTCCGCCGCGTCCGCCGGCAGCGAGCCACCGCCGAGCACGACCAACGCCAGGAGGCCGCACGACACGGCAGCGGCACGGGTCGGCAACGGGAATGTGAACGACCGGGAGCACCCCCCGGGACCCGCCCCGGCCCCGGCGTTCTTGACGGCCGCCCGCGGCGCGTCGACTGTTGCGTGCATCGGCAGACCCATCCCATTCCGCTCGCCAACCCGACGGAACCCTTCCCCATGTCTTCCAAGGTCGCGCACAGCCAAGGCCCGGGCAAGAGCCGGCGCGATCCGCGTCTCGACTTTTTTCGCGGCATCGCCATGCTGATCATCCTCGTGGCGCACATCCAGTGGAATTCGTGGTCGCTCTGGATCCCGGCACGCTTCGGCCCGTCGGACGCGGCCGAGATGTTCGTCTTCTGCTCGGGCTATGCGGCGGCCATCGCCTTCGGCGGCACCTTCGTCACCGCCGGGTTCTGGATGGGCGTGCGGCGCATCGCGCTCCGCTGCTGGCAGGTCTACTGGGCGCATCTCGGGCTCTTCTTCACCGTGGCGGCGATCACCGTCGTCGCCAACGAGCTCTTCGGGACGCCCCGATGGAACTATCTGGGCGTGCTGAACCTCGAGCCCTTCTTCGACGACACGCAGACCCAGCTCGTCGGGCTCTTCACCCTCACCTACGTGCCGAACTACTTCGACATCCTGCCGATGTACCTGGTCATCCTGGCGATGATCCCGCTGGTGATGCTGCTGCACCGGCTCCACCTCGCCGCAGCCATCGCCTTCTGCATCCTGCTCTACGTCGCCACATGGGTTTTCAACCTCAACCTGCCGGCCGAGCCCTTCTCGGACCGGGTCTGGTTCTTCAACCCGTTCGGCTGGCAGATCGTCTTCTTCACCGGCTTCATGCTGTCGCGCGGCTGGGTCCGACCGCCGCCCTACCGTCCGTGGCTCCTCGCCCTCGCCGCCGGCTACGTCCTGGTGATGATCCCGATCAGCCGCTGGCAGATCTACATGCAGGTGCCGGCGCTCGAGGCCGTCCACGACTGGCTCTGGCTCAAGGACTGGGAGCAGGGCGGCATCTTCAAGACCAATCAGCACCCCTTGCGCTGGCTGCATCTCCTGGCGCTCGCCTATCTGGCGCTCTGGGTGCTGCGCGGGCGCGAGCACTGGCTCGATACGGCACCCTGCCGCGTGATCATCAAGGTGGGCCAGCAGGCGCTCGCCACCTTCATGACGAGCATGGCGCTGGCCTGGATCCTGTCCATCGCCCTCGACCAGCTCGGCGGCGAGGGCACGACCTTCGCGGGCAAGTACCGGCCCGGTCGCGAGCCGCTGAGCGTGGCTGCCGCCAACATCTTCGGCCTCGCCGCCATCATCGGCGTCGCCTACATGGTCGACTGGTACAAGCGCGAGCCCTGGCGACGGGTCGGCCAGGCGCCGGCACAGTCCGTCAGCGGGTCCCGGGCAGCGGCACAACCGGCAGCGGCAGCTCCGGAGTCGGCGGCCTTGGCGGTCGCTCCAGGCGCCAGGGCGTATCGATGACCACCCCGCCCAGCGCCCGGGTTCTGGGTGGCAGGGCGGGCGGGCGATGGCAGTAGGGGCGGAGCGCGCCGCAGTCCCAGCGCCAGCCGGCCGGCACGACGCTCATGCTGCCGCCGCGCTCGAAGCGGCAGCGGCAGAGCTTGTCGGCGATGCAGGCGACCTCGTCGGCATTTTCCGGCGCACAGGACGGCGCTTGCGCCCGCAGCGACGCTGCGGCAAGCGAGAGGAACGCAGTGAGCAGCAGTAGCGTTAACAGGCGCATGCGTCAGTTCTACCGCATCCGCGTTAAGGAAGCCTTGCCGTGTCGCCCGGGCTGACGCGCCGCACCCTGTTGCTGGCCGGCGCCCTGTTGCCGCTGAGGGTGGCCGCCGCGGCCGAGCTGCCGGTGCCGCCGTGCGCCGGCGAGACGCCGCGGCCGGCGCCGCCGCGCCTCGGGCAGCCGCCGGCCGTGCTCGCCTGCACCGACAGCGACCTGCTCGCCGCCTGGCAGCCGCCGGCATGCCTCGGCTGGCGGGCGAAGCCGGCGGACGTCGTCCTGGCGCTGGCCGCCCGGTTCCGGCTCGACGATATCGAGGCGCTGCTCGCCCGGTTCACCGCCATCTCGGCGCTCACCCGGATCCGCTACTGGTCGGTGACCCGCGAGGCCTGGCGCCCGCTCTTCCTCGACGCGGTGCCGCTCTCCCGGGCCGATCCGGCGGCGACCCGGGGCGATTTCCGGCGCGACGAGATCGTGCTCGGCGAGCCGGTCCACGTGCTGCTCGAGGACGACCTGATCGGTGCCGTCGTGCATTCGATCACGGTCGAGGCGTTCTCGCCCGAGCTGATCCGGGTGGCCATGCGCAACGTCCTGCCGGGCGGCGTGCTGGGCATGGAGGTGCTGCCGGTGGACGGGCTCGAGATGGTGCTGCTGCTCGAGCGGGAGGAGCCCTCCATCTGGCGCTACTGGTCGATCATGCGGGCCACGATCGAGGCACCCGACTTCATGCTGCCGTCCGCCGCCTCCTACGCCAACCGGGCGGCGGCGATCTTTCGCTACGTGGCGAGCCTGCCAACCGACGCCGAGCCGCCGCTGGTGCGGCGGTCGCGCGATCTTCCGAGTTGAGATCGAAACGGGAAGCGGGCAAACCCTGAATTTGGCTTTGAACCGGGGAGACGGCCTTGACGGTGGTGGATTGCGTGCTCGACGCCAAAGCGCAGGTCGGCGAAGGGGCGATGTGGGACGAGACCCTGGGCCGGCTCTGGTGGGTCGACATCAACGCGCCCACGCTCAACCGCTTCGATCCGGCGACCGGCGAGAACCGGGCCTGGACCATGCCGTCCAGGATCGGCTGCTTCGGCTTTCGGGCCAAGGGCGGCTTCGTGGTGGCGCTCGAGGACGGCTTCTCGACCTTCGATCCCGAGACCGGGGCGATCGAGGCGATCGTCGATCCCGAGCCCGAATGGCCCGAGAACCGGTTCAACGACGGCACGCCCGATTCGGCCGGCAGGCTGATCGCCGGCACCATGCCGATGGGCGAGCGGCTGCCGGTGGCCTCCATCTGGCGGCTCGATGCGGATCGCCGGGTGAGCCGGCTGGTCGACGGGCTTCGGGTCTCGAACGGGATGGCCTTCAGCCCCGATGGCCGGCTCTTCTACTGGTCCGATTCGGACCCCTCGGTGCAGACCATCTGGGTTGCCGACTACGACCCGGCGAGCGGCACGCTCGGCCGACGGCGGGTTCTGGCGAAGACCGACGAGCTCGCCGGGCGGCCGGACGGCGGCACGATCGACGCCGACGGCTGCTACTGGATGGCGGGCGTCGGCGGCTGGCAGCTCGTCCGCTTCACGCCCGATGGCCGGGTCGACCGCATCGTCGACATGCCGGTCGAGCGGCCGACCAAGATCGCCTTCGGCGGCGCCGACCTGAAGACGCTCTACGTCACCTCGATCAGCGGCGGGCAGACGCCCGGCACCGAGGCCCGGCAGCCACAGGCCGGCGGCATCTTCGCGCTTTCCGTGCCGGGCGTGCAGGGGCTGCCGGCATGGCGCCTGGCCGTCTAGGCCGACCGGCCAAACGACCGACGCCCGAGCGGCTGCGGCGGCGGGCGCTCGCCTATCTCGAGCGGTTCTCGACCAGCCGGGCGCATCTGGGCACGGTGCTGCGGCGCCGGGCGCTGCGCGAGGCCGAGACGCTCGAGCTGGAGGCGGCACCGGTCGAGGCCGCGATCGAGGCCCTGCTCGACGACCTCGTGCGGCTCGGCCTCGTCGACGACCGGGCCTTCGCCGAAACCCGCGCCCGGCGGCTGGTCGAGAAGGGCCGGCCGGCCCGGCGCATCGTCCAGGAGCTGGCAGCCAAGGGAGTCGATCGCAACGTGGCCATGGGCGTCCTGGAAGGGCTCGGCGAGGAGACGCCCGACCTCGACCTTGCGGCCGCCCTGGCCTTCGCCCGCCGCCGCCGGCTCGGGCCCTGGGCCGTGCCGGGCGGACGCGAGCGGACGCCGGAGCAGGCGCTCGCCGCCTTCGCCCGGGCAGGCTTCCCTTATGCCGTGGCGCGGCAGGTGCTGGAGGCCGCGAGCCTGGACGAGCTCGAGGCAGAAGTGCGCGACGCCTGAGCCTTGTTCGCCAGTCGCGGCACCCGTCGACGTTTTGGCGCTGCGGATCGACGCCGACTTGTGGTCTACTCGCCTCTGGATGCGGCGCCGGGCGCCGCGGAAGCCGCGACGGGACCTGAAATGTGCTGGGGCGTGGCGGCGACTGCGACCATGCTCGGCCTCGGCACGGCTGCCGCCGTCCTGACGCTGCGGCGCGGCGAGCCGCCGGCCGTGCCGCTGACCCTCGCCTATTTCGCGCTGATGGAAGGGCTGCAGCTCGCGGGCTACGCCGTCGTCGGCCAGTGTGGCGAGCCCGTCAATCGGGCGGTGACCCTGCTCGCCTACCTGCACATCGCCCTGCAGCCGCTGGTCATCAACGCCTTCGCCATGGAGCTGGTGCCGGGGGAGCGCAAGGTGGCGGCGCGACGCTGGGTCTACGCGCTATGCGGGCTGGCCTCGCTGTTCATGCTCGTGCAGCTCGTGCCCCTGGAGCGGGCCGGCGTCTGCAGCATCGGCTCACCGCTGTGCGGCGCCGAGCTCTGCACGATCTGGGGCAACTGGCACATCGGCTGGAGCGTCCCGTACAACGGGCTGACCGTGCCGCTCGAGGAGCTGGTCGGTCCGGGCGGCGCCTTTCCGACCTATATGCTCGCCGTCTTCCTGCTGCCGCTCGCCTACGGTGCCTGGCGCTTCGTGCTCTTCCACATCGCGGCCGGCCCGCTCCTCGCCAGCACCCTGACCGACAATCCGAACGAGATGCCGGCGATCTGGTGCCTGTTCTCGGTCGGCATTCTGCTGATCGCGCTGAGCCCGGCGATCCGCAGCCGCTTCGGGCAGGCCGGAAGCTGGGCTCGGCCGGCGGCGGGATGAGCCGTCGCGTCTGGCGCAGGGCGCCTACTCCAGGCTCATGCGCGCCTGCAGCTCCGCCGTCGTGTTCCGGCTCGGATAGGGCTCCGCCGGCACCGGCACGCCGAGATGGGCGCAGAGCGGCTCCCAGCCGTCGCCGAGCCGGTGGACCAGCAGCCGGTCGGCTGGCACCGTGGCGATGACCTCCTCGACATGTCTCTCATAGACGGCAATCGCGTTCTCGCGGTCGTCCGGCCGGCCGCCGAACACGTTCTCACCCACCCAGTGAATCAGCGGCGACTTCTCGATGGGCCAGCGCCAGACCTTCAGGATGGTCTTCTCGAAGCTCGCCCACCAGCTCTCGGCCGTACGCCAGGTCAGGATCACCTTGGCTTGCGGATTGAGTTCGATCAGCTCGCGCCAGAAATAGGCCGACGGCCAGTCCATGCACGCGCGATAGCCGTCGAAGAGCGCGTCCCAGTCGGGCTCGGCACCCCGGGCCAGCTCGATCCAGAGCCGATACAGCTCGGGCCGGTCCGAGAGCTCCAGCATGTGATGGGTGGGGCCCTGGCCCAGCATGTTCAGGGCCGTGCGCATCGAGTCCGTCCCGGTCCTTCCGAACCCGGTGCCGATCACCTGCAACGGCATCACCGATACTCCACCGAAGACACCAGCCGCACATTCGACGGGCATCACGCTACTGCCGCCGCAAGTGCCCGGCAAGAAGCATGAGGGCTCAGATCAGCCCGGCGCTCTTGAAGCTGGGATGGCGGTCTTGCCGACGATGACGTGGTCGTGGACGGTGAAGCGCACTGTGGCCTTGACCGTCCCCTTTGGCCAACGGCTAGGGAGGCCGACCGAGGGCGGGAACGTCAGGCACTCGCCGCCCTGGCCAGGACTTCATCGAGCTCCGGCAGCATCACGATGCCGTCCTGGTCGCTGCCGGACGAATGCACCACGAGCCAGACGCAGGGGGCGCCGCTGTCGTTGCACGGCGCGTGCGGCAGGTCGGCGGGCACGAAGCCCTGCTCGCCGGCCGAGAGCTCGACCCGGTGCTCCAGACGCTGGCCGAAGCGGACCGTGCAGCGGCCCTCCAGCAGGTAGGCGATCGTCTCGATGCCCTCGTGGTAGTGCGCCCTGGCCCTGGCACCGGGCGGCATGGGCAGCACGTTCATGCAGATCCTCGTGGCACCCACCGTCTCGGCCGAGGCACCCGCACCATAGGTGAAGCCCTGCTTGCCCACATAGGTGCCGCCGGGCTTGACGATCGCAATCCGGTCGGGATCGAGCAGGGTCATGGCGAACGCTCCGCATGGGTCGAGGGGGGGCGGGGCCATGGCGAGGGTAGGGCTGCCGGCCGCGTTGGGCCAAGCGGTTTCGGCCAAGCGCGGCGTGCTGGAAACCGAAAACTCGCTTGGCTATGAAGGGGGGGCGCCTCTCTTCGGCGAAAAGGTCAAAAGTGAGGTGACCTCCTTTTCCGGAGGTTTGATGTGTAAAATGCCATCAAGCATCAACGTTTTCAAAGACGCCTACCTCAATGCTATTCGTGATGTTATTTTCAAGAATCGACTAAGCAATTTTTTGGATGAATTCCCCTGGCTGACGGGCCATCTCGGAAATCCTTTTGCTCCCGTATGGTTTATTGGCGAGAACCCGAGTCGAAGTCGTGTCGAACACATAGATAAGGTTTCGACTTCACATTCAGAGAATCTTCAATGGAGTTATAAATTTCGGGAGGCTCGGTTGTTTCGCGATGCACTTACTAAAGCTGGCCTTAAAGAAGGCGATCCAGCAGAGGACATTGGATGGAACTGCTATATTACCAATGTGACCAAAGAACCCGAAGTTGTAAAAAAAAAGAAATAATGAAAAGGGTATAATATCTGGATTCTACAAAAAAGAATCCGCCATTTGGCTGGATGTTTTACAATACCAAATTGACTTTGGGAGTCCGCGTGTTTTAGTAGAACTCGGTTCCGAAGCTGCACGGCTGTTAGACGTCATGAAGAAGTGTGGGCTGAGGACTCCGCCTATCGAGAAAATTCCCCATTATTCTTACGTAATGCTTAGGCCGGATAGTAAAACCAAGTTGGGCCCGGGGCATCCGGAGCGGCAGGCAGAATTCTCAAACAAGATAAGAACTATTGCAGAAAAATTCGGCACTGGCTTAGTGGAACACGTCCCTTCTTGACCATCACCCCCCCAAGGCCGCCATGGCGGTGTCGGGGGCCTTGTCGATGATGCGGAGGAGGGCGCGGGCGGGGCCTTGGGGGAGGCGCTTGCCCTGCTCCCAGTTGCGCAGGGTCTCGGCGGAGACGTCGAGGCGGCGGGCGAAGGCGGCTTGGCTCAGGCCGGTGCGGGCGCGCAGGCCGCGGATGTGGGCGGCAGCGGCGGCTCTGGCCTCTGCGTCGTCGGCGGCGATCTGCCGGGCGATCTCGGCCGCGTCGGCGGCGTCCAGCCTGGCCCGGTCGATCTCGGGCACGAGCGGTGTCTCGCTGCCGTCGGCGGCGATCAGGTAGACCCGGTCACCGTTGATCCGGGCGCGAACGGTAGTGATTGTGCTCACGGCGGTTGGCCTTTCCCGCAGAGATGATGCGCGGGTGCTCTTCGCCTCGTCCCACTCCACCTCGACAGCCTGCACTATCGGCCAATGACCGACTCGGTCAATGGCCGAGGCCGCCGAAGTATCGGTGGGTCCAGGGAGGGTTGTATAGACCGGAGACAAGGTTTACATGCGTTCGAGGACATGGGTGACAGTTGGGCGCTCGGGATTTGTCCGGAAATCGACCTTTGCGATGCGCCAGGTCATGAACCAGACATGATGGACCCCGTCCTCGGCTGATGGGCGGACGGCGACGCGTTGGTCGGCGAAGGCGGCGGAGAGCTGGAGATCGACGCGGCGCTGGTCCTGGGGACGACAGCGCAGGCAGCCGTTGCGGCGGACACGTCCGGTGACCTGGTCGTCGGGATAGTCGGGCTCGACCAATCTGGCGGGCATCGACCGTTCGCTCATCCTGTAGCGGCTGGCCGGGAAGGCGCCGCCGAGCGCATCGTGTGGACGCTGGTGGTTGTAGCGGGCGCGCCAGCGGTCGAGGCCGCTCTGGACGGCGTCGAGGTCGGCGAAGCGGCGGCCTTGCAGGAGCTCGGCCCTGAGCGAGCGGTGCAGGCGCTCGATCTTGCCCATGGTCTGGGGGTGACGGGGGCGGCTGTGGAGCGGCTTGACGCCGAGGCGGAGCAGCCAGACCGAGAACCTGGTGTATTTGGTGACGCCGTTCTGATGCCCCCAGGGTGCGCCATTGTCGGTGATGATCGCGTCGGGCAGGCCGTGGCGCTCGAACACCTTCGTGAGACGCTCGCAGACCGTCACCTCCTTCTCGTCGGTGCAAGCCTCGGCGCCGATGGCATAGCGGGAATGATCGTCCAGCACGGTCAGCGGCCAGCAGCGCACGCCGCCACCGTCGGTTCGCCCATCAAGCGCGAAATGGCCCTTGAAATCCATCTGCCACAAGCGGTTGGGAGCAACCGCCTCGAACCGCTTGAAGGGCTGCGGGGCCGGTTCGTCGCGCTCGAGCAGACCGTGCCGCCGCAGGATGCCCGTGATCGTGCTCGCCGCCGGCACCTGCTCGGCCGGCAGACCCTCGGGCCGAGCGTTCAACAGCACCCGCCGGATCTTGCGCCCACCCCAGCACCGATTGGCCCGACGCACCGCCAGGACCGCCTCCTCGACCGCGGCATCGGTCCGCGAAGGCGAGCCATGCGGCCGCCTGGATCGGTCGACCAGCCCGGCCTCACCCGCCTCGCCGAACCGTGCCAGCCACTTGTAGCCGGTCTGCCGGCTCACCCCGAAACGCCGGCAGAGCTCGGACAGCTTGGCCCCCGGCTGCGCCGCCAACGTCACAAACTCCAAACGTAGAGACATCACATTCACCACTCGCCAAGCCATCCGCAACCTCCCGACCACGACAGGTCGAAAGTGTCACCCATGTCTCCGTACAGCTGTTAATGATGTCTCCGGTCCATACAGAGGGTCACCCTCCCTGCCCTTCTTTCATATCAACCCGCTCGACTTGAAGCTGGTGTGGCGGTTCTTGCCGACGATGACGTGGTCGTGGACGGTGATGTGCACGGCGGCCAGCGCCGTCACCACCTGGCGCGTCATCTCGATGTCGGGCTTGGACGGGGTCGGGTCGCCCGAGGGGTGGTTGTGGACCATGATGACGGCGGATGCCGCGAGCTCGAGGGCGCGCTTGACCACCTCGCGCGGGTAGAGCGGGGTGTGGTCGACGGTGCCCCGGCTCTGCACCTCGTCCTTGATCAGGATGTTCTTCTTGTCGAGGAAGAGCATGCGGAAATGCTCGGCCGGCTCGTGGGTCATCACCACCTGCAGGTAGTCGATCAGGCTGGTCCAGGACGCGATCACCGGGCGGTCCTTGATCTCCTCCTTGAGCACGCGCAGGAGGGCCGCCTGCAGCGCCTTGAGCAGGACCGTGGTGAACTTCAGGTCCTCCTCGCCACCGCTCGCGAGCTCGGGGATGTCGCGAAACCGGGCCGGGTCCGCGGCGAGCACCCCGCCGAAGCCGCCGAAGCGCTCGAGGAGCTGCTTGGCCAAAGGCTTGGTGTCGCGCCGCCAGACCGAGAAGAAGAGCAGGAGCTCGAGCAGCTCGTAATCGGCCAGTGCCTCGGGGCCGGCCTCCATGAAGCGGCCGCGCAGCCGCTCGCGATGGCCGTGATAGTGCTTGTCGCCCCATTTGCTGCCGCCTGATTCCGTCGTGAAGCCGGCCGCCGCCTCGGCGAGGCCTTGTGCCGCCGGACGGCCGTTCAGCAGGTCGACCAGGGCCTCGAGGTGGGTGCGGGTCGGAAAGCGCCAGGCCTGGTCGAAGCGGCTCCACACCCCGCCGGCGCGGCGGAGCTGCTCCTTGTGGCGGAAGGTGTCGCCGGCGACATGGTAGGGCTGCGGCGTCTCCGGCCGCTCGACCAGGGTCAGCGTGTAGCGCTGCAGCTCGAGCTCGAGGGCCTTGATGTCGGTCACCGCCGCAACACTCCCGCGTTCACACCATGGGGATGCCCTCCGTGATTGTTATCGCGCAATGGTTGAGTTTGCAACGACAGGCGAGTATGGCGACACCGGCCGCCCGGGCCAGCTCGAAGGCGGCCGCGTAGGCCGGGTCGATGTCGGCGGCGATGGTGAGGGCGGCAACGTCCGAGCGCTGGCAGACGAAGAGCAGGAAGGCCGGCGTGCCGGCGGCGGCGAGCCCGGCGAGCGCCTGGAGATGGCGCGTGCCGCGGGCGGTGACGGCGTCGGGGAAGGCGGCGACGGCACCGCGCCGCCAGGTCGCGTTCTTGACCTCGAGGAAGGCGCTTCGCCCGCCACTCGCGCGAAGCGCGAAATCGAGCCGCGTGCCGGCGTGGAGCCGGGGCTCGCGGGCGGTCGCCTGCCAGTCTTCGAGGCCGGGCAGCCGGCCGCCGGCCAGCGCCTCGGCGACGAGCCGGTTGGCATTGCCCGTGTCGAGCCCGACGAGGCTCTCCGGCGTCTCCACCAGCTCGACGCGGTGGGCGAGCTTGCGCTTCGGCGAGTCGCTCCGCGACAGCCAGAGATCGGCGCCCGGCACGGCGAGGCCGGGCAAGCGGCCGGGGTCGGCGATGTGGGCGGTGAGCTCGCGCCCGTCGGCCATGGTCACATCGGCGAGAAAGCGCTTGTAGCGGTGCCGCAGCGTGGCGCGATGCAGGGGGACGGGCAGGTCCAAGGGCGCTATATCCGGGTCAGGCAGCAGGGGAGGCGTGAAGAATGGCAACGGACGGCGAGCAAAAAAAAGGCAAGGTGACGGCGGGCCTGCTCATCATCGGCAACGAGATCCTCTCCGGCCGCACGGTCGATGCCAACCTCCCCTATCTCGCGACCTTCCTGGGCGGCATCGGCATCAGGCTGGTCGAGGCCCGGGTGATCCCCGATATCGAAAGGGAGATCGTCGACGCGGTCAACGCCATGCGCGTCAAGGTGGACTACCTCTTCACCACGGGCGGCATCGGCCCGACCCACGACGACATCACCGCCGGCTGCATCGCCAGGGCGTTCGGCCAGAAGCTCATCCGGCATCCCGAGGCCGAGCGGCGGCTGCGGGCGTTCTACCCGCCGGAGAAGGTGACCGAGGCGCGCCTCAAGATGGCCGAGACGCCGGAGGGTGCGGTCCTGATCGACAACCCGGTCAGCGTGGCCCCTGGCTTCATCGTCGAGAACGTGCATGTCCTGGCCGGCGTGCCGAAGATCATGCAGGCGATGCTCGACATCCTGAAGCCGCGGCTGGTCGGCGGGGCGCTGGTGCACTCGCGCACCCTCGTCGTCTTCAAGGGCGAGGGCGACATGGCGGCGGTGCTCGGCGCCATCCAGGGCCGCTATCCGGCGATCGACATCGGCAGCTACCCGTTCTTCCGGATGGACAAGCCCGGCACCAGCATCGTCTTTCGCGGCGACGACGTGCCGGCGATCGACGCCGCCTTCGCCGAGCTCGAGGCCTATTGCCGGGCCAGCGGCGTGGAATGCCGGGAGGAAGTGCTGCTCGCCTGATCCTCGTCCTCCGGCGCCGGCAGCGCCTCGAGCGGCTCGAGGTCGGCGACCAGCGGCAGATGGTCCGAGGCAATGCGCGTCAGCCGGGTTTCCACCCGCCGCGCGCGACCGTCGGGATCGGTCGAGCGCAGCGACCTGACCCCGATCCGGTCGAGGCGGAGGATCGGCAGCCGGGCCGGGAACGTGGCCGGCGAGTGGAGGAAGCGGACCGTGCGGTCGAGCGACTTCAGCGCCACGCGCCGGCTCCACCACTCATTGAGATCGCCCATCAGCACGGCCGGCCCCTCCGGCCCTTCGGCCAGGAGGCTCTCGAGCTCGCGCAGCTGCGTCGCGCGAATGCGGTGGTCGCGCACCTCGAGATGCGTCACGATGACCCGCAGCCGGCCGAGGAGCGGGTGCGCCACCACGGCGTCGAGCAGGCCGCGGGTCTGGCTCCCCGGCCGCTGGTAGACGCGGCGCTCCACCTCGAGCACGGGATGGCGCGAAAGCAGCACGTTGCCATAGCCGCCCATGCCCTCGAGCAGCAGCGGGCCGGCGACCAGATGGTAGTCCAGCGCATCGCCGATGTGCTGCGCCTGGTCGACGCGACTGCGGCTGCGGCGGCCTTCGACCTCCTGCAGGCCGATGATGTCGGCATCGAGGCTCTCGATGACCTCGACGATGCGCTCGGGCCGGCGCCGCCGGTCGAGCCCGACGGCACCATGGATGTTGTAGGTGGCAACCCGCATCAGTGTCGCTCCAGCCGCCAGGGACGCTCGCCAGCGGCCCAGCCGAGGACGAGGGCGAGGCTGGCGCCCGCGACCACCCAGCCGCTGACCAGGTCGATAGCGCCGAGGAACCAGGCGAGCAGCACGGCGACACCGACGAGGCCGGCAACCCGGCCGAGCCAGCGCCGCAGGTTGCGAAAGCGTCTCGGCAGGCCGAGCTCGGCGAGGAGCTGCGAGCCGATGATCGGCTCGGGCGGGTCGGCGAGCTCGGCGACGTCGACGATGTCCGAGAGCGGCTCCGGTATCGGGTGGGCATCGAGATCGAGCGGTGCCAGATAGTGCGCGGCCTCGTGGTCGGAGAGCCGCTCGATCATGGCGATGGTCGAGCCGAGCTCCGCCTCGCATGCCGCGACCTCGCCGGGCTCGCGGCCGAGATGCTCGGCCAGCAGCCGGTGGCGCCAGCCGCGGATGACCGGGTCGGGCTCCGGCCACTCGATGGCGACGTTGGTCTCGGTATCGACGCCCATGGAGCGGTTGGCGAGATTGGCGCTGCCGACGGTGAACAGGCGATCGTCGACGGCCATCAGCTTGGCATGGACATTGACCCGAAGCCCGTGGCTCTGCGCCGTCAGCACGCGGACCCGGTCCCGGGCGGCGGCCTCGAGCGTCGCCTTGAACTTCTTGCGCCCCGCATCCATCACCGCGGTCTCGAGCGGGCCTTCGCAGGCCTTGGGTGTGATGATCACGACCTCGAGGTCCGGCATGTCGCGCAAACGGCGGGCCAGCGCCCGGGCCACAGCCGGCACGGTGAGGTACTGGTTCTCGATATAGATCAGCCGCTCTGCCCCGGCGATGGCGGCGAGGTAGAGCGCCTCGATCTCGCGGGCGGCTTCGAGCCCGTCGATCTCGGGCCGGGTTCGGGCGATGGCGACTGGCACGTCTTGGGCGTCCGCCTCGATCCCTTCGGGCCAGAGGTCGGTCCCGGACGAGCCGGAAGGCGCCAGGTGATCGTCGGTCGCCACGCGCCATCGCTCGGCGGCGAGCTCGCCGAGGGCGGCGGCGACCGGGCCCTCGACCATCAGCATGACGTCGTGGAACGGCGCCCGGTCGAGGCCGCTCTCGATCTCGAGCCGGCGCAGGTTGCCCGGGTGGTGCTCGGGCGTGTCCCAGCGGCCGGCGGTGAGGTCGAGACCGCCGACGAAGGCGAGCCGGTCGTCGATGACGACCAGCTTCTCGTGATGCGCGCCGCCGACCGGAATCTCGTCGTCGAGGACGAATGTCAGCCGCTCCTCCAGGGGACCGAAGCTCCAGTGCGGCAGGACCTCCCGCCCCGCACCCATCACGATGGGCCAGTCCCAGACCAGGATCCGCACATGCAGGCCGGCACGCGCCCCGATCAGCCGGTGCAGCCTGGCGGCCAGGGTCTCTCTCGAGTTCATGGGGTCGAGCAGGAGGTCGCTTCGCAGGTCCCAGCCGAGGATGATGATCGAGCGCTCGGCCTTCTCCATGGCGGCGGCGAGCGCCTGGAAATAAGCATCCCCGTCGATCAGCAGCGCCGCACGCGCGGCCGTCTCGATCCGCCAGTGCGTGCCCGGCTGGTCGAGCACCGCCCTAGCGGAGGCCATCGATCTCGTCGACCATCGCCTCGAGGGCGGCCTCGCCGACGACGCCCTCCAGCTCGAGGCGGTACTCGCGACTGTCGCCGTGCTCGAGCCAGATCATCTCGTTGCGCTTCTTCCAGTCCTCGCGGCTGCCGGCATGGCAGGTCGCCGGCTCGATGCCGATGACATAGTCGCCCTCGTGCAGGTTCTGCCACTGGTAGAAGGCCGGCAGGCTGCGGCCGTCATAGCGCATGGCCAGGCCGATGCCGCGCGAGCCCGAAAGGCCGCCGAAGTCCGGGTTGGCGAGCAGGACCGGCACCATGCCGTCCGCGCGGCGCCTGAGCGCGTGCTCGTAGACCTGCTCCCTGAACCCGACCTGGGGGGCCGCCTGCTCCAGGGGCCCGATGCTCGTCGCATGCGGGTCGTGGGCATGGTAGACCGTGCGCTCGAGCGGCAGGCTGAGCCGTGATTCGGCCGCCACCACCGGCCAGCCGGCATTCACGTGGTAGAGCAGCGCGTGCGGCGTGGTGCGGTAGCCGAGATTGGTCACCCTGTCCGTGATCTTGACGGTTCGCCCGCCGACCGTCGCCTCGATGCGGCGCGCCAGCTCCAGGTTCTCGCCGAACATCGTGACCTGGCGCACGGTTCCCTCGGCATGGAGGACGCAATCGTCGCCGTCCCAGCGCTCGCCGAAGCCCTGCAGCCGTGCCGGGGTGAACGCGACGCGGCCGTGGATGCCGTGCGCGACCCTGGCCCGGTAGGGGTAGTTGAAGTGATCCGCCCCCTCCTCCGCCATGCCCATGATGTGGTCGAGGCCGCAGGTGTTGACGAGACCGGAGAACGACCGCAGCCAGCCGAGGCCGCCCTCGGCGTCGTGCTCGTGCAGCCAGGGGTGGCGAAAGCCGTTGCCCGAGCGCCAGCCGAGCGGCACGCCGCAGACGCTCATGGCGCCGACATCCATGGCCCGGTCGACCAGCACCTCGAGCTCGAGCCCGCCGCCCGTGCGAAAGCGCAGCACCCTGAGGCCGCGCTCCGGCCCGTCCTCGTGCGTGACGAGGTCGACGCCGAAAAGCTGCGAGGTGTCGCCGACATGCCGGGTCAGCTCCGACCGGGTGAAGTGGTGGTTGAAAATTTCCGGCAATGCGGCTCTCCTTCGTAGTCGGGTCCCGGGCAAGTGGTCGGGCCTCGGGTGCCGCCACAGGTCGGCACGGTTGCCCGCCGCCGTCAATCCCGTCGCGCGACCATCGCCGAGCGAGGCCGATGTCGGAGCCACTCTTCACCCTCTCGGCGATCGCCACCGACACGGCGGTCCTCCTGATGCTCGGCGCAGTGCTCGCCCTCAGCCTCATGGTCGACGTGCTGGCGCGGCGGCTCGGCCTGCCCCGGGTCTCGCTCCTGGTGCTCACCGGGGTGGCCATCGCCACCGCGGCGCGCGTGCTCCTCGAGCAAGAGGTGACGGTGCTCACCGCCGCCGTCGCCGAGCCGCTGGTGTCCATCGCCCTCGTCATGGTGGCGTTTCTCCTCGGCGGCGATCTCACCGCCGAGCGCTGGCGACTGACCGGCCGCCCGGTCCTGGCGCTGTCGCTCGCCATCGCCCTGGTGAGCGCGCTCCTGGTCGGTGGCGGGCTCCTGGCCCTGGGCTTCCTGCCGGCCATAGCACTGCCGCTCGCCGCCATGGCGGTCGCCACGGACCCGGCCGCCGTGCACGAGGTGGTCAGGGAGGCCGGCGGGGGCGGCCGGGTCGGCCAGGTGGTGCTCGGTATCGTCGCCATCGACGATGCCTGGGGCATCATCGCCTTCGGTGTGGCCGTGAGCCTGCTCGAGCTGGTCGCCGGGGCGGACGGGTGGCACGCGGTCGGCAGGGCCGGCTGGGAGCTCGGCGGCGCGCTGCTGCTCGGGCTCGCGATCGGCGCACCGGCGGCCTTTCTCACCGGCCGGCTGCGGCCCGGCGAGCCGACCCAGGTGGAGGCGGTGGCCGTGATCCTGCTGATTGCCGGCCTGGCCGACGCGCTCGCCGTCTCGCCCTTGCTGGCCGGCATGACCGCCGGCGTCGCGGTCGCCAACCTGACCCCGCACCATTCGCGCTCGTTCAGCGAGATCGAGCACATCGAATGGCCCTTTCTCGTGTTCTTCTTCGTCGCCGCGGGTGCCGCCGCAGACCCGGCAAGGCTCGGTGCCGCGGCCCCCCTGACCCTCGCCTACCTCGCCCTGCGCGTCGCCGGCCGCCTCCTGGGCGGCTGGGCGGCCCTGCCCTGGCTCGCCGGCCCCGACCGCCGCGACTTCGCCACGGTCGGGCTCGGGCTCCTGCCGCAGGCCGGGGTCGCCATGGGCATGGCGCTCCTCGCGGCGGAGCGCTACCCGGCAGCCGCGGCCGACCTGCTCGCGGTCGCCGTGGCGGCGACCATCTTCTTCGAGATCGCCGGCCCCCTGCTGACCCGGCGCCAGCTCGGGCGAGCCGCCTGAATGGGACCGGGTGAAGCCATGGCCGGCAGGACCGGTTGCATTGCAGTTTGGTCATGTTAGGGTAACCCGAGCATTATCGGTCGGCGCTGCCGGTGGCGGGCAAGATTGCCCGCCTTTTCCGTGCTTCCTTGCCGCGGGGCACCTAATCGATGCCCCTATTACGTCGTGGAGATGCCTGATGAGCGAACCCGTTCAACCGGACTTTACTGTCGATTCGACCGACTACGAGGTCGGGCAAGACAACGTCCAGATCCTGGGTCTCGATATCCACAATCCGGTCTTCATGATCTCGGCGGTGACGATTGTGGGATTCGTGATCTTCACGCTGATGTTCCAGGAGGGCACCGCGGCGTTCTTCGGCTGGCTGCGGCCCTGGCTGACCTCGACCTTCGACTGGGTGTTCATGTCGGCGGCCAACATCTTCGTGCTGTTCTGCCTCTTCCTGGTCATCTCGCCATGGGGGCGGATCAGGCTCGGCGGCGCCGACGCCACGCCCGATTTCTCCTATGCCGGCTGGTTCGCCATGCTGTTCGCCGCCGGCATGGGCATCGGCCTCATGTTCTTCGGCGTGCTCGAGCCGGTCTACCATTTCCAGAACCCGCCCCTGGGCGTGAACCCGGAGGACGTGGAGGCGGCGCGCGCCATGGGCATGGCCGCCACCATCTTCCACTGGGGCCTGCATCCCTGGGCGATCTATGCGGTGGTGGCGCTCTCCCTCGCCTTCTTCACCTTCAACAACGGCCTGCCGCTCACCATCCGCTCGGCCTTCTACCCGCTGCTCGGCGACCGGGTCTGGGGCTGGCCCGGGCACATCATCGACACGCTGGCGGTGTTCGCGACGCTCTTCGGCCTCGCCACCTCGCTCGGCTTCGGTGCGGAGCAGGCCTCCGCCGGGCTCGAGTACCTCTTCGGCATTCCGGCGACCGACGTCACCAAGGTGGCGCTGATCATCGCCATCACCGCGGTGGCGCTGATCTCGGTCGTCGCCGGGCTCGAGGCCGGCGTGAAGCGGCTCTCCGAGATCAACATGGTGCTGGCGCTCGCCTTGCTGCTCTTCGTCATCATCGCCGGTCCGACGATCGCCCTGCTCACCGGCTTCTTCGCCAATGCCGGGCACTATGCCGCCGACCTCTTGCCACTCAGCAACCCCTTCGGTCGCGATGACACCGCCTTCATGCACGGCTGGACGACCTTCTACTGGGCCTGGTGGATCTCGTGGTCGCCGTTCGTCGGCATGTTCATCGCCCGGGTCAGCCGGGGACGGACGGTGCGCGAGTTCATCACCTGCGTGCTGATCATCCCGACCCTGGTCTCGATCCTCTGGATGACCGCCTTCGGCGGCACCGCCATCGACCAGATCGTGAACGACAACTACCAGGGCGTGGCCGAGACGGTCGCCGCCTACGTGCCCGAGCTCTCGCTCTTCAAGATGCTCGAGGTCCTGCCGCTCACCATGGTCTCCTCCTTCCTCGGCATCGTCCTGGTGATCGTCTTCTTCGTCACCTCCTCGGATTCGGGCTCGCTCGTCATCGACACCATCACCGCCGGCGGCAAGACCGATGCACCGGTGGCGCAGCGGGTCTTCTGGGCGACCTTCGAGGGCCTCGTCGCCATCGCCCTCCTGCTCGGCGGCGGGCTGGCCTCGCTCCAGGGAGCGGCGATCGCGACGGGCTTCCCCTTCGCCGTCGTCCTCGTCGCGATGTGCTGGTGCCTGTTCAAAGGGCTCCGCGCGGATCCGCAGATGGCGCGCTAGGGACGGGACAAGGAGAATTCGATGTACAAGGTGATTGCCGTGCCGGTCGACCTCGCCCATGTCGACCGGTTGACCAAGGCGCTGGAAACGGCGGCGGACCTGGCCAAGGCCTACGGTGCCACGCTCTATTACGTGGGGGCGACGACCGAGACCCCGTCGAGCGTCGCGCACACGCCGAAGGAGTTCAAGGGCAAGCTCGAGCAGTTCGCCGCCGAGCGCGGTACCGCACTCGGCATCGACGCCAGGGCCAGGTCGCTGGTCAGCCTCGATCCGGCGGTCGACCTCGATCGCGATCTGCTGAAGACGTTCAAGGAGATCGATGCCGATCTCGTGGTCATGGCCTCGCACATTCCGGGCATCAAGGAGCACCTGATCAGCTCCAATGCCGGCTGGATCGCGAGCCACGCCAAGATCTCGGTCTTCGTCGTCCGGTAGCAGCGGCCTGCCGGCCGTGGCATGATGGCCCTGGCCGGCGAGCGCCTCACCGGCCCCTGAGCGGAGCGCCGGACCTTGCCCCAGAAGATCCTCCTGCCGATCGACCTGACCAGCCCCGAGGCCTGGCGGCACGCCATCGACGCCGCCGAGGACCTGGCCCGGCGCTACGGCGCCACGCTCGCCGTGCTCTGGGTGGCGCCGCCGGCCGCCGCCGACCCGGCGACGCTGCCGGAAACCTACCTGCCGGCGCTGCACGACTTCGTCGCCGGGCGCTTCGCCGACGACATCACCGTCGAGGCGCATGTCCGCGCCGACTGGGGCGACCCGGTGCGCGAGATCTGCCACGCCGCCGCTGAGGTGGGGGCCGATCTGATCGTCATGGGCACGCACATGCCGCAGGCGGACGAATCGCTCGACCACTCGAACGCGGCGCAGGTGGCGCTGCAGGCCGGCTGCTCCGTCTGGGTGGTCCGCTAGCAAGAGCCCGGGCACCGCCATGATCGAGCTCGGTCCGGTCGCGCGGGTGATCGGGCTCCTCCTCGGGGTGCTGGCCCTGGTGATGCTGGTGCCGGCCTTGGTCGACGTGACCGCGGGCAACCCGGACTGGCTCTCCTTCGTCGTCTCGGCGGCGATCGCAGGCTTCTTCGGCGGCATGCTGATCCTGGTCACCTCGCGGCCGGGGGCGTTCCAGCTCGACCTGCGCCAGGCCTTCCTCCTGACCGCGCTGACCTGGGTGGTCGTGCCCGCCTTCGCCGCCCTGCCGATGATCGGCCTCGGCCACGGCTACACGGACGCCTTCTTCGAGGCGATGTCCGGCCTGACCACGACCGGCTCGACGGTCCTTGCCGGCCTGGACGGCCTGCCGCCCGGCATCCTGCTCTGGCGCTCGCTGCTGCAATGGCTCGGCGGCATCGGCATCATCGTCATGGCGATCGTGCTGCTGCCGTTCCTGCGGATCGGCGGCATGCAGCTCTTCCGCACGGAGAGCTCGGAGCAGTCGGAGAAGGTGGTGCCGCGCGCCTTCCACATGGTGGCATCCATCGGCCTCGTCTATCTCGGCCTCACCATCGCCTGCGCCGTGGCCTACGCGCTCGCCGAGATGAGCGTCTTCGATGCCGTCAACCACGCCATGGCGACACTCTCCACCGGCGGCTACTCGACCCACGACCTGAGCTTCGGCTATTTCCAGCGCCCGCTGACGCACTGGATCGGCACGATCTTCATGATCGCCGGCGCCTTGCCCTTCCTGGCCTACATCCGGGTCCTGCGCGGCGACCGCGGTGCCCTGCTGAGGGACACGCAGGTCAAAGCACTCTTCGTCTTCTTCTTCCTGGTCATCGGCAGCAAGGCCGCCTGGCTCGCCGTCACCCGGGAGATGGCGTTCGACGAGGCGCTGCAGCACACCGCCTTCAACGTCGTCTCGGTGGTGACGACCACCGGCTTCGCCAGCACCGACTACACGCTCTGGGGGCCGGGTGCGGAAGCCGTCTTCTTCGTCCTCATGTTCCTCGGCGGCTGCGCCGGCTCGACCTCGGGTGCGATCAAGGTCTACCGCCACCTGATCATCTGGCAGCTCATCCGCCTCAAGCTGCGCCGTCTCGTGGCCCAGCACCAGGTCGTGCCGCTGCGCTATGGGGGCAGTCGGGTGCCCGAGGACGTGCCGGGTGCGGTGCTCGCCTTCGTCGCCGCCCTGCTCGGCATGGTCGCCATCTTCACCGTGCTGCTCGGCCTGATGGGCCTCGACCTGGTGACGGCGCTCACCGCCAGCGCCACGGCCATCACCAATGTCGGCCCCGGCCTCGGCCCGATCATCGGCCCCGCCGGCAACTTCGCCAGCCTGCCCGACGCGGCCAAATGGCTCCTGGCCCTCGCCATGATGCTCGGCCGCCTCGAGATCTTCACCGTGCTCCTGCTCTTCACCCCGGATTTCTGGCGGCGGTGAGTCTCAGGTTAGAAGCCAGCGGTGGCACTCCTCGGTGTTGATCCGCCAGGCGCGCTTCGGGCCGGCCATGACGTTGAGGTAATAGAGGTCGTAGCCGTGCGCGGTGCCGCAGGGGTGGTAGCCCTTGGGCACCATGACGAGATCGCCGTCCTCGATGGTCATCGTCTCGTCGAGCGAGCGGTCGTCGGTGTAGACGCGCTGGAAGCCGAAGCCCTGGGGCGGCTGGAAGCGGTGGTAGTAGATCTCCTCGAGCAGGGATTCGTGCGGCAGGTTGTCGGTGTCGTGCTTGTGGCTGGGATAGGACGACCAGCCTCCCGCCGGGGTCACCACCTCGACGACGAGGAGCGAATGCGCCGGCTCGGTCTCCGGCAGGATGTCGTGGACGTGGCGCGTGTTGGTCCCCTGGCCGCGCCTGCTGTAGGCGACGTCGTCCGGGCCGATCAGCCGGACACCGTGCTCGCCGCCGCCCGGTGCCGTGCAGAGCGCCAGCTCGAGCTCGCTCTCGGCGATCACCGCAAAGGCCGTGTCGCGCGGCACGTAGACCGCGGTCGGCTTGCCCTCGAAGGGGCTGGCGCGGCCGCCGATCGAGCGGAAGATCTGCGGCCCGGCCTCGACCGTGGCGCTGCCGGTGACGAGAACGATGCAGGTCTCGTCGGCGCTGCCCTTGACCTCCAGCCGCTGGCCTTTGGCGAGGCGGTGCAGGGCGAAGCCGACATGGCCCCAGCCGGCGCTTTCGGGCGTCACCTCGTGGACCAGCCCGGCGGCGTCGGGGACATGGTTCTTCAACAGCAGACGGCTCATGTGCTTCCTCCGGCACGGGCCCGGTCCCAGGCCTCGATCAGTCGTCCATAGGTGGCGGCCATCCGGTCGATGGCCGCAGCGTCGTCGATCTTCCCTGAAAACCAGTCGAGCGCGGCCGAGCCGAAGATGCTCCGGCCGACGGCGAAGCCCTTGCAGATCGGCTGATCGGCGGCCCGCCGGAAGGCCTCCTCGAGGGTCGCCTCGGGTGCCTCGAGGCCGAGCAGCAGGATGCCCCGGCAATGCGGGTCGTAGGCGCCCACGGTGTCGGCGACGGCCCGCCAGGCCGCGTCGCTGCCGGGATCCGGCAGCTTCCACCAGTCCGGGAAAAGCCCGGCCCCGTAGAGCTGGCGGATCGCGCGGGCGAGCGTCGTCGTTTCCTCCGGCAGGCCCGACTTGCTGGCGATGATCTCGATCAGCAGGTCGTGGAAGGTGCCGCGGGCCGCGTCCTGGAGGATCTGCAGCCGCTCGACCTGGAGCTCCCGCAGCTCCGCCGGATCGTCCGGGTGGTAGAAGGCGAGGCACTTGACGCAATGCTCGCGCGGCCATTCGCGCAACACCCGCCCGAGGTCGGGCCCGTCGTCGAAGCGCAGCGGCCGGGAGCCCGGCTGCTCGATCGGCCGGCCGATCCAGATGCCCTGGCCGGTCGCCCGCGGCAGCGTGGCGCCGCCATAGCGGCCGTCGAGCAGGATGCCGAGATCGCTCCGGCCCTGCCGCTGCCGCTCCACCGCCAGCCAGCACAAGGACTTGAAGTGGGCGATATGCGGCCGGCTGACCCCCGCCTCGTCGGCGATCGCCTCGAGCTGGCTGCGGTGGTCGAAGGCGAAGGCCAGCACCTGCGGGAAGTGCCGCTCGCGGTTGGTGCTCCAGTGCAGCTGCTCGAGCGTGCGGTCCTTCCTCAGCGCCCGCTCGGGCGAGCCGTGCTCGAGGAAGTGGCTGAGCTCGATCCAGGAGGGAATGGCCGGCGCGCAGCCGTGGCGCGAGACGGCGAAGGCGCCGCAGGCATTGGCCAACCGGCAGCATTCCAGGACCGGCAGGTCGCGCAGGTAGCCCCGCAGGAAGCCGCTCATGAAGGCGTCGCCGGCACCCAGCACGTTGTAGACGTCGACCGGAAAGCCCGGCCCCTTGATCCCCTCTTCGATGTCGTCCGGAATGGCGCCCGGAAAGGCGACGCAGCCCATCGGCCCCCGCTTGCAGACGATCAGCGCATCGGGCGCGTGCTCGCGCACGGTGCGGATGGCGGCCAGCGTGTCGGTCGAGCCGCCGGCGATGTGCAGCTCCTCCTCGGTGCCGACGACGACGTCGCAGAGCGGCAGGATGGTCTGGAGATGGGCCGAGACGTTGCCGCTCTCGACGAAGCGCTCCTCGCCGAGGCCGTGCCCGGTGAGGCCCCAGAGCACCGGCCGGTAATCGATGTCGAGGATCACCTTGCGACCCTTCGCCCGGGCGACGGTCGCCGCCTTGCGCGAGGCGCGGTCGAGATTGGGCCTGGAGAAATGCGTGCCGGTGACGACGACGGCCTTCGCCCCGGCGATATAGGCTTCGTCGATGTCGCCCTCGTCCAGCGCCGAATCCGCGCAGTTCTCACGGAAGAAGATCAAGGGAAAGCTGTGCTCGTCGCGAATGCCGAGGATGACGAGCGAGGTGAGGCGCGCGGGGTCGGTCTTGAGGCGGCCGGTGTCGACCCCCCAGCGCTCGACCTCCTCCTTGACGAACCGGCCCATGTGCTCGTCGCCGACAGCGGTGATCAGCCCGGAGTGCAGGCCGAGCTTGGCCGTGCCGATGGCGATGTTCGTCGGGCAGCCACCGACATACTTGGCGAAGCTCGACATGTCCTCGAGCCGCCCGCCGGCCTGCTCGCCATAGAGATCGACCGACGAGCGGCCGATGGTCACGACGTCGAGCGCAGGGGGGAGCACGGGGTCGGATACGGGCGCATCATTCGGCATGGGTCGGCTTTCGGCGGTTCCCTGATACCACCCAATGAAACATGCATTCCAGCGCTGTTCAAGCCTGGAATGCCTATTCCTGTCGGCGGCCCCGGCCGCCCACCAGTCGCTTGCCGGTCTCGATCACGAGGCTCGTCGCCAGGCACATCGAAGCGCTCAGCGAGCGGACATTCTGGATCTCGGCGTCACGGACGAAGAGCGTCGGCCGGCCGTGCGCGGCGAGCGGGCTGAGCTGCAGGTCGGTGATCACGACGATGCCGAGACCCTGCGCCTCGGCGGCACGCACCGCCTCGAGCGTCTCTGGCGCATAGGGGCGATAGCTCGCGGCCAGCAGCACATCGCCCCGGGCCAGCGTCTTGAGCTGCTGGCCGAGCATCCCGCCCTGGTTGTCGAGGAGCTGGACCGGGCGCTCGAGATTGAGCAGGCCGTAGAGCAGATAGGTGGCGACCGGCAGGCTCCGCCGCTGGGCGACGATGAGGATGCGCCTCGCCCCGGCGAGCCGGTCGGCCGCGGCGGCGAGGTCGGCGCGGGGCGTCTCGACCGCGAGCTCGTCGATCGCCCGGTGGGCTGCCTGGGCCAGCCGGTCGAGGCTGTCGCCCGGCGCCGCATCGCCGCTCTCGCGCTGCGCCAGCCGGTCGGCGTAGCTCGGCATCTGCTCGACCAGCCTGAGCCGGAAGAGCCGCTGCATGTCGCTGAACCCGTCGAAGCCGAGCGCCTGGGCGAAGCGCACCAGCGCCGAAGGCGGCACCCTGGCCTGCTCGGCGACGGTGGCGACGGTCTCCAGCGCTATGGTGTTGGGATGGGCGAGCACGAAGGCCGCTATATCCTTGAGCCGCGTGCTCAGGCCGCCATGCCGGGCGGCAATGAGCTGCTCCAGATCGCTGAAGCTCTCGGGCATCAGGGTGGGCGGCTGCTTCATTGGTGGCGCACGCGTTCCAGATGGTGCGAATTTGGAATTCTTGTTCCAGGGGCTTGAACCTTCCGCTGGAATGTGTATTCCATAAACCCAAGCAGATGGAAACGCTGTTCTGACAGCGCTGTCGGACAAGGCGATCTGCATCAGCAAACCGGGAGGTTTCCATGACCTTGACGAAAACGCTCACGGCTGCCGCTCTTGCCGCCGTGCTGACCGCCGGCACCGCCCTGGCGCAGGACACCAGCATCATCGTGGTCAGCCACGGCCAGGCCTCCGACCCGTTCTGGTCGGTGGTCAAGAACGGCGTCGACGAGGCCGCCCGGGACTACGGGGTCAACGTCGACTACCGCGCACCCGAGACCTTCGACATGGTGGCGATGGGCCAGCTCATCGACGCCGCGGTCAACCAGGAGCCCTATGGCCTCGTCGTCTCGATTCCCGATGCCGACGCGCTCGGCCCGTCGATCCAGCGCGCCGTCGATGCCGGCATCAACGTCATCTCGATGAATTCGGGCTCGGACGTGGCGCATGGCCTCGGCGCCCTGCTCCATGTCGGCCAGTCGGAGTTCGACGCAGGCAAGATCGCCGGCGCCGAGCTCGCCTCGATGGGCGGCTCGAATGGCATCTGCATCAACCAGGAGGTCGGCAATGTCGCCCTCGACCTGCGCTGCGCCGGCTTCGCCGAGGGCTTCGGCGGCAATGTCACGATCCTGCCGGTGACCATGGATCCGGCCGAGATCACCGCCAAGGTCAAGGCGGCGATGGAGACCGACGCGTCGATCGACACGATCCTGGCGCTGGGCGCCGGAACCGCCGGCGAGCCGGCGCTGCGGGCGCTGGAGGAGACCGGCAAGGCAGGCGAGATCAACCTCGCCAGCTTCGATCTCTCGGCCAACTTCCTGCAGGCCATCGTCGACGGCAAGGCCGCCTTCGCCATCGACCAGCAGCAGTTCCTCCAGGGCTATCTGCCGATCGCCTTCCTCGCCCTGCAGTCGCGCTACGGCCTGATGCCGGGTGGCGACGTGCCGTCGGGCCCGAACCTGATCACCGCCGACAAGGCCGGGCAGGTCATCGAGCTCAGCGCCAAGGGCATCCGCTGAGCCACTGTCCGAACCATCGGGACCGACCGTCAGGGTCGGTCCCGATGGCCGGCTGACACGCGGCACGACAGAACCCAACCAGAAGCCTGGGGAGGCGGCGATGGCGATGGCCGACGAACGGCTGAAGCAGGCGTCCTTCATGACGCGGCTGATGCGGCGCCCGGAGCTCGGCGCCTTCTCCGGGCTCGTGCTGGTCTCGATCTTCTTCTACATCCTGGCCAGCGGCCAGATGTTCACGCTCTCCGGCATCCTGACCTTCATGTCGCCGGCAGCCCAGCTCGGCATCCTCGCGATCGGTGCCGCACTTCTGATGGTCGGCGGCGAGTTCGACCTCTCGGTCGGCTCGATGGTCGCCTTCGCCGGGCTCGTCTTCGGGGCTTCCGTGACGGCGCTGCATCTGCCGCTCCTGCCCGCCATCCTGCTCACGCTCGCCATGGCCGCGGCCTTCGGCACGCTCAACGGGCAGATCGTGCTGCGCACGGGCCTCCCCTCCTTCATCGTCACGCTCGCCTTCCTCTTCATCCTGCGCGGCCTGACCCTGGTCGGGCTGAAATGGGCGACCGGCGGGTCGACCCAGATGCGCGGCATCCGCGAAGCGGTCGGCGACAGCGTGCTGGCCCCGCTCTTCTCCGGCCAGGCCCTCGAGGGCCTCTTCGCCTGGCTCGCCGAGCGGGGCATGATCGAGACCTTCTCGAGCGGCCTGCCCAAGGTCACCGGCATCCCCGTCGACATCCTCTGGTTCTTCGGCATCGCCGCCGTCGCCACCATCGTCCTCACCCGGACCCGGGTCGGCAACTGGATCTTCGCCGCCGGCGGCGACGCCAACGCCGCCCGCAACTCGGGCGTGCCGGTCGCCCGGGTGAAGACGGTGCTCTTCATCGTCACCGCCTGCTGCGCGGCGCTCGTCGCCATCCTGACCGTCATGGACACCGGCAGCACCGATGCCAGGCGCGGCTTCCAGAAGGAGTTCGAGGCGATCATCGCCGCCGTCATCGGCGGCTGCCTGCTCACCGGCGGCTACGGCTCGGCGATCGGCGCCTTCTTCGGCGCCATCATCTTCGGCATGGTGCTGATCGGCCTGACCTACACCCAGATCGACCAGGACTGGTACCTCGTCTTCCTCGGCGGCATGCTGCTGATCGCCGTCTTCTTCAACAACATCGTCCGCAAGCGGGCGACCGGCGAACGGTAGGACGGAGGGGACCCCTGATGGCAACCGCAACGGCCGAGACGTCCCGCAAGACCGGCTCCTGGGGTCGATCCGGCCCGCCCCTCATCGAGGTCGACAACATCACCAAGCATTTCGGCTCGGTGATCGCCCTGGGCGGCGTCAGCCTCAGCGTCGACCGCCACGAGGTGCACTGCCTCCTCGGCGACAATGGCGCCGGCAAGTCGACCCTGATCAAGACGCTCTCCGGCGTCCACAAGCCGAGCTCGGGAACCTTCCGGGTCGAGGGCCAGCCCGTCGCGTTCGACAGCCCGCGCGAGGCGCTCGATGCCGGCATCGCCACGGTCTACCAGGACCTCGCGATGATCCCGCTCATGTCGATCACCCGCAACTTCTTCATGGGCCGCGAGCCGCTCAAGGGCATCTGGCCGTTCCGCTTCTTCGACTTCGGCGAGGCCGACCAGGTGGCGCGCGAGGAGATGGCGCGGATCGGCATCGACGTCCGCGACCCCGAGCAGGCGGTCGGCACCCTCTCCGGCGGCGAGCGGCAATGCGTGGCGATCGCCCGCGCCGTCTATTTCGGCGCCAAGGTGCTGATCCTCGACGAGCCCACCTCGGCGCTCGGCGTGCGGCAGACCTCGATGGTGCTCAAATACATCAACATGGTCCGCCAGAAGGGCCTCGGCGTCATCTTCATCACCCACAACGTCCGCCACGCCCACGCCGTCGGCGACCGCTTCACCGTCCTCAACCGCGGCCAGACGCTCGGCACCTACGGCAAGGACGAGGTCAATCTCGAGGAGCTGCAGAACCTCATGGCCGGCGGCAAGGAGCTGCAGGACCTCTCCGCCGAGCTCGGCGGGACGGTCTAGAAAAGCGTCCTGCCCGGGTGTGCGAAGACGTGGCCGGAGCCGCGATGGGGCTTCTCAGGTGTCGCCCGGCCCGGCCGGCGTCGCGTAGCGGCGAAACAGCAAGGCGCCGAAGGCCACGATGCAGAGGACGGAAGCCAGGGCGAACGGCCACACGTCGCTAAAGGCGATCAGGAGCAGGAGCGATCCGGCCGCGAGGCCGAGGAGCGGCACGAGCGTGCCGAGCCGACGGCTCTGCCGGCCGTGCGCCTCCATGAGGATGATGGCGAGGTTGAGGAGGGCATGGAGTGCTGCCAGCGGCCACCATTCCGCCCTGAAACCGGCGTCCAGAAGGGGTGCGCCATAGCCCAGCATGTTGCCGATCAGCATCGGATGCGCGGTGAGCGAGTAGGGGAACGCGGTCGTCCGCTCGGGCGGCAGGGCCGTGAGCTCGACGCCGTAATAGGTCCTGTCTGTGCCGAGCGCGCGGTAGGCCGCGACATTGAGCGAGAAGCCGGCGGCCATGACGACGAGCGAAAAGAGGTTGGGCAGGATGGCGAGGCAGACGCCGGCGAGGGCGACGAGCGAGATGGTCCTCAGCAGGATGGCGTCGCGCTGGAAGCGCTCGGGCGTGATGCGCCGCCAGAGGAAGGCCAGCGCGTAGACGAGATAGTGCCAGAAGCTGAGGGTGTAGACCGCCATGTCCCAGCGTCCGGCAAAGAGGCCGATCACGGCGACCGCGACGACGAGGGCGGCCGTGGCGAGGGTCGCCCGATCGCCCGCCATATCGGCCGCCCGCCGCGCTGCTTTCGACAGGGTGGTGGTCAAATGGCTCATCCCGCAATCGGTGCCCGTCGCTCTGCTCCGCTGGTTCGAGGCGAGAGTCGCTCGGCCTCGGTCCTCTACGATCGCCGGTGGCAACCGACAAGCAGCGTGTCGTCAATGCAGGGGCCCTGGCGGGCCCCGGTGAGGAGCACAAGTCCGCCGCCCACCGCCTCGCCTTGTACACGTCGCGGCGGCGGGGCATAGCAGCTGCCGACAGATGGCAGAGGAGGCTATCGTGGGACAGACGGGGATCGGCAGGACCGCGCCGGACGCATCGCGCGGCATCGGCTGCGGCGTCATCGGCACAGGCTACATGGGCGCCTGCCACGCCCAGGCGCTGGCCCGGGTGGCCCATACCTTCGAGCCGGCGCTGCGGCCCGAGCTGGTGGCCGTCGCCGATGCCGCCATCGCCGGCGCGGCGGCCGCCCGGGACCGCTTCGGCTTCGCCCGGGCGACCGCCGACTGGCGGGAGCTCCTGGCCGACCCGAAAATCGAGCTGGTCTCCATCGCGACCCCCAACGTGCTGCACAAGGAGATGGCGCTGGCCGCCCTCGCCGCCGGCAAGCATGTCTGGTGTGAGAAGCCGCTGGCGCTGACCGCGGCCGACGCCAGGGAGCTGGCCGAGGCGGCAGCGTCGGCCGGCACGACCACGCTCGTCGGCTACAACTATCTCCGCTCGCCCGCCGTGGCCTTCGCGAGGAAGCTGGTCGAGGCCGGCGAGCTCGGTGCCGTGACGCAGTTTCGCGCCATCTTCGACGAGGACTTCATGGGGCCGGCGAGCTTCCCCTTCTCCTGGCGCTGCGAGACGGCGCTCGCGGGCACCGGGGCGCTCGGCGACATGGGCAGCCATCTGGTCAATCTCGCCCATTTCCTGGTCGGCCCGATCGCCGAGGTCAGCGCCGGCCTCGCCACGGCGATCACCGAGCGCCGCGATGCGCAGGGAAACCTGCGCGAGGTCGAGAACGACGATGTCAGCGAGACCCTGGTCCGCTTCGCCAATGGCGCCCTCGGCCATCTCGGCTGCTCGCGCATCGCCTGGGGCCGCAAGAACGGCCTCGATTTCGAGCTCTACGGCCGGGACGGGGGTCTCCGCTTCACCCAGGAGCGGTTCAACGAGATCCAGCTCTTCAAGCCGGCCGACCGCGCCGACGACAACGGGTTTCGCACGATCCTGACGGGACCGCCGCACCCCCCCTTCGCCCGCTTCACCCCGGGCTGGGGCCACGGGCTCGGCTTCAACGACCTCAAGGTGATCGAGGCGGCCCACCTCCTCCAGGCCATTGCGGAGGAAACACCCGCCTGGCCCGATTTCGCCGAGGGCTGGCGGGTCGAGGCGGTGGTCGAGGCGATCGCCAGAAGCGCCGCCACCAGGCGCTGGGAGCCCGTGCCGGTCTGACCCGCCGGGCGGCTTCGGCACCTACCCGCCGCCCTGGGCTCCGGCGGCTGGGGCGGTCGCGTCGCGCAGCAGGACGAGCGAGATGCGCCGGTTGCGCGCATCGGCCGGGTCGTCCGGGAAAAGCGGCTCGGACGGGCCCTTGCCGATGACGTCGGCGATCCGCGATGCCGGCAGGCCCGCTTCCACCAGCGCCTCGCGGGTGGCGTTCGCCCGGTCCGACGACAGGCGCCAGTTGTCGTATCGGGCACCGCTGGCGAAGGGCCGGGCATCGGTGTGGCCGCGGATCGAGAGCCGGTTCGGGAGATCCCCGATGGCCTCGGCGACGACGCCGATGAGGGCCCGGGCATTGTCGAGCATCTCGGCCGAGGCGGTCGGGAACATGGCGTTCTGCTCGCGGTCGACGATCTGGATGCGCAGCCCCTCGGGCGTGTCGTCGATGATCAGGCTGTCGGTGAACCGTGCCAGCTCCGGCCGCTGGCTCAGCGCGTTCAGCATCTCCGCCTTCGCCTCGTCGAACGCCGCCTGCTCGCGGCGCCGCTGCTCCTCGGCGAAAGCCTCGTCGTCGAGCGGCCGGCGTTCGGCCGCGTCCGCCGCCTCGTCGAGGCCGAAGGCGAGCGCCAGGTCGAGGGCGAAATCGTCCGGATCGTTCTCCTCCGGCGTCGCCGTCAAAGGCAGGCTGGAGGGGGCGAAGGGCGAGACCGGCGCCTGGACCGCCATGTCCGGCGTGACGAAGGAGACGCCGTCGAGCACGCCACCCATGCCGCCCGGCTGGCTCTTGTTCTCGGCCGCATCGCTGAAATACTCGGCGAGCCCCTTGAGCTGCTGCTCGTCGGCCGTGCTGAGCAGCCAGAGCATGAGGAAGAAGGCCATCATCGCCGTCACGAAATCGGCATAGGCGACCTTCCAGGCACCGCCGTGATGGCCGTGCCCCTCCTCCTCGATGATCTTGCGGATGACGATCGGGCTGTTGTCGGCCATGGCGGAGGGGCTGCCGTCTGCCGGTCAGGCGGCGAGCGGATCGGCGGGCAGGGCCTGCAGCACCTCGTCGATCTCCTGGAAGCTCGGCTGCAGCTCGGTCGGCACGTTGCCGCGGGCGAGCTCGACCGCGATCGGCGCCGAATGACCCTGCAGATAGGCCACGAGGCAGTCGCGGATGATGGCGTAGAACTGGCCGTCCTGGTCGTAGGTCTGGTTGAGCCGGGCCGTCATCGGCCCGACGAAGCCATAGGCGAGGTAGACGCCGAGAAACGTGCCGACGAGCGCGCCGCCGATCATCCCGCCCAGCACGTCGACCGGCTGGTCGATCGACGCCATGGTCTTGATGATGCCGAGCACGGCGGCGACGATGCCGATCGCCGGCAGGGAATCGGCGACGTTCTGCAGCGCCGCGGCCCGGCCGTGCAGCTCCTTGTGGTGCTTCTTGAGCTGCCGCTGCATGCAGTCCTCGACCTGGTAGGGATCGTCCATGCTCATCGTCATCATCCGCAGCGTGTCGGTGATGAAGTCGAGGGCGAAATGGTCGTGCTGGATGCGCGGGTACTTGGAGAAGAGGCTACTCTCGTGCGGGTCGTCGACATGCGGCTCGAGGGCGAGAACACCGCGCGTCTTCAAAAGCTTGACGATGACGTACATGAGCGAGAGCACGTCGCGGTAGTCGTCCTTCTTCCAGTGCGGGCCGGCGAACACGCGCTTGAGATCACCGAGGGCACCCTTGGCGACACCCATGCCGTTGGCGACGAGGAAGGTGCCGGCGGCGCAGCCGCCGATCATCATGAACTCGAACGGCAGCGCCTTGACGATGATGCCGAACTTGCCGCCGGCCAGCGAGTAGCCGCCGAAGACCAGCCCGATGACCAGGACGATGCCGATGATCGCTAGCATTGCCGCTCCCGCAGGCAGGGCTCGGTCCGAGCCGTGCCCAAGGGGTTCTAGCCGAGCGGCCTTAAGATTTCGTAACCGTGCCCCCTGGCTTCCAGCGGGCCCCTAGCTGTCCCGGGCCGAGTGGCGCATGAGGCGCTCCTTGTCGCGCTGCCAGTCGCGGTCGCGCTCGGCATGGCGCTTGTCGTACTCCTTCTTGCCGCGCGCCAGGCCGAGCTCGACCTTGGCGAAGCCGCGTGGCGAGAAATAGAGTGAGAGCGGGACCAGCGTCATGCCCTTGCGCTTGACGGCACCCAGGAGCTTGTCGATCTCGCGCCGCCGGAGCAGCAGCTTGCGCGGCCGCTTGGTCTCGTGGTTGAAGCGGTTCCCCGCCTTGTACTCGGGGATGTAGGCGTTGAAGAGCCAGAGCTCGCCGCCCATCTCCCCGGCATGGGCCTCGTTGATCGTCGCCCGGCCCTCGCGCAGCGACTTGACCTCGGTGCCGGCGAGGACGAGGCCGGCCTCGATGCGATCCTCGATGCTGTAGTCGTGGAAGGCGCGCCGGTTCCGCGCGACGCTGCGCCGCGCCTTCAGCCGCTCGTTCATGTGTCGTGCCCCAGGTTCAGGCGGTGTCGAGGAGCCCGGCGTGGCGCATGGCGGCCTCGACGGCCCTGGCGGTCGCCTCGCCAATGGGGACGAGCGGCAGGCGCAGCTCGGCGCCCGAGCGGCCGAGCCGCTCGAGCGCCCATTTCGCCGGCGCCGGGCTGGTCTCCAGGAAGAGGTCGCGGTGCAGGGGAAAAAGCCGCTGCTGGATCGCCAGCGCCTCGGCGCTCCGGCCGGCGGCCCAGGCATCCTGCATGGCGGCGCAGAGGGCCGGCGCCACATTGGCCGTCACCGAGATGCAGCCATGGCCGCCATGCGCCAGAAAGGCCAGGGCATTGCCGTCCTCGCCGGAGAGCTGGCAGAAATCCGGGCCGCAAAGCTCGCGCGTCGCGAGCGGCCGTGTAATATCATTTGACGCATCCTTAACCCCTATGATGTTAGGGAGTTCGGCGAGGCGTGCCATGGTCTGCGGTGTCATGTCGACGACGCTGCGGCCGGGGATGTTGTAGATGATGATCGGCAGCTCGACGGCGTCGTGGATGGCCTTGTAATGCGCGAAGAGACCGGCCTGGGTCGGCTTGTTGTAGTAGGGCGTGACGATCAGCGCGGCATCGGCGCCGGCTTCCCTGGCGTGCCGGGTCAGGCTGATCGCCTCGGCCGTCGCGTTCGAGCCGGTGCCGGCGATCACCGGGCGGCGTCCGGCCACGATCTCGACGCAGAGCTCGACGACCCGCGCATGCTCGGCATGGTCGAGGGTCGGGCTCTCGCCGGTCGTGCCGACCGGCACGAAGCCGTGCGTCCCGCTTTCGATATGCCACTCGATCAGCCCGGCGAACGCCTTCTCGTCGATGGCCCCCTCGCGCATCGGGGTGATCAGGGCGACGAACGATCCACGAAACATCGGGGCTTTCCTCGAGAGATCGGGCCTCGGGAGATCGGGACTCCGAAGCCGGTTTGCCGGTTGAACGGCGAAGCCGGTTTGCCGGGGTCGGTCCCGACATCGGGGGCGAGCGGATGAAGACGCCGCCGGCCCTTGTGGAGAACGGCGTGGCGGCAGAGGATAGTGCGCTGTCGCCGGGCCGGCAAGGCGCCGGCTTCTTCGGCGGTGCCCGGCTGGCGTCGCTCGCCGGCCGCCGCCTCGCCCTCCTGGCGCTCCTCGTCATGGCCCCGTTCACGGCTGGTCTGGCGGGGACCGCGAACGGGCTCGATCCCTTCGGGCAAGCCGCCCTCATGCGGGCGCTCGATGCCACCGACCGGGGGGAATGGAGCGTCGCCCGGGAGGCGTTGGTCGAGCTGCGCTCGCCGCTCCTCTTCACCTATGTCGACTGGCGCGAGCTCGCCGAGAGCAGCGAGCCGATTCCCTTCGGCCGCTACCGGGCATTCATCGAGGGCCACGCCGACTGGCCGCGCCTCGGCACGATCCGCGCCCAGGCCGAGCGCCGCCTCGACGCGGGCATCGACTATGCCGGGCGCCGTGCCTTCTTCGCCGACCAGCCGCCACGGACCCGCGAGGGCCGGATCCGGCTGGCCGAGGCGGAGCTGGCCATCGGCAGTCCGGAACGCGGTGGCGAGCTGGTCCGCCGGGCCTGGGTGGAGGACGGCTTCAGCGCCAGCGAGGAGGCCTTCTTCCTGCAGCAGTTCGGTCATCTCCTGACCAGGAACGACCACGCGGCGCGGCTGCGCCGGCTGCTGTGGGACAAGCGCGAGGACGAGGCCCGGCGGATGTTCCGGCGCGTCGATGCGGGGCTGGTGAGCCTCGCCGAGGCACGCCTCGCCCTGCAGGACATGGAACCGGGCGTGGATCGGCGTCTCGCGGCCGTGCCGCGGCAGCTCGCCCGCGACCCGGGCCTGCTCTACGACCGGCTGCGCTGGCGCCGCCTGAAGGGCCGCGATGCCGATGCCAGGGAGATCCTGCTCGATCCGCCGGACGAGCTGGAGCGGCCGGAGGCGTGGTGGGACGAGCGCGCCTATCAGATTCGCGAGGCCCTGGCCGATCGTGATTTCGCCGGCGCCTACCGGCTGGCGAAACGGCATGGCCAGTCTCCGGCCGAGGCCGCCGCCTTCGCCGAGGCGGAGTGGCTGCTCGGCTGGCTGGCGCTGCGCCACGCGAACGAGCCGGCCCAGGCGCTCGGCCGCTTCGCCCAGATGTACGACGCCGTGCGCACGCCGATCAGCCGGGCCCGCGCCGCCTACTGGGCCGGCCGCGCGGCGGCGGCGCTCGGCGACCGACGAGCCACGTCCCGCTGGTACCGGCTCGCCGCCGAGCATCCGACGACCTATTATGGCCAGCTGGCGCTGGGCGAGCTCGGCGAGCCCTTGGCGCTCGCCGTCCTGGCGGCCCGCTTCGCCACCACGCCGGTCGTGGATCCGCAGTTCGACAACCTGCCTCAGGTCCAGCTCGTGCGCCTCTTCTGCGCGCTCGAGATCGCCGACCGGGCCATGCCGTTCCTGCAGCGGCTCGTGCTCGACCAGGCGGACAAGTCGCGGGTCATGCAGCTGGCGGCGGACTGCGGCCGGCCGGACCTCGTCGTGGAGCTCGGCAAGCACGGCGTCGCGGCCGGGATGGTCGATCCGCTCGTGAGCTTTCCGATCCCGGCGCATAACGGCCTGCTCTATCCCGAGGACGGCAGCGTCGAGCCGGCGCTCCTGCTCGCCATCGCCCGGCAGGAGAGCCATTTCGATCCCAAGGCGACGAGCTCGGCCGGCGCCGTCGGGCTGATGCAGGTGATGCCGGGCACCGGCAAGGCGGTCGCCGAGCGCAACGCCATGCCCTGGTCGCAACGTCTGCTGCAGCGTGATCCGCACTACAACGCGCAGATCGGCGCCCGCTACCTGGCGATGCTTGCCGAGCGCTACGACGGCCGGATCGAGCTCATGGCGGCCGCCTACAACGCCGGCCCGATGCGGGTCTCGGCCTGGCTGGCGGCGAATGGCGATCCGCGCGCGGCCGACGGCGATGCCATGGTCGACTGGATCGAGCTCATCCCCTTCCGCGAGACGCGCAACTACGTGCAGCGGGTCGTCGAGGGCCGCAATGTCTATCGCGACTTGCTGACCTCGGCGGCCGTCCGGCCGGTCAGCTTCATCGTCGATCGCGGGCCGCTGCTGCCGCCGCCGGTGCCGGCCGCCAAGCCCCGGGACTTCTGAGCGCGGCCGCAGGGTCTCGACCTCGGCGCCCGCCGACGGCATGCTCGCCGCATGTGCAACGCCTATTCGCTCACTCATCCGAGAGAAGCGCTCGTCGACCTCGGCGAGGCGCTCGCCCGCCAGGGTGGCTGGCGGCTGCATGCTGATCTGCTGCCCGACCCGCTCGCTCCCCGCTATCGCGTCAGCCCGCGGCAGCAGGCGCCGATCCTCAGGCTCGACCGGTCCGGCCGCCTCGTCTGGTCGTTGGGGCTGTGGGGTTTTCTCGTGGCCGGCGGCAAGCCGGGCTTCGCCCCGACCAATGCGCGCGACGACAGGCTGACCAGCGGCTGGCCCTGGCGCCAGTCGGCCGAGACGCAGCGCTGCCTGATCCCGGCCGACGGGTTCTTCGAGCCCGAGAAGCCGGCAGGGGCCAAGGGCACGGTGCCCTGGTCGTACTACACCCTGGGCAACCGCCAGCTCTTCCTCATGGCGGGCTTGTGGAATCCGGCCGAGCATCCGTCGACCGGTGCGAAGGTGGCGAGCTACACGGTGGTCACGACCGACGCGAGCGAGGCGATCCGGCTGCACGACCGCATGCCGGCGATCCTCGACGGCGACGCGGCGGCACTGGACTGGCTCCGGCCCGGCGAGGTGCCGATCGATCGGCTCGGCCCATGGCCAGCGGCACGCATGCGGGGCTGGCGAGTGGCGGACGCGGCGCGCAACTCGCGCCTGCCCGACACGCCCACGATGATCCAGCCGGTCGAGGACGCGGCCGCCACCTCGTCCGATCAGCTGCCGCACGACTGACCGGCCGGTCCGTCAGCCCCGGCTCTTCGCCGTGCTCTGCGCGCAGCCGATGCCGAAGAGGGCGGCGAAGGTGAGCGCCACGGCCGGGATCAGGAGGCTGAAATCGGTGACCGCGTGCAGCGCCACGAGGCAGGCGGCACCGGCGCCGACCAGGGGGTAGAGCCGCCGGCGCCGGCGCGCCAGGGCGCCATGGACGCAAAGCCCGAAGAGCAAGAGCTGGGCGAGCCAGAGGGCCGAGGCAGCGGGCAGCCCGAGCTCGGCAGCGGTCTGCAGCCAGTCGTTGTGGGCATGGTCGAAGACGCCGATGCCCATCGCCACGTCGTGCCGGAGAAAGAAGATCTCGACATAGGCACCGTGTCCGTACCCCAGGAGCGGGCGCTCGCGTATGGCATCGAGGGTCATCTGCCAGGCGGCCGGGCGGCTGCCACCCCCTTCGAGCTCCAGGGCGCCGAAGCGCTCGAGCAGGTTCGCCCCGGTCAGCCAGATGACGAGGCCCAGGGCGGCGAGGCCGGCCAGAATGACCCAGAGCTTGGTGGCGGGCCGCACCCGGCTGACCAGCAGCACCAGGAGAAGGATGAACGTGGCGGCGCCGAGAAGGCTGAGGAAACCGCCGCGCGAATTGCTGCCGACCGAGGCGAGCAGCAGGATGACGGCCGCCATCAGGGGATAGCGACGCTCCTCGAGCACCAAAGTGATCGCGGCGGCGATGCGTCGCCCGAGCTTCTCTTCGGCGGCCTCCGAGCGGCCCCGCAGGAGCGGCTCCAGGATGAACCCGAGGGCAGTGACGAGACCGAGATTGGCGTAGGTCGCGAAGTGGTTGCGGTTGATGAAGGTCGAGGAGACGGTGCTGCGAAAGCCGACGCCCTCGGCGAGCCGCCAGGCGAGGAGCTGGTCGACGAGGCCGAAGGCCGCGTAGCCCGTGATGATCGCGAGGATGCAAGCGAGCAAAAGGCGGGCGTCCGCCTCGCGTCGCGCCAGGACGAAGGCCAGAAGGAACATGCCGCAGGCGGCGAGCAGGCGCATCAGGGCCTCGCCCGAGGCCGAGCGGTTGAGGCTGACAACGCCCTCGACGTCGAGACCGGCGGCCGCCGCCCGTGCCCAGATCGGATGGCTCCAGGCCTCGGGCAGGAAACCGGGTGTCACCTGCAGCAGGCTCCAGACGCTGACGCCGGCGATCAACAGCGCCGCCACCACCAGAACCGCTGGCACATGCGGCTGGAGCGAGCGGCCGGGGGCGATGATGCACCAGCCGAGCAGAAGGCCGGCGACGAGGCACGCGGCGAGCGAGGCCGCCCAGTCGGGCTGGCCGCCGATCGGCAGGGGCACCAGGGCGAGCAGCGCCACGGTGGCATAGAGCAGCGGCCGCGGCAGCCCGTTCGTGCTGCTTCGGCGGCGCCGTTGCTCGCGTCGGCTGCTCCTGGACCGGCGGACGACCGGCGGCTCCGTGTCGTCGTCGGCCTCTGCTGTCGTCGTCGACATGACCTCTGCCCCGAAAGCCACCCCGCTGCCCGGCCAATCTGGCCAAGCAGCAACCCGACCGCAAGCACGTGCGCCGGCGGCCTGCCGCTTTCCGCCACGGCGGTCAGGCACTACGCTGGCGGCCGGATCGGTTCAGGCACCAACAGGGGGGAGCAGGCCTTCATGGTCGAGCTGGCAGGACAGGTGGCGATCGTCACAGGGGCCACATCGGGGATCGGCATGGCGCTCGCCCGGGCCCTCGACGCGCGGGGCGTCAGGCTGGTCCTGACCGGCCGCCGCGCGGATCGCCTGGACGCGCTCGTGGCCGAGCTGGGTGCCGCACGCGCCGTCGCCGGCGACATCACCGACCCGGTCCTCCCCGGCCGCCTGGTCGAGGCGGCGCTCGAGGCCCATGGCCGGCTCGACATCGCCTGCAACAATGCCGGCCTCCTCGCCTTCGGCACGATCGAGGAGATCGACCTCGAGCGCATGGCCACCATGGTCCGGGTCAATGTCGAGGCGACCTACCGCTTCGCCTACACCGTGCTCCGGCACTTCAAGGCGCAGAACCACGGGCATCTCGTCAATACGTCCAGCGTCGCCGGCACCAAGGTCCGCCCGACCATCGGCGCCTATGCCGGCACCAAGCACGCCATCGAGGCCCTGGCGCACGGCCTCCGGATGGAGCTGGCGACGACCGACGTCAGGATCTCCAACGTCCAGCCCGGCCTCGTCGCCACCGACATCTTCGCCCACATGCCGGCCGACGAGCACCCGGGCCGGCAGCAGGGCATCGACCAGCCGCTCCGGCCCGAGGACGTCGCCCGCGCCGTCCTCTTCATGCTCGAGCAGCCGGCCCATGTCAGCATCCCGACCCTGATGCTGAAGCCCACCCACCAGCCGATGTGAAGGGTGCCGCCGTCGATCGACCGCGAAACGTCATTGCCGCTCGCAGAGCACCTGCCTACTCTTCCGGCGGAAGTCACCGCTCCCGGCCAGCGACGCCATGCATGAGCGTCCATTCGGGGCGGCAAAGGAGAGGACACGCAGATGCGAATGAAGACCCTCGCCCTGGCGCTCGCCGCGGGCCTCGCTGCCGTTGCTTCGACCAGCGTCGCCCAGGAGCCGATCGTCATCGGCCTCTCGGCGCCGCTCACCGGCGACTACGCCGAGTACGGCAACAACTTCAAGCGCGCCATCGACCTGCATGTCGAGCAGATCAACGCGGCGGGCGGGGTTGCCGGGCGCCCGCTGGAGATCGTCGAGAGCGACGACCGCTCGGATTCGGCGCAGACCACGGCGATCGCCCAGCGCTACGTCAACGACCCGGAGATCCTGGCGGTCATCGGCAGCTTCGCCAGCACGCCCTCGATGGCCGCGGCCCCGATCTACCAGCGGGCCGGCGTCGTCCAGCTCTGCCCGTCCTGCTCGCACCCCGACTACACGAAGATCGGGGAGTTCATGTTCCGCAACACCACCACCCAGCAGATCGAGGCGCCGGCGATCGCCGACTTCGTGGTCGAGGATTTGGGGGCGAAGACCATCATGGTCGTCCATCGCCAGGACGACTGGGGCCTTTCCGCTTCCGGCAACTTCATCGCGCGCGCCGAGGAGCTCGGTGCCGAGATCGTCGCCAACGAGGCCTTCCTCGAGACCGAGCGCGATTTCCGCCCGGTGATCACGCAGCTCCGCTCGCTCGACCCGGACGTGCTGCATGTCGCCATGTTCTTCACCGAGGCGGCGATCCTGGCCCAGCAGCTCCAGGCGGCGGGGATCGACATCCCGGTCGTCACCACCACCTCGATGTTCAACCCGCAATACATCGTCCTGGGCGGCGAGGCGGTCGAGGGTCATATCGTGCCGGCCACGTTCTTCCCCGGCAACCCGGACCCGAACGTCCAGGCCTTCGTCGAGGAGTACGAGGGCCGCTACGACATCGCCGCCGACAGCTTCGCGGCCATCGCCTACGACAGCGTCGGCATCCTGGCGGCCGCGATCGAGCATGTCGCCGGCCAGGGCCAGGAGGTCACGCGGGCGGCGATCCAGAAGGCGATGTTCGAGATGGAGCCCTACGCGGGCGTGTCCGGCGTCGCCGCCTTCAACGAGGTCGGTGACGTCGTCAAGGAGATCACCTGGCTCACGATCGAGAACGGCGAGTTCACGGTCCTCGAGCGCTGATCGCCGGCCGCGATCGCGATCCTTCCCGGGCCGGCCCGGCACCTGCGGGCGCCGGGCCGGGGCGCGCATGACCGACCTCCTCAGCCAGATCCTCAACGGCCTCGCCATCGGCAACGTCTACGCCATGCTGGCGATCGGCTTCGTCCTGGTTTTCGGGGTCGCCAACCTCATCAACTTCGCGCAAGGCTCGCTCTTCGTCGTCGGCGGCTATCTGGCCTACACCTTCGCCGTGCTGCTCGGCCTGCCGCTGGCCCTGGCGGCCAGCCTGGCGGTGGCGCTGACCGCCCTCCTCGGCCTCGGCATCGACCGGGCCTTCCTGCGGCCGCTCGAGCGGGGGCCGCGCATCGCCCCCCTCCTCGCCACGCTCGCCATCGCCGTCATCCTCGACGAGACGGTGCAGCTCGTCTGGTCGCCCGATACCAAGCCCTTCCCGAGCCCCCTGGCCTCGACCACCTGGCAGCTCGGCAACGCCTACATCTCCGCCGTCGACCTCCTGATCCTCGGCACCGGCATCGCCACCATCGCCACGCTCACGCTCTTCTTGAGCCGCACCTGGATCGGCCGGGCCGTTCGCGCCACCGCCATGGATCCCGAGGCGGCGCAGCAGATGGGCGTGAACGTCGCGGCGATGCGCAGCCTGACCTTCGGCATCGCCGGCCTGGTGGGCGGGATCGGCGGCGTGCTGGTCGGCTTCTACTACCAGTCGATCTGGCCCACCATGGGCATCCCGCTCGGCATCAAGGGCTTCACCGCGGCGCTGCTCGGCGGCATCGGCTCGATCCCGGGGGCGATCGTCGGCGGCCTCCTGCTCGGCGTCTTCGAGGCGCTGGCGAGCGGCTACCTGGGCTCGATCTACCGCAACCTCATCGCCTACGTGCTGCTGCTGCTCGTGCTCTTCCTGCGCCCCCAGGGCCTGTTCGGCAGCCGGGGGCTCGACGCCCTGGGTGGGGCGCAGGCGGCCGGCGGGGCCGTGCCCACGACCTCGCTCATGGCGAGCCCCTTCCAGACGGCCGAGCCGCCGGCGATCACCACCCCCTGGTGGCTCGCCGCCCTCCTCCTCGCGGCTGCCGCGACCTTTCCCCTCTGGGCGCCGGATTCCACCTGGGTCCACATCCTCGGCCTCGCCCTCGTCTATGCCATCCTCGCCGTCAGCCTCACCGTCGTTGCCGGCACCGCGGGCCAGGTCTCGGTCGGCCATGCCGGGATCTGGGGGGTCGGCGCCTATGTCGCGGCGATCCTGACGACCCGCTACTGGCCGGGCATGCCGATCGAGCTCACCCTCCTGCTCGCCGGCAGCGCGGGGGCCCTGGCCGGCGTGCTCGCCGGCTTCTTCGCCGCCCGGCTCTCGGGCCACGTGATCGTCATGGCGACCCTGGCGGCCGGGCTCATCCTCTACAGCGTCATGCTGGTCTGGATCCCGGTGACCCGGGGACCCATGGGGGTGTTCGCCATTCCACCACCCGTGCTCGGCATCCTCGGCGGCGTCGAGCTCTGGCGGACGGAGCAGCTCTACTGGCTGGCGCTGGCCGTCCTCGCTCTCGTCCTCCTCGTGGCCAGCCGGGTGATCGGCTCCGATGTCGGCCGGCTCTGGCGGGCGGTGCGCGAGGATCGCCTCGCCGCCGTCGCCTCGGGGGTGCCGGCCATCCGCTACGTCCTGATGGCCTTCGCCTTCAGCGGCTTTCTCGCCGGCGTCTCGGGTGCCCTCTATGCGCACTTCGTCACCGCCATCTCGCCGGGCTCGTTCCTCGTCCTCGTCTCCTTCCAGATCCTCGCGATCGTCGTCCTGGGCGGGCTCGGCAACCTCACCGGCGCCGTGCTCGGCGCCATCGTGCTGATCGCCGTCACCGAGGTGCTCAGGGGCTTCGGCGACTATCGGATGGTGACCTACGGGGTCATTCTCCTGGCCGTGATCATGTTCCGCCCGCGCGGCCTGCTCGGCAGCCGATGACGGCGGCCCCACGCCTCGCCGTCACCGGCCTCGCCAAGACCTTCGGCGGCCTCAAGGCCGTCGATGGGGTGAGCTTCAGCCTCGCCGCCGGCGAGACCATCGCCGTGGTCGGCCCCAACGGCGCCGGCAAGTCGACGCTGTTCCAGCTCGTCAACGGCGTCATCCCCGCCGATGCCGGCTCGGCCCGGCTGGACGGCACGGAGCTCATCGGCCTCGAGCCCGAGGCCGTGGCCGCCTTGGGGGTCGGGCGCACCTTCCAGACCAGCCGGGTCTTTCCCGCCCTCTCGATCTGGGACAGCGTGCGGATCGGCCAGACACCGGCCCTGATCGGCGGCGGCCGCCACGGCCGGCGGCGCAACCCGCTGGCCGAGCTGCTGACGTCGCTCTGGCCCCACGACAAGCAGCAGCGCCGGGTGCTCGACGCAAAGGCGGAGGCCGTTCTCCAGCTCTTCGGCGACCGCCTCTGGCCACGCCGCCGGGATCGCGCCGACAGCCTCTCCTATGCCAATCGCCGAAGGCTCGAGATCGCCCGCGCCCTGGTCGGCGAGCCCTCGCTCCTGCTGCTCGACGAGCCGACGGCCGGGATGAACCCGACCGAGACGACCGAGCTCGCCGAGCTGATCGGCCGCATCACCGAGGAACGGCCCTCGATGTCGACCATCCTGGTCGAGCACAAGCTCGATGTGGTCCGCAACCTCGCGCGCCGGGTCGTGGTGATGGACAATGGCCAGGTGCTGGTCGAGGGCCCGCCCGACGAGGTCCTGGCCGATCTTCGGGTGGTCGAGGCCTATCTCGGCAAGCGCGGTGCGGAGGAGGCCCGAGCGATGGGGCTCGCGCCATGAGCTCGACCGCCATGCACCAGATCGACGAGTGGGCGGTGACCGACATCGAGCCCGACCGGCGCGACGCGAACGAGACGCCGCGCGCCGACGACGTCGTCGTGATCGAGGGCGTCGACATCTACTACGGGGCCGTCCAGGCGCTCTTCGCCGTCGACCTTCGCGTCGGCGCCGGCGAGACCGTGGCGGTCCTCGGCGGCAATGCGTCAGGCAAGTCGACGATGATCAAGACGGCGCTCGGCATGGTGCAGCCGCGCACGGGCGCCGTCCGCGTGCTCGGCCGGCCCATCGCCGGCCTCGAGCCCTATCGGGTGATCGGCCTCGGCGTCGGCTCGATCCCCGAGGGCCGGCGGGTCTTCGCCGAGATGAGCGTGCGCGAGAACCTCCTGATGGGCGCCTTCGTCCGCCGCCAGGAGGCAAAGGCGACGCTGGCCCGCGAGATCGACGAGGCGATCGAGCTCTTCCCGGTGCTCCAGGGACGAATGAGCCAGCTCGCCGGCACGCTCTCGGGCGGCGAGCAGCAGATGCTGGCCATGGCCCGGGCCTGGATGCGCAAGCCCCGGCTGCTCTGCATCGACGAGCCGTCGATGGGGCTCTCGCCGCTCTATGTCGATCGGGTGTACGAGGCGATCGCCGCGCTGAAGGCGCGGGGCGCCACGATCCTCATGGTCGAGCAGAGCGCCAACCGGGCCCTGGAGGTCGCCGACCGCGCCTATGTGCTAAGGTCCGGCCATGTCGTCGTGCGCGGCCGGGCGGCGGCCCTCGCCGGCGATCCGGCCATCCGCCGCGCCTATCTCGGCGAGCGCGCGATAGCGTGAGCCCATCGAGTCAACACAGAGGAAGGGAGACCAGTCATGTCGGAAGCGAAGCTCAGGGAGGAGCTCTACGGCTCGTTCAGGAATCGCGGAATGATCTACTACAACATGTACAAGACGCTCTCGGCCGAGCTCGGCAAGGAGAAGGCGGCGGACCTCATGCAGGACGCCATCTACAACCGCGGCGTCGAGCAGTCGAAGGTGCTGGCCGGCCTCGACAACAAGAACGTCAAGGCCCTGATGGAGAAGTTCCTCTCCATCATCCCCGATGGCGGCAAGATGTTCGGCCCCGAGATCCTCAACGTCGAGGACGACGCGGTCGACATCAAGTTCCACCGCTGTCCCTTGAAGGAATGCTGGCTCGAGGCCGGCATCCCCGAGGACGAGGTGGCGGAGCTCTGCCGGATCGCCGCCCGCGTCGACAACGGTCTCTTCGAGGGCGCCGGCTTCAAGTTCCACGCCGAGACCTGGGAGCCCGGCCGCGACGGCTGCTGCCACCTGCATCTGCGCCCGGGCGACTGAACGGGGCACGAACGCCAGCCGTCCGGCGCGCTCGGGGCTTTCCCGGCATCGACGTTCCGGCTAGGAGCCTGAAGCGTCGGACGGTTTTTCGACCCGGTTTCGCGCAAGAACAACCTCTGGGAGGACAACAACGATGAAACGCACGCTGCAGGGCGCCTCGCTGGCGGTGCTCGCCCTCGCCCTGGCGGGTGGCACCGCCATCGCCGACACCTCGGGCAAGCGCATCGCGCTCTCCAACAACTACGCCGGCAATTCCTGGCGGCAGGCGATGCTCAGGAGCTGGGACAAGGTGACGAGCCAGGCGGTGGCCGACGGCGTGGTCGCCGCCGCGGACGCCTTCACCACGGCCGAGAACCAGGTCACCGAGCAGGCGGCCATGATCCAGAACTTGGTGCTCCAGGGCTACGACGCCATCGTGCTCAACGCCGCCTCGGCCGACGCCCTCAACGGTGCCGTGCGCGAGGCCTGCGACGCCGGCGTCGTCGTCGTCTCGTTCGACGGCACCGTCACCGAGCCCTGCGCCTGGCGGGTCACGTACGACTATCACAGCATGGGCACGGCGCAGATCGACTTCCTTGCCGAGCACATGCCGCAAGGCGGCAAGCTCCTCGAGATCCGCGGCCTCGCCGGCGTCATCGTCGACGACGACATCTCGCGCGGCATCCATGACGGCGTGGCGGCGAACCCGCAGTTCGAGATCGTCGGCACCGTGCATGGCGACTGGGACCAGGCCGTGGCGCAGCGGGCGGTCGCCGGCATCCTGCCGAGCCTGCCGGCGATCGACGCCGTCGTCACCCAGGGGGGAGACGGCTACGGCGCCGCCCAGGCCTTCGCCGCGGCCGAGCGGCCCACGCCCCTGATCATCATGGGCAACCGGCAGGACGAGCTCGTCTGGTGGAAGGAGCAGAAGGACAAGAACGGCTACACGACCATGTCCATCTCGAGCGCGCCCGGCGTCGGCACGCTGGCCTTCTGGGTGGCCCAGCAGATCCTGGACGGCCAGGACGTGCCCAAGGACATCATCGTGCCGCTCCTGAGCATCTCGCAGGACGAGCTCGAATCCTTCCTCGAGACAACGGAGCCCGGCGGCGTCGCCAATGTCGAGTACACCCTCGAGGACACGCAGGGCGTGATCGCCAAGGCTGCCCCTTGAGCTTCCCCGGCCTGTGACGGCGCCGATCGTCGAGCTGGACGGCGTCGCGAAAAGCTTCGGCGCCGTCCGTGCCCTCGCCGGCGTCGGCCTCGTGGTCGACGCCGGCACCTGCCTCGGCCTGGTCGGCCACAACGGCGCCGGCAAGTCGACGCTGATGCAGATCCTGGCCGGCACCCTCGCCCCCGACCGGGGGCGGATCGGGGTCGCCGGCCAGGATCTGAGCCGGGGCTACGACGTGGTGACGGCGCAGCGCCACGGCATACGCTGCGTCTTCCAGGAGCTGTCGCTCTGCCCGAACCTGAGCGTGGCCGAGAACGCGCGGGTCTTCCACCCCTCGATCCGGGGCATGGGCTGGCGGCGGCGTGCCGCCGAGCTGGTCGTGGCCGGGCTCGACCGGATCTTCCCGCGGCACGGCATCGAGCCCGGCGAGGTGGTCGGCGACCTCTCGATCGCCCGCCGGCAGATGGTCGAGATCGCCCGCGCCTTCTCGGTCACCGACGTGCCGGTGCGCCTCGTCATCCTGGACGAGCCGACCTCCTCGCTCGACGCGCTCGTGGCCGAGCAGCTCCTCGCCTTCGTCCGTCGCTTCGTCGCGGAGGGCGGCAGCGCCATCCTGATCTCGCATCTGCTCGGCGAGATCCTCGAGACGTCCGACCGCGTCGTGGTGATGCGCGACGGCCTGGTCGTCGAGGCGCGCGCCGCCGCCGATTTCAGCCGGGAGTCCCTGGTCGCCGCCATGGGCAGCGTCGCCGAGGCGGCCTCGGACCGTGCCGCCGGCTTCGTCTCCAGGCGGCAGGGCGAGCCCGCCTGCCGGGCGAGCCCGGCGGATCAGGGCCAGGGCCCCGAGCTCCGGGCCTGGCCGGGGGAGGTGGTCGGCCTCGCCGGGCTCGCCGGGCACGGCCAGACCGACATGCTGGTCGCCCTCTTCGAGCAGCTCGGCCCGAAGCGCTCGGCCCTGGTCGCCGGCGACCGGCAGACAGACGGCATCTTCCCGCTCTGGTCGATCGCCGCCAACATCTCGGTCGGCTCGCTCCGCGACATGGTCCATGGCCTCCTGATCGATCCGGGTGCGGAGGTGGAGCTCGCCGAGGAATGGCGGCGGCGGATCGGCATCCGCACCCCCGACATGGCCAACAACATCCTCTCGCTCTCGGGCGGCAACCAGCAGAAGGCGCTCTTCGCCCGCGCCCTCGGCTCGACCGCCGACATCGTCCTGATGGACGACCCGATGCGTGGCGTCGATGTCGGCACCAAGCAGGAGGTCTACGCCATCCTCCGCGCCGAGGCGGCCAGGGGCAGGACCTTCGTCTGGTACACGACCGAGATGGACGAGCTCGCCCACTGCGATCACGTCTATGTCTTCCGCGACGGCCGGATCACCGCCGAGCTCGCCGCCGACGCGCTCACCGAGGAGAAGGTCCTGCACGCCTCGTTCGCGGACGAGGCGGCGTGACCTCGACCCTCCTCGCCCCCCGCACGCTCCGCGCCATCCTGCCGGCCGTGTCGCTCGCCTTGCTGCTCGCCGCCATCTTCTGGCTGCAGCCCAGGACCATGAGCTACACCGGCCTCAATTTGATGCTCAACCTGGCGATCCCGATAGCGCTCGCCACCATCGCCCAGATGTTCGTGCTCTGCGTCAACGAGCTCGACCTCTCGATCGGCGCCTATGTCGGCTACGTCGCCTGCGTCACCGCCACCTGGCTGGTCGAGAGCCCGCCCCTCGGCATCGCGGCCCTCATGGCCGGCATCCTCGTCTATGCCGGGCTCGGTGCGCTCATCCATCTGCGCAACCTGCCATCCATCGTCGTCACCCTCGGCATGAGCTTCGTCTGGCTCGGCGTCGCCGTCCTCATCCTGCCCCGGCCGGGCGGCACCTCGCCCGAATGGATCCGCTGGCTGATGAAGCTGCACACGCCGGTCGTCCCCTTCCCCATCATCGCCGCCACCGTCATCGCCATCGTCGTCCATGTGGCGCTCATGCGCACGGCCTACGGCTCGATCCTGCGCGGCGCCGGCGGCAACCCGCGCGCCATCGAGCGGGCCGGCTGGTCGCTCCTCAAGATCAAGGTCGTGATGTTCGCCCTCGCCGGGGTCTTCGGCATGCTCGCCGGCATGGCGCTGATCGGCCTCACCACCTCGGGCGACGCCAATATCGCCGCCCGCTACACCCTCCTCTCCATCGCCGGCGCGATCCTCGGCGGCTGCGAGTTCGTCGGCGGCCGGGTCTCGCCCGCGGGTGCCGTCATCGGCGCCATCACGCTCACCCTCGCCGGCTCCTTCCTCTCCTTCCTCAGGATCTCGCCGGACTGGCAGATCGGCGCCACCGGGGCGATCCTCATCCTCGTCCTGGCGCTTCGGGCCCTGATCAACCGGGCGGAGGAGCGGCAGTGAGCGCCCTGTCCCGCCCCCTCGCCCGGCTGCTCGAGAAGCCCTGGCTCTGGGCCTTCGTCGGGGCCGCCCTGGTCTGGCTCGCGACCATCCCCTTCACGCCCGGGCGCGGCGCCGGCGACGTGCTGACCGCCGCCTTCACCTTCGCCACCTTCTTCGTCATCGTCGGCATCGGCCAGATGTTCGTCATCACCCTCGGCCCCGGCAATGTCGACCTCTCGATCCCGGCGACCATCACGCTCGCCGGCTCCGTCGCGACCAAGCTGATGGACGGCCAGGATGCGCTGATCGCGCTCGGCTTCGTCGCCGCCATGGGCTGCGGCCTCGCCGTCGGCGTCTTCAACTACGCGCTGATCCGGGCCCTGCGCATCCCGCCCATCATCGCCACCCTCTCGTCGAGCTTCATCATCCAGTCGACCGCCATCGCCTATGGCCGCGGCCTGCGCATCAAGCCGCCGCCGGCGCTCGCCGAGTTCACCACCGCCCGGGTCCTCGGCATGCCGGTGCTCGCCATCTGCGTCATCGTCCTGGCGGCCCTCATGTCGGTCGTGCTCCATCGCACCATCTACGGCCGCTCGGTCATCGCCATCGGCCAGAACCAGCGGGCAGCCCGGCTCGCCGGCATCGCCGTCGACCGCACCCGCCTCGCCACCTACGTGATGAGCGCGCTTTTCGCCTCGCTCTGCGGCTATCTCCTCTCGGCCTTCTCGGGCGGCGCCTCGCTCAACATGGGCGAGGAGTACCTGCTCGCCTCGATCGCCGTCGTCGTGATCGGCGGCACCTCGGTCGCCGGCGGCTTCGCCAACCTGCCGGGCCTGTGGGGTGCCGCCCTCTTCCTCTTCCTCATCGTCACCATGCTCAACACCTACGGCCTCGGCGCCGGCATCCGCTACGTCCTCACCGGCCTCATCATCATCGCCGTCATCACCGCCGCAGGCGGCCGCAAGCCGCTGCGCTGAGGAACTGGCCATGAACGTGCCGCTCCCCGACTTCGACACGGCAGAGTTCCGGAGCCGGACGACCGCACTGCAGGCGGGCATGCGCAAGGCCGGCATCGACGCCCTGCTGCTGACCACCGAGCCGGATGTCCGCTATGTCAGCGGCTTCCTCACCCGGTTCCGGGAAAGCCCGACCCGGCCCTGGCTCCTCGTGGTCACGGCCCCGGGCGAGCCCGTCGCCGTGGTCCCGGCGATCAGCGCCGCCCCGCCCTGCGGGCGGCGCTCACGGCCGACGCGCTCGAGATCGCCATCTTCGGCTCGTACGAGGAGAAGAAGGAGGCCCGCATCGCCCCGCTCGATCCGGCCTTCGGTCGCTTGATGGCGCTCGGCCGACAGCGGGCCGCCCGCCCTTGACAGCAGAACTGGCACCCGCCTAACATTTCAGCGCAAGATCAGGGAACAGCGCGTGAACGAAGCGCGGAACAGCGCCATTTCGGGCCAATCGGCTGGCCGCGACGAGCCGGGCGACGGTGCGCGTGCGCCCATGCTGCGCGAGCAGGCGGTGACCGCCTTCAAGGAGCGGCTCTTCCGCGGCGATCTCAGGCCCGGCCAGTTCCTCAGCCAGCGCGAGCTGACGCTCTTCCTCGGCCTGCCGCTCGCGCCGGTCCGCGACGCCGTCCGCCGGCTCGAGAGCGAGGGCCTCGTGCGCGTCATCCCGCAGCGCGGCATCGCCGTCGCCGAGGTGAGCCTGCAGTTCGTCCGGGAGTCGTTCGAGCTGAGGAAGGCCCTGGAGACCTGGTCCGCCAGGCGGTTCGCCGAGACCGGGCCGGTGGCGCTCCTCGACACATTGACCGACGAGGTGCGCACACTCGAGGCCGAGGTCGCCCAGGACCTCACGCCGGAGCTGCGCGGCCGGGTGATCCTGCTCGATCGCCGGCTGCACGAGACCATCGTGGTCTCGCTCGATAACCGGCTCCTGGCCGAAGCCACCCGCCAGACCTTCGACAAGATCCAGCTCGTGCGCCTGGTCCATCCCGTCACCCCCGACCGCCTGCGCCGCGCCTTCGGCGAGCATCTCGCCATTCTGGCAGCCCTTCGCCGGCGCGACGGCGAGGCGGCGGCGGCGGCGATGGACGCCCATCTCGACAGCGCCATGCGCCACGCCATCGGCATCGCAGACTGAAGGAAATCATGACCAGGCGACCCAACCTGCTCTTCCTCTTCTCCGACCAGCACGCCCAGCGGGTGGCAGGCTGCTATGGCGACGGCGTGGCGCTCACCCCCCATCTCGACGCGCTGGCCGCCCGCGGCGTCACCTTCGACAACTGCTACTGCCCCTCGCCGATCTGCGTGCCGTCGCGCATGTCGATGCTGACCGGCCGCTACCCCTCGGCGCAACACTGCTGGACCAACGACGACCATCTCTCGACCGAGGCGCCGACCTTCGCCCATGCGCTGGGTGCCGCCGGCTACCGGCCGACCCTCGCCGGCCGCGCGCATTTCATGGGCCCGGACCAGATGCACGGCTATGTCCAGCGCTTCGTCGGCGACCACAGCCCGAACCATGCCGGCCTGCCGCGCCACGACCTCGGCGTGCTCGAAGGGGCGAACGACCCCTGGAGTGTCAGCGTCATCCGCTCCGGCCGCGGCCAGTCGGCCTACCAGCTCAAGGACCAGGCCTCGACCGATGCCGCGGTCGAGCACCTGCACGAGCTCGGCCGCCGCCAGCGCACCCGCGACGCCGAGCCTTTCGCCATGACGGTCGGCTGGATCCTGCCGCACGCCCCCTTCGTCGCCACGGCCGAGGACTACGCCCATTTCGACGGCCGGGTCGGCCCGCCCGACCTCGCCCCGCCCGCCACGGGCGACGAGCACGCCTGGATCGGCTGGTGGCGGCGGAACCGCGAGCTGGGCGAGCGGACCACCGACGAGATCATGCGGGCGCGGACCGCCTATTACGGCCTCGTCATGCGGCTCGACCGGATGATCGGCGAGGTGCTGGCCGCCCTCGAATCGGCCGGCCTCGCCGACAACACGCTCGTCGTCTATGCCAGCGACCACGGCGAGCAGATCGGCGAGCGCGGCCTCTGGTGGAAGCACACGCTCTACGACGAATCGGCGAAGGTGCCCTGCGTCCTGGCCTGGCCGGGCAGGCTGCCCGAGGGCGAGCGCCGCGCCGCCGTCACCAACCTCACCGACCTCACCGCCACCATGCTGGACGCCGTCGGCGCCGCCCCCCTGCCGAGCGCCCAGGCCTCCAGCTTCCTCGACGTGGCCCGGGACGGCTCGACGCCCTGGCTGGATGCCACCTTCTCCGAATACTGCACCGACACCGTGCCCGCCTGGACCGGCGGCATGGCCGTCCAGCAGCGCATGCTGCGCGCCGGCCGCTTCAAGCTGATCTACTATCACGGCTACGAGCCGCAGCTCTTCGACCTCGAGGACGACCCCAGGGAGCAGCACGACCTCGCCCGAAGCCGCCGCCACCAGGCGGTCAGGGAGCAGCTCTTGCGCCAGCTCCTCGCCGACTGGGACCCCGAGGCCATCGCCCGGCGGATGCGCGAGCGGCGCCGCGAGAAGGACGTGCTGGCAAGCTGGGCCGGCGCCACGCGACCACCCGACCAGCATCGCTGGCCGATGACGCCCGACATGAACCGGCTCGACGATCTCGAGCCGGGAACCAGGGGCGGCGCGGCGTGAAGCGGCGCGCGCGAGCCCGGCTCGCGGCGCCGCCGGCCAGATGATCGCCGGCACCAACGGCCTCGGCTACATGAGCATCGAGGCCGTCCAGTGGCACCAGACCGAGACGGTCATCCTCGGCATGATCCTCATCGGCATCCCCTGGCTCATCCTCGACCGCCTCCTCTTCGTCCCCCTCGAGAAGGCCACCATCGTCCGCTGGGGCCTCATCCAGCGATAGTGCGCCGCCGGCCGGTCGCACTCGCCATGAGCCCGATCTCTAGAATAGACGGCGACTGCATTCACGTTGCGGCCGACAACCATCTGATCAGGCATGCTTCAACCAGCCTCATCTATGTGCGGTCTGACCTCGGCAGACGATTCACTCATCCACACGGCGAGCCTGTCCAAACAAACCGGGCCACCTTTTACCGTGAACCAACGATTGAACATGCGGCCGCCATCAACTCACCCAGGAATCATATTGACACCGTCCTGGACTGCTTGATACATTGATCCTGGATATCTAAACCTCGATCCCTGGAGCAAAATGTGGTCCAAAAGATCGGCGAGCTGCCCACGCCCCTCTCGACCCTCGATGATCTGGCCGAGGGTGGCGACCCATCCTCCGAGCCGTTTAAGATCATCATCATCATAACCTGGGAAACCACGTTGTTTCAGCCCATATACCTATGCATGAGTTTTCGGTCTTTCGGAAAGTTGCAAATGACGCGCACGGACGGCGAGACGCTGGCGCAGCGAAAACTTGACTCCAACGCACGCCAACAAGCTGGCGATCTACTTGCTCAAGGGTCTCGTCCTGGCAGCCGCAAAAGATTATCGAGCCAACCGAAAGATGCCCGAAATCCGGCTCGACGAAGTGCTCAGCAGGCTCAGGCGTCAGCCCCATTCTCTCGCTGCAACCAATTGTCGTGAATATCCGCAACTGCGATCCGGGAAAGCTCGAACATCCGGGGCGACGACTTCCATCATTAGCGTTTCGAAGAAACAGCCTGCTTCAAGCTATTCCTATCTCAGAAGCGCGTCCTTTGGGTGATCGACGGACAGCACCGACGCAAGGCGATGGAGCTCGTCTTCGCCTTCCTTGACGCCGTTCGTTCGACCGGAGTTATCCTAAGAAGGGCAGCCTCTATCCGTCAGCGTCCGGAACCGCCACCAAAGGCGAATTGGGCGTTTGGGATGAGTGCTTCGCCGTGGCACGCGGCTATGCGATCATCATGGTTGAAGTTCATCTTGAATTGCGTGCGGAGGAAGAGCGGCAGCTTTTCCACGACCATGAACAACCTTGAAAAAAGGTCGAGACCAGCCCGCACTTCAGTTCGATAACTCGAATCCGATTAATCTCTTCATCAAGGAGGAACTGATTAGGGCCTAGCGCATGACGGTTATCGAAAGGATGCTTAACTGACTGGCACGACGGCTACCGGTGCGATTTCTCGCAAGATCTGGTTGCCGATTAATGCAATCCTGTTTCAGGAATAAAACCAATATCGGTGGGGCGACGACTCCGCCGCTCATGACGCCCAAGGTGCCGATAGCACACCGCTTCTGGAAGCCGTGGATGCCATTCTGGATTCGGCGTGCGAGGAGCCAAGGAAAAGACGGTCGCAGCACAGCCCGTGGTTCTGAAGGCGCTGGCAAAACATGGTCGCCATTTTGCAATTCAGCCCGGCGACGTGATGAGCCGACGAGCCGAACAGAACCTTGAAAGCTCCTTTCCAGGATCAGCGACATCGACTTCTCACACAAATCCGATGTGGCGCTATTACGAGTTCGATGATCAGGGCGTATGACGGCCAACCTTGCGGGCCTTGAAACCTACTTGCCGCCGAGCGACGAGCAAGGCCAACAGGGACGTTGGTTCGTTCCAGAACGGGTTCATGCGGTTCAGTTCCAAACACAACGATATTTACCCGCCACTGCCGATATGATCCGTTGAGGTTGGACCTGCCCCCCAGGTCGCAGCACAAGGTGTCCACGTTAACTGAAAGGCTAAAGGGGTCAGGAACCTTTAGGATGAAAATCCGAGCGGCTTCCATGCTTGCCCGCCCCCGCCGGCCGGGGACCAGGGGGTGGCCCCTGGTCAACTCGGCCCTCAAGACGTCCACCGGCCGATCTAGCGCGGCAGGCGCTCATTCTCGATGTCTTCGATGATCGGCGGGTAGATCTTGCCGAGGAGGTCGTCGAGCTTCTTCTTCACGATCTCGGCGATCTCGGCGAAGTCGGGGCGCTGTTCGATCGTGATCATCAGATCCATCGCCTCGAAGAACAGGCGGTTGGCCGTGCGGCGCGCCTCCGGGCTGGCGCTCGGGTCGCTCATGACCGACATGGCGAAGCTGCTGAGCGCCTGGGCGTTGCCGTAGACGACGGCGGCCTGAACGGTGTTCAATTGGTTGATAATCTTGGCAGCCCCGGTGAGGTAGCTGATGCCCTTTTTCATGAACTTGATCTGGTCGTTCCAGTCGATGTCGGAATCGGCCAGGAAGCTGTCCAGAAACGTGCTGTAGCCGCGGCGCCCGTAGTGCATGCGCCACATGATGCGATCATAGAATTTAGACATCTGCAGGCTCCGAAATGAACGAAAAATGCAGGGCCGGAATGCATGTCGAGCCGACATTCTTCAGGTCACCTACGCTCGACGCCATTATTGTCGGATTTCGCCACCTGATCAAACGTCCTGCGCGGACCTGGACGGGGAACTTCCTTTTCTGGCTTGCTATCGTCGTGACGACACGAGCCGAGGCAGAGCCCCTTGTGCACCGCGCCATAACGCAGCTCCGCCGCCACGACGATGCTGGTGCAGACCGCCTCCACCCCCACGCTCCCGATCCGTTCCGCCACCGTGCCCGAGGGATGGCGGAGCAGGTCGGAGAGGATCTTGGTGTCAGAAGGTAACGCACGGACCCCCGGCCGATCAGAGCTCGACGGGCTCCGGTGGCACGTCCTCCTCGACCTCCGAAAAAGTCCTCTTCCAGCGGCTCCGATCGTGGCGAGCCACGCCAGCAGCGACTTTTCCGGCGCCGGCTCGAGAATCAGCCGCTCGCCCTCCTTGCGCATCACCGCCTCGTCACCCGGCAGTTCGAACTCACGCGGAATCCGCACCGGCCTGATTGCGACCGTTCTGAAAGAGCTTTGACGTGGCGCGTGGCATCGGTACGGCGGACTCCCGTTGGCACAGGCCACCGCATGGGCCAACGTGACTGCATCATGTTCGAGGTTGAAGGGCTGGCAGACCGTCGAGAAGCGAGCGGCTGAAGCGCAAGCATGATGCAGGCCCCGATGAGGCACCGCCGTTCTCACCCATTGCCACCGTCGCAAACGTCCTGGGCTGGCGCCCGCTGCCCCGCCACTCTGTCGCGGATCCGCGACACCGACGCCTGGGTTGTCGCGGGATCCTGGATAGTATCGCTCGGGATGTCGCGTATTTCGCGACATCCAGCGCCGGATGGGTCAAGTCCGAGAACTGCTTTTAAATTCGGTTTTGAGGGTCGCGACTGAGTGGTTTCCTCGAGGCCGCTTTCGGCCTTGTAATCATTGGTCGAGCTCCTTGCGCAGGGCGTCAACTGCCGCCGCTCGAAAGGTCGTGATCTTGATGGCTCGCCAACGCTCGGCAGCGCGGATCATCGCGCCGAACATGAGCTTCCAGCACCGGCTTCTCGCCGAAGGCATTAGGGATGATCTTCGAACGCCGCCGCTCCTCGACGAACAGCCGCTCGGGGAGGTTGGTGGTGCAAATCGCCCGACGATGCGTAATCGGCAGCCGCAGATGGGCGATGCACAGGCCTCGAAGTCGTCCCGAAAGCAGGCGACCGCACGGGCGAAGCTCGGCCTCGTGCCTCGTGGTCGTTGACGACGCCCTCGGCAAGTCGCGTGCGATCGCCCGGCTGGGGGCCCGGTAGACGGCCTGCGCCCTGGCCTTGAACGCTCTGGCCATTGGTCCTCAGGAACCTTGGCCGCGAGATTGCGCATGCGATGGGCAGGCAGCGCTGGCGGGCCCGAGCGTGGAAGCAGGTCTCGATCGCCTTGATGATGCCAGGTGCACCGTCACTGACGACCAGAAGCGGATCGCCGAGCCCGCGTGCGCAAATCCTGGAAAGGCCACGACAGTCTCGGCATCCTCTTTCGACCCCGCCATCAAGCCCAAGAGAACCTTCTTGCCGTCCGTGGCGATGCCCCAAGCAGCGAGCACCGGCTCCGCACTTCTGCCCGGCCGGATGCGCTCGGCAATGCCGTCGACGAAGATGAATGATCTCGTGCTCGCCGAGATCACGCCAGCAGGGAACTCCTGATAGTCGGCCCATAGCCGCGCGCCGATCTCCGAGACTGCCGTCTTCCGGCAACAACCGGCCGCTCTCTCGTCCTTGAAGGCCTCCTCGATGTCTCGCACCGACAAGCCGCGCGCCAGGAGCTCGATGGCTGTAGTCTTCCAAGGCCTCGGTGCGACCCTTGCGAGATGCTGACGGATCTCGGGATCGAAACGGCTCCTCACTGTGTCGGCGATCTGCGGTGCAGAAAACGAGATTATCCCCTCGGCCGTCTTCAACCGACCCTCGCGCACGCCGTTGCGATAGCCTCGGTCAGCATCCGCCGCCGCGCTCGTAGTAGTCCCGCCCAGCGCATCCCGGCTCTCCTCCTCGAGCGCCTCCGATGATCAGCCGGGCCGCCAGCTCGACCAGCTCAGATCTGCCGGCGGACGACGACAGCCGTCCTCGATCAGCTCCGAAAGGTTTTGCCGGGTGCGCATCGATGCCGGTAGCCTCGCCATCGCCATGGGGTGCCTCCGCCTGCTGCCGCCGCCGGCTACCGGCGGTGGTTCTCGACGCTCAGCGACGAATGTACCCTCAACCCAGGGTTGTCGCGTCTCCCGCAACAAAGCCTGCCGGGATGTTGCAAATTCCGCGACATAACGATTCGTGATGGCGCATCTGACGCGACATTCGCCCGGAAATGTTGCGGATTCTGCAACATGCCGCTGCGAGCGAACCCGCCGAATCGACGAGCAAACCCAAGGAATCGACGAGCGAACCCGGGCCTTCGACGAACGAACCCGTGCGCCCGGTCCAGCGATTGCGGGCATTCGGCCGCCGTTTCGCCGACGAGGGAACCCGAAAAGCGACCCTTGCCGATCGGACCCGCGCCCTTGACTCGGCACCCGGAATCGGCTAATATTCCTATATCGGTTGGAAGCTCTCCCCCCGGCTTTACCGCGCCACAGAGAGCCTCGGGAATGTCGTTTCCAGGGAGCTGGTGTCGGGCGGCCAAGCCTTCCTGGCAAACGGGATCAAGGCCAGCGAGATCACGGGTGACATGCTCGATCAAGCCTATGCCGGCGGCGGCGTGGGCCGGGCCGGACCGGCCGCGATGGACCGCCGGCTCAGCCCGGCCGGCGCAGCTTCGCCACCCGGTTGCTGGTTTGCAGGCGATACTCGTTGGTCATGCCGGAGCCGAGCAGCGGGCGCAGGTACATGTGGAAGGCGTCGGTGACGCCGGTGCCGGCGGCGTCGACGAAGGCGTCGGGCATGGTCCGGGTCTTGGCCGCCACCTGGTCGAGGTCGACCAGCTCGTAGTCGACCTGGTAGTTGCCGACCCGCTGGATGGTGACCGAGCCGTCGCGGTCGCCCCAGAGCGCGAACTTCACCGCCTTCTCGCCCACCTCGCGGGCCTCGCGCTGGTCGACATCGGAGACGCAGCCGACGAAGGAGCGCTGCATGTAGCCGAAAGTGTCGGCGCGCACCCGCTTGATGGCGAGGCGGTCCTTGACCAGGGTGGCGAGGCCGTCGGCCAGCGCCCCCGTGCCGGAGAGGTTGACGTTGCCGTGCGCGTCGCGCTGCAGCTCGCCGGCCAGCCGGGCGAGGATCGGCTTGCCTTCGGTGTCGTGAATGCCTTCCGAGACGGCGACGATGCAGCGCCCGTGCCGATCGAACGTGGCCTTGACGCCGGCGAGGAAGGCGTTGGGATCGAAGGCGCGCTCGGGCATGTGGATGAGGTGCGGCCCGTCGTCCGGGAACTTCTTGCCGAGCGCCGAGGCGGCGGTGAGGAAGCCCGCGTTGCGGCCCATGACGACGGCGAGGTAGACGCCGGGCAGCGCCTTGTTGTCGAGATTGATGCCCATGAAGGCCTGGGCGATGAAACGCGCCGCCGAGGGGAAGCCCGGCGTGTGGTCATTCAGGACGATGTCGTTGTCGATGGTCTTGGGGATGTGGATCGAGCGCAGCGGATAGCCCGCCGCCTTCGCCTCCTCGGCGACGATCCGCACCGTGTCCGAGGAATCGTTGCCGCCGATATAGAGGAAATAGCTGATCTCGTGCGCCTGCAGCGTCTCGAAGATCGCCTTGCAGTAGGCGCGGTCCGGCTTGTCGCGGGTCGAGCCGAGCGCCGATGACGGGGTCCCGGCCACCAGCTCCAGGTTGTTCGTGGTCTCCTGGGTGAGATCGAGGAGATCCTCGTCGACAATGCCGCGCACCCCGTGCAGCGCCCCGTAGATCCGGTCGATCTGCGGGAACTTGCGGCATTCGAGCACCGCCCCCACCAGGCTCTGGTTGATGACCGCCGTCGGGCCGCCGCCCTGGGCGATGAGGGCCTTCGTCTGGGTTGCCATGCGCGTCTTCCCTGATCGACCCGGCCTCCCTGACCTGCCGGATCCGGGCCTGCCTCGCGATACGGGCATGGGGCCACCTGCGGCACGGCTTGTCAATCGGCAGGACCCGATCGGTCACCGGGACAGGCACGAGGCCCGGTCGACACCGGCCGCTCGGCGTCTCTTTCAAAAGGAACCCCAGTCGAAGCCGGCCATGGCGGAGGTGGCGATGGCGAGCTGCTCGAGCGACGCGTTCAGCTGGTCCAGCGCCAGCGCCCGCTCGGTGGCGGTCGGCGCTTGCGGCGTCTCGGCGGCGCTGCCCCCCAGCTCCTCGAGCGTCCAGAGCAGGCTGCTGAGCTCGACCCGCATGACCAGCAGGATCTCCGCCTTTTCCGGGCTGTCCGGCGTGCCGACCGTGGCGCGCAGCAAGGCGAGGCGCCGGTCGAGCCCGCGGCTGGCCCAGCGCAGCGAGGCGACCGTCGAGCCGAACCGGCCGTCGGCGATGCCCGCCACCTCGGCTGCCGGGCTGAGGCTCGATGCATCACCGAAGCCGCCTTCGTCGAGGCGGTCGCGCAGCCGGGCGACATGCGCCATGGCACCCCTTATGTCGAGGGCCAGCCGGTCCAGCGTGCCGAAGACCGCCGGTGCCGCGACCGCCGGCAGGGCCAGGAGGAGGCCGAGCAGCAGCGTCGCGGCCAAAGCTGCCCCGGCCCGCAGCCCCGTCGTCCGGCATCTTGCTTCCCTGCCTCGTCGCACCCGTCTCTCGCCACCGTCATCGATCCGGGCCATACTACCCCGCCCGAGGTGAACAGCCGGTAAAGACGCGCGTGGCGCCGCACCGGCGCTTGACGGCGGCCGCCGTCGGCGGTAGCAAGCCGCAGTGCGCGACCCGTTTCGGTCGCCTTTTTTGTGCTTCCCTTGAATGAGGACGGGTCATGGCCAGACGCTGCAGTCTGACGGGCAAGGGCGTGCAGGCCGGCAACAATGTCAGCCACGCCAACAACAAGACGCGCCGGCGCTTCCTGCCGAACATCCAGGAGCGGCGCCTCTTCAGCGAGGCCCTCGGCCGCAGCGTGCGGCTGCGCATCGCCACCAACACGCTCAGGACCATCGAGAAGCGCGGCGGGCTCGACGCCTTCCTGCTCTCCAGCAGCCAGACCGACCTGCCGTCGGATCTCGGGCGCATCCGCAAGCTGATCGCGGCCAGCAACGCCGGCTGAGCGACTGCCCGGCCAGCCACCGGGGACACGGCCCATGATCGCCGCCGCCGGCCTGGCGATGACGGTGATCGTCGTCGCCTCGAACATCCTCGTCCAGTTTCCGGTCAATGACTGGCTGACCTGGGGCGCCTTCACCTACCCCGTGGCGTTCCTGGTCACCGATCTCGCCAATCGCCGGCTCGGGCCCGGGCCGGCCCGGCGCGTCGTCTATCTCGGCTTCGCGCTGGCCGTGCTCTCCTCGATCGTGCTGGCGACGCCGCGCATCGCCCTCGCCTCCGGCACGGCCTTCCTCATGGCCCAGCTCCTCGACGTGAGCCTTTTCCATCGCCTCCGTCGGGCGACCTGGTGGCGGGCGCCCCTCGTCTCCTCGGCCGTCGCCTCGACCCTCGATACCGCCCTCTTCTTCACCCTCGCCTTCGCCGGCACGGGCCTGCCCTGGATCGGCTGGGGCATCGGCGATCTCGGCGTCAAGCTCGCCGTGGCGCTGGCCATGCTCGTGCCGTTCCGGGTCCTGATGGGCCGCCAGGACGCGCTGCCAAAGCACCTGCCCGCCTAGCAGGCTAGGAGCCACGCCAACTGAAGACCAGCAGCAAAGTGCGCTGCAGCGGCGACTGGTTGTCGTCGGCGACCAGCAGCAGGAGGCGGCTGCCATCCCCGAGGTCGAGGCTGGTGATGCCCTCGTAGTTCTCGGCGAGCGGTCCGGCGCCGATGCGCAGGAGCTCCTCGCCGACCATCGGGCCGGCCATGGGCCCGGCCGATGCCCACTCCTGCCGCCCAATGACCGTCACCCGGGTCTGCCAGCCGGTCAAGACGCCGACCGAGCGCTCCAGCACCAGGAGCCGGTCGCCGGCGATGGCGGCCCCGACCGGGCTGAAGCCGCGTGCCGTCCCATAGGTGACCGGTGTCGATCCGTCGGGCCCGAGCCGGGAGCCCCGGGCGATGTCGGCCGCCTGCCGCCCGCCTTCGGAGAGCACCAGGAACGAGCCGTCGCCGAGCCCGGTCGCCGCCTCCAGCCCGCGATTGGCCGGGCTTTCCCCGGTCAGCGATCCGTCATGCAGCCGCCGGGTGGTCCAGCCGCCGGCCCCATCGGCCTCGAGCCGACGCAGGCTGCCGTCCTGCTCGAAGCCGACGACGAGGCCGCCATCCGCGTCGAGGGCGAGGGCCTCGCTGTCGAGCGCGGCCCGGTCGGCCGTGTCCCGGTGGATGGACCCCGCCCGCCAGCCGTCGAGCCGCAGGTTGCGGGGCAGCTCCTCGAGCCCGAGCCCGGCCTGCCAGAGCACCGCCCGGTCGCTGAGCAGCCACAGGCTCCGGCCATCGGTGGCGATGCCCGAGAAGCCGCCGAAGCGCGGGTCGTCGCCGGTGAGCTCGAAGGCCAGGAGGAGCTCGACCCCGGGTGCCGTCCGCACGCCCGCGGGCTCGACCTCGAGGCGAGAGATCGTGACAGACGGCGTGGCAGAAGGTATGGCGCTCTCGGCGACACAGCCGACGAGTGCGACGAGCACCCAGCCGAGCGCCAGGAGGCCGGCGAGCCGGCGTCGGCGCGGTCGTGCCGCCGGTCCTTTCGCCCACGCGTCGGCGCCCGTTTCCGGCCCGTCGAACCAGGCTGATCGATGTCCCACGCTCTTGACCTGGCCCTGGTCTACGCTCTGGTCGTGCAATCGGCCCACCTCCTGCTCGCCGCCGGCGGCGGCTGGGCGACCCTGCGCGGCCTCGTGCTCGAGCGGTCGGCCCAGGGCTGGATCGCCCTCGCGGCCGCCATCGGTATGGCACTCGCGACGGGCGCCGTCACCGGCGCGCTGGCGCCGGCCGCCCTCACCTGGCTGAAGCTCGCCGGCGGCGCTGCCCTGCTCGCCACCGTCGCCTGGGTCGAGCTCACGCCGCGTGGCCCCTTCTGGCGGGCAATGGCCGGCAATGCGCCGGGGCTCGTCAGGGCCGGGATCGCCCCGCGCCCGGGGCTGCCCCTGGCTCTCGGCCTCTGCCTCGCAGCGCTCGCCGGCGTCGCGGCCCCGGCACCGCCGACCGCTGCCAACTGGTTGCCGCTCGCCTGCCTCGCCCTCCTCTGGCTCGCCGGGACCGATCATCGCCCCGGCCTGATGGTCCGTCGCGCGGTCCTGGCGTTCCTCGCCGGTGCGCTCGTCGGCGGGCTCGCCTTGCTGCTGCCGCCCCAGCCGCATGCCCTGGTTGTCGGCTTCCTGACCCTGGCGGTCGTCGGGCTCGCCCTCTGGCGACCGTCGACGGCCGTCGCGAATTGAGGATCGACATGGGCGCGCAGGCGATCGCCCTCGCCCCCTATCTGGTGCTCCCGGCCGTGCTGCTGGCGCTCGGCCTGCCTCAGGCCACCGCCTTCACCGGCTTCACCGCCGGCCTCGTGCTGCTCGTCCTCGCCGCCCACATCGCCGTCGGCGTGCTGCGCCTGCCGTTTCTCTGCCTCGGCGGCCTGGCCGCCGCAGGCGCCGCCTTCGTCCAGGCGCTGAGCGGCCTCGCCGGGCTCGAGCCCTGGGCAGCGCTGGCCATGGTCCCGGCCCTCGGGCTCGCCCTCGGCGGTGCTTTCGGCCTCGTGCTCCGCTGGCTGCCGGGGGACGGCGAGGAGACCGGAACCGCCCTCTTGAGCCTCGCCCTCCTCCTGCCGCTCGCCGCCCTGCCGCTCGCCGCCGGCGGCACCCGGGGCGACGGGGTCGCCGTCGAGGACGCCATCGTGCTCGTCCCGCTCCTGAGCCTCCTCGCGGTTCTCGCCCGCCTCTTCGCCGGCTCGCGCCTGGCGGAGCTCGCCGCAGCCGCGGCGGCCGGCGGGCTTCGAGCCGAGGCTGCTGGCCTGGATCTGGCCGGCTGGCGGATCACCGGGCTTTGCCTCGCGGCCGCCATCGCCACGACCGCCGGTGCCGTCATGCTCATAGGACCGGCGCCGGCCGCGTCCGCGTCGATGGAAGCCTGGGCGGCGCTCGCCGTCGCCCTCTTCGCCATCGGCCGGCTCGGCGGCGCGCGCTTCGGCGGTTGCCTCCTCGCCGCCCTGCCGCTGGCCCTCCTGCCGCGGCTGACCGTGACCCTCTCGCCGGCCTTCGGCGATCTCACTCTGGCGATGGCGCTGGCCGCGCTCCTGCTCCAGGCGGTGGTCCGGCGCGACGGCTCCCTCGCCTTGCTCGCCCGGCCGGCGAGGCCGCGCTCCGCCGCACCCTTCGCCGCGGCGCGCCAGGAGCCCTGACCGGGAGATGAGCGATCTCGCCCTCGACCAGCCGCTGCACCCTTTGCTCGAGCTCGTCGGCGTCGCCGTGCACCGGCCGGGGCTGCCACCGCTCGAGCCTTTGACCTGCGCCTTCGACGCCGCCCGGACCACCCTCGTGGTCGGCATCGAGGGCTCGGGTCGGGCCACCCTCTGCGACCTCCTCGCCGGCCGGCTCCTGCCGGACCGGGGCGTGATGCGCCTCGACGGCCAGCGCATCGACCGGCTGCCCGCTGCTGCCCGGGTCCGGCTCGGCATCGTCACCTGCGGGCCGGAGCGGCTGGTGCAGCACGGCAGCGTGCGGGCGATGATGCTCACCGCCCGGCTCGCGGTGACCCGGCCGGTCTGGTCGCTCGCCTTCGGCCTCGGCCGGCCGAGCCGCCAGGACCGCGAGGATATCGAGGAGCTGCTCGGCTTCGTCGGGCTCGACCACCTGGCGGCGCGTGGCGTGCCGACGCTCGGCGGCCTCGAGGCCCGCCTCGCCGACCTCGCCCGCTGCCTCGCCATGCGGCCGCGCGTCCTCGTCGTCGGGCACGGGCTCGCCGGGCTCGAGGCACCCGACCGCAAGGCCTTCGCCGCGCTCCTGCAGCGCGTGGCGGCGGCCGGCCCCGCGATCGTCGCCATCGACGACGACCTCGCCACGCTCGGCGCGTATGCCGACCTTTGCCTGGTGCTGCATCGCGGGCGGCTCCTCGCCAACGCGACGCCACGGGCGATCGGCGAGGATTCGCGGGTGTTCGAGGCCCTGACGGGGGCCGAGCTGTGAGCGCCGCCCTGCTCCGCCTCGAGGCGCTCGACATCGTCGCCGGCGGTGCCTGGCTGCTCGAAGGCATCTCGCTCGAGGTGGTCGAGGGCAGCACCGTGGCCCTGGTCGGCGGGCCCGGCGCCGGCAAGTCGCTCATCGTCGATCTGGTCCTCGGCCTCGCCAGCCCGCGGGCCGGGACCGTGCGCCTCGACGGCCGGAACATCACCGCCCTGCCGCCGCTCGCCCGGCAGCGATCCGGCATCCGCGCCGCCTTCGCCGAGCCGCCGGTCTTTCCCGGCCTCACCATCCGCGAGCATCTGGCGCTGGCGGTGGCCGGCGGCCGGCTCCGGGCCAGGGCGCTGAGCCGTCTCGCCGAGTACCTGCCGGAGCTCGAGGGCCGCCTCGATCAGCCGGTCGGGTCGCAGGGTGCCGCCGTCCTCAGGCTGGTCGACCTCGCCCGGGCGATGCTCGGCATGCCTCGCATCCTGCTGATCGACGATCTCTTCCCCGCCCTGGGCGCCGAGCGGGCCGGCGAGCTGGTCCGCTCCCTCGCCCGCGACGGCTACACCCTGCTGCTCGCCGACCGCTACGGCGAGGCGGTGCTCGATCATGCGGATCACGGCTACGTGCTGGCGCAGGGGACGATCGTCGCCGAGGGTGCCCCGGCGACGCTTCGGGCCGATCCCCGCCTGCTCGCCACCTGCGCCGGCGACTGCAGCGCCTGGGCCGAGATACCTGCCTGAGCCAGGCTCCCGGCCCCCGAACGCAAAACGGCCCGCCGAGGCGGGCCGTTCGCTACCGATGGATGTACGCCGGGCTCAGTTGCGGTTGCCGAAGAGCTGCAGCAGCATCATGAAGAGGTTGATGAAGTTCAGGTACAGGCTGAGCGCACCCATGATGGCACCCTTGGTGGCGATCTCGGCGCTGTTGAACGAGTAGTACTCCTCCTTGATCCGCTGCGAGTCGTAGGCGGTGAGGCCGGTGAACACGAGCACGCCGATCACGCTGATCGCGAACTGCAGCGCCGTGCTGCCGATGAAGATGTTGACCAGCATGGCGATGACGATGCCGATCAGGCCCATGAAGAGGAACGAGCCGTATTTCGAGAGATCGCGCTTGGTCGTGTAGCCGTAGAGGCTCATCGCCCCGAAGGTCGCGGCCGTGATGAAGAACACACGCGCGATGCTGGCCCCGGTGAACACGAGGAAGATGCTGGCCAGCGACAGGCCCATCACCACCGCGAACGACCAGAAGGTGATCTGCGCGGCGCTGACGCTCATGGTGCGGATCTTGGCACCGAGGAAGAAGATGAAGCCCAAGGGCGCCAGCATCACCACCCACTTGAGCGGCGTGCCGAAGATCACCTGCAGGAGGGCCGGCGACGACGCCGTGACGAAGGCCGTGAGGCCCGTCAGGACCAGCGCGAGCCCCATGTAGTTGTAGACCGAGAGCATGTGGCTGCGCAGGCCGGCGTCGATCGACGTGTCGACGACCGCACCGTGCGCCAACCGCTGATCCATGCGAGGTTCCATATTTTCTGACCCTTTTCCAGCGAGCGGATGTGCCCCGTTACGTCCCTGCCAATATGGCCAACGGCCGCCGGCGATCAAGCGGCACCGGCAGTCGCCCGATGCCGCCACGGTCGCTTCGGACCGAACATTGCGGAAGTTTCATGCGTTTTTCGGCATTCGGCAAGGCTCTGGCTACCGTTCGCGCAGGATGAGGGCGGCCGGCACGGCGAGAATGTGGCGGAGCCCGAGGGCGCCGAGCAGCAGCGTGGCGAGCACCGCCACCACCGGCACGACGGTCACCGGCAAGGCCGAGGGGTGCCACGGAAGCCCGAAGGCGAAGCGCAGCACGGCGAAGCTCGCGACCAGCCCGAGCAAGGCGCCGAGCAGCGATGCGACGACGCCGATCGCCGCGTACTGGCCGAGAAAGATCCCGCCGATCTGCCGGCGCTCCGCGCCCACCACCTTGAGCAGCACGGCCTGGCGAAGCTGCTCGCGCCGGGCGGCGACGAGCGCGCTGGTCAGCACCGCGAGGCCGGTGACCAGGGTGACCGCCGCCATCACGCGCACGGCGAGGCCGATCTTGTCGAGGATGTCGGCGACCTTCGCGATCAGCTCGTCGATGGCGAAGGGCGTCACGTTCGGCAGCTCGCGGGCCATCCGGTCGAGCAGGGCCGCCTGCTCGCCTTTCGGCACGTCGACCGTGGCGACGAGCGTGTGCGGCGCCTGGTCGATGACGCCCGGGCTCAGCACGAAGACGAAGTCGATCCGCCCCTCCGACCAGTCGATCTCGGGGCGGAGATTGGCGACCTCGGCCTCGATCAGCCGGCCGAGCACGTTGAAGGTGACCGTGTCGCCGACGCCGATGCCGTAGCCCAGGGCGATGTCGTCCTCCATCGAGACCAGAGGCGGGCCGGCATAGTCGGCCGGCCACCACTCGCCGGCGACCAGCGTCGTGTGCTCGGGCGGGGCCGCGCGATAGGAGAGCCCGCGGTCGCGGCGCACCGTCCAGCGGGCGCCCTCGGCGATCACCGCCTCGTCGACCGGCACGCCCGCGATCTTCACCACGCGGGCGCGCAGCACGGGCTCCATCTGCAGGACGCTGGCATCCGGAAACGCGCCGACCACCGCCTCGAACTCCGCCCGCTGCGTGCCCTGGATGTCGATGAAGATGGTGCTCGGCGCGTTCATCGGCCGGTTCTCGAGGAGCTCGCGCGAGAGCCCGTTCTCGACCAGCAGCACCGTCGTCAACACCGCCGTGCCGGCCGCCAATGCGACCACCGAGGCCACCGCCATCCGCTCCGCCCGGCGGAGCTGGCCGAGCGCCAGGCGCCACATCCCGGTCGTGTGCCGCGCCAGCCACCCCGCACCCTCGAGCCCGAGCCGGGCGAGCACGGCCATGGCCAGGGCCGCCACCAGCACGATGCCGAGGAAGATCACGGCCACATGGGGTGCGGGCACCGCGAGGAGCGCCGTCAGCACCAGCACGAGGCCGAGCCCGAGCAGCCACGGCCAGGCTTGGCGGCGCAGGGGCCGAGGGCCGGCAGCCAGCGCATCGTCGCGGAAGAGGGCGGCCGGCGTCACCGAGACCGCCTTCAAAAGCGGCAGCACGGTGAAGAGGGCCGCCGTCGCCGAGGCGAAGAGGGCGGCCGCCAGGATCGCCCCCGGCTGGACGCCGATCGCCAGGTCGATCGGGATCAGCCCGGCCGGCAGCAGGTGCACGCCGAACGGCAGCGCCGTGCCGAGCGCCGCCCCGAGCACGAGCCCGCCGCAGCAGAGCAGCAGCACCTGCAGGCCGCAGACGAGAAAGACGTCCCGGGTCGTCATGCCGACGCAGCGAAAGGTGGCGATGCTGCGCCGACGGCTCTGCAGATGGGCGTCGACGACGATGCCGACCCCGAGCCCGCCGACGAGGAGGGCGGCGATCCCGGCGAGCGAGAGATAGCCCGCCAGCCGGTCGGCGTTGCGGGCGATGCGCGGCTGCACGTCGTTGAAGGTCTGCGCCCGCCACGCTGCCTCGGGGAAGTCGCGGCGCAAGGTGGCGACGTAGGCCCCGGCCTCGCTCCGGTCGGCCAGCGCCAGGCCGTATTTGTGGCGGACCAGCGCACCCGGGGCCAGGATGTCGAGGGCGTCGAGCGTCGCCCGGTCGATCATCACCCTTGGACCGAGCCCGACGAAGCCGCCGATCTGGTCCGGCTCGGCGGTCAGCACGCCGCGCACCGTGACCCGGCCATTGCCGAGGGCGAGGCTGTCGCCGACGGCGATAGCGAGCCGCTGCAGCAGCGCCGCCTCGACCAAGGCGCCTCCGTCGGCCAGCGCGTCCTCCAGCGTCATCAGCGGCTCGATGCCCACCACGCCATAGAGCGGATAGGCCCCGTCGATCGACTTCAGCGCCACCGGCACCTGCCGGCCGTTGTCGGCAAAGGCGATGGCGTTGGTGGCGATCGTATGCGCGACCGTGGCGCCCGCCGGGACGATCGCCCGGAGCTCCTCGGGCGGCAGCTCGCGATAGGTCGATTCGATCACCAGATCGCCGCCGAGCAGGGCCCGCGCATCGCGCTCGAGCGTGTCGGTGAGGCTGGCGCGGAGCGAGCCGATGCCGGTGATCGTCGCCACGCCCAGGGTGAGGCAGCCGAGGATGATGAGGGCCGCCGTGCTGCTGCCGCGCAGGTCGCGCCAGGCGATGCGCCAGAGGGCGCCGAGGTTCCAGGCGCCGCCCGCGCCAGCCCTCAAGACGACGCCCTCGCGAACGCATCGGCGGCGACGTCGCCCGCGTCCAGCCGGCCGTCCCGCATCGCCCGGGTCTCGTCGCAGAGCGAGGCCAGGGTGGGGTCGTGGGTGATGAGGAAGAGCGTGGCGCCGTGCCGCTCGCGCGCGGCGAAGATCAGCTCGGCGATCTGCCGCCCGGTGCTCCGGTCGAGATTGCCGGTCGGCTCGTCGGCGAGCAGCAGCTCCGGCTCGTTCGCCAGGGCCCGCGCCAGGGCGACGCGCTGCTGCTCCCCGCCCGAGAGCTGGCCCGGGTAATGATCGAGCCGCTGCCCGAGCCCCATCTCGGCGAGCCCGGCCCGCGCCCGCTCGAAGCCGTCCGGCTCGCCGGCCAGCTCGAGCGGCAGGGCCACGTTCTCCTGCGCCGTCATGGTCGGGATCAGGTGGAAGGACTGGAAGAGCACGCCGACGCGCTTCCTGCGGAACAGCGCCAGCCCGTCCTCGTCCAGCGTGCCGAGATCCGTGCCCGCCACCTCGACCCTGCCCCGCGTCGGCCGCTCGATGCCGCCGATGATCGCGAGCAGGCTGGACTTGCCCGAGCCGGACGGACCGACGACACTGAGGCTCGTGCCGGCAGCCACGTCCAGGTCGATCCCGTTCAGGATGTCGACCGGGCCGGCGCTGCTCCGCAGGGTCAGATGGACGTCACGCAAGCAAATCATGAGCACCGGACCTTCTACCAATTATCGAGCTGCCACCTATCGGGCGATCGACGGACAACGTCCCCTGCAACTTGGGACCCGGCGCCGCATCCTCAAGCGGGCTGCCGCGCTTTGCCTCATCGCCGCCTCGCCCCTGGCCACCCGCAGGGCCGGCGCCGCGGGCCCGGAACCCTGCCGCATCGCCATCCTCGGCGACTCGCTCACCGCCGGCTACGGCGTCGCCCTCGAGGATGCCTTCCCGGTGCGCCTCGAGGCGGCCCTCCGGGAAGCGGGCCACGCCTGCGAGATCATCGACGCCGGCGTCTCGGGCGACACCTCGGCCGGCGGCCGCGCCCGGCTCGACTGGGTGCTCGGCGACGACCCCACCCACCTCCTGGTCGAGCTCGGCGGCAACGACGCGCTGCGCGCTTTGCCCGTCGACGCCATGGAAGCCAACCTCGCCGCCATCATCGAGGGTGCGCAGGCCAGGGGCGTCTCCGTCATGCTGCTCGGCATGCTGGCCCCGCCCAACCTGGGATCCCGCTACACCGAGGCCTTCGCCGCCGTCTTCCCCAGGCTCGCCGAACGCTACGCCGTGCCGCTCTATCCCTTCTTCCTCGACGGCGTCGCCGCCGACCCGGCCTACCTGACCGAGGACGGCATTCACCCCAACGCCGCCGGCGTCGCCCGGATCGTCGAGCGACTCCTACCTTCGGTTGAAATCTGGCTCGACGAGTCTGCCGATTGAGCCTCTGTCAAGCGCTCTTTGCGCTTGACGAAAGCCCGCTGCTGGCCTCGATTCCCCGCCCGCGGGACCCGCACCGCAGCCGTCCGGAATCAGTGACTTACCCACATCTTGTTGATAATGGTGGGGATAGTCGTGGTCATGTGCGTCAGCTTGTGGATAAGTGGCGGGACAGACGCTGAACGAACCGTGCGCTTCCGAGATGCGCCCCGTTGCGGCAAAACGTCCCCGTGGCATAGCGGGGAATCGCCCGCCGCGGCCGCCTGGCGCACCTGTGGGGCAACTTGTCGGGGCGCTGCACGGAGCTCGGGCCATTGCCCGGCAAGCGGCCCGCAGAGGTCAGCTCGAGAAGGGAGAACGGCATGTCGGACTTGTTCGAGGTCAGCGCGGAATGGGCGGCATCGGCGCATTGCGACGCACCCACCTATCGCCGGATGTACGAGGAATCGGTCAACGATCCGGAGACCTTCTGGGGCCGTGAAGCCGGCCGGCTGAGCTGGGCCAAGCCGCCGACCAGGATCAAGCGCACGACCTACAGTGGCGACGTCTCGATTCGGTGGTTCGAGGATGGCGAGCTCAACGTCTGCTACAACTGCGTCGACCGGCACCTCCCCGCCCGCGCCAACCAGGTGGCGATCATCTGGGAAGGCGACAATCCCGACGTCGACCTCAAGATCACCTATCGCGACCTGCATCGCAATGTCTGCAAGGTCGCCAACATCCTGAAGGACATGGGCGTCAAAAAGGGCGACCGGGTCACCATCTACCTGCCGATGATCCCCGAGGCCGCCTACACCATGCTGGCCTGTGCACGCCTCGGCGCCATCCACTCCGTCGTCTTCGGCGGCTTCTCGCCCGACAGCCTCGCCGACCGCATCAACGACTGCGGCTCGAAGCTCGTCGTGACCGCCGATGGCGGGCTCCGCGGCGGCCGCAGCGTGCCCTTGAAGGGCAATGCCGACAAGGCGCTCGCCAAGTGCGCCGATGACGTCAAGCTCCTCATGTTCCGCCACACCGGCATCGACGTGCCGATGAAGGCAGGCCGCGACGTCGACGGCATGCTGGCCATGAAGGAAGCCAGCGACGAATGCGGCTACACCGTGATGAACGCCGAGGACCCCCTCTTCATCCTCTACACCTCCGGCTCCACCGGCAAGCCGAAGGGCGTGCTCCACACCTCCGGCGGCTACCTCCTCTTCGCCGCCATGACCCACCAGTACGTCTTCGACTACCAGGAAGGCGACGTCTACTGGTGCACCGCCGATGTCGGCTGGGTCACCGGCCACAGCTACATCCTCTATGGCCCGCTCGCCAACGGCGCCACCACCCTGATGTTCGAGGGCGTGCCCAACTACCCCGACATGTCCCGCTTCTGGAACGTCGTCGACAAGCACGCCGTCTCCATCTTCTACACGGCCCCCACCGCCATCCGTGCCTTGATGCAGAAGGGCGACGACCCGGTGAAGGCGACCTCCCGCAAGAGCCTCAGGCTCCTGGGCTCGGTCGGCGAGCCCATCAACCCCGAGGCCTGGCGCTGGTACCACACCGTCGTCGGCGAAGGCCGCTGCCCGATCGTCGACACCTGGTGGCAGACCGAGACCGGCGGCATCATGATCACCCCGCTCCCCGGCGCCATCGCCCAGAAGCCCGGCTCCGCCACCCTGCCCTTCTTCGGCGTCCAGCCCGCCCTCGTCGACAACGACGGCAAGCCGATCGAAGGTGCCGGCGAGGGCAACCTCGTCATCAAGGACAGCTGGCCCGGCCAGATGCGCACCGTCTACGGCGACCACGAGCGCTTCATCCAGACCTACTTCACCACCTTCAAGGGCGTCTACGTCACCGGCGACGGCGCGCGCCGCGACGAGGACGGCTACTACTGGATCACCGGCCGCGTCGACGACGTCATCAACGTCTCCGGCCACCGCATGGGCACCGCCGAGGTCGAGAGCTCCCTCGTCGCCCACCCCGCCGTCGCCGAAGCCGCCGTCGTCGGCTTCCCCCACGACATCAAGGGCCAGGGCATCTATTGCTACGTCACCCTGCAGAACGGCATCGAGCCCTCCGAAGCCCTGGAAAAGGACCTCGTCAGGCACGTCCGCAACGACATCGGCCCCATCGCCTCGCCCGACCACATCCAGTGGGCCCCCGGCCTGCCCAAGACCAGAAGCGGCAAGATCATGCGCCGAATCCTCCGCAAGATCGCCGCCAACGAGCACGACGCCCTCGGCGACACCAGCACCCTCGCCGACCCCGCCGTGGTCGACGACCTCGTCGCCAACCGCAAGGGGGCGTGACGAGAAGGGAAGACATGCGGGGAGTATGATACTCCCCGCACCCCACCGGTTTATCCTGTGGAGGAAGAGATGAAAGAACGGCTGGAATATGCCGGCTTGGCTTTTCAAACCACGTCGTTATGTGTAGGAATATTATACGTCACAGGATTCTATATAAATTCTCTTTTTACTAGCAATTTTGGCATCTTTCGTACTGAATTGTTAAGACTGGATTACATCAAAGTCGGATTTGTATTTAATCTTATTACTCTTGGCATTGTCTTTGTGCCAATTGGAATTGTACTTTTGTCTTTTTCTGTGCGATCTTCGTCGAATCTGCCGAACTTTTATCTTGGCATTATCGGAAATTCACTGAACACCATCCTGTTTTTTGGTGTACCGATATTTTTTGCGTTCTTCGCAACTAGCGTTGAATGGAATTTGGCTTTCGTAGAGCCTTTGTATATCTTTACTACTGTTGAATCAGCTGTAATAACATTCTTGGTAATTACATTCTTCGGGATGGCGGTAATTCCAGCCTTAGAAAGATTACTCTATGGAACAAATTTTTTCGCCGCTTTGTTGTAATTCATTGCGTTTTAGTTGAATCTCTTAGATTTTTGTCCTTTGGCCTTGCTCTCGCTATTGCTATCAAGATTTTTAGCGCCATTGAATGGATACCGGCGTTGTTACGCGGTGGTTTATACTATCTATTGACTGCGATTGTCTTCGTCTTAGGTATGGTTGCTGCCGGATTCTGGATAAGGAAGATTCGACACGTCAAATTTGCCGGACTGGTTTATGTACTGGTAGCATTCGGGCTAGCAATTCTATTTTACCTCTCGGTCACATCCTATGTTTTCGGTGTATACAAGTTCATTCCAAAGAATCGTGGCGGCGGGCTGCCGGTAACAGAGATTTATTTCGATTCATCTAATCATAAAATGTTGCTTTCAGAGCTAGCTAGCTTTTCACCGATTATTGGCTTTGGTCCATTTTATATTGTTGAAGAGAATTCTGACTTTTTGTTCCTGGCTTCTGCTGAGATGGAAAAATGGACGATCGATTATGTTCCTATTTTTGTCATGCGCAAGAGCCATTTGGATCATATCTTCATTCGAAGGATACCTAGCGGTTTTCCACGAACAATTAGCTCTGCCAGTAGCAGTCGGCCTTAGACATCACCCTGTACCTTCAGGCCGTCCTCGAAGAGAATGACCCGACCCAATTCTGCCACGCGCTGGGCCAAGTCGCCCACGACATTGGCCTCGCACTCAAACCCTCTGCCGAGCAAAAATAAAGGGTTCGCCCCTAAGATGCACTCTATTTAGATGAAGACTGAACGACTACCGGCTGACGCCGGTAGGTTCGATGTGATCTGCGAGATACTGAAGTATCGTGTACTGGGTGATGTTGCCGGCGGTGGTGGAGAAATAACCGCGTGCCCAGAAATGGCAGCCCCAGTAGCGCTTGCGAATGCTCGGGAATTCCTGCTGGATCTTGCGCGATGAGCGTCCTTTGATGCGCCGCATCACGTCGCTGACGCTGTGCCGCGGCGGAATGGCCAGGAACAGGTCGTGTCCCTGGACGTGGTGTAGCTGGCGGTGGCCATCGGCGGTTCTTCGTGGAGCCGAAAAGGGGTCTGGACTCTTTTTAGCTTGGGACTTTGAGGGATAGCTTTTTTTTACCTCTGCGGGCACGGCAGCCCAGCGCACGTCCGGGGACACAACCCGCAAACCCAAATCCCTGAACTTCGGCCCCGTGCAGACGCCGGCGCAGGATCGTCGCAATACCGACGCCACCACTGCCGGGCGACCACCAACAAGGACCGGTGGGGCCAGGGGAGGCTGTATAGACCGGAGACAAGGTTTACATGCGTTCGAGGACATGGGTGACAGTTGGGCGCTCGGGATTTGTCCGGAAATCGACCTTTGCGATGCGCCAGGTCATGAACCAGACATGATGGACCCCGTCCTCGGCTGATGGGCGGACGGCGACGCGTTGGTCGGCGAAGGCGGCGGAGAGCTGGAGATCGACGCGGCGCTGGTCCTGGGGACGACAGCGCAGGCAGCCGTTGCGGCGGACACGTCCGGTGACCTGGTCGTCGGGATAGTCGGGCTCGACCAATCTGGCGGGCATCGACCGTTCGCTCATCCTGTAGCGGCTGGCCGGGAAGGCGCCGCCGAGCGCATCGTGTGGACGCTGGTGGTTGTAGCGGGCGCGCCAGCGGTCGAGGCCGCTCTGGACGGCGTCGAGGTCGGCGAAGCGGCGGCCTTGCAGGAGCTCGGCCCTGAGCGAGCGGTGCAGGCGCTCGATCTTGCCCATGGTCTGGGGGTGACGGGGGCGGCTGTGGGGTCAAGTCCGAGAACTGCTGGAAATTCGGTTTTGAGGGGTCGCGACTGAGTGGTTTTCCTCGAGGCCGCTTTCGGCCTTGTAATCGTGGTCGAGCTCCTTGCGCAGGGCGTCCAACTGCCGCCGCTCGAAGGTCGTGATCTTGATGGCTCGCCAACGCTCGGCAGCGCGGATCATCGCGCCGAACATGAGCTTCAGCACCGGCTTCTCGCCGAAGGCGTTGGGGATGATCTTCAGACGCCGCCGCTCCTCGACGAACAGCCGCTCGAGGAGGTTGGTGGTGCGAATCGCCCGACGATGCGTGATCGGCAGCCGCAGATGGGCGATGCAGGCCTCGAAGTCGTCCCGAAAGCAGGCGACCGCACCGGGCAGCTCGGCCTCGTGGTCGTTGACGACGCCCTCGGCCAAGTCGCGTGCGATCGCCCGGCTGGGGGCCTGGTAGACGGCCTGCGCCCTGGCCTTGAACTCTGGCCATTGGTCCTCGGGAACCTTGGCCGCGAGATTGCGCATGCGATGGGCCAGGCAGCGCTGGCGGGCCGAGCGTGGGAAGCAGGTCTCGATCGCCTTGATGATGCCGGGTGCACCGTCACTGACGACCAGAAGCGGATCGCCGAGCCCGCGTGCACGCAAATCCTGGAAGAAGGCCACGACAGTCTCGGCATCCTCTTTCGACCCCGCCATCAAGCCCAAGAGAACCTTCTTGCCGTCCGTGGCGATGCCCCAAGCGGCGAGCACCGGCTCGCGCTTCTGCCCCGGCCGGATGCGCTCGGCAATGCCGTCGACGAAGAGGTAGATGATCTCGTGCTCGCCGAGATCACGCCGGCAGAACTCCTGATAGTCGGCCCATAGCCGCGCGCCGATCTCCGAGACTGCCGTCTTCGACAGCAACAGCCGGCCGCTCTCGTCCTTGAAGGCCTCCTCGATGTCTCGCACCGACAAGCCGCGCGCCAGGAGCTCGATGGCCAGGTCTTCCAAGGCCTCGGTGCGACCCTTGAGATGCTGACGGATCTCGGATCGAAACGGCTCCTCACTGTCGGCGATCTGCGGTGCAGAAAACGAGATTATCCCCTCGGCCGTCTTCAACCGACCCTCGCGCACGCCGTTGCGATAGCCTCGGTCAGCATCGCCGCCGCGCTCGTAGTAGTCCCGCCCCAGCGCATCCCGGCTCTCCTCCTCGAGCGCCTCCTCGATGATCAGCCGGGCCGCCAGCTCGACCAGCTCAGATCTGCCGGCGGACGACGACAGCCGTCCCTCGATCAGCTCCGAAAGGTTTTGCCGGGTGCGCATCGATGCCGGTAGCCTCTTCGCCATGGGGGTGCCTCCTCGCTGCCGCCGGCGGCTACCGGCGGTGGGTTCTCGACGCTCAGCGACGATGTACCCCCAACCCATTTTCCAGCAAATTTAGGACTTCACCATGTCTTCGTCGAACGGCTCTGGAAGTCGATCAAATACGAGGAGGTCTACCTGCGCGCCTACGACATCGTCAGCCACGCCAGAGCCTCAATCGGCCGGTACCTGGACTTCTATAACGGACGACGGCCGCATTCACGTCTCGGCAGGCAAACGCCTGATCAGGCATACTTCAACCAGCCGCTTCTCGCAGCGGCATGAACCCGGCGGACGATCCACTTATCAAAGCGGCGAGCCTGTTCAGACAAACCGAGCCACCTCTGACATCTGGGCGAGATCGAGGCCGCGCGGCGCGTCGCGGCGGAGCTGAAAGAGATCAATCCGGACCACTCGTTCGCCCGGCATATCGCGCGCCTCCCCTTCACCGATCCCGCTGATGCCGCGAGAATCAGTGAAGGTTACGCCAGAGTCGGGTTGCCCGGCTGAGGGTGCCCCGCACGCAAGCTTCATAGCCCGCCTGGCTCATGACCTGTCCTTCGACGTTCATCCAGGGCCGTTTTGGCGCGCCGGCTGACCGGACAAGGGGCACGTCCCGCCTCTTGCCCGGTCCCGTTCCACGGCTCCTACTTCTGCAGCTCGGTCCAGATCGCCGTGTAGAGCTTCTGGGCTTCCGGCGGGCAGGTCGGCAGGAAGACGCCGGCGTCGGCGAGCTCCGCAGGCACGACGATTTCCGGGGCGTCCTTCATGTCCTCGGGCATGAAGGGCTCGGAGCCGTCGATGCCGTTGGCGTAGCGGGCGAAGGCGGAGATCATGGCGGCGTTCTCGGGCTCCATGATGAAGTCGAGGAAGAGCCTGGCGTTCTCCACGTTCTTCGCGTCGGCGAGGATGGCGGCGGAGTCCATCCAGACGACGAAGCCTTCCTGCGGGTAGCCATAGACCACGTCCGGGTTGTTCAGCCGGGCGCGGAAGGTGGAGCCGTTCCAGTTGACCGAGGCCATGACGTCGTTGTTGGAGAGCTTTTCGGTCATGCCGTAGTCCATCGACATCCATTTGGGCTTGGCGGCGACCAGGGTGTCGCGGACCTTGCGCAGGACCTCGAGGTCCTCGGTGCAGGGCTCGCCGCCGACATAGAGGATCGAAAGCCCGATCACATCGGCCATCTCCGGCACGACATTGACCTTGCCGACCAGCTCCTCGGGCGGATCGAGGAAGATGGCCGAGGTGTTCGGGTCGCCGGCATAGGCGCTCTTGTTGACGGCGACGCCGGTGGTGCCCCACTGCCAGGGCACGCTGTAGTGGCGGCCCGGGTCCCAGGGCACGTCGCGCCAGCGCTCGGAGACGTTCTCGAAGTTCTCCATCTGGTCGGGGCGGCTTTCCAGGAGGAGGCCCTTCTGGATGAAGATCGGCACGGAGTTGGAGGACGGCACGACGATGTCGAAGCCGTGGCCGCCGGCCTCGACCTTGGTGAGGGCGGTCGTGTTGCTGTCGTAGTCGGTGATGGTCACCTTGACGTCGTACTGGTCCTCGAACTTCTTGATGAGCTCCGGGCTCGTGTAGTTGCCCCAGTTGAAGATGTTGAGCTCGCCCTCGGCATGGGCGACGCCGGCGCCAAGCATGGCGACGGTCGCGAGCAGTCCGGTCAGCCTCCGCATCGGTCTCTCCTTTTTGGTTGGCGGTTCAGTCGCGCTTGCGGGTCAAGAGGAAGAACATGGTCAGCAGCAGGACGGTGAGCGCCAGGAGGGCGGTCGAGATGGCGTTGACCTCCGGTGTCACGGCACGGCGAAGCTGGCCGAGCATGTAGGTGGGCAGCGTATCCTGTCCGGCGGATTTGACAAACTCGGTGATCACCACGTCGTCGAGCGAGATGATGAAGGCGAGCATCACGCCGGCGACGATGCCGGGCGCCATCAGCGGCAGGGTCACGTGGCGGAAGGTCTGGAAGCGGTCGGCGTAGAGGTCGCTGGCGGCCGTCTCCAGCGACAGGTCCATGCCTTCGAGCCGGGCGCGGATCGGCAGGTAGGCGAAGGGCACGCAGAACGCCGAATGGGCGAGGATCAGGTAGCCGAGGCCGGCATAGCCCGTGGCGAGCCTGATGCCCGAGAAGAAGATCAGGAGCGCCACGGCGGTGACGATCTCCGGCACCATCAGCGGCTGGTTGACCAGCACGTAGATCAGCGTCCGGCCCCGGAAGCGGTCGGTGCGGGTGGTGCCGAGGGCGGCGAGCGTGGCGACGGTGCCGGCGATGGCGGCGGCGGCGGTGGCGATGACCAGCGAGCGGACCGTCGCCTCCTGGACGGCGGTGTTCTGCCAGGCGATGCCATACCAGCGCCACGAGAAGCCGCCCCAGACCGCGATCGATTCCGAGCCGTTGAAGGAATAGGCGACGAGGGTGACGATCGGCGCGTAGAGCAGCGCGAAGGTGACGAGTGCTATGGCCGTGAAGCCGGGGAGCCGGGTGACGGAGAACGGGCGGCGCTCAGCCATGCGGGTTCTCCCGGCCGGAGACGCGCACGTAGACCAGCAGCGCTGCCATGACGATCAGCAGCAACAGCATGGAGAGGGCGGCACCCAGGGGCCAGTTGCGGCCCTGGCCGAACTGCAGCTCGATGAAGTTGCCGATCATCATGTTCTTGCCGCCGCCGAGCACGCGGGGCGTCACGTAGGCGCCGAGCGACGGCACGAAGACGAGGATCGAGCCGGCGATCAGCCCGGGGCGGACCAGCGGCAGGATCACCCGGCGCAGCACCTGGAGGCGCGAGGCGTAGAGGTCGTAGCCGGCCTCGGCGAGGCGGAAGTCGAAGCGGTCGATGGCGGCGTAGAGCGGCAGCACCATGAGCGGCAGGTAGACATAGGTCATGCCGATCAGCACGGCGGTGTCGGTGTAGAGGATCTGGATCGGCTCGGCGATCAGGCCCGCCTGCAGCAGGACCGTGTTCATGACACCCTGGTTCCTGATCACCTCCATGATGGCGAAGGTGCGGATCAAGAGGTTGGTCCAGAACGGGATGGTGATGAGGAAGAGCCAGAGTGCCCGCTGGCTCCGCGGGCGGGTGGCGATGAACCAGGCGGTCGGGAAGCCCAGGAGGATGGTGATGAGCGTGGTCAGCAGCGACAGGCGCACCGAGCGCCAGAAGATCGTCAGGTGCGCGTCGGCGACGCCGAGGGTGCCGTCGAAGATGTCGCGCTTGAGGAAGATCTCGAACCAGGCCCGGGGCGTGAACTTCCAGATGACGCCTGAATAATCGCCGGGCTCGAGGAACGAGTAGACGAGGACGATCAGGAGCGGGCCGGAGGCGCCGATCAGCAGGAGGGCGAGTGCCGGGGCGGCGAGCAGCCAGTTGCGGCGGATGCGCCCGGCCTCGATCGTGGCCTCCGTGGTGGCTGGGGTGCCGGCTGGGGGCATGGAGGTCAGTCCGCCAGGACCTGGACCGAGCCAGGGGTGAACGAGACGCGCACGGCCGTGCCCTCGCCGAGCGGCGTCGCGTCGTCGGCCGCGCTCTGCAGGCGGGCGACGACCCCGGCACCGCCCGAAAGCTCGAGGTGGCAATGCGTGTCGGTGCCGAAATAGACATTGCCGGTGACCACGGCGGGCAGCCCTTCCGCCTCGCCGATGCGGACCTGCTCGGGGCGGATCGCCAGGGTGACCTTCTGGCCCCGATCGAGGCCCGCCGAGCGAACGGTCACGGAGCCGGCGGCGAGCTCGATCGTCGCGGTGTCGCCGGCGATCGCCCCGACCTCGCCATCGAGGAAATTGGTCTCGCCGATGAAGTCCGCGACGAAGCGGTTGGCCGGCTGGTTGTAGATCTCGCGCGGGGGCCCGATCTGCAGGATCCTGCCGCCCTGCATCACGCCGATCCGGTCGGACATGGTGAGCGCCTCCTCCTGGTCGTGGGTGACGAAGACGAAGGTGATGCCGGTTTCCCTTTGCAGCCGCTTGAGCTCGCGCTGCATCTCCTTGCGCAGCTTGAGATCGAGGGCGGAGAGCGGCTCGTCGAGCAGCAGGACCTCGGGCTCGGGGGCCAGCGCTCGCGCCAGCGCCACGCGCTGCTGCTGGCCGCCGGAAAGCTGGGCCGTCCGGCGGCTGGCGAACCCCTCGAGCCGCACCAGCGCCAGCATCTCGGCAGCCCGGGCGTCCGCCTCGGCCCGCTTGCGGCCGAGCATGTCGAGGCCGAAGCGGATGTTCTGGAGCACGGTCAGATGCGGGAAGAGCGCGTAGCTCTGGAACACGGTGTTGACCGGGCGCCGGTTCGGCGGGTCGGCGGTGATGTCCCGGCCATTCAGGAGGATGGACCCGCCGGTCGGCGTGTCGAAGCCCGCGATCAGGCGCAGCAGCGTGGTCTTGCCGCAACCGGAGGGGCCGAGCAGGGTGAAGAACTCGCCCTTGCGGATCGCGACCGAGACGTCGTCGAGGGCTCGCGTCAGGGCGTCGCCCTGGCCGAACGCCTTGCTGGCATTCCTGGCCTCGACGGCGATGCGCGGGGTCTCGCTCGGGCCGGCGGCGGGCTGAAGCGACGGTGGAACCATGGCCAGGCCTTCCCTTTTCCGTGACCGGCTGGCCAGCGGCCCCTGCGCCACGATGCGGAAAGACTAGGCGAAGAATGCCGCTGGCTCCATCCGGAACGCGGGGCGGCCATGGCGTTCGGTGGCAATGGTGCTGCGGATCATCATCGAGAAGCGCCTGTCGGTGTTTCGTTCGGTGCCCACCTTGTGCCCATGCCATATCTCATTGCGGGCGGTCCGTTCGGCTCCAGGCAGCAGCCCTAGGAGCTGGTGGCGGCGGGCCAGGAGCTGCGCTTCGAGCCGGACATGATCGCCTGCCACGGCCATGGCGGCTGGCCGATGCGGCAGCACGCACGGCACCATACGGGCTTCTCGATGCCGCGCTCTTGCCAGTTGCACGACGATGCCCGCCATGCCCGGAGGTTCGAGCTCGGGGCACTCGGTCTGCCCTTCTTCGCTGGACCGGGGCCTTGTCACGGTGACCGCGTGAGGCATCGGGCCGCGGACGACCGGTGCTCACATCGGCAAACCGAGCTGCACACCGATCGCCTTGCCTTTCTCACCTGCGGTCGCCGTGCAGATGCGTTGGTCGTTACCGCGGCAGGAGGGGGCGGACGAGGCGGCCGTAGCCGCTGATGATCGCGGTCAGGGCCGCGACCGCTCTGGCCTCGAAGCCCTTGCCGATCAGCCCCGGCGCCAGAGGCAGGGGACCACCGACCAGCGAGCTGGCTTCGCTGAGCCGGCGATTGCGGGCGACGAACCGGCGTCGCTCGCACAGGCTTTGCCGGTTCTGCCACTGCCAGACCCAGGCCTGCCACCACTGGCTGAGCCAGCCTTTCCGCACCGCCATCGCCAGCGAGGCGATCTCGTAGAGCAGCAGGACGGGGGCGAGGAGGACGAGGGTGCGCGGCTGGTAGTGGATGAGGATCGTCTGCCAGCGATTGCGCATGGTGAGATAGGCCCGGCGCTTGGGGTACTCGCCGGCATCGCGGAACGACAAATTCGGCGTGCCGGCGCCACGATCGTGATAGGCGAGCGCGCGCGCGTCGCAGACCAGCTTGTGCCCGAGCCCGCGCAGGCGCAGGCCGAATTCCTGATCCTCGAGATAGATGAAGTAGTTCTCGTCCATGCCGCCGGCCGCCAGCATGACGTCGCGCCTGGCCAGCACGCAGGAGGTCGAGAAGGCGCCGATGTGGCTGACCTCGGCCGGCGTGGTGGCCGCCTCCATACGGGCATTGTTCAGGACCATGGAGCCGACCAGATGGGTTTCGGCGCCGTCGAGCTGGATCAGCTCGTTGTCGGGATAGAGGATCAGCCGCGGCACGACCGCGGCCACCCGGGGGTCGTCGAGGTGGGCGAGCAGCCGGGCGATGCAGCCGGGTGCCACGTAGACATCGTCGTCGACCAGGAGGACCAGCGGTGTCTTCGCTGCCTGCATGCCACGATTGCGCGAGATCGCCGGGCCGAGATTTTCGCCGAGCTCGAGGACCTCGACGCGCGGGCTCGCCGCCTTCGCCGCCGGCACGCTATTGTCGGTCGAGGCATTGTCGATCACCAGGATGGCGTCGACGAGGCCGTCCTGGGCCTCGAGCTTGCGGATCGCCTTGACGATCTCGGTCTCGCTGTTGTGGTTGACGATGATCGCGGTGATGCCGGGGCTCTTCATGGCCCGTCTGCCGCATGGCTGGTCAGGGCGCGCGGATGCTCGGCGAGGCGATGCGTCAGCGCCACGATCGTCGGTTTCGGGTCGACGTTGGAGCCGGTCGGAAAGACCGAGCTGCCGGCGACATGCAGATTTTCGAGGCCATCCACGCGCGCGTCGGCATCGACCACACCCCGGGTCGGATCGTCGTGCATGCGGTTATTGCCCATGTCATGCCGTCCGCCGTCCATGGATGGTGGCCAGCCGTTCTCGTGCGAATTCCAGTCGTCGATCATCTCCCCATGGCCGCTCTGACGCAAGAGCCGCGCCAGGGTCCGGCGCAAACGATCGAGCCCGGGGCGGTCACTGTCGCTGACCCGCCAGTCGACCAGGGCCCGCGGCTGGTCGAGCCGATCCGTAGCATGATCGAGCCGGACCCGGCTGTCCCGCTGCTTCGCCGTCTCTACCACCATTCGCAACGCCATGACCCGCCTCGGTCTAATGATCTCGACGGCACGCTTGGCACAGGTGCGCAGCACGGTTGGCGCTCCACCGAGCATCCTGACGAGATCGTGCTCGACAGCGACGTCATTCATGCTGCGGAACCGCCAGGCATCGCACAACCGGTTGCGGGCGCGACTGCCGCTGAAGTGGTAGTCCGGCGTTGTTTCGGACAGGCGCCGGCGAATGAAGTAGGCGACGGTCCCGCTGGTTCCCTCGCCGCGCTGGGCAGGATGGCCGGCAGCCGCACATAGAGGAAGTCGAGCAGGCACTTGCCGACGATCGGCGTGACGATGGTGATGCTGACCATGACCAGCCGCGTGTCCTCGTCGAACAACGCGGCGTAGCGGTCGGCGATCTCGACGAAGCCGCCATCCGGCGTGGCGGCCCCCATCAGCACTGCCAGGAACGGGATCAGGAGGCCGATGCCGATGCCCTCGGCCAGCGATGCCATCACGCCGAGGGCTGCGACGTCCGGCAGGGATCCAGGGACAAGGGCAGAGGAAGCCGACAATCAGGCGCAGCGCGCGAATGGGCAAACGGGTCTCGCTTCGAGGGCCAAGGGACGAGGATTTTGCGATTGGCACCCTAACAGCGTGTTGACGAAATCCGCCTGATCGTGATTCGGTGACAGCGGGATGGCGGGGAGGGACGGCATGGCGTTGGGTCGGCAGTCAGAGCGGCAGAGCGAGCTATTGCTGAGCTGGTCAGAGCTGCCACGGTCGCAGGGTCATCCGTTTTATGACCGGCTGGAGGAGATCCTGCGTGCTGCCGGTTTTGACCGGCATGTCGAGACGCTCTGCCAGCCGCATTATTCGTCGGCGGCCCGGGGTCGCAAGTCGCTGCCGCCCGGGCGCTACTTCCGCATGCTGCTGGTGGGCTACTTCGAGGGAATCGACAGTGAGCGGGGGATCGAGTGGCGTTGTGCGGACAGCCTGAGCCTGCGCGAGTTCCTGCTGTTGGCGAGCCGGGAGGGCGTGCCGGATCACTCCTGGCTGTCGCGGACCCGCTCGCGTCTGCCCTTGGAGGTGCATGACGAGGTCTTCGCCTGGGTGCTGCAGCGGCTGGCCGAGCACGGGCTGATCAAGGGCGCGCGGATCGGGGTCGATGCCTCGACCATGGAGGCGCATGCGGCGCTGCGGGCCATCGTTCGCCGGGAGACGGGCGAAGGCTACCGGGAGATGCTGAAGCGGCTCGCAGTCGAGAGCGGCATCGAGACGCCGACCGCGGACGACCTGATCCGGCTCGATCGCAAGAGGCCCGGCAAGAAGCTGTCGAACGAGGACTGGGAGAGCCCGACCGACAGTGATGCCCGCATCGCCCGGATGAAGGACGGCCGCACCAGGCTGGCCTACAAGCCCGAGCATGCCGTCGATCTCGACACCGGCGCCGTTCTCGCTGCTCCCGTCCATCACGCCGACCGCGGCGATGCCAAGACCCTGCCGAAGACGATCGATAAGACCATCCGGAACCTGGCAGCGATCGAACGCGCACCAACGACCGAGGCGCCCGCGGAACTGGTCGCCGACAAGGGCTACCACAGCCGTGATGGCCTGAAAGAACTCCACGACAGCCCCTGGAAAACCCGCATCGCCGAGCCGACACCACCGACCGGCAAGGGTGGCATCCTGCGTTGGCATGGCGACGACCAGGCCAGAAACGCCGTTTACGGCAACCGCCGCCGGCTGCTCTCCGGCGTTGCCAAGCAAGCCTTCAAGCTCAGAACCGAGATTGTCGAGCGCGCCTTCGCGCTGACCCTCGACCGCGGCGGCATGCGCCGAACCTGGCTGCGTGGTCGCGACAACGTCCAAAAACGCTACCTGATCCACATCGCCGGCTACAATCTGGGGTTGATCATGCGGCTTCTCACCGGCTCCGGCACCCCAAGGCGCTGGGCGGGCGCGAATCCATGGCTGTTCTGGCTCTCGATGCCGCTCGATGCCGATCACCGAGCCCTCTGGCTCGCGATCGTCCCCCAGAACGAGCCATCACCGGTCGCGACCGCAGTCTTCGTGATCGGACTCGAGGGTCGCTGAAACTCGCAATTCCGCAACACGCTGCTAAGATGCACCGCTCACCCATGCTCGCAAGTGCGAAAGGCGACGCACCGTGGATTTGTCCCGCTTCGCACAAGGCGTCGCATGGACAGCGCGGCATTCCCGTTGGCTATCGTCTGTGTTCCAGATAGCTCTTGCCTTGATCTGAAAATCGTCGAGGCGGGGAACGCTAGCCGGGAGGGCTTCGGCCTCGCTGGCGGCTGGCGTTGCGATCAGCGTCGGCCTGCCGCGCCGGGCGCGTGGCGCCGATCCGGTCATGGTGCGGCTGACGGTTGATGCCAATATCGGCTACGCGGACCTTCATGTCGCCGAGGCCGAGGGCATATCACCAAGCACGGCATCGACGGCTCGGTGCTGCTCTTCCATGTCGGCTTCCTCGGCACGCAGGCCGGCGCGCGAGACGGGAGCTTTCTGCAAGCTCTCCGGCCTGATCGAGCGAGCACTCTTCGAGTGGCGACCGGCGGACGTCGAGCCCTATGTCCTGCACTTCCTCGACTGCTTCGGCCCGGAGCGGCTGATGTTCGCGAGCAACTGGCCGGTCTCGAACCTGCACGGCACCTACGCGCGCTGGTGGGAGGCGCTGCAGGAGATCCTCGATCGGCAGGGGCTCGGCGTGGACGAGCGCCGGCACTTGTTCGAGACGACCGCCGTCCGGGCCTATCGCCTGCCGCCTGCCCGGCCCGCCTGACCGGGCTTCTGCCGTTCGCGTACCCTGCCGCTCAGGCGGGGCGGTCGCGCAGGTCGACGAGGCCGGTCTTGCCGGTCCAGTCCTCGCCGCGCAGCAGATATATCGGCCGCTCGGCGAACTTAGTCGCCGCCTGGGGCGACGTCGAGATGGCCAGCTCACGGTCGAAATGCGAGGTCGCCGGCATGTAGCGGATGACGAAGCCCGCCCGGCGGCGGGCCGAGCGGTTGGGCTCGGAGCCGTGCACCAGATAGACGTCGTGAAGCGAGCAGGCGCCGGCCGGCAGGGCGTCCACCTCGACCCGGTCGAGATCGACGTCGCCCGGCAGCATCTCCGCATTGAGGGCGGATTCCTCGCTCGGCTGGTCGGCATGCGGGAAGAGCGTCCGGGTGCGTTGCGAGCCCGGCACGTAGAGCATGGCGCTGTTCTCGGCATCGACGTCGTCGAGGGCGAGCCAGAGCGTGCAGGTGGCCAAGGGCCGGATCGGCCAGAAATGCCCATCCTGGTGCCAGGGCACCCGGAGCCCGGTGCCGGCCGGCTTGCAGAAGATCTGGCTGCCCCAGAGGATCACGTCCGGGCCGAGCACCTGCTCGACGAGGTCGAGGAAATCCGCCCGGGTGCAGACCGCGAGCCAGCGGTCGGTGATGGCGGCCGGCAGGTTGCCCATGCCCTCGATATGCGGGCAGACCAGGCTCTCGGGGCGCTGGCCGGGCGTGGCGGCGAGCGTCTCCTCGAGGAGACCCCGCAAGCCGGCGAGCTCGGCAGCACCGAGCCCATGGGCCGGCTTGACCAGGCCGTCCAGGCGATAGGCCTGCATCTCCGCCGCCGAGAGGCGGGCGCGGCCGGGGCGGTGGTCGTCGAAGGCTGCTGTCGTGCTCATGCCGGTGCTGTCCTCTCGTCGTCCACGCATCTGCGTGCCCGTTGCCGGCGGGGCTCGACCATAGGCGAGGGGCGTGGCCGGCGGAAGGCGGTCGGCACCTCGCCGTCAGAAGCTCTCGCGCACCTTCAGGTGCAGATGGGCGCGGGGGCGGCCCGGGCCGTGGGCGTGGGTGTCGCGCTGCGGCTCGACGGGGATCAGCGAGACATTGCCGTGCATCACGCCGCGCTCGAGAAAGAGGCTCTCGGCATGGCCGTGCAGCTCCCGGGCGTCGCCGCGCATGATGGTGACCTCGATGGCGGTGTCGTGGTCGAGCGGAGCCGTGGTCGTGGCGATGGTGCGGTCGTGCAGGTCGTGCCGGCTCTCGGCGAGGCGCCGGGCGAGGCCGCGCATCGACTGGTGGCAGGCATAGCTGACGACGCCGACGCAGTCGCCTGTGGCCTTCCCGTCGAGGGCGACCTGGCCGAGGCCGCGGCGGACCAGGTCGCGGAGCGCCTCGGACCGGCTCGCCGCACCGGACTTCTGCAGGAACGCGTCGAGCTCGGCGAGGAGCTCGTCATCGAACGACATCGTCACGCGGCGCATGACCCTCTCCCCGTCCCCATGCCCGGCCGTCTCGGCCTGAGCCATCCTTGCCGAAAAGGCCCTCCACAGGAAGGGGCGGCAGCCGGGGGTCAACCCTGCTCGGCGGCGGCCGCGCCCAGAAGCTCGCGCAGCAGGGGATTGGGAAAGCGGCGGCGCAGCGTGACGGCGAAGAAGGTCTCGCTCAGTCGCGGCAACTGCACAGCCTCCCTGAGCCGGCCGCTGGCCAGCTCGTCCCGGACGACGATCGGCGGGACCACGGCGAGGCCGATATCCTCGCGCGCCAGCAGACGCAGCAGCGCCATGTCGTCGACCTCCGCGGCGATGCGCGGACGGATGCCGAGCCGGTCGGCCAGCGCGTCGAAGCCGGTGCGGATGCCACTTTGCGCCGTCGGCAGGACCAGTGGCTCGCGCTGCAGCAGCACTTCGAGGGAGCGGTCTTCGCCCAGGCGTCGCGGCGTGCCGATCAGGCTCACCGGCTGCTCGGCGATCGGCTGCGCCCGCCAGGGGGTCGCGGCGTCGCCGGGCGGGGTGGCATTCGCCAGCACGACATCGAGGCGGTGCGCCTCGAGGCTCGCCAGGAGATCCCCGAGGCCGCCCGAGCGCAGCACGATCTCGACATCGTCGCGCCCGAGCAGCGGCCGCAGGAAGGCGATCTGAAAGTTGCGCGATAGCGTCGCCAAGGCGCCGACCCGCAGCACGCGTCGTCCCCGGCCGCTTTCGGCCAGCGTGTCCAGGAGCTCGTCGCCGGCAGCGAAGATGGCGTCCGCGTGATCGAGGGCGATCCGGCCGGCCTCGGTCGGCACGAGCTGCCTGCCACGGCGCTCGAACAGGGCATGGCCGAGCTCGTCCTCGAGCTTGCGGATCTGGATCGAGACGGCGGATTGCGAGAGGTTCAGGCGCTCGGCCGCCCGCGTGAGATTGCCCTCGTGCGCGACCGCCCAGAAATAGCGCAGATGGTGGAAGTTCAGCGTCGCCATGGGTCCGTTCTACTGAGGAGAACAAAGCGTTTCAAACAATGAATTTTTTTTGTCGATGATGGTCGGCTAGACCCTCCCCCGATCACCTCCCCTCGCTGCCGCCCCTTCGAGCTGGTCGGAGAATTCGATGCCGTCGGTCCTCGCCCTGGTACTCTTTCTGGCCCCTTTGAGCCTCGTTGCCGTGGCGATGCTCGCCCGACGCGAGCCCGGCTCGCGGCCGCGCCGGGTGCTCCGCGCGGCGGAGCTGGCGACGCTCCTGACGCTGGGCATGGCCGTTCTGGCGGGACTCGCCGTCGCTCTCGCCGGGCCCGGGACGAGCCCGGTTCTGGGGTTGGGCGGGATTGGCCTCGCGATCCGCTTGGACGCGCTGAGCGTTCTGATCTTCGGCCTCGTCGCCTTCGTCGGTGCCGTCGTCGTCCGGTTCAGTCGCAATTATCTCGACGGCGACGGCCGCCAGGGCGCCTTCATCGGCGGGCTCTGCCTGACCCTGGCCGCGGTATCGCTCCTCGTCCTCGCCGGCAATCTCGGCCAGCTCGTGCTGGGCTGGGTGCTCACCAGCCTCGCTCTGCATCGCCTCCTGGTCTTCTACCCGGATCGTCGGGGGGCGGTGCTGGCCGCCCGGAAGAAATTCGTGGCAGCACGGATCGGCGATGCCTGTCTCGTTGCCGCGGTCGTGCTGCTGCTGCGGGCGTTCGGCACAGCCGATATCGGCACCATGCTCGAGGCGGCACGCCTCGGCGGCGCGACGCTGCCGCCGACAGGCGTGGCGACCGCCGCCGTGCTCCTGGCGTTCGCGGCGCTGCTCAAGTCGGCGCAGTTTCCGACCCATGGCTGGCTGATCGAGGTGATGGAGACACCGACGCCGGTCTCGGCCCTGCTGCATGCCGGCATCGTCAATGCCGGCGGGTTTCTGGTCATCCGCTTCGCCGATGTCATGCTCCTGGCACCGGGGGCGCTGCATCTCCTGGCCGTGGTCGGCTGCTGCACGGCGCTCGTCGGCGCCACCGTCATGCTGACGCAGACCAGCATCAAGCTGTCGCTGGCCTGGTCGACGGTGGCCCAGATGGGCTTCATGATGCTGCAATGCGGGCTCGGCGCGTTCCCGCTCGCCGTCCTGCACATCGTCGCCCACTCGCTCTACAAGGCGCATGCCTTTCTCGCCTCGGGCAGCGTGATCGGCGCCGCACCGGCTCCGACAGCCGAAGGGCCGCGACCGTCCCGGGCGCTGGCGAGCCTCGGCACGGCGCTCGGGCTCTATCTCGGCCTTGCCTGGCTTTTCGGGATCACCCCGGCTGCGGAGCCGGTCCGGCTGGCGCTCGGTGCCATCCTGGCGATGGGCCTGAGCGTGCTCGTCATGCCGGCGGTGACGGGTCCGTTCGACGCCCGGCTCCTCGGCCGCACGCTCGGGGCGGCGGCCGGTGTCACGGTTGCCTATCTGGCGGTGCAGGCCGGCGCCCATCTGCTGCTCGCGTCGACCCTGCCGCCGCGACCGGGGCCGAGCACGGCCACGCACGTGATCATCGGCCTCGCCCTGGTCGCCTTCGCCGCGGTGACAGCTATGCAGGCGATCGCCCCGTCCTTGGCTCTTCGCCCGGGCTGGCAGGCCCTGCGCGTCCACCTCGCCAATGGCCTCTACGTCAATGCCGCCGTCAATCGCCTGGCCGGTGCCCTCCGGCGCCCCGCCACGGTCGCCCCCCCTTCGATCCTCCAAGGGAACCACTCGTCATGATCAGCCAACCTCCGATCGAGGACCCGAGCAGGGCGGAGATCCTCGCCGCCGCCCTTCGGGCGACCCGCCGGATAGCGCCGCTCTGGCCGCTGCAGGGCTTCGTCGCGGTGAATCCGTTTCTCGGTCTTGCCGATCACCGCTTCGCCGAGGCCGCGCGGGCGATGGCTGCGTCCGCGGGTGCGCGGTTGACGATGCCGCGGGCGTTCTATGCGAAGGCGATCCGGGGCGGGCGGATCACGGCCCTTGATCTCGCCGATGCCCTGGCCGAGGCCGAGGACGGCGGCGACCTGCCGGCGGATGGCGAAGCTCTGCGCGCCGCCGCCCTGGCACCGGACCCGGACGTGGCGCCGAGGCCCTTGCCGACGGTCGCCGATGTCGCGGGTGCCGCGACGGGCCGTGACTGGGCGGGCTTCGTCACCGATCGGCTGTCCGCCTGGGCCGCCGCCTTCTTCGATGCGGGGCAGGCGGCCTGGCGCTCGCCCTGGCGGGATCTCGGTCCCTACGCCGCATGGCGGGCCGAGGCGCTGGTCGACCGCACGCCGGAAACCATGGGGCTCGCCGGCTTCCGGCGGGCGGTCGAGGGCCTGCCGGGCGATGCCAGCGACGCCCTCGAGGTGGCCACGCGGCGGATCGGCATGCCGGCAGCGGCGCTCGAGGCTTACGGCCATCGGCTCCTGATGACGATCGGTGGCTGGTCCGGGCACGCCCGGCAGCGGGTCTGGGAGAGCGAGCTGCACGGCCGTCCGGACGCGAGCCTGCTCGAGCTTCTGGCGATCCGGCTCGCCTGGGAGGCAGCGCTGCTCGATTGCCTCGCGGACGCGCCGGCCGTCGAGATGGCCTGGCATGCCGCGCTCGGCGCCTACGCGACCTCGCCGGCGAGCCATCCGGCGCTTGCTGTCGATTGCCTCCTGCAGCTCGCCTACGAGCGGGCGTGGCAGCGGGAGCTGGCAGCCCGCTTCCGGGCCCGCCCCGAGGCCGCGCCGGCCGAGCGGCCGGCGGTGCAGGCGGTCTTCTGCATCGACGTGCGCTCGGAGGTGTTCCGCCGGGCGCTCGAGCGGGCGGCACCGGAGGTCGAGACGATCGGCTTCGCCGGCTTCTTCGGCCTCGCCATCGACTACGTGCCGTTCGGCGAGATGGCCGGCCGGGCGCAGTGCCCCGTCCTGCTGCGGCCCGGTGTCACCATTCGCGAGACAGTGCGCGACGCCGGCCCGGCCGAAGCTCTGGGGCTGCTCGCCTGCCATCGGTTGCGGCGCCGCGCCGCCGGCGCCTGGAGCGCTTTTCGCCAGGCGGCCGTCTCGTCCTTCGCCTTCGTCGAGGCGATGGGGCTCACTTTTCTCGGCAGGCTCGCCCGGGACGGGCTCGGGCCGGCCTTGCCTGCCTCGGTCGCGGCCGGCGGCGGCGATCCGGTGCTCGCCGGACGCCTCGAGCCGAGCCTCGAGCCCGGCTCGCTCGCCGGGCGGGCCACGGGCATCGACATCGAGGGCAGGGTCAGGATGGCCGCCGCGGTGCTCGAGGCCATGGGGTTGCGTGACGGCCTGGCGCGGCTCGTGCTGCTCGCCGGTCACGGCTCGACCACCACCAACAACCCTTATGGCAGCGGTCTCGATTGCGGCGCCTGCGGCGGTCATGCGGGCGAGGCCAATGCGCGGGTCGCGGCGAGGCTGCTCAACGACCCCTCGGTCCGTGCCGGCCTCGCCCTGCGGGGCATCGCGGTCCCCGCCGACACGGTCTTCGTCGGCGGCCTGCACGACACCACCACGGATGCGCTTCGCATCCTCGACCCGCGCGATGTCCCGGCGAGCCACGCGGCGGACCTCGCCCGGCTGGTCGCCTGGCTCGCGGCGGCCGGCGAGCTGGCGCGCGGCGAGCGGGCCCCGGCCTTGCGGTTGAGCACGGATCGGCCGATCGATGCGCAGATGCGCGCCCGCAGCCGCGACTGGAGCGAGGTGCGGCCGGAGTGGGGCCTCGCCGGCTGTGCCGCCTTCGTGGCGGCACCCCGCCACCGCACGCGGGATATCGACCTCGGCGGCCGGGCCTTCCTGCATTCCTACGACTGGCGCCGGGACGAGGGCTTTCGCACGCTCGAGCTGGTGATGACGGCGCCCATGGTGGTCGCGAGCTGGATCAGCCTGCAATATTACGGCTCGACCGTCGACAACCGCGTCTTCGGCGCCGGCAACAAGGTGCTGCACAATGTCGTCGGCAGGCTCGGCGTGATCGAGGGCAATGGCGGCGACCTGCGCGCCGGGCTGCCCTGGCAGGCGGTGCATGACGGCGAGCGGCTGGTGCACGAGCCGCTCCGCCTCACGGTGGTGATCGAGGCGCCGATCACGGCTATCAACGAGGTGATCGCCCGGCACGGGACGGTGCGGCAACTCGCCGACCATGGCTGGCTGCACCTCCTGGCCCTCGATGACGACGGCCTGATCGGCCAGCGCTATGTGGGCGGGCTGGAGTGGGCACCGATGCGCGCGGCCATGGCGGAAGCGGCCTGAGCGTCGCGGCCCGGGCGCTCAGGCGCGGGTCTGGGAGCGGTTCGCGGGGCGATCCGCCGGCTCGGCGCCGGCGAGATCGTCGATGATCGGGCAGTCGGGGCGCTGGTCGCCGTGGCAATGATCGGCCAGATGGCGGAGCGTGCGGCGCATCGCCTCGAGCTCGGCGATCTTCTCCTCGAGCTCCGCCACGTGCTCGAGGGCAATTCGCTTGACCTCGGCGCTGGCCCGGTTGGTGTCCCGCCAGAGCGCCTCGAGCCGGCCGATCTGCGCCACGGAGAAGCCCAGGCGGCGGGCCCGGCGGATGAAGGCGAGCCGGTGGACGTCGTTCGGGCCGTAGACGCGATAGCCGCTCTCGCTGCGGGCCGCCGGTGGCAGAAGCCCGATGCTCTCGTAGTAGCGGATCATCTTGGCGGAGACCCCGGAGGCGCTGGCGACCTCACCGATGTTCATGGGCCATGCTCAGGGAAACGAGCCGGCGCGGCCGAGGACGGCCTCGATGCCGTGGAGCGGCTTGCCCATGAAGCGGCTCTGCGGGTCCGGCCGGTAGTCGGCGAAGGGGCCGATATCCATGTAGCCGGCCCGCCTGTAGAGGGCGAGCGCCTCGGGCTGGGCGATGCCGGTTTCCAGCCTGGAGGTCCGGCATCCCGAAGCCATCGCCAGGGATTCGAGGTGGTCGAGCAACCGCCGGCCGACGCCTCTGCCGCGGGCTGCCGGCGCCACATACATGCGTTTGATCTCGGCGTCGTCGGCTTCGAGCACGACCGCACCGCAGCCGACCGGCGCGTCGCCCAGCCGGGCCACGACGAAGCGCACCGCTGGTTGTCGCAGCGCGTCCATCGTCAGGCCATGATTGCTGGCCGGCGGGTAGAGGGTCGCGAGGTAGGCGTCGAGGGCCCCGAGCAGGGACCGCACCGCCGGCTCCGCCAAATCGCCGGGCTCGATCCGCATGCCGGGGTCGTGCCGGCCCGCGCCGGCCAGGCTCACCCGACGGTCTCGGGCAGCTCGGCGTCCGGCGTGTCCAGGCCCGACGGACTTGCCTCGGGCGATTCGTCCTCGTCGTTCAGGACGGCGAGCGGCGCGCCCTTCGTCGTGGCCAGGACCTCGAAGGACGGCTTGTCGTCGACGATGGTGACGAGCACCTTGCCGCCCTTGGCGAGGCGGCCGAACAGCAGCTCGTCGGCGAGCGGCTTCTTCAAATGCTCCTCGATCACCCGGGCGAGCGGCCGCGCACCATAGAGCGGATCGTAGCCGCGCTCGGCGAGCCAGGACTTGGCCGGCTCGTCGAGCTCGATCGCCACCCGCTTGTCGGCGAGCTGGGCGGCGAGCTGCTGGACGAACTTGTCGACGACCGAGCGGATGATCGAGGGCGTGAGGCCGGCGAACGGGATGGTGGCGTCGAGCCGGTTGCGGAACTCGGGCGTGAACAGCCGCTTGATCGCCTCGGTGTCCTCGCCCTCGCGGGCGATGCCGCCGAAGCCCATCACCGGCCGGCTCATGTCGGAGGCGCCGGCATTGGTCGTCATGATCAGGATGACATTGCGGAAATCCACCGTCTTGCCGTTGTTGTCGGTGAGCTTGCCGTAATCCATGACCTGCAGGAGGATGTTGAAGACGTCGGGGTGCGCCTTCTCGATCTCGTCGAGCAGCAGGACGGCATGCGGGTGCTGGTCGATGGCGTCGGTCAAAAGGCCGCCCTGGTCGAAGCCGACATAGCCGGGCGGCGCACCGATCAGCCGCGATACGGCATGACGCTCCATGTATTCCGACATGTCGAAGCGGACGATCTCGATCCCCATGATGGCGGCGAGCTGGCGCGCGACCTCGGTCTTGCCGACGCCGGTGGGGCCGGAGAAGAGGTAGCAGCCGATCGGCTTTTGCGGGTCGCGAAGGCCGGCACGACTGAGCTTGATCGCCGAGGCGAGCGCCTGGATGGCCCGGCCCTGGCCGAAAACCACGCCCTCGAGATCGCTCTCGAGCGTCCTGAGCGCATCCTTGTCCCGGGCATTCACCGCCTTGATCGGCACGCGCGCGATCTTGGCCACGATCTCCTCGATGTCCTTGGGCCCCACGGTCTTGCGCCGCTGGCTCTCGGGCTTGAGCATCTGGGCGGCGCCGACCTCGTCGATCACGTCGATCGCCTTGTCGGGCAGCTTGCGGTCGTGGATGTAGCGGTTGGCGAGCTTGACCGCGGCCTTCAGCGCCTCGTTCGAGTACTTGATCCGGTGATGCTCCTCGAAGCTCGGCCGGAGCCCCTGCAGGATCTTCACCGCCTCGTCCTCGGAAGGCTCGGGGACGTCGATCTTCTGGAACCGGCGCACCAGCGCTCGGTCCTTCTCGAAATAGTTGCGGAATTCCTTGTAGGTCGTCGAGCCGATGCAGCGCAGCGCACCGCCGGCCAGGGCAGGCTTGAGGATGTTCGAGGCATCGAGCGAGCCGCCGCTGGTGGCACCGGCGCCGATCACGGTATGGATCTCGTCGATGAACAGGACCGCGCGCTCGTTGGCCTCGAGCTCGCCGATCACCGCCTTCAGACGCTCCTCGAAATCGCCGCGATAGCGCGTGCCGGCGAGGAGCGCACCCATGTCGAGGGCGAAGATGATGGCATTCTTGAGGACGTCCGGCACCTCGCCGCGGATGATCCGCAGCGCCAGGCCCTCGGCGATCGCGGTCTTGCCGACGCCGGGATCGCCGACGAAGAGCGGGTTGTTCTTGGAGCGTCGACAGAGGATCTGGATGGTCCGCTCGATCTCGTGCTGCCGGCCGACCAGGATGTCGATCTTGCCGGCCGCCGCCTTGTCGTTGAGGTTGACGCAATAGGTCGACAGCGCCTCGCTGGCGGCCTCGCGCTTCTCCTCGCCCTGGCTCGCTTCCTCCGCACCCTTCACGCGACGCTCCTCGCTGAGGCTTGGCTTCTTGGCGATACCATGCGCGATATAATTCACCGCATCCAGCCGCGACATGTTCTGCTCCTGCAGAAACCACACGGCATGGGATTCGCGTTCGGAGAAGAGGGCGACCAGGACGTTCGCACCCGTCACCTCGCTGCGTCCCGAGGACTGCACGTGGATGGCGGCGCGCTGGATGACGCGCTGGAAGCCGGCGGTCGCCTTGGCATCGACGACGCCGTCGACGACGAGGCCGGAGAGCTCGTGATCGAGGAAGTCGGTGAGGCCGAGGCGCAGCTTGTCGATCTCGACGGCGCAGGCCTTCATGACCGCCACCGCGTCCTGATCCTCGGTCAGCGCCATCAGGAGGTGCTCGAGCGTCGCGTATTCGTGCTGTCGCGCATTGGCCAGCGCCAGCGCCCGGCGGAGGGTCTTCTCGAGAGTGCGCGAGAGCATCGTCTTCTCCTAGCCGACCCGGAGGCGACTTCGGCCGGCCGCACCGACCGTCGGCAGGCCAACATCCTTGATGATACGCGCGACGGCGGGCCGAGTGCCAGCCGGAAAGCGCGAGCGGCTCGAGCCGGGCCGCAGCGATGCGGCCGGTTGCGACCGCCCGCTTGCCGGACCGGTCATTCCTTCTCCATCGTGCACTGCAACGGATGCTGGTTCTGCCGGGCGAACTCGGTGACCTGGGTGACCTTGGTCTCGGCCACCTCGAAGGTGAAGACGCCGCAGACCCCCACACCCTTCTGGTGGACGTGCCACATGATCCGCGTCGCTTCCTCGCGGTTCTTGTTGAAGAACCGCTCGAGCACGTGCACGACGAACTCCATCGGCGTGTAGTCGTCGTTCAGCAGCAGGACCTTGTAGAGCGACGGGCGTTGGGTGCGGGTGCGCGTCTTCGTCGCGACGTCGCCCTTGCCGATCCGCTCCTCGTTGTTGCCGTCGCTCATCGTCCCCCATCGGCTTCGTTGCCGGCCGACCGTGGCCGACGCCATCCGTCGGAAAGATAGTTCAATCGGCGGTGCGCACAAATGCCTTTCCGCGTCGGCTCGGTGCTGACGCCCATATTGGCGCATACCCGACAAGATTCAGTTAAGGCGCCTGCACGGCGGCCGCGACGGCCCTTCGCCCTGAATCAACGGTGCTGCCCGGCGATCAGCGGGCCGGCTCTGGCCGGCGCAGCTCGTCCGCTTCGGCGGGATCGTGGCGCAGGGTCTTGAGCCGCAGCGTATTGGCGCGCTTGGGCCGCGTCGGCTTGTCGGCGGGCTCGGCCGGGGTCGCCTCGGCGTCGTCGTCGGCATTGGCCCCGACGGGTTCGGCAGCAGCGGCTTCGGCAGCGCCGGGCTCGGCCGGGGTCGCCTCGGTCGTCGGGTCGGACGGTGGTTCGTCCCGAGCCGGCTCGCCCGGGGCCGGGCCGCCTGTCGCGATGCTGAGGGCGAGCGCCCGCAGCCGGTCCATGGACATCGGCGCCACTGGCTCCGCGACCTCGGTCTCGGCTTCGACCTCCGCTTCGCGCTCGGCGTCGGCCAGCGTCAGCTTGAGTCGGGCGACCTGCTCGAAGAACTCCTCGCGCTGCGCCGGTGGCAGGCGATCGATGGCCCGCTCGTCGACCAGCCGCTCGGCCTGGCCGAGGACGTTGCGTGCATGCACGATCTGGCCCGAGGCACGGGTGTTGCCGGCCAGCACCTGGGCCAGCGACTTGGTCGTGGGCTGCAGGACACCGAGCAGCTCCTGGGCGGAATTGGGAATCCGCCGACCGCCGCCCTGACCTCCCTGGCGCCGTCCGCCGGCATTGCCGCCGCCGCCTGGCTTGCCGCGCTTCTTCCCGCCGCCGCGACGGAACGGGAACATCGAGTTCCGATTGTTGCTGTTCACCCGTATCCTTTCCAGAGCTTGCCGATCGTCTCTTGGCTATCGTCCACGCACAGATCGCGCGGCTGCCGTGTCAGCGGCCGAGCATCGGCAAATGCCGCCCCGACCATCCGCAGGTCGCCGCAGCCTCACCTGCCAGAGGCGCTGCCCGGCTAACCTGCTTTCCGGCTCGCCCATGCGTCATGGAACATTCGTTCCCGATTGGCCCACCCGATCCGGTCGCCGCCACCAGCGGCCGACTCACGCCGGCTGTGCCCTCGACAACGCCGGAACGTACCGCTTTTGCCAAACCGATCGGCGCACGGGCTTGCTTGTCCGACCCATGTGAGCCCAAGCCGATCGTGGATCTCGATCGCCGTGCCGCATCGAGCCGATCCGATATCGCTTCAGTCCAGTCCCGACGCCCGGCAGCCACTTCCGGGTCCGGATACGGTCGACCGCCCCTGCAGTCTCCCGCTTCTGTGCCGAATGTGCGCGGGGATCGAATGCTTGGTTCATATGCCCCTTCGACCTTTACCCTGCAAGACCGGAAAATCAAGTGAAAGCTAGGTGATGCACCCTAGCGGCAGCCGGTAGGTCGGTTCGCGTTGCGTTCGAGGCGCAGCCCGGGCCACTCAACCGACCGAGGCAGGCTGGTCGCGCCGCCAGGCGACCTCAGCAGCGACGCATCGCGAGCACCAGTCCGGGCTTCGCAGGCTGATCGAGTGCAACGGCCGACAGTCCGAGCAGTTCCCGGGAGAGCCGCAGCGCCACCGAGCCGACGCCGCTGCCGCAGGCGATGAAGTCGAGCTCGAGGTGGATATCGGCGGACCCGGTGATATGGAGCGCGCAGGACAGGGGTCCTGGCGGGCCCTGCCGGGCGCCGGCCAGCAGCGTCAGGGCGCGGCCAAAGGGTTCTGGTGCCACCAGCACCCGCACGGTCGGGGGCAAATGGTCGAGCCCCGGGGGCGGCACGATCGCCTGTGCGACGTCCGGCCGGGCGAGAAGATCGTGCAGGGCCACCGCGCGTGGCTCCGGGCGGAGGCCGCCGGCGAGGGCGGCGAGCTCGGCCATGAGGTCGAGCTGGCGCTCGAGATCGCCGGCGGCGGTGGCGATCAGGGTCACGGCATCGAGCAGCTCCGGCCGCAACCCGGCGCCCCGCGCCTCGAGCAGGAGCTCGACCCCGCCCTTGATCGCCTGCAGGGGCGTTCTGAGCTCGTGCGCCGCGAACCAGCGGGGCTCGGGCGCCAGCGAGAGGCTCGACGGCCCGGTGGCAGGAGGTTGCGTGGAGCCGGACAAGGCGAAATCCTTCTAGGACGGCGTCGCTGCCGGCCGAGGAAAGCGAGCCTAGCCGGACAGGCTTAAGATATCGTTGCGCGCAGCCGGATGATCAGCGTCCGCGCTGGCGCTGGTCGGCACCCATGCGTCGCTCGAGCCGGCGCACGAAGAGCGAGATGACCACCACGAGGAGGAAGTATTCGAGGATGAGGAAGCTGTAGACCTCGAGCGGCCGGTAGAGGGTCACCACCAGCTCGTTGGCCTTCTTGGTCAGCTCGAAGACCCCGATCACGGAGAGCAGCGAGGACATCTTCAGGACGTAGATGAACTGGTTGCCGAGCGGCGGCAGGATGCGGCGGATCGCCTGGGGCAGGATGACGAAGCGCAGCTTGTCGAGAGCGGAGAGGCCGAGCGAATCCGCGGCCTCGTGCTGGCCGCGCTCGATCGACTGCAGCCCGCCCCTGAAGATCTCCGCCTCGAAGGCGCTGTCGGAGATGACCAGCGTGATCACGCCGGCGGTGAACGGGTCGAAGTTGATCCCGGTGAGCACCGGCAGGCCGTAATACACCCAGAGCATCAGGGGCAGGATCGGGATCGAGCGGATGAACTCGACATAGGCGCGGTTGAAGCCCTGACCGACCCGGTTGCGGCCGAAGCCCGGCAGGGCGACGAGGAGGCCGAGCGGGATCGAGACGGTGATGGCGAGCAAGGAGACGCTGATCGTTTGCCACATGCCGCTCAAGAGGAAGGCGATGTTGCCCTGGCCCTGGGGGTTGAGCGGCGAGACGACATACCAGCCCCACGTGTAGTTGCCGCCGCTGCAGCCGGCGAGCAGGAGGCCGGCCAGCAGCACCTGCGCCATCGGCGGGAGGCGCCGGGTGGCCCGGTCAGTGGGCAAGGATGCGGCTCAGGAAGAGGCTGGTGCGCTCGCTCTTCGGCTGGACGAAGAACTCGGCCGGCGTCGCCTTCTCCACGATCTCGCCGCCGTCCATGAAGACCATGGTGTCGGCCACCTCGCGGGCGAAGCCCATCTCGTGGGTGACGACGATCATTGTCATGCCTTCCCGGGCGAGCTCGACCATGACGTCGAGCACCTCGCTGATCATCTCGGGGTCGAGCGCCGAGGTCGGCTCGTCGAACAGCATGATCCGGGGACGCATGCATAGCGAGCGGGCGATGGCGACGCGCTGCTGCTGCCCGCCCGAAAGCTGGGCCGGGTACTTGTCGGCCTGCTCGGGGATGTGCACGCGGTCGAGATAGAGCCGCGCCACCTCCTCCGCGTCCTTGCGGCTCATGCCGCGGGCGCGCATCGGGGCGAGGGTCAGGTTGTCGAGCACCGTGAGGTGCGGGAAGAGGTTGAACTGCTGGAACACCATGCCGACCTCGCGGCGGATGGCGGCGACGTTGCGCGTGTCCTGGTCGAGCTCGCGGCCGTCGACGACGATGCGGCCCTCGTCGTGCTCCTCGAGCCGGTTGATGCAGCGGATGAGGGTGGACTTGCCGGAGCCGGACGGGCCGCAGATCACCATGCGCTCGCCGAGCGCCACGGTCAGATCGACCTTCTTCAGCGCCTCGAACGTGCCGAAGCGCTTGGTCACGCCCTCGAGGCTGATGATCGTCTCGGCCATGTCCTGCCCGTTTGCTGCCGTGCCGCAAAGCTAGCGGTCTGCGGTCGCACGGCAAGCCCCGGTGGACAAGGGCCGTGGCCCGCTGCATATCCGGGGGCCAGGGGAGAGAACCCACCTCCAGGGAGAAACGCAATGCCCGGTCAGCTCGGTCTGCGCGGCGTCGCCGCGCTCGTTCTCGGCATCTTGATCGTGGCCGGCGGGGCCTCCGCGCAGGAGCAGTCGCGCCTGCCGAAGATCCTCGAGAGTGGCGTGCTCAGGGTCGGCACGACCGGCGATTTCAACCCGATGAGCTTTCGCGACCCGGGCTCGAACGAGCTCAAGGGCTATGACATCGAGGCGGTCGAGAAGCTCGCCGCCGACATGGGCGTGACGATCGAGTACGTGCCGACCGACTGGAAGACGCTGGTCGCCGGCATCGTCGCCGACAAGTACGACATCACGACGAGCGCATCGCTCAGCATGGACCGGGCCGCCGTCGCCGGGTTCAGCGATCCCTACGTCGAGTTCTCGACCGTGCCGATGACGCTGGCCGCCAATGTCGAGAACTATGCGAGCTGGGCCGATCTGGACACGGCCGACGTGACCATCGCTGTGACCCTCGGCACGGTCTTCGAGCAGCAGGCCCGCAGCTACTTCCAGAACGCCCAGATCAAGACGGTCGAGGCGCCGGCGCGCGAGTGGCAGGAGGTGATCTCCGGGCGGGCGACGGCCAGCGTCACCAGCAATGTCGACGCGGCGCAGCTCGTCACCAGCTACCCGGAGCTGGCTGTGGTGAAGGTCGAGGAGGCGCGCTCGCGCCGGCCCGGCGCCTTCCTCCTGCCGCAGGACGACCAGATCTGGATCAACTACGTCAATCACTGGATCAACCTGAATCACACGAGCGGCTGGTTCGCGGCCCAGCAGCAGAAGTGGAACCTCGCCAACTGAGCGACTGAACCGACGCTCATGAGGGCCGTCTGGCGGGTCGATCCGGCGCACCGCTTCGTGCCGCAGCGGCCGAAGACGGCGGGCCATCTGGCAGGCCCCGCCGAGCCGGCCCTGCCCTTGGGCGGCATCGGCACCGGGGCGGTCAGCCTCGATCGCACCGGGGCCTTCACCCGCTTCACTCTGAAGACCGGTGCCGTCCGCCTCTTCCACGAGCCGGCCGCCGGCTTCGCCTTGCGGGTGGCGGGGCCTGCAGGCGCGCCTACGACTGCGCTGCAGAAGCGGCCGGCGGACGGCAGGCTCGCCGCCTGGTCGTTCGCCGAGGCGCCGGCCGCGGCCGAGTTTCTCTTCCCCTGGGCCCGGCTGACCTGGCCGGCGGAAGCGACCGGTGGTGCGCGGGCGGTGCTCGAGGCAAGCGGTCCCTTCGTGCCGGGCGATCTCGGGGCGAGCAGCCTGCCGCTGGCGCTCTTCACCTGGACCCTGGCCAATCCGGGGCCGACGCCGCTGGCGGTGACGCTGCTCGCGCACTGGCCGAACATGAACGGCTGGTTCAGCCAGTTCGGCCGCGGCCGGCCGCACCGCTGCGGGGTTGGCAACCTCAACGAGGTGATCGACCATCCCGATCTGGCAGCCGTGCGGATGGACCGGGTACGGACTGATGACGTCATCGACGAGGAGGGTGTCGGTGAGATGGTGCTGGCGCTCCGCCGGCAGCCGGGCCTCGACGTGGAGAGCCTCGCCGCCTTCGATGGCGGCGGCGACGGGGCGGCACTCTGGGCAGCGTTCGCGGGCGCGGGCCGCCTGCCGTCGGGCGCGCCCTGGCTGGTCGAGGCGCCGTTCGACGATCGCGACACGGCGATCCCGACCGCCGCCATCGCCGCCGGCTGCACGCTTCAGCCGGGCGAGGAGCGGGTGATCGAGGCCGTGGTCGTCTGGGATTTCCCGCTTGTCCGCTTCGGCCTCGGCCGGCGGCATTGGCGGCGCTACACGGCCGAATGGGGCCGGACCGGGCGCAAGGCCCTGGCGATCGCCGAACGGGCGCTCGATGCGGCACCGGCCCGGGCCGAGAGCGTGGCCGGCTGGCAGCGGGAAGTGGCGGCGAGCCTGGGCGATGCGCCCGAGGCCGGGGGGCTCGCCTTGCAGATGCTGTCCTTCCTGGTCGACGGCTGCACGGTCGCGACGGCGCCCGATGCGGAGCGGGAGGAGCCTGCGCATTTCGCCCTGATCGAATGCCCGGACTATGCCCTCTATGCGACCATGGACTTGTGGATCTACGCCTCCGAGGCGGTGCTCCGGACGTTTCCCGAGCTCGAGGCGCAGGTGCTCGAGGACTATGCGCGCCAGCTACCGCGCGCCGATGCCCGGCTGCGGCTTCATGCGCTCTCGGGCGTGCCCATGCCGGTCAAGCTCGCCGGCATGGCGCCGCACGACCTGGGGGCGCCCGAGGAGGACCCGTTCCACCTCGCCAGCGGCTACACGTGGCGGGACGCCACCGGCTGGAAGGACCTGAACGCGCAGCTGGTGATCGCCATCGCCCGGGCCGGGCAGGTGCTGGGGCCGGGCTGGCAGCGGCGCATGCTGCCGACGGTCGGGCTGGCGCTCGACGCGCTCGCCCGCTTCGATCGCGACGGCGACGGGCTGATCGAGAACGACGGCGTGCCGGACCAGACCTTCGACAACATCCCCATGCTGGGCCCGTCGGCCTATTGCGGCGGGCTCTGGCTGGCGGCGCTCCTGGGCGGGGCGGCGGTCGCCGATGCGGCCGACCGGCCGGACCTCGCGGCGGCGTGGCGGGCGACGGCAGCGCAGGGCCGGCAGGCTTTCGCGGCGGCGCTCTGGGACGGCAGCCGGCTCAGGCTGGATCGCGACGGCCCGCTGAAGGACGCCCTCCTGCTGGGCTGCGTCTTCGGCCCCTTCCTCGCCCGGCGCTACGGCTTCGGCGACGCGGTCGATCCTGCCATGGTCCGGGCCACGCTGGCGACGCTGTTCGCGATCAATTTCCGGAAGGCCGGGGCCGGTCGCGCCGCCCGGCTAATTGTGACGGCGGCCGGCGGGCCGGTGGCGCATGCGCCGGGCGATGTCGACGCCTCCTTCCAGACGAGCGAGGCCCTGGTCGGCATCAACCTGGCGTTCGCCGCCGAGCTGCAGGCCTTCGGCCTGACTTCCGAGGCGGCGGAAGTGCGGCGGGCGCTCTTCGCCGAGGTGGTCGAGCGGCGCGGCCTGCTCTATCGCCTGCCGGCGGCGATCGACCTCGAGGCCGAGGTCTTCCGGGCACCGATGAACCTTCGCCCGCTCGCCGCCTGGCTCGCCCAGCCCTGGCCATTTCCCGGATAGGCGCCGAAGCCATGCGACTGACCTTCTACACCCTGCCGATCAGCAACTACGCCGCCAAGGTCGAGCTGGCGCTCCGCCTCAAGGGCCTGCCCTACGAGGCGCTGCCGCCCCCCGACGGCTACGGCTCGCCAGCCTACAAGGCGATCGTGCCGGCCGGCACGATACCGGCCCTCGTCGTCACCGGGCTCGAGGCGGGCGAGCTGGTGCTGACCGAGAGCGAGGTGATCAACGAGTACCTGGACGAGGCCTGGCCGGACCCGCCGCTCCTGCCTGGTGGTCCTCGGGCCAGGGCCAGAACACGCCAGCTCGCCCGGTTTCACGACAGCCGGCTCGAGCCGGTGATCCGCGCCCTCTTTGCGCAGATGGCGCCGGCCGGCCGCGACGCGGCGCTGGTCGAGCGCCAGTGCGCGCTCTTCGCGACACGGCTCGCCGACCTCGCTTCGATGACCACGCCGCAACCCTGGCTCGCCGGGCCGAGCCTGACCCTGGCCGACCTGCCCTATCCGCCGACCTTGCTCATGGCCGGGCTGATGCTGGAGCATCTGGGGCGAAAGCTCGACCTGCCGCCCGGGCTCGTCGCCTGGCACGAGCGGGCCCTGGCCCATCCCAGCTTCGCGCCGGTGCTGGAGGCCCAGGCGGCGGCGACCAGGGCGTGGCTGGCGACCAAGGTCTGAGGCGTCAGAGCCCGAGCACGTCCTTCATGCCGTAGAGGCCGGGCGGCTGCCGGCCGGCCCAGAGTGCTGCGCGGACGGCGCCGGCGCTGTAGATGGCGCGGCTCGACGCCTTGTGGGAGAGCTCGAGGCGCTCGCCATCGGCGGCGAAGATGATGGTGTGGTCGCCGACGACGTCGCCACCGCGCAGGGCCGCGAGGCCGATCGCACCCGCCGGGCGCGGGCCGGTGAGGCCGTCGCGGCCGCGCTGGACCAGCTCGTCGAGCGGCCGGCCGCGGCCCCTGGCGGCGGCCTCGGCGATGGCCAGCGCCGTGCCGGAGGGGGCATCGACCTTGTGGCGGTGGTGCATCTCGACGATCTCGATGTCGAACTCCGGCCCGAGCGTCGCCGCCACCTTCTCGGCGAGGCCGATCAGGAGATTGGTGCCGAGGCTCATGTTGGGCGCCCAGACGATGGCGGTGCGCCTGGCGGCTTCGGCCAGCGCCGCCCGGTCGGCCGGCTCAAGGGCGGTCGTGCCAATCACGTGGGCGCAGCCATGGGTGGCGGCGAGGGCGGCATTGGCGGTGGTGGCGGCCGGCGTCGAGAACTCGATCACCGCATGGGCACGGGTCATGAGCCCGGACGGGTCGTCGGTGCAGAGGATGCCGACCGGGTCGCGGCCGATGAGCGTGCCGAGGTCGGTGCCGATCGCCTCGTGACCCGGCCGCTCGGTGCCGCCGGCGAGCTCGACGCCCTCGGTGCCCAGAAGCTGGGCCAGGTTGGCGCGGCCCATCCGCCCGGCACAGCCGATCACGCCGATTCGCAAGGGCTCTCTCCCGTCAGACGTTGCATGCGCGTCGCTTGCCCTGTTTAGTCCACCGTCGAGTCGAGCCGGTCAAGTGGAGGAGCCCTGCCCATGTCGACATCCAATCTGATAACGGCCTTGGCCGAAGCCATGCCGCTGGCGCTGCGGTCCTACGCCGTCGACGCCCAGCCGACCGGGCTCGTCATCGTCGACGAGGTCAACGGCTTCTGCACGGTGGGCGCCGGCAACCTGGCGCCGCCGGCGCCGGATGCGCAGGTCAGCGCCATGGTCGAGCGCACCGACACGCTCGCCCGGGCCTTCACCGCCCAGCGCTGGCCGATCCTCGCCTTCCTCGACACCCACGAGCCGGGCAAGCCCGAGCCGCCCTACCCGCCGCATTGCGAGCGCGGCACGGGCGAGGAGAACCTCGTGCCGGAGCTCGCCTGGCTCGAGGGCGACGCCCATGCGCTCCTGATCCGCAAGGACTGCATCAACGGCTTCGTCGGCGGCATCGAGGCGACCTTCAAGGGGCACGGCACCAGCCACAACAAGGTGGTCGACTGGGTCAACGTGCACCGGCTGGAAGCGGTGCTGACCACCGGCATCTGCACCGACATCTGCGTCATGGACTTCGTGCTCACCATGCTCTCGGCCCGCAATCACGGCCTGATGCCGACGCTCAAGGACATCGTCGTGCTGGAGCCCGCCTGCGCCACCTACGACCTGCCGCTGGGGGCGGCGCGTGCGCTCGGCCTGCCCGACACGGCGGCCCACCCCAAGGCGGAGACCCACCACATGGGGCTCTATTTCATGGCTTCACGCGGTGCCATCCTGGCGAGCGAGGTGACGGGCGTCTGAGCGATGAAGGAATAATAGCCTATTTCGGGCAGGCCGTCAAGATCTACCCCGGTTCGTTCGGCAAAATCGGCTTCTGCCTACGCGGAGCACGCCCGGGAGCCGCCACGGATCCAGGAAAAACGTTTTGGAGCAAGGGTTTGTCGGCCCCCGGGTTCGTTGGTCGCGGTTCGGGTTCGTTCGTCGAAAATCCGGGTTCGTTCGTCGAAAATCCGGGGTTCGCTCGTCCGAATCCCGGGTTCGCTCGTCGATCCGGTGGGTTCGTTCGTCGTCGACTGTCGCAGATTCCGCGACAATTCCGGTCGACTGTCGCGGAATCTGCGACATCACGAATCCTTATGTGGCGGAATCCGCGACAGTTTGGCGGACGCTGTCGCAGAATATGCGACAAGCAGAGCCCGCATGTCGCGGATTCCGCGACGAACCTGGCGGCGTGGTGGCCTGCAGGCGGCTGGAAGCGGCGCCCGGGCGGCTGGCCCGGGCCGAGGCATAAGCGTTCGTGATGGACCTTTGGCGGCGGTCGGTTGACCCCGGGCCGGCGGCGGCCATGTTTTCAGCCATGGGGTGGAGCCGGCGGAAGATCCTGACGACTGGCGGTGCGCTGGCCGCGGCCGCGTGCATCGCGCGACCGCGCTGCGCCGCGGCCGCGATCGACCCGGCGGCGCTCGTCGAACGCGCCAAAGCGCTGCCGCGGCTGCATACGCTGATCGTCGGGCGGGGCAGCGAGATCGTTCTCGCGGAGAGGTTCCGCGGCCCGGCCGCCGACCGGCCGGTCAACATCAAGTCGCTGGCCAAGACGATCATCGCGACGCTCGTCGGCTGCGCCATCGATCGCGGCGTGCTCGAGGGGCCGGACCAGAGGATCACGACCGTGCTCGGCCCGCTGGTCCCGGCCGATGCCGATCCCCGCCTCGAAGAGGTCACGATCGGCAACCTGCTCTCGATGCAGGCCGGCCTCGAGCGCACCTCCGGGCGGAACTACGGCGCCTGGGTGACGAGCCCGGACTGGGTCGCCCATGCGCTGAGCCGCCCGTTCGTCGCCGAGCCCGGCGGCCGCATGCTCTATTCGACGGGCAGCTCGCACCTGCTCTCGGCGATTCTGACCAGGGCGACCGGCGAGAGCACGCTCGGCCTCGCCCGCGCCTGGCTGGGCGAGCCGCTCGACATCGAGATCCCGCCCTGGGACAGGGACCCGCAGGGCATCTATCTCGGCGGCAACAACTTGCTGCTCTCGCCCCGGGCCGTCTTCCGCTTCGGCCGGATGATCAACGCCGGCGGCACGCTCGACGGGCGGCGCATCGTCGCCGAGAGCTGGATCGCCACCTCCTGGCGGCCGCGCACCGCGTCCCGCTGGACCGGCCACCGCTACGGCTATGGCTGGTTCATCACCGAGACCGGCGGTCACCCCCACTATTACGGCTGGGGCTATGGCGGCCAGATGCTGCACGTCGTCCCGAGCCTGAACCTCGTGATCGCCATCACCTCCGATCCGACGGTGAGATCACGCGAGGCGGGGCACATGGCGGGGTTGCGGGCGCTGGTCGCGGCGGTGGTCGGGGAGAACTAGACGGGGCGCGGTGCCCTTCTCGACGAGGGCAGCCGTATTCGGCGGCGAATGGAGGTCGTATCGAGTCCTCGTATCTTCTCAAATGGGCGGAATGCGGTGACTGTCTGGACGAGATGGCCTCGGCTCGGCAGCTGCCGGGCCAAGGCCGGCGGCCGGGACGCCGGATAGTCCCTGGTCGTGGGAGATCGCGGGTCAGCGCGGCGCCCGTCCGCAGCTCGTCAGTAAACCGAACAGTCGATCGGGCGGCAAGCCCGCATACGAGGATGGCCTGACCATGAGCCTCGAAGCATTCGCGAGTTTCTGTGGCGTCGATGTCAGTGAACGGCAGCTCGACGTGCATCTGCTGCCGGAAGGTGTCGGCACGAGTTTCGCCCACACGGCCGCCGGCATCGGCCGGCTGGTGGCCTGGCTGGCCAGCCGCGAGCGGACGCTGCTGGTGGTCGAGGCTACCGGCGGGCTCGAGCGCGGCCTGGTCGCGGCCTTGGCCCGGGCGGGCATCGCCACGGCGGTGGTCAATCCGCGCCAGATCCGCGACTTCGCCCGGGCTGCCGGCCTGCTGGCGAAGACCGACCGGCTGGATGCCCGGGTTCTGGCGCTGTTCGCCGAGCGCCTGCGGCCCGAGCCGCGGCTGCCGGGCAGCGAGGCGGACGCCTTGCTGGTGGGCCTGGTGCTGCGGCGCCGCCAGCTGGTGGTGCTGCGTGATGCCGAGCGCAACCGCCGCCGGCGCATCACCGGGTCGGCGCTGTTGCGCTCGCTCGATGACCATCTGGCCTGGCTCGCGGCCGAGATCCTGACCATCGAGAAGGCGCTGACGGCAAGGCTGGAGACGCTGGCGAACACCCGCGAGAGGGCCACGTGGCTGCTCTCCGTGCCCGGCATCGGCAGCCTCACCGCCGCCAGCCTCCTGGCCCTCCTGCCAGAGCTCGGCCGGCTGGACGGGAAGGCCATCGCCAGCCTCGCCGGCTTGGCACCCTTCGCCCGCGACAGCGGGCTGATGCGAGGTCGTCGGACCATCTGGAGCGGCCGCGCCACCGTGCGCACCGTGCTCTACATGGCGACGCTGGTCGCCACCCGCCACAACCCGACCATCCGCGCCTTCTACCAGCGTCTGCTCGACGCCGGCAAAGCCAGGAAGCTCGCGATCACCGCCTGCATGCGCAAGCTCCTCGTCATCATCAACGCCATGCTCAGGGACGGCACGCCATGGCGCGCAGCGTAAGCAGCTTGACAGGCCAAGACAGTCGCTGACCCCATTGCACCCGTATTGAGTCCTGACCCCATTTCACCTCGCGATCGCGAAAGACATCGCCATCCTTCGAATTTCCGTCCTTCTCGGCACTTTCTTCACGCCGGCCGTTCAATCTCACGCCAGCGCCTGGTCGAGATCGGCGATGATGTCGTCGACGTGCTCGAGGCCGATGGAGAGGCGGACGAGGTCGTCGGTGATGCCGAGGGCCCGGCGTTCCTCGGGCGGCAGCTTCGAGTGGGTGGTGGTGGCGGGGTGGGTGACCATGGTCTTGCTGTCGCCGAGATTGTTGGAGATGACGGCGAGGCGGAGCCTGTTCAGGACCTCGAAGGCGCGTTCCTTGGTTCCGCCGACATGGAAGGCGACGAGGGTCGAGCCGGCCTGCATCTGGCGGCGGGCGAGGGCGTATTGGGGGTGGCTTTCGAGGCCGGGGTAGCGGGCGCGGCGGACCTTCGGGTGGGCTTCGAGGTGCTCGGCTATCTGCTGGGCGCTCCGGCATTGCTGGGCGACGCGGAGCGGCAGGGTCTCGAGGCCCTTGAGCAGCACCCAGGCGTTGAACGGGCTGAGGCTGGGTCCGGTATGCTTGAGGTAGGGGTGGAGGGTGTCGTCGCGGTAGCGCTGCGTGCCGAGGATCGCACCGCCGAGGCAGCGGCCCTGGCCGTCGATGTGCTTGGTGGCGGAGTAGACGACGACGTCGGCGCCGAGGGCGTGCGGGCGTTGCAGGAGAGGCGTGGAGAAGACGTTGTCGACCACGACCTCGGCCCCGGCCTGGTGGGCGAGCTCGGCCACGGCGGCGATGTCGACGAGCTCGAGGGTCGGGTTGGAGGGGGTCTCGAAGAAGACGAGGGCGGTGGGCCGGGACAGGGCCTGGCGCCACTGCTCGAGGTCGGCGCCGTCGACGAATTCGTGCTCGATGCCGAAGCGCGGCAGGATATTGGCGATGATGTGGCGGCAGGAGCCGAAGAGGGCCCGGGCGGCGACGACTCGGTCACCGGCCTTCAGGCGGCACATGAAGGCGGCGTTGACCGCCGCCATGCCGGAGCCGACGGCGCAGCAGGCCTCGGCCCCCTCGATGGCGGCGAGGCGCTGCTCGAAGGTGCTGACCGTGGGGTTGCCGTAGCGGGAGTACATGAAGCCGGGGGCACGGTCGCGGAAGCGGTCCTCGGCATGCTCGGCGCGCTCGTAGACGAAGCCCGAGGTGAGGTAGAGCGCTTCGGCGGTCTCGCCGTGGTGCGAGCGGTCGAGCCCGCCCTGCACCAGTTGCGTCTCCAGCCGCCAGCCCTGCGCCCCGTCTTCCGCCATGTTCCTGCTCCGCAAGCAAAAAACCCCGGCCGGAAAAGGCCAGGGTCCACATGACGCCCGGCCTTTTAGCGGATTGTTTAACGTGGCCCGCAAGCCGACCGGCTCAAATCACCACAGGTCGGCGATTAGGCGCGATCGCCGGCGGCGTCAAGCGGGGTGTGCCGGCTGGCGCCGCTCAGAGTCCGGTGCCGATGGCCGAGGCGAGGTCGGCATGGCCGTCCCTGGCGAGGCAGGCCTCAAGCTCGTCGAGGATCCGGTCGATGATGGCGGGGCCCTCGTAGACGAAGGCGGTGTAGAGCTGGACGGCCGAGGCGCCGTTCAGGACCTTCTCGTAGGCGTCCGCACCCGAGGCGATGCCGCCGACGCCGATGAAGGCGAGGCGGCCGGCCGCGCGGCGGGCCATGCGCTGCAGGAGGCGGGTGGAAGGTGCCATGAGCGGCCGGCCGCTGAGGCCGCCCTTCTCGGCGCGCGCGGGCGAGCGCAGGCCGGGCGGGCGGGCAATCGTGGTGTTGGTGGCGATGATGCCGTCGATGCCGCGGGCCATGGCGGTCTCGGTGATGGCGTCGGCCGAGCGGTCGTCGAGATCGGGGGCGACCTTGAGGAAGACCGGCTTTGCCGGGCCGGCGTTCCTGCGGGCCTCGAGCACGGCGTCGAGCACGCCTGCCAGGGCGCGCTCCTCCTGCAGGTCGCGCAGGCCCGGCGTGTTGGGCGAGGAGACGTTGATCGTCAGGTAGTCGGCGAGCGGCAGCAGGCGGGCGGCGGCGATGCCGTAGTCGCGGGCGGGGTCGGTCGAATCCTTGTTGATGCCGATATTGACGCCGGTGATGCCGGTGTGCGGGCGGCCCTGGAGGCGGCCGGCCATGGCCTCGATGCCCGCGTTGTTGAAGCCCATGCGGTTGATGATGGCGCGATCGGCGGCGAGGCGGAACAAGCGGGGACGGGGATTGCCGGCCTGCGGGCGGATGGTGACGGTGCCGACCTCGACGAAGGCGAAGCCGAGGCGCAAGAGGCCCAGGGCGGCGCGCGCGTCCTTGTCGAAGCCGGCGGCGAGGCCGAGCGGATGGGCGAGGTCGATGCCGGCGATGGTTGTCTCGAGCCCAGGGCGCTCGGCCTGCCGGCCGCGCGGCGCCAGCGGAATCAGGCGGATCGCCAGGTCGTGCGCGGTCTCGGGCGGCAGGCTGGCGAGCAGCCGCGGCGGGATGTGCAGGAGCCGCCGGGCCAGGCCTTCCATCGAAGGAATCAGCCGTGGGCGCGGGCGATGAAGCCGCCGTTGCGGAAGTCGGGCTTGGTGTAGGTGAAGGGTTGGCCTGCCACCGTGACCACCTCGCCGCCGGCGGCGCGCAGCACGGCGTGGCCGGCCGCCGTGTCCCATTCCATGGTCGGCCCGAAGCGCGGGTAGACGTCGGCCCGGCCCTCGGCGACGGCGCAGAACTTGAGCGAGCTGCCGCAGGAGAGGGTCTCGGTGATGCCGTGCTCGGCGAGCCAGGCATCGGTCTCGGCGTCGCGGTGGGAGCGGCTGGCGACGGCGACCGGGCCGCCGGCCGGCGGGGCCCGGCGCACGGCGATGGCTTCGGTGACCCCGGCCTTGCGGCGCTCGGCGCCATGGCCGACGGCCCCCCACCACATGGTGTCGATGGCCGGGGCGAAGACGACGCCCATGACCGGCAGGCGGGCCTGGACGAGGCCGATATTGACGGTGAACTCGCCGCGCTGGTTGATGAACTCCTTGGTCCCGTCGAGCGGGTCGACCAGCCAGAAGGGGCCGTCGTCGACGGCCGGGATCTCGCCCCGGCTCACGGCCTCCTCGGCGACGATCGGCCAGTCCGGGGTGAGGGCGCGGAGACCCTCGAGGATGATCGCCTCGCCGGCCTCGTCGGCGAGGGTGACGGGCGAGCGGTCGGCCTTGTAGTCGACGGCGGTATCCCGGCCGTAGTGGCGCATGATCTCGCCTGCCGCGGCATCGGCGAGGCGGATCAGCTCGGGCAGATGCCGCTTCGGGTCGACCATGTGGGGCTCCAGCTCTCTCGGGGATCGGCGGCCGGCGGGTGTCGACCACGGGGCCGGTGCTAGCGAACCGGGGGAGCGGAAACAAGCACGCGGGCGCCGCACCCGGGCGTGGTCGACCGCCCGAGTGTCGTTAACGGGATCTCAACCAGGTGGTGCTAGCTTCAGCATCGACGAGGCCGGCGAGCGTGCCGGCCCCCCGACCCTGGCCGGAGCGATGCTGCAGCGGGCAGTCGCCGATCGACCCGTTGTGAAGGCGCCCCCGGCGGCAGGTGCCGCGCCTGCGCGGCCTTCGCCGGCGGCGATGCCGGCGTCGTTCGCGCTCCATCCGCCACGGACCGCCCACGGGCTCGATCCGCGCCATCCGGGCCGGTTCGCCGAGCGTATCGAGGCGTTTCGCCGCCATCATGCGGCCCTGCCGGCGCCACGCCTGGCCGGCGGGCTCCAGCTCCTCGACATCGAGGAATTGCGCCTGCGCTTCGGCAATCGCTGGCCGGCGGTGCGCGAGAAGGCCTACCAGATCGTCGAGGGCAGCCTGACGAAGCGGCTCGGCGCGCATGATCTCTACGTCGCGGTCGAGAGCGACCGCTTCCATCTTCTTGTCACCGACATCGATCGCCTGGCTGCGGAGCGGCGCGGCCGGTTCATCGCCGCCGAGATCACCGAGCGGCTGTGCGGCATGGTGCCGGGCGGGGTCGCCTGCAAGCTGCAGACGACCGGCTTCGATCTGGTCCAGGGCCTGGCCCGGATCACCGGCCTCGGCGAGCTCGAGGCCCGCATCAGGGATTTCAGGCGCAAGGTCGACGATGCCGAGGAGGCGCTCTTCGCCGCGCACGAGCCCGAAATCCAGGCGCTCTACCAGCCGATCCTCCATTTCCGCAAGCGGCTGGTGACCGGCTATGCGCTGACGCCGATGCTGGATGGCGAAACAGGCCGACAGGGCGTTGCCGAGCTCTGTCCCTCGAGCCTCAACGGGGTCTTCGACGCGGCTCTCGATCGCTGGTCGATCGCGCAGGTGGCGCCGCATCTGCACGCCGCGCGCACGGCGCTGCGGCTCACGCTGCACTACTCGACCCTCGCCTCGATGCGCCACCGCGAGCCGCTCGTCCTCGCCTGCCGCCGGTTGCCGGCCGGCGCCGACCGGCGACTGATCATCGAGATCGCCGGCCTGCCGGCGAGCCTGCCGCAGGCCCGGGTGCGCGAGCTGGTGAGCTATCTGCGACCGTTCGCGGTCGCCATCCTGGTCCGGATCGATGCCGATCTGCTCGCCGCCGCGGGATCGAACGGTGGCCCGCCGGACAGGCTGCCGATGGTCACCGACAACCTGCAGGCGTCGGGCGTGGCCGGCATTTCGGCGTTGCTGCGGGCCGCCCGAAACGGGACCGACGACGTCGGCGAGGGCGGTCCCCTCGACCGGGCGGCAGTCGCCGGCGACGCTGGTTATGGCGCGGCGGTGCTCGGCGGGCTCGGGGTCCTCGGACGAGCAGCCGGCCTGCGGACCTGCGCCTTCATCGAGACGCGGGTCGAGGCAGGTGCCGGGGCCGGAGCCGCGACCGGGATCGGCCCGGCACGCGCCGCCATCGCGGCTGGCATCGACTATCTCTGCGGCGAGGCGCTCTTGCCGCCCACGCTCCGGCCAGGGCGAGTTGTCGCCTTGTCTGGCTGAAAGGCGCCGACGATGGAGAGCGGAGGATGAGAAGCTGACGGCGGGATTGTCCGCAAGGGCGTCACGGGCAATGGTGACCGACCATTGCAGGGCAAGGCAGTCGGTGGGCCGATTAGGGGTGGTATGGCTCGAGCGGCTGCGCCGGCCGGCGCCGCGCCGTGGCGCTTGCCAGCGCCGTCGGGCGGGGACAAGCTGCAGTTGAAGGCCGAAGCAGGTCGGGGGAGGCCAATGAGCGAGGCGCGTCCGGAAGCCCCGGTGCCGGCGACGAGCGCTGCGACGCCCGCCGGTCGGCAAAGGCCGCTGGGCGAGGGCGAGGGGCCGGAGCGCGGCGAGCCGCTTTCGGCCGTTCGGCTCGGTGCCCTGGTGCTCGGCCCGCTCCTGGCCATCCTGATCGTGCTCCTGCCGGCACCCGAAGGCATGCCGGACCCGGCCTGGAAGCTCGTCTCGATGACGGTCTGGATGGTGGTCTGGTGGCTCGGCGAGGCGGTGCCGATCCCGGCGACGGCGCTCCTGCCGATCCCGCTGATGCCGCTCTATGGGATCTCGGCCATGGGGCCGGTCGCGGCCAGCTATGCCGACAGCCTGATCTTCCTCTTTCTCGGCGGCTTTCTGCTCGCCGCCGCCATGCAGCGCTGGGGCCTGCACCGGCGCATAGCACTGCGCATCGTGGCGGCGGTCGGGACCAGCCCGGGCGGCATCATCGGCGGCTTCATGCTGGCGACGGGCTTTCTCTCGCTCTGGATCTCCAACACCGCGACCACGGTGATGATGTTCGCGGTCGGGCTCTCGGTCATCGACTTCATCGGCCGCCAGACAAAAGACGATCGCATGCTGCGCAATTTCGGCGTGGCGCTCATGCTGGGGATTGCCTACAGCGCCTCGATCGGCGGCGTCGGCACGCTGATCGGCACACCGCCCAACGCGCTGCTCGCGAGCTTCCTCGCCAGCACCTACGACATCCAGATCACCTTCTTCACCTGGATGCTGTTCGGCATGCCGGTGGTCATCGTCATGCTGCCACTGGCCTGGCTGCTGCTCACCAAGCTGATCTTCCCGGCGCGCAAGCTGCAGGTGGGCGATGCGAGCGGCGTCGTCCGCGGCGAGCTTTTGGCCCTCGGCTCGATGGGCTACGCCGAGAAGGTGGTGGGCGGCGTCTTCCTCGGGGCAGCGCTCGCCTGGATCTTCCGCTCGCCGATCGTGGCGCTGACCGGCCTGCCGATCAACGACACCTCGGTGGCGATGATCGCCGCCCTCGTCCTCTTCGCCTGGCCCGTGTCGCGCGCGGAGGGCACCTTCGTGCTCGACTGGAGTGCCGCGCGGAACGTGCCCTGGGGCGTGCTGCTGCTCTTCGGCGGCGGGCTGGCGCTGGCCGGCGGGTTCAAGGAGACGGGCCTCGCCGAGTGGATCGGCAACTCGGTCACCGGCTTCGACGTCGGCACCTGGGTGCTGGTGCTGATCGTGGTGACGGCCATCGTCTACCTCACCGAGATCACCTCCAACACGGCCTCGACCGCCACCTTCCTGCCGATCCTGGGCGCCGTCGCCGTGGGCCTTGAGCTCGACCCGCGCATGCTGGCCGTGCCGGTGGCGGTGGGGGCCTCGATGGCGTTCATGATGCCGGTGGCGACACCGCCCAACGCCATCGTCTTCGCCTACGAGCGGATGCAGCTCAGGGACATGGTCATGGCCGGGTTCTGGCTGAACATCCTGGCGATCGCCGTGACCTTCGGCGCCATGTACCTGCTCGCCGGCGCCGTGTTCGGCATCTGAGCGCCGGGCTCACCAGTGGTCGGTCAGCCGGGCGAACTCGGCCTCGAGCGCCTTCGGCCCGGCGATCACGGGGTTGCCGTCGAGCAGGCCGTTGTTCTCGAGGAAATCGTTGGTGAAGCCGCCCGCCTCCTCGACGAGGAGCAGCCCGGCGAGGCAGTCCCAGCTGTTCATGTGCGGCTCGAGATAGCCGATCAGCCGTCCGGCGGCGGTCCAGGCGAGCCCCAAGGCACCCGAGCCGTGCCGCTGGTACATGCCGCGGGCGTTCAGCAGCTTGTCGAAGAGCGGCAGCATGGAGGTGACGGGCACGCGCAGCGAGTAGCCGAGGCTGACCGTGCCGTCGGCGAGCGAGGTGGCGTCGGCCACCCGGATCGGCACGCCGTTCAGCACCGCCCCGCCGCCGCGCCGGGCGGCGAAGAGCTCGTCCGCCATGGGGTCGTAGACGACGCCGGTCTCGACCTTGCCGGCGCGCTCGTAGGCGAGGCTGACGCACCAGGAGCCGATGCCGTTGAGGAAGCACCAGGTGCCGTCGATCGGGTCGATCACCCAGTGCCCGCCGCCATCGGTCTTGAGCGCGTGCGCGTGCTCCTCGCCGACGAAGCCGTCCTCGGGGAAGAGCTTGGCGAGCCGGTCGCGGATCAGGGTCTCGACCTCGCGGTCGGCCTGGCTCACCAGGTCCTGGGCACCCTTGCTCTCGATCTCGAGCGTGTCGCGGACGAGGTAGTAGCGTCGGGCGAGGCTGCCGGCCTCGCGGGCGACGGCTTCGGCGGCGGCGAGCCGCAGGGCGGGGTCGATCTCGGGCATCATTCGGTCCGGGCTTGGGGAGCAGGTTGCCGCGGGTTATAGGACGGGACGGACGCCGCGACGAGAGCGGGGCGAAAAAATCGGAGGGACGCGCATGATCATCGTCGAGGCGAACGGGGCGAGGATGCCCGCCATCGGCTTCGGCACCTGGGACCTGCCGCAGGAGCGGGTGCAGGCGCTGGTCGAGCATGCCATCGCCACCGGCTACCGGCATGTCGACACCGCCCAGATGTACAAGAACGAGCGCGAGGTGGGGGCCGGCATCAAGGGCTCCGGCGTCAAGCGCGACGACATCTTCCTCACCACCAAGATCTGGCCCGACCAGTTCCGCAGCCACGAGCTGATGCGCGCCGCCGACGAGCGGCTGAAGCTGCTCGGCGTCGATGCGGTCGACCTGCTCCTGCTGCACTGGCCGGCCAAGGACGTGCCGCTCGCCGAGACCATCGAAGCGCTCAACGCGATCCGCGAATCCGGCAAGGCCCGGCATATCGGTGTGAGCAACTTCACGGCGGCCATGGTCGACGAGGCCGTGCGGCTGAGCGCTGCACCGCTCGTCACCAACCAGGTCGAGTATCACCCCTATCTCAGCCAGACGAAGGTCATGACGGCGCTCCGCCGCCACGGCATGGCGCTCACCGCCTACTGCCCGATCGCGCGCGGCAAGGTGCTGGGCGACCCGGTGATCGGCGCCGTGGCCGAGGCGCATGGCCGCTCGGCGACCCAGGTGACGCTGCGCTGGCTGGTCCAGCAGGAAGGTGTCGTCGCCATTCCCAGGAGTTCGAACGAGGCGCGGATCACCGAGAATCTCGGCGTCTTCGACTTCGCCCTCTCGGACGCGGAGATGAGCCGGATCAGCGCCTTGGGCTCGCCCACGGGAAGGCTGGTGAACGGCGCCTTCGCGCCCGCCTGGGACGCATGAACCCGGTCAGCTTCCAGGCCGTCGAGGAGGCCGCCCTCCTGCGCCTGGGCTCGGCGGCGCTGCAGGCGAGGCTGGCCGTGCCGAAGAGTGCGGCCGAGCTCGAGGCCACGGGCGACGACCGCTACCTCTCTTCCATGTCGCTCCGGCTCTTCCGGGCCGGGCTCAAGCACGAGCTGGTCGACCGGAAGTGGCCCGCCTTCGAGGAAGTTTTTCTGGGCTTCGACCCGGCCCGGGTGGCGGGGCTCTCGGACGAGGCGCTCGAGGCGCTCTTGCAGGACAAGCGGCTGATCCGCCACATGGGCAAGCTCCGGGCGGTCCGGGCGAATGCGGGGGAGATGCTGGCGATTGCCGAAGAGCACGGCAGCTTCGCCCGCTGGCTCGCCCGTTGGCCGGTGGGCGAGATCACCGGGCTCTGGGCCAGCCTCGCCAAGCGCATGCAGCATCTGGGCGGCCAGTCGGCACCCTATTTCCTGCGCATGGTCGGCAAGGACACGTTCGTCCTGACCGATTCCGTGGCGCGCGGCCTCGCCTACTGGGAGGTCAGGGACGGCCCGCCCAGGGGCAAGGCTGAGATCGCCGCCCTGCAGGCGGTCTTCAACCGCTGGCAGGAGGAGACCGGCCGGCCGCTCTGCCAGCTCTCGCAGATCCTGGCGCTGTCGATCGACTGAGGAGGCACGATGTCACCTGTGGATTTTCCGGCGGGCGGCTATCGCTATCTGCCGGGGGTGAGCCAGTATTCGGGCGGTGTGGTGGCGGTGGCCGGCCACGAGATCGTGCGCGTGCGCTTTCGCCGAAGGCTGCCGCTCGCCGAAGGCTTCGCCCGGGCGAAGGCGATCATCGAGGCCGCCGGGCGGCCGCTCGCGGCCTTCTGCGCCTGCGAGCTCCGCTCGCCCGCCCCCTTCACCGAGGAGGGCTTTCGGCAGTTCAACGCGGCCTATGTGGCGCGGCTCGAATCGTGGGGCATTGTCCGGGACGGGGTCAACCCGGTGGCCAGGAGCAATCTCTGCCCCGAGATCGACCCGCCGGCGGAGCCCTCCTTCCACGCCTTCTGCTTCACCACCGAGGCGGAGTCGGATGCCCCGAGCTTCGTGATCTCGGGCAGCGGCGAGGTGCCGGAGGGCCAGGGCAACTACCGGGACCACGTCATCCGCCCGGGCGACACGAGCCCGGGGGGCATGGCCGAGAAGGCCCGCTTCGTCCTCGCCGAGATGGAGCGCCGCATGGCCGCCCTCGGTTTCGCCTGGCCCGACACGACGGCAAGCCAGGCCTACACGGTCTTCGATCTCTTTCCGTTTTTCGCGGAGGAGATCGTGCGGCGCGGGGCAGCGGCGCATGGGCTGACGTGGTTCTACGAGCGGCCGCCGGTGGTGGGGCTGGACTTCGAGATGGATTGCCGGGGAGTGGGAAGGGAGGGGGTGGTGTAGTCTCGGACCAAAGAAATTCGAAGCGCCGTTGCCACATATGAAATATGTCCTGGACCCATTTTTCTCCGCTAAAACTTAAAGAAAGCCCAGTTCATTGACTAATGATCCATTTTTTTCACCTGGAGATAATTGGGAGTGGAATGCTTGTATTGGCGATCAAGGTGACGAACAATACTATATCAACGGATATATCGAAGCTGCAATCGAACTCGTTGACGCAATATTTGAAAAAAAGCTCTACGGTAAGAGAGATACGTTGGTCCTGCCCATCCTATATAACGCGCGACATGCCATCGAGTTAGCATTGAAGATGGCGATTCGCGAACTTAAGGGTATGGGTGTCCTCAATAGCGCACCACTTAAGAACCACGATATTCTTGCGCATTGGCGTCATTTAGACAGTTCTAATTTAGGTGATGAATGGCTCAAGAAAATTGTCGCGGAGATCAAACCCTTCGTCTTGAGTCTGGCTCAAATCGACGAGGATGGTCAAGAATTCAGATATCACGAGACACGCGATGGCGATCGGAGTCTTCGGGGGCAGTCTGTAGCAAATCTCGCCGTTATCCGCGAATCTCTCAACTTACTGCAAGAAGCTCTGAAATCCCTGATGCATCGGCTGTATTGCCTCGACAGCGAGCGGAAGGGTGGATTTTTCACTCCTGACCTCTCACGCAATGACCTAGTTCGAATTGCTAGTAGCCTGCCAGACAGAGATGATTGGAACACGCCTCAATTTGATTGCGTAAAAGAAGACAATATGATCAGATACTCCATTGGCGCTCGCAAGTACGCAGAAGCGCTGAAACTTATTCAACAAAATAGAGAGACAAGAGGTCTAATTGGAATGGAGACCGTTCTGCGTTATTTGTCTGATGACAAAGCGCGCTTGTTAACGGAAAAACACCTAGCTCTATGGCCACCGCCAAAAGAAGGCTCGAAACCTCGCATAATTAAAGCATCTGAAATAAATTATGAGGCGATGACCCAGGCTTCCGGGCGAGAAAGGGGCGCTATCCAGGAGCTTCTTGATCAACTTTCTTGCCAAGAAATTGCCGATGTCAGCGTTGCATTCCATATCGGCCTGCTACATGAAATACCCGAGATCTATGAAGTGCTACTTGATACCAAATTGGAAACACTTAAGACTCGTAAGAGTGCTGAGGCAGAGCTTATACATGTATTTAGAAAGTCTAATTTCCGAGTAGACTTGGCGCATGGTCTTCAGAGGCTTGGAAGAATACAGCTTGCAAGGGAATTGCTACGTTGAGACTATTGAAGTTTAAAAAACATCGCCGCTGCCTAAAGGCGGTGGTTTCAGATGACGGGGCCCCAATGTGTACAGAGCACCTCCACCCCACCCGCCCGCATCTTCGCCAGCGCCCGTTGGCGCACCGATTCGGCCAGCGCCTTGAGAAACGGGTCGTGGGCGCAGGGGGTGTCGAGCTTATCGTAGATCAGGCCGTACTCGGCCTCGGTCCAGGTGGAGAAGTCGGCGAGGTTGTGCTGGATCTGGACCTCGAGGTTGTCGATGGCGCCGGCGAAGCGGGCTTCGGGGGTCTGGCGGTCCTCGAACTCGAGGAAGAGGTCGCGGACGCGGTCGCCTGTGGGTGGGCCGAGGCGGGTGCGGATGTCCTCGATGGCCTCGGCCTCGCGCTGCTTCTTGAGGCGCTTCCTTTCGCCGGTCTCGAAATAGGGAACATCGCCCACCAGCGCCTCGACGAGGTCGTGGACGGTGATCATCTCGAGTGTTTTGCCGAGATCGACCGGCTCCTCGAGGTGGGGGTGGGCGAGGATGGCGAAGAGCGCCATCTGCCAGGAATGCTCGGCGACGCTTTCCTGGCGGCCGTCGGAGAGCCAGCTGTGACGGAGTTCGCGTTTCAGGGCTTCGCTGAGCGTCAGGAAGTCGAGGAGCGTGGCGGCAGCGGCGGTCATGCAGGGCCGGCGCCCCTGGATCACGCCACCTCGGGGCGGCGGGCGGCTTTCTTGCGCTCGCTGGGGTCGAGGATGCGCTTTCTGAGGCGGATGTATTTGGGGGTGACCTCGACCAGCTCGTCGTCGGCGATATAGGCGATGGCCTGCTCGAGGGTGAGGCGGACGGGCGGGGTGAGGAGGATGGCGTCGTCCTTGCCGGCGGCGCGGACGTTGCTCAGCTTCTTGCCCTTGAGCGGGTTGACCTCGAGGTCGTTGCCGCGGTTGTGCTCGCCGATGATCATGCCGGAATAGACCTTGGTGCCGTGCTCGACGAACATCGAGCCCCGGTCCTCGAGGTTCCAGAGGGCGTAGCCGACGGCCTCGCCCTGCTCGCCGCTGACGATGACGCCCGTGTGGCGCTGGGCGATGGGCCCCCTGTAGGGCTGCCAGGCGAAGAAGAGGCGGTTCATGACGCCGGTGCCGCGGGTGTCGGTGAGGAACTCGCCATGATAGCCGATGAGCGAGCGGGACGGGCAGTGGAAGACGAGGCGCTGCTTGCCGGCGCCGGCGGGGCGCATCTCGGTGAGGTCGCCCTTGCGGCGGGTCAGCTTCTCGACGACGGCACCGGCATATTCCTCGTCGACGTCGATGACGACCTCCTCGATCGGCTCGAGGCGCTTGCCGGTCTCGGGGTCCTCCTGGAAGAGGACGCGGGGGCGGCTGATCGAGAGCTCGAAGCCCTCGCGGCGCATGGTCTCGATGAGCACGCCGAGCTGCAGCTCGCCTCGCCCCGCCACCTCGAAGGCGTCGTTCTCGGGCGAGCGGCTGATGCGGATGGCGACGTTGCCCTCGGCCTCGCGCACGAGGCGGTCCCAGATCTGGCGCGAGGTGACCTTGGTGCCGTCCTGGCCGGCATAGGGGCTGTCGTTGACCGAGAAGGTCATGGCGATGGTCGAGGGATCGATCGGCTGGGCGGCGATGGGTGCCTCGACGGCGGGGTCGGCGAGCGTGTCGGCGACGGTGGCCTTGGTCAGCCCGGCGATGGCGATGATGTCGCCGGCCTCGGCCTCGTCGACCGGCAGGCGGTCGAGGCCGCGAAAGGCCAGGATCTTGGAGACGCGGCCCTGCTCGACGACCTCGCCGGTGCGGCTCAGCGCCTTGATGCTCTGGTTGGCGCGGACCACGCCGCTCTCGATCCGGCCGGTGAGCAGGCGGCCGAGATAGGGGTTGTTCTCGAGCGTGGTGGCCAGCATGCGGAAGGGGCCGTCCGGGTCGGCCACCGGCGGGCGGACGTGGCGGACGATGAGCTCGAAGAGCGGGCTCATGTCGACGGGGGTGTCGCCCATCTCGCTGACCGCCCAGCCGTTCTTGGCCGAGGCGTAGATGTGCGGGAAGTCGAGCTGGTGCTCGTCGGCGTCGAGGGCGGCGAAGAGGTCGAAGATCTCGTTCAGGACCTCCTCCGCACGCTGCTCGGGCTTGTCGACCTTGTTGATGACCACGATGGGCCGCAGGCCGATCTTCAAGGCCTTGCCGAGGACGAACTTGGTCTGCGGCATCGGCCCCTCGGCGGCGTCGACCAGGAGCAGGCAGGAATCGACCATGGAGAGGATGCGCTCGACCTCGCCGCCGAAATCGGCGTGGCCCGGCGTGTCGACGATGTTGATGCGGGTGTCGTGCCAGAGCACGGAGGTGCACTTGGCGAGGATGGTGATGCCGCGCTCGCGCTCGAGGTCGTTGCTGTCCATGGCGCGCTCGGCCACCCGCTGGTTGTCGCGGAAGGTGCCGGATTGCTGGAGCAGGCGGTCGACCATGGTCGTCTTGCCATGGTCGACATGCGCGATGATCGCGATGTTGCGCAAATTCATGAGGGTCGGGGTCCGGAAGGGGCGCCAATCGCGCCGGTGGCGGCCTATCAGCGTGTTGCGGAATTGCGAGTTTCAGCGACCCTCGAGTCCGATCACGAAGACTGCGGTCGCGACCGGTGATGGCTCGTTCTGGGGGACGATCGCGAGCCAGAGGGCTCGGTGATCGGCATCGAGCGGCATCGAGAGCCAGAACAGCCATGGATTCGCGCCCGCCCAGCGCCTTGGGGTGCCGGAGCCGGTGAGAAGCCGCATGATCAACCCCAGATTGTAGCCGGCGATGTGGATCAGGTAGCGTTTTTGGACGTTGTCGCGACCACGCAGCCAGGTTCGGCGCATGCCGCCGCGGTCGAGGGTCAGCGCGAAGGCGCGCTCGACAATCTCGGTTCTGAGCTTGAAGGCTTGCTTGGCAACGCCGGAGAGCAGCCGGCGGCGGTTGCCGTAAACGGCGTTTCTGGCCTGGTCGTCGCCATGCCAACGCAGGATGCCACCCTTGCCGGTCGGTGGTGTCGGCTCGGCGATGCGGGTTTTCCAGGGGCTGTCGTGGAGTTCTTTCAGGCCATCACGGCTGTGGTAGCCCTTGTCGGCGACCAGTTCCGCGGGCGCCTCGGTCGTTGGTGCGCGTTCGATCGCTGCCAGGTTCCGGATGGTCTTATCGATCGTCTTCGGCAGGGTCTTGGCATCGCCGCGGTCGGCGTGATGGACGGGAGCAGCGAGAACGGCGCCGGTGTCGAGATCGACGGCATGCTCGGGCTTGTAGGCCAGCCTGGTGCGGCCGTCCTTCATCCGGGCGATGCGGGCATCACTGTCGGTCGGGCTCTCCCAGTCCTCGTTCGACAGCTTCTTGCCGGGCCTCTTGCGATCGAGCCGGATCAGGTCGTCCGCGGTCGGCGTCTCGATGCCGCTCTCGACTGCGAGCCGCTTCAGCATCTCCCGGTAGCCTTCGCCCGTCTCCCGGCGAACGATGGCCCGCAGCGCCGCATGCGCCTCCATGGTCGAGGCATCGACCCCGATCCGCGCGCCCTTGATCAGCCCGTGCTCGGCCAGCCGCTGCAGCACCCAGGCGAAGACCTCGTCATGCACCTCCAAGGGCAGACGCGAGCGGGTCCGCGACAGCCAGGAGTGATCCGGCACGCCCTCCCGGCTCGCCAACAGCAGGAACTCGCGCAGGCTCAGGCTGTCCGCACAACGCCACTCGATCCCCCGCTCACTGTCGATTCCCTCGAAGTAGCCCACCAGCAGCATGCGGAAGTAGCGCCCGGGCGGCAGCGACTTGCGACCCCGGGCCGCCGACGAATAATGCGGCTGGCAGAGCGTCTCGACATGCCGGTCAAAACCGGCAGCACGCAGGATCTCCTCCAGCCGGTCATAAAACGGATGACCCTGCGACCGTGGCAGCTCTGACCAGCTCAGCAATAGCTCGCTCTGCCGCTCTGACTGCCGACCCAACGCCATGCCGTCCCTCCCCGCCATCCCGCTGTCACCGAATCACGATCAGGCGGATTTCGTCAACACGCTGCTATATAGGGTGATCGGCCGCGAGATGCGAGCGCCTGCCGGGCCTTCCGGCATGCGGCGATGTGCTCGAACGCATGTTTTTTTGGATCGGACCGCCATGCCGGGAATGCCGGAGCCCCTGGAAGCCATGCCCGCTGAGGTCGCTGCCGGCGTCGAGCTGCTGTTCACCGATATCGACGACACGCTGACCCTGGACGGAAGGCTGCCGGCCACCGCCTACGCGGCGCTCGAGGAGCTGGATGCGGCGGGGATCACCGTCGTGCCGGTGACCGGCCGGCCGGCCGGCTGGTGCGACCTGATAGCGCGGCTCTGGCCGGTGCGCGCGGTGGTGGGCGAGAACGGCGCCTTCTACTACCGCTACGACCGGGCAGCCCGGCGCATGCGGCGGGTCTACGTGCAGGACGCGGCGACGCGGGCGGCCAACCGGCGGCGGCTGGACGGCATCGCGGCGCAGGTGCTGAAGGAAGTGCCGGGGGCGGCCATCGCCGCCGACCAGGCGGGGCGGGACTGCGATCTCGCCATCGACTTCGCCGAGGACGTGGGCCCGCTGCCGGAAGCCTCGATCCGGCGCATCGTCGAGCTCTTCGAGGCGGCGGGCGCGGTGGCCAAGGTCAGCTCGATCCACGTCAACGGCTGGTTCGGCACTTATGACAAGCGCTCGATGTGCGAGCGGCTCATCGCCGAGGAGCTCGGCACGACGCCGGAGCAGCTCGGGATGCGGGCGGCCTTCGTCGGCGACTCGCCCAACGATGCGCCGATGTTCGGGAGTTTTCCTTGCTCGATAGGCGTGGCGAACCTAGAACGCTATTTCGACGTCATCGACGCGCTTCCGCGCTGGATCACACGCCAGAAGGGCGGCCTCGGGTTCCGTGAGCTGGCGGACCGGCTGCTCGCCGCACGCCATTGAGCATGGACCTGTTGCAGTGCGCATGCTGCCCAATCTCCTGAGCCTCGGCCGGATCCTCTGCGGCCCGCTGGTCATGCTGCTGATCGCCGAGGGCGGCACGGCAGCCCTGCTGGCCACCATCCTCGTGATGCTCGTGGCCGAGGTCTCGGACCTGCTCGACGGCCACATGGCGCGCAAGCTCGGCGTGGCCTCGCCCTTCGGCAAGATCGTCGACCCGCTCGCCGACAGCCTCTACCGGGCGCTGGTCTTCCTCACCTTCCTCGATGCGGGGTGGATGCCGATGTGGATGGTGGCGGTGATCATCAGCCGCGACATCCTGGTCTCGTATTTGCGCATCTTCTCCGAGCAGAACGGCGTCACCATGGGGGCCCGGCAGAGCGGCAAGATCAAGGCCGTGTTCCAGGGGGTCGTGCAGATCGGCACGGTGGCGCTGGTGCTGGCGAGCGGCGGCGTGCTGGCCGGCGCCTACGCGACGCTGGTCTTCTCGCTCCTGCTGGTCGCCACGGTGGTCACCGCCTGGTCCGGCATCGACTACACGATGGGTTTCCTGCGGACCGTCGACCTGCGCCACATGGTCGCCAATCGGGGCTGATGGCCGGGCGACAGACCAGGCCGACGCCGTTTGCGACCGGTCGGCCGCCATCGTTAACCATCAGGCAACCCGGAACCGCTAGAATTCTCCCGACGTGCATGTCGCATTGCCCAGGCAATTCGGGCATGCTGCACGAAGATGGCACGGGGCAGGCAGGGACGGCCCCGGCCGTGACCGGAATGGGCGGATGAAGTTCAAGATCCTGCGCCCCATGCTGCGCACATGGCGCTCCAAGGCCTATCGGCCCGGCATGCTCGGCTGGTCGCTGGGGATCGGGCTGGTGATCGGCTTCTCGCCGACGGTCGGGCTGCAGGCCCTCATCTGCGTCGCCGTCACCCTCGCCTGGAACCGCTTCCACAGCGCCAAGATGAACCTGCCGGCGATGCTGGTCGGCAGCTTCGTGGTCAACCCGTTCACCATGGCGCCGACCTATCTGCTCTACTACAAGATTGGTTGCCAGGTCGTCGATTGCCACTTGAGGTTGCGTGAGGAATTCTTCGCCTCGCTCGACAGCATCACCGACCTCGGCGGCCACATCCTCGTGCCGATCCTGCTCGGCAGCCTGCCCTTCATGATCATCGGCTTGCCGCTCGGCCTCTACCTCGGCAACCGCATCGAGGCGCTGCTCGAGGCGCGCCGCAGACGGCGGCCGCGTCTGGCGCAGCAGCGGGCGCGCGCCAAGCGCGCCGGCACCGGCAACGCCGAGGCCTGACGGCCGGCGGGCGCCGAAGGCAGCAGGTCGGACCTGTTCACACGAGATCGGCAACCGCGAGACCAACGGCCCGAACGCCCGCTCGATCTGCGATGCGCTCCACGCCCCCCACCCCCGGCGAGCTGACCCTCGAGATCAACCGCCACCTCCTCGCCGGCGGCCTCGCCGTCACCGACCCCGAAACAGCCGCCGCCATGCGCGCCGCCTTCCGCGAGCTCGAGATCGTCGTCGAACCCGGCGGTGCCCGTCGCCCTCGCCGCCTGCCTCACCGGCAAGCTCGACTGCAAAGGCAAGACCACCGTCGTCGTCCTCTCCGGCGGCAACGTCGATTCGGAGCTCCACGCACGGGTGCTGCGGGAGGAGATATAGGGGAAACAAAGAATGGCGGGGAGGCGCCGCCTCCCCGCCAGCCCCACCGGTCTTTCCGGGTGGTGATGGCTGGAGCGGCGACGCAAAGGTCAAAAGAGGAGGCGTCCGTCAGCGTCCAGTTGGCGGCTGAGGCTGTACTATGACTGTCTAACAGCGTGTTGCGGAATTGCGAGTTTCAGCGACCCTCGAGTCCGATCACGAAGACTGCGGTCGCGACCGGTGATGGCTCGTTCTGGGGGACGATCGCGAGCCAGAGGGCTCGGTGATCGGCATCGAGCGGCATCGAGAGCCAGAACAGCCATGGATTCGCGCCCGCCCAGCGCCTTGGGGTGCCGGAGCCGGTGAGAAGCCGCATGATCAACCCCAGATTGTAGCCGGCGATGTGGATCAGGTAGCGTTTTTGGACGTTGTCGCGACCACGCAGCCAGGTTCGGCGCATGCCGCCGCGGTCGAGGGTCAGCGCGAAGGCGCGCTCGACAATCTCGGTTCTGAGCTTGAAGGCTTGCTTGGCAACGCCGGAGAGCAGCCGGCGGCGGTTGCCGTAAACGGCGTTTCTGGCCTGGTCGTCGCCATGCCAACGCAGGATGCCACCCTTGCCGGTCGGTGGTGTCGGCTCGGCGATGCGGGTTTTCCAGGGGCTGTCGTGGAGTTCTTTCAGGCCATCACGGCTGTGGTAGCCCTTGTCGGCGACCAGTTCCGCGGGCGCCTCGGTCGTTGGTGCGCGTTCGATCGCTGCCAGGTTCCGGATGGTCTTATCGATCGTCTTCGGCAGGGTCTTGGCATCGCCGCGGTCGGCGTGATGGACGGGAGCAGCGAGAACGGCGCCGGTGTCGAGATCGACGGCATGCTCGGGCTTGTAGGCCAGCCTGGTGCGGCCGTCCTTCATCCGGGCGATGCGGGCATCACTGTCGGTCGGGCTCTCCCAGTCCTCGTTCGACAGCTTCTTGCCGGGCCTCTTGCGATCGAGCCGGATCAGGTCGTCCGCGGTCGGCGTCTCGATGCCGCTCTCGACTGCGAGCCGCTTCAGCATCTCCCGGTAGCCTTCGCCCGTCTCCCGGCGAACGATGGCCCGCAGCGCCGCATGCGCCTCCATGGTCGAGGCATCGACCCCGATCCGCGCGCCCTTGATCAGCCCGTGCTCGGCCAGCCGCTGCAGCACCCAGGCGAAGACCTCGTCATGCACCTCCAAGGGCAGACGCGAGCGGGTCCGCGACAGCCAGGAGTGATCCGGCACGCCCTCCCGGCTCGCCAACAGCAGGAACTCGCGCAGGCTCAGGCTGTCCGCACAACGCCACTCGATCCCCCGCTCACTGTCGATTCCCTCGAAGTAGCCCACCAGCAGCATGCGGAAGTAGCGCCCGGGCGGCAGCGACTTGCGACCCCGGGCCGCCGACGAATAATGCGGCTGGCAGAGCGTCTCGACATGCCGGTCAAAACCGGCAGCACGCAGGATCTCCTCCAGCCGGTCATAAAACGGATGACCCTGCGACCGTGGCAGCTCTGACCAGCTCAGCAATAGCTCGCTCTGCCGCTCTGACTGCCGACCCAACGCCATGCCGTCCCTCCCCGCCATCCCGCTGTCACCGAATCACGATCAGGCGGATTTCGTCAACACGCTGCTAACGTGCTGACAGGAGGACCTGACTATCAAGACCAGGACGTCAGACCGTATCCTCGCTCTAAGCCGATCGACGATACACGGAGGCCGAAATCAATCCGCAGAGTTGCGTTCACAAGAACAAATCTCGCTCTTAATTCAGACGAAGATTTCAAAGAATTTTTGAAGATAATTGCCGATTCTGACGATAGATTATCAAAAATCCCCAACGAAAAGATCCTTTATAATTGGGAAAAGGTCTATGCTAAAGGTTTGGAGATAATGTTCGACGTAATATGGTATGATTATGTGTTTTTCCAGCTCGTCGACCAATCGCGTCGAGACACCCTGGATGTAGGCCTCTCGAATGACCGGGTGCATTCATGTGCGAAGCGCAACATGTCGATGAAAGCTGATATCGACGTTGTTGCCAAGCTCGGCGAGGAAGGCCTCGACGGGTGATCTGAAGCCGAGGCACTTCCGGGGCGTGAGGTTGAGGGTCATGGCGATCTCCTGGATATCGGCTTCGGTCATGGCGTCGAGATCGGCTGTTCTCGGCAGCCATCGTCGGATGCGACCGTTGGCGTTCTCGATCCCACCCTTTTGCCAGGAGGCGTAGGCGTCGCAGAAATAGGTGGTGGCGCTGACCAGGCCGCGGAGTAGGCTGTGCCGGGCAAAGGTGGTGTCGTTGTCGAACGTCACCGAGCCGCGCATCGGCATGGTCAGCCGCTTGAGCACGGCCATCATGACGGCGATGGTCTCGGCTGCGGTCTTGCCCATAAGGCGGGCCATGAGGGTCAGCCGGGTCTTGCGCTCGTGCAGGACGAGGACGGGTCGGGCGTGCTTGCAGATGACGAGATCGGCCTCCCAGTGGCCGGGCTCGGCGCGGGCGGCGGCGCTCGCCGATCGCTCGGACACGTGGACCTTGTCCCTGATCCGATCCTTGCTGTCACGGGCACGCCGCCGGCCGCGTTTCGCCTTGCCGCGCGGCAGATAACGCCAGAGCTTGGCGGTCTTCTGAGCGGGCCGGAAGATCCAGGCGTAGATCGTCTCGGTCGAGACGTAGCGCAGGCCGCGCTCCACACCTCGCTTCAGGCGACCGGCGATCTGCTCCGGTGTCCAGCCCTCGGCCAGGCGGTCGGTAACGTAATCAGCGAGGGCCGGATCGCGCTCGAGCACTGCAGGCCGCTGCCGCCTGAGCAGATACGATCCTTCGGCGATCGTTGGTCGATAAGCACCGCTCGCCAGCGCGTTACGCCGCAGTTCCCGGCTGATCGTCGCCGGTGAGCGACCCAGGGCCTGAGCGATCGCCCTGACGCTCTGCCCTTCGGCTTGCAAAGCCGCGATCCGGTCCCGTTCCTCGGCGGTGAGATGGCGGTAGCTTCCCATGGCAACACCATTTGCTGTTCGGCATCAGATAGATGCCCGATTCATCACGGTGTTGCACCTCATCACGGAATCCACGCCGCCGTCAGCGCCTTCTCCGCCAGCCGTCGCGGCTCCAGGAAACCCGGAAAATACGAGCCCATGATCCGGCAAGAGCCGGATCATCCGTTTGCCGAAGGCACGACGGCCAGAAGGCCGTCGAGGGCGCAGCTTCGGGAGGCGCAGCTCGACCGTCCCGGCGCGCGTCTCCCAGACCCGGTCGCGGTCGCCGTTGCGCTACGCCAGCCGCTCGGTACTCCTCTCGCCCCACGCCGCACCGGTCTTGCGGCCAACGTCCAACTCCCTCGGCGGGCAGCAGCGCCGCCGAGGCCGACTGCGAAGCAGCCCGGGCACGCCGGCCCGGAGGCAGCCGCTCGGCGGCAAAGCCCAGCATCTCGCGCAAGAGGTCAGCGTCGGACGTCTTCTCCAGAAGACCCTGAAGCGCCATCATCTCGTCGATCATCGGTTCGGTGCTCCGGTTCGGATTGGCTGCGCAACCAGACCTTACCGAAGAACCGCCGATGACCGCCGCCAGCTACACCACCACCAGGGACACGATCGAAAGGCCCGAGTCGCGCCCGAATGGGACAGCGTCCGACGGCGGGAGCGGGGAATTGCCGAAGGAACCCGGAAGCCACTTGCGCCTTGAGCCGAAATAGGCAAAAAATCCTATATCAGGCCCGTGGTGCTCGGCGGCGTGATCGGGCGTCGCCGGTCGTGCTGGATCGCTTGGGGACCGGCAGCGTTATGGCCTTGGCCAGCTCGGGGGTCGCGGCGGTCTTGTGCGGGATGGCCATGGCGGCGACGAAGTGCTCCTGGAAGCGGGGCTCGATCGCCGTCTCGATCTTCTCGATGCGGCGGACCAGTGCTTCGATCTCGCGCCGGGCCTGGACGTTGAGGAGGGCGATGCGCGCCCCGGTGCCGGCGGCGTTGCCGGCGGCGGAGACGTGGGCGAGGGCACAGTCGGGGACGAGGCCGAGGAGGAGGGCGTAGAGCGGGTCGATGTGGCTGCCGAAGGCGCCGGCGAGGCGGATGCGATCGACCTTGTCGATGCCGAGGTGGTCCATGAGCAGGCGGCAGCCGGCATGGAGGGCGGCCTTGGCGAGCTGGATGGCACGGATGTCGGTCTGGGTGATGCGGATCTCGGGCTCGCCGGCCTGGAGCACCCAGGTCCAGGTGCGGCCTTCCTGGACGAGGCGAGGGGTGCGCGGGGCGAGGCCGCCGTCGATCACCCCGTCGGCGTCGATCAGGCCGGCGAGGAACATCTCGCCCACCGCCTCGATGATGCCGGAGCCGCAGATGCCGGTGACGCCGATCCGCCTGGTGGCGGCGGCGAAGCCGTCCTCGTTGGACCAGTAGTCGGTGCCGATGATCTTGAAGCGCGGCTCGAGCGTCTCCCGATCGATGCGCACCCGCTCGATCGCCCCGGGTGCGGCCCTTTGGCCGGAGGTGAGCTGCGCCCCCTCGAAGGCCGGCCCGGTGGGCGACGAGCAGGCGAGCAGGCGGTGGCGGTTGCCCAGCACGATCTCGGCATTGGTGCCGACATCGACCACCAGCATCGTCTCATCCTGCAGATGCGGCCCCTCGGAGAGCAGCACGCCGGCGGTGTCGGCGCCGACATGGCCGGCGATGCAGGGCAGGACGTAGACCCGGGCGGAATCGTTGACCGCCGTCATGCCGACCTCGGTGCCGTAGAGCTCGATTGCGCTGTCCGTGGCGAGCGCGAAGGGGGCCCCGCCGAGCTCGGTCGGGTCGATGCCGAGCAGCAGATGGTGCATGACCGGGTTGCCGACGAAGACCAGCTCGAAGATGTCGTTGGCGTCGATCAGCGCCTCGGCGGCGAGCTGCGCCATGAGCGCGTTCAGCGTGCCGCGCACGGTCTCGGTCAGCTCCTTCTCGCCGCCCGGGTTCATCATGACGTACGAGACCCGCGACATCAGGTCCTCGCCGAAGCGGATCTGCGGGTTCATCATGCCGGCCGAGGCCAGCACCTCGCCGGTCAGCAGGTCGCAGAGATGGGCGGCGATGGTGGTCGAGCCGATATCGGTGGCGATCCCGTAGGCCTTGTCGTGGAAGCCCGGCCGGGTGGCGATGATGCGCTTTTGGTCATGCACCACGGCGGTGAGGCGCCAGCCGCCCTGCCTGAGCTTGGGCTGCACGGCCCGGAGCGTCGGCAGGTCGATGGTGAGCTCGGAGAGGCCCCATTGCGCCTCGAGCGCCTCCTTCAGCCGCTCGAAATCGCCCCTGGCCTCGTGCATGTCGGGCTCGGCGACCTCGACATAGTGCAGGCGGAGGACGGGATCGAGGGCGATGGCGCGGGCCTCGGCGCGCTTCCGCACGACCTGCTTGTGGACCTGGCTTTCCTGCGGGACGTCGATGACCACGTCGCCACGCAGCAGGGCCTGGCAGGCGAGGCGGCGGCCGGCCGGCAGGCCCTTCTTCTCGTCGAAGCGCATCTCGGTCGCCGTGATGGCGTCGAGATGGGCGGCCGTGCTGGCGAGGCCGTGCTTGGCGAAGCTGCCCTCGCCGACCTCGACCTGGCAGCGGCCGCAAAGCGCCCGGCCGCCGCACACGCTGTCGATGTCGACGCCGAGCTGGCGGGCCGCCGTGAGGACCGGCGTGCCCACAGGGAAACGGCCGCGCTTGCCGGACGGGGTGAAGACGACCAATGGATCGGTCATGGGAGGCAGGCCGTCATGGTCAGGCGCGCCGCCGGCGCCTGTCGTTGCGGCTCGTGCCTTCAGCGGTCGGCTCGCGAAAGCGGGTGAGCCAGCTTCGGCAATCCCGGTCCTTGCCGAGCAGGACGTCGGCCCCCATGACGGCGGTCATCTCCTCGGCATGGAGCGGGTTGAGGATGGCCGAGGTCATGCCGGCGCCAGCCGCCATGCAGAGGAAGGCGGCATTGAGCCCGTGGCGGTTGGGCAGGCCGAAGCTGACGTTCGAGGCCCCGCAGGTGGTGTTGACATGCAGCTCCTCGCGCAGCCGGCGGATCAGGCGAAAGGCCGAGTTGCCGGCCTGCCCGAGTGCCCCGATCGGCATGACCAGGGGATCGACGACGATGTCGCAGGGCTCGATGCCGTGGTCCTGCGCGCGCTCGACGATCCGCTTCGCGACCGCGAAGCGGACGTCCGGGTCCTCGCTGATGCCCGTCTCGTCATTGGAGATGGCGACCACCGCACAGTCGTATTTCCGGATGAGCGGCAGCACCGCCTCGAGCCGCTCCTCCTCGCCGGTCACCGAGTTGACCAGGGGCCGGCCCTTATAGACGGCGAGGCCGGCCTCGAGCGCCGCCACGATCGAGCTGTCGATCGAGAGCGGCAGATCGGTCAGGGACTGCACCAGCTCGATGGTCCGGGCCAGGATCGCCGGCTCGTCGGCGAGCGGGATTCCGGCATTGACGTCGAGCATGCTCGCCCCGGCCGCGACCTGGGCCAGGGTATCCGCCTCGACGGTCGAGAAGTCGCCCGCCGCCATCTCGGCCGCGAGCTTCCTGCGGCCGGTCGGGTTGATGCGCTCGCCGATGACGCAGAAGGGGCGCTCGAAGCCGATACGCACGGTCTTCGTGGCGGAAGCGACGACGGTCTCGGTCATGGGTGCCAGGCTCCGGGTCAGGCTCTCCGCCCTGATGCCAGAGCCCGCCACCCGCCACCCGCGTCGGCGCGCCATGGACGCGCCGATTTGCGGCGTGGGTGGCGGTGGCGTGGTGCTACTGGGCCGGCGCCGCCTGGGTAGGCGCCGCCTGGGGCTGCTCGGTGGTGAGCTGGCGGCGGAGCGCCTCGAGCTCGCCCTGCTGCGCCTCGAGCTGGCTCTGCGTCTCGCCCACCAGGGTCTCGATCCCGGTCCGCTGGTCCTCGAGGGCCGTGATCTGCTCCCTGAGCGCCTGCTCGGCGGTCTGCGCCTGCTGCAGCTCCCGGCGCGCCGCTGCCGCCTGCTCCTGCAGCTGCCGCACCTCCGCCTCGAGCCCCTCGAGCTGCGCCTGCTGCTCGGCCGTCGCCGCCTGGGTCTCGGCGAGCCGGGCCTCGGCCTCCTCGACGGCGCCCTGGCGCGCAGCGAGCTCGGCCTCGGCTGTGCCGGCCTGGCCCTGGATTTCCTGCAGCCGCGCCTCCGCGGTGCCGATCTCGTTCACCAGGTCGGCGCGGCGCTGCTCCAGGCCGGTGGTCTCGGCGACGGTGGCTTCATGCTTCGCCTGGGCGGTCGCGAGCTCGGCCTCGGCCGATTCGAGCCCCGCGGCGAGCGTCTCGAGCGAAGCCTCCGTCTGCTCGCGCTCGGCCTGCAGGGCGGCGAGCCGCGACTCCTCGCCCGCCACGGCGCCGGTGAGCTCGGTGATCCGGGCTTCGAGGCCACGCGCCTCGCCCGCCTGCTGCTCGGCCAGGGACTTCGCCTCGGCGAGCCGGGTCGTGACCTCGTCGAGCTCCGACTGGCGGGCCACCAGCGTGCTCTCGACGCTGCCCGCCTCCTCGTTGAGGGCGGCTAGACGGCTCTCGGCGGCCGCCACCTGGGCCGAAAGCTCGGTCACCCGGGCCTCCAGCTCGCCGACCCGGGCGAGGGCCGTCTCCGAGCGGGTGACCTCCTCGCTGCGCTCGGCGAGCGTGGCCTCGGCCGTGCCGATCTCCTCCGCGAGGCCGGCCAGCCGCTCCTCGGCCTCTTTGGCCTCGTCGGTGAGGTCGTTCACACGCTGCTCGGCCTCGGCCACGGTGCCCTGCGCGGCCTCGACCGCCGCCTCGGCCTCGGTCTTCGCCGCCTCGACCGTCTCCAGCTCGGCCTGTGCTGTCGCCATCTGCTCGTTCAGGGCGGCGAGGTCGCCGGCTGCCTGGCGCTCGTCGGCGAGCGTCGTCTCGAGCTCCGCGAAACGCTGGCCGAGCGCGCTCTGCTCACCCTCCAGCACCGTGATCTGCGATGCATGCTCCTCCAGCCGCCGGTCCCGGTCGAGAGCAAAACCCCAGCCCAGCACCGCGATGACCAGGAGTGCGCCGACCACGATCCAGGTCGTCCGCGACCAGTTCGAAAGCTCGTTCATGTGCCCGTGTCCCCCTTGTCATGTCGCGAAGCGCAGTCGATGGAACCGGCCGACGGTGATCGAGGTTCCCAGGCGCAGCCGCTTCAGGCCCGGGGAGTGTGGCCGCCATTCATGACGTAGTCACGCAATTGCTCTGGCGTGAAGGCGGCTTCGAGCGCGGCCGCCGCCTCTTCGGCCGCCGCCTCGAGGTCATCGCCGCAATCGGTCGGGTCAGATTTCCGCCACTGCTCGAGATAGGCTTCCGTCCCGGTGAGCTTCGCCTGCATCGCTGCCCGGTCGATCGCCTGCTCGAAGCGCGCCGGGAGCTGGCGCTTGGCCGTCCGGCGGCCCGCCCTGGCGATCACCTGGGCCGGGATGTCGCGCCAGTAGAGAATGGTCAGTTGCGCCATGGATGGTCCCGTCGGCGGCGGCCTGGACGAAGGTGGCGAGCTCGCCCATGCCGGTGAAGACGCGCTCGAAGGCGAGGCCCAGCCTGCGGGCCGCGGCTTCGGCCTTCGCCGTCAGCGCCGCGTCGTCGCTCTGGGCCAGAAGGACGAGCCTCGTGTAGTTGCCGAAATAGGCATCCCTGAGCTCGGGATGGCGATCGAGGCCGAGCCCCTCGACCACGAGCGTGTCGAACTGGCGGGCGAGGAAATCGGTGAGGTAGAAGGTGCCGGGCTCGGCTTCGGCGAGGGCGGCGAAGGCTTCCTGGCCGGCATAGGCGGCGTAGCAGTGGGCACCCTCGAGGCGAACGACGCCTTCCTCGGCGAGCACCTGGTCGAGCAGGCCGCCCGTGCCGCAATCGGCATAGGCGACGACGATCCGCGACGCGCCCCGCTCGCGGGCGCGATGAATGGCGCCGCGCACGGCCTCGGGAATCCGCTCCGGGCGGTTGTGCAGCGTCGCCGGCAGGCAGGCCAGGGTCACCCAGTGCAGCTTGCTGAAAGCGATCAGCCGCGTGATCTCGCGGGCGAGGGCCCCGCAGGCGATGACGGTGAGCGCCTCGGGCGGCATGCTTCAGGCCGATGCGCGCTGGTTGTGCTTGCGCGCCATGAAGGCCTGGGCGGTGTCGACCGCCACCGAGGCATCGCGGCAATAGGCGTCGGCCCCGACGGCCTTCGCGAACTGCTCGTTGAGCGGGGCGCCGCCGACCAGGACGACGTAGTCGTCGCGGATGCCCTGCTCGATCAGCGTGTCGATCACCACCTTCATGTAGGGCATGGTGGTGGTGAGGAGGGCGGACATCCCGAGGAAGTCGGGCTTGTGCTCGTCCAGCGCCTTCAGGTACTTATCGGCGTCGCAATTGATGCCGAGGTCGATCACCTCGAAGCCGGCACCCTCCATCATCATCGAGACGAGGTTCTTGCCGATGTCGTGGATGTCGCCCTTGACCGTGCCGATCACCAGCTTGCCGACGGTCGGCGCACCTGTCTCGGCGAGCAGCGGGCGGAGCACCGCCATGCCGCCCTTCATCGAGTTGGCGGCGAGCAGCACCTCGGGCACGAAGAGGATGCCGTCGCGGAAATCCACGCCGACGATCGCCATGCCGCCGACCAGGGCCTCGGTCAGCACCCGATAGGGCTCCCAGCCCCGCTCGAGCAGGATGTCGACACCCTCGACCACCTCGTCCCTGAGGCCGTCGTAGAGGTCGTCCTGGATCTGCTTGACCAGCTCCTCGTCGTCGAGCTCGCGCAGGTTCAGTTCGGCTTCGTCGCTCATCGTCGGATGTCCCTGCCGGAGGCCGTCCTCGCCACTACAGGCAGCAGATAGGTCGTCGGCGCCCGGCCGGCTTTGTCGCCGGCGACGCGCCACCCCGGTTTTGCGACAGCGGGGCGGTGCGCCGCTGTAGGGCTTTTTTAAGGGCGGCCGGCTTAGGATGTCCGGACGAGGACGAAAACGTCCCGTGGGGAAGAGGAAACGCTCGGTGTCGCACAGGACGTGCACGGCACCTCGGCCAGCGCCGTTCACGGCGCCAGGGCCGGGGGCCGTGCCGCACATCATTTGCCCGCGGCCGGTGCCGCTGGTTCTGGGGTTCGCCCTGACGCTTCTCGTCTGGGTGGCGCTGGGCGATGCGCATCTGGCGCTGGCTCCCGGACTGGCCCGAGTCATCGGCCCCTCGCCCCTGCCCGGGCTGAATGCGATCCAGCTCGCCAAGCTGGCGATCCTCGCGGCCCTCGCGCTCATGGTGCTCGGCGCCATCCTGGTGGCGCTGCATGCACCGCACGATCGCCACGAGCGGCGGCTGGCGCAGCGCTTCGTTGTGACCCTGGTCGTGGGCGGCGCCCTGTCGGTCGGGCTGGACCTCGCGGGCATGCTCGGTCAGGTCCGCCTGCCAGCGGTCGAGGCGCTCGTGGAAGCTGCGACCTTCGCCGCCTGCCTGCTGCTGCTGGCCCGGCACGCAATGCGTTCTCTCGTGCCGCTTCGGCGAACTGTAGCCGGACAGAGTCGCTCAGACGGCGCAGGCGAGGCAGGTGGGCACCGCGGGATCGGCCTCGAGCCGACCTGACGCGATCGCCTCGCCACAGCGCACGCACCAGCCATAGTCGCCGTCGGCCAGGCGCTCGAGCGCTGCCTCCACCCGACGGATGCGCTGCTGGCGCTGGCGATCCGCGGCATGGGCCATGGCCTGGATCTGCATGGCATCCATCCTGGACAGCCGGCCGACCGAGGCCTGGTCGAGCTCGACCGGCCGGCGATCACTGGCGGTCGCCACCGAGGTCGCGCGCAGCTCGGCGAGCTCGGCCTCGAGCCGGGTCCGTGCCTTCAGGGTCTCGTCCGTGCCCGTGTTGGATGACATCGCAGGAGCTCCTCCGAGGGGGCAGGCGGCCTGTGCCGCCAGGGGCAGGGAACCGGATGACGAGGTGCTGGTCAACACGCCACCCTGCCAGGGCGGGCGTCGTCGAAAAGGCTGGGTGAAGCTCGCCGAGCCGGCTATTCGGGGACGGGTTTTCTCCGAGGTGCGCGCATTTTCGAGCTCGAGGCGTTCAATCTGGTGCTGCTGCTCGGCGGCGCCCTCATTGCCGGTTTCGTCAGCGGCTTCGCCGGCTTCGGCACCGGCCTCGTCGCGTCCGGCTTCTGGTTCGTGGCCCTGCCGGCGACCAGCGTGCCACCGATGATCGTGTTCACCTCGGTCATCGCCCAGCTCATGGCGCTCCACCGCCTGCGCCAGTCCTTCGACTGGCGCGGCGTCTCACCCTATCTCGCGGGCGGTGTGCTGGGCCTGCCCTTCGGCATCATGGCGCTGCAGGTCGCCTCGGCGTCCCTGCTCCGGGTCACGGTCGGCATTTTTCTCGTCGCCTACGCCCTCGTGCAGCTCAGCGCCATCCGCAACTGGTCCGTCGGCACCTGGGGCGGCTGGCGGGCCGACATGGCGATCGGCGGCGGCGGCGGCTTCCTCGGCGGCTTCGCCGGCCTTTCCGGGCCGCTGCCTCTGATCTGGCTGCAGCTGCGCGGCGGGCCCAGCACCCGCCAGCGCATGACCTACCAGCCCTTCAACCTGATCATCTTGGCGCTCGCCGGTCTCGGCATGCTGCTGGCCGGGCAGATCGACGGCTCGGTCGTCCGCGCGGTCGCCTGGTGCCTGCCGGTGACCGTGCTCGGCACCTGGATCGGCCTCAGGCTGTACTCGGCCGCCGGCGAGGCGCTCTTCAAGCGGATCGTCCTGATCCTGCTCTTGATCTCGGGCGGCATTCTGGTCACGCAGTCGATCACCGCCCTGCATTGACCGGCCGCCCAGCCGGCCACCCCTTTCACCATCGAGGAGGCCAGTCATGTCGGAACGTCCCGTCGCCATCGTCACCGGCGCCCGGCGGGGCATCGGCCGGGCCATCGCCCTCGGCCTCGCCGGCCGCGGCTTCGATCTCGTGCTCAACGATCTCGAGCCGGGCGCCGAGCTCGAGGCCACGGCCGAGGCGGTGCGGGCGGCCGGTGCGCAGGCGGTCGCCGCCCTTGCCGACATCGGCGACCTCGAGAGCCACGCCGGCCTGCTCGATGCGGCCTTCGCCTTCGGCCCCGTGGCCTGCCTGGTCGACAATGCCGGGGTGTCGGTCCTGCAGCGCGGCGATCTCCTGGAGCTCACGCCGGAAAGCTGGGACAGGTGCCAGCGGGTCAACACGCGCGGCACGTTCTTCCTGACCCAGGCCTTCGCCAGGCGCCTGATCGAGCAGGCACCGTCACCTGTGCATCGCTCGATCGTCATCGTCAGCTCGTCCAATGCCACCGCGGCCTCGCTCAACCGCGGGGAATACTGCGTCTCCAAGGCCGGGCTCGCCATGGTGACGAAGCTCTTCGCGCTGCGCCTGGCCCCCTTGGGCATCGGCGTCTACGAGATCCGCCCGGGCATCATCCGGACCGAGATGACCGCACCTTCGAGGGAACGCTATGACGCCTTCTTCGCCGCGGACGGCACGCCGATGCCGCGCTGGGGCGAGCCCGAGGAGGTGGCGAAGGCGGTCGTGGCCTGTGCCGCCGGCGAGCTGCCCTACACGGCCGGCCAGCCGATCGCCGTCGACGGCGGGCTGACCCTGTCGCGGTTCTGAGGCCGAATCGGCTGCACCGCCGTTTGATCTGGACGTGCGCCTGCCGGGCGGCGATGTAGGGGTGCCTGTCGATCCCGCCCTTGCCGGAGCTCCGCCATGTCGAGCCGCGCCAACCCCTCGAAGCTGAACGCCCTGCAGTTGAAGACGCTGGCCATCCTGCAGGAGGTGGCGCGCAGCGGCGGCGACGTCAGCGAGGAGCTGGCGGATGGCAGCGTGGCGCTCAACCGGCTGCCACATGCGCATGGCGACCATTTCCATGTCGGGTCCGCCGTGGTGCGGGCGAAGGATGCGACGGGGCTGGGCAATCCGGGGGTGTTCGGTGCTCTGCGGCGCAAGGGCCTGATCGCCATGGCCCCCGACGGCCGCCCCGCCCTGACCGCTGCCGCCATGAGCTACGAGACGGGCGTCGCCGAGGCGATCCTGCACCGCTCTGATCACTGACCGGCACGATGCCGGGCTTCAGCCCTGGCGGCTGATCTGCAGCAGGACGACGCCGATGACGACGACACCGGCGGCGAGCATGCGGCGCCGGCCGAAGGGCTCGCCGAGCAGGAAGGCGCCGATGCCGGCGGCGAGGAGCACGCTGGTCTCGCGCAAGGCGGAGACATAGGCCATGGGGGCGATGCTCATCGCCCAGATGACCAGCCCGTAGGCGCAGATCGACATCAGCCCGCCGCCTACCGCCGGTTTCCAGGCCTGGGGCAGGGTCCGCGCCAGATGCCGGCCGCGGCGCAGCCCCACGAGCAGCGCGAAGGGCCAGCCGTCGAGGAAGAAGAGCCAGACGATATAGGCCAGCACGTCGCCGCTGGCTCGCCCACCCATGCCGTCGCACACGGTATAGGCGGCGATGGTCCCGCCGGTGCCCAGCGCCAGCAGCAGCGGCCGCCGGTTTGTGGGGCCACCGCCGGCCACCCACCAGATGCCGAGGCAGACCAGGGCGATCGCGAAGCTGCCGGTCGGGCTCAGCACCTCGCCGGCGACGAGGAGCGCGCCCAGCGCCACGAGCGGCGGCGCCACACCCCGGGCAATGGGATAGATTTGGCTCAGATCGCCGACCCGATAGCCGGCGGCGAGGAACAGGTAATAGGCGAGATGGGTGAAGACCGAGCCGAGCAGCCAGGGCCAGGCGGCCGCGTCCGGCAGGGGCACGAACGGCAGCAGCGGCAGGACGGCCACGGTGTGGGTGAGATTGACGATGGCCAGCCGGAGATAGGGGTCGCCACCCGACTTGACGAGCGCGTTCCAGCTCGCATGGAGGACCGCCGCCAGCAACACCACGGCAAAGACGAGAGGGCTCAAGCGGCGTCACCCGATTGGCGACTGTCCCGTGACAGCTCGATGACGGGCACTTGCGCCCGCCGACGCGCCGGCGTCAAGCATGGGCCGGAACGCAAGACGCCCGGCCGGAGCCGGGCGTTTTGGTCTGTGTCGGTCGTGCCGTTCAGGCGGCGCGGCGGGAGGGGCTGCGGCGCTGCTGCTGCGGGCGCTGCGGCCGGCCACGCTCGGCCGGGGCCGGCGTTCGGTTGGCGCTGCCCGGCCGGCGGCGGTCGATGACCGGCAGGGTCTGCCGGGTCAGCCGCTCGATGTCGCGCAGGTTGCGCCGCTCGGCGGCGTCGCAGAACGAGATGGCGACGCCCTCGGCCCCGGCACGGGCGGTGCGGCCGATGCGGTGGACATAAGCCTCGGGCACGTCGGGCAGCTCGAAATTGACGACGTGGCTGACGGCGTCGACGTCGATGCCGCGCGCCGCGATGTCGGTCGCGACCAGGATGCGCGAGCGTCCGGACTTGAAGGCGGCGAGCGCCCGCTCGCGCTGGCTCTGCGACTTGTTGCCGTGGATCGCGGCAGCCGGGATGCCGGCCGCCTCGAGGTGGCGGGCGACCTTGTCGGCGCCGTGCTTGGTCCGGGTGAAGACCAGCGCCCGGCTGAACTCGGGCTTCGCCAGGAGCTCGGCCAGGAGTGTTCGCTTGTCCGCCGCGTCGATCAGATAGACCGACTGGTCGACCCGCTCGACGGTGGTCGCGACCGGGGCGACGCTGACCTCGATGGGCTCGCTCAGCATGTCGCGGGCGAGCTCGCCGATGTCCTTCGGCATGGTGGCCGAGAAGAACAGCGTCTGGCGGCGCTTCGGCAGCTTCGCCAGGATGCGGCGGATGGGGACGAGGAAGCCGAGGTCGAGCATGTGGTCGGCCTCGTCGAGGACGACGATCTCGGTCTGGTCGAGACGGACCGTGCCGCCCTGCAGATGGTCGAGCAGCCGGCCCGGCGTGGCGACGAGCACGTCGACGCCGCGTGCGAGGGCGCGGACCTGGGGGTTGTGCTTGACGCCGCCGACGACGACGGTGACAGCGGGCCGCAGATGCCGGCCATAGGTCTCGAAGCTGGCGGCGATCTGCGCCGCGAGCTCACGGGTCGGGGCCAGCACCAGCGTGCGCACGGCGCGCGGCTGCAGGGGCTTCTTGTCGGTGATGAAGAGCCGATGCAGGATCGGCAGCGCGAAGGCCGCGGTCTTGCCGGTGCCGGTCTGGGCGATGCCGAGGAGGTCACGGCCCTCCATCACGGGCATCACGGCCTTGGTCTGGATCGGGGTGGGAGAAGTGTAGCCTTCGCTCTGGAGGGCACGAAGAAGGGATTCGGCGAGGCCGAAATCAGCAAACTGAGTCAAGAGATCACTTTCGAGGAGGACCGCGAGCGGCGTGCCCAAGGGGCGACGAATGCAACGGCCGGATTGGCGATGGCGCACCCCGCGTATCTGGGCGGCCGGAGGAATTATCAGGGGGCTCAACAGATAGAGTGACGAACACTCTTCACGCGGCTGGAGCCACAGGACCGATATCCGGTGGCCACATAAGCGCATGCTGCAGTGCAGAAGTCAAAGGAATTCCCTGAGGCCCGGTTGATCGCGTCGTGCCGAAGGTGCAATGCCGTTGCCCTTCCATTCATTGGCTCGACCTTAAGGAAAGGATATGCCACTTTCCTTTCCCAAGCATCGAGGCAAGGAAAGGAACCTTTCGCTACGATGTCGGCCTCACCCGATCCCCGCCGTCTCGGTCAGTGGCAGACGACCACCACGGCGGGTGAGCCCCTCAGCGCCTTCATCCCGCCGCCGTTGCCACCCGTTCCGCCCCTGGCAATGGAGGGCCTGTACAGAGCGTTCGAGACCGCGAGCCAAGCGCTCGGGCGGCTCGATGGCGTATCCACCATTCTGCCCGATGCCTCCCTCTTCCTCTACACCTATGTCCGAAAGGAAGCCCTGCTCTCGTCGCAGATCGAGGGCACCCAGTCCTCGCTCTCCGATCTCCTGCTCTTCGAGCTCGACGAGACGCCCGGCGCACCCCTGGACGATGTCGTGGAGGTCTCGAGCTACGTCGCGGCCATGAATCGCGGCATCGACCGTCTGGCGGAAGGAATGCCGATCTCGACCCGTCTGATCCGCGAGATGCACGGCATTCTGCTCGCCAAGGGTCGCGGCGCCACACAACAGCCGGGCGAGCTCCGCCGCTCGCAGAACTGGATCGGCGGCACACGACCCGGCACTGCCCACTTCGTGCCTCCACCCTTCGAGCGCGTGCCGGACCTCATGTCGGACCTGGAGAAGTTCATTCATGCCGAAAAACCGGCCTTGCCGGTCGTGATCCGGGCCGGGCTCGCGCACGTGCAGTTCGAGACGATCCACCCCTTCCTGGACGGCAACGGGCGACTTGGGCGGTTGCTGATCACCCTCATGCTCATCGCGGAGGGCATTCTGAAAGAGCCGATCCTCTATCTCAGCCTGTACTTCAAGACGCACCGCAAGGAATATTACGAGCTCCTGCAGCGCGTGCGCGAAAGAGGCGACTGGGAAGCCTGGCTCGACTTCTTCCTGGCCGGCGTCGCCGAGACGTCGAAACAGGCGGCCGAGACGGCACGCCAGATACTCAACCTCTTCGAGACCGACAGACAGCGCATCGAGCAGCTCGGCCGGCCGGCGGCATCGGCGCTGCGCGTGCACCAGCAGCTCCAGCAAAAGCCCATTGTCGTCATCCAGGACGCCGCGGCTAGGCTCGGCATCTCGACGCCGACGATCGGCAAGTCGATCAGGCATCTGGAAGAGCTCGGCATCGTGCGCGAGGTCACTGGCCGCCAGCGCCGCCGCGTCTTCGTCTATCCGGCCTATCTGGCGATTCTCAGCCTTGGCACCGAGCCGCTCGCCCGCTGACCAGCCCGTTTCAATCCCTGACCAGCGTGACCCCGTGCGTGCCGAAACCGAGCCCCACCTCGCTTCCCACCGGGTGAATGCGGTCGACGTCGGAGTCCGTGACGAAGAGCTCGCCCAGCGCGGTCTCGATGTCGTACTCGACATGGCTGCCGAGATAGCTCGCCCGCCTGACGCGGCCGGCCATGATGCTGGCTTCGGGGTCGGCCGTCAGCACGATGCCCTCGGGGCGGATGGCGAGATGGGCCGGCCCGGGGGCGAGGCCGCGATGCAGGAGGCGGCGGCGGGCCTCGCCGATCCTCACCTCGGCATGCTCGCCGTCGATGGCGCCGATGGTGACGGCGAGCACGTTGGCGTCGCCGATGAAGTCGGCGACGAACCGATCGGCGGGCGCCTCGTAGAGGTCGCGGGGGACGCCTTCCTGGGCGATCACCGCGTTGTTCATGACGATGATGCGGTCGGAGATGGCGAGCGCCTCCTCCTGGTCATGGGTGACGTAGACCGCGGTGAGCCCGAGCCGCTGCTGCAGCTCGCGGATCTCCTCCCTGACCCGGCGGCGCAGCTTGGCATCGAGGTTCGAGAGCGGCTCGTCGAAGAGCAGCACCTCGGGTTCCAGCACCACGGCACGGGCGACCGCGACCCTCTGCTGCTGGCCGCCCGAGAGCTCGGACGGCAGCCGGGCACCGAAGCCCTCGAGCCCGACCAGCTCGAGCGTCGTCTCCGCCCGCTCCTTCACCTCCGCCTTCGGCCGGCCGGAGACGGAGAGGCCATAGCCGACATTCTCCAGCACGGTCATGTGCGGGAAGAGGGCGTAGGACTGGAAGACCATGGCGACGTCGCGGTCGGTGGCCGGCAGGTTAGTGACGTCGCGCTCGCCGATGCGGATGCGCCCCGCGGTCGGCAGCTCGAGGCCGGCGATCATCCGGAGCGTCGTCGTCTTGCCGCAGCCGGAGGGGCCGAGCAGCGTGACGAGATGGCCGGGCGCCACTTCGAAGCTGACGTCGCGCACGGCGACCACGGCGCCGAAGGCCTTGGTCACGTTCTCGAAGCCGACGGTGGCAGCGCTGCTCATCGGACCCCTCCCGTGAATCCGGCGGGTGCGGCGCTGCGCCGGCCGAGGCGGCGCTCGCCGATGGCGAGCTGGAAGAGACCGATGACGATGAGCATGACCACGATGAGCACCGAGCTGTAGGCGATGGCGATGCCGTAATCGCCGTTCTCGACCCGATTGAGGATGTAGGTCGTGGCCAGCTCGTAGCGGGCCGAGACCAGGAAGACGACCGCCGAGATGGCGGTCATGGCGGAAACGAAGCTGTAGACCAGTGCGGCGAGCAGAGCCGGCTTCATCAGCGGCAGGAGGATGCGGCGGACGGTCTGCAGCGTGCTGGCGCGGTGGGTCAGGGAGGCCTCGTCGAGGCTCTTGTCGAGCTGCGCCAGGGTGGCGACACCGGCCCGCACGCCCACCGGCATGTTGCGGAAGACAAAGGCGATGATGAGGATCATGCCGGTGCCGGTGAGCTCGATCGGCGGCACGTTGAAGGCCATGATGTAGGCGACGCCGATCACCGTGCCGGGGATGGCGAAGGAGAGCATGGTGCCGAACTCGAAGGCGCCCTTGCCGCGAAAGGTCTGGCGGCTGAGCAGCCAGGCCGTGATCAGCCCGATCAGGGCGGTCGGGATGGCGGCGATGACGGCGATCTGCAGGGTGGTCCAAAAGCTGTTCCAGGCCGTGCCTGACCAGACGAGGCCGAACTGGCCCTGGGTGATGCCGAACGTGGCCTCGTAGTGGCGCAGCGTGAAGCTGTGGTTGCGGCCCCAGAGCTCGACAAAGCCGCCGAAGAGGATCATCGCGTACATGATGGCGGTGAAGATCGCCCAGGGCACGGTGACCCCGAGCACCAGCCACTTCAGGCCGGTCGGCAGGCTCGCGGCGAGGCCGGAATCACCCTTGCCGCCGACCGTCGTGTAGAGCTTGCGGCCCAGCCAGCGCTGCTGCGCCCAGAAGGCCAGGAGGGTGAAGGAGAGCAGCACCATCGCCAGCATGGCGGCCCGGCCGGGGTCGAACTGGGCGCCGACGATGGCGAAGAAGATCTCGGTCGAGAGCACCTGGAAATTGCCGCCGAGCACGAGCGGATTGCCGAAATCGGCCATGCTCTCGATGAAGCCGAGCAGGAACGCGTTGGCGAGGCCCGGCCGCATGAGCGGCAGCGAGACGGTGGTGAAGGTCTGCCAGCGACTGGCCCGAAGCGTCTGCGCCGCCTCCTCGAGCGAGGGGCTGATGCCTTCCACCACGCCGATCAGCACGAGGAAGGCGATCGGCGTGAAGGACAGGATCTGCGCCAGCCAGACCCCCCAGAAGCCGTAGATCCAGCGGCCGCCGGAGACGCCGAAGAGGTCGGCGACGAACTGCGTCACCGTGCCCGAGCGGCCGAACAGCAGGATGATGGCGAGGCTGATGACGAAGGGCGGGGTGATGATCGGCAGGATGGTCAGCGCCCTGAGCGCCCGCTTGGCGGGGAAGGCCGTGCGCGTGGCGACGAGCGCAAAGGCGAGCCCGAGCAAGGTCGTCGTCAGCCCGGTGAAGAGGGCGAGGGCGAGCGTGTTCCAGGCGACGCCGCAGCGCGAGCCTTCGAGCACGCAACCCAGGCCCCAGATGCGCGGGTCGATGAAGCGGGCGGCGAACAGGCCGGGGGCGAAGCTGCCGTCGGAATCCTGCAGCGCTCCGGCCAGGATGCGCAGCACCGGGAAGAAGATGAAGACCGCGACGAGGGCGACGATGAGGGTGATGGCGCCGACGACGAAGCGGTCGCCGCCGACGGCACCGCGCGCCGCGATCCCGAGGCCCGTGAACATGAGCAGGGCGAGCGCGGTGAGCGCCGCACCGGCACCCATGCCCGACTGGCTCAGCTCGAGCGGACCGAACGTCCGGGCAAGGATGTCGAAGCCCCAGCCGCTGTGGATCACGGCGAAGCCCTGGAGCGCGAGCCAGGCGAGGCCGATCCCGCCCGCGAGGATCAGGAGCCGCGCCGCCGCGGGCGTGTCCTGCCGGCGGCCGAGCAGGAGGATCGGCAGCGCCAGCGGCAGGGCGAGCGGCAGGAGCCACCAGCGGCCGTGGAGCACGGCCTGCGCCAGGGCCGGCGCTGCGTCGGCGTCAGCCCAGGCGAGCAGCCAGGCGAAATCGAAGAAGCCGCCCGACTGCACGTACCAGGGAAGGAGCAGGAAGCCCGCCCAGCCAATGGCCAGCCAGTAGCCGAGCGGGCTTCGCTGTTGCGACAAGGATCGGCTGCTCAGTTGGGCAGGCTGCCGACCTCGGCGTCCCAGCGGGCGAGCAGCCGGGTGCGCGTGTCGGACGATCCGTAGGTCACGAAGTCGTAGTCGATCAGCTTGATGGTCGAGAAGTCGGGGCTCTCCGGCGGTGCCTCGGCGTTGCGGTTGGACGGCACCTGGTAGGCCTGGGCGTCGCGGGCCAGGGTCTGGACGTCGGCGCGCAGCGCGAAGTCGTAGAACTTGCGCGCCGATTCCGGGTTGGGACCGCCCTTGATGATGCTCATCGAGCCGATCTCGTAGCCGGTCCCTTCGCACGGGCTCACCACCTCGATCGGGAAGCCGGCGACCTTCTGGGTGACCGCGTCGTGCTGGAAGACGATGCCGACCATCGTCTCGCCGAGCCCGGCCGCCTTGATCGGGGCCGAGCCCGACTTGGTGTACTGGTTGATGTTGGCGTGCAGCTTCTTGAGGAACTCGAAGGCCTCGTCCTCGCCCATCATCTGCACGAAGGTGGCGAGGGCGGTGTAGGCCGTGCCGGAGCTGTTCGGGTTGGCCATCTGCACCTCGCCCGCGTACTCGGGCTTGATCAGGTCGGCCCAGCAGGCCGGCGGCTCGAGCCCCTTCTCGGCGAGCAGCTCGGTATTGTAGCCGAAGCCGAGGGCGCCGGCATAGATGCCGACGGTCTTTCCGTCGGCGGCCTCGTACTGGTTGACGGCCCAATCGTGCAGCTCGGGCAGCATCGGCGTGTCGTAGGCTTCGGTCAGCCCCTCCTCGGCCGCCTGCAGATGCGGGTCGCCCGTGCCGCCCCACCAGACGTCGCCCTTCGGGTTCGAGGCCTCGGCGGCGATCTGGGCATAGGTCTCGCCCGAGCTCTTGCGCGTCATGGCGACGTCGATGCCGGTCTCGGCCGTGAAGGTGGTGACCATCAACTGGCACCATTCCTCCTGGGGGCTGCAATAGAGGGTGAGCTCGTCGGCCTCGGCGACACCCCAGCCCAGGGTGGCCAGGGCAGCGCCGGCGAGCAGCGTCTTGCAGTGCTGACGGTATGACATGATGTGCCTCTCCTTGTGGTCGATGCGCCCTTCTGGCGGTTGACCAATCACGAATCTTCCGTTTTGTCATCCTTCTGTCAAAATCGATCCCGGGAAGCCTCGGCTGGTCCTCCAGCCTTTTGCTGCAATTGCGAAGGAACTGCACCGATGCTGCAACGCACAGTCATTGCCTCGGCCATGCTCCTGGCCCTCGGGCTCGGCAGCGCCGCGCGGGCCGAGTTCACGCTCGACCCACGCTACACCGATACCGACGGCGATCTCATCGCCGACATCCCGACCGACGCGAGCCAGCTCGTCGATCCGGACACCCTGATCTTCGCCTACACGCCGGTCGAGGACCCGGCCGTCTATGCCGAGGTCTGGGCCGGGTTCCTGGCGCACATGGAGGAGGTGACCGGCAAGCCGGTGCAGTTCTTCCCGGTGCAGTCGAACGCCGCCCAGCTCGAGGCGATGCGCGCCGGTCGACTGCACGTCGCCGGCTTCAACACCGGCTCGAACCCGATCGCCGTGGCCTGCGCCGGCTTTCGCCCGTTCACCATGATGGCCGCGGCGGACGGCAGCTTCGGCTACGAGATGGAGATCATCACCTATCCGGGCTCCGGCATCGAGAAGATCGAGGATCTCAAGGGCCGCACCCTGGCGTTCACCGCCGAGACGTCGAACTCGGGCTTCAAGGCGCCATCGGCGCTGCTCAAGTCCGAGTTCGGCCTCGAAGCCGGCACCGACTACGAGGCGGCCTTCTCCGGCAAGCACGACAACTCGGTTCTCGGTGTCGCCAACAAGGACTACGACGCCGCCGCCATCGCCAATTCGGTCAAGGCACGGATGATCGACCGTGGGGTCGTGAGCGACGACCAGCTCGTCGTGCTCTACACCTCGCAGACCTTCCCGACGACCGGCTACGGCATCGTCTACAACCTGACACCCGAGCTGCAGGCGAAGATCCAGGAGGCCTTCTTCAGCTTCGACTGGGCGGGCTCGGCGCTCGAGGCGGAGTTCAGCAAGTCGGGCGAGGCGCAGTTCATCCCGATCACCTTCAAGGACGACTGGGCGGTGATCCGGCAGATCGACGAGGCCAACGGCGTTTCCTACGCGTGCCAGTAGCAATGCTGGTCTTCAGCTGACCATCAGGGAGAACTCTCGATGACCTACCATCCGCTCGTTGCCGGACTGGCGACCCTGCTCCTCGCTGCAGCACCGCTGACCGCGGCCGCGGAATTCCAGCTCGACAGCCGCTACAGCGATGCGGATGGCGATCTCATCGCCGATATCCCGACCGATCCGGCCGACTGGATCGACCCGCCGGTCCTCGTCTTCGCCTACACGCCGGTTGAGGACCCGGCCGTCTACGAGGGTGTCTGGGCCGATTTCCTCGATCATCTCTCCGAGGAGACGGGCAAGCCGGTGCAGTTCTTCCCGGTGCAGTCGAACGCGGCGCAGATCGAGGCGATGCGCGCCGGCCGGCTGCACGTCGCCGGCTTCAACACCGGCTCCAACCCGCTGGCCGTCGCCTGCGCCGGCTTTCGGCCGTTCGCCATGATGGCCGCCGAGGACGGCACGTACGGCTATCGCATGGCGATCATCACCCATGTCGACAGCGGCATCGAGAAGGTCGAGGACATCAAGGGCCGCACCATGGCCTTCACCGCGGAAACCTCGAACTCCGGCTACAAGGCACCGTCGGCCCTCTTGAGCTCGAAATTCGGCATGGAAGCCGGTCGCGACTTCGAGGCGGCGTTCTCGGGCAAGCACGACAACTCGGTGCTCGGCGTCTACAACAAGGACTACGACGCCGCCGCGATCGCCGACCAGGTGATGATCCGCATGGCCGCGCGCGGCGTCATCGATCAGGACCAGATCCGCGTCATCTACGAGAGCGACCCGTTCCCGACGACGGGCTATGGCGTCGTCTACAACCTCAGCCCGGAGCTGCAGGAGAAGATCAAGGCGGCGTTCTTCAACTTCGACTGGGAAGGCACCTCGCTGCTCGCCGAGTACGGCAACTCCGATCCGGCCCAGGAAGCCTTCGTGCCGATCACCTTCCAGAACGAATGGTCGGTGATCCGTGAGATCGACGCGGCAATGGACGTTTCCTACGCCTGCCAGTAGGTCTCGCCGGAGGATGGAGCAAAGGGCCCGGCACCGGGTCGGGCCCTTTGAGCGGAGAGGCTGATGCTGCGGCTCGACAACCTGGCCAAGCGCTACAAGACCGGTGACCATGCCCTCAGGGGCGTGTCGCTGGAGGTCGACCGAGGCCAGATCGTTGGCCTGATCGGCCCGTCGGGCGCCGGCAAGTCGACGCTGATCCGCTGCATCAACCGGCTGGTCGAGCCGACCGGCGGCAAGGTCTATCTGAACGACGTCGAGCTCACCTCGATGAGCGGCGCCGATCTCAGGCGGGTGCGCCGGCGGATCGGCATGATCTTTCAGGAATACGCGCTGGTCGAGCGGCTGACGGTCATGGAGAACGTGCTCTCCGGCCGGCTCGGCTACGTGCCCTTCTGGCGCAGCTTCCTCCGTCGCTACCCGCAGGCGGATGTCGACAAGGCGTTCGCGCTGCTCGAGCGGGTCGGGCTTGCCGAGCATGCCGACAAGCGCGCCGACGAGCTCTCCGGCGGCCAGCGCCAAAGGGTCGGCATCGCCCGCGCCCTCGAGCAGGATCCGGAGCTGCTGCTGATCGACGAGCCCACGGCGTCGCTCGATCCCAAGACCTCGCGGCAGATCATGCGGCTGATCCGCGAGATCTGCGAGGAGCGGTCGCTGCCGGCGGTCATCAACATCCATGACGTGCTGCTCGCCAGGATGTTCGTCGACCGGATCATCGGCCTCACCGCCGGCGAGGTCGTGTTCGACGGGCCGCCGGCCGAGCTCGACGACGCGGTCCTCACCCGCATCTACGGCGCCGAGGACTGGACCGCGATGCAGACGGCGGCCGCCGAGGACGCCGAGGACGCCGAGGACGCGGCTGCCGCGCATGGCGGGCACGTTCGTCGTGCGGCCGAGGGCGAGCGCCCCGAAGAGCGGCTGGCGGGGCTCGCATGAGCACTGCCGCGGCCGGCCGCCGCTGGCGGCGACCGCCGGTCCTCATCCAGAGCCGACGGACGCGCTGGCTCGTCTATGGCGGGCTCCTGATCTACCTCGCCCTCGCGATCTCGACGGTCGAGGTGAACTGGCTGCGGGTCTACGAGGGGCTCGATCGCGGCTGGCGCTTCGCCCAGGGCTTTCTCGCCCCCGACTTCGTCAGCCGCTGGAAGGACATCAGCCAGGGCCTCGCCGAGAGCCTGACCATGACCGTCACCTCGACGGTGGTCGGCGTGCTCCTGGCGGTGCCGATCGGCATCGGTGCTGCTCGCAACGTGGCGCCCATGCCGATCTATCTCTTCTGCCGGGCGATCATCGCGCTCAGCCGCACCTTCCAGGAGGTGATCGTCGCCATCTTCTTCGTCGCGATGTTCGGCTTCGGCCCCTTCGCCGGCTTTCTCACCCTGGCCTTCGCTACCATCGGCTTCATGGCCAAGCTGCTCGCCGAGGACATCGAGGACATCGACGAGGCCCAGGCCGAGGCGGTGCGCGCCACCGGCGCCTCGTTCCCCCAGCTCATCAATTACGGCATCCAGCCACAGGTCATGCCGCGGCTGATCGGCCTCAGCCTCTATCGACTGGACATCAACTTCCGCGAATCGGCGGTGATCGGCATCGTCGGCGCCGGCGGCATCGGCGCCACGCTGAACACGGCCATCGACCGCTACGAGTACGACAGCGCCGGCGCCATCCTGCTCCTGATCATCCTGATCGTGATGGCGGCGGAATACAGCTCCAGCCATGTCCGCGGGTGGGTGCAGTAGTGCCGGTACGAGAGCTCGACGGGCGGCCGGTCTGGCAGCGGCGCACCACCCGCCGCCAATGGGCGATCTGGGCGGGCTGGCTCGCCGGTGTCATGCTCTTCGTCTGGTGCTGGAAGCTGATGACCGGCCGGACGATCTGGGCCTTCGTCTGGGATGCGCCCCGGCAGGCTGCCGATATCGGCAGCCGGATGCTGCCGCCGCGCTGGTCCTACATCGACAAGCTGCTCTGGCCGCTCTGGGACACGCTCAACATCGCCACGCTCGGCACGCTGCTCGGCATCATCATCGCCGTGCCGGTGGCCTTTCTCGCCGCCCGCAACACCACGCCGAGCGCCCTTTTCCTGCGACCCGTCGCGCTCTTCATCATCGTCGCCTCGCGCTCGATCAACTCGCTGATCTGGGCGCTGCTGCTGGTCTCGATGATCGGCCCCGGGCTGCTCGCGGGGATCATCGCCATCGGCCTGCGGTCGATCGGCTTCGTCGGCAAGCTGCTCTACGAGGCGATCGAGGAGATCGACGAGAGCCAGGTCGAGGCGGTCCGCGCCACCGGCGCCTCGGGTGCGCAGGTGCTGGATTACGGCATCGTCCCGCAGATCCTGCCGGCCTTCGCCGGGATCAGCGTCTTTCGCTGGGACATCAACATCCGCGAATCGACCATCCTGGGCCTGGTCGGCGCCGGCGGAATCGGGCTGCAGCTCCAGGCCTCGCTCAACACGCTCGCCTGGCCGCAGGTGACGATGATCCTGCTCCTGGTGCTCGGCACGGTGCTGGTCAGCGAATGGGTGTCGGCGAAAGTGCGCCACGCCGTGATTTGACGGCAGCCGCTCGCCAGGCGCTGGTGCATCGGGCACGTCGCGACCCGGCCATGGTGGTGCTCGAGGGTTTGCACGCGGTCAAGCACGCGCTGCGCTTCGGTGTCGTGCCGAGGCTGGTGATCAGCGATGCGCCCGCAAGCGTGCTGGCGCTGGCGGCCGAGCTGGCTCCCGATGTCCAGGCCCGGCTCGCGGCACTGCTCGAGCCGGTGACCACGGCCGAATTCGCCGCACTCGCTCCTGAGCCGCCGGCAACGCGGCTGATCGCTGTCGCCGACCGCCCGGTATGGCCGGGGAGCAGCACCGCGGCCGGCCCGATCGTCGTGCTCGACCGGCCGCGTCATCCGGGCAATCTGGGGGCCGTCGTGCGCGTCGCCGCGGCGGCCGGGGCGGCGGCGGTCTGGACGCTAGGCGGGGTCGACCCCTGGTCGGCCGCGGCAATCCGCGGCTCGGCCGGGCTCCACATGGCCCTGCCGGTCGAAGCGCCCGACGAGCTGCCGCCGACCGGCCGGCCGATCATCGCCCTCGCCGATGGCGGCGAGCCGCTCGGGCCGGGCACGCTGCCCGGCGATGCCGTGCTGCTCTTCGGCTCGGAGCGCGATGGCCTGGCCCCGCATCTGCGCCGGGTGGCGAGCCGAATCGTCACGATCCCGATGCGGCCAGGTGTGTCGAGCCTCAACCTCGCCACGGCGGTCGCCGTCGTGCTCTACCTGCAGCGTCTAGCCGGGTCCGGCGCTTCGGGCCCGGCCGACACTGGACAGCCCGATCCGCTCTCCACATAGTCCGCATCTGCCATTCACGCCGGTCGGCGGCCATGGGGCCTGGTGACCGGCACAGCAGAGGAGGGGCGGTTCGCATGTATAGCGAGGTCACGCGGGCAATCAGCGTCTCCGTCGACCCGTTCTTCGTCGAGGAGCAGTCGGAGCCGGCGGACAGCCGCTGGGTCTTCGGCTACCGGGTGGTCATCGAGAACACCGGCTCGGAGCCGGTGCAGCTCATGAGCCGCTACTGGCGGATCGTGGACGGCCGCGGCCGGCTGCACGAGGTGCGCGGCGACGGCGTGGTCGGCGAGCAGCCGATGCTGGAGCCCGGCGAGCGCTTCGAGTACACCTCCGGCACGCCTTTGGGGACGCCGACGGGGATCATGGCGGGGACCTATCAGATGCTGGGTGCCGACGGGCTCTGGTTCGACGTCGAGATTCCGGCGTTCTCGCTCGATGCGCCGGGCAGCCGCGGGTCGGTGAACTGACGGTTTCGGAGACCAGCCGGGTCGTGCGCCGGAGCCGGTCCAGGCTCGATCTGCGGGCCATCGTCGACCTGCGGCCGGTCGCCATGGTGGTCGGCATCGTGCTGCTCGTCCTCGCCCTGGCCATGCTGCCGTCGATGCTCGCCGATCTCATCGCCGGGCATGCCGACTGGCAGGTCTTCCTGCTCAGCGCCTCCTGCACGGCGTTCATCGGGGTCAGCCTGATCCTGATGACCACGGGCGTCTCGCGCACGCCCGAGCTCACCGTGCGCCAGGGCTTCCTCCTGACGACGCTGACCTGGGTGACGACGACCGCCTTCGCCGCCCTGCCGTTCGCGTTCTCGGATCTCGGGCTGGGTGCTGCCGGCGCCTTCTTCGAGGCGATGTCGGGCATCACCACGACCGGCTCCACGGTGATCGTCGGCCTGGAGGCGGCGCCGCCCGGCATCCTGCTCTGGCGCGCCATGCTGCAATGGCTCGGCGGCATCGGCATCATCGTCATGGGCATCGCCATCCTGCCCATGCTCTCGATCGGCGGCATGCAGCTCTTCCGCACCGAGAGCACGGATTCGTCGGAGAAGATCCTGCCGCGAGCGGCGCAGATCGCGACCAATATCGCCTTGATCTACCTCCTGCTCTCCCTGCTCTGCGCCTCGATCTACTGGCTCTTCGGGATGAGCTGGTTCGATGCGGCGGCGCATGCGATGACGACCATCGCGACCGGCGGCTATTCCACCTACGACGCCTCGATCGGCCATTTCGCCAGCCCGGCGATCGAGTGGACGGCGATCACCTTCATGATCGTCGGCGGCATACCCTTCGTGCTCTACGTCCAGATCCTGCGTGGCCAGAAGCTCCAGCTTTTCCACGACGTCCAGGTGCGCTGGTTTCTCGGCATCCTCGCCGGCGGCACGGCCCTTCTCGCCTTCTGGCTGGTCCAGCGAGGTCTGATGTTCGGTCACGACGGGCTGCGCCACGCGGCCTTCGCGACGGTCAGCGTGGTGACCGGCACGGGCTATGCCGCGAGCGACTTCAATGCCTGGGGCACGTTTCCCGTCGGCGTCATCTTCTTCCTCATGTGCATCGGCGGCTGCAGCGGCTCGACCACGGGCGGGATGAAGGTGTTCCGCTTCGCCGTGCTCTACCAGATTGCCCGCGTGCAGGTGCTGCGCCTCCTGCAGCCTTCTGGCGTCTTCCGGCCGATCTACAACGGCCAGCCGGTCGCGGATCAGACGGCGATCTCGATCCTGGGATTCGTCTTCGTCTTCGCCCTGAGCTTCGCCGTGCTCAGCATCCTTCTGAGCTTTCTCGGGCTGGACTACCTGACCGCGATGTCGGGCGCTCTCTCGGCACTGGCCAATGTCGGCCCGGGGCTCGGCGACCTCATCGGGCCGGCGAAGAACTTCGCGGCCCTGCCGGACACCGCCAAATGGCTGCTCTCTGCCGGCATGCTGCTCGGCCGGCTGGAGCTTTTCACCGTGCTGGTTCTCTTTGCACCCGCCTTCTGGCGGGCTTGAGCCAGCGCCTTTGGAGGAGGATCGATGCTGGGCCTGATCGAGAAGCTGTTCGGCGCCGACACCGCGAAGCCCGGCCTGCCGGCGGGCTTCGCCGAGAACCAGGTGGCGGCCGCAGCGCTCCTCGTGGAGGCGGCGCTGAGCGACGGCGATTTCGGTGCGGCCGAGCGGCAGGTCATCGCCGGCATTCTCGGCCGGCATTTCGACTTGCCGCCAAATCTGGCCGATCGGTTGCTCGAGAAAGCCGAAGCGGCCGCCCGCGATGCGGTCGAATGGCACGGCTTCACCCGGGCGGTGAAGGAGGCGACCAGCCACGCGGAGCGGGTCGGCCTGATCGAGCTGCTCTGGGAGGTGGCGCTCGCCGACGAGGAGCTGCACGACTACGAGGCGTCGTTGATCCGCCGCCTCTGCGGCCTGCTCTATGTCAGCGGTCGCGAGAGCGCCGAGGCCCGCAACCGGGCGCGCGAGCGCCTGGACCTGCCACCGCCGGCCGCACAATAGTCTGGCCTCAGGGCGCGGTGTCCGGCGGTGTCTCGGCGGCCCGCCGCAGCCGGTCGACGAGCGCCTCGCCGAGCCCGGTCGCGGGCAGCTCCATGACCGCGATCCGCCGGGCGCCGACCGCGTCGAGCTCGCGCAGCATGGCATAGAGATTGTGCGCCGCCTCGGCGAGATCGGCCTTGGCACTGAGGTTGCGGGTCGCCACCGCCCCGGTCGGCGGCATGGGGCCGAAGGCGAGCAGCGCCTCGTCCGGTGCCACATCCGTCGCTTCGAGCCGCAAGGCTGTGCGCGGCGCGTAGTGGCGCAGCAGCAGGCCGGGGGAGCGCACCGGCTCGCCCGGCGAGGAGGACGGCTCATCGAGCGGCCGGGTCACGGCCGCGATCGCCGCCCGCGTCAGCCCGCCCGGCCGCAGGAGGCCGACACGGCCCGGGCGGCTCAGGTCGAGCACCGTGCTCTCGACACCGATCTGCACCGGTCCGCCGTCGAGGACCAGATCGATACGGCCGTCCAGGTCCGCCAGCACATGCGCCGCGGTGGTCGGGCTGACCCGCCCGGAGCGATTGGCGCTGGGTGCCGCCACCGGGCCGCCGACCTGCGCCAGCAGCGATTGCGCGACAGCATGGCCCGGCACGCGAACGGCCACCGTGTCGAGCCCGGCGACCGCCCGTGGCGAGATCGCGGCAGCCTGGCGAAGCGGCAGGATCAGCGTCAGCGGTCCCGGCCAGAAGGCGGCGGCGAGCGCTTCGGCCCGGTCGTCGAAGGCAGCGAACTCCCGGCTCGCCGCGGTGGTCGCGACATGCAGGATGAGCGGGTTGACGGCCGGCCGGCCCTTCGCCTCGAAGACGCGGGCGATGGCCGCGTCATCCGTCGCCAGCGCGCCGAGCCCGTAGACCGTCTCGGTCGGAAAGGCGACGAGCCCGCCCTGGCGCAGCAGCCGGGCCGCGTGGGCGATGCCGGCCGGGTCGGCGGGGCGGCACGCGGTCATCCGGGTAGCGCCCGCCAGCCGATATCGCCCCGGCAGAACCCTTCCGGCCAGTCGAGCCGGGCGACGCCGGCATAGGCCCGGTCGCGAGCCTCCTGGAGCGTGGCGCCGAGCCCGGTGATGCCGAGCACCCGGCCGCCATCGGCGAGCCAGCGCTCGCCTTCCCGGCGCGTGGCGGCATGGAAGAGGAGGACATCGTCGCTCTCCTCGAGCGCCTCGAGGCCGCCGATCACCGAGCCCCTGGCGTAAGGACCGGGATAGCCGCGCGCCGCCAGCACCACGGTGAGGGCGTGATCGGGGTACCAGCGCAGATCCATGTGCTCGAGAATGCCGTCGCAGGCGCCGACGACGAGCTGGCCGAGATCGGTCATCAGCCGCGGCAGCACGGCCTGGCATTCGGGATCGCCATAGCGGACATTGTACTCGACCAGCTTGGGACCGGCGGCTGTCAGCATCAGCCCGGCATAGAGGAAGCCACGATAGAGGATGCCCTCGGCGGCGAGGCCATCGAGCGTCGGCCGGACGATGGTCGCCAGCACCTCCTCGATCAGCTCGGGCGTCAGCACCGGGGCCGGCGAATAGGCGCCCATGCCGCCGGTATTGGGCCCCTGGTCGCCGTCATGGGCACGCTTGTGGTCCTGGGCCGTGCCGATCTCGAGGGCCGTCCTGCCGTCGCAGATGGCGAACAGGCTGGCCTCCTCGCCGGCCATGAACTCCTCGATGACAAGGGTCGCCCCGGCCGCGCCGAAGGCACCGGCGAAGGCCGCCTCGACGGCGTCGCGGGCAGCGGCGCGGGTCTCGGCGATGACCACGCCCTTGCCGGCGGCGAGCCCGTCCGCCTTGACCACGATCGGCAGCGGCGCCGCCTCGACATGCGCCAGCGCCGCTTCCGCCTGGTCGCCGGTGAAGACCGCATGGGCGGCCGTCGGGATGCCATGGCGCGCGCAGAAGGCCTTCATGAACGCCTTCGAGCCTTCGAGCCGGGCCGCGGCAGCGCTCGGGCCGAAGGCACGGATGCCCAGGGCCTCGAGCCGGTCGACGAGACCCAGCACCAGCGGCAGCTCCGGCCCGACCACGACGAGGTCGATCTCGCGGGCCCGGGCCAGCGCCACGAGGCCGTCGATATCGTCCACCGCCACCGGCACGCATTCCGCGTCCCGCGCGATGCCGGCATTGCCAGGCGCGCAGAGCACCGCGTCGGCCAGGGGCGAGGCGGCGAGCGACCAGCAGAGCGCATGTTCGCGGCCGCCGCCGCCGACAACGAGAAATCGCATGTCCTCTCACTCTTTGCACGTCCAGGCACGATCGCTTAGACCGTTCGCTACGTGAGATCGAGTGTTGATGGCGAGCACGATGAGCGAGATCAAGGTCGGTATCCTGGGTGCCAGCGGCTATACGGGGGCGGAGCTCCTGCGCCTGCTCAACGACCACCCGACGGCCGAGGCGCGCTGGCTCACGGCCGATCGCAATGCCGGCCAGCCGGTCGGCTCCCTCTTTCCGCATCTGGCCCATCTGGGGCTGCCTGATCTGCAGCGGCTCGATGACGTCGCCGTCGACGACGTCGACGTGGTCTTCTGCTGCCTGCCGCACGGCCTCACCCAGAAAGTGGTGCGCGAGCTGCCCGAGACGCTGCGCGTCATCGATCTCTCGGCCGATTTCCGCCTGCGTGACACGGCCCTCTACGCTGAAGTCTACGGCAAGCCACACGAGGCGGTCGAGCTGCAGGAACGGGCCGTCTACGGGCTCACCGAGCATTACGGCGAGGCGATCGGCAAGGCCCGCCTCGTCGCCAATCCGGGCTGCTACACGACGACGGCGCAACTGCCGCTGATCCCGCTCCTGAAGGCGCGGCTGATCGACCCGACCAGGATCATCATCGATGCCAAGTCCGGCGTCAGCGGTGCCGGGCGGGCGGCCAGGGAGTCCAGCCTCTTCACCGAGATCAGCGAGGGCTTCCACGCCTATGGCGTCGCCACGCACCGGCACGGGCCGGAGATCGACCAGTGCCTCTCGGACTTCACCGAGCGGCCGGTCACGGTCACCTTCACGCCGCATCTGGTGCCGATGAACCGGGGGATCCTGGCCACGATCTATGTGCGGCTGCAGCCGGATGCCACGGTGGACGGCCTGCAGGCGGCGCTGGCGGATGCCTATCGCGATGCGCCGTTCGTGCATGTCCTGCCGCCGAGGTCCCTGCCGGCGACGCGCCATGTGCGCGGCAGCAACAACTGCCTGATCGCCGTTCACCCGAGCCGGGTGGCGGGCGAGGCCATCCTGCTCAGCGTCACCGACAACCTGGTCAAGGGCGCCTCGGGCCAGGCCCTGCAGAACATGAACCTGATGCTGGGCCTGGACGAGACGGCCGGGCTGCGCGGCGCGCCGCTCTTCCCGTGAGATGAGCGAAGGCCCGCCGCCGGTCCGGATCGACACCATCGAGGCGGCGGCGGCCCTGCTCGAGGGCCAGGTCGAGCGCACGCCGCTGCGCCACTCGCGCACGCTCTCCGACCTCACCGGCGCCGAGCTCTGGCTGAAGTTCGAGAACCTGCAATACACGGCCTCGTTCAAGGAACGGGGTGCCCTCAACAAGCTCGCCAGCCTCGATCCCGCCGAGCGGGCGCGGGGCGTGGTGGCCATGTCGGCCGGCAACCATGCGCAGGGCGTGGCCTACCATGCCGCACGGCTCGGCATCCGGGCCACCATCGTCATGCCGGAGACGACCCCCTTCAACAAGATCCGCAACACCGAGCAGTTCGGCGCCAGGGTCGAGCTGCGGGGCGAGACGGTCGACGAGGCAGCGCGCCATGCGCGCGAGCTCGAGCGTGACCAGGGGCTCGTCTTCATCCATCCCTTCGACGATCCTCTGATCATTGCGGGGCAAGGCACGATCGGCCTCGAGATCGCGGCGGACGCGCCAGAGCTCGATGCCCTGGTCGTGCCGATCGGTGGCGGCGGCCTGATCGCCGGCATCGCCACGGCGCTGGCCGACCGTCGGCCGGAAACGGAGATCGTCGGGGTCCAGTCAGCGGCCTATCCCGCCCATTACAATCACCGCTTGGGGAAGAGCCCGCCGCTGGCGGCGGGCCGGACCATCGCCGACGGCATCTCGGTCAAGGAGCCGGGCCGGCTGGGCCGGAGCATCATCGACAGGCTCGTTTCGAACATCGTGCTGGTCGACGAGCCGCATCTCGAGCAGGCGATCCTCCAGCTCCTCGAGATCGAGAAGACGGTGGTCGAGGGGGCTGGTGCCGCCGGCCTTGCCGCGGTGCTCGCCGACCCGGAGCGGTTCCGCGGCCGCCGGATCGGCGTCGTGCTCTCGGGCGGCAATATCGACAGCCGGCTGCTCAGCGCGGTGATCATGCGTGGCCTCGTCAGGAGCGAGCGGCTGATCCGGCTCGCCGTCATGGTGCCGGACAGCCCGGGCAGCCTCGCCCGGCTGACCCGGCTGATCGCCGATGCCCAGGGCAATGTCGTCGAGGTGACCCACAAGCGCGCCTTCTCCCAGGGCTCGGTGCGCGATGCGATCGTCGACTTCGTCATCGAGACCCGTGACGCGCGCCATGCCACCCAGATCGAGGCCGCCCTGGCCGCGGCCGGCTTTCGGGTGGAGCTGGCGGAGCGCGCCGGCCCGGGCTTCGCCTGATCGAAGAGCTGCGGCGGGAGAGCACGCAAGGCTTTACTGCGCCGCGATAATAGGGTATTAATCCTATTTCGAGTGGCTGATTTTGTGCCGGAGACGGTCTTGCGCGTCCTCGTTCTCGAAGATGATCCGACGGACGCATTCGCGATGCGCCGCGAGCTTGCCGGCCGTTTCGAGGTCACGCTGGCCGCCACGCTCGCCGATGCCCTGGTGCGGCTGACGACGCCCGGGCTCAAGCCCGACGTGATCGTCACCGATCTGAACCTGCCCGATTCGAACGGTCCCCGCACCCTGGAGATCCTGCGCGGGGCCTCCCCCGACATCCCGATCGTGGTCAGCACGGGCCACCTGAGCGAGGGCGTGCGACGCCAGCTCGATCTCCTGGGCGTCGCCCACCTGCACGACAAGAACGACGGCTTCGCCCTGCTGCGCGCCGTGCTCCAGCACACCGAATCCGTGCATCACTCCATCGCCGTGCACAAGGCGCACATCTCGACCGAGATCGAGCGGGTGGCCCGGCTCGCCGCCGAGGAGGCGGCCGGCCGGGCGATCGGCGAGCTGGTGCAGCGGCTCGGGCTGCACGACGAGGAGGGCGTGCGCATGGCGGTCCGCCTCGCCCGCGGCTGGGACGCCGCGAAGAGTCGCTTCGCGGCCGCCATCGCCGCGGGCCTGGCGAGCGCCCTCCTGCTCGCGGTCAGTGCCGGAATCGTGGCGATCCTCAAGAACCAGGGCAGCAAGTAAGAGCCCCTGCCGCCCGCATCTAGGAGGCGAGCCGGCGCGGTGGCGCCTCGGTGGCCGGCATCTGGCCCGGCGCCATCTCCTCGGGCTGCTTGCCATAGGAAGCGATGCGAACCAGCACCTCGTCGATCTGTGCCGTGGTGAGGATCGCCGGCCGGGTGACCTGCAGGCAGCGCCAGTAGCACGAGGCGAGATTCTCGATCTCCACGGCGAGGCCGAGCGCCTTGCCGAGATCGGCGCCGAGCGCGATCATCCCGTGATTGGCGAGCAGGCAGGCCGTCCGGCCCTCGAGCGCCCGCAGCGCATTGTCCGAGAGCTCCTGCGTGCCGAAGCGGGCATAGTCGGCCACCCGGACCGAATCGCCGCCCGCGACCGCGATCATGTAGTGGAAGGCCGGGATCTCCATCCGCAGGCAGGCGAGGGTGGTGCAGTGCAGGGCGTGATTGTGGACGATGGCGTTGATGTCCGGCCGCTCGCGCATGATGTCGTAGTGGAAGCGCCATTCGGTCGACGGCACGCGCCGCCCCTCGTAGCTGCCCTCATGGTCGATCAGGACGATGTCCGCGGGCCGGATCGAATCGTAGGCCATGCCCGAGGGGGTGATAAGCAGGCCCTCGGGTATGCGCGCACTCACATTGCCGGAGGTGCCGTGATTGATGCCGAGCTCGGACATCTTAAGGCAGGTGGCGATGATCGCCTGGCGGAGCTCGCTGTGGTCGGTCTTGGACATCGTTGATCGCTACTCACGTAGGCCCGACAGGGTCGGGGCGCGTTCGCCGGGCCGTTGGGGATGCATCTTGCCGCCGGAGAATAGCGGGCGGCGACTGATCCGCAAACCGATGCGCCGCGTATTTCCTGTGCAGAGGATGGTGCGGGGAACGATGGCGAGCAATTTTTCGGGCAGACTTGCGGCAGGGCCGAGCGGCGGGCGCGACGGTCTGCGCCTTGCATGGCTGGCGTCGCTGCGGTTCAAAGGTGCGATGCGAGGCTCTTCGAGCGATGCCGATCCGAGCGATGCCGAACCTGGCGGTCCCGACAGGGAGCTTCTCGCTGATATCCGCCTGGTGGCAAACGATCGCGACCGCACGGCGTTCGCCCGGCTCCACATGTACTACGCGCCCAGGGTGAAGAGCTATCTGCGGCGCATCGGGTCCCCTGACGATGTGGCGGAGGATCTCGTCCAGGAGGTGATGATCGCGGTCTGGCGCCGGGCCCATCAGTTCGATCCGGCGCGGGCGGCGCTCAGCACCTGGGTCTACACCATCGCCCGGAACAAGCGGATCGACGCATTCCGGCGCGAGTCGCACCCGGACGTCGACCTGACCGATCCGTCGATGGAGCCGCCTCCCGCACCGCGCGGCGATGTCCAGGTCGAGGCCGCGGTGGTGAAGGAGGGCATTCGCCGCGCCATCGAGCATCTGCCGCCCGAGCAGGCCGATCTCCTGCGGATCTTCTATTTCGAGGACAAGACCCACAGCGCCATCGCCGACGAGCTGGGCCTGCCTCTGGGAACCGTCAAGTCGCGACTGCGGCTGGCCGTGGCCAGGCTGCGCGGTCTGCTCGAGGGTGTCGCATGATGAGCGAGCGCATCACCGTCGACGACCTGCTGCTGGCGCATGCCGCGGGCCGCCTGCCGGAGCCCGTCGGGCTGGTCGTCGCCACGCATCTGGCGCTGGCGCCGGCGCAGCGCCGGGTCTTTCGCGAGTACGAGGCGCTCGGCGGGGCGCTGCTCGAGGACCTGCCGCCGGCCGAGCTCGGCGAGGGCGCCCTCGAGCGCCTCCTGGACCAGCTCGACGATTCGATCGAGCTCGCCGAGCCGCCGCCCGATGGCGAGCTGCCGGCGCCGCTGCGCGCCTATGTCAAGGGATCTCTGGCCGACCTCCCCTGGCGGCATTTCGGGGGCGTGTCCGAGGCCCGGCTGCCCCTCGACGACTCGACCTACCGCACCAGCCTGATCCGGCTCAAGGCTGGCCGCGCGGTGCCGAGGCACACGCATGGCGGCCAGGAGCTGACGGTCGTGCTGGACGGCGCCTTCCACGACGGGATCGGCGCCTATACCGTGGGCGATATCGCGATCGCCGACCCGCATGTCGACCATCAGCCGCAGGCGCTCGGCGACGAGGACTGCCTCTGCCTCGCCGTCACCGATGCCCCGCTCAGGCTGACCGGCCGCTTCTCGCGCTTCCTCAACCCGTTCCTGCGGTTCTGACGTTTGTGGCGCCGGGGCTACGTTCGGTCCGGTTGAGCCGGAAGGGCCGTTTCCCGTCCTTGCACTGCTGCCCCGGTATCCGCAACATGCGCGTGATCGGGACCGAGCTTGGACGGATGGGCGAAGCGTGACCTTGACCGCGAACGGATGCCTCGAGGAGCGGGTCTTGCGTGGCATCGACACCGTGCCCATGCCCGGGCCGGGCGAGCAGCCGCTGATCACCCGGTTCGCGCCGAGCCCGACCGGCTATCTGCATATCGGCCATGCGTACTCGGCGCTCTTCGCCTGCGAGGCCGCCCGGCAGAGCGGTGGCCGCTTCCTGTTGCGCATCGAGGACATCGACAGCCAGCGCTGCCGGCCGGAGTTCGAGCGGGCGACCTACGAGGACCTCGACTGGGTCGGCATCCACTGGCACGGCGAGCCCCTGCGGCAGTCGGAGCACATGTCCCGCTACGAGGGCGCCCTGCTGCATCTGCTGGAGGAGGGGCTGCTCTATCCGTGCTTCTGCTCACGCAAGCAGATCCGCATGGAGGTCGAGCAGTCGGGGCGAGCGCCGCATGGCCCTTCGCACGAGCTCGTCTACCCGGGCATCTGCCGCGACATCGATCCGGCCGAGCGCGAGCGGCGAATCGTCAAGGGCGAGCCGTTCGCCTGGCGTCTCGACGTCGCCCGCGCCATGACGCGCACCGGCCCGCTCCACTGGCACGACTGCCGGGCCGGCTGGGTCGAGGCGCGGCCGGAAGCGCTGGGCGACCCGATCCTCGCCCGCAAGGACACGCCGACCAGCTATCACCTGGCCGTCGTCCTGGACGATCACCTGCAGGGGGTCACCCTGGTCAGCCGCGGCGAGGACCTCTTCCACGCCACTCATCTGCATCGGCTGCTGCAGGCGCTCTTCGGCATCACGCCGCCGCGCTACTACCACCACAACCTGATCGCCGACAGCCGGGGCGAGCGTCTCGCCAAGCGCAACCGCGCCATCACGCTTCGCCATCTGCGGGATATCGGCCGCACGCCTGCGGACATCTGGAAGATGCTCGGCCTGCAGCAGCGCGTCTAACGCCGACCTTGCAGGACTGCCGGGCCGCGTTCGCCCTCTTCTGCTGCACCATCGTCGCTGCCTGCGGCAGCACGCTGCACCCGTTGCCGCCGGCGCCCCGCCCCGCCGAGGTCTGGGCCACGACGGAGGAACCGCCCCGCGCCGTCATCCTGGCGCTGCACGGCTTCAACGACTATCGCCACGCCTTCGCCGATTTCGCCACCTTTGCCGCCGCCCGAGGCTACCGCGTCGAGTCCTTCGACCAGCAGGGCTTCGGCGCCAACCCGAACCGCGGGCTCTGGCCGGGCAGCGAGGCGCTGGCCCGGGACCTGGCCCGGCGCGTCGCCGAGCTGCACCGCGACTGGCCGGGCACGCCGCTCTACGTCCTCGGCGAGAGCATGGGGGCGGCGGTCGCCGTGGTGGCGCTCGGGCAGGGTGACCTGCCGCCGGTCGACGGCGTCATCCTGGTGAGCCCGGCGGTCTGGGGCGACACCAGCTTCAATGGCTTCTATCGCCTGGTGCTGGAGGTCGCGGCCGGCATGGCGCCGGGCTGGACCCTGACCGGGCGCGGGCTCGGGGTCCGGGCGAGCGACAATGACGAAGCACTCATCGCCATGGGTCGCGATCCCATGCTCATCAAGGAAACGCGGCTCGACGCCATCGCCGGCCTGGTGCGGCTGATGGACGAGGCGCGACAGGATGCCGGCAAGCTCGACGTGCCCGTGCTGATCCTGCTGGGCGAGCGCGACGAGATCATTCCGCCGGAAGCCATCCGCAGCTTCGTCGGGCTCGTCGATCCGGCCGTCTGCCATGCCATCGCCTACGAGAATGGCTGGCACCTCCTCCTGCGCGACCTGCAGGCCGAGACCGTCTGGCGGGACATCCTCGCCTGGATCGACGGCGATACCGTCGCCCCGGCGGAATGGCGGTGCCCGAAAGCCGGCTGAGGGGCCAAAGCGAACCTGCTTGCATTTGCCGGCACCTCGCCTAGGGTTTTTCCCGAAATAGGGGATCTCCCGAAGGGTGAGGCAATGACCATGGGCAGGACGGGGAAGAGCGGCTTCGGTCTCGCAATGCTGGCTTTGGCATTGATGGCCGGCACGGCTGCGGCGCAGGACTTCAAGCCGGCGGTCATCTTCGACATGGGCGGCAAGTTCGACAAGTCGTTCAACGAGGCCGCCTACAATGGTGCCGAGCGGTTCAAGGAAGAGACCGGCATCGAGTATCTCGAGTTCGAGGTCACCCAGGAGGCGCAGCGCGAGCAGGCGATGCGCCGCATGGTCCGCAACGGCGCCACGATCGTCGTGGTCGTCGGCTTCCAGAACGCGACCCCGCTCGAGACGGTGGCCCCCGACAACCCCGATATCGAGTTCACCATCATCGATGCGGTGGTCGATCAGCCGAACGTCCAGTCGGTCGTCTTCAAGGAGCACGAGGGCTCGTTCCTCGTCGGCATGGCCGCCGCCATGGCCTCAAAGACCGGCAAGGTGGGCTTCGTCGGCGGCATGGACATCCCGCTGATCCGCAACTTCGCCCACGGCTACGAGCAGGGCGTCCACTACGTGAATCCCGATGCCGAGGTGCTCGTCAACATGACCGGCACGACGCCGGCCGCCTGGAACGACCCGGGCAAGGGCGGCGAGCTGGCGATCGGCCAGTTCGACCAGGGCGTGGACGTGGTCTACGCCGCCGCGGGTGCCACCGGGCTCGGCGTGCTGCAGGCCGCGGCCGACCGCGACAAGCTCTCGATCGGCGTGGACAGCAACCAGAACCACCTGCATCCGGGCAGCGTGCTGACCTCGATGCTGAAGCGGGTCGACGTTGCCGTCTACAATGCCTTCAAGGATTCGATGGACGGCACCTGGCAGCCGGGTGCCCAGTCGCTCGGGCTCGCCGAGGACGGTGTCGGCTTCGCCATCGACGAAAACAACCGAGCACTGATCACGCCCGAGATGGAAGCCGCGATCGAGGACGCCAAGGCCAAGATCGTGGCCGGCGAGATCGTCGTCGAGGACTACTACTCGACCCAGAACTGACGGCAGCAGGCAGCATGTCCGGGGCCGGCGGCGACGGGCGCACGAGCGGGGCGCCGCCGGCCATCGAGCTCTTGGGCATCGACAAGTCGTTCGGCCCGGTCCACGCCAACGACGACATCCATCTGACGGTCGAGGCCGGCACCATCCACGGCATCGTCGGCGAGAACGGCGCCGGCAAGTCGACGCTGATGAACATCGTCTACGGCTTCTACCAGGCCGATTCCGGCATCATCCGGGTGGACGGCGAGGAGCGGGCCATCCGCTCGCCCGAGGATGCGATCGAGGCCGGCATCGGCATGGTCCACCAGCACTTCATGCTGGTCGAGCCGTTCACCGTGCTCGAGAACATCCTGCTCGGCGCCGAAGGCGGCTGGACGCTCAAGGCCGGCAAGGCCAGGGCGCGCGAGGCGCTGCTCCGGCTCGAGCAGGACTATGCGCTCGAGGTCGACATCGATGCGCGGATCGCCGACCTGCCGGTCGGCATCCAGCAGCGGGTCGAGATCCTCAAGGCCCTCTTCCGCGGCGCCCGTGTCCTGATCCTCGACGAGCCGACCGGCGTGCTGACCCCGCAGGAGGCCGACCACCTCTTCCGCATCCTGCGCAACCTGAAGGAGCAGGGCCGGACCGTCATCCTGATCACCCACAAGCTCCGCGAGATCATGGCTGCGACCGACACGGTCAGCGTCATGCGCCAGGGGGCGATGGTGGCCCACCGGCGCACCGCCGACACGACCACCGAGGAGCTGGCCGAGCTCATGGTCGGCCGCAAGGTCCTCCTTCGGGTCGACAAGCAACCGGCCCGGCCCGGCTCGCCGGTGCTCGAGGTGGAGCATCTCGAGGTGGTCGACGAGCAGGGCGTGCGCCGGGTCAAGGACGTGAGCTTCACCGTCCGCGCCGGCGAGATCGTGGGCATCGCCGGGGTCGCCGGCAACGGCCAGTCGGAGCTGCTCGAAGCGCTCTCCGGCATCAGGCGGCCGAGTGGTGGTCGCGTGCTGCTGCACGGCGAGCCCCTGGCCGATGCCGCCGACTGCCGCCTGAAGAAGCTCGGCCACGTGCCCGAGGACCGGCTCAGGATGGGCCTCGTGCGCGGCTTCCCGGCCTACGAGAACGCGATCCTGGGCTATCAGCTTCTCCCGGCCTATGCCGAGCACGGCTTTCTCAAGAAGCGCAGCATCATCGCCAGATGCCTGGACTGGATGCAGGGCTACGACGTCCGGCCGGCAGCCCCGCATCTCCAGGCGACCTCGTTCTCCGGCGGCAACCAGCAGAAGCTCGTGCTCGCCCGCGAGATGGAGCACGACCCGGACCTCCTGCTCGTCGGCCAGCCGACCCGGGGCGTCGACATCGGCGCCATCGAGTTCATCCACAAGCGGCTGGTCGCCATGCGCGACGCCGGCAAGGCCATCCTCCTGGTCTCGGTCGAGCTCGACGAGATCATGTCGCTGGCGGACCGGATCATCGTCATGTTCGACGGCACGATCACCGGCGAGGTCGACCAGGCCGAGGCCACCGCCCGCGGCCTCGGCCTGCTGATGGCCGGCATCAGCAACGAGGCCGCCTGATGCCGACGAAGCTGCCACCCTGGGTCAATTTCGGGCTCCTGCCGCTGCTGAACCTCGGCATGGCCTTCCTCGTCGCCGGGCTGATCGTGGTCGTCCTCGGCGAGAATCCGTTCGCGGCCATGCGGCTCCTGGTCTTCGGCGCCTTCGGCTATGGCGAGGCGGTCGGCTACACCTTCTTCTACGCGACCAACTTCATCTTCACCGGGCTCGCCGTCGCCCTCGCCTTCCAGTGCGGGCTCTTCAATATCGGCGGCGAGGGCCAGGCCTATATCGGCGGCCTCGGGGTCGGCCTCGCCGGCATCTGGCTCGGCCACTGGCCGGCGCCGATCGGCCTCGTGGTCGGCATCATGGCGGCGGCGGCGTTCGGTGGCGCCTGGGGCTTCATCCCGGGCTGGCTGCAGGCCCGGCGCGGCAGCCACACGGTCATCACGACCATCATGCTCAACTTCATCGCCGCCTCGCTGATGACCTATCTCCTGGTCAACCCGCTGCGCCGCCCGGGCCAGCAGATCCCGGAGAGCATGACCTTCGACGAGCGCATGTGGCTGCCGCAGCTCTCCACCGTGCTCCGCGACCTCGGCTACGATATCGGCCGCTCGCCGCTGAACGCGGCGCTCCTCCTGGCGCTCGTCTGCTGCGTCCTCTACTGGCTCTTCATCTGGAAGACGCGCGCCGGCTACGAGATGCGCGTGGTCGGCCGGAGCGAGCCGGCCGCCGTCTATGGCGGCATCTCGCCGGCCCGGCAGATCATGATCGCCATGACGCTCTCGGGCGCTCTCGCCGGCCTCATGTCGCTGAACGAGGTGCTGGGCGCCCAGCATCGCCTGACGCTCGGCTTCACCGGCGGCTACGGCTTCGTCGGCATCGCGGTCGCCTTGATGGGACGCAACCACCCGATCGGCATCGTCCTCGCCGCCCTGCTCTTCGGCGCCCTCTACCAGGGCGGCTCGGAGCTCGCCTTCGACATGCCGAAGATCAACAAGGACATGGTGGTCGTGATCCAGGGGCTGGTCATCCTTTTCGCCGGCGCCCTCGAGCACATGTTCCGTCCCTGGCTCGAGGCCCGCTTCGCCCGGCCGGCCCTGCCCGCCGCGGCGGTCGCCTGAGCGATGGAGGAGCTGGCCACCCAGGTCCTGCTCCTGACCGCCAGCACCGTCCGGCTGGCCACGCCGCTCGTGCTCTGTGCGATGGCCGGGCTCTTCGCCGAGCGCAGCGGCGTGGTCGACATCGGCCTCGAGGGCAAGATGCTGGGCGCCGCCTTCGCCGCCGCGGCGGCGGCCGCTGTCAGCGGCTCGGCCTGGGTCGGGCTCGTGGCGGCGATCGCCGTCTCCTGGTCGCTCGCCATGCTGCACGGCTTCGCCAGCATCACCCACAAGGGCGACCAGGTGGTCTCCGGCATGGCCATCAACATCGCCGTCGCCGGGCTCGGGCCGGTGCTCGCCGATGCCTGGTTCCGCCAGGCGGGGCGGGTGCCGGTGAGCGGCGAGGATGCCCGCTTCCTGCCGATCGAGCTGCCCTTCGCCGAGGCCGCACGAAGCATCCCGTTGATCGGCCCGTTCTATGCGGAGGTGGTGAGCGACCATAACCTCCTCGTCTATGTCGCCGCCGTCTCCATCCCGATCGTCGCCTGGGTGGTCTACAGGACGCGCTTCGGCCTGCGCCTGCGGGCCGTCGGCGAGAACCCGAGCGCTGTCGACACCGCCGGCATCTCGGTCGACGGCATGCGCTACCGCGCCCTGATGGTGACCGGCCTGCTCGCCGGCATCGCCGGCGCCTATCTCTCGATCGCCCAGGGTGCCGGCTTCACCCGCGACATGAGCGCCGGCCGCGGCTATCTGGCGCTGGCCGCCCTCATCTTCGGCAAGTGGCGGCCCGTGCCCGCCGTCCTCGCCTGCCTGCTCTTCGCCTTCGCCGATGCCGTCCAGGCCCGGCTGCAGGGCGTCGAGCTGCCCCTGATCGGCGAGATCCCGACCCAGGCGATCCAGGCGCTCCCCTATCTCCTGACCATCCTGCTGCTCGCCGGCTTCGTCGGCCGCGCCGTGGCGCCCAGGGCGATCGGCCAGCCTTATGTGAAGGAACGATGACCGATCTCGTGACCGCCGCCCGCGCCGTCCGCGAGCGCGCCTATGCCCCCTATTCGCGCTTCCTCGTCGGCTGCGCCATCCGCACGGCCAGCGGCGCCGTCTTCGTCGGCGCCAACGTCGAGAACGCCGCCTACCCGCAGGGCCTCTGCGCCGAGCGGTCGGCCGTGGCCGCCATGGTGGCCGCGGGCGAGCAGCGCATCGCCGAGGTCGTCGTGGTCGGCAATGGAGCTGCGCCCTGCGCCCCCTGCGGCGGCTGTCGCCAGCTCCTGAGCGAGTTCGCGCCCGGCGACACGGCGGTGCACATGCTGGGCAGCGACGGCGGCAGGCGGACCGCCACCATGGGGGAGCTCCTGCCTTATGCCTTCGGCCCGCTCGCCCTCGGCGCTGGCATCCCGCCGACGCCCACCGCCGCCGGCTATCTGAAGGATCGCTTCGGCGACGGCTTCCCGAAGATCGCCGTCGTCCTCGGCTCCGGCCTCGGCGGCTTCGCCGACCGGCTCGAGGCCCCGACCGCCGTCGGCTATGACGAGCTCGAGGGCTTCCCCCGCCCCTCGGTCGAGGGCCACGTCGGCCGTCTCGTCGTCGGCACCTGCGGCGGCGTGCCCGTCGCCACGCTGCAGGGTCGCGTCCATGTCTACGAAGGCCAGGGCACCGGCACGCTCGCCACGCTGGTCCGCGCGCTGCGGGAGGTCGGCGTGCGGGTGCTGATCCTCACCAATGCCAGCGGCGCCATCGCCGCCGCGATCCGGCCGGGCACGATCGCGCTCATCACCGACCACATCAACATGCTCGGCACCAATCCGCTGATCGGCCCCAATGACCAGCGGCACGGGCCGCGCTTTCCCGACATGTCGGCGGTCTACGACGCGGGCCTTCGCGGGATTGTCGCCGCCAGCGCCAGCTCCCTGAGGCTGGAGATCGCCTCGGGCGTCTATCTCGCGACCACCGGCCCCTCCTTCGAGACGCCGGCCGAGATCCGCGCGTTTCGGGCGCTCGGTGCCGATCTGGTCGGCATGTCGACAGTGCCCGAGGCCATCCTCGCCCGCCATGCGGGCCTGAAGGTGCTCGGCCTTTCGGTCGTCACCAACATCGCGGCCGGTCTGCGCGATGCGCCCTTGAGCCATGCCGAGACGCTGGCCATGGGTGAAGCTGCCGCCGGCGACCTCGAGCGCCTGCTCACGGCCAGCCTCCCGGAGATCGCCACCCATGCGGCTTGACCTCGAACAGACCCTCGCCGCGGCCGACGCCCGCCGCCTCGATCCGGCCCTGGCCCGCCGGCTCATCGGCCTCATTGACCTCACCAGCCTCACCGGCGACGAGACGCCGGACGCCATCACCGACCTGGCCCGGGATGCCGTGGACCACGGTGTCGCCGCGCTCTGCATCCTGCCGGCGGCGCTGGCGACGGCGGCACCCATTCTCGCCGGCAGCCCCGTCCGACTCGCCACGGTCGCCAATTTCCCCCATGGCGGCGACGATCTCGCCCGGGCGGCGGACGAGGTGGCGGCGGCCGTCGCGCTCGGCGCCGACGAGGTCGACGTGGTGGCGCCGCTCGAAGCGGCGCTCGCCGGCGATGTCGGACTCGCGGGCGAGCTGGTCGAGCTCTGCCGGGCCGCTGCCGGGCCAGAGACCACGCTCAAGCTGATCCTCGAGACAGGTCGGCTCGAGCGTCCCGAGCTGATCACCGCCGTCGGCCGCTCCGCCGTCATGGCCGGCATCGACTTCCTCAAGACCTCGACCGGCAAGACCGCCGTCGGCGCCACGCCGGAGGCGGTGGCCCTCCTGCTCAGGGTGGCCGAGGAAGCCGGCGGTCGGGTGGGGGTCAAGGTCTCGGGCGGCGTGCGCACGGCCGGGGAGGCGCTTCGCTACCTCCATCTCGCGGAGACGGTGATGGGCCCCGACTGGCCCGATCCTGCACATTTCCGCCTCGGCGCCTCCCGCCTTCTCGCCGACCTCGCCGGGCGTGCCGCCTCTTGAGCCTGCCGCAGGAGATCATCAGGAAGAAACGCGACCGCGAGGCGCTCGGGGCCGAGGAGATCGGGACGCTGGTGCAGGGGATCGTCGACGGCTCGCTGGTCGACGCGCAGGCCGGCGCCTTCGCCATGGCAGTCGTGCTGAATGGCATGAACCGCGCCGAGACGGCGGCCCTGACCCGGGCCATGGCCGGTTCGGGGCGACGCCTCACCTGGCCCGATCTGCCCGGCCCCGCCGTCGACAAGCATTCCTCGGGCGGCATCGGCGACAAGGTCAGCCTCGTCCTGGCCCCCATGCTGGCCGCCGCCGGCTGCTTCGTGCCGATGGTCTCCGGCCGGGGCCTCGGTCACACCGGCGGCACGCTCGACAAGCTCGAGAGCTTTCGGGGCTACGACACCCGCCCCGGCCTCGACCGGTTTGCCCGCGTGGTGCGCGAGGTCGGCTGCGCCATCGTCGGCCAGACCGATGATCTCGCCCCCGCCGACCGCCGCCTCTATGCCATCCGCGACGTCACGGCGACGGTCGAGAGCGAGCCCTTGATCGTCGCCTCCATCCTCGCGAAGAAGCTCGCCGTCGGCACGGCCGGGCTGCTCATGGACGTCAAGGTCGGCAATGGCGCCTTCATGACCGACCTCGCCACCGCAAGGGGCCTCGCCACGGCCATCGCCGAGGTGGCGGCAGCGGCGGGCCTGCCGACCCGAAGCCTCCTGACGGACATGAACGAGTGCCTGGGCCGGACGGCCGGCAACGCGCTCGAGGTGGGGGAAGCCGTGGCCTTCCTGAAGGGCGACGCCCGCGACCCCCGGCTTGCCGAGGTGACGCTGGCGCTCGGTGCCGAGCTTCTCGTCCTCGTCGACCTGGCGCCGGATAAGAAGGCGGCGCGGGTGGTGCTGGAGGGTTGCCTCGACAGCGGGGCGGCGGCCGATCGGTTCGCCCGGATGGTCCGCGCCCTCGGCGGCAGCGGCGACCCGCTGCACCCGTCCGCGCTCGCCCATGCGCGGGCACCGGTGCAGTTGCCGGTGCCGTCGCCGGCAGCCGGCCATGTGCGCGAGATCCGCACCCGCGAGCTCGGCCTCGCGGTCATCGGGCTCGGTGGCGGGCGCACGCGGCCGGATCAGGCGATCGACCCGGCCGTCGGCCTCTCCGGCGTGCTGGGCACCGGCCGAAAGGTCGATCGGGGCGAACCCCTGGCGCTGGTGCACGCGCGGGACGAGGCGGCCGGCGAAGCGGCGGTGGCGCGCATCGCTGAGGCCTACCGCATCGGCGACGCGCCGCCCGCGTTGCGTCCCGTCGTCGTCGAAAGCAGTCCCTGAACGCGCGAAACCCCGGGCAGCGTGCTGCCCGGGGTCCACGCAGATCCGAGTTCACCCCAGGGAGGCGGAGGGCTTCCTCGGAACGCTCGAGCCGCGACTTAGGCGGCGAGCGACTTCGCGTCCTCGATGTTGGCGGTCACGCGCTTGGTGACCAGGTCGGCCACCTCCTGCTGCGCCTTCATGCCGAGGTCGGCCTGCTCCTTGGCCACGGCCATCACCTTCTCGGCGGCGGACTTGGCGTCGGCGAGGAAATCCTCGGGCTTGCGCTTGGTCACGTCGCCCTTGAGCAGGGTCTCGCCGTTCTTGAAGGTCTCCTCGACCCAGCCGTACTGCAGCTTGGCCATCGCCTCGACGGTCCGCAGGTAGATGCCCTGGGCCTCGACCATGGTGTCGACATTGGCCTTGTGCATCGCGACGAACGCGTCGAAATTGAACTTGGGAGCCTCGAACTTGGGCATCTCGAACTTCGGGGTGGTCTTGGGAGTAGCCATCACGCTGTTTCCTCTCTCGGTTTGCTGCGCTGCACAATAACTGGGGCAAGAGGGGCCAAATCGCAAGCCCGCTTTTGTGCAGTGCAGCATAAACACCTGGCGCAAAGTGTCGCACCTGGTCCGAGGAAACGGACGGTCAGGCGGGTCGCGGCGTTTCGGCCAGCGCGTGGCGCAACGTGCGCAGCGTGCGCCGGGCGGCGGCCATGGCCTCGCTCCAGTCGATCTCGTCCGCCCGGTCCTCGATCACCGAACGGACCACGGCGGCGAACTGCGGCTCGCCCGCCGCGCGCCGCCCGTTGAAGAGGAGGCAGGAGACGAGCGCCGGCCCCAGGCAGGCGGTCAGCGCCTGCTGCCCCCTGGCGATGCTGTCGAGCACCAGGGTCAGGGCGAACTGGGCGCCGAGCTTGGCCGAGGCGGTGGAGAACCTGCCGGCATTCTCGAGATCCTCGGCCCGGGCGGGCAGGGGTGCCGTGCCGCCGAGGATGCCGATATCGTGGCGCAGGCGCCAGGTCATGCGATGGGTCTTCAGGCGGGCATGAACGGGCTCGGGCAGACCTGCGAAGGCCTGCAGCTCGATGACGGCGAAGCCCCGGCGCAGCCGCTCGAGCAGGCGGCGATAATCGTCCGCCCCGCAGGCCCCGGCGAGCAGGCGCTGGATGTCCGACGACCTGGCGAAGGCGCGCGCCAGCTCGGCGGTGCCGTTCTCGAGGAAACGCAGCAAGGAGGACATTGGAGGCTCCCGGGTTCTGATCGGCCCGGAAGGTACAATAATCCTATTTAATAGGCAATAATTCCTTTACCGCTGCCCGCTACAGGTTCAGCGTCTTGGTGTAGGTCGCCAGCGCCGCCTCCTTGATCGCCTCCTCGAGCGTCGGATGGGCGTGGCTGGTGCGGGCCACGTCCTCGGCCGAGGCGCCGAACTCCATGGCCACCGCGATCTCGCCGATCATCACCCCGGCATCGGCGCCGATGATGTGGCAGCCGAGGATCCGGTTGGTCTCGGCATCGGCCAGCATCTTGACGAAGCCGTCGGTCTGCCCGGTGGCGCGCGCCCGGCTGTTGGCCATGAACGGGAACTTGCCGACCGTGTACTTGATCCCGGCCTCCTTGAGCTGCTCCTCGGTCTTGCCGATCGCCGCCACCTCGGGGTCCGTGTAGACCACGCCCGGAATGCGGTCGTAGTCGATATGCGGCTTCTGCCCCGCGAGGATCTCGGCGAGCGCGACGCCCTCCTCCTCGGCCTTGTGCGCCAGCATCGGCCCGCGGATGACGTCGCCGATCGCATGGATGCCCGCGACCTTCGTCGCGAACCGGTCGTCCACCTCGATCATGCCGCGCCTGTCGGGCTCGAGGCCGACCGTCTCCAGGCCGAGGCCTTCGGTATAGGGCCGGCGGCCGATCGAGACGAGCACCACGTCGCAATCGATGACCTCGCCCTCGCCGCCCTTGGCGGGCTCGACACTGACCTTGAGGCGGTCGCCAGAGGCGTCGACGCCCGTGACCTTGGTGCCGAGCTTGAAGCTCATGCCCTGCTTTTGCAGGATGCGCTGGAACTGCTTGCTGACCTCGCCGTCCATGCCGGGCGTCACCCGATCGAGAAACTCGACGACCGTGACCTTGCTGCCGAGGCGCTGCCAGACCGTGCCCATCTCGAGCCCGATATAGCCGGCGCCGATGACGACGAGGTGCGCCGGCACCTCGTCGAGATCCAGGGCACCGGTGGAGGTGACGATCCGCTCCTCGTCGACCTCGACGCCGGGCAAGGGCGTGCTCTCGGAGCCCGTGGCGATGACGATGGCCCCGGCCTCGAGCACCCGCTCGCCACCGTCGTTCAGCTCGACCACCACCTTGCCGGGCCCGGCGATCCGGCCATGCCCGACGACATACGTGACCTTGTTCTTCTTGAAGAGGCCCTCGATCCCCTTGGTCAGGGTCTCGACCACCTCGTCCTTGTTGTCCATCATGGCATCGAGATCGAGCTCGACGGAGCCGATCTTGATGCCGTGCTTCTCCATCCCGCCCTTCGCCTCGGCATAGAGATGCGACGAGTGGAGCAGGGCCTTCGAGGGAATGCAGCCGATATTGAGGCAGGTGCCGCCGAGGGCACCCCGCTTCTCGACGCAGGCGACCTTCATGCCGAGCTGGGCCGCCTTGATGGCGCCGACATAGCCGCCCGGGCCACCGCCGATGAACACCACGTCGAAGCTCTCTTCCGCCATCGCTTTCCCCCTTCGCCCCGGTCCGACAGGCGCCTGCAGCACCTCGCAACCGCGCCCTTCATAGTGGAGCGAGGCATTTGAACAAACCCCACCCTTCCGTGGGGACTTGACGCAGCGGCGGATCGGTGGCGAAGTCGTCCCAGGCGCAACAAACGGAAAGGAGGTGATCCAATGTCGAGTGAGATGACGGATACGTCGTTCGGGCCCACGTGGTCGGCATCGGCAGCGGAGCAGCCTCTGCTTCTGGTTTGACCACCACGGATTGATTTCCAGGGCCGGATGACCACCGTGCTCACGGAAAGGCCGCCTCCGGGCGGCCTTTCTTCTTTCAGGCTCCAAAGCGTTCCCAGGTTCCAATCGATGTCGAAGCGCGACCCGTTCGTCGACCATGTGCTGGAGATGCTGGAGCCGCTCGGCATGGTGCGCGCCCGCGCCATGTTCGGCGGCTTCGGCATCTTTCACGTCGACCGCATGATCGCGCTGATCGCCAACGAACGCCTCTACTTCAAGACCGACCAGCGCACCCGTCCGATGTTCGAGGCGGCCGGTGCGGAGGCGTTCGTCTACGAAGGCAAGCGCGGCAAGCCCTCGGTCATGAGCTACCACGAGGCCCCGCCCGAATGCCTCGACGACGCCGAGGCCATGCTGCAATGGGCCCGCCTCGCCAGCGAGGCGGCACTGCGCGGCCCGGTGCCCAAGCGGACCCGGAGCTAGGGACCGGCGGCTGACCGGCTAAGCGTCGAGCAGCATCCGGGTGGGGTCCTCGATGCACTGCTTGACGCGCACGAGGAAGCTCACCGCCTCGCGGCCGTCGATGATCCGGTGGTCGTAGGAGAGGGCGACATACATGATCGGCCGGGCTTCGATGCGGCCGTCCGGCAGGACCACCGGGCGCTGGACGATGTTGTGCATGCCGAGGATGCCGACCTGCGGCGGGTTGAGGATCGGCGTCGACAGCATCGAGCCGAAGATGCCGCCATTGGTGATCGTGAAGGTGCCGCCGGTCAGCTCCTCCATCGCGAGCTTGCCGCTCTTCGCCCGGCTGCCGAGATCGGCGATCGCGGCCTCGATCTCGGCGAGGTTCATGGCGTCGGCGCCGCGCACCACCGGCACGACGAGGCCGGCATCCGAGCTCACCGCCACGCCGATGTCGTAGTAGTGCTTGTAGACGACCTCGTCGCCGTCGATCTCCGAATTGGCCGCCGGATAGACCCGCAGCGCGTCGATGCAGGCCTTCACGAAGAACGACATGAAGCCGAGCTTGATGCCGTGCTTCTTGGTGAACGCGTCCTGGTAGGTCTTGCGCAGCTCGATGACCGCCGACATGTCCACCTCGTTGAAGGTGGTGAGCATGGCGGCCGTGTTCTGCGCCTCCTTCAGCCGCTCGGCGATGCGCTTCCTGAGCCGGGTCATGCGGACCCGCTCCTCGCGTCCGGTCGATGCGACGGGTGCCGCGGGCTTCGCGGCCGGTGCTGCCGCCGGCCTCTCGGCCTTCAGCACGTCGCCCTTGGTGACGTTGCCCTTGGGGCCGGTGCCCTCGATCCCGGCGAGATCGAGGCCCTTCTCGGCGGCGATCTTGCGCGCGGCTGGCCCGGACTTGTTGGCCCCGGACAGGTCGACCACGTCGCCCTTTTCGGTCGGCTCGGCCGGGCTCCCGGCGGCCTTCTCGGCCTTTGCCGCCGGCGCCGCTTCGGCCTTCTTGGCCGGTGCGGCGGCACCTTCCTCGATCACCCCGAGGAGGGCGCCGACCTCGACGTCGCTGCCCTCCTCGGCCATGATTTCGGCGAGCACGCCGGCCACGGGGGCGGGCACCTCGAGGCTGACCTTGTCGGTCTCGAGCTCGACCAGGGGCTCGTCGACAGAAACGGTGTCGCCGGCCTTCTTCAGCCAGCGGGCAATGGTCGCCTCGCTCACCGATTCACCCAGAGTGGGCACCCGGATCTCACCGCTCATCAGGACTCCTCCCGTCTCATCCGTGTGGCCGCTCAGCCGGTCAACGCTTCGTTGACGAGGACTCGCTGCTCGCGCTCATGCTGCGCATGGAACCCCGTTGCCGGGGCGGCGGCCGGCTTGCGGCCGGCATAGGTCAGGCGCTGCTGGGCGATGCCCTGCGCCTCCATCAGATTCTCGATCCTGGGTGCCACGAAGAACCAGGCACCCTGGTTGCGCGGCTCCTCCTGGCACCAGACGAAGCTCGCCGTGGCCGGATAGCGCTGCAGCTCCTCGGTCAGCGCGTCCTCGGGGAAGGGGGCCAGCTGCTCGAGCCGGATCAGCGCCACCTTGTCGTCGAGCCCCTGCTCCTCGCGCGCCGCGAGCAGATCGTAATAGACCTTGCCCGAGCACATCACGACCCGCTCGATCGTCTGGTCGGCGTCGCTCGGCGGGCGGTCGTACATGACCCGGTGGAAGCTCGTGCCCGGCCCCATGTCTTCGAGCGTCGAGACGCAGCGCTTGTGACGCAGGAGCGACTTCGGCGTCATCACGATCAGCGGCTTCCTGAAGTCGCGATGCAACTGGCGGCGCAGCATGTGGAAGTGGCTGGCCGGGGTCGAGGGGTAGCAGACCTGGATATTGTCCTCGGCGAAGAGCTGCAGGAACCGCTCGAGGCGCGCCGAGCTGTGCTCCGGTCCCTGGCCTTCCATGCCGTGCGGCAGGAGGCAGACGAGCCCCGAGAAGCGCAGCCACTTCTTCTCGCCCGAGGAGATGAACTGATCGAAATAGACCTGCGCGCCATTGGCGAAGTCGCCGAACTGCGCCTCCCAGAGTGTGAGGCAATTCGGATCGGCGAGCGAGTAGCCGTACTCGTAGCCCAGGACACCCTCCTCGGAGAGGAAGCTGTCGATCACCTCGAAGCTGCCCTGGTCCTCGCGCAGATGCATCAGCGGATGGTATTTTTCTTCCGTCGACTGGTCGTAGATGGTGGCGTGGCGCTGCGAGAAGGTGCCGCGGCCGACATCCTGGCCGGTCAGCCGGACGGGGAAGCCCTCGCAGAGCAGCGTGCCGAAGGCGAGATGCTCGGCGGTCGCCCAGTCGATGCCCTGGCCTTCCTCGATGGCCTTGCGGCGCTGCCCGATCACCCGCTTGAGCCGCGGATGGACGTTCAGCTCCTTGGGCAGCGCGGTCATCTTCAGGCCGATTTCCCGCAAGCTCTCGAGCGAGCTGGATGTCTTGCCGCGCTCGTAGTCGATGGGCGAGGCCTTGAGACCGGCCCAGGCGCCCTCCAGCCAGTCGACCTTGTTCGACTTGTAGCTCCGCGCCGAGTCGTGCGCCGCGTCGAGCTGCTTGTTGAAGGCGTCGAGCAGCTCCTGCCCGTAGCCCGGAGCGATCACTCCCTCCTTCTCGAGCCGCTTGACATAGACCTGCCGCACCGTCGCGTGCTGCGCGATCTTCTTGTACATCAAGGGCTGGGTGAAGCTCGGCTCGTCGCCCTCGTTGTGCCCGTGGCGCCGGTAGCACCAGAGATCGACGACCACGTCCTTCTTGAAGGTGTGGCGGAACTCGGCGGCCAGCCGCGAGACATGGGTCACCGCCACCGGATCGTCGCCGTTGACGTGGAAGATCGGCGCCTGGATGCCGCGCGCCACGTCCGAGGGGTAGGGCGAGCTGCGGGCATAGGCCGGGCTCGTCGTGAAGCCGATCTGGTTGTTGACGATCAGGTGCAGCGTGCCGCCCACCCGGTATCCGCGAAGCTCCGACATCTCGAGGCATTCGTGGACGACGCCCTGCCCGGCGAAGGCCGCGTCGCCGTGCATGAGGATGCCCAGGACCCGACTGCGCTCGGTGTCGTTCTTCTGCCGCTGCTTCGCCCTGACCTTGCCCATCACCACCGGGTTGACCGCCTCGAGATGCGAGGGATTGGCGGTGAGCGAGAGATGGATCTCCCGGCCGTCGGGCAGGACCCGGTCGGTCGACGTGCCGAGGTGATACTTGACGTCGCCCGAGCCCAGCACGTCGTCGTAGCTGGCCGCACCCTGGAACTCGCTGAAGATCGCCGCGTACGGCTTGCCCATGACGTTGGCGAGCACATTGAGCCGGCCACGATGCGGCATGCCGAGGGCGATCTCGTCGACGCCGAGCTCGGCGCTGGTCCGGATCATCGTCTCGAGCGCGGCGATCGCACTCTCGCCACCGTCCAGGCCGAAGCGCTTGGTGCCCGGGAACTTGACATGCAGGAACTGCTCGAAGCCCTCGGTCTCGGTCAGGTGCTCGAGGATCTCGCGCTTTTCCTCGGGCGTCGTGTCGAAGAGGCCCTGGGCACTCTCCATCCGCTGCTGCAGCCAGCTCTTCTGGTCGGGGTCCTGGATGTGCAGGAACTCGATGCCGACGGTCGAGCTGTAGGTCTTCTGCAGCACGTCCATGACCTGCCGCAGCGTCGCCGTCTCCAGGCCGAGCACGAAGTCGAGATAGAACTCGCGATCCAGATCGGCGTCGGTGAAGCCGTAGGAATGGTAGTCGAGCTCGGGGTGGTGCGCCTTGTGGCTGATCTTGAGGGGGTCGAGCTTCGCGATCAGGTGGCCGCGCACGCGATAGGCCCGGATCAGCATGATCAGCCGCAGATGCTCGCGGATCAGGGTCTTGGTGGCATCCGACTCGAGGCCGGCCGAGATCGGCCGGTTGAGGTTGGCCGGCTCGGCCAGGCTCCTGGGGCGTGGCTGCAGCGCGGCCCGCGCCCGGCCGAAAAGGGCGCGATCCTCGCCGTCGAGCCCGTCGAAATAGCCGCGCCAGCTCGGCTCGACGCTCGCCGGATCGTTCAGGTAGCGGGCATAGAGCTCCTCGATGAAGCTCGAGTTGCCACCGTAGAGAAAGGACGTCTGCTCCAGCTCTTTGCGCGTTGCCATAGCCCTCGTGCCACCCCTCGATCGCCGGTCCGCCCAGCCCCCGGAGCCCGACCTCTCGGACAGGTTCTTAGGCCCGGCCGAGCGCCTCCACCATGGCCTTGCCGATGCCGGCCGGATTTTCCGCGATCACGATGCCGGCAGCGCGCATGGCCTCGAGCTTCTCCTCGGCCCCGCCCTTGCCGCCGGAGATGATGGCGCCGGCATGGCCCATCCGGCGCCCGGGCGGTGCGGTGCGGCCGGCGATGAACCCGGCGACCGGCTTCTTCACGGGCTGCGAGCGGAGGAACTCGGCCGCGTCCTCCTCGGCGGTGCCGCCGATCTCGCCGATCATGATGATGCCCTGGGTCGCGTCGTCGGCGAGGAAGAGCTCGAGCACGTCGATGAACTCCATCCCCTTGACCGGGTCGCCGCCGATGCCGACGCAGGTCGACTGGCCGAGCCCGGCGGCCGTGGTCTGCGCCACCGCCTCATAGGTGAGGGTGCCCGAGCGCGAGACGATGCCGATGCTGCCGGGCTTGTGGATATGGCCCGGCATGATGCCGATCTTGCAGCCGCCGGGCGTGATGACGCCCGGACAGTTGGGGCCGACCAGCCGGGTCGTCGAGCCCGTGAGGGCGCGGCGGACCTTGACCATGTCGAGCACCGGGATGCCTTCGGTGATGCAGACGACCAGCCCGATGCCGGCCTCGATCGCCTCGAGGATCGCATCCGCCGCGAAGGGGGCCGGGACGTAGATCACGCTCGCATCGGCGCCGGTGCCTTCGGCCGCCGCCTTGACGGTATCGAAGACCGGCAGGCCCAGATGCTTCTCGCCGCCCTTGCCGGGCGTGACCCCGCCGACCATCCGCGTGCCGTAGGCGATCGCCTGCTCGGAATGGAAGGTGCCCTGGGCGCCGGTGAAGCCCTGGCAGATGACCTTGGTCGAGGCGTCGATGAGCACGGCCATCAGCTGACCCCCCTGACGGCGGCCACGATCTTCTCGGCGGCATCCGCCAGATCGTCGGCCGGGGTTATCGAAAGGCCCGAATCGGCGAGGATCTGCTTGCCGAGCTCGACATTGGTCCCTTCCAGCCGGACCACGAGCGGGACGTTGAGATTGACCTCGCGGGCAGCGGCAACGACGCCCTCGGCGATGACGTCGCAGCGCATGATGCCGCCGAAGATGTTGACCAGCACGCCCTCGACATTCGGGTCGGAGAGCAGGAGCTTGAAGGCCGCGGTCACCCGCTCCTTGGTGGCGCCGCCGCCGACGTCGAGGAAGTTCGCGGGCTCGCCGCCGAAGAGCTTGATGATGTCCATGGTCGCCATGGCGAGACCGGCGCCGTTGACCATGCAGGCGATGTTGCCGTCCAGCTTGATGTAGTTCAGCTCGTGCCGGCTGGCCTCGATCTCGTGCGGGTCCTCCTCGTCGAGGTCCCGCAGATCGACCACCTTGGGCTGGCGGTAGAGGGCGTTGCTGTCGAAGTTCATCTTGGCATCGAGCGCCACGATGTCGCCGGCGCCGGTGACCACCAGCGGGTTGATCTCCACCAGGCTGGCGTCGCGCTCGACGATGCAGTTGTAGAGCCCCTGCATGAACGCCACGGCCTTCCGGACGGCGGCACCCTCGAGGCCGAGGCCGAAGGCGAGCTGGCGGCCGTGGAACGGCATGAAGCCGGTGACCGGGTCGATCGCCACCTTGATGATCTTCTCCGGATGGGTCGCCGCCACCTCCTCGATCTCGACGCCGCCCTCGGTCGAGGCCATGAAGGTGATCCTGGACGACGCCCGGTCGATCACCGCGCCCAGATAGAGCTCGCGGGCGATGTCGCAGCCGTCCTCGATATAGACGCGCTTGACCACGCGGCCCTGCGGCCCCGTCTGATGGGTGACCAGGGTCATGCCGAGGATCTGGTCGGCGAGCTGGCGGACCTCCTCGACCGAGCGCGCCAGCTTGACGCCGCCGCCCTTGCCCCGGCCGCCGGCGTGGATCTGCGCCTTGACCACCCAGACGGGCCCGCCGAGGGCCCGCGCCGCCTGCTCGGCTTCCTCGGGCGTGTAGGCCACGCGGCCGGCGAGGGTCGCCACGCCGTAATCGGCGAGCAGCGCCTTGGCCTGGTATTCGTGGATGTTCATCGCAGAAGCTCCTAGAGCTGGACGGCGTCGCAGAGGCCCTTGACGGCGGCCACGGACTTGTCGAAGGCGGCCCGCTCGGCCGGGTCGAGCTCGATCTCGACGATGCGCTCGACGCCGCCCGCCCCGATCACCACCGGCACGCCGACATAGAGGCCGTCGACGCCGTATTGCCCGCTGAGCTGTGCGGCGCAAGGCAGCACGCGCTTCTTGTCCTTGAGAAAGCTCTCGGCCATGGCGATCGCCGAGGCGGCCGGCGCATAGAAGGCGGAGCCGGTCTTCAGGAGGCCGACGATCTCGGCACCACCGTCACGGGTCCGCTGGACGATGGCGTCGAGCTTATCCTGCGTCGTCCAGCCCATCTTCACCAGGTCGGGCAACGGAATGCCGGCGACCGTCGAGTAGCGCACCAGCGGCACCATGCTGTCGCCGTGGCCACCCAGCACGAAGGCCGTCACGTCCTCGACCGAGACGTCGAATTCCTCGGCGAGGAACCAGCGAAAGCGCGCGCTGTCGAGCACGCCGGCCATGCCCACCACACGGGCGGCGGGCAGACCGCTCACCTTCTGCATGACCCAGACCATCGCATCGAGCGGGTTGGTGATGACGATCACGAAGGCATCCGGGCAATGCTGCTTGATCGCTTCGCCCACGGTCTTGATGACGCCGGCATTGGTGGCGATGAGGTCGTCGCGGCTCATGCCGGGCTTGCGCGGGATGCCCGCCGTCACGATGACCACGTCGGCGCCGGCGATGCCGGCATAGTCGTTGGTGCCGGTGAGCCGCGCGTCGAAGCCCTCGACCGGCGAGCTCTGCACCAGATCGAGCGCCTTGCCGGCCGGCATGCCCTCGGCGACATCGAAGAGGACGACGTCGCCCAGATCCTTGAGCCCGGCGAGCAACGCCAGCGTGCCGCCGATCTGGCCGGCCCCGACCAGTGCGATCTTCCTGCGAGCCATGCGGTTTCGCTCCCTATTCAGCCAGATGCCCATCGCAAGCCGCCGCCTGTCTACCGACCTTGGGGCGGCTCTTCAAGGCGACCGGCGTCGCACCGGCATGGCCTTGCTGCGGCGCAACAGCGCGACGCCCGCCGGATCCGCGGGCATCCGGCCGGAAAGGAAAAGGGCCGGCACCAGGGCCGGCCCTCTCGCGATTGCCCGGTCGGCCTCAGCTCACCGGCGGCTCGGCGCCGGGGATGATCACGAAGCTCGACGGATCCCCGCCGGCCACGACGCCGGTCGTGTTCTGCAGATAGGCGATGTCCACGAATCTGGCGTCGCCGCCCCGGCCATCCAGGTCGACCTGCACGCTGATGCCGCCGGAGATGGCGCCGGTCTGGACATAGTCCGCGATGTTGCCGGCGGTGATGTCGCTGTCCCGAAACAGCTCCACGAGGTCCAGCTTGTCGCCCTCCGAGGCATTGAAGAAGCTGATCGTGTCGGCACCGTCGGAGAGGCCGGTAATCCTCACGACATCGGCGCCGGGGCCGAGAACGATCCGGTCCGGCTGCGGCCCGCCGATGACCGTGTTCATGCCGGGCTGGCTCACGTCGATCGTGTCGAGGCCGTCGCCGCCATCGACGAAGTCGTTGCCGCCCATGCCGAAGATGGTGTCGTCGCCACCCCGCCCGCTGATGACGTCGTCGCCGGACTGGCCGTCACCGGGTGCTGTGCCGATGATCGTGTCGTTGCCACTGCCGTCGCCGGGCCCGGTCAGAAGGTTGTTCTGGACGTCGATGGTGGTCGTGCCCGTGCCGGTCAGGCCATCGGGGTCGGTCACGCCGACCTCGATCTGCCGCTCGCCGAACTCGGGGTTCTGGAGGTCGATGCCGATCGATGCGGCATTGATCACCTGCTGGTAGGCGTCGATCGAGGCGAGCCCCTGGAGCTCGATCAGCGTGTCGCTGACCTGCGTCACGGTGATGCCGGTGCCGGCCGCGACGCTGGGATCGAGCAGCAGGGTGTCGCCCGCGAACCCGTTCAGCGCGATGGTGGCCGAGGCCATCTCCGTGCTGTCCGCGTCGGTGATCTGGATGTCCACACCGTTCTCGAAGGCCTCGATGACCAGCGTGTTGTTCAGGGGTGAGCCGAAGCGCACGCCAATAACCAGATCGTCGAAGCTGAGATCCCTGAACGTCCCGATGCCGTCGTCGACACCGGCGAGCAGGAGCCCGTTGCCGGCGTCCCAGCCCGAAACGAAATGGCCGAGCCCGTCGGGATTGATCACGTTCTGATTGGGCGACGCGGGAGTCGCGTCGGCCGAGAAGATGCGGTTCCCGTCCTGCCCCTTGAGCACGGTTTCCGTGCCGTCGTCGGCAATGTGCACGAGCAGTGGATTGAGCTGGGGCTTGTCGGTGGGATGAACATCCGTGATCTTGGCGATCTCGCCGGTCAGCGGATCGCGCACCTCGTACCGGCCGCCCTGCAATTTGGCGAAGTCGTTCTCGCGGAACCCGTCGTTGAGAAAGAGAATGCCGATGGGTGTGCCGGCTGCGAACCTGCCGAGGGAGATCTCCGTTCCGGGCTGCACGGTCTTGAGCTCGGCAAAGGCATCCTGGGGGACATTGGTGCCGTCGAAGGCCAGCCGCACGTTCACGATCGACCCGTCGGGGGCGATGTCGTGAACGAACACGCTGTCCACCGAGTACGAGTTCTCGTTGACGAAGCGGATGAAGACCTCGCGCTCGATATCGAGCGTGACGTTGCCCTCGTCGACGCTGTTGATGCTGTCGAGGGCGAGCGGATCGATAGGGCCCTTGCTCGCCAGCCACTTCTGGTAGCTGAGCCCCTCGCGATCGACGCCGTCCGGCGTCAGCGCGCTCTGGCTCAAGGGCAGGACGGGCGTCGTCTTCGGGTTGAAGCCCGGTCCCGATACCTCTCCGACGGTCGCCGAGATATTCGACTGCATGGTCACCACCGGCCCGGTGGGCGGCGGCGGGTTGATGCCGCCGTTGCCATCTTCGTCGCCGACGAAGGTGTTGCCGACCTCCGGATCGGGGGCGCTGTAGAGGAGCGAGGTCGGCCCGAGTGGCCCGAGCGGGTCGAGGCCTTCGCCGATCGAGCCCGCGTCGTAAGCCGTGAAGCCCGCGCCGCCGCCGCCCTGCGGTCCGGTCACCGGTCCGGCCGCCGGCTCGACGCCGCTCTGGTCGTCGAGCACCGGTGCCGCCTCGGCCTGCTGCAGGAGGACAGGGGCCGAGGTCGCCGGCGCGCCGAGCACGCTGAGCTCCGGCGGCGCCTCGCTCGGCGCGAAGAAGCCGACGAGCACCAGGACCCCGCCGTTGGGCTGGGTGACCACGAGGTCGAGCCCGTCGACCGCATAGACGGCACGGGACGGATCGAAGGCCGGGTCGTCGAGGACCACGGTCGTGCCGGGTGTCACGGCGATGACCCGTCGTTCGCCCGCGTCGACCGGGGCGATGCCGAGGGTTTCCGGGTCGACCGGCGTCGACGCAGGGGCGGCGACCGCCTCGACCTCCTCGACGGCGGCCGGCTCCTGGACCAGCACACGTGGCTGGCCGCTGGCTTCCTGGGCGGATTCGGCCTGCGCGACCACAATCGGTTCCAACCCGTCGACTGGCCAGTCCGACCCAGTCCGTTCGGTCATGTTGCGCTCCTGCGTCGTAGGCGAGTTCGGCTTTTTGTCATTCGCGTTAACCAAAACCTAACCTATAGAGCGCATTTACTCTTCTCAATCGAGAATAGGCGCTGAGGTGAATATCATGGTGCGTATGCACGCTGCGCGTTGGAACTGTGCCACATGATCCGCAAGACCATGCGGATCGGTGAGGTCCGAACCTCGATCAAGCTGGAAAGCGAGTTCTGGGAATACCTCAAGGCCGTGGCACAGCAGCGGCATCTGCGGCTTTCCGGCCTCGTCAACGAGGTCGCATCGGCGACGCCCGAGCGGACAAATCTCGCCTCGACGCTGCGCACCTATGCGCTGGTGCATGCCCGGCTGCGCACCGAGACGATGCAGCGGGACGTGGACAAGCTGGCGCTCGCCGGCAACACCCAGGATCTCGTCCGGGTGCTGGAAGCGTGCCCGCTGCCGTCCCTGATCATCGACGGCGACCGGGCGATCCGCCAGATGAACCGCGCCTTCGCCTTCTGGCTCAATCTCGACCCCAAGGCGACCGTGGGCCAGCGCCTCGACAACATCATGATCCTGCGCGGCCCCGGCATGCGCGACATGTGGACGAGCCTGCTCGACGGGCGGATGGCCCGGGCCGGCTTCAACGCGACCTATGTCTCGCCGGGCAAGGTGCGCACCGCCCAGGCGATCGCCGTGGCCCTCTCCGCGCCGTCGGTCGATCCGGCGCGGCGCGGCTGCATCGTCATGTTCGAGACCCTTGCCGGTCGAACTTGAGGCGACCGGCCGAACCCGAGGAACAGGCCGAGCCAGAGCGGGTCGGCGGGAGCCGAGCCGGCGAGGCGGGCGCCGGTCGCAGCCGTCCCGTCAGGAGACGATATCGATCCGGCGGCCGCGCTGGTCGGCGCCGCGCGACCGGCGCCGCTCGCGTCGCTCGACGGGATTGGGCGGCGAGCCGGGCGGCAAGAAGTCACCCGCCACGTAGGGTCGAAACCCTGCTGCCCCCTGCCGGCGCTCGGGTCGCTCGACTTGGCCGCTCGGCCGGATGATCTCGACCGGCATGAAGGGGGTGTCGCGGGCGGCTGCCATGATTGCGCAAGCGGGAAAGGTTGACCTGGACGGAGCTTAGTCCGAGAGAATGCCGGCCGAACGGCCGAATTCGTCGAGCACCTACCCGGAGGCGTCGGGGGCTTAACCCTGCGCGACCAGCTTCCCGGATCGGCCCTTCGACCTGCCATTGCTCCGCAGCACGAGGACGACTGATCGATGCAACGCCGGATGTTCGGAACGGACGGTATTCGCGGCACCAGCAACACCCACCCGATGACCGCCGAGGTGGCCCTGGCGCTGGGTCGTGCCGCGGGCGGCCTGTTCAGGCGCGCCGGCCAGCACGGCCGCCGTCACGAGAACCGCGTTGTCATCGGTAAGGACACGCGGCTTTCCGGCTACATGATCGAGAACGCGCTGACGGCGGGATTTCTCTCCGCCGGCATGCGGGTGATGCTGACAGGTCCGGTGCCGACGCCGGCCGTGGCCTTCCTTACCCGCTCGCTCAGGGCCGATCTCGGGGTCATGGTCTCGGCCTCGCACAATCCCTACGAGGACAACGGCATCAAGCTCTTCGGCCCGGATGGCTTCAAGCTCTCCGATGCGCTCGAGGCCGAGATCGAGGCGCGGATGGAGGCCATGGCGGCCGACGGCGAGGCACCGCCGGACGAGATCGGCCGGGCGATGCGCTACGAGGATGCCCGTGGGCGCTATGTCGAGAACCTGAAGAGCAGCTTCCCGCGCGGTGCCGAGCTGGGCGGGCGCAAGATCGTGGTCGATTGCGCCAACGGGTCCGCCTACCACATCGCCCCCGAGCTCTTCTTCGAGCTCGGTGCGGAGGTCGTCGGCCTCGGCGTCCAGCCGAACGGCCGCAACATCAATGCCGGCTGCGGCTCCACCTATCCCGAGACGATCAAGGCGGCGGTGCTCGAGCACAAGGCCGATCTCGGGATCGCCCTCGACGGCGATGCCGACCGCCTGATCCTCGTCGACGAGCAGGGCCAGCTCGTCGACGGCGACCAGCTCCTGGCGCTGATCGCCCAGAGCTGGATGGCGGACGGCCGGCTGCGTGGCGACGGCGTGGTCGCGACGCTGATGTCCAATTTCGGCCTCGAGGGCTTCCTCAGGGGCCTCGGCCTCGACCTCCACCGCACCAGGGTCGGCGACCGCTATGTCGTCGAGCGGATGCGCGAGGGCGGCTTCAATGTCGGCGGCGAGCAGTCCGGCCACATCGTGCTCAGCGACTTCGCCACCACCGGCGACGGGCTGCTCGCCGCCCTGCAGGTGCTGGCGGTGCTCTGCCGGAGCCAGCGCCCGATGAGCGAGATCGGCCGCTCCTTCGCGCCCTTGCCGCAGCAATTGCGCAATGTCCGGGTCGCCAGCGCCATCGACCTCCAGGGGCCGGCGCTGGCCACGGTGCTGGCGGCCAACGAGGCGCGGCTGGTTGGCCGCGGCCGCCTCGTGGTCCGGCCGTCCGGCACCGAGCCTTTGATCCGCGTCATGGTCGAGGCCGACGACGAGGCGCTGCTCGAGGACGTGATCTCGACCGTCGCCGACGCGATCGAGCGCGTGGCGGTCACGGCCTGAGCGCCTTCGGGTTGTAATTCAACCAAAAGTTAATTTATGCTCTTGGGCATTCTCGCTTGCGAGGTTGCCCGATGCTGCGTTTCCGCGATCTGTTCGGCCTCCTGCCGTTGCCGCTGCTGACCGCCTGCGCCGGTGCCGCGCCGATGGCCACGACCGTGGCGGAGCTGCCGGCGGTGGTCGAGCCCGCCGGCGGCCCAGCCGCCGCCTCGGCGTGGCCCGAGGCGGCTTCCTGCAGCACCTTGATCGAGGAGCTCGCCGGGCTCGACCCGGCGGCGCGGCGCGGGCTCGATCCGCTGACGGCGCCGATCGCCCTGGTCGGCATCGGGCCGCTCGAGCCCGGCTTCGAGCGCGACCTGCCGATTCCGTTCTCGGCCTCCGCAACCGCCGCACCCGACCCCTGCCTCCTCCTCATCGGCGCGCCGCGGGCGCTGCCGGCCGCCGTCGACCGGGTGCTCGACCAGCGCGTGGTCCGCTCGACCTACCAGGACGGCAGCCGGCGCCGGCGCAATCCCGACCACCAGGCGCTGGAGCGCGACCTCGCCGCGGCCAAGCGGGCGCCGGCTGAGGATTTCGACGTCTTCAGAACGGGCGATCCGATGCTCGATCTAATCGGCACCCTGGCCGGCGGCGTGCTCGGCGGCATCGGGCAGTTCGGGGCCGAGCGCGAGATCAGCGACCTCGAGACCGCGCTCGCGGCGACGCCGGCCTATCTCGAGCAGCCGACCGAGTCCGCCTATCGCTACGAGCTCGTCGAGCTCGAGGCGGAGCGTCGCTCGAGCCTGCCGGCCGCGCTCTTCGACCGGGCGAACGGGACGAGCATCGCCCTCGATCTGACCCGCGCCGAGCGCCAGCTCTTCGCGCTCGCCAACGACCATCATCCCAGGGATCTGCAGCCCTCGCCCGTGCCAGGTGCTGCACTGGTGACGACCGCGACGCTCGCCGCCTGGCGGGCCGGCAGCCCCACCCTGACGACGAGTGCGCTCGTCGAGCACATCGCCGCCGCCATCGCCGATGGTGCGGCAGCCCGCCCTGCCACGCTCGGTGAGACGCTGGCCGAGCTGCGCCGGCCGCCGCCGCCCGGGCCGGCCGCACGGGCGAACGATCACGTCACCGCCGGGCGGGCGATGGACCCGGCCGGCATCGCCCGCCCGCTGGCCGAGGGCCTGGTCGAGGTCGGCGGCGAGGGTGGCGCCAGGGGCTTTGCGTGACGGCCGAGCATATCGCCGCACCGGTGAGCGCTCGCCCAGTCGAGCACGGTGGCCGTCCGCTACCCGGACGGCATGGCTGCCTATGGCATGGTCGAGCTGGTCGACGACGAGCTTGGCCTCGGCGCTGATCTACCTGCCCTGCCGTGGCGAGGCGCTTCGCGAGCGGGCTGTCGCCGGCCTCGGCGCCGCCGCCGGTCGCCCGGGCGAGCACGTCGCCCGGCGTGCCCTGGGTGGACGACGAGCGGATCGTCGGGCTCTTCGTCGTCGACAGCCTGACCGCCGAGCCGCGCTGGATCGATGCGGCGGAGCTCGACCGCTCTGCGTCGGCCGGCTCCGGACGCTCTGACCGGTCGCCGCCCGCCGAATTGTCAGGCATCCGTGCGGTGCGGCGGCTCCGCCAGAAGGCGAGGGCGAGGAGCGCCCAGCCGGCCATGAAGGCGAGAGGCTGCCGAGCGGTGCGAGCATCGCCACCGGGCGGGTGCTCCCAGCGCCAGCGCATAGAGGTCCCGGAGAAGGCGAGGACGCCACCCAAAAAGCAAAAAACCGGCAGGCGGGCCGCCGGCAGGGCGATCGCCACGAGGATCATGGCCAGCGCGTGCCACATCTGGTAGCGCGCCGCCGTCTCGATCAGCCCGGCCGCCCGCTCGTCGCCGGCGCCATGCGCGCCGAAGGCGCCGGCCCCGACCGCGAGCAGCGCCAGGACGCAGCCGAGCCAGGCATCCCTGCCGAGTTGCATCCGCCGCCTTCGCGTAGTGGGTTGGCCGTGCCTTCGAGATATGCGATTTCCGGGGCTGCGCAACAGGTGCCCGGGTGTCGCGGCAGGGCGGAACGGCGATGATCATCAGGGTCGGCATCGACGAAGTGGGTCGCGGGCCGCTCGCCGGCCCGGTGCTGGCCGCCGCCGTCCACCTGCCGCAACCCATCGCGGGTATCGCCGATTCGAAGATGTTGCAGCCGGCACGGCGGGAGGAGCTGGCGCTGCTGATCCGCCAGCAGGCGAGCTGGGCGCTCGGTGCGGCCTCGGTCGCCGAGATCGACCGGCTCAACATCCTCGCCGCCAGCCATCTCGCCATGCGGCGGGCGATGCGGCGCCTCCTGGCGCTCTTGCCCGCCGAACCGGACGAGGTGCTGGTCGACGGCCATCTCGACCCGGGGCTCGGCTGCCGCACGCGCTGCATCGTCGGCGGCGACGCCACGGTGGCCGAGATCGGCGCCGCCTCGATCCTCGCCAAGGTCGCCCGCGACCGGCTGCTGGCCCGTCTCGGCCGGCGCCACCCGGCCTACGGCTTCGAGCGCCACGCCGGCTACCCGACGCTGGCGCACCGCACGGCGCTGGCCCTGGTCGGGGCCTCGCCGCATCATCGCCGGAGCTTCGCCCCGGTGCGCCGCGTGCTCGAAGCGGCTCTCGCCGCTCAGTAGCCGAGCATCGCCGTCCAGAAGGCGTCGCGCGCCATGAAGCTCTCGGCCGAATCGTTGGGATAGACGGCGAGATAGAGGAAGGCGAAGCCGGGCAGCCGGGCCATCACGGTTTGCAGCCGCTCGAACCCGCCCTCCTGGATCCAGTCGAGCGCCGCCTCCTGATGCTCGGCGCTGCGCGACAGCAGCAGGGCGAGCGCCTGCTCCGGCTGCTCGGCCGCGCCACCCTCCTCGAGCAGCATGAGGATGCTGGTGATCACGGCACTGCACATCGTCGCGTATTCGAGGATCGCGTGGCTGGTGGCCAGCGTGTAGGGCTGCCGGTTGATGACCGCCGTGATCTCCTCGTTGGAGAGAAGCCGGCGGGCCTCGCCCCAGACGAAATCGTCGAGCAGCACCACCCGGTCGGCCCAGGGCAGGTATTGCAGCCGCGTCGCGAGGCGCCGGGCGTGCCCGGCCGCGTCCTGCCAGCCGTTCGGCACCTGGTCCTGCAGGAAGGCGTCACAGCCGGGCGAGAGATGGATCATGCGACCCTCCCGGGGCGGCGACGACCCGCCTCGCCACGTTGGCCAGCCCGGCGCCGGCCGAGCGCTTCCTCGTGCCGGGCAGCCGCATGGCTGCCCGCTCGTTCCTTCGACATCCTCGCCCTCTCCTCGCTCGGCGCGCTCGGCACTGCCCATGCGTTGCTCGCTCGACCGACGACGCTTCCTCGGCGATAGTGACCTTGTTTTCTTGGCCCCCGGCCGGGCGTCGATCATCACCGGTCGTCCCGAGAGCGCATGATAGGAAATGACGCGAGCGTGGCAACCCAAAATTCAACTATAGGTTACTAGATGGCGGCGCGACGTCCCCAGCCGGTAGAAACCGATGCGCGACCCGGCGAGCGTGCCAGCCCGATGATCGAGCAATATCAGGGGCTCAAGGCGGAGCACCCGGGATCGCTGCTGTTCTTCCGCATGGGCGATTTCTACGAGCTCTTCTTCGCCGACGCCGAGGCGGCCGCACCGGCGCTCGACATCGCGCTCACCAAACGCGGCCAGCACGCGGGCCGGGACATTCCGATGTGCGGCGTGCCGGTGCATAGCGCGGAGAGCTATCTCGAGCGGCTGATCCGCAAGGGCTTCAAGGTGGCGATCTGCGAGCAGGTCGAGGATCCCGCCCTCGCCCGCCAGCGCGGCGCCAGGAGCGTCGTTCGCCGCGAGGTCGTGCGCATCGTCACGCCGGGCACGCTCACCGAGGAGAGCCTCCTCGATGCGAGACGCCACAACTTCCTCTGCGCCCTGGCCCGGGTGGGCGGTGCCCTGGGCTTTGCCTGGGTCGACATCTCGACCGGCGCCTTTCGGACCGAGGCCACCTCGGCCGACGATCTCGGGCCGCTGCTCGCCCGCCTCGCCCCCGGCGAGATCCTGCTGGCGCGGCCGCTCGCCGAGGACGCCGCCCTCCGGGCGGCACTGCAGCCCTGGGAGACGCGCCTGACCCTCCTGGAGCCACCCGCATTCGACAGCCAGTCGGCCGCGCTGCGGCTGCAGCAGCAGTTCGAGGTCGCCACGCTCGATGCGTTCGGGCGCTTCGAGCGGGCCGAGATCGCCGCCGCCGGCGCCATCCTCGACTATCTCGCGACCACCCAGAAGGGCCTGCTGCCGCGCCTCGACCGGCCGGAGCGGCAGGAATCCGCCGCCTGCCTGCGCATCGACCCGGCGACCCGCCGCAATCTCGAGCTCCTGGAAACCCAGGACGGCCGCCGCCAGGGTGCCCTGCTCGCCACCATCGACCGGACCCGCACCGGCGCCGGCGCCCGCCTCCTGGCCGAACGGCTCGCCGCCCCGCTCGCCATGCTCGCCCCGATCCAGGCGCGGCTCGCCGAGGTCGCGGGCTTCGTCGCCGACGAGGACGTCCGCGAGCACTGCCGCACCGTGCTCAAGGGCGTGCCCGATATCGCCCGGGCCCTTTCCCGCCTCGTGGTCGGCCGCGGCGGCCCGCGCGATCTCGTGGCCCTCGCCACGGGCCTCGCGGCCGCGCACGGCCTGCGGGACCGGCTCCTTCCGGCGGAGCCGGCGCTCGCCGCCCTGGCCGATGGCATCGCCGACACAGAGGCCCTCGTCGCCCGCCTCGAGCAGCTGCTCGAGCCGGCGCCGCCGCTGCAGGCCCGGGACGGCGGCTTCATCCGCGCTGATGCGGTGGCCGAGCTGGACGAGCTGCGCACACTCCGGGATCAGGGCCGCCGCCACATCGCCGCCCTCGAGGCGCGCTACCGCGAGACGACCGGCATCGCCACGCTGAAGATCCGCCACAACAACATGCTGGGCTACTTCATCGAGGTCACGGCGACCCATGCGCCGAAGGTGCCGGACGATTTCCGCCGGCGGCAGGGCATGGTCAACGCCCAGCGCTTCGGCACCGACGAGCTGGCCGATCTCGAGCGGCGCATCGCCAGCGCCGCCGACCGGGCGCTGGCGCTCGAGCTCGAGCTCTTCGAGGAGCTGCGCGGCCTGGTGCTGGAAGCCGCCGAGCCCATCGCGCGGACGGCCGGGGCGCTGGCGGCGATCGACGTCGCGGCAGCGCTCGCCGCCCTCGCCATCGAGGCCGACTGGACGGCACCCGTCCTCACCGACGGCCTCGACTTCAGCATCGAGGGCGGCCGGCACCCGGTGGTCGAGGCGGCGCTCGAAGCCGGCCGGGGACGGTTCGTCGCCAATGATTGTCGGCTGGAGGATGCGGAGCGGTTGTGGCTGCTCACCGGCCCCAACATGGCCGGCAAGAGCACCTTCCTGCGCCAGAACGCGCTCATCGTCGTGCTCGCCCAGATGGGCAGCTTCGTGCCGGCCCGGAGCGCGAGGCTCGGTGTGGTCGACAAGCTGTTCAGCCGGGTCGGCGCCGCCGACGACCTGGCACGCGGCCAGTCGACCTTCATGGTCGAGATGGTCGAGACGGCGACCATCCTGAACCAGGCCGGCGAGCGCAGCTTCGTCATCCTCGACGAGATCGGCCGGGGTACCTCGACCTATGACGGCCTGTCGCTCGCCTGGGCGGTGGTCGAGCACCTGCACGAAGCCAATCGCTGCCGCGGCCTCTTCGCCACCCACTATCACGAGCTCACCGCCCTGGCGGCCCGGCTCGCCGCACTCGGCGCCTACACCGTCCGGGTGAAGGAGTGGCAGGGCGACGTCGTCTTCCTGCACGAGGTGATGGCCGGCACCGCCGACCGCTCCTATGGTCTGCACGTCGCCCGCCTCGCCGGCCTGCCGCATGCCGTGCTGGCCCGGGCACAGGAGGTGCTGGAAAAGCTCGAGGCCGGCGAGGCCCGGGCGGCACCGGCCGAGATCGCCGAGGATTTGCCGCTCTTTCGCGCCAGCCTGAGGAACCGGCCGGCCGCACAGGCACCGGCGGCCATTCCGCCCCACCTCTTCGCCCTTGCCGACCGTCTCGCCGCCGCGCGGCCGGACGACCTCTCACCGCGCGCCGCCCTGGAGTTGCTCTATGAGCTCAAAGCCCTCACCCGGGATTCCTGAAGCCCTCGCCGCCCTCGCACTCTGCCTGCTCGCCAGCGGCGGCGCGGCGCTCGCCGCCGGCGAAGGCTTCGATCGGGCGGTGCGCGGGCTCGGCCGGGAATGCGTCAACGCCGCCTCGACGGCCTGTGCCGCGAGCACCTTCCAGCTCGCCGACACCAATGGCGACGGCCGGGCCGATCTCGCCGAGCTTTCGACCCTGAACGACCGCCTGCGCGTCTGGACCAGGGCCAACGCCGAGAGCGTGCCGCCGGCCGACCTCGAGGCCCTCAATCTGGGCTTCGTGCTCATCGACAGCATCGGCCTGCAGAACTGGATCGCCCTCTACGACACGGACGGCGACGGTGCCCTGACCCTCGCCGAGGCGACCGCCGACCTGAGGCTGGACCGGCGACCGGTGCCCGAGCTCGTGCGCAGCCGCGAGCTTGTCGACTGGCCAAGGCTGCGCCAGCGCTTCGGCGCCATGTCCTATATCTTCGACTATCTCGGGATCAGGTGACCCGCTCAGCGAAAGATGGCCACGAGACGCCACGGCGCCGCGCCGCTGTCCTGGCCGACCGGCCATAACGATTCGTTATGGCCTCTTTCGGCCTGACGGCATTCCGCGGAGCCTTTGTGCCGTATACTGCGACATCGGCCTCGGGTTGGTGCGTCTGTTGCAACAAAGTGGCATGGCCTGTCGCACCGGACGACACAGAACAGCGGCAAATGTAGCGCCAGATGCGACATAACGATCGCTTATGGCGCATCTTCTGCGACATTGGCGACGAACGAACCTGCGGAATCAACGAGCAAACCCGGGGAATCGACGATCGAACCCAGGGAATCGACGAACGAACCCGACCCGCGACCAACGAACCCGATCGCCCATAACTCATTGAATCGTAACAAATCAGTTCCGCCCGAGAGGGTTGTTTCGCAGTCGCCGGGCCTTCAGACGCCGGAAATGCCGAACGAACCGACGCCGACTTGACCGTCGGGCCGATCTCTGATATTATTCCTATACTCAGTACCAGAAGCCCGGCCAGCGATAGCGGGGCGGGCCACCATAGGCGGGTCCGGCGGGCAGGTGGTGCCGCAGCGGGCCGATCGCCGACACCGGCAGGGTGGCAGCACCATAGAGCGAGAGCAGGCGCTCGATGCGCTCCGCCGTCGGCGGGTGGGTGCGCAGGAGCGAGGGCTCCGGCATGCGCCGGCCGGGCAGCACGATCTCCTCCCAAAAGGCGCCCTGGTAGCGGTCGAGCTTCCTGAGCGCCGAGGCCAGCCCGGCGGGGTCCCGGGTGAGGGTCGCGGCCTTGAGGTCGGCGTCGAATTCCCGCGCCCGCGACAGGGCGAGCTGCAGGAGGCTGCCGATGGTCGGCGCCAGGATGAGAACGGCAAGCGTCAGCAGCGGAACCGGCGCCATGCCGAGCAGCAGCAAAGGCAGGCTGAGCACGGCGAGAAAGAGGCCCATGGTCGCCATGAGGCTGGTCAGCCGGCTCATCGTGTCGGCGAGCGCCATGAGCCAGAGGTCGTTGTTCCGGACATGGCTGAGCTCGTGAGCCAGGACGGCGGCGAGCTCGCGGGCGTCGAGGGCACGCAGGAGACCGTCCGTGATCCCGATCGCTGCCTCGCGGCTGCTGCCGACGGCAAACGCGTTGAGCGTGGCGGAGGGCAGGAGATGGAGCCTCGGCACATGGTCGAGGCCGGCACGGGCCGCGAGCTCCTCGAGCAGGGCAACGCCTTCCGGAAAGCTCCGCCGGTCGAGCGGCCGTGCCCGGTAGGCCCGCATCACCCAGTCCGGGGCGACGCCGGGGGTGAGGACAAAGCCGAGGACCCCGCCCACCATCGCCCAGAAGGCCACGGCCGTGCCCCAGAGGCTCCAGGCCGAGACCCAGAGGATGGCCGCCATGCCGACGAGCAGCAGCACCGAATGCAGCACGTTGCGCCGCTTGTGCCGGCGCCGGGCGGCGGCATCGAAGGCGAGGCGGTGGGGCGGCGGTGCTCGGAACATCCTGTGCATGGCCGACATCTAGGCAGAACCGGGCCGCCGGCCAACGGCGGATTGATCCCGGCTCCTCGACCTGCGACAAGTCGGGCCGGAAGCCGGGAGGAAAGCGGTGGCGGAGCCTTCGATCGTCGGGGTGGACTGGGGGACCTCGAGCCTGCGCGCTTGCCTGCTCGGCCCGGATAGCGCCGTGCTGGCCGAGCGGCAGTCCGAGGACGGCATCCTGAAGGTCGAGGGCGGGGCCTTTGCACCCGTGCTCCGGCGCGAGCTCGCGGCGCTCGAGGCACCTGCCGGCCTGCCCATCGTCCTCTCAGGCATGATCACCAGCCGCCAGGGCTGGCACGAATGCCCCTATCTCGCCTGCCCGGCCGATGCCAAGGCCCTCGCCAACGCCCTGCATCGCGTCACCGAGCCCGGGCTCGGCCCCCTCCATTTCGTCACCGGCCTCGAATACGCGAGCCCCGACGGCCTGCCCGACGTGATGCGCGGCGAGGAGACCCAGATCATCGGCCAGGACGACCTCGCCCCGGGCGAGATCGTCGTCCTGCCCGGCACGCACAGCAAGTGGGTCGCCGTCGAGGAGGGCCGCATCATGCGCTTTCGCACCTGGATGACCGGCGAGGTCTTCGCCGTGCTCAAGGGCCACTCGATCCTCGGCCGGCTGATGCGCGACGCGCCCGCAGATGCGGCCGGCTTCGCGCGCGGCGTCGCTGCCGGGCTCGAGGGGCCGGGCCTGCTCGGCCGGCTCTTCAGCGCCCGCACCCTGCCGCTCACCGGCCGCCTCGCCGAAACGGCCGTGGCCGACTATCTCTCCGGCCTGCTGATCGGCACCGAGATCGCCGAGGCGGTGGCCGCCGAGCGGCCCTCGGGCGTCGTCGTGGTCGGCAGCGACACCCTGACCGGGCGCTATGGCAAGGCGCTCGACATCGCCGGTCTTCGCCATCGTCCCGGCCGGTCGCAGGCGGCGGCCCGCGGCCAGTGGCGCATCGCCCGGGCCGCGGGGCTCGTCCGATGAGCAACACCGCGCTCGAGCGTCTCGACACCGCCCTGGCGACATTGCCGCTCGTGGCCATCCTGCGCGGGCTCCGGCCCGACGACGCCGAGGCGGTCGGCGCCGCCCTGGTCGAGGCCGGGTTCCGGCTGATCGAGGTGCCGCTCAACTCGCCGGACCCCTTCAAAAGCATCGAGAAGCTCGCCCGCCGCTTTGGCGACACCGCCGTCATCGGCGCCGGCACGGTGCTCGAGACCGCCGCCGTCGGCCGCCTTCGGGATGCCGGCGGCGAGCTCGTCGTCATGCCGCATGCCGACGTCGAGGTCATCGCCGAGGCCAAGGCGCAGGGCCTCGTCTGCGTGCCCGGCATCGCCACCCCGACCGAAGCCTTCGCGGCCCTCGCCGCCGGGGCCGACGGGCTCAAGATCTTCCCGGCCGAGATCCTGCCACCCAAGGCGGTCAAGGCGATGCTGGCGGTGCTGCCGAAGGGCACCCGCCTGCTGCCGGTCGGCGGCATCGAGCCCGCCACCATGGCAGGCTATGTCGCCGCCGGCGCTGCGGGCTTCGGCCTCGGCTCGGCGCTCTTCAAGCCGGAGTTCGAACCGGCCGAGATCGGCTCTCGCGCCAGCGCCTTCGTCGATGCCTGGGGCGAGCTCAGGCGCTGAGCCGGAGCCCTGCCACCGGCCCCTCGAAGACCATGCGATGGGCGAGGCGCGCGGCATAGGCGGCGAAGGCGAAGGGCGGGCCTGCGCGTTCCGGCCCCTCCGGCAGGAAGGCATGCACCTCGAACCCCGAGGCGCGTTCCGGCTGCGGACGCCGCTCCATCGCCCGCCCGGCCCCGCCCCGGCGCTCCTCCAGCGCCCGCGCGAACCCGTCACCCGCCGTCGCCTGGCCGGCGAGCTCGGCCAGCAGCAGGGCGGCTTCGCGCACGAAGACGGGGCGGACCTGGAGCATGGTTCGGTTATCGCGCGTTAGGGTTAACAACCGGTGAAGGAGAGGCGGCATGCGAGATCATGTTCGCGGGCGTGGTGTAGCCGACGGTCGCCTTCGGCGGATCATGCCAGCCTGAACGAGACGACGAGGAGTTCCTGGCTGTGATGTCGGGGCTGCACCAGCCTTCTGGAAGTTTCCACGAGCTTCGGGCCTGCCTCGGCGGCGAGGTCCTCGGGCATCGTGATCTCGTTTTCCGCCGCCAGCGAGCAGAGGCGCGAGGCCAGGTTCACGGTTCGGCCGAGGATGGTGAAATCGGCCCTCTGACCGGTGCCGAGCGCCGTGGCGATGACCTCGCCCCGGTAGAGGCCGATCCCGGGACGGCGGGCCAGCGACTGGCAGGCCTCGATGCTGGCTATGGCGGCGACGAGGGCGCGCCCGGTCGCGTCGTCGCCGCGGAAGAAGGCGAGGATGCCGTCGCCGACGATCTTGTCGATCTCGCCGCCCTGGTCGGCGACGGCACCGGCGACCGCCGTGACGAAGGCGTCGACGAGGGCAGCGACCTCGCGCGGCGGTGCCGCCTCGGCGAAGCTCGAGAAGTCGCGAAGATCGAGGAACATGACCAAGGCGGAAAAACGTGTTGGCGCCGCGTCGTCGTCGATCGCCGTGCGGACGGCTGCGACCGAAAGGAAACGGCCGAGCCGCCGGTGGACACCGAGCACGTAGGCCGCCTGGCGATCGATCGTCCCCTGCGCCCGGGCGATGACGAACCCTGTCGCCAGTACGGCGAGAAGGAAGAGCCCACCGAACACGATCGTCCAAAAGCCGCTCAGCCTGGCGATCGCCGCCTCCAGCGAGACGCTGCGGCGGGTCACGGCCACCACGAGATCGTTGCCGGCCCGGCCCTCATCCGACTCGGGAAGCGTCACGGTGCCCAGCGATGTCCAATGATCGGGCAGGACGATGTTTTCCGCCAGCACGGCGCCGCCGCCATCCTCGGTCACTTCACGGAAGGCGGCGGCATCCGGGGTCGCGCAGGACGCCTCACCAGCGATCTCGGCGACGGGCTCGCCGTCCGGCGTGACGAGGGAAAGGCAGGCTATTCCTGCTTCCGCCATCTCGGTCCGCAGGTCGGCGACGATCGACGCCGATGCTGGCGACCTGCCATCGAACTGGCCGTCGGCGACCAGCATGGAGCGGACGAGCCTGATCTCCTGGTCGGCGAACAGCTTCTCGGCACTCGTGGAGATGGCGCCCTGCAACATGATCACGAGCCCGACCGAGCTGACGAGGAGCAGCGGCAGCAGGATCAGGAGGAAGACGCGGAGGAGCGGGAACGGCCTGCCGATGTCGGCGGCGTCGAGCCGCGGCGTGTCGGACATGCCGCGACTGCGCCGCTTCACGCGATCGCTCGAGGGCGTTGCCGCCACATGGTCACGAGGACGATGGCGGACAGGAGGACGAGCGCCACGGCCGACGCATGGAGGGTGCCAAGCTCCAGGCCGCCCTTGGCCATGGGCTTGGTGAGAAAATCGCCGAAGGTCGCGCCGAACGGACGCGTGAAGACGAAGGCGATCCAGAAGAGCATGATCTTGTCGACGCTCGTCGCAGAATGCAGAAGCAGCACGACGCCGATCACGGCCGAGGTCACGACTGCACCCTGCATGTAGCTGAGGCCGACGACGTCGACGAGGGCATCCCCGAAAGCTGTGCCGAGACTGTTGGAGAACACCACCGCGATCCAGAACATGATCTCGACACGGCGATCGACGATCGGGTAGACGCTCAGGCTCTTTTCCCGCAGGCGCCAGATGAGCAAAGTCGCGGCCAGGCCGGCGAGCAGCACCAGCGAGCCGATGACGTAGCCGAAGCCGAGCGTGCGATCCATGAGATCGGACACCTCGGTGCCGGCCGTCGTCGTCGCGACGATGGCGGCCCAGAACAGGGCGGCATGAAACCTCTCGGCGCGAATCTGCATCACAAGGATCACGATCAGCGCCGTGGCGGTGATGGCCAGCCCGGCGACATAGCCGAGAGCGAGCGTCTGCGCGATGAAGTCGCCGGTCGTCTCGCCCAGTGTCGTGGCGATGATCTTCATGACCCAGAACGCGAATGTGACCTTCGCCACCTTGCTGGCCATGTCATGGCTCGCCGAATCGTGCATTCCTGGCGCCTTTTCTCGGGTGGGGGGCGTGGATTCCGTGATGAGGTGCAACACCGTGATGAATCGGGCATCTATCTGATGCCGAACAGCAAATGGTGTTGCCATGGGAAGCTACCGCCATCTCACCGCCGAGGAACGGGACCGGATCGCGGCTTTGCAAGCCGAAGGGCAGAGCGTCAGGGCGATCGCTCAGGCCCTGGGTCGCTCACCGGCGACGATCAGCCGGGAACTGCGGCGTAACGCGCTGGCGAGCGGTGCTTATCGACCAACGATCGCCGAAGGATCGTATCTGCTCAGGCGGCAGCGGCCTGCAGTGCTCGAGCGCGATCCGGCCCTCGCTGATTACGTTACCGACCGCCTGGCCGAGGGCTGGACACCGGAGCAGATCGCCGGTCGCCTGAAGCGAGGTGTGGAGCGCGGCCTGCGCTACGTCTCGACCGAGACGATCTACGCCTGGATCTTCCGGCCCGCTCAGAAGACCGCCAAGCTCTGGCGTTATCTGCCGCGCGGCAAGGCGAAACGCGGCCGGCGGCGTGCCCGTGACAGCAAGGATCGGATCAGGGACAAGGTCCACGTGTCCGAGCGATCGGCGAGCGCCGCCGCCCGCGCCGAGCCCGGCCACTGGGAGGCCGATCTCGTCATCTGCAAGCACGCCCGACCCGTCCTCGTCCTGCACGAGCGCAAGACCCGGCTGACCCTCATGGCCCGCCTTATGGGCAAGACCGCAGCCGAGACCATCGCCGTCATGATGGCCGTGCTCAAGCGGCTGACCATGCCGATGCGCGGCTCGGTGACGTTCGACAACGACACCACCTTTGCCCGGCACAGCCTACTCCGCGGCCTGGTCAGCGCCACCACCTATTTCTGCGACGCCTACGCCTCCTGGCAAAAGGGTGGGATCGAGAACGCCAACGGTCGCATCCGACGATGGCTGCCGAGAACAGCCGATCTCGACGCCATGACCGAAGCCGATATCCAGGAGATCGCCATGACCCTCAACCTCACGCCCCGGAAGTGCCTCGGCTTCAGATCACCCGTCGAGGCCTTCCTCGCCGAGCTTGGCAACAACGTCGATATCAGCTTTCATCGACATGTTGCGCTTCGCACATGAATGCACCGGGTCAGCGGTCGGCGGCGAAGCCGTCACGGGCGAGTCCTGGTGACCCGGCTGGCGCGCCGGATCGGGCAGCGGCACGCAGTCATGGCTCCGCGCGGGCCAAGGTAGTTCGCTTTGGCCTGCGCGCTTTTTTTTGCTCGCTATACGCTAGGCGGGATCGCCGCGGTTGACGAATCCGGCTACGGCAAGACCACCACCTCGTGCTGCATCCTGCGCGCCCTGACACCGATCGCGGGCGCCATCCGCGTTCGCACCGAGGCGGGCGAGCAGGTCGATGTCGTGGCACTGTCGAAGTCGGTGCGCCGGAGCGCGGTTTCCAAGGGCAACCCCAACCCTTGCGCCGCCGCTCCAGCCATCACCACGCAAAAGGACCGGAGGGGCCGGTGGGGAGGCATTGCCTCTCCGCCATTTTCCCGGTTTCCCCTCGCTTCACCGACGCGAACGCGGCCGGCTAGCCCTTGACGGCACCCAGCGTCAGGCCGCGGACGATGTAGCGCTGCGCCAGGAGGGCCAGCAGCACCGGCGGGATCATGGCGATGAGGGCGCGGGTGGCCATGAACCAGAACTGGATGCCGCGGGTGTCGACGGCGCCGGCCATGTGGGCCGGCATCATCTTGGTCTGGGTGATGCCCAGCGACGACGAGAAGAGGAACTCGTTCCAGGTGAAGGCGAAGATGATCATCGCCGTGGCGGCGGCGGCCGGCGCGGCGAGCGGCAGGGCGATGCGCATGAAGGCGCCGAAATAGCTGGCCCCGTCGACCATCGCCGATTCCTCGAGCTCGACCGGCAGGTCGAGGAAGGTCTGGCGCATGATGACGACGACGAAGGGCAGGACGAAGGTCGTGTTGATGAGGATCAGCGCATAGGGCGTGTCGAGCAGCCCGATATTGCGAAAGACGATGTAGAACGGGATCAGCGTCGCCACCGGCGGCAGGACGCGCTGCGACAGGAACCAGACGGTGATGTCGGCGTTCGACCAGTAGCGGAAGCGGGCGAGCGCGTAGGCCGCGGGCATGCCGAGCATCAGCGCCAAAAGCGTCGCCGTGATGGAGACGAAGAGGCTGGTCCGGAGCGCCCGAAAGCCCTCGGGTGTGCTGAGCTCGGTGCGGAAGTTGTCGAGCGTCGGCGTGAAGTTGATGAAGGGGATGCCGATGCCGGTCACCGTGAAGGTGTCCGCCGGGTTGCGCAGGCTCGTCGACACCGCCCAATAGAGCGGAAAGAAGAAGAGCAGGGTGACCGCGATAGCGAGCAGCCAGCAGAGGCTGTCCGTCATGGACATCCGCCGCCGGGTCGCCGGCAGCTCGGCAGCGTGGGCGTCAGGCATAGATTGTCCGGATGCGTTTGAAGAGGATGGTCACGACCACCATGACCAGGGCGAGCAGCGTGTAGGCGATGGCCGAGGCATAGCCGACGTCGAAGAAGCGCAGCCCCGTTCGAAAGGCCAGATAGGAGAGCGACTGCGTGGCGTTGCCCGGCCCGCCGACGGTCAGCGATGCCACGATGTCGAAGACCTTCATGGCCTCGGCGAAGCGCAGCAGCAGCACGATGACGATGGTCGGCATCAGGAGCGGCAGCAGGACCTCCCTGAAGGTCGTCCAGTTGGAGTTCGTGTCGAGCTTCACAGCCTCCAGAAGCTCGTCCGGGATGCCCTGCAGGGCTGCCAGGAAGACGAGGAAGCAGAAGGGCGTCCACTGCCAGACGTCGACGACGATGACCGAGAAGAGTGCCCAGGACGGGTTGGAGAGCCAGGGAATGCCGGTCCAGCCCAAGGGGCCGCCTTCCTCGTAGAAGATCGTGAAGAAGAGATAGCCGGCGGCGACCGGTGTCGTGAAGATCGGCAGGATCATGATCGTGCGCAAGAGAGATCGACCGGGCATGTCGCGATTGAACAGCATGGCCAGCGCCAGGCCGAGCGTCATCTGGATGGCCAGCCCGACACCGACGAAAATCGCCGTGACCTTGATCGCCTCGTGCAGCACCGTATCGGTGAACAGCCGCTTGAAATTGTCGAGCCCGACGAACTCCCACTTGGTGACCGTCTCGCGTACGACCTCGGTCTTCATGCGCGGCGTGCCGTCCGGACGGAGGACGGGCTCGCCTGCCTTGTCGAGGCGCGGCACCTCCATGCGATTGACGATGGTCTCGTTCGTGACGTTATGGAACGCCGCGTAGAGCGAGTAGCCGAGCGGGAAGATGGTGAACACCAGCACCCAGATGACGGCCGGCATCAGGAAGAAATTGCGGACGGAGCTTGTCCAGCGCATCGGCGGTCACCACTCCGGATCGGGCTCGAGCATGGTGGAAAGGAGGCGCCGCCCGGCCGAAGCCGGGCGGTCCTCAGGTCGACGGGTGGTTCAGCCCTGCCAGCCGATGGCTGCCTGATAGGCCTCGAGCTGCTTCTCGCGGCCGAGCCGGTCGGTGACCTGCTCCCAGCCGGCGGCCGTGTCATCCAACGCCTGCTGCGGCGTCTTGGCGCCGCTCATCGCCGCCGACAGGTTCGAGTCCAGGATGTCGTAGTATTCCTGGGTCCCGGTGATGCGCAGGTAGGGCAGCATCACCTCGGCGTTGAAGTTATCATAGTACGCTTGGAGGTATTCCTGCACGTCGGTCGCGTCCCAGCCGGCGGCCAGGTAGTCCTCGAGCTTGGCCTCGCCGACCGGCTCCAGGAACTGGTAGCTGTAGCCCGGGTCGACGCCGTCCCAGCCATAGGTCGCGAGCCACTTCGAGATCGGCTTGGTCGCCATCAGCGACCAGAAGGCATAGGTCGTCTCCGGCGAATCCGACAGCGAGGACACCACGCCGTGCCACGAGCCACCGGTGACGTTGCCGACCTTGCGCGGCGTGTCGGTGGTGACGAACTCCTGCTTGTTCATGTCCCAGTAGGTGTCCGAGGCCGGCAGGATGGTCGAGCCGATCTTGCCGCGGATGTTCGAGCGCGATTCGTCCTGGGCGAGCGGCGCCACGTCGCCATAGGAGAAGTTGAAGACCGCCTTGCCGCGCAGGAAATAGTCCCAGGCCTCGCCGAGGCTCCAGCTGACCTGCGCATCCGGGCCGAACTGGGCCAGATCCTTCAGGTACTCGAGCGCCTTGACGTGGCCGGGGCTGTTGATCAGCGGGGTCATGTCGGTCGGGTTGAACCAGTAGACACCCTGGGTCTCGCTGAGCTCGCCCGGCGTGACGGCGAAGGACGTAGCCAGCGTCATGAAGTGGTAGAGACCCTGCTCGCGCACCTTGAGGTGCAGCACGACACCGGAATCGGGCTCGGGGTCGTTGGCATCGAAGTTCTTGCCGTCGAAATAGGCAGCGATGTCCCGAAGCTGCTGCAGGGTCGCGGGCGGCACCGGCATGTCGTAGCCGTGCTCGGCCTTGAAGGCCGCCTGGTGCTCCGGGTCGTTGAGCAGGTCGCGGCGGTAGTAGAGGACCTGGCCGTCGGCATCGCTGAGGACGCCGTAGCCGACGCCGTCCCAGGTGTAGATCGTCCGCAGGGCATCCGGCATCACGTCGTAGGACCAGGCCGGGAAATCACCGCTCTGCTGCCAGTCGTCGACCGGCAGGATGTAGTTGCCGTCGATCAGGTCGCCATACATGAAGGCGCCGACGATCATGCCGTCATATTCGCCGGTGCCATTCCTGAGATCGAGGAAGATCTTGGTGTAGAGCTCGCTGATCGGCACGAGGGCGATGTTGACCTTCGCCCCGGTCAGCTCCTCGAAGACCGGGCGAAAGGCGTAGATCGGGCCGGAGATCCCGCCCTTGGGGCCGGAATCGAGGGTGAGGACGGTGATCTCGTCGCCGGCGAAGGGCTGCTCGTCCGGCCCGAACAGGCTGCCGAGCTCACCAGCCGGAACCTCGATCACCGCCGAATCGTACTCTGGTGACAGCTTCAGCAGCACGCTGCCGTCGTCCTGCCATTCGACATACTCGCCGGCCGAGGCCGGTCCGGCCAGCAGCGCGAGTGCGGATGCGCCGGCGAGCAGCGCGTTGAGCCTGTTCATGAATCGAGCCTCCCAATTGCCCGTGCGGCAGGTTTCGTTACAATCGCTAAGCCGCAGCGCAAGTGTTAGCGCATTTTCCACGACGTTCAATCAGGATGATGCGCGCGGCCCATGCCGGATCGAAACCAATCCCCCGCGGTCAGCCGACGATCGCGAAGCGGCTGCCGGTGCCGGGGCTGGAGCTCAGCTCGATCCGCCGGCCCTGACGCTCGGCGATCTTGCGCGCGATCGCCAGCCCCATGCCGACACCGGGAATGGCGTCTCGCGTGTGCAGCCGCTGGAAGGGCTCGAAGATCCGCTCGTGGAACTCGGCGGCGATGCCGATGCCGTTGTCGGCGATGGTGATGCGGCCGGCTTCGCCATCGATGCGGATGACTGGCGGTGCCGCACTCCGATAGGTCAGCGCATTGTCGATGAGAATGGCGATGAGGCGTCGCCAGAGGTCGGGGTCGCCCTCGCAGGCCGGCAGCTCTCCGATCTCCAGCTTGCCGCCCGCGGCTGTCACATTCGGCCGAAAACCCGCTGCGGCAGCCTCGGCGATCGCCGCCAGATCGAGGGCGACGTGCGCCGGCTCCTGCCGGCCGATGCGACCGAGCTCGAGCAGGCCAGCGAGCATCACCTCGAGCCGGCCCGCCGCGTCGACGGCGAAGCCGATGAACTCCCTGGCATCGTCGTCGAGAGCCGACCCGTAGCGCCGCTGCAGCAGGTCGAGAAAGCCCCGGACGGTGCGCGCGGGCTCCGCCAGATCGTGGCTCGTGGCGTAGAGGAGCACGTCCAGCTCCGCGCGCAGCCGCTCGATCTCGGCACTGTCGGATCGCGTATCCATTGAGTGAGGCTAGGAAAAATTCGCTTCGGGCGCTAGCCCGAACTGCCGTGGCTCAGGGCTCGAGCTCGGTGTCCCAATAGAGATAGTCGCGCCAGCTCTCGTGCAGGTAGTTGGGCGGGAAGGCCCGGCCGTTGCGCTGTAGCTGGTGGGTCGACGGGATCAGCGGCTTCTGCATGGGATGCATGCTGCATTCCTTCGGCAGCCGGCTGCCCTTGCGCAGATTGCAGCGATTGCAGGCGGTGACGATGTTGCTCCAGGTCGTCACGCCGCCACGCGAGCGCGGGATCACGTGGTCGAAGGTCAGCTCCGGCGCCGGCAGCCCCGTCTGGCAGTACTGGCAGGTGAAGCGGTCACGGAGGAAGACGTTGAAGCGGGTGAATGGCGGGCGCCGGCTCTGGGGGATGTATTCCTTGAGCGCCACCACGCTGGGCAGCCGCATCTCGAAGGCGGGCGAGCGCACCGACCGGTCGTAGTGCTGCACCACGGCGACACGATCGAGGAAGATCGCCTTGACCGTTTCCTGCCAGTTCCAGAGCGAAAGCGGGAAATAGCTGAGGGGCTGGTAGTCGGCATTCAACACCAGGGCCGGGCAGGCGGACAGCGACAACGATGACGTGCCCGGCCCGCGCATCAGGCCTGCCTAGTCTTGGGTTGTCGATGTTCTCCGAGCCACATCTCGACGCTCCGCGGTCGCGAGACCACCAGATCGACTTAGCTGCGATAGTGCTAAACCAGCCGCATGACGCTTTCAAGGCAAGACGGGGGCAAAGCCAGAGGCGGGCATGCCGGCGATCGCCGCCGCGCTCAGGCAGCGCGCTCGGGCGGCACGCGATCGAACCATGGATGGGCACGCTCGAGCTGGCCGGCTACGGCGAGCAGCAGATCCTCGCGACCGAGGGCGGCGCCGAGCATGACGCCGATCGGCATCCCGTCCGGTGACTGCTCGAGCGGCAGGCTGATCGCCGGGCAACCGGTCATGTTGTAGAGCGGCGTGAAGGGAATGAAGGTGGCGTTCAGCTCCAGGAACCGGTCGAGATCGTCCATGTTCTGATCGAGCAGGCCGAGCGGCGGCGGCAGGGTGCCGAGCGTCGGCGTGAGGATCAGGTCGTGGCGGCCGAAGACCTGGCCGAGCTGGCGCGACGTCTGGTGCAGCGTGGTGATCGCCCGACCGTACTCCGTTGCCCGGACCCGGCGACCACGCCCGGCGAGGAGCCAGGTGCAGCTCTCGACCGCCGTGCGGTCCGCCGGCCTGCCGAGCGTCTCCGCCCAGAAGTCGAGGTCGCGAGCGAGGTTGACGGCGACGATCGTCTCCATCGTCCGCCGCAGGCGCTGCGCGTCGAGCGGCAGCATCAGCTCTTCGAGATGATGGCCGAGATCTTGGAGCTTCCTGGCCGCGGCCTCGGTCGCCGCGATGCACGCTCCTTCAACTGGTGAACCGCCCGGCAGCGAGGTCACGAAGCCGATGCGCAGCGGCTGCGGGTCCCGCCCGGCGGCGGCAGCGAAGCTGCCGGCAATCGGCGGGCAGGCATAGGGATCGCCCGGTTCCGGCCCGGCCGTCGCATCCAGGGCCAGGGCCGTATCGCGCACGCTGCGGCTCAGGACATGGCCCGCCACCAGCCCGTTCCAGGCTTCGCCGACCACGGGCCCGATCGGGTTGCGGGCGCGGCTGGGCTTCAGGCCGACGAGACCGCAGGCGGACGCCGGGATGCGGATGGAGCCGCCGCCGTCACCGCCATGGGCCATCGGCAGGATTCCCGCGGCCACCGCCACCGCTGCCCCACCCGAGCTGCCGCCGGCGCTTCGCGTCGGGTCCCAGGGGTTGCGGGTCGGCCCGTGCAGCACGGGCTCGGTGGTCACGTTGACGCCGAGCTCGGGTGCGGCGGTCTTGCCGAAGACGACGAGCCCGGCGGCGCGCAGCCGGGCCACGAGGGTGGATTCGAAGGTGCAGTCGAACCGGCCGAAGAGCCGGCTGCCATTGGTCAGCTGCGTACCCGGCAGGAAAGCGAAGAGATCCTTGAGGAGAAAGGGTACGCCGGTGAAGGGTCCGGTCGGCAGGCCACGCGCGATCTCGGCCCGACCGAAGCCCTCTTCCAGGAGGCTCAGCGGTTGCAAGGCAGGCTGCACGGCCATGGCCCGGGCTAGGGCGATCTCGAGGAGCTCGAGAGCAGAAACCTCCCGCTCCCTGACGAGGGCCGCGAGCGCCGTGGCGTCGTGGCGGCGATACTCTGCGAACTCCATGTCCTCTCCACCGACTGCCCGCTTGTCCTTAAGCGGCCGTTAACCTTGATGCGCTAGCCTCGGGCGATGTGGTGCCCGAGGCGCGGGCACCTTCCGGCAACCGGCCGCAAAGGCAGAAGCCCGATGCCCCACTTCACGACGATCAAGGCCCGCGGTGTCGGCCTTGTCGAGGTCTTTCGCAATCCCTCGTCGCGCGAATGGCGCGATCTCCTGCGCATCGCCGATCCGATCGACGGTGTCAGGGCCTACCATGTCGAGGGCGATCTCTACGCCTGGGGCTCCCTGCCCCTGCATCGCGACCTGCGGCCCTGGCTCCGGCCCGAGATCGACGCAGAAGCCAGCCTCTGGATCGGCGTGCAGATCGTGCCGCAGGTCCCCGCTGTCACCGTCACCGAAGCCACCTCCGCCGCGGGTGAGCCGTTCGAGACAGCCGAAGCACGTCCCGCCATCGAGCGCTCGCAGCCACTGCGCCGCCTGCTCGGCAGCGAGTTCAGCGTCCGGCACATCGAGCGCGACAGGGTCGCTGTTTCGGGCTGAGCAGCGCAGGCTGCCACCGGCACCCTTGGTTCCCTGTGTGGGTCGACCCCATATCCCGGTCATCCTGGAGTGGAGGGAAAGGCCGGGCCATGCAGCTGAGAGCGGATTTCGCGGCCACCGAGGCTGTCGACCTTGCAGCCGTGGACTGGGTCGCCTCGCCGATGCCAGGCGTCGAGCGCAAGATGCTCGACCGTATCGGCGGCGAGGTGGCAAGGGCCACGAGCGTCGTGCGCTACGCGCCGAAGAGCCGCTTCAGCGCCCACACCCATGAGGGCGGCGAGGAGTTCCTGGTGCTGGAAGGCACGTTCGGCGACGAGCACGGCAGTTATCCCCGGTTGACCTATGTGCGCAATCCGCCCGGCACCAGCCACAGCCCGATCCTCGACGAGGGATGCGTCATCCTGGTCAAGCTCCGGCAATTCGCCGCCGACGACCTAACACCGGTGCGTCTCGACACCACGCACCCGGACGCATGGCACGCTCCGACGCCGGGGGCGGAGGTTCTCCCGTTGCACCGGCACCGGGACGAGGTCGTCCGGCTCGAGCGTCTGGCCCCGGGCACGGTGGTCGATCGGGAGGTCGGGCCCGGCGGCATCGAAGCCTTCCTCGTCGACGGCCGCATCGAGAAGGTGGGCCGGCTGCATCGGGCCTGGGCCTGGTTTCGCCAGCCGGCCGGCTCGCAATTCTCGCTGCGTGCGCTCGACGCGAGCCTCATCTACATCAAGGAAGGTCATCTGCCGGCCGGCCGACCGTAGAGCGGCTGGCGTGATCTCCGGCTTGTCGGGCAGGAAGGCGGGAAGATGGAGCTCGTTCCCCTCGACGACTACCGACGTCTCCCCGAAGCGGAGATGGTGGCGCGCGCCGAGGGCTTCGCGGCCCAGCTCGGTCGCCGGCGCACGGTGCGCGACTTCGCCGACGACCCCGTCCCGGAAGCCGTGGTCCTGGCCGCGATCCGGGCGGCGACCACCGCACCCTCCGGTGCCAACCAGCAGCCCTGGCATTTCTGCCTGATCGGCAAGGGCGAGCTGCGCGCCGAGCTGCGGGCCGCGGCCGAAGCGGAGGAGCGGGCCTTCTATGCCGAGCGCGCCGGCCCGGAATGGCTCGAGGCGCTCGCGCCGCTTGGCACCGACTGGCGCAAGCCCTTTCTCGAGACGGCACCCTGGCTGATCGCCGTCTTCGCCGAGCGCCACGGGATCGCCGCCGATGGCGCACGCCGCAAGCACTACTATGTCGGCGAATCGGTGGGCATCGCGACCGGCCTCCTGCTCGCCACGCTGCATCGGGCCGGGCTCGTCACGCTCACCCACACGCCCTCGCCCATGGGCTTCCTCAACCGTGTCTGCGGTCGCCCGGAGCGCGAGAAGCCGTTCATCCTGATTGTCACGGGCTATCCCGCCGCCGACGCCCGTACACCGGCAGCGGCGCGGGTCAGGAAGCCGCTGGACCAGGTGCTGAGCCGGCGCTGAGCGGCGGACGCTTGCCCCATCGCCCGATTGTCGGTTTCATTCGGGCATGAACGATGTCCCGCCCCGAGCCACCGCTGTCCTTGTCGATGCGCGCGGGCTCAACTGTCCCCTGCCGCTGCTCGAGGCACGGCGAGCGCTCGCCCTGTTGCCGGGCGGTGCCACCATCGTGGTGCTCGCCACCGATCCGGCGGCTCCCGACGATTTCATCGAGTTCACCGAGGCGACCGGGCACGAGCTGGCCGACGTGGTCGAGCAGGACGGCCTCTTCCGTCTGACGCTGATCAAGCGCCCGGCCTGAGCCGGCCGGGCGCGCATTGAAGCGACCGCCCGGGGAACCATCTGCAGATCTGGCACTTCATCTCCAGCGAGCTCGTGCGGCGAGCGTATCGATGAGGAGCGAGCAATGGGCGCGACGATCGACTACCAGAAGGCGCTGGACGATCCGGCGGCGCATTTCAGCGATCCCGAGGCAGTCAGGTCGGCGCCGGGGCTCACGACTGAGCAGAAGGTCGCGATTCTCCGGCAATGGGAATACGACCAGAGCGAGCTGGCCGTTGCCCAGGAGGAGGGCATGCCCGGCAATGGCGCACCGCTGCTCCAGCGCATCGCCGAAACCCTGATGGAGCTCGATCCGGTCGGCGATGATCGCCCGGCACCGACCAAGCACCGGGTGCCGCCGAGCAGCTGACGCGGCGGCCATCCGGGTTGCCGCGCGCGTCACGCCGTGCTTTGCGCTCGCACCGAGCGGGCCGCCTGATGCGGCCCGGCCATCGGCAAGGGAGAACGAGGCGTGGGCCGCATCTATGAATATGCCGGCATCCGTCCGGTCATCGACGCGAGCGCCTTCGTGCATCCCGAGGCCGTCGTCATCGGCGACGTGATCATCGGTGCCGGGGTCTACGTGGCGCCGCTGGCCTCATTGCGCGGCGACCTCGGCCGGCTGATCATCGAAGCCGGCGCCAACGTGCAGGACTGCTGCGTCATGCACGGCTTCCCCGGCAAGGACTGCGTCATCGAGGAGGACGGGCATGTCGGCCACGGAGCGATCTTACATGGTTGCCGGATCGGCCGGAACGCGCTCGTCGGCATGAACGCGACCGTCATGGACGGCGCGGTGGTCGGCGCCAATGCCTTCGTCGCCGCCATGGCCTTCGTCAAGGCCGGGTTCGAGGTGCCGGAGGGGCATCTGGTGGCCGGCGTTCCGGCGCGCGTCGTGCGCCCGCTCGAGCCATCCGAGATCGCCTGGAAGGGTAAGGGCACCAGGGAATACCAGGAGCTCGCGCGCATGTCCGCGGACACGCTCAGGCCCTGCGAGCCACGGCGCGCGGTCGAGCCCGACCGGCCCCGCTGTCCCAGCCTCACGGCTATTCGACCGAAGCTCGAAAGCCGCAGCTGAAGAGGCAGGCGGCGCTGTTTCCGATCAGGGACCTGAACCGAGCGACGCGGCTGCCCGTTGTCGCCTGTCTGCTCATCGTCGCGTGCGTCGCAACCTATTTCTGGCAAATCAGCAGGGATGGTGGTCTGGACCGCTCCGTCTACAGCCTCGGGCTGATCCCGGCCGTGGTCACCGGCCAAGCCGTGCTGGCGCCTGAGCTCCAGCTCGTGCCCGCCTGGGCGACCTTCGTCACCTCCATGTTCCTGCATGGCGGCCTCGTGCATCTCGCCTCCAACCTGCTCTTTCTCTGGGTCTTCGCGAACAATGTCGAGGACCGGCTCGGGCATTTTCGCTTCGCCTTTCTCTATCTGGCCGCGGGGCTCGCCGCAGCAGGGCTGCAGATTCTGCCGGACCCCGCCTCGACCGTGCCGATGATCGGCGCCTCGGGTGCCCTGTCGGGCGTGCTCGGCGCCTATTTCATGCTGTTCCCGCGGGCGCGTGTCGTCGTCTTCTTCCCCTTCAGCTTCATGCTGCTGCACGAGATGCGGGCCGCCTGGCTTTTGGCGATCTGGTTCGGCTTTCAGCTCCTGAGCGCGTTCACGGCACCAGCCGGCGCTGGTGTCGCCTGGTGGGCGCATGTCGGCGGCTTCGTCGCCGGGGCTGTGCTCGTCATGCCGCTCAGCCATCGCCGGCTGCTGCGGCGACGTGGCCCTTGGGGATGAGCGCCAGCGAGCCACGCAGTATCGTCTAAAATCTTGCCCAATTTTTTGATAAAAAGTAGTTCTAATAAAAACAAAAATCACAGAAAAGAATAAAATTGTTTTTCCAATAACTTCAAGAAATCCGAAACGATACTTCTTGCATCGGATCGTTAAGGTTAATATTTCTGACCGCACGCAAGATCCGCAGTTGCAAAACAGCAAATGCCGGGGCTTTCGCGGGTACAGCGCGAAGTATCGGCTCCAGGAGGGTGAGAGAATGGCTTTGTCGCATCAGTTCGTTCGTGGCCTGCAGGACGCGGTCAACGACAATTTCGACCTCCTGCCCTCCGAGTTGCGCCGCATGGCAGCACCCGTGGTGCCGCTGCGCCGTCCGTCGCTCGAGGTCGACCTGCCGACGCTGGCGACGAAGCTGGAGCCCGAGACCGGCATTCTCTGGGCGCGCATGAAGCATCAGGACCGGGCCTGCTACACGCCGTCGCTGGTCGGCGATTCGCGCAGCTACCAGATCTATCTGCAGGAGCAGTGCGGGCATCTGAGCGCCGACGAGATGCCGTTCCGTTATCTCGTCTGGACCTCTGAGGCCAAGGGTGCCTTCAGCCTCGGTGGCGATCTCGCCTTCTTCACCGAGTGCGTGCGCAGCGGCAACGAGCGGGCGCTGCGCGACTATGCGCAGCGCTGCATCGACGTGCTGCACGACAATTACAACGCGCTGGGCCTGCCGGTCCTCACCGTGGCGCTGGTCACGGGCGACGCGATCGGCGGCGGCCTCGAGTCGATGATCACCAACGATATCGTGGTGGCCGAGCGCGGCGCGAAGTTCGGCCTGCCGGAGATCCTCTTCAACCTGTTCCCGGGCATGGGCGGGTACTCCTACCTCGTGCGCAAGGTCGGCGAGAGGGCGGCACGCGCGTTCATCGAGGACGGCAAGTCCAGGAGTGCCGAGGAGATGCTCGAGCTCGGCCTCGTCGATGTGCTGGCCGAGCCGGGTCAGGGCGAAGCCGCGCTGCGCGAGCATCTCGGCAGCCACGGCAGCCGCTTCAACATGCTGCGCACCATTCGGCGCGCCTGCAAGCGGGTCGACCCCGTGCAGAAGACGGAGCTCCTCGACATCGTCAACATCTGGGTCGACCTGGCCATGCAGCTCGGCGCCGACGACCTCCGGCGCATGGATTGCCTGGCGCGCGTGCAGGAGAAGAAGCGGGTCAGGACTTGAGGAGCGGCATCCCTTCCAAGGTCTAGCGCCACCCGCTTCCCGGGCCGGGGCAAGCGCCCCTCGCCTCACCAACCACGGAGCTCGGTCATGTCGGCTCAGGGTTTCACCATCGCCCCGGAACGCCTGCTCTGCCTGGGGCTCGAGCTCGCCGTCGGGCATCTGGTGAACACCGTGCTGCCGGGCGCTAGCCGATTTCTCGACGCGACGGCGCTCGCAGGGCTCGCTCTTTACATTGCAGCAGCCCTGCTCGGGCCCGCTCGATTTCTTGGCGCAGCAGCTCGAGGTCGCCGCTTGCACGCATCAGGAGCGCATGGTCGTCGAGGTGCCGCAGACCGACACAGAACTCGAACACCGCCTGCGCGCCGATATGCGCCGAGCTGCTCTTCAGGGCATGCGCAGCATCCCGGAACGCCCGTGCATTGCCCTGAGCCACGGCCTCGTGCAGCTCCTTCTCCAGCTGCGTCACATCGAGCAGGTAGTCATCGACCACCTGCGCAAAGAAGCCATCGCCGGCATCGAGCTCCAGCAGCGTATCGATCTTGCGCGTGTCGAGCCCGCCCGACCTTGCCGTCGTCGCAGCCGGTGGTGACAGCTCCGGCGCCACCTCGATGGGCGATCGTCCGGCAGCCCGCGCCAGGGTTGCCCGCTCGGCCGCCTCGGGCAGCAGCAGGACCGTTGCAGCCGAGGGCGGCAGGGCACGAGCCCTGTGCCGCACTTGTTGACCGGCCAGCCGGTCGATGGTCGCGAGCATCTGCAGCGTGTCGATCGGCTTGGTAAGGTAGGCCGCAAAGCCGAGCGCCATCGCCGCATCGCGCGTCTCGGCCGTGGCATCTGCCGTTAGCGCCACGACCGGTGGCAGGTCCGGGATCGGCAGCATGAAGCGCAGCATCTTCAGCGTGTTGAAGCCGCTCATGCCGGGCATGTTAAGGTCGAGCAGAACGACGTCGAAGGCGTTCGCCTCCATGAGCTCGATGCATTCCTCGCCGCTGTCGGCCAAGGTGACCGCATGGCCGGCATGCTCGAGGATCTTGCCGATCACATGCTGGTTGGTCCGATTGTCCTCGACCAGCAGCACGTTCGAGACGGTATTCGCCCGAAGACTTTCGCTGCCGATTGCACCATGGAGTTGCCCGTCACCGACAAGGGCGGCGCGCAGCGCCCGTTCGAGCCCGCTGTCGTCGTCCGCCTCGGCGAGATCGGCGAGGCTGGCAGCGAGATGCTCGCGCCGCCGCTCGAGCAGCGTCACGATATCGACCGGCTCGTTCGGGCGACGCTGGTCGAGCGCTTCGACCAGCGTCTCGACGTCGACGGCCGGATCGGCGTCGACCACGAGGATGGCGGTCGGATTGCTGCTCGACGCGGCCTGATCGACCGCGGCTGCAATGTCCGGCTCGGCGATGGCCGTGATGGCCAGTCGCTGCAGCCTTGCCATGGCCCGCTCGGTTGCCGCTCGGCCGCCCAGGACCACGACCTCCGCCCGGCGGCTGAGGCCACCGCTCGATCCGAAGTCCTCTGCCTCACTATTCGCCGGGTCGCGACGCAGCGCCAGCTCGACCCAAAAGCTCGATCCCTGGCCGGGCGCGCTGACGACGCCGATCGTGCCCTGCATGAGCTCCGTCAGCTCCTTGGCAATGGCAAGGCCGAGCCCGGTTCCGCCGAAGCGCCGGGGCGTGTCTCCCTCGGCCTGACCGAAGCTCTCGAAGATCCTCTGCTGCGCCTCCACGGCGATCCCGATGCCGGTGTCGTGAACCTCGAAGCGCAGGCGCGGGCGATCCGGCTCGCTGCCGAGCGAGCGGACATCGAGCAGCACGCCGCCCTCGTTCGTGAACTTGATCGCATTGGCGGTGAGATTGACGAGAATCTGGTGCAGCGGGCCGCGGCCACCGATCAGCGCCGGCGGAATTCGCGGATCGAGCCGAAGTCGGAGATAGAGCCCCTTGGCCTGTGCCTCATGATAAAGCATCCGACGCAATGTCGCGAGCTGCCGATGCAAGTCGAACGGCTCCTCGTCGATGACGAAGCGCCCCGCCTCGATCTTGGCGATGTCGAGCACATCGTTGACCAGCGCCAGGAGGCTGTGGGCGGCGCTTCGCGTTGTTGCCACCATGTCGCGCTGCTCGGCGTCGAGCGGTGTCGTTCGCAGGAGGTCCGTCATGCCGATGACCGCGTTCAGCGGCGTGCGGAACTCGTGGCTCATCGTGGCGAGAAATCGGCTCTTCGCCCGGCTCGCATCCTCGGCCTTGTGCACCGCTCCCTCGAGCTTGCCGAGCAGGACCGCGAAATAGCCCGGGAGCATGACGAGCGACATGACAAGGCCGATATCGAGCACGCCGAGGCCGCGCCAGGCAGGCGACAGAACGACCACGCCGATGAACAGCACCGTGCTCAGCACCGCGGAGACAGCTAGATAGAGCCGGCCGTAGCGGAAGCCGTGCCCGAGAATCGACCAGAGCAGCAGCGGGAAGAACAGCATGGCCGCCTCACCACCGGCGAACATGGCACCGTTGACGCCGATGGCATCGGTGACGATGCCGCAGAAGCGTCGTGCCGGGCTGCGGCGCGGGCGGGCCAGCAGGTGGACGAGCAGGCCCACGGAGGCCGTCGCCGCGAAGGCGTAGATCAAGGCACTGTCGCGAACGATGCGGGCGGCGTCCTCGGCCCCGTGATCGACGGAAATGATATAGAGGAACATGGCCGTGGTGATGACGATGCGGATCACGATCTGCTCGTGCTCGCTGTCGGCTCGGCCAGCGAGCCGGCGATGCAGCCGGCTCCAGGCTTTGAGCAACTCGTCGGCCAGAGTCATGCCTCGCTCATTCGCAGCAGATCCACGGTCACTCCGGCGCGACCGTCGCCGCGACTACGGTCGATCGCGTGGCGTCGAGGAACACTCGATCCGGATCGCGCTGTCCACCGCCACGATCACCTCGACGCCGCACCTCGTCAATCGATGCCGGCCAGCGAATCGGCGGCCTCGCCGTCGATCGCGGCATTGAGCTGGCGCAGCGCCAAACGGCGCTCGAACTCGGCGACGCTCAACGCCGGGCAGATGAAGTCGCCCTGCACCTCGTCGCAGCCGAGGCGCCGCAACCGGCGGTGCTGACCTTCCGTCTCCACGCCCTCGCCGATGACCCTGAGGCCCAGGCTGTGGCCGAGATTGACAATGGCTCGGACGATGACCTCGTCCGATGAGCCCTTCTCGAGGTTCTGGACGAAGCTCTGATCGATCTTCAGGCGCTGCACCGGCAGCCGCTTGACGTAGGAGAGCGACGAGTAGCCCGTGCCGAAATCATCGATCGAGAGCGTCACCCCGAGCTCGTTGAGATACTTGAGCGAGGCAGTGGCGGTCTGGCTGTTCTCGATCACGGCGTTCTCGGTGAGCTCGATATCGAGCATCGATGGCGTCACCCCGGTCTCCTTGAGGATCCGCTCGATCATCAGCTCGACCCCGCGCTCGCGGAACTGAACCGGGGACAGATTGACGGAGAGCTGCATGCCGAGCAGGCCCTTGTCGCACCAGGTGCGATGCTGCAGGCAGGCGGTCCTCAGCACCCAGGCGGTCAGCGGCGCAATCAGCCCGATATCCTCGGCGAGACCGATGAACTCGCCCGGCCGGACGATGCCGCGATGCGGGTGATTCCAGCGGACCAGCGCTTCCATGCCGACGATTCGACCGCTGGCGAGCTCGATCTGCGGCTGGTAGTAGACGAGGAACTGCTCGCCGGCGAGCGCCTGGCGGAGCTCGCGCTCCAGCGTGACCGCGCGGCGCGCCGCGAGGTTCATCTCGGCCGCGAAGAACCGGTAGGCATCGCGGCCCGAGGCCTTTGCCCGGTACATCGCGAGATCGGCGTTCTTGAGCAACGCGCTGACCGATTTGCCGTCGGCCGGAAAGAGCGTGATGCCGACGCTGGCGCTGACATGCACCTCCTCTTTCTCGATGACGAAGGGTTCGGCGAAGGCATCCCCCAGGCGGCGGGCGAGCTCCGCCGAGTCGTCCGGGCGCTTGAGGGCCGGCTGCAGGATCGCGAACTCGTCGGAGCGGAGCCGGGCAATGCAATCGGTCTCGCGCAGGCGGCCTGCGAGCCGGCCCGCGACGGCGCGCATCAGGCGGTCGCCGAAGCTGTTGCCGAAGGCCTCGTTGATGGTCTTGAAGCGATCGATGTCGAGGACGAGGATGGCCAGCATCTCGTTCTGGCGCCGCGCCCGGGCCAGCTCCTGCTCGGCACGTTCCTCGAAGGCCGAGGCCGAGATCAGCCCGGTGAGCTGGTCCGTGCGGACAGCGAGATCTGTGGTGTTCCGATCGAGCCGCAGCTCGCTGACGTCGAGGGCGAAGGTGATCACGCCGTCCACCTCGCCGGCCTCGTCGAGCACGGGCGCCTTGACGCTGACCAGATCGCGCTCGCGACCGCCGGTGACCAGCACCTCCTGGCGCGGCGAGCCGAGCGGCTGGCCGCTCTCGAGGACCTTCTCGTCGAGCACGGTATGACGGGTGGCGTAGGCTTCGCCGAAAGCCTCGATCAGGGTCTTGCCGATCAGATCATCACGCCGGGCCGCAAACAGCTCCTCGTGCGTGGTATTGACCATGGCGAGGCGGCCGAACCGGTCGATCGCGGAGATCGCCAGTGGGACCCGATCGAGGAAGGCCTGCAGGCGGGCGGCCGGATTGTCGAAGGCCGGACCCTGCTGCTCGTGCAGCGCCTGCTCGAGATCGGCCGCGCGCCTTGCCAGCATTTTTTGTTGACGGCGCATGGTCAGAAGATTGCGGGCGCGGGCCCGAAACTCGAGATGATCGACGGGGCTCAGCAGGAAATCAGTGGCGCCGGCATCGAGCGCCCGGTAGCAGAAGTCGCGATCCTCGTAGACGGTGACGACCACGATCGGTACATCCGCGAAGGCACGTTGCTCGCGGAGCGTCTCGATGAATGTGGCGCCGTCCATCTCCGGCATGTTGTAGTCGGTGATGATCAGGTCCGGCGGATTGGTGGCCTGCAGCCTCGTCAGCGCCTCGATCGGGCTGGCGAACGACTGCACCTGCAGACCTTCCTCGACCGAGAGGGCGAGCCGCGTGAGAATATTGCGGTTGGTAACCCGGTCGTCGATGACCACAACTTTTGCCATGGACTGTCACTTGTCGCTTATCATAGGTCGCCGGGGACCATGCCGGATCCGCCCGATCCGAAGACCAATCCTTGCCACGGCCAGACTAGGCAAGGTCGGTTAGCGCAGCAAGTTTTAGGTGAACACACATCAAGATCAATCAACTTCTGCGGGTTTCCTGTTCGATCACCGCCGTCATCGGTCGGGCGACGAGCATGCAGTCTAGTCGAGCCGACCACAACCGGCTCCGCGTTCCCGGTCTTGCAAGCGGTACGAGGGGGCCGGCATGAGGGTCGTCGACAGCCTATTCGCGGTTCTGGCGCTGCCCTGGTTGCCCTGGCTGCTTGCTACCCTGATCGTGCTCCTGGCCTTCGTGCTTTGGCAGGGTTTCGTGCTGCGCCTGGCTCCCCTGCGTCGGGCGCTCGCTCGGGCGAGCGAGCTGCTCGATCGCGGCGAGGGGACGGTCGCGTTCAGACAACGCTTTCCCTCGGTGTTCGAGGCGATAGCCCAGGATCCCGTGCTCGGCGAGGCCTGGCGCTCCTATGCGTCCACCCTCACCCCGGCGCCCGGCAACGAGCAGACGCTCGGCTCGGCCCGCGCACCGCACAGCGTGTTCGACGACACGCTCTTCGCGCGGGTCGGCATCAACCTCCGGTTCTATCAGGCAGTGCCGAACATCCTCGTCGGCCTCGGGCTGCTCTTCACCTTTCTCGGCCTCGTCGCAGCGCTCCATTTCGCCAGCGGCGGCGTGACCGCCGACGACATCCGCGAGGCGCAGGCGGCGCTGCGGGAGCTGCTGGCGGCCGCTACCTTCAAGTTCGTGACGTCGATCGCCGGGCTCGGCGCGTCGCTGGTCTTCTCCTGGCGCGAGAAGGTCCAACTGCACGCGGTCCAGGCCGAGATCGGCCGGTTCTGTCGACTGCTCGAGGCGCGTGTCGTGCCGCTGACCCCGGAGGCGCTGCTCGTCGATCAGATCCGCGAGACGCAGCAGATCGGCCGCCTCGTCGCCCGCATGGGCCGGTCGCTGATCATCCGCGCACCGGAGGGCATCGAGGAGCGGCTGGCGGACGAGCTGACCCTCGCGACCCGACCGCTTAAGGCGGCGCTGGAACGCGTGGCGCGGCGCTTCGAGACACTGGACGAACGCGTGGCCAGCGAGCTGGTGTCCGCCGGTCGTTCCCTTGGCGACCTCGCCACGCACGCGGCGACCAGTGGTGCCGGGACGCCGGAGCCGCCCCCCGACACGGGCTCGGGCATGGATCGACAGATTTCGACCCCGCCGCCCGCTCGAGCGCCCGACGAAAGGTCCCCTGCATCCGCACGCGGATCGCCGTCGCCGGCGATGCGCCAGCTGCAGCATCGTCTCGACCAGGCGGCCGTCGCGGTGCAGGACGGCCTCGACCGGCTGCGTGGCCGGCCACCCCTCGACCGGGCGGCAATCGAGACGGTCCTCCTGACGACACACGATCGCGTGCGCGACGCCCGCCATACGCTGAACAGCGTGGCCGAGGCCATTCTCGGCGAGATCGCCGAGCCGGCCGCCGCGGCCGCGGCCCATGAGCTCCTCGGCGACATCGACGCCGGCCTCAAGGAGGCGCGCCAGGCGCTGCAGGAGGTGTTCGAAGGGGTGAGCACCGGCCGACGGGCGGATGGCTGAGCCGTGAACGGGGCCGGCTGGGCACGCGGCTGGGGCGGTGCGGCGAAGGGCGGCGGCCGGCACGCCGAGGACGAAAGCTACTTCGTCTCTGTGAGCGACCTGATGGTCGGTCTGCTCTTCCTGTTCATCATCATTCTCATGGCCTTCGCGCTCAACTTCCGCAGTGCCGAGGACGCGGCGGAGGAGACGCTCGACGCGCTGACCAAGGAACGCAACGTGCTGGAGCTGGAGCGCGACGCGCTCGAGAGCGATCAGGCCGCCCTGACGCTCGAGCGTGATCGCCTGCTCGCCGACCGCGATCGCCTCGCCGGCATCATTGGGCAACTGCTCGCGCGTGACGCGCTGCGGGCCGAGCTCCTGACCCTCATTCGACAGGCGCTCGCCGCGCGCGGCCTCGAGGTCGAGGTCGATGTCGAGAACGGCATCCTGCGCCTGCCGGAATCGCTGCTCTTCGCCACGAACGAGGCCGAGCTGAGCGAGACGGGGCGAGCGGCGATCGGCGTGCTCGCCGAGGTCTTGTGGCGCTATCTGCCGTGCTACGCCGCGATGGCCGAGGCCGAGGGCTGTCCGACCGGCGTGCACGATGTGCTGGAGACCGTGCTGATCGAGGGCCACACCGACGATCGGCCGATCCGCAGCGGGCCCTTTCCCGACAACTGGGCCTTGTCCGCGGCCCGCAGCCGCTCGACCTACCGGGCCATGATCGCGGCCGAGCCGCGCCTCGACGACCTGCGCAACGGCAGCGCCGCGGCCCTGCTCGGGGTGAGCGGCTACGAGGCCCGCCGGCCCGTCGCGGACGGCGCCACCGATGAGGCACGGCGGGTGAACAGACGCATCGATGTACGCTTTCTCAGTCGCGGACCGGATGCGGCGGCCCTGGCCGAGCTTCTGGAGACGCTCGAGACCAGCTTCGTACCCCGATGAGGCGCATGTCGCCGACGGCATGGCCGGAGACGCGCCTATGGTCTAGGTCCCTATGGCCCAGGCGCTGGCGAATCGACGACGGGAAGGGACTGTCCTTGCGAACAGTCCCCCCAGGGTCCCATCTCGTCAATCGAGCACGTCGGTCACCGGCAGTTTCGCTCAACCGATGACTGAACGCTTCCGGGTATTGCCAAAAAGTTGAAACATGGTCAAGATATTTCCTTGATGGTTGAATTCAGTTCAACGCCGCCGTGTGTGCTCCGCCGCCTGACTGCGGCATGAACGGTCTCGTCTACGCGGCTGGTCGCCCGTGGCCGCAACTCCTGCGCAGCGTCCTGGATCAGCTCGACGGCGACGCGGCACCAGCGCCCCTGGGCCTCGTCTTCCTCGCCGACCCGACGACCGAGATGGCCGATATCATGCTCGACGGGCTGCGTCAGCGGACCGGCATCCAGACCTGGCTCGGGGCGGCCAGCACCGCGGTGTTCGCTGGTGGTCGCGAGCTGATTGGCGAGGGTGCCATCGCCGCGCTGCCGTTGCCGCTGGAAGGCGTCACCCTCCACCCCTTCGCCGGTTCACCGCCGACCGGGGCCGAGGAAGCGACCTGTGGCATCCTGCATGTGCCGGATGCCGCGGATGCGGGAGCGGCGGTCGCGGCGCTCGCCGCGCGCACCTCGGCCGTGCTGACCGGGGCTCAAGGGTCATCCAGCTTCGATCACGCGCAGATTGCCGGTTCGCCGTCGGCTGGTGCGGCGACCGGCGTGCTGCTTTCCGGCAATGTCACGATGGTGGCCGGCATCACTCATGGCTGCCGACCGCTCGGTCCGGCGCATCGGGTCACGGCGGGTGCCGGCAGCACGCTCTCGGCACTGGACGGCCGGGCGGCGACGGCCTGGCTCGCCGAGGAAGCGGGGGACCTCGTGCTTCGCGACCAGCGGCAGCTTCGTCGCCAGCTGGTGCTCGCCCAGGTCCCGACGGAGGTGGGGCTCGCCGGTTCGTCGCTCGCGCCGGCGGATGCCCTCTTCGGTATCGTCCACGCCGATCCGCTGCGCGGCTCGATCGAGATCTCGGGCATCGGGCTCGGTGGTGGAGGCCTGCCCAGCCGGATCCAGCTCTTCCGCCGGGATCCGGCACTGGCGCTCGAGCATCTCCAGGCGCTGGCTGCGGATCTCCTGCAGAAGCTGGGCGGCCGACCGCCCAGGGCAGCGCTCTTCTACAGCTCGATCGAGCGAGGCATCGGCTTCTTCGGTCCCGGCGTCGACGAGGCGACCGTTCTCGGGCGCGTGCTCGGGCCCGTGCCGGTGATCGGCATGCGCAGTGCCGCCGAGGTCGCCGGCACGAAGCTCACACGCTATGCTGCGGCACTGGCGCTGATCGGCTGACGGCGGCAATCGGCACCCCCAGGGAGAGGGCAATGCGGCGCGACTTCCCGGACCGGCCGATCATCGGCGTCGGTGTCGTGGTCTGGCGGGACGATCGGGTTCTGCTGATCCGCCGTGGCAAGCCGCCGCGGGCCGGCCAGTGGTCGCTGCCCGGTGGTGCTCAGGAGCTCGGCGAGACGGTGGCCGAGACTGCGCGACGCGAGGTCAGCGAGGAGACCGGGCTCGACCTCGCCAGCCTCGACCTCCTGACCGTCGTCGATCTGGTGGAGCACACACCCGATGGGGCCCGGGTCCTCTACCACTACACCCTGATCGACTTTACCGCCGAGGCTGCGCCCGGCACGGCGATAGCGGGGGGCGATGCCGCCGCCGTCGGCTGGTTCCACGCCGGAGAGCTCCACGGCCTGGGCCTCTGGGCCGAAACGATCCGGATCATCCGGCTCGCCGCAACGCGCCGCGCCTGAGCGCCCCGTCGCCGCCCCCCAAAAGCGGTAGACCGGTCAGCTTTCGGCGCGCTCGCCCGAGGCCAGCACACGCGCCAGGTTGCAGATCGCGTCCTGATGCTTGCGGTTGCCGATCGCGGCGAAGTTGCGGGCGAGCTCGAGCAGCATGCGCTGCTGCGGCATCATCTCCGTCGATTTCGGCCGGCTCTGCTTGTCGGGGTCGAGGTCGTCGAAGAAATAGCCGATGTCGACGCCCAGGGCCTGGGCGATCTGATAGAGCCGGCCGGCCGAGATCCGGTTGATGCCGGTCTCGTACTTGTGCGCCTGCTGGTAGGTGACCCCGATCAGCTCGGCCATCTGCTGCTGCGTGAGACCGAGCATGATGCGGCGCTGCCGGATGCGGAGGCTGACATAGTGATCGACGTCCAGGGCGCGACTGCGCCCTCCGACACCCTTCCCGACGGGCTTGCTGGCGACCTGGTTCATGACGAGACGACTCCTGCTGCGGCGCACGCTGGGGTTGTGTGCTCCCCGAGTCGCTCGCCAACTGAACCTGATTTAGCTAAAATACCTGCGATATTTTAAACTTCCAGATAAAAGGCGAATTTCTCATCAACCTGATGCGCCTGGCTCTTGGGCGCGAAACGACAGGGCCTCAACCTCCAGATGGCCCAGGACCAACCGTGCCGCAACCGGTCGCAAGGGCCCCAATGGTGCCGCATTATACGCGTCAAGAACGTAGTTTCCGCTGTCGGCAGCAGGTGCGAGGCGGCGCAGGAACTGGCGGCCGTCGTCGAGCTCGGCGAGCACATGCCGGCCGATGAGCGGCTCGAGGGCGGTTGTCGCCAGCCGGGCGACCAGCACGGTCTGGCCGGCGCGGAAGACCGGCCGCATCGCCTCGTCCTCGAGCGTCAGGGCCGCCAGGCGATCGTCGGCCAGCGCCAGCGGGCCCGCATGGGCGGGGCTCGTCAGCTGTCCCGAAGCACCGAGCCGGCCGAGCTGCGGCAGGCTGCTGCGGTACGGCATCCGCCCGAACTGCAGGTATTCCGGGCTCGTTTCCAGCGCGGCCGCGAGCTTCTCGACGACGTCGCGTCCCGGCATGTACTCGTCGCGCTCATAGGGCCCGATAGCCGTCTGATGCCGGCCGATACGGCGCGCGAGTTCGGCCTGGGACAATTCCAGCCCGACGCGCAGTGAGCGGAGACGTTGCCCGAAGCTGCGAAGCTCGCTCAACTGCATATCGGTTTCTCGCATCTGGGGTATGGAGAGCCAGTCTCATAGGTGATAACAGGAATTTGCGGTAGCCCTTCGTGGCGATTTCATGGCCTGAGCACCAGTTCGGAGCGGCCTCGGCCTACCGGCTGCGCGATTTCCAGCGTGTGCAACTCACCGTTGCGCCACAAACCTGTCTGGTCGCTGAAATGGGGCGACAGCGGGTGGCCGGACTGACCCGTCGGCAGGATGGCATGGAGCGTTCCCGACCGGGCGAGATCGGCGACCAGGCGCAGGCTCGCCGCCGCGACGGTCGCATAGGGCATGTCGGCGGCATAGCGGGCCACATGGACGGTGCCGGCGTCGCCGCCGCCGCTGCCGGTGACGATCGAGAAGAGCCGGCCGATGCCCGGTGCCGCGTCCAGCGGGCGATGTGCGAGGCGCGCCCGGCTGGCCTCGCCCCAGCGCCAGCTTCGCCAGTCTGCGCCATAGGTCGCCCGCAGCTCGTCGAGGGAACTCGCCAGTGCGGCAGTTGCCATGTCACCGCAGCTCTCGGTCCGGTCGGCCGTGGCGACATCGTCGCACCAGCCGGGCGCCTGCTCCAGGATGTGCCGCATGGCCTCGGACCGGATGCCCCGAAAGGCGGCGAAACCCTCGCCGAGCTCGTCCGCCAGGACATGGCGGACCAGTGATCGATACCAGGCCTGGAAGACCAGCGGCTCCGGCCGATCCGGCATGGCCGCCCCGTCCCATGCCGCGATGGCAGCGAGTATCAGGGCCGTCTCGGCGTCGGCCGGCGCCACCGCTTCGAGCCGGGGCCGGAAATCGGCGGCCAGGGTCGAGAGCCGGTCGTTCTGCAGCCGGCGCATGGCGTCGATGTCGAGCGGCGCGCCCTCGGCGGTGGCCGCGTCGAGCACGGCGGTGATGCGCCGGGCCCTGAGATCGTCGTTCCAGTCGGCGGTGACGAGATGGGGATAGCGGTCGTCGACCAGGCGGTTGTTGGCATTCTGCAGGAACCCCGCCGCGGTGGCCCCGGGCGTTGCCGGGTTCTCCGCCGCCGGCAGCAGGCCCAGCCAGTCGTGGCTGCCGTCCCAGCCCGGCGCCGGCAGGCTGCCGTCGCCGGCGCGGCGGAGCGGCAGCCGGCCGGCCATGACCATGCCGATCCGCCCCTCCGCATCGGCATAGAAGGCGTTCTGGGTGGGGCTGTGGAAGAGCGCGATGGCCCGGGTGAAACCGTCCCAGTCCCTGGCCCGGGCGAGCCCGATGCCGGCTTCGATGGTGCGGTCCTCGGGCAGGAGCGCCGTCCAGGCGAGGGCCAGGACCCGCCCCTCGCCGGCGACCTCGGCGGCCCGGGTCATGATGTCCGAGACCACCGGACCGTGGCGGGTCTCGCGCACCAGGAGGTGCACCGCCTCGCCGCCCCGAACCTCGATCACCTCGTCGCGGCGGAGGAACGGCCGGCTGCCGTCCGGCGTCAGGTAGCGGTCCGGATCGGCCGGATCGAGCCGCTCGACGAAGAGGTCGTCGGTGTCGCCGGCGGTGTTGGTGAAGCCCCAGGCGATGTGCTCGTTGCGGCCGATGACCACGGCCGGCAGTGCTGGCAGGGTGGCGCCCATGACGGTGCCGGCGGGCGTGCGCATGGCCGCGAGGTACCAGTGCGCCGGGGTGGCGAGGCCGAGATGCGGGTCGTTGGCGAGCAGCGCTGCGCCGCTGGCCGTATGGGCGCCGGCCACGGCCCAGATGTTGGAGCCGAGCCCGGCATTGTCGGCGAGCGGCAGCGCCGCGCCGAGCGCTTCGGCAAGGGCGGCCGTCTCGATGGCGGCAGCCGGGTCGGTCGATCCTGCCCCGGACGGCAGTCCACCGGCCCACTGCGCCGCTCCCGGCAGCGTCGTCACCTCGTCCGGCCGGGGCGGCGGCCAGAGATCGGCGAGGGCGGCGGGCGGGAGCCGGCCCAGCAGGCTGGCCCGGGTCAGCTCGCTCCGCCAGCTCGACACGAGATCGAGCGCCATCAGCTTGATCAGGACGAGGCTGTCGGCCGGCCGCCAGGGCTCCGGCCGATGGCGCAGGAGCAGGAACTCGGGCGGCAGCGGGCCGGCACGCTGGGCGAGAAAGCCGTTGACGCCCTCGGCATAGGCGGCGAGCCGGTCCAGCGCCTCGGCGGAGAGATGGTCGAGGCTCGCCTCGGCGGCGCGGTAGAGGCCGAGGGTGCGCATGAAGCGGTCGACCGCCAGGCCGCGTTCGCCCACCACCTCGGCGAGCCGCCCGGCCCCGATCCGGCGGTTGATCTCCATCTGCCAGAGCCGGTCCTGGGCATGGACGAAGCCCAGCGCCATGGCCGCGTCGCGCTCGCTCGCCGCCTCGATCAGCGGCACGCCGAGCTCGTCCCGGCTGACCCGGGCCGGGGCACCCAGCCCGGCGAGGCGGATCTCGCCTTCCAGCATCGGCAGCGAGGCCCAGACGAGGAAGCCTGCCAGAGCCGCCGCGCCCAGCCCGAGGCCGAAGCCGACGGCCGCGAGCGTGGCGAGCAGGCGGCCCATGCGGCTCAGATGAGCTGGAGGTCGCGCAGGTGAAGCTCGAGCCCGTCGGCACCGGCAAAGCGATGGGTGACGAAGCCGAGCCGCTCGGCGGTGCGGATGTTCGCGGCCGAATCGTCGATGAAAAGGATCGATTCGGCAGCGAGGCCGGTGTCCTCGAGGACGTGCTCGAAGATGTCGTCATTCGGCTTGATCATGCGGAGCTCCCCCGAGACGTAGATCTGGGCGAACCGTTCGAGAAACGCATAGTCCGGATGCGGGTGGACGAGGGTGAAGGTCTCGGCCGACCAGTTGGTGAGGGCGCGCAGCGGTGTCCGGCGCGCCGCCAGCTCCTCCAGCAGGGTCACGGTCTCGCCGATGGGGCCGCCGATCATCTCGAGCCAGCGCTGCCGGTAGGCCTCGATCAGCGGCCGCTCCTCGGGATAGAGGGCGGCCAGCTCCTCGACCGCCACGGCGAAGGGCCGGCCGCGGTCGAGCTCGAGATTCCAGGCGGGCGTGCAGACGGTCGAGAGAAACTGCTCCATCGCCGCCTCGTCGGCGAAGAGCTTGCGGTAGAGCCGCCGCGGGTCCCAGTCGATCAGCACGCCGCCGAGATCGAAGAGGACGAGCTCGGGCGGTGTGGCGGCGTTCGGCATTGGCGGTCACTTTCTTGCGCGGTCGAGGAGGGCTTGCGCGGTCGGGTAAAGGCGAACCGTCCGGCCCGGGCGGAGAATGCCCGCATGACGGCTTTCGGTCGAGCCCTTCCAACGCAGTCCCCCGCCATCGCCGTCGGCAGCCGGCCAGCCGACGGGAGCGCACCGCCGCTCGTGATCCACGTTAGGATTTATAGCCCATTCCGGCGCCAGACGCAAGCGCTCGGCGAGGTCGGCCGGGTTGGTTCGGCATTTTCCGAGTTCGAAGGTCCGGCGAAGGCGCAGCATTCACCGGGAGAGGAAATAAGTGTTTATGTTACAGCAGGTTATAGGCCCTCGGGTTCGTTGGTCGCGGGCTGGGTTCGTTCGTCGATTCCGCGGGTTCATTCGTTGATTCGCCGGGTTCGATCGTCGATTCCGTGGGTTCGTTCGTGGCCTTGTGTTGCAGAATCCGCGACGTTTCCGGGCGCATGTCGCGTCAGACGCGCCATCACGAATCGTTATGTCGCGGGTTCTGCGACATTCCGGCGGGCGCTGTCGCGGAATACGCGACAACCCAAGCCCGAATGTCGCGTATGATCGTGAGCGTCCGGCCTACCCCACCTTGCTGACTTGATCGTGTGGTCGATGATCGGCGGGGAGTTGGACAAAGGTGTCCACTCTGCATGGTGGACACTTTCGTGGCCGGATCGCCGAGAGAGCGGCGCCGTTACCGGCGTTGGAGTGCCGAAGCGAAGCGGGCGATTTGCCTGGAGACTCGGGCACCGGGTGTATCGGTGGCGCAGGTGGCGCAGCTTCATTCGCTGAACGCCAATTTGATCTTCAAATGGCTGCGCGATCCGCGGTTCGCGCCCGGCGGGATGCTGGAGGCGGCACCGGTGTTCCTGCCGGTTCAGCTGCGAGAGGGGGAGCCGCCGGCTGGTTCGCCGGTGTCGTCTGCTGGCGACAGCGGCGGCCGGGTCGAGATCGTGCTGGCGGGCGGGCATCGGCTGACGGCGAGCGGCGCCTTCGACGGGGAGGCGGTGGCGCGGCTTCTGGCGGTGCTGGTGCGCTCATGATCCCGGTTCCGGCGAGCACGCGGGTGTGGCTGGCGGCCGGCGTTACGGACATGCGCAAGGGCTTCAACGGTCTGTCGGCGCTGGCGGAGAAGGTGTTGGCGCAGGATCCGTTCTCGGGCCATCTCTTCGTCTTCCGCGGCCGGCGGGGTGACCTGGTGAAGGTGATCTGGTTCGACGGCCAGGGGGCGTGTCTCTTCAGCAAGCGGCTGGAGCAGGGCCGCTTCGTTTGGCCGTCATCGGCGGATGGCCGGGTGTCGATCAGCCCGGCACAGCTGGCGATGCTGCTCGAAGGAATCGACTGGCGCGCCCCGCAACGCACTTGGCGACCGTTGACGACTGGCTGAAGGGCAATAAAAACAGCGGCTTAGGATCGTTCAGAATTCCCTTGGCGGGGCCGTTGTGCCAGCCGTGGCCATGCTCGACGAGACCAAGAAGCTACCCGACGACCCGGCCGAACTGCGTCAGGCCGCCGAGCATCTAGTGGCGCTCGCCAAGGCGCAGGCGCTGCGCATCGCCAAGCTGGAGCACCAGTTGGCCGGGCTGCGCCGGCAGCGCTTCGGGGCGACCTCGGAGCGGCTCGAGCAGCTCGACCTGGCGCTCGAGGAGACCGAGATCGAGGTCGCTCGGGACGCCGATCCGGCAGCGCCGGAGGATGCGGGCGAGGCCAAAAGGAAGCCTCGACGCAAGCCGCTGCCGAAGGAGCTACCGCGTACCGAGAGCATCCTTTCGCCGGGCGAGGCCTGCGCCGGCTGCGGCGGCAGCCTGAAGCGGCTCGGCGAGGACGTTACCGAGGAGCTGGACTACATCCCCGGCCGCTTCGTCGTGAACCGCTTCGTCCGGCCGCGGCTTGCCTGCGCGTGCTGCGAGGCGATCTGCCAGGCCCCCTTGCCGGCCCGGCCGATCGAGCGCGGCCGACCGGGACCCGGTCTCCTGGCGCATGTGCTGGTCGCGAAATATGGCGATCATCTGCCGCTCTATCGCCTGTCGAAGATCTTCGAGCGGGACGGGATCGATCTGGATCGCTCGACGCTTGCCGATTGGGTGGGCAAGGCCACAGCACTGCTGGAGCCCCTGGCCGACGCCATCGGCCGCCATGTCCTGGCCGGGCAAGCCATCTTCGCCGACGACACGCCCATCAAGCTGCAGGTGCCAGGCAACGGCAAGACCAAGACCGCCCGCATCTGGACCTATGTCCGCGATGAGCGGCCCTGGTCAGGTGCCGATCCACCGGCCGTCTGGTACAGGTTCACGATCGATCGCAAAGGCCAGCATCCGGCCGAACATCTGGCCGGCTATCGAGGCTGGGTCCATGCCGACGGCTATTCGGGCTTCAACGAGCTCTATCGCAAGGACGAGACCCGCGAGGTCGCCTGCCTCGCCCACATCCGGCGCAAGTTCGTCGACATCGTCCAAAGCCAGACCTCGCCGATCGCCGAGGAAGCGATCAGACGCATCGCCGGCCTCTACGCCGTCGAGAAACAGGCGCGTGGCCATCATCCCAGCGAGCGCGTGCAACTCCGGCAGGCCCACGCCAGGTCGATCCTCGACCAGCTCGAAGCCTGGCTCCAGGCCCAGCTGCCGCGCATCTCCGGCAAGTCCGAGCTCGCCAAGGCGATCCGCTACGCCCTAACCCGGATCAAAAAGCTTCGCCCCTACCTCGACCACGGCCACGTCGAGGCCGACAACAACTGCGCCGAGCGGGCGATGAAATCCGTGGCGCTCGGCCGGAAAAACTACCTCTTCGTCGGCTCAGAGGGCGGCGGCAACGCGGCCGCCATCGCCTACACCCTGATCGAAACCGCCAAGCTCAACGGCATCGACCCACAAGCCTGGCTCACCGACACCCTCGGCCGCATCGCCGACCACAAGATCAACAAGATCGACCAACTCCTGCCGTGGAGCTGGGCCGCAACACGAGCCGCCACCGCGTCAACGCAAAAGGCCGCGTAGGTCAGCGGACGCTTACCCTGGATCAGAATTCCGACCAGGACAAGACCGTCGGGATGGCGATGAGGACGTGTCCGTCGGCCCCAGGAAGGTGGGAAGGCACGCCTTCCCACCGGCCCATCCAGTCTTTTCGTTCGGGTGCCGGTTGGTGTGGTGGTGACAGGTCAAAAGAGTGTCGTGGACCCGAATTTCCAACGCCTTCCCAACGGCCCATCCAGTTTTTTTTGCGTGGGTGATGATCGGGGCCGCGGGGAATGGTTAAACTGGTCTCGTGTCCCCGAGTTTCCACGATAGGTTAAATGAGCGTCGTGTCCCAACTTTCCCGTTGCGACTTTCCAGATAGGTTAAATGAGTGTCGTGTCCCGACTTTCCGAACCAAACAAAAGAAGTGATGATTTAATACTTACTCAAGTTATTTATGATGTTTTGGAGATAGGGTGCATTCATGTGCGAAGCGCAACATGTCGATGAAAGCTGATATCGACGTTGTTGCCAAGCTCGGCGAGGAAGGCCTCGACGGGTGATCTGAAGCCGAGGCACTTCCGGGGCGTGAGGTTGAGGGTCATGGCGATCTCCTGGATATCGGCTTCGGTCATGGCGTCGAGATCGGCTGTTCTCGGCAGCCATCGTCGGATGCGACCGTTGGCGTTCTCGATCCCACCCTTTTGCCAGGAGGCGTAGGCGTCGCAGAAATAGGTGGTGGCGCTGACCAGGCCGCGGAGTAGGCTGTGCCGGGCAAAGGTGGTGTCGTTGTCGAACGTCACCGAGCCGCGCATCGGCATGGTCAGCCGCTTGAGCACGGCCATCATGACGGCGATGGTCTCGGCTGCGGTCTTGCCCATAAGGCGGGCCATGAGGGTCAGCCGGGTCTTGCGCTCGTGCAGGACGAGGACGGGTCGGGCGTGCTTGCAGATGACGAGATCGGCCTCCCAGTGGCCGGGCTCGGCGCGGGCGGCGGCGCTCGCCGATCGCTCGGACACGTGGACCTTGTCCCTGATCCGATCCTTGCTGTCACGGGCACGCCGCCGGCCGCGTTTCGCCTTGCCGCGCGGCAGATAACGCCAGAGCTTGGCGGTCTTCTGAGCGGGCCGGAAGATCCAGGCGTAGATCGTCTCGGTCGAGACGTAGCGCAGGCCGCGCTCCACACCTCGCTTCAGGCGACCGGCGATCTGCTCCGGTGTCCAGCCCTCGGCCAGGCGGTCGGTAACGTAATCAGCGAGGGCCGGATCGCGCTCGAGCACTGCAGGCCGCTGCCGCCTGAGCAGATACGATCCTTCGGCGATCGTTGGTCGATAAGCACCGCTCGCCAGCGCGTTACGCCGCAGTTCCCGGCTGATCGTCGCCGGTGAGCGACCCAGGGCCTGAGCGATCGCCCTGACGCTCTGCCCTTCGGCTTGCAAAGCCGCGATCCGGTCCCGTTCCTCGGCGGTGAGATGGCGGTAGCTTCCCATGGCAACACCATTTGCTGTTCGGCATCAGATAGATGCCCGATTCATCACGGTGTTGCACCTCATCACGGAATCCACGTAGGCGAAATCATGGGAAGGCCATCCGGTCCACTTTATCCGTTAACAAAATACCAACATCGAATAGATCATCGAACCGGCCAACAAGATAAATATTTGATCCCACCGTTTAGAATATCTGGTAATTCTGCGGCGTCCTTAGAATTGGAGATTTTTTCAGCCGATCCCGGAATTGGACTAGGATGGCTGATGCGATTAGGCTTTGTCACAGAATCAGGAACTATTTATACTGAAATTTTTCAACTCTTTCTGCCAAAATCGAAGACAGGCGCTGAAGTTCCGACAGAGCAACGCGAACTTAAATCAATGGACAATGATACAAAAGTCGGATTGCTTGAGCGAAAGGTAGTATTATTTAGAAATGAAGTAGGGTATATTGAATGTATATTCAATATGGCCAACATAACTGATCAATTAAGTAAATTAGATCGGCTTGACAAATATCTATTGTTTTATAGAGCGAATTGTTACAGCATCAACGAATTCATGAACGAACAAACAGAAACAGATCCGTCGATAAAATATGAAAAATTACTTGGTAAAGAAGGAATTATAATTCTACTTACGTTAATAAAATCACACGTGGCGTGCTCGGAAGAGAATTGGACATTTTAGATCTGTACCTTCTTGAAGGTGGGATTTCGCGAATTTCGGGTCCGCGTGACTGATTTAACGCATCTCCCTCCGCCATGCTCCAAAAAATTTTTCGCCGCCGCGCCTGCCATTACTACCCCAAAAAAAACCGGTGGGGCCGGTGGGGAGGCGGTGCCTCCCCGCCATTCTTCGTCTCTCTTATATCTCCTCCCGCAGCACCCGTGCATAGAGTTCCGGGTCGACGTTGCCGCCGGAGAGGACGACGAGGGTGGTCTTGCCCTGGCAGTCGAGCTTGCCTGAGAGGCAGGCGGCGAGGGCTACGGCGCCGCCGGGTTCGGTGACGATCTTGAGCTCGCGGAAGGCGGCGCGCATGGCGGCGGCTGTTTCGGGGTCGGTGACGGCGAGGCCGCCGGTGAGGAGCTGGCGGTTGATTTCGAGGGTTAGCTCGCCCGGGGTGGGGGCGAGGAGGGCGTCGCAGATGGAGCGGGCGTTCGGGTCGTTGGTTTCGTGGCGGGCGCTTTTCAGGGAGCGGGCGGTGTCGTCGAAATGGGCGGGCTCGGCGCTGTAGACGGCGATCATCGGGAAATACTCGAGGAGGGCTGTGGCGGTGCCGGCGACGAGGCCGCCGCCGCCGCAGCAGACGACAGCATTGTCGGGGACGAGGCCCATGGCCCGGGCATCCTCGGCGACTTCGAGGCCGGTCGTGCCCTGGCCGGCGATGATGCGGGGGTCGTCATAGGGGCGGACGAGGTGGGCGCCGGTCCTGGCCACGATCTCGTCGGCGATGGCTTCGCGGTTGTCCTTGAAGCGGTCGTAGGTGACGATCTCCGCACCCAGGCGCCGCGTGTTGGCGAGCTTGATGGCGGGGGCGTCGGCCGGCATGACGATGGTGGCGTGGCGGCCGAAGAGGCGGGCGGCGGCGGCGACACCCTGGGCGTGGTTGCCGGAGGAGCAGGCGACGACGGGGCCGGGCGGGAGCTGGGCGATGGTGTTGCAGGCGCCGCGGAACTTGAAGGAGCCGGTGCGCTGCAAAGGCTCGGGCTTGATCAGGAGGCGGCCGCCGACCGCCTGGTCGAGGACCTCGTTGAAGAGCAGCGGGGTGCGGCGGGCGTGGCCGGCGATCCGGGCGGCGGCGGCCTGGATGTCGGCGAAGGTGACGGGCAGGGTCATGCGGGACGGGCTCGGGATGTCTAGAGGCCGAGGAGGCCGGGGAGCGGGGCGAGGTCGGCGAGGCGGTGGACCGGGCGGCCGGGCAGGCGTTCGGGCGGGCTGGCCTGGCGGTCGACGTGGATGGTGGTGAAGCCGAAGGCGGCCGCCCCGTGCACGTCCCAGCCGTTCGAGGAGAGGAAGAGGATCTTCGGTGCGGCGAGGCCGAGGTGGCGGGTGGCGAGGCTGTAGACCTCGGGCGCGGGCTTGAAGACGCCGATCTCCTCGATGGAGAGGATGGCGGTGAACGAGCCGGCGATGCCGGCATGGGCGAGGCCGGCATCGAGCATGGCGGGGGTGCCGTTGGAGAGGACGGCGAGCGGCAGGCCTCCCTCGGCGAGGCGGGCCAGGACGCCCGGCACCTCGGGATAGGGGGCGAGCTTGTCGTAGGCGGCGAGCAGCTCGGCGCGGAGCGTCGGGTCGCCGTCGAGGCCGTGCACGGAAAGCGCGAAGTCGAGGGCGTCGGCGGTGACGCTGGCGAAGTCGGCGTGGTGGCGCATGAGCGAGCGGAGCCAGGAACAGGCGAGCTGCTTGTCGCGCCAGAGGATGGAGAGGCTTTTCGCCCTGGCGTCGTCGATGGCGGGGCCGGCCTGCCCTGCCCTCGCCTGCAGCACCGAGGCCAGGGCGGAGTGGACGTCGAGGAGGGTGCCGTAGGCGTCGAAGACGCAGGCTTCGATGGGGTGGGCCTCGCTGGTGCCCGGAAGGGTGAGCTGTGGCATGACCGATGGCTGTCGCACCGGGGCCGGGATTGGTCAAGTCGCCGCCAGTCATCAGGGGGGGGCCGGTCTTGATCCCGTGCCGGTGGCGGCGGATATTGCCTGGATCGCCGGGGTGTCCCGGCAGGGATGGGGATGCCATGAATCTGGACTTCACGCCGGGTGCGGTCGTCCGGCTGCGGACGAAGCCCGACTGGGGGCTGGGCCGGGTGCAGTCGGCCATCGGTCCCAAGGTCACGGTGGATTTCGACGAGGCCGGCAAGGTGGTCATCGATCTGCGGCACGCCGCCCTGGAGCTGGTGACGCCGGCCGAGGGGTGAGAGCCGGTCAGCGCTGCCGCTGGAGGAAGCCGCGGAGTGGCGGGGCCACGGCGCTGGCGAAGAGGGGGCCGACGAAGAGGGCGTGGTGGGCGGCGTCGTGGACCGTGAGCTCTGCCGAGCCGGGGCCGGCGAGCGCCTGCACGGCATGGGTGGCGCCGGCGCCGACGAGCTCGTCCTTCGCCGCCTCGACGGTCAGGACCGGCAGGCCGGCGAGGTCGCCGGTCGGGATGGCGTGGCTGCCGAGGGTGAAGCCCGAGCCATCGAACGGCGAGCGGCGGACCAGGTTGTCGACGCTTTCGGCGTAGAGCTCGGCCGGCACGTCGACCAGCCGGTGCAGGTCGGCGTGCAGCCGGTCGCAGGGGCCGGGCGCGCCGGCCATGAGCTCGAGCCAGAGGCCGGCCTGGGCGCCGAAATAGGCGCCAGGATCGGCGAAGAGCACCGCCATGAGCTGGAAGAGCCCCGGATAGACGCGGCGGCCCGCCCCCGGATAGCGTTCCGGCACGACCGAGATCAGGCAGGTGTCGACGATGCCGGGATCGAGCCCGGCGGCGAGCCAGTCGATGGCGGAGCGGCGCTCGGCCGGCCCGACGGGGGCACCCAGCAGCACGAGCGAGCGCGGCCGGGGCAGGGTCGCCGAGGCGTTCGTGGCGAGGGCGGCGGCGGCGAGGGCGGCGGGGCCGGACTGGGAGACGCCGACGAGGTGGGCCGGGCTGCCGATGGTGACCAGGGCCTTGAGCACTACGGCGAGCTGCTCGTCGAGGCCGAAGCGGCCGCGGCTCTTGGGCACGAGACGGGCATCGAGCCAGTCGAGGAAGTAGACGTCGCCGTGCTGCAGGAGGCTGGCGGCGAGCTCGCTCAGCACCGCGCCGGCATAGCCCGAATGCGGGGCGACGAGGAGGGTGGGGGGGCCGCTGCCGCCGGCGCGGAAGCGGACGAGGCGCGAGAACGGGCCGGCCTCGACGGTGTGGGCGCTCGAGACGCCCGCATGGTCGCGGGCGACGGCCGTCTCGATTCCCTCGGTGCCGGCCTCGCTTGCCGCCATGGTGCGCTCGGCGAGCACGTGCTGGGCCGCGAGCAGGCGCTGCCAGAGCGGCTGGCCGGCGCCCATCCGGAGCCCGGTGAGCCAGGGCTCGAGCAGCCAGCGCTGCCAGTCGACGACGGCATGGAGCATGCTAGCCGATCAGACGCTCGGGGGGTGGCGCGGGGCGCTCAGCCGACCGCAAGCTCGGCCAGTCTTTGCTCGATCGCGGCCAGCGCCGCTGCCGCTTCGGCGCCGTCGGGGCCGCCGCCTTGCGCGAAGTCGGCGCGGCCGCCGCCGCCTTTGCCGCCGAGTGCCGCGACACCTTGCCTGACGAGGTCGACCGCGTCGATGCGGCCGGTCAGGTCCTCGCTGACGCTGACGACGACGGCGGCCTTGCCGTCGTTGACGGCGACCAGCGCCACCACACCGCTCTTCATGTCCTGCTTCAGCCGGTCCGCCGCGGTGCGCAGCTCCTTGGCGGGAACGCCGTCGAGGGCGCGCGCGGTGAAGGCGATGCCGGCGATGTCGCGGGCCGGCCCGGCGTCGCTGGCGCCGGTGGCGAGCTTGCGGCGGAGCTCCGCCAGCTCCTGCTCCAGCCTGCGCTTCTCGGCCACGAGGTCGCGCACCCGGTCGGCGAGGCCGGCGGGCTGGACCTTGAGCGCCTCGGCCGCCTCGGCGAGCCAGCCCTCCTCGGTCTCGATATGGGCGAGGGCAGCGGCGCCGGTCAGCGCCTCGACGCGGCGCACGCCGGCGGCGACGGCGCTCTCGGCGACCAGCTTGGCCAGCGCGATGTCGCCGGTGCGGGCGACATGCGTGCCGCCGCAGAGCTCCATCGAGTAGGTGTCGCCGTCGGGCTCCCGGCCCATGGTGACGACGCGGACCTCGTCGCCGTACTTCTCGCCGAAGAGCGCCATGGCCCCGCGGGCGATGGCCTCGTCGCGGGCCATGACGCGGACCTCGACCGGGGCGTTCTGCTGGACGTAGGCGTTGACCTCGCGCTCGACCACGCGGATGTCCTCGGGCGTCATGGCGCGCGGCTGGCTGAAGTCGAAGCGCAGCCGGTCGGGGGCGACCAGCGAGCCCTTCTGCGCCACGTGGTCGCCGAGGCGATGGCGGAGGGCGGCGTGCAGCAGGTGGGTGGCGGAGTGCGCCCGGCGCAGGCGATCGCGACGGTCGGCATCGACCTGGAGCTGGACGCTGTCGCCGACGGCGAGGCGGCCCCTGGTCAGCCTCGCGTGGTGGACCCAGAGGTCGCCGAGGCGCCTGGTGGTGTCGCTCACCACCGCCTCGAGGCCCTGGCCGAGGAGCCAGCCCGTGTCGCCGAGCTGGCCGCCGGATTCGCCGTAGAAGGGGGTCTGGTTGGTGACGATCTCGACCTCGGGGCCGGGCTCCACCGCATCGACCGGGCTGCCGTCGACGACCAGCGCAAGGACGCGGGCGTCGGCCTTCGTGGTGGCGTAGCCCAGGAACTCGGTCTTGCCGTGGGCTTCGCGGATTTCGAACCAGACGGGGGCCACGGCCTCGGCACCGGAGCCTTTCCAGTGCCGCCGGGCGTCGGCGCGCTGGCGCTCCATGGCGGCCTCGAAGCCCTCGTGGTCGACGGTGCGACCGGTGGCGCGCAGCGCATCCTCGGTGAGGTCGAGCGGGAAGCCGTAGGTGTCGTAGAGCTTGAAGGCGGTCTCGCCGGCGAGGGCCTGGCCCTGGGGCAGGTCGGCGGTCGCCTCGTCGAGCAGGCGCAGGCCACGCTCGAGGGTGCGGCGGAAATTGGTCTCCTCGAGCTTCAGCCACTCGACGATCGAGGCCTCGGCGCGGACCAGCTCGGGGAAGGCGCGGCCCATCTCCTCGACCAGGACGGGGGCGAGGCGATGCATGAGCGGCTCCGTGGCGCCGAGCAGGTGAGCGTGGCGCATGCCGCGGCGCATGATGCGGCGGAGCACGTAGCCGCGGCCGTCATTGTCGGGGGTGACGCCGTCGGCGATGAGGAAGGAGGCGGCCCGGAGGTGGTCGGCGATGACCTTGTGGGAGGGGGCCGTCGGGCCGGTCGCCGGGGTGCCAGTCAGCTCGACGCTGTGGGCGATGAGCTTCTGGAAAAGGTCGATGTCGTAGTTGTCGTGCTTGCCCTGGAGAACGGCGGCGATGCGCTCGAGGCCCATGCCGGTGTCGATCGAGGGGCGGGGCAGGTCGATGCGGGTCGCCTTGTCGACCTGCTCGTACTGCATGAAGACGAGGTTCCAGATCTCGATGAACCGGTCGCCGTCCTCGTCCGGGCTGCCGGGCGGGCCGCCGGCGATGCCCGGCCCGTGGTCGTAGAAAATCTCGGAGCAGGGGCCGCAGGGGCCGGTGTCGCCCATCGCCCAGAAATTGTCCGAGGTGGCGATGCGGATGATGCGCTCGTCGGGCAGGCCGGCGATCTTCTTCCAGAGGGAAGCCGCCTCCTCGTCCTCGGCATAGACGGTGGCGAGCAGCCGCTCGGCCGGCAGGCCGAACTCCTTGGTGATCAGGTTCCAGGCGAGCTCGATCGCCACGTCCTTGAAGTAGTCGCCGAACGAGAAATTGCCGAGCATCTCGAAGAAGGTGTGGTGCCGGGCGGTGTAGCCGACATTGTCGAGGTCGTTGTGCTTGCCGCCGGCGCGCACGCATTTCTGCGAGGTGACGGCGCGGTCGTAGTCGCGCTTCTCGATGCCGGTGAAGACGTTCTTGAACTGCACCATGCCGGCATTGGTGAAGAGCAGGCTCGGGTCGTTGTGCGGCACGAGCGGGCTCGACGACACGACCTCGTGGCCGGCGGCGTCGAAATAGTCGAGGAAGGCCTGACGGATCTCGTTGACGGATGGCATGGGGACTCGGGTGCTTGCAGCAAGGAACGGTCGAAAAGCTCTGGGGCAGCTCCGGCAGGGCGCGGGCGAACGAGCCCGCTACTCGTCGAGCACCGGCTCCTCGTCGAGCAGGTCGATGCCGCCGCCGGCGCCGCCGACGCCGGCCTGGCTGCGGATCGTCGCCTCGATCTCGTCGGCGATGGCCTCGTTCGCCTTGAGGAAGGCCTTGGCGTTCTCGCGGCCCTGGCCGATGCGCTGGCTGCCGTAGGAGAACCAGGAGCCCGACTTCTCGACGATGCCGGCCTTGATGCCGAGATCGATGAGCTCGCCGGTCTTCGAGATGCCCTCGCCATACATGATGTCGAACTCGACGACGCGGAACGGCGGCGCCACCTTGTTCTTGACCACCTTGACGCGGGTCTGGTTGCCGACCGTCTCGTCCTTCTCCTTGACCTGGCCGATGCGGCGGATGTCGAGGCGGACCGAGGCGTAGAATTTGAGCGCGTTGCCGCCGGTCGTGGTCTCGGGGCTGCCGAACATAACGCCGATCTTCGAGCGGATCTGGTTGGTGAAGATCACCATGGTCTTCGAGCGGCTGATCGAGGCCGTGAGCTTCCTGAGCGCCTGGCTCATCAGCCGGGCCTGCAGGCCGACATGGCTGTCGCCCATCTCGCCCTCGAGCTCGGCCTTGGGCACGAGTGCCGCGACGCTGTCGATGACGATCACGTCGATCGCCCCCGAGCGAACCAGGGTGTCGGCGATCTCGAGCGCCTGCTCGCCGGTGTCGGGCTGGCTGATGAGCAGCTCGTCGAGATTGACGCCGAGCTTCCTCGCATAGCCCGGGTCGAGCGCGTGCTCGGCATCGATGAAGGCGCAGGTGCCGCCCGCGGCCTGCGCCTCGCTGATGACGTGCAGCGTCAGCGTCGTCTTGCCCGAGCTCTCCGGGCCATAGATCTCGATGACGCGGCCGCGTGGCAGGCCGCCGACGCCGAGGCCGATGTCGAGGCCGAGCGAGCCGGTCGAGATGGTCTCGATGTCGGCCAGCTGCTCGGCCTTGCCGAGCCGCATCAGCGAGCCCTTGCCGAACGAGCGCTCGATCTGCGCGATCGCCGCATCGAGGGCGCGCTGGCGATCGTCGGTCCGCCGCGTCGTCAGGGTCTCAGCCATCTTGTGTTCCGTCTGATCGGGTGATCGTGGTGCCGCTTATATCCGCTCGACCGGGCGAGGCAAAGCGCCGCCGCCGGGAGCCGGGCGGCGCAGCAGCACGAGGGCGAGGGCGGCGACCACGAGGACCAGCGCCAGCGCGTCGGCGATGCCGACCGACTCGCCGAGCAGGAGGGCGGAGCTCCACAGGCCGACTACCGGGATGGCGAGCGTGCTGATCGCCGCGATGTTGGCCGGCAGGAGCGAGACCAGCCGGATATAGGAGGAGAAGCAGAAGACGAGAGCGACGAACACCACATAGGCGAGCGCCGCGAGGCCGAGCGGGGTCACGCGCGAGAGGTCCGGGGACGGCTCGAGCACCAGCCAGACGGCGATGATCGGCACGCCGCCGACGATCTGCAGCCAGCCGCTGAGCGAGAGGACGCCGATGTCCCAGCGGCAGAGCTTCTGGCCCACCGTGCCGGCCCCCCAGCAGAAGGCCGCGGCGATCATCAGGATGTAGCCGAAGGGCACGACGCCTTCGCGGCCGAGCTCGGGCAGGAGCAGGAGGGCGATGCCGGAAAGGCCCAGGAGAAGGGCCAGAACCTGGCGCACGCCCAGTCGCTCGTGCAGGATTGGCACGCTGAGCAGCGTCGCCCAGAGCGGCATGGTGAAGGCGAGGATGGAGGCCCGCCCGCCGCCGATGGTGGTGAGCGCGAAGGCGGTCAGCATGTGCCAGAAGCTGACGCCGACGAGGGCGAGCAGCGCCAACGGCAGCCAGGTCCGCCGTGGCGGCATGACGACCTCGCCGCTCAGCCGGCCGAGGGCAAGCAGGCTCAGCCCGGCAATCGCGACGCAGATCGCCCGAAAGGTCCAGGGCGACATCTCGCCCACCACGATCTTCATCGCCGGCCAATTCAGGCCCCAGAGCAGCGAGATCGCGATGATGAGGGCGATGGCCAGCGGCGGGACCGGTGCCGGTTCCGCCCTAGAAGTCGAAGCAGCGGCCACCTATTTCCCAATCCCTGTAGCGCGTCGGCTCGGGTCCCTTGGGCCCGCCCTTCTCGCCGGGCGGCTGCCGCGGCGGGTCGTTCGCCCCGGCGGCAGGTGTGCCCGATACGTTCGTTCCGGCCCGGTCGGTGGCCGTCGTGGCGGCTCCGGGTCGTGGCGGCCCGCCTTTGGTCATTCGTTCATGACCTGCTGCTTGGCGATCACCTCGCAGTCCGCCATGTGCTTGTGCATCAGGTGGTCGCTGAGGTTGACGCCCGCGGCCGTCAGGTCCTCCCTGACCTTGTCGAACATGTCCTCGTCACCCGGCCGCTCGAAATCCGCCATCACCACGTCCTTGGCGTAGTTCATGGCATCCTCACCCGTCTTGCCCAGGTGATTTTCGGCGATCCACAGGCCGAACAGCTTGTTGCGCCGATTGCGAACCTTGAAAGCCAGCTCCTGATCGTGCTTGTACTTGGCTTCCTCGCTCTTCTCGCGATCCTCGAACGTCATCGGCGTCTCCCGTGCTGAACCTGATCGATCTCCAGGTTATATAGGCGACGCAGGCTCCCGCCGCCATCGCTCGCGGTCGCGAACATCCGGACGATCGCTGCATGTGCTCCGTGGTCATCCTGCGACGACCCACTCATCCACGCTGGCCCTTGCTCCTCGCGGCCAATCGGGACGAGCTGGCAACGCGCGCGGCGCTGCCGCCGGCGCGGCACTGGCCGGATCGCCCGGAGGTGACCGCCGGCCTCGACGTCTCGGGCCAGGGGAGCTGGCTCGGCGTCAACGATCACGGTCTCGCCGTCGCCGTGCTCAACCGGCACGGCACGCTCGGCCCGGAGGCCGGCCGGCGGAGCCGGGGCGAGCTGGTGCTGGAGGCGCTCGACCATGCCGACGCCGAGGCCGCGGCCGGTGCCCTCGCCCATCTCGACCCGGACGCCTACCGGCCGTTCAACCTGCTGATCGCCGACGGCAGCGACGCCTTCTGGATCCGCCACGCGGGCGACGGGCTGGTGAGCTCGGTCAGCCTCGGCGAGGGTGTGCTGATGCTGACCTCGCGCGAGATCAACGATGCCAACGCGCCGCGCATCCGCCGCTATCTGCCGCTCTTTCGCCAAGCTGCTTCGCCAGATCCAGATCGGAACGACTGGTCCGACTGGCAGCTGCTGCTCGCCAGCACGGCGAGCGAGACGGGCGATCCGCGCGATGCCATGTGCATCCATACCGACGGCCCTTATGGCACGGTGAGCGCGAGCCTGATCGCCCTGCCGCCGGTCGCCGGCGATCCGGTGATCTGGCGCTATGCCGATGGCCCGCCGGACGAGGCAGCGTTCTCGGCGGTTGAGCTCTAGAAGCCCGAGGGCGGGTCGTCCGCCGGGCGCTGCAGCCAGTTGTCGGGGCTGTAGTGGCAGGCGCCGTCGATCAGGTGCAGGGTGTAGGCGTGGCGCGATCGCGCCGACCTGTTGGCGGTGCTGCGATGCGGCAGGCGGCCGTGCAGCAGGATGAGATCGCCGGTGCGGGCGGGCAGCGGCACCAGGCCCTCGGTCGGCAGGGGCGTGAGGTCCAGCGTCTCCATTCGGGTCGCGTAGCCATCGCGGCGAAAGCGGGCGGCGAGCGGCCGCTGGTGGCCGCCGGGCTCGGCCAGGAGGCAGCCGTTCTCCTCGGTCGCGTCCTCGAGCGCGAACCAGAGGCCGACGCAGCTTTCGGGCTCAGTGTGGATGAAGGTGCTGTCCTGGTGGCAGGTCACCTCGCCGCCGATGCGCGGCTGCTTGAAGATGTACATGGACTGCAGCAGGAGCGGCTCGCGCAAGTCGAGATCAGTGGCGAGTTCGGCGAGCGCCGGGCGGCGGGAGAAGGCGGCGAAGACGGGGTCCTGGTCGTGCAGCGCGTGGCCGACCTTGTTGATCGCCCGGCTCTTCGCGACGGCGAGCCGGCCCGTGGCATCGAAGGCTTCCGCCTCGAAGAAGAAGCGCACCTCGCCGCCCGAATCGAGGAAGTAGCGGTCCTGGGCGTGGCGCTGGTCGTCGGTCGAGAAGACCGTGGCGAGCCCGGTCGGATCGAAGGCGTCGAGCAGCTCGGCCATGCGGGCGCGGAGCGCTGCGCAGTCATCGGCGGGAACGAAGCCATCGAGGTGGAGGTAGCCGTCCTTCTGCCAGCGCGCGCGCTCGGCTGCGGTGAGCATCAGCCCTGCCCGGTCTCGAGGATGATCTTGCCCATATGGGCGCTGGATTCCATCAGCCGGTGCGCCTCGGCGGCCTGGTCGAGCGGCAGGACGCGGTGGATGACGGGCTGCACCTTGCGGCTGGCGAGGAGCGGCCAGACCTTCGCCTCGAGTGCCCTGGCGATCTGCCCCTTCTCCTCGATGGAGCGCGGCCGGAGCGTCGAGCCGGTCCAGGTCAGGCGCTTGAGCATCAGGGCGGCGAAATTGGCCTCGATTTTCGCCCCGCCGAGCCAGGCGATCTGCACCAGCCGGCCCTCCAGGGCAAGCGCCTTGAGATTGCGCGGCACGTAATCGCCGCCGACCATGTCGAGGATCACGTCGACGCCCCGCCCGTCCGTCGCCTCCTGGACGGCCGCGACGAAATCCTCGCTTTTGTAGTTGATCGCGCGACGGGCGCCTAGCTTCTCACAGAATGCCTGCTTCTCCGCCGAGCCCACCGTCGTCAGCACCACCGCACCGAAGGCGCAGGCGAGCTGGATCGCCGTCGTGCCGATGCCGGAGGAGCCGCCATGCACGAGGAGCCATTCGCCGGATGCCAAGGCACCGCGCTCGAAGACGTTGGTCCAGACGGTGAAGAACGTCTCGGGGATGCCGGCGGCCTCGGTGAAGGTGTAGCCTTCCGGCACCGGCAGGACCTGCGGCTCGGGGGCGACCGCATGGGTGGCGTAGCCGCCGCCGGCGAGGAGCGCGCAGACCGCGTCGCCCGGGGCGAAGCGCTGGACGCCGGGACCGACCGACAGCACGCGGCCCGCCACCTCGAGACCGGGCAGGTCGCTGGCGCCGGGCGGCGGCGCGTAGCCGCCCAGCCGCTGCAGCACGTCCGGCCGGTTGACGCCCGCGGCATGCACCTCGATCAGCACCTCGTTCGACCCGGGCGACGGGATGGGCCGGCGGGCCGGGCGCAGGACCTCCGGGCCGCCCGATCCGGCGAGCTCGATGCACGACATGTCACCCTGGATCACCCGGCCTGCTCCTCTCGATCGCTTCGGACTGAGCCACAACCTAGCGCTGGTCCTCAGGAAAGGAAGCAGAGGAGTCCGTAGCAGCGGTCGAGGAGGCGGGTGAAGACGAGATAGAGGGCTGCATCGAGCAGCAGGAGGGCGAGGACGAGCGGCAGGCCGACCAGTGCGAGGGCATAGAGGACGGCCCAGCGCGTCGGCCGGGGCGGCGGCAGGAAATGCCCGGCGACGGTGCCGCGGGACGAACCGGGTAGTTGCGCAAAGTGTGTCATATTTCTACTTATACGAGAAATACGGTGGACGGCATCATTCTCATGCACTGGCGCCTCGATTTCCTCGACGAGCCGGCTTGGCGGCGGCTCCTGGCCTCGGCCGAGCACCCTGCCCTGCAGCAGTCCTGGGGCTATGGTGTCGCCGTGGCCGGCCAGGGCCATGCGGTGGTGCGCGCCGTGCTGCACGACGGCGAGCGCTGCCTTGCCCTGGCGCAGGTGGTGCGCCGGCGGCTGCCTTGCGGCTGGGGCGTCGGCCTCTTGCTGCGCGGCCCGGTCTGGCTCGAGGCGCCGGACGCCGAGCGCGAGACGGTGGCCATCGACCGGCTGCGGGCAGCACTCGGGCGCACGCTCCTCGTCTGGCAACCGGACGACGCTGACGCTGGCGAACGGCGTGCCGGCTGGCGCCGTGTCTGGACCGGGCCGAGCACGGCCTGGCTCGACCTGACGCCGCCGGCGGCGCTGTTGCGCAGCCGGCTCGACGCCAAGTGGCGAAACAGGCTCGTCCAGGCCGAGGCGACGTCAATGAGCGCCATTGAGGCGGTCGGCGGCAGCGATTTCGAGTGGCTGGTCGAGGCCAACGAGCGGCAGCGCCTGAGGGTGGGCTACCGGGGGCCGAGCGCCGGCTTCATCCGCGCGCTGGCTGCGGCCGGGCGGCGCGGGATGATGGCGCTGATCGCCCGCCACGAGGGAGCACCGGTGGCCGGCGTGCTGCTGGCCCGGCACGGCCGGGCGGCGACCTACTATGCCGGCGTGACCACGGCGGCAGGGCGCCAATTACGCGCCCATCACCGGCTGCTATGGGAGGGCATCCTCCGCCTGCAGCGGGCCGGCTGCACGGCGCTGGATCTCGGCGGCATCGATACCGTCACCAGCCCCGGCATCGCCCGCTTCAAGCTCGGGCTCGGCGCCACGCCGCTGACGCTCGCCGGCAGCTATCTCGTGGCACCCCGGCTGCGTTGAAAAGAGAAAGGGGCCGCGCCAGCGGCGCGACCCCCTCTCCCGATTGGTAGGTTCGGGCTGTCTGGACTTAGAAGTCCATGCCACCCATGCCGCCCATGCCACCCATGCCGCCCATGTCACCACCGCCGGCGGGAGCCGACTTCCGCTCGGGCTTCTCGGCGACCATGGCCTCGGTCGTCACGAGCAGGCCGGCGACCGAAGCCGCGTCCTGCAGCGCGGTGCGGACGACCTTGGTCGGGTCGATGATGCCCTTCTTGACGAGGTCGCAGAACACGCCCTCATAGGCATCGTAGCCCCAGTTGGCCTCGGTCGACTCGAGCAGCTTGCCGACGATCACGGCACCATCGACGCCGGCGTTCTCGGCGATCTGCCTGGCCGGGGACTGGATCGCCTTGCGGACGATGTCGACACCGAACTGCATGTCGGCGTTGTCGGCCTTGAGCGTCTTCAGGGCCTTCATCGCCTGCAGCAGCGCCACGCCGCCACCCGGCACGATGCCTTCCTCGACCGCGGCGCGGGTCGCGTTCATCGCGTCGTCGACGCGATCCTTGCGCTCCTTCACCTCGATCTCCGTGGCCCCGCCGACGCGGATGACGGCAACGCCGCCGGCCAGCTTGGCGAGCCGCTCCTGCAGCTTCTCGCGGTCGTAGTCCGAGGTGGTGTCCTCGATCTGCGCCTTGATCTGGGCGATGCGGCCGGAGATCTCCTCCTTGCCACCGGCGCCGTCGACGATGGTGGTGTCTTCCTTGTTGATCACCACGCGCTTGGCATGGCCGAGCATGTCGAGGGTGACATTCTCGAGCTTGATGCCGAGGTCCTCGCTGATCACCTGGCCGGCGGTCAGGATGGCGATGTCCTCGAGCATGGCCTTGCGCCGGTCACCGAAGCCGGGCGCCTTGACGGCGGCGACCTTGAGACCGCCACGCAGCTTGTTGACGACGAGGGTGGCGAGCGCCTCGCCCCTCGATGTCCTCGGCGATGATCAGGGAGCGGCTTGGCGCTCTGGACGACCGCCTCGAGCACCGGCAGCAGGGTCTGCAGGTTCGAGAGCTTCTTCTCGTGGATCAGGATGTAGGGATCCTCGAGGACGGCGCGCATCTTCTCGCTGTCAGTGATGAAGTAGGGCGAGAGGTAGCCGCGGTCGAACTGCATGCCCTCGACGACGTCGAGCTCGGTCTCGAGGCTCTTCGCCTCCTCGACCGTGATCACGCCCTCGTTGCCGACCTTCTGCATCGCCTCGGCGAGCATCTTGCCGATCTCGCGATCGCCATTGGCCGAGATGGTGCCGACCTGCTCGACCTGGTCGCTGGTCGAGACCTTGATCGACCGGCCCTCGAGGTCCTTGACGACGGCGGCGACGGCGAGGTCGATGCCACGGCGCAGGTCCATCGGGTTGATGCCCGCGGCGACGGCCTTGTTGCCCTCGCGCAGGATGGCGGTGGCGAGCAGGGTCGCCGTCGTCGTGCCGTCACCGGCCACGTCGTTGGTCTTCGAGGCCACCTCGCGCACCATCTGCGCGCCCATGTTCTCGAACTTGTCGCTGAGCTCGATCTCCTTGGCGACGGTCACGCCGTCCTTGGTGATCCGGGGAGCACCGAAGCTCTTGTCGAGAATGACGTTGCGACCCTTCGGGCCGAGCGTCACCTTGACGGCGTTGTTGAGGATGTCGACGCCGCGCATCAGGCGGGTGCGGGCATCGGTGTCGAACTTAACTTCTTTTGCAGCCATTGGTCCCTCGATTTAGCTGGAGCGTTGATCGTGACGGATTCAAGCGGCCTTCTTGGCCGCGACTCCGCCCTCGATGATGCCCATGATGTCGCTTTCCTTCATGATCAACAGCTCCTCGCCGTCGATCTTGACCTCGGTGCCGGACCACTTGCCGAACAGCACGCGGTCACCGGCCTTGACGTCGAGCGGGCTGATCTCGCCCTTCTCGTTCCGGGCGCCGGGGCCGACGGCGAGGATCTCGCCCTGCATCGGCTTTTCCTTGGCGGTGTCGGGGATGATGATCCCGCCGGCGGTCTTCTGCTCCTCCTCGAGGCGCCGCACCACGACGCGGTCGTGCAAAGGCCTGAACTTCATTGTCGTCTGACTCCCGATGGTCGGATTTGTTGTTAGCACTCGCGCCCGGCGAGTGCCAAACCGTGCGATCGAGAGGTAAGAAGTGCTGAACCGCGTGCAAGGGGGGCCGAGGCAATTTTGTCAGCAGCCGCCCCTGCCTGCTGCTAACATATTGATTTGACGTACTTAATTAGGGCTGCATTCACTTGACGGAAAGAATTTCAGTGCACCAAATGGCTGGGTCAGCCACGCCACCAGGGATCGGTCCCCATGCGGAACGGACAGTCGCCTCTCGAACTGCAGCTCAACGGCTATCGCCTGACGACCGCCGAGATCATCTACCATCTGCCGGACCATCCCGGCATCCTCCAGTCCTTCATCTGGCAGCATTACGACATCGCCCCGAAATACCCGGAGCTGCACAAGTTCCTCGATTTCTGGGTCGGCAACATCGAGGGCCGGCTGCACACCGTGAATGTCGGCCGCAAGAAGCTCATCGGTCCGGCCCGCTGCGGCTACGCGCAGGTGGAATACCGCCTGCACTGAGCCGGGCCTCGAGGCCGCCTGCCCGGGCAGGCGGCCGGCAGCCAACTAGTGGACGTCGGCCCAGATGCGCCGCTTGTAGGCGTAGAAGATGATGGCGAGGATCAGCAGGAACAGCATCACCTTGATGCCCATCTGCTTGCGCTCCTCCATCTTCGGCTCGGCCACCCAGGCCAGGAACTGGGTGACGTCGGCCGCCATCTGCGAGACCGTCGGCACGGTCCCGTCCTGGTACTCCACCATGTCCTCGTAGAGCGGCTGCGCCATCGCGATCTGGTGGCCCGGGAAGTAGGCGTTGTAGTTCATGCCGGGCGGCACCTCGACGCCGGCCGGCGGCTCCTCGTAGCCGACGAGCAGGCTGTAGAGGTAGTCCTCGCCGCCGGCCCGCGCCTTGGTGATCAGCGAGAGGTCGGGCGGCAGGGCACCGCCATTGGCGGCCCGTGCCTGCCGCTCGTTGGCGAACGGCACGGGCTTCCTGTCCGAGGCCACCGCCGGCCGCTCGAACATGTCGCCGTATTCGTCGGGACCGTCCATGACGGTGTACTGGGCGGCGATCGCCGCGATCTCGGCCTCGTCGTAGCCGAGCGCCTCGAGGTTGCGGAACGCCAGGTACTTCACGCCGTGGCAGCCGGCGCAGACCTCGCTGAACACCTGGAAGCCGCGCTGCACGGCGTGCCGGTCGAAGGTGCCGAACACACCCTGCTGCGGCCAGTCGCGGGAGAGGGGCTCGGGCGCCTCGGCGGCGCTGGCACCGGTCACGATGGCCAGGGCAACGGCGAGACCGCCCAGGGATTTTTCGAGCATGCGTCGCATCGTCTACTCCGCCGGCTGAGCTGATGCGGCACCGGACGACGGCAGCACCGGCTTGTTGATGCTGTCCGGCAGCGGCAGCGGTCGCTCGAGCTTGCCGAGCAGCGGCAGGATGATCAGGAAATGGGCGAAGTAGTAGATCGTGGCGAGCAACCCGATCGTCGGCAGCCAGCCTTCCGGCGGGCTGGCGCCGACATAGCCGAGGATGACGCAGTCGAGCAGGAAGACCCAGAAGAGCCATTTGTAGATCGGCCGGAACCGGGCGCTCCTGACCCTCGAGGTGTCGAGCCAGGGCAGGAAGAAGAGCACCGCGATCGAGCCGAACATCGCGATCACGCCGCCGAGCTTCGCCGGGATGATCCAGAAGATGTCGAAGGTGATGGCGCGCAGGATCGCGTAGAACGGCAGGAAGTACCATTCCGGCACGATATGCGGCGGCGTCACCAAGGGGTTGGCGGGGATGTAGTTGTCGGCGTGGCCGAGCACGTTCGGCGCGAAGAAGACGAAGGCGGCGTAGACCAAGAAGAAGACGCAGAGCCCGAACGCATCCTTGATGGTGTAGTAGGGATGGAACGGGATCTTGTCCTTCTTGGTGATGTCGATGCCGACCGGGTTGTTCGAGCCGAACTGGTGCAGCGCCAGGATGTGCAGGAAGACCACGGCGAAGATCGCGAACGGCAGCAAATAGTGCAGGGCGAAGAACCGGTTGAGGGTCGGGTTGTCGACCGTGAAGCCGCCCCAGAGCCAGGTGACGATGGTCTCGCCGAAGATCGGCACCGCGGAGAAGAGGTTGGTGATGACCTTCGCCCCCCAGAAGCTCATCTGCCCCCAGGGCAGCACGTAGCCCATGAAGGCGGTCGCCATCATCAGGAGCAGGATGACGACGCCGAGCATCCAGAGCAGCTCACGCGGCGCCTTGTACGAGCCGTAGTAGAGTCCGCGGAACATGTGGATGTAGACGACGATGAAGAACATCGAGGCGCCGTTGGCGTGGGCGTAGCGCAGGAGCCAGCCGTAGTTCACGTCGCGCATGATGTGCTCGACGCTGTCGAACGCCATGGCGGTGTGCGGCGTGTAGTGCATCGTCAGGAAGAGGCCGGTGAGGATCTGCAGGACGAGCACGATGCCGGCGAGCGAGCCGAAGTTCCACCAGTAGTTCAGGTTCTTCGGGGCAGGGTAGTCGACGAACTCGGCCTGCGCCCAGCTCAACAGCGGCAGGCGGTCGTCGATCCATCGGGCGATCCCATTCTTGAAGACGGGCTTGGCCGTTTCTGTGCTCATGTTCCGTCCCTGGTGAAAGGGTTGTCTCGACCGCCCGGCCTGCGCGCCGCCCGCGACGGAGACGCCCTGGGCATCAGCCGATGAGAATGCTCGTGTCGGTCTCGAAGACGTAGGGTGGCACCGGCAGGTTGGTCGGCGCCGGCCCCTGGCGGATGCGCCCGGACGTGTCGAACGCCGAGCCGTGGCAGGGGCAGAACCAGCCGCCCCACTCGCCCCTGGGCTCGGTCGGCTTGTTGCCGAGCGGGACGCAGCCCAGATGGGTGCAAACACCGCTCACCACGAGCCATTCCGGCTTCGTCACGCGCGCCGAGTCCGCTTCCGGATCGCGCAACGTGGCGATGTCGACATCCGCCGCCTCCTCGATCTCGGCGGTGGTCCGATGCCGGACGAAGACGGGCGAGCCGCGCCACATCACGGTGATCGCCATGCCCTCCTCGATGCCCGAGAGGTCGACGGTCGTCGTCGACAGGGCGAGCACGTCGGCCGAGGGGTTCATGCTGTAGACCATGGGCCAGAGCACCGCGACCGTGCCGATGCCGAGCCCCGACCAGGCCACGATCCCGAGGAAATCACGCCGGGTCTCGCCGTCAGAGGTCGGGTTTCCGGTATCTGCCATGGCATCCAAACCTTCCGATCGATCCACACCAACGGACCACGCCGTCGCGGATCGCACTGGCGAATGAAACAGGCGCGCCTCACCCTGCCGCCACCACGAGGGGCCACGCGATGGCGAGGATATGAGGGCGGTCCCACACCGCCAAGCGACGGAAGGTCGCATAAACGGCTGTGCAGCGGAGCGCAATGCCGCCATGCTCGCAGGCCCGAAATCAATGCGCGGCGGACCCCCTTCGGCAGGTCGATCGCCCTCGATGGTGAGCTTCGATGACGGCAGCGGCGGTGATCACGGCGACGACGACCACGCAGGGGCGCGTGCGGCTCGCCCTCTTCGAGCCCGACCAGCCCGGCAATTTCGGCGCCGTGCTGCGCCTCGGCGCCTGCCTCGGCGTGGCGGTCGACGTGATCGAGCCCTGCGGCTTCCCGCTCGACGAGCGCCGCATCCGCCGCGCCGCGATGGACTATGCGACGCAGGTCGTCTGGCGGCGCCATGCGGGCCTCGGGGAGTTCCTCGCCGTCGCGGCGGAGGAGGCGCGCCGTCTCGTCCTCTTGAGCACGAGGGCGTCGACGGCCTATCACGCGTTCGCCTATCGGCCGCGCGACGTGCTGGTGCTCGGCAGCGAGAGCCGCGGGGCGAGCCCCGCCCTTCGGGCGGCGTGCGCCCGGGCGGTGCGGATCCCGATCCGCCCCGAGCTGCGCTCGCTCAACCTCGCCACCGCCGCGGCGATCGGCCTGGCGGAGGCGCTGCGCCAGCTCGGCGCCTGGCCCGGGGCGATGGCCGGGTCGAACGAAGGGACAGACGTTGACCATCGAGCGTGAGAAAGCGGCCGCCGAGGCCTGGTTCAAGGGGCTTCGCGACCGGCTGTGCGCCGCGTTCGAGACGCTCGAGGACCGCTATGCCGGGCCCGATGCCGCAGAGCAGGCGCCCGGCCGGTTCACCTTCGCGCCCTGGCAGCGCGAGGGCGGCGGCGGCGGTGTGATGGGCCTGATGAAGGGGCGCGTGTTCGAGAAGGTGGGGGTCAACGTCTCGACCGTCATGGGCGAGTTCGCGCCACAGTTCGCGGGCCAGATTCCGGGGGCCGCCGAGGACCCCCGCTTCTGGGCGACCGGCATCTCGCTCGTGGCGCACCCCCGCAATCCGCATGTGCCGCCGGCGCACATGAACACGCGGCACATCCGCACCACCAAGAGCTGGTTCGGCGGCGGCGCCGACCTCAACCCGATCTATGCGGTCGAGGCCGACACGACCGACTTCCACGCCGCCCTGGAAGGCGCCTGCGCCGGGCTGGACGAAGGGGCCTACGCCCGGTTCAAGCAATGGGCGGACGAGTATTTCTTCATCCCGCATCGCGGCGAGCCGCGCGGCGTGGGCGGCATCTTCTACGACTATCTCGAGGCGGATCAGGAGGCGGATCTCGAGCGGCATTTCGCCTTCACGCGCGCGGTCGGCGAGGCCTTCCTCGACGTCTATCCGAGGCTCGTGGCGCGGCACATGGACCGGGCCTGGACGGCTGAGGAGCGCCAGCACCAGCTCGTCCGTCGTGGCCGCTATGTCGAGTTCAACCTGCTCTATGATCGTGGCACGCAATTCGGCCTCAAGACCGGCGGCAATCCCGAGGCGATCTTGATGTCGCTGCCACCGGTCGTCGCCTGGCCTTGACCCGAAGCCTGACCCAAAGGAAGCAACAGTGGATTACAAGAAGCTGTCGATCGGCGCCAACCCGCCGCACGAGTTCAACGTCATCGTCGAGGTGCCGCTGCGCGCCGATCCGATCAAGTACGAGCTGGACAAGGAGAGCGGGGCGATCTTCGTCGACCGCTACCTCTACACGACCATGTTCTACCCCTGCAATTACGGGTTCATCCCGCATACGCTGGCCGATGACGGCGACCCGGTCGACGTGATGGTCATCGGCCGCCTGCCGGTGCAGCCGGGCGTGGTGATGCGGGTCAACCCGATCGGCGTCCTCAAGATGGAGGACGAGGCCGGCATGGACGAGAAGATCCTGGCCAAGCCGATCGACCAGATCACGCAGATCAACCGCAAGGTGGTGAGCTATCGCGACGTGCCGGAGATCGACCTGCAGCGCATCGCCCATTTCTTCTCGCACTACAAGGACCTCGAGCCAAACAAGTGGGTCAAGGTGATCGGCTGGGGCGATGCCGACGAGGCGAAGCAGCTGATCGTCCAGGGGATCGAGCGCGAGAAGGCCGGCTGAGCGGCGGGCCCGGAACCGGGTGCTTGACCGCCGGCCCGCATCTCTGCAGGGTCGAGGTCAGCCGGGTCACCGGCCCGGCCGCGGGCGAGTGGGGGTCGAACGATGCAGCGACGGATCATCCCGGGCGTGATCGACGGGCAGCAGGCGCTCTGCACCCTGCCCCCCGAGGCGACCGCCGCCGAAGCGGCCGATCTGATGCTGGCCCGGCGCGTCGGTGCGGTGATGGTGGTCGAGCACGGCCGCCTCGTCGGCATCGTCACGGAGCGGGACCTGGTCTTTCGTCTCCTGGCGTGCTCGCTGCAGCCGGCGGAGACGAAGCTGGCGACGCTCATGACCCCCGATCCCGAAACGCTGGGCCCCGACGATACGGCCGTGGCGGCGCTCGAGAAGATGCTGGCCGGCCACTATCGCCACCTGCCGGTGCTGCGCGGCGACGAGGTCTGCGGCATGGTGTCGATCCGCGACATCTACGAGGCCGTCCGGCACATGCTCGAGGAGGAGCTGAAGAGCGCCGAATCGCTCATCTATGGCGAGCACTACGGCGCGACAGGCTGACCGGCCGGCGCCTCAGCCGAGGCGGCCCGCCTCGTCGGGGGCGAGGGCGCGGATGGTCAAGGCGTGGATGCGGTCGCGCATGAGATCACCGACCGCCGCGTAGACCATGCGCTGCCGGTCGAGGGTTCGCCGGCCGGTGAAGCCGTCGCTCACGATCTCCACGTGGAAATGCGTCTCGCCTTCCGGGCGGTGGCCGGCATGGCCGACATGATCGGCGGACTCGTCCCGGATCACGAGGTGCCGCGGGGCGAGGCCGTCTCGCAGCCGCCGCCCGAGCTCGGTGCCGACAATGCCCAGCATGCAAGCTATCCCGGTCCTGATGCGCCGCCGGTCGCTCCCCCCGAGCATCCGGCCGTCCGCAGGGTGAATTCAGACGCCAAAGGTAGCGTCCGGCGCGTGTTCGGTAAAGCGCAACCTCAAAACCAGAAGGAGAAGCAGCATCGTACGCTTTTCGCCAGTTCCACTGTGACTTTCGCGTAGACCGACAACTATGCTGACAGAATTAACCGGAACTTAACCGTCGCAGGATAACCATCGGAGGATCGCGGGCGACGGTTTGCCGTCGGACCCGGGCCGGCGCCCCGCCGGCTCTTCTCTCGTGCGGAGATTTGGAATGATGGCGACGATCAAGGCGAAGCCCGTGAAGCAGACCGGACCGGGCCGGTCGCGAGCGCAGGACGTCGACCGCCATGTCGGTGCCAGGATGCGCGAGCGGCGGATCATGCTGGGCCTGACCCAGCAGCAGATGGCCGAGCTCATCGGCGTCACCTACCAGCAGGCCCACAAGTACGAGAAGGGCATCAACCGCATCGCGGCGGGCCGGCTCTACACCATCGCCCATGCGCTCGGCGTCGACGTCAGCTATTTCTTCGAGGGCATGGACAACGACCGGGATTTCAAGCCGACGCCGCAGCAGCGGATGCTGCTCGATCTCGCCCGCAATTTCATCTCCCTGCCGAGCCGCAAGCATCAGGAAGCCATCTGCAGCCTGGCCCGCGCCCTCGCCAGCGCCAATGACCTGACGGAGTTCGGGCTGCCGCCGATCGACGTCAAATGACGGGCCGCCAGGGGGCCGGCGGTCGGTGACGCCGACGGCAGGCCGCGCCACGCCGCTCCCGGCTTGTCGACCGGCCGTCGACTGACCATAGTCTGGCCATCGGCCGTGGCCGCTCGCCCCGAGCGCCCGGCCGGCAACGGGTCAGCTTCGAGGGAATGGCAGGGCGCGGATGGATGTGGGCCGCAAGAGCCGACGCCCGCTCGGACCGGATGCGGTCGTCGGGCTCGGTGTATCGGAAGCGCCGGAGCGGTGCTGCGAGTGGCCGGGCTGTGCCGAGCGCGGCGACTTCCCGGCACCGCGCTCGCCGCAGGCGCTGCGCGCGTTCCTCTGGCTCTGCCTCGAGCATGTGCGCGACTACAACCGGAGCTGGAACTACTTCGCCGGGATGAACGAGGACGAGATCGAGGCGCACCGGCGCGCGGATTTCACCTGGCACCGGCCGAGCTGGCGCTTCGGCGGGGTCGGCGCCGCCGGCGAGGCCCCGTTCCACGATCCCTTCGGCTTTTTCGCGGATGGCGGGCCCGGCGCCGGCAGCCGTCCAGAGCCGACACCGCCGCCGGGCAAGCCCATGCGGATGATGGCCGTGCTCGACCTCGAGCCCGGCTTCACCCTGGTCGAGCTCAAGGCCCGCTACAAGACGCTCGTGAAGCGGCACCATCCCGATCGGCACGGCGGCGACCGGGATGCCGAGGAGCGGCTCAAGGCGATCAACGAGGCCTACACCTATCTGGTCGACAACCGGCTGCACCGCTGAAGGCGCCGGGCGGCCGGCGGGCGGCGACCATCGCGTCCGGCCCCTGACCCGCCGCGTCGCGACCCGCGTCGCCGGCCCCGCGGGCTCGCAGCGGCCGCCGCCGGGCAGGCCGTGGTGCGAACGGCCTTGCGCGATGCAGTCGGCGAACGCCATATACGGCGCGTGCGCCACAAGTCGCGATCACCCTGGGTCGCGGCCGCCATCGATCACGACCGAGGAGAAGACGTTGCCACGGGAGGGTTCAGTCATCGACACGCAGGGCCAGCTCGGCCTGCCCGAGCGGCCGGACCGCGAGGTCGATGTCCAGGAGACGTTCGGCTTCGAGGCCGACATGCGGGTGGGCGCCTTCGGCGCGCGCACCGATTATGTGCCCGACATCGATGCGACCTACCAGTTCGACCGACCGACCACCCTCGCCATCCTGGCCGGCTTCGTCCACAACCGGCGGGTGATGATCCAGGGCTATCACGGCACCGGCAAGTCGACGCATATCGAGCAGGTCGCCGCCCGGCTGAACTGGCCGTGCGTGCGCGTCAACCTCGACAGCCACATCAGCCGCATCGACCTGATCGGCAAGGACGCGATTGTCCTGAAGGAGGGCCAGCAGGTCACCGAGTACCGCGAGGGCATCCTGCCCTGGTCCTTGCAGCATCCGGTGGCGCTGGTGTTCGACGAGTACGATGCCGGCCGGCCCGACGTCATGTTCGTGATCCAGCGGGTGCTCGAGGCGCAGGGCCGCATGACCCTGCTCGACCAGAACAAGATCCTGAGGCCGCATCCGAGCTTTCGCCTGTTCGCCACCGCCAACACGGTCGGGCTCGGCGACACCTCGGGCCTCTATCACGGCACCCAGCAGATCAACCAGGGCCAGATGGATCGCTGGAGCATCGTCGTGCAGCTCAACTACCTGCCGCACGACGACGAATGCCGCATCGTCCTCGCCAAGTGCCCGCGCTACGACACGGCCGAGGGGCGCAAGACCATCGCCAGCATGGTCCGCCTCGCCGACCTGACCCGCGCGGGCTTCGTCAACGGCGACATCTCGACGGTGATGTCGCCGCGCACGGTGATCACCTGGGCCGAGAACACCGAGATCTTCGGCGATGTCGGCTTCGCGTTCCGGGTGACCTTCATCAACAAGTGCGACGAGGCCGAGCGCGCGATCATCGCCGAGTACTACCAGCGGTGCTTCGGCAAGGAGCTGCCCGAATCGGCGGCCAATCTCCTGGTCGCCTGAGCGGCAGGGGCAGCAGCGGGATGGAGCGGCGTTGAAGGAGCGCCTCGACGGATTCGAGCAGGCCCTGGGGGCCGCGGCGCGGGCGATCGCCGAGGAGCCGAAGCTCGAGGTGGTGCTGCGCTCGGGCAACCGGCGGGGGCCCGCCGGGGCCGGCGAGGTGATCCGCATCAACCCGCCGCGCCAGGACCTGCCGACCGGCGAGATCGCCCGGGTCCGGGGCGAGGCCGACAGCCAGGCGCTGCGGCGGCGCTTCCACGACGGCGAGCTGCATCGCCGCATGGTGCCCGAGGGCGAGCTCGCCACCATGCTGTTCGACGGGCTCGAGCAGCTCCGGGTCGAGCTGGTCGGCGGCCGCGACATGGCCGGGGTCAGGGCCAATCTCGAGGCCGTGTTCCGCCAGCGCGGCGCGCCCGCCACGGCCGGCGAGGCGGTCCCCGATTCCAACGTCGCCGAGGTGGTCGAGCTCTACATGCGCGAGCGGCTGCAGGGCTACCGGCTCAACGCCGCCCAGAGCCGCCAGCTCGACGCCTGGCGCGACTGGCTCGACGGCAAGGTGGAGGCGGTGCTGCCCGAGCTCGACGCCCGGGCCGAGAGCCAGGACGCCTTCGCCCGGCGGGTGCGCGAGCTGATGACCGATCTGGGCCTCAGCGAGGCGCTGGTCGAGGAGCCCGAGCCCGACAGCCGGGACGACGAGAGCGAGGAGGAGAGCGGCGACCAGGGGCCGAGCGAACCCTCGCCGGACCAGGACGACGACGGCGGCGACGAGCCGCAGCGGGCCGAGGCGCAGGACAGCGCCGAGGACGGCACGCCCGAGGACCTGATGGCCGAGGAGGCCGCGGCGAGCGACGACGAGCTGCAGTCCGGTGCGGAGGAGGAGGCGGGCGAGGACCCGCGCACCAACCGGCCGAAGGAGCACCCGCCCGGGGCGAACCAGCTCGCCTATCGCGTCTTCACGTCGCAGTTCGACGAGGTGGTCGGGGTCGCCGAGCTCTGCGGGGCGGCCGAGCTGACGCGCCTGCGGGCCCAGCTCGACGCCAGCCTCTCGCGCTTCGAGGGGATGATCGGGCGGATCGCCAACCGGCTGCAGCGCAAGCTCATGGCGCAGCAGCAGCGCTCCTGGGACTTCGACCTCGACGAGGGCATCCTGGATGCCGCACGCCTCGCCCGGATCGTCGTCAACCCGACCCTCGGCCTCTCCTACAAGATGGAGAAGGAGACCGAGTTCCGGGACACGGTGGTGACCCTCCTGATCGACAACTCGGGCTCGATGCGCGGCCGGCCGATCGCGGTCGCCGCCATGACCGCGGACATCCTCGCCCGCACCCTCGAGCGCTGCGGCGTCAAGGTGGAGATCCTGGGCTTCACCACCCGCGCCTGGAAGGGCGGGCAGGCGCGCGAGGCCTGGCTGCGGGCCGGCAAGCCTGCCGCACCCGGCCGGCTCAACGACCTTCGCCACATCGTCTACAAGGCCGCCGACGCGCCCTGGCGGCGGGCCCGGCCCAATCTCGGTCTCATGCTGCGCGAAGGGCTGCTCAAGGAGAACATCGACGGCGAGGCGATACTCTGGGCGCACGAGCGCCTGCTCGGCCGGGTCGAGCAGCGGCGCATCCTGATGGTCATCTCGGACGGTGCCCCGGTCGACGACAGCACGCTCTCGGCCAACCCCGGCAACTACCTCGAGAAGCATCTGCGCGAGGTCATCGACTGGATCGAGACCCGCTCCGAGGTGGAGCTGCTCGCCATCGGCATCGGCCACGACGTGACCCGCTACTACCGCCGCGCCGTCACCATCTCCGACCCCGAGCAGCTCGGCGGCACCGTGCTCGGCCAGTTCTCGGCCCTCTTCGACCCGAAGCGCCGCGCCGCCTGATTCTTTTGGGCGTTTAGGATTTATAACCTATTTCGACGGGCGGCGCAAGCCTTCTGCCGGGTTTCTTCGGCAATATCGGGTTCCGAGACCCCAGGGACCGCTGGCCGGCAGCCCGAAACGGCTAAAAATCGTTCTCCGACAAGAGGTTGATGGCCCCCGGGTTCGTTGGTCGCCGGTCGGGTTCATTCGTCGAATCCCCGGGTTCGCTCGCCTGAATCCCGGGTTCGCTCGTCGATTCGGCGGGTTCGTTCGCGGTCGGCTGTTGCAGAATCCGCTACATTTGCGGGTGAATGTCGCGGCGGATGCGCCATCACGAATCGTTATGTCGCGGAATCCGCGACATTCCGGCGGGCCTTGTCGCAGCCGATGCGCCAACCCGGGCGAGAATGTCGCGCGGGACGCGCCAACCCGGGAGCCGCGACGGCGAATCCGGGCCGAAGGGGCGGGCCGGCGGGCGATGGCGGCAGGGCCTCATAAGCGTTCGTGATGGCGTCGGGCTGCGGCGTCGTCCCGACCGCCGTTCCGATCCGATCTCCCCCCGTACCGGAAGGGGAGCGCTTCATGCAGGCGGCCGTCATCGGCGACCTCCGGATCGGGGGGAAGAGAAGGCGAAGTAGCGCGGGGAGGCGGCGCTTCCCCGCTGGCCCCACCGGTTGTTCTGGGTGCGTGATGCGCGGACGGCGGCGATTAAGCTGACACGGAAAGCTGCGCTATTAGGTCGAAAGGTTAAAATGGTCTCGTGTCCCCGAGTTTCCAAAATGGTCTCGTTGAACCGCCCCGGGTTTGCCGGAGGCTGGTTGGTTTGAGTCTCACGCTGCCAGAACGATTTCCTGTTGTGATGCGTAGAAGCGCTGTTCAGCCTCGGCCGGCGGCAGATTGCCGATGGGCTCGAGGAGCCGGCGGTTGTTGAACCAGTCGACCCATTCGAGGGTGGCGAGTTCGACCTTCTCGAGGCTCCGCCAGGGACCGCGGCGGTGGATCACCTCGGTCTTGTAGAGACCGATCACGGTTTCTGCCAAAGCATTGTCGTACGAGTCCCCGATACTGCCAACCGACGGTTCGAGACCGGCTTCGGCGAGACGCTCGGTGTACTTGATCGAGACGTATTGAACGCCGCGGTCGCTGTGGTGGATCAGTCTGTCGCGGCGAGCCGGGCGACGATCGTGGAGAGCTTGGTCCAGAGCGTCGAGGACGAAGCCGGCAGTGGCCGTGCGCGATACCCGCCAGCCGACGATGCGACGGGCAAAAGCATCGATAACGAAGGCCGTGTAGGCGAAGCCCTGCCAGGTCGAGACGTAGGTGAAGTCGGAGACCCAGAGCACGTTCGGGCGGGGGACCTGGAACTGGCGGTTCACGCGATCCGCCGGGCACGGTGTCGCCCGGTCGCCGACCGTGGTCTTGACCGCCTTGCCGCGGACGGCGCCCTGGATCCCCAGCGAGCGCATCAGCCGCTCGACGGTACAGCGAGCCACCTTGACGCCCTCTCGGCGAAGCTGCCGCCAGATCTTGCGCACTCCATAGACCTCGAAATTTGCTTCGAAGACCTGCTTGATCGCAGCGCTCAACTCGGCGTCGCGCCGCATTCTGGGTGAGCACTTGGCCGGGTCGCCGCGTCGCGCAACGTGCGCGTAGTACGTCGACGGGGCGATCTGCAGCAGCCGGCAGATCGGCTCGACCCCGAGCGTCGCGCGATGTTCGTCGATGAACGCGATCATGGCTTGAACCGGCGGTCGAGCTCCGCCTGAGCAAAATAGGCCGAGGCCTTGCGCAGGATCTCGTTCGCTTGGCGAAGCTCGCGAACCTCACGCTCCAACGCCTTCAGCCGAGCCCGCTCGTCAGTGGTCGCGCCGTCCCGCAGACCCCGATCCCGTTGCTCCTGCCGCACCCAAAGACGCAATGTCTCTGCCTTGCAGCCGATCTTGGCCGCGATCGAGGTGATCGCCGCCCATTCCGAGGCATGCTCGTCCCCATGCTCGAACACCATCCGCACCGCCCGCGCCCGCACCTCAGGTGAATACTTCGTCGATCTCGTTGCCATCGCTCCATCCTCTCAAGAGTTGGAGCCTCCGGCAAACCCGGGGCGGTTCACGTGTCCCCGAGTTTCCGAACGTGGAAGCTTGAAGAGCGAGGTGCAGACTCCAACGCCGTCATCGAAGACCGAAAAAGCGCACCGAACGCCACCCTCACGCACGCCCGATCCCGAACGCCAAATCGCCCTCATGAATAAAGCGGGCTAACGCCGCCTTGACCGGAATTCTCCCCCGTTGTTCCATCGTTGTTCTATGCTTGTCGCTTCTTTGTAAAGGAGTGGCATTTTCTCAAGAATTGCCACCGGAACACATCGCTTGTCAGGATGCGGCAGCGTATAAAGTCGCCGACATTGGCGTCAATTGGGACGATATTGAGAGTGAATCCGCAGTTGACATTTGTGAACGCGCGATGGCGCTTGAGCCCAATGACGCGGCGTTAAAGGCTTATCTCGCACGAGCTTTGAGAAAGGCAGATCGATTTGTGGAAGCGTTGGCTTTGGCGCAGAGCGCTGCCAGTGCCAGCAACCCAGAGGGACAGGCCGTTCTAGGTAACATGTATGAACATGGCGATGGTGTCCCAAAGAGCGACGAGGAGGCTGTCCGCTGGTACCGCTTGGCCGCTGAGCAGGGATATGCCGTTGCACAGAATAACCTCGGCATCATGTATGACTCTGGACGGGGTGTTCCCAAAGATGACGAGGAGGCGATTCGTTGGTTTCGCCTAGCCGCCGAGCAGGGATATGCCGCTGCACAGAATAGCCTCGGCATGACGTATGACTCTGGAGGGGGTGTTCCCAAAGATGACGAGGAGGCGTTTCGTTGGTTTCGGTTGGCCGCCGAGCAAGGCTATGCCGGCGGGCAGTTCAACCTCGGCTTGAGCTATGACCGAGGTGAGGGTGTCGCTGAGGATGACCAGGAAGCGATCCGGTGGTTTCAACTGGCCGCTGAGCAAGGACTTGCACAAGCGCAAGGCGCCTTGGGACATATGTATGAGCGGGGTGAAGGCGTTCCCGAGAATGACGAAGAGGCGGTCCGCTGGTACCGCCTTGGTGCGGAGCAAAACGATGCATTCTCTCAAACGCGCCTCGGTATGAAGTACGAGCTCGGTGAGGGTGTATCAAAAGATAACGAAGAGGCGGCGCGGTGGTATAGACGAGCCGCCGAACAAGATTACGCTGAAGGCCAGTTTCGGCTCGGTATTGCGTATCTTTTCGGGAATGGTGTTCTGGAGGATGAAGAGGAGGCGTTGAACTGGCTCGGGTTGGCTGCAGAGCAATTACACACTCGCGCGCTTTATCGACTTGGCGAGTTGTACGATTTAGGTGTTGCTGTTGAGCAAGATAACGAGGAAGCTGTTCGCTTGTACCGGCTCGCTGCTGAGCAAGGCGACGCCGCGGCGCATGCAAAGCTGGGCTGGATGTATCTTGCCGGCGAAGGCGTCGATCGAGATCTCCTGGAATCGTTTCGCTGGTATTATCGCCTGTTCCGAGTGGCTCGACGCGAAGAGAATTAGCTCGATCGCGTAATAGAGAGAAATGACTGCGTCGAAATCGCCAAGCTGTCAGAGATGTTTCCTATTTCATTGGCAACTGTTCGCCTTTCAGGCTGAAAGGGCCACCTGGCATCGTCGGCCGGTTCCCGCCTCTTTCTCCAAATAGCGACAAATCCTATCGCCGCGCAGATCAGCGCCAAGATCATTATGTAGAAGAGATTAAAGAAAAACATTAACACGACCCACATATATGCATCGATTGGCGCTCCCGCTAGAAAAAAATCGACCAATTCTTTTCTATTTTCTTCTGCCGCGTAAATAATAAAAACAAGAAAGAACGCTGAGCCAATGGCGTTCAATACAGAAAAGGCGATCAGAAAACGGAGGCACAAGATTGCCGACGCCGGTCTTGCATGCGACTTCCATCGCCTTATGAGCAATCGGAGAACAAATAATGCCGGGTACAAAAAAATTGGAAGAAATATGCTACCCAATACGACATTAGCCATAATAAAGTGTAATTCGTTCCAAGTCATGTCTCCCGAAATAAAATAAAACTAAAAAAAATTGCTCTCTTCATCGAACAAATAAACAAGTTCCACTCCTAAGACTATTGAAGCGCCTCCTAAAATCCATGTTTTCCAATATTCAGATTCAGTCCGAATAGAACAAACAACTAACTCACGAAAAATCAATCCGCTAAAGATCATCGAGAGGTACGCTGTAAAAAAAATCGTAAAAGCGATAAGCGGAAGCAAAACTGTTTCAAGATCTTTTAGGTCCCGTATTGCAGGCGGATAGGCGTGCCCAACCCAGTAAGCAGTTAAAGCTGTCATGAAAGCTGCAAAAGCTAAATCAAAACTACCTGCACGCAGAAATGCCGAAGGGTTCTTAAGGGCGCGAAACCGGTCTTCAGCAGATGGATGTCTGGCGAGCAGTCGGTAGCGGGCAGACTTATCCCCCGAGTTCGGACTAGCCTGAATAATTCATCAGGGCTGTGTTCGGTGCTGGCGGGCGAGACATAAGCCGTTGGGATCGTTTAGGTTTCGGTTGCTGAGACCGCGCCTTTGCGACCGAACGGAGTTGTGTGCCCGCCATGGCCGAAGATGCTCTCTTTCTCCCCGGTCTGTCACCTGTTTCGGGCAAGCCGGTTCACCTCGCCTTCGATGGCGGCCGGTTGACCTCGGATGGGGGTGTGCTGGTGCTGGCCGAGATCGAGCGAGGGCTCGGGATCGCCGAGCGGCTGGCCGGCTGCATTACCGATCCACGGGCGCCCGAGCGGGTGCGGCATGGCCTCGCCGAGATGATCCGCTTCCGCGCGCTGCTGATCGCCGCCGGCTACCCGGACGCCAACGACTGCGATGCCCTGCGTGACGATCCGGCGTTCAAGATGGCGGTAGGCCGCCTGCCCGAGACAGGGGCCGGGCTCTGCTCGCAACCGACGATGTGCCGATTGGAAAATCTGCCGGGGAAGACCGCGCTCATTCGCATGACGGATGCTATGGTCGACCTCTTCTGCGACAGCTTCGCCGAAGTGCCGCGACGCATCCTGCTGGACATCGACGACACCCTCGACCGGGTACACGGCGCCCAGCAGCTGTCGCTGTTCCATGCCCACCACGACAACCGCTGCTTCTTGCCGATCCATATCTACGAGGCCACGACCGGCAAGCCTGTGGCGGTGATCCTCAGACCGGGCAAGACCCCCGACGGTGCCGAGGTCGCGCTTGTGCTCAGGCACCTGGTCGAGGCGATCCGCCGTCGCTGGCCAAAAGTCGAGATCGTGATCCGCGGCGACAGCCACTATGCCCGCCCCGAGGCCATGAGCTGGCTGGAGCGCAACAGCGTCCGCTACATCTTCGGTCTCGCCGGCAACCGCGTGCTGCTCGACCGCGTCGCGGCACGCGCCGAGGACGCAGCCGTCCGCCGCGCTGAGCAGGACGCCGACAAGATCCGCAGCTTCCACGACTTTCGCTACGCCGCCAGGAGCTGGACAGTCGAGCGCCGGGTCATCGCCCGCATCGAGGCGACCAGGCAAGGCAGCGACACGCGCTTTGTCGTGACCAACCTCACCGGCACGCCACGCTGGCTCTACGAGGTCCTCTACTGCGGCCGAGGCCAGGCCGAGAACCTGATCAAGGCGCACAAGCTGCACCTCGCCTCGGACCGCACCTCATGCTCGAAGGCGACGGCCAACCAGTTCCGCCTCCTCGTCCACACCGCCGCCTACTGGCTGCTGCACACGCTGAAGGGCCTCGCCGCCAAGACCTCGTTCTGGCGCGACGCCCAGTTCGACACCGTGCGCCTCGCCTTCGTCAAGATCGCCGCCCGGGTCACCGAACTCGTCACCCGCATCAAGGTCTCGCTGCCGTCGAGCTATCCCTACAAGCAAAGCCTCGCCCGCTTCGCCGACCGCGCCCTCGCCATGCCCCCGTGACCGCCGGGGCGACGTGCCCCCAACCGAGTCCCTACCGTCCACCGCCAACACCGTCATCGAAGACCGAAAATGCGCACCAAGCGCCACCCTCACGCGCGCCTGACCGCCAACTCACTCGCAGCCTCATGAATGAAGCGGGATAGAACATCTGGGGAAGCTCGCTGCTCAGAAAAATTGCAAACAGTTCAGCGATTTGGACAACAAAATAAAGGAAAAAAATAAAAACAACTGCTCGAAATGCGGCAAAGGTCATGCTATTTATCACTATGTCACGATTAATGACATGCGCCAACTCATGAACAATAATAGTTTCGAAGAGCTTCGGTTGCTTGCGGACCAGCATTCGCAGACCGCGGCCAAGCATGAACTGTGGTCTGCCGAATAGCGTAAATGTCATCGCGCTCTGATCAAGAGGATGGCCGCCAACCCAAACAGCGACCTTTCTGTTTGTCGTTGAAGCAATCAACGCGTTGACGGCTTTAGACAACAAATCATCGTGAAATTGCGAAAGCGGTTGCAAACACCACATTCGACGAAGCTGGATGTGGCGGATCATAGAAATCGACACGGCAACTATAAAAAAAACGACTATGGCGATCACGTCCTTTGGTAAGAACGGTTGGAACGAGGTGTGTCGCAGAATTAGGTCAAAAATCTGCCTAGCGATCATGATGGTGCCAAAAAAAGCGAGGAGTAGAAAAAGAGTAAAGCGTTCCGTGGTAGCTTGCGGTATTGCAAAAGGATCAAGTGGAGTTGGCTTTGAGTCGCAAATAGTCATTTCAATCCACTTGAAAGCCGAGTCGTTGGCAAGTAGCAGCGGCGAGCTTAGATGAAGTGTCGTTGTCGAGACCTAGGCGTAGGGCCTCTGCCTCAACGACGTGGGTAAGACCCTCGCGCATGATCGAGAAGGTGGGGTTGGGCAACTGTGCACGTTTTGGGTTGGCCCAATTATTAATACGTTCGCGCAAAATGTCGCTCGCCAAGTCATAGCCAAATTCAGGTGCCTTAACAGCGAGATATTCGAGGGCAGCTTTCGCTAGAGAAACCAATATGGGTGTCATAATGATGACGATTTCTGAGATTCCGAACGCTAAAGGTTCATCGTCATGGATTCTAAGGTGCTTGTTTGGATCAACATCTGCATACTCGTCGAATAGATCCAATTCCTCCGGTGCGATTTCGATGCTCAAGTCATAGGCTAAACTGCGTGCAATGTGAGAGAGAGTCCTGATCCATTGGTTTTCCCCAGGCACTTCGTGGCTGGTAGCATACAGGAATATGCGCGCTGCGACAGGCTTTTCGGAGGCGTCGGACGGTCCGTATCGAGGTGTCGTGCCCCAGAAAGTTAGCCCGCTTTATTCATGAGGGCGATTTGGCGTTCGGGATCGGGCGTGCGTGAGGGTGGCGTTCGGTGCGCTTTTTCGGTCTTCGATGACGGTGTTGCCGGTGGACGGAAGGGGCTCGATCGCGGGCACGCTGCCCGGTGGGTCAGGGTGGCAATGCCTGGGCGCGGTCGGCGAAGCGGGCGAGGCTTTGCTTGTAGGGATAGCTCGACGGCAGCGAGACCTTGATGCGGGTGACGAGTTCGGTGACCCGGGCGGCGATCTTGACGAAGGCGAGGCGCACGGTGTCGAACTGGGCGTCGCGCCAGAACGAGGTCTTGGCGGCGAGGCCCTTCAGCGTGTGCAGCAGCCAGTAGGCGGCGGTGTGGACGAGGAGGCGGAACTGGTTGGCCGTCGCCTTCGAGCATGAGGTGCGGTCCGAGGCGAGGTGCAGCTTGTGCGCCTTGATCAGGTTCTCGGCCTGGCCTCGGCCGCAGTAGAGGACCTCGTAGAGCCAGCGTGGCGTGCCGGTGAGGTTGGTCACGACAAAGCGCGTGTCGCTGCCTTGCCTGGTCGCCTCGATGCGGGCGATGACCCGGCGCTCGACTGTCCAGCTCTTGGCGGCGTAGCGAAAGTCGTGGAAGCTGCGGATCTTGTCGGCGTCTTCCTCGGCGCGGCGCACCGCTGCGTCCTCGGCGCGTGCCGCGACGCGGTCGAGCAGCACGCGGTTGCCGGCGAGACCGAAGATGTAGCGGACGCTGTTGCGCTCCAGCCATCAAAGGCCAGGAGGCCTTTGATCCGATCTCTGGAAGAGACGCAGCCAGGAGGCTTCGGAGGGCCATTGCCTCGGGGCGGGCGTAGTGGCTGTCGCCGCGAATGACGATTTCCACCTTCAGCCAGCGGGCGCGGATCGCCTTGACCAAGTGCCTGAGCACAAGCGCGACCTCGGCACCGTCGGGGGTCTTGCCGGGGCGGAGGAATATCGCCACAGACTTGCCGGTCACCGCCTCGTAGATGTGGATCGGCAGAAAGCAGCGGCTGTCGTGATGCGCATGGAACAGCGACAACTGCTGACCGCCGTGCACCCGATCGAGCGTGTCGTCGATGTCGAGCAGAATGCGGCGCGGTACCTGCTCGAAGCTGTCGCAGAAGAGGTCGACCATCGCATCCATCATGCGGATGAGCGTGATCTTCGTCGGCAGGTTCTCGAGGCGGCACATCGTGGGTTGCGAGCAGAGTTCGGCCCCCGTATCGGGCAAACGGCCCACCGCCATCTTGAATGCCGGATCGTCACGCAAAGAATCGCAGTCGTTGGCATCCGGATAGCCGGCGGCGATCAGCAGCGCGCGATAGCGGATCATCTCGACAAGGCTGTGCCGCACCCGCTCGGGCGCTCGCGGATCGGCAACGCAGCAGGCCAGTCGCTCGGCGATCTGGAGCTTGCGCTCGATCTCGGCCAAAAGCACCACGCCGGCATCCGAGGTCAGCCGACCACCATCGAAGGCAATGTGAACCGACTTGCCGGCGACGGATGACAAACCGGGGAAAAAAGGGGCATCATCGGCCATGGCGGGCGCACAACTCCATTCGGTCGAGGCGGTTTGGCTTCAGCAACCGAAACCTACACGATCGCAACGGCTTATGTCGCGCCCGCCAGCTCCGAACACGGCCCTGATGAATTATTCAGGCTAGCCAAAATAACCCGGTGGGGCCGGTGGGGAGGCTGTATAGACCGGAGACAAGGTTTACATGCGTTCGAGGACATGGGTGACAGTTGGGCGCTCGGGATTTGTCCGGAAATCGACCTTTGCGATGCGCCAGGTCATGAACCAGACATGATGGACCCCGTCCTCGGCTGATGGGCGGACGGCGACGCGTTGGTCGGCGAAGGCGGCGGAGAGCTGGAGATCGACGCGGCGCTGGTCCTGGGGACGACAGCGCAGGCAGCCGTTGCGGCGGACACGTCCGGTGACCTGGTCGTCGGGATAGTCGGGCTCGACCAATCTGGCGGGCATCGACCGTTCGCTCATCCTGTAGCGGCTGGCCGGGAAGGCGCCGCCGAGCGCATCGTGTGGACGCTGGTGGTTGTAGCGGGCGCGCCAGCGGTCGAGGCCGCTCTGGACGGCGTCGAGGTCGGCGAAGCGGCGGCCTTGCAGGAGCTCGGCCCTGAGCGAGCGGTGCAGGCGCTCGATCTTGCCCATGGTCTGGGGGTGACGGGGGCGGCTGTGGAGCGGCTTGACGCCGAGGCGGAGCAGCCAGACCGAGAACCTGGTGTATTTGGTGACGCCGTTCTGATGCCCCCAGGGTGCGCCATTGTCGGTGATGATCGCGTCGGGCAGGCCGTGGCGCTCGAACACCTTCGTGAGACGCTCGCAGACCGTCACCTCCTTCTCGTCGGTGCAAGCCTCGGCGCCGATGGCATAGCGGGAATGATCGTCCAGCACGGTCAGCGGCCAGCAGCGCACGCCGCCACCGTCGGTTCGCCCATCAAGCGCGAAATGGCCCTTGAAATCCATCTGCCACAAGCGGTTGGGAGCAACCGCCTCGAACCGCTTGAAGGGCTGCGGGGCCGGTTCGTCGCGCTCGAGCAGACCGTGCCGCCGCAGGATGCCCGTGATCGTGCTCGCCGCCGGCACCTGCTCGGCCGGCAGACCCTCGGGCCGAGCGTTCAACAGCACCCGCCGGATCTTGCGCCCACCCCAGCACCGATTGGCCCGACGCACCGCCAGGACCGCCTCCTCGACCGCGGCATCGGTCCGCGAAGGCGAGCCATGCGGCCGCCTGGATCGGTCGACCAGCCCGGCCTCACCCGCCTCGCCGAACCGTGCCAGCCACTTGTAGCCGGTCTGCCGGCTCACCCCGAAACGCCGGCAGAGCTCGGACAGCTTGGCCCCCGGCTGCGCCGCCAACGTCACAAACTCCAAACGTAGAGACATCACATTCACCACTCGCCAAGCCATCCGCAACCTCCCGACCACGACAGGTCGAAAGTGTCACCCATGTCTCCGTACAGCTGTTAATGATGTCTCCGGTCCATACAGCAGGCGTGCCTCCCCACCATTCTTTCTGATCCTCCCCCTACTTCACCGAGGAGAACGCCGTTGGCTGGAGGATCTGGCTGCTGAGGCTGGCGAGGATGGGGCCGTCGGCTTCGGTTTGGGCGCGTTTTTGCTGCCATTCGGGGTCGGCCATGAAGGCGTTCCATTTCTTCTCGCGGTCGGCGAGGGAGTCCCATTGGAGGAGGTAGACGAGGTCGTTGTTGGATTCGCCGATGACGGTGGTCCAGAAGCCGGCCTGGCGGATGCCGTGGCGTTCCCAGATGGCCAGGGTGATGTTGGCGAAGCGGTCGAGGAGGGCGGGGAGCTTGCCGGGCAGGCAGTGGTAGGTGCGCATTTCGTAGAGCATGGTTTTTCCTTGTTGGTGTTCTTGTGGGGTTGGCGTTCAGGCGAGCCGGTCCGGGCGGATGCTGCGGGAGGGCTTCCGGCTCGGGCGGGGCTTCTGGCTACCAGTTGTTGTCGCAGGTGCCGTCGCCGGTGTTGTCCGGGCAGTAGTTGCTGGGTTGCGGGGTGCCGGTGATGGCGTCGCTGGTGCCGCCGGAGATGTGGCCGCCGATGGCGGTGTTGCCGTTCATGCTGACCCAGGGGCCGCCGCTGTCGTCGTTCTGCGAGAAGTAGTGGCTGTGGGTGGCGAGGAAGTTGCTCTGGGCGGCGGTGTAGCCGCCACCGCCGCCACCGTGGCCGCCGTGGCGGGCCTCGGCGGCGCCGGCGGTCGCCATGAGGATGGCGGCGAGGGCCAGGGCCGGGCGGGCGCTCATTGGCCGGGCTCCACGAGCTCGAAGGTGGCCTGCATGTCCTGCCACTGGGCCTGGAGCTTCTCGCAGTCGAGCTCGGCCTTCGGCACGGAGGCGCCGTAGCCGACGGAGACGGCGAAGAGGAAGGCGCGGTTGGAGCCCGTGTCCTGGAGGATGTGGTCGAAGAGCTGGCGGGTCATGTCGCGGTGGGCGGCCTGGGCCGCGTCGTCTTCGGCGCAGACATAGGTGTTGCCGACGGCGAGGGCGATCTCGCGGATGCCGGTTTCCAGCTCGGCGTCCTGGGCGGCGGCCGTGCCCGGTGGCAGGGTCGCGAGGCTGGTGGCGGCCGCGAGGGCGAGGCCCGCCAGGCCGAATCGTGTGCTTGGTTGCATGGTCGTCTCTCCCTGTCGCGCCGTGCCGGCGAGTGCACCGCCGTGGTCAGGATGACGCAAGCCCGGCCGGTCGTCCAGCGTTGCCGGTCGGGTTGGCGGCTGCTAAAAAGGCATTTCGAATACCTATTCATGGCGGGAGCCGGGGCCGGGATGGAGCAGGCGGGCGAGCGGGCGGCGGTGGTGGCGGAGATCATCGAGCGGACGGGCATCGACGAGGCGATGATCGACCGGCTGGTGCGCGCGTTCTATGCGAAGGTGCGCGAGGATCCCCTGCTGGCGCCGGTGTTCGAGGCGCGGATCGCGGACTGGGAGCCGCATCTCCGGCGCATGGTCGCCTTCTGGTCGTCGGTGGCGCTCATGAGCGGCGCCTATCACGGCCAGCCGATGGAGCGCCATGCGCGGCTGCCGGTGGATCATCGCCATTTCGACCGCTGGCTGGCGCTGTTCAAGGCGACGGCCCGCGAGGTCTGCCCGCCGGCGGCGGCGGCGCATTTCGTCGAGCGGGCGGAGCGCATCGCCATGAGCCTGGAGCTCGGCATCGCCACGACCTGCGGGCGGCTGCCACGGCGGGGCGAGCGCCTGCGGCGGCCGGACGCGGAGGTGATGCTGCCGTGAGCGGCGACGACGAGGAGGCGCCCCGCTTTGCCTCGCCGCCCTGCTTCATGCACGAGCTGGACCCGGCTTACCTGATGCCGCCCGCCGGCTCGAAGCCGTCGGGGGACCCGGCGCAGGAGGCCGATGTGCGGCGCTGGCGGAAGGCGGAGCGCGAGCGGCTGACGGGGCTGCGCATGGCGCTTCGGGCAGCGTGCCGGCAGGCGCATGACGCGCGGGTCATCGACCGTCTGGAGGCGGCGATCGGCCCGGTTCGGGGGCGCGTGGTCAGCGCCTATTGGCCGTTCAAGGCGGAGCCGGATCTCCGGCCGCTGATGAAGGCGATCGTCGGGGCCGGCGGGCGCTGCGCCTTGCCGGTGGTGGTGGCGAAGGGGCAGCCGCTCGTCTTTCGCGCCTGGGCGCCGGGGGAGAAGCTGGTGCCGGGGGTGTGGAAGATCCCGGTGCCGCTGGCGACGGCCGAGGCGGTGGTGCCGGATGTGGTGATCGCCCCGGTGATCGGCTTCGATGCGGCGTGCTATCGGCTGGGCTATGGCGGCGGGTTCTTCGACCGGACGCTGGCTTCGCTGGCGGCGAAGCGGCCGCTCGTGCTGGGGGTGGGCTATGCGCTGGCGGCGATCCCCACCATCTACCCGCAGTGGCACGACATCCCGATGGATCTCGTGGTCACCGAGGCGGGCGTGGTGCGGCCGGCGGGGCGATGAATTCGGGCGTGCCCGGGGCGGGGTTTGCCTGTAGCTTCCGCGCGGCGGCCAGGAGGGGACGGGCATGCAGGGCAGCGACGAGACGAACCTGATCGAGGCGGAGGAGGGCGGCGTGGCCCGGCTGACGCTGAACCGGCCGAAGGCCTTCAACAGCCTGGATATGGCGCTGCTCGACGCGCTGCACGAGGCGCTCGACCGGATCGCCCGGTCGCCGACGGCGCGGGTGGTGGTGCTGGCGGGGCACGGCAAGGCGTTCTCGGCCGGGCATGATCTGAAGGAGATCGGGCGGGACCGGCGGCACGCGGCGATCCATCGCCTGTTCAGCCGCTGCTCGGCGATGATGCTGAAGCTCAAGGACCTGCCGCAGCCGGTGATCGCCGAGGTGGACGGCATCGCCACGGCGGCGGGCTGCCAGCTCGTCGCCGCCTGCGACCTCGCGGTCTGCAGCGCGGAGAGCCGGTTCGCCACCTCGGGCGTGAAGTACGGGCTCTTCTGCTCGACGCCGATGGTGGCGCTGTCGCGGAACGTGCCGCGCAAGGCGGCGATGGAGATGCTGCTGACGGGCGATTTCATCGACGCGGCGGAGGCCTTGCGGCTCGGTCTCGTCAACGCCGTGGTGCCGAAGGCGGAGCTGGCGGCGGCGACGGCGGGTCTCTGCGCCCGGCTGCTCGACAAGCCGAAGGACGTGCTGGCCCTGGGCAAGCGGGCCTTCTACCGGCAGATCGAGCTGCCGATCGCCGAGGCCTATGACCTGACCACCGACGTGATCGTCGAGAATGCGCTCGGCGACGCCTTCGGTGCCGGTCTCGATGCCTTCGTCAGCAAGCGGCCGCCAGTCTGGCCCGGCCAGGAAAACGGATGATCCAGGACATGACCAAGACCACGGGACGCTTCTCGAACATCGTTCATCCGACCGACCTCGGCGAGGCGGGGCGGGCCGCCTTCGCGCACGGCCTCAGGCTCGCCGTGGCGGCCAGGGGTCGCTTCGCGGTGGTCCACAATGCCGGGCGCGAGCTCGACGACGCAGCGGCGCTCGAGGCCTTTCCGGGCGTGCGCGACACGCTGGCGAGCTGGGGCCTGCTCGACCTGGGCGCGCCCACCCGGAGCGTCGAGGAGGTGCTCGGCATCAGGGTGAGCAAGGCCGATCTCGGCGGCGGCGGCACGGTCGAGACCCTCGTCGACTATATCGACCGGCATGGCTGCGACCTCGTGGTGCTGGCCACCCATGCGAGGGACGGCCTGCCGCGCTGGCTCAGGGGCTCGGTGGCCGCGGCGATCGCGCGGCGTGCCGCCGTGCCGACGCTCTTCCTGCCCCATGACGCGCGCGGCTTCGTCGAGCCGAGGACCGGCGCTCTCAGGCTCGCCAACATCCTGATGCCGATCGACAGCAAGCCCGACCCGGCGCCGGCCATCGCCGCGGTGACCCGGCTGGTCGAGATGCTCGATGCGCAGGCCGCGAGGCTGCATCTGCTGCATGTCGGCCCGGCTGCGACGGCACCCGAGCCGGCGGTGGCGGGCTGGCTGGCGCAGCGGCTCGAGCGCCATCACCGCGAGGGGCCGGTGGTGGACGCGATCACCGCCGAGGCCGATGCGACGGACGCCGATCTCGTGGTGATGACGACCGAGGGCCGGCACGGCTTCCTCGATGCGCTCAGGGGCTCGACCACCGAGGCGGTGCTGCGGCGGGCCAACCGGCCGCTGCTCGCGGTGCCGGCTTGAGGGCCGCATGCTGATGGACGAGCCGCTGGTCTACGACGACGCCCTGATCCGCCGCATCCTGAAGGAGGTGAATCGGATCGCCATGGTCGGCGCCTCGGCGAGCGAGATGCGGCCGTCATACTTCGCCATGCTCTATCTCCTGAACAAGGGCTACGAGATCGACCCGGTGAACCCGCATCATGCCGGCCAGACGATCCAGGGGCGGACGGTCTATCCCGATCTCCTGAGCCTGCCGGAGCGGCCGGACATGGTGCAGATCTTCCGCCGCTCCGAGGAGGTGCCGCCCTTGGTCGAGGCGGCGATCGGGATCGGGGCCAGGGTGATCTGGATGCAGCTCGGCGTGCGCCACGAGGCGGCGGCGGCGCAGGCGCGCGCGGCGGGGCTCGACGTGATCATGGATCGCTGCCCGAAGATCGAGCACGGGCGGCTCTTCGGCGAGATCGGCTGGCTCGGCGTGAACCGGGGCGTGCTCTCGGCGAAGCGCGGCGTCGCCCGGCAGCTCAGCACGACCAAGGGCCGGCTGCTCTGAGCGGCCGGCTGGCCCGGGAGCTCAGTCGGTCGGAACGAACACCTCGAGCGTGCCGCGCACCGGCAGGGGCCGGTAGTTGCTGAAATCCTGCAGCTGCCAGTCGGTCCCCGGCGGGCTGCCGAGCCGTTCGATCAGCGCCATCGCCGCGGGGCGGTCCGCCGCATGGTAGTAGCGCACGCGGTGGCTGCCGATGGCGTAAGGCACGTCGCGCAGCACGACCGTCGCGTAGGCGGCGGCCTCGGCGAGCCGGGCATAGAGGGCCGCGGCAGCGGCGCTGGCGCTGGCGGCGTCGGCATCATAGTGGATGAAGACCCGGGCCGCCTCCTCCCCGGGTACGGCCGGAGCGGCGGTCGGCCCGGCGGCCGGCTCCGGCGCCTGGTCGAGCCCGAGGGCGAGCCGCGTGCCATTGGCCGGCACCCCGTTCGGCTGGTCGGCGGCGACGTCGGGCGATTGGAGCTCGAGCGCCTCGAGCGATGCCGGCGGGCTCTCCTCGGCCGGGGGGGCCTCGGCGGTCGTCGATGCGGGCGACGACCCGGGCCACTCCCAGTCCCTCGAGACCTGCGGCAGATCGGCCAGCACCACCAGCCAGGCGGCCCCGGCGACGGCGGCGACCCCGGCGAGGCCAATGAGGACACGGCGGCGGCGGCGCGAGGCCGCCTCGATGCCGTAGAGGTCGTCGACGATCTCGACCTGCAAGGGCGGCGGCTCGCGGTGGTGCGACGGATGCGGTGCCAAAGGCGCGAGCGGCGCGGACTCCTCCCGTGGCGGCGCCGGGCGTGGCCGCATCCGCGGCTGCGGCGCGGCCGGCCGCGAAGCGGCGGCGGGCACGGCTGAACCTGCCGGATGCCGCGGCGGCTCGGGCCCGGCCGGCTCGGGCGGAAGGGAGTCGAGCGCCCCGGGCCCGGGTGCGGCGGCCGGGGTCTCGTCGACCTCGGGCAAGGGCGGGTCGACCTCGGGCAAGGGGGGGCCGAAGAATTCGGCCGGCCCGGGCACCCTGGCCTCGGGCTCGGCCCCGGGGGCCACGATGGTCGGGATGAAGGTGCGGGGCGGCTCGAGCTGGGGAATCGTCGCCGCCGGGGGCACGGCCAGTGAGCGCGGGGCGGCGGCATCCGACGGCACGGCCTGCTGCGGCCGGGTCGGCGCCCAGGGCGGGGATGCGGGCCGGCCCGGCGCAGGAGACGGGTCCGACGCCGGCGATGGGGCCGGCGCCGGTGACGGGGCTGCCGCAGGAGCAGCGGTCGGCATGGGCGGATGGGCCGGCAAGGCGGCATTGGCGGGCCGGGCGGTGGCGGCTGAGGCGACACCGGGCAGCCGATCGCGGACCGCCCATCTGACGCGACCGAACAGCCGGTCGACCGCCTGCAGCCGCTCGGCCGGCGAGGGTGCCTCGACGGCGGCGGCGGCGAGATCCGGATGCTCGGCCAGCACCTGGTCGACGAGGTCCCTGGCCGCCCGGCCGTCACCGAGATGGTGCACGGCGAGCGCCACCAGCTCGTCGAGGATCACACGCGGCATCACGTCGGACATCAAGGCCTACCTGTCACCCCCAGAAGCCCCGGCCGGGCATCGCCGATACGGCGCGGCCGGCCCGGCATCTTGCTGACACACCAAGTCTAGCACAGCTCACGGCGGCATGACTGCCGGCCGCGTGCGGGAGCGGCCTGCCTGCACGCCATCTGGTACGCGGGGAAGCGCGCCATCCGCAAGACCTTCGGCCGGGCTCCTCGCGAGGTATGTCGAGTCCGCCTCGGATCAACCGCAGCAGCCAGAGGGCGGATGAAGGGCCTAATGGCGCTCGTCCGATTGCCGAGGGCGACGCTGCCGGCAGGCCGCCGAGGGATGCACCCTGAAAACGTCCCGGACTGCCTTACGGGCGCATTCATGATCGCTCGATGCGCCCTCTTCCGGGCGCCTTCTTCTGGCCGCATGCCTGCAACGGGCATGGCCGCCACGCCGTTTCAGCGGTCGGGTGGAAACCGGCGATGTGACGAATGTCGCTTGGCGCTGTCGCCGACCCGGCTATACGAGGGGGCCAATGGCCGTGCCAATGGAGAGGGAACGCGACAATGACCGACAAACCCAAATATGGTTTCGAGACCCTGGCGGTGCATGCCGGCGCGGCGCCGGACCCGACGACCGGTGCGCGGGCTACGCCGATCTACCAGACGACGTCCTTCGTCTTCGACGATGTCGACCACGCCGCCTCGCTGTTCAACCTGCAGCAGTTCGGCAATATCTATTCGAGGCTCACGAACCCCACGGTCTCGGTGCTCGAGGAGCGGGTCGCGGCACTCGAGGGCGGCAGCGCTGCCTGCGCCACCGCGTCGGGCCATTCGGCGCAGTTTTTGACCTTCCTCAACCTGATGAGCCCGGGCGACAACATCGTCTCGTCGTCCAAGCTCTATGGCGGCTCGATCAGCCAGATGAACCAGACGTTCCCGCAGTTCGGCTGGAAGGTCGCTTATGTCGATCCGCGCGAGCCCGAGAATTTCCGGGCGGCGATCGACGACAGGACGAAGGCCCTCTTCATCGAGAGCGCCTCCAATCCGGACGGCATCGTCCCCGACATCGAGGCGATCGCCAGGATCGCGCATGCGGCCGGCATCCCCCTGGTCGTCGACAACACCTGCCCGACCCCGTATTTCTGCCGGCCGTTCGAATGGGGGCGGATGTCGTCGTCCATTCGCTGACCAAGTATATCGGCGGGCAGGGCAACTCGATCGGCGGGATGATCGTCGAGGTGGCAAGTTCGACTGGGCCGCTTCTGGCAAGTTCCCGCTCCTGACCGAGCCGTGCGCCGCCTATCACGGCCTGCGGTTCTACGAGAACTTCGGCGCCTTCGCGATGACCGTGCGCAACAAGGCGATCGGACTGCGCGACATGGGCCCGTGCCTGTCGCCGATGAACGCGTTTTGATCCTGCAGGGGTCGAGACGCTGCCGCTCAGGATGGAGCGGCATGTCGCCAATGCCGACAAGGTGGCGGCCTGGCTCGCCGATCACCCGCAGGTCACCTGGGTCTCCTATGCGCGGCTGCCGCAGAACCGCACGCCCCTGGTCGACAAGTATTGCCCCAACGGGCTGGGTGCCCTCTTCACCTTCGGCGTCAAGGGCGGCTACGACATGGGGGTCAAGGTGGTGAACAACTGCCAGATGATCAGCCACGTCGCCAATATCGGCGACACGCGGTCGCTGATCATCCATCCCTCCTCGACGACCCACCGTCAGCTCACCCCCGAGCAGCAGGCCGCGGCCGGTGCCGGGCCCGATGTCATCCGGCTCTCGGTCGGCATCGAGACGGTCGACGACATCATCGCCGACCTCGACCAGGCGCTCGCGAACGCGGCCTGAGCGAGGCGTTCTTGTCGTTGGAACGGGGCCTGCGGGCCCCGTTCTTTCTCGTTGGCAGGCATGCAATTCCGCCGTGCCTGCAGGGCTTCGCGCGCGCTCCCCCAACTATCTGACAAACAACAGGAAAATTTGCGTCGGCGGGCGGTGTCGCGGCGACGCCAGAAGGCTTCTCTTTTGCGCCATTGCGGCGGTCACGGGCGCGCCCATATCCGCGGCGCTACGTCACTCGCTCCAGGGCCAACTCCCATGTCGCTCGACTTCGCCGCCCGTCTCGGCAACACCTTCGTCGGCGCCTTCGGCCCGTCACGGCGGACGCTCGCCGCGGGTCCGGCCCTGCCCCATGGCGGCCTCGCCCGTCGCGCGGTGCTGGCGCTCTTCCGCCTGCCGGCCCGCTTCGTCGCCGCGCTCGACCGGCGCCAGCGCGAGCGTGACGCGCTGCTGCGCTACGCCATGGCGGAAGGCCGCGGGCTCGGCCTCGGCCGGCAGCATGTCGAGCGGGCGGTGCTGCTAACCGGCCGTGCCGACATGCTCTTCCCGTCCTATTTCGTGAACGCCGACCGGCGCTGATCGTCCCGCGGCTCAGGCGGCGGCGATGGCCGGCGGGTCGGCTTTCCTGGTCGTGGCGTCGGGATTGGCCCAGGCGTGGGCCTGGGCCACCGCACGCTCCTCGCTGCCGACGATGAAGAGGAGCGGCTGGCCGGAGTCGGGCCGTTCGTTCCAGATCGCCCAGAGATGGGCGACGCCGTGGCGGCCGAGGCGATACGATCGTCCCTCGGCGGCCCAGAGATCGTTGAGCTCGAGGGCAAGCTTGGGGGTGCTCATGGCAGGATGCCTCTCGCAAGCGTCCCGAGCGGGCCCGGGAAGCCCGCTCCGGCGGAGGCTTCGACCTACGTCAGGTCGCCGCGAATTTCAACCCTTAGGTTAGCCCCGAACGCGACATCGCGCGACGGGCGATCGCTCAGCCGGCCATCTCGGCGAACAGCCCGGTCATCGGCTCTGCAGCGCGCGCCCCGTACTGGCCGATGATGGCGGCGGCCGCGGCCGAGCCGAGCCGGCCGCAGGTGGCGAGATCGCGGCCGGCGGTGAGCCCGCGCAGGAAGCCGGCGGCGTAGAGGTCCCCGGCACCTGTGGTGTCGACCAGCCGCGCCGGCGGGACGGCGTCGATGACGTGCACCTCGTCGCCCCGGACCACGACCGAGCCCTTGGCCCCGCGGGTCAGCGCGGCGAAGCCGACATGCCGGCGGACCTGCTGGAGCGCCTCATCGAAGCTCGCGACCTCGTAGAGGCTCTTGATCTCGCTCTCGTTGGCGAAAAGGATGTCGACGCGCCCCTCGACCAGCTCCTTGAGCTCGGCGCGCCAGCGCTCGACGCAGAAGGAATCGCTGAGCGTCAACGCCAGCTTGTTGCCGGCGGCGTGGCAGATGTCGGCAGCCTTCTGGCAGGCGGCCTTGGCGGCCGGCTTGTCGTAGAGATAGCCCTCGAAATAGGTGACCTCGGCGCGGCGGACGAGCTCCTCGTCGACGTCCTCGGGGCCGAGATCGACGCAGGCGCCGAGATAGGTCTGCATGGTGCGCTGGGCGTCGTCGGTGACGAAGATCAGGCAGCGCGCCGTGGCGGGGCCGTCCGGCTGCGGCGCGGCGTCGAAGCGCACGCCGGCGGCGCGGATGTCGTGGGCGAAGATCCGCCCGAGCGCGTCGTCGCGCACCCGCCCGATATAGGCGCCGCTGCCGCCCATGGACGCGATGGCGGCGATGGTGTTGGCGCAGCTGCCGCCCGAGACCTCGCGGCCCGGGCCCATGCGGCGATAGAGGAACTCCGAGCGCTCCTCGTCGACGAGCGTCATCGCCCCCTTCTCGAGCCCGAGCTCGGTGAGCAGCTCGTCGTCGCTGTGGCTCAGCACGTCGACGATGGCGTTGCCGATGCCGAGGACATCGAGCTTCTGGCCGGTTGCGGCAGCCACCTGCATGCGCCTGGATTCCCCGTTTGTCGATCCGCCGCTCGTTTAGAGCCTGTTCGAGAGGTTCGTCCAGTGCGGGTGCGTGACGGGAAGTCATCAACCCATCCCAGAACGATTGAAAGGACCGGTGTCGCGACAATCGGCGGTTCCTTTCGGTTTGACTTCCCGAGCCGGCAGGGTCTAATCCTCGCGATCCGCCGAGGAACAGTTTCGGTTGAAGCTTTCCAGAACGGGCTCTACTTCGCGGCCTTCCGCCCGCCACGGCATCGGGCGACTTCCAGAACCGCAGCACGCAGGAACCATCGATGTTTCGCAGAAAAGACAACGAGACGACTCCGGGCGGCGAGACACGGGCCGAGGCGCCGCTGGCGCGGCCCGTGGCCGAAACCAAGCCGATGCCGCAGCCGTCCGAGGCGCCGCGCCGTGGTGTCGAGCCCGCGCCGGCTGCCGCGCCGACGCCGGCCGCGAGCGCCGATGCCGGCGGCAAGCGGCTCATGGTCGGCCAGGGGATCAGCCTCTCGGGCGAGATCACGTCCTGCGACCGGCTGATCGTCGAGGGCGACGTGCAGGTCACGCTGAACGAGACCCGGGCCATCGAGATCGCCGAGAGCGGCCGCTTCACGAACGGCAAGGCGTCCGTCGAGGAGGCCGAGATCAGCGGCGTCTACGAGGGCGAGCTGACGGTGCGCAACCGTCTGCTGATCCGTGCCACCGGCCGCGTCAAGGGCACGGTGCGCTACGGCGAGCTGGAGCTCGAGCGTGGTGGCCGCATTTCCGGCACCATCTCGATGATCGACGACCGGTAGCGGCGATGGCTCGATCGGTGCGGCGCGCCGCCGGCATGTTTTCCCTGGGCTTCGCCATGGTGGCGCTCGCGGGTTGCAGCGGCGGGCCGGAGTCCTTGCCGATCGACGCCTATCTCGCCCCGCCGCCGCTCTGGCGCGGCCTGCCGCCACCCGCGCCGGTGCCGGACCTCGCGCGCAATGTCGAGCTCGTCGGCATGGACTCCGGCGATCTGCGCAGCGTCTTCGGCGAGCCGGCGCTGGTGCGCGTCGAGGGCAATGTGCAGTACTGGCGCTATGCCTTCGCCGGCTGCAGCCTCGATCTCTTCGTCGACGCGCGGCCCGACCGGCAGGCCGAGGTCGTCCACTACGACCTGCGCCCCGAGCCGCTCTACGGCAACGGCAAGGCCGCTGCCGGCTGCGAGCGCCTGGCGCGTCAGCTCGACCAGGGCCAGAAGCGCGCGGCACCGCAGCGCGAGCTGCCGCGCGTCGAGAGCTTCTGAGCCTTTCGGCTAAGCCTTTTTCGCCTTGCCCTGCAGCACCTCGAGCGGCACGCCGAGGGCCTTGGCGAGGCTGACCTCGCCCGAGCCGCGGCGGAGCGGCCTGGGCTGGCTGGCGTGCGGCTTCCAGCCGGTCATGGTGACGATGTCGAAGCTCGCCCGCACCTTGCCGTCCGGATCGGCGAAGCGCTCCCGCAGGATGGCGTCGAGCCGGCCGAGCACCGGACGGTGGAGGGACCCCCGGGCGCCCTCGCCCAGCGCCTGGGCCTCGCCCATGGCGCGCAGGTCCATGAGCAGGCGAAGCGGCTCGGCATAGCGCACGGTGAGACGCTCGACGTCTGCCACCGGCAAGGCGAAGCCGGCGCGCTGCAGGAGGGCGCCGGCATCGCGCACGTCGATCATCGGCGAGAGGCGGAGCCCCGCACCACCGGTGACGTCGAGCTCGGCCGCCAGCAGGGCCTGGCGCAGCTCGTGCAGGGTCTCGCCGCCGGGAAAGGCCGCGAGCAGCAGGCCGTCGGCGGCGAGGCAGTGGCGGACCTGGGCGAGGAGCCCGGGCAGGTCGTTGACCCAGTGCAGGCTCATGGCGCTCAGCACGGTGGAGAAGGCGCCTTCGCGGAAGGGCAGCAGCTCCTCGTCGAGCAGGACGTCGGCCGGGGCCAGCTCGTCGGCGGTGACGACCGCATCGACGCCGGGTCGGCCGCGGATGGCGTCGGCGAGGCCGCCGTCCTGGGCACCGAGCACCAGCACCCGGCCGAGGGGCGTGCGGATGTCGTCGAGGCGGTCGAGCAGCCGCTCCTCGATGGCCCTTCGCAGGAAGTCTGGACCACGGGGGAAGCGGCGCCGATGCCGACGGTGCCGGGCACGATCGAAGGGGCCTCTCTGCGCGCTCATGGCGGCGAAGGTGGGGCGGCAGGCCGACGGCGGCAAGCCCGGAGACTCAGCCGGCCGCGGTCTGGCGCATCTGCTCGGGCAGCCAGGTGGCGAGCCCGGGGAAGGCCACGAGCAGGCCGACCATGACGACGAGGAGGAGGAAGAACGGCAGGGCGGTGCGGGCGACGTAGAGGATGTTGTGGCCGGTGATGCCCTGCATGACGAAGAGGTTGAAGCCGACGGGCGGGGTGATCTGCGCCATCTCGACGACGACGACGATGAAGATGCCGAACCAGATCATGTCGATGCCGGCGGTCCGCACCATGGGCTCGACCACGGCCATGGTGAGCACGACCGCACTGATGCCGTCGAGGAAGCATCCGATGACGATGTAGAAGAGGGTGAGCGCCGCGATCAGCATCAAGGGCGAGAGCCCGAGGCCGGCGATCCATTCGGCGAGCGCGCGGGGCAGGCCGGTGAAGCCCATGGAGAGCGAGAGGAAGGCCGCACCCATCAGGATGAAGGCGATCATGCAGGAGGTGCGGACGGCCCCCATCAGGCTCTGGGTGAAGCTCTCCCGGGTGAGCGAGCCCTGCAGGAGGGCCAGGAGCAGGGCCCCGACCACGCCGAAGCTGGCGGCCTCGGTGGCGGTGGCGAGCCCGGCATAGATGGCGCCGAGGACGGCGAGGATCAGGCCGAGGATCGGCAGCAGCCCGCCGCTCGAGCGGAGCTTCGCCATGAACGGGACATGGGCCTCGCCGCCCGGGATGCGGCCGGGGTGGAGCCAGGACCAGACGACGACATAGCCCATGAAGAGGGCGGCCACGGTGAGGCCCGGGATGATGCCGGCGATGAAGAGGCGGCTGATCGATTCGTTGATGGTCACGCCATAGACGATGAGGATGAGCGACGGCGGGATCATCAGGCCGAGCGTGCCGGAGCCGGCCAGCGTGCCGATGATCATCTCCTCGGGATAGCCGCGCCGCCGGAGCTCCGGGATCGACATCTTGCCGACCGTGGTCATCGTCGCGGCCGAGCTGCCCGAGACCGCGGCGAAGACGGTGCAGCCGACGACATTGGTGTGCAGGAGCCGGCCCGGCCAGTTGGCGAGCCAGGGGGCGAGGCCCTTGAACATGTCCTCCGACAGCCGGGTGCGGAAGAGGATCTCGCCCATCCAGATGAAGAGCGGCAGGGCGGTCAGCGTCCAGGACGAGGCGCCGGTCCAGATCGTCGTGATCATGGCGTCGCCGGCGGGGCGCGAGGTGAAGAGCTCCATGCCGACGAGGGCGACACCGAGCAGCGCCAGCGCCACCCACACGCCGGAGCCCAGCAGGAGGAAGAGCACGAAGAGAAAGATGCCGGTCAGCGCGAACTCGTCCATGCCGCCGGCCCTTTCCGCTGGTGTCTCGGCCCGCGGAGCAGGCTAGCGGCAATGCTCCCGCCCGCAAAGGCTACTCCGCCGGTGCTCCCTGGAAGCCGCCGGGCGATTCGCGGCGCCGATGGCGCCTGTTGCGGAGACGGCGGCGGAGGGCTTGCCAGCTTTCGGCGGTGGTCTGGCGGAGCATGAGGAGGCAGGGGGTCAGGGCGAGGGTGAGGAGGGTGGCGAAGGCGAGGCCGCCGGCGACGGCGGTGGCGAGCTGGGCCCACCAGTCGGCGGACGGGCCGCCCAGGGTGATGGTGCGGGCGAAGAGATCGACATTGGCCTTCAGCACCATCGGCATGAGGCCGAGGATGGTGGTGATCGTCGTGAGCATGACCGGACGGAGGCGCTGGGCACCGGTGCGCAGGATGGCCTCGCGGACATCGAGGCCGCGCTTCCTCAGCTCGTTGTAGGTGTCGATCAGGACGATGTTGTTGTTCACGACGATGCCGGCGAGGGCGATGACGCCGATCCCCGACATGACGATGCCGAAGGGCTGGTTGGTGACGAGCAGGCCGAGCAGCACGCCGACGGTGGAGAAGACGACGGCGGAGAGGATCAGCGCCGCCTGGTAGAAGCTGTTGAACTGGGTGACGAGGATGATGGCGATGAGGAAGAGGGCGACGCCGAAGGCCTTGGAGAGGAAGGCCTGGGCGTCGCGCTGCTCCTCGTCCTCGCCCTTGAAGACGACCGAGACGGCGGGATCGAAATCCTGGGCGGCGAGCCAGGCGCGGAGCTCCTGGACCTTGTCGTCGGCGAGCACGCCGGGGGCGACGTCGGCGCTGACCGTGTAGATGCGCTTGCCGTCGATCCGGGTGAGATCGCCGGTGCGCGGCTCGGCGCCGAGGTCGACGAAGCTGGAGACCGGCACGGCACCCTTGGCGGTGTTGACGACCAGCCGGTCGAGCTGGCCGAGATTGCGGTATTCGACCGGGAAGCGGGCGCGGATGTCGACCTCGTCGTCGGCGTCGTCGGGGCGGTAGGTGCCGAGCAGCACGCCGTTGCTGACCATCTGGACATGGGCGCCGATGGTGGCGATGTCGGTGCCAAGGCGGCCGGCCTGCTCGCGATCGACCCGCATCTGCCACTCGATGCCGGGGATCGGCCGGCTGTCGGTGACCTCGCGCAGGCCGGTCATGCTGTCGACCTTGTCGCGGATGGCGGTGACGACGGGCGGCAGGCGGTCGGGCAGGTTCGAGCCGATCTCGACCTGGATGGGCTTGCCGACGGGCGGGCCGGCCTCCTCCTCGCGCTCCTCGACGTGGATGCCGGCGAGCCCGGCCACCCGCTCCTCGATCTCGGCGAAGATCTCGACGGCCGGGCGACGGGTCTGCCAGGGCTCGAACTCGAGCTGGAGGATGCCGATCACGTCCTCGTCGATGCCGTCGCCGCGAAAGCTGAGGGCGGTGCGGGCATAGGTCTGGCGGATGCCGTCGACGCCCTCGATGCGGCGCTCGACCTCGGCGACGAGGGCGTCGCGCTCGCGGACCGAATGGTCGCCGCGGGCATGCACCATGAGCTGGCCGCGCTCGGGCTCGACGCTCGGGAAGAACTCGACGCCGCGGCCGTAGGTGCCGTAGGCCCAGTAGGCACCGACGGCGATCAGGCTTGCTGCCAGCGCCACGAGGGAGGGGCGGCGGAGCAGCCGGTCGAGCACGCGGACATACCAGCCGGTGACGCCGCCGAGCTCGCGCAGGTCGCCGCCCTCGCTGGCGTTGAGCAGCTTCATGGTGGCGGGGTCGGTGGCGGTCGCCTTGCCGAAGATCGAGCCCAGGGCCGGGACGAAGACCAGCGCCATAAGGAGCGAGGCGGAGAGCGTCGCGAGGAGCGTGATCGGCAGGTACTTCATGAAGTCGCCGACGATGCCCGGCCAGAAGAGGAGCGGCAGGAAGGCGGCGAGCGTCGTGAGCGTGGCCGACGTGATCGGCGTCGCCATGCGCTGGGCGGCGAGCCGGTAGGCGTCGCGCTTGGCCATGCCCTCGGACATCTTGCGGTCGGCGAGCTCGGTGACGACGATCGCCCCGTCGACCAGCATGCCGACGGCGAGGATGAGAGCGAAGAGGACGATCATGTTGATGGTGAGGCCGAAGAGGCCGAGCACCAGGATGCCGGTCAGGAACGAGCCGGGGACGGCGAAGCCGACGAGCAAGGCCGAGCGCAGGCCGAGGGCCGCCACCACCACGATCATGACGAGGAGCACGGCGGCCAGGACGTTGTTCTGCAGGTCGGTCAGCATCGAGCGGACATTGTCCGACTTGTCCTGGGCGTAGCCGACCTCGAGCCCGGCCGGCCAGCTTGCGCGCGCTTCCTCGACCGTGGCCCGGACCTCGGCGATGGTGTCGATGATGTTGGCGCCGATGCGCTTGCTGACCTCGAGCGCCAGGGCCGGGCGCCCGTCGACCCGGGCGTAGCCCACGGCATCCTTGAAGGTGCGGCGCACCGAGGCGACGTCGCCGAGCCGCACGACCGCCTCGCCGTCCACCTTGAGCGGCAGGCGCATCAGGTCCTCATAGGTCTCGAAGACGCCCGGCAGCTCGATGTCGAAGCGGCCGCCACCGGCATCGAGGGCACCGGCCGCGACGAGCTGGTTGTTGCGGTCGACGGCGCGCACCACGGCTTCCAGCTCGAGGCCGTAGCTCTCGATCGCCAGCGGCTCGACGATCGCCTCGAGCAATTCCTCCCGCTCGCCCGCGATCTCCACCTCGAGGACGTTGCGCAGGCCCTCGATGCGGTCCTGGAGGTCGCGGGCGATGCGCAGGAGCTCGCGCTCGGGCAGGTCGCCCGAGAGGGTGACGACGAGCACCGGGAAGAGGGCGAGGTTGATCTCCTGCACGGACGGCTCGTCGGCGCCGGCCGGCAGCTCGGCCTTGGCCCGGTCGACCTTGTCGCGGACGTCGCTCACCGCCTGGTCGATGTCGACCCCGGTGTCGAACTCGATGGTGATGGTCGCCCGGCCCTGGGTCGAGACCGACTTGATCTCCTTGACCCCCTCGAGGCCCTGCAGCTCCGTCTCGACCGGCCGGGCGAGGAGCCGCTCGGCGTCGTAGGCGGAGATGCCCTCGTAGGGCACCGAGACGTAGACGACCGGGATCTGGATGTCCGGCTCGGCCTCCTTCGGGATGGAGGTGTAGGCGACCACCCCGGCGACCAGCAGCAAGGCGAGGATCAGGAGGACCGCCCGGGTGCGCGCGAGGGTGGCGGCGATGATGCCGTTCATTGCGGGGTTCCCGGAGTGTCACCGGGCTCGCCCCCGGCGACGAGGGCGGCGACGGTGGCCTCGGGCACGGCCTCGACCGGCTGGCCGGGCATGACGAAGCCCTGGCCAACGGTGATCAGGTCGATGGTCGAGGGCAGGCCGGCGAGCCAGACGACGTCGCCTTCGGCCCGGACGATCTCGGCCGGGTGGAAGGCGACCTTGCCGTCGTCGTCGACCGACTTGACGCCGAGCACGCCCCGGTCGTCGAGCACGAGGATGCCGGGCGAGACCGCGTGGGCCGGAACCGGGGCGAGGTTGATCGCGACGGTGGTGCTGATGCCGGCGGGGATCCGCAAGTCCGGGTTGGGCAGCACGATCTCGACGCGGAAGGAGCGCGTCGCCGCGTTGGCCTGGCGCGCGACGAAGCGCACCCGGCCCTCGCGCACGGTGCCGTCGATGAACTTCACCTCGGCGGTGCTGCCGGGGACGATGCTCAAGATCGCCGCCTCGGGCACGTCGGTGACGACGAGGAGCGGGTCGAGCTCGACGAGGGTGCCGACCGTGTCGCCGACCTCGAGGAAGCTGCCGAGCTCGATCGGCCGCTCCTCGAGCACGCCGGCGAAGGGGGCCGTGATGCTGGTCTGCTCCAGCGCCACCTCGCTCCGGCGGACCTGGTAGCGGGCCTGCTCGAGCGCCGCCCTCGCCCCGGCGACCTGGGTCTCGGCCTGAAAGCCGCGCTGGCCCAGGCGCTCGGCTGCCTCGGCCTCGATCCGCCGCTGCTCCAGCGTGGCCCTGGCCTCGGCGAGGGCGGCCGCGCGGTCGCGCGGGTCGAGACGGGCGAGGAGATCGCCCTCGGCCACCTGGTCGCCCTTCTCGCCCACGATCTCGATCACCTCGCCGGGCACCTCGGCGGCGACGCGCACGCTGCGGTTGGCCTGGGTCCGGCCGTTGAGCACCTGCTGGCGCGCCATGGGCTCGGCCTCGGACCGGCGCACGCGGACCTGGGTCAGGCGCTCCGCCGGTGCTGCGGCCTGGCCGACGACGGCGGTGGACCCGGCCGGCGGCGTCTCGCCGCCGAGGCCGAGGAGCGGCGCCAGATGGGGCGAGGCGAGCCAGCCGGCGATCGCCACGGCCAGCAGCACGGCGAGGAGGGTGGCGCGCCGCATGGCTATTCCCCGGCCAGGGTGGCGGGTCGCGGCCCCGGGTCGTTGGCCACCTGCAGCGGCTGGTCCCCGGGTTGCGGCTCGTCCGCCTCGCCCCGAAGGCGACGGGCGAGCTGCGGCCGCTGCCGCTTGCAATAGGCGAGGGCCGCGGCCAGCACCGTGCGGCCGTAGCCGAGCGCGAATTGCTGGCCCGGGGTCAGCTCGGCCGGTGCCGAGGGGCCGTCGAAGACGGCGAGGTCCTCGACCAGCTTGTTCTCGAAGCTTTCGATCATCTCGCCCAGCACCGCGTCGACCCGCTCGGGCGGCATCAGGTGGGCGAAATACATGAGGGCGAGGAACTCCGAGCGCACCTTGTGGCGCGGTGCGGTGGCGACCAGCTCGGCCTCCAGCGCCCTGCGGCCCGCATCGGTGATGCGGTAGACCTTCTTGTCCGGCCGCTTCTTCTGCTCGACGCTGGTGACGGAGACCAGCCCGTCGCGCTGCAGCTCGGCCAAGGCCGGGTAGATCGAGCCGAAGCCGGCGACGAAGAAGTGCCGGAACACCTCCTCGCAGGTCCGCTTGATGTCGTAGCCGGTCAGGTCCTGCGCGGTCAGCACGCCGAGGCAGAGGGTCTTGACGTCCATGAGGGCCCCATCGTTATCTCGATCCGATATATATTGGATCGATATAGCCGGGCAACCCCTCAGGTCGGACAGGTCGTCACATGGCGCCCTCGGCCCGGGCGATCTCGGCCACGGCCCATTGCACGATCTGCCTGAGCACGCCGCCGAGCGCCTCGTCATAGGCGAGGACGATGCGATCGAGCCCGGTGCCGTCGGCGCGGGCGAACTGCTGTGCGGCGAAGCTGGCGAGCGATTGCCGGCGCGGCATGCCGAGGAGCCGCGCCTGCAGGCGCACGTTGACCAAAGGCGGCGCTTCCAGCCCCTGGTCGTACTCGGCCTGGAACTCGCGGATGTGGAGCCTGAGGATGTAGTCCGGCCTGAGGCTCACCGCGTCGGGGCCGAGCACGTCGAGGCTGCCGCTCGCGTCGAGCGATTCGGTCACCAGCGTCTGGACCATGATCGGCACGACCTCGATCCACAGCGCATCGGCATAGTAGTCGAGCAGGGTCGGGTCCGGCTTGAGCGCGATCCGCGCCGTGTTCAGCCCGCCGGCGGCGGATGGCGGCTCGACCAGGATGCGGACGTCGAGCTCGTCCAGCTCCTCGTTGAAGGTCGTCTTGGGCGTCAGGCTGTAGAGGGTCGGTGCGCGCTGGCCGGGCAGCGGGATGAGCGAGGCGCAGGCGCCGAGCGGCAGGCCGAGAGCGCCGGCCAGGAGGGTGCGGCGGTCGAGCTGCCTCATGGCGGGGTGAAGCCGCGGCGGCTGCCGCCGATGATGAAGCCGGCGGGATCGCGCTCGAAATCGGTGGCGATGCGGCTGAGCGCCGCGACCAGGACGCGGATCTCGCGGACCATCTCGCCGAACTCGTAGAGGCCGCCATCGCCGAAATCGATGATCGGCTGCTCCGATTCGGCGAGCAGCCGGTCGATCCGCCAGGCGAGGTTCCTGGCGGCGACGGCCGCCGCCTCGACCTCGGCCAGCGCCACCTCGCCGCTCGGGCCGAGGGCCGCGAGAGGTGCCAGGGCCGCGAGCGTGGCGCGCGCCTCCTCGCCGAGCTCGGCCCCGATGCCGAGCAGCCGGTCGAGGTCGTCGCCGCGCTCGGCGAGGGTTCTGGTCAGCGCCTCGACATGGTCCAGGGTCTCGCCGAGCGCCTCGATATTCGCGTCGGAGAGGGCGGTGCCCAGCCGCTCCAGCACGGTGACGCCGCGCGCCAGGAGCAGCGGGGTGGAGGTGAAGACCTGCTCGAGGGCAGACGGCAGGCCGGCGATGCGCGGTGGTGCGCCGTCGGGGGCGGGGGGCGGCGGGGCCGCGGGGTCGCCGCCGCGCAGCTCGACCACGACGAGACCGGTGACACCCTGCGGCACCAGCATCGCGGTCGTCGCCGTGGTCACGGGCGTGGTCTGGGCGAGCTCGACCGTGACGAGCACCTTCGACGGGTCGTCCCGGTCGATGGCGATGGCGGTGACCCGGCCGACCGGCACGCCGCTGAACACGACCTGGCTGCCCTGCTGCAGGCCGAAGACCGAGCCCTCGAAGAGGATCTCGTAGGTGGTGAAGGTCTGGTCGACGTCACGCTTGGCGAGCCAGACGCCGAACAGCACCGTGCCGATGCTGAGCAGGAGGACGAAGAGGCCGACGATGAGGTGGCTGGCCCGGGTCTCCATCAGCTCTCTCCACCGGCCGCCGCCCGGCCGCGCGGGCCGGCGAAATAGGCCTGGATCCAGGGGTGCGGGTTGGCCCGCAGCTCGGCCAGCGTACCGATCGTGGTGTCCTTGTCGACCAGGACGGCGATGCGGTCGGCGGTGCGCTGCAGGGTGTCGAGGTCATGGGTGATCATGACGACGGTGAGCCCGAGGGCGGCCTGCAGCGAGCGGATCAGCTCGTCGAAGGCCGCCGCGGCGATCGGATCGAGCCCGGCGGTCGGCTCGTCGAGGAAGAGGATCTCGGGATCGAGCGCCAGGGCACGGGCGAGGCCGGCGCGCTTGCGCATGCCGCCGGAGAGCTCGGCCGGGTATTTCGAGCCCGCTGCCGGCGGCAGGCCGACCAGCGCCAGCTTGAGCCCGGCGAGCTCGTCGAGCAGGCCCGGCCGCAGACGGTGCCAGGTCGAAAGCGGCACCTCGATGTTCTGGGCGACGGTGAGCGAGCCGAAGAGAGCACCATCCTGGAAGAGCATGCCGGTCCGGGCCCGGAGCGCCTGTCGGGCCGCATCGCCGAGGGCGCCCAGATCCTCGCCGAAGAGCCGGATGCTGCCGGATTTCGGCCGCAGGAGGCCGGTGATGGCGCGGACCAGGACGGACTTGCCGGTGCCCGAGCCGCCGACCACGGCCATGATCTCGCCCCGGCGGACGCGCAGCGACAGGCCCTCGTGGACGGTGGTGGCACCGAAGGTGGTGACCAGTCCCTCGACCTCGATCACGTGTTCGGGGATGACGTGTTCCGGCTCGGCCACGGCTCAGATCCCGAAGGTCGCGAAGAGCATCGAGAAGAGGGCGTCGACGACGATCACGGCGAAGATGGAGACGACCACGGACTGGGTGGTCAGCCGGCCGACGCTCTCGGCATTGCCCTCGACCTGGAGCCCCATGTAGCAGCCGATCGCGGCGATGAGCACGGCGAAGACCGGCGCCTTGATCATGCCGGCGACGAAGAGGTCGATGCCGACCGCGGCCTGGAGCTGGCGCAGCAGGAGCACGGTGGGGATGTCGAGGAGGAGGACGACGACGAGCCCGCCGCCGACCAGCGCCATCAGGTTGGCGAGGAAGGTGAGCAGCGGCAGGCTGACGGCGAGGGCGACGAGGCGCGGCGTGACCAGCACGGCGAGGCGGTCGAGGCCGATCACCTCCATCGCATCCAGCTCCTCGTTGACCTTCATCGTGCCGATCTGCGCCGTGAAGGCGCTGCCGGACCGGCCGGCCACCATGATCGCGGTCAGCAGCACGCCGAGCTCGCGGAGCGTGGAGACGGCGACCAGGTTGACGGTGAAGATCTCCGCCCCGAACTGGCGGAGCTGGTCGGCGCCCTGGTAGGCGAGGACGATGCCGATGAAGAACGCCATGATGGCGATGATCGGGATGGCGTTGACGCCGGTCTGCTCGATGTGATGCACGATCGAGGTGAGCCGCAGGGTCCGGGGCCGGAGAAGCTGGCGCAGCAAAGACAGGGTCACGGCCCCGGCGAAGGAGAGGAAGCGGGCCCCCTCCTGGGCGGCATGCACCGTCCCGGCACCGGTGCGCAGCACCAGCCGGAGCCAGGGATGGTCGCGGGGCGGCGGGTCGCAGGGTGCGGCCTCGGAGCCCCGCAGCAGCTCGAGGAGGGCCGCGTGCGCCGGCCGGGCGCCGACCAGCTCGACCGTCACCCTGGCCGCCTCGAGGGCGCGGATGGTGCGGACGATCAGCCAGCCGCCGGCGGTGTCGAGCTGGTCGAGCCCGTCCGCCACGATGCGCGCGCGCCGCGGCGGCGCCTCGAGGAGGCGGGCGAGGGCGGCAATCAGGTCCCGGTCCAGGCCGGCGAGATGGGCGAGGCGCCAGCTGCCGCCGAGGCGAAGCGTCGCGGTATCCGGCCCCGCCAGGGTTTCGACCCAGGCCGTCACGGCCCGCTCGTGCTCCAGCACCCGCATCCGCCGCGCCGCCTCAGATCGGGTCCCCGTCGAGCCGGCGCCGCAGCTCGACGATATGCGTCCGGGCGCCGGGCAGATAGGGGTGAACGGCGAGCGCCGCCTCGAAGCTGCGCAGGGCGGCAGCCGGGCGATCGAGGCCGAGCATGATGAGGCCGAGGCCCGAGAGGGCGCCGAAGTGCCGGGGCTCCAGCTCCAGCGTGTGCTCGATGTCGTCGATGGAGGCGGCGTAGTTGCCCATGAGGTAGTGCAGCGTCGCCCGCCTGTTCCAGGCCTCGGCGAAGCCGGGCTCGCGCTCGACCAGCCGGTTGAAGCTCAGCACGGCGATGGGAAAGGCGCCGGCCCCCATGGCCCGGCTGCCCTGGCGCATCAGCCGGGCGCTGGCCGGGTCCGGCGTCTCGCCCCAGATGCGCCAGATCTCCGCCTCGATCGGCTGGGCCGCCTCGGCCGAGCCGGCCACCTGCAGGGCGGCGAAGAGCGATTCGAGCCGGGCGTCGTCCTGATCGGCCCGGGCGGGGTCCAGGGTCAGCCAGCAGACGAGGAGCCAGAGCAGCGCCCGGATGCCGGTCACCACCGCCCCTCAGCCGGCCGCGGCGACCGTGCCGTTGGCGAGTGCCCGGGCCTCGAGGCGGTCGAGGGCCGTGCGCAGCAGGCCATCGATCATTTCCATGTCGTAGATGCCGCCATGCGTGCTCTCCGGGATGGTCTCGACCATGACCGGGTCGACGAGCGCCTCGATCAGGCGCTCCGAGCGCTCGCGCGGCACGATCCGGTCGTCGCTCGCCAGGATGACCGCAGTCGGCACGGCCTTGTCGGCGAGGTGCTGCGTGCTGCGGAACGGGTGCTTGAGCAGGTAGCGCACCGGCACCACCATGTAGCGGCTGGCCGCCACCGCCTCGATCGAATCGAAGGGGGTCACGAGAAGCTGGCCGGCGAGCGGGCGCTGCGCCGCGAGATAGGCGGCGACCCCCGAGCCGAGGCTGAAGCCGAAGGCGTAGGTGCGCTCTGGCGCCATGCCCTTGACCATGGTGTCGTGGATCAAGAGCGCATCCTCGAAGAGCGCTGCCTCGCTCGGCCGGCCCTCGGACGGCGTGTAGCCCCGGTAGTGGAAGACGACGATGTCGACATCCTTCAGGCGATGCGCCAGGAAGGTGGTGCAGTCGTCTGCGTTCCAAGCATTGCCGCTGAAGCCGATGACGAGGCCGCGGCTCCGGCCCGTCGCCCGGACCAGATTGCCGACCAGCCGGTCGCCATTGGCGGCGCGCAGCTCCAGCCGCTCGTTGCCGGATGGCAGGGGGTAGCTGCCCTTGGCGGCGATATCGCGGCGGAAGATCATGCTGTCCTGCAGGAGGTAGAGCCCACCGACGAGGATGCCGTAGAGGGCGACGCCGCCCAGGATCAGATTCACCTGCCAACTCCAACTCGACTCCCGGAGGAGATAGGATGCCGGCCGGCCCGAAGCCAGTCACCTGCGACCCCAGCACGGAAAACGATGACAAGAGCGGCCTCCTGCCGACCGCCCTGGTCACCGGCGGTGCCGTCCGCGTCGGGCGCATCCTGGCCCTGGCCCTGGCCGAGCTGGGCTTCGCCGTTGCGATCCACTGCAACCGGGCGACCGAGGCGGCCGAGGCGCTCGCCGGAACCATCGAGCAGGAGGGCGGCCGGGCGGTCGTGGTCAAGGGCGACCTCGCCGAGCCCGGAACTGCCGCAGCCGTGGTCGCGGCGGCGGTGCAGGGGCTGGGCGAGCCGCTCGGCATGCTGGTCAACAACGCCGCCCTCTTTGTCGCCGATTCGCTGCCGACCCTCGATCCTTCGACCCTGCGCCGGCAGCTCGCCGTCAATCTCGAGGCCCCGGCCCTGCTCGCCCAATCCTATGTGGCGCAACTGCCGGCGGCCGCCCCCGGCCTCGTCGTCAACCTCTCGGACCAGCGCGTCGCCAACCCGACGGCCCATTACCTGAGCTACTCGATCAGCAAGGCGGGGCTCGAGATGCTGACGGCCGTGCTGGCCCGCTCGCTCGCCCCGCGCATCCGTGCCGTCAATCTCGCCTTGGGCCAGGCCCTGCCGGCGCCGGGCATGGATCCGGCGCGCTTCGCCGAGCTGGTCCTGGCCACGCCGCTCGGGCGGGCGACCAGCGCGGGCGAGATCGGCCGGGCGCTGCAGCTCATCGTGCGCTCGCCCTCGATGACCGGCACGACGCTCACGCTCGACAGCGGGCTCGCCACGGGCTGGCTGACGCCCAGCTGATCGGCTGCGCTCAAAGCAGGGATTCGCGACGGCGCTGCTGGCGCAGCAGCCAGGGGGCGATGTCGTCCCTGGTCATCGGCGAGTCGCTCATCAGGCATTCGGCGGCGTCGCAGCCGGCCCGCTTGAGCATCTGCAGCTGGCTGTTGCCCGGCACCTCCTCGGCGACCAGCCGCACGCCCAGATGCCGGCCGAGCTGGATGACGGCGTCGGCGAAGAGTGTGCGGTGCCGGTCGCCCGGCACGCCCTCGAGCAGGGACTGCGCCAGCTTCAGGGTCTCGATCTCCTGGTCGCGCAGCAGGGTGAGGGAGAGCATGGCGTCGCCATAGCCGCGCACGGCGACGCGAATTCCCCGGCTGCGAAGCTGGTCGATGGTCCGAAGGCCGCTGGTGCGGTCCTCGTAGAGGGTCGCTTCGTCGAACTCGAGCTCGAGGCTCGACGGCTCCAGCGCGTGGCGGCCGAGGGCGACGAGCGCCCTTTCGGCAGTCTCGGCCCAGCCCTCGCCCGACGGCTGCAGGATGGGGATGGCGAGATGGTCGACCCGGCAGCCGGCGGCCCGGATGGCGGCGAGCTCGGCAGCCCCGGCCTCGATCATCCAGTCGGTCAGCCGCGGCAGGAACTGCGGCCCCTCGACCATGGCGAGGAAGCGGTCGGGGCCGAGCACGCCGCGCTCGGGGTCGCGCAGCCGGGGCCGGGCGGCGAGGCCGACCAAAGGCGAGCGGAGCGTCACCTGCGGCTGGAAGTGGAGCTCGAAGCGCTGCTCCTGGAGGGCACGATCGAGGCCCCCCTTCGGCGCCGGCTCGACCATCCGCCCGGCCAGCGACGGCGTGATCCGGCCGCTGACGGCGGAGAGGCTCGTGTCGTGGAACCGGCAGGCGCGGCCGCCGGCCTGCTTGGCGCGATGCATCGCCGCCTCGGCGAGCCGGAGCAGCTCGTCGGCGGCGCTGGCGTCGATGGGGTAGAGGGCGACGCCGAAGCTCGCGGTCGGGCGCAGCACCTCGCCGGCCAGGGCCGTGGGCGCCTCGATCACCTCCATCAGCTTCTGCACGACGAGGGCCGCGTCCTCGGGGCGCTGCAGGTTCTCGATCAGGACGGCGAAGCTGTCGGCATCGAAGCGGGCGATGGTGTCGGTCTCGCGCAGGCGATGGCCCAGGCGCTCGGCGATGATGCCGAGCAGCCGGTCGCCGGCATCGTGGCCGAGCCGCTCGTTGAGGGCCCGGAACCCGTCGAGATCGAGGGCGATGACGCCCGCACCCAGGCGATGCCGGCGGGCGGAGGCCAGCGCCTGGTGGACGCGGTCGAGGAAGAGCGTGCGGTTGGCCACACCGGTGAGCCGGTCGGTGGCGGCCGGCGGGTCGATCCGCCTCGTGTTGCGGCTGCGGTTGATGGCGAAGCGGATGCAGCGGTCCAGCCGGCCGGTGTCGAACTCGTCCTTGTCGAGATAGTCGGCGATGCCGATGTCGAGCGCCGCCCGCTCGAGCTCCGCGTCGCCGACGCCGGAGACGAGGATGATCGGCCGCTTGAAGCCGCGGCGGATCGCGATCTCGGCGAATTCCAGGCCAGTCCGGCCGGCGAGGCGGTGGTCGACGAGACAGGCGTCGAACCGGTCCGTGGCGATCTGCCTGAGGCCCGCCTCGACGCTGCTCGCCCAGACGACCTCGAAGCGGGTCTCGGGCGCGCGGGCGAGCAGCTCCTCGGTGATGTCGTAGTCCTCCTCGTCGTCCTCGACGATGAGGAGGCGGATGATCGGCCGCTCGCTGCTCTGCAGCAGCGATTCCTCGATGCCCGCATCGGCCGGCTCGTGATCGCCGAGGCGGGCCGGGCCGCGCAGCGTGTCGAGCGGCACCACGTCGCCGCTCTCCATGGGGCCGCTCTCCACCGGTCGGGAGCCCCGACTGCCGGTGCCCGCGTCGCTGGCGACGGGAAACCGGTCGGTGCGTGGTGCCATCGTGGTCATGAGCGCTGTTCAGAGCCCGATTTAAACCATTGATAGATTATCGCTATAGTTTGCCGCTTGCAGGTTGTCGAGGGGCTCGCGTACCGCGGTAGCCCGGTATGTCTGGCGGTGTCGCCTCGTTGACGCAACCGGCGGTCGGTGAACGAGCCGAGGCTGGCAATTTTTTCGGCAGCCCGGTGTCGGGCCGGCCGGTGCCGGCCTTCACCCGCGACGTGCCGACGGCGCGCCGCTACTGGGTGAGCGGCGTGCGCAGGAAGGTGTCGGGGGCGGGCTGGACGACGATCGCCGTGCCGTTGTCGATCTCGAGCACGGCGAGGCCGTGGTCGGTGGTGCCGTCGGCCTTGAGCCGGAAGATGCCGGCCCGGCCGATGAAGCCGCTGGGGTCGACCAGCACGTCGCGGGGGAAGGTGCGGTCGCTGGCCGCGACCACGGCGGCGAGCGCCGTGGCGTCATAGGCGAGACCGGCCAGCGTCGCCGGCTTGCGCTTGAAGGTGCGCTCGAACTTCGCCTGGAAATTGCGCTCGCCCTCGGGCGAGAGGCCGGCATACCAGCCGCCCTGCAGGGTTTCCTCGAAGAGCAGCCGGGGGTCGTCCTCCCAGAGCATGGTGCCGAGCGGGCGGGTGGTCCGCAGGTCCACGTCGTAGAAGGCGAGGAGGGCGCCGATCGAGCGCAGCCTGGCGCCGCCATCGGCGATCAGGATGGCATCGAAGAGGCGGGTGTTGCCGCTGGTGCCGGGCGGGCTGCCCTCCGGCGGCTCGCGGTAGCCGGTGAACTCGCGGACCACGCGCGCCGCCTCGCGCTCGTCCGGCGGGTAGTAGGCGTAGGCCGGGCCGCCCAGGCTGGCGACCGAGCCTTGCAGCGCCGCGGTGAAGCCGTTGATGGCGCGGCGCCCATAGGCATCGTCCGGGGCGAGGGCGCCGATGCGCAGGAGGCCCTGCTCGCGGGCGAAGCCGATGACGCGGGCGACCTGCTCCTCCGGGCGAAAGCCCAGGACCCAGACATCCCCGCTGGCGACCGCGGTGTCGTTCGAGAAGGAGACGACCTTGATCCCGTGCTCCTTCGCCACTGTGGCGACCGCGGCGGTGGAGGAGGAGAAGAGCGGGCCCAGGATGAGCTCCGCCCCGGCGGCGATGGCGTCCTCGGCGGCGGCGGTGGCCCCGGCCGGCGTGCCGCCGGTATCGCGGGGCAAGAGCGTCATGTCGGTGGGTCCGACATCGAAGAGGGCGATCTGGGCGGCGTCGAGCATGTCCTGCCCGACGCTGGCCGCCTGGCCGCTCAGCGGCAGGAGGAGGGCGATCTTGACCGGCCCCGCCGGCACGGGCTCGGGCTCGGCCACCACCGGTGGTGGTTGCTCGTAGACCGGACCGGTGGTTTCCTTGGCACAGCCGGCCAGCGCCAGGATCAGACCGACCGCGGCGAGCCAGGGAAGGGAGTCTCTTGACCTCGCCATCGCCCGAATCCGTAAAACCATTGCGCGAAACCTGCGCGGACGAAACTAGGGGAGGCCGGCGTCCGAGTAAACTCGCTGCTGGCCTCTATCTGGTGGCGACCCCGATCGGCAATCTCGGCGACATCGGCGAGCGGGCGAAGGAGGTGCTGGCGGCCGCCGACCTCGTGCTCTGCGAGGACACCCGCCACAGCGGCCGGCTCATGGCCGCCCTCGGCATCGAGACTCGCCTGCGGCCCTATCACGAGCACAATGCCGCCAGGGTTCGCCCGGGCCTGATCGAGCGGCTCGCCGCCGGCGGGACTCTGGCGCTGATCAGCGACGCCGGCATGCCGGCCATCGCCGATCCCGGCCACAAGCTGGTCCGCGACGCGATCGATGCCGGGGTGCTGGTCAGCGCCGTGCCCGGCCCGTCGGCCGGCATCATGGCGCTCGCCATCTCCGGCCTGCCGACCGACCGCTTCTTCTTCCAGGGCTTCCTGCCGGCGAAGCAGGTGGCGAAGCGGCGCGTGCTGCAGGAGCTGGCCGCCGTGCCGGCGACGCTGGTGCTGTTCGAATCACCGCAGCGCATCGCGGGCACGCTCGGGCTCGCAGCCGAGGTGCTGGGGCCACGGCCGGCCGCCATCGCCCGGGAGCTGACCAAGCTGCACGAGGAGGTGCGGCGGGGGTCGCTGGCAGGGCTCGCCTCGGCCCTGGCCCGGGAACCGGTGCCCAGGGGCGAGATCGTGCTGGTGATCGGCCCGCCGCCCGATGCGCCGGAGGTGCTCGACGGGGCCGAGCTGGATGCGCTGCTCGAGGCAGCGCTCCGGGAGCTGCCGCCCGGCAAGGCGGCGGCGCGAGTGGCCGAGGCGACCGGCCAGCCGCGCTCCCTCCTTTACCAGCGCGCTCTGGCGCTGCGGCGGCCGGCCGAGGGCTGAGGCATTTGGATCGCCAGGCCAGCGAGCGGCGCGGCCGCCGGGCGGAGACGATCGCCGCCTGGTGGCTGGCGGCCAAGGGCTACCGGGTGCTGGCCCGGCGGGCGGCGACGCCCTGGGGCGAGATCGACCTCGTCTGCCGCCAGGGAGCCTGCGTCGTTTTCGTCGAGGTCAAGGCGCGCCAGTCGGTCGCGGCGGCGCTCGAATCGCTGGGGCCGCGGCAGCGGCGGCGCATCGCCGACGCCGCCCGGCACTATATCGGCCGCCATCCGCCGCTGTCGGCGCTCGATTGCCGCTTCGACCTCGTCGCCATCGGCCGCTTCGGCCTGCCGCACCATCTCGTCAACGCCTGGACTCCGGGCGCGTTCTAGGCAGCGACCCCGGCATGGCGGAGCAGCTTGCGCGTGAGCGTGGGCAGGGCCAGCTCGTGCAGGCGGTCCGCCGGGTGGAAGAAGGCATCGCCCAGCGCCTCCACCGGCCGGCCGGTGACGACGGTGGTCTCGAGACTGAAATGGGTGAAGACGTGGCGGACGGTGCCCGGGAGCGCCTGCCAGTCGCCCGGGGGCAGCTCGCCCGGGTCGACCGCCGGCAGCTCGATCAGCCCGCCGAGCAGGCCGTCCTCGGGCCGGCGGCGGAGGCAGAGCCGGCCCCGGTCGTCCCGGATCAGCATGGCGACCGCCCGGCGCTCGGGTCGAGACCGCTTCGCCACCTTCACCGGCAGGGCGGTGGCGCGGCCCTCGGCACGGGCCCGGCAGGCGAAGGCCCAGGGGCAAATCCCGCAGGCGGGCTGGCGGGGGGTGCAGACGAGGGCTCCCAGCTCCATCAGCGCCTGCGCCAGGTCGCCCGGTCGATCGCCGCCCGCCAGGGCAGCAGCGTAGGGCCAGAGCTCGGCCTTGGTGGCGGAGAGCGGCCGGTCGTGGGCAATGAGGCGGGCGAGGACCCGGGCGACATTGCCGTCGACCGGCACGACCTGCTGGCCGAAGGCGATGGCGGCGACGGCGGCCGCTGTGTAGGGGCCGATGCCCGGCAGCTTGGCCAGGGCCTCCGACTCGTCCGGCACCTGGCCAGCATGGCCATGGACGATGGTCCGGGCACAGGCATGCAGGCCGCGCGCGCGGCGGTAATAGCCGAGGCCCTGCCAGGCGTGCAGCACGTCGTCCAGCGCCGCCTCGGCCATGGCCGCCGGCGTCGGGAAGCGGGCGAGGAACGGGTCGAAGCGGGCCTGCACCGTTGCCACGGTGGTCTGCTGCAGCATGATCTCGCTGACCAGCACAGCCCAGGGATCGGCCGCGACACCCGGAGTGGCGCGCCAGGGCAGCGTGCGCTTCGCCCTGTCATACCATTCGAGCAGGGTGCGGCGGAGGCGTGTCGCGGCGGCGGTGAGAACGGCTGGCGGTGGCGGCACGGACGGGCTAGCTTTCGGCAGCGAAACAGCGGGCCTGGAAGTGTGGAGCAGACAAGGGCGGTTTCCCAGAGCCGACAGAAGCAGCGGACGACGGCGGCGCTGTCGCGGCTCTTGACGCATCTGCTGTCGCCTGCGGCCCGCAAGCGCGGCTTCGCCGGGGTCAAGGTGCTCGAGGACTGGCCGCGGATCGTCGGCGCCGGCATGGCGAAGCGCTGCCAGCCCCTGCGGATCGAGTTCGCCCGGGGGGCAATCGCCGGCGGCACGCTGGTGCTGCAGGCGGCCGGCGGGGCGGCGCTCGAGCTGCAGCACATGGGGCCGCAGCTGATCGAGCGGATCAACGACTATTTCGGCTTTCGCACGGTGCGCCAGCTCCGGATCGTCCAGATGCCGCTGCGCGCCACCCCGGTGCCGGCGCCGCCGGCACGCCGGCGCCTCACGGCGGACGAGGAGCTGACGCTGGCGGCGGGCGTCGCCGCGGTGGGCGATGACGAGCTGGGCCGGGCGCTGGCCGCGCTCGGTCGCAGCATCATGGCCCGCCGGCCGGCCAGCTGAGCGCGTCTTGTCCGCAGCGCCGTCCACTCCAGATAACTGGGTCATGCCCGAACCCAGATGATGTTCAAGGGGAGCTCTCGATGAAACGTCGGTCCTGTCTCGCTGCCGGTGCCGGTCTCGCCATGGCCGGTCTCGTCCTGCCGGTCCCCCCGGCGCGGGCGACGGAGCTCGTCGAGCAGGTGCTGGGCGATCCCGCGGCACCCGTCGAGATCATCGAGTATGCGTCGCTGACCTGCCCGCATTGCGCCGCCTTCCACACCGAGACGCTGCCGGCGCTCAAGGAGCGCTACATCGACACCGGCAAGGCGAAGCTGGTCATGCGCGACTTCCCGCTCGACCAGTCGGCGCTCTTCGCCGCGGCCCTCGCGCACTGCGCCGGCCCGGACCGCTACTTCGCCTTCATCGACGCGCTCTTCTCGAGCCAGTCGCGCTGGGCGCGGGCGGCGGATCCGAAGGAGGCGCTGCTCCAGCTCGCCCAGCTCGGCGGGATGCCGCGCGAGCAGGCCGAGGCCTGCCTCGCCGACGAGGCGCTCATGGACGCCATCCTGCAGGTGCGGCTGGACGGCCAGAACGAGTACGCGATCGACTCGACGCCGAGCTTCGTCGTCAATGGCAAGAAGCTGACCGGCAACCACGGGATCGACAACTTCGCCGAGGTGATCGACGCCGCGGCGCCGTGACGGGTCCCGTTATCGGCTAGGCGCTTGCATCGACGGCATCTGGTGGTAGAGTTCGGCTACCCTCACCAGATGTTGTGACCTGCTCCTTGGAATTCGTGCGTCTCCGCGTCAGCGGCTTCAAGTCGTTCTGCGATGCGACCGAGCTCGATATCGGGCACGGCCTGACGGGCATCGTCGGGCCGAATGGCTGTGGCAAGTCGAACATCGTCGAGGCGCTGCGCTGGGTCATGGGCGAGAGCTCGGCCAGGGGCCTGCGCGGCGGCGAGATGGACGATGTCATCTTCGGCGGCTCCGCCATGCGGGCCCCCTTCGACCTCGCCGAGGTGGCGCTCGGGCTGAAGCAGGCGCCGCGGGCCGCGGGCGACGCCGCCATCCACGTCCTGCCGAGCTCCGAGGATCTGGAGATCAGCCGGCGCATCGGCCGGGGCACCGGCTCGCTCTTCCGCCTGAACGGCCGCGAGGTGCGGGCCCGCGACATCCAGCTCCTCTTCGCCGATGCGGGTGCCGGGGCCAAGAGCCCGGCCATCGTCGGCCAGGGCCAGGTCGGCTTCATCGTCGAGGCCAAGCCGGAGGAGCGCCGCCGCCTGCTCGAGGAGGCGGCCGGCATCGGCGGCATGCACAGCCGCCGGCGCGAGGCCGAGCTCAAGCTCGCGGCGACGGAGAGCAATCTCGAGCGGATCACCGACCAGCTCGGCCTCCTGGCGGAGCGGCGCACGGCGCTGGAGAAGCAGGCGCGCGAGGCCGAGCGCTACAAGAAGCTGCAGGGCCAGATCCGGGCGCTCGATGCCTGGCTGGTCCTGGCGCGCATCACCGCCGGGCGCACGGCTCTCGCGGCGGCGAAGGAGGCCCTGGCGCTGGCCCGCGGCCGGCTGGGCGAGGAGCGGACCCGGGCGGCCGCCGCCGAGGCGGCGCATGACGAAGTGGTGCGTCGGCTGCCGGATTTGCGCGACCGGGCCAGCGTGGCGCTGGCGCTGCGCGCACGGCTCGCGGAGCGGGTCGAGCAGGTCGAGCGGATCGCCGCCCAGGAGCAGGCCGAGCGGGCGCGGCTCCAGGCCGATCGCGACGACACGCAGGGCCGGATCGCCGCGCTGGGCGAGGCGATCGACGCCGGCAATGCGCGGCACGACACCATCCTCGCGACCGACCGCAAGCTGGCCTCGACCATCGAGACCCTGACGGCCGAGCGGGCCGCCATCGGCCCCTCGAGCGATGCCGCCGCCCAGCGGCTGCAGGCGCTGGGCCAGGAGGTGCAGGAGGCGAGTGCCCGCCGGGCCGAGCTGGAGCGGCGGCTCGAGGGGGCCCGGGCCCGGCACGAGGAGCGCCACCGGCGGCTGCGGTCGGTCGAAGCCGAGCTCCTGCGGCTCGCCGATGTCGCCGACGACGCGCTGGTCGAGGCGGCCTTGCGCAAGCGCGACGAGGCGGCAGGCCTGCTCGCCGTGGCCGATGCCGAGCTCGCGGCGGCACAGGCGGAGCGGGACGCGGCGGCCGCACCGCTCGACCGGCTGAAGGCGGAGGTGGAGGCGGCGAGCGAGGCGGTCCGGCAGGCGGCGGCGAGGGTCGCCTCGCTCGATGCCGAGATCGGCCGCCGGCGCACGGCGCTCGCCGGCCTCGCCGAGCGCCGGCAGTGGCACGAGCGGGCCCTCGGGCAGGCGACGCGCGCCGCGGCGGAAGCCGACGAGGCGCTGGCCGCCCTCGCCCCGGAGCAGCCGGACGAGGACGGGGAGCTGGCGGCGAAGCTGGGAGCGCTCGAGGCGCGCGCGGCAGCGCTGGAGACGGAGCTCGCCGACGCGGTGCCAGAGGTCGCCCGGGCGCGCGAGGCCCTGGCCACGGCCGAGTGCGGCCTCGCCGCGCATGATGCGGAGCGGCTGAAGCTGGCGGCCGAGGCCGAGGCGCTGGCGCTGATCGATGCGCCGGACGCCGAGGCACCGGTGCTCGATCTCCTGCGCGTCACCGCCGGTTGCGAGACGGCGCTGGCAGCCGCCCTCGGCGACGACCTGATGGCCGGGCTGGACGAGGCGGCGGCGACACACTGGCAGGAGGTGCCGGGCGAGATAGCCGCCCCCGACCTGCCGCCCGGGGCCGTGCCGCTCGCCGAGCGGGTCGAGGCGCCGGCGGCGCTGATGCGCCGGCTGCGGCAGGTCGGCCTCGTCGCCGACCGGGCCACGGCCCTTCGCCTGCTGCCCGCCCTGGCCCAGGGCCAGCGGCTGGTCACGGCGGATGGCGGGCTCTGGCGCTGGGACGGCTTCGTGCGCGGTGCGGAGGCCGACGACACCATGCGCCGTCGGCTGGCCCAGCGGCAGCGGCGCCAGATGCTGCAGGCCCGCCTGGCGGGGCTGGATGGCGACCGCGCGGCGCTGGCCCGGGTGGTCGAGGTCGCCACCGGAGAGCTGGCATCGGCGCAGGATGGCGAGGTGGCACTCGCGAAGGAGCGGGCGGAGCTGGCGACGGCGATCGACCGGGCCGCCCAGGCGCGCGAGACGGCGGCCGTGGCGCGACGGCACCGGCAGGCGGAGCGCCAGCGGCTGACCGAGACGCAGGCGCGCAGCCGGGCAGAGCGGGCGGAGCACGAAAAGGCGCTGGCCGAGCTCGAGGCGGCGGGCGAGGCGCATGCGATCGAGGCGGTTTCCGGCGAGGCGGCGACGGCCCGGGCGGCGCTGGCCGAGGCCGAGGAGCAGGCGAAGACGCTCGTGGCCGCGCTCGGCGCCGCGACCAGGGCGCATCAGGCGGCCGCCAGCCGCGCCGGCGAGGCCGAGGCGAGCCAGCGGCGGGCTGCCCAGGACGCCCTCGCCGCCCGCCTGCTGCACGAGCGGCGGCAGGGCGAGGCGGAGCTGAGGAAGAGCCATCGGGCCGACGCGGTGACCGGCCTCGACACCGAGGCGCGGCAACTTCGCGGCGAGCTCGAGGGGCTGGACGAAGAGATCGAGGCGGGCACCACCGGGCTCGCGGCGGCCACCGCCACCAGCGAGCGGCTCGCCGCCAGCCATGCCGAGGCCGGAATCGAGGCCGAGCGGCTGCGCACGCGCCGGGCGGCGGTCGATGCCGAGGAGCGGAGTGCCCAGGACCAGCGCCGGGCGCTGGCCGACGAGCTGGCGCACCTGATCGCGGATCTCGACCGGCGGGGGGCGGACCTCGTGGCTACCCGGCAGCGGCTGCAGACTGTCGAGCAGGAGCTGGCCCGGGCGGTGGCGGCCAGCCCCGGCGACGATCCGGGTCTGGCCCTGCGGCGGGAGCTGGAGGCCGCCGAGTGCCAGGCGAGCGAAGCCGCCTCGGCACTCGCCGCGGCCGAGGCCGAGCTGCAGGCTTGCGAGGCGCAGCGGCGCACCGCCGATGCGGACCTCGCGAGGGCGCACGAGGCCTCGGCCCTGGCGCTCGCCGATGTGGAGCGGCTGGGCGAGGCGCAGCGCGAGCTCGAGCGGGAGACCACGCGCCGGCTCGGCCAGCCGATCGAGGCGGCCCTCGCCGCCGCCGAGGAGAGCGGGGTCGAGCGCTCGCTCGAGGGCGAGCCGCCGGACGTGCTGGAGGCGCGGCTCGAGAAGCTGAAGACGTCGCGCGAGCGGCTGGGTGCCGTCAATCTCCGGGCGGCGCTGGAATGCGAGGAGCTGGCCGCCGAGATCGCCGGGCTCGAGCACGAGGCCGGCGAGCTGCGGCAGGCGGTCGAGCGGCTGCAGCGGGCGATCTCGACGCTCAATCGCGAGGCACGCGGCCGGCTCGAGGCGGTGTTCGACGATGTCGACCGGCATTTCCGGCAGCTCTTCCAGCGGCTCTTCGGCGGCGGCAAGGCGCATCTTCGCCTGACCAACATGGACGACCCGCTCAATGCCGGCCTCGAGCTCGAGGCGATGCCGCCCGGCAAGAAGCTGCAGAACATCCGCCTGCTCTCCGGTGGCGAGAAGAGCCTGACGGCGCTGGCGCTGGTCTTCGCCTTCTTCCTCACCCAGCCCTCGCCGCTCTGCGTGCTGGACGAGGTCGATGCCGCCCTCGACGACGCCAATGTCGAGCGCTTCGCCGACCTGCTGGAGGAGATGGCGAAGGAGACGAAGACCCGCTTCCTCGTGGTCACCCATCATCCCCTGACCATGGCCCGGATGGATCGCCTCTTCGGCGTCACCATGGCCGAGCGCGGCGTGTCCAAGCTGGTCTCGGTCGCCTTCGACGAGGCCGAGCGCCTGCGCGCCACCGCCTGAGTGTGCGCCTGCCGCACTGCGGCAACCTGACGGTGCCGGCGGGTGCTTGAAGGATTGACACCCCTGCGAGGCATTTCTAGGTTCGCGGCGCCTCTGCCGGGGCGTTTGCTGTCGCGTGCGCGCGGTGCTGGCGCTGTTGTGGAGGTGAGGGACGGATGCCGGAGGACGGGAAACCACCCGGGTTCAGCGATTTCGATGCCAGGCTGGCGGCCACGCGGCAGGCGCGTTCGGACAAGCGGACGAGCGACGACGCAGCGGAGCGGCCGCATTTCGACTGGGGTCGGGGGATGCAGGCCGGGATCGAGGTCGTCGCCGGTGTCGCCGGTGGCAGCCTGCTCGGTTGGGCGCTCGATGCCTGGCTGGGCACGGGTCCGTTTCTGTTCATCGGCGGGTTCATGCTCGGTGCTGCGGCCGGAATGCTCAATGCATTCCGCAATCTGCGCCGGTGGATGGGCGGGGACGGCAACGGTCCGGCCCAGGGGCAGTGATGACAGGCGACCAGGGCAGTGGCCCGGTCCAGGGCGGAGTGGGGTAACCGGTGGCAGGTCCTCTCGAGCAGTTCGAGATCAAGCCGATCGTCCGCATCCTGATCGAGGGTGTCGATCTCTCGTTCACCAATTCGGCACTCTGGATGGTGATCGCGGTGGCGGCTGTCTACTACTTCGTGGTGCTGGGCACCCGGCAGCACGCGCTGGTGCCGGGGCGGCTGCAATCGCTCGTCGAACTGTCCTACGAGTTCGTCGCCGGGCTGGTCCGCGAGAACGCGGGCAAGGAGGGCATGCGGTTCTTCCCGCTGATCTTCACGCTCTTCATGTTCATCTTCATGGGCAACATGCTGGGCATGATCCCCGGCAGCTTCACCTTCACCAGCCACATCATCGTCACCTTCTTCATGGCGCTCTGCGTGTGGGTCGGTGTCACGGTCTACGGCTTCTACCTGCACGGCGCCCGGTTCCTCACCTTCTTCGCGCCGAGCGGTGCGCCGGTCTACATGCTGCCGCTGCTCGTGCCGATCGAGATCCTGTCCTACTGCGTCCGGCCCATCAGCCTCTCGGTCCGGCTCTTCGTCAACATGATGGCCGGCCACACCATGATGAAGGTGTTCGCCGGGTTCATCATCGCTCTCGGCGTGTTCGGCGTGGCGCCCTTGGCGATCGCCGTGGCGCTGACCGGCTTCGAGTTCGCCGTGGCGTTCCTCCAGGCCTACGTCTTCACCGTGCTCACCTGCCTCTATCTGCACGACGCCATCCACATGCACTGAATCGACCAGCGCCCGTTGGGGGCGCTGCCCAGGACCACATTTCCAAACCAACGAACCCGAGTGGAGTTGATCGATGGAACTCGAAGCTGCGAAGATGATCGGCGCCGGTCTTGCGACCATTGCGCTCTTCGGTGTCGGTATCGGCATCGGCAATGTGTTCTCGACCCTGATCTCGACGGTCGGCCGCAACCCCTCGGTGCAGCAGCGGGTCTTCCCGTTCGCCATCATCGGCTTCGCGCTGGTCGAGGCGGTGGCGCTCTTTGCGCTCCTGATCGCCTTCCTCATCCTGTTCACCTGAAGCTCTGGGCGATCAGCGGCGGCGCCGGCGAGCGGTGGCCGTCGCCATGGCCGTCGCGTGAACGAGGGTGGTGATGATGAGCAAGAGATCTGCGGTCGCCGGCTGGCTCCTCGGCCTCGGGCCGCTGGTGCTGGCCGCCGGCCAGGCGCTGGCCGCCAGCGAGGTCGGGCAGTCGACGGCCGATATCGTGCACGAGGCGGAGCACGAGAGCGGTGGCATGCCACAGCTCGACGCTTCGACCTTCGCTACCCAGATTCTCTGGCTGATCATCAGCTTCGTCGTCCTCTACTACCTGCTCAAGAGAAAGGCGCTGCCGCGCGTCGCCGACATCCTCGAGGCACGGCAGGAGCGGATCTCCGCCGATCTCGACAGGGCGGCAGCACTCAGGGTCGACGCCGAGGCGGCCTTCGAGCAGTACGAGGCGGTGGTGGCCGAGGCCCAGGCCAAGGCGCAGGCCGAGATCAAGGCGACGCGTGAGGCGATCGCCGCGGACGTGGCCGGCCGCACCGCCACGCTCGACCGTGACCTCGCCGCCCGGATCGCCGCCGCCGAGCGGACCGTGGCCGCGGCCCGTGACAAGGCGCTCGGCGAGCTCGAGGGGGTCGCCGTCGAGGTGGCGCAGGCGGCGACCGAGCGCCTGATCGGTGTGCAGGTCGGCGACGAAGAGGCCAGGGCGGCGCTCGCCCGGGCACGGCAGGAGGTCGCCTGATGATCGAGTTCTGGCTGCTCGTCGCCCTCGCCATCCTGATCGCCCTGGTCTGGAAGCCCTTCCGCCAGCATGTGCTGGGCGGTCTCGATGCCCGCTCGGACAAGATCCGCGCCGAGCTGGAGGAGGCCAAGCGCCTGCACGAGGAGGCCAAGCAGCTCCTCGCCAGGCACCAGCGGCAGCTCCACGAGGGCGAAAGCCTGGCGGCCGACATCCGCTCCCGCGCTGCCGCCGAGACCAAGCGGCTGGAGACCCAGCTTCGCGCCGACTTCGAGCAGCTCGTGCAGCGTCGCACCAAGCTCGCCGAGGAACGCATCGCCCAGGAGGAGGCCCGCGCCGTCGCCGACGTGCGCGCCCGGGCGGCCGAGCTGGCCGTGGCCACCACGCGCCGGCTGCTCACCGAGAAGCTCGGCGGCGAGGCCGCCCAGCGGGTGATGCAGAATTCGATCCGCGAGGTCACGCAGAAGCTCGGCTGACCGGCCCTGCCATGAGCGGGGATCGGGCCGGGCTGGTCATCCGCCCGTACGACGCCGCGGACTGGCCGGCCGTCTGGCGCATCGTCGAGCCGGTGATTCGCGCCGGCGAGACCTATCCCGAGCCTGCGGACCTCGACGAGGCGGCGGCGCGAAGCTGGTGGATCGAGGCGCACCGGGCCGTCTTCGTCGCCGTCGACCGAGCAGACGGCACGCTGCTCGGCACCTACTACCTGACCGACAACAAGCCGGGCCAGGGTGCCCATGTCGCCAATGCCGGCTTCATGGTCGGGCCAGGAGCGCGCGGCCGCGGGGTCGGCCGGGCGATGGGCGCCCACAGCCTCGAGGCCGCGCGCGCGCTCGGCTATCTCGCCATGCAGTTCAACCTGGTGGCGGTGACCAACACGGCCTCGCTGCGCATCTGGGATGCCCTGGGCTTCACCAGGGTCGGTCTGCTGCCGCACGCCTTCCGCCATCCCTCGCAGGGCCTCGTCGACGCCTGGGTGCTGTATCGCTGGCTGGGTGATTGACTCGCCTGACGATTTCTGTGCCGATTCGCGCTGTTGTTGGTGTCACCCAGGCGGGCGCGTGCCCGGCTGGGTGATGAAACGGGAAGCCGGTTCGCGCAATCTCAAGCCGGCGCTGCCCCCGCAACGGTAGGTGAGTGAAGACGGGCCACGATGCCACTGCGCGTTGTCGCGGGAAGGCGGCCCGTCCGGTGATGTCCGCTCACGAGCCCGGAGACCGGCCAGCAACGAGAGCGCGGCATTGCCCGGGGCGTGGGCAGAGATTCCCGTCCCGGTGATGCCTTCTTCGGCAACCTCCGCACGGGGTGCAACTTTGCGGACAGAGGAGAGGACCACGACATGCATATGGAACCCGGCGTCGTCACCGGCGCGCAATCCCTGCTCGGCGTCGCCACGGCGACGGGTGCCCTCGGCTATGCCGGCAGGCGCGCGCTCGAGGCCCTGCGGATCGAGAACCCGGCGGCGCTGGCGTTGCGCTCGGTCATCGCCACCGGCCTCGTGCTCACCTTCTTCGAGGTGCTGCCGCACCATCCGGTCGGCGTCTCCGAGGTGCATCTCATCCTCGGCTCCACCCTCTTCCTGCTCTTCGGCCTGGTGCCGACGGCAATCGGCCTGGCGCTCGGCCTCCTGACCCAGGGCCTCCTCTTCGCCCCCTTCGACCTGCCGCAATACGGCATGAACGTGACCACGCTGCTGGTGCCGCTCTTCGCCGTCGCCGCCCTGGCGCGGCGCATCATCCCGGCCGGCACGCCCTATGTCGACCTGGGCTACGGCGACGTCCTCAAGCTCTCGGTCACCTATCAGGGCGGCATCTGCACCTGGGTGGCGTTCTGGTCGCTCTATGGCGGCGGCTTCGGTGCCGCGAACCTGCAGGCCGTGGGCGTCTTCTTCGCCGCCTACATGCTGGTCGTGCTGCTCGAGCCGCTGGTCGATCTCGCCGTGCTGGCGCTCGCCAAGGCCGGCCGCAACACGGCTGGCGGCCCGCTCTTCCACCGGCGGCTGCTGCAAGGCGCCGGCTGAGCCGCAGCACCGGCCGCCACGGGAGGGAACATGGCAGCGGATGCGTCGATCGGCAGCGCCCGGCCGCCGTCGATCGACGAGCTCGCGGCGATCGGCGAGCGGATCCTGAACGAGCTGCCGGAGGGCATCCGCGAGCTTCTCGGTCCGGTTCCGGTGATGGTGCAGGACTGGCCCGACGATGCCCTGCTCGATGCGCTCGAGATCGGTGATCCGCTCGAGCTCACCGGGCTCTATCAAGGCGTGCCGATCAGCCAGCGTCATGCCGCGCTGCCGCCGAGCGAGCCCGAGATGATCTTCCTCTTCCGCCTGCCCATCCTGGTGGAGTGGTGCGAGCGCGGCTGCCCGCTCGAGGAGGTCGTGTTCGACGTGCTGACCCACGAGATCGGCCATCACCTCGACATGGACGAGGCGTGGGTGCTGCGCATGGAGGGCCGATGAGCGAAGGGCCGGAATGCCGTAGTGGTGCCGAGGGGCCGCTGCTCTCGCTCTCTATCCGCTTTGCGGCGGACACTCCCGTCGAGGTCGCCCGGCCCCTGGAGTCGGGAGAGGCGAGCGCCGGCGAACCGGCAAGCGCTTGAAAGCGCTTGGTTTCGACATTCGGGCGCGGGTTGCCGGAGCCGCCCCCGCGGTGGCCGGGCGGCAATACCCGAAGAGGGGTTATCGCCTTATGGTTTTGCCACAACAGCCGGTTTCAAAGGCTCCAGGCCTCTCAACTCGACATTTTTCGGGTATTCGCAACCAAAACTATTCATGATACAGCGCCGTGCAGACTTTATGAACAAGGGAGTGTGTTCATGACCCTCGACGATTTGAATCAGGCCGTCGCCAACGCCACCGGCACGACCAAGGCCGGCGCCGCGAAGTCGGTCCAGGCCGTGCTCGCCAGCATTCAGGAAGCGCTGACGAAGAAGGAGAAGGTCTCGATCGCCGGCTTCGGCGTGTTCGAGACGGTCGACCGCCCGGCCCGTGATGGCCGCAACCCCCAGACCGGCCAGACCATCAAGATCGCCGCCAGCACCGCGATCAAGTTCAAGCCGGGCAAGACGCTGCGCGACAAGGTCAACGCCTGATCGAAGTCGATGGGCTGCAGCGCCGTCGGGCCCCGGCCGGGCGGCGCAGCGCTTTCTTCAGATCACCTCCTCGATCTGCATCACGCTCTCGAGCACATGATCGGCCAGGGCATCGAGCAGATCGCGCGGGGTAGCGCCGGTCAGCACGGCGATCGCGACCCCCGCCCCCGCCGCTCTCGCCATCTGCAGATCGGCCGCCGTATCGCCGACCACCACGATCTCTCCCGGTTCGAGGCCGGTCGCGGCACAGAAGCCCCTGACCATGCCCGGCCCGGGCTTCTCGCCATGGCCGCCGTCATAGCCGGTGACGAAATCGAGGCTGGGTCCGAGGCCGAGCCTCGCCACCGCCGCCTCCGCCTTGGCGGTGCTGTCCATGGTGGCGACGCCGAGCCTGAGGCCACGCCCCCGCAGCCGCCCGAAGAGGGCCACGAGATCGCCCACCGCGACGGCAGGATAGCGCTCGGCATCGTCGAAATGCGCCAGCACCAGCTCGACCACCCCCGGCCGACCGCGCACCTCCGGCTCGGCCGCCCAGCTTTCGGCGATCGCCGTGTTGGTCGCCCAGAGCAGCGGGCTGGTGGCGGCGAAGCTGTCGGTCCGGCTGTCGTAGCCGCTGCGGTCGAGCAGCGTGGTCGCGAAGTCGGAGGCGAGGCCGGCGGCGAGGCATAGCTCGGCGGCAGCACCCCGATAGGCGGCGAGCCAGGTGGCGCGGAAGTCGATCAGCGTGCCGTCCTTGTCGAAGAGGATGCCGCCGATCCCCGACCGCTCGCCCATCCGCATCGCTCCCTCTGCCCGCCTGGGCATGAACAGCTCGTCTTCCTGCCCGGGGATAGCAGATTTGGGATGCAAGCGGGATGGCTTCGCGCAGGTCGGGCATCTTGCGCATGGCGGGCAGCGGCGCGATATCGGGCGACTGGCAGAGGTGAAGGGGAACGGGGGCTCTCCGGTCATGCTCGACGATCCGCTGCAGCCGGCCGATGCCGGCCTCATTCCGGCAGAGGCCGCCGGCCGTGCCGATGTCTTCCTCTACGGCACGCTGGCGCACGAGGAGGTGCTGGCCGCCGTGCTCGATCGGCCGATTGTCGCGGGCGAGCTGGTGCCGGCCGTGCTCGCCGGCTACCGCCGCGAGGCCGTGATCGGCGCCAGCTATCCGCTCCTGGTCGCCCATGCCGCGGCCGAGGTGGCGGGGCGCCTGCTGCGCCGGCCCACCTTGCGCGAGCTCCGGCGCATCAACCACTTCGAGGCCGACGAATACCTGGCCGAGGAGCTGCCGGTCAGCGTCGCCGGCCGGCAGCAGTCGGCCTGGGTGTTCCTGGCGCTTGAGGCGATGGTGCCGAGCGGCCGAGCATGGGAGCTCGAGCAGTGGGCGGCGATGCACCTCCCCGCCTTTCGCCAGCGCGTCGTGGCCTGGATGAAGGAAGCGCCGCGCTGAAATTATTACAATAATATTTTGTATTGAATTTCAATTAATCTCGATTAAATGGGAAATTGATAATTATCCAGTGAGGTTTCGCCATGCGCCTGCTCATCCTTTCCCTGCTGCTCGCCGGCTCACTCGCCGCCGCGGCCCCGGCCGCCGAGCCCCTGGTTTCCGCCGACTGGCTCGAGGGCCAGCTCGGCGGTGCAGGCGTGCGCATCGTCGATATCCGCAATGGCGGTGCCGACGAGACCTTCGACCAGGGGCATGTCCCGGGCGCCGTCCACGGCGAGTACGGCACGGCCGGCTGGCGTACCGATGTGGCCGGCGTGCCCGGCATGACGCCCGAGGTGGCGAGCCTCGAAGCCCTCATCGGCGGGCTCGGCATCGACAACGAGAGCCACGTGGTGATCGTCTACAGCGGCGCCGATGCCAGCGATTTCGGCGCCGCCGCCCGGGTCTACTGGACCTTCAACTATCTCGGCCATGACGACGTCAGCATCCTCGACGGCGGCTGGCGCGGCTGGACGGAGGGCGGCGACCGGCCGGTGGCGACCGGGCCGGCGAGTGTGACGCCCGCGACCTTCACGGCCGATGTCCGCCCCGACTTCCTGATCGAGACCGCCGAAGTCGAGGCCACGCTCGACGATCCGGCCGTGCTGCGTCTCGATGCGCGGCCGAGATCGCAGTACATCGGCGAGACCAAGGCCGGGCCGGCGAGGGCGCCGGGCCGCCTGCCGGATGCGCTCGGGCTCGAGCAGGCCGTCTTCTTCACCGATGACGGCCGGCTGAAGGAGCGGGGCGAGATCGCCGCACTGGTGCCGGCGGAAGTGACCGATGGCGGGGTCGAGACCGTGGTCAGCTACTGCAATACCGGCCACTGGGCGGCGACCAACTGGTTCGTCCTCTCGGAGCTGCTGGGCCAGGAGAACGTGCGCCTCTACGACGCCTCGATGACCGGCTGGAGCGCCGATCCCGCGCGGCCGCTCGAGATCGGCGGCGAGAGCCTGCTGGCGCAGGTCAGCCGCTGGGTCGGGGCCCCTTGTGCAACCTGCTGAGCCATCCGCTCGCGACGCGCAGGCTGCCCTGGCGGCGGCCTACGCGAAGCTGTTCGAGGGGCTTCTCCTCCTCGGCCCCGGCTCGGTCGAGACGCGGCGGCTGGTGCTCGGGCTCGTCCGGGCCGCCCTGCCGCCGAACCCGGTCATCGCCGACATGGGGGCGGGAGCCGGAGCCGCGAGCCGGTTTCTCGCCGACGCCCTGCCGGCGGCGAAGATCCTCGCCGTGGATCGGGCATCGGTGATCCTCGGAGCACTCGGCGAGGCGGATCCGGGGCGGGTGATCGCCGTCAACGGTGACATGGCGGCACCGCCCCTGGCCGCCGCCAGCCTCGATCTCGTCTGGTGCGAGTCGGCCATCTACGCCGTCGGCCGCGGCACGGCCCTCGCCGCCTGGCGGCGCCTGCTCCGCCCCAAGGGCTTGGTCGTTTTCAGCGATGTCGCCTGGCGGGAGCCGCCGGCCGGGCGGCCGCCCGAGGCCGTGGCCTTCTGGTCCGAGACCTACCCGGAGATGCAGGACGCGGACGGGATCCGGGCCGAGATCGAGGCGGCGGGCTATGCTGTAACCGCCCGGCACTGGGCACCGGCCTCGGACTGGGCCGACTACTACGCGCCACTGCGCCAGCGGCTGGACGATCTGGCACCCGGGGCCACGCCACCACTAGCCGGCGTGCTCGACGAGATGCGCCGCGAGGTGGCGCTTTTCGATGCGCACGGGGCGAGCTATGGCGTCGTCTTTTTCGTCGTCTATCCGGCGCTTAACCGGCCCTTTACCGATCGGCGCTAGAGTTCCCCGAATCCATAGCGCGGATCACCGGAGCCCATGCGCCTCGCCTACTCGATCAGCGGCTACAAGCTGCCGGGCCAGCTCGCCTGGCTGATGACGGCGATCCGGCACCCGGCCGACCTTTTCGTCCTGCATGTCGACGCGCGTACGCCCGCAAGCGTGCTGGACGAAATGCGCGGGGCGGCGGGCGAAGGGCCGAATGTCGTCTTCATCGAGCGGCAGGCGATCACCTGGATGGGCATCTCGCTGGTCGAGGCGGAGCTGCGGGCGGTCCGTGCCGCGCTCGCCGCCGACCCGCCCTTCGACTACCTGATCAGCCTGTCGATGCAGGACTATCCGCTGAAAAGCCGGGCCGAGATCGTGGCGGCGCTCGGGGCCGCACCCGGGCTCGACCACGTCACCCGCGAACGGCTCGACGGCCTGCCCTTCCACATCCGCCGGCGGCCCTGGCTCGTGGCCTTCGAGCGCCGGGGACGGCTGGTCAAGACACCGATTCCGCGGCCTGTCCCGAAGGGCCTCGAGCTGCGGTGGAAGGGCTCCTGGTGGCGCGTGCTCAGCCGGCAGACCTGCGAGTGGCTGGTCCAGGCGGACCTGACCCGGCGCTATCTCGACTTTCTCCGCCACGTCCAGGCGCCGGACGAGCTCTTCTTCCAGAACCTGCTCATGCAGGGGCCGCACCGCGACCGGCTCGCCGAGCGCAACCGGCATTTCGTCGCCTGGTCCGGCATCGGCGGCAGCCCGAAAACGCTGACCATGGCCGAGGCGGAGGAGCTTTTGGCATCGCCCCTGTGGTTCGCCCGCAAGTTCGACGAGAAGGTGGACCGGCGGGTGCTCGAGCTCCTGGCCCAGCGGATCGGCGCCGACCTGCCGCCGCATGTGGCCCGGCCGTGCCACCGGGCAATGGACGCCGCCGGGGTGCGGGCCGACCGGCCGGGTGTGACCGGCACGGACCCGCCCGCGTTGGCAGGAATCGCGGTGGCCGCACGGTGACGGCCCGCTATAGCGGAAGAGGTGCTGGCGAGCCCGCACGGGGGCTCGATCCGGGACGGTGGCGCCGTGCCTTGGTTGGGCCGGAGCGGGTCGCCGGGTGCCGGCGGCCTCCCGGCGGCAGGCGACCCCGGCAGGTTGCCGTCCAAGAGCCTGTCCGAGATGCGGCCGGCATGATCGGGAGGCGGAACGTGCCAGGGCTGACCGCGTTGCGCACCGGCGGCCACCTTCCTCGCTCGACCAGGCTCAACCCGACCGGGCCGACGCCCGGCAATCCCGTTGGGTCGGCGGGGTCGTCGCCGGGCATTCGGCTCGGCGCCACGCGAAAACGCTCCGTGGCAGGGGCCATGGAGCGTCATCGAAGAGTGGCCGCCGGGTGCCGGCACCCGGTGGCGCTATGGAACGACCTATTGAACGACCGCGGCAGGCTCGGTCACGGCGGCCTCGACCGCAGGGACCGACAGCTCGGCCGGGTCGAGGTTGGCCAGGACCTTGGCGCAGAGATCGGCGGATTGCCGGGCTGCCTTGTCCTTGCTCGGCATGACCGCCCAGCCGCCGGCCTCGATGAACTCGCGCTGCTTGTAGGAGCTCTTGATCGCCTGGAAGGTCGTGAGCTCGGCCCGGGCGTCATCGGCATTCAGGAACTTCTCGACGCAGATGACCGAGGCGAGCTCGTAGCGGGACGAAGCGCCGGCATCCTCGGCCATCTCCCTGGCCGTGCCGCCGGTGACCCAGCCGCCCCAGGTGAAGCCGAGGACCATGGTCGCTGCCACCGAGCCGAGGCAGGCCCAGACCAGCACCGTCTTCGACGGCTGCAACGCGCTCCAGCGCTGTGAAAAGGTAGCCTTCTCGAGTTTTGACATGATTTTTCCTTTCTGAGATAAAATAAATACTAAAAACAACCTCAAGTCAAATCCATTCTTAATTTTGGCTTGGGAATAATAAAAGAAACGAGCAATTTCAATCATCTGGATAGATATTGGGGTTCTTTTTGTATCGACGGAGGTGGCGGCTGGCGCGTGCGGGCGTCCGGTATGCGGCATGGTCAGGTGCACGACCCGGGCATGGCGGTCGATCGGTGTTGCATCTTGGGTAGCGGCAGCCACCATGGGCACCACGGGCGATGCCCGGCCGTTCAGTTGTCGGCCGGGCAGAGGCTCGTCGGGCGGGCATGGGGAGGCATGGCAATGGAGGAGGTCCTGCGCTGGTTGGGGATGGGGGCCGCGGTGATCGCCGCGATCATCGTCTCGGCGAGGCTCGGCCAGAAGATCACCGGGATCGGCTTCGTCGTCTTCCTGGTCTCGTCCACCGCCTGGGTCGCGGTCGGGCTGATGGCCGGCGAGCACGCGCTGCTGATCCAGAACGGCGTGCTCACGATCGTCAACGTCGTCGGCATCTGGCGCTGGCTGGTGCGGCCGGCGCTGGAGGGTGGCTGAACCCCGCGCCTGGAACCGAGCGGCCTGTCGGTCGTTCGAGCGTCGTGTGGCATTCGGCACCAGCAATCGCGGAGGCGAGAAGGCGATGGCGAGGGACCACGGACCGACGATCAAGGATGACGCGACCTACGAGGCGTTGCGTGACGAGGGTGCCAGCAAGGAGAAGGCGGCACGTATCGCCAATGCGCGGGCGAACCCGAAGCAGCACCCGAGCCGCAAGGGCGGCAAGAGCCCGCCTTACGAGGAATGGACCAAGCAGCAGCTCGTGCGGCGCGCCCGCGAGCTCGATGTCGAGGGGCGGTCGAGCATGAACAAGGCCGAGCTGATCGCCGCTCTTCGTGATCGCTGAGAGCCTGCTCGAGAGCTCCCCGCCGGCACGGCATGCCTGAGTGCCGCGACAACCGACTGGATTTGGGGTCAACTTTCCCGGGAAAAGCGCGTATGCCTCGACGAAAGATCGGGGAGGGCAGGCATGTCGGGGCGCAAGGCAGCGAGTCGGCTGGTGGCGATCCTCTGGCTCCTGGCACTCGGCCTGCTCGCCAACCCGGCCGCGGCCCAGCACTGGAGCCCGGATTTCAGGAACAGCCCGGCGCGCACGGCGCAGGCCTTCAAGCGCGACGTCTTCATCGAGAATCTCCGCCGGGGCAATCGGGCGGTCGTGCTCGGCTGGTTCCGCCACGGCCCGGGCTTCACCTTCAACATCAAGAAGACGGCGAAGGCCGCGGGCTACTCATCCACCGCACCGGCCTATGCCGACATTCTCGGCGACCCGGAGGCCAATTTCCTGAAATGCGAGGGCGGGCCCTTCGCGCTCTGCTTCTACTCGGGCCCTGAAGGGCCGCTGCCCTGCGATACCAGCAAGTACGACACCATCTCCGAATGCACCTGCACGGTGATCGACCACGGCCTCTACTTCGTCGACATCCTCGGCATCCTGAACCTGGACGTCTACGAGGCGACCGTCGCGGCCTGTGGCCCCGACGGCAGTGGCTGCCCGGACATCGACGATGCGCCGGTCTGCGACGTGGTCAACGAGAAGCTCGATCCGAAGAAGAAGATGTTCCCGGCCGACATGATCTCCGTCTTCAGCCTCGACGGTGCCGCGGGTGTGATCGGCCAGTCGAATTGCGAGTCCGGCAAGTATGCCGGCTGCATGACCGCCCCTTGCTATTATCCGAATGGCGACGAGGAGAGCGACACCGTGCAGTGCCTCTGCCCCAACTATTCCGGTCCCTTCCAGATCGGCCAGGACGACAAGGAGGACATGTGCTCGCTCGGCAATCACCACGTCTGGTCGGCAGCCTACACGCTCCCTGGCGGCAACATCATTCCGGACGGCCCGCCCCTGACGCACCGGCGCTAGCGGCATGACCAACGAAGCCACCCGCCGCCTCGCCGTGCTCATCGACGCGGACAACACCTCGCCGCGCATCGCCGAGGCGCTCTTCGCCGAGGTCGCCAAGATCGGCGAGGCGAGCGTGCGCCGCATCTATGGCGACTTCTCGGGCACCCGCCTCAAGGCCTGGGCCGACATCCTCTCGCGCCACGCCATCATCCCGCACCAGCAGTTCGCCTACACCAAGGGCAAGAACGCCTCGGACATCGCGCTCGTCATCGACGCCATGGACCTGCTGCTGAGCGGCCGCTTCGACGGCTTCTGCCTCGTCTCCTCCGACAGCGACTTCACCCGCCTCGCCGCCCGCATCCGCGAGCAGGGCACCGACGTCTTCGGCTTCGGCGAGAAGAAGACGCCCGAAAGCTTCGTCCAGGCCTGCCGCCGCTTCATCTACACCGAGAACCTCCTGGCCGCCGCAGCCGACGCGCCAGCCGACGATGCCGCCGCCCCGCCGCCCGCCGAATCGTCCGACGCGGCGCTGGCCATCCTCGACCGGGTCATCGCCGACCTCGACCAGGACGACGGCTGGGTCTTCCTCTCGCTCGTCGGCAGCCGCCTCGCCAACCTCGCCCCCGACTTCGACCCGCGCACCTATGGCCACAAGCGCCTCGGCGACCTCGTCAAGGCCACCGACGCCTTCGAGATGGCGACCGAGACCGGCCGCGGCACGCGGATCAGACGCAAGCCGGCGAAGAAGAAGACTGGGTCGCGCAGGCGGAAATCCAACCCCGAGCCGGTCTGACCGAGTCGAGGCGACGACCATGGAAAGCGAGGAGGATGATCCTCCTCGCGCTCCACCGGTGTTTGGACCTGCAGCCGGACCGGCGGGCGGGCTAGTCCTGCAGCTGCCCGAGGCGCCGGCGGAGCGACTTCAGCTCGTTCTGCAGCCGGTCGACCTCGTCGAGCAGGTCGAGGGTCACGGCGAGACCGGGAAGGTTGATGTCGAGATCGCGGCGCAGCCTGAGCGCCTTGCGCGAGCGCATGACCGCGACCGCGGAGAAGCGCCAGACGGTCTGCCGGTCGCCCTCCGGCCGGATGACGCCCGCCTCGACCATCTCGACCAGGTGGTCGGCCTGCACGCCGCAGAGCGCGCAGAGCTCGTCGAGGTCGAGCCGGGCGGTCTCGTCCACGAGCTCGCCGCTGAGGGCCTCGTCTTCGGTTGCCATCTCTCAGACTCCGAGGGTTGCGCGGGGATCGAAGCTCATCTGCTCCTGCATCTGCTCGAGGAGCGCGCGGTCCGCGTCGCCCGCGACCTTCGGCATGACGATCTTCAGGACGACGTACTGGTCGCCCGGCGGCTTGCCGGGCAGGCCGCGCCCGGCGAGCCTGAGCCGCTGGCCGGACTGGGCGCCGGGCTTGATGGCGAGACTGACCGGGCCGCCCAGCGTGGGCACCTTGACGGTGGCTCCGAGGCCGGCTTCCCAAGGCGCCACCGGCAGGGCGAGGCTCACGTCCCGGCCATCCACGGTGAAGCGCGGATGCGGCAGGAGCTCGACCTCCAGGTAGAGATCGCCGTTCGGCGCCCCGCCGAAGCCGGCCCCGCCCTGCCCTTTCAGGCGGATCCTCTGGCCCTCGACGACGCCCTTGGGAATCCTGACGTTCAGGGTGCGCGTGTCCGGCAGCACATGGCCCGCCTCGTCGAAACGGTGCGTCTGCAGTGCCAGGCTGCGGGTGGCGCCCTTGTAGGATTCCTCGAGGGTCACGCCGATGCGGTAGTGGATGTCCTCGCCCGGTATCGCGAAGCGTGCGCCACCCGGCCCGGCCCGGCCACCGGCCCTTCCACCCGCCCCGTTGCCGGCAGGGCGCTGGCGGAAGATCGACTGGAGGAAGTCCTCGAGATCGGCCTCGTCGAAGCCGCCGCCGGCTGGCCCGGCACCCTGGCCCGGCGGCGGCCGGAACGCCTCGCCCTGACGCCTGCCATACTTGCGGATCTCGTCGTATTCCTTGCGCTTCGCCGGATCCTTGAGGACCTCGTAGGCCTCGCCCACCTCCTTGAACCGGTCGGCGGAGCCGTCACCCTTGTTGAGATCCGGATGATGCTCGCGGGCGAGCTTGCGATAGGCCTTCTTGATGTCGTCGGCCGTGGCGTCCTCGGCGACGCCGATGATCTTGTAATAGTCCTTGAGCTGCATCGCCTGTCCCGGTCGGCTCCTGCACCCCCACTGAAGGGGTGCCGCTCCTGATACGCCGCCGGGCCGCGGCCCTCAAGGCCGGGGTCGGCGACGACCGCCGGGAACGCCCCGCGCGCTGCGCCGTTCAGTCGTTGTCGGCCGCCGGCGCTTCGGGGCGCCGGGGAGCCGCATTCCAGCGAGCGATGTGAGGAGAGACGATCATGCAAGTCCGCACGCACCCGTTGATCCTGGCCCTGCCCGTCCTGCTGGCAGCAAGCCCCGCGCCGGCGATCGAGGTCCAGCGCCACATCGACGTTTCGGCGCCTGCCGAGGAGGTCTGGAGCCTGGTCGGCGACTTCTGCTCCATCGAGCAATGGCATCCGGAGGTGACCGGCTGCGAGCTCGAGGAGGACGACGCCACCACGTTCCGCACCCTCCGAACCGCCGATGGCAGCACCATCCGCGAGCAACTGCTCGACCACGACGCCGCCATCCGGTTCTACAGCTACAGTCTCGTCGAGAGCCCCTGGCCGGTGACGGGCCTGGTCAGCGAGTTCCAGCTCGCCCCCGGAGCGGTCGGCGAAAACGTCATTGTCTGGCAGGCCCAGTACTCGACGCTCGCGGTCGACAAGGACGCAGCCGAGAAGTCGCTCGGCGCCTTCTACCGGAATGGCCTCGAAGGCATCGCCGGGATGTTCACCGACGAGTGACCCCTGGCGCGCGGTGCTGGAACATCCACGATCCTGGCGCGTTCTTCCTGCCACACACATCGCACGGGGAAGGGGCGAACATGGCCAATCTCGCAGGAATCCTCGGCATGCTGCTGGCCACCCGCATGGCCGGGCGCGGCCGCTATGGCTCGGCGCTCGGCACGGCGGCATTGCTGCGCGGCGGGCTCGCCCGCAAGGCCGGCCTCGCCGGGCTCGGCTACTTGGCCTACCGGGCCTACCAGGACGGCAAGGCCGATCGCGCGGCAGCCGGGGGCGCCGACGGTCCCGCCGGGCGAGACGCCGCGCGGGAATCGAGCGGGCCGGGTGCCGCCGCTGGCGGCGGCATCGCCGGCACCCTGGGCAACCTTCTCGACAGCCTGACCGGCGGCCAGGTCGCCAGCCGCAAGGGCGAGCCCGGCCTCGGCGACAAGTTGGGCAACTACTTCGACCCGGGCTCGGCCGAGCCGGCCGGCGAGACGGCGGCACCGCCGGAGGCCGCGCGGCAGCCGATGGACGACGGACGGGCGCTCCTCCTCATCCGGGCGATGATCGCCGCCGCCAACGCCGATGGCCGCATCTCCGACGAGGAGCGCCGGCGTGTCCTGGCGGCGGTGGACGAGGCCGACGGCGACGCCGGGGACCACCGCCTGATCGAGCACGAGCTTCTCGACCCGAAGCCCCTGGACAGCCTGCTGGCCGAGGTCGGGGATCACGACACCGCCCGGCAGCTCTACGCCGTCTCGCGGGCCGCCATGGACGGCGAGACCCTGACCCAGATCGCCTATCTCGACTATCTCAGGAACCGCCTCGGCCTGCCGCCCGACGAGACCGCCGAGATCGACGAGGCGATGCAGTAGGGGCAGCCCCTTCTTGCACGCAGCCGTGTTCCCGATAGGTTGTGGAGCGGGAAGAGAAACGGCGCTCGGGGACGGGACATGGACGACAGGCGATTCGGGACGGTGGACAGCCGCGGCCACTGGGCGCCCAACGAGCCGGTCAGTTACGGCCCGCTCTTCACCTGGCCGCCACAGGCCCGCGCTCTCCTGAAATGGTTCTTCGGCTTTCCGGGCTTTCTTCTGCCCTGGAACCTGCTCTACGCGGTGGCCGCCGTGCTGATCTGGGCGTTCCTCACGCCCTCGCTCGAGACCATGCGCACCGCCGCGCCCGGCTGGATGCTCCTCGTGCTGGCGCGCAACCTCGTGCTGGCCATCGCCGTCTACGGCGCCTGGCATCTGTGGCTCTATGTCTGGCGCAAGCAGGACACGAGCTTCAAGTACAACCGCCAGTGGCCGAAGGCCGGTGTCTCGACCTTCATGCTCGGCAGCCAGAACCGCGAGAACATGTTCTGGACGCTGGCCAGCGGGGTGCCGATCTGGACAGCCTACGAGGTGCTGCTGCTCTGGGCCTATGCCAGCGGCACCATCACCATCCTGAGCCCCACCGAGCACCCGGTCGCCTTCGTCGCCCTCTTCTTCCTGGTGCCCTTCATCCACGAGGTCGGCTTCTACTTCTGCCACCGCTTGCTGCACTGGCCGCCGCTCTACCGCGTCGCCCACGCGCTGCACCACCGCAACACCAATCCCGGCCCCTGGTCGGGCCTCTCCATGCACCCCATCGAGCACGTGATCTACTTCTCGACCATCCTGCTCTTCTTCCTTTTCCCGGCCCACCCGATCCACATGATCAACCTGGCATCCCGCCTCGGCTTGGCGCCGGCCCAGGGCCATACCGGCTTCGACCGCGTCGTGGTCGGTGACGACAAGACGATGAACACGTCCTATTTCGCACACTACCTGCATCACAAGTATTTCGAGGTGAACTACGCCGACGGCATGGTCCCGCTCGACAAGTGGTTCGGCTCCTTCCACGACGGCACGCCCGAGGCGCACGCGCTGATGAAGGCAAGGCGGGCGAGGCGGGGGGTGTAGGCGGCACCGGCAATTCCGTGTTTACCGGGCAGCGGCATTGCGTGCATGCTCGTGGCCGCTGCCGCACCGGAAAGGGGCCGGCAGGAACGATGAACCCGAGGGAGGACGAGACATGCGACTGTCTGATCGAAGCATCGGCATGGCACTCATGCTCTGCCTGACTTCCGGCGCTGCGGCTCTGGCCCAGGACGTCAACGACGCGCCCTTGACCGAGAGCTGGGCACCCACCGAATGGGGTGCCGACGACATGGCCGGCTCCGTCAACCGCATCACGCCGGAGCTGGTGCTGGATGCCGTGGGCCTGGTGAAGCAGGGCAAGGTCGCGACCCTGGGCAAGGTCTACGCGGGCGACGCGCCGGCCTTCGGCAGCCGTGGCTGGCGCATGACCATGCCGGGCCTGCCGACCGGCGGCCCGTTCGGCTCGCACCAGCTCGTCTACAACGACGAGTACCTGGCCACCGAGATCGGCCAGATCGGCACGCAGTTCGATGGCCCGGGCCATATCGGCGTGATCACCTCCGACGGCCTCTTCTTCTACAATGGCCGCCTGCTCGACAAGGACCCGGCGATCGGCGCATACGGCCTCGGCCCGCTCGGGGTCGAGCATGTCGCCGAGAAGGGCTTCGTCTGCCGCGGCGTGCTCTTGGATGCCGTGGCCTATCGCGGCGGCCAGCTTCCCATCCCGACCGGTGCCGAGGGCGACCCCGGCATCATCACCGACGCGGATATCGAGGCCATGGTCCAGGCCCAGGGCATCGAGCCGATCGGCGAGGGCGACTGCGTCTTCCTCTACACCGGCCACGGCGACATCTGGCACCCCAGCGACTGGGACAAGTTCGACGCGGCCGAGAAGACGGCGCGCACCGCGGAGTTCAACTCGGGCGAGCCCGGCTTCGGCATCTCGGCCTGCGAATACCTGGCCGAGCGCAAGATCATCCTGACCGGCGCCGACACCTGGGCGGTCGAGGCCGTGCCCGGCGAGAACGCCGACAAGCCCTTCGAATGCCACATGCAGATGCAGACCCGCCGCGGCATCTGGAACCTCGAGAACCTCGACCTCTCCCAACTGGTCGCGGACGGCGCCCACGAATTCCTCTTCGTCTGGGCCCCGCTCAAGATGAAGGGTGCGACCGGCTCGCCCGGCAATCCGATGGCGCTTTATTGATAGGATTACGAGGAATGGCGGGGAGGATGATCCTCCCCGCCGGCCCCTCCGGTTCTTAGGGTGGATGAAGGTTGGGGTGGTCGGGAAAACGTCTGGGAAGCCTGGACGGCGGAGTGGGGTTGGCACGGAGAGGGTTGAAGTCGGTTCGTGTCCCTACTTCTCCACTCCAAGCGGAGAGGGTTGAAGTCGGTTCGTGTCCCTACTTCTCCACTCCAAGCAATCTTTGAGGTGTGGGGAGGTGAACCTCCTCACATGGGCCAACTCTTCTCAATCGTTACAGCTCTACGCTGCGGCGAACTCCCGAACTTCAACGGTGACACCCTGACGGGCAGCGGCTTCGGCTTGCTCGAGCGCCTGTCGGGCGGCTTCCTCGTCGATGTATTCCTCGCCACAGTTGTCGCAGATCTGGGCCGGGACATGGCGGACGACCATCGTGAGGGGGCCGCGCTCCAGGGTGAGGGTGGCGGTGCCTGGGCGGGTCTCGCCGTTCCTGCAGACGGGGCATTTCATGGCTTGCGTCTCTTTCTGAAGCCCGGATGCCAGTTTCCCAGGTCCGGCTCGTAGACGGTGACGATGATGGTCGTGTCCTGGTCCGTTTGCTCGGCGACAACGATGTGGAGAGGTCGGCCGTGCGCGGAGCCTAGCACGAGCCGGGACGGATAGGGCGGATCGTTCGGGCGGTTTTCAATGGTCTCGCCCGTCTCGACGATCTGACGGATGTCCGCGACGGTCACCTGCCGCTCGAACATCCGCCGTACGGCGTGGCTCCGAAAGACGAGCTGGGGTCGCACCAATCGAAACACTCGCAGCCGAAGCTATCTCAACCACAAGAACCAGTGGGGTGTGGGGAGGCTGTATAGACCGGAGACAAGGTTTACATGCGTTCGAGGACATGGGTGACAGTTGGGCGCTCGGGATTTGTCCGGAAATCGACCTTTGCGATGCGCCAGGTCATGAACCAGACATGATGGACCCCGTCCTCGGCTGATGGGCGGACGGCGACGCGTTGGTCGGCGAAGGCGGCGGAGAGCTGGAGATCGACGCGGCGCTGGTCCTGGGGACGACAGCGCAGGCAGCCGTTGCGGCGGACACGTCCGGTGACCTGGTCGTCGGGATAGTCGGGCTCGACCAATCTGGCGGGCATCGACCGTTCGCTCATCCTGTAGCGGCTGGCCGGGAAGGCGCCGCCGAGCGCATCGTGTGGACGCTGGTGGTTGTAGCGGGCGCGCCAGCGGTCGAGGCCGCTCTGGACGGCGTCGAGGTCGGCGAAGCGGCGGCCTTGCAGGAGCTCGGCCCTGAGCGAGCGGTGCAGGCGCTCGATCTTGCCCATGGTCTGGGGGTGACGGGGGCGGCTGTGGAGCGGCTTGACGCCGAGGCGGAGCAGCCAGACCGAGAACCTGGTGTATTTGGTGACGCCGTTCTGATGCCCCCAGGGTGCGCCATTGTCGGTGATGATCGCGTCGGGCAGGCCGTGGCGCTCGAACACCTTCGTGAGACGCTCGCAGACCGTCACCTCCTTCTCGTCGGTGCAAGCCTCGGCGCCGATGGCATAGCGGGAATGATCGTCCAGCACGGTCAGCGGCCAGCAGCGCACGCCGCCACCGTCGGTTCGCCCATCAAGCGCGAAATGGCCCTTGAAATCCATCTGCCACAAGCGGTTGGGAGCAACCGCCTCGAACCGCTTGAAGGGCTGCGGGGCCGGTTCGTCGCGCTCGAGCAGACCGTGCCGCCGCAGGATGCCCGTGATCGTGCTCGCCGCCGGCACCTGCTCGGCCGGCAGACCCTCGGGCCGAGCGTTCAACAGCACCCGCCGGATCTTGCGCCCACCCCAGCACCGATTGGCCCGACGCACCGCCAGGACCGCCTCCTCGACCGCGGCATCGGTCCGCGAAGGCGAGCCATGCGGCCGCCTGGATCGGTCGACCAGCCCGGCCTCACCCGCCTCGCCGAACCGTGCCAGCCACTTGTAGCCGGTCTGCCGGCTCACCCCGAAACGCCGGCAGAGCTCGGACAGCTTGGCCCCCGGCTGCGCCGCCAACGTCACAAACTCCAAACGTAGAGACATCACATTCACCACTCGCCAAGCCATCCGCAACCTCCCGACCACGACAGGTCGAAAGTGTCACCCATGTCTCCGTACAGCTGTTAATGATGTCTCCGGTCCATACAGAGGCGTGCCTCCCCACGGGTCTTCCCTTTCCCGATCAGCTGAACCGGTAGGGCGGGCCGGCTTTGTGCATCGCAGCTCGGTAGTTCTTGATGATCTGGATGATGCGGGCGCTGCGTTCGGATTCGGCGGCGATTTCCTCGTAGAAGACTTCGGCGGCACCTTCGATGGCGCTCCATTCCTCCTCGGGGATGGTGGTGAGCTCGAGCTTGTCGCCGGTGGTGCGGTAGTAGGCTTCGCCCCACCAGTACCAGTGCTGGCGGTAGTAGTGGGAGCTGTCCATGGCCAGGGTGAAGAGGCCCTTGAGGTGCTCGGGCAGCTCGTTCCAGCGTTCGGTGTTGGCGAAGTAGGAGCCGACCCAGGCGCCGGAGATGTTGTTGGTGAGGTAGTAGCTGGTGACGTCGGCCCAGCCGACGGTGTAGGCCTCGGTGATGCCGCACCAGGCGACGCCGTCGAGCTCGCCGGTCTGGAGCGCCACCTCGATGTCCTCCCAGGGGAGGGTGACGGGGACGACGCCGAACTGGGTGAGGAAGCGGCCGGCCGTCGGGAAGGTGAAGACGCGCTTGCCTTCGAGGTCGGCGACGCTGCGGATGGGGTCGCGGGTGACGAAGTTGCAGGGGTCCCAGGAGCCGGCGGAGAGCCAGGTGACGCCGTCGATCTCGCCGTAGGCTTCCTGCCAGATCTCCTTCAGGCCCCAGTGGTTGAAGAGGGTGGGCACGTCGAGCGAGTAGCGGGACGCGAAGGGGAAGTAGCCGCCGAAGACCGAGACGTCGACGGGAGCACCGATGCTGTCGTCATCGCTCTGCACGGCGTCGATGGTGCCCTGCTGCACGGCGCGGAAGAGCTCGGGCGTGGGGACGAGCTGGTCGGCGAAGTAGAGCTCGATCTCCATCTCGCCATTGGCGACCTTGTTGAACTGGTCGATGGAGGGCTTGATGACGTGTTCGGCGAGGGCCGGGCCGGCATAGGTCTGCAGGCGCCAGCGGATCGGGCCTTGCGCCTTGACGTAGGGGGCGGGGAAGGTCGAGGCGGCGGCAACCGCGCCCGCGCCGAGCGTGGTGGCGCCGGCCTTGCCCAGGAAGTCGCGACGCCGGGGATTCTTGATCGTCATTTCTGGTCCTCCTTGACTGTCGGGCGGCCGGGATCTTTTCGCCGCCGGCTCAGCGTCCGGCATACCACGATGGCAGCCAGAGGGCGATCTCGGGGAAAAGCATGAGGATGACGAGGGTGAGCCCCATGATGCCGACGAAGGGCACAATGGAGCGATAGATGTCGCCGAGGCTGATCTCCGGCGGGGCCATGGCGCGCATCAGGAAGAGGTTGTAGCCGAAGGGCGGGGTTATGTAGGCGATCTGGCAGGTGATGGTGTAGAGCACGCCGTACCAGATCGGGTCGAAGTCGAGGGCGATGGCGAGCGGCACGTAGAGCGGGGCGACGATGACCAGCATGGCGGTGTCGTCGAGGAACATGCCGAGGATGATGAAGCTGAGCTGCATCATGATCAGCACGGTCCAGGGCGAGAGGTGCCATTCGTCGAGGAAGAGGCCCCGCAGCGCCCGCCCTGCCCCGAGCCCGTCGAAGACGGCGCCGAAGCACAAGGCGGCCATGATGATCCAGAGGAACATGCAGGAGATGGCGAGGGTCTTCCTGACCGTCTCCTCGAGCACCTTGATCGTGAGCCGGCGCTTGACGGCGGCGGCCACGGTGGCGGCGGCAGCACCATAGGCGGCGCTCTCGACGAGGCTGGTGAAGCCGGCGACGAAGAGCCCGGTCATCGAGAAGAAGATGAGGAGCGGCAGGATGCCGGCGCGCAGCAGGCCGAGCTTTTGGCGCAGCGGAATGTCGCGCTCGGCCGCCGGCAAGGGCGGGGCGAGGGACGGGTCGAGGCGGCAGCGCACGGCGATGTAGAGGATGAAGAATCCGGCCATCATCAGGCCCGGGAGGACGCCGGCGAGCCAGAGCTGGGTGACGGGCTGGCGGGCGATCATGCCGTAGAGGATGAGCACGACCGAGGGCGGGACGAGGATGCCGAGGGAGCTGCCGGCCTGGATGACGCCGGTCACCATCATCTTGTCGTAGCCGCGGCGCAGCATCTCGGGGAGTGCTATGGTGGCGCCGATGGCGAGCCCGGCGACCGAGAGGCCGTTCATCGCCGAGACGATGACCATGAGCACGACCGTGCCGATGGCGAGCCCGCCCTTGAGCCCGCCGGACCAGACGTGGAGCATGTCGTAGAGGTCGTTGGCGATGCCGCTCTCGGCCAGCACGTAGCCCATGTAGACGAAGAGCGGCAGGGTCAGGAGCGGGTACCAGTTCATGAGCTGGAAGGCGGCGTTGAACGGCATCTCGGAGCCGCCATTGCCCCAGAGCAGGACGGCGGCGCCGGCGGCGATGAAGCCGATGGCGCCGAAGACGCGCTGCCCCGTGAGGAGCATCAGCATCATGGTCGAGAACATCAGAAGGGCGATGGCCTCGTAGCTCAAGGGGCGGTGCCCCCGGCCTGTTCCCCGGACTCTGCCTCGTCCTGCCGGCCGGGCAGCTCGATGCCGCGCAGCCGGGCGATGTCGCGCACGAGGAAGGCCACGGCCTGGAGCAGCATCAGGGCGATGCCGATGCACATGATGATCTTGATGGGGGCCAAGGGGGGCGCCCAGGACGAGTAGTTCTTCTGCCCGTATTCCAGCGCGTATAGGGTCGAGGAGAGGCCGCCCATCATGAGGACGACGAGGTAGAAGATCAGGCAGAAGGCGGTGATGGTATCGGTGAAGGCGCGCTTCCTCGGCGCCCATTTGGCATAGAAGAGGTCCATGCGGACATGGGCGCCCTGCTGCATCGAGTAGCCGCCGCCCAGCAGGAAGTAGGCGACCAGCATGAACTGGGACATCTCGACGACCCAGATCAGCGGCAGGTTGAAGGCGCTCCTCGAGATCGACGAGTAGAGCAGCACACCCATCATGACGAAGATGAGCAGCATCGTGAGGCGGCCGACGACGCGGTTGAGCGCGTCGACCCAGCGCACATAGGTTGTCACCGCCCGCATCATGCCGCCATCGATTCCCCGGCCTTGCGGGTCGAAGGTGACACCGCGCGGCGGGTCGGGCAACGGGTTTTCGCCGCGGCCCGGGGCCATGCCGGGTTCGACCGCGTGGTGGTGGCCGACGGGAAGGCGTCAGCACCTCCTGTTTCGCCCGTTACCTCCACCACACATATTTCGAGGTGACCTGCGCCGACGGCATGGTCCCGCTCGACAAACGGTTCGGCTCCTTCCACGACGACAGGCCCGAGGCGCGCGCCGATAAAGGCAAGGCGGGCGCGGGGGGCGTGTGAGGGGCGGCGTACCTAGGATTTATAGCCTATTTGGGTGTCGAATGCAAGGCCGCGGCGGGGCGGGTGCGGGTTCGATCGGCAGTTTTCGCTTTTCTCGCCACGGCACCACGCATCGGTGATCGGAATGGGGCGAAAAACTCTTCATCCGCAAAGACTTGCTGGTCCCCGGGTTCGTTGGCCGTGGCCCGGGTTCGTTCGTCGAAATCTTGGGTTCGAACGTCCGAATCCCGGGTTCGATCGTCGATTCCCCGGGTTCGTTCGCGGCGGCGTGTCGCGGAATCCGCGACATTTCCGGGCGAATGTCGCGCCAGATGCGCCATCACGAATCGTTATGTCGCGGAATCTGCAACACTTCGGCAGGCGCTGTTGCAGAATCCGCGACAACCCGAGCCGGAATGTCGCATCGGGCGCGCCAACCCAAGCCGCCCAGGGCCTCACCGGACGTCAAACGACGCTCTCGGGTGGGTCTCCGGGGAGCAGCCATAAGCATTCGTGATACCCACGGGGCGACCGACGCGCTCGGGATTGGCCGGTACGAAGATGGCGGGAAGGCTCGCCTCCCCGCCGGCCCCTCCGGTTTTTGGGACGGGTGAATGTCGAGGCGATGGCGCAAACGTTAAAAGGGGAGGTGTCCCCAGGAGTCCCCAGGAGTCCTAGACGAGGTCCGCAAGCCACTCTTCCGGAGGCAGGTACAAGCATTGGTGATGGAGGCGATGCGGCGAGGCCGTGTCCATGGCGGCCCGCGCCCGGAGGCATCAAAATTGTCCCGTGCCCCGAAATTTCCCACAGCTTGGAATTCACAGGTGATGTACGTCCAGCACGCCGTTCCATTCGTCCTTCAGGTACTCGCAGACCAAGCGCCGGTGGCAATAATGCGGCTTGTCCTCAGAGCAAAGAAGGCATGCGTTATCAAACATCTCCGGCTTGAAGCGCTTCTGAACCTCGCGTTCCGCCATAAGGCCGAGAAAGCGCTCTTCGTATGTGCCCCAGTCGCCCTTTTCTTTCTTGTACGCCTTAAGCATCGGATCGGTCGGCGCCAGCAGAGGTTGATGAACGTACTCAATGCCTCCTATTTTCATTAGAAAGTAAGCAAGGTCGTCAGCCTTCGCAAAGCCAGAAAGCTGGGACGTGTTATGCAGTCTCACGTCAACAACTTTTCTAACCCCAGATTTTAAGAGCCTATCAAAGAAATTCTTGGCCGTTGATTTGGTAAATCCAATAGTATTTACTTTGAAACGGGTCACTATCTATTCCATTGTACTATGGGTTGCGGATCCATCGGGCTGCTCAGCGTACGCGACCTTGCGCGCACGTTTCCGGTAAGCCTCAGCGAGCCGCTCGACGGGTGACAGAAACAGATCGTCGCCATGCTTACCTTCGGACTTGAGGAGCCGCTCTTCGATCTTGCGATGGTCCTCAATGGTACCGTCAGTGAGGATATGTTTTAGGTCCACCTCACATGCGGTCAACGCCCTGCCTACGAGCAGACACCTGTGACAATCCAACGGCTCGTGTTCAGAGCACATGAGCGCGATATTGTATTTTCGGGCGCCATCCAGCACTCGTTGCAGTCCTCGTGCGAAGTCAGGCGATTGGGCCATGCGCTCATAGTCCGCGACCCCATTGCAATAGTACTTATCTCCCGTCGGCCGCCCACCCAGCTCCTTTCCAAGGAACGAATACGCAATGCCGTCCACCTGCAACTTGTCCTTGAGTAAAACCCGGCTAAATTGGGGGAAATGTCGTGAATATGGCGATGTCCGCACATCGGCGATCGCGGTCACACCGGCATTCCGAAGAAGTTCCAAAAAATACTCGTAATTATGCGTCGAATGCCCGATGCTAAATATGGTCGGCTGAGACATATCGCTAACCATGAATTCCGTTCACCATCAAATAACACTTTTCCGGCGGATTACCGAACGCACGCGCTAGGCCGAGACGTACGTGGAACTGTTGGGTCGTCGGCAACGCCTGTTGTACTGCCACAAGGCCGCCCTGCTGCCACGCAGATTTGAGCGCAAGGCTCGATACAGGCAGTTTGTAATTCGTCCCACCGTCGTTCAGCTTAGCTCGGAGTTTATTGAACTCCTCGAGGAACTGCACGGCATTCCTTCCGAGCCGAACTGCTGCGAGCGATCCTGTTTGGGTTCCTACTTTCACATAGACGCCCTGCCTAACATTGTTCCAAATGCTGTTGTGGGCGATGTGGCCGGAGAATGCGTCTGACACAGTTGCATGTGTCAAAGGAGCGCCTGCGGCGAACCAGTTTATTGGGCCGGAATTCACATGCTGGATAGTTGCTCGATCCACAGGCAAATCTTCGGTACGGTGTGGTAACGCATTTTGGTGGTGCTGGCCCGTAGGAGTTACATCGATTGAAACACCTGGAACGACGCGGTGTTGCTGCAGAAGTCCCGCCGTCCAGTTCGCGCCGCTTGGCAGCGGTCGCACCATTCGTCGAGCCTGGGGGTCCCAGCCGGCGACACAATAGTTTCCGCCGTGCATTTCCGTGACGTCGGTGATTATCAACCTCATTGGCTCGTCCCCGTCGACTTTGGAAGGCAATTAATGTCTTAACGATTTCACACCGCTTTTGGCGCGGTACACCCGGGTCGGTTCCGTGGTTGTCAACCTGCGAGGATCGCCGTGTAGACGTTGGACCAGTGAAGAGGTTCGAGAAACGGCTTTCAGTTGCCGCCAATACGCTACCATGCGGTAAACTCGCGAACCTCGACGGTGAACGCCTTGTCGCGCGGAGGCCTCGGTCTGGTCCAGCGCCTGTTGCGTTGCCGTCTCGTCGATGTATTCCTCGCCGCAGTCGTCGCAGATCTGGGCGGGAACGTGGCGGACGACCATGGTCAGCGGGACGCGTACCAAGGTGAGAGTAACGGTGCCGGGACGGCTCTCGCCGTTCTTGCAGACAGGGCATCTCATCGTTCGACCCCCAACAACCGGTGGGGCGTGGGGAGACGTGTATCCCCACATCCTTTCTTATTCTTGTTCAGCCATAGCGATAGGATGGGGTCGTCGGCAAGGCACATGCGGCCGGATCGGGAGGTCCGGCGATGGAGCCAAGTGGGACAGCTCCCTTCTTCATTGTTATTTCTTGGCTCGTCGAGCCGCCTGGGCCGGCGCCGACACCTGTCGCCGCTCGGTGGCGGCGGTCGACACGCTGCGGTGGTCAGTCTATAAAAACGTCCGGTTTTCTAGAAGGTCGGCTGCATGGCACTCAGTCTGAAGGATGCGGAGACCGATCGGCTGGCGCGGGAAGTGGCGCGGCTCACGGGCGAGAGCCTGACCGAGGCCGTGCGGCGGGCCCTGGCCGAGCGACTGGCGCGCGAGCGGCGCAAGCGTGGCGAGGTCGTCGGGCTTGCCGGCCGGCTCGATGCGCTTGCCCGGGAGGGTGCCGATCTGCCCGATCTGGACCGTCGCAGCGCCGAGGAGATCCTCGGCTACGATGCGTGCGGCCTGCCCGGCTGATGGTGCTCGACAGCTCGGCCATTCTGGCCATTCTGCTCGACGAGCCCGAGCGGGCTGGTTTCACGCGCCGGATCGAGCAGGATCAGACACGCCTCGTTTCCGCCGCCACGCTGGTGAAGGTCACGATCGTGATGGGCCAACGACCCTGACAACAACCGGGGGGCGCAGGGCAGATCAACCTCGCCGCATCTTCCGGCACTCTTCATTCCCCAAGAGTTCCAGGCAGATCACGCGCGCCGTGGATTATGCGGAGAATCAGCGGCGGGTCGCTTTCCGCATCATAGACGAGAAGATAAGGAAAGCCCGTCAGGACGAGGAAGCGGACGGGCGGATCGGCGATGTCCGGGCGTTCGGTGCCGGTTCTCGGAAGCAGCGACAGTCGTTCCGAAGCGCGGGCCACGGCATCTCGCAATGCCCTTGCCGCGGGTGGATTGTCGCGAGCGATCCAGGCGACTGCAGCGAGCAGGTCGCGACGGGCGCGCGGGCTGAGCTGCGCCTTCCCCAAACTCTATTGAGCACCCGATCGGGACTCGATGATCGCGTCAGCTTCCGCGAGCACGGTGTCGAGATCGAAGGTTCCGTCGCGCTCGGCTTCGGCGCGGGTTTCGGCGAGCATGGCATTGAAGCTGCTTCGGCGCGCCTCGGCGTCCTGCAGCCGGCGGAGGGCGGCGCGGATGACGTCGCTGGTGTCGCTGTAGCGACCGCTGGTCACGCAGTCGCGGGCGAAGGCTTCGAGCTCCGGTGGCAGGTCGATCCTCGTGGACATGTCGACACCACTCCCAAAAAAACCAGTGGGGCGTGGGGAGACGTGTCTCCCCACATCCTTTCTCAACCCTATTCAACCATACCGATAAGGTGGGGTCGTCGGCAAGGCACCAGCGGCCGGATCAGGGGGTCCAGCGATGTCGCTCGCGCTCTATGGACATCCCTTCTCGTCCTACACGCAGAAGGTGCTCATCGCGATCTACGAGAACGGCACGCCCTTCGAGTTTCGCTGCATCGGCCCGGATAGGCCGGCGCATGTGGCGGCGTGGCGGCGGCGCTGGCCGTTGCGCAAGTTTCCGCTCCTGGTGGATGGCGAGCGCCAGGTCGTCGAGACGAGCATCATCGTCGAGTAGCTGCAGCTCGTGCATCCGGGGCCGGTTCGCCTGCTGCCTGCCGATTCGCTGGCGGCGCAGGGCGTGCGTTTTCTGGACCGGTTCTTCGACCTGCACGTCATGGACCCGGTGCAGCACGCGGTGGGCGGGGCGTTGACGGGCGATTCGGTCAAGCGCCGGGAGGGGCTCGCCCATGCGGTGGAGAAGCTGGAGCTCGCCTGTGCCTGGCTCGAGGGGGAGCTGGCCGGGCGGAGCCGGGCCGCCGGTGACGGTTTCAGGCTGGCGGACTGCGCGGCGGCGCCGTCGCTCTTCCATGCGGACTGGACGCACCCAAACGCCCCGGCGTTTCCCGTGCTTCGGGCCTATCGCGCCAGGCTGCTCGGCCGGCCGTCCTTCGCCCGGGCAATGGAGGAGGCGCGGCCATACCGGCCGCCCTTCCCGCTGGGCGCGCCGGACAGGGACCGAGGCCGCGCTGCTGGCCCGCCCCCCAAAGCCCTCCCGCCGTCGCTCAGGTGCCCTGCGAGCGCCGCCACTCCTCGAAGAGCCGCTGCTCCTCGATCTGGCGGCGGGTCTCCTCGGCCTGCAGCGCCTGCTGCCGCTCGAAGTCGAGCTGGCGCCGCATCTGGGCGTCCTGCGCCGCCTGCTGCTCCTGCGCCCGGCGCTCCTCGGCCTGGCGGTCGAGGGTCATGTTGCCGGCGAGGCCGCCGACGCCGGCGCCGATCAGCATGCCGGTGGTGCTGTTGCCGAAGAGCAGCCGGCCGGCGCCGGCGCCGACGGCGGCCCCGCCGACGGTGCCCACACCGGCCGAGCCCGTGCCGCCGCCGCCGCCCTCGCAGGCGGCCAGCGAGAGGGCGAGGATGCCGGCGAGGGCCGCCATGGCGACAGGTGTCCGACGATGGCTCATGGTCCCGCTCATTGCGCCGCTCCCAGCTGGTCCTCGGCTGCCCCGACCATCTCGTCGAACGACAGATAGCCGTCGCCGTCCGTGTCGGCCGCCTCGAAGGCCTTCATCTTGTAGGTCATGACCTCGTCGAAGGTGAGCGCACCGTCGCCGTCGCCGTCGATCGGGCCGAAGAGGGCCGGGTCGTGCTCGCCGAGCTCGGCCGGGGTCAGGGTCAGGCTGCCATCGGTGTCGAGCGAGCTGAAGCCGGCGGCGGCGTCGCGGGCGAACTCGCCCGGGCTGATCCGCATGTCGCCGTCGGTGTCGGCGACCTCGAAGGCCATCCGTTCCTGCTGCAGGGCCGAGGAGAGGCCGCTCTGCTGCGCCAGCGCCGCCGGGCCGGTGGCCAGCAGCAGGCCGAGGGCCAGGGCCGGCACGGCACCGCCCGTCAGGGCTCGCCGCGTCTTCGATATCTGTTGCATGGCTTCGCAGCCTTTCGCTCGACGTTGCGCTCGACGGATCGTCTATAGGCGAGGCGGCGGCGGGCGCCAAGAGCCGACAGGAACGCGCTCAGCCGCGCGGCGCCAGCGCCCGGGTCAGCATCTCGTAGTTGACCCGGACGGTGCTGGCCTGGCGGAAGAACTGGATCAGCGTGCGCCAGGGCCCGTCGATGCGTGCGAGGCCGCTGAGGCTCGCCACCACCGTGCCGACGTCGCTCCGGCCCTGGAGGACCAGCCAGCCGCCGATGAAGAGGATGGCCACCGCACCGAGGGCGGTGATGACGCTGAGCGCCAGCTTGATCGAGAGCTTGAAGGCGTAGATCCGCCGGCGGATCGTGAAGGTCAGCCGGAAGTCCTCGGCCACCGCCTCGTCCGTCTCCAGAAGATCGCTCTGCGAGATCCGGTCCGAGGCGTCCCTGAGGGCGGTCACCCGGGCGCGCACCTCGCGGTTGATGCGCTTCTGCAGCGCCACCACGATCACCGCCTGCGGGATCACCACGGCGGCCACGATCAGGCCGAGCCGCGGCTGCTGGACGAAGACGAAGGTGAGCACGCTGACCAGCGTGCCGAGCTGCAGGAGCGGGCCCGCGATCGCCGAGCCCGCGAAGCCGCCGACGACCTCCGCCTCGGCGGTCAGCATGTTGACCAGCGTGCCGCGCCTGATCGGCTCCGTCGTGCCGGCTCGGGTGTCGTGCACCGCATTGCCGTAGAGCCGCTCGCGCGCCATCAGGATGACGCGCTCGCCCAGCACGGAGATGCGCAGGTTGAGCAGGAACTTGAGCCCGGCGCTGAGCAGCACGGCGCCCAGGAAGGCGCCGCAGAGCCAGACGAGCCGCTCGACCGTGCCGCCCTCGACCAGCAGGTTGATGACGAGCTGCTGGAGCTTGAGCGGTGCCGCGGCCAGGGCCGCGGTCGCCAGGGAGAGGACGATCAGCAGGACCTGCTGGCGGCCGCTGACGCGCCAGACGGCACGGTAGAGCTGGATCATCGACGCCTCATCGGACGGCCAGCGGGGCGGGGGTCGCGATCGCCGCCTCGATCCGCTCGAGGATGTAGGGGAAGAAGGGGTTGGACGACATGCGCGAGACCGAATCGATGCTGACGATCAAAGCACCGCGCTCGCCGCGCACCGCCGTGGCGCCGAGATTGACGCCGTAATCCTCGTTGCCCGCCGGCTCCAGCCCGTAGAGCGGGTCGTCCAGGGGAAAGGGCAGGGCGACGTGCGAGAGCGAGAACACGTCGGTCGGGTAGGCGATGCCGAGCGGCTGCTCCTCCGCCTCGTCGGTGCCGGCCGGCACGGTGACCGCCACCATGCCGTCGCCGAGCGGGGCGGGGTCGACCACCGCGGTCAGGCCGTAGCGGCGCGGCGGCGCCGGCACGAGCCGGTCGATCGCCGTGGCCGCGGCCGGCCGGAGCAGCGGGCCGAAGCGGGCGCTGCGGTTGAGGTCGAAGAGCACGAGCTCGCTGCCGTTCGCCGGCAGCCGGTCGTAGAGGGTGCGGATCACGGCCGGCGTGCTGACGGTGAAGTCGATCACCGACTGGAAGGCGAGGATCGGCGGCAGCGCCTCCAGGCCGCCGTTGCGTTCATGGCGGGCGAGCTCGGCCTGCAGGGCCATGGTGACGAGATGCGACTGGCGCGCCCCGTTGACCGGGAAGGAGTTGTACTTGAAGGGGTTGAACTCGGGCAGGACGGCGATCCAGGCGGCCCGGGCGAAGCGCGGGAAGAAGGCCGGCAGCCCGGCGAGCCCGGCGAAGCGGGCGAACTCGGTGACGCCGATCATGGGCGAGACCAGGATCAGCCGGTCGGGCCGGGCGAGGGCGGGATCGTCGAGCGCTTCCAGCGTATATTTGAGCGCCAGCGCCCCGCCATTGGAGAAGCCCACGATATGCAGCGGCACCGCCTCGCCGGCCAGATGGATGGCCTCGCGCACCGCGAGCCGCACCGCCGCCGACCAGTCCGGCCACTCGACGTCGTAGAGCCCGCCCGGCACCGTGCCGTGGCCCGGCAGGCGGATGGCGACGGTGGCCCAGCCGAGCTCCCGGTAGCGCCTGGCGATGTGGCGCAGGCTGTAGGGCGAATCGGTGAGCCCGTGGAGGAAGACGGCGGCGCCCCTGGGCGGGCCATCGGGCAGGAGCACGTAGGAGCGGTTCCAGTCCCGGGCGAGGCTCGGCGGATAGACCGGGCTGCCCTCGAAGTAGCGATTGGCGGCGATCCGGTCCGAAGGCTCGAGCTTGTCCGTGACCTGCGTTCGAACCTCGGCCATGACCCGGTCCTCGGCGGCGAGCCAGGTCTCCCAGTCCGCCCTGTCGATGGCCTCGGCATCGAGCTCCTCGGGCACGAATTTGTGCCAGGCCTGGAGCGGTGCCCCGGTCTCGGCCTCCCAGATCCGCGTGCCGAGAAAGACCGCGAGCACGAGCACGAGGATCAGGAGCCCGCGAATCAGGAGCCAGGAGAGGATCGACCGGAGGCGGCGCAGCATGGCTCCCTGCATAGCGTGGCACCGGCCGTTGGCA
>JACKIN010000019.1 GCA_020638495.1 Geminicoccaceae bacterium | reverse complement strand
CCCTTGCGGATGCCGATCGACGCATAGAGGCCCACGGTATCGGGATCGACCCAATCCGCCGGTTCGTTCTGCACCACCGCGTTCAATTCCTCGAAGAAGCTGACGTCGTTGGCGCTGATCGTGTTGAATTTCACACCCGAGACATCGACGACCGTGGTCGCCGGCGGGCCGTCTGCCCGGGAGAGGGCAAAGACCGCTGCCTTGGCCTTCACACCCGCCACCGCCGCCGCGACATCGCCCTTCTCGACGAAGGCGCGATAGAAGATCAGCAGCCGGTTCGTGCCCGGCCGTGCGATGTGATAGCCTTCTGCCGGCAGAGGCGCCGTGTAGCCGGGCGGAACGAACAGATAGTCGCCGCCCGCCCCCTTGTCGGGGCCGGTCAGCCCGACGTCGGTGACCCAGCGGAAATTGGCGTCATCGACGGGGCCCAGCACCCGCGGCGGGATGCGCACGACCATCGGCCCCTCCGTCAGGTCAACGCATTGCACGACATAGACAGTGGTGGTGTTGGCGGTCAGGAACAGCGAGCGGGCATCGAGCAGATCCTCGCTGATGCCGATGCCGCGGTTGAGGGGAATGCCGGCCTCCTCGAAGCCCCGGCACAGGGCGTGCACCGAGGTGGCCGACATGCCCGTGAGGAAGGCCTGCACGCCACGCCCGAAATCGAGCTGGTCGAATGCCATCTGCGCCGTGGTGGCGTCGGGCACGCCGTTCTTGAAATGCAGGGTGCCGATCCGGGTCTCGACCGTGTCGGGCGTCGTGATCTTCGCCGGCACGTCGGGCGCGTATGCCGGCTGCGCGCCGGCCCCGCCGGGCAAGAGCGCCACTGCCGCCGCAAGGGCGCTGGCCATCAGGAACTGTCGAGGCACGGTCATTCCGGCTCCCCTCTCGCTGTACGCTGCTTCACCGGGCAGCCGGCGCCCCTGCCTCAGGGCACCGGCTCGATCTCCCCGGGCCTCCAGCTCTGGTCGAACCAGGGCTCGAGCGCGCCATAGAGCCGCAGCACCAGGTTCCAGCCCGACCCCGGCACGGTCTGGACCCAGTTCGGCTTCTTGCCCTCCGGTGCTTGCGGTCCGAACCAGACGTCGATCGTGCCGTCGGCATTCACGAGCAGATCCTTGTCCTGGCTCGAAACGGCCGGATGCGGCTGGTCGGTCTGGATCATCGAGCGGGTCTGATTCGAGTAGAGGATGAGCGACCAGAAATCCTTGACCGGCACGTCCTTGGGCAGATGCAGCCGGTAGGTCTTGCCGCCGTCGAGCGGCGCGTCGGCGGCATCGCGAGCCACCCAGGCGTATTGCGAGCCCTTGCCGATGAACTTCTCCTCCATCGCCGGCGTCACCAGGATGGCGATCGTGTAGTAGAAGGTCGCGGCGTCGAAATCCGCAACTCCCGGTTGCGACTGGAAGTTGTAGCCTCCAGTGAAGCCGCGCTGCCAGTTGCTGCCTCGATAGTAGAAGGCATTTGCATCCCGATTGTGGAACACGATCGCGCGCGACGTCGCGTCGCCGATCGCGGCGGCTTGGCCGAGGATCTTCTTCATCCGGTCGTCGGGCGCGAAGGGCTTGCCCTTCTCGATCCCGATCGCGGCGAAGAAGCCGAGCGTCACCGGGTCGAGCGATGCGACCGGCTCCTGCTGCACGACCTCGTTCAGCAATTCCCAGAAGGTGAAATCCGCCGGATAGACGGTGCTGATCGCCGTTCCGGTCATGTCCACGAAAGACGGCGTCGCCGGAGCCGCGCCAAGGGGGTAGATCTTCGTGTGGCGCTTGACCAGATCCACGCCCGGCGCCGGATCGCCGTCCACCAGGAAGCTGCGCCAGGGGATCCAGAGGCCGAAGGTCGGCGAGTGCACGACCTGAACGAAGCCATCGGCCGGCACGTCGCCCGAGTAGCCGGGCGGCAGGAACAGGTACTTGCCACCCTCCCCCTTGTCGGCGCCGGTGATGCCCACGTCGACGACCCAGCGTTGCCACATGTCGTTGGCGGTGCCGAGCACCTTGGGCGGCACTTCGAGCACGATCGGCCCGTCGCTCAGGTCGAGCCAGGTCCAGCTGTAGACGGTGTTGTCGTTGCCGGTGAGCACCAGCGTGCGGGAGTCGAGCAGCTGCTCGAAGATCGGCACGAAGCTGTTGGCCGGGCCGAGGCCGGCAAAGGCGGCGCGGTTCGCGACTTGGCTGACGGCCGGAATCCCGAGCAGAAAGGCCTGCACGGCACGCTGCAGATCGAGATTGTCGAACAAGGTCCGAGCCGTCGCCTCGTCCGGGAAGCCGTTGTGGAAATTCAGTGTGCCGAGGGGCGTTTCGATGCTGTCCGGCGCCGCGATCCCCGGCGGGATCGCGGTCTCGTACTTGTATGTCTCCGCCCGTGCCACGATGAACCAGCCGCCGATCACAACGCAGGCGACCACCGATGCGGTAGCGCGGCATATCCTGGATGGTGCGAGCATTTCGCCTCCCTTGGGTTGCTGGCCCCTGCCGCGATCTGCCAACAGCGCCGGTCGGGGCGAGCGGCCCGATGGGCGGGGTCGGCCAACAGGCGGGCTGCTGGCGAGCTTACTTGCCGAGGCAGGGGTTGCGCTTGCCATTTGGTGACAATTTCTGGAATTCAGCCGCTGACAACCTCGGCGGTGGCTGAGGGGCAGTCGCCCGGAGAGTTGAGGATGGCCGAGATCCACGCGGTGAGCCTGCAGCAGGTTGCGCCCTTCCTGGCGCAACGCGGCATCGACGTGCTCGAGTTCTTCGGCCGCGAGCTGGTGGCGCCGAGTATTTTTCAGGCCCGCGATACGTGGTTCCCGCGCGCCGAGTGCCTGCGACTGACGAATGCCGTGGCGCGCGAGACAGGCGATCCCTGCGCCGGTGCGATGATCGGCAAGTCGGCGCGCCTGCAGGATTTCGGCGAGTTCGGCAGGCGGGTGACCGACGCGGATACGGTCGAAGGGGCGTGCCGGGCGATGATCGGCAACCTCGGCCTCGTGCACCGTGGCTCAGGGCTGACTGCCGGTCGGGAAGGCGACCGCATCTTTCTGCGCTTCGCGCTCGAGGGGGCCTCGACCCAGGACACCACGCAGTTCGTCCAGGCCTCCCTCGCGGTGATCCGAAACATTCTCCTGCTCTCCGGCGAAGCGGACATGGTGACGGTCCGTCTTGCTGTTCCCTACGCCCCGCAGTGGGCCGCTCTCGAGGCTCCTCTTGGCGAAAGGCTGGAGTTCGGCTGCGCCGCCGAGGGCGTGCTTTTCCCCCGATCGCTGTTGGAGAAGCCGCTCGCCAGCGCGAACGCTCCGAGCCGGGACCACGATGCGCTGCGGGTCACGCTGCGGGCGGCACAGATCATTGCGGCAATGTTCCCCGAGACTCCGATCCGCATCGACGGCGTTGCGTCCAGACTGGGGCTGACGCGGCGTACGTTGCAGCGCAGGCTCAAGCTGTGCGGGGTGGTGTTCTCGGATCTCCTCGATGTCGCGCGGCGCGACCAGGCACTTCGCAGCCTCGCCGACAGATCCCAGGATCTCCTGGGGTTGGCACTGGACCTCGGCTACGGCGATCCGGCCCATTTTACTCGGGCGTTCAAGAGGTGGACGGGCACAACGCCCTCCGCCTTCCGGGGACGGTAGTGGACGGCGCCCCTCGGGTGAGACGAGAACGACGTGTCGGTTCTGCGCCGGGAGAACGCGACGAGGACCCGGACGATCCGACGCTACGACCGTGATTTCAAGCTGGGTGCGGTCGGCCGCATGGAGGCCGGCGAGAACGTGGCGGCGATGAGCCGCGAGCTCGGCGTCGGTGCCAGCCGCACGGTTGGGCATCCGGGCCCGAGGCAACCCGGTCTCCGACGGCAGGCGCCCGGCTCAAGCGACGGCCATGGCCCTCCAGCCCCCTCGCCGAAGCACCGTCCCGGCCGCCACCGCCCGCCGCGCCGGTGAAACCAAGGCACCACCATCCCCCGCCATCCCGCTGCCGCCCCGCCCGACCGACCCGCCTCGACACCCTGCCGCCCCACCACCCGGCGCCACGCCGCCGTCCCGCCCGCCAACAGCAGGGCCATGACACACCGCTACCGCACGATGACGCCCGGGTTGAGGATGCCGAGCGGGTCCAGCCGCTTCTTCGCCGCCGCCAGCACCTCGCCGAACAGCGCCGGTCGCTGCCGCTCGTACCATTTCTGGTGATCGCGGCCGACCGCGTGGTGGTGGGTGATCGTCCCGCCCTCGCGGATCAGCGCCTCCGACACCGCGTCCTTGATCGCCTGCCACTGCCCGAGGAGCGCCCCCTTGCGGCCCGCGGCATGGAAGGCGAAGTAGGGTGCCGGCCCGTCCGGATAGGCGTGGCTGAAGCGGCAGGAGACCGCCCCCGGCCGGCCCGTCGCGTGCCGGATCGCCTGTGCCGTCGCCTCCTGGATGGTTTCGTGGAACCCCTCGAACCGGTCCCAGGTGATCGACGTCTCGAACGTGTCGGAGATGATGCCGCGCGGCGTCAGCCGCTCGCGGTTGTACGGCATGCGGATGAAGGCCTCGCGCCAGGCGCCGACGGCCCCCTCGAGATGGGCGTTCGGGTTGTCCCGCCAGGGCACGTCGACCCGGCCGCCATGGTCGAGGCAGCATTCTTCCGCCCGCGCCATCCAGGCGTCGACCTGATGGTCCGCGCTCTCGAACGAGACGACCATGAGCGTGAACGACCCGTCGCCGGCGCCGTTCACCTGCAGCTCGACCCCGTCGACGATGCGCAGGTTGGCCGGATAGAGCCCGGCCTGCGCCACGGCGCGCACCGCCCGCGCCGCATCCAGGAAATCGGCGAAGCGATACCCCGCCGTCGCCTTGAAGACCGGCCGCCCCTGCAGCCGCACCCAGGCCTCGGTGATGACCCCGAGCGCGCCCTCCGAGCCGATCATGAACCGGTCCGGGCTGGGGCCGGCACCGGAGCCCGGCAGCCGCCGCGAGGCGATCTCGCCCGCCGGCGTGGTCATGGCGACGCTCTCGACGAGGTCGTCGATATGCGTGAGGAGGGTCGCGAAGTGCCCGCCCGAGCGGGTGGCGATCCAGCCGCCCAGCGTCGAGTGCTCGAAGCTCTGGGGAAAGTGCCGAAGCGTCAGCCCGCTCGGCCTGAGCCCGGCTTCCAGCGCCGGCCCCCGGGCACCCGCCTGGATCCGCGCCGCCCGGCTGACCTCGTCGATCTCCAGCACCCGGCCCATGCGGCCCATGTCGAGGGCGACGACGCCGTTGAACCCGTCATCGACATCGGCCGTCACGCCGCCGACGACGGAGGAGCCGCCGCCATAGGGGATCAGCGCCGCACCCGCGACGCCGCACCATTCCATCAGCCGCGCGATGTCCAGGGCGTTCTCCGGATAGGCCACCACGTCCGGCGCATGGGCGAAGTCGCCCATGTAGCAGCGGATCGAATCCGGCTGCGACTGGCCGAAGGCGTGCAGCGCCCGCTCGTGCCGATCGGTCGTGCACAGGCCCGCGACGCTCGCCGGCGGCGTCAGCCGGGGCGCCGGCAGGTCGAGAGCGTCGAGCGTCGGAAAGGCGCCGTCGTCGGTCGGCCGGATGGCGAAGCCGTCGACGAAGGTGGCCAGCAGCTCCCTGGTCTGGCCCGCGTCGAGCCCGTCCCCCTCATGCCCCCAGCCCCAGTATTTCAGCCGCTTGTCCATGGCGCCTTCCCGATCCCGTATCAAGCCTGCCCGCCCCGGCGTTCCCGTGCGAACGTGGACCGGCCGGCCGCGGCGAGCAAGCCGATCGAGCCCGCTCGAGACCCGTCTGGCGCCGCCGAAAACGTGACAGCCGCCGGCGGACGCGCTAGGAGCCCGCATTCCACGAGAGCACTTCGGGATTCGGCATGGCTCGTTTCGACCTCTACGTCATCGGCGGCGGCTCCGGCGGCGTCGCCTGTGGCCGCCGTGCTGCCGCGTACGGGGCGAAGGTCGGGCTCGCCGAATCCAGCCGGGTCGGCGGCACCTGCGTCATCCGCGGCTGCGTGCCGAAGAAGCTGATGCATTACGGCGCCCATTTCGCCGAGATGTTCCGCTTGGCCAAGGGCTATGGCTGGCGGCTCGGCGAGGCGCCGGTGCTCGACTTCCAGGCCCTCATCGAGGCGCGCAACACCGAGATCCAGCGGCTCAACGACATCTATCTCGGCATGCTCGACCGCGCCGGCGTCACCGTTCATGCCGACCGTGCCAATGTCCTCGGGCGCACCGCCGACGGCGCCTTTCGCATCGCCGTGGGCGGTGCCGAGCACGAGGCCACCAACCTGCTCGTCGCCGTGGGCGCGAGGCCGGCGAAGCCCGTCCTCCCCGGCGTCGAGCACACGGTCACCTCCGACGAGATCCTCGAGAACCTCTACCCCATGCCGAAGCGGCTAGCCGTGGTGGGGGCGGGGTATATCGGCGTCGAGCTCGCCAGCATCTTCAACGGGCTCGGCGTCCAGACCAGCCTGATCCTGCGCGCCGACCAGCCCTTGCGCGGCTTCGACGAGGATCTCCGCCGGCACATGACCGCCGAGCTCGAGCGCCACGGCCTCGATCTCCGCCGCAACACCGTGGTCACCGGCATCGCACCCGCCGGCGCCGGCTACCGGCTCGACACCACCACCGGCGCCATCGACGCCGACCTCGTCGTCTACGCCACCGGCCGCGACGCCCTGCCCAACACCAGCCAGCTCGGCCTCGACGCGCTCGGCGTCGCCATGGACCCCCTAGGTGCCATCGAGGTGGACACCGCCTACAAGAGCTCCGTTCCCGGCCTCTACGCCGTCGGCGACTGCAGCGACCACGCCGGCCAGGGCCTGCACAGCGGCCAGCACGACCTCACGCCCGTCGCCATCGCCGAGGGCCGGGTGATCGCCGAGACCCTCTACAACGACAATCCGCACGAGGTCGCCTACGCCTCGATCCCGACCGCCATCTTCGGCATGCCGCAGGCCGGCTCGGTCGGCATGAGCGAAGCCGAGGCCCGAAGCCGCGGCCACGCGGTCCAGGTCTTCAAGACCGACTTCCGGCCGATGCTCTACACGCTGCCGGGTGCCGCCAACCGAACCTTCATGAAGCTCGTGGTGGACGCCGACAGCGACCGCGTGCTCGGCTGCTCGATGGTCGGCGACGATGCGGCCGAGATCGTGCAGGGTCTCGCCATTGCCTTGACGGCCGGGGCCACCAAGGCGCAATTCGACGCAACGGTCGGGGTGCACCCATCGGCCGCGGAGGAATTCGTCACGATGTATCAGCCGGCGACCGGCTGATCGCCTGACGGGGCAATAGGGACGAAGGGCCATGACCCAGAGCTGGACACCACAGAGCTGGCGGCAGAGGAGCCGCCACCAGATGCCGGACTACAAGAACGCCGAGAATCTGGCCGGCGTCGAGCGTCAGCTCGCCGGCTACCCGCCTTTGGTGTTCGCCGGCGAGGCGCGCAAGCTCAAGGAGGAGCTGGCCCAGGTCGCGAAAGGCCAGGGCTTCCTGCTCCAGGGCGGTGACTGCGCCGAGGCCTTCGCCGACTTCAACGCCGACAAGATCCGCGACACGCTCCGCGTCCTGCTGCAGATGGCCGTGGTCCTGACCTTCGGCGGCGGCATGCCGGTGGTCAAGGTCGGCCGCATGGCCGGCCAGTTCGCCAAGCCGCGCTCCGCACCCATGGAGCGCATCGGCGAGGTCGAGCTGCCGAGCTATAGGGGCGACATCGTCAACGGCCTCGACTTCGTCGCCGAGGACCGCGAGCCCGACCCGGCGCGGCAGCTCCAGGCCTACAGCCAGGCCGCCGCGACGCTCAACCTGCTGCGCGCCTTCACCCAGGGCGGCTACGCGGCCCTCACCCGCGTCCACGAATGGACGCTGGGCTTTCTCGACAAGTCGCCGGCGGGCGAGCGCTACCAGGATTTCGCCGACGCGATCAGCCAGGCGCTGGACTTCATGCGCGCCTGCGGGGTCACCGACCTCTCCACGCCGGAGATCACCCGGACCACCCTCTACACCAGCCACGAGGCGCTGCTGCTCGGCTTCGAGGAGGCGATGACCCGGATCGATTCCACCTCGGGCCGCTGGTACGACACCTCGGCGCACCTGGTCTGGATCGGCGACCGCACCCGTCAGCTCGACGGTGCCCATGTCGAGTACTGCCGCGGCATCGCCAACCCGCTGGGGGTCAAGGCCGGCCCGACCATGCCGGTCGACGACCTGCTTCGGCTCTGCGACGTCCTCAACCCGGCGAACGAGCCGGGCCGGCTCACCGTCATCGCCCGCATGGGGCACGAGCTGGTCGAGCGGCACCTGCCACCCCTGGTCCGCGCCCTCGAGCGCGAGGGCCGCATCGTCGTCTGGACCTGCGATCCCATGCACGGCAACACGGTCAAGTCATCGTCGGGCTACAAGACCCGCCCGTTCGAGCGGATCCTGGCCGAGGTCCGCAGCTTCTTCGCCATCCACCGCGGCCTCGGCACGCATGCCGGCGGCATCCATCTCGAGATGACGGGGCAGGACGTCACCGAATGCACCGGCGGGGCGCAGGCGATCACCGAGGCGGCGCTGAAGGACCGCTACCACACCTATTGCGATCCCCGGCTGAACGCGCAGCAGAGCCTCGAGCTCGCCTTCCTCATGGCCGAGGCCCTGAAGGAGGAGCGGCAGGGCCTGCGCGCCGCGTCATGACGCCGACCAACGCCGAGGTCGCCCGCTACACCGACAAGTATTTCGACAAGACGCGGCGCATCGTCGAGCGGTTCGGCGACTGCCGGGTGACCTACGCGGTCTTCATGCGCCGGCCGGTGCTCTGCACGCACCGGCTGGCGGTCGACTGGCTGCGGGAGGTGGCGGCCGAGCGCGCGGCCGACATCACCATCGAGGAGCGCTTTCCGGAAGGCGGCTGGGTCGGCGCCGGCGAGCCCATGCTCTATCTGCACGGGCCGTTCCGCCATCTCGTCGACCTCGAGACCATGTTCCTGCAGAAGCTCGGCCCCGCCTGCGTCGCCGCCTTCAACGCCTGGACCATGTGCACCGACCTGCCCTACGTGGGCTTTCTCGCCATGGACGCGCGGCATTGCGCCGGTGCCGAGATGGCCGAGATGATGGCCTATGCGGCGAGCGTCGGCTCGGCCCGGGCCCGGCGCGAGAGTGCCGCGAAAGGCTTCATCGGCAACGCCACCGACGCCACCGCCCATTTTTTCGGCCAGAGCCACGGCCTCGGCACCATGCCGCACGCGCTCATCGGCTACGCCAGGAGCACGGTCGAGGCGGCGCGCATGTTCCATGCCACCTTCCCCGACGACCCGCTCTATGTGCTGGTCGACTATTTCGGCCGCGAGATCAGCGATGCGCTCGACGTCTGCGCGGCCTTCCCCGACCTCGCCCCGACCGGCCGCCTCGGCGTCCGCCTCGACACCCATGGCGGCCGCTTCGTCGAGCAGCTGGACACGGCGAAATCCTATGCCGTGCTCGACCGGCACGTGCCCGAGGCGATCCGCACCTATCGCACCCACGACGAGCTCCGCTGGCTGACCGGCACCGGGGTTTCCGCCGCCGCCATCTACCACATGCGCGAATCGCTCGACGCGGCCGGCTTCCCCGAGGTCAAGATCATCGCCAGCTCGGGCTTCAGCCCGTCCAAGTGCAAGCTGATGGCGAGCGTGCGGGCACCCATCGACGTCATCGGCACCGGCTCCTACCTGCCCGAGATCTGGGGCGAGACCTATGCCACCGCCGACGTGATCGCCTATGACGGCGAGCCCCGCGTCAAGCTCGGCCGCGAGTTCCTGCTGCCGTCCACCGACTAGGAGCCTGCCCGGGCATTGGCTCTCCTCGGGACACTCCGGTCGCAGCGGCGCCGGACGCGCCTGACCTTTGGAAAAGTCGGTGGAAAAGTCGGGACACGAACTGGAAAAGTCGGGACACGAACTGAGTTTAACCCCTCTGAAAAGTCGGTTCTGAACTGATGCAGTGGATGCCCCCACCGAGCGGCATCTCTTATGCCATGACGGTTCCGGACGAACCATGTGGAGGGCACGAAGACGACCAGTCAGATCGGTCTACTGGCGATTGATCTGGCGAAAGGCAGCTTTCAGGTCTGCGGGACTGCGCGACCACTGACGAGCGGGCTCGGCTGAAGGCGTTGGAGCGTGAGGTTCGCGAGCTGCGCCCGGCCAACGAGATCCTGCGCAAGGCCTCGGGAAACTCAGGGACACGAGGGGGAACTCAGGGACACGAGAGGCAGTTGCAAAACGCCCTGAAGGGGCGGAATTGCTCGGTATTTGAGAGGTGAAGCGTGGCATCGCCCAGCTCCATCCGATAGGTTGATGTTGTCAAGACAGAAACCAACCGGAAGGGATGGACGATGCCACTGGACGGGAGCCTATCCGAGCATTGGCGGCGTGTCCAAGGTGAGCTTTTCCCCTGGCTGGAGGAGCATGTCGGGCCGCTCGGTCCGCGCCATCGGCTGCTCGTGACGGCTCTGGAGCTTGCCCGGATCGAGAGCTTTCTGCCAGCTCTCGGCCACTGGCTGGGCCGGCCGCCGGCCTGCCGGGCGGCGCTGGCGCGGGCGTTCCTGGCCAAGGCGGTGCTCGATCTGCCGATGACCGTGATGCTGCGCGAGCGCCTGCTCGTGGACAAGGCTCTGCGGCGGATTTGCGGCTGGGAGCGGGCCTCCCAGGTGCCGAGCGAGGCGACCTTCAGCCGGGCGTTTGCCGCGTTCGCGGCGAGCTGCCTGCCGGAGCGGGCGCACGCGGCGCTGGTCGAGGAGCGGCTGGGTGGCTGCCTGATCGGCCACGTCTCACGCGACGGCACGGCGATCGCGGCGCGCGAGCGGCCGCCCCTGGCCGCTGCCCCGAAGCAGCCGGAAAAGCGTCGGGGACGCGGCCGGCCACGCAAGGGCGAGATCGTCGAGAAACCCGTGCGCCGGCTGGCGACGCAGCCCGGCATGAGCCTCGAGGCGAGGCTCGCCGACCTGCCGCGCGCCTGCTCCATCGGCAACCGCAAGAACGCCAAGGGCTATAAGGAATTCTGGCGCGGCTACCGCCTGCATATCGATGTGGCCGACGGCGACATCCCGGTCAGCTGCCTGCTCACCGGCGCGCATGTCCACGACAGTCAGGCCGCCATCCCGCTGGCGGTGATGACGGCGCGGCGCGTCACCAACCTCTACGACCTGATGGACAGCGCCTACGATGTGCGGGAGATCCACGACCACAGCCGCAGCCTCGGCCATGTCCCGGTCATCGACCCGGTCCCCCGCAGCAAGGCGGCCAAAGACGCCTGGGCCAACGAGAAAAAAGCCCGTGAGCAGATCGCCTGGAAGCCCGCCGAAGCCAGGCGGCTGGCGCAGCGAACCTCCTGCGAGCGCGTCAACAGCCGGCTCAAGGATCAGTTCGGCGGCAACCATGTCCGCGTCCGCGGTCCGACCAAGGCCATGTGCCACCTGATGTTCGGCATCCTGGCACTGACCGTCGACCAGCTCATCCGACTGGTCACCTGACCGCCCGCACACAAGTCAAAGCCATGGTCCTCGACCAACTCGATGCCGGCTTCCGCTCGCCCGAAATTCGCGAAAACCGTACTCCCGCCTGAATTCCCACCGCCATGCCGACAGGCCGGCGTCAATTGGTGCTCAAACCAAAGAATATTCCGTGACGGCAAAGCAAAGTTCATCCGGAGTTTTGCAACTGCCTCACGAGACCACTTTAACCTCAGGGCGTAGCCCGCAACGCCCCTTCCCGTCGCCCCGGGCACTATCACGAATCGTTATGACCGGCGACGCCCGAACAGTCGAGGGCCGCCGCCAGGCCCGCAAACGATCCCACCGCCCGGCAAACTGTCGCGGAATCTGCGACACCACCGCCCGGGTTGTCGCGGAATCCGCGACAGGCGAGGCCCGACTGTCGCAAATTCTGCGACATAAGCATTCGTGATGTCGCAGATTCCGCGACAGCTCGGGCCAGATGTCGCAGATTCCGCGACAGCACTCGACGAGCGAACCGGAGGAATCGACGAACGAACCCGCCGAAAGTGGCGTTTCCCGGGTTCGTTCGTCGGTCTCGCGGGTTCGTTCGCGACCCCCGGGCCGCCGGAAATCTGCCTTTCCGCTCGAATCCGAGCCGGCCGACCCTGTTTTGCCGGACAAACCCGCAGGCGCGCTTGACCCCGCGGCGCTCATAGGCTATAAATCCTATTATGAAAGGAATCAGCGGAAGCGCGGCAGCGTGATCTCGGCGGTGCCGGGCAGGAGCGCCCCGTGCCAGAGGGCGATCAGGGACGCGAGGCCCGGGAGGGATGGCTGGTCGAAGAGCTCGCGCAGCCGCTCGAAGGTCGAGGGTGGCTCGGGGTAGCGCTGGAGATGCGGGATGCTGCCGGCCGGCAGCTCGAGCAGGCGTGCCGCGGCCGCGCGCGCCTCGAGGATGCCGCCCAGCTCGTCGACCAGCCCGAGCCCGACGGCCTCGGATCCGAGCCAGACGCGGCCCTGGGCCAGCGCCTCGACCGAATTCGGCGGGAGGCCGCGCCCCTCGGCGACGCCGGCCTTGAAGCGCTCGTAGAGGGCGCCCACCGCGCGCTCCAGGCGCTCGCGCGCCAGCGCGTCGAAGGGCCGGTTCAGCGACAGGTAGCCGGCGTTCTCGCCGCGCTGCAGGGTCGCCCAGTTGACGCCGAGCTGCTCCCAGAGCCCGGCCAGCACGGGCTTGCCGGCGATCACGCCGATGGAGCCGGTGAGCGTCGCCGGCTCCGCCACGATGTGCGAGGCCCCCATCGCGATCCAGTAGCCGCCCGAGGCCGCGGCATTGCCCATCGAGACGACGATCGGCTTGCCGGCCTGGCGCAGGAGCTCGACCTCGCGGCCGATGGTCTCCGACGCGACCGCCGAGCCGCCGCCGGTGTCGAGACGCAGCACCACCGCGTCGATGGCGTCGTCGTCGCGCGCCTCGGCGAGCTGTGCCGCCAGGTCGTCCGCGCCGATGAAGGCGTCGAAGCCGGCCGTGCCGCGCTGGATCGTCCCCTGCGCCACGATGAGCGCCACCGTGGCGGGCGGCTCGCCGTCGCTCTCCGGCTCGGCCCTGGCATAGGCGGCGAGGCCGACCGCCGCGCTGCCCGGGCCGGCCTCCGCGAGGGCCCGATCGAGCACCTCGTCACGGAAGGCGAGGCCGTCGACGAGCCCGGCCGCGAGCGCCGCCTCGCCGGTGAAGGGCCCGGCATCGATCAGCCGCTCGACCTCGGCAGGCGCAAGGCCGCGCGAGGCGGCAACGCCGTCGACCAGCGCGGCATAGATCTGGTCGAGCAGGTCGTTCATCATCTCGGCATGGGCGGCGGTGAGGCCGTCCTCCACCAGGCTGTCGAAGGCGGTCTTGTAGTCGGACCGGCGGATCACCTCGGCCTGGATGCCGAGCCGGTCGAGCAGCGGGCGGACGAACGGAATCTCCGCCAGGAGCCCGGTCAGGCCGACCATGCCGCCCGGCTGCAAGTGGATCTCGTCGAAGGCCGTGGCGATGTAGTAGCCCTCGTTGCCTGGCCCGAGCTCGCCGAAGCTGTCGGCCCAGGCCCGGGCGAAGCGCCCCCCGGCGCGGAACCGGTCGATCGTCGCCCGCAGCTCCTGGGCGACGGCCATGCCGTGGTCGGTGGCGTCGAGCCGGGCGACGAGGCCGCGCACCCGGGGGTCGGCGGCAGCACGCTCGAGGGCGAGCACGATCTCGCCGAGCTCGAGCGGCTGCTCCAAGCCGATCGTCGCCAGCGGGTCGCCTGGCACCGTCTCGACCAGAGGCTCGCCCAGGTCGAGCGTCAGGACGATGCGCTCGGGCAGCTCGGGCCCGGCCGTGAACTGCCGGGTGAACCAGATGCCGCCTGCTATGGCGGCCACCAGCACGACGAGCGCCAGAGCCCCGACAACCGCCAGGAATCCGACGATCAGGCGCTTCACGGATGGTGCCGCGGGGAGCGCGCGACGATCAAGCGGCGACCCGCTGCCGGCGCTGCCGCTCGCTCGCCGTCTTCAGCTGCCCGCAGGCGGCGAGGATGTCGCGGCCGCGCGGCGTGCGCACCGGCGAGGCATAGCCGGCCGCCTCGACGATGGCGGCGAAGGCCCGGATCCGGTTGTTCGAGGAGCACGCATAGGGTGCCCCGGGCCAGGGGTTGAAGGGGATCAGGTTGACCTTGGCGGAGAGGCCGGCGAGCAGGCGGACCAGCTCCCGGGCATCGGCGTCGCTGTCGTTGACGCCGTGCAGCATGACATACTCGAAAGTGATCGGCCGCCGCGCCGGGTACTGCCGACAGGCTTCCAGGAGCTCGGCGATGTTCCATTTCCGGTTCAGGGGTACCAGCTCGTCGCGCAGCTCGTCGCGCACCGCATGCAGCGACACCGCAAGCCCGACCTCGAGCTCCCGGCCGCACTGGGCGATGCGGGGCACGACGCCTGAGGTGGAGAGCGTGATGCGGCGGCGGGAGATCGCGAGGCCCGTCTCGTCCATGGCGAGGCGCAGGGCACCGGCGATGTTGTCGTAGTTGAAGAGCGGCTCGCCCATGCCCATCACGACGATGTTGGTGAAGAGCCGTCCCTCCTTCGCCGTCGGCCACTCGCCCAGCGCGTCGCGTGCCACGAGGAGCTGCGCGGTGATCTCGCCGACGCCGAGATTGCGCACCAGCGGCATGGTGCCGGTATGGCAGAACGAGCAGGTCAGGGTGCAGCCGACCTGGGTCGAGATGCAGAGCGCACCCCGGTCGTCCTCGGGAATGAAGACGGTCTCGACCTCCTGGCCGTCGGCGAAGCGCAGGAGCCACTTGCGGGTGCCATCGGCCGCCGTCTGCGCGGTCGCGATGTCGGGCCGGGCGACCGACCAGCCATCGTCCAGCGCCTGCCGCAATGGCTTGGGCAGGGTGGACATCGAGGCGAAGTCGCAAGCACCCCGATGGTAGAGCCAATGGAAGAGCTGGCGTGCCCGCAGCGCCGCCTGCCGCTCGGGCACCACCTGCAACGCCCCGATCACCTCGGTCAGCGAGGCGAGGTCGAGGCCGATCAGGCTCGGCCGGCCGTCCGCCGCCAGCGGCTTCGGTGCCGGTGCAGCGGTGGTGCCGGCGACTGGCAGGGGATCAGCCGGGGCAGGCATCGCGCAGGGCCTCGAGGGCGGCGGTGAAGCCGAGCAGCGAGTAGGTGTCGAGCGAGAAGGTGTCGAGCGTGGACGTCCCGCGCACCGTCATGTCGCTGCCGTCCTTCATGGCCGCGATCACCTGCCTGTCCTCGTCGTCGGTGTTCGCCCAGGCATGCTCGCCCTGGGTGAAGAAGTCCCAGCGCTTGCCGCCGATGCGGATCTCGACCGTGCTGCCCGGCTTGAAGCTGTAGCCGGGCTGGACGCTCACCTGCTCTCCGGCACCGGCGATCGGCAGGCGGGCGACCAGCACGGCGGCGGCCCCCCGGCGGCGGTAGTTGCCCTCCTCCTCGGTCGGCTTGCTCGCGATGTAGCAGGTCTTGCCGCCGGAATCGTCGTAGGCATAGAGGTACCAGTCGCGAAAATTGCCCAGGAATTGCGGGGATTGGGCAAAGGCCTCGCCACCGAGCGAAAGCAGCGCCAGGAGACCGGCGACGATCACGAATTGCCTGGACATGGGCTCCCTTGCGGTCGTTGAGCAGAACTCCGCATGCTACATAGCTCGCGCAGCCCGTTCACGGAAGTGCATAGCGTCTATCGGCTTTCCGGTGTCCCGGGCCCTGCCGGTGGCCCGCCGGAACGCACGGGCCGCTCGGCGAAGCGGCCGAGCGACACCATCCGGTCATACATGACGATGGCGCCGGCGACCGCGACATTGACGCAGAACCGGGTCGGGATGCGGACCACGTGATCGCAGCGTGCCAGCATGCCCTCGCTCAGGCTGCCGCGCTCGGGTCCGAAGACGTACGCGGCCTGCAGCGGATGGCGGAAGCTCGGCAGGGCCACGGCGTGGTCGACCAGCTCGACGCCGACCAGCCGGCAGCCCCGTGGCAGGCTCAACGCGGCGACGTCCGGGACGTCATAGACCGGCACCTGCAGTTCGGCATGCGAGGTGTCCGACTTCATTTGCCGCACGGACTGTCGGACGCCGACGAGAAACACGAAGCTGGCACCGAACGCGTTCGCGGAACGGACGAGGTTGCCGAGATTCATGGGCTTGGAGATGCCATCGGCGCCGATGGCGAAATAGCCGCGAGCGAGATCGTTCCGCATGGGCTTGCAGATAGGCGAGGAATGGCGTTTGTGCCAGCCGCGCGTGCCTGGCGGTGCCCGGCCGCGGCCGTCCAGCCGATCCACACCGAGAAGCCGATCGAGAGCCGATATGCGCGCCGTCATCACTCGGGAGCTCAAGGGCCCTGCCGGTCTGGAGCTGGCAGAGCTGCCGGCACCGGAGACTGGTGCCTGCCAGGTCCGGATCGCCGTCGACGCCGCCGGCGTGAACTTCGCTGATGCCCTCATGCTCGAGGGTCGCTACCAGGAGCGGCCAGCCCTGCCCTTCGTGCCGGGTCTCGAGGTCGCCGGCCGCATCGACAAGGTCGGCGTCGGGGTCAAGGGCCTGGAATGCGGCGAGCATGTCCTGGCCCTCGTCGACCATGGCGGCTTCGCCGAGCAGGCCATAGCGCGGGCGGACGACGTGGTCTCGCTGCCCGAAGGCTTCGATCCGATCATCGCCGCCGGCTTCGCCATCGCCTATGGCACGGCCTTCGGCGCACTCGTCTGGCGTGCCGGGCTGGCCAAGGGCGAGGTGCTGCTGGTGCATGGCGCCGCAGGCGGCGTGGGCTCGACCGCCGTCGAGTGCGGCAAGGCGATGGGTGCCACGGTAATTGCTACCGCTCGCGGGTCGGACCGGCTGGCGATCGCCACCGCACATGGTGCCGACCATGTCATCGACAGCGACGCCCCGGATCTCGTCGAGCAGATCCGCGCCTTGACCAACGGTGCCGGTGTCGACGTGGTTTTCGATCCGGTCGGCGGCGCGCTCTTCGCGGCCTCGCTGCGCGCCATCGCCTGGGAAGGCCGGATCGTGGTGATCGGCTTCGCCTCGGGCACTATTCCCCAGATCCCGGCCAATATCCTCCTGGTCAAGAACGCAGCAGCCCTCGGTTTCTATTGGGGCAGCTACAGGAAGCGCGACCCGGAGCGGCTGCGCGCCGGCTTTCGCCGGTTGTTCGAGTGGCATGAAGCCGGCCGCATTCATCCGCAGGTCTCGGAAGTTCTGCCCCTGGCACGTACGGCCGAGGCCATCGAGCGACTGCGCCGCCGTCAGGCGGCAGGCAAGCTCGTCATCGACGTTCGCCACTGAGCCTCGGGCACCGATCGGACCGGTCCCGACGGGTCCCAGTGTGAATAACATACTGCGCCGCAACCCCACGTGGCGCTTTACTGTAACGGGTTTCCCGTTAACTATCATCCTCGAGGAAGCCTCACAGGGAAACGACATGGGGAGCGGGACACGTCAACCAGGAGGCCGGACAAGCCAGGTTGCTCCAGAGGGAGCGCGGCATCGACCTTCGCTTCGCTGCAAGGCCCTGACCGGTGCCGTTCTGCTTCTCACCGCTTGTAGCGGCGGCGGTGGCGGTGCGGGCGGCGGATCCAGTGCCGGCCCGGTCGTCTCGACACCACCCGTGGTGCCGGCCCAGCCGCCTGTCGTCCCGCCCCCGGTGCCCGGCACCAACGCCGCCGAGACCGCGGCCAACTACGGCATTGCGCAGATCGGCGCAGATTCCGCGTACAGCGCCGGCGCCCGCGGCAACGGGGTCAAGGTCGCCGTTATCGATTCGGGAATTTCCCTCGGTCACTCCGAGTTTGCAGGGCGTATCGACACCGCGAACAGCATCGACATCGTGACCGGGAATCGCAGCACGCTGGAAGACCGGAGCGGCCATGGCAGCCATGTCGCGGGAATCATCGCCGCCAATGCCGACGGCAAGGGGATGCGGGGGGTGGCACCATCAGCCTCGCTCATGGCCATCCGGGCGGACCTGCGTGACAGCGATGTCTGCTCGACGCCCGGCTGCGGCTACTTCGACGACGATGTGGCTGCCGCGCTGAACCACGCGCGCAACCGCGGCGCCGATATCGTCAACCTCAGCATCGGCAAGGATACGCCGGTCAACGGCGCCTATCGCGCCGCCCTGGAAGCTGCCGTCCGCAGCGGCGTTCTCGTCGTCGTCGCCGCCGGCAACCTGCGCCAGGACGAGCCGCTGCATCCGGGTGCGCTGGCCGATGAAGCCGGCCTCCGGGGCGGCATGCTCGTGGTCGGCGCCGTCGACAAGGACGGTGCCATCTTCACCCAGACCAATCGGGCCGGCGACGTCGAATCGCGCTATCTCGTCGCCCCCGGCGTCAATATCTACAGCACCTATAGCGACGGTGGCTATCGTCGGCTCACCGGGACGTCGATGGCCGCCCCGCACGTCGCCGGAGCCGCGGCAGCGCTCAAGAGCGCCTTTCCTTCATTGTCGATGCGCGAGGTGGCCGAGATACTTCTCTCCACCGCCGACGATCTGGGTGCCCGTGGCCGCGACCAGGTGTACGGCAATGGTCTGGTCAACCTGGATCGGGCGCTGGCACCCGTCGGACGGCAGCAGGTGGCGGGTGGCGACACGGTTTCCGGGCAGATGTTCAATGTCGCGACCTCCAGCCTGCAGCTGGGCGCGGCGTTCGGCGATGCGCTGAGCGGCAACAGCGCCCTCGCCAACGGCATGGTTCTGGACGCCTATGACCGGCCATATCGGGCGGACTTCCGACAGTCGATCCAAGGCCGCGACGGCACGGTCGACTTTGCCGGGCGAATGCAACGGGTCAGCCTGACCCACGATTTGCCGCTCGATGCGCTGGCGCCGAGCGGCGTCATGGCCGGGCTCCGCCTGAGCGAGCAGCAGGATCGACCGGTGCCCGGCTCGATGCGTGCCGCGCTCACCGAGCCGGCCGACCAGCAGAGCCAGGAGCTCGATCGTCTCATGCTCCAGGCCAGCGACCTGCCAGCAGGCGATCTGCGCTTCGGCGTCGGCCTCTCGCCCTCGAGCGTCAGCTCGGGTGCCACGACCGTGTCGGCGAGCGACCTCTTCCTCGACGCCCATACCCTCCTGGCACCGGTCGACGGCATCCTCGCCAAGGGCACAGGCGGGGCATGGCACCTCACGGTAGGCGACTCGACCGAGCTGACGTTCGGCGTTCTCGACAGCGAAGCCCTGTCCGCGCCCGGCACCGAGACATACGAGCATGAAGGACGGCTGCTGTCTTTCGGTGCCGACCAGCGGCTCGGCGAGCAGATCTCCGTGCGTTTCGACTACGCCTATGTCGACGAAGCGACGGCACTGCTCGGCAGCTCGGCAAGCGGCGCCTTCGCCTTCGACGACGGCGCGCAGTCGCATCTCGGCACGGCCCGCTTCGCCTACCGGCCCATCACCACCGTCGAGCTTTTCGCGCAAGCGACCCTGGGCGTCTCCATGCTCGACGATGAGGGAGGCATGCTGAGCGACTGGAGCACAGTGACCTCCGATGCCTTCGCGTTCGGTGTGATCGCCGACAGCGTGTTCGAGGAATCCGATCGGCTGGGCGTGGTGGTCGGCCAGCCGCTGCGGGTCAGCTCGGCATCGGTGATGATCGACGTTCCGACCGGCCGCACGCTCGATGGTGGGATCGAGCGCAGCCAGGAGCGCGTCGAGGCGACACCGAATGGTCGCGAGGTCAGGCTCGAGCTCGCCTATCAACGGATGCTTCAGGCGAAGCGGGCCATCGCGGGATGGCTCGTGTTCCAGCACGAGCCGGGTCACGCGGAGGATGCCGAACCGGCGCTGGGCGTGGGCATTCGCTTTACGGAGAGGTTTTGACGCGGTATCGCGGGCAGGACATCTCTATTCGGTGCCCAATGTGACGAACGTCACAGCCCGCCGTGGTGGATCGTGAAATCAGTTGTGGTCGGTAGGAAGGGTGATTGTATGAGGGGGCGGGCTCGGCGCGTGCGATGAGCCGTCTCGACAGCTTCATACGACGCCTCGAAGCCCAACGCGCCTGCATCGACGCCGCGGTTCGGCTGGTTGCCGAGATTCCCGGTTTGGTGTTCGAGCTCGGCCTCGGCAACGGACGAACGTACGACCATATGAGGCAAGCATTGCCCGACCGGCGGATCGTCGTCTTCGAGCGCGATCCACAACCGCACCCAGGCTGTGTGCCGGCGACCGGTGATCTGATTGTCGGCGATCTGGAAACAGTCCTGCCGGAAGTCGCCGATCGATGGGCCGGCCGCGTCGCTCTCATGCACAGTGACATAGGCACCGGCGACTCCGCTCGAAATCGTCGAATGGCTGCGTCACTCTCGTTGTTGCTGCCGCAGTTCCTGGTCCCGGGCGGGATCATCGTCAGCGATCAGGCTCTAGCCTCACCGATGCTCGGTTCGCTTACTGCACCGCCGGGTGTGCCTCCCGACCGGTATTTCCTCTATGAACGCCGTTGATCGGGCCACGGTCCGCCCTTGCCGGCGCGCCGTGGCCAACCGTACAGCCCGCATCCGACCGACACCATTGCCCGCCGGGCGAAGGCGGTGACATCGCCCGACTTCACGATGCGTTTCTGGGGCGTGCGCGGCACGGTCCCATGCCCGCAGGAGCCAATGCTCCGCTACGGTGGCAACACGTCCTGCATCGAGGTCAAATGCGGCGACAACCGGCTGATCTTCGATGCCGGCACGGGATTGCGCCTGCTCGGCAATCACCTCGCGGCAACCGGCGACAGCAGCGCCGCCCACCTGTTCTTCACGCACACCCACATCGATCATATAGCCGGCTTGCCATTCTTCCGGCCGGCCTACAGCCGCAACAACCAGTTCGAGTTCTGGGCGGGGCATTTGCGCGCGCACGGCTCGACGCTGCAGCAGGTCCTCGTGCAGCTCATGCAGCCGCCGCTCTTTCCCGTGCCGCTGGGCATCATGCACGCCTGCGTGTGCTTTCATGATTTCACGCCGGGCGAGGTGTTCACCCCCTATACCGGCGTGATGCTGCACACGCTCGGTCTGAATCACCCCGGCGGTGCCACCGGCTATCGAATCGAATTCGCCGGCCACGTGATGTGCATCGTGACCGATGTGGAGCATCGTATCGGGATCCGTGACGAGCAGATCGTCGAGTTCATCCGTGGCAGCGACATCGTCGTCTACGACTGCACCTACACGGACGAGGAGTACCCGCGATATGTGGGGTGGGGGCACTCCACGTGGCAGGAGGGCATCAGGCTGTGCGACGCGGCCGACGCAGGTCGCCTCGTGGCGTTCCATCATGACCCCGAGCACGACGACGCCTTTCTCGACGACATGGCGCGCAAGATGGCACGACAACGACCGGGGTCGCTGGTGGCCGCCGAAGGGCTGACGCTGCGACCGTGAGCGGCGAGACGGGCTATTTCATTCCCTATCGCTACGCGGCAGCGACGATGCCGTGCGGCTATCCGGCGATCGCGCCGATTTTCGATGCGGCCGGCGATAACTTCCATCGCATGCTGGAATGCATCGACAGCCATGCCGCGGATTTCGCCCGGTTCGGCGGCGAGCCGCCAGCGCCGCGCTTCGAGCAGGACTGGTTTCCTCGGCTGGACGCCTGCGCCGCCTACGCGATGATCCGCCAGCGGCGGCCCGGCCTGATCGTCGAGGTGGGCTGCGGGCATTCGACCCGCATCATGGCTCGTGCCACAGAGGATTCGGGTGCTGCGACGCGGCACATCTGCATCGATCCGGCCCCCCGCGCGCGGTTGCAGGGCCTAGCGGTGGAGCATGTTCCGGCCACCGTCGACCGCCTCGACCATGGCCAACTCGACACCATTGCCGCGGCGGACCTGCTGTTCATCGATTCGAGCCACATCGCGGTGGCGGGCAGCGATGTCGACCGGTTGGTGAATGGCATCCTGCCACGGCTGCGGCCGGGTGCGGCCATCCATTTCCATGACATCTTCCTGCCAGAGGCCTATCCGGAGGCGTGGGCCTGGCGGGGCTACAACGAGCAATCACTGGTCGCAGCACTCCTCTCCGGCGGCGGCTACACAGTGGAATTCGCCAGTGCGTTCGTCATTCGACGGATGGCCAGGGCGCTCGCCTCGACCTGCGTCGCGAACCTGCCGCTCATGGCGGGCGCCGTCGAAAGCAGCCTTTGGCTGCGCAAGCGCCAACCGCGCTAGTCGGCATACCAGAACGTATCGGGCCGATAGATGCCGATCTGGCCATGCGGCTGCCAGTTATACGTCGCCGTCACCGGCACGTTGCGCAATGTCTTCCGAACCGCGACCGGCTGCTGGACATTGGCAATGAGGCCAACCGTATAGCATTGCTCCGCATAGAGGTTGAGCATCTCACCCCACACCGTCGCACGACCCGCGCTGTCGGTGGCCCGCCGCCAATCGTGGAACAACTCGAGCAACCTCACCGCCGCCGGATCGTCCGGCGGCTCGCCGGCCTCGCCCTTGGTCTCGAAATACTGCCCCCACATCGGCCATTGCGGCTGGTCGTACTGATTGGTCGGCGCGTATTCCCGGGGGCTCATGTCGGCCGTCGGGATGCCGTTCTCGATCCCGTACCAGATCGTCATCAGCGCCTCGCCGGAGAAGATCCGGTTGCGCAGCACCTCGCGTTCGGCCGGCCGCGTATGAATGAGAAAGCCGAGCTCGGCGAAATCGGCCCGGACCAGCTCCAGGACGTCGGCTTGCTCGCTGTCCTCGCCCGCCGTCTCGACGACCAGCTCGAGCGGCCGGCCGTCGGGCAGCAGGCGAATGCCGCGGGAATCGCGCTGGTCGAGCCCTAGCTCGTCGAGCAACGCATTCGCCTCGGCCGGCTCGTGGCCGAGACAGGCTGCGGCGATCTCGGGGGAATAGAGAGGGCTCTCCGCAAGAACCGTGTTGTTAGCCGGCGTTGCCAGCCCGTAGTAGAGATACTGGGACATCGCCTCGCGATCGATCGCGAGCGAGAGTGCCTTGCGGAAACGAACATCTCGAAAAAGCTCGCGCCAGACGGGATCGGCGGCATTGAGATTGGGATAGAGGGCGAGATGCGCGCCCCGCGCTTCCGGCCAGAGCCTGACCTCTAGACCGCTGCGTGGCTCGCTCTCCTTGAGGAACGTATAGTCGCGAAAGGCCAGCCCGCGCGACTGCAGATCGGAATCGCCGGCACCGGTCTTGATCGGAATGAGGCGGCCATCGACCACATCGAGAACGATACGGTCGATGTAGGGAAGCTGCACGCCGTTGGCGTCGACCCGATGGTAATTCGGGTTTCGCTCGGCGATGAACCGCTCCGCCGGACCTGGGGTCACGAGTCGCCAAGGCTGCAGTGTCGGCAAGTCGGGATTGTCGAACTGGCTCATCCGCTCACGGCGCTGGAACAACTGCGCCCAGTCCCGGGCATTGTCCTCGCTCACCAGACGCGCGAGCTCCTCGGGATCCGCATAGCTCCCGTGGAACGGCTTCAGGTAGTGCGCCGGCGCGTAGATGAAGAGCGGCGATGCGGCGGAGATCTCCGGCAGGAAGAACGGATTGGGTTCTGACCAGGAATAGCGAATGGTCAGCTCGTCGATAACCTCCACCACAGGCAGCTCGCCGTCCACGACCATCTGGATGGGTGGTCCTACCGGAGACAGCACCTCGTTGAGCGCGATGTCCTCCCAATAGAAGCGCAGATCCTCGGTGGTGAACGGATGTCCGTCGGACCAGAGGTGTCCTTCACGCAGCTTGAAGGTGAAGATGCGGCCGTCTTCCACGGTGAATTCTTCGAGGATATCCGCCTTGAGCTCGAGTTCCGGCGTGAAGCCGACCAAGCGGGCGAACCCGTAAACATAGAGCAGACGCGTGTCGCGCGTCCGGCTGACCAGCATCCGAAGGTCGCCCCCCGGCTTGCCGATCTCGTCCATCTCGGCGACCAGCGGCTGCAGGGGTGGGCCTGCCGTTGCCAACTGCGGCATTGCCGCCAGGGCCAGCAGTGCTCCGACAGAACCCGCCAGCAAAGCGCCTGAGCTGTTCATTCGCCCACCCGTACGAAATGACCCTGGCCACAAGCTATCAGTGTTCCGGAGTGGCCGTCCAGTCGATAGGGCTCCGGCCACGCGGCCGGTTCAGAGGCCCGACCTGCGAGCAGGGCCGCGAAATCGAGGGGCCGGTCGAGATCGGGCTCCGGCACCGCGGCGAGCAGTGCCTGGGTGTAGGGATGCTGGGGATCATCGAACAGGCTGTCGGTATTGGCCAGCTCGACGATCCGGCCGGCGCACATCACCGCGACACGATGAGCGAGATAACGAACCACGGCAAGATTGTGGGAGACGAAGAGATAGGTGAGCCCGAGCTCCGCCTGGAGGTCCTTGAGCAGGTTCAGGATCTGGGCCTGGACCGAGACGTCGAGCGCCGAGACGGGCTCGTCGCAGAGCAACAGGCTCGGCTCGAGCGCCAGGGCCCGGGCGATGCCGATTCGTTGCCGTTGCCCGCCGGAGAAGCTGTGCGGATAGCGCCGGGAATGACGCTTGTTCAGACCGACAGCGTCGAGCAACTCGGCGACTCGGGCAGCGCGGCTCGCCGCGTCACCGATGCCGTGGATCAGGAGCGGCTCCGCCACGATCTCCTCGACCGTCATGCGCGGGTTGAGCGAGCCGAACGGATCCTGGAAGATATACTGGATCTTGGTTCTGAGCTGCAGCAGCGCCTTGTCGTCGAGCGCCAGGACATCGATCTCGGCGGCGCCTTCATGAAAGAGGATACGCCCTTCGTCCGGTGTCAGGCCACGCATGATCAGCTTGCTGACCGTCGTCTTGCCGCAGCCGCTCTCGCCAACGAGGGCCAGGCATTCCTGCCGATGAACGGTGAACGAGACATCGTCGACCGCCCTGACGATCTGGCGCTCCGCGCCGAGCAGCCCGGTGCGTCGGCCGACGAAGGTCTTGCACAGGCCTTCGACCCGCAGCAGCCAGTCGGTCGTCGGCAGGTGCGGTGCATGCTGCACCGCCCTACCGCGGCCATCCGCCTCGACATCGCTGATCGACTGGAGCCGCACATGTGGATCCATGCCGATCGTCGGCACCGCATGGAGAAGAGCCTGCAGGTACGGATGGCGCGGCGACCGGATCAGCTCCCGGCTCGGCCCCTTCTCCATGACACGGCCGCGATACATGACGACGACCTCGTCGGCGATGTTTGCCACCACACCTAGGTCATGGGTGATGAACAGGACCGCCATGCCGAGCTCGGCCTTGAGATCCTCGATGAGCTTGAGGATCTGGGCCTGTATCGTGACGTCGAGCGCCGTCGTCGGCTCGTCGGCGATCAGCAGCGCCGGGCGGCAGATCAAGGCCATGGCGATCATCGCCCGCTGCCGCAGGCCGCCCGAGAGCTCGAACGTGTAGGTGCTGAAGGCCCGATCGGCGCGCGGGAAGCCGACCTTCTCGAGGATCTCGATCGTGGCGCGCCGGGCGGCTTCCTCGTTGTCCTCGACGTGGAGCCGGTAGGCCTCGGCGATCTGGTCCCCGATCGTGTGCAAAGGGGAGAGCGAGCTCATCGGCTCCTGGAAGATGATCGCTATCCGGCCACCACGTATCTGCCGCCGTTCGCGGCCATCGGGGTCCATCCTGGCGAGGTCACGCGGCCCGCCCGGTTGCAGCGGATCATCGAACAGGATGGAGCCGCCGCCAATGCGCGCCACTTTCGGCAGGATGCCGAGAATGGCGTGTGCCACGACGGTCTTGCCCGAGCCGCTTTCGCCGACGATCGCCGTTGTGCGATTGGCGGCAATATCGAACGAGACGCCGCGGACCGCTTCCACCGTCCCCTCGTCGGCGGCGAAGCTCACATGCAGGTCACGAACGGCGATCAGCGGGTTCATCGGACAGCTTTCCGGGATCAGCGAACAGCGCGCGGGGCGCTACCCATCGGCAGCGGTACCTGGCTTCCAGCTCCATGAAGAAGTGCCCGAGCCGGGCCACGTCGTCGACCGACATGACGAGATGATGCGACAGAATGCCTATAACGGGCGCACCCTGCGCGAGGAGATCGTCGACCTCGGCGAGAAGCGTGGCAACCGGCTTCATGCGTCGATCCTTGCGCCAGTCGATGATGTCGACATGCGCGTTGATGTGAACGAGCCCGAACACGGCACCCCGGAGATCATCGGCGAAGGTCGAGAGGCCCGCGTAGCCGACTTCGCCGAGTCGCTCCAGCACCCGGCCGGCGATCCGGTTCCAAGGCGGCACCAGGATCGGCAGGAAGGCGTCGCCGAATGCCGAATCCAGCCGCGCGGCTCCCGCCCGCAGCAGGTCGAGGCAGTCGGCAGTCGTCGCATCGCCCCCAAGCTCGATGGATTTCTCATCCCCCAAGGCGTGGCTCGCATGGGTCCAGCCATGCTGGAGCACCTGTGCATTGGGTTCGCCGCGAATCAGCCGCATCGTGGCGTCATCGAGCCAGGCCGGCACGACTGCGAGACCGATCGGCCGCGTGCCGGCGAACGACAGATCGAGCAGGGGCGCCAGTGTCGGTGCAATGCAGCCAGCATCGTCGTCCCGCCACCAGAGAAGGGCGTCGCGCTTCGAGGGCTGCGGCGCCTCAGGCATGGCACCCGCGGAGCGCTACGACGCCGACCACTGTCGGCCGCCCCGAGACGTCCACCTCGAGCTCGAGGGCGGCATCGTTGCCGACCTTAAACGGCGGTGGCCCTCGCATGTCCCAGCCGCTGGCGAGGGCCAGCAGTGCTCGCCGCACACCCTTGTGGGTGACCACCAGAGCGCCCTCTCGGCCATCGGCACGAGAACGCAGCCACGGAACCAGCCGGGCCATGACCTCGCGCGGGCTCTCGCCGCCCGGCGGACGAAAATCCAGGCCACGTGCTTCGTTGGTTGCCAGATCGGCACCGTGCTCGACCCGAAGGTCGACAAGACGGTGTCCCTCGAAGCTGCCCCAGTCCATCTCTATCAACTCGGGTGCGACCCGAACGTCGTCACGGCCGAGCAGGTCGGCGGTCTGCCTGGCCCGGCGCAGCGGGCTGACCCAGCAGGGCAGATCGCGCCAGCCCTCGGGGCAGCGCCAGTCGCTGACCTCGCGCCTGCCGACAGGATCGAGGTCAATGTCGACCCGCCCCTGCAAGCGGCCTTGCACGTTCCACGCCGTGCGGCCATGACGAAGGACGATCAGGCGCATGGCGATCGCCCTTCGGCTCCCGCCACACTTGCGAGGATACTCGCCATTCTCGCCGCCGCCGCACCCGGACTGTGCCGCTCCTCGAACCCTGCCCGCGCTCTGGCGGCCAACCCAGCGCGCAGCGCCGGATCATCGACCAGTCGATCCAGACAGGTCGCCAGCCCGGTCGCCGAACGCTCCTTCGCGAGCAGCCCGTTGCCCTCGTGCTCGACGAGATCCGAGACGCCCCCTCCGTCACAGGCCACCACCGGCAGACCGAGGCTCAGGGCCTCGAGGATCGCCATGCCGTAGGCTTCCCTGAGCGCCGGCCAGACGAAGACATCGGCGGCGCACAGGGTCGTCGCCAGCGCCTCGCTGTCGAGCTGGCCGAGGAATCGCACCCGATCACCAGCGGCGCTCGTCAAATGGGCTCGCACCTCGACCGCATTTTCACCGTCACCGATGACGAGCAGGCGCCAATTGTCGCGGTGCATGGCGGTGAGGGCACGAGCGAGCAGCCGATAGGATTCGGTCTTGATGTCCCGGCGCATCATAGCGACCGTCACCAGCCAGACCGGCGCCATCGCCAGCCCGAGCGCGCTGGACAAGCCTCGGCGGGCGGCTGTCGGTTCCGCTGACGGCTTCAGGCGTTGCGCCAGGAAGGGCGGGAAGAGAACCAGATTTCGGGTCTCCGACAGCCACTTGGCGAGGTCGACCGCGTCGACGCGGGTCATGGCCAGAACCTTGGCGGCGGAATTGATGCCCTCGATCGTTGCGCGATGACCGAGCGCCCAGGCGCCATTCGCCTGCTTGCCGGCCACGGACGCCTCGGCGACAACGTAGGGCATTCGCAGCTCATTCGCCACGGCCGGCCCGAGCCAATCAGGCGCCTTGTGGTAGGAATGGTAGGTGAACCAAAGGTCGGGAGCCGGCTTGGCTTGGGATCTCCAGTCGGCTATCAGCCGTGCGGCCTTCATCTCGGCGGCAGCCCGGATCGCCATCTGCCGCTCGGGATCGCCCTCCCGGTCATAGCTGCGCAAGGACGAAGCGATTTCGACTTCGTGACCAAGAGCGTGGAGCAGTGCGACGAAAGCGCGGGCCATACGCCGATCTCCCGAAGGGGTCGGGTGCTCAACGGGCTTCATCGGCGCATAAAAGGCTATGCGCATCGAGCGACCTCGTTCTTCTCCGCCAGTGCCTCGAGCTCGCGAGCGAGGCGTGCCTGGGCGGCTCCGGCGGCAAAGCGAGTCTCCACCACCACGCGGCCTGTTGCGCCCAGCGCATGTCGCAGCCCTGCATCCGTCACGAGCCGCGCGATGGCGGCACCCAAGGCTACCGCATCCCCGGCAGGAACAAGAAGTCCCGTCCGACCGTCCTCGACGAGCTCGGCGACGGCCCCGCCAGTGGTGCAGACGACCGGCAGGCCCTGCGACATGGCCTCGGCCACAACGTTGGGAATGCCATCGCGATCGCCATCGGCAGCGGTCCGGAGTGCGAGGCAGAAGATATCCGCCCGGGCCAACGCTTCGACCACGGCGTCGTGGGGTGTGGCGCCGAGCCATTCGATGCGATCGTCGATACCGAGTTCCTCGGCCTGCCGTCGCAGGCACGGCTGCAAAGGACCCGCACCGATGTGGCGCCATCGCCAGTGAATTGTGGGGGGCAGCATAGCCAGTGCTTCCAGCAGCGTATCCAGGCCCTTCTTCTCGACGGCGCGGGCGACGGTGACGAGCTCGATCGGCTGCCCTGGGCTAACGCCCGTGGCCCCGTCACGCGCCGGCGGCCGAGGCAGCCGGGCGAGGTCCACGCCGTGAGGCAAATGGAGCAGTCGCGCCGTCGGCGCCAAGGAATGGAGATGGCCAAAGCCCATCTCGGTGCAGGTCGTCACCCATGCGGCGTCGACAAGCTTCTCGCGTTTTTCCCATGCCGGTGTCGTCCAGATATCCTTGGCATGGGCGGAGATGGCAAATCGCAGGCCGAGCAGACGCGCGGCGTAACGTGCCACCGAGGTCGGGGTGTGGAGGTAATGCGCATAGATGCAGGTGACGCTAGGCGGCAGCTCGCGTGCCAGCACGAGGGCCTGGCCCAGCCGGCGCAGACGATTGGCCGTCGGGTCCCGCCGCAGATCGCGGAAGAAGAGACCGGCGACCCGGCCGAAGCGCCGATGCCGAATCGCGTACAGCAGGCCGGCGGCAACGCGAGCCGGTTCCTGATGCAGGTACTCCGGCAGGTAGGTGACGGGTGCCCGAATCTCGTCATGAATGGGATGCCGCGCCGGGTCGGTCGGGTGGCGCAGCGAGACGATGAGAAGCCTCAAGCCGGCTTGTTCCAGCGCCAGCAATTCCTGGGCAATGAAGGTTTCCGAGAGCCTCGGGTAGCCCTTGACGACGACGGCGATGCTGGCAGCCATATTGTTCAGGCAGAGCGCGCCCGGCGCCGTTGCGGATCGATAAACGGCGCGCAGAGCTCAGCGATCCGGTCGAGGCCGCCGAGCAGGCTCTGGCGCAGGGCCGCACCAGGGCGCGGCCAGTTGCAGATGGCGTGCAATGAAGTCGCCATTGCTACGGGTGGCAGGCGATCGTCCTGGAGCAGCACTCGAACGAGGCCGAGCTTGGCCGCCCGCTCGGCACGGATCACCTGCTCCTGGCGCGGCTCGGTTCGGGGTACGAGAAGTGCCGGTTTATTGAACGACAGGATCTCGCAGAAAGTGTTGTAGCCCCCCATGGCGACGACACCAACCGCTCGATCGTAGAGGGCTTCGAGGTTCGACTGGAAGGTCGTGGCGAACACGTTCGACAACCGGTCGACCCGCTCCTGGAACTGGCGCCGTTGCTCGAGATGCATGAAGGGTCCGAACACCAGGAGGGCCGGATACGCAATGGTCATATCGGACTCGTAGGCCCGCAAGACCCAGTCGATCAGCCCTGCCCCATCGCCCCCGCCGCCAGTTGTGACCAGGATATACGGCTTGTCGGGCAACTGGAGGCCAGGTGCGAGACGGTCGGTCTCGGTCGCCTGCCGTTCGATGTAGCCGGTGAAGCTGACCCGGTCGGCCACACGCCGCATACCGGGAATTTCGCTGATAGGATCGAACATCTCGGGCACGCCATAGACCCAGATGTCGTGGTAGTAGCGATCGAGCGCCGGGTAGACCCCCTTCCGCTCCCACTCCTGATAGAGCGCATGTGGATCGTCCATGACGTCGCGGAGGCCGAGCACACATCGGCGACCACGCCGCGTCAGGAGATCGAGTGTTTCCTCGACCTCGCCACGCAAACCAAGCGGCTCCTTGTCGACCAGGAACATGTCAGGATCGAAGATGCTCGCCGTGTGGGCGATGATCGACTCCCGTATCTCCAGCGTTTTGCTCAGATTGATGTTCAGTTTCAAGGACGTGTAGTCACCGTTCTTGAGCTTGATCACTCCCGGCACTCGAACAAAATCAACCCGAGATTTAAAATCGAAGCTGCCGATGATGGGCGACCCCGAGAGAATCAGGACGGAAAGCTGTGGGTATCGATCGACGAGGTCGTGCGCGATCGCCCGGCAACGGCGAAGATGGCCGAGGCCGAAGCTGTCGTGACTGTAGATCAGTAGTCGGCGACTGGCGTGCATAAGATCCGAGGCGTTCTGCTCCGTCGGAATATGTCAGAGGCAGGGGGCGCAGCGAAAGCGATTTGTTTTTCGGAGCCGGCCACAGCGGCCCACACATTGACATAGGTTTTTGTTCCTAGTATAGTCGAATGCGTTCAGTTCCCGCGCCGCCATCGGCCCATCTGCGCAATGGAGAGCTTCCGTGAGCCTGCTTCTGCCCGTCGACGACAATGGCAATTCGCTGCCCGTTCTGGGGTTCGACCCCCTTGGCACCCAGAAGGTCACCGTATCGAGCAGCTCCGAGCGGATCCCGGCTGCCCTGGACGACGACATTCAGCTGGTCACGCTGATCGCGACCGGACCCTGCCGGTTCGAGATCGGTGACAATGCCGTAACGGCCGATCGAAACGCCAGCCCGTTCCTCTATCCTGGCATCTATGTCGACGTGCCTCTGCGCCGCAGTGAGCAGCATGTGGCGTTCATTGCCGAAGCCGACGATTGCATCGCTTACGTCATCGGCCGCCGCTGAGATGACCATGTCGCTAGCGCCGACAGCGCGCGGGCTACGGTTGGTCAGGGCCACTCGCAGCCCGGTGATCGTGTTGCCGCCATCGACCAACCAGGCGGCGCTTCTGGTCACTGACACCAACGACCCGATCGTCACCGAAATCAGCGCTCAGCTTGCAACAGGGAGCATGTCATGACGAGCAAGCAGATCCACGAGTTGCTGCCGGTAGCGACATTGACCGCGGAAGACCGGATCGTCGTCTCGACCGCCAGCGGCAACCTCACCCGCCACGCCACGATCGCCAGCATCGCGGCCAGGATGCCCGGCGCCGGGGCGGTCGATCGCCGGATCTCGGACAAGCTCTCGGAAGCGGTCTCGGTCAGGGACTTCGGGGCCGTTGGCGACGGCGTTGCGAACGACGCACCGGCCTTCGAGGCTGCGCTCGGCGCCCATCTCGCCGTGCACGTCCCGGCGGGTCGTTATCGCCTGGCCTCGACGGTCATGGTGAAGCCGGGGCGCACGATCACCGGCGACGGGCGCCAAGCCACGGTGCTCGTCGCGGAAGGCCCCCTGGCGCTGGCGTTTCAGCGCAATGCAGGCGCCTACGCGATCGATTCGAGCAGCGCCGACGACTGGTGCCGCTCCTCGCTGCGCGGCCTCACGATCCGGATGAGCGCAGGCGGCATCCAGGCCATCGGCCACGAGTTCCGCATCGACGACGTGAATTTTTTCGGGGGCGCTGCCGCAGGCTGGTGCATCGACATGGTCGATGCCAATGAATGTGTCGTGAACCGCATCAATGCCGGTTACGGCGGCGGCACCAGGCATCAGATGAATGCCAATGGCGTACGCTGGCGGGCATTGAAGGCGGGCGTCAACTACGGCGACAGCCTGGTCTCCGAGGTTTCCATCAAGCTCGGCGCCACCAACACCACGGGCGTGCTGATCGACGGTCATTCGGCCGACCCCGCCCGCCTGATCAACAACATGACCCTGAAGCGAATTCAGGTGAACGCTCCGACCGGCGGCGGCGGTTCGGAGTCGCTGTCGGGAACGGTGGGCATAAAGCTCTGGAACGCCGCCCGCATCGTGCAGATCGACTGCGACGTCGAGGTGGTCGCGACTGCGTTCGAGGAGTACTCGGAGAGCGTCGGTGGTGCCTCCGGTGCCTGCGTCGCCAATACCTATATCGGCTGCATCGCGCACTATTGCCAGACCAACTACCGCGACAGCAATGCTCTCTTCTCGCGCTCGGTGATCCAGCGAAGCTTCATCGGTTGCGACAACGTTGCACCGCTGCGCACCGGTTCTGCAGCCGGCGACGGCGGGCGGTGCCAGGATGGCGACGCCTTCCTTACCGGCGCCTGGCTGTTCAACCGGTCCAGCGAGCCTTCCATTCAATTGCGTTCGCACGATAAGGACGTGCTCCTTGTCACTGGTGATCACAAGGGCACGTCACAGGCGGACGCCGACGGCCACGTTTCCCAGAGCCGACCTTATCGCGGCCTCTTGGTCGAGCTATCCTCCAAGCAGTCGGCCAAGATCACACGGCCGGTGAGCCTCGGAGCAACCGATCCCGACAATGCGGCAGCATCACTTCAGGATGTGCGCCTCGAGCTGGGGAATGGACAGGGAGACAGCCGTGGCGAGCTCGCGCGCGTTCAGATCAACGACCCGCTCTATCTGAGCCCGCGTACCGCCCAGCCGCAGCGTCCGATCAACGGCCTGATGCACTATGCCACCGATGCCGGGGCCCTGCCCGCGACGGGCGAGCGCTATCTCGGTCCGGGCATCTACTGCCAACTGAACGACGGCGAATACTCGCCTGTTGCCGTCCAGCGGGGGGCTTTGCCGCAGCGCGAGGTAAACAATGACTGGTTCGTCTCCGCCAATGATTTCGGCAAGGTGCTTCGCGTCAACAACGGCTCCAGTCGAACGCTCACCATCCCGGCTGGCCTCGTTCCCAATGGCGTTGGTGCCCGTCGATTCTGGGTTATTCGTCAGGGGACGGGCAACGTGTTCTTTGCTGGCGGCACTGGCGTCAGTCTGCGGACAATAAACGGCCGGAACTGGATCGCCAGGCAGTTCCAGATGACCGAAGTGGTCCTTTTCCCCGACAATCAGGTCTACCTTCACCATCTGGCACCAGACGTCGAGGACACGTTCGTCCATCCGGTGCATTGGACGTCGGGCCTGGCCGACGGCATGTCGTCCAGTCATATGGGCAAGCTCGTCAGGGTCAGCAGTGGTGCAGCCAGCACGCCGGTCATGATCCCGACCGGACTCGTCCCGCTCGGCCAGCAGGCGGCGACCGTCAAGCTCGTCAAGGTGGCGGCAGCCGATGTCGTGGTCACCGCTGGTCCAGGCATGACGCTTGTAGCGCCGGGCGGTGGCAGCACCTACACGATCACGGAGATCGGCCGGGTCGTCGAGCTCACCGTCACCGCCGCCGATCTGGCTCAGCAGCCCAATCACATCTATATTCAGGCCTAGTGCAGGAACAGCCGGTATCGGACTGGCTCTGGGCTTGACCCACGTCAATGCGCATTCGCCGCGAAATGGCAGAATGTTTAGACCCTTGGTCGAGATGCTCACCGGAAACCAGGGGAGCGCACGGGTCGGCTCGGGGAAGCATACCGACACGGTGCGGGTGGAACGCGGAGAGAGAGCCTGCCATCTCTCTCCGCGGCCCCGCCTTGGGAGCGAGGGATGTCGACCGAGATGCATCATCGGCGCTGCACGCCCTGCCGGGGTGGCGTAGCGCCCTTGGGCGTCGAGGACGTTGCCGCCCATCTTGCCCTGCTCCCCGAGTGGAAAGCGGTCGATGACGCGAGGCGCATCGAGCGGCGCTTCCAGTTTCCGAACTTCGCGACGGCCTTGGCATTCGTCGATCGTGTGGGGGTGATTGCCGAGAACGAAGGGCATCATCCCGACATCCGCTTCGGCTGGGGCTATGCCGAGTTCTCGCTGCAGACCCACAAGATCGGCGGCCTGCACGAGAACGACTTTATCCTCGCCACAAAAATCGACGCCCTCGCCCACTCTGGCTGAACCCACAACGTGGTGCCCGCTGCCGGACTCGAACCGGCACACCCGAAGGCCAGGGATTTTAAGTCCCTTGCGTCTACCTGTTCCGCCAAGCGGGCCCGGGCCCGACATGCAGGATCGTCCGCGTGGACGCAATGACGGATGGCACCTGCCACGGTGAACCTAGGCGACACCCGCCTTGGGCGCTAAGAACAGGGTGTGCTCCCTCAGGAGGCCCCATGACTGTCCACCTGCTCTATGGCAAGGGCAGCCTCGCCGTCGTTCCGCCGGCCGGCTGTCGGCCCTGCGTCGTCGAGAAGCACCCGATGCCCGTCCTCGACGATCCGAAGGGCGCCATACGCTCGAGCCTGGCACGGCCAATCGGCATGCCGCCGCTGCTCGAGCATGCGCGTGGCAAGCGGTCGGCCTGCATCCTGATCTGCGACATCACCAGACCGGTTCCCAATCATCTCTTCCTGCGGCCGCTGATCGAGACGCTGCTCGAGGCGGGTGTGCCCCGAGAGGGCATCGACGTCCTGGTGGCGACGGGGCTGCATCGACCGAACGAGGACGACGAACTCGTCGAGCTGGTCGGTGATCCCTGGGTGCTGGAGACGGTGCGCGTCGCCAACCATTTCGCCACCTGTGACGCCGACCATGTGGATCTCGGGCGGACCAAGGGTCGCGGCACGGTGGTGCGGCTCGATCGGCGGCTGGTCGAGGCGGATCTCAAGATCGCGACCGGGCTCGTCGAGCCGCATTTCATGGCTGGCTACAGCGGCGGCCGGAAGGTGATCGCACCGGGGGTCGCCCATGCGGAGACGATCACCACCTTTCACAATTCGGCGTTCATGGCCCATCCGAAAGCGGCCAACTGCGTTCTGGACGGCAATCCGCTGCACGAGGAGCAGCTGGAAATCGTCGAGTTGCTCGGTGGGGCCATGGCGCTCAACACGGTGATCGATGATCGGCGGCGGCTGGCCTGCGTCACTTTCGGCGAGATCGTCGAGAGCCACCTCGAGGCCGTGGACTTCATCCGACGCTTCGCCGAAGTCGAGCTGAATCGGCGATTCAAGACCGTCGTGACCAGCTCCGCTGGCTATCCTCTCGACAAGACCTACTACCAGACCGTGAAAGGCATGGTCGGACCGCTCGACATTCTCGCCCCCGGCGGCGACCTGATCATCGTTTCCGCCTGCTCGGAGGGCATGGGATCCCCACACTACGTCGAGGCCCAGCGACGGCTGGTCGAGTTGGGGCCGGATGGGTTCTGGGACAGCATCGCGACCAAGCCCCACGCCGATATCGACGAATGGCAGACGCAGATGCAGCTGAAGCCGATGCGCGTCGGCCGGGTTCGGCTGTTCACGGATGGCCTGGACCAGGCGACATTCGGCCTGACGGGCGTCGAAAGGGTTGACGATGTGGGCGTCGCCATTGCCGAGAGCATGGCCCGCCACGACGATGCCGACGTCGCGTTCGTGCCCGAAGGACCCTACGTCGTGCCGCGCCATGTCGCCTGAAGCTGCCCGGCACCTCCATCTCGACCCGGTCGGCGGCATCGCCGGCGACATGTTTGCGGCGGCACTCCTCGACCTCGCCCCTGATTTCGACCCGACGACCCTGCTCGAGGCGATCGGGCTGCCGGATACCATGCGGGTACGACGCGAGCCGACAACCGAGCGGGGCTTCGCCGGTAGCCGCCTCGCCATAACCGGCAAGGCGCCGCCACCGGCAGTTGGTGCTACCGAATTGCTGAGGCTCGTCGGTGCGTCGCGCCTGCCGACGCAAGTGCGCACCCGAACCCTCGACATGCTCGAGCGTCTGGCCGTGGCCGAAGCCGAGGTGCACGGATTGACGGTGGCGGAGGTGCATTTTCACGAGCTCGCCTCGTGGGACACGCTGATCGATCTTAGTCTTGCGGCGGGTCTTGTGGAGACGCTCGGCATTTCAAGCAGCTCGATCGGCCCATTGCCGCTCGGCGGCGGGACGGTTGCAAGCGCGCACGGCGCTCTGCCGGTGCCGGCACCGGCTACGGCAAAGCTGCTCCGCGGCTTCCGCTTCATCGACGATGGCGTGACCGGTGAACGCGTAACGCCCACCGGTGCTGCCATCCTTGCTCATCTGGAGCCGGGTCCGACCGTCCCAGAATCGGCCACGCTTCTCGCGACCGGCGCCGGCTTTGGCACACGCCGCTTGCCGGATCGCGCCAATCAACTTCGCGCCATGCTGTTCATGCCGCTCGCGGATGCGGCCCACGCCGACCGGGTGGCTCTGATTCGCTTCGAGATCGACGACCAGACCGGCGAAGACCTGGCCATCGGGCTCGACCGGATCCGGGCGTCGAACGGTGTCCTGGACATCGTCGCCTGGCCGGTCTTCGGCAAGAAGGGGCGGATCGCGAGCGCCGTTCAGGTCCTCGCGGAACCCGCGGCGCTGAGCCGCACCATCGATGCCTGCTTCAGCCAGACGACGACCATCGGCCTGCGCCACGAACTCGTCCTGAGAAGCCTGCTCGAAAGAGCGGCGACCCTGGTCGAGGGGCTGCCGGCCAAGGACGTGGTTCGCCCGGGTGGTCAACGGACGCGGAAGATCGAAGCAGATGCGCTGGCCGGCCGGGTCAACGATGCGCGCGAGCGGGAAGGACTGCGTCAGCGCCTGCAGAAAATCGAATCCCGATGAGTGAGGCTGCCCTCATGGCGCTCATGGCGGCCGAGCCCGACCGGGTCGCCGTTGCGGTGAGCGGTGGTGTGGACAGCATGACGCTGGCCTATCTGGCGCATCGTGCGCTGGCCGAGCGGGCCACTCTGTTCCACGCGACCTCGGCCGCCGTGCCGCCCGAGGCGACCGAGCGCGTGCAGCAGCACGCCGCCCGACACGGCTGGCGCCTCGAGATCATCGACGCCGGAGAGGTCGCCGACCCGCGCTACGGCGCGAACCCGCCAGATCGGTGCTTCTGGTGCAAGACCAATCTCTATGCGGCCATTCGTCGTCGGACGACTGCCACGTTATATTCCGGCGCCAACCTCGACGATCTCGACGATTATCGGCCCGGACTGGGCGCCGCGGCCGAACATGGCGTGCGGCATCCTTGGATCGAGGCGGGCGCCTCCAAGACCGCCATCAGGCGCATTGCCACCGAGCATGGTCTCTTCGAGTTGGCCGTGCTACCGGCTTCGCCGTGCCTTGCCAGCCGCATCGAGACGGGCATACCCGTGACAGTGGGTGCCCTGGCCGTCATCGACGAGCTCGAACGGGTGATCGGCGCCACGCTGCGACCACATACCCTGCGTTGTCGCCTGCGACCAACCGGCATCGAGGTGCAGCTCGATCCCGAGGCCCTGGCCCGCGCCGATCAGCCAGCGATCACCTCGTTGGCCCGGGAGGTGATGGCGGCCCGCCGTGTCAACGGCGAGGTCAGCTTCACCACCTATCAGCGCGGCAGCGCCTTTCGGCGCCCGACCGCTCGATGACCGGGGATATTCAGGAGGACGACGCCCGGAAGCAAAGGATCGGGCTTCCAGAGGCCGTGTTCTGCGCCGGCAAGTCGGTGACCCAGATCACGCGGATCGCCGAGTCGCGGGGTGATGCGCCCGGCTTCTTCACCCGGCTCTCGGAGCAGCAATACGCGAGCCTGCCGGCTGGCCTGCGCGAACGACTCGACTACGACCCGATCTCGCGCACTGCCTTTCTCGGTAGCGTCGATACGCCGACAGCGGCACCACAGATAGCGATCGTCGCTGCGGGCACCTCGGACCTGCCGGTCATTGCCGAGATCGAGCGCACGCTGACCTTCCACGGCGCCGGCTCGGCACGCTTCGCCGATGTCGGTGTCGCCGGCCTGTGGCGACTGATCGATCGGCGCGAGGCGCTCGACACGTTTCCGGTGCTGATCGCTGTCGCCGGCATGGAGGGTGCGCTCTTCAGTGTGCTCGGCGGCCTCGTCGGCGGCCTGGTGATCGCCGTGCCGACGTCGGTCGGCTACGGGGTGTCGGCGCAGGGACGTGTCGCCTTGGACTCCGCACTCGCGAGCTGCGCCCCCGGCGTGGTGACCGTCAATATCGACAATGGCTATGGCGGCGCATGCGCTGCGCTGCGGGTGCTCCGCGCGCAGTCCCGACTTCCCTGACCCGGCCGAACTCAGCGCCGGTTCCACGGCACCCGGATCGAGGCGTGATCTGGCCTCTATGGCGAACCAGCCACAGTCCGGTTCCGCCTACCCTCAGCCCTTCCATCGCTCGAGCTTCGCCAATTCCACAGCCGTACGCATCTCGATCTCATCGATCGTCGCCTCGAGCGCAGCATCGTCCGAAGGGTCCCGCCGCTCGGCCACCAGCTTCTGCAGGCCTACGAGCTGTCCGCGGGAAAGCCGGCCATCGAGCATGGCGGATCGCACTTCCTCGAGAACATCGAGCATCCGATCGCCACGCTCCCGGGCACGGCGACGTCCCAGCAAGGGATCTTCGGCGGCCTGGACCGCCAACATGGCACCGAGCGTCGCCAACGGTGTCAGGGTAGTGACGCTCGTCGGTCGTGCCGTGCGCCCGGCATTCATGCCAGCGGCAAAATCTCCACCCTCGGCAGCCCGGCCGATCTCCCGACGCCGACCGGCACCAACCGGCCCGAAGCTCTGCACGATCCTCATGCGCATGCTCTCCTGGTTCTCGCCAGTTTTGCATCAAGATGGTTAAGATTTCCTGAATATCCGTGTCTGCAGTCGGCAGAAATTTCCGGGGTGCCCGGCAAAAAATTCCATCTCTTCCTTGCTTCGTCGGCCCAAGAGCACAGCATTTCGGGCATTGGCACATTGGCAAGCGAATTGCATTCACGCTGTCGAGTTGATCCATCCATCACGTCCAAGGAGCATCATGCGCCTGCGACTTGCCGACCTTTTCCCACTCGCAGCACTCGTGATCGGCGCCCTCTGGCTCGTCGGAGCCGGCGCCGTCAATGCGCAGGTGCGGATCAAGGACATCACGAGCTTCGAGGGCGTGCGAGAGAACATGCTGGTCGGCTACGGGCTTGTGGTTGGCCTCAACGGCACCGGCGATTCGCTGCGCAACTCCAACTTCACCGAGGAAAGCCTTGTGGCCATGCTCGAACGCCTGGGCGTGAGCACGCGCGGCAGGAGTCTCAACACGCGCAACGTAGCGGCAGTCATGGTCACCGCTACCTTGCCGCCTTTCGCCCGCCAGGGATCTCGGATCGACATCTCGACCAGTGCAATGGGTGATGCCAAGTCGCTGATTGGTGGCACCCTGCTGGTCACGCCATTGCTTGGTGCCGATGGCGAGGTCTACGCCGTGGCGCAAGGTGCCCTCGCCACCAGTGCCTTCGAGGCACAAGGCCAAGCGGAACAGGTCACGCGGGGCGTGCCCACGACGGCGCGGATCCCCAATGGTGCTATCGTCGAGCGCGAGGTGGAGTTCGCGCTCGACGATCTCAACCAGATTCAGGTGGCGCTTCGTAATCCCGATTTCACAACGGCCCGCCGCATTGCCTCGGCGATCAACGGTCATCTTGCCGGTACCAACGCCCAGGCAATCGATCCGGCAACGGTTGTCCTCCCGGTGCCGGCGTCGTTTCGCGGCCGCACGGCCGCGCTCCTGACCGAGATCGAGCAGCTCCGCGTGCAGCCGGACAGCCCAGCTCGCATCGTCATCGACGAGAGCGCCGGCATCATCGTGATCGGCGAGAACGTGCGCATCGACCGGGTCGCCGTGGCGCAGGGCAACCTCACCGTTCGCATCACCGAGACTCCTGAAGTCGTTCAGCCGGAACCCTTCAGCCTGGGTGAGACCGCGGAAATCCCACGCACGGCAATTGAAGTCGACGACGACTCCAACAAGAAGCTCGCGGTGCTCGAGACGGGCGTCACGCTCGACGATCTGGTGGACGGCCTCAATGCCCTGGGCGTCGGGCCGCGCGACATGATCAGCATCATTCAAGCCATCAAGGCGGCCGGGGCCCTGCAGGCCGAGATCGAGTCGAGGTGATGATGCCTGCCAACGAACTCCTTCAATCCATTGGCCGCCCGCCAGCCGCTGCAGCCGGCGTGCAGCCGGCGCTGGGCGACCGCCACATCGAGAATCTGCGGGAAACCGCCGAGGAGTTCGAGTCGATCTTTCTGGCCCAGGCGCTCCAGGCCCTGACCCATGGCCTGGGCAGCGCTGGTCCGCTCGGCGAGAGCGACGGGGATGCCTTCGCCGACATGCTGCAACAGGAGTACGGCCGCCTCGTCAGCCGCAGCGGCGGCATCGGCATCGCCGACGCCGTGATGCGCGAGATGTTGAGGATGCAGGAGATGGAAGCATGACTCCGTTCGACCGGATCAGTGTCTCGCTCACGGTCATCCGCCGCCTGCAGCACGTGCTGACCCGCGAGACCCAGGCGCTGCGGTCCATGCAGATAGCACCTCTGGCCGACCTGCAGCCCGAGAAAGCGACCCTTGTCGATGCCTATGCCGCCGAGGTGCGTCACCTGCGTGCATCGCCGGAGCTCTTCGCGGCGCTCGACGATGGCGTTCGCGAGAGCTTCGCCACAGCCACCCGCGAGCTGCAGTCCACGATCACCACCAATGTGCGAGCACTCGAGTCTGCCCGTGGCGTGATGGAAGGCGTCGTACGGATCCTCGGCGACAGCCTGCGGAGCGTCGGCCAGGGGCAAGGCTATCTCGCCACTGGCGGCCAGCGCCAGGAACGACCCAAGGTGCTGCCCGTCGCCTTCAGCCGTGAGATCTGAATCGTGCCGGCCAGTCGATCCCGGGGAGGTTCTCGTCGATGAGTCTCAGCGCCACCCTGAATACCGCGCTTTCCGGCCTGTCGGTCGCGCAACTTGCCCTTTCGGTCACCGCCAACAATGTCGCAAATGCCAATACCGACGGCTACACGCGAAAGCAGCTCAACCAGGCAACCAACGTCCTGGACGGCCAGTCCCAGGGTGTGCGGTCCGCCGACACGACCCGCGTTGTCGATCAATTCCTAAATGGCGAATTGCGGCGGCAGACCAGCTCGCTGGCCATGAACGCCGAGCTCGGCGAGGCCTTCGCGCGCATCGAACTCGGGCTCTTCGGCTCGCCAGGTAACGCCGATCGGGGCCTCGCAGCGCAATTGAGCACCCTGACCGCTGGACTCGAGCAACTCGCCAACGAGCCCGAGTCGCGTGCCTTGCGCACGTCGGTGGTCGGCACCATTCAAGATACGCTCAGGCAGCTGACGCAGGATGCGACGACAGTGCAGCAACTGCGCGCCGACGCCGACCGCGAGATCGGCCGGACCGTGCAGGCGATCAACGGCGACCTTGCGGAATTGCACACACTGAACCGGGAAATCACGCGCACCGGTGGAACAGCCGACCTCGCCGATCGACGCGACCAGGTGCTGGAGCAACTGGCCGAGAAGATCGAGATCTCGATCTACCAGAAAGACAACGGCACCATCGCGGTCTACACCTCAGGCGGCCATGCGCTGCTTGAGTCCGCGCCGAGCGTGCTCCACTACACGCCATCGTCGAGTGTCTCGGATACGACGCAATTCGGCGCCATCAGCACATTCACACCAAATCAGATAGATCCCGGGACCGGCGCGCCCTTGGTCGGTGCGGTTGGTGACGTGCTGGTTACCGGCGGCCGGCGGGCCGTGCTCACCCCCGAGCTTCAGGCACTCGCCGCCAGTGATCCGGCGATCTCGGAAGCGGATCTCCGGATCACCTCCCCCTTCCGCGGCGGCGCCCTGCAAGGCCTGCTCGAGGTGCGCGATCGTGTTCTCCCCGAGCTCGGCGACCAGCTCGACGAGACCGCGCGCATGCTGACCTTCGCCCTCAACGCTGCGCACAACTCGGCAATGCCACACCCGTTGCCCACGCTGGTCGATGGGACACGCCAGGACTTTACCGACTACGCGACCGCGACGCGATCAGGCACTGCGTCGCTGGTGGCTTTAGACAGTGCCGGAGCCGTCGCGGCGAACGTCACGATCGACCTGGCTGCGGCAGGCACACCTGCCGATGTGGTCACCCAGATCAATGCGCAGCTCGGTGGCACGGGCACGGCTGCCCTGGATCCTGCCGATGGCAGCCTGCAGGTGACGCTCGGCGTCGATGGGACCGGCAGCGCCTATCGGCTCGCCTGGGATGAGGGCGACAGCAGCATCGCACCGGCCAGCGTACCCGATCGCGGCTGGTCCTACGGCTTCGCGCACTATTTCGGGCTCAACGACCTCGTCGTGTCGACTGGCGGACGCAGCACCGATCTGGCGGTTCGGTCCGACATTGCCGCCGATAGCGGCCTCCTTGCCAATGTCGTGCTCGACCGCAGCGGGCCGACCCCGACCGTCGGCGGTGCCGGCGACAAGCGCGGGCTTCAGGCTCTGGCCGGTGCACTGGATCGCGAGATCCAGAGTGCTGCCCGGGGTGGCCTGCCGGCCAGTCGCGGCACGGTGAGCGGCTATCTCGGCAACCTGACATCGCTCGTCGCCTCGCAATCGGCCCAGGCGGCAAATCGGGAAGCTGCCGATCGGTCGATGGTCGAGGATCTGCAGTTCCGACAGGGATCGATTTCCGGCGTCAATCTCGACGAGGAAATGAGCAAGCTCGTTCTCTATCAGCAGGCCTACAGCGTCTCGGCCCGACTGATCTCGATCACCAACGAGCTGTTCGGCGAACTCGTAAACATGACAAGGTAGGCTGGGAGACCAAGGATGATTGCACGCACCGGTGACGTCGCCCAGAGCAATCGGCTCAACAGCCATCTGCAGAACACCCAGAACCACATGCGCGAGACGCAGGTCGCCATCGCCACCGGCAAACGCGCGCAACGCTACTCGGAGATCGCCAGCGAGACCGGCCTACTGCTGCACGCCCGGAACAGCCAGCGCCACGCCGCGGCGTTCGTCACGACCAACACGACGACGACCGATCGGATCAACACCATGGACACGGCGCTCGGCAATGTCCTGGACATTGCCGAGCGCGCCCGCACGCTCCTGATCCAGCGTCTCGATCCGTCTCTCGGTGGCGACGTGCCGCTCGACAGCGAGATAGATTCGATGCTGCAGGAGGTCGCAGCGCAACTGAACAAGCGCCTCGGCGACCGCTACCTCTTCGCCGGCAGCAGAACTGATACGGCACCGGTGGAGCTACCCGACACGATCAACGGGCCGGCGGACCTCGCCGACATCTACCGCGGCGACGACGTTCGCCTCACTGTGCGTGCCGCGGAGGGCGTGGAGATTTCCTACGGCATCCCGGCCTCGGACGCTTTCGATCTCCTGAACGTGCTGGCCACAGTGAAGGAGGCTCACCTCGCCGGAGATACCGCAGGGTTGCAGGCTTCGGTCGATACGCTTGGTGGCGCGGTTTCGAGTCTCACGGGATTGCGTGGCGATCTCGGTGCGCGTGCGACGCGGCTCGAGGCAATCACCCAGACGCACCAGGCGAGCGCAGCCTACTTGGCCGAGACAGTGAGCCGGATCGAGGACACCGATCTGTCAAGTGCCATGACCAGCCTGGCGAAAGACCAGGCCGCGATCGAAGCCGCCTATCTGACCATCAGCCGCATCAGCTCGCTCTCGCTCGCCGACTATCTGCGCTGACGCGAGAAAGGTCCCTGGCGTCCTGGAAACGGCACTGATCGAAGCCGCGGGATTTCGCTCGTCAAGGGCTCGCCGATCGGCCAGACGGCAGGTCGTGTCCACCCGATCTTCTCGCCGAACCGAGCGCGTCGTCGCGGCCAGTTTGCGCATGGTGGCTCGCCGCTTTGTGCGTCGCGAGCACGACAGACGCACCATTGATGGAAAAGACCCGCGCTGCACACGCAGCCGCGGGTCTCTTGTTAGATCACGTACGAATGTGGCTCAATTCGGCAATCTTGCCACCTCGCCGGTTGGAGCGGCCGTAGCCGCAATCTCGGGACTGATCTCCGGCTCAGCCAGCGGCTCGGGCAAACTCGCCAAGGCCACCTGCAGAACCTCGTCGGCATTGGCCACCGGAATGATCTGCAACCCCTTCTTCACGTTATCCGGGATTTCGACCAGATCCTTCTCGTTCTCCTTGGGAATGAGAACCGTCTTGATCCCGCCTCGGAGCGCCGCAAGCAGCTTCTCCTTCAGCCCGCCGATCGGCAGCACCCGGCCCCGGAGCGTGACTTCCCCCGTCATCGCAACGCTGGCCTTGACGGGAATCTTGGTCAGCACCGAGACAATCGAGGTCACCATCGCAACGCCGGCAGAGGGTCCGTCCTTCGGCGTGGCGCCTTCCGGCACGTGGATGTGGATGTCGGTGCTCTCGAAAAGATCGGGCTCGATGCCAAGGCGACGGGAGCGGGAGCGGACATAGCTCTTGGCAGCCTGAACCGACTCCTGCATCACATCGCCCAGTTTGCCGGTGATGGTCATCTTGCCCTTGCCGGGCACCAGCACCGACTCGATGGTCAAGAGCTCGCCGCCGACCTCGGTCCATGCCAGGCCCGTCGTCACCCCGACGAGATCGTCCATCTCCGCCTCGCCGTAGCGGTACTTCCGCACACCGGCATACTTGTCGAGATTGCGCCGAGTGATCCTGACCTGCTTCTTCTCGCCACCGACGATCTCCTTGACCGACTTGCGTGCCAGGTTGGCGAGCTCGCGTTCCAAATTCCTGACGCCGGCCTCGCGCGTGAAGTAGCGGATCAGATCGAGCAGAGCCTCGTCGTTGATAGCCCACTCGGCCTCGCTGAGGCCGTGCTGCTTGCGCTGCTTGCCGATCAGATGGCTCTTGGCGATCTCGACCTTCTCGTCCTCGGTGTACCCGGCGAGGCGGATGATCTCCATGCGATCGAGCAGCGGCTGCGGCATCCGCAGCGTGTTGGCCGTGCAGACGAACATCACATCCGAAAGATCGTAGTCGACCTCCAGGTAGTGGTCATTGAAGTTGGCGTTCTGCTCGGGATCGAGCACCTCGAGCAAGGCGGAGGAAGGATCGCCGCGAAAGTCCGACCCCATCTTATCGATTTCGTCGAGCATGAAGAGGGGATTCGACGTCTTCGCCTTCTTCATGCTCTGGATGATCTTGCCGGGCAGCGACCCGATATAGGTGCGCCGGTGACCACGGATCTCCGCCTCGTCACGCACACCGCCGAGCGAGAAGCGGATGAAGTTCCGGCCGGTGGCCCTGGCGAGCGACTTCCCGAGGCTCGTCTTGCCGACACCGGGCGGGCCGACCAAGCAGAGGATCGGCCCCTTCATCTTGTCGACCCGCTGCTGGACCGCGAGGTACTCGATGATCCGCTCCTTGACCTTGGCCAGGCCGTAGTGATCCGCGTCGAGAATCTGCTGGGCCAGCTTGATGTCCTTCTTGACCTTCGACCGCTTCTTCCATGGGATCGACAGCATCCAGTCGAGGTAGTTGCGGACGACGGTGGCCTCGGCGGACATCGGGCTCATGGTCCTGAGCTTCTTGAGCTCGGCCAGCGCCTTGTCGCGCCCCTCCTTGCTGAAGCGCGTCTTCTTGATACGCTCCTCCAGCTCCGAAGCTTCGTCCTTGCCATCCTCGAGCTCGCCGAGCTCCTTCTGGATCGCCTTCATCTGCTCGTTGAGATAGTACTCGCGCTGCGTCTTCTCCATCTGGCGTTTGACGCGACTGCGGATGCGCTTCTCAACCTGCAGGACGCTGATCTCGCCCTCCATGAAGCCGTAGAGACGCTCCAGACGCTCGGTTAGGGAGGACGTCTCCAGCAGATCCTGCTTGTCGGCGATCTTCAGCGAGAGATGCGCCGACACCGTGTCGGCGAGCTTGTCCGGGTCGTCGATCTGCGACAGCGAGACCAGGACCTCCGGCGGCACCTTCTTGTTCAGCTTGACGTATTGCTCGAACTGCGTGACCACCGCGCGCGCCAAGGCCTCGACCTCGCGGTGCTCGGTCGCCCGATCCTCGAGTGCCGTGGCGTTCACCTGAACGAACCGCGGATTGTCGATGAAATCCGTGATCTCGGCGCGCGAGGTTCCTTCGACCAGAACCTTCACCGTGCCATCCGGCAGCTTCAGGAGTTGCAACACGCTGCTCACCGTGCCGACCCGATAGATGTCGTCGGGTCCAGGATCGTCCTGGCTCGCGTTTCGCTGGGTCACGAGAAGGATCTGCTTGTCCTCCTTCATGACCTCCTCGAGTGCATGAATCGACTTCTCGCGGCCGACAAAGAGCGGCACGATCATGTGCGGAAACACAACGATATCGCGCAAAGGGAGAACAGGGTAGATCGTCGTTTGGGCTGTCTCGACCATTAGACCTCACCGCAGGGGCGAACCGATAGCGGCCCGCCACGCCTGATACCGCCCAAGAGGTGGCCCGAACCCGACGCGCTTTCAAGGCAGCGACCGACAAGGCGTGCCATGGCAGGCGTGCGCGAGCGTCGATGGCAGGCGCCACGAGGGACGAGCTTTCTCGGGTTTCTCAACGAGAAGTGGACAGTGCGGCGGTGTGCCGCGCTGTTGACGTCAGCTGGCGGAACCAAGGTCGCCTTTGCGTTCGGTGTGAATCATCAACGGCTTGGCGTTGTTGTCCACGACCTCCTTGTTGACCACCACCTCGACGACGCTGGTCATCGACGGCAGATCGAACATCGTCTCGAGCAGAATGCCCTCCATGATCGACCGCAGGCCCCGGGCCCCGGTCTTGCGCTGGATACCCTTAAGCGCAATCGACTTCAGCGCGTCCTCGGTGAAGGTGAGCTTCACATCCTCCATCTCGAAGAGCTTCTGGTACTGCTTGACGAGCGCGTTCTTCGGCTCCTTGAGAATCTTCACCAGGGCGTCGATATCGAGGTCGCTGAGGGTGGCGACCACCGGCAACCTGCCGACGAACTCGGGAATGAGCCCGAACTTCAGAAGATCGTCCGGCTCGACCTCGCGCAGCACGTCACCGCTTCGGCGCTCGTCGGGGGCACTTACCGCAGCACCGAATCCCATCGAGCGCGGCTTGCCGCGCTGCGTGATGATCTTCTCGAGGCCGGCGAAGGCACCTCCGCAGATGAACAGGATATTCGTCGTATCGACCTGCAGAAACTCCTGCTGAGGATGCTTGCGTCCGCCCTGGGGCGGCACACTCGCCACGGTTCCCTCGATGATCTTCAACAGCGCCTGCTGCACACCCTCGCCCGAGACGTCGCGGGTGATGGACGGGTTCTCCGACTTGCGGCTGATCTTGTCGACCTCGTCGATGTAGACGATGCCGCGCTGCGCCCGCTCGACATTGTAGTCCGCTGCCTGAAGCAGCTTGAGAATAATGTTCTCGACGTCCTCGCCGACATAGCCGGCTTCGGTGAGGGTCGTCGCATCCGCCATGGTGAACGGCACATCCAGCGTACGGGCGAGCGTCTGGGCGAGCAGGGTCTTGCCGCAGCCGGTCGGACCAATCAGCAGGATGTTCGATTTCGCTAGCTCGACCTCCCCACCCTTCGAGCCGTGCGCCAAGCGCTTGTAGTGATTGTGCACGGCAACCGACAGGACACGCTTGGCGTGATCCTGGCCAATCACGTAGTCGTCGAGGACGTCGTTGATCTCCGCCGGTGTCGGCACCCCCGCCCGGCTCTTGGCGATGGCGCTCTTGTTCTCCTCACGGATGATGTCCATGCAGAGCTCGACACACTCGTCGCAGATGAACACCGTCGGACCGGCGATGAGCTTGCGGACCTCATGTTGGCTCTTGCCGCAGAACGAGCAGTAGAGGGTGTTCTTCGAGTCGCCGCTGGACTTGCTCATCGAGACTTCGACCTCAGTCGCTTTTCATCCGCTTCGGAACGGCGGCAGAAGACCTGCGGCATCCGCACCCTACCTGGCACCATGGCTGGCTCGTCGAAATCGCGGCTGACCATTCGAAACCGAATTCGCGACCGCACCTCGCCGACGGCACTGAACCACGCGCTGCCCGCTCATGCAAGCTCCGTCGTGGCACAGTCACCGCTCTGCCGGAAGTAGGCGGGCAGCCATCCGAGGAAAGGGGGCTAAGGCCGCTGCCACGCCTATTTCTCGGTCAGCGTCCTCGGCCGCTGGACGACCACATCGTCGACGATACCGAACTCCTTGGCCTCCTCCGCGCTCATGAACGTGTCGCGGTCGAGCTTCGCTTCGATCTCGTCCATCGTCCGCCCCGTGTGCTTCATGTAGATGGCATTGAGGCGCTGCTTGACGTTGAGGATTTCTCGCGCGTGAATCTCGATATCGGCGGCCTGCCCCTGATATCCTCCAGACGGCTGATGGGTCATCACGCGGGCATTCGGCAGGCAGAATCGCTTGCCCTTGGCGCCTGCGGCGAGCAGCAATGAGCCCATGCTGGCCGCCTGACCGATGCAAAGCGTTACCACGTCACAGCGGATGTACTGAATGGTGTCGTAGACGGCGAGGCCGGCTGTGACCAGGCCACCCGGTGAGTTGATGTAGAGCGCTACGTCCTTCTCCGGGTTGTCCGCCTCGCAGAACAGCAATTGCGCGCTGATCAGGCTCGCCATATAGTCCTCGATAGGCCCGGTCACGAAAATGATGCGCTCCTTCAACATCCGGGAATAGATGTCATAGGCGCGCTCGCCACGGCTGGTCTGCTCGACGACCATCGGCACCAATTGACTTACGATCGGATGCATCGTCTCACCTGTAGAATGGGCCGACAATGCGACTACCGACATTATGCCGGCGTCGCGTTCGGGCTCGCCGGCGCGTCTTCTGCGTCGGCATCGGGATCCTTCATGAGTTCCTCGATCGTCACGGGCACGTCGGTGACCTGCGCCAGCTCGAGCAGGAAATCGACGACCTTGTCCTCGAAGATCGGAGCCCGCAGATGCTCGAGCGCCGCCGGCGTATCGCGGAAATACTCGAAGACCTGCTTCTCCTGACCCGGATAGCGCCGCGCCTGCCCGATCACCGCCTGCTGCAGCTCGGCACCCTCGACTTTGACCTCGTTCTTTAGACCAATATCGGAAAGCACCAGGCCGAGACGGACGCGCCGCTCAGCAATGGCGCGATACTCCGCCCGCAGCTCCTCCTCGGTCTGGTCCATGCTCTCGAAGGTGCTCTCCGTGCGCTTCAGCTCCTCCTCGAGCTGCCGCCAGATCGACTGAAACTCGAGCTCGACCATCCCTTCCGGCACATCGAAGCGGCAGCGCTCGGCCAGATCGTCGAGCAGCGCACGCTTGACCTTGCTGCGACCGATGCTGCGATAATCATCCGCCAGCCGACCCCTGATCTTGGCCTTCAGGTCATCGAGGCTCTCCGCGCCGAGTTCCTTCGCGAACTCGTCGTCGACGGTCACTGGCGCCGCGGCCTTGATCTCGCGGATCGTCACCTCGAACTGCGCCGCTTTGCCCCGAAGGTCTTCACGGCCGTAGTCATCAGGGAACGTCGCCTCGATCGTCGCAGTCGCGTCTGCATTCCTGCCGATGAGACCAGCCTCGAAGCCGGGGATCATGCTGCCACTGCCAATGACCAGCTCGAAGCCCTCGGCGCTGCCGCCCTCGAACGCCTCGCCGTCGATCGAACCCTTGAAATCGAGCGTTACCTGATCACCATCGACCACGGCTCGCGGCTCGGCCAGAGGCTCGTAGCGACGGCGCGCCTTGGCGAGGTTGTCGATGGCCTGGGCGACGCGCTCCTCGTCGATCTCCACGACTTGGCGGGTCAGGCTGATCGCCTTCACATCCACTTCTGGCACATCGGGCAAGACTTCGAGGTCGAGCTTGAACTCGAGATCCGCGCCGTCGTCGAAGCTCGTCACCTCGATCTTCGGCCGCAACGCCGGCTTCAGCTTGTGGTCCTCGATCGCCTGCCTCGAGCCCTCGTCGACCGTCTGCTCGAGCACTTCGCCCATCACCGAGCGCCCATACTGCTTCTTGAGCAGCGTCAGCGGCGCCTTGCCCGGGCGAAAGCCGGGCATTCGCACCGTCTTCGCCAGCTTCTTCAGCCGCGCATCGACCCTGCCTTGAATCTCGCTCGCCGCCACGACGACCTTGTACTCACGCTTGAGACCATCGGCCGCAACTTCGGTAACCTGCATCGCTCTCGCTCTCGCTCGATCGTATCCGTCAACACCACCAGCGGCGTCGCCGACCGTTCCGGGACGGCATCCCCGCCTGCTCGCGCACCTGGGATCTCTTTGGTGCGGGCGGAGGGACTTGAACCCCCACGGCTCGCGCCACAGGAACCTAAATCCTGCGTGTCTACCAGTTCCACCACGCCCGCGCGGCTTCGGCGCCGTGCCAATTCGAGTCCGCACCACTGCCGAATGGCACGGGCATATAGCACAAGCCCATCGGGCGCCAACAGTGTTGCCACTGGAGTGCTCGTGTCCTTTCGGCTAAGCGAGCCCCATGCACGAGCGAGTCCTGATCCTCGATTTCGGTTCCCAGTTCACCCAGCTCATCGCCCGACGGCTGCGCGAGCTGCGGATCTACTGCGAAATCCATCCCTGCACCCTCACGTCGGACGAGATCCTCGCCTTCGCCCCGAAGGCCATCATCCTGTCTGGCGGACCGGCTTCGATGACGGAGACGGTGAGCCCGCGCGCACCCGCCGTCGTGTTCGAGCTCGACGTGCCGGTGCTCGGCATCTGCTACGGCGAGCAGGCGATGTGCGCACAGCTGGGCGGAAGTGTCGAACCGGGCACGACACGTGAATTCGGCCGCGCCGAGCTGAGGCTGGACGACGCCTCGCCGCTCTTTGCCGGGGTCATGCAAGTCGGTGACCGGGCAACCGTCTGGATGAGCCACGGGGACAAGGTCGGTGCCTTGCCACCCGGCTTTCGCCCCTTGGCCAGCAGCACCGGCTCGCCCTTTGCCGCCATCGCCGACGAGCGGCGGCGCTTCTATGGTGTCCAGTTCCATCCCGAGGTCGTGCACACGACCATCGGCGCGGGCCTGCTGGCCAATTTCTGCCGGTCGATCGCTGGTCTCGAAGGCGACTGGTCGATGTCCACCTACCGGCACGAGGCGATCGCACGAATTCGCGAGCAGGTCGGCCGGGGCCGGGTCGTCTGCGGTCTCTCGGGCGGCGTCGATTCGGCAGTCACGGCACTCTTGGTGCACGAAGCGGTCGGCGATCAGCTGAGCTGCGTCTTCGTCGACACCGGGCTCCTGCGCAAGAACGAGGCCACCGAGGTGGTCGAGCTCTTCCGCGGCCACTTCAATATCCCGCTCATCCATGTGGATGCCGGCCGGACGTTTCTCGAGGCACTCGGGGGCATCGCCGACCCCGAGGCCAAGCGCAAGAAGATCGGCGCGACCTTCATCGATGTCTTCGAGGCCGAGGCGACCCGCCTCGGCGGCGCCGACTTTCTCGCCCAGGGCACGCTTTACCCGGACGTGATCGAGAGCGTGTCGTTCAAGGGGCCGAGCGTCACGATCAAGTCGCACCACAATGTCGGCGGCCTGCCCGAGCGGATGCGCCTGAAGCTGGTCGAGCCCCTGCGTGAGCTCTTCAAGGACGAGGTGCGGAATCTCGGCCGCGAGCTCGGCCTGCCTTCGACCTTCGTTGGCCGCCACCCCTTTCCCGGCCCCGGCCTCGCCGTGCGAATCCTGGGGGAGGTGACGACCGATCGCGTCGCCGTGCTGCAGGAGGCGGACGCGATCTTCCTCGAGGAGATCCGCCGTGCCGGGCTCTATGATGAGATCTGGCAGGCCTTCGCCGTGCTGCTCCCGGTTCGCACGGTTGGCGTGATGGGCGACGGGCGCACTTACGAGTGGGTCGCTGCACTCCGCGCCGTCACCTCGACCGACGGCATGACCGCCGACGTTTACCCGTTCGAGCCCGCCTTCCTCGGCCGCGTCGCGACCCGGATCGTCAATGAGGTGAAGGGAATCAATCGCGTCACCTACGATATCACCAGCAAGCCGCCCGGCACCATCGAATGGGAGTGAGCGGATTCCGTCGCACCCGATGCGGCGAAGCTCCACCGATCAGCTCCGCTCCATGACCCCGGCAACGAAGTCGTACTCGGCCTCCAGGATGTGCTCGGCACCGTCACGTCGCAAGTGCGAGGAATAGAGCCCGAAACAGTTGATCGGGAATGGCGGCAGGCGGAACAGGGAACGGGACTGCAGGAAGGCCGCAATGCGCGCCGGAGGCGGCGGCTGACGAAAGCGCGCCAAGGTCACGTGGGGCTGGAATTTGCGCCGTTCCGGAGTGATTCCCACCTCGTGCACGCAACGTTCGACCTGCCGCCGCAGACGCTCCAGGCCGGCATTGGGAACAAGGCCCACCCACAGCTGCCGCAGTGCACCGCGGGGCGGAAACTGACCGAGTCCGGCGAGCTCGAGCTCGAATGGCGGCATGGTGACCTCGGCCAACATCTGCCCCAGCTCGTAGAAAGTGCTGTGATCGACGTCGCCGATAAAACGGACGGTCAGATGGAAATCGTCGATCGCGGTCCAACGCGCGTCCGGTAGGCCCGCACACAACCGGTCGAGCGCTTCGGCGACCTCCTCGGGCATGGCAAGAGCCACGAATAATCTCGGCATTGCCCTCCTCCATCAGCAGTTCTGATCATCCGCACGCGCTCGACTCCATCGGTGGCCCACCGCTACACTTCAAGCTGGGCAAGGGCGAGCCGGGCGGGGCTTGCAAAGAGCGCACTCGCTGCGTAGCTTTCGCGCTCCTCGGCACCCTGGCGCATCGCTCGATGCAGCCTGCTCGTGGCCGATCGACCTTTCAACCAACTGGACGAGCGACCTTGCAGTCTGACGGCTTTATTCGGGAAGTCGACGAGGAGCTCCAACGCGAACGCGTTGCCCGGCTCTGGCAGCGCTACGGCACAATCGTGGTCGGCGTCGCCGTGATAGTGATCGCGGCAACGGCCGGCAAGGTCGGCTGGGAGGCTTGGCAGGATCGCCAGCTGACCCGGCAGGCAGCGGCCTTTGCGGCGGCCGAGACCGTTTTCAGGGCGGACCCGCGAGATGCGGCCATCCAGTTCGCCGCACTGGCCGACGAACTGGATGGCAATGCTGCCGCGGTTGCAAGGTTGCGCGAGGCCCAGGCCCGATTGGCGGCCGGCGAGGAAGACGCCGCCGTGGGTAGCCTGGACGAGGTGGGAGGTGCTGACGGAATTGATGCGATCTTGCGGGATGTCGCGGCGATGGCCGCAGCCCAGCACCGCTTCGACGCCACCAGCCTCGCCGAGCTGCGCGCATCGCTCGATCTGCAGGGCGCCGACGAGTCGGCATTCCGCCATTCGACCCGCGAGTTGCTGGCACTCGCGGCGCTGGACGCCGGTGACCGGGAGCAATCGCTCAAACTGCTGCGCGAGCTGGCCAATGACGGCATGGCACCCGAGCCTATCCGCCAGCGCGCGGGCGAGCTTCTCGCCGCACTCGGCGCGCCGCTCGACGACTCCACAGCAGCCTCGTCAGTGAGCGACGAAGCGTCATGAGGCTTTCGCGTCTGCTGCCGGCGCTGGCCGCCGGCATGCTGCTCGTCGGCTGCGAGGGCTGGTTCGGCGGGGGAGAAGAAGTACCGCTGCCAGGTGATCGCATCTCGATCATGCTGCTCAACGACGGCATCGCTGCGGATCCGCGCGTCGCCAATCTGACGGTTGTGCTGCCCCCCCCGGTGGACAACGCCGATTGGCCGACCTCGGGTGGCAATGCCATGCACGCGATGCAGCACCTCTTCCTCGGCGATGACGTCAAGCTGGCCTGGCGCGCCGACATCGGCGCCGGCAGCGGCGGCGTCAGCCAGTTGCTTGCCCGTCCGGTCATCGGCGACGGGCGCGTCTTCGTGGCGGATAGCGAAGGTCAGGTCACGGCGCTCACCAGCGACACCGGCCAGCGTCTCTGGCAGGTGACGCCAGAGGGCATGAATGTCAGCGACCGGCTGCGGTCGGGCGGGCTGGCTTATGGCGACGGCCAGCTCTATGTGACCACCGCGGGTGGTGAGGTCATGGCGCTCTCGGCTGCCGACGGCAGCCAGGTCTGGCGGCAGCAGCTGCTGTCACCGATCCGTACGGCTCCCACCCCCTATGGCGGTCGGCTGCTCGTGACGACCAGTGCGAACGAGCTGTTCGTTCTCGACGCGGAAAACGGCAACCTGCTCTGGCAGCATGCCGGGTTCTTCGAGCAGGCCGCGATCCTGGGTGGTGCAGCACCCGCCACCGACGGCGTGGTCGCGGTTGCCGCCTACTCGTCGGGCGAGGTTTTTGCGCTCAACCTCGCGGATGGGCGCCCGATCTGGTCAGATACGGTCATGCGGCCGCGCCGGACGCTGGCGATCGGGGCCATCAGCGACATCACCGGCAGCCCGGTGATCGACCAGGGGCGCGTGCTCGTCGCCGGCAATGGCGGCGAGATGGGCTCGTTCGACATCGCCACCGGGGCACGCACCTGGAACCTCGATGTGACCTCGCGGCACACCCCCTGGGTGGCCGGCGACTACATCTACCTCCTGACCGACCGGAACGAGGTGGTCTGCCTCGTCCGCCAGGGTGGCCTCGTGCGCTGGGTCAGTCCTCTGGAGCGGCTGGGCGATCCGGACGACCCCGAATCGACGCGCATCTTCTGGGCTGGCCCAGTGCTGGCCGGTGACCGGCTCATCCTCGCGGGCTCGACCGGCGAAGCGGTGACGCTCTCGCCCTATACCGGCGAAATCCTCGGCCGGATCGCGCTGCCCGGCCCGGTGTCGTTGCCACCGGTCGTCGCCAACGGCACACTCTATCTCCTCACCAACAACGGTGAGCTCCTCGCCTATCGGTGAGCTCGCCCCCGCGCGGGTCCCCATGCGCCAAACCATCGCCATCATCGGCCGACCGAATGTCGGCAAGTCGACGCTGTTCAATCGCCTGACCGGCAGTCGACGGGCGCTGGTGCACGACACGCCAGGGGTGACGCGCGACCGGCTGGAGGGGTTGGCGCGCCTCTTCGATCTGGAGTTCACCGTCGTCGACACCGCCGGTCTCGAGCTCGGCATGCGCCAGCAGCTCTCGGATCGGCTGGTCGCCCAGACGCTGAAGGGTATCGAGCTCGCCGAGCTCGGGCTTTTCGTCATCGATGCCCGGGTCGGCATCACGCCGCTCGACGAGGAGATCGCGGCTCTCCTGCGCCGGCAGCAAAAGCCAGTGATCGTCGTCGCCAACAAATGCGAGGCCAGGGCCGGCGAGGCGGAGGCGTTTGGCGCCTGGAGCCTCGGTCTCGGCGAGCCGGTGCTCATCTCGGCCGAGCACGGCATCGGCCTCGACCTGCTGGCGGAAGCCATCCGCGCTCTTCTGCCGGGTACCGAGATCCCGCCAATCGAAGCAGGGGATGCAGCGGTCGAGGAGGCCGTGGCGGACGACGCCATCGACAATGGCCCGATCAGCCTCGCCATCATCGGCAGGCCGAATGTCGGCAAGTCCTCGCTCGTCAATCGCCTGCTCGGCGACGAGCGCCAGCTGACGGGGCCGGAGCCGGGCCTGACCCGCGATGCGGTCATGATCGACTGGCAGTGGCGGGGCCGTCACATCCGGCTGGTCGACACGGCCGGTCTCAGGCGCAAGGCCCGGATCAGCGAGAATCTCGAGCGGCTCACCGCCTCGGCCAGCCTCAAGGCCATTCGCGGCTGCCGGGTGGCCGTCCTGTTGGTCGATGCAACCCAGCCGCTCGAGAAGCAGGAGCTGGTGCTCGCCAACCGCGTGCTCGACGAGGGCCGGGCACTGGTGGTCGCGGCGAACAAGTGGGATCTCGTGCCGTCGCCCGAGGAGGCGGCCAGGGAGATCCGGCAACGCCTGGCGCTGAAGCTGTCGCAGGTGAAACAGGCACCGCTGGCCACGCTTTCCGCCCGGACCGGGCGTGGTGTGGACAGCCTGATGCGGACGGTGATCGAGACGCATGACCGCTGGTCGACGCGGATACCGACCGGTCGGCTGAACCGCTGGCTGGCGGAGGCGCTCGTCAGGCATCCGCCGCCGATGGCACAGAACCGGCGGATCAAGATCCGCTACGCGACGCAGGTGAGCACACGACCACCGACCATCGCCCTCTTCGCCAACAAGCCCGACAGCGAGCTGCCGGGCGCCTATCGGCGCTATCTCGAGGCGAGCTTCATCGAGGCCTTCGGTCTCGGCGGCGTCACCGTCCGGATGGCGCTGCGGCACGGCGACAACCCGTTCCACCAGGGCGACACCGAAAGATCGCGCTGACCAAGAGGGCGCGAGCATGTCGCATTTCCGTTCCCGACGTCGCCCGCAGGGCTTTGCCGGCCGGTGACAGGCGCTTAACCATAGTGCAGGTCGGGAGGGCGGGACGTTGCGCAATCGTCGAGGCCGGGAGCGTCGCGAGTCGGGAGGTCCGCCGGGGCAACTGCCCTGGGCGCGGGTCACGAACCCGTTCCCGCCGCTCGAGCTCCTGCGCCCGGAGCAGCTCGACGCCATCGACGACGCGGCCTTCACCATTCTCGAGGAGATCGGCCTCGACTTCCTGTCGCCCGAGGCGATGCCGGTGTTGCGGGCCGGCGGCGCCGATGTCGAGCCCGGCAGCCAGCGAGTGCATTTCGGCCGCGAGGTGATCAGGGAATGGGTCGGCAAGGCGCCGCAGCACTATCTCGTCAAGGGCCGTGATCCGGCCCGCGATGTCGGCTTCGGCGGCAACGAGATGGTCTTCTCGCTGGTGGCGTCCGCACCGAACTGCTCGGATCTCGAACACGGCCGAAGGCCCGGCAGCTTCGACGATTTCTGCCGCTTCGTGCGCCTCGGCGAGGTGCTCAACGCGGTCCACGTCTTCGGCGGCTACCCGGTCGAGCCGGTCGACCTGCCGGCGGCGACGCGGCATCTCGATTGCCAGCGCGCCTTCATCGAGCTCGGCACCAAGCCCATCCACGCCTATTCGCTCGGCCGCAGGCGCATCCTGGATGCGATCGAGCTGGTCAAGCTCGGCCACGGCATCGACGACCAGACGCTCGAGGAAGCGCCGCGGCTGACCTCGATCATCAACACGAGCTCGCCGCTCCGCCTCGACGGGCCGATGATCGAGGGCATGCTGGAGCTCGCCGCACGGCTGCAGTGCTGCGTCATCACCCCCTTCACCCTCTCGGGCGCCATGGCGCCGGCGACCGTGGTGGGTGCGATCGCCCAGCAGCACGCGGAAGCGCTCGCCGGCATCGCCTTCTACCAGATGATCCGGGCCGGAGCGCCCTGCGCCTATGGCGGCTTCACCTCGAATGTCGACATGAAGTCGGGTGCGCCGGCCTTCGGCACGCCCGAGTACTTCCGCTCGACGGTGATCAGCGGCCAGCTCGCCCGCCGCTGGCGCCTGCCCTATCGCAGCTCCAACGTCAACGCGGCCAACTCGGTGGATGCCCAGGCGGCCTACGAATCGATGTTCAGCCTTTGGGCCTGCGTCGCCGGCGGGGCCAACTTCATCAAGCATGCGGCCGGCTGGCTCGAGGGCGGGCTGGTCTGCAGCCTGGAGAAGACGATGCTCGATGCCGACCTGATCCAGATGATCCGTGCCTGCATGGAGCCGGTGGTGGTGGACAGCGACGCGCTCGGCCTGGATGCGATGCGCGAGGTCGGCCCCGGCGGCCACTATTTCGGCGCCGCCCACACCCTCGCCCGCTTCGAGACCGCCTTCCACGCGCCGATGATCTCGGACTGGCGCAACTTCCAATCCTGGCAGGAGGCCGGCTCGCCCGACGCGGCACGACACGCCCACGACCGCGCCCTGGCTCTCCTCGACACGTACGAGCAGCCGCCGCTCGACTCAGCCCGCAAGTCGGCACTCGACGACTTCGTCGAGCGACGCAAGCGCGAGGGCGGCGTGCTGGCCGCCTGACCTCCCTACAGCCCGAAAGGACCGCATACCGATGGAAGAGCTTCCAAAAAGCGTGCGCTATCTGGTGATCGGCGCCGGCATGCACGGCCTCTCGACGGCCTGGCACCTGGCCGAGGAGCTCGAACGGAGCGGCCGCGGCAAGGGCTCCGGCGTGCTGCTGATCGACAAGACGGGGCCCGGTGCGGGGGCCACCGGGGTCGCCTGCGGCTGTGTCCGCAACCTCTACATGACCGGCCCCTTGCACGCGATCCTGCGGCATTCGGTCGATGTCTGGCAGTCGGACCCGGTCAATCTCGGCTTCCAGCAGGTGGGCTACGTCTCGGTCGGCGAGGCCAACCAGACGGCCGACTACGAGGCCATCCACAAGAGCCAGAATGCCGTCGGCTACGCCTCCGACCTCTATGTGGGGGCCGAGGGCAAGGCGTTCCTGAAGCGGCTTTGGCCCGACTTCAACACCGAGAAGGCCGATTGCGTCCTGCACGAGAAGCCCTCGGGCTATGCCGGCACGCATCTGGCCGTCCGGGGGCTGGTCGAGAAGTGCACCACCGCAGGGGTGCAGCTACACTACGGGGTGACGGTCCATGGCTACGACATGACGAATGGCCGGGTCGAGGGGGTGGTCACCGACCGGGGGACGATCCGGGCCGACTGCGTGGTCATCTGCGCCGGGGCGTGGGTGCAGAAGCACTGGCAGTGGCTGGGCAAGCCGGCCACCCTCGATCTCCGCTATCCCGACGGCGGCACGGCCGAGGCGCAGGACATGTGGACCTTCTGGCGGCTGCTCGAGGGCGAGGTCCTGCTCGACGGCACGCTCTATCGGACGGCCGACGACCGCGACCCGCCGGTCCTGCATGTCGAGCTGATGAATACGCCCGTGGTGACCGAGGCCGGGCACCGGTTCCCCGACCTGCACTTCTACACCTATCTGCGCTACGCCGCCGAGCGGATCGGCGCACCCGGCATCCAGGGCGGCACCATCCCGATCAAGATCGGCCCCGAGGCGGTGCTCGACCCCTATGGCCACGCCAACCCGCTCTACCAGGCGGACGACTGGTTCGCCGACTACTACTGCGCCACGCTCGCCTACCTCATGGAGCGCTTCAAGGGCTGCCGGCAGCGCTTCAGGGAGCGGCCGAACGGCGGCATCGGCGCCTTCACCCCGGACAACGTGCCGATCTTCGACTGGGTGGCGGACAATGCCTACATGGTCGCCGACAGCAATCACGGCTACAAGATGATCGGCGTCGGCAAGCTCCTCGCCAGGCACCTGGTCGGCGGCGAAACCGTGCCGGAGCTCATCCCCTTCGGCCTCGCCCGCTTTGCCGAAGGCCGGACGTTCGGCGACCGGAACTCGAACTGTCCCTGGGTCTGACGAGCGCTTCCACGCTGACGGTATGCTTCGTCTGGCTGCGACCAACCTGGAGCCTATCGGCCGGTCGGCCTACTCGAGGCGGCCGTGCTCACCTGCCTCATGCAGGCTCCGTGCGGATCGCCCCTCATCCAGACCAGAGGCCTTCCTCGTCCACGATCACCGTGGAAGCACTCGCGTGCAGCGGCGCTGACCGTAGGCTTCGTCAGGCAACGGTCGACATCGCGCCTATCGGCCGATCGGCCTATACGAGGCGACCGTGCTTACCTGTCTCAAGCCGGCTGCGTGCGGGTCGCCCCGGTCGAAGCGAGGAGCCTTCTCCGTCCACGATTATCGTCCAGGCACTCTAACGCAGCAGTGCCTTCCGATCAATGATTTTTGTC
>JACKIN010000018.1 GCA_020638495.1 Geminicoccaceae bacterium | reverse complement strand
GAAGCGGAGGTCTGGCTTCGCGGCCGCCGCATCCCGGAGCACTGGTGGGGCTATGTGCTGGTCGCCCCGGCCATGCTGCTCGTCCTCGGGCTGATCCTCTACCCGGTTATCTACTCCTTCTGGCTCAGCGTGCACTCAAAGCACGCCTACCTGCCAATCGAGACCTTCGTCGGCCTCGACAATTTCCGCTACTTCCTCACCGATTTCGACGGCTTCTGGCGCGGCCTCTGGCTCGGCACCGTCTACGCCTTCGGCACGGTCGCCCTGCAGCTCGTCTTCGGCGTGGGCGCCGCCCTCCTGCTCAACCAGACCTTCATCGGCCGCGGCTTCGTCCGCGGCTGCGCCCTTTTTCCCTACATGGTGCCGACGATCGTCGTGGTGATCCTGATGCGCTGGATCCTCAACGACAATTACGGGGTCCTGCCCTACGCGCTTCGCCTCGTCGGGCTGGAGCCGGGGCTGATGCTGGGCCCCGAGAGCATCATGCTCTCCCTCATCCTGATCAGCACCTGGACCTACTTCCCGTTCATCGTGATCGGCACGCTGGCCCGCCTGCAGACCATCGACCCCGAGCTCTACGGTGCGGCGAAGGTGGACGGGGCCGGGCCGCTCCGCCGCTTCTGGCACATCACCCTGCCGCAGATCCGCAGCGTGCTCTTCGTCCTGGTGCTGCTGCGCTTTCTCTTCATGTTCACCAAGTTCGACATCATCTGGCTCTTCGCCAGCGGCACCGGCGTCGGCTACTTCACCCGCACGCTGCCCATCTACACCTACGTCAAGACCTTCCAGGAGCTGCAGGTCGGCATGGGCGCCGCCCTCTCGGTCGTGATCTTCCTCATCCTCGTGGCCTTCGCGCTGCTCTATTTCCGCCTGTTCAAGCGGGCCAACGAACCATGAGCCGGCCATGAACCCGCGCGCCGCCCTCTTTCGCCTCTGGGTCTACGGGCTCGCCGCCCTCCTGCTGGTGATCTGCGCCTTTCCCCTTGCCTGGATGGTCCTGACCTCGATCAAGCCGGACCGCGAGATCCTGACGGCGGTGCCGACCTTCATCCCGAGCGAGCTGACCATCGACGCCTATCGCCGGCTTTTCACCAGCACCATCTTCGCCACCTATTTCCGCAACAGCATCATCGTCGCCGGCCTCGCCACGCTGCTGACCGTGGCGGTCGGCACGCTCGCCGCCTACGGCATCACGCGCTTTCGCTTCCGCGGTCGCGAGCTGATCTCGACCACCATGCTCTTCACCTACATGTTCGCGCCGATCATGATCGTGGTGCCGTTCTACATCCTGATGCGGCAGCTCGGCCTCGTGAACTCGCTCTTCGGCCTCGTGCTGTCCTACGCCACCTTCTCGCTGCCGTTCTCGATGTGGCTGCTCCGCTCCTTCTTCCAGTCGATCCCGCTCGACCTCGAGGAGGCGGCGATGACCGACGGCGCCTCGCGGCCGCAGGCGGTGGTCCGGGTGATCGTGCCGCTCGCCCTGCCCGGGGTGATCGCGGTGACGATCTTCACCTTCATCGTCGCCTGGAACGACTATCTTTTCGCCCGCGTGCTGATCAGCTCCGACAACCTGAAGACGCTGCCGGTCGGCATCAACGACATCTATGTCTCGACGGTCACCGACTGGGGCATGATGATGGCGGCGGGCGTGGTCATCACCCTGCCGGCGCTGATCTTCTTCGTCCTGGTGCAGCGCTATCTGATCGCCGGCTGGGGCGCCGGCGGTGTGAAGGGTTGAAGGCCGCCGCGGCCAAAGCCGGCAACTTCGGGGAGACAGATGGCGACGATCAGGCTGGAGAAGGTCGAGAAGCGTTTCGGCGACGTGGTTGCCGTCGCCGGCATCGATCTCGCGATCGCCGATGGCGAGTTCGTCGTGCTCGTCGGACCCTCGGGCTGCGGCAAGTCGACGACGCTGCGCATGGTCGCCGGGCTCGAGCCGGTGTCGGGCGGCAAGATCAAGTTCGACCAGTACGTGGTCAACAACCTGACGCCGAAGAACCGTGACATCGCCATGGTCTTCCAGTCCTACGCGCTCTACCCGCACATGACGGTCTTCGACAACATGTCGTTCGGCCTGCGCCTCAAGGGCATGGGCCGCGACGAGATCCGCCGTCGGGTGCAGGACGCGGCGGCCCTGCTGAACATCACGGAGCTCCTGCGCCGCAAGCCTCGTGAGCTCTCCGGCGGCCAGCGCCAGCGCGTCGCCATGGGCCGGGCCATCGTCCGCCAGCCCAAGGCGTTCCTCTTCGACGAGCCGCTCTCCAATCTCGATGCCAGCCTCCGGGCACAGATGCGGGTCGAGATCAAGCGCCTGCACAAGCGGCTCGAGACGACGGTCATCTACGTCACCCACGACCAGATCGAGGCGATGACCCTGGCCGATCGCATCGTCATCATGAGGGGCGGGCAGATCGTGCAGGTGGGTGCCCCCATGGAGGTCTACGAGCAGCCGGTCGACCGCTTCGTCGCCGGCTTCATCGGGGCACCGCAGATGAACTTCCTGCCGGGCCGGGTGGTGGCGGAGGGCAATGGCCTCGCCTTCGCCATCGAGGGCGGCATCCTGCTGCCCCTGCCGGCGGCGCGCGATGCCGCCTATGCTGCATGGCGGGATCGGCCGATGGAGCTCGGCGTACGGCCGGAGACGCTGCATGTCGGCCGCTTCGAAGGACCGGACGCCGCGACGTTCGAGGCCGCGATCGACGTGGTCGAGCCCATGGGCAACGAGGGCCTCGCCTTCTTCCAGGTGGCCGGCGTCGAGGTTGCCGCCACCTGCGATCCCTATCTCAGGCGCGACCAAGGCGATCGCGTGCCGCTCACCGTCGACATGGCGCGCGCCCACCTGATCGACGTCGAGACCGGCAAGGTGGTGCCGTCCGGCACGGCCGGGCGCCAGGCGGGCCACCCGGCACCGGCGCTCGCCGCATCGTGACCCGATCATGAAGCAGTTGTTCACCCCGGCCTCGATTGGCCGGGTGGAGATCAAAAACCGGATCGTGCTGCCGTCGATGACGACGCGCCTCGCCGACGAGGCCGGCGGGGTGACGGAGGCGACGCTCGCCTATTATCTCGCCCGGGCGACGGGCGGGGTCGGCCTCGTCACCGTCGAGATGGCGGCACCGGAGCCCGCGGGCCGGCATCGAAGGCGCGAGCTCGGGATTTATGACGACCGGTTCCTGCCGGGGCTCAGGCGGCTGACGACGGCGCTGCGCGAGGCCGGGGCCAGGACCACCATCCAGCTCGGCCATGGCGGGGGCCACACGCGAGATGACATCTGCGGCGAGGTGCCGATAGCCCCCTCCGCCGTGCCGCACGACGTCTTCGAGATCACCTTTGCCACGATCGTGCCCGAGGCGATGACGGCGGAGCGGATCGAGCAGACGACACGGGCCTATGTGGCGGCCGCCGTGCGCGCCGAGGCCGCCGGCTTCGACATGGTCGAGATCCATGCCGCCCACGGCTACCTGATCTCGCAGTTCCACACCCCGGCCGAGAACCTGCGCCAGGATCGCTATGGCGGCAGCCTCGAGAACCGCGCCCGGTTCGGGCTCGACATCCTCCGGCGGATCAAGGCGGAGCTGCCGGATTTTCCGATGATCTACCGGCTCACCGTCGACGATTTCTTCGAGGGCGGGCTGACCTTCGAGGAGGGGCGCCAAATCGCGCTCTGGGCGGCCGAGGCCGGGGCGGACGCCATCCATGTGACGGCCGGGCACTACCGCTCGAAGCCCTCGGCGATGCGCATGACACCGCCCATGGCCGAGCCCGACGCACCCTTCCTGGATTTTGCCAGGGCGATCAGGCGGGAGGTGGATGTGCCGGTGATCGCCGTCGGCCGGCTCGGCGATCCGGCGGTGGCCATCGCCGCGGTCGAGGACGGCGCCTGCGACTTCGTCGCCCTCGGCCGCCCGCTCCTGGCCGATCCGGACTGGGTGGCGAAGGCGGAGCAGGGCGAGCCTGTCAGGCGCTGCATCGCCTGCAACACCTGCGTCAACGAGATGCGCGGCGGCGCAGCGCTCGGCTGCTTGGTCAATGCGCGCGCAGGGCGCGAGGCGGAGCTGCCCGAGGTCTCGCCGATCCGCGGCGAGCGGATCGCCGTCGTCGGTGCCGGGCCGGCCGGCCTCAGCTTTGCCGGGCTGGTGGCGGGCGCCAACGAGGTGACGGTCTTCGAGCGTGATGCCGAGTGCGGCGGGGCCTTGCTGCAGGCGGCATTGGCGCCGACCTTCCAGGACGTCGAGGCGGCGAAGGGGCCGATCGGGGCTTATGTCGCCGGGCTCGAGGCGGCGCTCAGGCGACAAGGCGTGCGGCTCGAGCTGGGGGTGGATGTGCTGGCGGTGCCGGAACGGCTGCGTGGCTTCGACCGGGTGGTGATCGCGAGCGGGGCACATTACCGCTTCGGGCTCGGGCCGCTCGTGGGCTTCCTCCTGGAGCGGGGCTTCGGCCGAACCGCCCTCGCCCGCCGCCTCTTCGCTGCCCCGGGGCTGCGCGACTGGCTCTATCATCGGGCCCGGCAGCCGAGTGGCGCCGCCATCCGGGCCGCCATCGGCGCCGGCCCCCGGATCGACGTCATCGGCGACGCGGGGCGCGCCGGCAAGACGAAGCCCGCCATCACGTCGGCCTTCGCGGCCGCCCTTCGACCAGAAAGCCACGAGGAGATCACGCCATGACCGTCATTCCGGCCGAGATCGGCGCCGAGGTGCGTTTTTCGAAGACCCTGGGCGAGACCGATTTCTATCTGTTCTCAGGCATCAGCGGGGATTTCGACAAGGTGCATGTCAACGAGGAGTACATGAAGACGACGGTCTTCGGCCGGAGGATCGCGCACGGCATCCTCGTGCTGGCACTCTCCTCGAACACGGCGTCGATGATGAGCTCGCGCTACACGACGGCGAATTCGCCCTTCACGCCGGTCTCGGCGGGCTACGACAAGGTGCGCTTCCTCAAGCCCGTTTTCATCGGCGACACGATCACCGTTTCCTATCGGGTGGCCGCGGTCGAGCAGGAGCGCCTGCGCTCCAGGAGTCGGGTCGAGATGACCAACCAGAAAGGCGAGACCGTGCTGGTGGCCGAGCACATCCTCGCCTGGGTGCCGCGCGAAACCGGCTGAGGCGCCGCTCAGCTGCCAACGAATTGCGGCATGACCAGGCGCGGCAGGAAGAGGGCGATCTCCGGAACAAAGATGATGGTGATGATGATGCCGATGATGATGGCGTAGAAGGCCATGATGTGCGGCAGCACCTTGACCACCGGCACCCGGCCGATGGCGGATGCCAGGAGCAGGCAGAGGCCGTAGGGCGGGGTGATCAGGCCCAAGGCCAGGGTCATGACGACGATGATGCCGCCATGGATCGCGTTGGCGCCGCTGGTCTCGAGCAGCTTGGTGACGATCGGCATGAAGATGATGATCGCGGGAATCGCGTCCATGAAGGTGCCGACGATGATGAAAACCACCATGATCGAGAGGAGCGTCAGGGGGATGCTGCCGGTCATGTCGCCGGCGAGGCCGATGATCATCTGCGGCGCCTGGAAGTAGGCGAGCAGCCAGCCGAAGACGCTGGCGGCGGCGACGGCGAGGAGCGGCTGCGAGTAGAGCACGGCGGCCTCGGCGAGGATCTTCGGCAGCTCCCGCATCCGGGCCGAGCGATAGAAGACGAACATCAAGAAGAGCACGTAGACGGTGGCGACCATGCCGGATTCGGTCGCCGTGAACTTGCCGGTGAGGACGCCGCCGATAATGATCACCGGGACTAGGAGCGGCAGCAGGCCCTCCTTCCAGGCGATGGCGAACTCGCGGACCGTCGGCCTGGCCTCGGCCGGCAGGCCACGGCGGATGGCGTAGACGTAGCTGTAGATCATCATGCCGAGGCCGATCAGCATGCCCGGGATGGCGCCGGCGAGGAAGAGCCCGCCGATCGAGACGCCGCCCTGCGCGCCATAGACCACCATCATGATGCTGGGCGGGATGATCGAGCCCATGGTCGACGACGCGGCGGTGATGGCCACGGTGAAGCGGCGATCGTAGCCGCGCTTGTACATGGCCGGGATGATGACCGACCCGACGCCGGCGGTGTCGGCGGTGGACGAGCCCGACATGCCGGCGAAGATCATCGAGACCACGACGTTGATGTGCGCGAGGCCGCCCCTGATCCAGCCCACCATCACCTCGGCGAGACGCATCAGCCGGTCGGTGATGAGGCCGCTGTTGAGGAGCTGGCCGGCGAGCAGGAAGAAGGGCACGGCGAGGAGCGTGAACGAATTCAGGCCCTGGAACATCTGCTGCACGACGAGGTCGGCGCGCAGCCCCTCCTGGACGATGATCAGCAGCGACGCCAGGGCGAGCGCGTAGGCGACGGGCACGCGCAGCGCGATCATCACGAAGAAGCTGACGAAGAGGAGGGTGATCGGGTTCATTCGCTGCCGATCTCGGTGTGCGGCGCGTGGCGGGGGGGGTAGCGGCGCACGGCGGCGATGAGCTGCTCGACGGAGAAGAGCAGGAAGGCGATGCCGGCCACCGGGAAGGCGGCGAACACGTAGGTCATGGGATACCCCATCATCGGGGTGAAGCGGCGCGTCCCGGTCATCATCATGCGCCAGCCGAAATAGACGAGCACGAGCGAGAAGAGCACGGCGGCGAGCGCCACGAAGGTGCGCAGCACATGGTCGCCGGCCCGTCCCCGGTCGGCGACCAGCACGACGACGAAGTGCGACTGCCGGCTGGCGGAGACGGCGGCCCCCAGCATCACCGACCAGACGAAGGCCATGACCGACCATTCCGACGGCCACATCATCGGCTGGGCCAGCACCTGGCGGTAGATCACGTCGATCGCGACGACCACGGTGAAGAGGGCGAGGCAAGCGCCGGCGGCGAGCGACAGCACCTGCTCGAGCTGCGCGTTCAGCCGGCAGAGCCGCGCGTAGACGGGCCAGGTCGTCGGCTCGGGTGGGCCGCTCATGCGGCCGGCCGGGACACGGATCGGCGCCCCGGCCGGCGGTCGCTATCGGTCATTCAGCGCAGCTCGCGGATGCGTGCCAGGAGCTCCTCGGTGCCGAGCTCGGCAGCCGTCTCGTCCTGCAGGGCGGCGAGCTGCTCGACGAAGGGTGCCGTGTCCAGGCGGTTGACCTTGACGCCGTACTTGCTCGCCATCTCGTCGAGCAGCGCGTTGTCGCCCGAGGTGGCGTTGTCGACGCCGAACGCCGCCGTGTCGCGGCCGGCCTCGAGGATGACCTCGCGCTCGGCCTCGCTCAGCCCCTCCCAGGTCGTCTCGCCCATGAAGATCAGGGAGACGGGCCACTGGTGCTCGGTCAGCGAGAAGTAGGGGGCGACCTCGTAGTGCTTGTTCAGCACGTAGGAGCCGGGCGAGTTCTCCGCCGCCTCGACGAGGCCCGTCTGCATGCCGGTGTAGACATCGCCGAAGGGAATGGCGACCGGCAGGGTGCCCAGCTGGCCCCAGACCTTGGATTCGACCGGCGAGGCCATGACCCGCATCTTCTTGCCCTCGATGTCGTCGAGCGCCTCGACCGGGCCGAAGATGTTGTAGACGCTGCGCGCGCCCGGCGTGATGCTGGCGACCCGGATGAAGCCGGGGTCCTGGGCCTCGATCAGCGCGTCCAGGGCGGCGTTGAACTCGGGATCGAGGAGCGCGCGCTTGAAATGCTCGCCGTCGCTGAAGAGGTAGCTGACGCTGAGCATGCCGAAGGCCGGCACGAAGCTCGAGGCGTTGGCCGTGGTCGAGAGCGACATGTCGAGATTGCCGGAGATGACCTCCTGCAGCATCGACGTCTCGGTGCCGAGCGTGGCGCCCGGGAAGATCTGCACCTCGAGCTCGCCGTTGCTGAGCTCCTTCACCCGCTCGGCGAAGAACTCCGAGGTGTGCTGGTAGGTGTGGGCGGTGACCTGATCGTGGCCGAGCCGCAGCACCTTCTGCGCCTGGGCATCGAAGGACCAGCCCATGACCAGCGCCATGGCGGTCGCCGTGGCCGCGGCCCCGAGCACGCCCCTCATCGTCGGATTCTGCATCGTGTCCTCCTTGGGGGCGACCTCCGGGCTGGAGGCCGCCCCGAGCATTTGGGCTACTTCAGCGCGCGGATGCGGTCGAGCACGTTCTCGACGCCGAGCTCGGCCGCCACCGCGTCCTGGGTGGCGGCGAGGCGCTCGACGAAGGGGGTCGTGTCCACCTCGTTCACCTGCACGCCGTACTCGGCCTGCATCTTCTCGACGAAGGCGGCATCGCTCGCGACCACGTAGTCGATGATGTGGTCGGTCAGCTCGGCGCCGACCTCGACCAGCGCCGCCTGCGCCTCCGGCGGAAGGCCGTCGAAGATCTCCTGGTTGATGTAGAGATTGGCCATCAGCCACTGGTGGCCGGTCAGCGAATAGTACGGTGCGACCTCGTAGTGCTTGTTCGAGGCGTAGACCGCAGCCGCGTTCTCGGCGGCCTGGACGAGGCCGGTCTGCATGCCGGTGTAGACGTCGCCGAAGGGGATCGCGACCGGCAGGGTGCCGAGCTCGCCCCAGACCTTGGATTCCACCGGCGAGGCCATGACCCGCATCTTCATGCTGGCGAGGTCGTCGAGCGAGGTGATCGGCTTCTCGCGGTTGTAGACGTTGCGCACGCCGGCGGTGAAGGTGCCGAGCCGCTTGATGCCGAGCTCCTTGGACGCGATGATCTCGTCGATCATCGCGTTGAACTCGGCGTCGTTGAGCACCCGGCGGAAGTGGTCGACATCGTCGAACACGTAGCTGACGCTGAAGAGGCCGAGCTCGGGAATGAAGGTCGAGGCGTTGGCGGAGGCCGCGATCGACATGTCGAGATTGCCGGCGATGACGCTGTCGAGCATCGCCATCTCGTTGCCGAGCTGGGCGCCAGGAAAGATGGTCACGGCCCAGTCGTCGCCGAGCTCCTCCTTGAGGCGCTTGTCGAGATAGACGCCGACCTCCTGGTAGCCGTGCGCTTCCGGCTGGTCGTGCCCGAGCCGCAGGGTCTCGGCCGAGGCAGCCGTGGCGAAAGCCAGCGTGGCGCCTGCCAGCGCCGCCCCCATGATCCGCGTGTGAAAGCTCATTGCCGCTTGCCCTCCCGGATGGTGTTGGCCTGTGTTGCCAACCACTTACTTACTTGGAGGTCAGCTTGCCACAGGGTCGCACGGAAATAAAGTCGTTTCGTCCGACCTCAGATCAGACCGCCATTGACGTGGATGATCTGGCCGGTGACGTAGCCGGCATCCGGCGAGCAGAGGAAGCCCACCATGGCAGCCACCTCGTCGGGCCGGCCGATGCGGCCCATCGGGATGTGCTCGAGGAAAGCCGGCACCTCCTCCGCTGCATGGTGGCCGAGCACGCCATCATCCTTGCCGATCAGCCCCGGGACGACGCCGTTGGCGGTGACGCCGAAGGGTGCGAGCTGGACGGCGAGGCAGCGGACCAGCACCTCGGCCGCCGCCTTGGCCGCGGCGGAGGCCGGATAGATCGGGTAGTTGGGGCGAAAGACGTGGGCGTTGCCGGTGGAGATCGCGACGATCCGCCCGGCGGCCGAGCGCTGCAGCTCTGGCATGGCGCGGGTCGCCATCTGGAAGAGGCCCGCCTGGATGACGGCATAGCAGCGGTCGAGATCGGCCCGGGTCAGCTCGCCGAGCTGCTCGAGCACCGGAAACCCCGCATTGGCCACGAGCACGTCGAGCCCGCCGAAGCGCTCCACCGTGGCGTCGACGAGCGCTTCCGGGGTCGCCGGGTCCTGCAGGTCGCCGAGCTGGATCGCGACCTCCGCCCCCCGCTCGCGCAGCTCCCTGGCGACGGCCTCGCAGCCCGCCCGGTTCTCCCGCGCATGGAGCATGATGCGGGCGCCCTCGCCGGCCAGCCGGCGGGCGATGGCCGCCCCGATACCGCTGCCCGAGCCGGTGACGAGGATTTTTCTGTTGTTCATTCCTGACGTTCCCTGGCTGCCCGCAACGGTGGCGGGCAAGCTAAAATGCCTTCTGCAAGCCGGCCTGCTTCAAAATCTCGTTGGCCGTGTGCCGCGACAGGATTTTGGTGGGCACCGCGAAATACTTGCTCGATGCAGGATTGCACCAGATTTCATGCGAGCCCTTGCCCTGCCTGTGCAGGTAACAACCATTCTTCTTCAGGATCTCGCGGACCTCACTGCCGTAGTGGGCCACTATGCGGCTGCCATTCCCGCTCGGCTGCTGGCTGCGACAAGCTGGAAGGGCGCCGACTTGCCGTCCTTGACCCCGTTCAGCTCCAGAAGTGACGGGATCAGTTCCTGAAGCTCGCTGAAGAGTTCGTCGAGGCTTGCGGCCTCGGCGACAAGACCCGGGACATCGTCGCTCAGCGCCACCCAGACCCCGGCTTCGGGGTCCCATTTCGCTCGAACGCTCAGAACGCGGCTGGTTTCCGGCATGTGCTTCTCACGTTCCCCTTTCGATCGGATACATATCAATCGAGGCAAGGTGCCTGACAAGCTTCCTCTTGTTGCCACGTCATACGAACGACTGCCTACCCGTTCGACCTTCTTGTCGCGAAAGCGGCGATAAAATCGGCGATGTGGGCGAGCACTTCTTCCAGCTGCTCCAGATGCGGGACGTGGCCGCATCCGGCCAGGATGGCGGCTTCGGCCGGGCCGGCGACGCGGCTGGTGATCTCGTCGACCTGGGCCAGCGTGCCGTGCTCGTCGAGCTCGCCCTGGATGGCGAGGACCGGGCAGGTGATGCGGGCGAGGTCGTCCAGCATGTTCCAGCCGGTCGGCAGGTGGCCGTTCCAGACCTCGAGCCAGGCCCGGACCAGAGCATCGGCCGAGTCGTGATGGCGGGAAAGGCGGCGGCGGAAGTCGGCATCGTCCTGCCAGCGCTCGGCGAGGGCACCCAAGCCGGCCTTGGTCCGCGCCTCGAGGACGACGTGGGCCGCAAGGGTGATGCAGGCGAGCGGACGATCCGGGAAGGCGGCGGCGAACATGAGCGCTATCGTGCCGCCGTCGCTGTGGCCGACGACCAGGGGGCGGCCGATGCCCGTCTCGGCGAGGAGTGCCGGCAGCACCTCCGTGGCCTCGTTCCGGAGGAAATCCGGTGGCCAGGGGGTCGGGGCCGGGCTGGACCGGCCGTAGCCGAAGCGGTCGTAGATCAGGGCGGGCAGGCCGGTCCGGGCGGCGAGCGCTTCGGGGAAGTCGCGCCACATCGAGATGCTGCCGAGGCCCTCGTGGAGGAAGACCAGCACGGGCTCGTCCCGGCCCCAGTCGCCGATGCGGCGCGCGGCGAGGCGCCGGCCGTCCAGATCGATGTCGAGGTCGGCGATCAACGACGCTCGGCAGCCCGGACCGCGCCGCTCGCGATCAGCCCCTCGATCTCCGTAGCACCGTAGCCAATCTCGGCCAGGATATCGCGGGTCTGGGCGCCCAAGGGCTGCGGCGGCAGGGTCACCGAGGCGGCGGCACCGTCGTAGCGAATGGCGTGGTTGACCACCTTGATGGGGGCACCGGTGGCACCCTCGACGGTGAGGAAGCTCTCGTTGTGGCGGACCTGCGGGTCCTCCTGGACCTCGTCGTAGTCGTTGACCTTGGCGTGCCAGATGTCGTGCTCCTCGAGACGGGGCTGCCACTCGGCGAAGGTCCGCGTCGGCAGGATGCGGTTCAGGGCGGCCACGATCTCGTCGCCGCGCGCGGCCGCCTCCTCCTCGGGGATGGCGGCGAGCTCGGGCGAATCGAGGGCGGCTCCGAGCGCCTGCATGGTGGTGAGCGAGATGGCGACGTGGTCGCCCTTGACCGGATAGATGCCGTAGGGGGCCGTGTAGTACCAGCCGCCGACCCGGTGCGGTGCCGTGACGTCGTGCTTCCTCGTGGCGTTCAGGTAGCAGACGAAGGATTCCATCTGCAGGTCGATGGCGGCCGAGAGGAGGTTGACGTCGACCCGGCAGCCCTTGCCGGTGCGGCCGCGCCGGAAGAGGGCGGCGACGACGCCGAGGGCGAGGAGGGCAGCGCCATGGTGGTCGGCGGCCGAGACGCCGACCGTCCGGGGCCCGGTCGAGGCCTCGCCGGTGATCTTCGCGAGCCCGGACATGGCCTGGATCAGCATGTCCTGGCCCGGCCGCTTGGCATAAGGCCCGTTGGCGCCGAAGCCGGAAGCGGCGGCGTAGACGAGGGACGGGTTCTGCTCCTTCAGCGCCTCGTAGCCGAGGCCGAGCTTCTCCATGACCCCCGGGCGGAAGTTCTCGCTGACCACGTCGGCTTTCCCGGCGAGGCGCAGGACCACGGCGCGGCCCGCCTCGGACTTGAGGTCGACGGCGAGGTTGCGCTTGTTGCGGTTGCCGGTGAGATAGAGGGAGGACTGGCCGTCGACCCAGGTGCCGGCCCCGGCGAAGCGGCGTTGGAAGGCGCCCTCGATGGGCTCCACGGCGATCACGTCGGCGCCGAGATCACCCAGGATCTGCATGCCGACCGGGCCGAGCAGGAAATGGTTGAAGCTGACGACGCGCACGCCGTCCAAAAGATCGAGCATCGCGTCCCACCCGGTGAGATTGGCGCGTCAGGCGACCGCGATGGCCGCCTGACGCGTCGTTGCGTTCGGTTATTCGGCCGCCGCGGCGAAGGCCCCTGCCCGGCCGAGGCCGGCGGCGTCCAGCGCCTGGCGCAGCCGGTCGAGCTCCGCCTGGCCAAGCTTCATCAGCGGCGGCCGGACCACCGCCTTGTCGAGCCGGCCGAGCATGACGAGGCATTCCTTCATGCGGTTGTGCATGTCGAGGAAGGGCGGCGCGTAGAAGGCCTGCACCATCGGGTAGATCCGGTCGTTGATCGCTTGGGCCGTCGCCAGATCCTTGGCCTGGACCGCCTCGAAGAGGGCGACCTGCAGCTCCGGGATGACGCTGCCCGCACCGGAGAGCAGCCCCCCGCAGCCCATAGTCAGGGACGCCATCAGCCAGCCGCTGTGGGTGGTGAGCACGGTGACCGGCCGGGCGAGGGACTGCAGGGTGCGGGTGTGCCGCTCGTGCAGCAGGCCGTCGTTCGACCAGTCCTTGATGGCGACGATGGACGGCACCTCCTCGCACATGCGGAGCAGCGTCTCGAACGGGTAGCCGAGGCCCGTCGCCTGCGGGTACTGGAACACGATGAGCGGCAGGTCGGTGGCGGCGGCGATCGTCTTGAAGTGGGCGAGCGCCATTTCCGGGCGGAGCTGGCCGCCCATGCTCATGCTCTGCGGCGGGAAGACGAGCAGTGCTGCGGCCCCGGCGGCCTCGGCCATCCGGGCGAGCCTTGCGGCCTCGAGGCTGCCGTCGGCATAGATGCCGTTGATCAGCGGCAGCCGGTCGCCGACCTCCTCGAGCGAGATGTCGAGGATGCGCTTCTGCTCCTCGAAGGTGCAGGCATGCACCTCGGACGCATGGCCGTTGACCGTGATCGCGTTCAGGCCCTTCGTCGCCGCCACCTCGGCAAGGTGCCGGCGCGATTCCTGCTCGTTGATCGAGAAATCGTCGTCGAAGGCCAGGAGCGTCGCCGGGATGACGCCCTTCGGCCGGTAGCCCTTGAACTGTCGCATGGCTGCAAGCTCCCCTGCTGTTCGATTCGAGATAGCTCAATTGAGCCAGAATCCACCCGTCACGTTGACCGCCTGGCCGGTCATGAAGTCGGCCTCGTCGGAAGCCAGGAAGGCGGCGACCCGGGCGATATCGTCCGGCTTGCCGAGCCGGCCGCGCGGGATGGTGGAGACCCGCTCCTCGGCGCTCGGCAGGCCCAGCGAGCGGTGCAGCGCCTCGGCCTGGTCGCGCATCCCGGTCTCGACGATGAGCCCGGGGCAGAGCGCGTTCACCCGCACCCCAAAGGCGGCGACCTCGAGCGCCAGGGCTTGGGTCATGCCGATCACCGCGAACTTCGACGCAGCATAGCCACCATACAGCTTCATGCCCTTCTTGCCGAGCCAGGAGGAGAGGTTGATCACGGCCCCCCTGCCCTTGGCGACCATCGCCGGGACGACGGCCTGGCAGACGTGGAACGTGCCGTCGACATTGACCCGGAACTGCCGGGCGAAGTCCTCGTAAGGCTGGTCGAGCATGGCGCCGACGCGCAGGATGCCGGCCGAGTTGACGAGGATGTCGGCAGTGCCGAGGGTCTCGGTCAGCCTGGCGACGGCGCGATCGACATTGTGACGCTCGGTGACGTCGGCGACGACCAGGCAGGTCTTGCGGCCGAGCGCCTCGATGCTCCGGGCAGTCTCCCGCAATCCCGCCTCGGCGGTATCCACGAGGCCGACATGGCAGCCTTCCTGCGCCAGCCGCAACGCTATGGCGCGGCCGATGCCGGAGGCCGCACCGGTGACGAGAGCGATGCGCTCATCGAGATCGTACAAGGAAGGCTCCCCGATTCGCTGTCATTGGGCGGTCATGCCGCCGTCGATGGTGAGGATGGTGCCCGTGCAGAAGGAGGATTCGTCAGAGGCCAGATAGAGGATGCCGGTCGCGATCTCGGCCGGTGATCCCATGCGCTTGAACGGCTGGCGCCCCTCCAGATGGGCGAGCAGCCCTTCCGGGTCGTCGGCCTTGGCCAGAAGCGCATCGAAATAGGCCGACCGGATGGTGCCCGGGGCGACGGCGTTGACGCGGATCCCGTCGGCCACATGGTCGAGGGCCATGGCCCGGGTCAGGGAGGCGACGGCACCCTTGGACGCGCAATAGGCGGCCCGGTTGGGAATGCCGATGCTCGAGACGACGGAGGCGACGTTGACGATGGCCCCGCCGCCCTGGCGGGCCATGAGGGGGATCGCGTTGTGGCAGGCGAGGAAGACGCCGGTGACGTTGACCGCCATGAGCGCGTTCCATTCGTCCTCGCTGGTCTCGACGACGGTGCCGAGGATGCCATAGCCGGCATTGTTGACGAGCACGTCGAGGCGGCCGAAGTGCTGCACGGTGGCCTCGATCATGCCCCTGGAATCGGCGGATTTCGCGACGTCGGCCCGGAGCACCAGAGGTGCCTCGCCCGGGCCGGCGCAAGCCTCGGCTGTCGCCGCAGCGCTCGCCTCGTCCCTGTCGACGACGACGAGCCGCGCCCCTTCGCGAGCGAAGAGCTCGCAGGTGGCACGGCCGATGCCCGAGCCGCCGCCGGTCACGAGGCAGACCTTGTCCTTCAACCGCATGAAGTTTGAAGCCTCCGCCGGCTGGCAGCGCCGGAACAAGATAGGTGCGACAAACCATCAAATGGTCTAGAGTGTCGCTGACTGACTAGTAAGATAGCGACCCCGGGCGCGGCCCGCAAGCCTGCTTCCCCGGGCGGCGAGCCGGATTGGAACGCACATGCGCGAGCAGATCAAGGCGGTGGCCACCGAGCTTCTGATCACCCATGGCGTGCGCGGCCTGCGCTTCGGCGACATCGCCGATCGGCTCGATATTACCCGTGCGAACATCCACTATCACTTCGGCACCAAGAAGAATCTCGTCGAGGAGGTGATCGACGAATATGTGCAGGCGGCAATCGCCGGCCTCGGCGAGGTCTGGTCGGATCCGGGCCTGACCTATCAGGAGAAGGCGCTGCGGACGATGGAGTTCAACCGCGGCCGCTACACGAAGTTCAACACGGGCAGCCGCACGGGCCGATCCTGGAGCCTGATCTCCCGGATGCGGCTCGAGACCGACCAGCTCAGCGACGAGGCCCGGGCCAAGCTTCGGCAATTCACCCTGGAGATCGAAACCTATATCAACGACGCGGTGGTGCGGGCCCAGAAGAACGGCGAGCTCAGCCCTTCGGCCCCGGTCAGGGACATCGCCATCCAGCTCATCGCGATCGTCGACAGCGCCGGCTCGATCACCCAGGACGGCGGCTCGTTCGACCGGCTAGAGCACCTCTACACGGCCTATCTGCACATCATCGACCATGCCTACGGCACAGGCCGGGGAGCGGCGAAGCGGCCCGTCCTGGCCGCCGGCTCCTAGCCCTCGAGGAATCCGGCGACGGCGCGGACGAACCGGTCCGCCCGGGTGATCGGGAAGAAGTGGCCGCCGTCCGGCAGGATCAGGGTCTCGGCACCGCCGACGAGCCGGCCGAGCGCCTCCGAGAGGTGGGCCGGGGCCACCATGTCGTCGCGGGCACCAATGGCCAGCGTCGGCGCGGTGACGCGGTGGAGATCGGCCAACCGGTCGTGGCGCAGGATGGCGGCGATCCGGGCGAGCAGGATCTCCGGATCGGGCACGCGCGCCCGGGCCGCCTCTTCGGTGATGGTCACAAGCGCCGGGTGGTCGCGGATCCACCAGGGCGGATACAGCATCAAGGCCGAGCTCTGCAGATAGAGGGCGGGGCCGCCCGCCCGCAGGATGGCGCTGCGCGTGGCGAAGAGGCTCTCGAAATAGGCATCCGGGGCGGCCCAGGTGCCGCTCAGCACCAGCCGGTCGAGGCGGCCGGGATGGTCGAGGGCGATCGTCTGGCCGACGGCCCCGCCGGTGGAGTGGCCGACGAGATGGGCCTTCTCCAGGCCCAGATGGTCGAGCAGGGCCAGGACGTCGCCGGCCATCTGGCCAATCGAGAAGTCGATCCGTTCCTGGCTGCTCCGGCCGCAGCCCCGATGGTCGTGGAGGATGACGGTGAAGCGCTCGGCCAGCGCCGGCAGGACGGGGTTCCAGAACTCGGCGAGGCCGCCGAGCCCGGGGACCAGGAGGAGCGGCGAGCCGCTGCCGGCGAGCTCGTAGTGCAGGTGCCCGCCATCGGCGAGGCGCAGCTCGGCCACGGGCTCCTCGATCAGCCCCGGCGCGCGAGGCGGAGCGCCGCCTCGAGGCCGGCGATGTAGGTGCCGATGCCGAGCCCCATGAAGACGCCCCTGGCCGCCTCGGCGGTGACCGAGTGGATGTTGCGGGCGTAGTGGTTCGAGAGGTGGATCTCGATCACCGGCAGCTCGATGCCCTTGATGCAGTCGCGGAGCGCGTAGCCCGCGTAAGAGAAGCCGCCCGGGTTGAGGACGACGGCGTCGACATCGCCGGCCTCGGCGGCATAGAGCGCGTCGATCGCGTCGCCCTCGTGGTTCTTGTAGACGATCTCGATCTCGTAGCCGTGCTCGGCGGCATGCGCCCGGAGCAGCGTGTCGAGCTCGGCGGCGGTCGTCCGCCCGTAGATCTCCGGCTGGCGACGGCCCAGCCAGTTCATGTTCGCACCCTGCAGCACCAGGAGCCTGGTCATCGGTCCAGCCTCCTCACTTGTGGGTGAAGCGAGGCGCTTCCTTGGCGAAGAAGGCGCGCACGCCCTCCTTGCAGTCTTCGGTGGTGAAGACCTCCTCGCTGAGCGCCAGCGTCTCCTGGATCGCTTCGTCCTCGCTCATGTCGAAGGACATGTCGACGGCGCGCTTGCAGGCCTGGAGCGCCCGGTTGGGCCGCTCGGCGAGCTGTCGGGCGAGCGCCTGGGCGGCGGCCAGGGCCTCGCCCTTCGGCACGACGCGGTTGACGAGGCCCCAGGCGAGCGCCGTCTGCGCGTCGATGGGCTCGCCTGTGAACATCATCTCCTTGGCCCGCCCCTCGCCGATCCGGCGCGTGACGCGCACCGTGCCGCCGCTGCCCGGGAAGACGCCGAGCTTGATCTCGGGGAGGGCCAGGCGGACGTTCTCCTCGACGACGATGATGTCGCAGCAGACCGCCAGCTCGAGCCCGCCGCCGAAGGCGAGGCCGCGGACGGCGGCAATGGTGGGCTTGGGGAAGTCGTCGACCTTGCTGTAGGCCTGATTCTCCTTGTTCAGCTTCTTCTCGAGCACCACACCGGGCTCGGTCAGATCCGAGAACTCCGAGATGTCGGAGCCGGCGCAGAAGGCCCGCTCGCCCGTGCCGGTGAGGACCAGAACGCGCGCCTTTGAATCGGCCGCCAGCTCGTCGAGCAGGGCATCCAGCCGGGCGGTGAGGCCGAGGGTGACGAGGTTGAGCGGCGGGTTGGCAAGGGTGACGGTGGCCACGCCATCCTCGATCGTGCAGTGGACGGGTTCGCTCATGCTTGCTCTCCTCTGGGTCGACGCCCGCCCTGGCGTCGGCGGAAATCATCGATCATGGCCATGGGGGCCTCGCGGAAGAGCCTTGCGTCCATGCGGCGCGGCTCGCTCCGCACCTCGACCGGAAAGCCGATGCGCTCCAGCACATCGGCGCGCACGTCGATGCCGGGTGCCACCTCCTCGAGCCGGAGCCCTTTCTCGCCGAGCCGAAATACGGCGCGGTCGGTGATGTACATGACCTCCTGGCCGCGTTCGCGGGCATAGGCGCCATTGAAGGTCACCTGGCCGACCTCGGGGACCCATTTTTGGGTGCGGCCGTCCTGGCGAAGCTCGAGCCCGCCCTTGCCGTCGGGCGCCATGTCGAGCCCGCCCGTGGTCAGCGTGCCGGAGAAGACGACCTTCCTCGCCCCCTGGCTGATGTTGATGAAGCCGCCCGGGCCGTTCACCGACTTGCCGTAGCGGCTGACATTGACGTTGCCCGCCGCATCCACCTCGGCGAAGGAGAGATAGGCGATGTCGAGCCCGCCGCCGTCGTAGAAGTCGAACTGGTAGGGCTGGTCGGCCATCATGTCGTAGTTGACCCCGGCCCCGGCATCCTTGCCGACCGCCGGCACGCCGCCGATGATGCCCTGCTCCACGGTGAGCGTGACCTCGCGGTAGAAGCCCTCCTCGACCGCTACCGCCGAGATTCCGTTGGACACGCCGAAGCCGAGATTGACCACGGCACCGGGGAAGAGCTCCATGGCCCCGCGCCGCGCGATCACCTTGCGGATGTCGAAGGGGATCGGCTGCATGCTGCGGTCGGCGAGGCGCAGATCGCCGGCATAGGCCGCGCTCTGGCGGGTCAGGTAGGTCTGGCGCTGCTCGGGCTCGACGATGACGTAGTCGACGACGACACCCGGCACCTTGACCAGCTTGCCCGGGATGGTGCCGGCGGCCGCCACCTGTTTGACCTGGGCGATGACGATGCCGCCATGCAGGTGGGCAGCACCGGCGATCGAGAAGTTCTCGCCGAAGAACGCCTCGTCCTCCATCGAGATGTTGCCGCGCTCGTCGGCCGTGGTGCCGCGGATGACCGCGACATCGACCGGAAAGCTGCGGAAGAGCAGGTACTCCTCGCCCCGGACGGTGACGAGCTCGACCAGGTCCTCGGTCGAGCGCGGGCTCTGCCGGCCGCCACCGTGGCGGGGATCGATGAAGGTGTGGAGCCCGGTGCGGGAGAGGAGGCCGGGGCGGCCGGCCGCCATGTCGCGGCAGAGCTGGGAGAGGGCGCCCTGCGGCAGGGTGTAGGCCTCGATCTCGTCGGCGATCGCCATGGCGGCGAAGCGCGGGCAGTTGTTGAAGCCGCCACTGACCACCCGCCGGGCGAGGCCGGGCTCGGCCAGGATGTTGAAGCCGGTCTCCTGCCAGTCGCCGATCGAGACGATGCTCACCAGCGAGAGATCACGTGGGCTGCCGCTCTCCTTGTAGTGGGCGGCCAGCGCCTCGATGAAGGCCTCGGGCACGGCATGGCCGCCACCCGAGCCACCGATCAGGACGCAGTCCCGGGGCCTGACCAGGGCCGCGGCCTCGGCGGCCGTGATGAACTCGACCATGCGTGCTCCTAGTCCATGACCTGCTGGCCGCCGTCGACGCCGAGGACCTCGGCCGTCACGTAGCCGTTGCACATGAGATAGATCGCCGCCTGGGCGGCCTCGTCGGCGGTGCCGATGCGGCCGACCGGCAGCCGGCTGCCGAGCGCCGCGTAGCGCTCCTTCTTGTCGTGGGCGTGCAGCACATCGTTGAGCGGCGTGTCCGTCAGCCCAGGCGCGATGGTGTTGACCCGCACCCCCTGGGCGGCGAAGTCGAGCGCCAGCGAGCGGGTGGCGGCGTTGATCGCCCCGTTGATGCAGGCACCCATCAGGTAGCCCTTGACCGGCCGGACCGCGGCGACGCCGCTGTAGAGCACGATGCTCCCGCCCCTGCGAAGATGCGGGCGCGCATCGAAGCAGGCCCAGAACGGCCCCCAGAACTTGCTCTCGAACGCCTCCCTGGCGCTCGCGTCGTCGAGATCCTGGTAGAGGATCGGCTTCACGGTAGAGCCCGGCAGCACCAGGTGATCGAAGGGGGCATGCCGCGCGATGAACGCGGCGACCGCCGGCCGGTCCTCGATGCGGAGCGCCGTCCAGGGCACGGGCTCGCCGGCGACCTGCTCGAGCGAGGCTGCCGCCTCCTCCAGCTTCTCCCGGCCACGCGCCGCGATGGCCACCGTGGCGCCGAGCTCGAGCGCCGCACGGGCGGTGGCGAAGCCCATCCCGTAGGAGCCGCCGATGACGAGCACCCGCTTGCCGCTCAGGTCGAAGATCATGCGCTGCCTCCGGCTCCAGTCCTCACTTGCGGTCGTTGGGCACCCATTTGAGGATGTGCTGGGCGACCGCCACCGTCTCGCCCTTCTGGTTGACCACCTTGATGTCGCTGGTCGAGCGACGGCGCTCGGGGTCGATGGCGGTGATCGTGTACTGCACGGTGATGGTGTCGCCGAAGAAGACGGGGCCGATGAAGCGGACCCGGTCGTAGCCAAGCGAAACCGGCGTCTCCGCATCGCCGATGCCCTGAACATGGTCGATCATCTTGGTCGACGCGGTCGACATGAAGCCGACGAGCAAGGCGCCATGAGCGATCCGGTGGCCATAGCTGGTCTTCTCCATGAACTGCTCGTTCATGTGGTTGACCGAGAAATCCCCCGTGACGCCCGCATAGACGTAGACGTCGCTTTCGCCGATCGTCTTCGCGACCTCGACCGCGTCGCCGACCTTGACGTAGAAATCCGACACTGGCTTGCCTCTTCTCTTAGCACCTAGCGTGGCGCGTGAACGATCTGGTCCTTCAGGAGCTCCTCGATCTCCGCCTCGGCGTAGCCGGCCTCGGCCAGCACGTCGCGGGTGTCCGCCCCCGTCTCCAGCGCGAAGGTGGGCGCGGCCGGTGCCGCGCCGTCGTAGCGGTTGGGATGGTTGACGAGGCGGATGGTCTCGCCATTGACCTCGCAGTCCTGGAAGACCTGGTTGTGCTGGACCTGCGGGTTGGCCGCGAGGTCATCGAAATTGTCGACCCTGCCGTACCACATGGCCTCGGCATCGAAGGCGGCGGCGAGGTCGGCGAAGCTGCGCTCGCGGACCGCCACGGCGACGGCGGCGGCGATGGCGTCGCGGTCGGCATACTGGTCCCGGCCGACATAGGGCGCGAAGGCCTCCTCCCCGAGCGCGCGGCCCAGCTTCTCCACCGGGTTGAGCGACAGGGCGACCCAGCCATCGGCGATCCGGTAGATGCCGTAGGGCGCTTCGTGGAACCAGGTGGCGAGGCTCTCGTGCCGGTCGAAGACCTTGTCGCCCTTGGCCGCGGCATAATAGTGGGTGATGGATTCCATCTGCATGTCGATGCCGGCGCCGAGCAGGCTGGCCTCGACGCGCGTGCCCTCGCCGGTGCGCAGCCACTTGGCGTAGGCGCCGAGGATGCCGAGCGCGAAGAGGGCACCGCCATGCTGGTCGACGGCCGCCGCGCCGATTGCGGTCGGCCGATGGCCGCCGCCGCCATTGGCCGAGGCGATGCCGGACATGGCCTGGATGAGCAGGTCCTGGCCCGGCCGGTCGACAAAGGGGCCGGTGGCGCCGAAGCCCGAGGCCGAGGCGTAGATGATGTCAGGCTTCCGGGCCTTGACCACGTCGTAGCCGAGGCCGAGCCGGTCCAGGGTGCCGGGGCGAAAGTTCTCGGCGAGCGCATGGCTCTTCTCGAGCATGCGCAGCACGATCTCCTTCGCCTCGGGCCGCTTCAGGTCCAGGGCGAGGCTGCGGGCATTGCGGTTGGCGCAGAGATAGAAGGCGCTCACCCCGCCCACCCTGATCTTGCCGGCACCCGCCCAAACCCGCTCGTAGGCGCCCTTGGGCGGCTCGATGCGGATGATCTCCGCCCCCATGTCGCCCAGATACTGCATGGCCGCGGGGCCTTGCAGGAAGTGGCAAAAGCTCACGATCTTCATGCCGTCGAGCAGCACGCCTGGCCTCCCCCGTTCTCAGGTTGCGCCCGCTCGATAGCGCCTTCCGGGAAGACGCGCCATCGTGCGTTCGAGCCGCCCCGGTCATGCGAGCCCGCTCATCGCTCCCTACTTACATATCAGTAAGCCATTTGATAGAGCTGTCGTCAAGACCGAGGATGTGAGCGAGGGGAGCCCGGGGATGGAGGAGACGTTCGACATCGTCGTCGTCGGTGGCGGCGGCGCTGGCCTGATGGCCACGCTCGCCGCGGCCCGCCTCGGCCGCCGGGTGCTGCTGCTCGAGAAGAACCCGGCGCTCGGCGGCACCACTGGCCTCTCGGTCGGCTCGATCTGCACCACCTCGACCCCGCACCAGCGGGCCATGGGCATCCACGACACGCCGGACGCCCACTTCGAGGACATGGAGAAGTTCGCCGGCCCGCTCGTGGCGAGGGACAACCCGGTGCTCCGGCGCCTGCTGGTCGACGAGGTGCCGGAGACCTTCCGCGAGCTCTGCGCGGCCGGCATCGAGTTCATGGGGCCGATCCCGGAACCGCCGCATCGCCACCCGCGCCTGCACCAGATCGTGCCGCATTCGCGCGGTTACATCCACCACCTGGCCAAAGCCTGCCGGCGGGCCGGGGCGGAGCTGCGCACCGGCTGGCGCGTCGGCCGACTGCGCCAGGATGGCGGCCGGATCAGCGGCCTCGACGCGACACGGGCGGATGGCGGCAGCGTCACCGTCCACAGCCGGCAGGCGGTGATCCTGGCAGCCGGCGATTTCAGCGCGGCCGATCCGGCCTTCAAGGCGCGCTTCCTGGCGCCGGAGCTTCTCGAGGTCGAGGGCACCAACCCGACCAGCACCGGCGACGGGCAGCGGCTCGGCGAGGTGGTGGGCGGCGAGATCGTCAATGGCGATCTCGTCTGGGGGCCGGAGATCCGCTTCCTCGCCCCGCCGCGGACCGCCCTGGTCAACCGGCTGCCGCCCTGGCGCACGACCGCGCGGGCGATCCGACTTGCCATGAAAGTCGTGCCCGACCGACTGCTCCGGCCGTTCCTCATGTCCTTCGTCACCACCTTCCTGGCCCCGTCGCCCGGCCTCTTCGACGCCGGAGCGATCCTCGTGAACAAGGCGGGGGCGCGGTTCTGCGACGAGCTGGACCGGCCGCAGGACCGGATCAGCCGGGAGGCGGACGGGGTCTCGTACCTCGTCTTCGATGCCGCCATCGCCGAGAGGTTCGAGGCCTGGCCGGGCTTCGTCTCGACCGCGCCCGGCGTCGGCTATGCCTATCTGCAGGACTATCTGCGCTCGCGGCGGGACATCACCTTCCGGGCGGAGACGGTGGAGGGGCTCGCCGCGGCGATGGGCGTCGACGGCACGGCCCTCGCCAGGACGGTCGCCGACTACAACGCCTCGCCCGAGCGCGGCGAGCGCCCGGCGCTGACGCGGCCGCCCTTCCTCGCCCTCGGGCCGGCCAAGTCCTGGATCATGTTCGGCGAGGGCGGGCTGCGGGTCGACCAGCGGCTGCGCGTGCTCGATGGCGAGCGGCGGCCGATCGCCGGCCTCTATGCCGCCGGCTCCTGCGGACAGGGCGGGCTGATCCTCAACGGCCACGGCCACCATCTGGGCTGGGCCTTCACCTCCGGCCGGCTCGCCGGCCAGAACGCGGCGCTCGGCGAGGCACCGCAGGGCAATTGACGACCGGATGCGCCTATGCTTTCCTGACTCATATGTCAGTAGCCGTGCAGGGGGAGAATGCCGTGGACAAGGCAAAAGAGAGGCTGGGCGACGCCAGGATCCTGGGGCCGGATGACGGCGAGAGCCACTGGCAGCCGGTGCCGGCGAACGGCCATGTGCGCTGCCTCTTCAGCGACAGCACGGTCAAGAGCACCAACCGCTTCGCCATGGGCACGCAGACCGTGGCGCCCGGCTGCTTCATCCGCGAGCACACCCACGACCGGAACGAGGAGATCATCTTCGTCGTTTCGGGCCGGGGCTTCGTCAAGCTGGACGGCGAGGAGCACCCGATCGAGCCCGGCTCGGCCGTGTACCTCGGCGTGAACAGGAAGCACATGTTCATCAACCCGGGGCCGGATCCGCTCACCTTCGTCTGGTACTTCACGCCGGGCGGGCTCGACGACTTCTTCGCCCAGATCGGCCGGCCGCGCACGCCCGGCGAGCCGACGCCCGAGCCCTTCGCCCGGCCCGACAACGTCGCCGAGATCGAGCAGCGCACGGTCTTCGGCTGGACCGACCAGGACTTCGCCAGCCGCGGCTGAGAATCGAGGGAGGCAGCGGGCGATGCGGTTCAAGCGCATGGTCACCGTCGTCGGCGCGCATGCCGAGGGCGAGCTCAACGAGGTGATCACCGGCGGCGTGGTCGACGTTCCCGGCCGCACCATGTTCGACAAGATGCGCCATCTCGAGACCGAGGCGGACGATCTTCGGAACTTCCTCTTGAACGAGCCGCGCGGCAAGGTGCAGCAATGCGTCAACCTCGTGCTGCCGTCCTCGCACCCCGACGCCGCCATGGGCTTCGTCATCATGGAATCGGACTATTACGTGCCGATGTCCGGGACCAACACCATCTGCACGGTCACCGTCCTGCTCGAGACCGGCATGATCCCGATGCAGGAGCCGGTGACCAAGGTCACGCTCGAGGTGCCGGCCGGCCTCATCGAGGTCACGGCGAGCTGCCGGAACGGCAAGTGCGAGCGGGTGGCTTTCCGCAACGTGCCGTCCTTCGTCTTCGGCCTCGACCTGCCGCTCGAGGTCGAGGGGCTCCCGACGCTCACGGTCGACGTCGCCTATGGCGGGATGATCTACGTGCTCGTGGACGCCGAAGCCCTGGGCTTCGCCGTGACCTCGGACGAGGGCGCCGCCATGGTCGAGACGGGCGAGCGGATCAAGGCGGCGGCCGCCGTCCAGATCCCGGCCGTGCATCCCGAGAACCCGCTGATCCACACCATCAACCAGACGCTCTTCGCCGCCCCCCTGCGCGACGAGGCGGGCGGCAAGCGGGCGCGCAACGCGGTCGTGGTCTCGCCCGGCCGGCTCGACCGCTCGCCCTGCGGCACGGGCACGAGCTCCAGGCTCGCCGTCATGCACGCCAGGGGCCAGATCGCGGTCGGCGAGGCCTTCACCCACGAATCGGTGATCGGCACGACCTTCGGCGGCAAGGTGCTGGAGACGACGACACTGGCCGGCAAGCCCGCCATCGTGCCCGAGATCTCGGGCCAGGGCTGGATCACCGCCTTTCACCAGTACGTCCTCGACCCGACCGACCCCTTCCCGACCGGCTATCGGGTCGGCGACATGTGGCGCAATTCGGGCTGAGGCTCAGCCCCTGCGGCGGAACCGGGCCAGGAGGCTTTGCCGCCAGCGGCGCCAGGCGGGGACCTGGGCGAGGACCGTGAGCAGGATGGCGGCAATGAGGACGAGGCTGACCGGGCGGGTGAAGAAGTCGAGCGGATCGCCCTGGCTCACCATGAGGGCACGGCGGAGGTTCTCGTCGGCCATGGGGCCGAGGATGACGCCGATGACGAGCGGGGCGATCGGGTAGTCCATCTCGGTCAGCACGTAGGCGGCGATGCCGACCGCCACCATGAGATAGAGGTTGGTGAGGTTGAGCCCGAGGGCATAGGAGCCGAGCACCGCCAGCAGGGCCACGATCGGCAGGAAGAGGGTCGCCGGGACCCTGAGCAGCTTCACCACCTGGCGGGCGAGGACGATGCCGTTGAGCCACATGGCGGCCGAGGCCAGGACCATGATGGCGGCGAGCTCGACGAGGAAGGTCGGCTGCTGGATCGAGAGCATCGGCCCGGGCGTCAGGCCGTGCAGCATGAGGGCGCCGAGCAGCATCACGGCGGGCGGCGAGCCGGGGATGCCGAGGGTGACGAGCGGGATGAGCGCCCCGCCGATGCAGGCATTGTTGGCGGTCTCGGACGAGATCAGGCCGGCGGGCTCGCCCTGGCCGAAGCGCTCGGGATGCGGCGAGCCGTTCTTCGCGGCGCCATACGAGACCCAGCCCGCGATGTCCTCGCCGACGCCGGGCACGGCACCGATGCCGACGCCGATCAGGGCCGAGCGGACGATGTGGCGGAGATTGCGGGCGATCGTCCGGAAGTCCGGGATGATGCGGCCGACCGCCTGGACGGCGGCGAGCGGCGCCTTCGAGCGCAGCGTGCCGATGATCTGCGGAATGGCGAAGGCGCCGATCAGGACAGGCACCACCTCGATGCCGGAATCGAGGGCGTGGATGTCGAAGGTGTAGCGCGGGTAGTACATCAGCTTGTCGCGGCCGATGCAGGCGAGCGCCAGGCCGAGAAAGCCCGCGATCCAGCCCTTGATGACAAGGTCCGGGCTGGTCAGCGAGCCCGAGATGATGATGCCGAAGAGGGCGAGCAGGAAGAACTCGTAAGAGGTGAACTGCAGCGCCAGCTCGACGATCAAGGGAGCCGTCAGCACCAGCGCCAGCATGCCGAGCAGCGTGCCGATGAAGGAGGCGGTGGTGGTCAGGCCGAGCGCCCGCCCGCCCTCGCCCGCCCGGGCCATCGGGTAGCCGTCCATGGCCGAGGCGGCCGAGGCGGCGGTGCCCGGGATGTTGAGCAGGATGGCCGAGTACGAGCCGCCATAGATGGCGCCGACATAGAGCGCGATGAGCGAGACCAGCGCCAGATCGAGGTCGAAGCCGTAGGTCAGCGTGGTTAGCAGGCCGACGCCGAGCGTCGCGGTCAGGCCCGGCAAAGCGCCGAAGACGATGCCGAGCAGGCTCGAGCCCATGAGCACGACGACCAGGGTCGGCTGCGACAGGAGGTGGCCGATGGCGGCGGCGAAGGCGAGGAGCTGGTCGGCGACGGCCATGGCTCAGAGCGCCCCGCGGATGGCGTAGTAGACCGTCTCGAGGGCGACGACGACGAGCCCCTCGCGCGGCAGCGGCACCAGCAGGAAGAACTTGAAGGTGATGCCGAGCAGGAGCGGCGTCGCCAGCGCCACGGCGAGGCACTGCCCCATCCGGTGGCGAGCGGTCGCATCGGTGGTCATGGCCCGGGCGGCGACGAAGGTGCCGACGGCGACCAGCAGCACGGCCAGGTCGACGAGCGAGGCGGCGGCGGTGCGCACCACCGGCGTCAGCCCCAGGCCGGCCATCACGAGGAGCACCAGCGTCGTGGCGAAGAACGCCCCGAGCGCCAGCTTCGCCACGCGCGGCTCGTGCACATGAAAGGCGAGCGTGAAGGCCAGGAGGAAGAAGAACCCCGCAACGACGAAATCGACGCGCGGCACGAGGCCGACGACGAAGGCGGCGATGATGCCGGCGATCAGCACCACGTCGCCCTGCCCGGCAAGGGCCGAGGCGAGGCTGCCCCGGTCCGCCAGGACACCGCTTCTGACCGTGGTCACGATCAGGGTGACGGCCAGCAGGCAGAGGCAGGTGGCGACAATGAGCGGAAAGAGGGCCGGCGAGACGTACCAGGCGTTCTTGACGCCGGCATAGGTGCCGCGCAGGGGGAACTGCAGGGCACCGCCCGCCATCGCGGCGGCGACGAGCAGGAGGGCGAGGCCGGTCCAGAGGTCGGATGGCCGGCCGCGGGTCGTGGTATGGCTGGGCGAGGTGGTCATTCAGGCACCTGGCGGATTTTCGGCCGGATTCCGGCTCAAGAGCCTGTCCGAGAACGGCAGACGGGCGGGAACGACGATGCGTCCCCGCCCGCGCAAGGCCCGTTCGTGGATCAGTTGGGCTTCGGGATGTCGAGCGTCGCCGGGTCGACCGAGGCGGCGCCGAGGTCGTGCAGGGTCCAGGCGAAGAGCGACTCGAGCCGGGCGAACTCCTCCTTGGCGGCATCGCCGGAAGCGCCCGAGGCCTCGTAGTAGTTCTCGTCGAGCCAGGTCTGCACCTTGTCGCTGGCCATCGCCGCATCGAAGGCCTCGACCAGGGTCGCCTTCACCTCGTCAGGGGCGGCGTCTAGCACGGCGAAGCCGATCGCCTGCTTGATCGGCAGGTGCTCGCCGAGCTCCGGATAGCTGTCGAAGGCCGAGGGGATCGCCTCGCCGTTCAGCTCGACGCCAGTGGGCACGAGCATGGCGAGCGGCCGGAGCCGGCCGGCCTGCAGAAGCTGCTGCTGCTCGGCGAGCGAGGTGACGATGACCTGCACCTCGCCGGCGACGGCGGCATTCTGGGCCGGTGCGGAGCCGTCATAGGGGATGTAGTTGAAGGTGGCGCCGGTGCCCTTCTCGAGAGCGAGGAGGTTCAGGTGATGGATCGAGCCGGCAGCGCTGGCGCCGGCGCGGATCTCGCCGGGCGTGGCCTTGGCGGCCTCGATCAGCTCCGCGAGCGACTGCCAGGGCGCGTCGCTCGAGACCGAGACGAGGTCGGGCGAGCCGCCGATGATGAACGGGTACCAGACGTCCATGCGCTGGTCCCAGCCGCCCTGGACGCCGGCCGTGACCACCGACTCGGAGATGCCGGCCAGCGTGTAGCCGTCGGCCGGCTGCTCGAAGACGTAGCTCATGCCGACCGAGCCGCCGACGCCGCCGGTGCGGTTGGTGACATTGATGCGGACCGGCAGGTTCTCCTGCATCTCGGCCAGGATCAGGCGGTTGGCGGTATCGGTGCCGCCACCCGCCGACCAGACGACGACGGCGTTGATGTCGCGGCTCGGATAGTCCTGGGCAACCGCACCGGTGGCGGTCAGGGCCGCGGCGATTCCCAAAGCGAGAGTTGTTGTGGCGCGCATGGTCTGCTCCCTTGGTCGACCGTATGTCACTCCTCGAGCCGCCATCCGGACGAGTCGCTTGATTATCGGATGCGGTTCGGTATTTCTTTACGTATACGTAAATGGGGAAGCCGGTCAATGCGCAATTCCGATGCTCGATCCCGCCTGGCTTAGGCCGCTCGGCAGCGGCCTCGCGCGCCCGGAATGCGTGCTGGCGCATCGCTCGGGCCTGCTCTTCGCCGCCGACTGGACGGGCCAGGGCGGGGTGGCCATCGTCCACCCTGACGGCCGGGTCGACCGGCACCTCGCCACGAATGCCCCGCGACACCTCCGGCCGAATGGCATCGCCCTGGAGCCCGGCGGCAGCTTTCTTTTGGCCGAGCTCGGGGCAGACACGGGCGGCATCTGGCGGCTGCAGCCCGACGGCTCGGTCGAGCCGGTCCTGCTCGAGGTCGAGGGGCGCCCCCTGCCCCCTGCCAACTACGTGCATCAGGACGTGGAAGGCCGGCTCTGGGTGACGGTGAGCACGCGCCACATCCCGCGCCATGAAGCAGCGCGGCCGGACGTCGCCGACGGCTTCGTCGTGCTCGTGGCGGACGGCAACGCCCGGATCGTGGCCGACGATCTCGGCTACACCAATGAATGCCTGGTCTCGCCGGACGGGCAGTGGCTCTATGTCAACGAGACCTTCGGCCGGCGGCTGAGCCGCTTCCCCCTCGGCGCCCGCGGCCTGGGCGAGCGCCGGACCGTCGCCGAATTCGGCCACGGCACCTATCCGGACGGGCTCACCTTCGACGAGGATGGCCATGTCTGGGTCACCAGCATCATCAGCAACCGGGTGATCCGGGTCGACCCCGAGGGCAGGCAGGAGCTCATGCTCGAGCAGGTGGAGGAGGATCACGTTGCGGCGGTCGAAAGCGCCTATCGGGCGGGCGAGCTGGATCGCACCCTGCTCGACCGCGTGCCGGCGGGGCCCTTGAAGAACATCTCCAGCCTCGCCTTCACCGGCGCCGACCGCGGGACGATCTGCCTCGGCTGCCTGCTCGGCGACAGCCTCCTGCTGGTCGAGAGCCCGGTCGCCGGTGCCGCACCGGTGCATTGGGAGCACAAGCTCGGCGGGCTCTGGAGCCAGCTCGGCGACCGCCTGGAGGACGACCAGTGAAGAAGCTCAGGGTCGCGACCATCGGTGCCGGCTATTTCAGCGCCTTCCATCACGACGCCTGGCAGCGGATCCCCGAGGTCGAGCTGGTCGGCGTGTGCGACCGCGACCCGGCCAAGGCCGAGGCCTATGCCGAGCGCTTCGCCGTGCCGTCCTGGCACACCGACCCGGCGACCATGCTGGACGAGCTCCGCCCCGACCTGGTCGACATCGCCACCCCGCCCGCGACCCATGCCGAGCTCATCCGCCTGACCATGGCGCGGCGCCTGCCGACCATCTGCCAGAAAGCCTTCTGCCGCTCGCTCGACGAGGCCGAGGAGATGGTCGGCGTCGCCGAGGCGGCAGGGACGCTGCTGGTCGTCCACGAGAACTTCCGCTTCGAGCCCTGGCACATGGAGATCAAAAGACAGCTCGAGGCCGGGCGGATCGGCGAGGTCTTCCAGGCGAGCTTCCGCCTGCGGCCGGGCGACGGCCAGGGTCCCCGCGCCTATCTCGATCGCCAGCCCTATTTCCAGCAGATGGGGCGCTTCCTCGTCCACGAGACGGCGATCCATTTCATCGACGTCTTCCGCTTCCTTCTGGGCGAGCCCGAGGCGGTGCTGGCCCGGCTGGTGCGCCTCAACCCGGCCATCGCCGGCGAGGATGCGGGCGTCATCCTCTTCGAGTTTCCAGGCAACCGTCGGGCGCTCTTCGACGGCAACCGGCTGGTCGACCATCCGGCGAGGAACCGCCGGCTGACCATGGGCGAGCTGCTGGTCGAGGGTGACGAGGGCGTGATCAGGCTCGACGGCGACGGCAATCTCTTCCATCGTGCCTTCGGCGCCAACGAGGAGACGGCCATCGCTCATGAATGGCAGGACACGGGCTTTGCCGGCGACAGCGTGCGCGCCTTCCAGCAACATGTCGTCGACCACCTCCTGGACAAGGGCGAGATCGTCAACACCGGTCGGGACTATCTCGCCAACCTGCGGATCGAGGAGGCCGTCTACCGCTCCTCCGCCGAGGGCCGTCTGGTGAGGCTCTGAGATGGCCAGCGTCATCGACGAGGCACCGGGTCGCGTCACCTTCGCCGAGCGGGCCTATCGGGAGATCAAGGCCCGCATCCTCGAGAACGAGTTCCCGGCCGGCAGCATCATGCTGGAGCAGGAGCTGGCAGCCCTCCTCGAGATGAGCCGCACCCCGGTGCGCGAGGCGCTGATCCGCTTGGCGCGGGAAGGCATGATCGACGTCCGGCCGCGCCACGGCATGCGGGTGCTGCCGGTCTCCGCCAACGACATGCGCGAGATCTACCAGATCCTGACGGCGCTCGAGGCAGAGGCGGCAGCCCAGATCGCCCGTGACGGCGCGACACCAGCGCGCCTCGCCGAGCTCAAGGCGGCCGTCGCCGAGATGGACGCGGCGCTCGCCGCCGACGACCTCGACGCCTGGGCCCTGGCCGACGACCATTTCCACCGGGTCATCCTCGCCTTCTGCGGCAACGAGCGGCTTAAGGCGATCATCGAGCAGTTCATGGACCAGTCGCACCGGGTGCGAAAGCTGACGCTCCGCCTGCGCCCCCGCCCGGTCAGCTCGAACGACGACCACCGCGCCCTGGTCGCCGCCATCGAGCGCCGCGACGCCGAGACCGCCTGGCGCATCCACCACGCGCACCGCCTGCGCAACGGGCGAATGCTGGTGGAGCTGCTGGAACGGCACGGCCTCGGCCAGCTCTAGGGACCGATGCCCTCGCGATGGATGACTGCGGCGAGATGAATGCCGAGCGCTACTATAGGACAGGGGCTGCCGACGCCGCGATGGAGGCGGTCGTCAAGCTTGGCCCAATGAGTTGTGGCCGCCCCGAACTTGTCCGCAATGAAACGCCTTGGCCAGACGTCGGCAATGCACCACCTCGCTCGACCGCTCTACGCTGTCGCCGAGTCGGATCGACACCGTGCGCCACCAGCGCCGCAAAGGCGTCTATGTTCTGATCACGGACAAACCGGCGAAGGCGCTTCTCAATTCCATCCTGAAAGCTGCGACCACGAGTGATGACAATACCTACGCTAATTCCACCGTCTGCATGCAGTCGATTGAAATTCTCAAGGTCGCGGTCGAAGAAGGAATCCTTGTTTTTCCACTCGATCTCGAGCGCAATTGTACCGGCCGCGAACTTCTTGACATGATCGATCTCGTGGGAGCGTGATTGGGTTGCGGTGAGGTTGATCCTTTTCTCAATCTGGAATCGAACCTTGTGCCAGCCAATTACGGTCCTGATTATCCATGATTTTCGTCTCATGGTGTGCTAGCAGAATCAAATGGTTGGGGTAGATTGGAGGCGGGCACGGCGATGAAGTTGGCGGCCAAGCCTGCCGACGACCGGGATCCGTCGCTCGCCCGAACGTCTCCTGCGCCGGACGACCCTCTGCTCCAGGCGAAATCCAGGCGGGTTCATGGGTGGTCGCGATGCAGGCTCGAGAGGCCTCTGTGGCCGAAGAACGCGCGATGCCAAGTCGCGCAGGCGTTTGGGCCTGCCCGGCGTTGCGTCGGTGGGGCGCCCCGGGCGGCGGTCAGGCGACGGCGCGGCGGGCGGACGAGGTCTCGAAGCTGCCGGCCTGCCAGGGTTCCTTCGCCAGCACGACGTCGAGAAGGTAGCGGCCATAGGCGGTCTTCGCGAGAGGACCGGCGAGCTGGCGGAGCTGGTCGTCGTCGATATGACCCAGGAGATGGGCGATCTCCTCCGGGCAGGCGATCTGGAAGCCCTGGCGCTGCTGGATGGTGCGCACGAACTCGCCGGCCTGCAGGAGGCTGTCGTGGGTGCCGGCGTCGAACCAGGCATAGCCACGGCCCAGCCGCTCGACGCGGAGCGCGCCGCGGGCGAGATAGGCGGCGTTGACGTCGGTGATCTCGTACTCGCCACGCGCTGAGGGTGGCAGGCCGGCGGCGATGTCGATCACCTCGTTGTCGTAGAAATAGAGGCCGGTGACCGCATAGCTCGACCTCGGCCGGGCCGGCTTCTCCTCGATGCTGGTCGCCCGGCCGGCCTCGTCGAACGCCACCACGCCGTAGCGCTCCGGATCGGTCACCCGATAGCCGAAGACCGTGGCACCATGGGCCTGGTCGATCGCGCGGGCCAGATCGGCGCGCAGATAGTGGCCGAAGAAGATGTTGTCGCCGAGCACGAGGGCGACGTTGTCGTCGCCGATGAACTCGCGGCCGATGACGAAGGCCTGCGCCAGGCCCTCTGGGCGCGGCTGCACCGCATAGCTGATGGCCAGGCCCCACTGGCTGCCGTCACCGAGCAGGCTCTTGAACTGCCACTGGTCCTCGGGCGTGGTGATCAAGAGGATGTCGCGGATGCCGGCCAGCATCAGCGTCGTCAGCGGGAAGTAGATGAGCGGCTTGTCGAAGATCGGCAGGAGCTGCTTGCAGACGGCACGGGTGATCGGGTAGAGGCGCGTGCCGGAGCCGCCGGCGAGGATGATGCCCTTCCATCTCGGCTGCCTGGTCGGGTTCGGCATCGCGTTGCTCCGTCTCTCGGTCGAGGGTTCGGCGGCGAGCGCCGCCCGAATGGCATTCGTCAGGCTCGGCTCGCCGACCCGTGCGGCGGTTCCTTCAGCCTGAAGCGGCCTTCGAGCGGTGGTCGGGCAGATCGAAGATCGTGCCGTCGAGCTCGACCTCATGGATGATCCGCTGCCACTTGATCAGCTCCTGGTACCAGTCGAGCGTGATCGTCTTCGTCGACTTCTCGAGGCTGCCGTCGACGAGCTTCGCCACGATCTCCGCGACCCCGTCCTCGGCGACCCTTTGGGCATGCCAGCCGAGCTTCTCGATCTTGGCGAAGGCGACCCGATAGGAGCGGTGGTCGGCAGCACCGTACCATTCGACGGCGACGTCACGCGGCACGGCGGCGGCGATCCGCTCGGCGAGCGGGCCGAGCTGGTAGTTGTTGGCGTCCGAGCCGACATTGAAGATCTGGCCGTTGATGGAGGCTGCCGGTGCCTCGAGCATGAAGATCTGGGCGGCGGCCGTGTCCCTCACATGGACCATGGGCCGCCACTGCGTGCCGTCGCGCATCAGGGGCAGCGTGCCGGTCTGCCAGGCGCCGAGGGTCATGCCGTTGATGGCGAGGTCGAAGCGCATGCGCGGGCTGTAGCCGTAGACCGTCGCCTGGCGCAGCACGACCACGCAGAAGCGCTCGTCGGCGAGCGGCAGCACGCCGTGCTCGGCCATCTCGTTGGCCCTGGCGTAGGTGGTGAGCGGGTTGGTCGCGTGGTCCTCGGCGCAGATCACGTCCTCGGGCTGGAACCCGTAGAGGCTGCAGGAGGACGGCAGGACATAGCGCTTGACCCCGGCCATCTTGGCGAGGCGGGCGCAGTGCACCCGCGATTCGTGGTTGATGGCGTAGGTGGCGTCCTGGAAGAGCTCGCCGCTCGGGTCGTTGGAGATGGCAACGAGGTCGATGACGTGATCGACGCCCTTGAAATGGTGCGCCTCGAGCCGCCGGCTGTCGGCCTTGACCAGCTCGAGCCGGGCATGCGGCGCCAGCAGCTCGGCGCCGAAGAAGAAGCGGTCGAGGGCGCGGACCTGATAGCCCTGGGCGAGCAGCATCGGCACGAGGGTGGTCCCGATATAGCCGCCGGCACCGGTGACGAGGACGCGTTCCATCGAGAGCTCCGATCAGACGGTGGTGGCTGCGGGCGCAGCCGGCACGAAGGTGAAATGGGCGGCAAGGCCGGCGAAGGCGGGCTGCGCCGCGTCCTTGGCAGAGAGCATGCACTCGACCGGGCTGACCGGCCAGTCGATGGCGAGGTCGGGGTCGTTCCAGGCGATCCCGTGATCATGCGCCGCACTGTAGTAGGCGTCGACCTTGTAGAAGACCTCGACCTCGTCCTCGAGGGTGACGAAGCCGTGCGCGAAGCCCCTGGGGACCAGGAGCTGCTCGAAGCCCTCCGCACTCAGCTCGACCGCGACATGGCGGCCATAGGTCGGCGAGCCCTGGCGGATGTCGACCGCGACGTCGAGGATCCGGCCCTTCAGCACGCGCACCAGCTTGGTCTGGGCGAAGGGCGGCGACTGGTAGTGCAGGCCGCGCAGCGTGCCCCGCTGGGCGGAGCGCGAATGGTTGTCCTGGACGAAATCGAAGCGCAGCCCCGCCGCCTCGAAGGCCCGGCGGTTGTAGACCTCGGCGAAGAATCCGCGATGGTCGCCGAACCGCTTCGGCCGGATCAGCTTCACCTCGGGAATGGCCGTGGCGACAATCTCCATGCGCACCTCGCAAATGACCAGCGGTCGTGCGGCTTGCGGCCCGACCGGCTCACTGCGGCGAACCTACCAGCCGCCCCTTACTCTTTCGTTAATGCGCGTGGCCTACCGTTGCGGCCGCCGATCGGGTAGAAGCGGGCGGTCCCGCAGGAGATCTCGCATGACCGACGCAGCACCGCCGCGTGCCGCGCAGCACCCCATCGTCAACGAGCGGCACGGCGTCAGCTGGACGGACCCGTATGCCTGGCTCCGCGACCCGGCCTATCCCGAGGTCCAGGACCCCGAGATCCGAGCCTATCTCGAGGCCGAGAACGCCTATTTCGCCGCCGTCATGGCGCGCGAGCAGGGGCTGATCCAGGAGCTGCACACCGAGCTCAAGGGGCGGATCAAGGACGACGACAGCTCGGTGCCGGTGGCCGACGGCGCCTATCTCTACCACTGGCAGTTCCAGCCGGGTGCGCAGTACCGGACCTGGTATCGAGCACCGCGGGAGGGCGGCACAGCCGCGGTCATGCTCGACGAGACCGCGCTCGCCCTGGACAAGAGCTACTTCAACCTGCGCAGCCTGGCACCGAGCCCCGACGGCCAACTGCTCGCCTTTGCGACCGACGAGAACGGCTCCGAGCGCTATGTGATCCACATCAAGGATCTCGCGAGCGGGGTCAGCACCACCGATCTCGTCGCCAACACCGCCGGCAGCGTCGTCTGGTCGGCCGATGGGGCCACGCTCTTCTATGTCGAGCTCAACGAGAAGCTGCGACCCTACCGGGTCAGGGCGCATCGGCTCGGCACCGACGCCACGGCCGACCGCACGGTCTACACCGAGGACGACCCGGCCTTCTTCGTCAGCATCGGCCTGACCCAGAGCCGCCGCTTCGTCGTCGTCACGGCCGGCAGCCACGTCACGCGCGAGGTCAGGCTGATCGATGCGACCCGACCGGCGGGCGAGCCCTTGCTGATCGCGGGCCGGCGGGACGGGCATCGCTACAGCGTCGAGCACGCCCACGACCGCTTGTGGATCCGCACCAACGACCGGCACGAGAACTTCCGTCTGGTATCGGCACCAATCGATGCCCCCGGCGAGGCAAGCTGGCAGGAGGAGATCGCGGGCGACGACCACCACTACCTGCTCGGCGTCACCTGCTTTCGGGACTTCCTCGTCATCACCGAGCGGCTGGACGGCCTCGCCAACCTGCGCATCCGCGACTATGCGGGCGAGGAGCACGCCATCGATTTCGCCGAGGCGGTCTACACGGCGGGGCTCGGCGACAACCGCGAGTTCGCCACGGATCGGCTCAGGGTCGGCTTCAGCTCGCTCACCCGGCCCGCCACCGTGCTCGACTACCATGTCGCCGATCGAAGGCTCGAAGTGCTGAAGGAACAGGAGATCCCTTCGGGCTACGATGCGAGCCGCTATGTGGGCCGGCGCCTCTGGGCCGCGGCGGCGGACGGTGAGCGGGTGCCGATCTCCCTCGTCCATGCCCGTGACTGCCCGGTCGACGGCAGCGGCAGGCTCTACCTCTACGGCTACGGCTCCTACGGCATGGCGATGGAGCCCTCTTTCAACAGCACGCGGCTCTCCCTCCTGGACCGCGGCTTCGCGGTAGCCATCGCACACGTGCGGGGCGGCGACGAGCTCGGCCATCGCTGGTACCGCGAGGGCAAGCTGGAGCGGAAGACCAACAGCTTCACCGATTTCATCGCCTGCGCCGAGGCACTGATCGAGGGCGGCTACGCGGCACCGGGCCGGATCGCCATCCGCGGCGGCTCGGCCGGCGGCATGCTGATGGGTGCCGTCACCAATCTCCGCCCCGAGCTCTGGCGCTGCGTCGTCGCCGAGGTACCGTTCGTCGACGTGCTCAACACCATGCTCGACGCCAGCCTGCCGCTCACCCCGATCGAGTGGCCGGAATGGGGCAACCCGCTGACCTCGGAGGAGGATTTCCGGCGCATCCGGGCCTACTGCCCGTACGAGAACATCGAGGTCAAGGCCTATCCCGCCATGCTGGTCACCGCCGGCATCAGCGATCCCCGTGTGACCTACTGGGAACCCGCGAAATACGTTGCCCGGCTGCGCGAGCTCAAGACCGACCGGAATCTGCTCCTCTTGAAGACCAACATGGATGCCGGGCATTTCGGCGCCTCGGGCCGGTTCGACGCGCTGAAGGAGCTGGCCGAGATCCTGGCCTTCATCCTCAAATGCTTCCGCGACGGGGACGGGCCGGGCGAGGCATCGGCCGGAGGCTGAGAGCAGCGGGCGGCGTCGCTCAGAAGCCGCCGAGATCGCCGACTGGCAAGGCGAGCTTCTGTCCCCTGATCCGGCGGATCGTGGCCGAGACCAGGGCGGCATTGTTGTCGAAGGAGCCGTGCACCGCCGGGATGGTCTTCCTCCCGTCCCCGACCTCGGGCTCGCTGACCAGCTCGAGCCGGCCGCGCCAGAGGGCACGCCACGCCTCGATGTCGGCCCGGGCGGCGCTATTGAATGGCCGCGCGGCCACCGGCACGTCGCCCGTCCACGCATCCGCGAGCCCGAGCAGCGGCATGCGCCTGAGCGGCTCGAAGGCGCGACTGACCAGATAGAGCAATGACTTGCCGTAAGGCCCGACCGAATCCGCCCGCTCGATGACATCGGCGAGGAGTGCGATGTGCAGCGCTTTCGGCGCCAGGGTGCCTTCGGCGAAGGCCCGGCCATACCGCTCGACGGCGAAGCGCAGGCTGCAGGCCGGTGCCCAGAGCTCGGCGCTCTTCACGGCGAGACCCTCGGCAGCGAGGCGGCGGAGCAGATGGCCGTGGAATATGGCACCTGCCGAGTGGCCGATCAGGTGGATCTCGAGGCCCTCGATCTCGCCGGCCAGCCGGGCCAGCGATCTGGCGGCCAGCGCCGCGCCGCCGGCCGGCTCGGAAGCGGCCGCCGCGTTCTGCTTCATCTGCGTCCAGACCGCCTTGCCGAGCAGGCGCTCGCTCAGCACCTCGAGCGTGGCGTCCCGCGTCTCGGCGAGCTCTTCCTTCAGACCCCGGGCGAGGCCCTCGGCCCGGACCAGCGCCAGGTCGATGCCGATGCGGGATGCGGCATCCTCCAGGATGCCGAGCAGGCAGTCGCGCACGCCGGTCCGCCAGGTGAAGAAGAGGGCGGGCACCCCATTGGCCTCGAAATACGGGCCGAGCCTGCGAACCCGCAGGAGCGAGGCCGGCTCGTCATTGAGCCCGCCATGGGCATAGACCACGAGCTTGCGGCTGCCGCTGTCACGGAGCCGGCGGAGCAGGTGCTCCTCGACGACGCAGGCCAGATTCGCCGCCGCGTCGCGGGCCGTCAGCAGCCGGTGCAGCGGCCTTCCGTCATTGCCGAGGACCAGCGTCCGCTCGAGCGCCGTATCGGCCGCCCAGGGTGCCGCCGCCGGCGGTGCAGCGCTGTCGGCGCGGCCAGCGCCGGCTCCGGCGAGCGTCGCGGCGCGGGCCTGCAGGGGCGCCTCGCTCAGGGCGACGGGGCTGGTCGTCCGGCCGATAGGTGCGCCCAGCACGGCGACCCAGGCATCGTGGCCATGCGCCAGCCAGTCGCCATAGGTCAGGATGGCGAAACCGCCGAAGCCCCAGTCGGGACCCCACGAGTTCTGCACGATGAAGCCGCGCTCGTCATAGCCGACGAGCGCGAAGGCATGGGCACCCGCCGCCGCCTCGCCGTTCCAGTCGATGACCGGCGGTGCGTCCGCAGCCGGCCCGAGATTCCAGCCGCCGTGCACCTGGGCCGAGACATAGATCGCGTGCACCTCGGCGATCGCCGCCTGCAGGTCGACGAGCGAGCTCCGATCGATCCGGTAGTAGGCGCCGATCGGCCGCAGCGCCGCGTCGCTGGCCCATGTCGGGTCCGGTCCCACGAAGCTGCCATCCTCGTAAGGCCAGAGATGGCCGGCGCAGACGCCGTGCTTGTGCCAGCCCTTCATAGCACCCCGGCAGCTCGAGCCCTCGTAGTCCTCGCCCTCCCATTCGTCGTAGAGCTGGGCCATGTGGTAGAGCATGCGCTCGCTGACCTTGACCGGTGCCGGCGCCGGCCGCTCCTCGATGGTGGCGCGCTGCCAGGCCTCCCAGGCGATGTAGTTGATGACGGCAGCGAGGCCGAAGCCGGTGCAGGCACCCTCGGCCCGCTGGTCCAGCACCATGCCGTCGGCCGCGTATTGCGGCAGGAAGCGCTCGATCCAGAGCGCTGGCGGCCAGGACGGCGGCAGCGAGACGAGCGGCGGCCGGTAGGGCAGGTCGCGGGTGTCGAAGCGGTCGGGCGCCGCATCGAGGCTGGCGACCAGCGCCGGCCAGGCGGGAGCCGGCCTGGCCGCGGCCGTGGCGGGCAAGGACGCGAGCCCGGCCTCGAAGAGCGCCGCCTCCTCCTCGCGCCGCCCCGTCAGCCCCGGGTGATCGGGCCAGAGCCGGCACATGGAGCGGATCTCGGCCGGAATGGCGGCGAAGTTGCGATCGGCCATGTGCTGGCGGATCGCCCGCATCTCGCGAAACCGCGTCTTGCTGCTGGTGAAGCCGCCACTGCCGCGGTTGAAGACCAGCGAGACCAGGGCCCCCAGGCACGTGTCGCCGAGGAGCTCGGTATTGGGCAGGGCGGCCGTGGTCTTCGCCACCTGAATCGGCACCTCCTCGGCCGCGAAGACCGCCTCGGCCATGCTCCAGGGCACCTCGATGTCGGCGAGCTCCTTCGCCAGCTTCTTCAGCCGGGCGACCTTCGCCTCGCGATCGGCGCCGGTCGCCGTGAGCCCGACCGCCCGGGCGAGCCGAGCCACGGCCTCCGCCCCCAGATGCGGCGTCCAGACCCGCTCGAGCTCGGCCTTCGAGCGGTGGCCGATATCGAAGCCGAAGCCGATGGTCAGGCCGGAGCTGAATTCGGGCCAGATCGGCCGCTTCTTTATGACCTGCTCGTAATAGGCGCGCCCGCCGCTCTCGTGGCGGACGATCAGGGCGCTGGCCTCCGCCGCGAGCACGCGGGGTGCCGTTGCCGCCGGTGCGGCGCCGGCCCGGTCACGCGTCGGGCGGTCGTCATAGCGCTCGCGCCAGCCGAGCACGTCCCGGATCAGGGCCCGCTCGGCCTTGGACAGTCGTTTTCCCTTCGCCTTGCCTGGCACGGCAGCCTCCCCCGCCTGTGGCCGGTCCCGACTGGCCTTCATCCTACCACAGGTTGCGGACGCGTGCTCGGGGCAGCTCAGAGCCTGTGAATGAATGTCCTGCGCCTTTTCGATAGAATAGCCGCAGCGATCTGAGAGGGGGGGTATGGAGGAGGGTCTTTTCGATGATCTGCCGGCGGCGGCGGCGCCGGGGAAGGTGCCTGTCGGTGCGCCCCGGTTGAGGAAAGCGGAGCGGTCACAGGTCGAGCTTCGGGTGTGCAGTCTGGATGATTTGCTTTCGGCGGGTCATCCGGCGCGGCTGGTGTGGCGGTTCGTCGAGGGTCTGGACATCTCGGATCTGCTGGCGGGGATCAAGGCGGTGGCAGGCCATGTGGGGCATCCGCCGGCCGATCCGCGCATTTTGGTGGCGCTGTGGCTGTTCGCGACCATCGACGGGGTGGGCAGCGCCCGGCGGCTGGCCGAGTTGTGCGGCAGCCACGTCGCCTATCGCTGGCTGTGCGGCGGGGTGTCGACCAACCACAAATCCCTGAGCGACTTCCGCACGGCTCATGCGGCCTGGCTCGACAAGACGCTGACGGCCAGCGTGGCGGTGCTGCTGCACAAGGGGCTGGTGCGACTGGATCGGCTGGCCCAGGACGGGATGAAGGTGCGGGCCTCGGCGGGAGCGGCTTCGTTCCGGCGGCGGGAGAGCTTGGAGAACTGCCGTCGGCAGGCGGCGGAGCGGGTGCGGGCGCTGAAGGCCGAGCTGGCGGCCGACCCGGCGGCGGCGTCGGGCCGCCGGCGGGCGGCGCAGGAACGGGCGGTGCGCGAGCGCGAGGAGCGGGTGGCGGCGGCGCTGGCCGAGCTGCCGGCCGTCGAGGCCAGGCGCCCGGCGACAAAGAAGGACAAGGCGCGGGTCTCGACCACCGATCCGGAGGCACGGGTGATGAAGATGGCCGACGGCGGCTTTCGGCCCGCCTTCAACGTCCAGCTCGCCGCCGAGACCGAGCATCGCCTGATCGTCGGCGTGGCGGTGACCAACAGCGGCGGCGACCAGCCCCACCTGGAGCCGATGGCCGACCAGATCGCCGAGCGCTTCGGCAAGCTGCCGCGCGAGATGCTGGCCGATGGCGGCTTCGTCAACCTGGCGGCCATCGACCGGCTGGACGGCCGGGGTGTGACCCTCTACGCCCCGCCGATGACCCCGCGCGACACGGCGCGCGCCCCGACCGACCGGATGAAGGGGGATACCGATGCCGTCCTGGCGTGGCGCCAACGGATGGAGGGCGAGGCCGCCAAGGCGATCTACAGGGACCGAGCCGCCACCATCGAATGCGTCAACGCCCAGGTCCGCAATCGTGGCCTGCGGCAATTCCTGGTGCGGGGGCTGAAAAAGGTGCGCGCCGTCGCCCTGTGGCAGGCGCTCGCCCACAACCTGCGCATCGCCCTGCGGCTGCTCCAGCCCGGCGAGCTCATCGCCTGAACAGCGGGCCGCCGCGGCCCTCAACCTCCCACCGCCTCCAGCCCTCTCCCGCTGGCGCACCAAAATCGCGGCCAGGCGCCAAGTCCAAGCCGAAATACAGCATGGCCCTGCATTCCTTCACACGCTCTCAGCCGCTGGCGCGCTCGAGCACGGCGCGGAGCAGCACGTCGCAGCCGGCGATCAGGTGCTCGGGCTCGGCATGCTCCGCCTCGTTGTGGCTGAGCCCGTCCTTGCAGGGGATGAAGATCATCGCCGTCGGCGCCACCCGGGCGACATAGCAGGCGTCGTGGCCGGCGCCGGAGACCATGTCGCGGTGGCTGAGCCCGGCCGCCTCCGCGGCGCGGCGCACGGCGGCCACCCGGTCGGCGTCGAAGGCGACGGGCGGGAAGTACCAGATCTCGTCGATGGTGGAATCCAGCCCCTCGAGCGCGCAGGCCTCGGCGACCGCGGCGCGGAAGGCCTCGCCCATCGCCTCGAGATGGTCGGCCTCGGGATGGCGGACGTCGGCGGTGAACATCACCTCGCCGGGGATCACGTTGCGCGAGTTGGGCTGCACGTCCACATGGCCGACCGTGGTGACCCCGTAGGGCCCGTGCTCGTAGGCAATCTCGCGCAGTCGGACGAAGACCTTCGACGCGGCGAGGAGCGCATCCTTGCGGCGATCGATCGGCGTGGTGCCGGCATGGCTCTCGCGGCCGGTGATGGTCACGTTGTACCAGCGCATGCCCTGCCCGCCGGTGACCACGCCGATGGTCTTGCCCTCGGCCTCGAGAATCGGCCCTTGCTCGATATGCAGCTCGAAGAAGCTGTCCCATTCCTGCGGCGCGCAGGGACGCTCGCCCTTGTAGCCGATCCGCTCGAGCTCGGCGCCGAAGGTGGCGCCATCGAAACCCTGGAGCGCGTAGGCCCAGTCCCTGGTGAAGGCGCCGCCATAGACACCGGAGGCGAGCATGGCCGGGGCGAAACGCGTGCCCTCCTCGTTGGTCCAGTTGACCACCTCGATCGGCCGCTCGGTCTCGAAGTTGAAATCGTTCAGCGTGCGGATCACCTCGAGCCCGGTCAGGACGCCGGCGATGCCGTCATACTTGCCACCGGTCGGCTGGGTGTCGAGATGGCTGCCCATGACGACCGGCGGCAGCTCCGGGCGCTTGCCCGGGCGGCGGGCGAACATGTTGCCGAGCTCGTCGATCTCGACCGTGCAGCCGGCCGCCTCGCACCACGAGCGGAAGAGGTCGCGGCCCTCGCGGTCGAGGTCGGTCAGCGTCTGCCGATTGCAGCCGCCCTTGGGCGTGGCGCCGATCTTCGCCATCTCGAAGATGGTCTGCATCAGCCGATCGCCGTCGATCCTGATGTTGGTCGGCTTCTCGGTCACCGGTCGATCTCCCAAATGCGTCTTCGCTGGAGGCTACTCGGCCGCCTTCAGGTTCTGCGGGTTCTTCGGATGCGCCGCCCAGGTCAAATAGGGCCGCCCCTCGCTCACCTCCTCCATGGTGATGCAGCCCTCGACCGGGCAGACATGCATGCAGAGATTGCAGCCGACGCAGTCGGCGTCGATCACGGTGAAGCGGCGCTTGCCCGCGTCCTGGGTGAAGCGGATGGCCTGGTGCGAGGTGTCCTCGCAGGCGATGTGGCAGAGACCGCAGCCGATGCAGAGCTCGTCGCTGATCCGCGCCTTGATGTCGTAGTTCATGTCGAGCTTGCCCCAGTCGGTATAGTTGCCGACCGCGGCGCCGCGGAAACCGTCGAGCGTGGCGTAGCCCTTATCGTCCATCCAGTTGGCGAGACCGTCGTTCATGTCCTCGACGATCTTGAAGCCGTAATGCATGGCAGCGGTGCAGACCTGCACCGAGCCGGCGCCGAGCGCCATGAACTCGGCGGCGTCGCGCCAGGTCTCGATGCCGCCGATGCCGGAGATCGGCACGCCGGCGCAGTCCGGGTCGCGGGCGATCTCGGCCACCATGCAGAGGGCGATGGGCTTGACCGCCGGGCCGCAATAGCCGCCATGCGCCCCCTTGCCGTTGACCACGGGCTCGGGCGCCATGCGGTCGAGGTCGACGGCGGTGATCGAGTTGATGGTGTTGATCAGCGAGACCGCGTCGGCGCCGCCGGCGACCGCCGCCCGGGCGGGGGCCAGGATGTTGGTGACGTTTGGCGTGAGCTTGACGAAGACCGGCATCCTCGTGTGCTGCTTGCACCAGCGGGTCACCATCTCGATGTACTCGGGCACCTGGCCCACGGCCGAGCCCATGCCGCGCTCGCTCATGCCGTGCGGGCAGCCGAAATTGAGTTCGACCCCGTCGGCGCCGGTCGCCTCGACCCGGGCCAGGATCGCCTGCCAGCTCGCCTCCTCGCAGGGCACCATGAGCGAGACGACCATGGCGCGGTCCGGCCAGTCGCGCTTGACCTGGGTTATCTCCCGCAGGTTCACCTCGAGGGTGCGATCGGTAATCAGCTCGATATTGTTGAAGCCGGCCATGCGGTGGCCGCGGAAATGGACCGCCCCGTAGCGCGAGCTGACATTGACGATGGGCGGGTCCTCGCCGAGCGTCTTCCAGACCACCCCGCCCCAGCCGGCGCGAAAGGCGCGGACCACGTTGTAGGCCTTGTCGGTCGGCGGTGCGGAGGCGAGCCAGAAGGGGTTGGGCGACTTCACACCGGCGATGGTGCAACGGAGATCGGCCATGACTGCCTCCCGGCTGCCTAGTTGCCAAGTGCCCGGTCGATCGAGCGGGCGGCGCGCTTGCCATCCTCGACCGCGGCCACGGTGAGATCCTGGCCGGCCACGGCATCGCCGCCGGCCCAGACGCCGTCGAGCGAGGTGCGCAGCTCGTCGTCGACCCGAAGCTTGCCGGCCTCGATCGCGAGGCCGCTACCGGCGAGCTCGTCCGCCAGGAGCTTCTGGCCAATCGCCTTGAAGACCTGGTCGGCGGCGAGGGTAAAGCGCTCGCCCGTGCCCTCGAGCCTGCCGCCCGCATCGAGCCGGGTGTGCTCGAAGGTCACGCCGGCGACCCGGCCGCCCGCGGCCTCTAGCGTCACCGGCCGCGCCCAGTGGCGGATCAGCACCCCGTTCAGCTGGGCGATCTCCTGCTCGTGGCCGGTCGCCCCCATTTCGCCGGCGCCGCGGCGATAGACCAGGGTGACGGTCTCGGCACCCAGGCGCTTCGTCTGGACGGCAATGTCGATCGCGGTGTTGCCGCCGCCGATGACGACGATGTGTCGGCCGACCGGCAGGGTCGCCTTGTCCGGGCTCTGCCGCAGCTCCTCGATGAAGTCGACGGCGTCGAGCACACCCTCGAGCTCCTCGCCCGCCAGGCCCAGGCGGTTGGTGGTGCCGAGGCCGACGCCGAGGAAGACGGCGTCGTGGTCGCGGCGCAGGGCGTCGAGCGTCAGCTCGCGACCGAGCGCCTGGCCGAGGTGGAGCTCGATGCCGCCGATGCCGAGGATGAAGGCGACCTCGCGCGCGGCGAAGTCGTTCGCCATCTTGTAGGCAGCGATGCCGTGCTCGTTGAGCCCGCCGGCCTTGGCCCGGCGCTCGAAGACGACGACGTCGTGGCCGCGCCGCGCCAGCGCATGGGCGCAGGCGAGGCCGGCAGGGCCGGCGCCGACCACGGCGATCCGCCGGCCGGTGGATGCCGCCCGGCTGAAGGGCTGGATGCCGGTGGCGAACAGCGCATCGGTGGCGTAGCGCTGCAGCCGCCCGATCCGGACCGGCTTGCCCTCCTGCACGGTGCGCACGCAGGCTTCTTCGCAGAGCACCTCGGTCGGGCAGACCCGGGCACAGGTGCCGCCCATGATGTTGGCCTCGAGGATGTCGAGGGCCGAACCCTTCAGGTTGCCGGTCTGGATCTTGCGGATGAAGCTCGGGATATCGATGCCGGTCGGGCAGGCCTGGACGCAGGGCGCATCGTAGCAGAAATAGCAGCGCGCAGCCTCGACCACGGCCTCCTGCCTCGCCAGCGGCGGCTGGAGATCGGCGAAATTCTCGTCATAGGCGGCGGCCGGCAGTCGACCGCCCCGGATATCCGCGCCCTCGCCCACGCCATGCACCTCCCACCTCGACCAGCCGACCGGGACCGCGCCCGGTCGTCATGAAGAGAGGGGACGGTAGTGAGGAAGCGACGTTGTGGTCAAGCGCGGCGGTGATGCCCCGGGAGCGGGTCAGGCGCGGCCCGAGGGAAGCGGGCTTCGGCCGGCGCAGTCACGAGGTCCGGCCCGCCACCTCGTAGCCCCGCGTTTGGACGACGAAGCACTCCTGGTGATGCTGCTGCAGCATCTGGCAGGCCTCGTCCGCCACCGCGCGCTCGAAGCCGGCGACCCGCGCCCGGTAGACGGTGCGCCGCCGGCCCTTGAGCGGGCTGACGTCGATGGCACCCTGCATCAGGATCTGCGGCACCAGCCTGGCCGCCGTCTGGGCGGCACGGCGCGCCAGATTCGAGTCGTGGAAGGCGCCGACCTGGACCGCAAAGGGCCCGGTGGCAGCCGTTCCGGCCCCCCCGGAAACCACGAGGCGCTGGGGGTTGGGGGCCGGCAACGGGGCGTTCGCCGCAGCCGCGACGATGACCGCGCGCTCGGCCGGCGGCAGCGCGTCGAGCACCGAGACGGCAGGGGCCACAGCAACGACCGGCGCCGGGCGCACGCCCGGCACCTCGACCAGCGTGCCGGGCCGCAATGCCGGCACAGGCCCCGCTTCGGGCGCTATGGCATCGTCAGCCGTATCGACGACGGCCACCGCCGCCATGGTCGTCCCAGGCTTCGCCTGCGGCAGGAGGGCGATCGCCGGCGCCGGGCGGCGCTCGCGGACCCGCTCGAAGCCGAGATCGAGCAGGCGGGCGACCTCCTTGTCGCGGGTGCGGGCGCTGCGCCCGCCGAACACCACAACGATGACACGCTCGCCGCTGCGCCGCGCCGTGGCCGCGAGATTGAAGCCCGAAGCCCGCGTGTAGCCGGTCTTCAGCCCGTCCATGCCGGCATAGCTGACCAGAAGCCGATTGTGGCCGCGATGGTTGACGCCGTTGAAGGAGAAGCTGCGCCGACTGAAATAGGGGTAGTAGCGGGGATGGTCGCTGATCAGCCGGTAGGCCAGCCGGGCCATGTCGGCCGCCGAGCTCTTCTGCTGGCGATCCGGCAGGCCCGAGGCATTCTTGAAGGTGGTATGACGCATCCCGATGGCCCGCGCCCGGCGGGTCATCGCATCGGCGAACCGTGGCTCGCTGCCGGCCAGCGCCTCGGCGATCACCACGGCCACGTCATTGGCCGACTTGACGACGATCGCCTCGATCGCCTGCTCGACGGTGATGGTCGAGCCGGCCCCGAGGCCGAGCTTCGACGCCGGCATGCCGGCGGCGCGCCGCGAGACATCGAGCTTGCTGCCGAGCCGGAGCTCGCCCCGCTCGAGCGCCTCGAACAGCATGTAGAGGGTCATCATCTTGGTGAGCGAGGCGGGATAGAGGGCGACATCGGCGCGGCGCGAGTGCAGCACCTCGCCGGTCGCGTAGTCGAGGACGACGGCCGCGTACTTGCTGTTGGCCTGCACCGGCGACGCCGTCGCGGCACCGAGCGCCAGAAGGAAGACTGCCAAGGCAAGGCGACAGAGCATACCCATGCCTCTCCGGGCTCAAATTTCAACTTGAGGTTGGGACTGGAACCGCCGCCCGCTGTCCGCCAACCCCACCTTCTCTATCACGCGAAGGTTAACACTGCCTTTAGGCGATTCGATTAAGCGGCGAAAGAGGAGAGTTTTTTTTACACGTTCCTGTTGCCTCAGGGAGTCACGGGCTCGAGCCACTTCTTGTAGATGTAGCCCTGATCGCCGTTCGGCAGGGTGACATGCTTCCAACCGAGGGTATCGCCAGTGACCGTGACCATGCGGCCCGCGTCGACCGTGCCGAGCCGCTCGGCGTCATTGTCGGGCCCAGCCCGATAGTTGACCGCGCTGACCACCCGCCAGGTCTCGCCATTGCCCGCTGCGCGGGACTCCGCCGGGGCGGGGGCCGGAGTCGGCACCGCTGCGGCGGTGGTCGCCGGCGCATCGGCTGCCGCGGCCGCCGGCTCGGCGGGTGCAGGCTCGGGGGTTGCGGGCCGCTCGGGCACCGCCGCAACGACCGGGCCATCGGCCGTTTCGGTGGCGGGCGGCGCGGCCTCGGCCGTGGTTGCCGGTGCCGCTGCCGGCTCCGGCTCGGCAGCTTCGACCGGCTCGGCGGCGGCCACCGGTGCCTCGCTCGCCGCCGGTGCGGACGCCGTTGCCGTCTCGGGCGGCGACGCCTTGCCGGGCTCGTCGGCGGCCACGGTCGCGGGCTCGCGGCTCTCGGCCCGCTCGAGCGCGGCGATGATCTCGGGATCGCCGGGGTTGAGCGCCGCCGCCTGCTCCAGGTCCGCCCGGGCGAGGTCGAGCTCGCCACGTTCGGCATAAAGCTCGCCGCGCCTGAGATAGGCGAGGTAGTGGTCGGCCTGCATCTCGATCGCCGCGTCGAAATCGGCTATTGCCGCATCGTAGCTGCCGGAAGCGAACAGGACCTCGCCACGCCGGACATGGGCGACCCTGAGGTTCCTGATGGTCGTGGCATCGCCCGGCCGCAGCGCCAGAGCCTGACTGTAGTCGGCGATCGCCGATTCGAAATCGCCGGCCTCGCCATAGGCCACGCCGCGATTGTTGTAGGTGATGGCCAGGGCCTCGCCGACCAGCTCACCGGAGCGGATCGCATCGGTATAGGCCGTCACCGCCGCGGCGTAGTCACCCTGGCGGAACGCCTCGTTGCCGGTCCGCACGTCGGCCAGGCCCTGCGCCAGGGCGCCGCCGCCGAATGTCGGCACCACCGCCCAGGCAAGAGCCGCCACGACAACCCAGGCTGCGCAGATAGCCGTCAATCGCCGCATTCGCGGTCCTCCCTCTGCCAAGCAAGACGAATCCTCTCAACGCCCGGCTGTAGCATCTGCATCGGTCTGCGTCAGCTTTTCCGGCGCATTTTTTCGTGGGCGAGACGGGTCCTGAGCCGTGCTCCGGCACCCTCCAATACACGCTGCGGCACACGCGACAGCGCCAGCGCATCGGCCGGCACGTAGGCGGTGAGGACACTGCCGGCACCGACCACCACCCGCTCGCCGATCACCACCGGCGCCACGAGCGCCGTGTTGGAGCCGACGAAGGCTTCTTCGCCGATCACGGTCCGGTGCTTCATGAATCCGTCATAGTTGCAGGTGACCGTGCCGGCACCGATATTGGCGCCCGCCCCCACCTCGCAATCGCCGAGATAGGTCAGGTGGCTGGCTTTCGCGCCGGCGCCGAGCCGGGTGTTCTTGACCTCGACGAAATTGCCGATCTTGGCGCGGTCGCCGATCTCGGCACCCGGTCGCAGTCGGGCGAACGGCCCGATCTCGGCCCCGGCCCCGACCCGCGCCTGCTCGAGATAGGAGTGGGCGTGGATCACCGCACCCGGCTCGACCGTGACGCCCGGGCGGAAGACGACGAAGGGCTCGATCACGGCACCCGCCCCGATCGCCGTGTCGGCGCTGAGCATGACCGTGTCCGGGGCCTCCATGATCACCCCCTGCTCCATGAGCTCGGCCCGCCGGCGCGCCTGGAAGAAGCCGGCGACCTTGGCGAGCTGGGCCTGGGTGTTGACCCCCTGGCCCTCGATCCAGCTGCCCTCGACCGCGCTGCACGACCAGCCTTTGGCAACCGCGAGGCCGACCGTGTCGGTCAGGTAGTACTCGCCGTTCTCCGGCTGGCGGGGCAGCTCGTCGAGCAGGTGGCGCAGCCGGTCGGCGGCGAGCGCCAGCACGCCGGCATTGCAGAGATCGGAGGCGAGCAGGGCTGCGTCGCAATGCTTGTGCTCGACGATCGCATGGAGGCGGCCGTCCGGGTCGGCCCGCAGCCGGCCGTAGCCCGCAGGATCGGGCGGGCGCATGCCCAGCACCGTCACGGCGGCCCCGTCCCTGGCCCGTCGCTCGAGCAGCTTCTCCAGGGTCGCTCGGGTCAGGAGCGGGGTGTCGCCATAGAGCACCAGCACGGCACCGCTCTCGGGCAAAGCCGGTGCGGCGACAGCCAGCGCATGGCCGGTGCCGTGCGGCGGGTCCTGGATCACGATCCGACCGTCCGGCGCCAGCTTTCGGACCTCGGCCGCGACGTCCTCCATGCCGGCGCCGAGCACGGTAACCAGCAGCGTCGGCCGCAGCGACGAGGCGAGGCCCAGCACGTGGGCGATCAGGCTCTTCCCGGCGAGCTCGTGCAGCACCTTGGGCCGGTCGTTGCACATGCGCGTGCCGCGCCCGGCGGCGAGGATGACGATGCTGAGCTTCTCGGCATCGATCGGATCAGCGGCGGCCATTCGGCAACTCCAGGGCAAAAGTGCAGCCGGGCGGGCTCGACGAGCGGCTCTGAACTAGCCAAGTTCGGCGCGGCTCACAACATCTGCTCCAGGTGACTCCTCATGTCCCTCTCGGCCGTGGTCTTCGATCTCGACGGCACCCTCGTCGACACGCTTCCCGATCTGCACGCCGCCGTGCGGGCGCTGCTCGGCGAGAGCGGGCTCGACACCCCCGCCGCCGCCGAGGTGCGGACGATGATCGGCGATGGTGCCAGACGCCTGGTCGAGCGCGCCCTCGCCTGGGCGAAGGCACCTGTCGACGAGGCCGGGCTCGATACGGCGTATCGGCGCTTCCTCGAGATTTACGGGGCGGCACCGTGCGAGGCGAGCGGGCTCTACGCGCATGTGGAGACGACACTCGGGGCGCTCGCCGCGCAGGGCCTCCAGCTCGGCGTCTGCACCAACAAGCCCCAGGCGCCGAGCGAGGCGATTCTCGAAACCCTTGGCGTCAGCAGGTTTTTCGCGGCCGTGGTCGGCGGCGACGCGGTGCCGAGGCGCAAGCCCGATCCCGCCCATCTCCTCGATGTGCTCGACCGTCTCGGTGCTAAGCCGGCAGCGGCGGTCATGGTGGGCGACAGCCACAACGACGTGGCCGCGGCCAGGGCCGCCGGCGTGCGCTGCATCCTCGTCGACTACGGCTACACGGCGGTGCCGGCCCGCGACCTCGGCGCCGATCGGGTGATCGGGGGTTTCGCCGAGCTCGAGGCGGCGCTCGCCGGCCTGCCGTCCAGCACCTGAGCCACGCCCGGCCAGCGGCTTGACAGCAGCTTGACAGGGAAGCGGCCACGACTTAGAGCGCGGCATTCGATCGTCGGGGGCCGAAGGGCGCGTAGCTCAGCGGGAGAGCACTCGCTTCACACGCGAGGGGTCACAGGTTCAATCCCTGTCGCGCCCACCAGCCCGGCCCCGACCAGGCGCGTCAGGCGCCTTCGAAGAGTGCCGTGGTGATGTAGCGCTCGGCGAAGGAGGGGATGATCACCACGATCATCTTGCCCGCCATCTCCGGCCTCGCCCCGACCTCGAGCGCCGCCGCCAGCGCCGCGCCGGACGAGATGCCGCCCGGAATGCCTTCGAGCCGGGCCAGCCGCCGCGAGGTCTGGAACGCCGTCTCGTTGGCGATCTTCATCACCTCGTCGATCAGCTCGACCTCGAGATTGTCCGGCACGAAGCCGGCGCCGATGCCCTGGATCATGTGCGGCGCCGGCTGGCCGCCCGAAAGGACCGGACTCGCCTCGGGCTCGACCGCGATCATCCGCAGGCCCGGCTTGCGCGCCTTGAGCAACTGGCCGCAGCCGGTGAGCGTGCCGCCGGTGCCCACACCGCAGACGATCGCGTCGACGCCGCCTTCAGTGTCGATCCAGATCTCCTCGGCGGTCGTGCGGCGGTGGACCGCTGGGTTGGCCGGGTTCTCGAACTGGCCGGGCATCACCGCCCCCTCGATCGCGGCGAGCAGCTCGTGCGCCCGGTCGATGGCACCCTTCATGCCGCGCTCGCGCGGCGTCAGCTCGATCTCGGCGCCGAGGAACTTCAGCATCTTGCGGCGCTCGATCGACATCGATTCCGGCATGGTGAGGATCAGCCGGTAGCCGCGCGCGGCGGCGACGAAGGCGAGGGCGATGCCGGTATTGCCCGAGGTGGGCTCGATGATCGTGCCGCCCGGGCGAATCCGGCCCTCGGCCTCGAGGGCGGTGATCATGGCGACGCCGATCCGGTCCTTGACGCTCGCCAGCGGATTGAAGAACTCGAGCTTGAGCAGGATGTCGGCGGCGACCCGCTCACCCTCCGCGGAGCAGGCGGCAAGCAGCCGCGGGATGCGCACGAGCGGCGTGTTGCCGATCGTCTCGGCGATGCTGTCGTAGATGCGGCCACGGCCCGGCGCATCGAACAGCAGCGGTCGGTTGGCCGGGCACTCGGTCATGATCGCCTCGTCGCTGAGATGGGGAGCGGCGCCTTCGGGTCGCGACGCCGCAGCCCGGTAACCGCATGTCGCCCAAACACTAGGCGATCGATCCGGCATGCGCTAGGTGGGGCGGAGCGTGCGGCCCCTGCCCCAGAGATCCCAGCTCAATCGATTGATGTCGGACCTGCCCAGCATTCCAACGCCCTGTGTCGGCGTCTGCACGCTCGAGCCCGAGACGCGGCTCTGCGCCGGTTGCCTGCGGACACCGCTCGAGATCGCGATGTGGCCGGGGGCGACGAATGCCGAGCGCCTTACGATCGTCAATGCGCTCCGCGAGCGCCGCCGGGCACGCGGCATCACCAGTCCGGCCGACAGCCGCCCCCGCCGCCGCGCGGCCCAACCCCAGGCAGGATGAGCCAGCCGATGTCCCAGAAATTGAAGGCGCTGCTGGCCGAACGGCGCGTGCTGCTCGCCGATGGCGGCATGGGCACCGGGCTCTTCCGCCGCGGCCTGGAGACCGGCGACAGCCCGGAGCTCTGGAATGTCGACCATCCGGATCGGGTGACCGACGTGCATCGCGAGTTCGTGGCGGCCGGCTCCGACCTGATCCTGACCAACAGCTTCGGCGGCAATGCCTTCCGGCTGAAGCTGCACGGGGCGGAGGGTCGTGTGCGCGAGCTGAACATGGCGGCCGCGAAAGCGGCACGCATTGCCGCCGGGGAGGCCGGGCGACCGGTGCTGGTTGCCGGCTCGATGGGTCCGACCGGCGAGATCCTGGCCCCGGTCGGCACGCTCGACCCGGCCGAGGCCGAGGCGGCCTTCAGGGCCCAGGCGGGGGCCCTCGCCGAGGGCGGGGTCGATCTCCTCTGGGTCGAGACCATGTCGTCGGCCGAGGAGCTGGCCGCCGCCGTCCGGGCCGCCAGCGGCTTCGGCCTGCCGGTCTGCGCCACCATGAGCTTCGACACCAATGGCCGGACGATGATGGGCCTGACGCCCGCCGCGGCCCTGGCGCTGGCCCATTCGCTCGACCCCGTGCCCGCCGGCTTCGGCGCCAATTGCGGCATCGGCCCGGCGCAGCTCCTGGCCACGCTCCTCGGCTTCAGCCGGCTCGAGCGACGCGGCGAGGTGATCATCGCGAAGGCCAATTGCGGCATTCCCGAATTCCGCGACGGGGCAATCCACTACACCGGCACCGATTCCATCATGGCCGACTACGCCGTCCTGGCGCGCGATGCCGGGGCGCGCATCATCGGCGGCTGCTGCGGCACGGCCGGCACGCACCTCGCCGCCATGCGCCGGGCACTCGACACGGTCGAGCCGGGGCCGGTGCCGGACATCGCCCGGATCGAGCGTCTCCTCGGCCCGGTCGCCGCACCCGCGACCGAGCCGGTGGCGACGCTACCGCGCGAGCGGCGGCGCTCCCGACCCGGAGGCTGAGGCTCGGAGCCTACCCGAGACGTTTTCGTGGTGTTTCATGAGTTTGGCAGTGAGCAGATGCGAGGAGTTGATCGCCCGTCGATGCTGCGCATCGTCGGGCGATCAACGACGACGCAGGTGCCGCTGCCAAGATCACCTCCGGTCGGCTTACGGCTGGCTCCGGCTTCGTCGCCGAGCTTGCCCGTAAGCCGATGAAACATCACGAAAACGTCTCGGGCAGGCTCTCAGCCCAGGACCTTGGCGGTCTGGCCGAAAAGGATCTTCTTGGCCTCGTCGTCCATCGGCGCCTCGCTCCGATATTTGGGCCCGAGCTCATAGGCTCGGACGGTCGCCGGCCGGGCGGCGATCGCCGCCTGCCAGCGCTTCAGGTGCGGGAAGTCGTCGATGTTCTGGCCCTGCCGCTCCCAGCCAACGGTCCAGGGATAGCTCGCCATGTCGGCGATCGAGTAGTCGGAGCCGGCGACGAAGGCGCGATCAGCCAGCCGCTTGTTCAGCACGCCATAGAGCCGGTTGGTCTCGTCGACATAGCGCTTGATCGCGTAGGGCAGCTTCTCCGGCGCGTAGGTGCCGAAATGATGGTTCTGCCCGGCCATCGGCCCGAGCCCACCCATCTGCCAGAAGAGCCACTGCAGCACCTCGACGCGGCCGCGCAGGTCGGCGCTGATGAACCGGCCGGTCTTCTCGGCCAGATAGAGCAGGATCGCACCGGATTCGAAGATCGAGACGGGCTCGCCGCCGTCGGCCGGCGCATGGTCGACGATCGCCGGCATCCGGTTGTTCGGGGCGATCTTCAAAAAGGCCGGATCGAACTGGTCGCCCTTGCCGATATTGATCGGATGAATCTTGTAGTCGAGCCCGGTCTCCTCGAGGAAGAGGGTGACCTTGTGCCCATTGGGGGTCGGCCAGTAATAGAGATCGATCACGGCTTGCCTGCCTTTCCTTGGAGCCTGAACGGCGAGATGGCGGTCGGCGCCGCAGCCGTCAACCGACCGCCTCGATTTCACCCTCGATCTCGAGCCAGCGTTCCTCGGCCCGGGCGATGGCGGCGACGATACCCTGCCGCTCGCTCTCGAGGTTGGCTATGTCGGCCTCGCCCCGGTAGGTCGCGGGATCGGCGAGGCGCCGCTCGATCCGGGTCCTGTCGGCCTGGAGTCGCCTGATCTCGGCCTCCAGGTCCTTGACCGCCTTGCGCAGGGGAGCCAACAGCTGGCGTCGCTCGCTGCCGCCCACCGAACGGGCCGGCCGGCCCTTCTGCCGCTGGCCCTCGCCCTCGGCGCGCGCCAGAAGCTCGGTGCGATAGCTCTCGAGATCGCCGTCATAGACCCGCACCCGGCCGTCCTTGACCAGCCAGAGGCGGTCGGCGGTGAGCTCCACCAAATGCCGGTCGTGGCTGATCAGCACCACGGCACCCGGGAATTCGTTGATCGCCTCGATCAGCGCCTCGCGGCTGTCGATGTCGAGGTGGTTCGAGGGCTCGTCGAGGATCAAAAGCTGCGGCTTGGCGAGCGCCACCATGGCGAGGCAGAGCCGCGTCTTCTCGCCGCCCGAGAGATGCTGCGCCTTGGTCTCGGCCCGCGCCTGGGTCAGGCCGAAGCGGCCGAGGAGCGCGCGCAGGCGCTCGGCCCGCTCGTTCGGCAGGAGGCGCTGCAGGTGCTGCAGGGCCGTGTCGTCCTGCTCGAGATCCTCGGTCTGGTGCTGGGCGAAGAAGCCGACGCGCAGCCCGCGGCTGCGGTGCAACTCGCCCAGCATCGGCTCGAGCCGGCCCGAGAGGAGCTTGGCGAGCGTCGACTTGCCGTTGCCGTTGGCACCCAGAAGCGCGATGCGATCATCGGGATCGAGCCGGAGATCGAGGTCCCTGAGCACCGGGGTGTCGCCGTAGCCGACCGCCGCATCGTCGAGCGTGATCAAGGGCGGCGGCGGCATGTCCGGTGCCGGGAACTGGAAGACGACGTCGGGCTCGGGCGGCGGCGGAGCGATGGTGCCCATCTTCTCCAGCATCTTGATCCGGCTCTGCGCCTGGGTGGCCTTCGACGCCTTGTAGCGGAAGCGGTCGACGAAGGACTGCAGGTGCTTGCGGCGCGCGTCCAGGCTCTTCTTCTGCTTCTCCAAAAGCTCGCGCTGCTCGCGGCGGATCCGGTCGAACGTGTCGTAATTGCCGGTATAGGCCTTGAGCTGCCGGGCCTCGAGATGGACGATCCGGTCGGGAATGCTGTTCAAGAGGTCGCGGTCGTGGCTGATCAGGACGAGCGTGCGCGGGTAGCGCTTGAGATAGGCCTCGAGCCAGAGGGCGGCCTCGAGGTCGAGATGGTTGGTCGGCTCGTCGAGCAGCAGGAGATCCGGCTCGGCGAAGAGGGTCGCCGCGAGGGCCACGCGCATCCGCCAGCCGCCCGAGAAGTTGGCGAGCGGCCGGCCCTGCATCGCCTCGTCGAAGCCCAGGCCCTTGAGGATGCGGGCGGCCTTGGCCGGCGCCGCCTCGGCACCGATCTCGTGGAGCCGCATCTCGATATCGGCGACGCGCTCGGCCGCGGGCGAGCGGCCGCGCTCGTCGAGCAGCGCCTGGCGCTCGAGGTCGGCGGCGAGCACCGCCTCGAGCGGTGTCCTGGAGCCGCCGGGCGCATCCTGGGCGACGCTGCCGATGCGCCAGTTGGCCGGCAGCAGCAGCTCGCCCTCGTCCGGCTGCAGCTCGCCCAGGATCAGCCGGAAGAGGCTGGTCTTGCCGGTGCCGTTGCGGCCGACCAGACCGACCTTCTGACCGGGCGCGATCTGCAGGTCGGCCGCCTCGAGCAGCGGCCGACCGGCGATCCGGAGTGTCAGGTTGGTGAGAGTCAGCATGGCGTCGAGGGCGCGAGCGGCAAGGCTGTCGCCTGCGTCGGGCTCAGCCCGGCTGGTCGGCCAGGACGCTGACCTTGACCATGCGGTCCGGGTTGCGCGGCGGCTCGCCCTTGGCCAGGCCGTCGACCAGCTCCATGCCGTCGACCACCCGGCCCCAGACCGTGTACTGGCCGTTGAGGTGCGGGGCGGGCTGGAAGCAGATGAAGAACTGGCTGTTGGCGCTGTTCGGGTTCTGGGTGCGGGCCGCACCGATGGTCCCGCGCTTGAACAGCTCCTTAGAGAATTCCGCCTTGAGGTCGGGCTTCGACGAGCCGCCGGTGCCCGTGCCGGTCGGATCGCCGGTCTGCGCCATGAAGCCATCGATCACGCGGTGGAAGACGACGCCGTCATAGAAGCCTTCGCGCGCCAGCTCCTTGACGCGGGCGACATGCTGCGGGGCCACGTCGGGGAGGAGCTCGACGGTCACGGTGCCGGCCTCCAGCTCGATGAGGAGCGTGTTCTCGGGGTCGAGGCCGTTCTGGGCCGAGGCTGGTGGGGTCATGGCGAGAGCGAGGCCTCCGAAAAGGATGAGAAGAAGATTGCGCATGAGTTGCACGTGTCCGTGTCCCTTGATGTTCATACGGGTGGGGCCACCTGAAGGCGGGGACATAGCGGCTCGGGCCGTTTCGCGCTAGGCGGTGTCCATCGTTTTCCGTCCCGGCGGCCGAGGATCGGCCGAGCCGGCCGTATGCTCGAGGGCCATTTGTCCGAAATCGATGATCGCCAGCGCCTGACCGACGAGGCGGGCCGCCGCCGCACCTTCGCCATCATCTCGCATCCCGATGCCGGCAAGACGACGCTGACCGAGAAGCTCCTGCTGTTCGGCGGCGCCATTCATCTGGCCGGCGAGGTCAAGGCGCGGGGCGACCGGCGCCGGGCGCGCTCGGACTGGATGTCGATCGAGCAGAAGCGCGGCATCTCGGTCACCACCTCGGTCATGACCTTCGACTATGGCGGCTGCACCTTCAACCTCCTGGACACGCCGGGTCACGAGGACTTCTCGGAGGACACCTACCGGACGCTGACCGCCGTCGACAGCGCCGTCATGGTGATCGACGCCGCCAAGGGCATCGAGGCGCAGACCCTCAAGCTCTTCGAAGTCTGCCGGCTGCGCGACATGCCGATCATGACGTTCATCAACAAGCTCGACCGCGAGGCCCGCGACCCCTTCGAGCTGCTCGACGAGATCGAGGAGCGGCTGGCGCTCGATCCGAGCCCGATGAACTGGCCGATCGGCATGGGCCAGAATTTTCGCGGCGTGGCCGAGCGGGCGACCGGCGACCTCCTGCTCCTGAAGCCGGAGGGGCGCGGCACCGACACCGAGGAGCGCGTGAAGCGGCGGAGCAACACCGTGGGCGAGCGCATCGACCCGCGCCAGCTCGAGAAGCTCGACGAGGAGCTGGACCTCGTCGAGGGGGCCCTCGAACCCTTCGGCCACGACGCCTATCGCCAGGGCAACCTGACCCCGGTCTTCTTCGGCAGTGCGCTCCGCACCTTCGGCATCCGCGCCCTCCTCGACCAGCTCGTCGCCGAAGCGCCCTCGCCGCGGCCGCAGCCGGCCGAGCCGGCGCCGGTCGCACCGGACGAGCCGCAGGTCGCGGGCTTCGTCTTCAAGGTCCAGGCCAACATGGACCCCAAGCATCGCGACCGCGTCGCCTTCGTGCGCCTCTGCTCCGGGCGCTTTCGCCGCGGCATGAAGCTGAAGATGGTGCGCCACCAGAAGCCGCTCGCCGTCGCCAACCCGATCTTCTTCTTCGCCCAGGACCGGGGCCTCGCCGAGGAGGCCTTCCCGGGCGACATCATCGGCGTGCCCAATCACGGCCAGCTCCGGGTCGGCGACGCGCTCTGCGAGACCGAGGACCGCCGCTTCACCGGCATTCCGAGCTTCGCGCCCGAGATCCTGATGCGCGTCAGGCTCGGCGACCCGATGCGCGCCAAGCATCTGAGGAAGGCGCTCGAGGACCTGGCCGAGGAGGGCGTCACGCAGGTGTTCCGCCCGCGGCTGGGGGCGGAATGGATCGTCGGTGTGGTCGGCCAGCTGCAGCTCGACGTGCTGAAGTCCAGGCTCGAGGCCGAGTACGGCCTGCCGATCGACTTCGAGGGTGCGCCCTACGTGACCGCGCGCTGGTGCACCGCCCCGGACCAGGCCGAGCTCGAGCGGTTCGAGCAGGCGAAGAAGGCGAGCCTCGCCGACGACCGCGACGGCCAGCCGGTCTTCATGGCCCGCAACAGCTGGGACCTCGGCCGGGTGCAGGAGGATTTCCCGAAGATCGCCTTCCACAAGACGCGCGAGCGCGCCTGATCAGTCGCCCGCCACGCGGTTGAGGAGCTCCTGCCCGGCCAGCCGGCGCTCGAGATTGGCCATGAAGAACCGGGCATGGCACAGCTCCCAGTCGGCGACCCGGTCGCTGCAATGCGGCGTGATCAGCACGTTGTCGAGCCGCCAGAAGGGGCTCGATTCGGGCAAGGGCTCGGTCTCGAACACGTCGAGATAGGCGCCGGCAAGGCGCCGCTCGTCGAGGGCCCGGATCAGCGCCGCCTCGTCGACCACGGCCCCCCGCGACGCGTTGAGGAGAAAGGCGGAAGGCCGCATGGCGTCGAGCAAGGCTGCATCGATCAGGTGCCGCGTGGCCTCGGTCAGCCGGACATTGATGCTGAGATAGTCCGCCTCGGCGGCGATCGAGGCGAGATCGGCGAGCGGCACGACCCGATCGAAAGGCGGCTTTGGCGCAGCCGTCCGGGCGACACCGATGACCCTGAGACCAAGCGCTTTCGCCAGGGCCGCGAAGGCCGTGCCGATCGCCCCGGTGCCGACGATCACAAGCGTCTGCCCGCCGAGGGCGGCGAAGCTCCAGGGTCGCCAGCGTCCCGCATCCTGGTCGCGCAGGGCGCCGACGAAGCCGCGATTGAGGGCGATGAGGGCGCCGAGCAGGGTCTGGGCGAGCTCCTGTGCCAGCACGCCGGCGCCGTTGGTGAGCAGGAAGCCGGGCGGCCCATCGGCGACAAAATGATCGAAGCCGGAGCCACCGACATGCACCCAGTCGAGGCCCGGCCAGTCCCTGAGCCTCGCGTGCTCGGTGCGGGGAAAGCCGTCGGTGACGCAGCTATAGGCGATGGCGGCGGGAAAGCCGCTCAGGGCCTCCAGCCCGGCCGGCTGGCGGATGGGTTGGAACTCGACAGCCGGGAACCGCCGACGCAGCTCCTCCAGGTACTGGTCGACGCCCTCGTGCAGCACGAGCACGCCCATCCTCTTCGCAACCACGTCGTTGGTCCTCCCGCCGGACCCGGGCAAGGCCCGGACCAAAGACGGCTGGCGACGGCGCCGTCAAGCGCCTCAGGCCTCCCGACCGGGGCCGGTGAACATCTGCGGCCCCTCGTCCAGCCGCTCCTTCGGCGGCAAGGCCGGCTGCGGCAGCGCGTAGAACTTGGGGTCACGGTTGTCGAGGCTGGGCTCGAACGGCAGGCGCATCTGCACGGCGCTGCCGTTCTCCTCGGCCTGGCGCAGCGCCTCCTGCAGCTCCTGCGCCAGCGCCTGGTCCCAGGGCAGGACATAGGCGCGCGGCTCGACCAGCTCGGTCATCTGCAGCCAGAGATAGATGCCGTCGCCCTCGCGCATCGAGCTGCCGAGCACCGTCGCCTCGTCCGCCTGCGCCAGCCACCATTCGAGGTGGACCGGCTTGGGCTTGCTCAGGAGGGTCAGCGTCGCCGCATAGGCCAGCGGCAGGAACAGGGCGGTGGTGATCAAGGCCGAGATCTTCACCCCCAACCGGCGTGGTGCCCAGATGCCGTGCGTCGCCAGGATGAAGGCCAGCACCGCGGCGACGATGAAGAAGCCCGAGACGTCGGTCATCGTTTCTTCCAGTTGCGCAAGGGGCGCTGGAGGTTGTGGACACTGCCCGGGACCAGGTCGCCCTGGTCGTCGAGCCGGAAGCGATAGGCGGTGATCTCCTGGCCCTCGCGGGTGAGGTCGACCTTGCTGGCCAGGATCTGCCGCGCCGATTCCTCGGCACTCTTCTTGACGCTGGTGACGACGGTGACGGGCACCGGCAAGGTGCGCCCGGGGTTGCGGTAGAGGTGGACGTTGACCGTGTACTCGCCCGGCAGGATGCCCCGCGAGTAGCTCACCTCGTAGTTGAGCCCGGTAGCATCGGCGCGCTTGCCGAGATCGTCGCGCAGAAGGTTGAAGACCGCACCGCCCTTGTTCGAGTAGCCGACCGGGATGTCGGCCGGGGCCTGCACCCAGAGGTCGATGTCGGTGTCGAGGCCGTCCGGCCAGCGCACCTCGACGACGACGTTGCCGGGCGGCTCCATCGCGTCCGCCTGGCGGGCGTCGGGCGGGTTGAGATGCGGCAGGATCATCACCACGATGGCGACGAACCCGGCGAGGGCGAGGAGGATGACGTCGCGAAAGACCGTCCCCGTCTCGTCGTCATCGAAGGGTTCAAGCCCGCCCATGCTGGGCCTCGCCGCGCTCGACCACCTGGGTGAGCAGATGGACGACACCCGATTCCAGGAGGCGGTAGTTGATCATCAGCCAGACGCTCAGGACCGAGCCGGCGAGGGTCGTGTAGAGGGCCACGGCCATGCCCTCGATCAGCGTCGAGACCATGGGGCCGACGGCGCCGATATCGGCCGCGAGGTCGGGATCGACGCCCGAGAGGGCGATGATGAAGCCGAGCACGGTGCCGATCAGGCCGAGCAGCACGAGGCTGTTGGCGATGTGCCTGACCGGTGCGATCCGGGTGGCGAGCTTGAGCTTGAGGGCGGCGGCGAGGTTGCCGCGGCCCTGGGCATCGGTCGCCCGCGCCCGGTCGAGATGGGCGCCGACCCGCGAGTCCCGCCCCGGCAGGCTGCTGCGCACCGCGTTGAGCTCGATGCTGGTCTGCAGGACGCGGCGGGCGCAGAGTCCGAGGCCGGCGAGGAAGGTGACGGCGATCAGGACGACGATGCCGGTGGAATCGGCGACAAAGACCGGTGTCAGCAGGCCATTGAGCCAGGCAGCGCCCAGGAGCGCCACGCCGAAGACGTTGAGCAGCGCGAAGCGCAGGAGCAGCAGGTAGTCGAAAGGCGAGGACGGTAGCGCCGTGAGGAAACCCAGGACCGCGGACGGTTGCGGCCTGGTCGGTACGATGTCGGCATCCCTGAGTATCGAGGCCATGGAACCCACTCCAGCTCGAGGATGGCGGCCGCGACGATGCCGCGGCGGCCGGACGAATTCGCCGCACTCGCGAGACGAAAGCGTGCGGCGAAGGTCACCAGACAGGCACGATCGATGGATGTTGCCGGAAGCTTGGTTAACAGGCCCTTAACCGATCACGCCCCGCTACCCAGGAACGTAACAAAAAGCCCTATCTTATTCTACCTTGAATTGATTTCGATTCAGCTAAAATACTTGCAATGTCGCCCTTCGCATGCCGGCCCAGAATACTCGTCGGCAGATGTAGAATGCTCGTCCGGGCGAGGTCAGGCGACGAAGGCGAGATCGACACCAGTTGCCGATTCCGGCTCGACGAGCAGCGCGCCAGCCTGCCCGCGGCGGCAGCTAACATGCTGCAGCGCAAGAAAACGTGCGGTCTCCTCGAGATCGGTGACGCCGATCTCGAGGATCTGATGGAGCGTCGGGCCTGCTCCGGCCGACGGCTCCCAGTCGGGATGCAGCAGCAGCGCGTCCTGCGGGCGGCAGAGGATCACCGGGGCTGTGCCCGTCTGGATGGTCCAGAGCGAGTCGGTGCGGCTCATTGCCGCACTACCGACGAGCCGCTCAGCCGCCGCCCGGAGCGGCTCGATGTCGTCAGCGACGACGGTGAGCCCGGCGATCCGCCTGGCGCCGTTGGGATGCCGGAGCCAGGCCGGCCGGCGCATCGGCCCGGGCGTGAGGTGGCGGCAGGCGAAGATGCCGAGCCCGGTCCGTTCCGCCGCATCCAGGATCACGGTCTCGAAGCGAAGCTCGACCGGCTCGTCGCCACTCTCGAGCAGCCGGCCGAGCGCGGCGGTGCGCGCCGAGGCGAGACCGGCAGCCCGCCAGGCCGCCGCGGTCTGCGCCGCGTCGCTGGTGCCGAGGGCGAGGCCCATGAGCCCCTCGCCCGCTGCCAATCGCTCGTCGAGCCCGTTGGTGAAGCCGGCGGGATCGACGATGCCGAGCAACTCCAGATAGTCGTCCTCGAACATGATGCAGTAATTGGCGGTCGCCCAGCCGACATGCCGGCCGCGGGGCGTAGAGTTGAAGCCGAGCCGCGCCCAGATGCCACGTGCCGCCTCGAGGTCGCGCACGCCGACGATCAGGTGGTCGAGCCCGGTGATCGCGCGTTGCATGGCTTCGGTCCTTTCGCTACCGCCTTGCCGACACGCGCTGGACCATTGAGGAGGACCGATGAGCATCGGCATCATCTGCGCGATCCCCCAGGAGCTCGGCCATCTGGCGGCAGCGCTCGGCGAGGTCGAGCGGCATATACATGGTGGCGTCGAATTCCTGTCCGGCACGTTGGATAGCCGGGCCGTGGTGCTGGTCGGTGGCGGCGTCGGCAAGGTCAACGCGGCGCTGACCGCCACCCTGCTCGCCGACCGTTTCGCCTGTGGCACGCTTGTGTTCTCGGGCGTGGCCGGCGGGCTCGACCCGGACCTCGCGGTCGGCGACATCGTCATCGGCGAGCGCACGCTGCAGCACGATGCCGGCGTGCTCCAGGGCGAACGGACCCACACCTATCAGGCGGGCCACGTCCCCTTCTTCAACCCGACCGACCAGCTCGGCTACACGGTGCCGGCGCCGCTTCTCCAGCAAATCCGCCAGCGGCTCGACGACTTCGCTTTGCCGCCGCTCTCGCCGGCCGCGGGCGGCACGGGCCGGCCGCCCAGGATCACCTTTGGCACGATCCTCACGGGCGACCAGTTCCTCAATTGCGAGGCGACGCGGCAGCGCCTCTTTCAGGAGCTCGGCGGCCGGGCGGTCGAGATGGAGGGCGGCGCCATTGGCCAGGTCGCCGAGGCGTTCGGCCTGCCGCATCTCGTGATCCGCGCCCTCTCCGATCTCGCCGGTGCCGAATCGCACTTCGATTTCGGCCGCTTCGTCGAGGAAACCGCTTTCGGCTCGGCGGCGATCCTGCGTCACCTGCTGCCGGTCCTCTGATCCCGCCCGCTGGCGGTCAGCACGAGCTGGGCCCGCAACGGCCGTAGCCGCTCAAGCGGCGCGTGTCGACCTCGAGGAAGTTCATCCGCCGCTCCACACCCTCCAGCCGCCGATTGGTCTCCTGCAGGAGCAGGCAGAGGCGCTCGGCGTCGCTGCCGGACTGAAACCCGGCAGCCGAGCAGGCGGCGATGTCGGCCGTTCGCAGCTCCTCCATGGTCGGCCCTGCCTCGCAGGCACCAAGGGCGAGGCAGGCAGCGAGAACCAGCCGTGACGCCGGCGTCATGGCGCCGTCACGGCCAGCTCTCGGCGATCGCCTCCGGCGCCGGGCGGGGCGGCAGGCTCTGCCGATCCATGGGGCTGCCGAGATAGATGATGCCGATGATGCGCTCGTTCGGCGCCAGCCCAAGGCCCGTGCAGACTGCCTGGGCGGCAGCCGGACCGCCGCTCGCCCACTTGCCGGCGAAGCCCATGGCGTGCGCCGCGAGCAGCAGGTTCTGCACGGCGCAGGCCGCCGAGGCCTCCTGCTCCCAGAGCGGGATCTTCGGATGGTTCGGGTCCGCCCGGCTGATGGCGATCAGGATCACCGGCGCGCGCAACGGTGCGGCCCGCTGCTTCTCGATTTCGGCCGGGCTGGTGTCGGGGCGCGCCGCCTGCACGCCGGCGGCGAAGAGGTCGCCAAGCCGCTCGCGGCCGCCGCCCCGAACGACGAGGAACCGCCAGGGCCGCAGCTTGCCGTGATCGGGTGCCGCCGCCGCCGCCGCCAGCATGCGGCGCAGTGCCGCTTCGCCCGGGCCGGGGGCTGCCATCCTGGCCGGCGGAACCGTGACCCGGGTGAGAATCGCCTCGAGTGCCTGCATGATGTCTCCTTCGATCGGGCCTGATGTCGATCGCCGTACCTGCATCGTCAACGGGTTCTTAACCGGGATCGGATTCAATGCGTGGTGCGGAAGATAGGATTGTCTCTTGATGCTGCAGAGCCGCATGGGCATGCTGCAACGCACGAATGGCGCCCGCAGCAGCGGTCCCGCTCGGGACCAACCGCCCGCTCGGCTCGCGAGCGGCCAAAAGGAACGACGACATGTCCGACTACGGTTACGCGCTGAACGACATCGAGGTCGGCATGACGGCCTCGTTCGCCAAGACCATCACCGATGCCGACATCCTGATGTTCGCCGGCGTCTCCGGCGATACCAACCCGGTCCACCTGAACGAGGAGTTCGCCTGCGGCACGCCGTTCAAGGGCCGCATCGCCCACGGCATGCTCACCGCGAGCCTGATCTCCACCGCGCTCGGCACCAAGCTGCCGGGTCCGGGCTGCGTCTATCTCAGCCAGTCGATGAAGTTCCTGGCCCCGGTGCGGTCCGGCGACACGGTGCGAGCACTCGTCACCGTGCGCGAGGTCGAGCACGAGAAGCGGCGCATCACCCTGGACACGGTCTGCCAGGTCGGCGGCAAGGACGTGCTGGTCGGCGAGGCCCGCCTGCTGGTGCCGGCGCGTGAAAGCCTCGAAGCCGCCTGACGAAAGCCTCCGACACGGGCCCGCCTTAACCTCGATTTAAGGCGGGGCTGCCAGTGTAGGCGGGTCGCCCGATCGGCGGGCGGCGGGTCGAACCACGGGGCGGGTCCATGCACCCCACGATGCTGCTCGATGCGTGCCGGGTCGTGGCGACCCGGCTCACCATGCGCGCCGCGAATTTCGTCGTCTTCCTCATCCTGGCACGCAGCCTGACGCCCGCCGAGTTCGGTGCCTATGGCTACATCGTCGCCTCGGTGCTCATGCTCTCGGTGATCGCCGACCTCGGCCTGCGCCAGGCGACCGCCGCCGCCATCGGCGAGGGTCGTGACGAGGCACGGCTTCTCGCGCAGCTCGTGCTGATCTGGCTGGTGCTCGGCAGCGTTGCCGTGCTCGCCATGCATCTGGCGATCCAACTCGTCGGCCTGCTCGACGACACGGCCCTCCTCTGGACCGCCGCTCTCGTCGCCGCCCCTGCCCTCTTCATGCGCACGTGGCAGGGCATCTTCCTCGGCCGCGGGCAGATCGCGGCCCTGAACCGCTCCGAGCTCGCCTCGCGCGCCGTGCTGCTCCTGGGCACGGCCGTTCTCGCGGCAGGCGGCTGGCTGGCCCTCCAGACCATCGTCTGGTTGCTGCTCCTCTCCTATCTGGTCGGCTCGCTCGTGGTGCTCACCGATGTCGCGCCCCGGCTGGCCGCCGCTGATTTCCGCGCACCCGCCATCGCCATTGGCCTGCTCCGCCGTGGCCTCGGCTTCGCCGCCGGCATCATCGCCATGATCATGCTCGGCCGGGTGGGAGTCTGGATCGTCGGCGGCCTCCTGAGCGCCGATGATCTCGGCCGCTATTTCGGCCTCATGCGCCTCGCCGAGATGGTCGCCGAGATCGCCACGGCCGTCGGCATGGTGATCTTCAGCCACGGCGTGCGCCGCACCGGCGAGCGGGCTGCGGCGGTGGCCGACACGCTGCGCCTGACCCGGCTCGTCGGCGCCCTCATGGCGCTCGTCTCGGTGGTCATCCTGGCCCTCGCCGAGCCCTTGCTGGGGCTGGCGCTCGGCCCGGCCTATGCCGGTGCTGCCGATGCCTTCCGGCTCATGGTCATCGGGGCGCTCGCCGGCTGCTACGGCATGATGCTCTTTCCCGGCCTCTCGTCGCAGGGCGAGGAGAAGATGGGTGCCCTGATCTTCATCGTCGGCACCGCCACGGCTACATTTCTCGCTTTCGCCCTCGCCGCGAGCCACGGCCTGATGGGTGCCGCACTTGCGATGGCTCTCGCCCAGGTGGCAACCCTCGTCGGCTTCCTCGTGGCCTATCGCCGGGCCTTCGGCGTCGCCGTCCGGGATGCGCTACTGCCGCGCCCCGACGATCTCCGCCAGCTCGCCGCCCCGCTCCTCGCCGGCCTCAGGCGCCGGCTCGCCGGCACCTGATCCCGGCCGACAGGCAGCCGGGCCCCACCGCGCCACCGATCCACGGGTCAGGCAGCCGGCGTTCCGGCCGGCTCGCCATCCCGGCCGGGTGCGGCGCATCTGCGAGCGTGGCGCAAGGTCCAGGCAAGCCGGGGGCGACCGAGCATGCCCATCATGACCGAGATCGCGCTGCTCCTCGTCGGCTTCGTCGACCTGATCGGCCTGGGCCTGGTGTTTTCGATCATCAACGGCCTGATCATGACGCCCGAATCGCCGCTGCTGCCGGGCGCGGCATCGGACGCGGCGCGGCATCTCGACTACGGGCTGGTGATCGGGAGCTTCTTCCTCGCCTTGTTCCCTGGGTGGCCGCAAGAAGGCGCTGCTGATCTGCCTCGGCGATGCCCTCGTCGACGACGCGCTGAGGATCCGGGCTCTCTATCTCGGCAGCCTCTGCCTGCTGGTGCCCGGTCGGGCGGTCACGGGGGTCACCGCGGCAACCAGCCGATCGCCCCGACCACGATGGGCGACGCCCGCACCAGCGCGACGGATCGCGACCGCAGCATGAGCGGCCGCGCCCGGCGGCGGCGACTGGCCGGCACCGGATCGACTTCTATCTCGGTTGATGCGGCCCCGCCCGGCCCATCTGACTGCTGGAGCCCATCTTGCTCGACCGTCGACGACTTGCGCGCCTGCCCCTCCTGGCACCCCTGATCGCCGCCTGCCGGCCGGTCACCGTGCTCGACACGCTGGTGCCGAAGGATGGCCAGTCGGTGCTGGCAGCGGAAAACCTCTCCTATGGACCGCATTCCCGCCAGCATTTCGACATCTATGTGCCGACCGGCGAGGCAGCCACCGGCGGGCCGCAGCCTCTCCTGCTCTTCATCTATGGCGGTGGCTGGCGCAGCGGACGGAAATCGGACTACCATTTCGCCGGGCGGGCGTTCGCGGCCCGGGGCTATGTGACGGCCGTGGCGGACTACCGGCTGGTGCCGGAGGCGCGCTATCCCGATTTCCTCGTCGATTGCGGCCGGGCGCTCGCCGCCTTTCGCGAGGTGGCGGCGGACTATCGCGGTGATCCGGGCTGGACGTTCGTGGCCGGGCACTCGGCCGGGGCCTACAATGCCGTGATGCTCGCCCTGGCGCCGGAGATCGCCGCGGCTGCCGGCTACGAGCGGGGCTCCATCGGCGCGGTCGCGGCGATCGCGGGGCCATACGATTTCCTGCCGCTCAGGGTCGATACGACCGAGGCCGCGTTCGGCGAGGCGTCGGACAAGCCGGCGACGCAGCCGATCAACCGGGTCGACGCCACCGCTCCGCCGATGATCCTGCTGACCGGCACCGCCGACGAGGTGGTCGTTCCGGCCAATGCCGACCGGCTGGCGGCGGAGCTGCGCGCGGTCGGCGTGCCGGTCGAGGTCGTCCGCTACGAGGGTGTCGGCCACAATGGTGCCCTGATGAGCATCGCTCGCCCGTTTCGCGGCTATGCGGACATCCTGGGCGATGTCGACGCCTTCTTCGAGCGGATCATGGCCGGCGCGCCGCCCTCGAGGCCCTCGGCCGAGCAGTCCTGAGCGTTTGCAGGGTGAGCGAAGACGAGGAATGCCCAGGCGAGCGGCGTCGTCAGCTACGTGAGCACCGATCGTCCGCAAGCTGACGAGGTCCTCGGTCACCTTGCGCGCGTTCAGCCGCGCCAGTCGAGGAAGCGCTTCTCGGCCCGGCCGATCAGCCGGCTGATGGTGAGGCCGATGACCGAGAGCATGGCGACACCGGCGATCAGCTGCTCGACGGCGAAGAGCGCACCCGCCGTCAGGATATAGGCGCCGATGCCGAACCGCGCGCCGATCATCTCGGCAGCGACCAGGAGCACGATCGAGATCGAGACGGAGATGCGGAACCCGGCGAGGATCGCCGGCATGGCGCCGGGCAGCACGATCTTCCTGACGATCGAGGCCCAGGCGAGGCCGAAGGACTGGCCCATGCGGATCAGGCCGCGGTCGACATTGTCGACGCCGCTATAGGTGGCGATCACGGTCGGGAAGAAGGCACCGAAGAGGATGGTCGCCACCTTCGAGCCCTCGCCGATGCCGAACCAGACGATGAAGAGCGGCAGGAGGGCTATCTTCGGCACCGGGAAGAGGGCGGCGACCACGGGGGCGAGGCCGGCGCGGAGCACTGAAAAAAGGGCGATGGCGAGACCGACGCCGATGCCGAGGATGGTCCCCAGGGTCCAGCCCACGACGAGGCGAAGGAGGCTCGCCCGCAGATGCTGCCAGAGCATGCCGGTCTCGACCAGGTCGAGGAAGGCGGCGAAGACGGCGGACGGCGCCGGCAGGGCGATTGAGCTGATCCAGCCGGTGCGCGAGCCGAGCTCCCAAAGCGCGATGAGGCCGACGAAGACCAAGGGCGAGAGATAGCCCAGCGGCACATGGCGAAACCCGCCGCCGCGGAACGGCACGGGCCGGATGTCGTCGTCGTCGCCGGCGGGTCCCTCAGCCGGCATCGGCGAGCTCGCGATCGGCTGCCAGGGCCTCGTCGCGCAGGAGCTGCCAGAGCTCCTGCTGCAGCCGGGCGAGCTCGGCCACCGCCGTGCTGCGCTCGGCGAGCGGGATGTCGATCCGGACCAGCTCGCGAATCCGCCCCGGACGGCGCGAGAGCACGACGATCCGGTGCCCGAGCCGGACCGCCTCGGCGAGGTTGTGGGTGACGTAGCAGGCCGAGAACCGCTCGCGCAGCCAGAGCTCGAGCAGGTCGTCGAGCAGCAGCTCCCTGGTCTGGCTGTCGAGGGCGGAGAGCGGCTCGTCCATCAGCATCACCGCCGGGCGGACGGCGAGCGCCCGGGCGATGGCGACCCTTTGCTTCATGCCGCCCGAGAGCTGGCGCGGCAGGGCCTGCTTGAACTCGGCGAGGCGGGTGCGCGCCAGCACGTCGTCGATCACTTCCCGCCGCTCGGCGGCCGTCATGGCGTGGTCCTCGAGCACCAGGCTGACATTGCCCTCGACCGTCCGCCAGGGCAGCAGCGCGAAGTCCTGGAAGACGTAGGTCAGGGGGTTGAGCGAGCGGTCGGGCGGCGCACCGCGCATGAGCACCGCCCCCTCCCCCGGCCGCTCGAGCCCGCCGACGAGACGGAGCAGCGTGGACTTGCCGCAGCCGGAGGGGCCGATGATGGCGACGATCTCGCCGTCACCTATGGTGAACGAGATGTCGTCCAGGACCTCCGTCGGGCCATAGCGGTGGCTGACGCCCTCGACGATCAGCTCCATGGCCCCGCGACCAACCGGCTCAGTACGTCTGGACGAACCGCGTGTCGACCAGGGTTTCGACCGTCGCGGTCTCCGGCACCAGGCCCTCGGACCTGAACCATTCGAGCTGGTCCGTGACGCTGGTGAGGTTGAGCCTGCCTCCGTCGTTGATCCGCATGGCGCCGGCGCGGATGGCCGGGTCGGCGGCCTCGAGCGGACGGTCGGTGTAGACGTATTCGTGGATCATGGCGACGATGGCGGCCGTGTCCGCCTCGCTCATGGTCTTGTCGACCAGCGCCGCGTTGTAGTCGTCCACGCCTTTGGCGAAGCCCGCGAGAAATCGCTGCACCAGCTCCGGGCGATCGTCGACGAGGGCCGTCGAGGTGAAGATCACCGTCACCTGGTAGTCGTCGATATAGTCCGCGACGCTGCCGATCTCGACCACCTCGCCGCCCTTGACGAGCGCACCCGCGATATTGGGCACGATGCTCCAGGCGTCGACCTGGCCGCTCTTCAGGGACGCGATCACGGTCGGCACGGCGTTGAGCGGCACGAGCTCGATGGAATCGCGGGGAATGCCGGCGCCGTCGGCGATCTTGTGCGCCATGTAGTGGAAGGAGGAGCCCGCCGTGGTGATGCCGAAGCGCTTGCCGGCGAGGTCGGCGGGCGTGGCGAGGCCGGCGTCATGGGCTGCCTTGCTGGCCAGGATCTTCTGGCCGGGCACACCCTCGGTTTCCTGCAGGGCACCGCCGATCACCTTGACGACGCCGCGCTCGGCGAGGCTGATCAGGCTGCCGGAGATGGCGGTGACGCCGAAATCGACATCGCCCGAGGCGATCGCCACGGCCATGGGCTGGGCCGCCTGGAAGGAGACGAAGCCGACGTCGAGGCCCTCGCCCGCGAAATAGCCCTTGCCGGCGGCGAGGATGCTGGGTGCGTGGGAGGTGAGCGAGAGCAGGCCGACCCGCACCGGATCGGCGGCGGCAGCGGGCGACGGGCCGCCGGCGAGGCCGGCCAGGGCGAGCGTGGCGAGGGCAAGTGCCGTGCGGCGGGTCGTATTGGTCATGGTATCCTCCCTTGATCACCCCTTATTGTGGCAAGGGCCGGGTCCGGGCAAGTCGTGGCGACCCCCTGCCCGCTCGATGACCCGGTCGCCGGAACCGCACGCCCTGTCCGACGGTTGAGCCGCCATACCGAGAAGGAGGCACCGTGACCGACCCTGATGGGCCCGCGCTGGCGGTCGAGAGCGGCGGGGAGCGGCCGGTCGTCCGGCTGTCGAACCAGTCGGTGCCGCGCTGGGCGGTGATCGGCATCTTCCTGCTGCTGCTGATCGCGGGCATCGCCTATGCCAGGGATTTCCTGATGCCGGTGGCCCTCGCCTTCCTGCTGGCGCTGGTCTTCAGCCCGGTCAGGCGCTTCCTCGAGCGGCGGCGCGTGCCGGCGGAGGCCTCGGCCGTGCTGATCGTCGGCTCGCTGCTGGCCGTGCTGCTATCGGGCGTCATGCTGCTGGCCGCGCCGGTGCAGGGCTGGATCGCGGATGCGCCGGAGATCGTGCGCGAGCTCGAATGGAAGACCCGCAGCCTCTTCGGCGGGGCGCAGGCGGTGCTCGAGGCCAGCGAGACGGTCGAGAACGTCACGACCGGCGGCACGGACCCCGAGGTGCAGGAGGTGGTGGTCAAGGAGCCGAGCATGTTCGCCAACCTCGCCTGGGTGGCGCCGGCCTACCTGGCGCAGACCGTCTTCACGCTGGTGCTGCTGCTCTTCCTCCTGGCGTCGGGCGACATGTTCTACGAGAAGATCGTCCACGTCCTGCCGACCTTCAGCGACAAGCGCCAGGCGATGCGCATCGCCCGCGACATCGAGCGCAAGCTCTCGCGCTACCTCTTCACCATCACGGCGATCAACGCGGCGCTCGGCCTCGCCGTGGGCACCGCCATGGCCCTGCTCGGCATGCCGAACCCGCTGCTCTTCGGGGTGATCGCCTTCGCCTTCAACTTCGTGCCCTATATCGGTGCCTTGGCCGGCATCGCCATAGCGCTCGTAGCCGGTCTCCTCGCCTTCGACGAGCCCGGCGTGGCCCTCCTGCCCGGCCTCGCCTACTTCGCCCTGACCGCCATCGAGGGCCAGTTCGTGACACCCTATTTCGTCGGCCGCCGCCTCGAGATGAACACGGTCGTGATCTTCCTCTCGATCACCTTCTGGGCCTGGCTCTGGTCGGCCATGGGCATGCTGCTAGCCGTGCCGCTGCTCGTCACCATCCGCGCCTTCTGCGAGCACATCCCCGAGCTCGTCCCTGTCGGCAAGTTCCTGGCGGCCCGGGGCAGCGAGGCCGAGGAGGTGGGAGAAGAGCGGACGGTCACGTGAGGACGGTGTCGCATGCCCATCGCTGACGACCTCGGCCGCAGCGATCGCCATCAGATAATATTCCTATCAAGATTCCGCCGCAAACGCAAGAGCCGCTTCGGTTCGTTCGGCAATTTTCACTTTTGGGTTTGCCCGGTCGCCGGTCCGGCCGCCGCGATGGGCAAAATCGTTTTTTGGATCAACGGGTTGGTTGGCCCCGGGTTCGTTGGCTCATAGCTGGGTTCGTTCGTCGAATCCCCGGGTTCGATCGTCGGTTTCCCGGGTTCGATCGTCGTTTCGCCGGGTTGGTTCGTCGAAAAGTGGTGCATCTGATGCACCAACCCGGGGAAAACGTAGCGCCGAATGCGACATCCCGAGCGCGAATGATGCACCAGACGCGACATTTGTCATAACAATGTCGCGCCAGACGCGACAACCCGAGGACAGCGTTGCATCTGGCGCAACAGCGGCGGACAACTCCCCAGATTACCGCGAGGTTGCTGTCCCAACTTTTCCCAGATCACGGCCCTCTGGCAGCTATTCCCGCTTCGTCAATCCAGCAAGGCATCGACCTCTGGCGGCAGCAGACGCCAATAGCCATTGGTTGTCGCCATGCCACTACCGTCCGCGTCGACTTCGACGCCCAGGCCGATCCTTCCAGCTTGTCTGCGAAAAGCTTCGATCTGCCAATCGGAGGCGCGCCAGACGACGATGCCGGGCTGCGCTGCCACCAATCGGCTGCCATCGAGTGAAAATGCGAGCTGATGGGGTATCAGATCAACGGGCAAGGTGAGAATCCGCAGCCGCTCGGCATCCTCGTGCGCAACCGGAAGGCTCCACAACTCCACCCCCAGAGAGCAACGAAGCGCCGCGAGCTTGCCATCGGATGACATGGCCAGGGCAAGCCTGCCGGCAGGCGACGACTCTGGAAGTCCCGGATAGCAGGCGTCGGCAGCCGTGGCGGCCGACAGCTTCCCGAGCTCGAACGAATCCCTGTTGTTGCGGTCGAACAGCCAAACCGCCGGCTTTCCACTTGGTGCAAGCAGTCGCAGAAGGAGGCGCGTGCTGCCATCATTCGCCGCGGCGTGTGAAACGGACCACTCGCCCTCGATCGAAGCGAGAAGTCGACCTCTCAGATCGACGATATTCACGGTGCCGACAGGATCGCGAAGCACGACGAGCTCGCCGACCAGTCGGGCGGGAAACAGCATCCTGCTCGTCGGAAACCAGTCCAATGGCACACCACCGAAATCCGCGCCAGCACTGGTGCCCCACTCACACGGCAGCGCGTCGGGCTTCAGGGCTGCGGGGACAGAGACGAGCTTGCCGCCAGACCAGCCGAATGGCACGTCCCGACCGGCGAAATTGAACGGCACCAGGACCCCGCAGTCCCGACCATCTCCAGTCATGGATCTGGCAATCGTGCCATCGATTTCGGAGACGACATCTACCCTGAGGCGCCGGTAGCTGCCGAGATCGAGGAGGAGAAGCTCCCCGTCGGGCGACCGCAGCACCCAGTCGGCATTCCACTGCACCACCTGAAGCGGTTCGAACGGCGGGCCACCAACAGCGAAATCGCTGCTCGCTGTCTGGCCATCCCGCGATCGCGACCAGCGCCAGCCCGACATCTTGCCGTCGGCGTCGTATGCGACGGCCACACGGTAGCTGAGCGATCCACCCGTCCGCATTTCCGTCTCGGTTCCACCGGCTGGGCCAGCGGCGATGACCAAGAGCATCCAGAGATGGGCCGGATCGCGCTCGAGTCGCCAGACGTCGAGATGATCGCTGGCCAGAACATTCGGCTTGCCGAACGTGCGATGCACCTGCGCGCGGGTGGTCGAGCCGAGATCGAACGCCGCGACCTCACTGTCCACTGCCGTGCCGGTAGGCGGGATCGGCAGGGGCAGGATCACGCAGCCGGCGAGTGCGAGGACTGCAAGGCAGGCGATGGCGCGGATCGTGGTCATGATGCCCCGGTCCATGACGGGCGATGCGGTGCCGCGCATTGATCCGCATCAACCGACCCTGGCGAGAGGTCGATTGCGTGGTGTGCCCCTTGAACTCGGAGCGCCGGTCGCTGCTGACGGGGAAGGGTGCCGACCGGTGGCTTTCCAGGTTGCGTCGCTTATTGCTTCTCCTTTGGTCAATCGAGCGAGGTATCAACCCTCGGCGGCAGGAGACGCCAGTAACCTGTGGTCGTCGCCATGCCCGTGCCGTCCGAGTTGAGAATGGTGCCGAAACCACTCCATGGGCTAA
>JACKIN010000017.1 GCA_020638495.1 Geminicoccaceae bacterium | reverse complement strand
CGAGGTCTTGCCGTGATTCGTACGCGCACCGCCCTTCTCGCCGCGACGCTGTCGGTTTCGCTGGCCCTGACCTCCGCCTGCACGACCGCACCGGCCGGCGGCGGGCCGATCCTCGCCACGGGCTCGGTCGAGGACGACGTCCGCGCCGGGCGCGAGGCCCACCCGCAGATCCTCGCAGAGTACGGTGGGGCCGTCGACGACCCCGAGCTCGCCGCCTATGTGAGCCGGGTCGGCAACCGGCTGAAGAACGTCTCGGAGCTCGCCGAGATCGACTTCACCTTCACCGTGCTCGACAGCGAGGTGGTCAACGCCTTCGCCCTGCCCGGCGGCTATGTCTATGTCAGCCGGGGGCTCCTGGCCTATGCCGACGACGAGGCGGAGCTGGCGGGGGTCCTGGCGCACGAGATCGGCCATGTCACGGCGCGGCACAGTGCCTCGCGGCAGACGACGGGCCAGCTCGCCACCTTCGGCCTCGGCCTGCTCGGGGTGCTGGGCGGTGCGGTGCTGGGCGGCGAGGAGGGGGCCCGGCTCGGGGCGCAGCTCGGCCAGCAGACCGGCTACGGGCTCACCCAGACCTACTCGCGCAGCCAGGAATACGAGGCCGACACGCTCGGCATCCGCTATCTCGACCGGGCCGGCTACGACACCAGGGCGACGGCCGATTTCCTCCAGGCGCTGCAGACCAGCGCCGAGCTGCAGGCCAGGCTCGTCGGGGCCAGCGTCAAGGAGCCGGGCGCCTTCGACCACTTCTTCTCGAGCCATCCCTACACGCCGGATCGGGTGGAGGAGGCGCGCGACCAGGCGGACGAGCGCGGCAGCTCGGGCGACGAGCGCAACCGGGCGGCGTTCCTCGCCGCGATCGACGGCATCGTCTACGGGCAGAGCCCCGAGCAGGGCTTCGTCCAGGGCAGCCGCTTCGCCCATCCGGGCCTCGGCATCGCCTTCGCCTACCCGGAGCCCTATCGGTTGAGCAACCAGCCCACGGCAGTGGTGGGCCGGGCCGACAACCGCCTGCTGCTCTTCGACATGGGGGCCGCCAGGCAGGCCACCGACCCGGCGCGGTACCTGCAGGGCGAATGGCTGAAAGGTCTGGAGCTGCACGGCGTCGAGCGGTTCACCAGCGATGGCGGGCTCGAGGGTGCCATCGGCTATGCGGATGTGCAGGTCGGCGGCCAGAACGCCCAGGCGGGCTTCGCCGTGCTGTCGGGCGGCGGGCGCGAGTTCTACCGGTTCGCCCTGATCACCGGTCGCTTCGGCCGGAACGAGGCGCGCGAGCTGCGCGCCGCCGCGGACAGCCTGCATCGCCTGACGAAAGACGAGGCGGCCGCGCTGCGGCCGCTGCGGGTGGAGATCATCGAGGTGCGCGAGGGCGACACCATCGAGAGCCTGGCCCGGCGCATGGAGGTCGAGCGGTTGCCCAGGGAGCAGTTCATCACGCTCAACGGCTTCGATCGCGGTCGCCAGCTCGAGGCGGGCGACCAGGTGAAGATCATCGTCCGCGGCTGATCGGGTCGGAAAGCGGCGTCGAGCCGCCGACGGCCACGAGCCCGAGGTCGTGGAAGCTCCCGAAAGCAACCAGCGCTGCGCCTGCACCGGCCACGCCGGGCGCATGTATGGCCGCATCGGGAACAGGGCTGCCCCTCGGTCTCAGGCGGCCGTCGCCAGCAACCGGTCCTCGTCGACCGTGATGCCGAAGCCCGGCTCGGCGGACAGCCGCGCGCGCCCGTCCTGCAGCGTGACGCCGCCCACGAACGGGGTCTCCCTGAAGAACGTGTGGCCCTCCGCATCGAGCGGGTAGTGGGTGCGGATGGTGGCGCCTAGATGGCAGAGCATGGTGTCGCCCAGCACCGTGAACGGCATCGTGTCGAGGCTGACGCCGATGCCGTGCGCCTCGCAGATGTCGATGATCTTCTGCGCCGGCCAGAGGCCGCCCACCCTGTTGGGCTTGAGGACGATGCGATCGGCCGCCTCCGCGCGCACGATCTGCAGCATCGCGGCGGGCGAGGTGACCGCCTCGTCGAGGATGACCGGATAGGGCAGCATGCGCCGGATCAGGGCGTGGCCCTCGAGATCGAGGTGATGCAAGGGCTGCTCGATCGACATGTTCGGATGCGGGGCGATCCGCCGGACATGCTCGAAGAGGCCGATCGCAACCTTGGCGTTCATCAGCCCCTGGTTGGCGTCCACGTCGATCTGCACGCTCTCCGGCAGGCTGGCGACGACCCGGGCGATCTTCTCCGCCTCCTCGTCGACCAGCGCCTTGGCGTAGCCCTCGCGGCGCAGCTTGCCGGCGATCTTCAGCTTCAGCCCGGTGAACCCCTGGTCGAGATAGTGCCGGCAGACGCCGAGGAGCTGCTCGACCGAGAAGCCGTGCATCTGCGTCTGCAGCTCGAGCTCGGTGCGGAAGGCCCCGCCCAGCAGCTCGTAGACCGGGCAGCCATGCGCCCTGGCGACGATGTCGTGGATGGCCATGTCGATGGCCGCCTGGGCCGGCCGGCAGCCCGGCACGCCGATGCTGGCAACGCTCTCCATCCGCCGGTGCACGGCCGCGATGTTGAGCGGGTCGCTGCCCGCGAGCACCTGCCGGAAGCGGCCGAGCCAGTCCAGCATGCTGCCGATCCCGTGTCCGAGATAGTGCGGCAGCGTGGCACCATCGCCGAGCCCCTCGATGCCGGCATCCGTCTTGATCCGCACCAGCACGGTCTCGGGCGGGGCGTAGCGGAGCTTGGCGATCTCCTCCGGCGGCAGGTCCATCTGGTCCGCCGGATCGACGTTCGGGCCCGTCCGCACGGCAGCGCTCAGCATCTCGAGGCGGAGAGGGACGAGGTCGATGGCGGTGATCTTCATCCGATGCCTCGGCGAGCTGGGACCGGGTTCGAGTGTAACGATATACATTGACGCTTCATAGCCCAAACCCTAAGCATGCCGACGCGCTCACCGACCGACGCCGCGAACCGAGGGCGCCCGTGCATGACCAGGAGCTCTGTCACCCTGAAGGATGTCGCCGCTGCTGCCGGCGTGTCGGTCGGCATGGCGAGCCGGGTCTTGAGCAAGTACGGCTCCTACAGCGACGCCACCCGGCTGAAGGTCGAGGCGGCCGCGCACAGCCTGGGCTACCGGGCGAACCGCGTGGCGCGCTCGCTCCGCCTGCGGCGCACCAACACGGTCGGCGTGCTGGTCAGCCAGATCGCCAGCTACCACTGGACCCTCTTCGTCCAGGGCGTCGAGGAGGCTGCCCGCCAGGCCGGCTATCATGTCATTCTCTGCAACACCAATGACGACCCGAAGCGGGAGGTCGAGTACCTGGCCGAGATGCGCGAGCGTGGTGTCGACGGCATCATCACCTCGCCCCTGGCGGCCAATCGCCAGGTCTTCCGCAAGCTCGGCGCCTCGGGCTTCCCGGCCGTCGTCGTCAACGCCCGGATCGAGGGCGGCAGGCTCGTGCACATCACCTCCGACGACCGGAGCGCTGCAACCGACGCCGTGCGCCACCTCGCCGGCTTCGGTCATGTGCGCATCGGCATCGTCGCCGGCCCGCAGGCCTTCGAGACCGGCCGTGCCCGCCTCGGCGGCTACCTCGACGCGCTGGAGCAGCTCGGGATCGCGGCCGACGAAAGCCTGATCGCCTATGGCGACTTCCGCCAGGCCGGCGGCTACACGGCGACGCGACACCTGCTGCTGCAGCCGCTGCCGCCCACCGCCATCCTGGTCTGCTCGGAGCTGATGACCGGCGGTGCGCTGCGCTGCCTCAAGGATCTCGGCGTGGCGCTGCCCCAGGGCCTCAGCCTGATCGCCTTCGACGACCCGGACTGGGCCGCCTTCTTCACGCCGGCGATGTCCTGCCTGCGCGAGGAACGGTTCTACATGGGCCGGCTGGCCTTCGAAGCGCTGGTCGCCGCCATCGAGAAGCGGGCTTCGCCGGCCGGGCAGACCCGGGAGATCGTGCTCAAGTCGGAGCTCATCCAGCGCGAGTCCGTCGCGGCACCGCGCCCGGCGCCGGGCCTCGTGCTGCGCGCCGGCCGTGCCGATGCCCTGGCGCCGGAGCCTGGCTCCCTAAACGCGGGACACCACTGATGAAGATCGACCGGATCGACCTCATGCCCTTTGGCGGCGGCATCCTCGTGCGACTCCGGGCGGCATCGGGGCTGGCCGGGCTCGGCGAGGTGGCGACCGACGAGGCCTTTCCGACCATGTCACGCGCCACCGTTTCGCGCTGGCTCGAACGCTACGGCACCCATATCCAAGGTGCCGGGTGCGGCAACGCCAACGTCCTCGAGCAGCGGCTCGACGCTGCCGAGCCCGCCGGCGGGCCCGGCTGCCCGCCCGCCCGCGCGGCCCTCGAGATGGCGGCCCTGGACCTCGTCGGCCGGGCTCGCGACTGCCCGCTGCACGACCTCCTGGGCGGCGGCTATCGCGAGGATCTCGAGCTCTTTCGCGAGATCGACGCCGGTGATCCAGATCCCTTGGGCACCGCCCGGGCCGCCATCCGGGACGGCCATGCGGGTCTCAGGCTGGCCCTGCCCGGGCGCTCGGCGGCGGCGATCGGTGCCGTGCTCGACAGCGTCGGCAGCGTGCCCTTCGTCGATATCGTCGCCCGGCAGTCGCTGGGCAACGAGCAGCGGGCCAGCATGCTGGTGGAGGGGCTGCTCGCCCGGCAGTTCCACCTGAACCTGGCTCTGGTCCAGCCGCTGCACCGGCTCGATTTCGCGGGCCACGGCCGGCTGCGCCAAAAAGTGCCGATACCGATCGTGCTCGAGGAGTCGATCACCTCGCCCGAGGCCATGAGCCAGGTCGTGCGGCACGCGGCGGCCGACCGCATCGTCCTCGATCCCTGGCGGGTCGGCGGGCTGCGCAACGCCCGGCGCATCGCCAATATCTGCGAGGCCGCTTCCATCGGCGTCGTCGTGTCGGGGCCCTGCCGGAGCGCAGTCGGGCGGGCGGCGCTGGGCCATCTGGCCGCCACCATCCACGGCAGCTACCCGATCTGCCTCGCTCCGCACCGGGGCGAAGTCGAGGCCGGCCTCACCGGCGGGCCGGCGTTCGCCGGTGGCCGGGCTTCGCTCGACAGAGGCCCCGGCCTCGGCGTCGTCCTCGACGAGGCATGGGCGGCGCAGGCGATGCGCGCCGGCGATCTGGCGGCTTGATTCCGGCTTGTGGGGTGCCGGGGTTTCCGATACGCTTGGTATAACGATCTACCAAACAGCCCGAACGGGCGCGCAAGGGGGAGCTGACACGATGCTGCGTCGACGCACTGTGCTCGTTGGGGTCGTCGGCGGCCTCGCCGCCACGTCGTTGCATCTCGAAGCGGGGCACCTCGAGGCCGGCCGTCTGGTCCGGACCGCGCTGGCCGCGGACGAGCCGGTGCAGGGCGGCACGCTGAATGTCGGCCTCCACATCCCGCTGCCGACGCTCGACTGGCAGTCCACCGTCGGCCACCCGCTCCCCCACGTCATGGGGCATGTCTACGAGGGCCTGTTCGGGCTCGGCTCCGACCTCAATGCGGAGCCCGAGCTGGCGGCGAGTGCGGAGGCCTCGGACGGCGGCAGGACCTGGACCTTCGAGCTCCGTCCCGGCGTCCTCTTCCACAATGGCGACACGCTGACCTCGGCCGACGTCAAGGCGTCGCTGGAGCGCTGGCGCACCGTCGGCCCGAAAGGGTCGGGTCTCAATACGCTCACCTCCATCGAGACCCCCGACGATCTCACCGTGGTCATGAGCTTCAGCGAGCCCATGGGCCGCTATCTGCTGCTCCTGCTCGGCTCCGACGAGAACAAGGCGGTCATCATGCCGGCGGCGATCGCCGAGGCATCGACCACGCCGGGCCAGCTCACCGAGGTGGTCGGCACCGGCCCCTACCGCTTCGTCGAGTACAAGGAGGACCAGTACGCGCGGCTCGCCCGCTTCGAGGACTACGTCGCCCGCGACGACGCGCCGAACTACCAGACCGGCAAGAAGATCGCCAATCTCGACGAGATCATCTTCTGGATCGTGCCGGAATCGACCACCCGCGTCGCCGGCCTCGAATCCGGCGAATACGACGTCATCGCCGAGGTGCCCGACGGCGAAGCCACGCGGCTCGCGGAGAATCCCGATCTCGACGCCGTCAAGAACGGCCCGGGCGTGCTCCTCTACATGATGTTCAATCACAAGGTCGGGCCGACCGCCGAGCTCAACATCCGCAAGGCCATCCAGTCGCTGATCGACCCCGCCGAGATCGCCGCCGTGGCCGTGTCCAACCCGGATTTCGCGCTGACCAACCCGAGCATCTACGCGCCCGAGAGCGCCTACAACACCGATGCCGGGTCCGATCTCTACACCCCGGGCGACGTCGAGAAGGCGAAGGAATACCTCGCCGCCGCGAACTACGACGGCGAGCCGATCACCATCCAGGTCATCGCGACGAACTCCCTGCAGAACCGGCTGGCCGTCGCCATCGCGGAGCAGGCCAAGCGGGCCGGGCTCAACCTCGAGATCGTCAGCTACGACCTCGCCACCTGGGTCGCCAATCGCCGCGACCCGGCGAAGCTCAACATCTACACGTCCGGCGGCTACTGGGTCGATCCGTCCCTGTGGCACGCGGAGTTCAACGGCACCTTCCCGTCACCCGATGTCGGCTTCATCAGCGACCGGACCGAGGAGATCTTCGCCAGGCTCGCCGCCGAGACCGATTTCGACGCGCGCAAGGCGCTCGGCGAGGAGCTGCAGCGGGCGTTCTACGAGCAGGTCGCGATGGTCAATCTCGGCTACGTCTACCGGCTGGTCGCCAAGCAGGGCAGGGTGGTCGACCCTTACGACAACCTCGCGCTGGGCAACATGACGCTGCACGGCATCTACCTGGCCGACTGAGCGACCATCTCCGTTGTCATCCCATGGCGGGGCTTGCACCGCCATGGGCCAGGAGGCCGCGATGCTCCTCTACACCCTGCGCCGCATCCTGGAATTCGTGCCGACCATCTTCATCGCCCTGACGCTGATCTTCGTGATCACGCGGCTGGTGCCGGGCAGCCCGATCACGGCGCTGATCGGCAACCAGTCGGTCGACGCCGCACAGATCGACGCGATCACCAAGCAGCTCGGCCTCGACCGGCCGATCCTCGAGCAGTATCTCGAATGGCTGCCGCGGGTGGTCACCGGCGACTTCGGCCAGTCCCTCTTCTTCTCGGCACCCGTGGCCGAGGTGATCCTGGACCGGTTCCCGATCACCTTCGCGCTCACCTTCATGGCCCTCCTCGTGACCGTGGCGGTCGGCATCCCGCTCGGCATCCTCTCGGCGATGCGGCGCGGCGGCATCCTCGACTACTTCGGCAACGTGCTCTCCAGCCTCGGCATGGCCCTGCCGCCCTTCTGGCTCGGCTTCATGCTCATGCTGGTCTTCGCCGTGAGCCTGCAGTGGGTGCCGGCTTCCGGCTACCGGCCGATGGAGTTCGGCTTCTGGAGCTGGCTCAGCCGTCTCGTGCTGCCTGTCCTTGCGCTCAGCGTCTCGCAGATCGGCCTCGTCGTGCGCATGACCCGCTCGACCATGATCGAGGTCTTGGGCATGGAATACGTGGCGATGGCGCGGACCAAGGGCCTGCGGGAGCGCACCGTCATCCTCCGCCACGCGCTCCGCAACGCCATGGTCCAGATCGTCACCGTCATCGGCCTCGTCTTCGCGCTCGGCCTCGGCGGCTCGGTGATCATCGAGAACGTGTTCGCGCTGCCCGGCCTCGGCGAGCTGATCACCACGGCCGCCATCCGGCGCGACTACCCGACCCTCGAGGGCGGCATCTTCTACCTGACGCTGGTCGCCCTCGTGATCAATCTCATGGTCGATCTCGCCTACGCCTGGTTCAACCCGAGGATCCGCTACGCGTGATGACGCCCGCTGCCGCCGAGGCGACAACACCGTCGACCGCCAGATCGGCGCTGCGGGCCATCCGGCGCGCCGGGCCGATGCTGCTCAGCGGCGGGACGGTCCTGGCGCTCGTCGTCCTCGCCTCGCTCTTCGTCCCGCTTCTGGTCGAGATCGACCCGCTCGGCATCGACGTGGCGCAGAAGCTGCTGCCGCCGAGCGCCGAGCACTGGCTCGGCACCGACGAGTTCGGCCGGGAGGTGCTCGACCGCCTCATCATCGGCGCCCACATCTCGCTGCGCGTCGCCTTCGCCGCGACCCTGCTGACCGCCGTGCTGGGCATCGCGCTCGGCGCCCTCTCCGGCCAGTACCGGCTCGCCGATTCCATCATCGGCCGCTTCTCGGACGCGCTCCTCGTCTTCCCGGGCTTCGTCCTCGCCATCATGATCCTGGCGGCCCTCGGGCCGTCGGAGCTCAACGTCGTGCTGGCGGTGGTCGTCCTCTACGTCCCGCGCGTCATCCGCACCGTCCGGGCCTCGATCATCGAGTTCCGGTCGGCCGACTTCGTCCAGGCGGCGCGCGCCGTCGGCGTCGGCGACATGCGCCTCCTCGTGGTGCACATCCTGCCCAAGTCCTTCGGCCCGGTGATGGTCCAGCTCACCTTCGGCTTCGCCTGGGCGATCCTGGTCGAGGCCGGCCTCAGCTTCCTCGGCCTCGGGCCGCCGCCGCCGAGCCCGAGCTGGGGCAACATGATCAGCGCCGCCCGCGAGTTCATCCGGACCGCGCCCTGGATCATGATCGCCCCCGGCGTGATGATCACCATCACGGTGCTCAGCCTGAACCTGATCGGCGACGGGCTGCGCGATCTCGTCGATCCGCGGCTGCAGGGCAAGGTCGGCCCGTGAGCCGCCAGGGCGTGGCCCCCGGCGCAGGCGAGCCGGTGCTGCAACTGGAGGGGGTGGAGGTGCGCTTTCCCTCCCCGCACGGCTCGTTCGCGGTCGTCGATCGGCTCAGCCTCTCGGTCACGCGGGGCGAGATTCTCGGCGTGGTGGGCGAATCGGGCTGCGGCAAGTCGATGCTCGCCCGCTCGATCGTCGGCCTCGTGCCGCCGCCGGGCCGGACCGTCGGTGGTGCCATCCTGTTCGACGGCGTCGACCTCGTCCGCCTCTCGCCGGACGAACGGCGGCGGATTCGCGGCGACGCGATCGCGGTCGTGCCCCAGGAGCCGATGACCAGCCTCAACCCGACACTACGCATCGGCGACCAGCTCACCGAGGTGCTGCGCGCGCACCGGCCCGAAATGTCGCGCAGCCAGCGCCGTGCCCGCGCCCTCGAGGTCATGGAGCAGGTCGGCATCCAGTTCGCCGGGCAGCGCCTCGCCCAGTACCCGCACGAGCTCTCGGGCGGCATCCGCCAGCGGGTGATGATCGCCATGGCGCTCATCTGCGGTGCGGTGAAGCTGCTCATCGCCGACGAGCCGACCACCGCCCTCGACGTCACCATCCAGGCGCAGATCCTCGAGCTCTTCGTCCGGCTGCAGTCCGAAGAGCAGATGACGGTGATCCTCATCACCCACGACCTCGCCGTGGTCGCCCAGACCGCGCACCGCGTCGCCGTCATGTATGCGGGCTGCATCGTCGAGCTGGCACCCGTCCTGGACCTGTTCGACGCGCCGCTGCATCCCTACACCCGGGGCCTCCTCGAAACCCTGCCGCGGCGCGGCGCCAGCGCCAGCAAGTCGCACCTCGCCACGATCGCGGGGGCCGTGCCGGACCTGGCGCGGCCGCCGGCCGGCTGCCGCTTCTTCAACCGATGCCCGCACGCGCTCGCCGGCATCTGCGACGCGGCGCTCCCGGCCCTCGAGCCGGTCGCCGACGAGCGCTGGGTCCGCTGCCATCGCTGGCGCGAGCTGCCGGCTGTGGCCGCCGCTGCCGTGGGCGCCGCCTCGTGACCGCGGCCGCCAGCACCACCGCCGAAGTGCTTTCCGTGCACGACCTGGTCAGGCACTACAGCCTCGGGGGCGGGCTCCCTGGCCGGCCCCGGACCAGGGTTCCGGCCGTCGACGGGGTCTCGTTCACGATCCCGGCCGGCACCACGATGGCGCTGGTCGGCGAGTCGGGTTGCGGGAAATCGACCACGGCCAAGCTGATCCTCCAGCTCGAGCGGCCGGACCGGGGCGAGGTCCGGCTGCAGGGCGAGCGGGTCGATGGCGCATCGCGGGCCAGCCTGAACCGGCTGCGGCGCAACGTGCAGATGGTCTTCCAGGACCCCTATGCCTCGCTGACCCCGCATCTGCGGGTCGACGCGATCCTCGGCGAGCCGTTCAAGGTGCATCGGATCTGCAAGGCCGGGGAGATTGCCGCCCGGGTCGCCGGGCTGATCGAATCGGTGGGCCTTTCCGCCGATGTCGGGCGGCGGTTCCCCCATGAGCTCTCGGGCGGCCAGCGGCAGCGGATCGGCATCGCCCGCGCCCTCGCCGTGGAGCCGGCCCTGGTGATCTGCGACGAGCCGGTCTCGGCCCTCGACGTCTCGATCCGCTCGCAGATCGTCAACCTGCTGCTCGACCTCCAGGCGAGCCGGGGGCTGGCCTATCTCTTCATCTCCCACGATCTGGGCCTGGTCGAGCACATGAGCGACAGCGTCGCCGTCATGTATCTGGGCAGGATCGTCGAGACCGCGCCTGCATCGACCTTCTTCGCCGGCCCGCGCCATCCCTACTCCGCCGCCCTGCTCGCCTCGTCGCCGACCCCGGACCCGCGCCAGCGCGGCCGGCCGGCGGCCTTGCGCGGCGAGATCGCGAGCCTGGTGAACCTGCCGAGCGGCTGCCGCTTTCGCACACGGTGCCCACTCGCCATCGCCAGATGCGCCGAGAGCGAGCCCGTGCTGCTGCCGGTCGGCCGGGGCCACCTCGTTGCGTGCCATCGCGGCGAGGAGATGGCCGGCGCGGCAGCGCTGCCGGCCCGGCCACGCTCGGACCCTACGGGCGGGTGACGCTCGCCGGGCCGGGTCATCAGGGCGTCAGAGGCCCCGCCCGTTCCTCCGGCGCTCGACGCCTTCGAGGACGTGGAGCGCCACGTCGTCCTGCCAATGGCGCTGCGGCTGCGGCTCGGCCTGCCAGTCGCCCTGCCAGTCGTCGAGCGGTCGGAGGCTCGGCGCCTTCCCTGGAGCCATCTCCGGCGTGATCAGGACAGCGATGCGCTCGAGCGGGGCGTCGCGGTCGAACGGCAGCACGATCTGGAGCTTGGTGATGCCCTGGTTGATGCTGGCCTCGGGATACTCGGTGCCCCCCGCGTAGGAGGCCGACTTCTGGCTGAAGCCGGCGCCTTGGGGCGCCAGGATGCGCAGGCTCAGATAGCAGGTCTCTGGGGTGCCGTCCGGCGCCGCCTCGTTCGTCCTCTCCTGGCTCAGCACGGCCACGCCCGGCCGCTCCGGGTCGATCGTCACCGTCGCCGGCGTATGCATCGACCAGACGACCTCGGCGCCGGGCGGGTTGCGGAAATCGTCCTGGATCAGCACCTGCCGGCGCTCGAGCAGGAACACGCCGCGCAGCAGCTCGCCGGCCGGCAGGTTGTAGGCCGTCGACAAATCGACGATCGCACCGGCCAGGTCGTCATGATCCTTGCACCAGGAGGCCAGCAGGGGTGCCACCGCCTCGTCGTTCTGCTGATGCGGGCCGATCCGCAGCGTGTTGTGTCCCTGGGTGCTGGCGCGATAGTAGCGCGATCGCGTCTCGCGGATGAAATAGCCGGGGTTGGCATAGAGCGAAGGGCCGAGATCGACCGCCCAGCGCAGGCCATGCGCATCGAGGACGAAGGTCCCGGCGTCGAGCTGCGGGTGATGCCAGCGGGCGTCGCCGCCCTTGAAGCCGACCCAGAGCGCGTCCGGGTCGTTCCAGGCGCTGCGGAAGAAGGCGCCGTGGATCGAGGCGAAGGCGGCGTCGCGCGGCGTCCTGCCCGATTCGGGCGGCGCTCCCGGGCCGGCGCGCCAGAGCAGCTGCAGCGCCAGGCGCGAGCCGTTCGGGTTGTGGCTGGCGATCCAGCTGTCGGTGTCACGGCCGAAGCGCTCGCCGAGCCATGACATCGCCATCAGCGAAACCCGCGGCTCGCTGTCGGCGAAGTTGAAGGTCATGCCGGTCGGGCCCAGGCAGTGCAGCACGAACTCGCCCGACCGCTCAAGCCCGTCACGGCAGGAGAGATCCCGGTCGTCGATGTCGAGGCCCCGGAGCGCATCGAGCAGCTTGGCGGCATAGCGCGTGGCGTAGGACCAGTAGCCCGGGCCTTCGGGCCAGCCGCCATCGTTCCAGTAGCCCGCGAACCCGGTCTGGACGGACCGGAGCGCCGTCGTCATCACCTCTTCCGCCAGCGCCGGATCCCGGTCGCGCACCATCAGCGCTCCCAGAACCATGCCCGTGTTGCAGACGATGTTCCAGTTGTAGGGCTCGGTCGTCCAGCCGCGGTTGGTGGCGCGCCCGATGGTGTATTGCTCGAGGGCCGGCTGGAGGGCGTTCCTGACGATCGCGTCCTGGACCCGGCGCCGCTCGTCGACGTTGAGATGCTGCCAGAGCCAGTCCAGGCCGATGGCGGCGGCAGCGCACATCTCGGCCACCGAGAGAAACACCTCGGGTGGCAACGAGGGCTTCTGCCAGTCGGGAAACGACGCGATGGCCAAGAGCTCCCGGCACGCCCGGGCCAGCCATTCCTGGGCCTCCAGCCCCGAGCCGTTGCGGTCGGCTTCGCCACCGTCCTTGTCGATATGCCAGAGCAGGCCGAGGATCGTGATCCGCGAGACGGCGGCGCGCGCCGTGTAGAGCATGACGGGCGCCGTCGCACCTTCGCCCGCCGCTATCCAGTCCGGTGTCAGGATCGGCTTCGGCAGGATGATCTCGCGGGCCCGTCGACGCATCTTGTCGACCCACTTCTGGACCGTCGGGTCATGGCCGCTGCCCGAGGCATCCAGCCCCTGGCGGATACGGTCGAGGCGCCCAGGGGTCAGGAACAGGTAGGGATGAAGTCGGGCCGGCATCCGAGGTCCTTTCGGCAGCTCCGAGCCGCCGGGAATGGCGGTTGCGGTTCGGGCAGCCCGCCGGCCGCAAATCGCGACCCCGACAGGGACGGGCCTGGACAAATCGACCGCCCGATCGACAACCTTTCTGACGAGGTGTTGCCTGCCGAGGTGCCGGGCACCATTATCGGGCGCAAGGAAAGACGATGCAACAGCCCGAGCCGGACCTCGTCGACTGCTGATGGCCGGCCTCGGGCCGGGCTGCCGAGGCTGCCGGAGGATGGGCCGAGAAGGTTGCGCGGGCGGCTTTCTCTCTGCATCCGGGGTGCCATCGGGGGGGTGACTTGGAGATTGCCGGCTGGCTGCGTGAACTCGGGCTGGAGCGCTACGCCGAGGCGTTCCGGGCAGGCGAGATCGAGCCCGAGATTTTGCCCGAGCTGACCGATGGCGACCTCGCCGGGCTCGGCATCCCGCTGGGCCCACGCAAGAAGCTGCTCAAGGCGATCGCCGCCCTCGCCGCCGGTGGCGAGGCCGCTGCCGGCCTTCGCGCCGAAGCCGCGCACCGGGCGATGCCGCCGGAGGCCGAACGCCGCCAGCTCACCGTGATGTTCTGCGATGTCGTCGGCTCGACCCGGCTTTCGGCACGACTCGATCCCGAGGACATGAGCGAGGTGATCGGCGCCTACCGGCATCGATGCACCGAGCTGGTGGGGCGCTGGGGCGGGCATGTCGGCCAGTATCTGGGCGATGGCATCCTGCTCTATTTCGGCTATCCAGAGGCGCGCGAGGATGACGCCGAGCGGGCGATCCGGTGCGGCCTCGAGATGCGGACGGCGTTTGCACCCATCCTCGCCGACGGCGAGCCGCTCGCCGTCCGGATCGGCATCGCCACCGGGCTCGTCATGGTGGGCAGGCCGATCGGCGCAGGCGCCGTGCGGGAGGATTCGGTCGTCGGCGAGGCGCTGAACCTGGCGGCTCGCCTGCAGTCTCTCGCCGGGCCGAACACCATCGTCATCTCGCGCAGCACGCGGCGGCTCGTCGGTGGCCGGTTCGAGCTCGCCGATCTGGGCGTGCACGACCTCAAGGGCTTCATCGCACCCGTTCCAGCCTGGCGTGTCCTGGACGAGAGCCCGACGGTGGGGCGCTTCGAGGCGTTGCAGGGGGGCCGCCTGACGCCGCTGGTCGGCCGCGAGGACGAGCTCGACCTCCTGCTCGCCCGCTGGCGGGACGCGAAGCAGGGCCGGGGTCAGGTGGTGCTGCTCTCGGGCGAGCCCGGGATCGGCAAGTCGCGCATCGCGAAAGCGTTGCGGCAGCAGCTCGACGCCGAGAGCCATGTCTGCCTTCGCTACTTCTGCTCGCCATTCCATGTCAGCAGCGCGCTCCATCCGGTTCTCGAGCAGGTGCAGCGCGCCGCCGGCTTCGAGCGCGACGACAGCGACAGCGTGCGGCTGGACAAGCTCGAGGCTCTGCTCGGCCGGGCGACAGCGCGGCCGGCCGAGGCTGCGGCGCTCATGGCCCAGGCCCTGACCCTGCCGACCGGCGGGCGCTACCCGCCCCTGGACCCGTCGCCGCAGCGGCGCAAGGAGCAGACCTTCGAGGTCCTCGGCGAGCAGCTCGACGGGCTCGCCGCACGGCGGCCCGTCCTGATCGTGCTCGAGGACATGCACTGGATCGACCCGACGACGAGGGAGCTGCTCGACCTGCTGGTCGAGCGCCTCGTGACGCTGCCGGTGCTGCTGGTCGTCACGCTGCGCGACGACATCGAGTCGCCCTGGGGCGGGCAGCCCCATGTCACCCGGCTGCCGCTGCAACGCCTGAGCCTGCGGCACAGCGCGGCGATGGTCGAGGGCCTGGCCCCGGGCGGCACCATTTCCGCGAGGCTGCTCGAGGAGATCGTCGGGCGCACCGACGGGGTGCCGCTGTTCCTCGAGGAGCTGACCAAGACGGTGCTCGAATCGAGCCTGCCGGACGCTGCCGACGACCGCTTCGGGCTGGCCGGGTCGCCATCGCTGGCCGTGCCGGCGACGTTGCGCGATTCGCTCATGGCGCGGCTCGACCGGCTCGCCTCGGTCAAGGAGATCGCCCAGGTCGGCGCCGTGATCGGGCGGGAGTTCAGCCTCGAGCTCGTGGCGGCGGCGCTCGGCCGCCCCGAGCCGGAGATCGCCGCCGCCCTCGACCGGCTGACCGCCTCCGAGCTGGTCTTCCAGCACGGCTCGCCGCTGGCCCGGAGCTACAGCTTCAAGCACGCCCTCGTCCAGGATGTGGCCTATCAGTCCCTGCTCAAGTCCCGGCGCCAGCAGCTCCATGGCCGCGTCGCCCGGGTCCTGGTCGAGCGCTTCCCGGAGCTCGCCGAGATGGCGCCCGAGCTTCTCGCCCACCATTTCGGCGAGGCCCGGCTGCCCGTGCCGGCCATCGCCTACTGGCGCATCGCCGGCGAACGGGCCGCGGCGCGCGCCGCCAATGCCGAGGCGGTCGACCATCTGGCGAGCGCCTTGCGACTGCTGCCCGAGCTGCCCGAGGCGGCGCGCCCCCGCGAGGAGGTGGACCTGCAGCTCAAGCTGGGCTTCGTGCTGCTGGCCCTGCGCGGCTTCGGTGCCGAGGCCGTCGGCGAGTGCTACTGGCGCGCCCTGGCGCTCTGCGAGGAGCTGGGCGAGCGCCAGAAGGGCCTGGTCGCGCGCTTCGGCCTGTGGCGCTTCCATCTGGTGCGGGGCGAGTACGCGGCTGCCGATCGGCTGGCGCGCGAGCTGCAGGCCGCAGCCGAGCAGGACCGCTCGGCCGAGACCCGCCTGATCAGCGACTGGGCCGTCGGCGTGGTCTCGTTCTGGCTCGGGCGATTGGCGGATGCGAGGCTGCTGCTGCGCCGCGCGGCGGCGCGGGATACCGCCTTCCAGCACGACCTCGCGGCGCGCTATGCGGCGAGCCCCGGCGTGACGACCCGCCTCTTTCTGTCCTGGGCGGAATGGCTGGCGGGCGAGACGGCGCCGGCCCAGGCCACCATGGCCGAGGCCCTGGCGCTCGCCGGGCCGACGGTCCCGGCGCACAGCCGGGCCTGGACGGCGGTCCATGCGGCGGTCCTGCACCAGCTCCTGGACGATGTCGACGCGACCAGGCGGTTCGCGGAAAGCGCGATCGAGCTGTGCGAGGGCCAGCGGATCCCCCATTTCCAGGCGCAGGCGAAGGCCCTCAGGGGCTGGGCGCTGGCGGCCGCCGGCGATCGGGAAACGGGGGCGGACGAGATGGCGGGCGCCCTGGCGCAGCTCGAGAAGCTCGGCAATCGGCCGATGCTCCCCTATCTTTTGACCCTCGAGGCCGGAACGCTCGCGAGAGCCGGGCGAAGCGGCGAGGCGCTGGCGCGAATCGATGCGGCGCTCGCCGAAAGCGAGGTCAGCGGGCAGGCCTGGTGCAACGCCGAGATCCATCGCGTGCGCGGCGTGATCCTCGGCCAGCGCGACCCGGCGAGCGTCGCCGCCGAGGTCGATCTGCGGCGCGCCCTGGAGATCGCCCGGGGACAGGGGGCGCTGGCCTGGGAGCGGCGCGCGGCGACCTCCCTGGCCGAGCTCTACACGCGCATCGGCCGGGCCGACGAGGCTCGGGCACTCCTCGCCGGCCTGCCGGTCAGCGACCCGGCCATGGCACCGGGATAGGCGACAGGGAAGTCCCCGACCTCGGCGGCATCACGAATGCTTATACCTCGGCTTCGGAAACCGGGCCGTGCGCGACTTCCGACGTCCTCCGTCCCCCGGAGCTGCTCGGGTTGGTGCATCCGATGCAACATTCCGGCTCGGGTTGTCGCGTATTTCGCGACACATCCCGCCGGAATGTTGCAGATTCCGCGACATAACGATTCGTGATGGCGCGTCTGGTGCGACATTCGCCCGGAATTGTCGCGGATTCTGCAACACGCCGCCGCGAACGAACCCGCGGATTCGACGATCGAACCTGGGATTCGGACGAGCGAACCCGGGTTTTCGACGAACGAACCCACGCCAGGACCAACGAACCCAGGCGCCTTCAACCTATTGTGCCATAACATTTTTTGAGCGTTTTCGACGGCCGATGCGCCGGCGTCGAGCTGGAGAAGTCACGAATTGCCGAACCAACCCGGGCCGGCCCGCGCCACGCTTGCACGCAGCACAGAAATAGGTTATCATTCCTTTAGTTCAGTCGGGGCCGGCCGCGTCCGGATCGCGCAGCCTGGCGTGGCGGGGGCCGGCGCGCGGCACGGCGGCCAGGAGCTCGGCGGTGTAGGGATGTCGCGGCGCGTCGCAGATCTGGTCCGACGCACCGATCTCGACGAGCTCGCCCTGGCGCATCACCGCCATGCGCTCGCAGAAATACCGCACCACGCCGATGTCGTGGCTGATCAGGATGATGCTGAGGCCGAGCCGGTTGCGGAGCTCGAGCAGCAGGTCGAGGATCTGCGCCCTGAGCGAGCCGTCGAGTGCCGAGGTCGGCTCGTCGGCCACGACCAGCCGCGGGTTCGTGGCCATGGCCCGGGCGATGCCGATCCGCTGCCGCTGGCCGCCGCTGAAGGCGTGCGGGTAGCGGTCCATGACGTCGGCCGAAAGATCGACGTCGCGCAGCAGCGCCGCGACCCGGTCGCCGATCCCGCTGCGCTGGCAGAGCCGATGAATGCGCAGCGGCTCGGCGATGATCTGCTCGACCGTCTGGCGCGGGTTGAGTGCCGCGAACGGGTCCTGGAAGATCATGCGGATCTCGGCATAGAGCGACCGGTCGGCATAGCCCTGCCGGGCGCAGAGATCGACCAGCGAGCCGTCGGCCCGACGAAACCGCGCCTGGCCCGCATCCACCCGGTGAATGCCGAGCAGGGCGCGCGCCAGTGTCGTCTTGCCGGAGCCGCTCTCGCCGACGATGCCGAGCGCCTCGCCCGGTGCCACGTCGAACGACACGTCGCGCAGCGCATGGACGGCGGTCGCCCGGCGGCGCAGGAAGCCGGTGGTCCCGCGAAACGCGAGGCAAAGACCGCGCACGGACAGGATCGGCGCTTGCCCCGGGCCGCCGGCAGGCGTGCCGGCAGCGCGGTTACCGCGCCGCTCGAGCAGCCGGGCCGCCTCGATCAGGCGCCGCGTGTGCGCCTCTCGCGGCGCCCGGAAGACCGCGTCGACCGGGCCGTGCTCGATCACCCGGCCGCCCTGCATCACCGCGACCCGGTCCGCCATCTCGGCGACCACGCCCATGTCGTGCGTGACCAGCAGCACCGCCATGCCATAGCGTTGCTGCAGCGACCTGATCAGGCTGAGGATCTCGGCCTGGGTGGTGACATCGAGGGCGGTGGTCGGCTCGTCGGCGATGAGCACCTGCGGCTGGCAGGACAGCGCCATCGCGATCAGCGCCCGCTGGCGCATGCCGCCACTGAGCTGGAAGGGGTAGCGGTCGATGGCCGTCTCGGGCTCGCGGAACTGGACCTGGCGGAGCAGCTCGATGGCCCTCGCGCGTGCCTCCTGCTTGTCCATCGCGCGGTGCAGGCGGACCGCCTCGATGATCTGCTGGCCGATCGTGTGCATCGGGCTCAAGGCGCTCATCGGCTCCTGGAAGATCATGGCGATCCGCGCACCACGGATCGCTCGCAGCCGGGGGCCGTCGGGGTCGAGGGCGCAGAGATCGATCGCGGGCCCGTTCCCGTTCCCGGCCCCAATCACGGCATCGGGCCGAAACCAGATGTGGCCGCCGACGATCCTGCCCGGCTTGACGATGTTCAGGATCGAGCGCGCGGTGACACTCTTGCCGCTGCCACTCTCGCCGACGACGCAGAGCGTCTCGCCGGCGCGCAACGTCAGGGAGACCCCTTCGACCGCCTTGAGGGTGCCCCGGTTCAGCGGGAAGTGGGTCTCGAGATCGACAATGGCCAGGACTTCGGCGGCCGGGGCGGGCCCGGGCGGGGCTGTCATGTGGCGTACGGGTCGGCCGCGTCACGCAGGCCGTCGCCGAGAAAGTTCATGGCCAGGACCGCGACGATCATCGCCGCGGCCGGCCAGAGCAGCCAGGGTGCCGTCGCCACCGAGCGGAGATTCTGCGCTTCCTGCAGCAGCACCCCCCAGCTGATGATCGGGGCCTGCAGGCCGAGGCCGAGAAAGCTGAGGCTGGTCTCGGCCAGGATCATCGCCGGTATGGCGAGGCTCGCGGCGGCGATGATGTGGCTCGAGAAAGCCGGCATCATGTGGCGGAAGACCAGGGAAAGGTCGCTGGCGCCATCGAGCCGCGCCGCGGTCACGTAGTCCTCCGTCTTGAGCGCCAGGAACCGGCCGCGCACGACCCGGGCGAGCTCGGTCCAGCCGACCAGCGAGAGGATGACGGTGATCGCGAAATAGATGGTCAGCGGTGGCCAGTCGCGCGGCAGTGCTGCGGCGAGCCCCATCCACAAGGGTATCGTCGGCACCGAGCGCAGGAACTCGATGACCCGCTGCACGACCAGGTCGAGGAGCCCGCCATGGTAGCCGGACAGGCCGCCCACGACGAGGCCGATGGCGAGGCTGAGGACAACGCCGACCAGGCCGACCGAGAGCGAGACGCGGGTGCCGATGATCAGCCGGCTGAGCACGTCGCGCCCGAGCCGATCGGCGCCGAGCAGGAGGAGCGGGGTGCCCTGGCCCTCGATGGTGAGGAGCTTTCGCTGCATCGGGATGAAGCCCATCAGCAGATACGGCTCGGACCTCCCGAGCAGCCGCAGCGGGTGCTTTTTGTCCGGATCGATCGCGAAGGTCCGCCGCATCGCCTCCGGGTCGACGGTCACCGCATAGCCGTGGACGTAGGGGCGGAAGACCAGGCTCCCGTCCTCGTCGCGGTCGAGCAGATGGATCGATTGCGGCGGCGCGAAGGTGTAGCGGGCGTTGTAGGCTTGCGGGTCGCCCGGCGCCAGGAACTCGGCGAAGATCGCCGAGAGATAGAGGAGCGCCAGGATCACGCCGCTGACCAGGGCGAGACGATGGTGGCGAAACCGGCCCCAGACCAGCGCCCACGGCGACTCGGTGCCGGTCGGGCGGCGTGGGCCTCGCGGCGCTGCATCGCCGGAACGGGTGAGCATCGAGGTCAGCCGAGGCGGATCCGTGGATCCAGCCACGCCAGCAGGATATCGGAGAGCAGTGTCCCGAGCAGGGTCAGCACGCCGATCAGCAGGATCAGGCCACCGGCCAGGTGCATGTCCTGCGCCAGCAGCGAACGCAGCAGGATCGGTGAGAGCGTCGGCAGGTTGAGGACGATTCCGGTCACGATCGAGCTCGAGATGATGGTCGGCAGCAGCCAGCCGACCGTGCTGACCAGCGGGTTCATGGCGACCCGCACCGGGTAGCGCAGGATCAGCCGCCACTCGGCCATGCCCTTGGCGCGGGCGGTGTCGACATAGGGCCGGCTCAGCTCGTCCAGGAGGTTGGCGCGCAGGATGCGGATGATCTGGGCCGCACCACCGGTCGCGATGACCAGAACGGGCGCCCAGACATGCCCGAGGAAATCGAGCAGCCGGCCGGCCGACCAGCGCGCGTCGACGTATTCGGGCGAGAACAGGCCGCCGATCGTGACCCCGAAGGCGATGTAGCTCAGATACATCAGGAGCAGGGCCAGAAGGAAATTGGGGATCGCGAGGCCGATGAAGCCGAACAGCGTCGCCGCCATGTCGCCGATGGAATACTGGCGGACGGCCGAGTAGACCCCCACCGGCACGGCGATGGCCCAAAGCACGATGATGGCCAGGATCTCGACGGTCAGCGAGATGCCCAGCCGCTCGCCGATCACCTCGGCGACCGGCATGCGCAGCTCGAAGCTGAAGCCGAGATCGCCGCCGACGACGCCGCTGATCCAGAGCCAGTATTGCACGATGAAGGGCTCATCGAGGCCGTACTGGGCGCGCAGCCACGCCACATTGGCGACATCGACCGTATCGCCGGTGCCCGCCATCTCGGCGAGCCGGGCGCTCAGGAAGTCGCCCGGCGGCAACTGGATGATCGCGAAGCAGACGATCGACAGCGCCGCCATTGTCGCCGCCATCAGCAGCAGCCGCCGCGCCAGGTAGCGAGCCATGGGCATCGGCCGGCTACGATCCGGCCCGGCGGTATCCGGCCCCGTGTCGGCCGAGCCGCAAGCGCCGCCTGGCCCGGAACACGCGTCAGCCCCGCTTGTGGAAGAGCTGGGCCACGCCCATCGGCCCCGGTGTCGGGTAGATCCAGGAATGGGGCTGCAGCTCGGGGACGTTGCCCATGTCGTTCCTGGCGATGCCGTAGCCGTTCGGCGGCAGGCTGATCCCGATCACGCGGAACTCGTCGGCGGCGATCTCGAGGATCTCGGCGAAGAGCTGGTCCTGCAGCACCGGATCGGCCGAGCGCTGGAGCTCGCGATAGAGGTCCTGCTGTCGCCTGACCGCCGGCGGTGGCTCCAGCGCGTCGGCGGCGCCAGGATCATAGAGGGACTTCGCCCACAGCAGGGCGTAGACCGATTCGACATTAGCCGGAAAATAGTAGCGCGGGTCGAGGATCGCGTCGCCGAGCCCGCCGTCACCCTGCCAGATGTGTGCGTCGTGCCGGTTGGCGCGCATGGTCTCGTAGACGAAGCTGCGCTCGCTCTTGCGCACGTCGAGCTGGATGCCGAGGGCCCGCCAGTAGATCGCCAGCATCTCCGCCACGTCCGGGAAGGTCGGCTGGACGTCGCTGGTGACGTCGAGGCGAAACGCGATCCGCTTGCCGTCGGGACCGAGCCGGAAGCCCTCGGCGTCGCGCCCGGTGAGCCCGAGGCCGTCGAGCAGCGCATTGGCCCGGTCGGGATCGAACTCGGTGTGCTGCTTGGCCAGCCGCTCGTTGTGCCACCTCGATTCCGGCCGCGGGGACGCCTGCCAGGGCTCGCCCTGGCCGACAAACAGCACGTCGATGATCTCCTGGCGGTCGATCGCGAGCGACAGCGCGACCCGGAAGTCGTGCTCGTTGAACAGCGCGTTCAGGGCCGGGTTCTCGGAGTTCTGGTTGAGCTGGATGATCGAGGTGTTCATGTTGGCCTGGACAGTCGGGAAGAGGCGGTAGTCGCCCTTCGCCTGGCCGTCGATGAACAGCGGCTTGTTGGCGGTTGTGGCAATGTGCCGGTCCATGAAGTCGATGTCGCCGTTCAGCGCCTGGAGGACCATGTCGTCGACGCTGCTGCTCTGCCGCATCTGCAGGCTGTCCAGGTAGGGTAGCTGATTGCTGGCGCTGTCGACCTTGAAATAGTACGGGTTGCGCTCGAAGGTGACCTGCTGCGACAGGCCATCATATGGCGAAGTCAGCTTCCAGGCCAGCAGGGTCGGCCGCTCGGTGTCGCGCCAGTTGTCGAGGTCACAAGCCAGATACAGGGCCTCGGGCCACCCGGTCAGGCCGGCCGACTTGGCTTCTGCGTCGGCGTCGGGATTGTACTTGATGTGGAACTGCGAGCAGTATTCCTCCTGGTACATCAGTGGCCACATGCCGCTCACCGACGCCATCTGCTTCAAAAACAGCCCGTTCGGCTCCGGCAGCTCGATCTTCAAGGTCAGGTCGTCGACCGCGGTCGCCTTGGCGCCCAGCAGGTGGGTGTTGCGGCTGGCACCGAAATACTCGGGAATCTGAATGGCGTCGGTGATCGCGAACTCGAGGTCGTGGGCGGTGAAAGGCGTGCCGTCCGACCACTTGTGGCCTTCGCGAAGGTGGAAGACGAACTCGGACGCGTCGTCGTTCACATCGACCGACAGGGCGACATTGGGCACCACGTCGTCCCAGTCGAAGCTGTACGCGACCAGGGGATCATAGGCGACGGTGCGACGCAGCCAGCCGGTGTCCGAGGCGCCCTTGAGCGCCGAGCGCCAGGTGCCGCCATACGTGCCGATCTCGCTGAGCGGGCTGACGACGAGAGGCTGGGTCGGCAGCCGTTCGTCGACCGGCGGCAGCTTGCCCTCGGCGACCAGGGCCGCCAGCTCCGGCGCCTCCTTGAAAGGCTCGGACCCGGCGACGGCCGGGCCAAGGACCAGCAGCGCGCCGAGCAGGACGGTCCTGGCCGTCATGCAGGAGCGCCGAGAGGTGATGTCATTGTCTTCATTGAGATGGCCTAGCCCACGGTCAGTCACGCGCCAACTGCCTCTACGCTATTCCCCGGCTGCGGAAAAGTCACGGCGGCGACGGCGATCAGTCATCGCCACGCTCCGCTATCCGAGGGTCGAGCAGTCGCACCAGCACCTTGAAGTCACGACGAAACTGGTCCGGATCGTCGTTTCTGACGAACTCGGAGAACGCATAACGTGGGAGCGCAAATCTGCTGTCCCTGCCGGGCACTCGCACCAGCCGTCGCCAATAGGCCTCGGCCTCCTCCAGTGGACGGCGAGCACCCCCGGCCTGCCAGTGGAAGACATGGAGGTGCGACAGGTCCGACCCGAGAGCGCGAAGCTCCGCGGCGGCGCTCTCGAGCGGCGTCCCGGGCTCCGGTTGCCAGTAGGCATAGCAGTTCGGGTGATCGATCCGTCTGAGCAGATCCAGGGTCGAGGTGAGGGTGTCGGTCAGGGTGGCGCGGTGATATTCGATGGAAAGAGTGATGCCGCTGGCTGCCGCCAGCGCGGCATAGGCACGGATGGCATCGGCGACCCGCGCCCGGTCGGCCTCCCCGGCAACTCCGGAACCCTGCCTTCCTGCCCAGACTCGAACATTCGGGGCACCGAGCGCCGCGGCGGTATCGAGGGCAGCACCCATGTCCTGCTGCTCGTCGTCCGCGCCGGCCCGGACGTAGGTGCCATAGGAGGGCAGATCGAGGCCGGCGTCGCGACACTGCGCGGCGATCCGCATCGCGGTCGCAAGGTGGCCCGGTGGCACGTGCACGGTGCTGCACCACTCGATGCCCCGGGCCCCGGCTTCGACGGCCAGCGCGATGACCTGCTCGGCGTCGATGCTCCTGAAGGTGACGGAGCAGAGGCCGGGCAGGAAGGCAGGCTCGATGCTCATGCCATGGTTGCCCAGTCCTCTCGCCTGATCTCGTGGGCCAGTGTGCCCGTGCCGATGAAGCGCTCGATCTCGGTCAGGATCAGCTCCGTCATGCGATGAATCTCGACCCCGAGCGAGCCGGCGACGTGCGGCGTCAGGATCACGTTGGGCAGATCGAAAAACGGGCTGCTGTCCGGCAGCGGCTCGGGATCGGTGACGTCGAGGATCGCCCGCAGGCGACCATCGCGGAGCTCGGCGACGAGGGCGTCGTGGTCGAGGATCTCGCCGCGCGCGGTGTTGATCAGCAGGCTCCCGTCACGCATCATGGCCAGCTCCGAGGCACCGATCATGTGTCGGGTGGCGGGCAGGGAAGGCGCGTGCAGGGTCACGACATCGCTTCGCCGCAGCAGGTCATGGAGCGAACAGGGTTCCGCTCCCAGGGCCGATGCGTCCCCGGCCGACAGGTAGGGGTCGTGCACCAGTGGCCGCAGGTCGAACGCCCGCAACAGATGCAGGAGGCAACGGCCGACCCGGGAGGCACCGACCACGCCCACGGTCTTGCCGGCATTGCCCATCGTTCCGGATGCGCTATGCGGACCCAAAACGAGGCGGCTGCGCCGGGCGCGGTACTGCCGCACCCATTCGGCGACATTCTTGTTCTCCAGGAGGATGAATGCCAGGGCGAATTCGGCGACCGGCCGCGCATTGGCCGCCACGGCGGACGTGATCCGGACGCTGCTGCCCAGAACGCCAGGATCGACCAACGGCTTCACGGTGCCGCCGACATGCGCGATCAGGCGAAGGGCCGGCAGGGCGGCGACTGTCGCCTCATCCAGACGTGGCGTGCCCCAGCCGGTGACGACGATCTCGACATCCTGCAGGCTGTCGGCGCGCGCGAGGCTGGTGCAAGGTGCCGGTCGCACGATGCGGCACGACCCGGCGAGCCGTTCCGTGTGGGCTGCCGTGAACGCCTGCTGGAACGTGCGCTCGGTCAGCAAGAGCAGCACCCTCGGCAGCAGCTCCATAAGTCGCCGGCTCCTCGACCTGTCCCTGTCGGCGTCGCATCGGCCCCGCCGTGGCGACAACCCGGGAAGCGCCGCCCGAAACCGCAGTATGTCGGCGTTTCGCAGGCAGGCCAAGCCTGCGCTCGCCGTTCGCGGTCGCGAACGCCGTGCGCCCGGGAGCTTTCGGACGGCGACAGGTGATGTCGCGGACGAAGGTCGCGACGTATCGGGCCGCTACCCGGCGAGCCAGCGGTCGCGGTTCTCGCTGACGAAGGCATCATCGGCGAGGTCGCCGTGAGCAGCGCAGACCCGGTCGATCTCTTCCGCCTGGCCGGGGCTCAGCCCCTCGGCCGGGTCGAGGCACCAGATGCCGTCGAGGAGCCCCTGGCGGCGCAGCACCTCGTGGCAACCGGCGATGCAGCCGTGGAAGTTGTTGGCGACGTCGAAGAAGGCGCTGTTGCAGTCGGTCATCCGGCTGTCGAGGGCGAGCAGCTCGGCCGGCACGGCCTCGTGCCGGGCGGCCTCCCGGCAGCGGTGGAAGAGTGCCACCGCCGTCCGGGTCCAGACCGACCATTGGCCGAGCAGCCCGCCCTTGAAGCGAAGCGTCACGGGCTCAACGTCGCGCATCACCGTGAACGGGGTGAGCAGGTCCAGCAGGATGTGATCGTCATTACCGGTGTAGAGGGTGATGCGCTCCTCGGCACCGGCCGCGGCGATTCCCCGGATGACATCGAGCGTGCGGTAGCGGTGGAAGGGTGCGACCTTGATCGCGACGACGTTGTCGATTCCGGCGAAGCGCTTCCAGAACCCGGTACCGAGCTCCACCCCGCCGACTGCCGGCTGGAGGTAGAAGCCGACGAGCGGCAGCTCGGCGGCGACCGCGGCGCAGGCGTCGATCAGCTCGTCCTCGCTCGCCCCCTTGAAGGCGGCGAGGCTGAAGAGGACGGCATGGTAGCCGAGCGAGCGGGCGAGGCGCGCCTCGGCCACCGCCTGGCCGGTCCGGCCGGCGACACCGGCAATCATGGCGAGCGGCCGGTCCGTCCAGTCGGCAGCCGTCTCGGCGGCGAGCGACAGCACCGGCTCGTAGAGCCCCGCCTCGCGGATGGCGAACTGCGTCGTGTGGACACCCACCGCCAGCCCGCCGGCCCCGGCATCGATGTAGTACCGGGTCAGCGCGCGCTGGCGCCGCTGGGCGAGCCGTCGGGCCGCGTCGAGGGCCAGCGGATGGGCGGGGATGGCGGCACCCTCGCGGATGATCGCGAGTGGATCCTGCAGCGTCATCAGCCGTACTCCGCACCGGTCGAGGCATAGAGAAGACCCGGGCCCGCCGGCTCCGGCGGCCGGCCACGGGCCATGCGCAGGAAGCTCCGCCGCCGGCTGAAGCCCTTGGCCTCGAGGGCTTCGCCGAAGGCCGTCCGTGCCTTCGGGACGTCGATGATGACGGCACCAGCGGCACCCCGCAGCACCTCGTCCAGGAGTGCCGCGGCCGTTCGATCGTCCGGTGCCACCAGCGGGCCGATCTGAGCTGCGCGGCGCCCGGGGCGGATCATGGCCACGCCCCGGCCTTCGGCACCGACCACGCCACGGACACCCGGCCGACGGCGTATGTCGTCGAGCAGATGCGGTCGCGTTGCGCCGAACGCCTGGGCGTCGAGCCCGACCAGCATCGCCAGCTCGATCTCATGAGGGCCGGCGCCGGCTGCCGCTCCCTCGGCCGCAGGCAGGTCGGCCTCCCAGCGATCCAGCTCGATCACGGGGGCGAATGCCTGCCGCCGATAGCCCTCCGCCGCCGCCTCGGTGGCATCGAGAAGCGGCACCATGCCCTGGCCCTCGAGCCAGTCGATGCTGTGCTCGACCAGCCGGGTGCCGAGGCCGCGCCGACGCCAGTCGGCCGTCACCAGCACGAGCGCCAGATAGCCGTAGCCACACTCGTACGGCATGGCGGCACCAGTGCCGACGACCACGCCATCGGGCCGGCGAAAGCCCACCGTGTGGCCATGCCGCAGATAGAGCAGCCAGTCCGCCGGCAGCTGGTTCCAGCCCATCTCGCCGGAAAGCCGAAGGCCCGCCTCGACGTCCGCCTCGGTCAGCACCACCATGGAGGGATCGGAGGAGTTAGCCATCGCAACCTCAAGCCTCGCCCATGCCTGCTGACTTCAGCAGCTTCGACCGATTCGGGCATTTCGCAGCCCGATTCTGCCACCGGATGGCTTCCTCCTGAGAAGAAAATTTTTTCTGCGGACGGTAGCCATTTTCTTCCCCACAGATCGGGTCCGACGCCACTCTATCGACCTTCTGACCAGCGAGCTTGCCTGTGTCAATCGGCCGGAACGGGCTGACCGGAACGTTGACGGGCGTTGGCGGTCATGAGTAAACGGTTACTGCAGGGCGGTGGCGAATGCTGCCACGCGGAGAAGAGGGCGTTCATGATTCCGCTGGTCGGCTATGCCAATCGCGCAAGTGTCAGAAGCGGCGAGGAAATCTGCTTCAAGGTCAGCTCGACGAGCGAGCGGCCGTACGAGGCTCGGCTGGTTCGTGTCCTCTGCGGCGACGCCAATCCGCACGGCCCGGGCTTCAGCGAGGTCGAGATCGGCGCCACAGTTGATGGCACCTATCCGTCGCGGTTTCAGCCGGTGCATCTCGGCTCCTATGCGCGCATCGACGGTGCCCCCGGCATTGGCGATGGCGGTATCCGCTTTCGCGCCCTGATCTGGCCGACCCTCCCGGGGCGGGGCCGGCAGGCGCTGATCACGCGGCGCGACGTTGCCCCGGGCCGGGGGGCTTCGCTGGCGATCGACGAGCGTGGTGCCGTCTCGTTCTCGCTGGGCGATGGCAGCCGCACGTTCACCGCGGCCTGCGAGGCGCCGCTCCGCGCCCGCTGCTGGTACGAGGTCAGCGGCGGCTGGGACGCGGCGAAGAAGCGTGTCTGGGTAGCCTTCAAGGCACTTCGGCCATCGCTCTTCGATCCCGCCGAGGGCTCGGCCAGCGTCGACGCCACGCCCGGCCGCTGGGATGCGCCGGAGCGGCCCGTCCTCATCGCCGCCGCCGAGGTGCGCCCGGGCGACGGGCCGGCCGCGGTGGGCGAGCACTACAATGGCAAGCTCGAGGCACCCGTGGTCACGCGGATTGGCGCCGGCGGCGAGGAGTCGACCTTCGCCGAGTGGGACTTCGCCCGCGGCATGACCACCCAGCAGATCGAGGATGTGGGCCCGGATGCGCTGCACGGCGAGCTCGTCAACCTGCCCGCGAGGGCGATGACCGGTGCGGGTTGGGCCGGGCGGATCATGCGCTGGACGGAGGCGCCGGGGCAGTTCGCCGCGATCCATTTCCACGACGACGACATCTACGACTGCGGTTGGGCGACGGACTTCGCGTGGGTGCCGCCGGAGGGCTTCCCCTCGGGCAACTACGCCATGCGGCTGCGCTGCGGTGACCACGAGGACCACATTCCCTTCGCTGTCTGCCCGCCCAAGGGCAAGCCGACGGCCAGGGTGGCCTTCCTCGTCTCGACCTTCACCCAGATGGCCTATTGCAACTTCGATTCGCCCGGCCTCGAGGCGCGAACGCGCCAGCGGATCGCCGAGTGGGGCGCCTGCCCGTACTTCATGGAGGACCATCCGGAATACGGCCGGTCGACCTACAATCACCACAATGACGGCAGCGGCATCTGCTTCAGCTCGCGCCTCAGGCCGAACCTCAACATGCGCCCGCGCTTCATCGCCGCCACGGACCCCAAGGGGTCCGGCCTGCGCCATGCCGCCGCGGACACCTACGTCACCTCCTGGCTCGAGCATTGCGGCGAGCCCTACGACGTGATCACCGACGAGGACGTGCACAACGAAGGGGTCGAGCTCCTGCGTGCCTACAGGTGCGTCGTCACCGGCGGGCACCCGGAGTACCACACGCCCGAGACGCTCGACGCACTCCAGGCCTTCATCGGCGGCGGTGGCCGGCTGATGTATCTCGGCGGCAACGGCTTCTACTGGAAGGTCGCCGTCCATCCCGACCTGCCGGGCGTCATCGAGCTGCGCCGGGCCGAGGGCGGGATCCGCCTCTGGGCGGCCGAGCCGGGCGAGTACTACCACGCCTTCGACGGCAGCTATGGCGGGCTCTGGCGGCGCAACGCGCGGCCGCCGAACCGGCTGGTCGGCGTCGGCTTCTCGTCCCAGGGCAATTACGAGGGCAGCTACTACCGCCGGCAGCCCGGCAGCTTCGATCCGCGTGCCGCCTTCGTCTTCGATGGCGTCGGCGCCGACGAGCTGATCGGCGATTTCGGCTTCTTCGGCGGCGGGGCCGCCGGCTTCGAGGTCGACCGCGCGGACATCGAGCTCGGCACCCCGCCGCATGCCCTCGTGCTGGCCTCGTCAGAGGGGCACGGGCCGATGTTCCGGCTGGTGAACGAGGAAATGCTGCGCCAGTTCCCCGACCGGCCGGATTCGGAGATCCTCCGCGCCGACCTCGTCTTCTTCGAGACGCCCAAGGGCGGGGCCGTCTTCTCGGTCGGCTCGATCACCTATGTCGGCTCGCTGCCGTACAACGGCTATCGCAACAACGTCGCGACGATCACGACCAACGTGCTCCGCCGCTTCGTAGATCCGACGCCCTTCTAGGTCGCGGACCTTGGACAGCGAGCTTCATGCCATGATCCGCAGGACGGCGCGCTGCTTCGCCGATGGCGAGATCCGTCCGGCTGCGGCAGCGCTCGATGCCGAGGAGGCGTTCCCGGCAGCCCTCTACCGGCGAATGGCCGAGGTGGGGCTCTTCGGTGCCACGCTCCCCGAGGCGGATGGCGGCACCGGCGCCGACGCGCGGAGCTACGCGATCACCATGGAGGAGGTGGCGCGGGGCTATGCCGGGCTCGCCGACGAGCTCGGCAATGTGGAGATGATCGGGACACTCCTGGCCAGGGCCGGCACAGCCAGACAGAAGCAGAAATATCTTTCTGCGCTCCTCGCCGGCGAAGCGGTCAGCGCCTTCGCCATCACCGAGGCCGAGGCGGGCTCGGACGTTTCCGGCATCCGCACCACGGCCGAGCGCCACAGCACCGGCTGGCGGCTCAACGGCGAGAAGATCTGGATCCACAACGGCCCGAACTTCGACTTCGCGGTCGTCCTCGCGGTCACCGACAAGGCGGCCGGCCGGCGTGGCATGAGCATCTTCCTCGTCGACGGCGATCTCCCGGGGATCTCGCGCGGCCGGCGCGAGCACAAGATGGGCCAGCGCTCCTCGCAGGTGGGGCCGGTCTCGTTCAAGGATGTGGAGCTGCCCGCCGAAGCCCTGCTGGGCGAGGAGAGCCGCGGCTTTCACATGATGATGAGCTGCCTCGACAGGGGTCGCGTCGGCATCGCCGGCATGTGCGTCGGCATTCTCCAGGCGGCGCTCGACGCCGCGGTCGGGCAGGCGAAGATGCGGCGCCAGTTCGGCCAGCCGATCGCCGATTTCCAGGCCGTCCAGTTCCTGCTCGCCGACATCGCCAAGGATCTGCACGCGGCCCGGGCGCTCACCTACGAGGCCGCCGACGCCCTCGAAACGGGGGAGGGCACGACGCTGCGCTGCTCCATCGCCAAATGCTTCGCCAGCGATGCGGCGGTGGCGCGGACCTCCGACGCCCTGCAGATCTTCGGCGGCAGCGGCTACATCCGCGGCTTCGAGGTCGAGCGGCTCTATCGCGACGCCCGGATCACCCAGATCTTCGAAGGCACGAACGAGATCCAGCGGGTCATCATCGCCCGCCAGCTGCTGGCCTGAGATGCCGGGCAGGAACAGTCGAGAGGCGCATGTCCAGAGCCAGACGTAGCGGAACGGGCGGCAAGGTCTCGCTCGCCGACGTGGCCGCGTGCGCCAACGTGTCGCTGGCGACCGCCTCGCGGGTGATGAGCGGTGCCACCTACCCGGTGGCGGCGGCGACGCGCGAGCGCGTCCTGCAGGCCGCGACCGACCTCTCCTATGCGCCGAACCTGATCGCCCGCGCCCTCGTCCGCCGGATGACCAACACGATCGGCGTGGTCATCGGCGACATCACCGACAGCTACTTCGCGGAGATCGCCCGGGGCGTCGAGGACCAGGCCTACCGGCGGGACTTTTTGACCATCATCTGCAACACCGACCGCAGCCCGGCCGTGGAGAACGCCTATTTCCGGCTCCTCCTCGACCACCACGCCGCCGGCATCATCATCGCCGGCGGTGCCTTCCCGCAGGCCCCCGAGAACGAGGCCTTCCGCGAGCTGGCGAAGGAGGCCAGCCGCTCGGCGACGCGCCTCGTCATGCTCACCGATCGCGACGTCGAGGCACCCGTCATCTCTGTCGACGACCGGATGGTCACCATGGACCTGACCCGCTACCTGATCGGGCTCGGCCACCGGCGCATCGCCTATGTCGAGGGCCTGACCGGCCTCTCCACGAGCCTCAGGCGCGGCGAGGGGTTCGCCCGGGCCATGACCGAGGCTGGGCTCGACGCCTCACTCCGCTATCCGGGCGGCTTCGGCATCGAGCCCGGCCGGGCGGCGGCAGCGCTGATGCTCCGCAACGAGCTGCCCGATGCGGTGATCGCGGCCTCCGACGAGGCGGCATTCGGCGTTCTCACCACGCTGCAGCAGGGCGGCGTCGAGATTCCCCGCCAGGTGAGCGTCGCCGGCATCGACGACAACCGGCATGCGCAGCTCTTCAACCTCACCACCATGCGCCTGCCCACCTACGATCTGGGTGCCATGGCGGCGAAGTGGGTGATCGGCGACGAGCCCGGCGCGCCCGACTCCCGGGTGACGCTGCCGTGCCGCGTGATCCCGCGCGGCACGACGAGCTGGATCTCCACGGCGGACAGGAAGGGGGCACTGCGTGCAGGCTGACGGGACGGCGGCGGGCCGGAAGCGCTGCGCCTTCGACTTCAGCGGCGGGCGCGTGCTGCTGACCGGCGGGGCCAGCGGGCTTCATCCGGAGCGCGGCGATGGAGTGGGGGCCCATGGGCGTCAACGTCAATGCCGTCGCACCCGGCATCATCGCGACACCGCTCACCGAGGCCTACATGGCGTAGTTTCCCGATCGCGCCGCGGCGGCGAGGCAGCACACGCCGCTCGGCCGGGTCGGCACGCCGGAGGATGTCGCCGACGTCGTCCTCTTCCTCGCATCGCCCGGTGCTCGCTTCATGACCGGCCTGACGATCAGCGTCGACGGCGGCTGGACGGCAGGCAGCAACTGGTGGTGACGCCCATGACGGATTCGATCAGCACCTTCCCCGTCGGCAAGGTCGTGACCTTCTCCGCGACCGTCTCCGAATCCGACGTCTACCTCTTCGCCGGCATCACCTGCAGCCCGCTGTTCAGGCGTCAGAGAGAAGCATGAACGCACTCACCACAGGCGACCTCGAAGGGCGGACGGCACTGTTCGTCGGTGCCGGCAGCACGGGCGGCATCGGCTTGGCCACCGCCACGGCCATGGCGGCGGCCGGGGCCCGGGTGGCGATCGCCGACATGGCGTCCACCAACGTCATGTCGCTCGGGGCCGAACTGCCAGGCGAGGGCCATACCGCCCACACAGTCGACGTCACCGACCGCCCGTCGGTCGATCGCCTCGTCGCCGGGGCGCAGGGCGCCATCCACGCGCTCGTGAACGCGGCGGCGATCCTGCGGACCGGCGCCTTTCTCGATGCCGATTTCGACGATTGGACGCAGAGCTTCTCGGTCAACACAGACGGCGCCTTCCACGTCGCCCAGGCGGTGGCCCGGCACATGGTGGCAGAGGGGCAGGGCGGCCGGATCGTCCTGATCGCCTCGAACGCCGCGCGCATCCCGCGCCTCAACAACGCGGCCTATTCGTCGTCGAAGGCGGCGGTCATCCAACTCGTCCGCTGCATGACTCTGGAGCTCGGCGCGCACGGCATCACCGTCAATGCGCTCTGCCCCAGCTCGACCGCCACGACCATGCTGGTCGACGTCCAGGCCAAGGTTGACCCCTCGCGGCTCGATGGCATCGTCAAGGGGAGCATCGAGCAGTGGCGGACCGGGATTTCGCTGGGAAGGGTCGCCGAGCCGGCCGACCAGGCGGCGATGTGCGTGTTCCTCGCCTCCGACGGCGGTCGCTTCGTCTCGCCAGGCGCTCTGCGTCGACGGTGCCCAGACTTACTTCTTCTGACGAGGGTGCGGCCAGGGGCATCACCTCGTTCCACCCGGTCGGCGTCGGCGACGAGGCGACCCAGGGCGTTTCGCGCTTCGCCCATCCGGGCATGCTCAAGCGCATCGTCACCGGCACGCTGGTCGATTCCCCGAAGCTCGAGGCGCTGGCGATCGACGGTGCCCCCGCTATGGGCGTCGACGCTGGCGCCGCGACCAGCTACGCGGCAATGATCGACCAGCCCTATCAGTTCGATTTCTATGATGGCGGCGGGCTCGATCTCGCCTTTCTCTCCTTCGCCGAGATCGACGCCCTGGGCGACGTCGATGTCAGCCGTTTCGGCGACCGTGTCATCGGCTTCGGCGGCTTCATCAATATCAGCCAGGGGGCGAAGAAGGTCGTCTTCTCGGGCACCTTCATGGCCCATCGGCGGCGAGTTCGTGGCCGATGGCGAGGTCGACTGGGCCGGCCAGATCGTCGCCCTGAAGCGCGACGGCTACATCGCCGTCGAGCCCCATCTGGCACCCTCGGTCAGGTCGGTCCGGACGGCCCTGGATCGGTTTCGGGGCCTGATCGGGTGAGGGCCATTGCTCGCGGCGATCGACCGGAAATGCAGGCGTCGGCGGCGGGCCGGACGGCCCGAAAGCAATTGCCGGACGCTTACTGTCTGGTAAGGTAGTCGGGACAAGCAGCGGTCGACCCTCGGCCGGTCTCACGATCCACCAAAGCAACCACGGGAGGAGGCAACATGCCAGGCTTGCGGACTATTGCCCGAGAGAAGAGTGGAAGATCGGCCTTGCGAATGCTGGTTGGCGGCCTCGTCGTCGCGGCTTTCGCCGCCATGGCACCGGCTCAGGCCCAGGACAAGCAGGTCCTCGTGCTGGGTGTCGACATCAGCGATGCGCGGAACTTCGATCCGGCCCGCATGGCCGACTACTCGTCGCCGATCACCAATGGTGCGGTCTACGACTCGCTGGTGACCCAGAAGCCCGGCGCGTACGAGGACGTCGTGCCGTCCCTCGCGACCGGGTGGGAGCGGCTGGATGACGGCCAGCGGATCCGCTTCACGCTGCGCGACGACGTGAAGTTCTGGGACGGCTCGCCCCTGACCGCCGAGGACGTCAAGTTCTCCCTCGACCGGCTCTTGAACGTGAAGGATCAGCCGGCGGTCTATGCCCAGAACCTCGAGAAGACGGAGGTCGTCGACGAGCACACCGTCGACCTCTACATCAAGAATCCGGCCGAGCCGATCATGATCAACCTCGCGGCACCGGCGTTCGCCATCTACTCGAGGGCGATGACCGAGGCGCAGGGGGGAGTCAGCACCCCGGGTGCGGAGCAGGAGGACAAGGCCACCCAGTGGCTGAACCAGAACTCCGCCGGCACCGGCCCCTACCATATGGTCCAGTGGGAGCGGAACGCGCAGATTATGCTGCAGAAGAATCCCCACTACTGGGGCGGCGAGGTGCCGTTCGAGCGGGTGGTGATCCGGCATATCGGCGACAGCGCCGCCCAGCTCCTGGCGCTCGAGAACGGCGACATCGACGCGGCGTTCAACCTGACCACCGAGCAGCTCGCGACGCTCGAGGACAGCGCCGACATCGACATCGCGCGCGGCCTCAGCCTCGACTACGTCTACATGACCCTGACCAGCAGCCCGGAGCTCAACGAGGCGCTGGGCAAGACCGAGAACCGGCTCGCGGTCGCCCATGCGATCGACTACGACGGCATCATCGAGCATCTGATGGGCGGCAACGCGGTCCGGCCCGTCAACTTCCTGCCGATCGGCGTGGGCGGCTCCACCGAGGAGCTGCTGGAGCGGATCGGCTACCGGGAGGATCTCGACAAGTCCCGCGAGCTCTTGGCCGCGGCCGGCAATCCCGACGGCTTCAGCTTCCAGCTCTCCTACGCCAACGCCGCCATCGTCGGGACGAGCTATCAGCTGCTGGCCCAGAAGATCCAGTCGGATCTGGCCCGCGTCGGGATCACGGTCGAGCTCAACCCCATGGACCAGGTCCAGCTGCGCACCCAGTACACCGGCGGCGAAACGCAGTCGGTGATCACGTTCTGGAACCCACCCTCGCCCGAGCCGCAGCTCTGGGCATCGGCATCGATCGAGCGGGTCGCCAAGCGCGTCCGTTGGGAGGTGCCCCAGGAGGTCAAGGATGTCGTGGCGGCGGCCGGGGCGGAGCCGGAGCCCGCGAAGCGGGCCGAGCTCTACACCGAGTACACCGAGATGCTGCAGGCGCAGGGCAACTACATCCTCCTGTTCCAGCCCATCTATCGAATTGCGACCAGCCAGGCGATCGAGGACTTCAACCTGACGGCCGCCGGCTGGCAGGTGCAGATGGGCGACATCAAGCCGTCGCAGTGAGCGAGCGGGTTCTGCTGCGGGCCCAAGGCGACATGGCTTGATTCGCTATCTGATCACGAGACTGGCCAGCATGGTTGTCATGATCGTGCTGGCCACCCTCGTGGTGTTCCTCATCTCGCATCTGGTGCCGGCCGATCCCATCCTGGCGCAGCTCGGCGACATGCAGGCCGCCAATCCGGCCATGGTGGCAGCCTATCGCGCGCGGTGGGGCCTAGATCTGCCGGTCTGGCAGCAATATCTCATCTTCCTCGAGGGTCTCGTCCACGGCAATTTCGGCGTGTCGATCTCCACCCAGCGCCCGGTGCTCGATGACATTCTGCAATACGCCCCGGCGACCATCGAGCTTTCCACCATCGCCTTCCTCCTTTCGGTGATCGTGGGCGTGCCGCTCGGGGTGATCGCGGCGGTGCGGCGCGACAGCTGGATCGACCACGTGGCGCGGCTGCTCTCGCTGATCGGTGTTTCGGCCCCTACCTTCTGGCTCGCCTTCGTCGTGCTGGCGCTGTTCTATGGCGGCTTGCAGATCGCACCGGGGCCGGGTCGGCTCGATGTCGTGCATCTGCCGCCACCCTTCGTCACCGGCCTCTACCTCGTGGACAGTGCGCTCGCCGGCCAATGGGACGTCTTCCGCAATGCCGCGGCCCACCTCATCCTGCCGTCGACCGTGCTGGCGGCGACCACGCTCGGCTTGATCACGCGGACCACCAGGGCCGCCATGCTGGAAGCGCTCGGCCAGGACTATGTCAGGGTCGGCCGCGCCAAGGGCCTCAAGGAGCGGACGATCATCATTCGCCACGCCTTGCCGAACGCCCTGATCCCGGTGGTCACGCTCGGCGGCCTCGCCTATGCGGTGCTCTTGAGCGGCACCGTCCTGACTGAGACCATCTTCTCGTGGCCGGGGCTCGGCCGCTACACGTTCAGGAGCGCCGTCTCCCTCGACTTCCCGGCCATCATGGGGATCACCTTCCTCGTCGCCGTGGTCTACCTGGTGATCAACCTCATCGTCGATCTCTCCTACGCGCTCCTCGATCCCAGGGTCGTGCGGCAGTGAGCGCCCTGGCGGGTGCACGGACCCCGGCGCAGGGCGTCGGGGAAACGCCGCCGGTCGACCGGCAGCGGCGGCTGCGGCGCCAGCTTCGTCGCTACTGGCTCGCCGTGCTGGGTGCCATCCTCGTGGTGGCATGGATCGTCATCGCCATCCTCTCGCCCTACATCGCACCCTATCCCTATGAGCAGATCGACCTGACGCAGCGCCTGCTGCCGCCCTCGGCCGAGCACTGGCTCGGCACCGACATGCTCGGCCGGGACGTCTTCTCGCGGCTGCTGGTCGGCTCTCGCATATCGCTCCTGGCCGGCTTCTCGGTGGTGCTGATCGGGGCCGTGGTCGGCACGCTGATCGGCGGCATCGCGGCCTACGCGGGCGGCCGCATCGAAGAGCTGATGATGCGGCTCACCGACCTCGTCCTGTGCTTTCCGCCGATCATCCTGGCGATGGCGATCGCCGCTGCCCTCGGCATCGGCGCCACCAACACGGTGATCGCCATGCTGGTGGTGTGGTGGCCCAAGTTCGCCCGCCTCGCCCGCAGCCTGGTGATCGTGCAGCGCAATCAGGAATACGTGGAGGCCGCGGTCAACATCGGCTACGGCCCCGGCCGCATCCTCCTGCGCCACATCATGCCGAATTCCATGGGGCCCATGGTCGTGCTGGTGACGCTCGATGTCGGGCAGGCGATCCTGACCTTCTCGGGCCTCAGCTTTCTCGGCCTCGGCGTGATCCCGCCCGTTCCGGAATGGGGTGCCATGGTCGCCGAGGGCCGCGAGCTCATCCAGCAATGGTGGGTCGCCGCCTTTCCGGGCTTCGCGATCCTGACCGTGGTGATGGGCTTCAATTTCCTCGGCGACGGCGTGCGCGACTGGCTCGATCCGCGGTCCCGCACGCGATGACCGAGCCAGCGGTGAACAAGGCGGCCGGTAGCACGGCACCGCTGCTCGAGGTCAATGATCTCCGGGTCCATTTCCATACCGACAACGGCGTCGTGCGGGCCGTCGACGGGGTGAGCTTCCATGTCGACGCGGGCGAGACCGTCGGCATCGTCGGCGAATCGGGCTCCGGCAAGAGTGTGACCGCCCTCTCGATCATGCGGCTCCTCGAGGAGCCGTCGCGCATCGCCGGCGGCGAGATCGTCTTTCGTGGCGACGACGTGCTGGCGATGGACAAGGAGCGGATCCGCAGCCTGCGCGGCGGCGAGGTCGCCATGGTCTTCCAGGACCCGATGACCTCGCTCAATCCCGTCATCAGGGTGGCGCGGCAGCTCGTCGAGGCGCTGCTGGTTCACCGCCGCATCACCCCCGAGGCGGCGCGCGGCCGGGCGGTGGGCCTGCTCGGCCGGATGGGGATCACCTCGCCGGATCGCGCCATCGACAATTTCCCGCACGAGTTCTCGGGCGGCATGCGGCAGCGCGTCATGCTGGCGATGGGCTTCGGCAACGAGCCGTCGCTGCTGATCGCGGACGAGCCCACCACGGCGCTCGACGTCACGATCCAGGCGCAGATCCTCGATCTCCTGAAGGAGCTGAACCGCGACTTCGGCACCGCCATCCTGATGATCAGCCACGATCTCGGCGTCATCGCCAATGTCTGCTCGCGGATCATCGTGATGTATGGCGGCGAGGTGGTCGAGGAAGGAAGGATCGAGGAGCTCCTCGCCGACCCCCGCCATCCCTACACCTGGGCGCTGATCAACGCGGTGCCGCGCCTCGACCGCGATCCGGGGGCGGACCGGCGCCTGACCACGATCGAGGGCACGCCGCCCGACGCGCTCGACATGCCGTCGGGCTGCCGCTTCGCCCCGCGCTGCCCGTTCCGCATCGCCAAGTGCGACGAGCATCCTGAGCTGGAGCGCATCGGGCCTCGGCGCAGCACCCGCTGCTGGGTGACGCAGGCGGGCGAGCCCCTGCCGCGGCGCCAGGAGCACGCGGCTCGGGCGGCGACGCCGTCGAGCGTCGGCCCGGCGAGCAGGCGACGGCCAGTGGACGGTGCCGCGCCGCTCCTCGAGCTCCGGGGGCTGGTCAAGCATTTCCCGCTGCGGCGCCAGGGGCTTCTTCGGCCCGCAGGAGGTCATTCACGCGGTCGATGGCGTGAACCTGACGGTCGGCCTAGGCGAGACGGTCGGGCTGGTCGGCGAATCGGGTTGCGGCAAGTCCACCCTGGCGCGCCTGATCACCCGCATCCACGACCCGACCGCCGGCGAGATCCTGTTCGAGGAACGGACATCGCGCAGCGCAGCCGGGCCGGGATGCGGCCGCTCAGGCGGCGCATGCAGATGATTTTCCAGGACCCTTTCGCATCGCTCAACCCCCGCATGACCGTGGGCGAGATCCTCGCCGAGCCGATCCGCTTCCACGGCCTCGCCCAGGGCCGGGCGGTCAACGAGCGGGTCCAGGAGCTCCTGGCGCTCGTCGGCCTCAACCCGCGCGCCGCCGGCAGCTACCCGCACGAGTTCTCGGGCGGCCAGCGCCAGCGCATCGGCACGGCGCGCGCCCTGGCGGTCGACCCGCAGCTCATCGTGGCCGACGAGCCGATCTCGTCCTTGGACGTCAACATCCAGGCCCAGGTCATCAACCTCTTCCTCGACCTGCAGCAGCGGCTCGGCCTCACCTTCCTCTTCATCGCCCACGACCTCGCCGTGGTCCGTCACGTCTCCGACCGGATCGTGGTCCTCTATCTCGGCAAGGTCATGGAGACCGCCCCGGCCGCCACCCTGTTCGAGGAACCGCTCCATCCCTATTCCGTGTCGCTGATCTCGGCGGTGCCGATACCGGATGTCGAAGCCGAGCGGTCGCGTCGACGCATCCTGCTCGAGGGGGATCCGCCGAGCGCCATCCACCCGCCGAGCGGCTGCCGCTTCCGCACGCGCTGCCCCATCGCCCGCGAGATCTGCGCCGCCGAGGTGCCGCCGCTCCGGGAGCATCGCCCCGGCCACTTCGCCGCCTGCCACTTTCCCGGCGGCATGGGCGAGTGGCGGTGAGGGCGATCTGGAGGTTGCCGGCCATGGCCAGCAGTGCCGTGACGCCGATGCCGGCGATCCAGCCGGCCGTGCTGCTGGTAGCCACCAAGGCTGGACGATCGTGTTCGGGGGGCCGGTTGGCGAGATAGGTCAAGCGCCCCTGGATCGAGCCCTCCTCGTCCCACGTCAGCAAGATGAAGAACGCGGCGCAGAAGTAAGGCACCTGCCATGGGCCGGTCGCCTCGAAAACAAAGGTCATGGTACGTGCCAGTGCGGCGAGCAGTGCGCCGGCCGCGATCTGGTGGCGGGTCGGGACCTTTGCCCAGAACCCGCTGAGCAGGACGCAGACGCTGTTGGTCAGCACGAACAGGGTGACGTTCTGGGCGGCCGGATCGTGCAGGGTGGCGGCGTGGACGGCGTAGAACGGGAGGGGCCAGCTCGCCGCTCAGCAGGAGCACGTTGGCGAGCAGCAGGCACCCATCCAGGGACAAGCCCTTATCGGCTGCAGCCCGTGCAGCAACTCGCCCCAGGCGACGAAACACGAACCCTCCCCGAGCTCGGGTGGATTCCCGCTTCAAGCGCAGAGGTGCCAAGATGCTGAAAACGCTTGGAGGGCGGGAGGATGAGCGAGGGCCGATACCGTCATCTGACGTTTGAGGAGCGCGAGCAGATCGTGGTCTGGCGTCTCGAGGGGCTGAGCCAGACCGCGATGGCGCGGCGGGTGGGGCGGTCGTCGTCGACGATCAATCGCGAGCTGGCGCGCAATCGGCTGCCGTCGGGCGGCTACCAGCCGAGCTTCGCGGAAGGGTCGTATCCGGCCCGAAACCCCAGCGGCGATGGAGTGGCCAGCCGAGACCCAACCCGACCTTCAACCAGTTTGGCCTGATCTATACAATGACCGGCGGCGGTCCGGGCAACGCTACCCGCCACTATGGCATCCTCGTCGACGAGAAGTCCATCGGCTCCCTGCAACATGGTCCGGGTGCGGCACTCGCGCTGAGTGTGGCGCCCCTGATGGCGGTCCTGACATGGCCGCTCGCGAGGTTCATGCGGCCTGATGACCACCGTGCGGGGACGGACCGGACGCCGGCGATCGCGCCATTGCCGGCGCGCTCACAACGGTCGCCCTCCGCGATGCGGCGGCAGGCGGCCAGAGCGTGCGCCAGAGTGCGGTCGGCGAATCGTCGCGGGGGATGGCAGTGATGGTGAGCACCACGCCTCACTTGCAGCAACCGGCGACGTCGGTGGTCTCGAGGCCGACGTCCACGATGGTGCAGGTCTCGAGATCGGGCATGGCGTGAGGCCGGGTGGTGGAGATGCCGTCCACGCCGTGAGGGACCGCACCGCGCATGCGGTCGCCATGCTGGCACAGATAGGCTGGAGGATCGGCCTCGGCATGGACACGGTGGCGGCTGAAGCGGCACTCGAGCTCCACGGTGAGCTGGGGGCCCAGCGGGACGAGCATGGCGATATCGACGATCCGCTGAACAGTGGCCATGGCGACGTTTTGTTCAGGCGAGGCGCTGGTTGACCAGGCAGTCCAGCAACCATGGGTGGAAACGCTTCATCGGCGCTCGCCGCCCAGCGGACCCAGCCAGTCGCCGATGCGGGCGACCTCCCTGAGCTGGAACGGCGTCGGCGTCGCGGCCGGCGTTCGGACATGCACCTCCGCGAGGCCGAGCCGTTTCGCCACGAAGCGCTTGCCAACAGCGAGCTGGTGGGTCTGCAGGTTGCGGGTCATGAAGACGATCAGCGGCAAGACCTCCTTGTAGAGCCGTTCCGCCTCCGCCCGGAGTCCTCGGTCGCTTCCTGCCAGAGCGCGTGGATGCGCACCTGGATATCGACGCAGTCGGGGGGCGGGATCAGGCCGACGCAGCCGCTCTCGAGGTTGGCGATCTGCTCGATGCCGGCGAGCCCGGCGAAGACGTCGAGGCTGCCGCCCGTCGCCTCGATCAACTGCTGCACCCAGGACGCGGCACCCTCGCCCTTGAGAAGCGAGACGTTCGGATGGTTGCGGTGCAGTGCCAGCAGGCTCGGGTTCGAGAGCCAGACATCCATGTTGACCGGGTTGTTCTGGACAGCAATCGGCAGCGACGCGGCATCGGCGACCGCACCGAAGAAGCGCACGATCTCGCTTTCCGGCACCCCTTCACGGCTGGCGGCTGGAGGATGAGCCAGTCGGCGCAGGCCGCCTCGGCGACGCGTGCCAGGGCCTTCTGACCATCGATGCTCGGTTCGCCGATGGTGACCGCATAGGGCACGCGGCCGGCGATGGACTCGCCCACCAGCTCCATCAGCTCCACCCGCTCGGCCTGAGTCAACTTTTGCTCTCGGTGACGTTGCCGAGCACAGCGATGCCGTGCACCCCGGCGGCAATGCAGCGATCGACCTGCAGTTGCATTGCCTCGTGGTCGAGACGACCATCGGCGCCGAAGAAGCTGTAGAGAATGGGATAGACACCACTGAAGCTGCTCAACGTGCGAATCTCTGCAAGGTTTGGGACCACGCCTCGGGGTTCACGGCCGATGCCGGCAGGTTGCCCCGGGCCACCTCGATCACCGCATCAACCGCCGCCATCTGCCCGAGCCGGTCGAGTTCGTCGGTCATGCCCAAATTGTGTTGGCCGAGGATCACGTTGGGCAGACCGAGCAGGGGATTGTCCCTGGCCGGCGGCTCGTGCTCGAAGACGTCGATGCCGGCACCGGCAACGCGGCTACAGGCGAGCGCTTCCACCAGCGCCGCCTCCTCGACCAGCTCGCCCCGCGCCAGATTGACGAGAAAGGCCGTGGGCTTCATCTGCGCCAGCCGTGCCGCGTTGATCAGGCCCTTCGTTCGTTCGTTGAGCGAGCAGGCGAGCATGAGGAAATCGGCCTGCCGCACGACCTCGTCGAGCGAGCCCGATGCCGCGCCGAGCTGCGCCAATGTGTCGGGCGAGAGCCCCGGATCGTGCACCAGGACCCGCATGCCGAAAGGTTGCACCAGGCGGATCAGCTCGGCGCCGATATTGCCGGCACCGAGCAGGCCGAGCGTGCGCCCGCTGAGGCCGACGCCCTCGATCGCAAAGCGCGTAGCCCAGTCGGCGCGGCGGGCGAGTCGGTCACGCTCGAAGAGGCGATGGGCGAGAGCGAGCATCAACGCCAGCATCGCCGAGGCGAGGGGGCGCTTGACGGCTTCGCGGGTGATGGTCACCAGCACGCCGGCCCTGGTGCAGGCGTCGAGGTCCAGGTGATCATAGCCGACGCCCATCCGGGCGATGTGCTTTGAGCCGAAAGCCAGGCAGGCCGAGGAGGTCGGCATCGAGCCGGTTGCGCTTGCCGATCAGAATGTCACAGGCGGTCACGTCCCTGGCCTCGAGCGGATGGTTGGTCGGCCGGCCGGCGATGGTCGAGATCTCGATGCCCGGGATCGCCCGCAGCCGGGCCAGCGGCTCCTCTCCCAGCTTGATGCGCCCGTCCGGGCCCACGAAGTCCGACGTCAGTGTCACATGCATGGCCTGCCTCCAGGTTTGCCCTAGGCTTCGCCAGTAGTCCAAGAGCATCAATGAAGAGGCGCCGATGAACGGTGACATGCCCCCAACCGGATCAGGGAAGCGAACGCCGCCGGGCGCAAGGCGGTGGGATTTTGATGAATTTCCGTCGCCGTGCATCGTCGAGCTGCTCGGGCGCCAGGGCGGCTTCGACTTCGCCTATGCCGATGGCGAGCATGGCGCCTTCGATCTGCGCGATCTCGAGGAGCATTGCCGCGCCTGCGACCTGGTCGGCCTGACGCCGATCGCCCGCATCCCGGAAATAAGCCGCGGCACGGTCGGGCGCTTCCTCGATCGCGGCATGCGGGCATCATCGCTCCCCATGTCGACACGGCGGCGGATGCGCGCCGGCTGGTCGAGTATTGCCGCTTCCATCCTGAGGGCAGCCGCTCCTATGGCGCCGGCCGCGCCGAAGGCCTGGGTGTCGGCGTCGATCTCGAGCGACATTGTCGCCACTGGAACGCCAATGTGCTCGTCGGCGTAATGATCGAGAGCCAGACCGCCATCGACAATCTCGATGCGCTGCTGGCGGTCGACGGGATCGACTGCTTCATGATCGGCGCCAACGACTTCGCGCAAGGCCTGGGATACCCGGGCCAGCCGGCTCATCCTGCCGCCATCGCCGCGGCGGCGGAGGTCGCGGCACGGGTGCGCGCCGCCGGCAAGTCCATGCGCGAGGACGTCATGCGCTCGATCTGGATGCGCGATCTCCTGCTCGATGCCGCGGCGGGCTTTGTCGCTCAAGGCTGATCCTCCTTGCCGAAACGGGCCAGCGCCAGGCCCGCCGGAGTCGGATCACCGCGACGGTCGATCAGGCCGTGCCGGACGAAATAGCCGCGGTCGATCGATTCGAACGTGTCGAGAAAGCAGCGATGTGCCGTGTTGCGGGCAGCAAACGCTGCCGCTCCGCGGACCCGCCTGACAATCGCCTGATCATCGGTGTTTGCGAGGTCCGGCCTCGACCCCATCAACCCGACCGTCACATGCAGCCGCCAGCCCCGCTCGCCGGCGAGCGCCGCCGCTGCCTCGCAAGTTTCGGCGAAAGGCTGACGCCACGGCAGGTCGAGGACGTAGCCTGAGATACCAGGCGCGAGGTCCGGGGGCAGGGCGCGGAGCGCTTCGAGCGTGAGCCCCCAACCGGTGAACTGGCCGAGGTTGGTCGCGTCGCCGACCGCCGCGTGCGCGGTGATCAGCGGGGCGGCCACCACCGGCAGCCCGGACATTTCTGCCCCGCTTTCGCCGATGACCTCCACAGCCTCGATCATCGAGGCGTTTTTCGGCGAGCTGGCCAGCGACGTCCGGTGCCAGTGGGCCGAGCGCGAAGACGGTCCAGCGAACACCGTGCTGCTCGGCGAGGAATGCCATCCGGCCACGCACCACGGGATCGAGGAAATCATCCAGCGGCACCGGGCCCGGCGGATACCGAGATCGAGGAGTGCGAGCACGGCGCCGTCGTCGCGCACGCGGCGACGCTGGAAGGCATCGGTGGGCGGGTTGTGGGGCAGGGCGCGGACCTCCGACCACGGATGACGGAGGTCGACGCCGAGCGCATGGCCAGCAGGTGGGCCGAAATCGTTCTCCAGCCGGTGGAACCGGGTGCGGTGACCGTGCTCGTGGATGGCGAGCTCCAGGAAGCCGAGCTTGGTCGTGAGATTGCGGCCGTGCTCCTGCTCTGGTGTGGGGCCAGCGGATGCGTCTCCACATAGTCGCGACGGGTAAAGCCGGTCGCCGGCACCGTGTAGATCGCCGTGCCGGCATAATGGTCGAGGAAGCGGTGATGGACGTGGCCACAGAAGAGGGCCTCGCAGCCATGATCGGCGAGCAAGGCCAGCAATCGAGCGCGCCCCGGCTCGTCGAGATTATCGTAGGTCGAGGGCTCGTCGGCGGCGACCAGAAAAAAGGCGGGTAGTGGAGGAAGGCGAAAAGACGCCGCTCGCCTGGCTCGGCCAGAAGCTCTTCCAGCTGCCGCCACTGCCCGACCTCGCCATCGAGGCCGCTATTGAGCAAGGGGCGTTGAGCAGGACGAGGCGGACCGGTCCGTGGTCGATGGCGCGGCACGCCGGGCCGAAACGCGCCTCGAAGCTCTCGACCCAATCGGCGCGCACCGACTTCGCCGGCAGCCACGGCAGGACTTGTCGCCGATGTCGTGGTTGCCCAGGATGACCGCGAGCGGCATCCTCAGTCGCCCGAGGATGGCGTCCGCCGCCTGCCACGCGGCTTCGGCGCTCGCCATCGACGGTAGCGGGTGCACGACATCGCCGAGATGAAGTGCGAGCTCGAAGCCGTCGCCATTGATGCGCTCGACAATCGCCGCCGCGCGCCGGTTCGAGCGCGGCTCCAGGATCACCCTCGGGCTCGATATGGGTGTCGCTGAAGAGTGCGATGTGCAGTCTTGCGGGACCTTCCGACGCGCCGCTCACGATGCGCGCAGTGCCCCGAGCCGGTTGGCATCGACCTCGATACCGATGCCGGGCCGGTCGGGCAGGCGAAAACCCGCCATCGGCAAAGTGCCAGCCGCTGTCGACCGCATCGCCGAGCCGCGAGCTCCAGGCCACCCTGCAGCTCGGTCAGCGGCCCGTCATTGCAGATCGCCGCGAACTGCAATGTCGCCGCCTGGAAGATATCCAGGCCGGAGCCCATGTGGGGCGTGACGTCGATGCCGGCGGCCAGCGCCATCAGGCGCTGCTGCAGCGCATTGCTGATGCCGGTGCGGCCGATATCGGGCTGCAGGACGTCGAGGGCCCGCGGCTCGAGCCAGGGCGCCACCTCGAAGGAGGTGTGGAAATGCTCGCCAAGGGCGATCGGCGCTCCGGCTGTGCGTGCAACTGCCGATGGCCGTCGATGTCCTCCGGCAGCAAGGGACACTCGAGCCAGCCGACGTCCTGGGCGCCATAGGCCGCCTTGGCGGCGACGGCTTCGTCGAGCGTCTCGAGGCTCCAGAGGAGATCAACCATCCAGCGGTCGATCGCCGGCACTGCCTCTCCTTGAGCGCTGCCAGCTCCGTGCAGCCCGCCTCGATATCGGCATCGAGGAAGAGCTTGACCCCGGAGAGGCCGCGACCGGCCCATTCACGGGCGTGCGCCACCCGCTCCGCCAGGGTCGCCTGGCGCAGACCCGACAGGGTAGACCGGGATCATGGACCGGGGTTGCTCGCCGAGGAGTGCCGCCAACGGCACATCGGCACGGCGGGCGAGCGCATCCCAGACGGCGATGTCGATGGCGGCCACGGCATCGACCTGATAGCCACCCTGGTGGCCGCGGCCGCGCTGCAGGTCATAGAGGAAGCCCCACATCGCCGAGGGGTCGATGAAGTCGCGGCCGAGCAGCAGGGGCGCGAGCAGGTCGCGCGCGATCTGGCAGACCACCTCCGGCAGGATCGGCGCGTTGGCCTCGCCCCAGCCGACACGACCATCGGCGAGCTCGACACGCACCACCGCGCTCTCGACATGGCGCGCATAGACCGTGCGCCAGCCATTGGCGAGGATATAGCGCTCCGCCGCCCGGCTGCGGCCGTCGACATAGCCTTCCCAATAGCCGCCGCCCGCGGCGCGCACGTGAAAGACGTCGAGGCGCCGGATGCTGAAATCGAGCGGCACCGTCATGGCGCCAGGGCCAGTCGCGCATAGATCTCGGGCGGCGCCGCGTGGGCGCCCATCTCGTCCAGCATGAGGGCGACGAGCCGCTCGGTTGCGGCTTCGTCCTGGACCGGGCGCATCTGGCCCGGATCACCCAGGCAAGGTCTCGATCTGCAGGAATGAGTCGTCATTGGCGCGATTCTCGTCGAAAAACGCGGTGGCTTGCTCGAAGCGGCGCACGGCCGGAAAATCATTCGCGTCGCGGACCGCCTCGCGATTGAGGAGGTTCTGCAACCGGAGACCCTTGCGGTCCTCGTCGATCTGCAGCGGATGATAGCAGCGTGTTGCGGAATTGCGAGTTTCAGCGACCCTCGAGTCCGATCACGAAGACTGCGGTCGCGACCGGTGATGGCTCGTTCTGGGGGACGATCGCGAGCCAGAGGGCTCGGTGATCGGCATCGAGCGGCATCGAGAGCCAGAACAGCCATGGATTCGCGCCCGCCCAGCGCCTTGGGGTGCCGGAGCCGGTGAGAAGCCGCATGATCAACCCCAGATTGTAGCCGGCGATGTGGATCAGGTAGCGTTTTTGGACGTTGTCGCGACCACGCAGCCAGGGTTCGGCGCATGCCGCCGCGGGTCGAGGGTCAGCGCGAAGGCGCGCTCGACAATCTCGGTTCTGAGCTTGAAGGCTTGCTTGGCAACGCCGGAGCAGCCGGCGGCGGTTGCCGTAAACGGCGTTTCTGGCACCGGTCGTCGCCATGCCAACGCAGGATGCCACCCTTGCCGGTCGGTGGTGTCGGCTCGGCGATGCGGGTTTTCCAGGGCTGTCGTGGAGTTCTTTCAGGCCATCACGGCTGTGGTAGCCCTTGTCGGCGACCAGTTCCGCGGGCGCCTCGGTCGTTGGTGCGCGTTCGATCGCTGCCAGGTTCCGGATGGTCTTATCGATCGTCTTCGGCAGGGTCTTGGCATCGCCGCGGTCGGCGTGATGGACGGGAGCAGCGAGAACGGCGCCGGTGTCGAGATCGACGGCATGCTCGGGCTTGTAGGCCAGCCCGGTGCGGCCGTCCTTCATCCGGGCGATGCGGGCATCACTGTCGGTCGGGCTCTCCAGTCCTCGTTCGACAGCTTCTTGCCGGGCCTCTTGCGATCGAGCCGGATCAGGTCGTCCGCGGTCGGCGTCTCGATGCCGCTCTCGACTGCGAGCCGCTTCAGCATCTCCCCCGGTAGCCTTCGCCCGTCTCCCGGCGAACGATGGCCCGCAGCGCCGCATGCGCCTCCATGGTCGAGGCATCGACCCGATCCGCGCGCCCTTGATCAGCCCCCGTGCTCGGCCAGCCGCTGCAGCACCCAGGCGAAGACCTCGTCATGCACCTCCAAGGGCAGACGCGAGCGGGTCCGCGACAGCCAGGAGTGATCCGGCACGCCCTCCCGGCTCGCCAACAGCAGGAACTCGCGCAGGCTCAGGCTGTCCGCACAACGCCACTCGATCCCCCGCTCACTGTCGATTCCCTCGAAGTAGCCCACCAGCAGCATGCGGAAGTAGCGCCCGGGCGGCAGCGACTTGCGACCCCGGGCCGCCGACGAATAATGCGGCTGGCAGAGCGTCTCGACATGCCGGTCAAAACCGGCAGCACGCAGGATCTCCTCCAGCCGGTCATAAAACGGATGACCCTGCGACCGTGGCAGCTCTGACCAGCTCAGCAATAGCTCGCTCTGCCGCTCTGACTGCCGACCCAACGCCATGCCGTCCCTCCCCGCCATCCCGCTGTCACCGAATCACGATCAGGCGGATTTCGTCAACACGCTGATAGCACTCGCGCAGACGCTCCAGCGTCGGCCGCACCATGGCCTGCCATTTGTCGGCTTCCTGTCCGCGGATGAAGTCGAAGCTGGAGTAACGCGGGTGGTAGGTCCAGCCGGCATCCTCGAAGTAGTGATCCGAGATCAGATGCGCGGTGCCGCCGTAGCTCTCGAGCGCTTTGAGGTTGAGCGAATCGAACATCAAGAAAATGGCGCGCACGGCCTCCCTTTCTCCGCATCGCTTGGCGGCAACCTACTCGCAATAACCACCGTTGAACAATGGCCAAAGGTGCCGGTTCGGATCTTCTTCCGGACGCGATCCGGGCAAAGCCTCGCCATCGCGATTGCCCCCGCATTGCTGGCGGGCCGCCACATCGAATTGACAAGCCGTCGGGCGCTGCGAATAGTGCCGGTGTAGACTGTCCGCGAGATGCCGCCGAGGCCTTGAGCGCCGGTGGTCGATCAAAAACGGGAGGCACAGCAACATGCGGTCTATTCGGCGACTGCCGGCTGCGCTTGGCGCGGCTGCCGCAGTGATCCTTGCGAGCCCCTCCGAGCCTGTCTGGGCGCAGAATGCGCTCGCCGAATCCGGGCTCATCGGTGAGCTCGAAGGTGTGACCATCATCACCGATCCGGCCCAATGGCCGACCTCGTTCAACGAGGCGCCGGAACTGGCGGAGATGGTCGCGAGCGGTGCTCTGCCGCCGGTCGAGGAACGGCTGCCGGAGGACCTGATGGTCATCCAGCCGGTCGGCGAGATCGGCCAGTATGGCGGCATCTGGCGGCGCGGCTTCACCGGTCCGGGCGACAACGAGAACGGCAACCGCATCCAGGCTTCCGACCGCCCGATCCTGGTCGACCACACCGGTGCCACCCCGCGCCCCTCGCTCGCCAAGGGCTGGCAGATGAGCGAGGACGGCAAGACCTTCACGCTCAACCTCAGGCGCGGCCTCAAGTGGTCCGACGGCGATCCTTTCACCGCCGACGACTTCGTGTTCTGGTACGAGGACATCTACGGCAATCCCGACATCGTGCCGACGCCCATTCCGGACATGACGCCGGAGGGCAAGCCCGGGCGGATTGTCAAGGCCGACGACTACACCGTCAATTTCGAGTTCGACGTGCCGTTCTTCCTGTTCGAGGAGCTGATGATGGGCGACACGCTCATCGGCGGCGGCCAGGCGGTGCGGCAGTCGGACAAGCGCACCGCCGGCGGCTACGCGCCCGGCCACTACCTCGCCCAGTACGTGCCGAGCGATACCAAGTCCGTCGAGGAGCTCGACGCGGAGGCCAAGGCGGAGGGCTTCGACAACTGGGTGGCGCGGCTGCACTTCAAGAAGGACTGGACGCTCAATCCCGAGCTGCCGGTCCTCGGCCCGTTCCGGACCGTCCAGCCGATCAACAACGCCAACTGGGTGATGGAGCGCAATCCCTACTATTGGGCGGTGGACACGGCCGGCAATCAGCTACCCTACTTCGACGGCGTGGCCATGTCGGTGGTGGAGAACCTCGAGGTCCTGAACCTGCGGGCGATGGCCGGCGACTACGACCTGCAGGAGCGTCACATCGACCTCGGCAAGCTGCCGGTGATCCTCGAGAACCAGGAGGCCGGCAACTACACCGTCCATCTCGATCTCGCCTTCAATGGTGCCGATGCGATCTACCAGTTCAACCAGACCTACGATGCCGATCCGGAGATCGCGAAGTGGCTGACCAACACCGACTTCCGGCGGGCACTGTCGCTCGCCATCGACCGTGACCAGCTCAACGAGACCTTCTGGCTCGGCGTCGCCACACCGGGCTCGCCAGCCCCCGGCGAGGTGCTGCCCTACTTCCCGGGCGAGGGCTGGCGCGAGAAGTGGTCGACCTACGATCCCGACGAGGCCAACCGGCTGCTCGACTCGATCGGGCTCACCGAGAAGGACGCCGAGGGCTACCGGCTGCGCACCGACAACGGCGAGCGGCTGCGGCTCGAGGTCCAGGCGGTGCAGGCCTTCCTGCCCTGGCCGAGGATCAGCGAGATGGTGGCCGACCAGTGGCGCCAGGTCGGCATCCAGGCCGACGTGAAGGATACCGAGCGCTCGCTCGCCTTCACCCGCACCCAGGCCAACGAGCACCAGATCATGGTCTGGAACAATGGCGGCACCGAGCTGCTCTACCTGTTCCCGAGACACGCCATCCCGGTCGATCCGACCGAGGCTTTCATGGGTCCGGAGTTCGCCAAGTGGTACGCGTCGAATGGTGCGCAGGGCAGGGCGCCCGAGGATCCCAACATGTTGAAGATCCTCGAGCTCTTCCGCAGCGCTGCCGGGCAGAAGAGCGAGGAGCGGATCGAGACGGCCAAGGAGATCTGGAAGATCCTGATCGACCAGCAATACGGCATCGGCACGGTCGGCCAGTCGCCGGCGCTGATGGGCGTGCGTCTCGTGAGCAACAAGCTCGGCAACATCCCGTCCCGCAACTGCATCGCGCAGCACTGCCGCACACCGGGCGGTGCCCATCCAGAGACGTGGTACTTCAAGGAGTGACGTGCCGGTCGTCTCGCATGCTGAGCTTCCGTCTCGCTCCCTTCCTGTTCGCAGGGAGGGAGCGGATGGTGCCCATTAGCCCGTGATCACCTACATCACGCGTCGTCTCGTCCTGGCACTCGTCACCTGCTGGGCGATCTCGGTCATCTCGTTCATCATCATCCAGTTGCCGCCCGGCGATTTCGTCAACAGCTACATCGCCAATCTTTCGGCCTCGGGCTCGATGGTCAGCGCCGCCGAGGCGGATGCCATGCGCGAGCAGTACGGGCTCAACCGGCCGATCTGGGTGCAGTACGGCAAGTGGATGGGCCGTGTGCTGCAGGGTGACTTCGGCATGTCGATGGAATGGGGCCGGCCGGTGCTCGAGGTGATCGGCGACCGGCTCTGGCTCACCATCGTCATCTCGATCGCCGCCATCATCCTGACCTGGGGCATCGCCCTGCCGATCGGCATCTATTCCGCCGTGCGGCAGTATTCGATCGCCGACTACATCTTCACCCTGATCGGGTTCATCGGCCTCGCCGTGCCCAATTTCCTCCTCGCCCTCATCATCATGTATCTGGGCTTCAAGTATTTCGGCGCCAATATCGGCGGCCTGTTCTCGCCGGAGTATGACCTGGCCCCCTGGTCCTGGGACAAGGTCTGGGATTTGATGAGCCACCTGCCGCTACCGGCCTTCATCCTGGCCCTCGCCGGGACCGCCCAGCTGATCCGCATCATGCGCGCCAACCTGCTCGACGAGCTGCGCCGCCCCTACGTCACCACGGCCCGGGCGCGCGGGCTGCAGGAATGGCGGGTGATCATGAAATACCCGGTGCGCGCGGCGCTCAACCCCTTCGCCAGCACCATCGGCTACCTGCTGCCGTTCGTGGTTTCCGGCAGCATCGTGGTCTCGCTCGTGCTCTCGCTCCCGACCGTGGGGCCGCTCCTGCTCCGGGCGCTGGTGGCCCAGGACATGTTCCTCGCCGGTGCCATCGTGCTGCTCCTTGGCGTGCTCACCGTGATCGGCACGTTCCTCTCGGACCTGATGCTCATGTGGATCGATCCACGCATCCGTGCGGGCATGCACGGGTGAGCGCCGCTATCTCGACGGCAGCCGCGCCGGTGACGACGGCGGCCGAGGAGAAGGTCGCGGTCGCGACCCAGCTCCAGCTCACGTGGTGGCGGTTTCGCCGGCACAAGGTGGCCGTGGCCAGCGGCGTCATCGTGCTCTTCTTCTATCTCGTCGCGGTCCTCGCGGACTTCCTCGCCACCAACGATCCCTATGCCACGCTCGCCGCCCGAAGCTACATCCCGCCCCAGGAAATCCACTGGTTCGACGCGGACGGCAGCTTCCGCCCCCACGTCTTCGCGCTCGAGGGCAAGCGCGACATGAAGACCTTCCGTCTCGTCTATGTGGCCGACCCCGAGGACAAGCGCTACCTGGAGCTCTTCGTCGACGGCTATCCCTACCGCCTTCTCGGCCTTTTCGAGACCAACCTGCATCTGCTCGGCCTCGATCGCGGTGCTCCCGAGGAAGCGCTCTTCCTCCTCGGCACCGACCAGCTCGGCCGCGATTTCTGGTCCCGGCTCGTGCTGGCGACCCGGACCTCGCTCTTCATCGGCCTCGCCGGCGTCGCCATCTCGCTCTTCCTCGGCGTGCTGCTCGGCGGCATCTCGGGGATGTATGGCGGGTGGATCGACACGGTGATCCAGCGCGTCATCGAGATCCTCCGCTCGATACCCACGATTCCCTTGTGGATGGGCCTCGCCGCGGCATTGCCGGCTACCTGGAGCGTGCTCCAGGTCTATCTGGCGATCACCGTGATCATCTCGCTGATCGGCTGGACCGAGCTCGCGCGCGTGGTGCGTGGCCGTTTCCTCTCGCTGCGCGAGGAGGATTTCGTGATGGCTGCCGAGCTCGCCGGCGCCTCGCAGCTGCGGATCATCTTCCGCCACATGGTGCCGTCCTTCCTGTCGCACATCATCGCCGCCGTCAGCCTCGCCCTGCCGGCGATGATCATCAGCGAGACCACGCTCTCCTTCCTCGGCCTCGGCCTGCGGCCGCCGGCGATCAGCTGGGGCGTGCTGCTGCAGGATGCGCAGAACATCCAGGCCCTGGCCATCGCCCCCTGGCTGCTCATGGCGGCGATTCCGGTGATCGTCGTGATCCTCGCCTTCAACTTCCTCGGCGACGGCCTCAGGGACGCAGCCGATCCCTATGGCTGAGCCGATCCTCTCCGTCCGCCGGCTCTGCACCTGGTTCCACCAGGACGAGGGGATCGTGCGGGCCGTCGACGGCGCGTCCTTCGACCTCGAGCCCGGCCATACGCTCGGCATCGTCGGCGAATCGGGCTGCGGCAAGAGCGTCACCGCGCGCTCGATCCTGCGGATCGTCGAGCGTCCCGGCCGCGTCGAAAGTGGCGAAATTCTGCTGCGGCGGCCGGACGGCTCGGTCGTCGACCTGGTGAAGCTCGATGGCCAGGGCCGGGAGATGCGCGAGGTCCGCGGCGGCGAGATCGGCTATGTCTTCCAGGAGCCGATGAGCTCGCTCTCTTCCTTCCATACCATCGGCAACCAGTTGATCGAGGCCATTCGCCTCCATTCGGACATGAGCAAGAAGGCGGCCCGGGATCGCGCGGTCGAGCTTCTGACCCTGGTCGGCATCCCGCGCCCCGCCCAACGGGTCGACAGCTACTCGTTCGAGCTATCGGGCGGCCTGCGCCAGCGGGTGATGATCGCCCTGGCACTCGCCGCCGAGCCGCGCATCCTGATCGCCGACGAGCCCACCACCGCCCTCGACGTCACCACCCAGGCCCAGATCCTCGACCTCCTGCGCAAGCTGCAGGCCGAGCAGGGGCTGGCGGTGATCCTCATCACCCACGACATGGGTGTGATTGCCGAGATGGCGGACGATGTGGTCGTCATGTATCTCGGCCGCGACGTCGAGCAGGGGCCGGTCGAGACGATCTTCCACGACCCGGCCCACCCCTATACCCGCTCGCTCCTGCAATCGATCCCGAGCGTCCTCGCCGAGCCGCGCTCGCGCCTGCGCACCATCGAGGGCTCGATCCCGCACCCCTATGCCCGGCCCGCTGGTTGCCCCTTCCACCCGCGTTGCGCCGACGCGATCGCCGGCCGCTGCGACCGCAGCCTGCCCGAGCCCACACACCTCGGCGCGCGGCATGCGGTGAGCTGCTTCCTCTATGGCGGGAGCGGGGTCCCGGCACTGCCTGCGGGTCTGCTGGAGCGTGCCGAGTGACGGCGGAGCCGCAGACGATCCTCGAGGTCGAGGGCCTCAGGAAGTGGTTTCCGATCAGCCGCGGGCTGCTCCGCCGCGTGGTGGGCCATGTCCGGGCCGTCGATGACGTGACCTTCTCCATCAAGCATGGCGAGACGTTGTCGCTGGTCGGCGAGTCCGGCTGCGGCAAGACCACGACGTCGCGCTGCATCCTCCGCGCCCTGACCCCGACCGACGGGGCGATCCGCTTTCGAACCGAGACGGGCGAGCAGGTCGACGTCGCGAAGCTGCCGAAGGCGGGGCTCCGGCCGCTTCGTCGGCAGATGCAGATGATCTTCCAGGACCCGTTCTCGTCCTTGAACCCGCGCATGACCATCACCGACATCATCGCCGAGCCTTTGCTCGTCAATGGCGTGCGCGATCTCGAGACGCGGCGGCGCCGGGTGCGCGAGCTGCTCGATCTCGTGCAGCTGCCCGCCGCCTACATGAACCGATTTCCGCATGCCTTCTCCGGCGGCCAGCGCCAGCGGATCGGCATCGCTAGAGCCCTCGCCCTCAACCCGGCGCTGATCGTCGCCGACGAGCCGGTCTCGGCGCTCGACGTCTCGGTCCAGGCCCAGGTCGTCAACCTGCTGCTCGACCTGCAGGACCGGCTCGGCCTCTCCTATCTCTTCGTCGCTCACGACCTTTCCGTCGTGAAGCATGTGAGCGACCGGGTGGCCGTCATGTATGTCGGCAAGATCGTCGAGCTGGCACCCACGGCCGACCTCTTCACCCGGCCTCGCCATCCCTACACCGAAGCACTGCTGTCTGCCGTGCCGGTGCCCGATCCTCGGCGCCGGACCGGGCGGATCGTGCCGCTGGGCGAGGTCGCCGACCCTGCCAACCCGCCTTCGGGCTGTCACTTCCATCCCCGCTGCCGCTATGCTGTGGAGCGCTGCCGGGTCGAGATACCGGCGCTGCGGCCCATGGCGGATGACCATCTCGCCCGCTGCCATCTGGCCGAGGAGCTGAACTTGGCTGGCGTGCAGGAGGGCCACCCGCCAGCAACGACGTGAACCCTGGAGACCCGAGCCATGGCGGCGAGCGCACCGCGTGTTTTCTTCGAGCCGAAGATCCCGGACTACGAGCCCGGACTCTATGACTTCGAGCGCTTCGACGAAGGTGTACCGGCCACGGCCGCGCCGGAAGCGCTCGACCGGTTTCGCGAGGACGGCTTCCTCATGGTGCGCGGCCTGCTGCCGGTCGAGGAGGTGGTGGCCGCCCGGGCCGAGCTCGAGGCCATGGCGCTGAGCGACGCGCCCGACTGCTGGGGGATCTGGTACGAGGGGGCGCTCAGGGACCATATCCGCCTCGATCCGAGTCTGGATCGCGAGATCGACGGCAAGGTCGGCGGCGTCGGCTTCGCGCCGGGCCAGGAGGCCGACCGCCTGCCCGATGTCGAGCCCGACCTCCGCGCGCGCCATGTGCGCAAGTTCATGGGCTTCTTCCGCCGCCATCCGGCGCTGGGTCAGCTTGCCCGCCATCCGGCGATCATGGCGCTGGTCGACCGGTTGACCGGCGGGTCGAGCGAGCTCTTCCAGGACATGGCGCTGGTCAAGCCGGCGCGCGGCCGGGAGAAGCCCTGGCACCAGGATCACGCCTATTTCAACGTGGCAATCGACACGCCGATCGTCGGCGTCTGGATCCCGATGGGCGAGGTGACTCCGGAAAACGGCTGCATGCACATGCTGGCCGGCGGCCACAAGGAAGGCCCGCGCCTCCATTTCAAGCGTCGCGACTGGCAGATCTGCGATACCGACGTGGCGACCAGCGGGCGGGTTGCCGTGCCGATGCGGCCGGGCGACGTGCTGCTCTTCGACGGCAAGATCCCGCATGGCACGCCGACCAACCAGACCGACAGCTTCCGCTGGGCCGTCCAGTACCACTATCGCCCGGCCGATGCTGTCTTGATCGAGGACGCGGAACGGCTCGAGGCCTTCGGCAGCGAGGGCAAGAACGTCACCTGCTGACGCGGCCAGTTTTCCGCGGCAGCACCGTTATCCGGCATTGACAGCCGCCGATACCGTCGGCAGCATTCGGGTTGAGGCGAGACCTATAGCCTCAGAAAGATTTTCTTAGCGCAAGTGGCCCTTGCTTGCGTACGCTGCAACGACGACAACCGGTCCGGGAGTAGTTGGCATGCGTGACTTGCCCAATACAAAATATGATCTGAGCCGCCGCCGGCTGCTCGGCTCGGCGGCCGGTGCCGCCACGCTGGCTGGCATGGGCGGTCTCGCCAGATCGCCACTGGCCGCGACCTGGGCCGATCGGCCGCCGAGCGAGGTCGACCTCCTGAACTTCGTCGTCTGGACCTATGGCGACATCTACAGCCAGCTCGCTACCAGGTTCGAGGAAGACTGGGGCGTGCCGGTCGAGTCGGTGATCTCGTCGTTCAACGACCATCCGGCCAAGCTCATGACGATGTTCGCGAGCGGCGACTACATCGACGTCTCGCAGTCCTCGCCCTTCTCCTTTCCCAACTTCATCCAGCAGGGTCTGGTCGAGCCGCTCGACGGCCTGCCGGGGATCGAGGAGTATGTCGCTGACTTCAGCCCCTTCACCAAGCAGGTCGCCGTGCAGAACGGCCAGGTCATGGGGCTGCCCTATTTCTCGGCGATCTGGGTCTGGAACTACTACGAGGACCTGCTCGAGCAGGCTGGCCTCGAACCCTTCCAGGACTATGACGAGCTGATTGAGCAGCTGCGCAAGGCGAAGAAGGACGGTGTCAGCCAGCACCCGATCCTCTGGGTCGCCGGCGTCGGCCTCGAGCAGTTGCCGGGCACCTGGTACTCACTGACCTGGAATCGTGGCGGCACGTTCTTCGAGCCGGACGGCACGCCGGCCCTGGGGCCGGGCTCAGTGGCGCGCGAGACCCTGCGCTGGTGGGCCAAGACCTTCGAGGAGGAGCTGGCCGACCCGGAATCGCTGAAGGTCCAGTTCACGTCGTCGGCCAAGGCGTTCAGCGCCGGCAAGAACCTGTATCGCGGGCCCAACCACCACTATGGTCTGAGCATCGTCAACGACCCTGAGCAGTCGCCGATTGCCGGCCGGGTCAAGGTCCACGGCTTCCCCGGTGACGGGCGGACCATCGGTGTCACCCATGTCTACTTCCTGTCGACCGGCACCCGTGACCGTGACTGGGCATGGAAGCTGCTGCAGTATCTCGGCGGCAGGACCAAGGATGGCGAGTACACGCAGGCTGTCAATCTCGCCAAGGATGCCATGCTCGGCAGCGGCTACCAGTCGGTGATGGAAAGCGACATCATCCGCGAGAGCTGGGCGCAGTGGGGTGACGTCGACGCAATCCTGGATATGTGGGGCAAGGCCACCTACCTGGGTGAGGTGGTGAGCTCGGTCAACGAGCCCTGGCACTTCCCCTGGACCGATCGGCTCAATATCGAGGTGCAGAACTGCCTGACCGGGCAGATCGATGCCGATCAGTGCTGCGATATCCTGACGGCCGCGGTCGACGAGGCGAAGCGCGGCTGAGCCCGGTTCGCGGCAGAGGTCGGATATTGGCAGCGGACGCAGAAAGACGGAACACCGACGCGGCCAGCGGGGCCGCGTCGGGGCGGGAACTCTCGCCGCGTTCGCTCGCGGTGGTCATGAACGTCCCGACAATCCTCATCCTGGCCCTGGTGCTGGCCTATCCGATCTACTACGCGGGTTTCCTCTCCTTCCACCAGGTAGGTCCGGGCCAGCTACGCAGCGGCGTCTTCCCGTTTGTTGGTCTGCTCAACTACGAGCGCGTCCTGACCGATCCGCTGTTCCAGAAGGCGCTTCTCAACACCTTCACCTTCAGCGCCATCGTCGTCGTCGCCGAGATCGTGCTGGCGGTGGCGATCGCCCTCCTGATCAACCAGCAGGGCATCTGGACATCGCGGGTCACCCGCATCCTGATGCTCGTTCCCTACGCGGTGCCGCCGATCGCCAACGGCCTCGTCTGGTCGTTCATGTACAGCTACCAGTTCGGCTTCCTGAACCGCATCCTCTTCACCCTGGGAGTGATCACCGAGCCGATCAACTGGGCCGGCAACCCGGACACGGCACTCTTCGCCATCACTGTTCCCTATGTCTGGCGCACGTTGCCTTTCGCCATTCTGCTCGTCCATGCCGCGTTGCAGGGCATCAACAAGGAGCTGCACGAGGCGGCGGCAGTCGACGGCGCCAATGCCTGGCGCCGGTTCTGGCACATCACCCTGCCGCTCCTGACGCCGATCATCGTCGTCATCCTCGTGCTGCGCACGTCGTTCGCCTTCGCCGTCTTCGAGGAGATCCTGGCGATCACCCAGGGCGGCCCCGGCGATGCGACCTGGGTGGCTGCCTGGTACAGCTACCGCAAGTCCTTCGCGCCGCCGTTCGACATCGGTCTCGGCTCGGCCTCCGCCTATCTCCTGGCGATGCTGGTCGGCATCCTGGCGCTCGTCTATGTCCGCATGATCTACCGGCGGGTCGAGTAGCGTCGTGCTCAAGCCATCGCCGATCGCCCAGATCCTCCTGCATTTCGCCAATGTACTGGTGATCGCCTTCTTCCTGCTGCCGATCGTGGCCGTCACCATCGGCTCGCTGCAATCGGAGAAGATGCTGCAGGCCGACACCCAGGCGATCCTGCCGGCCGAGTGGACCTTCGACAATTTCCTCGTCATCCTCTCCGGCGGCGAGCAGCGCGGCAAGATCTTCGAGCAGGTGACCTACCTGCCGGACAACGTGAAGAGCTTTCACCGCGCCTTTGCCAACAGCGTGATCGTGGCGACTTCGGTCACCATTTTGACGCTCGTCTTCGGCTCGCTCTCGGCCTACACGGTGGCCCGGCTGCGCTTCGGCTGGACGATCTGGCTGATGAACCTCAACGTCATGGCGCGCTTCGTGCCGATCATCGTCCTGATGATTCCGCTCTACGTGACCTTTCGCAATTTCGGCATGCTGAACTCGCTGAGCGGCGTGATCGTGGCGCTTACAGGGTTCCTCCTGCCTTATGCGATCCTGATGCTGGCGCCGTATTTCGCCACCATCCCGCGCGAGCTCGAGGATGCGGCGCGCATCGACGGCTGCACGCATTTCAGCGCATTCTGGCGCATCACCTTGCCGCTCTCGGCGCCGGGGCTCGCCTCGTGCGGGGCGATCATGTTCATCATCTCCTGGCACGAGCTGCTGATCCCCTTGATCCTCAATTCGCGCGCCGAGTTCATGACACTGCCCGTGGTCATCGCCAGCCTGGTCGGCGACGTGCATGTCTTCTTCAACCTGATGATGGCGATCTGCCTCCTGGCCATGCTGCCATCGGTCATTCTCGTCCTGTTGCTGCAAAGATTCGTCGTCCAGGGCCTGCAGGTCGGCGGCGTCAAGGGTTGAACGATGTACAGCTTCGACAAGTCTCGCCTCGACCTCGCCCGGGAGTTCAAGGCCAATCCGTTCGGCGAGCATCGCCCGGACCTGCAATATCTCCTGAACCTGATGCGCCGGCCCGACCCGAAGCGCCCCCACTTCGTCCTGATGCCCCGGCAATGGGGCGAATCCTGGACGCTGGCGGTGATGGAGCCCGGCGCAAGCCCCCCGCGCCCGACCAACCTCGTCTTCACCGATGCCGGCGAGGCGGAATGGCATGTCTTCAAGCTGCGCTGGGCCGAGCTCGCCGGCGAAGAGCTGCCGTTCGACTGACGAAGCGTTGGAGAAGCCTGTTCTCAAGACGGTGTTGAGCCGCTCGCTGGACTGAAGAGATCAATGACTCGAATCATGGGCTACTGCGATCGTTGGAGCGTCAGGCCGGGCGACACCGTGAACTTCATGGTGAGCTGCATTGGCGCCGAGAGCTACGCGGCCGAGATCGTCCGACTGAAGCAACCCGAGGCTGGCCCGCTCGCCACGCCGTTCGAGCCGGAGCCTGTTGCCTCGGACGTCAACGGCCGCTATGCGGGCCGCGAGCAGGCCCTGCCGATCGGCTCGCTCGCCGTGGTGACTGGCCACCCGTGCCTGGAGCGGCTCGAGGCCGCCACGCTCGTGGCCTACGTCATGCCGACCACGCCCTCGAAGGGCCGCCAGGCGCTCTTCGGCAACTGGTGCGAAGCGAGCCGCACCGGCTTCGGGCTCGAGCTCGACGAGCAGGGCAGTCTCGTGCTGCGCCTCGGCGCGGGCCGTGGCACCGAGGTGACGCTCGCTACTGGCGAGCCGATGCGTGCCTGGCGCTGGTATCGTGTGGCCGGCACCTTTGACAGCCAGAGTGGCCGCATGGCGATCTGGCAGGAACCGGTCTCCCGCCATGGCTTCGATCTCGATCGACCGATCGCACGCAGCGCCGAACGCGGGTGCCCGAGCACCCGTTCGATGAACCCGCTCACCTTCGCTGCCTGGCAGAATGGCGAGACAGCGGGGCCCTCGGCCTGGGGCGGTCTGCAGTTCGCCCAGCACTTCAATGGCCGCATCGACCGGCCGCGCATCGTCGAGGGTGCTCTCGACCACGCCGGCATCGCCGAGCTGATGGGCGAGACGGGGCCTGCCGCCATCGAGCACGAGCTCGTCGCGGCCTGGGACTTCTCCCTGGACATCGGCGGCGAGGCGATCATCGACACCGGGCCGAACCGCCTGCATGGCACCATCGTCAACCTGCCGACCCGGGCCGTCCACGGGCACAACTGGACCGGCTGCATCAACGACTGGACCCAGGCACCCGAGCAGTATGGCGCCATCCATTTCCACGACGACGATATCGTCGACGCCTGCTGGACGGTGGACTTCAGCTTCGAGGTCACTTCAGCACAGCGTTCGGGCGTCTATGCGGCGAAGCTGACTGCCGGCGACTTCGTCTTCTGGGTGCCGTTCTTCGTCAGCCCGCCCAAGGGCGAGGCGCGCTCGAAGGTCGCGTTCATCGCGTCGACGGCAACCTACACCGTTTATCTCAACAACAAGGGACGCTTTCTCTCGAGCGCCACCGAGGTCTACCAGGGCCGGGTGACGGTCATGGACGAGATCGATTCCCTCTTGTTCGAGTACCCGGCGATGGGTCTCTCGACCTATGACCGGCACAGCGACGGCACCGGCGTCGCCTATGCCAGCCGGCATCGCCCGGTGCACAATTTCCGCCCGACCGGCCGCCATTGGAACTTCAATCTCGACCTCTGCATCATCGATTGGCTCGAGCATCTGGGCGGCGACTACGACGTCATCACCGAGGAGCAGCTGCACGAGGAGGGCATGGGCCTCCTCGCACCCTACAACGTGGTGATCACCGGCTCCCATCCCGAGTACGACTCGCTCGACATGCTCGACGCCTTCCAGGCCTATCTGCGCCGTGGCGGCCGGCTGATGTACATGGGCGGCAACGGCTTCTACTGGCGCATTGCCCACCACCCGACGCGCGACGGGGTGATCGAGGTGCGCCGGGCCGAAGGCGGTGTGCGTGCCTGGGATGCCCTGCCGGGCGAGTACCATCACAGCTTCACCGGCGAGTATGGCGGCCTCTGGCGGCGCAATTCGCGGGCACCGCAGAAGTTGGTCGGTGTCGGCTTCATCAGCCAGGGCTTCGACAAGTGCAGCTACTACCGTCGCACCGACGCCGCCGCCGACCCCCGGGCGGCTTGGATGTTCGACGGCATCGAGGATGAGCTGATCGGCGATTTCGGCATCCTGCAGGGCGGTGCCGCCGGGCTCGAGATCGATGCCGTCGATGCGCGGCTCGGCACCCCGCCGCACGCGCTGGTCGTGGCCCAAAGCGAGAACCACTCCAACACCTACGAGGTGGTCGCCGAGGAGGTGCTCATTCCGCACGGCGCCACGGATGCCATCATCAACCCCGAGATCCACGCCGACATCACCTTCTTCGAGACGCCCAACGGCGGGGCCGTCTGGTCGACCGGCTCGATTGCCTTTGCCGGCTCACTGGGCTGGAACGGCTTCGACAACAATGTCGCCCGACTGACGACCAACGTGCTTCGCCGCTTCGCTGCAGAAGAGCCGTTGCCCTGGCCCGGTAGGCCAGAGGCCGGGGCATAGGTCAGGCAGCCATGGTGATTGCTGCCGTTCGGGCGAATGGCTAGTGTTCGACCAGGGTCGGAGCAATGGGCCGAAAAGCCGTTGGCGACCGCGGATCAAGAAAAGGGGAGGTAGACATCATGCGACATCTGCTGGCCGGCGCCTCGGCGCTTTGTCTGCTCGGCGGCATGGGCATTGCCCAGGCAGCGGGCGAGTTCGACGGGGTCACCGTCAATGTCATGACCCAGACCGGTGCCATCCAGGAGCCGCTGCAGCGGCGGGCACCGGAGTTCGAGGCGCTCACCGGCGCGAAGATCAACGTCATCGCCGTGCCGTTCTCGGATCTCTACCAGAAGATCCTGACCGACTGGGCGAGCGGCACCAACTCCGTCGACGCCGCGGTTTTCGCCCCGCAGTGGATGGTCGACTACATCGCCGGCGGCTATCTCGAGGACCTGACCGCGCGGGTAGAGGCCGATCCGGCGATCGAGCAGGACGACGTGGGTGCCTTTTTCCGCGATTTCTCGGAGAAGTACGCCGGCAGCATCTACATGATCACGCTCGATGGCGATTTTCACATGATGTACTACAGAAAGGACCTGCTCGAGGAGGCGGGGCTCGAGGTGCCGCGCACATGGGACGAGTATCTCGAGGTCGCGAAGGCCCTGCACGGCAAGGACATGAACGGCGATGGCACCCCCGATTTCGGCTCGTGCATCGCCAAGAAGCGCAATGCCCAGAGCTATTGGTTCGTGATGGACGTCGTCGGCTCGATGACCCAGTCCAAGGGGACGAGCCAGGGCGCGTTCTTCAACACGGCCGACATGACGCCTCTGGTGGATAACGAGGGCTTCCGCAAGGCGCTCGATTTCCTCAGCGAATCGACCAAGTACGGCCCGCCGGACGAGTTGAACCTCGACGTCTCCGACACCCGCCCCCTTTTCGCTTCCGGCCGTTGCGCGCTCAATCTCGATTGGGGTGACGTCGGCACGATCTCGATCGACCCGGTGAACTCCAAGGTCATCGGCAAGTGGGGTGCGGCCATCATGCCGGGCTCGACGGAAGTGGTGAACTGGGAGACCGGCGAGCTCGAGGCCTGCACGGCAGACAACTGCCCCTATGCCATCGACGGCGTGAACCATGCGCCGTTCGCGGCCTTCGGCGGCTGGGGCGGCGGCATCAACGCCGCAGCCGACGACAAGGTGAAGGACGCGGCTTTCGCGTATTTCTCGTACATGACGCAGCCGGCCCAGTCGAACCAGGACGTCACCGTCGGCGGCACCGGGTTCAACCCCTATCGCACCTCGCAGCTCTCCTTCAGCGATCTGTGGAAGAACGCCGGCATGACCGAAGAGGAGGCCGCGGTCTATCTCGGCGCCATCAACGACAGCATGAACAGCCCGAACATGATCCTCGATCTGCGCATCCCGCAGAACCAGAAGTACCAGCAGGTCGTGCTCGACGAGGCGATCTCGCGCTTCCTCGCGGGTGAGATCGACAAGGAGGCGACCGTCCAGGCGGTCGCGAATGGCTGGAACGAGCTGAACGACGAGATCGGTGTGGACGAGCAGCTCGAAATCTATCGGGCCACCATCGGCGCCAACTGATCGGTCGGCGACAACCGGGTCCAGTGCGCTCGTCGTGCCGGACCCGGAGCCGCCCGTTCTCCGGTCGATGCACGAGCCCTCATGACAGCTTTCGCCGAGACGGCCGTCGACACCGTCCCGCGGCCGGGATGGGGCGAGCGGCTCGACCGGCATGCCGGCCGCCTCATGGTCCTGCCGGCGGTCGTCATCCTGCTCTGCTTCGCGATCTTCCCGCTGATCATCTCCGCCTATCTGGCCCTGTCGCGTTTTGCCCTGGCGCCCGGTGGCTTCACGCTCAAGTTCATCGGGCTCGGCAATTTCCGCAAATTGCTCACCGGCTCTCAGCAGTACCATTTCCTCGGCACGTTCGGCGCCTTCGGCCCGGTCGCCTGGGGCTTGGTGGCGCTGGCGGCCATCGCCCTGCTCTATTGCATGGCGCGCTATCTGAGAGGGGGCAGCGTCACGGTCGTCGGCATCGTCGGGCGGCTGATCTCCGTCAGCCTGACAATGGGCCTCGTCCTCGTCGCCGTGGCGACGCTCGCCACGAGCGGCGTCCCCGGCACGCTCGTCACCACCCTGCTCTATGTCGTGATCGGCGTCTCCGTGCAGTTCCTCCTCGGCCTCGGGCTCGCCCTGCTCTGCGCCCAGCCGATCCGCGGCCGCAATTTCTTTCGCGTGCTCTATTTCGTGCCGCTGATGGTGACTCCGGTCGGCATCGCCTACACCTTCCGGATGCTGGCGGACATGCAGAAGGGGCCGTTCGCGCCGCTCGTCCGCTCGTTCGGCGTCGGTGAATGGTCCTGGGCGACCGAGGCCTGGTCGGCCCGCCTCATGGTGCTGGTCGGCGACACCTGGCAGTGGACGCCGTTCATGTTCATCGTGCTGCTAGCGGCCATCGAGAACCAGCCGCGCGACCAGGTCGAGGCGGCGCGGATCGACGGCGCCGGCGGCCTGCAGATCTTTCGCGACATCACCTGGCCGGCGATAGCCCCGGTTGCCGGGACGGTGGTCCTGATCCGCCTGATCGAGGCCTTCAAGATCATCGACCTGCCCAACGTGCTGACCGGCGGCGGCCCGGGCCTCGCCACGGAATCCATGACGCTCCACGCCTTCATCGCCTGGCGGACGCAGGATCTGGGCGCTTCGGCAGCGGTCGGCTACATGCTGCTCTTCGTCTCGACCGTGGTCTGCATCACCTTCTTCAACTTCGTGGTCCGACCATCACGCCGGCTCGAATCATGAACGGCGACCGCCGCTCGCTCCGCCAGCGCCTGTTCGAGCCCGAGTCGCTCGAGCGCCAGGCGCCGGTGCCGAAGTTCATGACCTACGTTCTCCTGGTCTTCTGGTCCCTGGTCGTCCTCGTGCCGCTCTACTGGGTGCTGATCACGTCGTTCAAGCAGTCCGGGGATGTCGACAACGGGCCTTTCTACATCCCGTTCGTCGACTTCACGCCGTCGCTGCACGCGTGGGACTTCATGCTGCTGCAGAACAACACGCTCGGACCCTACATCAACTCGATCGTGGCAGCGCTCGGCAGCACAGTCGTCGGCGTGGTAGTCGGTGCGCTCGCGGCCTATGCCCTGGTCCGCACGCGGCTCGAGGTGAAGCTCGCGACCGTCGTGACCTTCCTCCTGCTCCTCGCGGCCACCGTCGCCGCGGTGGTGACTCTGGGCGTGCCCTGGCCGATCGCGCTCGGCTCGGCGGTCGTCATCTTCATCCTCGCGGTCTTCACCCTGACGCACCGGGCGAGGCTGGCGCTCGGCAATCGCGACATCGAATTCTGGATCATCTCCAATCGCATCATGCCGCCGATCGTGGCGGTGCTGCCGATCTACATCATGTTCCAGCAGCTCCGGCTGCTCGACACGCAGCTCGCCCTGGTCGCGACCTATGCCGCCGTCAACCTGCCGATCGTCGTCTGGCTGACCCGCGACTTCTTCGCCGCCATCCCGGTCGATCTCGAGGAGAGTGCGGAGATCGACGGCGCCTCGAAGTTCCGGGTGTTCTTCACGATCGCCCTGCCGCTGGTCCGCTCCGGCCTCGTCGCCACCTTCCTCCTCGTCCTCATCCTGGCCTGGAACGAGTATCTGCTGGCGCTTTTCCTCACCAACGCGAACGCGCAGACCATGCCGGTCCTGGTCTCGGCGCAGAACACCACCCGCGGGCCGCAATGGTGGAACATGTCGGTCCTGATCGTCGTCATGATCGCCCCTGTCGTGGTCATCGCGACCGTCCTGCAGAAGCACATCGCGCGCGGCCTCCTGGTCGGCGCCGTCAAGGGCTAGGATCAGGATGCGCGTCACCCTCTCCAACATCTTCAAGTCGTTCGGCGCGGTCCAGGTGGTCAAGGGCCTCGACCTCGAGATCGAAGACGGCGAGTTCCTCGTGCTGCTCGGGCCGTCGGGCTGCGGCAAGACAACAGCGCTGCGGATGGTCGCGGGCCTCGAATCGGTCACGTCGGGGCGGATCGCCATCGGCGAGCGGGACGTCACCCAGGTGCTGCCGAAATATCGCGATGTGGCGATGGTCTTCCAGTCCTACGCGCTCTACCCGCACATGACGGTGGCGAAGAACATCGGCTATCCCCTGAAGCTGCGCGGCGTGCCGAAGGCGGAGCAGGAGACCCAGATCCGGGCCGCCGCGGAGAAGGTCCATCTCGAGGACTACCTGGATCGCTTTCCCCGGCAGCTCTCGGGCGGCCAGCGGCAGCGCGTGGCGCTGGCCCGCGCCATCGTCCGGCGGCCGAGCGTCTTTCTCATGGACGAGCCGCTCTCCAACCTCGATGCCAAGCTGCGCAGCTACATGCGCGCCGAGCTGAAGCATTTGCAGGAGGAGCTCGGCATCACCACCATCTACGTCACCCACGACCAGATCGAGGCGATGACCCTCGCCCACCGCGTCGCGGTGATGAACCAGGGCGTGGTCCAGCAGATCGCGACCCCGCGCGAGATCTACGACAACCCGGCAAATCTCTTCGTTGCCGGCTTCATCGGCTCGCCGCCGATGAACACGCTGACCGGGCCGATCGAGGACGGCAGCTTCGTCCTGCCGGAGGGCAGGGTGGCGGTCGGCAACTATGCTCCACGGTCCGAAGCCGTCTTCGGCTTTCGTCCCGAGGACGCGCAGATCGTGTCGCCGGATGCCGCCGACCTGCAGGCCAGGGTCTTCGCCTGCGAGCTCACCGGCAACGAGACCATCGTCACCTGCGAGGTCGGCAAGGCACCGGTCGTGGTCAAGATGGACAAGAACTACGACGTCCGCGCCGGCACCGCTGTCGGCATCGCCATCGACCGTGCCAAGCTTTGCCTCTTCGATGCCGGGACAGGCGAGAAGATCGCGGCCGGCGGATAGGGCCCTGCCGCGACCCCGTCCTCAGATCGAGCCGGCTTCGACCATGTAGTTGTTGGCGGTGCACATCGCCGCATCGTCGGAGGCGAGGAAGAGCACCATCCGGGCCAGATAGACCGGCTGGATCAGGTCCGGCAGGCATTGCCGCTGGCGGTGCTTCTCGAGCGCCTCCGGTGTCGCCCAGAGCGTCTTCTGCCGTTCGGTCATGATCCAGCCCGGCACCACCGTGTTGACCCGGATCCGGTGCTGGCCGAGGTCGCGGGCCATGCCGCGGGTCAGGCCGTGCACGGCCGCCTTGGCCTGGGTGTAGACGGGAAACCCGCCGCCCGCCTCCCACCACGAGTTCGAGCCGAAGTTGATGATCGAGCCCTTGCCGGCCTTGATCATGCCGGGTGCAACCGCCTGGATGGCGAAGAACATGTGGCGGAGATTGGTGGCGATGCGCTCGTCGAAGTACTCCGGCGTCACGTCCTGCCAGCCATGCCGGTCGTCGCGCGCGGCGTTGTTGACCAGCACCGTGGTAGGACCCTGGGCCGCCTCGACCGCGGCGAATGCCCGTTTCAGGGCCTCGATGTCACGCAGGTCACAGGTCTCGAAATGTACCTTGGCACCGGCATCGCGCAACTCGCCCGCCAGCGCCGTGCCGCGGTCGGTGTCCAGGTCGACGAAGCCCACCCGGCTGCCCTGCTCGGCAAAGGCGCGGACGATCTGCTCACCGATGCCGGAAGCACCACCGGTGACCAGGACGGCGACGTCATCGAGGCTCGGATAGCGGGCAAACGACATTGGGCGATCCTCCGGATTCTGGGTCGGTTCTGTCCTCTGTGAGCATCGCCCCAAGGCGTCAAGCCCCCGATGCCTTGCGATCCGTAACTGCCTCAGTTCACACCTTTCGGCTCATCGACCGGCGCCGCCCCGACGAGACCGCCCTCGGTGCGCGCGCCCTCCCAGTCGGGCAGGGCTTCGATCTCCTTGGCGGTGAAGTCGACGATCAGGCGCCGCGGCGCCTCCTGCATCTCGACCCGGTGCCAGGGAACGGCCACGCGCTCGGCCCCGACGCCGATATCAATGCCGAGAATCTCGCCGCCACGTTGGATGACCAGGAACTTCAGGAGGCCGTCCTCCGGGTCGGCGACGAGGTCGTAGACGTCGCCGAGCTCCTCGTCGTCGGCAGACACCACGTCGAGCTCGAGCAAGCTTGTGACCGAGACGGCACCGGTGGTGGGGGGCAGCTCCGCCGCTCCCGGCGCCACATCGACCTGGGGTGTCTCGGCAAGCGCATCGGTGGCGGCTTCCTCGGCCACGGCGGGCACCGCCCCCAAGAGCGCCATGAACGACAGGGCGAGCCCGGCCTTCGTCGATCGGTTGGTCGGCATCGCTGCTCCCTTCGGATTCCTGGATGATCGGTTGTCGAACCGATCGACCCGCTCGGCGGTTCCGTCCAACCGGCCTCAGCCCGTCTTGACGCGCTGCCAGAGGGCCTCGAGGGCCTCGAGGTCGAGCTCGCCGAGCGGCCTGTCGCTCGTCCGCTCCATCCGCCGAAAACGCGATTCGAACTTGGCGTTGGCCCGCCTGAGCGCCGTCTCCGGATCGAGCCCGAGCCGGCGCGCGTGGTTGACGAGGGTGAAGAGGAGGTCACCCAGCTCCAGCTCGCGCTCGTCCGGGGCGGCGCTTTCCAGCTCGTCCAGCTCCTCGTTGACCTTGTCTCGCACACCTTGGATGTCGGGCCAGTCGAAGCCTACGCGAAGCACTCTCTTCTGCAGCTTGAGCGCCCGGGTGAGAGCCGGCAGGCCGTGCGGCAGGTTGTCGAGGAGGCTGGCGGCACTCCCGTCGGATGCGGCCTTGGCTTGGCGCTCGGCGGCCTTCGCCGATTCCCAGTGCTCGTGCTGGGCTTCCGCACCTTTGACCTCCACGTCGCCGAAGACGTGCGGGTGGCGAGCGATCATCTTGTCGGCGATCGCCGTGGCCACGTCGTCGAAGCCGAAAAGCCCGGCCTCGGCGGCCATCTGCGCGTGATAGACCACCTGCAGGAGGAGATCGCCCAGCTCGCCTCGAAGCTCCTCCCAGTCGGCCCGCTCGATGGCATCCGCCACCTCGTAGGCCTCCTCGATCGTATAGGGGGCGATGGTGGCGAAGGTCTGCTCGATGTCCCAGGAGCAGCCAATCTCGGGGTCGCGCAGGCGGCGCATCACGGCGAGCAGGCGATCGATCGGCCGCTCGGCGCTCAAAGCAGCGTGCCCTGGTCGGCAGGCGGCGTGGCAGGCTTGCGTCGCGGCTTCGCCGTCTCGCCGGGCACGACCGGCAGGCGCCCGTCGGCGAACTCGATCTGGAGACAAGCCTCGGCGCGCGCCGCCTCGACGCCGGTGACCAGGCCGCCCGAAGCGCCGTGGACGAGCGCGTATCCCCGATCCAGCACGCGGCGATGGCTGAGGCTCTCCAGCAGCTTGGCGGGACCGTCGAGGCTGCGCTGCAGCTCGCGCAGGCGATCAGCGATGCGCTGGTCGAGCGTCTCGGCCGGCAGCCGCGCCAAGTCACGCTCGGCCTGCCGGACGCGATCCAGCACCAGCTCGCCGAGCCGGGCATGGCGCCCCCCGAGCTTCTCGGCCTGATCGTCGAGCACCGCCAGTGGTGTTCGCAGGCGCAGCCGCTCGGTGAGGTCGTCGAGCCGCTGCTCGGCGAAGCGCAGGATGGCCAAGGGATCGGGGAGGCCACGGGCGAGTCCGTCGAGTCCCTGGCGGCGGTCCCGCAGGCCACGTTCGAGTGCATGGATCAGCCGCTCGGCCAGTCCCTCGGTCGAGGCCAGAAGCTCTGCCCGGACCGGCACCGCCATCTCGGCCGCGGCGGTCGGCGTGGGCGCCCGGCGGTCGGCGACGAAGTCGATGAGCGTCGTGTCGGTCTCATGGCCAACGGCCGAGATCAATGGAATCGAGCAGGCGGCGACGGCGCGCGCCACCGCCTCCTCGTTGAAGGCCCAGAGATCCTCGATCGATCCGCCGCCCCGGGCAACGATCAGCAGGTCGGGTGGGGGGATCGCTCCCTCGGCGGCGAGACGGTCGAAGCCTCCGATGGCGGCCGCGATCTGCTCCGCCGCACCCTCGCCCTGGACCGCCACCGGCCAAAGCAGGACGGACAGGGGGAATCGTTCGGCCAGACGGTGCAGGATGTCGCGCAGCACGGCACCGGTGGGCGAGGTGACGAGCCCGATGCAGCGGGGCAGATAGGGCAGGGGCCGCTTGCGCTCCGGCTCGAACAGACCCTCCGCAGCGAGACGTTGCTTGCGCTCCTCGAAGAGCGCCATCAGGGCGCCCACGCCTGCCGGCTCCATGTGCTCGATGACGAGCTGGTAGCGCGAGCGACCGGGATAGGTGGTCAGCCGGCCGGTGGCGATGACCTCCAGCCCATCCTCCGGCTTGAAGCCGAGCGCCCCCGCCGTGCCGCGCCAGCAGACGCCATCGAGAACGGCCTTGTCGTCCTTCAGCGCCAGGTAGAGATGCCCGCTCGAGGCGCGCTTGAAGCCGGAGATCTCGCCCCTGACCCGGACCAGGCCATAGGCATCCTCGATCGTCTTCTTCAGGGCGAAGGCGATCTCGGAGACCGAGTACTCGTGCAGGTTGGAGACCATGGCCTCGGGCTTACCAGCCGGGCGACCGGCCGTCGACCGCAGGCTAGATGTAGCCTTCCTCGACCAGCGCCTGGGCGATCTGGACGGTGTTGAGCGCTGCACCCTTGCGCAGGTTGTCGGCCACCACCCACAGGTTCAGGCCGTGCGGCACGGTCGGGTCCTTGCGGATGCGCGAGACGAAGGTCGCGTGGTCACCGACGCAGTCGATCTGGGTTGCGTACTCGTCCTCCTCCGGCCGGTCGATCACCAGAATGCCTGGGAACTCGTGCAGCGCGTGGCGTGCCTCGTCCGGCTCGAGCGGTTCCTCGAACTCGACATTGACCGCGAGCGCATGGCCGACGAAGACCGGAACACGCACACAGGTGGCGCTCACCTCGATCGACGGATCGAGGATCTTGCGGGTTTCGACCGTCATCTTCCACTCCTCCTTGGTCGAGCCATCTTCGAGGAAGCTGTCGATCCGGGGAATGCAATTGAAGGCGATCTGCTTGGTGAAGATCTTCGGCTCTTGCTTGTCGTTCATGTAGATCGACTTGGTCTGGTCGAAGAGCTCGTCCATCGCCTCCTGACCGGCGCCGCTCACCGACTGGTAGGTGGCGACGACGACGCGCCTGATCCGGGCGATGTCGTGGAGCGGCTTGAGCGCCATCACCATCTGGATGGTCGAGCAGTTGGGGTTGGCGATGATGTTCTTGTTGCGGAACTCGGCCAGCGCCTCCGGATTGACCTCCGGCACGATCAGCGGGATCTCGGGGTGCATGCGGAAGTGCGAGGTGTTGTCGATCACCACGCAGCCCGCCGCCGCGGCGCGCGGCGCCTGCACCGCGGAGACCGCCGCACCGGGCGAGAAGAGACCGAGATCGACGCCCTCGAAGTCGAAGGTGGCCAGGTCCCTGACCTTCAGCCGCTTGTCGTCGCCATAGGCGACCTCCTTGCCGACCGAGCGCTCGGAGGCGAGCGGAATGATCTCGTCCGCCGGGAAGCGGAGTTCCTCGAGGATGTTCAGGATTTCCTGGCCGACAGCCCCGGTGGCGCCGGCTACGGCAACGCGATAGCCCATGATTTCAACCTTTTGCGGTGCTCAGCCGAGAGAAGCGTCGAGCTCGTCGAGGACGGCCTGGCCCATGGCCGTCGTCGAGATCTCGCGCATCCCCGGCTGCATGATGTCGGCGGTCCGATAGCCTTTGTCGAGCACGGCACCTATCGCCTTCTCGACGCGGTCGGCCTCGGCGCCGAGGTCGAAGGAGTAGCGCAGCATCATGGCGAAGCTGAGCAGCATGGCGAGCGGGTTGGCCTTGCCTTGGCCGGCGATGTCGGGGGCGGAGCCGTGCACCGGCTCGTAGAGCGCCTTGCGCCGACCAGCCTGGTCCGGAGCACCGAGCGAGGCCGAGGGCAGCATGCCGAGCGAGCCCGTGAGCATTGCCGCCGCGTCCGAGAGCAGGTCGCCGAAGAGGTTGTCCGTGACGATCACGTCGAACTGCTTGGGCCGCCGGACGAGCTGCATAGCGCAGTTGTCGGCATACATGTGCTCGAGCTTCACGTCCGGGAACTGCTCCTGGTGGAGCTTCGTCACTTCCTGCCGCCAGAGCACGCCCGTGTGCATCACATTGGCCTTCTCGACCGAGGTCACGCGACCCTGGCGCTTGCGGCTGAGCTCGAAGCCGACGCTGGCGATGCGGCGGATTTCGGCTGTGGTATAGACCTGAGTGTCCACCGCCCGCCGCGTTCCGTCAGGCAGCTCCTCGATGCCGCGCGGCTCGCCGAAATAGACGCCGCCGGTCAGCTCCCGCAGGATGAGGATGTCGAGCCCCTCGACCAGCTCCTTCTTGAGAGAGCTCGCCTCAGCCAGGGCCGGAAAGACCATGGCCGGGCGGAGGTTGGCAAAGAGCTCGAGCTCTTTCCTCAGCTTGAGCAGGCCCTGTTCCGGCTTCAGGCGGAACTCGAGCTGGTCGTAGGCCGGACCACCCACGGCACCGAACACCACAGCGTCGGCAGCCTTGGCGAGGGCCAGCGTGCTGTCGGCCAAAGGCGTGCCGTGCGCGTCATAGGCCGAGCCGCCGACAAGATCCGTCTCGCACTCGAAGCCGAGGCCCTGGCGATCGCGGAACCAGCCGACCACGCGTTGCACCTCGCCCATCACCTCGGGGCCAATGCCGTCACCGGGCAGAAGGAGCAGATTTCCGACCTGATTCATTGTCCTGCAATCGAATGATGATGCGTTCCTGAGCGGCGTCGCCGCCGCGGTGGTGCTGCGGCGAATGAGCGAGAAGGCTCAGGCGGCGCTGCTGTGAAGCCAGGGCTCGGCGGCTTTCTGCCTGGCCTCGAAGCCGTCGATCGACTTCGCCTTGACCATGGTCAGCCCGATATCGTCGAGGCCGTTCAACAGGCAATGCTTGCTGAATGCATCGACCTCGAAATGGATCGGCTCGTTGCCGGTCGGCCGGGTGATCGTCTGGCTCTCGAGATCGATGGTGAACGGCCGGCCCTGCGCGTTCTCAGCCTCCTTCATCAGGAGGTCCACCGTCTCCTGCGGCAGGATGATCGGGAGGATGCCGTTCTTGAAGCAGTTGTTGAAGAAGATGTCGGCATAGGAGGGGGCGATGATGCAGCGAATGCCGAAATCGAGCAGCGCCCATGGCGCATGCTCGCGCGACGAGCCGCAGCCGAAATTCTCGCCCGCGATCAGCACCTCGGCCTGGCGATAGGCTGCCCGATTGAGCACGAACTCGGGCTTCTCCTTGCCCTGCTGGTCGTAGCGCATCTCGTCGAAGAGGTTCTTGCCGAGCCCGGTCCGCTTGATCGTCTTCAGGAATTGCTTGGGAATGATCATGTCGGTGTCGACATTGATCATCGGCAGGGGGGCGGCGATCCCGGTAAGGGTCTTGAAGGCTTGCATGAGCGGCTTCCGCTGGGCGTCGAGATGCCGCGTGTCATAGGCGAGCGGTTCGCCTGCGGCAAGCGGGTGACGGCAGAGGCGCCTCTTAGTCCCGGTCGCCGCCGAGCCAGCCACGTCGAAAGAACGACCAGAGGAGGCCGAAGGCGATCGCCGCCATGAGGCCGAGGACCGCCGGATAGCCGAAGCGCCAGGCGAGCTCGGGCATGTTCCAGGGCGAGCTCGTGTCGAAGTTCATGCCGTAGAGGCTGGCGATGAAGCCGAGCGGGATGAAGATCGTCGAGATAATGGTCAGGACCTTCATGATCTCGTTCATTCGGGCACTCTGGCTCGACAGATAGACGTCGAGCAGGCTGGTCGCGATTTCGCGATAGGTCTCGACCATGTCCATGAGCTGGATGGCGTGATCGTAGGCATCGCGAAGGTAGGTGCGGGTGGTGGCGCTGATCTCCTCGTGCTCGTCGCGCAGCAGCGCGTTCAGCATCTCGCGCATCGGCCAGACCGCGCGGCGCAGGCTCAGCAGGTCACGCTTCACCCGGTGCACGCGCTCGACATGGCCGGGCTCGGGATCCTTGACCACCATGTCCTCGAGATCCTCGATCTCCTCGCCGAGCGTCTCCAGATATGGGAAATAGCTGTCGACCGCGGCATCGATCAGCGCGTAGCCGAGATAGTCGGGGCCGAGCTGGCGGACCCGCCCCTTGCCATGGCGCAGCCGTTCGCGCACCGGCTCGAAGCAGTCGCCCGGCCGCTCCTGGAAGGTCAAGACGAAGTCCCGGCCGACCGCCATCGCCACCTGCTCGCCTTCCGCCCCGCTCTCTGCAGTCAGCATGCGAAAGACGACGAACACATGGCCGTCGTAGCTCTCCGCCTTGGGCCGCTGATGGGTGTTGACCGCATCCTCGACGGCCAGCGGATGCACGCCAAAGGCCGTGGCGACCTCGCTGATCGCCGCATGATCGGCAAGTCCCGCGATATCGACCCAGAGCACGGCCCTCGAGCCGCGCAGATTGGCGACCCGCGCCGACGGGCAGGCGGGGATCTCCTCCAGCCGATCGGGACCATAGGCGATGGCGGTGATGCCGGTCGCGGCCGCCGTCGGGTCGACGATGAGCAGACCGGGTGCCGCCCCCGGCTTCGTGCGTCGCTTGAGGAACAGGCGGCGCTTCATGCGGCGCAATGGTCGGCTCCCTCCACGGCAATCGGTCCCTGACGCATCGGCCGGCCGTCAGAAGCCGGTGACCCGGAGATCCGCCGGGTGGCGAACGCGGTAGCCGAACGTCACGGTCTCGGTCGCCCCGGGCGGCAGCTCGAGCTGCCAGACCAGCACGCCCGGCCGGTCGTCCGGTGCTGTGAGCGCGGGCGGTGTCGTCTCGGGCAGCCGCTCCACGGTGATCCTGGTGTCGCGCGGCACCGGCAGGCGGTCGAAGAGCTCGAGCGTGACCGGGCCCGTCCGGCGGTTGGTGACGGTCGTGGCGAACAGGCGCTCGTGCTGGCGCGTGGTGCCGATGAGCCCGGTGGCCGAGCGTTGGTCGGTCAGGAGCCGGCGCTCGATCTCCACGGCCGGGTCGGCACCGAAGCCGAGCTCGAGCGGCTCGCCCGGCTGCAGCCCGGCGAGATGCGTCTCGCCGATCGACGCCCCGTCCCGATAGAGGAAGACCGGCCCGGGCAGCAGCGGCACCTCGCCCGCATGATCGAGCGAGGCGGTGAGATAGGCGGTCGGGTCGAACTCGGGCAGCGCCCTCCAGAGGAGCTCGGCGGCACGCGTTACGGCCTCGATCGTCACACGGTGCGCGGAGCCGTCCGCAGCAATGCTGACCCTGCCGGGAAGTCGGTAGGTCGCATCGAAGGCGCTCCGGTCGATCGCCACGGCGGCGAAGTCGGCCGAGACCTTCTCGGCGCTGGCCCGGGCGGCCATCGGCGCCGGGCGCGGCTGCTCGACCCAGATGTCGATATACCAGGGCTCCGCCGGGGGTGCGGCCGTCTGCCAGCTTGTCGCCGCGGTCGACAGCGTCAGCTCGACGTCGGTCCAATCCTCGCCCGTGTGCTGGCTGACCTCGGCGAGCGCCACGAGCTGCAGCATTGTCGTTCCGGTAGCGAGTCGGGCCTCATAGGTCGGTGAGAACGAGGCACCCTGGACCTCGTAACCGATATCGATCTCGATCGGTCCTGCCGACCTCACCCGCACCGGCACCGTCACCTCGAGCTGGCGCATCGGGTCCTCGCCGAGGCGGGCGATCTCGCGCTCGACCCGGGCGATGTCGGCATCGAGACCGTCGATGTCGTCCTGCGCCGCCCGTATCCGGCGGAGCGCCTCGCTGCTCCGCGTCTCGACGAGGCCGATCAGCCCGTCGAGCTCCGCAAGCTGATTCTCGCCGCCGATGGCCGGCTGCATGTTCGGCTGGCGGAGGACGTCGAGCACGAGCTGCTGGACGGTCATTCGATCACGCTCGATCCGCCGCCGCCGCTCCAGGGTGTCGAGCTCGACGGCGAGCCGCGCTGCCGCCGGGTTCACGGGGCCAAGCGTCTCGATCTCGCGGAAGACCGGCCGGCCCAAGACGACGCCCGGCCCGGCGAGGTTCAGGCTGCGCCGGTCGAGCGCAGCCGGCAGGTCGGCAAACACCAGCATGTGATCGCCCCGGCCGATCTCGACCGTTGCCTCGCGGCGCACCGTGGCCCGATCGAGCTGCACGGTGACCGCGGTGATCCGGCTAGCGACCGGCACGTCCAGGGCAAGTGCGTCGGGTGCGGACCCCAGGGACACGCCGATCAGCAAGGCAATGACGCGGCAGCTGCCCGGGGGCGCGGACGGCAGGTGACGGCGGTGCATCGGCGACGACTCCCAGATGACAGCGTGCCAGCCACTTTATGACCGTCCCCCCTGCCGCTGCCAAGCCGGCGGGCATTTGTCGCTTTGGCGAGCCTCGTTGTCGCGCGCGCGCGTCCACTGCCCGGCATCGACTGCTAGCTCCTACGGGCGGCAAGCGGGGGAAGCGTGGCGATGCGGACGACGGCGAGGGTGGTGGTGATCGGCGGCGGCGTGGTGGGCGTGAGCGCTCTCTACCATCTGGCGAAGCTGGGCTGGACCGACTGCGTGCTGCTGGAGCGCACCGAGCTCACCGCTGGCTCGACCTGGCACGCGGCTGGCCTCCTGCCGCTCTTCAACATGTCCTACTCGGTCGGCCAGCTGCACCAGTATTCGGTGGAGCTCTACAAGAAGCTCGAGGCGGAGACCGGCCAGGATGTCGGCTTCCACCAGACCGGCAACCTGCGCCTCGCCACCAACCGCGACCGTATGGACGAATACCGCAACTACCAGTGCACGGCGGAGACCATCGGCGTCGAGTGCCACCTGATCGGCGTCGACGAGATCAAGAAGCTCTGGCCACTGGTGAATGCGGCCGGGCTGGTCGGCGCCCTCTGGCACCCGACCGATGGCCATATTGCCCCGGTCGACGTCACCATGGCGCTGGCCAAGGGTGCCCGGGCGATGGGGGCGGAAATCGTCCAGCGCTGTGCGGTCACCGGCATCGAGCGCGAGAGCGGCGAGTGGCTCGTCAAGACCGCGCGGGGCGACATTCGCTGCGATCACGTGATCTCGGCCACCGGCAACTACGCCCGCACCACCGCCCGCATGGTCGGCCTCGAGAT
>JACKIN010000016.1 GCA_020638495.1 Geminicoccaceae bacterium | reverse complement strand
AGGGTCACCCTCCCCTGGCTTCTTTCCCGTCCGTCAGTCCTTGGTCCCCGCGACCAGCTTGTTGGCGCCGATCCAGGGCATCATGGCGCGGAGCTTCGTGCCGATCTCCTCGACGGGGTGCTCGGCGTGGCGGCGGCGGATGGCCTTGAAGTGGGCCTGGTCGGCCTTGTTCTCGAGGACCCAGTCGCGGGCGAAGCGGCCTTCCTGGATGTCGGCGAGGATGCGCTTCATCTCGGCCTTGGTCTCGGCGGTGACGATGCGCGGGCCGGTCTTGTAGTCGCCGTATTCGGCGGTGTTGGAGATGGAGTAGCGCATGTTGGCGAGGCCGCCCTCGTAGATGAGGTCGACGATCAGCTTCACCTCGTGGACGGTCTCGAAATAGGCCATCTCGGGGGCGTAGCCGGCCTCGGTCAGGGTTTCGAAGCCGGCCTGGATGAGGGCGCAGAGGCCGCCGCAGAGGACGACCTGCTCGCCGAAGAGGTCGGTCTCGACCTCCTCCTTGAAGCTGGTCTCGATGATCCCGGCCCGGCCGCCACCGATGGCGGCGCCATAGGAGAGGCCGACGTCATGGGCGCCGCCGGTGGCATCCTGGTGGATGGCGAGGAGGCAGGGGACGCCGGCACCCTTGGTGTACTCCGCACGGACCAGATGGCCGGGGCCCTTGGGGGCGATCATCAGGACGTCGAGGTCGGGGCGCGGCTCGATCAGGTTGAAGTGGATGTTGAAGCCGTGGGCGAACATGAGGGCGGCACCCTCCTTCATGTTGTCCCGCAGCTCGTTCTTGTAGAGGTCGGCCTGGAGCTCGTCGGGGACGAGGACCATGACGATGTCGGCCCACTTGGCGGCTTCGCTGGCGGTCATGCACCGGAAGCCGGCGCGCTCGGCCTTGGCCCGGCTGGCGCTGCCTTCCTTCAGGGCGACGACCACGTCCGTGACGCCGCTGTCCTTCAGGTTGTTGGCGTGGCCGAAGCCCTGGCTGCCATAGCCGACGACGGCCACCTTCCTCGACTTGACGAGATTGAGATCGGCGTCGGTGTCGTAATAGACGCGCATCGGGGTTCCCCTTCGTTCGTGCGTATCGGTTCGGATTTCTGGAGTTCGGTCGGCTCAGCGCTCGCGCGGGCGCAGGATGGATTCGCCGCGGCCGATGGCGACCACGCCGGCGCGGCTCACCTCGATCGGCTCGACGAGGTGGATGAAGGCGTCGACCTCGCCGGACGTGCCGGTGACCTCGAAGACGAAGCTCTCGGGCGTGCTGTCGACGAGGCGGGCATGCATGAAGTCGGCGATGCGGAGCGCCTGGACGAGGTTCTCGCGGCCGCCGACCACCTTGACGAGGGCCAGCTCGCGCTCGATGTGCGGGCCCTCGACGGTGAGGTCGAGCACCGAGTGAACCGGCACCAGCTTCGCCAGCAGGTTCCTGATCTGCTCGATGACCAAAGGCGTGCCGGTGGTCACGATGTTGATGCGCGACTGGGACTTGTCGGCGTCGATCTCGGCGACCGTCAGGCTCTCGATGTTGTAGCCGCGGCCGGAGAAGAGGCCGATGACCCGGGCGAGGACGCCCGGCTCGTTGTCGACCAGGACGACGATGGTGTGACGTTCCTCGGGCGTCCGCTCGGCATCGGAGAAAAGGGCCTGCGGGGTGGAGGGCTTGGATTCTTTGGCGGGCATGGGAGGCAGTCCGGCGAGAAGGGGCTGGGTGGCGGTGGCGCCACCCGGGTGTCAGGCAGGGAGCCCGGGCCCTTGGCGGCCCGGGCCTGGCATCATACGAGCACCATGCCCTTCTCGGAGATCGCCTCGTGGGCGCCGTCGTCCTCGGGGCTGAGCTTGATCTCGTTGTGGGCGGCCCCGCCCGGGATCATCGGGTAGACGTTCTCGGTCCGGTCGACGACGATGTCGGCGATGACCGGCTGCTTCACCTTGATCATCTCCTTGATGAGGTCGTCGACCTCGGATGGCTTCTCGGCGCGCAGGCCCACGGCACCGAAGGCCTCGGCCAGCTTCACGAAGTCCGGCAGGCTGTCCATGTAGCTCTCGGCGTGCCGGTTGCCGTGGAAGAAGTCCTGCCACTGGCGGACCATGCCCATGTAGCTGTTGTTGAGGATGAAGGACTTCACCGGCAGGCGGTACTGCATGCAGGTGGACATCTCCTGCATGTTCATGAGCCAGGAGGACTCGCCGGCGATGTCGATCACCAGGGCCTCGGGGTGGGCGACCTGCACGCCCATGGCGGCGGGAAAGCCGTAGCCCATGGTGCCGAGGCCGCCCGAGGTCATCCAGTGGAACGGCTTGTCGAAGGGGAAGTGCTGGGCCGCCCACATCTGGTGCTGGCCCACCTCGGTGGTGATGTAGACGTCCCTGTCCCGGGTCAGCTGGTGCAGCCGCTGGATGGCGTATTGCGGCTTGATGCTGTCGGTGCCCTGGCGAAAGCGCAGGCTCTTCCTCGCCTGCCAGTCGGCGATCTGCTCCCACCAGGCGGCGGTGCGGCCCAGGGCCAGGCTGTTGCTGCGGCGCCGCCAGGCGGCGAGCAGGGCCTCGAGCGTGGGCTCGGCGTCGCCGATCACCGGCACGTCGACCGCGACGTTCTTGTTGATCGAGGAGGGGTCGATATCGACGTGGATCTTCCGGCTGCCGGGCGAGAAGCCGTCGAGCCGGCCGGTCACCCGGTCGTCGAAGCGGGCGCCGATATTGATCATCACGTCGGCGCCGTGCATCGCCATGTTGGCTTCGTAGGTGCCGTGCATGCCGAGCATGCCGACGAACTGCTTGTCCGATGCCGGATAGGCGCCGAGGCCCATCAGCGTGAGCGTGATCGGGTAGCCGGTCTCCCGGACCAGCTCGGCCAGCAGCTCGCAGGCCCTGGGGCCGGCGTTGATGACGCCGCCGCCGACATAGAAGATCGGCCGCTCGGCGCGGGTCATGAGCTCGACCGCCTCCTCGATCCGGCGCGGGTCGGGGTCGCGGGCCGGCTGGTAGGTGCGGCGCCGGGCCGCGTCCTTGCCCTGGTAGGGGGCGGGCTTCATCAGGATGTCCTTGGGCAGGTCGACGACGACCGGGCCCGGCCGGCCGCTCCTGGCCACATGGAAGGCCTCGTGCACCGAGCGGGCGAGGTCCTCCGGGTCCTTGACGAGGTAGTTGTGCTTGGTGCAGGGCCGGGTGATGCCGACCGTGTCGGCCTCCTGGAAGGCGTCGTTGCCGATCATGTGGGTCGGCACCTGGCCGGTCAGGCAGACGATCGGCACGGAATCCATCAGCGCGTCGGTGAGGCCGGTGACGGTGTTGGTGGCACCCGGGCCGGAGGTCACCAGGACGCAGCCGACCTTGCCGGTCGAGCGGGCATAGCCCTCGGCGGCATGGACGGCGGCCTGCTCGTGGCGGACGAGGATGTGGCGCAGCTTGTCCTGCTGGAAGATGGCGTCGTAGATCGGCAGCACCGCCCCGCCGGGATAGCCGAAGATCACCTCCACGCCCTGCTCGACCAGAGCCTTGAGCACCACCTGCGAGCCGGTCATCGACTGGGTGTCGACGGCGGGCGGCGCTGCTGTCGCTGCGGTCATCGATCAAACTCCGGTTGCAGCAAAAAGAGGTTGCTCTATCGCTGGTTCGTTGGACGAGGCGTCATTGGGCGAGCCTGCGGCGCAGGGTCTGCCAAACTAGTCGGGCGCTGGCGGAGAATCAACAGCACAGGGCAGGCCGTGGCCGCGAGCGCGGCCACACCGTCGCGGTTGGATTTGGCCACCCGGCGCGACAAGTTGTCAAGTCGCGTCGCGCAGGCCCTCCAGCAGGGCCGCGGCCAGGGCGTCGAGATTGTCCGGCCCGACCGCCACCGGATGCGGCTCGAGGGTTCCGGCGAGCTGGCCCCGGAAGAAGGTGCGCTGGCGCTTGGCGTAGCGGCGGACCTTGATGACGGTGAGCCGGCGCGCCTCGGCGAGGTCGATCCGGCCGTCGAGATGAGCGCCGAGCTCGGCGACACCGTCGGCCCCGGAGAGCATTGTCGGCCGGTCGCCCGTCCGGGCGCGGAAGGCCGCGAGCTCGGCGAGCACGCCCTGCTCCAGCATGGCGTCGAGCCGCCGCTCGATGCGCGGCAGGACGAGGTCGGCCGGCGGCAGGAGGGCGATCCCGACACGCGGGCCCGGCAAGGGCGGGCGGACGGGCGGGTCGCCCTGCCAGTCGGTCAGCTTCCGGCCGGTGGCGAGCACCACCTCGAGGCCGCGCAGGATGCGCTGGCGGTCGCCGGGCTCGAGCCGGGCGGCAAGCAGGGGATCGAGGCGGGCGAGCCGGGCGTGCAGCGCCTCGGCCGGGGCCGGGTCGGCGCGCAGACCGGCGCGGAGGCCCGGCGGGATCTCGGGGATCGCCGGCAGGCCTTCCAGCAGCGCCTTGAAGTAGAGGCCGGTGCCGCCGGTGAGGATGGCCGGCCGCCTTTGCGCCTCCAGCCCGGCGAGCACCGGCCGCAGCCGGGCGAGCCAGGCGGCGACCGAGCTCGCCTCGTGGGCTTCGAGGATGCCATAGAGGTGGTGCTCGGCGCGCGCCAGCTCGGCGGCGGGCGGCCGGGCGGTGAGGATCGGCAGGTCCCGGTAGAGCTGCACCGAATCGGCGTTGACGATGGCCCCGCCGGTGCGCTCGGCGAGGGCCAGGGCCAGGGCCGACTTGCCGCTGGCGGTGCTGCCGCCTATGAGCACGAGGCCGCCGGTCACGCGCATGTCGGCCGGCTCTCGAGAGCCGCCATGCCGCCCACCGGTCCGCAATGCCTCCTCCTCGTCGCCAACCCGGCGCTCGCCCCGCTCGAACCGGCGCTGGTCGAGACCCTCGGCCGGCGTCATGGCGGCACCGTCCGCTGGCTCGCCGACAGCGCCGCCGTCGAGCTGGCGCTCGACCCCTGCCCGCCGCGCGAGACCCTGGCCGAGGCGCTCGCCGGCCGGGCGCTGGACTGGGCGCTGGTGCCGGCGGCGGGGCGGCGGAAGCGGCTGCTGGTCTCCGACATGGACAGCACCATCATCGACATCGAGTGCATCGACGAGCTCGCCGATTTCGTCGGCATCAAGGCGGAGGTGGCGGCGATCACCAGGCGCGCCATGAACGGCGAGCTCGACTTCGCGGCAGCGCTCACCGAGCGCGTGGCGCTGCTCGAGGGCGTGGAAGAAAAGGCGATCGCCGAGATCTGCAGGGAACGGCTCCGGCTCAACCCCGGTGCCCGAACGCTCGTCTCGACCATGCGCGCGGCGGGGGCGCTGACCATTCTGGTCTCCGGGGGCTTCACGCTGTTCACCGCCTTCGTCGCCAGGCTCGCCGGCTTCGAGCGGCATCACGGCAACCGGCTCGAGATCCGGGACGGCCGGCTGACCGGCCGGGTGCTGCCGCCGATCCTCGGTGCGCTGGCCAAGCTCGAGACGCTGGACGAGGCGGCGGCCGGGCTCGGGCTCGACCGCGAGGCGGCGCTGGCGCTCGGCGACGGCGCCAACGACCGGCCGATGCTGGAGGCCGCCGGGCTCGCCGTCGCCTGGCGGCCGCACCCCGTGCTGGCGGCCGCCGCCGACCTCGTGCTCGCCCATGCCGACCTCGCCGCCGCCCTCTACCTCCAGGGCTACACGGCGGCCGAGATCGCCCCGAGCTGATTGCTCAGGCGGCGAGTCGGAGCGCCACGAAGCGGAAGTCGCCCTGCCGGTCGATCAGGAGGAGGACGGCGTCGCGCCCCTCGTCGATCGCCTCGTTGACCTTGGCCAGCACCTCGGGCGGCGAGCCGACCTCGCTCTGGCTGACCTCGACGATCAGGTCGCCCGGGCGGAGCGCCTCCTCGTCGGCGGCGCTGCCCGGCTCGACATCGATGATGACCACGCCGCGCACGTCCTGGCCGAGCTCGAACCGGGTGCGCATCTCGTCGTCGAGGGCGCTGACGGTGAGGCCGAGCTCGTCGATCGCGAGCGCCGTGCTGGCCGGCGGCTCGTCGCCATTGCCGAGCTCGGACAGGGTCGCGTCGTCCGGCAGCTCGCCGAGCGTCACCCGGACCGTCCGCTCCTCGCCACGCCGCCAGATCAGCACGTCGACCTCGCGGCCGACATCGGTCTCCGCCACGATCCGGGGCAAGGACCGCATCTGGGTGATCTCCTGGCCGTTGAACTCGAGGATGACGTCGCCCGCCTGGATCTCCGCGTCCTCGGCCGGACCGCCCGGTGTCACGCTGGCGACCAGCGCACCCTGCGCCTCGTCGAGCCCGAGGCTCGCCGCGATCTCGTCGGTGACGCTCTGGATGCGCACCCCGAGCCAGCCGCGGGCCACGCGGCCATCGCTCTTCAGGCTGTCGATGACCCGCTTCGCGAGGTTCGAGGGAATGGCGAAGCCGATGCCGACATTGCCGCCGGAAGGCGAGAAGATGGCGGTGTTCACGCCGAACACCTGGCCGTCCATGGTGAAGCTCGGCCCGCCCGAGTTGCCGCGGTTGATCGCCGCGTCGACCTGGAAGAAGTCGTCGTAGGGCCCGGCGCGGATGTCGCGGCCCCGGGCCGAGACGATGCCGGCGGTGACCGAGGTGCCGAGGCCGAACGGGTTGCCGATGGCGAGCATCCAGTCGCCGACCCTGACCTCGTCGCTGTCGGCCCAGTCGACGAACGGGAAGGGCTCGTCGCGCTCGATCTTGAGCAGGGCGAGGTCGGTCTGCTGGTCGCGACCGATCAGCTCGGCGCTGTATTCCTTGCCGTCGGCGAAGGCGACGGTGATCTCGTCGGCCTCGGCGATCACGTGGTTGTTGGTGACCACGAAACCGTCCGGCGCGATGACGAAGCCGGAGCCGAGCGAGGCGCCGCGGCGCGGCCGTTGCGGCTGCTGCTGCTCGCGGTCGAAGAAGTCCTTGAAGAACTCCTCGAAGGGCGAGCCCGGCGGGAACTGCGGCAGCGGGATGTCCTCCTGCATGACCGCCTCACGGCTCGTCTGGATGTTGACGACGGCGGGGCCGACCCGTTCGACCAGGTCGCCGAAACCCTGGGTAGGCAGCGTCTGCGCCACGGCCGGCACCGATAGCGGCACCTGCGCCAACAAGGTGAAAACCAGCAACGCGGCGAGTGGCCGTACGCCAGCTCCGGCTGCTGCGGCCGCCCGGCGAAGGCCGAAACTCAGGTCCATCAACCGCTCCTATCGGCAGGCCCGGACTCCTCGTCCGAGCCGATTCCAGCGTTCTTGGCGAGGCCCGCTCCCGCGCCCTCGCGACCGCCCCAAACGACGCGTGCCGCGCCCGAGACGTGAGGCACGCACCGTCAACCCGAGATGTACGCCGTGCCGCGCCCGTCGCCAAGCCCGCTATCGCCGTATCAACCAGACGATGAACACGCCGAGCACCGCGAACGCGAGCCCGGCCGCCCGGAGCATGCCGCTCTCGAGCGTCATGGCGCGGGCCGCGGCCCGCTTCATGGCATCCGGAAAGAGCGCCCAGAGCGCCCCTTCGAGCACCAGAACCAGCGCCGAAGCGGTCAGCAGATCCTGCATCTATGGGTTCTGGATCAGCGGCCGGGGTCGGGGCGCGAAGAAGGCCCGGCCGCCCACGGCCATCAGGCCGCGGGCGGCCGGCTCCGTCCCTATTGGGCGCTCTGCGGCGCCGTCGCCGGCAGCTCGGCCACCGGCGGCACAGCCGAGGCGTCGGTCGCTGCTTCGGCTGGTGCGCCCGCTGCCGCGTCGGCCACCGCCGGGGGCGCCGCCGGCGCCGCGGCGACCTCTTCCGCGGGCAGACCCTCGAACGAGTTGAAGTAGCGGAAGAACTCGCTGTCCGGTTGCAGGACGTAGCTGGTCGCGTCGCCGGCCAGGGCGTTCCGGTAGGCCTGCATCGACCGGTAGAAGGCGAAGAAGTCGGCGTCCCGGCCGAACGCCTCGGCGAAGGTGCCGATCGCCACGCTGTCGCCACGACCACGGATCTGCTCGGCTTCGCGACCTGCCTCGGCGATCAGCACGCGGCGCTCGCGATCGGCCCGGGCGCGGATGCGCTGGGCGATCTCCGCACCCTGGGCGCGCAGCTCGCGGGCCTCGCGCTCACGCTCGGTCTGCATCCGCAGGAAGATGGCCTGGCTGTTCTCCGCCGGCAGGTCGGCGCGCTTGATCCGCACGTCGACCACCTGCACGCCGAACTGCTGCAGCGAGGCGTTGGCCTCGTCGCGGATCCGGTTCATCAGCCGGGTGCGCTCGTCGGAGAGGATGGTGAAGAGCGACACCTCGCCGAGCACGCTGCGCAGGGCGGAGAAGGTGATCGGCTCGAGCCGGCCCCGGAACGCCGCCTCGCTGCCGACGCTCTGGCGGAAGCGCAGGGGGTCGGTGATCCGGTAGCGGGTGAAGGCGTCGACCACGAGCCGCTTCTGGTCGCCCAGCACGAGCTCCACCGAGCCGGCGTCGAAATCGAGCACGCGGCGCTCGAAATACTCGACCTGCTGGATGAACGGCACCTTGATGTTGAGGCCGGGCTCGGTGACCACCCGGACGGGGTTGCCGAACTGCAGGACCAGCGCCTGCTGCGTCTGGTGGACGGTGAAGAGGGCGCTCGACAGGATGAAGAAGCCGGCGACCACGGCGACCGCGAGGCCGATGAGGAGACGATGGCTCATTGCGTGGCTCCCGACTGCATGGCGCCGAAGCCGCGCTCGACCGGCGCCGAGCCGGCGGCAGCGCTGGCGGCAGCGTCACGCTCGCGCGCCCGGCGCTCGAGATCCGGCAGCGGCAAATAGGGGACGACACCGTTGCCGCCGCCCTGGCTGTCGATGATGACCTTGTTCACGCCGCCCAGCACCTCTTCCATCGTTTCCAGGTAGATCCGCTTGATGGTCACGTCCTTGGCCTTGCCGTAGGCTTCGAGCACCTGGGTGAACCGGTCGGCCTCGCCGCGGGCGCGCTCCACCGCCTCCTGCTCGTAGGCCTGCGCCTCCTGCAGCAGCCGCTCCGCCTCGCCACGGGCCCGCGGGATGATGTCGTTGGCGAACGCCTCGGCCTCGTTCTGCAGCCGCTCCCGGTCGGCCTGGGCGCGCTGCACGTCGCGGAACGCGTCGATGACCTCGGCCGGCGGGTCCGACTTCTGGAGCTGCACCTCCTCGATGTTGATGCCGGCGCCGTACTCGTTCATCAGCACCTGCATCTGCTCGCGCACGCGGCCCTCGATGGCGCGGCGGCCCTCGGTCGTGGCCTCGAGGATCGGCGTCTGGCCGATCACCTCGCGCATCACGCTCTCGGCGGCGATCGACACCGTGTCCTCGGGATCGCGGATGTTGAAGAGGTAGTCGGCGGCGTTGCTGATCCGCCAGAGGACGACGAAGTTCACGTCGATGATGTTCTCGTCGCCGGTCAGCATCAGCGCTTCCTCGGTGATGCCGCGGCCGGAGCCGCTGGCGCCGGTGCCGCTGCGGAAGCCGACCTCGACCCGGTTGACGCGGGTCACCTGCGGCGTCAGCACCGATTCGATCGGGCTCGGCAGATGATAGTTCAGGCCCGGCGTGGTGACCCGGTTGAGCTTGCCGAAGCGCAGGACGACGCCTTCCTCCTCGGGCTGCACCCGATAGAAGCCGCTGGCCAGCCAGATGCCGAGGAGTGCCAGGACGACGATGCTGATCGCCTTGGCCGAGAGGCCGCGGCCGCCGCCACCTCCGCCGCCGGGAAAGAGGCTCTTGACCTTCTCCTGGCTCTTGCGGATCAGCTCCTCGAGGTCCGGCGGCTGCGGGCCGCCGCCACCGCCGCCCGGGCGGTTGCCCCACGGCCCCTGGCCGCCGCCTCCCTGCCAACCACCACCGCCTTGACTGTTCCAGGGCATACTCGGGCCACCTCGTCGTTGTCGTCTTGCATGTCGGGGAGTGGATCGGCAGTAGAGAACCGCGTCGGCCGATCCGATTGCGAGATACACTTAGCCCACTATATCGGTGAGCGCACCCCGAGGATCAACCATGGACGAGCTTTCACCCGACCGTATCCGCCAGGCCCTGGCCGATGTGCGCCATCCGACGAGCGGCCAGAGCGTCGTAACCCTAGGCATGGTCAGCGGAATCGTGGTCAAGGGTCGCAATGTCGGCTTTGCCCTCGAGGTGCCGGCCGCCGACGCGCAAAAGCTCGAGCCGTTGCGCCGGGCGTGCGAGGAGGCGGTGAAGGCGCTGCCCGGGGTCGGCTCCTGCACGGTCGTGCTGACCGCCGAGCGCGGCCCGCCGCCCGACATGCAGGCGCGGCCCGCGGCACCGGCGCCGACCCGCGCCGGACCGCCCGGCATCGACAAGATCATCGCCGTGGCCTCCGGCAAGGGCGGTGTCGGCAAGTCGACGACGGCGATCAACCTCGCCTGCGGCCTGCGCGCCGCCGGTCTCCGCGTCGGGCTGCTCGACGCCGACATCTACGGCCCCTCCATGCCGCGCATGGCCGGGCTCTCGGGCCGGCCGACCACCGCCGACGGCAAGAAGATGCAGCCGATGGAAGTCGCCGGCGTCAAGCTGATGTCGATGGGCTTCCTCGTCGAGGAGGAGACGCCGATGATCTGGCGCGGCCCCATGGTGCAGAGCGCCTTGCAGCAGATGCTCGGCGACGTCGCCTGGGGCGAGCTCGACATCATGGTGGTCGACATGCCGCCCGGCACGGGCGACGCCCAGCTCACCATGGCGCAGAAGGTGCCGCTGGCCGGCGCAATCATCGTCTCGACGCCGCAGGACATCGCCCTGCTCGATGCGAGGAAGGCGATCAACATGTTCCGCCGGGTCGACGTGCCGATCCTCGGCATCGTCGAGAACATGAGCTATTTCTGCTGCCCCAATTGCGGCCACCGGACGGAGATCTTCGCGCATGGCGGGGCCAGGGAGTGCGCGGCGAAGTACAATGTCGACTTCCTCGCCGAGATCCCGCTCGACATCGTCATCCGCGAGACCTCGGACAGCGGCCGGCCGATCGTCGTGAGCCAGCCGGACTCGCCGCAGGCCCAGGCCTACATGAACCTGGCGCTGACCGTCCGCGACAAGCTCGCCGGGCCGACCGGCGTGAAGCCCTTCCCGCGCATCGTCGACGCTTGAGCGCCGGGCGGCGTCGTCAGCCCTGGAACTCGAGCGCCTCGACCCGGGCGCGGGCGACGGTGATGGCCCGCTCGAGCCGCTCGCGCTCGGGCTCGGTCGGGTCCCTGGCGTCGCCGAGGTCCTCCTCGGCGTCCTTGAGGCTCTGGCGGGCATCGTCGAGGTTGAGCTCGCCCATGGGGGCCGCGGCCTCGGCGAGCACGATCAGGCCCTTGGGGTTGACCTCGGCGAAGCCGCCCTCGACGAAGATGCGCTGCTCCACCTGCTGGCCCTGGTAGATCGAGATCACGCCGGGGCGGAGCAGGGAAAGCAGCGGCGCGTGCTCGACGAGCACGCCGAAATCGCCGTCCTCGCCCGGCACCACCACCATGTCGGCGTGGACGCTGGCCAGCACCCGTTCGGGCGAGACCAGCTCGAACGCCAGCTTGTCGGTCGAAGCCTCGGCCATGTCCGCCCCTTACCGCTCAGGCCGCTTCCGCGGCGAGCTTCTTCGCCTTCTCGATCGCCTCGTCGATGCCGCCGACCATGTAGAAGGCGGATTCCGGCATGTGGTCGTAGTCGCCGGCGACGATGCCCTTGAAGCCCTTGATGGTCTCCTCGACCGGCACCAGCTTGCCCGGGCTGCCGGTGAAGACCTCGGCGACGAAGAAGGGCTGGCTGAGGAAGCGCTGGATCTTGCGCGCCCGGGCGACGACCAGCTTGTCCTCTTCCGAGAGCTCGTCCATGCCGAGAATGGCGATGATGTCCTGCAGCGCCTTGTAGCGCTGCAGCGTCTCCTGCACCTGGCGGGCCACCCGGTAGTGCTCCTCGCCGACGACGCCCGGCTCGAGGATGCGCGAGGTCGAGTCGAGCGGGTCCACGGCCGGGTAGATGCCGAGCTCGGCGATCGAGCGCGACAGCACGGTCGTCGCGTCGAGATGCGAGAAGGCCGTGGCCGGCGCCGGGTCGGTCAGGTCGTCGGCCGGCACGTAGATGGCCTGGACGGAGGTGATCGAGCCCTTGTTGGTCGAGGTGATGCGCTCCTGCAGGCCGCCCATGTCGGTGCCGAGCGTCGGCTGGTAGCCCACGGCCGAGGGAATGCGGCCGAGCAGCGCCGACACTTCCGAGCCCGCCTGGGTGAAGCGGAAGATGTTGTCGACGAAGAAGAGCACGTCCTGGCCTTCCTGGTCGCGGAAGTACTCGGCGAGCGTCAGGCCGGTGAGGCCGACGCGGGCGCGCGCACCGGGCGGCTCGTTCATCTGGCCGTAGACCAGTGCCACCTTCGACTTGCTGCGGTCGTCCTCGACGATGACCCCGGATTCCACCATCTCGTGGTAGAGGTCGTTGCCCTCGCGGGTGCGCTCGCCGACGCCGGCGAACACCGACACGCCGCCATGCGCCTTGGCGATGTTGTTGATCAGCTCCATGATCAGCACCGTCTTGCCGACGCCGGCGCCGCCGAAGAGGCCGATCTTGCCGCCTTTCGGGTAAGGGGTGAGGAGATCCACCACCTTGATGCCGGTGACCAGGATCTCGGCCTCGGTCGACTGGTCGACGAAGGGCGGGGCCGGGGCGTGGATCGGCGCCGTGATCTTGACGTCGAGGGGTCCGGCCTCGTCGACCGGCTCGCCGATGACGTTGAGGATGCGCCCGAGCGTCTCGCGACCAACCGGCACCGTGATCGCGGCACCGGTGTCGATCACCTCCTGGCCGCGAGTCAGCCCGTCGGTGCCGTCCATGGCGATGGTGCGGACCGTCGCCTCGCCCAGATGCTGGGCCACCTCGAGCACCAGGGTCTTGCCGGCGTTCTCGGTGTGGAGCGCGTTCAGGATCGCCGGCAGCGGTCCGTCGAACTGCACGTCGACGACGGCTCCGGTGACGCGGGTGATCCGCCCCGTGGCGATGTTGTCCTTGCCGACGTTCTCTGTGGCTACGGCCTCGTTCATGCTTGGGCTCCCAGCGTCCAGGTTCGGGTGTGAGCGGTCATCCGACGGCCGCCTCGGCACCCGAGATGATCTCGATCAGTTCCTTGGTGATCTGGGCCTGCCGCTGGCGGTTGTAGCGCAGCGTCAGCTTCCTGATCATCTCGCCCGCATTGCGGGTGGCGTTGTCCATGGCGGCCATCCTGGCCCCCTGCTCGCTGGCCGCGTTCTCGACCAGGGCGCCGAAGATCTGCACGGCGAGGTTGCGCGGCAGTAGCTCGGAGAGGATCTGCTCCTCGTCCGGCTCGAACTCGTAGATGGCACCGCCCTCGGCCTGGCTGGCCGCCGCGGTGTCCTCGACCGGCGCCGGCGGCTCGACCGGCACGATCTGCTGCAGGGTCACGATCTGGGTGACTGCCGACTTGAAGCGGTTGAAGATGATGGAGCAGACGTCGAACTCGCCGGCGGCGTAGAGGTCGAGAATCTTCTGCGCCACCAGTGCCGCGTCGGCATATTCCATGCGGCGCTTGCCGGCGACGCCGTCGACGAACTCGATGATCAGCTTGCCGTGCTCGCGACGCAGCATGTCGCGGCCCTTGCGGCCGATGCAGATGATCTTGACCGCCTTGCCGGCATCCAGGAGCTCGGCGATGCGGCGGCGGACCGCCCGGACGATCGAGCTGTTGAAGCCGCCGCAGAGGCCACGATCGGAGGTGGCGACGACGATGAGGTGCGTCTCCTCCTTGCCGCTGCCGGCAAGCAGCGGGGGTGCGCCCGGCAGGTCGCGCACGCCGGCCGCGAGATTGGCCAGCATCGCCGACATCTTCAGCGCGAACGGCCGCGACGCCTCGGCCTGCTCCTGGGCACGCTTCAGCTTGGAAGCGGCCACGAGCTTCATCGCACTCGTGATCTTCTGCGTCTGCTTGACGCTGCCGATCCGGCCGCGGAGCTCCTTGAGGCTCGGCATCGGCGGCTCAGCCGAAGCTCTTGGTGTAGGCCTCGATCAGCGCGCGCAGCTCCTTCTCGACCTCGGGCTTGAGGTCGCCGGTGTCGCGCACCGAGGCCAGGATCGAGCTGCCGCTGCTGCGCAGCTCGCTGAGCAGGCCCTGCTCGTAGCGGCCGATATTGGCGACCGACACGCCGTCGAGGTAGCCGTTGACGCCCGCGAAGATGACGCAGGCCTGCTCCTCCATCGGCATCGGCTGGTACTGCGGCTGCTTCAGAAGCTCGGTCAGCCGGGCGCCGCGGGCCAGCAGGCGCTGGGTCGCCACGTCGAGGTCCGAGGCGAACTGGGCGAAGGCGGCCATCTCGCGGTACTGGGCGAGCTCGAGCTTGATTCGCCCTGCGACCTTCTTCATCGCCTTGGTCTGGGCCGCCGAGCCGACGCGGCTGACCGAGAGGCCGACATTCACCGCCGGGCGGATGCCCTGGAAGAAGAGGTCGGTCTCGAGGAAGATCTGGCCGTCGGTGATCGAGATGACGTTGGTCGGGATGAAGGCCGAGACGTCGTTGGCCTGGGTCTCGACCACCGGGAGCGCCGTGAGCGAGCCCTTGCCGTTCTCGTCGTTGAGCTTGGCCGCCCGCTCGAGCAGGCGGGAATGGAGGTAGAAGACGTCACCCGGGAAGGCCTCGCGGCCGGGCGGGCGGCGCAGCAGGAGCGACATCTGGCGATAGGCCGTCGCCTGCTTGGAGAGGTCGTCGTAGACGATCACGGCGTGCATGCCGTTGTCACGAAAGTACTCGCCCATGGTGCAGGCGGTGTAGGGGGCGAGGTACTGCAGCGGCGCCGGGTCGGAGGCGGTGGCGGCGACGATGATCGTGTACTCGAGCGCCCCGGTCTCCTGCAGCGTCTTGACCAGCTTGGCCACCGACGAGCGCTTCTGGCCGATGGCGACGTAGATGCAGTAGAGCTTCTTGTGCTCGTCGTCGCCGGCCCCTTCGTTGTAGGGCTTCTGGTTGATGAAGCAGTCGATGGCGATGGCGGTCTTGCCGGTCTGGCGGTCGCCGATGATCAGCTCGCGCTGGCCGCGGCCGATCGGGATCAGGGCGTCGATCGCCTTGAGCCCGGTCTGCATCGGCTCGTGCACCGACTTCCGGGGCATGATGCCCGGCGCCTTGACGTCGACCACGCGGCGCTCGGTGGCGTCGATCGGGCCCTTGCCGTCGATCGGGTTGCCGAGGCCGTCGACCACGCGGCCGAGCAGGCCCTTGCCGACCGGCGCATCGACGATCGACTGGGTGCGCTTGACGATGGCACCTTCGGAGATGTTGCGGTCGTCGCCGAAGATGACGATGCCGACATTGTCCTCCTCGAGGTTCAGCGCCATGCCGCGCGTGCCGTCCTCGAACTCGACCATCTCGCCGGCCTGGACCTGGTCGAGGCCGTAGCAGCGGGCGATGCCGTCACCGACGGACAAGACCCGGCCGACCTCGGAGATCTCCGCCTCGGTGCCGAAGTTGGCGATCTGCTCCTTGAGGATCGCGGAAATCTCGGCGGCGCGAATATCCATCAACCCATTCCTCTCATCGACTGCTCGAGATGCTGCAGCTTGGTGCGGATCGAGGCGTCGAGCATGCGCGAGCCGACGCGCACGACCACCCCGCCCAGCAAGGCCGGATCGACCCGCGTCTCCACGTTCACCGACTGCCCGACATGGCCGGCTATGGCGTTCTTCAGGGAATCCAGCTCGGCCTCGCCGAGCGGCACCGCCGAGACCACCTCGGCCGCGACCTCGCCTCGCTCCTCGGCCAGCATCGCCGCATAGGCCCTGGCGATGCCCGGCAGGGCGAAGAGCCGGCGGCGGCTGGCGAGCAGGCCCAGGAACTTCGCCGTCAGCGGCTCGGTCCCGGCCTTGTCGGCGACGGCGAGGATCGCCCGCCCCTGCTCCTCGCGGCTGATCACCGGGCTCTCGACGAGGCGCCGCAGCTCCCTGCTCTCGCCGAGCAGGGCGACGAGGCCCCTGAGGTCGGCGGCGACCGCGTCGAGCTTCTTCTCTTCCCTGGCCAGATCGAGCAGGGCCGTGGCGTAGCGCTGGGCCAAGCCTGTCGCTGTGGCGGATGTGGCGGGCAATTCCGATCCCCGGCTGGTCACGAAGGCCACGACGGCGCCAAAGGGCCGCGCGGCAAGGCGTGCGTTTCGTTCCCGAAAAGACGGGTGGCGATTAACACAGCATATCGGCCCCGGCAAGGCCGCCTCCGCCCGGAATCGGGCGCCACGCGGTCGCAGGGCGGCACGCCGGTGTTTGCGCCGGGGCACCGCCTCGCGCTATGGAGCCGAAACCTTGGAAACGACCCTCCCCGTCACGGATAAGCGACCCGGCGTCGGCTGCGGTGCTGTCATCCTGCGCGGCGACGCGATCCTCCTGATCGAGCGCCGGCGCCCGCCCGAGGCCGGCCACTGGGGCCTGCCCGGCGGCAAGGTCGACTGGCTCGAGCCGAGCCTCGAGGCGACGCGGCGCGAGGTTGCGGAAGAGCTCGGCATCGTGCTCCGCGACCCGACCTTCCTCTGCATGGTCGACCTGATCGACGAGGCCGCAGGCCACCACTGGGTGGCGCCGGTCTTTCTCTGTCGCGAGTTCACCGGCGAGCCGCGCCTCATGGAGCCCCTCAAGCACGGCGGCTTCGGCTGGTTTCCGCTCGACCGCCTGCCGGAGAAGCTCACCACCCCGACCCGGGCGGCGCTGGCGGCGCTGCGCCGCCGTTCAGACTGACGTGCCGCCCGTGCCACCTTCTTGCTAGAAGTCGAGAGCCGCGCCGAAGGAGGAGATGCCGACATCATGGCTGAGGACACCAAGGCCGTCGTTCGCCGGTTGCTCGAGGAGGTCTGGGGGGCCGGCGATCTCTCGCTGCTGCCGGAGCTGGTGGCGGCCGACTGCGTCGTCGACGCCTCGTCGGCGGGCCTGCGGCTCGAGGGCATCGACCAGTACCGGCAGTTCGTCGCCACCTACCACGCCCTCTATGGCGAGGCCGTGTTCTCGATCGAGAGCCAGGTCGCCGAGGGCGATCTCGTGGCGAGCCGCTGGACCATCACCATGGAGCTGCCGGAGGATGCCGATCCGGCGATGCCCCGGGCGGCATCCGGCATGAGCTTCCATCGCCTGAAGGACGGCCGGGTGGTCGAATCCTGGGATAGCTGGGATGTCCTGGCAGCCTCCCACCTCCAGCAGGAAGTCGACCTGATGGAGCGCCTCACCTTGGGCTTCTGAGCGGCATGTCCGGTTCCACGCCCCTTCGTCTCGGCAACCCCGAGCGCATGGTCGATGCGATCATCGAGCGGGTCGGCCGCCGCATTGTCGTCGGCGCCCCGCTCGGCCTCGGCAAGCCGGTGCATCTGCTGAACGCCCTCTACCACCGCGCCGCCGCCGACCGCACGCTCGAGCTTCGGATCGTCACCGGCCTCTCCCTCGCCCGGCCGCAGGCGAAAAGCGACCTCGAAAGGCGCATGCTGGGACCGATCGTCGAGCGCCTGTTCGGCGACTGCCCGGAGCTCGCCTATGTCGGCCCCTACAGCCGGAACGCGCTGCCGCCCAATATCCGGGTCACCGAGTTCTACATGCGCGCCGGGGCATTTTTGAACAACGCCACGGCCCAGCAGCACCATATCAGCTCGAACTACACCCATGTCGCCCGGGACCTGCTGCTGCAGGGGGTCAACGTCTTCGTCCAGGCCGTGGCGAAGCGCTGCAGGGATGGCCAGACGACCTACAGCCTGAGCTCGAACAGCGATTCGCTCGATCTCTTCCGCCTGCTGGACGCCAGCGACCCGGAGCGCCGGGTCGTCCGGGTCGCCCAGGTCAACGAACGCCTGCCCTTCATGGGCCGTGACGCCCTGGTGTCGGCCTCGACCTTCGACCTCGTGCTCGACCACCGCAGCCTCGACCACGACCTGCTGTCATTGCCGGCGGGCCCAGTCCATACCGCCGACTACCTGATCGGCCTCGCCGCCAGCAGCCTGATCCGGGACGGCGGCACGGTGCAGATCGGCATCGGCTCGCTCGGCGACGCCATCGCCCATGCGCTCTGCCTGCGCCATCGGGAGAACGCCACCTACCAGGAAGCGCTCCGGGCCACCGGCCTCGCCGAGCGCTGCGGCGACAGCATCGCCGCGATCGGCGGCACCGCCCCCTTCGAGACGGGGCTCTACGGCGCCACCGAGATGTTCGCCGACTGCTTTCGCCACCTCTACCGGGCCGGCATCCTCCGCCGGGAGGTCTATGACGATCTGGCCATCCAGCGCCTCGTCAATGCGGGCCTGATCTCCGCCGAGGTCACGCTCGGCACGCTCGATGCGCTGGTCGAGGCAGGTGCGGTCCCGAGCCCGCTCGACGCCGCCGCGGTCGACCACCTCGTGCGGCGCGGCGTCCTGCGCGAGGGCATCGCCTTCGCCGACGGTGAACTGGTCACGCCGAGCGGCCGGCGCCTCTCACCCGACCTCGCCGATCCCGAGACCAGGGCCTCGATCGAGGCGGAATGCCTGGGCGACCGGCTCGCCGGCGGCTCGATCCTCCATGCCGGCTTCTTCATCGGCCCGAGGGCGATGTACGACCTGCTGCGCGAGCTCGACGAGGGCGAGCGCGCCAAGTTCAACATGACCGGCATCGGCTTCGTCAACCAGCTCTACGGCCACGAGGCGCTGGCGGCGGCCCAGCGGCGCCACGCCCGCTTCGTCAACTCGGCGATGATGATGACGCTCTGCGGGGCGGCCTGCTCGGACGGGCTGGCGAACGAGCAGATCGTCAGCGGCGTCGGCGGCCAGTACAATTTCGTCGCCATGGCGCATGCGCTCGAAGGCGCGCGCTCGATCCTCATGCTGCGCAGCACGCGGACCAAGGCCGGCAAGGTCTCGTCGAACATCGTCTGGAGCTATGGCCACACCACGATCCCGCGCCACCTCCGCGATATCGTGATCACCGAGTACGGCATCGCCGACCTGCGCGGCCGGCAGGACCACGAGTGCATCGCGGCCCTCTTGAACATCAGCGATTCGCGCTTCCAGGAGGATCTCCGGGCCGAGGCGGTGGCCAGCGGCAAGCTGGCGTCGACCCATCGCATCCCCGACCGCCACCGTGCCAATACCCCGGCCCGGCTGGAAGCGGAGCTGAAGCCGCTGCGCGCCGCCGGCCATTTCCCGACCTTCCCCTTCGGCTCCGAGCTCACCCATGAGGAGCAGGTGCTGGGCCATGTGCTGAAGGGCCTGAAGGCGCGCATGGGCCGCCGTCTCGGCCTCGCCGGCATCGTCAAGGAGACCGTCGGCGCCGGGCTGGACGTGCCGGACGAGGCCCTGCCCTATCTGGCGAGGCTCGGCCTCGACCGGCCATCCAGCCTGCGCGAGACCATGCTGCAGCGGATCCTCGTCGCCGAGCTGCGCAGCGGCGGCTTCATTCGGGCGTGAGGGCGGCAGTCGCTGTCAGGCGGCGCGGCGGAAGAAGCGGGGCGGCACGCGCGATGCCGGCAGCGGCATCAGGGGCGCCGGGCCGGCCGCGGCCCGGAACACGTAGCCGCGGATTTCCGCATAGCCGGTGGCCGACTGGCCGAGCAGGCGCTCGTACATCTCGACGAACATCTCGATCGTGTCCTGCAGGTTCCAGCCGCGCCGGCAGCGGCCGTTGCGCTCGAGCCGGCCACGCTGGGCGATGGCGGCGCCGACGAGATTGTCACGGAACTGCTCGACCATGACGACGGGTGCCGCGGCCCGATCGAAGAGCCGGGCGATGGCGCGCAGCGCCCGGCCGACCTCGAAGGCGGCACCCGGCTCGACCAGCCCCGGCAGGCGCTGCATCCGCAGCACCAGGCGCTCGCCCGGCCCGGCATTGCCCGGTGTCGCCGCATGGGCGAGCCCGGCGCGAAAAGCGACTTGCGGATCCTGACCGGCACGGCTGATCATGACCAGCCTCCTTATAAACCATAAGGCAAACAACAAGCTGGTCGAATAGTCTCAGAGTTTCGTTCCGGCAGGCAAGCGCCGGCGCCTCGCCGCCCGGCGAAGCCGCTCCGACTGTGGCGGAATTGCTGCGCCCGGAGGCCGGCGCTCAGTCGGCGAAGGGGTCGGTCACCAGGATGGTGTCGTCGCGCGCCGGGCTGGTCGAGAGCAGCGCCACCGGCGCCTCGACCAGCTCCTCGAGGCGCTTGACGTACTTGATCGCCTGGGCCGGCAGGTCGACGAAGCTCCTGGCCCCGGCGGTGCTCTCCGACCAGCCCTCGATCTCCTCGTAGATCGGCCTGACCGCCGCCTGCGCCGCCATGCCGGCCGGCAAATGGTGCAGGGTCTGGCCGTTGAGGTTGTAGGCGGTGCAGATCTTCAGCCGCTCGAAGCCGTCGAGCACGTCGAGCTTGGTGAGCGCCAGGCCACGGATGCCGCCGGTCTTGACCGCCTGGCGGACCAGCACCGCGTCGAACCAGCCGCAGCGCCGCTTCCTGCCGGTGACCGTGCCGAACTCGCGGCCGCGCTCGCCGAGCGTGTCGCCATCGGCGTCGAAGAGCTCGGTCGGGAACGGCCCGGAGCCGACGCGCGTCGTGTAGGCCTTGGTGATGCCGAGCACGTAGCCCACCGTGTCGGGGCCGACGCCGGAGCCGGTGGCGGCCATGCCGGCCGTGGTGTTGGACGAGGTGACGTAGGGATAGGTGCCGTGGTCGACGTCGAGCATCGCACCCTGGGCACCTTCGAAGAGGATGCGGCGGCCGGCGCGACGCAGCTCCGAGAGGCGAAGCCACACGGGCTCGGCGAAGGGCAGCAGCAAAGGCGCGAGCTGCCGCAGGCGGGCGAGCAGGGCGGCACCGTCAATCTCGTCGACGCCGAAGCCGCGGCGCAGCGCGTTGTGGTGCAGGAGGAGCTCCGCCAGCTTCTGCTCGAGCACCGCCTCGTCGGCGAGGTCGCAGACGCGGATCGCGCGGCGCGCCACCTTGTCCTCGTAGGCCGGGCCGATGCCGCGGCCGGTCGTGCCGATCTTGCCGCCACCGCTATTGGCCTTGTCGCGCGCCTCCTCGCGGGCCCGGTCGAGCTCGCCGTGGAAGGGCAGGATGAGGGTCGCGTTCTCGGCGACGCGCAGGGTCTCGGAGCCGATGGCCACCCCTTGCTGGCGCAGGCGCTCGATCTCCTCGAGCAGCGCCCAGGGATCGACGACGACGCCGTTGCCGATGATCGAGAGCTTGCCCTTGCGCACCACGCCGGACGGCAGCAGGCTGAGCTTGTAGGTCACGCCGCCCACGACCAGCGTGTGGCCGGCATTGTGCCCACCCTGGAAGCGCACGACGACGTCGGCGCGCTCGCTGAGCCAGTCGACGATCTTGCCCTTGCCCTCGTCGCCCCATTGCGAGCCGACCACCGCTACGTTGGTCATTTGGCTGCCGCCCCCACGATCGTTCCACGAACCAGAGCCCTTTAGGGCAAACCGCCCTGGCGTGCCAGCTTGGCGGATGCCCTGTGGTTCGCTAGGAGAGCCTTGCCCCTCGCCAACGCCGGAATCCGCTTGCCCGACCATCCCGATCCCGAAACGGCCCTGCACGAGATCTTCGGGTTTCGCCAGTTCCGTCCCGGCCAGCGGGCGATCGTCGAGAGCCTGCTGCGCGGCGAGAACCTGCTCGCGGTGATGCCGACCGGCGGCGGCAAGAGCCTCTGCTACCAGTTGCCGGCGGTGCTCAAGGACGGGCTCAGCCTCGTCGTCTCGCCGCTGATCGCCCTCATGGACAACCAGGTGGCCCAGCTCCGGCTGCTCGGCATCGAGGCCGCGGCGGTGCACAGCGGCACCGACCGTGGCGAGCGCGGCCGCATCTGGCAGTCGATCAAGGACGGCGTGCTCAAGCTGCTCTACCTCTCGCCGGAGCTGCTCGGCAGCGAGCGGCTGCAGGCGGCCCTCGACCGGCTGAAGCTCAGCCAGATCATCGTCGACGAGGTGCACTGCCTGAGCCAGTGGGGCCACGACTTCCGCCCCGACTACCGCAATCTCGGCCAGCTCCCGGCGCGCTACCCGGACGCCTGCATCGCCGGCTTCACGGCGACGGCGGACGTGGCGACGCGCGCCGACATCGAGAGCCAGCTCTTCCAGCACCGCCCGGGGCGCGTCTTCGTCCAGGGCTTCGACCGGCCGAACATCAGCCTCAAGGTGCTGGCGAAGGAGCGCGCCGAGCGCCAGCTCGTCGAGCTGATCGAGCCCTTTCGCGGGCGCCAGGGCATCGTCTACCGCCTCGCGCGCAGGGACACCGAAGCGACCGCGGCGGCCCTGCGCGACGCCGGCTTTCCCGCGGTCGCCTATCACGCCGGGCTGGATTCCGGTCTCCGGCGCCAACTGCTCGACCGCTTCCTCTCCGAGCCCGACCTCGTCGTCGTCGCCACCATCGCCTTCGGCATGGGCATCGACAAGGCGGACATCCGCTTCGTCGTGCATGTCGACCTGCCGAGCAACCTCGAGGCCTACTACCAGGAGATCGGCCGGGCCGGCCGCGACGGGTTGCCGGCCGAGGCGATCCTGCTCCACGGCTTCGACGACATCCGCCGCCGCCGCTGGCTGATCGACAGCGGCAATGCCGATGCGGCGGTCAAGCGGGTCGAGCACCGGCGGCTGGACGCGCTGCTCTCCTTCACCGAGACGAGCGGCTGCCGCAAGCAGACGCTGCTCGGCTATTTCGGCGAGGCGGCCGGGCCCTGCGGTGCCTGCGACCGCTGCCTGAACCCGCCGGCGCTGGTCGAGGCGGGCGACCTCGCGAGGGCCCTGCTCGGCGCCATCGATGCCACCGGCCGGCGCTTCGGCCAGGCGCATCTGATCGATATCCTCCGCGGCGAGGCCACCGAAAAGGTGGCGACGCTCGGCCACGACCGGCTCGCCGCCTTCGGCGCCGCCGCCGACATGGACAAGCGGGTCCTGCGCGGTGCCGTCCGCCAGCTCTATGCATCGGGCGTGGTCGAGGTGGACATCGCCGGGCACGGCGCACTCAGGCCGGGGCGCAAGGCGGCGGACGTGCTGCGCGGCGAGGCCGCCGTGCCGCTCGATCTCACCGCCCCGCCGACCAAGGCGCGCCGCGGCCGCAAGACGGCGGCGGGCACCAGCGCTGCGCCCGTCGAGCCGGCGGCGATGGAGCTGCTCGCGGCGCTCAAGGTGCTGCGGCTCGAGATCGCGCGGGAGATCGACAAGCCGGCCTATATCGTCTTCAGCGACGCGACCCTCGTCGACATGGCGCAGAAGCGGCCGACCAGCCTCGAAGCGTTCCTCGCCGTCGACGGCGTCGGCCAGAAGAAATGCGAGCTCTATGGGTCCCGGTTCATCGAGGCGATCGAGGCCGAGCCGATCAAAAGGCCAGCGCCTTGACCTGCAGCACCTGCGGCAGGGCCCGGATCCGGCGCAGCACGGCCTCGGGCACGGGGCCGTCGACCTCGAGCATGGCGATGGCGTCGCCGCCCGGCCGGTCGCGGCCGAGATGGAAGGTGGCGATGTTGACCCCGGCATCGCCGAGCAGGCCGCCGAGCGCTCCGATGAAGCCGGGCGTGTCGCTGTTGCGCAGATAGAGCATGTGGTCGGCGAGCCGGGCCTCGATCTCGATGCCGCGGATCCGGACGACCCGGGGCCGGCCGTCGTGGATCAGCGTGCCGCAGACCTCGCGCCGGCCGCGCTCGGTCTCGACCTCGACGGCGATCAGCGTCTGGTAGCCTTCGAGGTCCTCGGTCTCGACCGTGGTGACGCCGATGTCGCGCGAGCGCGCGACCGCCGGCGCGTTCACCATGTTGACGCTGGCGAGGAGCGGGCTCAGGAGGCCCTTGAGGATCATCTGGGTGAGCGGGCGGGTGTTCAGGCGCGCCACCTCGCCGGCATAGCGGATGGTCACCCCCTCGAGCCCGGTCTCGGTGAGCTGCCCGGCGAACGAGCCGAGCTGCTCGGCGAGCAGCATGTAGGGCTTGAGGCGCGGCGCCTCCTCGGCGGTCACCGAGGGCATGTTCAGCGCGTTGACGATGGCCCCCTTGAGCAGATAGTCGCTCATCTGCTCGGCGATCTCGAGCGCCACCTTCTCCTGCGCCTCGGCGGTCGAGGCCCCGAGATGCGGGGTGACGACCACGTCATCGAGGGCGAAGAGCGGCGATTCCCTGGCCGGCTCGGTGGCGAACACGTCGAGCGCCGCGCCGGCGACGTGGCCGCTCTCGATCAGCGCCGCGAGCGCCGCCTCGTCGACGAGGCCGCCGCGCGCGCAGTTGACGATGCGCACGCCTTTTCTCGTGCGGGCGAGGCTCTCCGCGCTCAGGATGTTTCTCGTCTGCTCCGTCAAGGGCGTGTGCAGCGAGATGAAGTCGGCGCGCTCGAGCAGCTCGTCGAGGTCGACCTTCTCGATGCCCAGGTCGCGGGCCCGCTCGGCCGAGAGGAAGGGGTCGAAGGCGATAACCCGCATCTTCAGCCCCTGCGCCCGGTTGGCGACGATCGAGCCGATATTGCCGCAGCCGATGATGCCGAGCGTCTTCGACGCCAGCTCGACGCCGACGAAGCGCGACTTCTCCCACTTGCCGGCGCGGGTCGAGCGGTCGGCAGCGGGGAGCTGCCGGGCGGTGGCGAGCAGCATGGCGATGGCGTGCTCGGCCGTGGTGACCGAGTTGCCGAAGGGCGTGTTCATGACGACGACGCCATGCTCGGTGGCGGCATCGACATCGACATTGTCGACCCCGATGCCGGCCCGGCCGACCACCTTGAGGCGCGTGGCGGCGGCCAGGAGATCGGCTGTCACCCTGGTCGAGGAGCGGATGGCGAGGCCGTCGTAGCCGCCGATGATGCCGGCGAGCTCCGCCGGATCGAGGCCGGTCTTCACATCGGCCTCGATGCCGCGCTCGGCGAAGATGGCGACGGCGGCGGGGCTGAGCTTGTCGGCGATCAGCACGCGGGGCATGGGGACAATCCGTCAGTGGGAAGTGGCATGGGGAGCGGCGACTTCAGGCCGCCGCTTTGGCTTCGGCGAAGGCCCAGTCGAGCCAGGGCAGCAGCCGCTCGATATCGCATGTCTCGACCGTGGCCCCGCCCCAGAGGCGAAGGCCCGGCGGGGCGTCGCGGTAGCCGGCGATGTCGAAGGCCACACCCTCGTCCTCGAGCCGCTTCACCATCGCCTTGACGAAGGCGTTCTGCTCGGCCGGCGTCCGCCGGGCGATTCCGGGATCGGTGATCTTCAGGCAGATCGAGGTGGAGGAGCGGACGGCAGCGTCTGTGGCGAGGAAGCCGGCCCAGGCGGAGCCTTCGACCCATTTGGCGACGGCGGCGAGATTGGCCCTGGAGCGGGCGATCAGGCCATCGAGCCCGCCCTGCCCTTCGGCCCAGGCGAGCGCGTCGAGGACGTCCTCGACGGCCAGCATGGAGGGCGTGTTGATGGTCTCACCCCGGAAGACGCCCTCGGCCAGCTTGCCGCCCTTGGCGAGGCGGAAGAGCTTGGGCATCGGCCATGGCGGGGTCCAGCCCTGCAGCCGCTCGACGGCGCGCGGGCTCAGCGCCAGCATGCCGTGCTGCGCCTCGCCGCCCAGCACCTTCTGCCAGGACCAGGTGACGACATCGAGCTTCTCCCAGGGGAGCTGCATGGCGAAGACCGCCGAGGTGGCGTCGCAGAGCGTGAGCCCGCTCCGGTCGGCGGCGATCCAGTCCCCGTCCGGCACGACCACGCCCGAGGTCGTGCCGTTCCAGGTGAAGACGATGTCGCGCTCGGGCGAGGTGCCGGCGAGGTCCGGCAGGGCACCGTAGTCGGCCTCGAAGCGGCGCAGATCCTCGAGCCGGAGCTCCCCCGTCGCATCGGCGAGCCAGCCGGCGCCGAAGCTCTCGAAGGCCACGACATCGACGCCCCGCGCCCCCAGCAGCGACCACATCGCCATCTCGAAGGCGCCGGTGTCGGAGGCGGGGACGATGCCGAGGCGGTAGTCCGCCGGCATGCCGAGGATCGCCTTGCTCCGGTCGATGACCGCAGCCAGCCGGGCCTTGGCGGCGGCCGAGCGGTGCGAGCGGGCGACCAGGGCCGGCCGCAGCACGTCGATCGACCAGCCCGGCCGCTTGGCGGTCGGGCCCGAGCCGAAGCAGGGATTGAGAGGGCGGGCCTCGGGACGCTGCATGAACGCTCCAGGGATGCTCGGGCCAAGGGTGCGCGGGGATGAAGCGGCGCAGAAGCTAGTGGGGATGACGCTGCGCTGCAACAAACCCGTGGTCGCGGCCTCGACCTCAGACGGTGAGGTCGTCCATCGGGCCGGCGTGCGGCGCCACGGCCGCAGCGGATGGTGCGACGCGAAAGGCGAGGCTGCCCGAGCGCCCGGCGAGCTCCACCGCCGCGGCGTAGACGTCGCCGATGCCGGCGCGCAGCTCGGCGTCGAGCGGCTCTGCGCTGGTGACCGACGTGGCGAGTGCATGGGCATCGACGCGCAGGTCGATCGAGACCCGACCGAGCCGGCTGAGCTCGACGACGAGGCGAAGATGCTCAACCCCGGGCTCCTCGGGGCGGCCCTCGCGTTCCGGCCGGTGCTGCCAGAGCAGCACGGGTGCGACCGGCAGCGATCCGGCGCCGGCGAGATCGAAGAGGCTCCGCCAGCCGCCCGTGCCATCGGCCGCGGCAGCTGGCCGGGCGGTCGCCTCGGCTGGCGGATCGAGCCGCCCGTCAGTTCGGGTTCGGCGCCATTCGCCCAGGAGCCGCGCCGCGAGCCCTGCTCCCGACACCGCCGGCGGGGGCGGTTCGGCGGTCGAGCGCACCAGCCGCTCGAGGCCGGCCCGATCGGCAACGGTTGCACCGGTGGCCGGTGATCGCAGCTCGATCGGCAGTCGGGCACCCTCGGGCAGGTCACCGAGCCGCAGGGTCATCGCCAGAAGATGGCCGCCCTGGTCCAGCGCCAGCGCGCTGCCGCCGGCGGCGACCCGTCCGAGGAGTGCTCCGGCCGTCGCGGGCGACGTGGCGAGCCGCAGCTCGACCGCAAGGCCCGAGCTGGCAGCACCGGCCGGCAGCAGGGTGGCGGGCAGCCAGGGGCCGGGGGCGCGCAGCGTGGCGGGGCTGGTCGGCACAGGCGCCCCGGCACCCGTGGGCGTCTGGTGCCCGGCGGTCGGCCGGCCCACACCACCGGCGCCGGTGCCGGCTGCCGGCAGTACCGGGGGGCCGGCGGCGGGGCCGACCGTGCTCACCGAGCTGGAGCGGTCGGCTCGGCGCTGAGACGGCTCGCCAGGACGGCGATGTCGGCGGCGGCCGGCGCCTGCGGCGAGCGAAGGCAGAGCGGCATCTGCCGACGGATCGCCTCGGGCACCCGGCGGTCGTGGCGCACGGCACCGAGATAGACGCAGTCGAGATCGAGAAAATGGCGGCAGGCCCGGGCCAGGGCGGCGTGCGCCACCCGCCCTTCCGCCGCATCGGCCACCGCGTTGGCGACGAAGAGGGGCCGGGGCGCTGCACCCCGGGTCAGCTTGACCAAGGCGTAATTGTCGGTGAGCGAGGTCGGCTCGTTGCTGCCGACGAGGAGCAGCCGCCTGGCCCTGCCGATGAAGGCGGGGCCGACGCGATCGAGGCCGCTCGGCAGGTCGACCAGCACCTCGTCGAAGCTCGTGGCCAGGGCGGCAAGCCGCTCGACCGCCTCCTCCAGCCGGGCGGTGGCGAGGCCGTCGAGGCTCTGGCCGGTGCCGGCGCCGGTGAGGGTCGAGAGGCCGCCTCCCCGGTCCTGGACCAGCGCCCCCGGATCGAGCCCGCCGGCGATCGCCCGGCCGAGGCCGATCGGCTCGTCGAAGCCGAGCTGCACGTCGATATTGGCGAGGCCGAGATCGGCGTCGACCAAGAGCACGCGACGCCCCAGATGGGTGAGCGCATGGGCCAGCGAGACCGCGAGGAAGGTCTTGCCGACCCCGCCCTTGCCGGAGGCCAGCACGGTGAGGCCGGTCATGCCGAGCCCTCCTGGACGAACGAGGCGGCGCGATGCAGGAGCAGCCGCGCGAGGTTGGCGGCCGTGAGAGGCTTCAGGGGCTCGCCGACGAAGGGCGAGATGCCGGCCCCGGCGCAGGCCAGCCCGGCATCGGCGACGGAGAGGAGAAGGCCGAGCCGGCGCACCGTGTCGAGCCGGGCGACGAGATGGCGCGTCGCCCCCAGCGCCCGCCAGGCGAGCGCCTGATCGTGCGCTTCCAAGGCACAAGTCTCGGCCGCGAAGACCGGCAGCAGCTCGGCACCCAGTTGCTGCGCCACCCCGGCTGCGCCCGCCAGCGCATCGGGGCGGAGCGGATGGGCGGCCTCGGTATCGACCAGCAGCAGGCAAGCCGGGTCGACAGCGGCCGGGGCCGCGGGCAGGCCCTCGAGCTCGACCCCCATGGCGCCGAGCAGGGCCTCGAGCTGGGCCGCGCCGCCACGGCGGGCACGGTCGGTGCTGGCGACGCGGACCGGCCGGCCGGCGAGCCGGGCGGCCGCCGCCAGCCGCGCCACCATGACGGTCTTGCCGACGCCGGGTGCTCCCGCCACCACCAGCGGCCGGCCGGCCAGCCGGCCGGGCGGGTGGCCGATGGCGGCGAAGCGGCAATGGGCGGCGAGCGCGAAGGCGAGCACCTCCTCGGCGTCCCTCGAGCCGCTCTCGCGGGCGGCGACGCAGATCCGCTCGATCAGCGCCGCGGCGACCCGGTGGCCGCGCAGCACGACCGCGAGCCGCTCGATCACCTCGAGCGAGGTGCCGGCGGTCAGGATGTCGGCGAGATCGTCAGGACCCTTGTCCCGGGCCGCGGTGAGGCGCACGACCCCGGCCCCCTCCTCGGTCGCCAGGATCACCGCGTCATCGCCCATGGCGCGACGCAGCTGCGCCATGGCCTCCTGCACCGTCCGCCCCTCGAATACCCGCAGGCGCATGGCTCAGACCTGCCCCAGCGTGCGCAGCTTGGCCTTGGGGTGGATCTCGTTCTGCGACAGCACGACGGTGGCCGGGCGGAAGCGCTCGACGATCGAGCGGACATAGGGCCGGATCGCCGGCGAGGTGACGAGGACCGGCAGCTCGCCGCGCATCGCCTGCGCCTCGAAGGCATCCCGAAGCGCGCGGATGAAGTCCTGGAGCTGGCTCGGCGACATGGCGAGCTGGCGGTCCTCGCCCTGACCGACGAGGCTCTCGCCGAACGCCTGCTCCCAGACCGGAGAGAGGGTCAGCAGCGGCACGTAGCCGCCGGGGCCGGTGATCGAGCCGGTGATCTGGCGGGCCAGCCGGGCGCGGACATGCTCGATGATGAAGACGGCGTGCTGGGTGAACTGGACGGCCTCGCTGATCGCCTCGAGGATCAAGGGCAGGTCGCGGATCGACACCCGCTCGGCCAGGAGGCCCTGCAGCACGCGCTGGATGCCGGCCGTCGAGAGGCGCTGCGGGACCAGGTCGGCGAGCAGCTTCTGGTACTGCGCGTCGAGCTCGGCCAGGAGCTTCTGCGTCTCGGCGAAGCTCAGCATCTCGGCGAGGTTGTCCTTGACGATCTCGGTCAGGTGGGTGGTGACGACCGTCGCCGGGTCGACCACGGTCAGGCCCTTGAAGGTCGCCTCCTCGCGCAGGCCCTGGCCGACCCACATGGCGGCGAGGCCGAAGGTCGGCTCGACCGTCTCCTCGCCCGGCAGCTCGATCGCCGCACCCTGCGGGTGCATGACGAGCAGCATGTTGGGGCGGATGTCGCCGCGCGCCGCCTCCATCTCCTTGACCTTGAGGACGTAGGTGTTGGCCGGCAGCTGGATGTTGTCCTGGATGCGCACCGACGGCATGACGAAGCCGAGCTCGCCGGCGAGCTGGCGGCGCAGGGCCTTGATCTGCTCGGTGAGCCGCCCCGCACCGCTCTCGTTGATCAGCGGCAGGAGGCCGTAGCCGAGCTCGAGGCGGATGGGGTCGATCTGCAGGGCGGTGGCGATCGGCTCCTCCGGCGGCCGCGCCGGGGCAGGCTCGGGCAGGTTCTCTGCCGTCTCGGCGGCGACCGCGGCGCGCGACGACCGCCAGGCGAGCCAGCCGGCGCCGCCACCGATGATGACAAACGGCAGGACCGGCAGGCCGGGCAGCACGGCGAGCGCGAACATGAGCCCGCTGGTGACGCCGAGCGACTTGGGGAAGGCGCCCATCTGCTTGAGCAGCGCCTTGTCGGCCCGGCCGGTGACGCCGGCTTTGGAGACCAGGAGGCCGGCGGCGGTCGAGACGATGAGGGCGGGGATCTGCGAGACGAGGCCGTCGCCGACGGTGAGGATGGTGTAGCTCTCGGCCGCCTCGCCGAAGCTGATGCCCATCTGGCCGACGCCGATGACGAGGCCGGCGAGCAGGTTGATGAAGGTGATCAGGAGCCCGGCGATGGCGTCGCCGCGGACGAACTTGGCGGCACCGTCCATGGCGCCGAAGAAGGCGCTCTCCTCCTCCAGCTCCTTCCGGCGCGAGCGGGCGGCGGCCTCGTCGATCAGCCCGGCCGAGAGGTCGGCGTCGATCGCCATCTGCTTGCCCGGCATGGCGTCGAGCGAGAAGCGGGCGGCGACCTCGGCGATGCGCCCCGAGCCCTTGGTGATGACGACGAAATTGACGATCACCAGGATGGCGAAGACGATGATGCCGATGACGTAGTTGCCCGACATGATGAAGCCGCCGAAGGCCTCGATCACGCCGCCCGCGGCATCCGGTCCCTCGTGGCCATTGGCGAGGATCAGCCGGGTCGAGGCGAGGTTGAGCGACAGCCGGAGCATGGTCGCGATCAGGAGCACGGTCGGAAAGGCGCTGAAGTCGAGCGGCTTCTCGATGAAGAGCGAGGTCAGGAGGACCAGCACCGAGAACATGATCGAGACGGCAAGCAGGAGGTCGAGCAGGACCGGCGGCAAGGGCAGGATGAGCACGACCAGGATGGCGATGACGCCGAGCGCCATCAGCACGTCGCTCTGGCGCAGGGCCCGCCAGAGCATGGGCACCATCTGGTCCGTGGTCGCTCTCAGTTGAATGGCCATCGTCGCTCGCCGCCCCCCGCCCTCAGGCCGCGTCGCCGGCGGGTGCCGGGCCGGTCGATGCCGGAACGACGAGCCCCGCTTCGCTGTACTGCCTGAGCTTGTTGCGCAGCGTGCGGATCGAGATGCCGAGCATGGTCGCCGCGTGCGTCCGGTTGCCGAAGGTGTGGCCCAGCGTGTCGATGATCAGGTCGCGCTCGACGTCGGCGAGGCTGCGGCCGACCGGTGCGGCACCGCCGGCCCGCGCTTCGGCCACGGGCCCCGCCCGGCCGCCGAGGATGATCTCGGCCGGGCCGATGCGCCCGCTTTGGCAGAGCAGCACCGCCCGGTGCATGCAGTTCTCGAGCTCACGGGCATTGCCGCGCCAGTGATGCGCCTGCAGCCGGGCCAGGGCCGCGGGCTCGATCTCGGGGACCGGGCGGCCATTGGTGCGCGCGTGCTTGGCGGCGAAATGGGCGGCGAGAGCCGCGATGTCGCCCGGCCGCTCGCGGAGCGGCGGCAGATGCAGCGTCAGCACGTTGAGGCGGAAATAGAGATCGTCGCGGAAGGCGCCGGCGGCGACAGCCTCCTCCATGTCGCGGTTGCTGGTGGCGATCAGCCGGATGTCGATCCGCACCGGCTTGCCGCCGCCGAGCCGGTCGATCTCGCGTTCCTGGATGGCTCGCAGCAGCTTGGCCTGCAGCCGGGGGTCCATCTCGGTCACCTCGTCGAGCAGGAGCGTGCCGCCGCTCGCCTCCTCGAACTTGCCGACCCGCCGGGCGACGGCACCGGTGAAGGCACCCTTCTCGTGGCCGAAGAGCTCGGACTCGAGCAGCTGCTCGGGTATTGCCGCGCAATTGACGGAGATGAACGGGCCGCCGCTCCGGCGGCTGCCGGCGTGCAGCAGGCGCGCCACCATCTCCTTGCCGGTGCCGCTCTCGCCGGTGATCAGCACGCTCGCATCCGCCGCGGCGAACTGGCCGGCGAGATCGAGCACGCGGCGCATTGCCGGGTCGGCGCAGACCAGCTCGCGCATCGGGGTCGCCGCGGCGGCCAGCAAGGCCGCGATCAGCTCGGCATCGGGCGGCAAGGGCAGGAACTCCCGGGCCCCGGCGCGGATCGCGGCCACCGCCGCCACCGGGTCGGCGGCGATCCCGTAGGCCACGACCGGCAGATGGAAGCGCTCGTCGCGCAGGTCGCGGATGAGGCCGGCGACGTCGGCATCGAGATCGACGAGGACGAGATCGGCACCCTGGCCGGCGCGCAGCAGGGCCAGCGCCGCCGCGCGGTCTGCCGCACGGCGGATCTTCGCCCCGCTCGCCACCGCCATGCCGACAGCCGCGGCGACCTCGTGCCCGTCCGGGCCGATGACCAATAGGCGCGTTCCCATGTCGCTTCCCTTGTTCAAGCTTGGGCTCCTCAGTCGAAGCGCCTGAGGCGCTCGTCGGGGGCCAGAAGTCCGTTGAGGGCCGCCTCCAGCCGCCGCGGGTTCTCCCGGTCGGCGATGGCGAGGGCGGCGACGAGCTGCAGCTCGGCCCCGGCGAGCTCGGCCTCGAAGCGGCGCTGCAGCTTCTCGGCGAGCGGGGTGAAGAGGGCATGCGCCAGGAGCGCGCCGTAGAGCGTGGTGAGGAGCGCTATCGCCATGGCCGGGCCGATCTCGTCCGGGTCGTCGAGATGGCCGAGCATCTGCACGAGCCCGATCAGCGTGCCGATCAGCCCCATGGCGGGCGCCACCTCGGCGGCGCGGCGCAGGATGCCGACCGTGCTGCGCTGGCGCTCGACCATGGCGGCGATCTCGCGGCGCAGCGTCCGCTCGATGGCGTCCCGGTCGGCCCCCTCGAGCAGCAGCATGAGGCCGCGATGGAGAAAGCCGTGGCGGGCCAGCGCCTCGACCCGGCGCTCGAGCCCGGGCAGCGTCTCCTGGCGGGCCGCCTCGGCCAGGGTGAGCGCGTCGTTGGCGACCACTGGCAGGGCGCATGGGGGGGTGAGCGACAGGGCGGCGCCGACGACCCTGGGCAGGCGCGCGAACTCGTGAAGCGAGAAGCTCGCGAAGGTCACGGCGAAGGTGCCGCCGAGCACGATCAGCACGGACGGCAGGTCGACGAAGCGGGCCGGCGCCGAGCCGGTGCCGATGGCGAGGCCGATCACCGCGAAGGCGGCGACCAGCCCGACGGCCCCGGCCGGGTCGAGCCGGCTGAAGCTGCCGGCCGGTGCCCGCCGCCGCGTCTGCCAGGATGCCCGTCGCTGCATCAGCTGTCGCTCTTGATGATCTCGGTCATGGTGATGCCGAGGTGGTCGTCGACGATCAGCACCTCGCCACGCGCCACGAGGCGGTTGTTGACGTAGATGTCGATCGGCTCGCCCACCTTGCGGTCGAGCTCGACCACCGCACCGCGGCCGAGCCGCAGGAGCTGGTTGACCGGCATCGAGGTCTTGCCGAGCACCGCGGCGAGCTGGACCGGAATGTCGTAGATGGCGCTCAACCGGTCGCCGGAGGCCAGCGGCACCGGCATCCCGTCCAGCGCTTCCGTTGCGTCGGCGGCATCCGCCGCCTGCCCGACAGCTCGATGGTCGGTGGTCATGGCTCACCCTTCCCTTGTGTCGTTCGGTTCGGCGATGGCAGGGGCGCCATCGCCAGCGAGGCCGTCGAGGATCAGGGCCGCCCGATGCCGGAGCTCGGTCAGCGACCATTCGGCATGGCCGTCCGGCCAGACCAGCCGCGCCTCGCCCGGCGCCAGGTCCCGGGCCGGCTCGATGGCCAGCCGGCCGGGCCGGGCCGGGAGCCCGGGCACCCGTCCGAGGGCTGCGGCCAGCGGATCGACCAGCTCGGCTGCCACCTCGATGGTCAGCGGCAGCAGCGGGTCGAGCCGGCCGAGGCATTCGTCGACCAGCGTTTCGGCGAGCCGGACGGCGACGCGCTCGGACGAGGAGGCACCCAGCGCTTCCACCGTGGCGGCCGCCAGATTCGCCGCCGTCCGGCGCAGCTCGGCGACGCGGGCGTCGAGCGCCGCATCGAGCGCGTCGATGGCGGACGCCAGGCACTCGAGCGCGGCCATCGTGCGCCCCTCGATGGCCCTCGCCATCTCCTCGCGTGCCGCCTGGCGGGCCGCCTCATCGACGGCGGCGCAGATGCGGGCGAGATCGGCCTCGTCGAAGACCAGCTCGGGCACCGGGACGAGACCCTGGCCCGCTCCATCCGGCGCCTTCGCCGCGTCCGCCGGGGCCGTCCCAAAGGCGATGACCGGCCAGGCGGGCGTGCCACCGGCCGCCGCGGCCGGCCGGTGCTTCCTGGTGAACGCGAAGGCGCGCACGGGTTCCGCCATCAATAGACCAGCTCGTCGTCTTTGCTGTCGGCGAGGAAGATCTCGCCGGAGGCGGCCAGCTCCTTCGCCATGTTGACGAGGAACTGCTGGGCCTCGTCGACGTCGCGCAGGCGCACCGGCCCCATCGCCTGCATGTCCTCCTTGAGGATCTTCGCGGCGCGCTCGGACATGTTGGCGAAGAAGAGCTCCTTGAGCTGCTCGCTCGCCCCCTTGAGAGCGATGCCGATGCGGTCGTTGCCGGCATTGCGCATCAGGGTCTGGATGCCCGAGCTGTCGAGCTTGACCAGGTCCTCGAAGGTGAACATCAGGGCCTTGATCCGGTCGGCCGCCTCCTTGTTGCGCTCCTCGAGGGCGGCGACGAAACGCGTTTCCGTATTGCGATCGAAGTAGTTGAAGATCTCGGCCATCACCTCGTGATTGTCGCGCCGGTTGGTGCGCGCCAGGTTGCTCATGAACTCGGCGCGCAGCGTGCGCTCGACGTCCTGCAGGATGTCCTTCTGCACGACCTCCATGCGCAGCATGCGCATCACCACCTCGACGGAGAAATCGTCCGGCAGGCTGGCCAGGACACGGGCCGCATGGGCGGCCTCGATGCGCGACAGCACGACGGCCACGGTCTGCGGGTATTCGTTCTTGAGGTACGAGGCGAGCACCGACTCGTTGACGTTGCCGAGCTTGTCCCAGACCGTGCGGCCGGCGGGGCCGCGGATCTCCTCCATGATCTGCTCGACCCGCTCCGTATCCATGAAGCGCTGCAGGAGCCGCTCGGTGGTGTCGAAGCTGCCGACCACGCCGCCGGCCTGGCTCAGCCGCTCGGCGAAATCGCCGATGATCTTCTCGACCACGTCGGAGCCGACCCGGCCGAGCAGCGACATCGTCTGCGACAGCTCCTTGACCTCGTCGAGCTCCAGCCGGGCGAACAGCCTGGCGGCGTTCTCCTCGCTGACGGCGAGCATCAGGATGGCCGCCTTCTCGACGCCGGTGAGCTTGTCGAACTGCATGAAGTCGGATGATGGCATGGCAGGTCGACCTCAGCTCGAATGCAGCCAGGAGCGGATCACGCGGATCGCGTCCTCGGGACGGTCCTCGATCAGCTCGGCCATGTCGGTCAGCAGCGATTCGCGGACGTCGCCCTCGATCTGGCGCAGGCTGACCCGGTCCCCGGTCTGCTCGCCTGCGGCGTCGCCCGGCTGGCCGTTGCGGGTCACGACCGGGTTGCCGCGCTCGTCGATGGTGACGGCCGTGCCGGGCGTGGCCTGGATCAGGAGCTGCCGGCCGTCGGGGCCGGTCAGCAGGCGAACGCCGCCGGCATTGCCCGGGCCGGTCCGGGCCGGCTGCAGCCGGCGCAGGAGCGGCCGCACGCCGAGAAGGAGGACGAGCAGGGCGATGCCGGCGAGCCCGCCGAGCTCGGCGAATCGCATCAGGTCGGCATGGGCGAAGCCGAGCAGCGTGCCGTCGTCGACCACCGGCAGCGGCTCGGGCCGGGCCAGCCGACGGCTGATGATCGAGAGGGTGTCGCCGCGCTCGTCGTCGATGCCGACAGCACCACGCACCAGCGTCTCGAGCTCGGCGAGGTCGGCCGCCGGCAGCGGCTCGAAGACGGGCACGCCATCGGCGCCGTCGCGATAGGTGCCGTCGACCTGCACGGCGACCGACAGGCGCTGCAGCCGGCCGCCGTGGCGGGTCTGGTTGCGCACGGTGCGCGAGATCTCGTAGTTGATCGTCTCTTCGTTGCGGTTGCGCTGCTCGCGATTCGTGGCGGCCGCACCCTGGGCGTCACCGCCCGGCAGGTTGTTGGCGACGCTGACGGCGTCGTTGGGCGTGCTCTCGTCCAGCTCCGTCGACTCGTCGACGAGCTGGGTGCTGCGCACCACCTGCCGCTCGGGGTCGAAGATCTCCTCGGTGGTCGAGACGCTGTCGAAGTCGAGCTCGGCCGTGACCTGCGCCTCGACCCGGCCGACGCCGAGGCTCCGCTCGAGCAGCTGCAGGATCTTCGCCTGCAGGCGGCTCTCGAAGGCCTGGCGGTAGCCGTCGGTGTCGTCGAGGCCGATGGCGGTGTCCAGGGCGTCGCCGCCCCGCGACAGGAGCCGGCCGGTGTCGTCGGCGATGGCGATGCGGCCGGGCTCCAGCCCGGGCACGGCTGAGGCGACGAGATGCTGGATGGCGGCGATCTCGCTGCGACCGAGGCCCGCGGGCCCGACCGAGAGGAAGACCGAGGCGCTGGCCGGCGCCTGCTCGCGACGGAAGAGCTCGCGCGGCGGCTGGACGAGATGGACCCGGGCGGAGCGCACCTGGCGCAGGCTCGCGATGGTTCGGGCGAGCTCGCCTTCCATGGCGCGCTTGAGGTTGATGTTGGAGAGGAACTCGGTCGTGCCGAACGCATCGACGGCATCGAAGATCTCGTAGCCGACGACCCCGCCGCCCGGCAGGCCGTCCGTGGCGAGCGCCATCCGCAGATCGAGCACCCGGTCGGCGGGCACCAGCACGGCATCGCCGGCCGGCGACAGCCGGTGCGGCACGTCCATGGCCTGCAGGCGGGTGACGATGGTGCGGGTGTCCTCCAGGGCGAGGCCCGCATAGAGCAGGGTGTAGGGGGATTCGAGCGCCCGCATGCCGAGAAAGCCGAGCAGCCCGACGAGGGCGAGGATGGCGACGGTGATGGCGACGATCCGCTCGGCGCCCAGGGCACCCAGCAGGGCCGCCAGCCCGCCTCGCGCACCGCTTGCGGCGACCGCCGCATCGGCGACCCCCACCGGCAGTGCCTCGACTTGCTCAGCCATCCGAAAACCCGATCTGGACGCGGCGATAGCGCTCGCCGGACCAGAATCTGGGGCAAGATGCTGAAGAACCGGTTAACGGGTCGAAGCGGCCCCGCCGACCCGGCCCGGGCAGGGGCCGCCCGGCCCGGCGACCGGGCGCGTCGCCTCAGCGAAATTCCTGCAGCCGCGTCACGCGCAAGCCGCCGAGCCCGTGGCGGTCGATGGCCCTTTCCCACGAGGCGAACTCCTCCGCGGTCAGCTCGTATCGCTTGCACGCCTCGTCGAAGCTCATGAGCCCGGCGCGAACGGCGGTCACCACCTCGGCCTTGCGGCGCGCCACCCACCGGCGCGTCTCGGGCGGCGGCAGGGTCTCCAGGCTGAGCACGGCGCCATTCGGCCCCATGACCGTCCGCGGCCGCTCGTTCACCGATTCCGACATCGTCGTCTCCATTCCTCAGCCCCGCCTTGCCGGGCCGTTTCCCCGGACCCGAGAATGCGGCAGCATGACTTAAATCCCGCCCAAGAATTCTGGTAAAGTTCGGTTAGCCGTTTCTATCGTCATCCTCTGCTCGTCTAGCGGCTGATCTGGATGAGCTCCTCGAGCATGGTGTTGGTGGTGGTGATGACCCGGGCATTGGCGGAATAGGCGCGCTGGGTGACGATCATCTTGGTGAACTCGTCGGCGAGATCGACATTGGCGGCTTCGAGCGCCGACGGGGCGAGAATGCCGGCACCTCCCCGCCCCGCCGCGCGCAAGTTGAAGGCGCCGGACGCCTCGGTCTGGGCGAAGACATTGCCCGATCGCGGATCGAGCCCCGACGGGTTGGCGAAGGTGGCGATCGGCAACTGGTAGAGCCGGCGGTTCTCACCATTCGTGAAGGACGCGATCACGTACCCGTCCTCGTCGATCCTCACGCCGTTGAGCTCGCCGACCTCGGCACCATTTTGCTGGACGAACGCCACGTTGGTCGGGCTCGCGAACTGCGTGAGGCCGTTGGTCTCGCCGGCGCTGCCGAGGTCGAGCGTCAAGGCGCTCGGATCGGCGCCCGTCGCGGCCGCCCAGGTGACGTTGACGGTGGCGCCATCGAGCGTGTTCGTGGCCAGGCTGCCGTCACCGTTGAACGTGACGGTGCCGGTGCCCAGCAGGCCATTGGGATGCGCCAGCGCATCGACGCTCGTCGGATCGGCGGCGATCAGCTCGACCTGCCAGGTATTGGCAGCCGTCTTCAGGAATGCCATGGTGACCGGTTGCGGTCGGCCGAGGCTGTCATAGACCTGAACATTGCGCGAGAACTGGGCATCGACGGTGCCAGCGGCGATGTCACCAGCGGCATAGACGCCCGCATGCAGGGCCTGGTCGGCGTCGAGATTGGCGCCGAGGCTGATGTTCGTCGTCGCCGTCGCCAGGCCGTTGACATTGCCCACATTGACGGTCTCGGTCTGGTTGACGTCGACGACGTTCTCGTCGGCATCGAGGAGCCAGCCCTGCAGGTAGAAGCCCGACGGCGAACGGAGGTCGCCGAGGAAGTCCGGCGAGAAGGACCCGGCGCGCGTGTAGATCTGCTCGCCGGTGCCGTCGGGGAGGGAGTTCATGACGAAGAAGCCCGCGCCGGAGATGGCCGCGTCGGTGGGCGAGTTGCTGCTCTGGATCAGGCCCTGCCGGCTGATGGACATGGCACCGATCGAGCGCACGCCGCCCGGCGAGTACGAGGACACCGATTCCTTGCTCGTGACCATGTTCGCGAACTGGGCGACCGCGCCCTTGTAACCTGTCGTGTTCACGTTCGCGACGTTGTCCGAGATCATGCTCATAGCCCGCGACTGAGCGCCGAGGCCGGAAACACCCGAATAAAGTGACCCGAAGAGGCTCATTGCTTCGCTCCAGCGTCTTGTTGTGTCTGGGATGTCAGGCGGCGGGTCGCACGGACCGCACGCTTTCCACGGGATATGTTCGGCCATCGACGGTGAGGCGCAGCCCCGCCGTCGTCTGGGTCAGGGCCTCGACCCGCCCGACCGTGTCGAGCGGGACCGGGATCTCGCGGCCGAGCGGGTCGACCGCGGCGACCGCCACGCTGTAGGTCCCGGCCGGCTGGGCGGCGCCCGCTCCGTCGCGACCGTCCCAGACGAGGCTCCGGGGACCGGCGGCGGCGGGCCCGGTGAGCTGGCGCACCAGCCTGCCCGACCCGTCCCGGATCTCCACGAGGACGGCCGCCGCCGTCTCCGGCAGCTCGTAGGCGATCTCCGCCGTCCCGCCGGCGGCCAGCGCGATGGCCGAGGTGTCGAGCTCCACGGTGGCGCCGATATACTGGAGGGCCGCGGTCGTCTGGTTCGCCTGCATCAGGCCGATCAGCATTTCCAGCTTGGTGTTGGTCTGGATCGCCTGCTCGACGCCGGAGAACTGCACCAGCTGGGAGGTGAACTGCTCCGCGTCCATCGGGCTCAGCGGGTCTTGGGTCGTCAGCTGGGTCGTCAGGAGCTTGAGAAAGCTGTCGAAATCGGCAGCCAGCTTGACCCCCGACCGCGCGGCGGCGGTGGTGCCGGCTGAAGCTCGTGTGGCATCGACGGTCATTCCCTGGGTACTCCGGACAATCAGACGGACAGGTTCAAGAGGCCCCGCCGCAGCGGCGGCGCGGCGGTGGTGGCGGTGGCGGCATCCTGCGTATCCGCGAGGTCGATCGAAGCGCCCTGGCCCGGCCCGGCACCGGCATGCTCGCGACGCTGGCCGCGGCCATCGGCCATGAGACCCAGCTCGAACCCGCCAGCCGCGAGCGAAACCCCCTGCTGGCCGAGCAACCGCTCGAGCTGACGGGTCTCGCCCCGCAGCAGGTCCAGGGTCTCGGGGCGCTCGGCGAGGATCGTCACCGCCACCCGTCGCTCGTCGGCGAAGTCGACCGTGATCTCGAGGCCGCCGAGCTCCTCGGGGCTGAGCTGGACGGAGAGCTGGCGGACATCGCCGCTCACCGCCTGCCCGATCGCCAGAGCGAGCTGGCGGACGGCGGAAGCAGCCAGCGGCGCCTCGGCCGAGCCGGCGGCATCGAGCGGCGCGCCGGCGAAGGCGGCAGGCCCGTCCACGGCCAGCAGGCCGCGCCAGGCGAGGCTGTCGTCGGCGATCCGGTAGTCGTCGACCAGGCCAGCCGCGCCTTGCACGGGCCCAGGCTGGGGGCTGCCGGCCCGACCCGTCGGCCGGGCGACGGCGGGACCGACCGCGGCCCACAGCCCCGCCCCCTCGGCACCGGCGCGGCCGGCAGGCGGCTCGACGGCAGCAGCACCGGCGCTCCCGGCCCGGGCGGCACGAACGGCGGGGGCCGTCGCCATTGGCGGAGGGTCGCCCGGGGCATCTCGCGGCGCGACCGCCGCCGGGAGCGGCTGTGCAGGACCCGGAGCCGGGGCTTTCGCGGCTTGCCCCTGTGGCGGGCCGGCGACATCGACGTCCGGCGCCCCTTCGGTCGGGGCGGTCGCCGGTGCTGCGTCAGGCGCCGTCGCCGGCAACCCGAAGTCGGGGGTCGGGCCGGGCCGGCGGCCCTGGGACGCCGTGTCGGCGTCGCCAGAAACCGTGTCCTCGCCTTCTACCGGGGCGGCAACCGGGACTTCTGCAGGAGGCGGCGCTGCCGGGGCAGCCGCGAGGCCGACCGCCGGCAGGGTGGCGGGCGGTGGTGCGGGCGGCGCCAGTAGGCCGGCCAGCAGCCCCTCGAAGCCTTCCGGCATGGAGCCGTCGTCACCCGCCCGGCGCGCGGCACCGGCGGTCGTGGCGGGCCCGGCCGGCGGGCCGGAAGGAGGATTGATCGAAAGCATGGCGGATGAGCATCAGCAACCGCCGTGCCAAACCGCCCGGGCATCCCGATCCGCCGCAATCGGCCACGACACGGAGGTGGGGCGGGCCGGCCCCTGGGGGCGGCACCCGGCAAATCCTGCCGGGCCCCTGCCGATCTTGCCGGGTCTCAGTCGTCCCGGTAGCTGCGCTCGCGCCGCTCGTGGCGCTCCTGGGCCTCGATGCTGAGCGTCGCGATCGGCCGCGCGTCGAGCCGCTTCAGGCCGATCGGCTCCTGCGTCTCCTCGCAGTAGCCGTAGGAGCCGTCCTCGATCCGCCGGAGCGCCGCCTCGATCTTGCTGAGCAGCTTGCGCTCCCGGTCGCGGGTGCGGAGCTCCAGGCCACGCTGCACCTCGGCGCTCGCCCAGTCGCTGGCGTCGGAGAGCCGGCTGTCGTCCGCCTGGAGCTGCTTCAGCGTCAGGCCGGAGCCGCGCACCAGCTCGTCGCGCCAGGCCAGGAGCTTGCGCCGGAAATACTCGACCTGGCGCGGGTTCATGTAAGGCTCGTCCTCGGTCGGTCGGTAGTTGACGTCGAGCGTATCCGCCATGCGAGCCCCCAGGGAATGCCAAGGCCTGTCGAACGGCGCTCCCATACAGCAAGGACGCGGCCGAACGCAACCGTAACCGGGCCTCATGTGCCCTGCCTAAGCCGCTGTGCGACAATCGCTTTTGGCAGGCTCGTGGATTACCAGCCCGCGTGGTGCGCGCAGCGCTCGGCGCATTCCGGGCGACGGGCGAACGACAGGCGCTCGATGGCGGGCCCGAGCGCCTCGACCAGCAGCAGCGTGCCCGAGAGATCGGGGCCGAGATCGAGCAGGAGCTTGACCACGGCGACCGCCTGCAGGCAGCCGACGAGGCCCGCCGCCGGGCCGAGCACGCCACCCTGGGCGCAGCTCGGCAGCATGGCATCGTCCTCGGTCTCGCCGAACAGGCAGTGCAGGCAGGGATGCGGCGGGCCGGCGAACGCCCGATAGAGGGTGAGCTGGCCGTCGACGCCCTGCACCGAGGCGGAGACGAGCGGGCGACGCGCGCGCATGGCGGCATCGTGCACGAGGCGACGGGTGGGCGCGTTGTCGGTGCCGTCGACGATGACGTCGTAGCCGGCGACGAGCTCGCCCGCCGCCTCGCCGTCGAGCCGGATGCCGTGCTGCTCCACGCGGCAGGCCGGGGCGATGGCGGCGAGCCGGGCCGCCGCCGCCTCGACCTTGGGCCGGTCGATATCCGCCTCGGTGTAGAGCACCTGCCGGTGCAGGTTGGAGCTCGCGACCACGTCGTCGTCGACGAGGCCGAGGCGGCCGATCCCGGCGGCGGCGAGATAGAGGGCGAGCGGGGCGCCGAGCCCGCCCATGCCGACCACCAGCACGGCAGCGGCGAGCAGCCGCTCCTGGCCCCGCCCGCCGACCTCCGGCAGCACGATGTGCCGCGCGTAGCGGCGAAGCGCGTCGTCATCGAGGCTCACGCCCTGCTCTCCTTCGCGGCAACCGCGTTAACGCCCGCTTAACCCTGTTGGCCTAGCGTCCGCACCGGGCAACGAGCGCGGGACGAGGCATGAGCGGGGCGAACGACTACGCGGTGGCAGTGCGGTATCTACCCGAGGCCGGCAAGCTGCCGGAGGTGACGGCCAAGGGGCGCGGTGCCATCGCCGCCCAGATCCTCGGCATCGCCGCCGCCTACGACATTCCCATAGAGCGCGATCCCGATCTGGTCACCATCCTCGAGAAGCTCGACGTCGGCAGCCCGATCCCGACCGTCGCCTTCGCCGCCGTGGCCGAGATCCTGGCCCACCTCTACCGCGCCAATGCCGGGGCGCAAGCAGCGACCGGCAACACCCTGCCGCCGGCGGGCCGGCCATGAGCGCCGCGACGGAGCTCACGACCGCCCTCGCAGCGGCCCGTCGCTCGCTCGCAGGCGGCGGCCTTCCCGATATCGAGGGCCTGGCCGGGCGCCTCGCAAGCCTCCTCGCCGAGGCGGGCCGCAGCGGGCGAAGCCGGGATCTCGTGGCCCTGATCGGCCTGCTCGACGAGGTGGCACGGCTGGGCGAGGCGCTGTCGCGCGAATGCAGCGCCTGCCGCGCCGAGCTGGCGCGCGGCGATGCCAGCGCCCGGGCGACGGCCGCCTACCACAACCGTGCCCGCTCCTGAGGGGCCGGAGCGATGCTGGAATACGCCGATCTCAGCCGGACCATCATCGGCCTAGGATTCGTCCTCCTGCTGATGGCGGCCGTCTTCTGGCTGGTTCGCCGCTTCGGCCCGGCGGCGGCGAGGGGCCGGTTCGCCGCGAGCCGCCGGCTCGCCGTGCTCGAGACCCTGCCGCTCGACCCGCGCACGCGCCTCGTGCTGCTGCGCCACGACGGGGCCGAGCATCTGGTGCTGGTCTCGTCGCAGGGCTCGGCCAGCCTGCTCACCACGAACACCGCCGGCCGGCCGCCCATCGACCGGGATGACCAGCCATGAGCGGCCGGCGCCTGGCTCTCGGCCTCCTCGCCGGCCTTCTTCCGGTCTTCCTGGCGAGCCCGGCCGCGGCCCAGGCGCTCTCCATCGATCTCGGCGGCGGCGAGACCGCCACGGGCCAGATCGTCCGCCTCGTGCTGCTGGTCACGGTGCTCTCGCTGGCACCGTCGATCCTGCTGATGGTGACCTCATTCACCCGGATCGTGATCGTCCTCTCCTTCCTGCGCACCGCCCTCGGCCTGCAGCAGAGCCCGCCCAACTCGGTCCTGGTCAGCCTCGCCATGTTCCTGACCCTCTTCATCATGATGCCGACCTTCGAGCGGGCCTGGGAGGACGGGATCGGCCCGCTCATCGCCGAGGACATCGACGAGATGACGGCGCTCGAGCGGGCCGCCACGCCGTTCCATGCCTTCATGCGCAGCCAGGTGCGGGACAAGGATCTCGCCCTCTTCTACGACATCGCGGCCATCGAGCCGACGCTCGACCCGGCCGAGGCCCCGTTTCGCGTGCTGGTGCCGGCCTTCATGATCAGCGAGCTCAGGCGGGCCTTCGAGATCGGTTTCCTGATCTTCATCCCCTTCCTCATCATCGACATGGTGGTGGCCTCGATCCTGATGTCGATGGGCATGATGATGCTGCCGCCGGTGGTCATCTCCCTGCCCTTCAAGGTGATCTTCTTCGTCCTCGTCGACGGCTGGCTGCTGGTCGTCGGCAGCCTGGTCCAGAGCTTCGGCGCCATACCCGTTCCCTGACACCCCCCTCGGCTCCGGCGCCATCGGCTGCTACGATGAACCGGACGAGCAGGGGAGCGGCGAGCCATGGCGATTGCGGAACCTCGGGACGTGGAGCGAGTGATCGAGCTCCTGCAGGCCCGGCTCGGCGAGCGGGTGACCACCAACCGCGTGCTCCGCGAGCAGCACGGCCGGGGCGAGGGTCCCTATGGCGGGGCGGCACCGGACGCCGTGGTGACGCCGGCCTCGACCGAGGAGGTGGCCTTCGTCGTCGCCACCTGCCGGGATGCGCTCGTGCCGATCGTCGCCTTCGGCGCCGGCACCTCGCTCGAGGGCCATGTCGAGGCTCTCCGGGGCGGCATCTGCATCGATCTCTCGGCCATGGACCGCATTCTCGACGTCTCGGTCGAGGATCTCGACTGCCACGTCGAGGCCGGCATCCGGCGGCGCCGGCTGAACGAGGAGCTGCGCGACACGGGCCTCTTCTTCCCGGTCGACCCCGGCGCGGACGCCTCGCTCGGCGGCATGGCCGCCACCCGGGCCTCGGGCACGAATGCCGTGCGCTACGGCACGATGCGCGACGTGGTGCTGGGCCTCACCGCGGTCATGGCCGACGGCAGCATCGTGCATACCGGCGGCCGCGCCCGCAAGAGTGCCGCGGGCTACGACCTGACGCGCCTGCTGATCGGCTCGGAGGGCACGCTCGGCATCATCACCGAGCTGCGCCTGCGCCTGTTCGGCATACCCGAAGCCATCTCGGCGGCGGTCGCCACCTTCCCGGACGTGCGGTCGGCGGTCGAGACCGTGCAGCTCACCATCCAGTCGGGCATTCCGGTGGCGCGGATCGAGCTGCTCGACGCCGTGCAGATGCGGGCCTGCATCGCCCACTCGAAGCTCGCCGGGCTGGAGCCGGCACCGACCCTCTTCTTCGAGTTCCACGGCAGTGCCGCAGGGGTGGCCGAGCAGGCGGCGGCGGTCGAGGCGATCGCCGGCGATTTCGGCGGCACGGGGTTTCGCTGGTCGGCCAGCACCGAGGAGCGCAACCAGCTCTGGCGCGCGCGCCACGACGCCTATTACGCGGCCCTGGCGCTCCGCCCCGGCTGCCGCGGCTGGGCCACCGATGTCTGCGTGCCGATCTCGAAGCTCGCCGCCTGCATCGCCGAGACCGAGGCCGACCTCGCCGAAAGCCGGCTCCTCGCCCCCTTGGTCGGCCATGTCGGCGACGGCAATTTCCATCTCCTCTTCCTGCTCGACCCCGACGACCCGGACGAGCAGGCGCGGGCCAAGGCGGTCAATGCCCGGCTGATCGACCGCGCCCTGGCGCTGGGCGGCACCTGCACGGGCGAGCACGGCATCGGCTTCGGCAAGATCGCCAGCCTCGAGCGCGAGCATGCCGACGGCATGGCGGTGATGCGGGCCATCAAGACGGCGCTGGACCCGGCGAGCATCCTCAACCCCGGCAAGGTGCTGCGCCTCGAGCCCTGACGCCGATCACGAAATTTGATCAAATTCCACCCGGGTTGTTGACCTTGTGGGCAAGGCCCGGCATGTTTTTGATCTGAAGACGATAACTAGGGGGGCTTTGATGTCGAGGATGGAGTCGTTTGCCGCCGGGCTCGCGACGTGCCTGCTGCTGGCCGGTGCCGCGGCTGCGCAGGACCTGGCCGAGGTGCCGCGCGAGCGCACGCTGGTCACCATTGGCTGGAGCGCCGGCTCGCCGACCTTGAGCGCGCCCAACAACGCCAACTGGTATTCGCTGGGTGCGGAGCTCCGCAACGGCATCATGTTCGTCAACGAGCCGCTCTTCACGTACAACCACTTCACCGGCGAGCACATTCCCTGGATCGCCGAGAGCTACGAATACAACGACGACTACACGAGCCTGACGGTCAAGCTGCGCGACGGCGTGACGTGGAGCGACGGCGAGGCCTTCGACGCCGAGGATGTCGCCTTCACCCTCAACATGCTGCTCGAGAACGGCAAGACGAAGAAGGACCTCAGGAAGGCGATCGAGGTCGCCAACCAGATCACCGGTGCTGAGGTCATCGATCCGCTCACCGTCCGGGTCGACCTGATCAAGCCCGACCCGCGCTACATCTATCGCCAGCTCACCAACTATTTCGGCCACGGGCTCATCTGGGTGCCCGAGCACATCTGGTCCGGGATCGAGGACATCGCCAACTTCACCTTCCTCGACCTCGAGAAGGGCTGGCCGGTCGGCACCGGGGCCTGGAAGGTGGTCGAGACGACGCCCAACGAGATCGTGCTCGACCGGCGCGACGACTGGTGGGGTGCCGCCACGGGTGTGATGGAGATGCCGGCGCCGGAGCGAATCATCACCATCCCGGCCCCGGACGACGAGCGCAACGCGCAGCTCGTCGTCGCCAACCAGATCGACGCCACCTTCGTCATCGCCTCGCCGTCGCTGGTGCAGTCGATCCTCGACCAGAACGACAGGATCACCACCTTCGCCGGGCGCAACCCGCCCTACGGCTACATGGACTGGTGGCCGCACTCCCTCTACTTCAACCACATGGCCGAGGGCTCGCCCTTCCTCGACATCAACGTGCGCCGGGCGGTGCTGCACGCCATCAATCGCGACCAGCTCATCGAGTTCGCCTGGGACGGCGCCAACTCGCCGAACTACTTCCCCTACCCCGCCTACGAGCCGCTTCTTCCATACATCGACAGTGCGAAGGACCTGGTCGAGAAATACCAGGTCGACGTCTTCGATCTCGACCTCTCGGCCAAGTACATGACCGACGCCGGCTACGAGAAGGACGGCGAGGGCTTCTGGGCCAAGGACGGCGAGCGCGTCGGCGGGCCGCTCGAGGCGCAGCCGGCCCTGGCGGCGGTCTCCCAGGTGCTGGTCCAGCAATTGCGCAAGGCCGGCTTCGATGCCGAGTACTCGCAGACGCCCGACAGCTTCCGCAAGTTCCGCGCCGGCGAATCCCAGTGGCACGTCTTCGGCCACAACGGCGGCAGCATCTTCGACCCGGTCGACACGCTGCGCATGTACAAGACGGAGAACCAGTCGCCGATCGGCACGATCACCTTCTTCGTCGCCCGCTGGAGCAACCCGGAGCTCGACGCCATCGTCGACCAGATGGAGCTGCTGCCGCCCGGCGACCCCGGGCTCATGCCGCTCTTCCACGAGGCCATGGACATCTGGTTCGCCAATGTGGTCGAGGTGCCGCTCGAGCAGGGCTACCACCTGAACGCCCTGAACGAGACCTACTGGACCAACTGGCCGTCGACCGAGAACCCCTACGGCTCGGCCTGCGTCGCCTGCTTCATCTCGGGCTGGGGCACGCTGCTCGCCCACCACGTCCAGCCCGTCCAGTAGCCAATCGGAGAACCGCGGGCGGCCTTCCCGGTCGCCCGCGGCCTCTCGACGAGACAAGCGATGATCCGCGTCACGAAGCGTCTCGGCCTGATGGTTCTCGTCATCTGGCTCGCGGCGTCGATCAACTTCCTCCTGCCGCGCCTGACCGACCGCGACCCGATCGAGGAGCGGCTGGCGCAGGCGCTCGGCGATTCCGGCGGCTCGGCCGTCGGCATCGAGGAGATGGTCGAGCAGTACAAGGCCAAGTTCGGCACCGACCGGCCGCTCTGGCGGCAATACCTCTCCATGCTGGGCGACACCGCCCGCTTCGATCTCGGCGTCTCGATCAACTACTTCCCCGACCGGGTCTCGCAGCACGTGCTGACCGCCCTGCCCTGGAGCATCGTGCTGCTCGGCGTGGCGACGCTGATCTCGTTCGTGATCGGCACCTTTCTCGGTGCCTTGACGATCTGGCGGCGCTCCTCGGCCTGGCTGGCGCGGATCGTCCCGCTCTTCATGGTGCTGGCCGCCATCCCGTTCTACCTGGTCGGGCTCATCCTCGTTTACGTCTTCGCCCTCGTGCTGGGATGGTTCCCGCCGGCCCGGGGCTACAGCGTCGGGCTGAACCTCGGCTGGAACCCGACCGCCATCGCCGACGTCGCCTACCACGCCGTGCTGCCTGCCCTTTCCATCGTGCTGGCCGCCATCGGCATCTGGGCGCTCTCGATGCGCGGCATGATGGTGACGGTGCAGGGCGAGGACTACATGAACTTCGCCCGGGCCAAGGGGCTGAGCGACCGCCGCCGCTTCTGGCGCTACGCCGTGCGCAACGCCATGACGCCGCAGATCACGACGCTGGTCCTCTCCTTCGGCAACATCGTCGCCGGCGCCATCCTGGTCGAGCGGGTCTTCGTCTACCCGGGGATCGGCACGCTGCTCTACAACTCGGTGCTGCTGGTCGACTATTTCCTCATCTTCGGCTGCGTCTTCGTCCTCATCCTGACGGTCGCCGTCTCGCTGATGCTGCTCGACCTCCTCTACCCGCTGCTCGATCCGAGGATCCGCGCCGGCGGAGAGGCGCATGGCTAGGGCCCTGCCGGCGACGCCGCTCGAGTGGGGCTCGTCCCGCCGCCGCTGGCGGTCGGTCCTCCTCTATCTCGGCCGCAACCGCAGCCTCGGCGCCGGCCTCCTCCTGCTGCTGGCGCTCTTCACGCTGGTCGCCGCCGGCCACGCCTTCTACGACATCGCGCTCGCCGAGCCGCTCTCGGCCTCACCCGGCAAGCCGCCCTCGGCGCGCTACTGGCTCGGCACCGACAAGCAGGGCCGCGACCTCTTCGCCGTCCTCATCGTCGGCACCTGGCTGACCGCCAAGGTCGGCCTGCTCGCGGGCTTCTTCGGCGTCGTGATCGGCACCGTCCTGGGCTTCCTCGCCGGCTTCTTCCGCGGCTGGACCGATGCCGTGATCAGCCTGCTCACGGACGTCTTCCTCGCCGTGCCGCCCTTGCTGATCCTGATCGTCATCGCCGCCAACATCAAAGGCTCGATGAGCACGGACAGCATGGTCTGGATCATCGCAGCGCTCGCCTGGCGCGAGCCGGCGCGGCGGATCAGGAGCCAGGTCCTGGTGATGCGCGAGGCGGGCTACGTCAACACGGCCCGGCTCAACGGCACCGGCGCCTTCGGCATCATCTTCAAGGAGATGATGCCCAACCTCCTGCCCTATCTGATGGTCAGCTTCGTGCTCGCCACCGCCACCGCCGTGCTCGCCTCGGTCGGGCTCGAGGCCCTCGGCCTCGGGCCGCAGAACGAGCCGACGCTCGGCATGACCGTCTACTGGGCCATCCACTACTCGGCCTTCCTGCTCGGCATGTGGTGGTGGGTGCTGACCCCGGTGATCACGCTCGTCGTCCTCTTCGTCGGGCTCTACCTCGTCACCGCCGGGCTCGACGAGCTGGCCAATCCCCGCCTGCGCACCGGGGGTGCGCGCTGATGGCCGGCCTGGAGGTGCGGGGGCTTAAGGTCGTCTTCGAGACGGATGACGGCATCGTCGAGGCCGTGCGCGGCATCGACTTCGATGTGCAGCCGGGCGAGCGGCTCGGCTTCGTCGGCGAATCCGGCTCGGGCAAGACGACCACGGCGCTGGCGCTCATGGGCATGATCGATGCGCCCGGGCGCGTCGCCGGCGGCACGGCACTGCTCGGCGGCGTCGATCTGCTGCGCCTCTCGCCGGCGGAGCACGCGGCCCGGCGGCTCGTCGACGTCGCCTACATCCCGCAAGGGGCGATGAACTCGCTCAACCCCGTCATGCGCGTCGGTGCCCAGATCGCCGACGGCATGATCGACCACGGCACCGGCCTCGGCCGTGCGGCGCGCAAGGCGCGGGTCGGCGAGCTCCTGCGCCAGGTCGGGCTCGAGCCGTCGGTCGCCGAGCGGTTCCCGCACGAGCTCTCGGGCGGCATGAAGCAGCGGGTGGCGATCGCCATCAGCATAGCGCTCCGGCCGCAGCTCCTGATCGCCGACGAGCCGACCAGCGCTCTCGACGTCATCACCCAGCGCCGCGTCATGCAGACGCTGCGCGAGGTCCAGGACGCCATCGGCGCCGGTCTGATCCTGATCGGCCACGACATGGGGCTGATGGCGCAGTTCGCCGATCGCATCATGGTGCTCCGGCACGGGCGCCTAGTCGAGGAAGGCCAGGTCCGCCAGATCTTCCGCGAACCGAAGGACGCCTACACGAAGGAGCTGATCGACAGCGTGCCGGCGCTCGAGCAGCGCCGGGCGAGCGTGATAGCAGCGTTCGGGGACGCCAACGCCGCCCCCATTATCGAGCTCGACCGGGCGGCCAAGACCTACCGCCGCGGACTCTTCGACCGAACGGGCGTTCCGGCGCTCCAACCCTTGAGCTTCTCCATGGCCGGCGGCACGCCGCTCGTCGTCTCGATCGTCGGCCAGAGCGGCAGCGGCAAGTCGACCCTCGGCAGCCTGCTCCTGGGGTTCCTCGCCCCGAGCGAGGGCCGCGTCCTCTTCGAGGGCCGCGACCTCCAGACCCTTTCGGGGGCGGAGCGGCGGGAGAGCCACCGCCGCGTGCAGGCCGTCTTCCAGGACCCGTACGCCGCCTACAACCCGTTCTACAAGGTCGACCACAACCTCGCCGAGCCCCTGCGCAATTTCGGCCTCGCCCGGGACCGGGCGTCGGTGCTCCTGAAGATGCGCGAGGCCTGCGAGCTGGTCGGCCTCGACCCCGACCAGACGATCCACCGCTTCGCCCACCAGCTCAGCGGCGGCCAGCGCCAGCGGCTGATGGTCGGCCGGGCGATGATGCTGGGCCCGAGGCTGCTGGTCGCCGACGAGCCGGTCTCGATGGTCGACGCCTCGCTGCGGTCCAGCATCCTCGGCAACCTCCGGCGGATGAAGGACGAGCAGGGCATCTCCATCATCTACATCACCCACGACCTCGCCACCGCCTACGAGGTCTCGGACTACGTGCTCGTGCTCTATCGCGGCCGTGTGGTCGAGGCGGGCGACGCGGAGACGGTCATCAAGGACCCGCTTCACCCCTACACGCGCCTGCTCGTCGGCTCGATCCCCTGGCCCGATCCCGACCGGCACTGGGGCGGCGACGAGCAGGCCGAGGCCGAGCTCGCCGAGCGCGACCGCCAGGGTGGGCGCGAGCCCTGCCTCGTCCGCTCGACCATCCCCGGCTTCAGCCTCGCGGCATGAGGCACCCGACCCGTCTGCGGTGCCGGGGCTGACATGCAGCTCCAGTCGATCAAGGACCGGGTGCGCGACGACATCGTCAAGGGCAGCTTCGATCCCGAGGCGCGGCTGACCATCGACATGCTGGCGAGCCGCTACGGCTCCAGCCACATGCCGATCCGGGAGGCCCTGCGCGAGCTGGCGGGCGAAGGGCTCGTCCGCTTCGAGCCCAGGCGGGGGGCCCGCACCCTGCCGATCGACCGCAAATATATCGACAACCTGTTGACCATGCGGGCCGAGCTCGAGCCGCTCTTGGCCCGCCAGGCGGCAGCGCGCATGGACGCCCTTGGGCTCGCCCGGCTCGAGGCCCTGCAGGCCGAGCTCGAGGCGGCCGTGGACCGCGCCGACGACAGCGCTGGAATCGACGCCAACCGGCGCTTCCACCGCGAGATCAACCGCATCGCCGACAATGCCGAGGCCTTCGCCGTCGTGGACCGGCACTGGCTGCTCCTCGCTCGGCTCTGGGCCCATTACGGCTATGCCTCCGACCGTCTCCCGGGCGTCATCAGCGACCACCGCTGCCTCCTGCAGGCCTTCGCCAGCGGTGCCGCCGACGATGCCGCGGCGGTGAGCAAGGCGCACGTGATCAAGGCGAAGTACCAGCTTCTGGCGCAGTTCGACGCTTTTTGGCAGACGAGGACGATCCGCAGATGACGACACCAGCGACCATCGCCGAAGCCGATCTTCAGCTCCTGCGCATCACCAACAAGACCGTCTGGGCGTTCCTCCGGCTCGAGACGAAAGATGGCCGCGTCGGCTGGGGCGAGGCGACCATCGCCAACGGCGAGGAAGTGCTGCGCGAGGTGGCCGGCCGCTTCCTTCCGGGCCTGCGCGGCGCGCCCGTCGACCTCGGCCTCGTCGAGAAGCTGCGGCGCGCCGAGCCGACGCTGGCCGAGGCAGCCTTCGCCTCCAGCCTCGACATGGCGCTGCTCGATCTGCAGGGCCAGGCGCTGGTCAAGCCGATCCACGCCCTCCTCGGCGGTGCGGTGCGGCAGGACATCCCGCTCTATGCCAACATCAACCGGCGCACCTCCCCGCGCACACCCGAAGGCTTCGCCGCCAGCGCCGGCGTCGCGACTGCCGCCGGCTACACGATCTTCAAGCTCGCCCCGTTCGACGAGGTCAGCGTCGAGCGCTGCGCCCGCGGCGACATCGCAGCGCTCATGGCCCCGGGCCTCGCCCGGGTCAGGGCGACCCGCGAAGCCATCGGCCCGGAGGCTACGCTCCGGGTCGACTGCCACTGGCGCTTCGACCACGCCGCCGCCGAAGCCATGATCGACGCCTGTCGCGAGCTCGCCCTCGACTGGATCGAGTGCCCGGTGCCGGAGGTGGCGGATGCCGCCCCCGCGATCGCCGCCCTACGCCGCCGGGCCGCCGGCCAGGGCTGCCGGCTCGCCGGGCTGGAGATGGGCACGAGCCCGGCGGCGTTCGAGCCCTTCCTCCGGGCGGGCTCCTATGACGTGATCATGCCCGACGTGAAGTATCTGGGCGGCCTCGCCCGGTTCCAGGAGCTGGCGGCCAGCGCCGCGCGGCATGGCGCCATCGTCTCCCCGCACAACCCGACCGGCCCGATCTGCCATGCAGCGAGCCTGCACGTCGCTGCCGTGCTGCCCGAGCTGGATTCCCTGGAGGTGCAGTTCGACGAGACGCCGCTCTTCGACGAGCTGGTCGGCGGCGTGGTCTCGCCGGTCGTGGCGGGTGCCGCCGCCCTGCCCGCCGGGTCGGGTCTCGGCGTGGCCATCGATCCGGTCGTGGCGGCACGGCTGCGGCTCGGGGAGGCCGCGTCGTGAACGAGCCCATGGCACGGCACGAGCTGGGTGCCACGCTCGGCGAATCGCCGGTCTGGTGCGAGCGGACCGGCCGGCTCTGGTTCGTCGACATCCGCGCCCCGGCCGTGCTCGCGCTCGATCCGGCGACCGGCGAGCTGCAGCGCTTTCCCATGCCCGGCCTCGCCGGCATGGTGGCGCTGGCCATGGGCGGGCTCGTGGTCGGGGTGGGCTGCAGCATCCACCCCTTCGACCCGGCCACTGGCCGGCTCGCCGACCCCCTCGCGGTCCTCGATGCCGACCGGCCCGGCAACCGCATCAACGACACCAAGGCCGGCCCCGACGGTGCCCTCTGGTGCGGCACGATGCAGGACGGCGGCGGGGCGTCGACCGGCCGGCTGCATCACGTCGAGCCGACCGGCTTCGCCAGGGAGCTGCTCGACGGCATCCGCTGCCCGAACGCCATCGCCTTCTCGCCGGACGGCCGGACCCTCTACTTCACCGATACCCGTCAGGGCGAGATCCTCCAGGCGGCCGTGCCGACGGGTGACGAAAAGCTGGGTCTCCGCCCCTTCGCCCCGGCCGACATCGCACCGGGCGCGCCGGACGGCTCGACGGTCGACGCCGAGGGCTGCCTCTGGAACGCCCGCTATGGCGGCAGCGCCATCGTCCGCCTCGATCCCGATGGCAGGCTCATGTCGACCCTGCATCTGCCGGTCAGCCAGCCCACCGCCTGCGCCTTCGGCGGCCCCGATCGGCGCACCCTCTACGTCACCTCCGCGCGCCAGCGCCTGTCCCCGGCAGCGCTGGAGGGCGAGCCGATGGCCGGCGATCTCCTCGCCTTCGACGTCGGCGTCGCGGGCCTGCCGGAGCCGCGCTTCGGCGACGCCTCGAAGGCCGACTTGTGAAGATCGGCATCATCGGGCTCGGCGATATCGGCGGCAACCTCGCCGCCTGGCTCGCCTCCTGCGGCCACGAGGTCACCGGCTACGACATCGACCCGGCGGCTGCGGCGCGCGCCGCGGCGCGGGGTGTCACGCCCGCGGGCTCCAGGGCGGAGCTGGTCGAGCGGGCGGAGGTGATCGTGACCAGCCTCGCCGACCTGGCGGCCGTGCGCACGACATATTTCGCCGAGGACGGCCTCATCGCGCTGGCCGGCGCCGGCCGGGTGACGGTCGAATGCTCGACCCTGCCGCCCGACCTGGCGCGCCAGATCACGGCAGCGCGGTGTGCCGGCGGCGGTGTGGCGATCGAGGCCGCGGTCATCGGCATCGGCAAGGATGCCCTGGCCGGGCAGCTCTACCTCATGGCCGCGGGCGATCCCGCCTCGATCGAGCGCGCACGGCCGTTCCTCGACGCCGCGGGGCGCGGCTGGCTCCTGACAGGGGCGAGCGGCACGGCCGCGATCGCCAAGGTGCTGAACAACGGCGTCGGTGCCGCCACCCTCTGCGCCATCGCCGAGGCCCTGGCCCTGGCGGCGCATCACGGCATCGCCCCGGCCACGCTGGTCGAGGCCATGCGCACCGGGGCGGGTGCCGGCGCCTCGGTGGTGCTCGACCGGCACGGCGCCTTCATGGCCGAGGCCGAGGCGAGCACCCGCCCCTTCAACCCGATCGCCAGCAAGGACGCGGCGGCCCTCGGCGCCCTCCTCCCCGACGCGGTGGCCACGGCACTGCCGATGCTGGCGGGCATGGTGGCGACCTACCGCGAAACCCTGACCGACGCCGGCGCGGCCGCACCCGAGGTGCTGACCCGGTGCGCTCATCGACGCCTGAAGGATGCGACCTCGACATGACGAGCCCAGCCAGCCCGAAGCCCGCCAACCTCGTGATCGTGCTCTCGGACGAGCATGCCGCGCAATATACCGGCTGCCACGGCCACCCCATCGTCAGGACCCCGAACATCGACCGGCTCGCCGCCACGGGCACACGCTACGCCAACGCCTACACCAACAGCCCGATCTGCATGCCGGCCCGCGCCGCCTTCGCCACCGGCCGCTACCCGCACCAGACGGGCTGCTGGTGCAATGCCAGCCCCTATGCCGGCACGCCGCCCACCTGGGGCCACCGATTGCAGGCGGCGGGCCGGCCCGTGGTCTCGATCGGCAAGCTGCACTACCGGGACGACGAGGTCGATGCCGGCTTCGACGAGCAGCGCATCCCCATGCACGCGGTAGCCGGCATCGGCGACCTGCAGGGCGCCATGCGCCAGACGGCCCCTCTGGCGCCCCGGCGCAAGAGCCATGTCGTGGCCGACGAGATCGGCGCCGGCGAATCCAGCTACACCCGCTACGACCGGGCCATCGCCAGGGAGGCGGTGAGCTGGCTGGAGAACGAGGCGCCGGGGCTCGACGAGCCCTGGGTGCTGCAGATCGGCTTCGTCGCCCCGCACTTCCCGCTGATCGCACCCGAGGAATTCTTCGCCATGTACCCGCCGGAGAGCCTGCCCTTGCCCAAGGCCTGCCGGCCCGAGGACTGGCCCCGCCATCCCTGGTTCGACGAGCTCCGCAAGGCCTACATCACCGACACCTTCTTCGACGACGACAAGCGCCGGATCGCCACCGCCGCCTATTTCGGCCTCTGCAGCTTCGTCGATCACCACCTGGGCCTGGTCAGGGACGCCATCGAGCGCGCCGGCCTCGGCCAGAGCACCAGGCTCGTCTACCTCTCCGACCACGGCGACAATCTGGGGGTCCGCGGACTCTGGCAGAAATCGAACTTCTACGAGGAGTCGGCGCATATCCCGCTTTTGATGAGCGGCCCCGGCATCGCCGCCGGCGAGGTGGTGCGGACACCGGTCTCCATGATCGACTTCTTCCCGACCATCCTCGACGCCGTCGGCGTCGCCTCCGACCCGGCCGACCGCGACCTGCCGGGCCAGAGCCTCTTCCGGCTGGCACAAGACGACCGCGAGCGCACCGTCTTCGGCGAGTATCACGCGGCCGGTGCCGTGAGCGGCGCCTACATGCTCCGCCGGGACAAATGGAAATACGTGCACTATGCCGGCTACCCGGCGCAGCTCTTCGACCTCGAGGCCGACCCGGAAGAGCTCACCGACCTCGCCTCCGACGCCGCCCATGCCACGACGCTCGCCGGGTTCGAGCGGGAGCTGCGCGCCATGCTCGATCCCGAGGCCACGGACGCCAGGGCCAAGGCCGACCAGGCGGCCATCATCGAGCGCCACGGGGGTGTCGAGGCGGTGCTCGCCCGCGGCTCCTTCGGCGCCACCCCGCCGCCCGGGGAGAAGGCCGCGCTCGGCTAGCCGGCCGCCGGGGAAGTCAGCCGAGATAGTCCGCGTCGGAGACCTTCTCGAGCCAGGTGGCGCGCGACCCGTCCTTGGCCAGGGCGATGGCGATGTGCGTCATGGCGGTGGTCGCCGTGCCGCCGTGCCAGTGCTTCTCGCCCGGCTCGAACCAGACGATGTCGCCCGGCCGGATCTCCTCCTTCGGCCCGCCCTCGCGTTGCGCCCAGCCGAGGCCGGCGGTGACGATCAGGGTCTGGCCGAAGGGATGGGTGTGCCAGGCGGTGCGCGCACCGGGCTCGAAGGTGACCGCCGCACCGCCGACCTGGCCCTCGCCGCTGCCGCCGAACGGCGCGTCGAAGCGGACCTTGCCGGTGAAGTTCTCGGCGGGCGGCGTCACGGATGGCGTGGCCCCGCTTCTCTGGATTTTCATGACTTTTCCTTTCGCTCCTGTGTACCCGCGTCGCTCGACCCACCGAACGACCGACCGACCGGGCGCAGCGTTCACGCCGGGGCCCGCGCAAGCCTGGCCATGAAGCCGTCCAGCTCCTCGATGGGCATCGGCCGGCCGAGATAGTAGCCCTGAACCTGGTCGCAGCCCATGCGCACCAGCTCGTTGTACTGCCATTCCGTCTCGGCACCCTCGCCCACGATCTCCAGGCCGAGGCGGTGACCCAGCGCGGTGATGCCTTCGCAGATGCATTGCGTCCGGTGATCGTCCAGGCGCGCCACGAAGCCGCGATCCAGCTTCATGGAATTCAGGGGAAGCGCCTGCAGGTGCGAGAGGCTGGAGTAGCCCGTGCCGAAGTCGTCGAGGCAGATCCGGGCACCCACGTCGTGCAGGTCCCTGATGTTCGCGAGGGTGCTCGTGTCGGCGTTGAAGAGGCTCGTTTCCGTGATCTCGAACTCCAGCCGGCGCGGGTCGAAATCCAGGGATTCGACGATCTTGAGGAAACGGCGAAAGCAGTCTTCCTTCTGGATCTGCACCGGCGAGAGGTTGATCGCGAGCGTCACGTCGGGCCGATGGCGCGCCGCCGAGCCCGCCAGGTCACGGCAGGCCGTCCACAGCACCCAGTCGCCGATCGGCACGATCGAGCCGTTGCTCTCGGCGATGGGGATGAACTCGGTCGGGCTGACCTCGACATGGGGAGATCGATCCCAGCGGATCAGCGCCTCGAACCCCATGAGGCGCCCGTCGGCGGTGGCGAACTTGGGCTGATAGCGGATCGAGAGCTCGCCATGCTCCCGGGCCTGCTCCAGACGGACGCCCAGGCGGCGTCGTCTCGCCTCCTTCTCCATCATCACTTCGTCGAAGAGCGCACCTTGCCGCCGGCCGTTCTGCTTCGCCCGATGCAGGGCGACGTCCGCATTGGAGAGGAGGCGCTCGGTCGTGCGGCCATCATCGGGAAAGAGCGTGGAGCCGATGCTGATGCTCGCCTGCAGATCGTTGCCGGCGACGTCGAACGGCTGCTCGAAAGCCCTGATCAGCCGTTCGCTCAGCTCCACGACGCCGTCCGCTGTCGCGACGTCGATCTGGATGGCCGCGAACTCGTCACCGGCGATGCGGGCCAGCGTGTCGACCTCGCGCATCGTCGCCGCCATGCGCCTGGCCGCCTCCTGCAGCACCTGGTCACCGGCCATGTGCCCGAAGGTGTCGTTGATCGCCTTGAAATTGTCGACGTCGATGAAGTGCAGGCCGACCCCGCTCGAGCGGCGAGCCGCGGCAGCCAGGGACTGCGCCAGGCGATCGTTGAACAGCCGACGGTTGGGCAGGCCGGTCAGCACGTCGTGGTGCGCCAGATGCTCGATCTGCGCGTTGGCCCGCTCCTTCAGGTCGAGCAGCTTCTGTGATCGGCCCAACTGGAAGACCAGGAGCGTGATCAGGCCGAGCGTGCCGAGCCCGAGCCCGCAGGACGCCATCAGGATGGCCGTGTAGATGTCGTCCAGACGCCGCTGCAGCTCGGCATGGCCCTGGCTCGTTTGATGCAGGGCGACCAGGCTCAGCTCGCGGATCGGCGTGGCGAACGCCTCGAGCCCCGCCATGGCCCGGGCGTAGGCAGCGGCATCGACGCTGGGCGCGTCCAGGATGTCGGAAATCTCCTGCAACGCGGCGCTCAATCGGGCGCCGAGCGTCTCCACATCGCTGGCCTCCCTGAGTTGCGCCGCATCCCGCCCCTCGAGCAGCGGAGGCAGCCGGCTCCAGAGAATGTCGAGCCTGAGGCGCAGCGCTTCCAGATCCACGCCCGGATCCGGTGCCTGGAAACGATGCATGGCCTTCAACAGGCGAAGCAGCTCGATCTCGATCTCGTGCGTCGACCACAGGGATTCCGCGCCCGATCGCAAGATCGCCGCGTTGCCCAGCCGCAGCCGTTCGAAATTGATAAAAATGATGGATGTGAACGTGACAAATACGGAAAAAACAAGAAAACCTATCGCCAGGTCACGCCAACTAGTCCTCATAAAACTCTAGTTCATATAGTTGCCATATCGCGCGTTGGCTGGTGACGCGCCGGTCGAGGTCGGGGTGAGACGACCAGGGGTAGATGATCCACAAGGGCCCCCGGTCGCGCCGCGTCAGGTCGACGCCGTCGGCGCGCCAGGCGATCAGCAGGTCGTAGTCGCGCGCCTCCGACATCGGGATCACCACATGGTAATCATTGAGCGCTCGCAGCAGCATGGCGGTGCCGCCGGCCTGCAGGCCCGTGACCAGCGAGCGTAGCGGCAGCCCCTCGAACTCGACCTCGCCTTCCGTCCACGGCGTCCAGGTCGTCAGCGTCGCCTTGCCGAAGCTCTCGAGGAGCTGCCGGTCCAGACGGGCTTCGTCGCCGACATTGGTCCGCCCCAGCAGACCCTTCGCCGTCAGGATGACCTCGGCGCCTGGCGGTTCCAGATCGCTCGCCTCGGTGCCGCTCGACATTCCCGCCACGGCCGTCACCGCGAGCACGAGAGCCGCGCGCCGGCTCCAGCAAAGTGACGGCCGGTCGGACAAGCAACTCAAAGGCGCGTCTGGATGTGCAGCGTGCTCCACCACGATCTACACCCTTTGATTGTGCGCAGTGCCTAATTTATCGCCCCTAGCGTGTCAACGTCGGCGTGAAAGCGGGCCGGGTCCGGCCCCCTTTGCCCTGGCACACCTGCCGCCGTCTTCATTCGTGCAAGTGTGCCCTCGATCCGCGACGGACACCAAAGGACCTCCCGCCCGCGGCGCACGTCACGCTTGCGGGTCGGGCAGGTCGGTCTGGATCAGGCGATCGCTGAGGTGGATGTCGGTCGTCTCGAGCAGACCGGGGCCGAGATTGGCGAACTTGTGCGGCACATGCGCGGGGCAGAGCAGGATCTGGCCCGCCTCGGCGGTGACCGTCTCGCTGCCCAGCGTGAAGAGGGCTCGGCCAACCCGGACGATGAAGACCTCGTCGTAAGGATGCACATGCAGCACCGGCCCCGCCCCCATCTTCTCGCTGGCGAAGAAGAGGACGGTGACGCCTGTGCCGAGCTCCCTGCCCTCGAATCTGCCGCGCCAGAGCCGCTCGTCGGTCGCCCAGTCGCTGCGCTGGAGGACGGCGGGCTGGCGATTCATGGCTTTTCTCCGGTTAGGCTGGTGTATCGGGCGATCGGGGCCAGTGCGCTGACTCTGGGACCCGGCCATCGTGCTGAAACGCAGCGCCATCCACCCGATGGTCGGGTTGTAGCCGCTTGATGCAGATCAAGGTGATTGAATTCAAGAAAATTATAATGACCGCAAACGCCAGGGGGATCAGCAAATGCCTGTTCGTGCGGACTTGAAGAGGCTTGGTCGTGTGTGGAGTTGGCCGGCCATTTTATTGCTGGCCAGCGTGATCGCTGGCTGCACCGTAAGTGCCGGTCGGGATTTCGCCCGCCCGAGCGACGGCTCACTGGCGATTGGATCGACCACCGAGTCGCAAGTTATGAGCCAATATGGCCAGCCGCTCTCGACCGGCACGGAGGACAAGAATGGAGTAACAGTCAATAAGCTGATCTACACATATAGCAGCAATGAGGAAGCGTTGGTCGGCGGTATTACGCCGGTTCGCTCGCTCGCTTTCTTCTTTGTGGACCGGGTACTCGTCGGCTACGAATTCGTCAGTTCATATCCCGCAGATCACACGAGCTTCGACGAGACCAAGCGGTCGATGATCACCAAGGGCGTGAGCACCGAGGCGGATGTCCGGGCACTACTCGGTCGCCCCAACGGTGAGTTCGGCCCTCCCTTCGTCGAGCAACCGACCGTCAGGGCGCTGGTCTATTCGTACCAGCAAGTTCAGGTTGAGATCGGTTTCTTCTCTGGCGAGATGCACCATGGGACGAAGCGTCTCTTCATCGAGCTCGACGCCGATGGCATCGTGCGGGACTACAAGTTCGAGTCGGCCACGACCTGAGCCGGTCCCTTCGGCAGGATTGCATGGCTCGCCCTGCCCAGCGACCGCGAAACGGCTCGTGAGAGGAAGAGGAGCGGCAATGAACCGATGGCTCGGGCCTCTCGCATTGGCGGGGTGCCTCGCGGGCAGCATGGTCGCGCTCTCCGCCTGCTCGGTCGGCATGGCCGCTGCCGGCAAGGAGTCGCCCAATCTCGCGGTCTGCCAGGTCGGCTCCGACAAGACCCTGATCGAGAGCGAGGTCGGTCCACCCAAGACCATCGAATCGCTTGCCGACGGGAGCACTTCCTGCACCTACGAGTACGAGTTCGGCAACGAGCCTTCGGCGGGCCGCGCCGTGCTCAATGCCGGCATGGATGTGGTGACCTTCGGCCTCTGGGAAGTCGTGGGCACTCCGGCCGAGGCCCTCCAAGGCAGCAAGTACGAGATGGTCGTCGTCTACGGGCCGGACGGGAAGGCCAAGGAGATAAGGACCAGACCACTCGGCATCTTCGATTGACATTCCACTTGTCGCAAGCCGAGGCCCCGCGGATCGATCCGACCGATCTCGATTGGAGGACACTTTCGTGCGCCTGTCTACAGACCGGGCAGGACTTGGCGCTGAGTTGGGCGGGCCCACCATACGTGGTCAATGATCTGGGAGCCTGCCCCTGCCTAAAGCCGATAAACCCGCACCGCATTGTCGTGGAACAGCGCCGCCCGCTCGTCAGCGCTGAAATCCTTCGTGATGCCGTCATAGGCCCGCCACACGGTCGCATAGTCCGAATACAGGCGATCCACCGGGAAGTTGCTGGCGAAGAGGCAGCGATCGGGGCCGAAGATGTCGATGGTGTCGAGGACGAAGGGGCGGATGGAATCCTCGGTCCAGTGGTGGTCGACCATGCCGAGGCCGGAGATCTTGGCGCTGACATTGGGGCATCGGGCGAGTTGGCGCAGGCCCTGGCGCCAGCCCTCGATGCCATCCGGATCGCGCTCGCGGGGCATGCCGGTGTGGTTGAGGATCACCGGGATGTCGGGGTGCCGGGCGGCGAGGTCGGCGGCGGCGGCCATTTGTGGCCAGTAGAGCTGGAGGTCGAAGGCGTAGCCGTGCTTCGCCAGCCGCGCGTAGCCGCGCTGCCAGGCTGCGTCGTTCAGGTAGTCGGCGCTGGCGGCGTTCAGGGCCGGATCGCTGTGGCGGTTCAGGATCTGGCGGATGCCGCGCATGTTGGCGAAAGCGCCGTGCGCCTCCAGCACCTTGTCCACATCGGGGCCGGCGAGGTCGGCGAAGGCGACGATGCCGTGCGGGAAGCCGCCCGAGCCCGGGGCGTCGGCGATGGCCTGCAGCCAGCGCGTCTCCAGGACGGCGAGCTCGGGCGCGATCTCGGCCTGCAGGTGGACGGACTTCACGAGCTCCAGCCCGGCGGCGTCGGCCCTGAAGTCGGCGAGCAGGTAGTTGCGGCAGAGCGGGGTGGTGTCGCCGATGGCGGGTGACCGGACCGGCTTTGCCAGCCAGGGATAGGGATGCAGGTCGCGGTCCCAGAGGTGGTGGTGGGCGTCGACGATCCGCATGTGCTCACCCACCAAAGACGTGGTGGGCCGTCCGGTGCTGCTCGATATAGGCCCAGTCGTAGGTGACGCCGAGGCCGGGGCCATCGGGGACCGGGACGCAGCCGTCCTTGCCCAGGTCCTTCGGCTGGTCGCTGTAGCCGCAGGTGTAGACCGGGGGCACGGCGTTCGCCATGCCGGGTCCCACCAGCGCCATCTCGTAGAAATGGGTGTTGCGCGTGGCGCTGATGACGGCGCGATGGGCCGGGCCGCAGGCGTGGAACTGGAGGTCGAGGCCGAAGGCCTCGCAGAGATGGGCGAGCTTGATCGCCCCGGTGATGCCCATGTCGTACTCGGGGTCGGCATGGATCATGTCGCAGCCGCCGGCCATGAGGAAGGCCGCCTTCTGCTCGATGGTGCGGACATGCTCGCTGACCAGGAGCGGTGTCCTGAGCTTCTCCCTGAGGCGCTTGTGGCCCTCGGCGGAGACCCCGGCATCGCGATAGGGATCCTCGTACCAGAAGAAGCCGGCCTCGTCGCAGGCGCGGCCGACGCGGAGCGCGTCCATCCAGGTGCGGAGCTGGCAGGCGGGGTCGAGCATCAAGGGGAAGTCGTCGCCGACGGCGGCGCGCACGCCCAGCACGTTCCTGACCTCGCGGGCGACGTCGCCGTCGTGCCAGCCGTGGATCTTGAAGCCGGCGAAGCCCTGCTCCTTGCAGGCGGCGGCGTAGTCGGCGAAGGCCTCGGGCGTGTCGAGCCCGCCCTTCGGGTCCTGGCCGTGATAGGTGCTGGCATAGGTCGGCAGGCGCTTCCTGTAGCCGCCGAGCAGCCTTGCCACCGAGGCGCCGAGCCGCTTGCCGGCGAGATCCCAGAGCGCGATGTCGATGGGCCCGTGGCCCATGTGGTCGTAGGCCCGGATCTCGCGCTTCATGTCCTCCCAGATCTCGACCCTGGCGTCCGGGTCGCGGCCGAGCAGATGCGGGGCGAGCATCAGGGTCTGGCCGAGCGCGGACGGCGTGCCGACCCAGTGAGTCACGTACTCGCCCCTGGCACCGTCCTTCGTCTCGATGCTGACGGCGTAGCGGCTCATCGGCATCCGCCCGCCCTTCTGCCAGACGAGATTGCCGACGCCGGCCGCACCGTGCGGCGGCAGGGCCAGATCCTCGACCTCGTAGCCGAAGACGTGGACCTCGACGCGCGAGATGGTGGTCATGCGTTGTCTCCAGGGACCGGTGCGTCGGCGCGGATCAGCTTCTCGTGGCGAAGCTCGGCCCAGAAGTCGGCCGGGATGGTAGCGCGCATGTGGTCGAGATTGGCCCTGATATGCGCCGGCTCGAAGCCGCCCGGGATGACCGAGGCGACACACGGATGGCCGAAGGGGAACTGCAGGGCCGCGGCCGGCAGGGCGACCTCGTGCCGCTCGCAGACGGCCTTTATGCGACGCACCTTCTCGAGCGCCTCGGGCGTGGCGTCGGCGTAGTCGTACTTGGCGCCCGGGACAGGGCCGGTCGCGGTGATGCCGGAGCTGAAGACGGCGCCGATGACGAGGCCGACATCGCGCCTCTGGCAGTAGGGCAGCTCCACGTCCAGCGTGTCGTGATCCATCAGCGTGTAGCGCAGCGCCAGGAGGAAGAAGTCGAGATCGACCAGATCGAGGAAGCGCGGGATCATGCCCTCCTCGTTGATGCCGGCGCCGATGCCCCGGATCAGACCCGCCGTCTTGAGCTCGTCGAGCGCCCGCCAGCCGGTGGTGGCGAGCTGGGCCAGATAGGCCGCGACCTTGGCGTCGGCCGCGTGGTGGCGGAGATCGAGGTCGTGGATGACGAGCAGGTCGATGCGGTTCATGCCGAGGCGCTGCAGGCAGTCCTCATAGGCGCGCATGATGCCATCGTAGCTGTAGTCGAAGACGTGGTCGAAATGCAGCCCGCCGGTCCAGAAACCGGTGTCGAAGCGCTCCGGGTGCCGGGGTGCCTTCAGGATGCGGCCGACCTTGGTCGAGAGGACGAATTCTTCACGCGGCTGGCGGTAGAGGAAGCGACCCAGCCGATGCTCGCTCTGGCCCCGGCCGTACCAGGGGGCCGTGTCGTAGTAGCGGATACCCTCGTCCCAGGCGGCCTGGAGCGTCGCCTCGGCGTCGGCGTCGCTGACGCGCGTGAAGAGCTCGCCCAGCGGCGCCCCGCCGAAGCCGAAGGACGAGATCTCGACCCCGGACTTGCCGAGGCGGCGCTTCTCGAACGGGTCCATGAGCGTGTCTCCCGAGTGCTAGCGCTGGCCGACGCGCTTCTGCAGGGCGTCGAGCAGGACGGCGGCGATGATGATCGCCCCTGTGGCGAAGTCCTGCCAAAAGATGTCGATCCTGGACAGGTTCAGGAAGTTGCGGATGAGCGCTATGATGATGACGCCGATGATGGTGCGCAGGATGTTGCCCTGGCCGCCATAGAGGCTGGTGCCGCCGATGACCACGGCGGCGATCACCTCGAACTCGAGGCCGCGCGCCGTGTCGGCCTGGATGGCGCCGATGCGGGCGAGCAGGATGTTGCCGGCGAAGGCGGCGGTGAAGCCCACGATCATCATGCACTGGATCTTCACCCGGTCGGCGTGGATGCCGGAAAGCGTGGCGACCATGCGGTTGGCGCCGACGGCGTAGACCCGCTTGCCGAAGGCGGTGCGGGCGAGGACGAACCAGCCGACGGCGAAGCAGAGAAGGGCGATCAGGAACGGGATCGGGACGTTGAAGAGGCGACCCTGGCCGATCGCCTTGAACTCCTCCGGCAGGTTCGAGATGACCTGGCCGCCGGTGACGACGAAGGCGAGCGAGCGCGCCATCATCAGCGTGCCGAGCGTGACGATGAAGGAGGGGATGCGGCCCTTGGTGGTGATCACGCCGTTGAAGAAGCCGATGGCCGGGCCGATCAGGAGCGAGAGCAGGACCGCCGGGACGACGCCCATCTGCTGCATGAGGGCGGCCGAGACGGCGGCGGCCAGCGCCACGACCGAGCCGACCGAGATGTCGAACTCGCCCGAGATCATGACGATGGTCATGCCGGCGGCGACGATCAGGTTGACCGCCATCTGGCCCATCAGGTTCGAGATGTTGATCCAGGAGAGAAAGCGCGGCGAGAGGATCGACATGACGACGACGAGGACGGCGAGCACCGCCAACGCCTGGAGCAGGCCGTAGGACTGCAGCAGCAGCTCGCGCCGCCTGGCTGGATCGCTCATCATCATCATGCTGCCGCGCGCGCTCCGCTGACCGAGGCGTGAAGGATGGCGCCGCGCTCGATGGCGTCGCCGGTGAGGTCGGCCACGATGCGGCCGCGGAACATGACCAGCACGCGATCGCACAACGAGGTGAGCTCGTCGATCTCGGCGGTGATGAGCAGGACACCGACCCCCGCCGCCGCGGTCTCGCGGACGATGGCGCGGATCTCGGCCTTGGAGCCGACATCGATGCCGATGGTCGGCTCGTCCATGATGAAGACCCTGGGCTCTGTCGCCAGCCACTTGGCGAAGAGCACCTTCTGCTGGTTGCCGCCGGAAAGCGCTCTCGCCAGGGTGGTCGGGCCGGGGGCGCGGATGGTGAGCTTCTTGATGGCGTCGCGGCCGGCGGCCAGCATGGCCTCGAGGTCGAGGATGCCGCCGGTTCCGGCGAAGCGGCCGAGCACCGGCAGGGTGACGTTCTCCCAGATCGGGCTCTCGGGCAGCAGGCCCTCGCGCAGCCGGTCGTTGGTCAGGAGCACGATGCCGGCATCGAGCGCGTCACGCGGGGTCGCCACCTGCAGCGGCCGGCCTTCGAGGCGGAGCGTGCCGGCCTCGCGCCTGGTGTCCGGGCTCGCGACGATGGCCTTGCCGAGCGCGTCGAGGCCGGAGCCGGTGAGCCCGGTGACGCCCAGGATCTCGCCCGCATGGAGGGTGAAGGCGACGTCGCGCGGGCCGCCGCGCACCGAGAGCCCGGCCACCTCGAGCAGCGGCGCGCCAATAACCCGGCCGGCCCCGCGCTCGTGCTGGTGATCCAGCTCGCGGCCGATCATGGCGGCCACCACGTCGGGCAAGGTGAGGTCGGCCCGCTCGCCGGCCAGGGCAAGGGCGCCATCGCGGAGCACGGTGATCGCGTCGGCGACCTCGAAGACCTCGGTCAGGTAGTGGGAGATGAAGACGATGCCGACCCCCTGCCCGGCCAGCTCCCTGATCAGCCTGAGGACCATGCGGACCTCGGTCTCGGTGAGCGAGGAGGTCGGCTCGTCGAGCAGGAGGAGGCGCGCCTCGCGGCTGATGGCCTTGAGGATCTGGACCATCTTGCGCTGGTCGTTGGGCAGCTCCGCCACCAGCGTGTCGGGCGTGCAGGCGATGGCGTAGCGGTCGAGCAGCTCGGCCGTGCGCCGGCGCAGCTCACGGCCGCGGATGATGCCGAAGGGCCCCGTCGTCGGCTCGTTGGCGAGAAAGACGTTCTCGGCCACGGTCTGCGTCAGGATCAGGTTGACGTCCTGGTGGACGGTGACGATGCCGCGACCGAGCGCCGCCGCCGTGTCGGTGACGGCCAAGGGCTCGCCGGCGAGGTGCATCGTGCCGGCATCGGCGGGGTAGAGGCCGGCGATGATCTTGGTCAGCGTCGACTTGCCGGCGCCGTTCTCGCCGACGAGCGCATGCACGCGCCCGGCATGGACGTCGAAATCGACGCCCCTGAGCGCCTGCACCCCGCCGAAGGCCTTGGCGATGCCCCGGCAGGCGAGCAGCGGCTCCCCCGCCATCGGCCGATTCGATCCGCCAGGAACGACGGCTACTGGCCGCCCGTCACCTGCGGGTCGTCGGCGAACTCGGCCGCGTTCTCCTGGGTCAGGATCCTCGTCGGGATGTCCATCCGCTCGACCGGCGTGCCGCCCTGCAGCCTGGTCACCATGGCGTTGACACCCTCGTAGCCCATGAGGAAGGGGTCCTGGACGACGAGGCCGAGGATCCGGCCCTCCTTGACCAGCTCGAAGCTGACCGGGTCGAGGTCGAAGGAGACGAGCTTGACGTCGTCGCGACCGGCCGCCTCGAGCGCCGCCATCGCACCCTGCGCCACCACCTGATTGAAGAAGAAGACGCCCTTGATGTCGGGGATGGCGACCAGCGTGTCCTCCATCAGCCGCCGTCCCTCCTCGAGCGAGAGCTTGAGGAACTTCTCCTCCTGGACGTCGAGGCCGAGCTCCTTCGCCCGGTCCTCGAAGCCGCGCTGGCGGTTCTGGGCGTTGTCGTTGCCGGGGGCGTGGTCGAAGGTGATGACCTTGGCCCCTGCCGGCACGTTCGCCGCCATGAGGTCGGCGCCGGCCTGCCCGCCGGCATAGTTGTCGGTGATGATGAAGGTGTCCCAGGTGCCGGACTGCAGGCCGATATCGGTGATGACGACCGGGATGCCCTCGGGGTTGTAGATGTTCTTGACCGGCTCGGCGACGACGATGCTGTCGCCCGGGAAGAGGATCAGGCCCTCGATCCCCTGGGCGTAGAGATCCTCGAGGTCGGCCACCTGGCGGGTGGTGTCGGTGTCGCCGCCATTGGTGAAGATGATGTCGACATTGACACCCTTCTCGGCCCACTCGGCGGCGGCCTTCTTCGCCCCGTTCGCCATGGTGACGAGGAAGGGGTTGGTGCCCCAGAACTGCGAGTAGCCGACGGTGTAGTCCTCGGCCAGGGCGGGTGCGCCCGCCAGCAGGCCCATGGCCAGGATTGCCCCGGTGATCATCCCGCGCCGATTGTGCATCGTCGTTCCCCCCCTTGGCCGAAGTCGCCCGATCGCTTCGTGCGGGGCGGAGCTTGCCACGCGGCCGATGCCGAGACAAGGCATGCCGCGGCGCCCGCCTCACGGGTTTTGACAAAGCCCGGCCGACGCCCCTACTCTTCGGCTGCCCTCGGCGGGCTTGGCGAGGCAAGAAGACCGATCGACCGTTCAACGAGTCGACTCAACTCAGGGATCAGGGAGCGCGAAGAGCATGAAAACACTGGCTATCGGCCTGTTGGCCGGCACCTTCCTCACCGGCATCGCCGTCCAATCGGCGTCGGCCGAGGACCTCGTGATCTGGTGGAACAAGAGCTACTACCAGGAGGAGGACGACAAGTTCGACGAGATCGTCAAGGCGTTCGAGGCCGAGACGGGCATCAATGTCGACTACAGCCTGTTCATCAACGAGGACGCGCCGATCAAGGCGCTGGCGGCGCTCTCGGCCGGCGAGGTGCCGGATCTCGCCTTCGGCTTCCTCTTCGACCTGCAGCACACCTCGCGCTGGGCCTACGAGGGCAAGCTGGTCGACGTCAGCGACGTGCTGGAGCCGATGAAGGACCGGTTCATGCCGGTGGCGCTGGAATCGGTGAACCTGCTCAACGGCGAGACCGGCGAGCGGTCCTACTACGCCTTCCCGACCCAGCAGCAGACCGCCCACATCCACGTCTGGAACAGCCTGCTGAAGGAGATCGGCCAGAGCGTCGACGACATTCCCGGCACCTGGAACGAGTTCTGGCAGTATTACTGCGACCAGCAGGGCGAGCTCCGGCAGGTCACGGGCAACCGCAATTTCTATGGCGTCGGCCAGCCCATGTCGAGCTCGGCCTCGGACACCATCTTCCATTTCATGATGTTCGCCAACGCCTTCGACGTCGAATGGATCGACGACCAGGGCAACGCCGTTCTCCGCGACCATCGCCAGCAGCTGATCGACGCGCTCGACAGCTACGTCATGCCGGTCAGGGAGCGCTGCAACCCGCCGGGTGCGGTGAACTGGATCGACAGCGACAACAACGTCAACTTCCTCAACCAGGTGACGTTGATGACGCCCAACCCGTCCATGTCGATCCCGGCCTCGCAGTACTCGCAGAACCCGGAGAACTACACGACCAACATCGCCAGCATCGAGTGGCCGGACAAGCCCGGCGGCGAGCCCATCGTCTACATGACGTCGATCAAGACGGCGGTGATCTTCGAGGGGGCCAGGAACGTCGAGGGGGCGAAGGAGTTCATGCGCTTCCTGTACGAGCCGGAGAACATCGGCCCCTATCTCGAGGGCTCGCTCGGCCGCTGGTTCCCGGTGATGCCCGCGCTGGTCGACACGCCGTTCTGGCAGGACGGCACCGATCCGCACCGGGAGATCCACCGGCTGCAGTACATGGAGCGGCCCCAGAACCCGTTCCCGTTCGTCTACAACCACCGCTTCATGCCGATCATGACCGAGAACGCCATCGGCAAGGCGGTCGGGCGAATCGTGCTGGAGGACTGGTCGACGGAGGATGCGGCGGACGAGCTGATCGAGCGCGTCGAGACGGCGCTCCAGGGCTGACGCCTGATCTGGGGGCGGCGCCGCAGGAGCGGCGCCCCCTCGCTTCCCGAGCCCGCGTCGCAGCGGGCCGTGGCTGGGAGATGGCGGGATGGCGGCACATGCCGAGAAGACCGCAGCGGCAGTTGCACCGGAGCGCAACGCCGCGCCCTGGACCCCGGAGCTCACCTGGGGCGCCATCCTGCTCATCCCCTACATCACCGTCTTCTTCCTCTTCGTGGTCTGGCCGGTCGGCTACGGCGTCTGGCTCGGCCGGGATCCCGACAGCTATCGGCGGCTGCTGGCCGACCCGGTCTACCTGCGCACGGTCTGGAACACCGCCGCCTTCCTCGGCATCGGCGTCAACCTCAAGCTCTTCCTGGCGCTGATCCTCTCCGCCTACTTCATGTCGCAGCGGCCCTGGATCCGCTGGCTCTCGATCCTCTTCATCCTGCCCTGGGCGGTGCCGTCGATCCCGACCATCCTCTCCTTCCGCTGGATGCTGAACTCCGAGTGGGGGATGCTGAACGGCATGCTCTGGGACTTCTTCCGGATCGAGGGCCCCTACTGGCTGGTCGATCCCAAGCTGGCGCTCTCCTCCGCAATCGCCGTCCACATCTGGAAGTACCTGCCGTTCTGGACGCTGATCCTGATGGCCGGGCGGAGCGCCATTCCGACCGACTACTACGAGGCGGCGCGGATCGACGGCGCCAGCCGCATGCAGATGTTCGCCTACGTCACCTGGCCGCAGATCCGCAATCTCTACGTCACCAGCACGCTGCTCTCGACCATCTGGACGCTCGGCGACTTCAACAGCATCTACCTCCTGACCGGCGGCGGGCCGAACGAGCTCACCCATGTGCTGGCGACGCTCGGCGTGCGCTACGCCTTCCGCCTGCAGGAACTCGACATGGGTGTCGCCACCGTGATGACGGCCCTGCCGATCCTGGTGCCGCTCGTCTTCATCCTGATCAGGCGGCTCGGCGGGAGGGTCGAGTGATGGCGGCCCGGAGCGAGGCCAGGGTGCGGGGCACCACGCCGCGGCGTGGCCTCTGGGACCTCGTCGCCCATCCGGTGCGCCGGGTGCTCGAGGAAGGCTTCATGGCCGTCCTCGGCGTCGTCATCCTGATCTGGACGATCCTGCCGATCTACCACATGGCCATCGTCTCGATCACGCCCTTGACCGACGCCTTCGCCGGCAAGTTCTGGCCGGAGCGGCCGACGCTCGAGAACTACCAGACCGTGCTCTTCCAGGAGCACTACTTCCTGCGCGAGTTCTGGCGGCAGCTCGGCAACAGCCTCTTCGTGGCGCTCGCCACCATGGCCATCGTCCTCTTCGTCGCCAGCCTCGCGAGCTTCGCCATCAGCCGGCTCAAGGCCCGCTACGGCCATGTGGTCTCGAACACGGCCCTTCTTACCTACCTCATCCCCATGGCCTTCGTCGCCATCCCCTTCTACCGGGTGATGTCGGATTACGGCCTCCTGAACACGCTCTGGGCCCTCACCTTCGCCATGGCGACCTTCGCCACGCCCTACGCGATCTGGGTCTTTCGCCAGTACAGCGACACCATCCCCTTCGAGCTCGACGAGGCGGCCCGGGTCGACGGCGCGACGCCGCTCCAGCTCTACTGGCTGGTCTACCTGCCGCTCATGCGGCCGGCGATGATCGCCATCGGCACCTATGCGCTGCTGCTCGCCTGGAACGAGTATCTCTATGCCTTCCTCCTGCTGCACAACGAGGAGCGGGCGACCATCCCGGTCGCCATGGGCTTCTTCCTCAACACCGACGACGCGCCCTGGTCACTCTTGATGGCGACCGCGATCATCTACTCGCTGCCGCCCGCCGCCCTCTATTACTCCGTCCGCCGCTACATGGTGAGCGGGCTGACGGCCGGCGCCACCAAGGCCTGACCGCCGGCGCGCCCGCCAGGGCTCGAGCCCGGTCGGCACCGCCGCCGCCAGGGCCTGCGTGTAGGGGTGGGTGGGGTTCCGCCAGAGCTCCGCCCCCTGCCCCTCCTCGACCACCCTGCCCCGCCAGAGAACGACCGTGCGATCGGCGAGGCGCTGCACCACGCCGAGGTCATGGGTGACGAAGAGCACGCCGAGCCCGCGCTCCCGCTTGAGGCGGACGAGGAGATTGAGAACCTGGGCGCGGACCGAGACGTCGAGCGAGGCCACCGGCTCGTCGCAGACCAGCAGGTCCGGCTCGGTGGCGAGCGCCCGGGCGATAGCCGCCCGCTGGAGCTGGCCACCCGAAAGCGCCCGGGGCAGGCGGCCGGCCAGCGAAGGATCGAGGCCGGTGGCGGTCATCAGCTCGGCGACCCGCGATCGCCGATCCCGGCGGTCGAGGTCGGTGTGCAGGCGAAGCGGCAGGGCGATCGAGCCGCCGACGCTGCGGCCCGGGTTGAAGCTGGCGAGCGGGTCCTGGAAGACCATCTGCACGCGCCGGCGAACGGCCCGCTGCATCCGCCCGCTTGCATCGGTCAAGGGCCGGCCGTCGAGCGCGACGATGCCCGCGGTCGGCCGGTCGAGCCCGACCGCGAGCCGGGCGAGCGTCGTCTTGCCGGACCCGCTCTCGCCGACGAGGCCGACGATCTCGCCCGACGAGAGCACGAGGTTGACTCCGTCGAGGGCCGTCATCGGCGCCGCGCCGCTCTGGTAGACGCGGCTGATGCGCGAGAGCTCGAGCCGGCTCAAGGGGCTGCCTCCCCGGCCCGCCAGCAGGCGGCGGCATGGCCCCTGTCCTGCGGCTCGAGCGGCGGGCGCACGCTCCGGCAACGATCAATGGCGAGCGGGCAGCGCGGCGCGAAGGCGCAAGCAGTGACAGGCAGCGCCGGATCGGCGGGAGGCAGCTCGGGAAAGGGCGCGTCGCCAGTGGCGGCCACACCGCCGAACGGCAGGGCAGCGCCGGCGAGGGCCACGGCATAGGGATGGAGCGGGCGGCGGACCACGGCCTCCGCGGGCCCCTGCTCGACGATCCGGCCGGCATACATGACGGCGATCTCGTCGGCGACGGCCCCGGCCACGGCGAGGTCGTGGGTCACGAGGACGAGGCCGACTCCGTCCTGGTCGACCAGCGCCAGCAGCAGGTCGAGGATCTGCGCCTGGACCATGGCATCGAGCGCGGTGGTCGGCTCGTCGGCGAGGATCAGGCCCGGCTTCCCGGCAAGGGCGGCGGCGATCGCCACGCGCTGCTTCTGCCCACCCGACAGCCGGTGCGGGTAGTCCGATGCTCGCCGCGCCGGGTCGTCGATGCCGACCCGGTCGAGAAGCTCGACGGCGGCCCGCCAGGCGGCGGTGCGGCCCAGGCCCTGATGCACGGCGGCGACCTCGGCGACGGTGGCGCCGACCCGCAGCACCGGGTTGAGGCTCGCACCCGGGTTCTGGAAGATCATGCCGATCCGCCGGCCGGCGACGCCCTCGCGCGTCGCACCGGGCGCGAGGAGATCGGAGCCGCCGCCATCCAGCCCGAGGCTGCCCGTGACCCGTGCTTCCGCCGGCAGGAGTCCCGCCATGGCGTTCAGCACGGTCGTCTTGCCGGAGCCGCTCTCGCCGATGAGGGCAAGGACCCGGCCCCGCTCGAGCGAAAGGTCGACCTCCCGGGTGGCCTCGAGCCAGCCGCCATCCGGCAGCGGGAAGGCCACGGTCAGCCGCTCCAGAATGAGGACCGGCGCCATCAGCTTCGCGTGCCGAGGCCGAGGCGGCGGGCCAGGCCGTCGCCGGTGAGGCTGACCGCGAGCACGGCCATGGCGATGCAGAGGCCCGGCAGGATGACCAGCGAGGGGGCCGTGCGGATGAGGGCCCGGCCATTCGCCACCATCGAGCCCCAGCTCTGCAAATTGGGGTCGCCGAGGCCGAGAAAGGCGAGCGCACTCTCGACCAAAATGGCTTCGCCCACGGTGATACCGGCCAGCGCCACGACCGGCTGCAGGGCACCGGGCAGGACCTCGACAAAGGCGATGGCCAAGGGCGCCATGCCGGCGATGCGCGCCGCATCGACATAGTCCAGCGTCTTCACGCGCAGCACCTCGGCGCGCACGAGGCGGGCCGCCGGCGGCCAGGACGAGATGGCGATGGCCAGCACCACATTGCCGGCCGAGGCCCCGAGCACGCTGACCAGCGCCAGCGCCAGGAGGAAGGTCGGCACGGTCTGGAAGGCCTCGGTCAGGCGCATCAGCCCGTCGTCGACGAGGCCGCCCCGAAAGCCCGCGACGGTGCCGGCCAGGATGCCGACGCCGAGCGTGGCGGCGGCGGCAGCCAGCCCGACGACGAGCGAGACCCGGGCGCCGTGGACGAGCCCGGCCCAGACGTCGCGGCCGAGCTGATCCGTGCCGAGCGGGAACCACGCGTCGGTGAAGGGTGCGGTCAGCGGCCGGGCCACCATGTCGAGCGGATCGCCCGGGGCGAGCAGTGGCGCGAGCAGTGCCGCCAGCACCAGCAGCAGCAGGAGGGCCGGGCCGATCAGGCCGCTCCAGGGCGACCCCATGCGCATCAGTCGCCCGCCACCCGGCCGAGGTTGTCGCCGACCCGCGGGTCGAGCCGGCCATAGACGATATCGACCAGGATGTTGACCAGCACGACGAGGACCGTCCCGGCGAGCAGGATGCCGGCCAGCAGCGGCAGGTCGCGCTGGCTCACCGCCTCGAAGGCGAGGCTGCCGAGGCCCGGGATCGCGAAGACCGTCTCGACGACGACGCTGCCGCCGAGCATCGTGCCGGACTGCAGGCCGAGCATGGTGACGACCGGCAGAAGCGCCGGCCGCGCCATGTGGCGAAGGACGATGCGGCGGGTGGGCAGGCCCCGGGCCTTGGCCGCGGTCACCCAGCCGCTTTCGGCTGCAGCCAGCATCGCGCCGCGCATCAGGCGGAGATAGAGGGCGAAATAGGTGAGCCCCAGCGTGGCCGCCGGCAGGACCAGGTGGCGGGCGGTGTCGAGCACGGCGGCGAGGCCGGTGGCCCGGCTGTCGAGCGTGCTGAAGCCGCCCAAGGGCAGCCAGCGCAGCTCGACCGAAAAGACGATGATCAGGAGCAGGCCGAGCCAGAAGCCGGGCGTGGCGTTGAGGACCAGGGCCGCCGTCGTGACCACCGTGTCCGTCGGCCGGCCGCGACGGAGGGCGGCCAGGGCGCCGAGGCCGATGCCGAGCAGGGCCGCGAGCAGGATGCCCGAGCCCATGAGCAGGAGCGTCTTGGGCAGGCGCTCGAGGATGACGTCGAGCACCGGCCGGGCGAAGGCGATCGACCAGCCGAGATCGAGGGTGGCGAGGCTCGTGGCATAGGTGAGGAAACGCGCGCCCAGGCTGTCGGCGAGGCCGTAGCGCTGGCGCAGCTCGGCGGCGAGCGTGAGGTCGCCCGCACCGCCGATGCCGGCGAGATAGGCATCGACGGCGTCACCCTGGGCGAGCTCGAGCAGGACGAAGACGCCGATGGCGACGAGCAGGAGCACCGGCACCGCCTGCAGCAGGCGGCGGCCGAGACGGCGCCAGGACATCAGCTTGCTGTCAGGCTGGCCAGCCTCAGGGCTGGAGCCAGGTGTCGGCCCAGGACGAGGTGGCCCAGCGCGGGTTGTTGGCGACGTTCCGCACCTCGTCGCGCGCCACGGTGAGGAAGGTGAAGTCGACCAGCACGAGGATCGGCAGGTCCTCGGCAGCCTTTCGCTGGAATTCCTCGTAGACGGCGACCCGCTCGGCGCTGTCGATGGTCCTGAGCCCCTTGGCGATGATCTCGTTCATCTCGGGGTCGTCGTAGCCGAACTGGTTCGAGAACGGCACGCCGGCCGGCAGGCCGCCCTGGAAGAGGATGGTCGTCGAGATGGCCGGGTCGTTGCGATAGACCGGCGAGCCGATGGCGAGGTCGAAGTCGTGGTCGGTGTAGACGGCGGCGATGTGGCCGCCCGGGTCGGCCGTGACCAGCTCCACCGCGATCCCGACCTTCTGCAGGGCCTGGCGGACGTAGTCGCCGACCGCCCGGGTCTGCTCGAACCAGGGTGCCGGCCGGAGCCTGAGCGAGAAGCGCGTGCCGTCGGCGCCGCGCGGGTAGCCGGCCTCGTCGAGCAGCGCCTCGGCGGCGGCGATGTCGAAGTCGTAGGTCGCCACGTCGGCCGTGTAGAAATCGGCAGCGCTCGACGGCACCGGGCCGGTGGCGGCGGTGGCGTAGCCCATGAAGACCACGTCGACGATGAACTGGGGATCGATGGCGTGGCGAAGGGCCTGCCGGACCAGCGGGTTGGCCAGCTCCGCGCGGCGGTGGTTGATCTCCAGCGTGATCTGGTAGGTGATGCCCTCGTAGCCCTTGTCCACGACCGTGACGTCGTCGAGCGCATCGAGCCTCGGCATCTCGGCGAGCGGCACGGCGGAGAAGGCGGTGAGGTGGATGTCACCCGTCTCCAGGGCCGCCGCCTTCGCCCCGGCATCCGGCAGCACGCGGTAGAGGATGGCATCGAGATAGGGCTGGCCCTCGCCCCAGTAGGTGGGGTTCCGCTCGAGCCGGATGAACTCGCCCGGCCGGTGCTCGGCGAAGACGAAGGGCCCCGTGCCGACCGGGGCCATGTTGAGCGGGTTCTCCGCGATGTCCGAGCCGTCGTAGAGATGCTTCGGCAGGACCGAGGAAAGGGCCGGCAGCGCGTTCTCGATGAGCTGCGGCGGCGTCGGCACCGAGAAGGTGAAGACGGCGGTGAGCGGGTCGGGCGTGTCGACCGCCTCGAGGTTGGGGAAGACCACCCGGCCGAGGTTCTGCAAGGGCTTCCAGACCTGCATCGCCGAGAACGCGACATCCTCGGAGGTGAAGGGCGTGCCGTCGCTGAAGGTGACGCCCTCGCGCAGCTTCACCGTGTAGGTCAGCCCGTCCTCGGAGCCCCCCCATTCCGTCGCCAGCACCGGGCGCAGCCCCGTCTCGTAGTCCATCTCGACGAGCGGCTCGACCACCTTGCTCGACACGTAGAAGACGCCGTTGGACGCCACCATGGCCGGGTTGAGGTTGCGCGGCTCGGTGTCGGCGGCGACGATCAGCGTGCCACCTTTCACGGGCTCCTGGGCCCATGCGCCGCGCCCGCGCGCGACGAGCGCCACGCCGGCCAGGGCCGTCGTCGAAAGCAGGATCTCGCGCCGCGAAGCACCCATCACCATTTTCCCCCTTCTGTGGTTGCCACGACTTTAGGAGTGTTCTCGCCGCGGCGCATCAGCGGACCGCGCCGGCATCGACGTCGATCGTCCGGCCGGCCGCTCGTCATGTCCGCCGAGTCACAACGCTGCCGCCTGCCGCAGCCCGCGCCAGACGCGCTCCGGCGTCAGCGGCATGTCGAGACGGGTGACGCCCGATGGCTCGAGCGCGTCGAGCACGGCGCTGACCACGGCGGCCGGGCCGGCGATGGCCCCGGCCTCGCCGCAGCCCTTCACCCCCAAGGGGTTGTTGCGGCAGGGAATGGCGAGCGACGCGACCTCGACGGACGGCACGTCCGAGGCCCGCGGCATGGCGTAGTCCATGAAGGAGCCCGAGAGGAGCTGGCCGGTCTCCCCGTCGTGCACGCCGAGCTCGAGGAGCGCCTGGCCGATGCCCTGCGCCACGCCGCCATGGAGCTGGCCCGCCACGATCATCGGGTTGATCTGGTGGCCGAAATCGTCGACCGCGGTGAACCGGTCGACGCGCACCCGGCCGGTGAGCGGGTCGACCTCGACCTCGCACAAGTGGCAGCCATAGGGGAAGGTGAAGTCCGGCGGGTCGAAGTAGCTGGTCTCCTCGAGCCCGGGCTCGAGCTCGTCGAGCGGGTAGTTCCAGGGATTGTAGGCGGCGGTCACAACCGCGGCGAAGTCGACCTCGAGATCGGTGCCGGCGACGCTGAAGCGGCCATCGGCGAAGCTCACGTCGCCCACGTCGGCCTCGAGCAGGTGGGCCGCGATCTTGCGGCCCTTCTCGACCACCTTGTCGAGCGACATCAAGAGGGCCGAGCCGCCCAGCGCCAGCGAGCGCGAGCCGTAGGTGCCGATGCCGTAGGCGACGCGGTCGGTGTCGCCATGGACGATCTCGACCCGCTCGAAGGGCACGCCCAGCCGGTCGGCGACGATCTGCGCATAGACCGTCTCGTGGCCCTGGCCGTGGGTGTGGCTGCCGGTGAGCACCGTCACCGTGCCGGTCGGGTTGACCCGAACATGGCCCACCTCGTACTGGCCGGCGGCGCAGCCGTGCTCCTTGAGCATCTTCGACGGCCCCATGCCGCAGGCCTCCATGTAGAAGGCGAAGCCGAAGCCGCGGCGGAGGCCAGCCGCCTCGCTGGCCTCCCGCCGGGCAGCGAAGCCGGCCTGGTCGGCGACCTCGAGCGCCCGGTCGAGCAGCGTCTGGAAATCGCCGACATCGTAGGTCCAGAGCAGCGGCGTCTTGTAGGGGAAGGCGTCGGCGGGCACGAGGTTGCGCCGGCGGATCTCCACCCGGTCCAGGCCCGTCTCGCGCGCCGCGGCATCCATCAGGCGCTCCAGCACATAGGTCGCCTCGGGCCGTCCCGCCCCCCGATAGGCGTCGACCGGCACGGTGTTGGTGAAGACCGCCCTGACCCGGCAATGCACCGCGCGCACGGCATAGGGGCCGGGCAGCGGGTTGGCGTAGAAGAAGCTCGGGATGGCCGTGGCGAAGGTCGAGAGATAGGCCCCCATGCTGGCGAGCGTGTCGACCCGCAGCCCGGTGACGACGCCGTTTGCGTCGAGGGCGAGCGACGCCGTGGTGACGTGGTCGCGGGCCCAGGTGTCGCTGAGATAGGCCTCGCTCCGCTCGGCGATCCACTTGACCGGGCGCCTGAGCCGCATCGCCGCGAAGCCGACCAGCACCTCCTCGGCATAGTGGTAGATCTTCATGCCGAAGCCGCCGCCCACATCGGGCGAGACGACCCGGATCTTCTCCTCGGAGAGCTTGAGCGTGGCCAGCGCCATGAGGAGGCGGATGATGTGCGGGTTCTGGTTCGAGGTGTAGAGCGTCAGCCGTTCGGTTCCCGCGTCCCAGTCGCCGATCGTGCCGCGCGTCTCCATGGGCGAGGCGTTGATGCGGTTGTTGACGAGGTCGACCGTCGTGACGTGGTGCGCTGCGCGAAAGGCGGCCTCGACGGCAGCTTCATCGCCGACCTCCCAGTCGTAGCAGAGATTGCCCGGCGCCTCGGGCCAGAGCAAAGGCGCTTCGGGCGTCACGGCGGTCGCGAGATCGGTGACGTTGGGCAAAGGCGCGTAGTCGACGGTCACGGCCTCGGCGGCGGCCAGCGCCTCGGCCCGGGTTTCAGCGACCACGAAAGCCACCGGATCGCCCACATGGCGGACCCGTCCCAGCGCCAGCACCGGGTGCGGCGGCTGCGCCATGGGCGAGCCGTCCCTCGACTGCACCATCCAGCCGCAGGGCAGCGTGCCGATGCCGGCGGCATCGAGGTCCTTGCCGGTATAGACGGCGAGCACGCCCGGCATGGCGACGGCGGCTTCGGTATGCACGGCACGCAGCTCGGCATGCGCATGGTCGCTGCGCACCACGACGCCGACGGTCTCGCGCGGCAGCACGATGTCGGCGACGTAGCGGCCGGTGCCGGTGACGAAGCGCTGGTCCTCCTTGCGGCGGACCGGCTGGCCCATCAGCTTCTCGCGTGCCGCCCGGGAAGGATCAGAAGGCGCCATTGATGATCTCCATCGCAGCTTCCGTGCCGCCGCCGATATCGGCCCTGCCGCCCATCGCCTGCAGCGCCGCGCCCAATGCCGCGACCGCCGCAATGCTGTGGATCGGCTGGGCGGTCGGGCCCATGTGGCCGATGCGGATGAGCTTCCCCAGGGTCTCGGCCCGGCCGGCGGAGAAGGTGACACCGTAGCGCTCGCGCGACGTGGCGAGAAGGGCCGCACCGTCGATGCCGTCCGGCACCTTCACGGCGGTGGTGGTGGGCGACGCGATCGCGTCCCGCGCCGGCCAGATGTCGAGGCCGAGCCCCCGCACCCCCGCGCGGCAGGCGGCCGCGGTCAGCGCGTGACGCCCCCAGACAGCCTCCGGACCCTCCTCGAGATAGAGGTCGAGAGCCCGGTCCAGGCCGTTGATCTCGGCGACCGAGGGCGTGAACGGGAAGGGCCGGTCGCTGCGCCAGGCCTCCTGCCAGTCGAGGATGCTGAGCATCGAGGCCCGTGGCGCCTTCGGGTTCGCCGCCATCTTGGCCCAGCCCCGCTCGCTCACGGCCACCAGGCTGAGGCCGGGCGGGCAGCCCAGGCACTTGCTCGGGCCGGTGACGTAGATGGCGGCCTGGCAGGCATCCGGCGAGGCCGGCATCCCTCCCCAGGAGGAGACCGCGTCGACGATGAGATGCGCACCATGCCGCGCGCAGATCGCCCCGATCTCGTCGACCGGATTGATCGTGCCGGAAGGCGTCTCGTGGTGGACGACAGAAACCACGGCGATGTCCGGCCGCTCCCGGAACATGGCCGCCACCGCTTCGGGGTCGATGACGTCATCGTACGGGACCGTGATCTCGACGAGCTCCCTGCACCAGCGCTTCGCCCAGTGGCCGAAGCCCTTGCCGTAGACGCCCGACACGAGGTTGAGGACGGTATCCCTGGCGGCGATCAAGGACGCGGCCGCGGCCTCCAGCGCCAGCACCGGCTCGCCGTGCAGGATGGTCGGCACGCCGCCTGTGCCCATCGCCCGCTGCGCCTTCCTCGCCACCTTCTCGTAATGGGCGAGGAAGGCCGGGTCGAAGTCGTAGAGCACGGTGGTGGCGAGCGCCTGCAGCACCTCGGGATAGGCATCGACCGGGCCCGTGGTCAGGGTCAGGACCGGCCGTCTCGTCGTGGCGTAGCGCATGACCGCCTCCCCTTCAGCCCTAGAACCGGGGCGCCTTCTTGTAGGTCTCGAACTGCTCCATGTCGTGGCCGAACCTGAGCTCCGCCCCCGTCTCCTCGGCGATCTTCTTCAGCTTCCACAACGAGCCAGCGCCGGCCGCGGGATCGATGGGGAAGCTCGCCTGGCAGAGCAGCTCGAGCCTCTTCCTCGTGTAGCTGGCGTCGCCGCCGGGGCCCTCGTTCCAGAAGACATGGTAGCCGTCGAGCAGGCAGGCCTTGGCTTCGGTCATCGGGTGAGCTCCTCCGCTATCTGGCACCGCGAACATAGGGCAGGCCCAGGGCGGCCGGCAGGCGGGCCTTGCGGCCGTAGAGGACGAGCACCGCCATCACGGCGGCGAAGGGCAGCATCTGGATGAGGTCGGTCGGCACGTTGAGCCCGGCGACCTGGAGCGCCGTGGTCAGCGACAGGGCACCGCCGAAGACGACCGCCCCGATCAGCACCCAGGCCGGGCGGCCGCGCGCCAGCATGGCGAGCACGATGCCGATGAACCCGGCCCCGCCGGTCATGAAGGGGATGAAGATGCCGGCCGCGACATTGGCCATGAAGGCGCCGCCGAGCCCGGCCATGGCCCCGGTGAAGAGCACGGCGAGAAAGCGTACGGTAGCGACGTCGATGCCGGCGACATCGAGAGCGGCCGGCTTCTCGCCGGCGGCCCGCAAGGTCAGGCCGAGCGCCGTCCGCCGGTAGAGCCAGGCCAGGAGCGGCACGAGCAGGAAGGCGAGGTAGACGAGCGGGTGCCGGTCGAAGAGGGCGGGGCCGATGACCGGCAGCTCGACGAGGCCCGGCACCGGCATGCGCCAGGCCGCCGGCAGGCGCGGATAGGTCGTGCTGAACTGGAAGTGGTGGAGGAGCGCGGTGAGCCCCTCGACGCCGAGCGTCAGGCCGATGCCGATGACGATCTGGTTGAGCGCGAGCCCGACACAGAGGATCGCCATGACGAACGCCACCGCCATCCCGCCGGCCATCCCGGCGACGAAGCCGAGCGCCCCGTTGCCGCTCTCGAAGGCGACGAGAAAGCCCAGATAGGCGCCCATCAGCATCATGCCCTCGATGCCGATATTGAGCACCCCCGCCTTCTCCGACATCTGCTCGCCGAGTCCGGCAAGCAGCAGCGGCACGCCGGCGGCGACGGCCCCGGCGAGGAGGGCCGTGAGGAAGGCCGCGGTCAGGAGTGCTTCCATCAGCCCGCCCGCCGCCGGCGGTGGTCGAGATACTCTGCCAGCGCCAGGAGGATGAGCAGGTTGGCGACGAGGACGAGGGTGAAGTAATGCGGCACCCCGATCCGCCGGGCGGCGCTCTCGCCGCCGATCATCAGCGCCGAATAGAAGAAGACGAAGACGATGGCGGCGAAGCCGTTGAAGCGGGCGAGGAAGACGAGCGGGATCACCGCAAGCCCGTAGGCCGGGTTCCAGCCGGCCTGGAGATTGCCGTGCACGCCCAGGATCTCGATGCCCCCGGCGAGCCCGGCGAAGCCGGCCGAGATGGCGAAGACGGCGACCGTCAAAAGCGGCACGTCGAGCCCGGCATGGCGGGCGGCGAGCGGGCTCTCGCCAACCGTCCGCAGCTTCAGGCCGAAGGCTGTGCGGGTCATCACGAGGTGGACGACGACGACCGCCACGAGCCCGAGCACCAGCCCGCCCGAGATGGTCGTGCCGAAGAGCGTCGGCAGCCGGTCGGCCACCGGCAGGGTGCGGGTCTGCGGCACGGTGGTGCCGGGGTCGAGGAAGACCAGCTTGACCAGAAGGTTGGCGAAGGAGACGCCGAGGAAGGTCATCATCAGCGTGGTGATGATCTCGTTGACCTGCTGGTAGGCCCGCAGCAGGGCCGGCAGCAGCGACCAGAGAGCACCCACCAGGGCAGCACCGGCGGCAGCCACGAGAAGCACCGCCCCGGCCGGCAGGACGGTGATCAGGAAGGGTGCCAGAGCAGCCGAGGTCACCGCCCCCAGCAGGAACTGGCCGTCGATGCCGAGATTCCAGATGCCGGCGCGAAAGGCCACGATCAGCGCCGCCGCGAGGCAGAGGAGCGGCGCCATGCGGGTCAGGGTCTGCTGCAGCCCGAGCCAGGAGAAGAGCCCGCGCTGGGCGACATAGCCGTAATAGGCGAAGGGATCGACGCCGAGGGCGAGGAGCACGAGGCCCGAGAGCACGAGGGCGGCGAGGATCGGCCCGAGCGTCACCAGCGCCAGATGGGCAAGCGCCCGGCGCGGCCCGGACGTGTCGGCCCCGCCTTCATCGAGCGTGGTCTCGAGGCTGGCGCTCATGCCGCACGGCCGATCATCAGCGCCCCGATCCTCGCCCGCGCACCCTCGTCATTGGCGACGATGCCGGTGAGCCGGCCGGCGGCCATGACGGCGATGCGGTCGGCGACGTCGAGCAGCTCCTCGAGGTCGGTGGAGATCAAAAGCACGGCGAGGCCCGCGTCGGCGATGGCGGCGATGCGGTTGCGCGACGCCATGATGTTCTGCACGTCGAGACCATGGGTCGGCTTGTTGAAGACGACGACCCGGGCGTCGCCGGAGAGCTCGCGGGCGAGCAGCACCTTCTGGATGTTGCCGCCGGAGAGCCGGCCGATGGGCGTGGCCTCGTCGGGCGTGCGCACGTCGTAGCGGTCGATCAGCTCGCGCGCGTGGGCGGCGATGCGCCCCGGCCGCTCGATGCCGCCGAGCAAAAAGGGGCCGCCAGACCAGAAAGGCGGTGCCCCGATTTCCTTCAGCACCGCATTGGTGGCGACCGGAAAGCCTCCAACCGCCCCCTCGCCGATCCGGTCGTCGGTGAGGTAGCGGAGCCCGAGGCGGCGGCGCTCGGCCACGCCCGCCCGGGTGATGTCCCGGCCGTCGAGGACGATGGAGCCGGCCGCCGCGGTCCGCTGGCCGGCCAAGGCCTCGGCGAGCTGCTTCTGGCCGTTGCCGTCGATCCCGGCGATGCCCAGGATCTCGCCCGGCCGGAGCTCGAAGGAGACGTCGTCCGCCCGGGCGAGCCGCGTTGCCCCTGTGACCGTGAGCCCGCGTACGCTGAGGACCGGGGACCCCTCCGCCTTGCGGAGCCGGGGCGCGCGGGCCTCGGCGATGCTGCGGTCGCCGAACATGAGGCCCACGACCTCCTCGACGGCCGCCGCCTGGTCCATGGCGGCGAGCCCCTCGGGCGCCAGCTCGCCGACCTTGCGGCCGAGCCTGAGCACGGTGATGCGGTCGCCGAAGCGGCAGGCCTCGTCGAGCTTGTGGGTGATGAAGACGACGGCGAGGCCGCTTTTGACCAGCCGGCGCATGAGCGCACCGAGCTCGTCCGCACCCTGTGGCGTCAGCATCGAGGTCGCCTCGTCGAGGATCAGGACCCGGCTCCGGCGCAGCAGTGCCCGGACGATCTCGATCTGCTGCTGCTCGCCGAGCGAGAGCTCGCCGGTCGTCTGGTCGAGATCGAGTGCTATGCCGAACGCGCTTCGGATCCCGGCGAGACGTTGCTCCAGCTCGGCCCGGTCGGGGCGGCGCCACCAGCTCATGCCGAGGACGAGGTTCTCCAGAACGGTGAGCGTCGGCACCAGCATGACATGCTGGAAGACGGTGCTGATCCCCTGCTGCAGGGCGGCCCTGGGCGAGGCGATGCGCCGCTCCTCGCCGGCGACCCGGATCCTCCCGGCATCGGGCTCGACGAGCCCGGAGAGCATGGCGACGAGCGTCGACTTGCCGGCCCCGTTCTCGCCGAGCAGCGCGTGCACCTCGCCGGGCAGAAGCGCGAGATCGACATGATCGACGGCGAGCACGCCAGGAAAGCGCTTGGTGACGCCGAGGAGCTCGACCACGGGTGAAGTGGCCGGGACCGGGCGGGCTGGTGTCGCAGCGGCCTGCATCGTGCCGAGCGGGACGGACGGCGCGGCCACCATCCGTCCCGGGCCTCAGATCACTCGGCCACCGAGGTGACCAGCGCGCGCACGCCCTCGGCGTCGAAGACGGGCTCCAGCACCAGCGTGCCGTCGACCAGCTCCTGGCGCACCGCCATCACCTGCTCCCAGACATCGGCCGGGATGTTGTCGGTCTGCAGGAGCCGCACGCTGTCGTCGGCGAGGCCGATGGCGTAGCTCTTGGTGCCGAACGTGTCGTTCTCCAGATCCTCGATCATCGCCGTGTAGACCGGGGTCATGTCCCAGAGCACCGAGGTGAGGAGGTAGCCCTTGTCGATCGAGCTCTTGTCGCCGATCACGTCGATGAACAGCACCTTGCCGCCATCGGTCGCCGGCGTGGTCTCGATCGCCTGCAGCATGCCGAAGCTCGAGCCGTTGCCCTGGCCGAAGACGATGTCGGCTCCCGCCGCGATCACCGCCGCGGTGACGCGGTTGCCGCCGGCGGCGTCCGCATAGGCGGCCGGGCCGATCACGGCATAGACGATCTTGACGTCCGGGTTGGTCGCCTGCACGCCCTGGGCGAAGCCGGCCGACTGCGCGTTCCAGGACGGCGGCTCGCCAGAGACGACGATGCCGACCGTGCCGGTGCGGGTCATGGTGGCGGCCATCACACCGGCGAGATAGGCGCCCTCGTGGCCGGAGAGCGTGTAGTCGGCGACGAGGCCGGGGACCAGCGCGTCGGGGCTGTCGACGATGGCGACCGGAACACCGGTCTCCTGGGCGATCTCCGGTGCCGCGGTGTTGTAGCCGCTGGCATGGGCGATCATCAGGCTCGCCCCCTCCTCCGCCAGCTCACGGAGGGTCGGGCGGATGTCGCCGTAGCCCAGGCCCTCGGCGGTGATCACCTCGACCCCGGTGGCATTGGCCGCGGCGACGGCGGCATCCACCCCCTGCTGGTTCCAGCCGTAATCCGTGCCTTCCTCGGGCACCAGGATGGCGATCGCATTGACTTGCACGGCGTTCGCCACGACAGCACCGAAGGTCGCCAAGGCGAGCCCGAGAGCCGCCCCCTGCATCAGACGCTTGATCATGTCCCTCTCCTTTCCGTTGCCGTTTTCTCGTTGGTCATCCTGCCGAAGCGCCGTGCTCTGCTGCCTTCTGGCACTCCTGCCCGCGATGCCCGCCGCCGGCAGCGAGCTGGTGCCGCTGGCATTCAGCGTCCGCAATCTCGCCACCGAAGCGATCACCTGTGCTGCCACCCTGGCGCACTGGTTCTCGATCGAGCTCGGCACGGCCGAAGCCGGCGAGCGCGTGGTGGCCGAGCTCTGGCACGATCCCGATAGCGGTGCCGTGCTGATCCTGAACGAGCAGGGCGAGGCCATGCCCATCGAGGCCCTCTGGTGCGGGCTCGCGGGCCGGAGCTGGCAGACGCGCAGCCCCATCCCGCTCACCCGCAACCCCGGCGCAGCGCCAGTCGGCATCGAGCTGGACTGCCGGATGGCCGGCGGCCGGCTCGCCTGCAACGACGTGCGCCGCTAGCTCTTCCGCCCGGCCCCGTGGCGAGGCGCCGCTCGACGGCGGTCGTCATCCGCCGCCGCTTTCGAGCACGCGGCGCACGGCGACCAGCGCCCGCGCCCGCTCGGCCGGCAGGCGTTCCAGCTCCTCCCTGGTGTAGTCGAAGAGCCCGCCGCCCGTCTTCATGCCGAGCCGGCCCCTGGCGGTGGCGGCCGTCACCAGCGGCGAGACGTCGGCGCGGTCGGCGAGCTCCTTGTTGAGGAAGGACGAGACCGCCTCGTAGATGTCGAGCCCGGCCATATCGAGCAGCCGCATCGGCCCGACCACCGCGAGCTTCATGCCGATGCCCCAGCGCACCACCGTGTCCAGGCCCTCGGCATCGATCACCCCGCCCTCGACCAGGTCGACGCATTCGCGCAGCAGCGCATAGAGCACCCGGTTCTCGACGAAGCCCGGCACGTCCTTCTTGATGACCACCGGCAGCAAGCCGAGCCCGTGGATCAGACCGCGCACGGCCGCGACCGTCCCGGGTGCGGTGGCGGCACCGCCGATCACCTCGATCATCGGGATGATGTGCGGCGGGTTGGACCAGTGCATGCCGACGAAGCGCCTGGGGTGCGCCACATGCGCCTGCAGGCTGGTGATCGGGATGCCCGAGGTGTCCGTGGCAAGGATGGCGGCCTGATCGATCAGCGGCTCGACCTGACGATAGAGGGCCGCCTTGGTCTCGATCTTCTCCGGCACGTTCTCGATGACCAGATCCGCACCGGCCACCGTCTCCTCGAGGCTCCCCTCGATGCGGATCGCCCCCTCGCCCGCCGTCGGCGGGGCGATGGCCAGCGCATCGAGCACGGCGGCAGCACGGGACAGCAAGCCCGTCGCCCGCTCGCGCGCCGCCTCGGCGATGTCGAAGCCGCTGACCTCGAGCCCGCCCCGGGCGAGCCGCGCCATCATGCCCGGCCCCATGGAGCCGAGGCCGATGACGGCGACCTTCCGGATGGCCGGGGCGGGGCTCGCCACGGCTCAGCCGCCGGTGGCGGTCTTGAAGGCCGGTCTTTCGGCGATGCCGGCCATCCAGGCCTCGAGCCCGACGAAGCTCGGCCGGTCGAGCGGGAAATCGAGGCAGCGCTTGACGATGGGGGCGAGCGCGATGTCGGCGACGGTCAGCTTGCCGAGCGCGAAAAACTTCTTGCCGGAGACGTGCCGGTCGAGCACGGCGAGATTGGCGACGAGATCCTTCACCTGCTCGTCATAGCCGGCAGCACGCTCGGCCGGCGGCAGCTTCGAGCCCTTGAAGGCGGCCATGTAGCCCGGGTTGATGGCGGCGAGCAGGAAGTCCATCCAGCGCTCGACCACGCTCGCCTCGGCCGGCGTGCCGCCGGCGAGATCCTTTCCCTGGGTGGCGGCCAGATAGCGCAGGATCGTGTTCGATTCCCAGACCACCACCTCGCCGTCGACCAGTGTGGGCACCTTGCCGGCCGGGTTCATGGCGAGATACTCGGCGGTGGCGGTATTGCCGAACTGCCGGCCGAAATCCTCGCGCTCGTAGGGAATGCCCAGCTCTTCCAGCATGAAGAGGATCTTCTGGACGTTGCCGGACGTGGCCCGGCCGAGCAATCTGATCATCGTGCTACCTCTTGGCTTGCAGCACCGATGGCCGGCGCCGCAGAAAAACAGAAATCCGGAACCGCTCAGTCGCCGAGCGGCTTGTAGGCGACGGCGTCCATCTCGATGCGCGTGGCGATCACCGCCCGCGCCTCGACCGTGGTGCGGGCCAGCACCGCCCCCTCGAACATCTGGCCGAAGACCTTGTTGTAGCGGCCGAAATCGCGGGTATCCTCGAGATAGGTGCAGACCCGGACGACGTCCTTCAGCGTCGCCCCCTCCTCGGCCAGGATGCGCTCGATGGCGCGGATGGTGCCGGCCGTCTCGGTTTCGATGTCGCCGGTGAGCATGGTGCCGTTCTCGTCCTTCGAGACCTGGCCCGAGACGAAGATGAAGTCGCCGGCGCGCACGGCCGGGTGGAACGGCAGGTTCGGGTTCTTCTTGCCGATGGCGTAGTGCCTGTCCGATCGGCCGACCTTGTCGGTCATGCATTCCTCCGAAGGCTCAAAAGGCGGTGGTTTCGATGATGTCGACCCCGTGGATGCGGTCGACGAGATAGACGAGGCCGCGCTCGTCGATGGTGACGTCGTTGGAGGAGGGCCGGTCCGCGCCCGGCGGCACGTCCGGCAGGAAGTGGCCGACCTCGACCGGCCGGAAGGGGTCCCTGATGTCGACCAGCCGGAGCCCCTGCGCGAACCAGGCGAACGGGATCACCGTGCCGGCGAAGCGCTCGGACGGCTGGTGGCAGCCGGTCATGGGCTCCTGCGGCGAGCCGTCGAATTCCGGCCCCTCGACCTGGAAGGTGGCGATGGGTGTCGGCAGCCGCTCCTCGGTGATGTCGTAGATCCAGGTGAAGGCCGGGGCGGCGGGCCAGAGCTTGGCCACGTCCTCGTCGGCCACCACCATGACCCGCCGGCCCTTCAGCGTCTCCGGGATCGGCAGGCAGGTATGGGTCGGGTGCGGAAAGACCGGGCTCGTGTTCACCGCCGAGACCAGCTTCGGGCTCGACAGCTCGCTGATGTCCAGGATGAAGAGCCCGTGATGCCAGTAGCTGACATAGAGCCGGTCGCCCTGCCTGAGCGGATGGTGGCAGCGCGGCTGGGGCCATTCGCCCCAGGGATACTCCTCGCCGCCGGCCTGCCACTGCCCCTCGACCCACCAGCGGCCGACCTCCTTTGGGTTCGCGGGGTCGGCGAGGTCGAGGATGACGACGATATTGCCGATATAGCCCTCGACCGTCGGCGAGATGTAGGCATGGCGACCGTCGAAATCGAAGCGGTGCACGCCCCGTCCGCCGCCTGACCACTTGCTGAGCAGACGCGGCTCGGCCGGCCGGCTCACGTCGTAGACGGCGAGCCCGCCGCCGAAGGCCGGATCGCCCGCCTGGCCCTGGCGCTCGTGGTTGACCAGCATCAGGCCATTGGCGACGCGCACCTTGTGCGAGTGCCAGCCGGGCGGCAGGTCGAGCCGGGCGATCTGGCGCGGGCTCTTCGGGTCCGACACGTCATAGACCGAGGTGCCCGTCGGTGCCCGCATGTGGCCGACATAGAGCGTGGTGCCGTCGACCCAGACCTGCCCGCCGCCGGGACAGTCGATATGCGAGAGAAGCTCGGTGTTGCGGCTCCGGGCCATTCCCCTCGCCCGCTCAGGCCAGCCGGGCCACGTCGCCGTCGGGCGTCCTGCCCCACTTCTTGTAGAGCGAGAGCGCCTTGAGCACCGGCTCGTCGCTGGCGACGAAAAGATAGAGCGGCTCGGTCGCCGAGGTGTTCTCGTGGCTGCACCAGGAGCCGCCCGGCACCGCCAGCGTGTCGAACTGGTCCCAGTCCACCCGCTGGCCGTCGACGATCGAGGCCCCCTCGCCCCGGAAGGGCGAGACCAGCAGGCTCGCGGTCTGCTTCAGGGCCAGGGTCTTCTCGCCGGGCCTGAGCATCTGCATGAAGAAGGTCATGGTCTTGAAGACCGGGCCGCCGCGGAAGGGGTCGGTGTACTCGACCATCAGGGCCTCGTGCGGGTCGCCGTCCCAGTCCTTGTGCTTCTGCAGGATCTCCTCCATCGCCGCCCAGCGATAGACGTACATGGGCGAGGAGAGCCCGCCCCCCCGGTGCTGGTCGACGAAGCGCGGCACCATCCCGCCCTTGCCGTAGACGGCCTGCGAATAGTCGGCCGGATAGCGGGCCGACTGCTCCTTCTTCTTCACGAGCTTGCCGCCCTCCTCCTCCATGTAGTCGTGGTCGAAGTGGATGGCGTTCAGCGTCTCGACGAGCGGCAGGTCGAGCACCGAGAGGTTGGTCGCCTGCTGGTGGCCGACGGTGCCATGGTTGTGCCAGGCGTCGTTCGGGGTCAGCACCATGTCGCCCGGCCCGAAGACGACGTTCTCGCCCTCGACCCCGGTGAAGTTGCCGGTGCCCGTCAGGCCGAGGCGGATGGCATTGGGCGAATGCTTGTGCGGCGGCATGATCTCGTCGGCATCGTTCAACCGATAGGCCGTGTACATGGTCGAAACGGTTGCCCGTCGTGGCGCCAGGCCGGGATTGATCAGGATCAGCGAGCGGCGCTCGCTGTCGTTCATGGTGATCAGCTCGGCGGCGCGCTCGAGCAGCGGCAGGATGTCCTCCCGCCAGCGCCAGAGATGCGGAATCGCCTTCTGCGTCGCCATGAGCTGCTTGATCTCGTCATGCTCGACGCCTTCCGAGGTGGCCCAGAAGGGGAACATGCTGCGCTCGTGGATCTCGTCATAGAGGTCCTCGAGCGCGTTGGCGCGATTGTGGACGGCCGCGGCTGCATCAACCATATTCTTCGCGCTCCCTCCGATTGGCAAGGCAACCACGACTGTTCAGCAAGGCCGATTTGGTTGCAAGTGAATTCGTCGGCGGCAGCGGCACCCCGAATCAGGTGGCGGGATCAGGCAGCGGCGGATGCGAGAATCCGCTCGGCAGCGGCCTCGGCGATCATCATCACCGCGGCGTTGATGTTGCCCGACGGCAGGTCCGGCATGACCGAGGCGTCGACCACGCGAAGCCCCTCGACGCCGTGCAGGCGCAGCTCCCCGTCGACCACCGCCCCGGCCTCCGGCGACGGCCCCATCCGGCAGGTGCCGCCCGGATGGTGCACGGTGATCGAGGTGGCGCGGATATGCGCGTCGAGCGCCGCCTCGCTGGTCTTGCCCGCCCCCGGTGCGATCTCCGCCTCGACAAACGGGCGAAGCGCCGCGCGCCCGGCCAGGTCGCGGGCCATGCCGATGCCTTCCCTCAGGATCCGCCACTCCCGCGCCTCGGAAAGAAAATTCTGCCGGATCACCGGCGCCGCCCCGGGGTCCGCCGAGCGCAAGGAGACCGCCCCCCGGCTCGACGGCCGCACCAGCACGATGCGCATGACGAAGCCGTCCGGAAAGGGCCGCTTGAAGGGCTCGAGCCAGGGCCAAGCGGCGAGCGGTGCCGCCGTGAAGAGGAGCTGCAGGTCGGGAGCGGGGCTCTCCGCCAGCGAGCTTCGGAGAAACGCCACCGTGCCGCCCGGCACGTCGCCCGAGAAGCCGTCGCCGCCGAGCCGGGTGCGGATCAGGTCCGGCACGATCCGGTCCGCCCGCATCATGTGCTGGAACGGCCCGGGCGACTTCCGCCGGTACATCAGCACGGCCGAGACGTGGTCCTGAAGGTTCCGCCCGACGCCGTTGAGCGCCGTGTGCACGGGAATGCCCAAGGCGGACAGCGCTGCGGGATCACCGATGCCGGAGAGCTGGAGCAGTTGCGGGCTGTTGATGGCCCCGGCGGCGAGCAGCACCTCGCGCGCCGCCCGCGCGGTGTGGCCGATCTCGCCCACGCGATAACCGACGCCGGTGGCGCGTTTGCCGGAAAGCTCGAGCTTCTGCACATGGGCGCCCGTCACGACCGTGAGGTTCGGCCGCTGCAGGACCGGACGGAGATAGCCGGTGGCGGCACTGCAGCGCAGCCCGCCTTTGATGGTCATCTGCAGCCGCGAAAAGCCGAGCTGATCGGCGCCGTTGTAGTCGTCGGTCCAGCCATGGCCCGCCTCCCGGCCCGCCGCCGCGAAGGCCTTCACCAGCTCGTCCTGATAGCGGCAGGGCCGCACCCCGATCGGCCCGTCGCCGCCGCGCCAGGCATCCGCCCCGCCGGCCCAGCTTTCCTGCTTCTTGAAGTATGGCAGCACCGCATCGTAGGACCAGTCGGGCAGGCCCGTCGCGGCCCAGCGGTCGTAGTCCGCGCGGTTGCCCCGGACATGCGCCATGGCATTGGTCGACGAGCAGCCGCCGACCACCCGGCCGCGCGCGCATTCCACCGCCCGCCCGTCGACGCTGGCCTCGGACTCGCAGAAATAGCCCCAGTCGAAGAGCCGCTTCTGCAGGATCTTGCCCCAGCCGAGCGGGATGTGGATCCAGGGATGCCGATCCCAGCCCCCCGCCTCGAGCAGCAGCACCCGGTGCCGGCCGCAGGCGGTCAGGCGATTGGCGAGCACGCAGCCGGCGGAGCCGGCCCCGACGATGACATAGTCGAACTCGCTCGTGGCCACCCGACCGCTTCCTTCCTGGCTCGCCGCTTTCTGGCCCGGCTTGCCGCTTCATGGCCATGCAACGCTGCCACAACGGGCACGGGTCAGGCAACCATTAGCCGAGTGTGGTTGTCAATGGTCGTGCACCTGCCTATTCTGACGGCATGACGACCGAAACGATCATGGCGCCAGGGGTGCCGGCGAGCGACGTCGATGTGGCGTCCATGGACCTGCCGGGAACGCTGCCCGGCGAGCCGGCCGGTCTCGAGCGCATGATGGCGGCGATCCTCGAGCGCTACCGTGAGGCGGGCGAGCTGCCGCCGGAGCGCCAGCTCCGCGACGAGCTCGCCGTCACCCGCCACCGCCTGCGCACCGCCCTCGCCCGGCTCCGCGCCGAGGGTCGGCTGCCGCCGGCCCGCACCGGCAGACGGCCGGTCGGCGCCACCCAGGTCGAGGGCAGTGAGTTCCTGGCACGGCTCGCCAACCCGCTCGAGCTCATGGAGCTGCGGCTGATCATCGAGCCGACCCTGGCACGGCTCACCGCGCTGCGCGCGTCGTCGCTCGAGATCGCCCGCGTCGTGAAGCTCGCCACCACACCCCCCGGCAGCCCGGCGGCCGCCACCGACATCGCCTTCCACCGTGCCGTGGCGCAGGCCTCGCGCAACACGCTCGCCGGCGAGATCTACGCCCTGCTCCGGCGCATCGGCACCGACCAGCGAATACGCGTCGCCGGCTCCGACACCTCCTGCCCCAGGCGCATCCGCGAGCGCGACGGCGAGCACCAGCGGGTCGCCGCGGCCATCGCCGCCCGCGACGGTGCCGCCGCCGAGCAGGCGATGCGCGAGCATCTCCTCGCCGTCCAGCGCCGCATCCTCGAGCGCACCGCCGCCGGTGGTGCGGTCGCCTGAACGAGCGCTGCCCGCCCGGCTCAGCCCGCGGTCGAGCGCGCCCAGTAGTCGATCACGAGCACCTTCTCGCGGTGCTGGCCGACCAGCGCCACGAACGCCTGGTGGGCCGGATGCGGCAGGTAGGCCTCGCGGCCGGCCTCGTCGGCGAAGGTCACGAGAAAGCAGTGGGTGAAGCCCTGCGCCCGGCCCTCGATGCTGACATCGGTGCCCCACTCGAAATCGATGATCTCGGGGATCTGCCCCGGCAGGGCCGCGAACGCCGCCTCGACCGAGGCGATCTCCGGCGGTGTCGCCTCGGGCTTGAAGGCGAAGAGCACGATGTGGCGAAGGACCCTGGCGTTCTGGCTCGGCATGGCAGCGCTTCCTCGGTTCGGTGACGTCACCCCTTCCTAGCACGGCCGCAAGGGCCGGTCCGGGCCGAATTCCGCGCCGCGCCCAGCGTCCAGATTTGATGCTTGATGCATCAAGAAGGCCGTTCTATCGATCTTGCATGATGCGTGGCAGCTCACAGGCGGACGCTCGCCCATGATGACGGCCGGCCAGCTCCGCGCCGCGCGCGCTTTGCTCGGGATCGACCAGCGCACCCTGGCGGAGCTCGCCGGGCTCTCGGTGCCGACCATCCAGCGCATGGAGAAGAGCGACGGCGTGGTGCGCGGCAATGTGGATTCGCTGATGAAGCTGATCGAGGCGCTCGAGGTCGCCGGCGTCGCCCTGATCGCGGACGGGCCCGACGGCGGGCGCGGCGTCAGGCTGAAGGCCGCACCTCCGGCGGACGACCAGGCGCCATGACGACGAGCCTCGTCCTCATTGCCACCGCCCTCCTCCTCGCCACGGCGGCACTGGCCGTGGCGCGGGCCGGCCACAAGCGCATCCACGACATCGTCTACGGGGCGTGCCTCGCCCTGATGACCGCCATCCTCGTCATCGCCCTTGCGGCCCTCCTCACCGGCAGCGGCTCGGCGCTCGTCCTGCCGCTCGGCCTGCCCTGGATCGGCGCCCGCTTCCGCATCGACGCCCTCGCTGCCTTCTTCCTCGCCCTCCTCGGCGCGGGCGGCGCCTTCGCCAGCCTCTACGGCCAGGGCTACGGCCGGCACGAGGCGGCCCCCGAGCGCGTCCTGCCGTTCTACCCCCTCTTCCTCGCCGGCATGACGCTCGTCCTGCTCGCCGACGACGCCTTCACCTTCCTCCTCGCCTGGGAGGTCATGTCGCTCGCCTCATGGGCGCTCGTGCTCACGCAGCACCGCGTCGCCGACAATCGCCGGGCGGGCTACGTCTATCTCGCCATGGCCAGCGCCGGGACCGTGGCCCTCCTCCTCGCCTTCGGCCTCCTCGCCGGGGCCACCGGCGCCTATGGCTTCGCCGAGATCCGCGATGCGACACCGGCCCCGCTGACCGCCACCCTCGTGCTCCTCCTCGCCCTCTTCGGCGCCGGCTCCAAGGCCGGCCTCGTGCCGCTCCATGTCTGGCTGCCGCTGGCCCACCCGGCCGCCCCCAGCCACGTCTCGGCCTTGATGAGCGGGGTCATGACCAAGGTCGCGATCTACGGCTTTTTGCGCCTCGTCCTCGACCTTTTGGGCGAGCCGCCCTGGTGGGGCGCCCTCGTCGTCCTCTTCATGGGCGGGGCCACCGCGGTGATCGGCATCCTCA
>JACKIN010000015.1 GCA_020638495.1 Geminicoccaceae bacterium | reverse complement strand
ATTCCCAAGATCTATCGTCATATCCGGATGGTCCTGAACAACGACGTGCTCGGCAGCCCGGTCGCCGGTGGGGGCAGCGCGCTCGCGCCGAACTGTGCAGTCGACGGCAATGGGGCAACGGTGAGCGCACCTCAGAGCAAGGCGAGCACTCAGCAGGCGAGCGCCAACGCTCCCGGCGCTGTGGCGGCAAAGGATTCCAAGCCGAGCGCCAGCCAGTCAGCCGGCGCTTCGGGCAATTCCAAGCCGAAAGCCGGGACGGCGGCGGCGGCCGACTGGGCCAAGGCGGTCCGATTCTACGACTGGGCCATGATGAGCAAGCAGACGATGGATCGTACCAAGCCCGGATCGGCGGATTACAATCGGGCCAAGGCGAATTACGATCGCAACATAACGAACTACGTCGTGCATGCCAACCGCGCCGGCGTCACCGTTACGGCCGACATTCCGCCAAACAAGGCCTTCGAAGGCAATGCGGCAACGGCGAGTACACCTCAGAGCAAGGCGAGCACTCAGCAGGCGAGCGCGAACGCTCCCGGAGCTGTGGCGGCAAAGGATTCCAAGCCGAGCGCCAGCCAGTCAGCCGGCACTTCGGGCAATTCCAAGCCGAAAGCCGGGACGGCGGCGGCGGCCAACTGGGCCAAGGCAGTCCGCTTTTACGACTGGTCGATGACGAGCAAGCAGACGATGTCTCGCACGAAGCCTGGGTCGGCGGATTACGATCGAGCCAAGGCGAACTACGATCGCAACATCAAGAACTACGTCGAGCATGCCAAACGCGCCGGCGTCACCGTTACGGCGGACATGTCTCCAAGCGAGGCCTTTGGCTGACACGGACGCAGCACAACCAAGCGAACGCCCGGGCCGTTATGGGTGGCCCGGGCCGTTCCGTTGTTAAGGAGCAACGCAGTTACGGGAAGTGTGCTCCCGGAAGTTTGTTCAGTCCGGCGGGGCCGGGTGGCTCGGCTCGACGACCACTGGATTGAGTGTCGCGAGCATCGAAACCGACAGCACGAGCGCCAGCAGCATGGCGAGCAGCGGCGATTGAAAGAAGCCGTTCGAGAAGAACGAATTGATCAGCATGGCGATGAGCACCGCGCGTCCTTCGACAAAGACTCGGCTCCACAGGCCGGCAATCATTGTGGCGATCGCAATCAGGCCGACGATGCCATGGTCCATGATGATGTGCAGATAGTCGTTGTGCGCGCTCATGCCCTCATCGGCGAACGACCATTCGGGTGTCCAGATGAAGTCGGCGTTGACGCCGCCGCCGAAAAGGAAGGGCACGATATCGCGATTCCAGATCAGCACGATCCGATACTGCCAAACGCCGATCCGCCCGCTGCCCCAGCTCGCGACGTCGGATCCGAGTTGCAACGCGATCAATGACGCTGTCAGGAAGAGGCAGGCTAGCAGGGGCGGTGACCAGCGGATCAAGGTTATGCGGTTCCAGCGGAAATAGACGAGCGCGAGGTAGTAGCTCACGACGAACACGAGCTGGTTCCTGCCAGCGTAGCCGAGCAGCACGACGAGGCAGAGGGCGACCAGGCCGTGGGCCAGCGGCGGCGACATGAGGCGGCCACGGCGCAGCAGGTCGATGAGGACCAGTTGCAGCACCAGGTATTTGGCGCTGGGATGTATCGTATCGTCTCCGCCGGTGAAGGCCGCAAGCCGTGGGTCGGTATAGTTGTAGCCCATGTAGACGGGCGGGCCCGTGAAGGCGACGTACGCGCAGAGCAGAACACCCACGACGGAGAAGAGCCAGATCAACCTGACCGGCAGGGCGAGCGGACAGCTCAGCACCCAGATCATCATCAACGGCAGGATGAGGATACGCAGCGCGGACGATGCATCGAACCCGGGCACCTCGCCATATCCCATGAAATGGGCCGGGATCATCGCCAGGATGAAGAGACCGACAGACAGGATCAGCGCGAAGCTCCAAGGCGCCGGACGGACCATGATCATCAGGGCCGCGAGCGCCAGATGCAGCACGGTCAAGGCGCCGGCCAAAGGCAGGCGCAGGGCGGGCACCGAGTTGTAGGAGAACAAATAGAGATACTGAATGGTGATCGCGACGCACAAGGCGGCATACAGCAGACCGCGTGTTGCAACCGCACTCTGGTCGATCGACTCTGTGTTGATCGTTGTGGACATTCACACGCTTCCTACGGGGTGCCGGTCACCGCGAAGAACGGAGATACTCGCCGAAATCAGTCACGCCGTGTTGTTGCGCACGGCGAAGTGTCTCTGTTCGCAGCTCCGAGAACCCAAGACGGAATGCAATCATTGATGCCTTGGCAACGGTCGTCGGCCATGATAGCCGCAGCCTTGGTCAATTTGAAGGCGAGCCATGAGCGAAGACAAGAGGCTAACCGAGACAGTCGCCGCTTCCGTGCGCCGCTGGTACGATGAGCACGGTTGGCAACGTGATGCAGGCAGCGGCCTGTTCCGCGATACGGCGACGTTCAGTGGGGCCGGCAGCAGCGGGTCGCCCGGTGCAGCGCATTATGAAGCGCGTTCCTATCAGGACTTGGATGGCACGTTCGGAGCCGGTCGCTATTTCATTGATGCAGCGTCGGGCGCGCTCGCGCATTCCGAGTATATTCCGTGGTCGTCGGAATTCTCGGCACGAATTTGCATTGATATCTCCGGCGTGGCTTTGCGCGAGGCGCGCCAACGTCTCGGCGATCACGGGCTCTACATACAGGCAAATCTCGCGCAACTGCCCTTGGGCGACAACTCGATCGATGGCGGCGTGTCGGCATATACGATCCAGCACATAGCAGCGGACGAGCAGGCTCTCGCTGTCCAGGAGCTCGCGCGGGTCCTGGCCCCGGGGCATTCCTTGTACATTCTGACCGGTGTCGAACCGACACTTCGTCATTGGGCGTATAGGCTGCTGCGGCCGGTGCTTCGCGGTTCCACGTATAAGGGCAAGGCGCGGGTCGAGGCCCTGTACTACTATCCGCGTACGGCCGATTGGTGGCGGGAAACGATCGGGACACTCGGATTGCGCGGCGAAGTGCGTACCCTTCGGCTGCTGCGACCAAACGAGTATCGGTGGCTTTTCGGACGATCGACCTGGGTGGTGAAATGGTTGAGGGCGCTGGAGCTCGCGCTGCCGAACGCCACGCTGGCGTTTGCAGCGAGCGCCCTGGTTCGCATCACCAAGCCAGTGGTGCCGCAGCGGGATGGCGTCTCGAGTGAACCGCAGCGCGACAGCCGTCATCCGCGAGCGCCGGAGTAGCCTAAGCGCCTGGCGCACTCGCCGGCCGCCCGTTCGATCCCGCGCCGCTCCCACCATAGTAGTCGCGCCGCATCGCTTCGTGTCTCGCTTACGCCTGCGTGCCCGGAAGACGCGATCAGATCCATTCGATCGGGCGGTTTCAGGTCGGCCCCGACATACTCGCAGAGCGCCCGATGGAGCCCTGGATCGCGCAGGTATTCCTCATATTGCAGCCATAGTCCGCCGATGTCTTTTTGCGCATCCTCGAAACTGGAAGCCAGCCGTCGCCAAAGCCCTCCGAAGTCCTTGGCCGAATGGATCGGTGTTTCGGGCCAAGCCAGGAAATCGCTCTTGATGTAGTGACGAAATGAAGCATAGCATGCATAAGGGTCCCGGACGAGAAACACCAAACGCGCTTTGGGGAACAGCAACTTCAGATAGCGCGCATGCCCGCCGTCCAGACGCACTTCCTTGAAGCCCCAGCGCTTTCGGCCACGTGAATGGGCCGGCGCCGCAAGCAGCTGGATGAGGAAGGCTCGGTGACTCGCAATCAAGTCGGCGGCACAAGGATAGCTGTTGGCGATCCAATGCCCCGAAAGCTCCCCAGGGAAGCTGTCGACGAAATACGAGGGCGGTGGCCATTCCCGGGTGAACGCACGAAAATGGTCCGAGAGCTTCTGCACGATACCAGACCTGGCGAACGGCTCGCCCCAGATCAACAGCTCGCCACTCGACATCAGCACGCGCTGCAGCAGCGTCGAGCCTGAGCGCCAGCCGGCCGCCAGGAGAAAGACGGGCTCCTCGTCGCAGGTGCCGATGGCGTCTGGAAAGCGGGCGGCAAACTCGGCGATGCGTGCCTCGAGGTCGTCGGCGTCGGCCTTGGCTTCTGGCCGCATGATTCGTGCAAGCACGAGCCGGTAACAATCCTCCAGTAGATGCGTGACGGTCGGTGAGCTGTATAGCAACCGTTGAACCAGGCCGTTGCGGTATATTGGTTGCGTCTTGATGCGCCGCAGATCGTGCGCGCGAAGTCTGCCCCGTGTCAACGCACGCTGCCCTAGAACCGTTCTTCGGCGAAAGGCGCGATCAACTCGTGCCCCTCTTTATCGGCGAAGTGGAGATTTCGGCTCGACCTTGGCGCGTACGCGCGAGCTTTCGGTTCAATCGACCTGCATAGCGGGTGCCAAAATTGCGCAGGATGACGAAACCGCAGCGAAGCCGATCACGCGTGGACAGGCGGGCAATGAAGGGCGCCCTCAGCAGATCCCAGTACAAATGCAGCACACGCCACCTGGAGCTGCCTTTCGTGTCGATCCAGGTGCGCAACTGCTGTCGACTGAGCCGGCGGCTTGCCGCAACATGATATCGATTGATATAGAGTCGCTCGGGCACCTGCCGGAAAGGCCCCATCAGAACCAACTGTGCCAGGAGCGGACGGTCCGATCCGTAATAGCTCGCGTGGAGTTCCGTACGTTCGAGGGCGGAGGTCCGCATCACGCCAAAAATCTCGAACGATCCAATCATCTGTTCGAGCAACTGCTCCAGGCGGTGAACCGGATCCTTGCCTTCGGCGAGGTGAAGGGGCCCGATCGTCCAGCACGGCCGATTCCGATCGTCCGTATAGCTATCGACCACCGCATCGTCGAGGCACAGCGTATCGAGCGCCAATCCTTCGCGCGTCTCGTCGACCAGGACTGTCATCGGATAGGCGACCACGGCGTCCGGATCGGCGTCGAGCGCCGCAATGCAGCTCTCAAGATAGGTCGGCTCGTAAAGGTCGTCGTGGGCTGCCCATTTGAAATAGGGCGTCGCATGGTCGAGCTCGAAGGCGCGGTTGAAGTTGGGGGCGGCACCGATATTGGTCGGATTGCGATGGTAGCTGAATCGCGGGTCGCTGGCCACGAAGCGGCTGGCGATCGCCGGCGTGTCATCGGTCGAGGCGTTGTCGCAGATGACCACGCGGAACTGTCGGTAGCTTTGCCGCCGCAGCGACTCCAGCATCTCCTCCAGGAGCCGCCCGCCATTGTAGACGGGAACACCGATGGTCACCCTGGCGGGCTCGTGCATCCTGTCCTCGGTCATCGGGTGGCTCCACTCGCGTTGCTTCTCGAGCGTCGGTCAATTTGGGCCGAGATACGCAGCATCAAGCTTTCTCCAGATAGTATTTCTTGTGCTTGCCGTGATACTGGCCGGCGTCGCCGTACGAGTAGTTGGCGGCACGGCGCACATCGACCCGTGAGAGCACCAGGCCGATGATCGAGGCGCCGGTCTGGGCGAGCTGACGAAGCGCGAAGATCATGGTCTGCTTGCGGGTTTTGCCCCAGCGTCCGACGAAGATGGTGCCGTCGACCGCCTGGGCGATCAGCGGCGCATCGGCGACGGAGAGAACCGGTGGCGAATCGACGATGATCAGCTCGTACTGGCCGCAGACCTCGGCGATAATCTCGGCCAGCCGGCCGGCGATGAGAAAATCGTGGGCGGTCGGGACCGGCTTGCCGGCGGTGATCAGATGTGCGCCCGACGCCGGATCCTGCCGGATGACCTCCTCGACCGTTTTCTGACGTGCCATCAGCTCGGTGAGGCCCGGCGTGGACGGCAGGCGCAGCATCGTGGCGACGCTCGACTGCCGGAAATCCGCGTCGATCAACAACACCCGACGGCCGGCCTTGGCGTGCATCTGCGCCGTGCCGAGCGCCAGGCTGGACTTCCCTTCCTCGGGCTCGGACGACACGAACTGGAAGCTGGCTGATCGCCGGTCACCGCGAAAGAGCACCATCCGCGCATTGATCGTGCGTAACGCCTCGCCCACCGCGGTATTGGGATTCTCGACTAGATAGGCTGGCAGGCCGTGCTTGCGGACGGCACGGACACGGCCGAGGTCCGGCACGGAGGCAAGCACCGGAAATCCCAGCTCCTCCTCCATCTGCGAGGCGCTGCGGAAAGCGGATTCGAAACGCTCCAGAAGCAGCGCCAGCACGACACCGATCACGCCGCCGACGACGATCGCCGCCGCGACGGCGAGCGTCTTGCGCGGGTAGGAGGGGAAGCGCGGGATGGCCGAGTAGGAGATGATGGTGGCGTCGGCACGATAGGCACCGAGGTCGTCCTGGGACTTCAGCTCCTGGGACTGCTGCAGGAAGGTCTCGAGCAGGGTGCGGGCGGCGCTCGCCTCGCGCTCCAGGGCGCGCAAGGTCACCGATGCCTGATTCGAATCGGAGACGCGATCCTCGAGCTGGCGCAGGCCATCCTCGAGCAGACGCTCACGCTCGCGTGCAACGTTGACCTCGGCCTGCATGCTCTCCGCAATTCGCGCGGTCTCTGACTTTATCTTGCTCTGCAGGTCCTCGAGCTCGGCCTGGGCGCTGAGCAGTAGCGGGTGGCGGGCGCCATAGACCTGCGACAGGTCGGCGACCTTCCGCCGGAGCGCCACCTCCTGCTCGACCAGCGAGCTGATGAGAGGCGAGCCCAGAACCTCGGTGGCGCTGGCGAGGCCATCGCCACCCAAATTGAGGAGTCGGCGGACCTGGTCGCGCCGTGCCTCCTTCTCGGCGCGGGCAGTGCGCGCGAGGATGAGCTGGGTGTTGAGCTCGGACACCTGCTGCGCCGCGACCGTCCCGCCGTCGGTCTCGAGCAGCCCGGTCTTGCCACGATAGGCCTCGACCGCGGCCTCTGCGGTCGACACCTGCTCGCGCAGCTCGCCGATGCGCTCATCCAGCCAGCCGGTGGTCCGCTGAATCTCGTCGAATTTCGCCTCGAGGCGCTGCTGCAGATAGCTGTCGGCTACCGCGTCCGCGATCCGCGCCGCTTTTGTCGGACGCTCGGACGTGAAGCTGATCTCGATCACTGTCGAGTCCGGAACCGTATCGACAGTAAGCCGATCGAGGAAACCGTCGAGGATGATCTCGTCGAACAGGCGCTGGGCCAGATCGTCGGTCATTTCCTCGGGGCCCGCCCCGGCGGCGCCGACCTCGGGAGCCGCCAGCATCTCGAGGTCGTCGCCGATCGCGGGTGTCGACACGCCCGCGACGTCGAGGCTGCTCGAGACCGCCTGCAGCAGCTTGTCCCACCACTGCGCGAAGACCGGCTCCGGCTGCAGGTCCGGATTGAACTCCGGATCGGCCTTCAAGCCCATCTTGTCGATCACGCGCTGCGCCACCGTTCGCGAGCCGATGACCTGGATCTGCTCGGTCGGGGGGGCCTGGTTGATCAGGCCCGGCAGGAGGTTGATCTGCTGCTCTTGGAACAGCAGCTTGACGCTGCCCGTGTAGAGCGGGGTCATGCTCGTCACGATGGCGGCGGTGATTCCGGCGAAGACGAGCGTCGTGAGGATGATCAGCCATTTGCGCCGCCAGAGCGTCAGCAGCGCTTCCTTGAGGTCGACATCGCTCAGATCGGCGTAGGCCTTCAGCGCCTGGACCCGATCGGTCGCTGGCGACGGATGACTCGGGACGACCGTTCGCTGGGTGCCGTCAACCACGGCTCGAGGAGGCGAGGGAGGAAAGAACATATGGCGTGCCCACGGTTACGGTGTTCTTCCTGGTCGGGCAGCCGGAGACCTTCGCGACAGGCAGCATCCGCTCTCCGAAATCCGACCCGATCAGGCGCCTCATCGTCATCAGGAAATCCCGTTCGAGGAAGGGCCAGCAAGAAAATCCTTACCTTGCTTTATAGTATCACCTTCCGGGCCACTTCAAGCACCGAGGACCGCACCGGATCACAGCCGAGGGACACTCATGGCGGATTTTGCTCGAGATCGAGCGGGCGGGTTACGCCAAGCATGACCGCAAGACGTGCCTGCGCCCGGCAATCACCCGGCATCAGATGAGTGACAGGATGCCGTCAGCCGCAGCGAGAACGCGGGCGTCCGCGCCGCGCGGGCCGACGAGCTGCAGGCCGACCGGCCTGCCGTCGCTGGTCCGGCCGCAGGGCAGGGAGCAGGCAGGTTGCTGGCTCAGGTTGATCGGGTAGCTGAAGCCGGCCCATTCGGTCCATCGCCCGAGGCCGGAGCCGGGCGGGACCTCCTCGCCGGCGGCGAAGGCGGCGACGGCGGTCGTCGGCGAGAGCAAAAGGGTGAACCGTTCGAGGAGCGCATCCATGGCAGTCCCGAAGGCGACGCGACGCTGGGTCGCGAGCACATAGTCGGGTGCAGGGATTTCCCGTCCCGCGGCGGCCACAGCCCGGAGGCCCGGATCCACTCGATCCAGCCTGTCCGGTGGCAGGGCGGCGACACGCGCCGCGGCCCCCGCATACCAGTGCGTGGTGAAGATCGCGAAGAGGTCGTCGTGGTCGGGCAGGTCGATCGGCTCGATCAGCGCACCCTCGGCGCGCAGGCTGTCGGCCACCGCGTCGATCCGGGCCGCCACCTCGGGCTCGACCGACCCATGGGGCGTGCGATGCCAGTAGCCGATGCTGGCACCCCGCAGATCGAAGCGGGGGCCCTCGAGCGACGGCAGGTCGACCGGTGGCTGCATCCAGTCCGAAATGTCGCGGCCGGCCATCACCCCGAGCATCGCCGCGGCGTCGGCAGGGCTGCGCGCCATGGGCCCCACGTGTGAGACCGAGCCGAAAGGGCTCGGCGGATGGGCGGGGACCCGGCCGAACGTCGGCTTGATGCCGAAGATGCCGCTGAAGGAGCTGGGAATGCGGATCGAGCCGCCGCCGTCCGTGCCGAGATGCAGAACACCGGCACCGGTCGCCGCGGCGACCGCCGCACCGCCGCTCGACCCGCCCGGCGTCAGCGCCGCATTCCACGGGTTGGTGGTGACGCCCGAGCGGGGGCTGTCGGTGACCGCCTTCCAGCCGAACTCCGGCGTGGTGGTGAGGCCAAGAATGACGGCGCCCGCGGCGCGCAGGCGCGCGACGGCCGGTGCGTCCCGGGATGATCGAACGGGCTCTGCCGCGACGCTGCCGTAACCGACCGCACGGTCTTCGACCCAGACGATGTCCTTGATGGTGGTCGGCACCCCGTCGATGGTCGAGGCCGGCGATCCGGCCTGCCAGCGCGCCTCCGCGGCGCGCGCTTGGGCAAGGGCTGCCTCGTGGTCGATCAGGGTGAACGCGTTGTGCGCCGCCTGCGCCTCTTCGGCTCGGGCGAGACAGGCTCTGGCGACCTCGACCGGCGAAAGGGTGCCGGCGGCATAGGCGGCAGTCAGCTTGGCCACGCCGAGGCGGCAGAGCTCGGGGGCGTTGTTCAGGGGATCGGAGGCTGTCATCACGCGAGCTCGCACCAGACGGGAATATGGTCGGAAATACCCTTGCCGGCGCGCGTCCCGGGATCCGCATCGGCGTTCTTCAGCCGGTCCAGGGCCGGTGCCGAGAGCAGCAGGAAATCGATGCGCATCCCCTCGTCGCGTTCCCAGGCGCCGCCCCGCAAATCCCACCAGGTGAACTGCCGGCGGGTCGGCGCCACGGCGCGCACCGCGTCGTAGAGGCCGGCATGGACGAGACCGCGAAGGGCATGGCGCTCGGCTGGATGATAGCAGATGCCGCCTTCGCATGCCTTCGGGTCATAGACGTCGATCGGCTCGGGGGCGACGTTGTAGTCGCCGCCGAGGACGAGCGGTCGATCGCTCTCCAAGGCAAGCTCCATATAGGCCATCAACCTGTTGTAGAATCGCAGCTTGTAGGCGAAGTTGTCGGAATCGACCCGGGTGCCGTTGGGAACATAGATCGACGCGACGCGCATTCCGGCCACGCGGCCTTCGATGTAGCGGGCCTGCTCGTCGTCGGGCTCGCCGGGCAGGCCGCGCGTGACCGCGTCGATCGGCGAGCGGGCGAGGATCGCCACGCCATTGCGGCCGCCCACCTGGCCGTGCAGCGCCAGGTGCCAGCCGGCAGACTCGAAACCGGCACGCGGGAAATCGGCGTCGGTGACCTTGGTCTCCTGCAGGAGCAGGACATCGGGCGCGTTGGCCTGCAGCCAGTCGAGCACGACGGCCTCGCGCCGGCGGATCGAGTTGACGTTCCAGGTGACGATCTTCAAGAACCTGTCCCGCCCGATGGCGCCATCGAGCTAGATGGCGAAAGACGTGCCACAGCCACAGGAGGCGGTGGCGTTCGGGTTGCTGACCCTGAAATAGGAGCCGGTCAGATCCTCGACGAAATCGAGCTGCGATCCGAGGACATACATGAGCGACATGCCGTCCACGACGACGGTGATGCCGTCCTTCTCGATCGCCACGTCGTCGGGCTCGCTGTTGCGATCGAGCGCGAAGCCATACTGGAAGCCGGAGCAGCCGCCGCCGGAGACGCTGATTCGCAGCCGCAGGTCGCGTGCCCCCTCGGCTTCGATGATCCGCCTGACCCGGCGGGCCGCGCTCTCCGTCACGGTCAGCGGTGCCGGGCGGCCCTTCCCGACGACATCGTCGCCTGCCTTGATCTCGGTCATGGCGCCCACCTATGTTTCGACACGTTGTCCCAGCACCAGCTATGTAAGAAGCGGCTGACCCTTGTCAAACCGGCCAACATCCGAGCGCAGCGCCCGCGCCGCCTCGCGGGCGCCCCATGCTGCCATGGGCAGCCCGGGCGGTGGCCGGCTGGTCGACGAGCCGGCGAGCGGGCTGCGCAGCACCTTTCAGCGCGACCGGGATCGGGTTGTTCATTCCACCTCGTTCCGCCGGCTCGAGTACAAGACCCAGGTGCTGGTCAATTTCGAGGGTGACCATTTCCGCACCCGGCTGACCCACAGCCTCGAGGTGGCGCAGATTGCGCGAACGCTGTCGCGGGTGCTCGGGCTCGACGAGGACCTGGCCGAGGCCCTGGCGCTCGCCCACGACCTCGGCCACAGCCCGTTCGGCCATGCCGGCGAGTGGGCGCTTGATGCGGCGCTACGGCCGTTCGGCGGCTTCGATCACAATGTCCAGACGTTCCGGGTCGTCACCCGGCTGGAGCAACGCTATGCGCTGTTCGACGGGCTCAACCTGTCGGTCGAGACCCTGGAGGGACTGGCCAAGCACAACGGCCCTTTGCCGACGCCGTCGCCGGCGATTGCCGATCATCCCCTGGCGGCAGCCATGCAGCTCGCCCTGCAGCCACCGCTCGAGGCGCAGATCTCGGCGATCGCCGATGATGTCGCCTATTGCAACCACGACATGGATGACGGGCTGCGGGCGGGCTTCTTCACGCTTGCCGACCTGCGCGATTTGCCGGTCGTCGGCGCGGTGGTGAGGGAGGTCGAGACCGCCCATCCCGCTGTCGACGCCCGGCGGCTGATCCACGAGACCAATCGCCGGCTCATCGACCGCATGGTGGCGGATCTCGTCGCCGAGACAGAACGCCGGCTGGCGGAGACCAGGCCGCGCTCGGTGCAGGATGTGCGCGAGGCCGGCCGGCCGCTTGCCGGCTTCTCGGCAGAGATGACGACGGCCGTGGGCAAGCTGCGCCACTTCTTGCATGCCCGCATGTACCGCCACTACAAGGTGAACCGGATGGCGCGCAAGGCGCAGCGGCTCGTGACCGAACTGGTCGGGGCGCTGCTCCATGCGCCCGATTGCCTGCCGGACCGCTGGCAGCAGCGGGCCGGGGCGCCGGGCAGCGCTGCGACGGCGGATGCAGTGCGGGACTACGTAGCCGGCATGACCGACCGATATGCGGTCGACGAGCATGATCGGCTCTTCAAGCTTGCCGGGTTTCGCTCCTGACACTCAGTCCGGGCGCCGAATGCCCCTGATCGGACAAGACGATGGACCCCTTCGATACGCTACTTCTGGCCGTGCAGGCGGCGCTCCGCCGGCTGGTCGCCGCGGGTCGGCTGCCGGAAGGCCTGCCGCTCGACCGGATCACGGTCGAGCCGCCGCGCGAACGGGGGCACGGCGATGCGGCGACGAATGCCGCCCTGACCCTGGCCAAGGCGGCACGCATGAAGCCGCTCGCCATTGCCGAGGCGCTGGCCGAGGAGCTCGCCGGGGAGGCCGTGCTGGCATCGGTCGAGGCGGTGCCGCCGGGCTTCGTCAACATGCACTTCGAGCCGAGCTTCGTGCAGGCGCAGATCGGCGCCATTCTCGCAGCGGGTGACGACTATGGCCGCTCCACGGTGGGGCAAGGCCAGAAGGTCAATGTCGAATTCTGCTCGGCCAACCCGACCGGCCCGCTGCATGTCGGGCACGGCCGCGGCACGGTCTTCGGCGACGCGCTGGCAGCGCTCCTCGCCCATGCCGGCTTCGAGGTCACCCGCGAGTACTACGTCAATGACGGTGGCGCGCAGATCGAGATCCTGGCCCGGTCGATCCACCACCGCTACCTCGAGGCCCTGGGCGATCATCCCGGGCCGGTGCCGCAGGGTCTCTACCCGCTCGAGGAGCTGCTGCCGGTGGCCCGGGCGATCGCCGAGCGCGATGGCGGTCATTGGCGCCATCGCCTCGAGCAGGAATGGCTCGATCCCTTCGGGCGCGAGGGCGTCGCCTGGATGTTGCGGCGGATCAAGGACGATCTGGCGGCCCTGGGCGTCGAGCACGACGTCTTCACCTCCGAGCGTGCCCTCGTCGAGGCCGGCCGGGTCGACGCGGCGCTGGCCCGACTCGAGCAGCTCGGGCTGCTCTACACCGGCACGCTGCCGCCGCCCAAGGGCAAGCCCGTGGAGGACTGGGAACCGGTGCCACAACTCCTTTTCCGGGCAACCGCCTATGGTGACGACGTCGATCGGCCGCTGAAGCGCTCGACCGGGGCCTGGACCTATTTCGCCGCCGATCTCGCCTATCATCTCGACAAGCTCGAGCGCGGCTTTCCCCTGATGATCGATGTCTGGGGTGCGGATCACGGTGGCTACGTCAAGCGCCTGCAGGCGGCGGTCCAGGCCCTGAGCCAGGGTGCCGGCCGGCTCGAGGTGCGGCTCTGCCAACTCGTCAATCTGCTCGACGGCGGCAAGCCCTTGAAGATGTCGAAGCGGGCCGGGCGCATCGTCACCTTGCGCGACGTCATCGACGAGGTCGGCAAGGACGTCTTCCGCTTCATCATGCTGACCCGGAAGAACGACGCGGCGCTCGATTTCGACCTCGCCAAGGTGGTCGAGCAATCGAAGGACAATCCGGTCTTCTATGTGCAGTACGCCCATGCGCGGATCTGCTCCGTGCTGCGCAACGCCGAGGCCGAGGGGCAGGGGAGCCGGCTCGCCGAGCCGGGCGAGGCGGCGCTCGAGCGGCTCGTGGATCCGGCCGAGATGACGCTGGTCAAGACCGCGGCGTTCTTTCCGCGGGTGGTCGTCAATGCCGCCCTGCAGCAAGAGCCACACCGCGTCGCCTTCTTCCTGCACGAGCTCGCGAGCGACTTTCATGCGCTCTGGACCCGTGGCAATGAGGATGCGGGACTGCGTTTTCTCAAGACGGGCGAGCCTGAGCTCAGCCGCGCGCGTCTCGCGATGCTCCGGGCTGTTCGGCAGGTGCTGGCCAACGGGCTTCGGATCATGGGCGTGACGCCGGTGGCCGAAATGCACTAGGTCTTTGCCAGCCGAGCTCCACGTCGGAGCTGGCGGAGGATCGGACGAGAGATGAATCAGGTACGAGGGCACGAGACGATCGACGAGAATTCGGTCGACGTGGCGGCGCTGCGTCGCACGCCCGCACGGACGCGACCGAAGCGGCGCTATCGCGGCTTGGTCATCGGCGGTCTGGTCGCCGTGGTCCTTGCCCTTTTCGTCTCGGTCGTCTGGTTCGCCTATCAGGACATGATGCCGGGCGGTGACGAAGCGCCGCCGGTGGTGCGGGCCGAGGTCGGACCGCTCAAGCGGGAGCCGAACGAGCGGGGTGGTGCGCCCGTCGTGAACGAGGAGTCGGTGGTGGTCCAGGCGCTCAACGAGCCCGACGCGCCGGTCCGGGTCGAGCGCCTGATACCACGCGACGAGTCGGCGCCACGCTCGGCTGCCGATGTCATTCCCGATGAATTGCAGGCCGAGCCGGTCCCGCCCGAGACCGCCGAGGACGACAGCCTCGACGCATTGCTCGCCGATCTGGCCGAGGGCCCCAAGGAGCTGCGTGAGATCGAGCCCGGCGATGGTGGCGCTGTCGCGAGCGTGCCAGAGGAGCAGCAAATTCCGCTGGTTCCGGCAGCCCCGCCAGTTCCAGCCGCTGATCCTGTCGCTCCGCAGCCCGTCGCCGAGGCCCCGAGGCCGATCGAGGAGCCGACACCGTCAGCGCCGGCACCGCCGGCACCTGAAGCGAGCGCGCCGACTGTTGCGGCTTCGGCGCCGGAGCCCACGGCGGCAACCCGGGCACCTGCCCCACGTACGGCGCCGGCACCGGCCGCAGCCCCGGCGCGAACCGCGACCACGACACCGGCAAGGCCGGCGGCACCGCCGACGCCACGCACACAGGTGGCGGCAGCACCAGCCGCATCGGGCGAGCTGACGGCGAGCTACCGTCTGCAATTGCTGGCGGTGCGCGACGAGGCGGCTGCCGCGGCGGCCTGGTCGGATCTGCAACGGCAGCACCCGTCCGTGCTCGGTGGCCTGCGCAGCCGGGTCGAGCAGGCCAATGTCGGTGGCAACACGTTCTTTCGCCTGCAGGCCGGACCGTTTCAGGGTCGCGATGCGGCCGACCGGGCATGCCGTGTCCTGCAGCAGGCGGGCAGCGACTGCTTCATCGTCGGGCCGACTTCTTGAGGGCGTCGGCGGGGACGAGCCAGGCCAGGGCCGCCATCGTCGGAATTGCCGGAACCGCCCTCGAGCCCGCGGAGCGGCGATTGCTCGCCAGAAATCCACCGGCCGGTTTCATCCTGTTCCAGCGCAATTGCGAGAGCCGGTCGCAATTGCTGGCCCTGACCAACGAGCTGCGGGCGCTGTTCCCCGATCGCTGGGTGCCGATCCTCGTCGACCAGGAGGGCGGCCGGGTGCAGCGGCTCGGCCCCCCGCATTGGCCACAGCTCTGGCCGGCGCGCATGCTGGGTCGGCTGGCGGAGCGCGATCGGGCGGCGGGCGAGGCGGCCGCGGCGTTGCAGGCCAGGGCGATGGCGACGATCCTGCGCGAGGTGGGCATCGACGTCGTCTGCGCGCCGTGCCTCGATCTCCTGATGCCGGAGACGACCGGGGCAATCGGCGATCGGGCCTTCGCCGCCGACCCGGCGCTGGTCGCCGGGCTCGGCCGCATCACCGCCGATACACTGATGGCTTCGGGCGTCCTGCCGATCATCAAGCATCTTCCCGGGCACGGGCGGGCGACGTGCGACAGCCATCTCGAGCTGCCGCGGGTCGTGGCCGAATGGGCCATCCTCGACGCCAGCGACTGGCAGGCCTTCCGGCCACTGGCCGATCTGCCGCTCGGCATGACCGCGCACATCGTTTTCGCCGCGATCGATCCGGACCGCCCGGCGACCCAGTCGCCCAGGGTGATCGCGGAGGTCATCCGGGGTGCGATCGGCTTTCAGGGGCTGCTGCTGAGCGATGATCTGAGCATGCAGGCGCTGTCCGGACCAATCGAGGAACGGGCCAGCCTCGCCCTAGCGGCAGGCTGCGACCTGGCCCTGCACTGCAGTGGTGACGCGGCCGAGGTCGACGCCGTCCTCCGGACCGTTTCCGACCTCGAGCATGCCAGCATGACGCGCCTGCAGTCGTTGCGTCCCGGGCCAGCCGCCGGCGAGGCCCTCGACGATCTCGTGACCACCCTCGCCGGCCTGCTCGAAGCCGAGGTCGGTCGTGCCTGACCTCGTCGCTCTCGGCCACACGCTCTCGGTCTGGTTTCTGCCCGTGGTGATCGCGATCACCATGCACGAGGCTGCGCATGCCTGGGCCGCCGACAAGCTCGGCGACGACACGGCGAAGTCGCTCGGCCGGCTCAGCTTCAACCCGATCCGGCACGTCGATCCCTTCGGCACGCTGGTGCTGCCCGGCCTGCTGCTGCTCGTCGGCGCGCCCTTCCTTTTCGGCTGGGCCAAGCCGGTGCCGGTCGCCTTCCATCGCCTGCACAACCCGAAGCGGGACATGATATGGGTGGCGCTGGCCGGCCCGGGCATCAATATGGTGATGGCCCTGGCGGTGGCGTTGCTGATGCATGGCTTCGTCGGGACGCAAAGCGAGATCGGCCAATGGGTCTGGCAGAATCTCGACAACGCGCTGCTCATCAATGTCGTGCTCGCCTGCTTCAACATGCTGCCGCTCCTGCCGCTCGATGGCGGTCGGGTGCTGACCGGGCTTCTGCCGGTCCCGCTGGCCGTCAAGTTCGCCCGCACCGAGCGCTACGGTCTGTTCATCCTGCTCGGTGTCGTCTTCGTGCTGCCGCTGCTCGCGCGCGAGCTGGGCTTTGCCATCAACCCCCTGGCGGCCATCCTCCTGCCGATGGTGCAGACCGTTCATTCGCTGGTCCTGCTGCTCACCGGATGGAGCTGATGAGCGCCCTGTCGCCCGATCGATTCGTCGTCGACCTCGACGGGTTCGAGGGGCCGCTCGATCTGCTGCTCGAGCTCGCCCGCGCGCAGAAGGTCGATCTGTCGCGCATCTCGATCCTGGCGCTGGCCGATCAGTTTCTCGCCTATCTCGAGGAGGCCAGGGCCCGCGAGCTGTCGCTGGCGGCCGAGTATCTGGTGATGGCGGCCTGGCTCGCCTTCATGAAATCGCAGCTCCTCCTGCCCAGGGAGGCACGCGAGGACGAGGACGTCGACGCGATGGCCGAGGCGCTGGCCGCCCGGCTGCGCAAGCTAGATGCCATCCGCCGGGCCGTCGCATGGCTCGATCTCTGCCCGGAGCTGGAGGTGGCGCGATATGCGCGCGGCGCTCCCGAATCCGCCCCGGTTCGCCACGAGGACCACTGGCGCGCCGATCTGGCCGGTCTCATGGAGTCCTATGCCCGGTTGATGGCGCGACGGCGGCAGCAATCCATCCGGCTGGTGCCGCGTCGGGCGATGAGTGTCGAGGCGGCGCTCGAGCGGCTGTCGCGGCTCCTGACCGGCCGGGAATGGCAGGATCTCGCCGGCTTCCTGCCACCCGGGCTCGCCGACGTGTTTCTCGGGCGCTCGGCGCTGGCGGCGTCGCTGGTCGCCAGCCTGGAGCTGGCCAAGCGCGGCACCATCGAGATCGACCAGGCGGCACCGTTCGGCCCGATCCGGATCCGGCGGCGATGAGCGACGAAGGCGAGGCGATCGACGCCAAGCTGGTGGTCGAGGCGCTGCTCTTCCAGAGTCGCGAGCCCCTGGACGAGGCGCTGCTGCAGGCGCATGTCAGGGACGGAAGGCATGTGCTGGCCATTCTCGAGGAGCTCGCCGCGGATTATGCAGCGCGCGGCGTCCGGCTCGAGCGGCACGGTCGCCAGTGGGCGTTCCGCACCGCAGCCAGCGTGGCACCCCATCTGGAGCGCGTCGAGTCGCGTCGTCGCAGGTTGTCGAAGGCGGCGATGGAGACGCTTGCGATCATCGCCTACCAGCAGCCGGTGACCCGTGCCGAGATCGAGGCGGTGCGCGGGGTGCCGGTTGCCCGGGGCACGCTCGACCAGCTCGTCGAGGCGGGCTGGGTCAGACCCAAGGGGCGGCGCGAGGTGCCGGGCCGGCCGGTCACCTGGGTGACCACGCCGGGCTTTCTCGATCAATTCGATCTGAGCTCGCTCGACGATCTGCCACGCCTCGACGAGCTGGAGGCCGCCGGCCTGTTCCGGACGGCCGGAGGTGGTGGATCGGCGCCCGATGACGCGACGGCGGAGGCCCACGGTCAGGCCGATATCGAGCTGCCCCCGGGAGTGGCCGGGACCTGATTGCACAGCCCCAGTTTTTTTGCCAGACTGCTGAAACATCCGCAGAACGCGCCTTCCCGGCTCCGGGAGTTGGGCTGCGGCATCAAGAGGGTTCCCCATGAGTATCGGTATCTGGCAGGTCGTCCTGATCCTTGTGATCGTCCTCATCCTGTTCGGCGCGGGCAAGCTGCCGAAGGTGATGGGCGACGTCGCATCGGGCGTTAAGAACTTCAAGAAGGGCATGAAGGACGAGGACGAGGAGCAGACGCCGCGCGCGCTGAGCGAGGAGGCGACCAGCCCCGAGATGAAGATGGATCGGACCAAGGACGAGGCGGCCAAGAGCTAGGTGCGGCGGCGAGCGGCACGGCAGCGGCTGAAGGGCGCGCATGTTCGATCTCGGCTGGTCGGAAATGGCCGTTATCATGCTGGTGGCGCTTATCGTCATCGGCCCGAAGGATCTGCCCAAGGTGGCCAAGACGATTGGCCACTGGACGGGGCGGGCGCGTGCGCTGGCACGCGATTTCCAGCGCTCGATCGACGACATGGCGCGCGAGGCGGAGCTCGACGAGATCAAGAAGAGCATCGACCGGACCGGCAGGATCGATCTGCGCAAGACCATCAGTGACGCCGTCGATCCGAAGGGTGAGCTCGCGCGCGCCTTCGACGTCGAGGACAAGGCGAAGCCCGGCAAAGTCGGCAAGACGGCGCCTGCCAAGCCGAGGATCGAGGCGCCGGCGGCACCGGCCGGGCCGCCCGCGGCCGTCGCCGACGACACCGCGACGTCCGAGCCGGACAAGGATGCGGCAACCCTCTCGGACGGGGCGACCACGCCCCGCTCCTAGCGCGACGAACGGACGAACCCTGCCGTGATCAAGGACATCGACGACCGCGAAATGCCGCTGCTCGACCATCTGCTCGAGCTGCGCAACCGCCTCATGTACAGCGCCGCGGCGATCCTGCTCGGCTTTGTCGTCTGCTACTTCTTCTCCGAGCAGATCTACGCCTTCCTCGTCCGCCCGCTCGCTGCCGTCTACGAGGGCCAGACCGGCCGGCGGATGATCTATACGAGCCTGACCGAGGCGTTCTTCACCTATCTCAAGGTCGCCTTCTTCGCCGGCGCCTTCATCACCTTCCCGTTCGTCGCGACCCAGCTCTACCTTTTCATCGCGCCCGGGTTGTATCGAAACGAGAAGCAGGCCTTCCTGCCGTTCCTGATAGCGACGCCGGTGCTGTTCTTCCTCGGCGGGGCGATGGTGTACTACGTCATCTTCCCGCTGGCCTGGCGCTTCTTCGTGAGCTTCGAGACCGCCGGTGGCGCCGGGACCCTGCCGATCGAGCTGGAGGCGCGCGTCGGCGAATATCTCGACCTCGTGATGAAGCTCATCTTCGCCTTCGGCCTCTGCTTCCAGCTGCCGGTGGCGCTGACCCTCATGGGGCGGGTCGGCCTGGTCACTGCCGACGGCCTCGCCCGCAACCGTAAATATGCTGTCGTCGGCGTCTTCGTCGTCGCCGCCCTGCTCACGCCGCCGGACATCATCAGCCAGCTCGGCTTGGCTCTGCCGATCCTGGCGCTCTACGAGATCTCCATCCATCTCGTGCGACTGGCCGAGAAGAAGCGGGACGAGGCGCAGGCCGCCGAGGAAGCTGCCGCCGACGACGATTGAGGCGCGGGGGCGGCGGTCATGGCGAATGGCGCTGGAAATGTCACCCGGGAAAGGTGATGGCGACCCCTACGGGAATCGAACCCGTGTTTTCAGCGTGAGAGGCTGACGTCCTGACCGCTAGACGAAGGGGTCGCGAGCGATGGCTGCTAGGTAGAAGCTCGGGCGACGCGGATCAAGCCCCTTTCGGTTGCCGCGTGAAGAACGCGGCGAGCTCGACCTCGGCCGTGTAGACAAACTGGTCGACGATCTCGAGCGCCGCGAGCCGATAGCCGCCGGCGACGAGGACAGCGGCATCGCGGGCGAAGCTCGCCGGCGCGCAGGAGACATAGACGATCCGGTCCACGCCCGACCTCGCGAGCTCGGGCACCTGCGCCTCGGCGCCGGCGCGTGGCGGGTCGAGGATGATGGCGTCGCAGCCGGCGAGCTCGCTCGGGGCGAGCGGTGCCTGGAAGAGGTTGCGACAGCTCGCCTCGATGCGTGGATGGCGGCAGGCGGCGACGAGCTCGGCCGCGACGTCGAAGGCCCGGATCCTGACATTCGGCCCGGCCAGCGGCAGGCTGAGCGTGCCCACGCCGGCGAACAGGTCGACGACGCGGCGGGCCCCTTCGAGATGGCGCACGACGAAGGCCTGCAGGCAGGCCTCGCCTTCCGCCGTGGCCTGCAGGAAGGCCGCGGGCGGCAAGGAGACCGGTAGGCCGGCGATCGTGAGAGCGGCAGGCAGGCGGGCGGCCACGGGCTCCGGCTCGGCACCGTCGACGGTGATGGCGAGGCGCACCAGGGCCTCTGCCTCGGCGAACGCCGCGAGCGTCTCGCGCTCGGCGAGGCTCGGCTGCACGGCCAGATGGAGCACGACTTCGACACCCGAATCGAGCGCTGTCAGCGTCACCTCGCCGCCCTTCCTGGCGCAGTCGAGCCGGGGCAGGAGCTGCCGCAGGGGAGCGAAGAGGGCGACCAGCCCGGGCCGCGCGATCGGGCAGCTCTCGATCGCCACGATGGCGCTGCTGTGGCGCTGGCGGAAGCCGAGCCGGCCGCCCTTGTCGAAGCCGAGCCGTAGCCGGCGGCGACTGCCGAGCGGGCTGCGGTGGATGACGATCGGTTCGGGGACCTCGACGTGCCGGGCGCGCAGCGCGCCCCGGACGTGGCGTCGTTTCAACTCGGCATAGGCCTCGGGCCGGAGATGCTGGAGCGTGCAGCCGCCGCACATGCCGAAATGCCCACAAGGGGGCCGCGCCCGCTCGGTGCTGGCGACGAGGCAGGCCACCGGATCGAGCCAGCCCCGGCGCACGCCGCGGCGCACCTGCCAGCGCTCGCCCGGCAGCGCTCCAGGCACCAGCAGCCGCTCGCCGTCGAGGATGGCCACGCCGTCGCCCTTGAATCCGAGCTCCTGAATGGCGATCTCAAAGGGATGCGCCGATCGTTGCTGGCGCCGTCTCAAGGGCGTGCTGTCTCGACGACGAAGCTGGCGCTCGACGCCGGGTCACGTGGATCGAGACGCAACAGCAGCAAAGCGTCATCGTCGTCACCGAGCAGCAGAAAGACGAAGTCGCTGGTGGCGCTCATCTCGATCACGCGAAAGCCGGTTGGCAGGACGATGCTGCCGCTGTCGACGGCGGCCCGGTCGCCTCGGCCGCGCTCGACCATCAGCCAGACCAGGGCGACGACGCCGAGCACGATCACCACGGCCGCCACGATGTTGAAGAGCTTGATGATGCCGAGATACCGTTCCATGACCTGTCCGCCGCTGGCTGCTGCCCGCTTGCCACATGGCTGAGCCGGCGCTGGTCGAGATTACTGACGGCGAGGCCGGGCGCCGGGTCGATGCGGTGCTGGCCGAGCGGTTGGACGACTTGTCGCGTTCCCGGCTGCAGGCGTTGCTGCGCGACGGGCACCTGACCGTCGGCGACGCGGTGGTAACCGAGGGCAAGCGGCGGGTCAAACCGGGTGAATGCTACCGCCTGGTCGTGCCGCCGCCGTCGCCTTCGGGGCTCGTCGCCGAGGATCGGCCGCTCGACGTGGTCTTCGAGGATGACGATCTCCTGGTCGTCGACAAGCCGGCCGGGCTCGTCGTCCATCCGTCTGTCGGGCACGATCATGGCACTCTGGTGCACGCGCTGCTGGCGCATTGCGGCGCGAGCCTCTCGGGCATCGGCGGGGTGGAGCGACCGGGGATCGTCCATCGGATCGACAAGGACGTCAGCGGCCTGCTCGTCGTCGCCAAGCACGATCGGGTGCATCAGGGCCTTGCCGGCCAGTTCACCGTGCACAGCGTCGATCGACTCTACGAGGCGGTGGTCCACGGCCTGCCCAGCCCGGCCGCCGGCACGATCGACCAGCCGATCGGCCGTCACCCGGTCGACCGCAAGCGGATGGCGATCGTGCCGGCCGGCAAGCGGGCGGTGACCCGTTACCGCCTGCTGGAGGCAGGGGGCACGTTGATCGCCCGCCTCGAGGTGGCGCTCGAGACGGGCCGGACACACCAGATCCGGGTGCATCTCTCGAGTCTCGGTCATCCGCTGCTCGGTGACCGGCTCTATCGGTCGCGCCGTCGCCAGGAGTTGCCGGCACCGCTGCGGGAAGAGATCGAGGGCCTGGGTCGGGTGGCGCTCCATGCCCGCGTGCTCGGCTTCACGCATCCACGGACAGGCGAGCGGTTGCGCTTCGAGTCCCCGCCGCCGGCCATATTCGATCGACTCCTAGCCCTCGCTCGGGCATAGTTTCAGGGGGTGTGGCATTCGGACTGTGCTCGCCGAATTTTCATGCAACGAATCAGTCCTGTCGATGTTAAGGGTTCGGGTGATCGCGTAGCAGCCGGGAACCGATAGCCGGCACGTGATCCGGTGAGCCTGAACTAGCGGAACGTCATCCATGGCCAGTCTTCCCACAGTTCCCCTCGAGGGCAGCGGACTCTCGCGTTATCTCGAGGAGATCCGGCGGTTTCCGATGCTGGAGCCGGAGCAGGAATACATGCTCGCCAAGCGGTGGCGCGAGAACGACGACGTCGCGGCGGCGCACACGCTGGTGACGAGCCATCTGCGCCTCGTCGCCAAGATCGCCATGGGCTATCGCGGCTACGGCCTGCCGATGAACGAGATCATCTCGGAAGGCAATGTCGGGCTGATGCAGGCGGTCAAGCGGTTCGAGCCGGAGCGCGGCTTTCGCCTCGCGACCTATGCCATGTGGTGGATAAGGGCAGCCATCCAGGAATACATCCTCCACTCCTGGTCGCTGGTGAAGCTCGGCACCACGGCGGCGCAGAAGAAGCTCTTCTTCAACCTGCGGCGCCTCAAGAGCCAGATGCAGGCGATCGAGGAGGGTGACCTGAGCCCCGAGGCGGTGAAGAAGATCGCCGAGACGCTGGCGGTCACCGAGCAGGACGTCATCGACATGAACCGGCGCCTCGAAGGGCCGGACCATTCGCTCAACGCGACCCTGCGCGCCGAGAGCGACATGGAGTGGCAGGACTGGCTGGTCGACGACCGGGCAACCCAGGATGCGATGCTCGCCGAGGACGACGAGCTGGATCATCGTCGTGAGATGTTGACGAGCGCCATGCATGTGCTCAACGACCGAGAGAAGCACATCCTGACCGAGCGTCGCCTGAAGGAAAGCCCGACGACGCTCGAGGAGCTGAGTGGTCAGTACGGCATCAGTCGCGAGCGGGTGCGGCAGATCGAGGTGCGGGCCTTCGAGAAGCTGCAGAAGGCCATTCGCGGCATGGAGGCGACCCGCACCGCCGAGGCCGCCGCGGCGACCATTCCGTCAGGCTGAGGAGCGGGGCGCTCGATCTGCTCCTTTGGGCCCGCAGGCTTCAGGCGTGGCCGGCCGTCGAGGACAGGAGTGACGGGTCGACGCCGATCTTGTTGAGCGCGCCCGTCCATTTCTGGGTGTCGTCGAGCTCGAAGACGATGTGCTCGTCGGGCGGCGCTATGAGCCAGCCGTTCTTCTGGATCTCGGCATCGAGCTGGCCCGCCGCCCAGCCGGCGTAGCCGAGCGCGAACACCCGTTGCCGGGGGCCGGTGCCGCTGGCGATCGCCTTGAGCACGTCGACCGTCGCGGTCAGGGCGAACTCGGCGTCGATCAGCAGCGTGTTCTCGTGCACGTAGTCCTGCGTGTGCAGAACGAAGCCGCGACTGCTTTCGACCGGCCCGCCGACATGGACCTTGAGGTTCGCTGCGTCGGTGGTGGGCTCGATGCCGAGCTGCTCGACGATTGCGGTGAACTCGACGTTCTCCGCGATCTGGTTGACTACGATGCCCATGGCCCCCTCGCTCGAGTGGGCGCACAGATAGATCACCGAGCGTTCGAAGCGCGGGTCGGGCATGCCCGGCATGGCGACGAGCAGCATGCCGGCGAGATGGTTGTCGTTGGCGTCGTCGGTTCGCATGACTAAGAGATAACGGGTCGCTGCCGGCGCAACAAGAGAGCCGGAGCCGGCAATCCTATCCGTTGAAGCACAGCAATGAACGAGAGAGGCCTCATGACGATCAAGACCGGTGACCGGCTGCCCGACGCGACCTTCAAGCGCAACAATGCCGGCGACATCACGGACGTGACGACGATGGAGCTCTGCGCCGGCAAGAAGGTGGTGCTGTTCGCCGTGCCCGGGGCGTTCACGCCGACCTGTCACGCGAAGCACGTGCCGAGCTATCTGCAGCACCATGATGCGCTGAAGGCGAAGGGTGTCGACACGATCGCCTGCATCGCTGTCAACGATCCCTTCGTGCTCGGCGAGTGGGCGAAGTCCACGGGCACGGCCGACAAGATCGTCATGCTGTCCGACGGCAATGCCGAGTTCACCAGGGCTATCGGCCTCGACTTCGATGGCAGCGGCTTCAAGCTCGGCACGCGTTCCAAGCGTTATGCCATGGTAGTCGAGGACGGCGTGGTGAAGACCCTTGCCGTCGAGGAGGCGCCGCCGATGATGGAGGTCTCCGGGGCCGACAAGATCCTGGCAGCGCTCTGAGCCGCCTCAGCGCTCGGCTTTCGCTGCCCTGATCGCCGCCGTGGCCAGACCGTCGGCCCGCTCGTTGAGCGGGTCGCCGGCATGGCCCCTGGTCCATGCCCACTCGATCTCGTGCCGCCTGGCGGCGGCCTCGAGGCGCAGCCAGAGATCGACATTCTTGACCGGCTTCTTGTCCGCCGTCTTCCAGCCCTTGGCTTTCCAGCCGGCGAGCCACTCGGTGATGCCCTTGCGCAGATAGGCGCTGTCGGTCACGAGGCGCACGCGCATCGGCCGCTTCAGGCTCTCGAGCGCCTGGATCGCGGCCATCAGCTCCATGCGGTTGTTGGTCGTCGCCGGCTCGTGGCCGGAGAGCTCGCGCTCGTGATCGCGCCAGCGCAGCACCGCACCCCAGCCGCCGGGTCCCGGATTGCCGCTGCAGCCGCCGTCGGTATGGATCTCGACGACGTCGGTTGCCGCCGGCTCGGTCCGCAGGGCGTCAGTCGAGGCCATAGGCGGCCGGCTCCTCGACGCGACGGTGGAAGGCGAGCTTGCGGGCGTACTCCATGGGATCCTTCGGCTTGACCAGGGCACCGTCGACCTGATTCAGCCAGTCGAACAGGCGGGTGAGCAGAAAACGCGTGGCGGCGCCACGGCAGAGCACTGGCAATGCCTCGATCTCGGCCGGCTCGAGCGGGCGCACGGCCTGATAGCCGGCGAGCAGGGCGCGCGACTTGGCGAGATTGAACTCCGCCCGACCCTCGAAGCACCAGGCATTCAGGCAGATGGCGACATCGTAGGCGAAGCGGTCGCTGCAGGCGAAGTAGAAGTCGATGACGCCGGTGACGCGATCACCGGCGAAAAAAACGTTGTCGGGGAAGAGATCGGCGTGGATCACCCCCGACGGCAGCGCCTGCGGCCAGTTGCGCTCGAGATCGTCGAGTGCTTGGGCGATGGTGTCGGCGAGCTCCGCCGAAGGCGGGGTGGGGCTCTGCCGGCAGGCCTCGAAAAGTGGTCGCCAGCTCGTGACCGAGAGCGCGTTCGCACGATACCCGGCGAAGTCGCCGACGGCCTGGTGAAGGCTGGCCAGAGTGGCGCCGAGGGCCGCGCAGCGTGCCGCGTCGATCCGCTTCGGCGAGCGGCCGTCGAGAAAGCTGACGATGGCCGCCGGCTTGCCGCACAGTCGCTGCAGGCTGCGGCCATGGCGATCGTGGATCGGCACCGGACAGGCGATGCCGTGCTTCGCCAGATGATCCATGAGCGTCAGGAAGAAGGGCAGGTCGGCCGGGTCGACGCGCTTCTCGTAGATCGTCAGGATGTAGCGGCCGGTCGTCGTGTCGAGGCGGAAGTTGGAGTTCTCGACGCCTTCCGCGATGGGTTCGAGGGTTCTGGCCTCGCCGATGCCGTACTGCGCCAGGAGCGCCTCCAGGGCCGGCACCGGAACCGAGGTATAGACCGCCATCCATCACCAGTCTGGTCGCTTGCAACCCGCGCCTTATGCCGACCCCGGCCCGGCTTGTCACGCGGCACGGCGGCGGCTCGCCCGACCGGTTTCAGGAAGCGGTGCGCAGGCGACGCTCGGGGATCGGCGGGACGCGGAAGGAGACGTTCTCGTTGGTGAGGCTCAGGGTCGTCACATTGATCTGGTAGCGCGCGCGGAAAGCCTCGATCACCTCCTCGACCAGGATCTCCGGCGCCGAGGCCCCGGCGGTCAGCCCGACCGAAGCCACCCCGGCCAGGTCCTGCCAGTCGATATCGGCGGCGGACTGGATGAGCAGCGCCCGCGCGGCGCCGTTCTGCCTCGCCACCTCGACCAGCCGGACCGAGTTCGACGAGTTCGGTGCGCCGACCACGAGCACGAGATCGGAGCCCGGTGCCATCGCCGCCACCGCTTCCTGGCGGTTGGTGGTGGCGTAGCATATGTCCTCGCTGCGCGGTCCGGCGATCGCCGGGAACCGTTGGCGCAGCACTGTCACGATCGCGGCGGTGTCGGTCAGCGAGAGCGTCGTCTGGGTGGCGTAGGCGACCTTGTCGGGATCGGGCACCATCACATTCTCGGCGTCGGCGACGGTCTCGACCAAGAGGACGGCGCCGTCGTCGACCTGGCCCATGGTGCCTTCGACCTCGGGATGACCGGCATGGCCGACCAGGAGGACCGTCAGCCCGTCCGCGTGGTGGCGTTCGACCTCACGATGGACCTTGCTGACCAGTGGGCAGGTGGCATCCGCGAAAATCAGCCGGCGGCGGCGCGCCTCCGCCGGCACCCGCTTCGGCACCCCGTGGGCGGAGAAGACCACCACGGCATCCTCCGGCACCTCGTCGAGCTCGTCGACAAACACCGCGCCGAGGCCACGCAGCTCCTCGACGACATGGCGGTTGTGCACGATCTCGTGACGGACGTAGATAGGCGGGCCGTTCTTCCGCAACGCCTCCTTGACGATGGCGATGGCCCGGTCCACCCCGGCGCAGAAGCCGCGCGGATTGGCGAGGCAGATGGTCAAATGCGGTCGGTCGGTTGGCGGCAAGACGAGCTCCGGCGCGGTGTGCGGCCGGCGATCGGGTCCAGGGCCGGCCGGCTGACGAACCCGTCGGTCGATAGCATAGCGGGCCATTGCCGGCGAGAGCCGATGGCACAGGTCTGGCGTGCGGCATCGGCGCTGCGCGAGCACGGGAGAGGACGAGGATGGCGAGCCGCACGCCAGTGGCGCTGGCTGACGGGACCAAGATCGAGGAGTGGCGGCTGCTCCTCATCCTGGTCGTGTCCACCGGCATCGGCCCGTTCTCCATGCAGATCTTCCTGCCGGCCCTGCCGGCGATCCAGTCGGGGTTCGCCGTCTCCGCCGCCACAGCGCAGCTCGCGTTCTCGCTTTCCGCCCTGGCAATGGCCGTGGCGACGCTGATCTATGGGCCGCTCTCGGACCGGCTCGGCCGCCGGCCGGCCTTGATCGCCGGCCTCGTCATCTTCCTGGCAGGCAGCCTGATCTGCGCCTTCGCGAACTCGATCGAGCTGCTGATCCTCGGCCGTGTCGTGCAGGCCGCCGGGGGCTGCGCCGGCATGGTGCTCGGTCGCGCGATTGTCCGCGATCTCTACGATCGCGAGCGGTCGGCCGCGGCCATCGCCTATATCACCATGGCAATGGTGGTGGCGCCGATGCTCGCCCCGGCGATCGGTGGCGTGCTCACCGACTTGTTCGATTGGCCGGCCGTCTTCCTGCTCGGCGGAGCGCTCGGCGTGCTGGTGCTGATCGCCGTGCGTGGCCACCTGCCCGAGACGCTGGTGCCGCGCGACCGACCGACCACGTTCAGCGTGATGCTCGGGGATTTCAAAACGCTGATCCGGTTGCCGGCATTCCTCGGCTTCGCGTTCCAGGGTGGCTTCTCGATGGCGGTCTTCTTCAGCTTCCTCGCCGCGGCCCCCTACGTGATGATCACCGTGCTCGAGCGTCCGCCGTCGGAATACGGGCTGATGTTCATCGTCGTCTCGGCGGCCTTCATGGCCGGCAATTTCACGACCGCCCGGCTCGGCCGCCGGCTGGGCATCGATCGCATGGTCCTCGGCGGCAGCGCCGGGACGCTGTTCGGGGCATGCGTGCTGCTCCTGCTGGTGCCGGCCGTCTACATCACGCCTTGGGCGCTCTTCCTGCCGATGATGCTGATCGCCTTCACCCAGGGCGTGTCGATGCCCAACAGTCTCGCGGCGGTGATCAGCCTCCGGCCGGATCTGGCCGGTGCCGCCTCCGGTCTCGCCGGCTTCCTGCAGATGGGCACGGCCGCCCTGGTGGCCCAGATCATCGGCTCCATCCAGAGCGGCTCGCCCTATCCCATGGCCATCGGCATGCTGGTCAGCGCCGCCCTGATGATGCTGAGCGCCGTCTACGCGATCGGTCGCACGCGCGGCTGAAGCGAGGCGCCATTCGTCGGCCCTTGCAGCCGGTCCGGGCGACAGGCACAAGCGCCGGACGACAGCAACGGGCGACGCATGGCAAGCGCGGACGACGAGTATGTGCTCGAGCAGCAGGTCGGGCATCTCCTGCGGCGGGCCAATCAGCGCCATACGGCGCTGTTCGCCCGTCATTTCGCCGCCTTCGACCTGACGCCGCTGCAGTTCGCCGTGCTGATGAAGCTGCAGGCTGCCGGCCCCTTGTCGCAGAATCATCTCGGCCGGCTCACCGCCATGGACCCCAACACCGCCCAGGGCGTCATCCTGCGTCTCCTGCGGCGCCGGCTGGTGATGCGCCAGCCCAGCCCGGAGGACCGGCGGCGCAAGCTCTTGTCGCTGACCGAGGCGGGCGCTGCCCTGGCGAGTCGACTGAAAGAGGAGGGGCGGGCGATCAGCGAGGCGACCCTCGCACCGCTGACCGCGCGGGAACGTCGCCAGTTGCTGGCGCTGCTGGCGCGGCTCGTTTGAGTAGGAGGCCGTCCCGGATCGGCTTGACAGTTGCGTGAGCTGGGGCCATCGCCATGCGCAATCGGCTTGCGACGGCTCCTGCAGGGGCTATTGTAGGTGTTCTTACGAATTGCCGGGCGGTGGGACCGCTCGCTAGGGGGCTTGCGATGAACGAGATCAGCCATCTCGTCGGAGCCGCGGGGCCGGATTCCCTGGTCGTCCGCTTCGCCGGCGACAGTGGCGACGGCATGCAGCTCACCGGCAGCCGGTTCACCCAGGAAGCGGCGCTCGACGGTGCCGATCTCGCCACGTTTCCGGATTTTCCGGCGGAGATCCGTGCCCCGGTCGGCACGACCTTCGGGGTCTCCGCCTTCCAGATCCAGTTCGGCGGCCGGCGGGTGCGCACGCCCGGCGACCGGCTCGATGTGCTCGTCGCTCTCAATCCCGCGGCCCTGAAGGTCAATCTCGAGGATCTGCGGCCGGGCGGCACGCTGATCATCGACACGGCGGCTTTCGTCGATCGCAACTTCAAGAAGGCCGGCTACGACCACGACCCGCGCGACGACCTCGACGGCTATCGCCGCCTCGACATCGACATCACCAAGCTGACCCAGGCCGCCGTCAAGCCCTTGGGCGTCGGCAATCGCGATGCCAACCGGGCGCGCAACCTTTGGACCCTCGGCCTCGTCCTCTGGCTCACCGGCCGCTCGCGAGGCGCCACGCAGGACTGGATTCGCGAGCGCTTCGCCGCCGAGCCCCTCGTCCGCGACGCGAATCTGGCGGCGCTCGATGCGGGCCACGCCTATGGCGAGACGGCGGAGCTGCCGCGCCTGCCGGAAGTGCTGGCACCCGGACAGACGGCACCACTGCCGCCCGGCCGCTACCGGACGGTGACCGGAGTCGACGCCCTCTGCTACGGGCTGGTCACGGCGGCACGCCTCTCCGGCATCGACCTCTTCTACGGCTCCTATCCGATCACCCCGGCCTCGAGCATGCTGCACATGTTGGCACGGCTCGGCGCCTTCGGTGTGCGCACCTTCCAGGCCGAGGACGAGATCGCCGCCATCTGCGTCGCCATCGGTGCTTCCTATGCCGGCCAGCTCGGCGTCACCGGCAGCTCCGGGCCTGGCATTGCGCTCAAGATGGAGGCGTTGGGCCTCGCCATCGCCACCGAGCTGCCGCTCGTCGTGATCGACGCGCAGCGCGGCGGACCCTCGACCGGTCTGCCGACCAAGACCGAGCAGTCGGACCTCTTCCAGGCCGTGCTCGGCCGCAATGCCGACGCCCCGCTCGTCGTCCTGGCGGCTTCGACGCCGGGCGACTGCTTTCCGGTGGCGATCGAGGCGGTGCGGCTCGCCACGCGATACATGACACCGGTCATGCTGCTGACCGACGGCTTCCTCGCCAATGCCAGCGAGCCCTGGCTGATCCCGGATCTGGCGGCGCTCGAGCCCTTTCCGGTGCGGCAGGGTGCTGCGGTGGACGGATTCCAGCCCTACGCCCGCGATCCGGCGACGCTGGCGCGGGCCTGGGTGCCGCCCGGGACGCCGGGCCTGCGCCATCGGATCGGCGGCATCGAGCGGTCGCACAGGACGGGTGCCATTTCCTACGATCCGGCCAACCACCAGATGATGACGGATTTCCGTCGGGCCAAGATCCTGGGCATCGCCCGGGATCTGCCGGCGCAGGGCTTTGTCGCCGGCGGCATGGACGACCGGATTCTGATTCTGGGCTGGGGGTCGACCTTCGGCGCCATCGAAAGCGCCGTGGATCGGCTGCGGGCCGACGGGGTCAGCGTGGCGCACGCCCATCTCCGCCATATCTGGCCGCTGCCGGCCAATCTCGGCGACATCCTCGCGAGCTTCGAGCGGGTGCTGGTGCCGGAGCTGAACACCGGACAGCTCCACCTCCTCCTGCAGGGGGTCTATGGCTGCCGGCTGGAGAGCCTGACCAAGGTCTCCGGCAAGCCGTTCACCGCCGCCGAGATCGAAACCCGGGTCAAGACGCTGCTGGAGGCGTGATACGATGGCGACCGTGCTCGAACGTGAGCCCAAGGGACTCACGCCCAAGGACTGGGCCAGCGACCAGGAGGTCCGCTGGTGCCCCGGCTGCGGCGATTACGCCATTCTCAAGGCGGTGCAGAAGACCCTGGCCGACCTGCAGGCCGACCCGGATCGCACCGTGTTCATCTCGGGCATCGGCTGCGCCGCCCGTTTTCCCTATTATGTCGAGTCCTACGGTTTCCACACGATCCATGGCCGGGCGGCGGCGATCGCCACGGGCGTCAAGCTGGCCAACCCGGAGCTCGACATCTGGGTCGTCTCGGGCGACGGCGACAGCCTGTCGATCGGTGGCAACCACCTCCTCCATCTGCTGCGCCGCAATGTCGATCTCGTCTATCTGCTGTTCAACAACGAGGTCTACGGCCTGACCAAGGGGCAGGCCTCGCCGACCAGCCCGCGCGGCACGGTGAGCCCGTCCTCGCCCGGCGGCACGCTCGACGCGCCGGTCAATGCCGGGGCCTTCGCGCTCGGCGCCGGGGCGCGCTTCGTGGCGCGGGTCGCCGACGTGGTGCAGGGGCCGATGGTCGAGGTGCTGACCCGGGCGCACGGCCATCGCGGGACGAGCTTCGTCGAGATCCTGCAGAACTGCATCGTCTACAACGACGGCGCCTTCGACGCAGTGACCGACAAGGCGACCGCGGCCGAGCACCAGCTCTGGTGCCGGCACGGCGAGCCGCTCCTCTTCGCGGGCGGCACCAAGGGCGTGCGCCTGGTGCCCGAGCGCTTCGCGCTCGAGATCTTCGATGTCGGCGCGGACGGGCTCGGTGCCGAGGCGGCCCTCGTCCACGACGAGACCAACCCGATGCTGGCGCAGATGCTGGTGCGGCTCGATGTGCCGACCGCACTCGGCGTCATCTTCGCCGTCGAGGCGCCGAGCTACGATGCGGCCTTCAGCGCCGCGGCCCCGACGCGCAAGCCGGGGCTCGCGGATCTGCAGCGCCAGGTGGGCGGCCGGACGACCTGGAAGATCGGTTAGGCGGGCCGGGCCGCAAGCGCGCTTGACAGGGCGGCCGTGCGGTCCGAGTTTGTTCCATCACACATGAATTCGGGCGCTGACCCGAGCCGTGGGAGAGGGTAGCCGAGCCAGCGCGTATGGGAGCCTATCACCGCCCCGAGGATCTCGACAGGGTGCTTCGCCTCTTGGCGGCGAGGGCGGTCGCGCCGCTCGCCGGCGGCACCGATCTGTTCCCCGCCGACGCGGCGCGCAACGCCTGGGGCGAGCCGGCGCTCGACACACCCGAAGGTGCGGACCTGCTCGATCTGTCCGGCCTGAGTGTGCTGCGCCGCATCGAGGACACTGGCGACAGGGTCGAGATCGGCGCCCTCGTCACCTGGACCGATGCCCTGGACGCGCCGTTGCCGCCCTGGTTCGATGCCGTCCGCCAGGCAGCACGCGAGGTGGGCGGCATGCAGATCCAGAATCGCGGCACGCTCGCCGGCAATCTCTGCAATGCCTCGCCCGCGGCCGACGGCGTGCCGCCGCTTCTGGCGCTCGATGCCCGCGTCCGCTTGGCGAGCGTGCGGGGCGGCCGCGAGCTGCCGCTCGACAGGTTCATCCTCGGCAACCGGCGCACGGCAAGAGCCCCGGACGAGCTCGTCACCCACATCGTGCTGCCGAAGCCGCCGGCGGCGGCGCGGTCGGTCTTCCTGAAGCTCGGCGCCAGGCGCTATCTCGTCATCTCGATCGCCATGGTGGCGGTGACGTTCGTTCTCGATGATGAAGGGCGGATCGCCCTGCTCCGGCTCGCGGTCGGGGCCTGCTCGCCGGCGGCGGTGCGCCTCTGCGAGCTGGAGGAGCGGCTCCTGGGCCTGACGCCCGAGGCCGCGGCGGCTGCGGTCGGGCCTGCGGATCTGGCCATGCTGACGCCCATCGACGATATCCGCGCGAGTGGCGCCTACCGCCGCCATGCCGCGCTCGTGCTGCTGCGCCGAGCGCTCGGCGGCGAGCGCCTGCAGGTGGCGGCATGAACGCCCTCTCACCGGTCGAGGTGGGCATCGGCTTTCGGCTGAATGGTCGGCCGGTGGTGATCGATGCGCCGCCGGCGACCCGGTTGAGCCGCGTCCTCCGCGAAAACCTCGGGCTGACCGGCACCAAGGTCGGCTGCGATGCCGGCGATTGTGGTGCCTGCACGGTGCTGATCGACGGTCGGCAGGCCTGCGCCTGCCTCCTGCCGCTCGGTCAGGTCGGGGGGCGCTCGGTGACCAGCATCGAGGGGCTCGCGGCCGAGCCCCGCTTCAGCCGGCTGCAGCAGGCGTTCGTCGAGGGCGGGGCCGTGCAGTGTGGCATCTGCACCCCCGGCATGCTGATGGCCGCGGCGGATCTGCTCAACCGGTGCGAGCGGCCAGGCCGGGGCGAGATCGAGGACGCGCTGGGTGGCGTGCTCTGCCGCTGCACCGGCTACCGACAGATCGTGGCGGCTGTCGCCGAGGCGATTGCGCCGCGAGCGCCCGCCCCGCGGCCCGCCGGCCCCGTCGTGGGGGCGCGGATCGCCCGGCTCGACGGCCGGGACAGGGCCGCGGGCACAGAGCGCTTCGGTGCGGACGGCGTCCCCGCCGACACCTGGCGGCTGCGCGTGGTGCGATCGCCGCACATGCGGGCGCGCTTCAGCCTCGGCGATCTCGCCGCGGTCGAGCGGCAGCATGGCGTGCGGGTGCTGACAGCGGCCGATGTGCCGGGCGTCAACGGCTTCGCCATCTTTCCCGACCGCAAGGACCAGCCGGTCTTCGCCGTCGATCATGTGCGGTTTCGCGGCGAGGCGGTGCTTGCTTTGGTCGGTCCGGCCGCGGCGCTGGCCGGGATCAGGGACGCCGGGCTGCCGATCACCTGGGAGCCGCTCGAGCCCGTGAGCTTCGCCGCCGCCCGGACGGGGGAGGCGCCGGCCCTGCACGGGGACCGGCCGGACAACGTGCTGACCGAGGGGCGGCTCGAGCCGGGCGATGCCGCGGCGGCGCTGGCGGCGGCTGCGGTCACGGCCGAGATCGCCATCGAGACGAGTTTCGTCGAGCACGCCTATATCGAGCCCGAGGCCGGCTGGGCCGTCCGCCGGGGTGATCGTCTGGAGCTCACCGTCTCGACCCAGAGCCCGTACATGGACCGGGACGAGGTGGCGAACGTCCTCGGCGTGGCGCCGGAGCAGGTCAGGATCCGACCCACGGCCTGTGGCGGCGGCTTCGGCGGCAAGCTGGACGTGGCGGTGCAGCCGCTCTTGGCGGTCGCCGCCTGGCGGCTCGACCGGCCGGTGGCCTGCACCTACAGCCGCGCCGAGAGCATGGCCTCGACCACCAAGCGTCATCCGGCGGCGATCGTCGCGCGCGCCGGCGCCGATGCCTCGGGGCGGATCACGGCGCTCGACTTCGCGGGCGATTTCGACACCGGCGCCTATGCCTCATGGGGGCCGACGGTGGCGGGCCGGGTGCCGATCCACAGCCCCGGGCCCTACCGCGTCGCCAACCTTCGGGCGCGATCGCGGGCGATCCTGACGAACGCGCCGCCGAGCGGGGCGTTTCGTGGCTTCGGCGTGCCGCAGACGCTGCTCGCGGTCGAGCAGGCCTATGACGAGCTGGCGCTGAAGCTCCAAATCGACCCGCTCGAGTTCCGGCTCCGAAACGCGCTTCGGCCGGGCGATGCCACCGCCACCGGGCAGATGCTGGAAAGCGTCGGCATGGTCGAGTGCCTGGAGGCCCTGCGGCCACGCTGGCGGGAGCTGCGAGCAGCGGCAAAAGGCAGTGGGCCCGTGCGGCGCGGGGTCGGCATCGCCAGCGTCTGGTACGGCTGCGGCAATACCGGGATGAGCAATCCGTCGAGCCAGCGGGTCAGCCTGCTGCGCGACGGCCGGATCATGTTCTGGAACGGCGTGCAGGATATCGGCCAGGGCTCGAGCACCATCATGGCGCAGATCCTGGCGGACGCAGTCGGTGTGCCGCTCGACGCCATCGACAGCTCCTCGGCCGACACCGACCTCACGCTCGATTGCGGCAAGACGTCCGCCTCGCGCCAGACTTTCGTCTCCGGACGGGCGACGCAGCTCGCTGGCGAGGCGTTGCGCGCGCAACTGCTCAGGCTGGCCAATGCCGGCGGCGACGCGCGGATCGAGCCCGGCGCCGGATCGGTGCGGGTGGTCGAGGGCGGCCACGAGCGCCGCATCGACCTGGCGCTGCTGCCGTACGTCGAGGGCTGCGGCCCGGAGGTTGCGCTCGACGCGCGCGCCAGCTTCGATCCCCCGGCGACGCCGGTCCTGGACAATCGGGGCTCGCCCTATGCCTCCTATGGCTTTGGCGCGCAGATCGCGCAGGTCGCGGTCGACATCGAGCTCGGCACGGTCAAGGTCGAGCGGATTGTCGCCGCCTATGATGTCGGCCGCGCCATCAACCCGGAGCTGGTCGAGGGGCAGATCATCGGCGGCGTGGCGCAGGGTCTGGGCCTGGCGCTCATGGAGGAGTTCATCCCCGGGCGGACCGAGAATCTGCACGACTACCTGATCGCTACGGTCGGCGACATGCCCGAGGTGGAGGTGCATCTGGTGGAGAAAGCGGAGCCGCTTGGCCCATTCGGTGCCAAGGGTGTCGGCGAGCACGCGCTGATTCCGACAGCACCGGCCATCATGAACGCCATCCACCACGCCACGGGCGTGCGGATCACGAAGATTCCGGCCATTCCGCATCGCGTGCATGCGGCGCTGGTGGCCGCGGGAGTGAGCCCGTGACCGACATGACCGAGCGGTTCGGCGCGCGCGAGGCCGATGGCATCGTGCGCTGCGACGCCTGCCCGGTGCTCTGCCGCATCAGGCCCGGGCGGTCAGGCGCCTGCGGCCGCTACGCCAACGAGGACGGCTCGCTCGTCCGCACCGATCCCGTGCTCTTCGCCGAGCGCCATGTCGACGAGGGCGGTGCGCTGGTCCCGTTCGCCGAGGGCGACCGGGACGGTGCCGTCGGCCCGAGCGTCGAGACCTTCGTCACCGGCATCGGCTCGGGCACGACCTATCCCGACTACAAGCCCGCACCCTTCATCGTCAGCTCGACCTATCGGGGTGTCGACACGGTCACGGTGGTGTCCGAGGGGATCTTCTCCTATTGCGGCTGCAAGGTGAAGATCGACACCGACCGGCATCTCGGGGCGGAGCGGAGTGCCATCACCGTCAAGGGCGAGCCCGTCGGCCACGTGACGACCGCCGAGTACGGCTCGCAGATGCTTTCGATCGGCGGCGTGCATCACCTGACCGGCACGACCAAGAAGGCCGGCAACGTGACCTGCGACACGCTGGTCAGGCTCTGCGGCGGCGAGCCGGTCGAGCTCGAGATCGAGGCGGGCAGCAGCGTCGTCGTCCAGGCCGGCGCGGCACCGATCGTCAACGGCAAGCCGGAGGCGCGGATGCGGGTCGGCTGCGGCTCCGCAACCGTCGGCATCTTCGCCAAGCAGTGGTATGGCCATGTCGACGAGGTGATCGTCCTCGACGATCACATCACCGGCGTGCTCACCGAGCACCAGGCCGGCCGCTGTCTCGACATGCCGCCTTCGGGCGTGCGGATCGAGGGCCGCAAATCCACGCCGGGGCGCTATTTCCAGGTGGCCAATCCGGGCCTGGGCTGGGGTGGGACGGACATCACCGACCCGTTCAGCGTGATCCGCGACATCGACCGCAAGCTCGCCTGGCCCGGCATGCGCCTGCTGATCACCTCGACCACGGGCGAGGATGCGGTCTGGTGCGTGCTCGACGAGGATTTCCGGCTGCGGGAGGCGGAGATGCCGGCGGCGGTGCGCCGGACGGTCGAGCGGATCGGCGAGAACTGCGAGCCTTCCCTCTGCTCCGTCCTCTTCATGGCCGGCGCCGGCGGCTCGCTGCGCGCCGGGGTCTCGGAGAATCCGGTGCTGATCACCCGCTCGGTCAAGGCCGGCGAGACCCGGGTCACGATGGGCGGGGCACCCGTCTATGTCTGGCCGGGTGGCGGCATCACCGTCATGGTCGATGTCGAGCGGTTGCCGAAGCGCGCCTTCGGCTACGTGCCGACACCGGCCCTGGTCGCACCCATCGAGTTCACCCTGCCGCTCGAGCTCTACACGGCGCTCGGCGGGCACGCCGACCATGTGCAGTCGCTGGACGAGGTGCTCCGAGCGCATGGCCAGTCCGCGAGACGGGAGGCCTGGCCCCCGGGCAATCCCTGGCCGCTCGGCAGGGCGACGTCATGACGGCCCGGGCCACGGCGTGGGGGGGTCCGCTCGCGGCGCGGCTCGCCGGCAACCGCCTGCATCTGGCGCACGGGCCGATCGATCTGGTCATCCGGGCGGATGGGCCGTCGGCCTCGGTCGAGCGCGCCTATCGGGCGGCCAGCGCCGCGTTCGACGGGCTGCTCGAGAGCCTGGTTGCCGTCCTGCCACGGCTCCGCTCCCCCGTGGGCTCCGCCGACGGCCTGCCGCCTGCGGCACGCCTGATGCAGGCGGCGACAGCACCGCTCGCCGTCGACCGCTTCGTCACGCCGATGGCGGCGGTCGCGGGGGCGGTGGCCGACACGGTGATGGCGGCGATCCGTGCCGTGCCCGGGATCGAGCGCGCCTATGTGAACAACCGGGGCGACATCGCGGTCCATCTGACCCCCAGCGCCAGTATCGAGATCGGCGTGGTGCCGGAGCTGCGGCGGCCGCTCATGGCGGCGAGCCTGCGCCTTCGCCACGACGACGGCATCGGCGGCGTGGCGACGAGCGGCTGGGACGGGCGGAGCTTCTCGCTCGGCATCGCCGATGCGGTGACGGTGCTGGCGGCGAGTGCGGCCCAGGCGGACGCGGCCGCGACCCTCATCGCCAACGCGGTCGATGTGGACGATTTAACGATCACCCGCACGCCGGCCACCGAGCTGGACCCGGACAGCGATCTGGGCCGGCTGCTCGTGACCACGGGCGTCGGAGTCCTGGACGACGCCGCGATCGCCGCGGCCCTCGACAACGGGGCACGCTACGCGCAAACGCTGCTGGAGCGCCGGCTCATCTCTGCGGCCATGCTGGTCCTCGAGGGACGCGCCCGCATCGTCGGCAGGATCCGGGGGGAGATCGCATGTTCGAGCTGAGAAAGACGCAGGTCACGGTCGAGGAGATCCACCACGACGGCGGGCCGCACCTCGATCGGCCCTTGCTGCGCGGTGCCGTGGCGGCGGTGTTCAAGAACCCGTTCGCTGGCCGGTTCGCCGACGCTGGCGAATTCGTCGAGGCGATGGACGCCCTGAAGCCGCTCGGCCTGGAGATGTCGAGGAAGCTGATCCAGGCGCTGGGCGGTGATCCCAGGCGGATCGAGAGCTACGGCAAGGGGTCGATCGTCGGGTCAGACGGCGAGCTCGAGCAGGGTGCGCTTTGGCATGTGCCGGGCGGCTACGCCATGCGCGAGCTGCTCGGCGACGCCCGGGCCATCGTGCCCTCGAGCACGAAGCTCGGCGGCATGGGCGCTGCCCTGGACGTGCCGCTGCATCACATCAACGCCGCCTATGTCCGCAGCCATTTCAGCGCCATCGAGGTCCGGGTTGCGGATGCGCCGCGGCCCGGCGAGATCGTCTTCTGCCTCGCCATGACCACGGGCGGCCGGCCGCATGCCCGAATGGGCGGCCTCGAGGCGGCGGACATCAAGGGGCAGGACGGGCTGCGCTGAGCGGCCGAGGGGGGAAGGGAGGGGCTATCATGGCCTTCGTGCGCAACAACTGGTACCCGGCGGGCTTCGCCAGCCGCATGGGCGAGGGGCTGCACAAGCGCCGGATGCTCGGCGAGGACCTGGTGATCTGGCAGCAGGCCGACGGCTCTTTCGCGGCGCTCCAGGATCGCTGCCCTCACCGCTTCCTGCCGCTCTCGATGGGCTGCCTCGAGCGCGACACGATCCGCTGCGGCTATCACGGCATGACCTTCGCCGCCGACGGACGCTGCGTGCGCATCCCGGGCCAGCCGACGATCCCGCCCTCGGCCAGGGTGCGCAGCTACCCGGTCGAGTTGAACCTGGGGCTCGTCTGGGTGTGGATGGGAGATCCGGCGCTCGCTTCGCGGGAACTGCTCTTCGATCTGCCGGAATACCACGAGGCGGGCTGGCATCCGGTCGACGGCGAGGCGCTCGAGGTCGAGGCCAACTACCTGGCCCTCGCCGACAATCTCTGCGATCCGGCGCATGTCGCCTTCGTCCATCTCTCGACGCTGGGCAACGCGGCGCACGAGGACGTGCCGATCGAGACCAAGGTCGAGGGCGAGTTGATCGTCACGACGCGCTGGACGATCGATGCGGAGCCTATTCCGCTCTTCCAGAAGTTCGGCAGCTTCAAGGGCAATATCGACCGCTGGCAGATCTACAACTACCACGCGCCCTCGATCGCGGTGATCGACTTCGGCGGTGCGGATACCGGCACCGGCGCCCGCGAGGGCCGCCTGCACGACGGTGCCATCCGCATCCTCGCCTGTCATTTCATCTGTCCGGTCGACGAGGCGCGCTCGATCGACTACTGGCTGCATGTCGACAACTTCCCGAGCGACGCCGCAACGCGGGCCCGGATGAACGAGCAGTTTGCCCTGGCCTTCGCCGAGGACAAGGCCATTCTCGAGGCGATCCAGGTCGAGGAGACGAAGCTCGGCGGGCGGCAGCGACCGCTCCGGCTCGGCATCGACAAGGGGGCCGTGCTGATGCGCAAGACGGTCGAGCGGATGATCGAGGCGGAACGGTCGGTCATGGCGGCCGAATGAGAAACGCCAGGAAAACCAAGGGAGAGAACGGCTCATGACGACACGACGACAGGTGACGGCCGGCATGCCCAGGCTGGCGGCGATCGCCGCCCTGCTCTTCACCACCGGCAGCCTCGCTGCCGAGCCGATCAAGATCGGCGACATCAACTCCTACACCCGGATGGCGCAGCACACCGAGCACGCCAAGCGCGGGATGCAGCTGGCGATCGACGAGATCAACGCCGACGGCGGCATCAACGGCCGGGTGCTCGAGCTGATCAGCCGCGACGATGCCGGTGAGCCCGGCGAGGCGATCCGCGTCGCCGAGGAGCTGGTGAGCCGCGAGGGCGTGGACATCCTGACCGGTACGACGCTTTCCAATATTGGCCTCGCCGTCGCGTCCTTCGCCGCCCAGAACAAGGTGCTCTATCTGGCGGCCGAGCCTCTTGCCGACGCCGTGACGCTGCAGAGCGGCAACCGCTACACCTTCCGGCTGCGGCCCTCGACCTACATGCAGGCGGCTATGCTGGCCGAGCTCGCGGCCGAGAACCCGGCCAGGCGCTGGGCGACGATCGCACCCAACTACGCCTATGGCCAGGAGGCGGTTGCTGCCTTCAAGGCGATCATGAGCGAGAAGCGGCCGGACATCGAATGGGTCGGCGAGCAGTGGCCGGCACTCTTCGCCATCGATGCCGGGGCCGAGGTGCTGGCCCTCTCGGCGGCCGAGCCCGATGCGATCTTCAACGTCACCTTTGCTGCCGATCTAGCCAAGTTCGTCCGCGAGGGCGGCGATCGCGGTCTCTTCGAGGACACCTTCGTGGTCAGCCTCTTGACCGGCGAGCCGGAGTATATCGACCCGCTGGAGGACGAGGCGCCGGAGGGCTGGCTGGTGACCGGCTATCCCTGGGACAAGATCGAGGACCCGGCCTATGTGGAGTGGCTCGATCGCTACCAGGCAGCCTATGACGACTACCCGAGGATCGGCTCGATCGTCGGCTACAACTCGATGCTCGCACTCGGTGCGGCGCTCGAGAAGACCGGCGGCGACACCGATCCGGAAAAGCTGGTCGAGGCCATGCGCGGGCTCGAGTTCGAGACGCCGCAAGGTGTCCTGACCTTCCGGCCCTCGGACCATCAGGCGTCGCTCGGTGCCTGGGTCGGCTACACGACGGTCGAGGACGGCCAGGGCACGATGCGCGACTGGTACTATGCCCCAGGCGAGAAGTACCTGCCGCCCGAGGAGATGGTGGCCAAGCTGCGGCCGGCGTCCGACTGATCCGAAATCCTCTGCGGACAGGCGGCGCCACCGCCCGTCCGCTTCCTTGACCGCGCCCGCCGGGAGCTGCCGACTTGGGCTTCATTCTCGTGCAGATCCTGACCGGCCTCTCGAGCGCCGCCAGCCTGTTCCTGGTCGCGGCCGGCCTGTCGCTGATCTTCGGCGTGACCCGGGTCGTCAATTTCGCGCACGGCTCGTTCTACATGCTGGGCGCCTATATCGGCCTGACCCTGGTGGCGGTGTTCGGTGACCTCTTCGGCCGGGGCCATCTGGCCTTCTGGTCGGCCCTGCTCTGCGCCGCCCTTATCGTCGGCGCCATCGGTGCCCTGGTCGAGATCGTCATCCTGCGGCGCATCTACCGCTCGCCCGAGCTCTTCCAGCTCGTCGCCACCTTCGGCGTCATCCTGGTGATCCAGGACCTCACGCTCTGGGGCTGGGGGCCGCAGGACCTGCTCGGTCCCCGGGCGCCGGACCTGCGGGGGGCCATCATGATCATGGGGGAGCCGCTGCCGCGCTACGACCTCGTGCTGATCGCCGCCGGCCCGGTGGTGCTGCTGCTATTCTGGCTGCTGCTCAACAAGACCCGCTTCGGCATTCTGGTCCGTGCTGCGACTGCCGACCGCGAGATGGTGGGTGCCCTCGGCGTCAACCAGGCCTGGCTGTTCACCGGCGTCTTCTTCCTCGGCTCGTTCCTTGCCGGCCTCGGTGGTGCCCTGCAGCTGCCGAAGGGTGGTGCCAACCTGCTCATGGATTTCGGCGTGCTGGCCGCCGCCTTCGTCGTTGTCGTGGTGGGCGGCATGGGCAGCATCGCCGGCGCCTTCCTCGCGGCCGTGCTGATCGGCCAGCTCCAGGCCTTCGGCGTCCTCTTCGTCCCGCAATCGACGCTGGTCATGATGTTCCTCGTCATGGCCGTGGTGCTGGTCGTCCGGCCCTTCGGCCTGCTGGGCCGGCCGGAGCTGGTCGGGCAGGGCCGGCAGATGCTCGACGACCCGCTCAGGCCGACGGGCTGGCGCTTCAAAATCCTGGCCCTGGTGCTCGTGGCCCTGCTCGTCGCCGCCCCGCTCTGGCTCGGCGATTACGGGCTGGTCCTCCTGATCGACATCCTGATCCTCGCCCTCTTCGCCACGGCCCTGCATGCCATCATCGGGCCGGGCGGGCTCGTCAGCTTCGGCCATGCGGCCTATTTCGGCGGCGGCGCCTACGCGGCGGCGCTGCTGGTCAAGTATGCCGGCACGCCGATGTCGCTCAACCTCGTCCTCGCCCCGCCGGCGGCGGCACTCCTGGCGCTCGCCATCGGCTGGTTCTGCGTGCGGCTTTCCGGTGTCTACTTCGCCATGCTGACGCTGGCCTTCGCGCAGATCGTCTGGTCGGTCGTCTTTCAGTGGGGCACGGTGACCGGTGGCGATGACGGGCTGCTCGGCATCTGGCCAGCGCCCTGGGCGAGCGATCGCGTCGCCTACTACTGGCTGGTCCTCGCCTGCTGCACGGCCGGCATCCTGGCGCTGCGGCACGGCCTGCACAGCCCCTTCGGCTATGCGCTCCGGGCCGGTCGGGACAGCCCGCTTCGGGCCGAGGCCATCGGCATCGACGTCCGCCGCCAGCAATGGGTCGCCTTCACGCTCTCCGGTGCCTTCGCCGGGCTCGCCGGCGGGCTCTACGCCTATGCCAAGGGCAGCGTCTTCCCGAACGAGATGGCGATCGCCCGCTCCTTCGACGGCATCATCATGGTGTTCTTCGGCGGGGTGCAGCAGCTCTCGGGGCCGCTCGCCGGCGCGGCGGCGCTCACCTGGCTGAAGGACCTCCTCTTCCGGCTCGAGATGTGGCGGCTCCTCCTGGGCCTCGCCGTGATCGCCGTCGTCCTGCTTTTCCCGCAGGGGCTCGCGGGCTTTCTCAAGGCCCGTTTCGGCCGCTTCGTCGGCATCCGCCCGGAGCTCTCTTCATGACCGGGGCAGTGCTCGAGGCCGACGGGCTCGCCAAGAGCTTCGGCGGCGTGCAGGCGGTGAAGGCCATGAGCTTTCGGGTGGCGCCCGGCGAGATCGTGGCGCTCATCGGCCCGAATGGTGCGGGCAAGAGCACCTGCTTCAACATGCTGATGGGCCAGCTCAGGGCGGATGCCGGTCGGGTGCGGGTGCTCGGCGATGACGTCACTGGCTGGCCGCCACGGAAAATCTGGCGCAAGGGCGTCGGGCGCACCTTCCAGATCACCCAGATCCTGCCGTCCTTCACGGTGCGCGAGAACGTGCAGATGGCCCTGCTCTCGTTCCACCGGCGGCTCTTCGATGTCTTCGGCCGGGCCCGGCTCGCCCATGTCGATGCCGCGGCCGCCCTGCTCGAGCGGGTCGGCATCGTGGATCTCGCCGAGCGCGCCTGCGGGCTCCTGGCCTACGGCGACCTCAAGCGGGTCGAGCTCGCGGTGGCGCTGGCCAATCAGCCGAAGCTGCTGCTGATGGACGAGCCGACGGCCGGCATGGCGCCCGCCGAGCGGCTGGCGCTGATGGAGCTGACCTCCGCCATCGCCAGGGCCGATCGCGTCGGCGTGCTCTTCACCGAGCACGACATGGACGTGGTCTTCGGCCACGCCGACCGGATCATGGTCATGCACCGGGGCACGCTCATCGCCGCCGGCCCGCCCGGAGAGGTGCGCGACGATCCCGAGGTCCGCGCCGTCTATCTCGGCAGCTCGCTGGACCCGGTTGCGGAATGACGGCCCTGCTCGAGCTCGCCGGCGTCTCGGCCGCCTATCTCAAGGCGCGCATTCTCTTCGACATCAATCTCGTCGTCGGCGAACGCGAGGTCGTGGCCCTGGTCGGCCGCAACGGTGCCGGCAAGTCGACCACCATCAAGGCGGTGATGGGCATCCAGGTCAGCCGAACGGGGGCCGTGCGCTTCGCCGGGCGGGACGTCTCGCGGCTGCCGGCCTACATGATCGCCCGGCTCGGCATCGGTTACGTGCCGGAGGAGCGCCGCGTTTTTTCCGACCTCACCATCCTCGAGAACCTCGAGGTCGGCCGCCAGGTGGCGCGACAGGGAGCCCCCACCTGGACGCCGGAGCTCCTGTTCGAGATCTTCCCCAACCTCGCCGAATTGCGCCATCGCCCGGCCGGCCAGACGAGCGGCGGCGAGCAGCAGATGCTGGCGATCGCCCGCACCTTGATGGGCAACCCGCGGCTGGTGCTGCTCGACGAGCCGTCGGAGGGCCTGGCGCCGGTGATCGTCGAGCAGATGGCGGCTGCCGTCGGCAAGCTGAAGCAGGAAGGGCTCGCGGTGCTGCTCTCGGAGCAGAACCTGCGCTTCGCCGGGTCGGTGGCCGACCGCGCCTATGTGATCGAGTCCGGCCATATCCGCTTCGAGGGACCGATGCGACGCCTGCTCGACGATGCGGCCCTGCGTCGTGCTCATCTGAGCGTCTGAAGGGAGGGCCAAGGCGGATGATCCGGATCGGCGTCGATGTCGGCGGCACCTTCACCGACCTCATGGCGGTGGACGACCAGGGGGCGATCAGCGTCGTCAAGACGCCGACCACGGTGGCCAACCAGGCCGACGGCGTGCTCGCCGCGATCACCGCCTCTGGCTACGACCTCGCATCCGTGGCGACCCTGGTGCACGGCACGACCACCACCACCAATGCCTTTCTCGAGCGCAAGGTGGCGCGGGTCGGGCTGATCACGACCAGGGGCTTCAGGGACGTGCTGGAGCTCGGCCGGCGCACGCGGCCCAATCCCTACGGCATGACCGGCACGTTCGAGCCCCTGATCGAGCGGCCCTACCGGCTCGAGGTGGCCGAGCGGACGAGTGCGGAGGGCGAGGTGCTGGTGCCGCTCGATCCGGCCGAGGTGACGGAGCGGGCCCGAGCACTCATGGCGGCGGGCTGCGAGGCGGTCGTCATCCATTTCCTTCATTCGTATGCGAATCCGGCGCATGAGCTGGCCGCCGAGGCCGCCGTCCGGGCGGTCTGGCCCAATCGCTACGTCACCGTCGGCCACAAGATCCTTTCGGAGTACCGGGAATACGAGCGCGGCTGCACGGCCTCGGTCAACGCCGCCGTCCAGCCGGTGCTGGATCGCTATGTCGCGCGGCTGGCCCGGCGGCTCCGGGACGGCGGCTACGCGCACGAGCTGCTGATCGTCCAGGGCAATGGCGGCACCCTGCCGGCCGGAATGGTTGTCGAGGATGCGGTGAAGACGGTCATGTCCGGCCCGGCGGCCGGGGTCATCGCCGCCGCCTGGACTGCCCGCCATGCCGGCATCGCCGACGTCATCACCTACGACATGGGCGGCACCAGCTCGGACGTGGCGCTGATCCTGGGCGGCGTGCCGAGCGTCAGCGCCGAGCTCGAGCTCGACTACGCCATGCCCGTGCATGTGCCGATGGTCGACGTCAACACGCTGGGCGCCGGTGGCGGGTCGATCGCGCGGCTCGACGAGGCCGGCCTGCTCCGGGTGGGCCCGGAGAGCGCCGGCGCCGATCCGGGGCCGATCTGCTATGGCCGGGGTGGGGTGGAGCCGACCATCACCGACGCCAATCTCCTGCTCGGCCGGCTGCCGGCGGACCGGCTGCTTTCGGTCGATCACCCGGTCTCGATGGCGGATATCGAGGCGGCGATCCTGGCGCGGATCGGCCAGCCGCTCGGCCTGTCGGCGGTCGACGCGGCGGCCGCGATCCTCAGGATCGCCAACGACCGCATGGCCGGGGCGATCCGCATGGCTTCGGTGGCGCGGGGCCACGATCCGCGTGACTTCGCGCTCCTCGCCTTCGGCGGCGCCGGGCCGCTGCACGCGACCGCCCTGGCGCGCGAGCTCGGCATTCCGCGCGTGCTGGTGCCGCCCCGGCCGGGGGTGACCAACGCGCTGGGCTGCCTCGTCGCGGATGCCCGGCACGATTTCGTCCGCACGCTGAACCGGCCGCTGGCCGGGCTCGACATGGGCGAGCTGCGGGCGGTGGCGCTCGAGCAGCGGGCCGAGGGCCGGGCGGCCCTGGCGCGCGAGACGACGCCGATCGAGGGTGAGACGCTGCTGGTGGCCGCTGACATGCAGTTCAGGGGCCAGACGCATCTGATCCGGGTGGCGCTGCCGGAAGCCGAGCTCCTGGACGGGTCGCTGCAGCTCGAGGCGCTGCAGGAGCGCTTCGCCGAGGCCTATTTCCAGCGCTTCGCCGTCCGCCTGCCGGAGATCGGGGCGATGCTGGTCAACCTCGTGACCACGCTGATCGGCCACCGCCCGGCGCTCGCCCCGGAGGCGCTGGTCGCGGGCGACGCGCGGGCCACCGGTCTCGCAGGCGCCCGGCTCGGCGAGCGGCCGGTCTGGTTCGCCGGCGCCTTCCGGCCGACACCAGTCTACGACCGCCAGAAGCTGCCGCTCTCGACCACGTTCGAGGGGCCGGCCATCGTCCAGCAGCTCGACGCGACGACGGTGATCGAGCCCGGCGACACGGTCGAGGTCGACCGGCTCGGCAATCTTCTAATTACCGTCGGAGCATAGCCTCGTGGTCGGGATACCAGCTCTCATCCAGCACCCGAGCCAGCCGGAAGGGGCAATCCTCGGGCAGATCGGTGGGCTCACCGTGATCCTCGAGCCTGAGTCGGGTGAGGCTGCGCGCCTGCGTGTAGAGTTTCGGCAGTTCGCGTTGCAGGCCACGTTGCAGAGTGGCCGTCAGGCGGTCGGCCGCGTCAGCGCGGGCTGCCGCCACCTCGGCCTGCCAGCCACGGCGCGGTTCGGTCGCCGGCGAGAACCGCAGCAGCAGCAAGTGGACGAGGATGTGCCGCACCAAGCTGCGGACCGCGTTGCGCTGCTCCTTGCCCAAATCGCGGATCTCCAGGGCGAGGTGCGGCAGGTCGAGCGGCAGGTTCGGGCGGGCTTCGGCGAAGCGGCGCAATTCGCGCGCCTGGGCCTGCGTCCAGGCGTAGAAGTCCTCGTCGTAGAGCCGCTGCATGTCGGTCGCCATGCGCCTATCATAGCTTCAACCGGCAGGGAAAGCACGCCATGAGCCTCGATCCGGTCACGCTCGCCGTCATCCAGTCGGGGCTCGTGCAGGTCTGCAACGAGATGGACATCGCCTTCAGCCGTGCCGCCTTCTCGCCGGTGATCGCCGAGGCCAACGACCGCTCGGACGGGCTCTATGGCTGGGCGGACGGGGCGCTCATCGCCCAGGGCGAGCTGGGCCTCCCGGTCTTCGTCGGCACCATGCAGGACAGTGCGAAGGCGGTGATCGGCAAGATCGCCGCGGGCGAGACGGCGGCGCCGGAGCCCGAGGACGTCTACATCGTCAACGACCCCTATCTCGGCGGCACGCATCTCATGGACGTGCGCTTCGTCAAGCCCTTCTTCCATCGGGGCGAGCCCTTCTGCTGGCTGGCCAACACCGGCCACTGGCCGGATATCGGCGGTGCCGTGCCGGGCGGCTTCTCGGCGAGCGCCACCGAGATCGAGCAGGAGGGGCTCAGGCTGCCGCCGGTCAAGCTCTTCAAGCGGGGCCGGATGGACCCCGAGATCTATGCCATCGTCATGTCGAACATCCGCGTCGCCGACCAGCGGATCGGCGATATCCGAGCACAGGCGGCAGCGCTGGAGGTGGGTGCCCGGCGGCTCGGGGCCCTGCTCGACCGCTATGGCCGGGACCTGGTGGAGGAGGCGATCGAGCTGTTGCGCGCGGCGGCGGCGCGGCAGATGCGGGCGAAGATCGCGGCCCTGCCGGAGGGGAGCTGGCGGAGCACGGCCTGGGTGGATTCCGACGGGGTGGTGGACGAGCCGCTCGCCATCCAGCTCAGGGTGACCAAGGCCGGCGACCGCCTGGTCTTCGACTTCGCCGGCAGCTCGCCGCCCTGCCAGGGGCCGATGAACTCGGTGATCGCGACGACCCGGAGCTCGGTCTACCTCGCGGTCAAGCACATCTGGCCCGAGGTGCCGATCAATGCCGGCCTGTTCGAGCCGCTCGAGATCGTCGATCCGCAGGGCACCTTCCTCCATGCCGAGTATCCCAGGCCGGTTTCCGGCTGTGCCGCGGAGGTGTCGCAGCGTATCGCGGAAGCCGTCTTCGCGGCCCTGGTCCAGGCGGTGCCGGAGCGGGTGACGGCGGCGCCGGCCGGGACCTCGGGCAACTTCGCGCTCGGCGGCTTCGATCCAGAGCGCCGGCGAAGCTACGTCATGTACCACATCACCGGCGGCGGCTATGGCGGCAATGCCCGGACGGACGGGCTCGCCTATGGCTGCTCGACCATCGGCATCTCCAAGTCCGCGCCGCTCGAGGTGATGGAGCAGCAATACCCCATCCTCTTCGAGGAATACGCGCTGCGCGAGGGCTCGGGCGGGGCGGGGCGGCAGCGGGGCGGGATGGGGCTGCGCTATGCCGTCACGCTCCGCCGCGGCACCGCCAATGCCAGCTTCGTCATGGACCATGGGCGGTTCGGCCCGCAGGGTGTGCTGGGCGGCGAGGATGGTGCCCGCAACCGCATCGAGATCGCCTACCAGGACGGCCGGCGCGAGACCCCGAAGCATCTCTCCAAGGCGCAGAACATCCGCATCGCGGCCGGCGACACCATCCGCATCGAGACGCCGGGCGGGGGAGGCTATGGCGACCCGGCGAAGCGTGACCCGAAGCTGGTGGCGCGCGACCGAAGGCGCGGCTATCTCGTCGACTAGGGGAATAATAGCCTAGTTCGGCGCCTCTGTCAAGAGCCGCGGGTTCGTTGGGCAATTCGTGGTTTTCGGGTTCGTTCGTCGCCGGGGAGGCGGGAAAAACGCCCGGAATCCCTGGGCCGGGACCCCGGGTTCGTTCGTCGGGAGCCCGGGTTCCTTCGTCGAAATCCCGGGTTCGATCGTCGATTCCGTGGGTCCGTTCGTCGAATCGGCGGGTTCGATCGTCGTCGAGTGTCGCGGATTCCGCGACATCCCCGCGATTCTGTCGCGGAATCCGCGACGAATTCGGGCGGGATGTCGCAGAATATGCGCCAACCCGGGCCGGAATGTCGCGTATAACGCGACAACCCGAGGCCGCGTGTCGCATCCGACGCGTCATCGGGGCGGTGCTCGATCCCCTTTGCCGGGTGCCGGCTACCTCGCGGCGGTGTCCGGGAAGCCTGATCGCATGTAGGCGATGATCGCCCAGATGTCGTTCTCGGCGAGCGCTTCCTTGTAGGCCGGCATCTCGGTCCCGAAGGCCGAACCACCTTCCGCGATGGCCCAGTTCAGATACGCGTCGCCGGCGATCGGCCTCTGGACGAGGAAGGCCAGCAGGGCGGGCGAGGGGACCAGGCTGCGGCCCTCGGTGCCGTCGCCGTAGCCGATCTCGCCATGGCAGCGGGCGCAGTGCGCCGCGTAGAGCTCGGCACCTTGGGCGATCGTTTCCGGCGTCCGCTCGACGGTGCTGGTGGCACCCTCATAGGCCTCCGGCACCTGCCCGTTCATGAAGGTCCAGTGGCGCAGCATGCGCTGGTTCTGGGTCACGCCCATCCGGCCCGGGCTCCAGCGGTCCCGCTCCCGGCCCTCCGGCCACATCCGCTCCCAGTCCCCGCTGCCCGGCCCCCACCAGTCCTGCGGCCCGAAGTCACGCTGCTGCGCGCTGCCGTCGAGCGGGGCGGCCCACGCCGCGACCGCGACGACAACCGCCATGGCCAGCACTGATCTCGCCATCCGGGCCTCCCGCTTGCTGCTCGTTCGACAGTCCGCTGTCCGGTCGCCGGCTGCCATGATCTGGATCAAGGGGCGGGCAAGGCGTTTGGAAGGGGATGTCCCTCGGCGCCGGATTTCTGATCCGTGTCTCGAATGTGGGTGCGGTCCGGGGTCTCTCCTTTTCCCTTGGTCGCGGCCGCCGGCATGGCCGATGACTTCATTCGTGCTTGCGATCCCGACGGCAGCAGTGCGCCGCTTTTGGTGAGGCGCGGCGTGAGGCCTATTTGATGCCGCTCTGGACGATGGTGCGTACGTAGTAGCGTTGGAAGGCCAGGAACGGGATCAGAGCCATCAAGACGGCGATCGAGGAGGCGGCGAACATGCCGCCCCAGTCGGTGGTCTCGAGGTTGCTGTGGCGGGCGATCGCCACCTGTACGACGACGTAGTCGGGCGCGCTGGCGGCGACCAGGGGCCAGAAGAACGCTTCCCATTGGAGGATGAAGAGCATGAGGGATGCCGTGGCGATGGTCGGCCCGGTCAGCGGCATGGCGATGCGCCAATAGGCCTGCCACCAGGTGGCGCCGTCGATGCGGGCGGCCTCGAACAGCTCCTTGGGGATGCCGACGAAGAACTGGCGGAAGAGGAAGATGATGAAGCCGCTCGCGACCTCGGGCATGATCAGCGCCTTGTAGCTGTCGGTCCAGCCGAGAAAGCGCACGAGATGGTAGAGCGGCAGCACCATCGCCTCGAACGGCATCATGAAGGAGGCGAGGACGCAGACGAAAAGGACCGTGCGGCCGGGGAAATCGAAGACGGCGAAGGCGAACCCGGCGAGCGAGTTGACCAGGATGCCGAGGGCGACGGTCGAGAAGGCGACGAAGAGCGAGTTGCCGATGGCGCGCAGATAGCCGGCATCCAGGGCACCGATCCAGTGCTCGAGGGTCAGGCTCTCGGGGACGAAGGTGCGCCAGCCGAAATCGGCGGCATAGCGGAAGATCTCGTCCGACGGCCGGAGCGAGGAGATGAGCATCCAGTAGAGCGGCAGGAGCAGGGCGAGCGCGATCAGCGCCATGGTCAGGTAGCGCAGGCCGGTCGGCAGCCAGGCGAGCGGTGCTCTCATGCGTCGGACGGGCTGCGAAAGAGGCGGAACTCGACCACCGCGAAGAGCGCTATCACGACCAGAAGGATGGTCGAGATGGCCAGCGAGCGGCCGTGATTGAGGTAGGCGAAGGCGGACTGGTAGGCCTGGAACATCAAGAGATCGGTGGCGCCGGCGGGACCGCCATTGGTGATGATGTAGATGGGGGCGAAGAAGAGGAAGTTGATGGCAGTGTCGGCGATCAGCACGAAGAGGATCGGCCGGCGCATCAGGGGCAGGGTGACGTACCTGAAGCGCTGCCAGGCGTTGGCCCCGTCGATCCGGGCGGCCTCGTGGAAGTCGTCCGGGATGGCGTAGAGCCCGGCCAGAAGGAACATCATCCAGTAGCCGCAGCCCTTCCAGCTGGCGATGCCGATCATCGTCAGGAGCGCCTGGCTCTCGCTGCGAAAGAAGGGCTGACGCTCGAGGCCGAGGGCCGAAAGGAGACCGTTGACTGGCCCGAGCTGCGTGTCCAGCAGGATGTTCCACAACACCGAGACGATGGCGAGCGAGACGCACATCGGCAGGAAATAGGCGGCGCGGAAGAAGGTGACGCCGGGGCCGGGGCGAAAGACGAGCAGTGCGAGCCCGAGCGCCACGACGACCTGAAACGGATTGATCAGGACGTTGAAGAGCAGCGTCACCCGCACCGAGTTCCAGAACACCGGGTCGGTGGCGAGATCGAGATAGTTGGCGAGGCCGGCGAAGACGGTCTCGCCGCGCAGCGTCTGTTGCAAGAAGCCGCCGACGATCGCGATGCCGATCGGCGCCAGCCGGAAGACGATGAGCCCGATCAGCGCCGGCGCGAGAAAGAGCAGCGGGATCCAGCCACGCTCGCGGATCCCGTTGCCCATCGGCCGACCGCGCCCGCGCCCCGGGTCAGCGGTACTTGGCGAGCTCGCGGTCGATCCGCTCGGCGGCGGCGGTCAGCGTCGCCTGGACGTCGGCGCCGGTCTGGATGTCGCGAATCGCGAGGCGCATGATGTCCTCGTACTCGCGCCAGCCGGGCGTCGCCGGCCGGGCTCTGGCGGTCTCGGCCAGCTCGTGGCGGACGATGCCCCAGCCCGGATCGGCGAAGGTGGTGTCCGCTTCGGCTTCCCAGACCGCCTCGAGCACCGGCGGATAGGGTCGCAGGCTGAGCCAGAGGCGCTGCGTATCGTCCTGCATCATGAAGTCGATGAAGGTCAGGGCCGCCTCCATCTGGTCGGTGTTCGGGTTGACGCCGATGTGCCAGGCGCCGGTCGGCGTCACCGGCGTTCCATCCACGAAGTAGGGATGCGGCGCCAGCCCCCATTCGAGATCGGGATACTTGTTCGGCAGGTTGACCAGGTCGTAGGGGTTGCCGACAAAGAAGCCGACCTTGCCGGTGCCGAAGAGCTCGAAGGTCAAGTTATTGTCGAAGACGCCGGGCGGGCTGACCTGCTCTTTCTGGTAGAGGTCCTGATAGAACTGGAAAGCCTCGACCGACTTCGCCGAATCGAGATAGCCGGTTGCCGTCAGGCCGTCGGCGCTGATCATCTCGGCACCCAGCGACATGGGCAGCGGCAAGAGCTGGTAGGGTCGCTCGGCCTGCTCGAAGACGAAGCCCCAGATGCCCTGGTCGGGCTTGGCGACTTTCTTGGCCGCGTCGACCAGCTCCGCCCAGGTCCAGCGCTCGGCCGGGTCGGTCGAGGGCGGCTCGATGCCGGCCTCCGCCAGCAGCTTCTTGTTGTAGAACAGAAGCGCGCTCGAGCTGCCGAAGGGGGCCGAGTAGATCTTGCCGTCGACGGTGCCGGCAGCCAGCCCGGCCTTGGTGAACCGGCTGGCGTCGAGGTGCGGCGTCAGATCCAGAAGGTAGCCGCGCACGGCGTAGGATGCGGTCAGCGGGCTGTCTACGATGAAAATGTCGGGGTCGGGGCCCCTGGCGTTGAGGCGGACCTCGATGGTCTGGAAGATCTGCGCGAAGGGGATGCGCTCGACGTTCAAGGTGATCTCCGGATGCGCCTCGCGAAAGGCGTCCATCAAGGGATCGACCTGCTCCTCCGGCCAACCCATCCAGAGCGCGTTGAGCGTCGCCTGCTCGGCCGAGACGGCCGTGGCCCAGCCGCCCGTGGCCAGCAAGGCCGCGCCCGCCATCCAGCCGAGAAGTGCTCTTCTTGTGGTCACGACCATGCCTCCCTATAGCATCGGCATCACTCAAACTACGCACCTCGATGGAAGTCAAGGTGGCGGCCCGGGCCTGGGAGACCTAGCAATTGACGAAGCTCCTCATCGACTGCGATCCCGGTCACGACGACGCGGTCGCCATTCTCTACGCCGCTCGACACCTGGACGTGGTCGGCATCACCACCGTCTTCGGCAATGCCTCGATCGAGAACACCACCCGCAATGCGCTCGCCATTTGCACCCTGGCCGGGCTCGACTTGCCGGTGGCCAAGGGCTTTGGCCGACCGCTGGTCGGCCCGATGACGCGTTTCGCCCCCGACGGGCACGGCAAGACCGGGATCGACGGCGCCGAGCTGCCCGAGCCGGCCTTCGAGCCCGTCGATCAGCATGCCGTGCAGTTCATCATCGAGCAGGCGAGCGCGCATCGGGGCGAGTTGGTGCTGGTGGTGATCGGGGCGCAGACCAATGTCGGCGTGGCCCTGCGCCTGGAGCCCAGGCTGGCCGACTGGCTCGCCGGCATCTCGATCATGGGCGGCTCGGCCCTGGTCGGCAATCTGCAGCCGGTGCAGTGCGTCAACGTGCTGAGCGACCCCGAGGCGGCGCACATCGTCTTCTCCAGCGGCGTGCCGATCCACTGGGTCGGCTACGACATGACCCGGACGGTGCTGATCAAGGAGCCCGACGTCGAGCGCCTGCGCGGCGGCGGCCGGACGGCGCGTGCCGTCGCCGACCTCGCCACATTCTACATGGGCCGGCAGCGGGCGGTGCTCGGCGTCGACGGTGCGCCGATGCACGACAGTTGCGCCGTTATCCCCTTCGTCCGCCCCGAGCTGATCACCTATCGCGATGTGCCGGTCGAGGTCGAGCTGCACGGCCAGCTCACGCGCGGCATGACCGTGGCCGACCTGCGCACCATCCAGCCGGGCGAGCACCAGACGATCCAGCCGCCGAAGCCGGCGAATGCGAAGCTCGCCGTCGATGCGGACAGGCGCGGGATCATCGACGCGGTGGTGGATGCCGTCCTGACCTATCCCTGACGGGGCGGCCTCAAGCCCTGATTTCGTGAGGAATCAAGGAAGGAGCTGTCCTTCCATGCTGCCGGCGGTCCAAGGGAGTCCTGCCCCTTTTCTTTGGAAAGGTTCCTGACCCCATATGCTCTCCCACTTGCCGGGAGGGTGAGATCAGTCATGTGGACTCGAACTTCGGACCATGGATCACACCGGTTCATAGCGTTTGACCTCGATCCCGGCGGCCCTCCTGCTGACCTTGGCGAGGTCGTACTGCATCTGCTGGGTGAGCCAGCTTTCGATGCTGCCGCCGAAGGCCTTGGACAGCCTGACGGCCATTTCCGGGGAGATCCCGGAGTGGCCGTTGAGCAGCTCGGACAGGGCCTTGCGGCTGACACCGAGCACCTCGGCGGCGGCGGTGACGGTCAGCCCTGCCGGCTCGATGCACAACTCGCGGATCACTTCGCCGGGATGCGGGGGGTCTTTCATCGGCATGTTCGAGATTTCCTAGTGATAGTCCACCAGATCGACATCGTGTGGCTCCTGGTCCTCGAAGCGGAAAACAATGCGCCAGTTGCCGGACACGTCCACGGCCCAGCAGTCCTTGCAGTCACCTTTCAGCGGGTGCAGCCTCAGCCCCGGGAAGTCCATCTCGGCAGCTTCTTTGCTGGCGTCGAGGCGCGCCAGTATGGCCCGGATGCGCTTGAGCCACTGCGTGTTCAGGCCCCTGGTCTGGTTCTTCTCATACAGGGCCTTCAGCACCTTGTGCCTGAACGCCCGGATCATGGAATGATAATAACCTGTAACGTGACGGGTATCAATTCTGTGTCCGGCGCACAGTAGGAATCGGGCTGCCCCTTGAGCCCACGCGGACTGGCCTCGTAGGTGCTAAAAAGGGAGCTGTCCTTCGAAGCCCCCATCTCGACAGCCATTGCCGGCTCTCCTTTCGAGTAAGGCAGTCAGGCATAATACGCCGATTGACAAGGTGTGATGCATCCTCGACGGTCCGTGTGGCGACCACTCCACCGAAGCAAGGTGTCACACGAACCGCCTTCGGAAGGGATTAAAAAAGGGAGCTCCCCCGGAGTCGAGGAGCAGGTCCGGGCGAAGGTGGACGACGGGTTGCGCGAGTTCGGACGGGTCGGAGGGAGGTTCGGAATAGCGAATGGTTCAAGAGGGAGGTACACCTATACTCCGCATGTCAGTGTGGGACCTAATCGAGAAAGAAGGTTACCTTTTTATTCCGCCAGTTAATCAGTTGGACGAGAATGCTGCAAAGCAGCATAAGCTGCCCCAAAAAGAAATTGATCTAGCATGTAATGGCAAACTTTTTAGAGCTGTTTTGCGACGTCCTACTGATGGGCAGGGCATGCTATATTTTTTCAGCGACGATGAGTCTCATGCATATTTGAAAGATTTAAGTGATTCGGCTGGAGATGAAGTATCTTTGCTTGCGTATTTATCTATTAATTATCGGAAAGAAGAAGGAGATGCGCACTACGATTTTTCTAACATTTGTCGTATAATAGAAGAAAAATTTGATGCTGAGGTAGAACTTTCGGAAAAGTTTGAAGACTCAGTTGAAATGCGTGTGCGACACGTAAATGATCGTTTTGGCTCAAAGAAAAATCTTCTCGAAGAGCTTGAAGTTACATGTTTGGCGCTATCGCTTTTATATAGGTCTGGAATAAATATCTTTTATATTAACTCTGTAAGTTATCATAAAACGGGTAAAAATGTTTTAGGAAATTTTATATTTGAGATTCTCCCGACGCACCGTAAGGTTGGAATAGTTGATCAAGAAGAATTGCGGGTAGTCGAGGAGAAAATTAAAATTCCAGAGGCTAAAAGGGTTGCGAAAGGATTGCAGAATTTTTACAATCAGAGATCAAGTATTGCTCGGATCGCAATTGGCTGGGCGGCCGTAGAAGATCTCATGTCAGATGGGTTGCGACCCGAGCACATTCTCGATAAAGATGAGTTGAGTGGTGCCCAAGAAATTATTGAAATTCTTCTCGATATTCCATCTCATAAGAAAAAAACCTTCTTGGAAGCGATAAGAGATGTTAATAGAATGCGTATAATGTCAAGAAATGAGGGTGTTGCAAATCGCATTGCGGCTATTCTTGAAATAGATATAGATGAAGTAAAACTTAAATTAAGTAAGTTAAATAAAGCCAGGGGGAAAATTGTTCACACCGTATATCATGCTAGTGCGACGGAATTAATACCGCATGAAGAATTTATTGAAAGTATTTTGCTTAAAATGCTAGCGAAAGAAACTAAACTTGCCATATCTCAAATTAGATAAATATAAAGAATTTCAAGCGGATAATATTATTTGTAATTTAATTATATTTGAGATGGTTGATTAACATTGAAATCGAGTTGTGCTATTAATAATGTATATACAGATAATTGTAAGAATTGATATGCTATAATATTAAACATTAATTGGTGTGACTCACTAATTTATTTCTATAATGTATCTCCATCGATGCGCATAGAATTTGTGCAGATCTGGTATTGTGCACAGAGCTGGTATTGACCTGACACTGCCGCGTTGAGCAGGTATTTCAGGCGACTTTGGCTGTGGTTACCTTCGCACCCTTCATAAATAGTGGCTAGGTTATGCCCTTCTGACAGGGTCACCCCGCCGACCAAGCCCACACCGCCACCTTTGTCGCCCGCCCGCGCAGCTGCAGCGGCGGCAGCGGCGTCAGGCCCTCGGTGGCGGCGTCGCCTTGCTGGGCTCTTGTGGTCTCGACGGCGGTGGCGGCGACGAGCATGTCGGTTTTGGTTTCGCGGGTCATGGCCTGGAGGCGGGAGGCGACGTTGACGACGTCGCCATTGGCGGTGAGCTGGACCTGGTCGCCGCCGCCGACATGGCCGATGCGGACGCGGCCGTAATTGATGCCGACATGGAGGCGAAGGCCGCCGAGGCCGGCGGCTTCGGCCTCCTTTTGCCAGGCGGGGATGGCCTGGAGGAGGGTTTTGCCGCACTGGATGGCGCGGGCGGGGTCGTCGGCGGCGGGCTCGGGCAGGCCGAAGATCAGCATGGCGCCGTCGCCGCTGAAGCCGGCGACCACGCCGCTCGTGGCGCTCGCGGCCTTCTCGACCAGGGCGTAGTAGCTCTGGAGGAGCGGCTGCAGGCGGTCGGGGTCGATGGTCTCGGCGGCTCTCGTGAAGCCTTCGAGGTCGCAGAAGAGGATGGCGGCGAGCTGGCTGCGCTCGACCAAGGCGGCCCCTTCGGCCGTGCGGTCGCGGAGCAGGGACGGCACGTAGCGCTCGAGGTGGCGGCTTCGGGCCTCGCTGCGCCGGCTCCGGCGGTAGAGGCGAAAGGCGCGCCAGGCGAGCGCCGTGCCGGCGGTGCCGACCACACCCAGCGTGGCGAAGACGACGTTGAGCCAGAGACCCCAGAAGGCCAGCGCCACGGCGCCGATGGCGAAGGGCAGCGCGACCAGCAGGCCGGCGATGAGGATGAGCACGGGTGCGGGCAGGGGGGCCAGCATGAGCAGGCCCGAGGCGGTGCCGAGAGCGATCAGGGCGAGGTCGAGATGGCGCACGTCCGTCGAGCGGTCGATGAAGCGGCCGGTGAGCAGGTTGTCGAGGGCGTTGGCGAAGATCTCGACGCCCGGGACCTGCGGGTGGAAGGCGGTGCCGAAGCGGTCGCGGACCCCGGTGGCGGTGGCACCCACCAGGACGACACGGCCGGCGAGGAGCGAAGGGTCGAGGCGGCCGTCGAGGAGATCGATGAGCGAATGCTGCGGGAACGTGCCGGGCGGGCCGTACGGGTCGAGCACCAGCCGCGACTGCCGGTCGAGCGGGGCGGTGACGTCGCCGAGGCGGAGGCTGCGGCCGACATCGAGGACGATCGCGTCGCGCGGCAGGTCCAGAAGGCGGATCGCGGCCTGCACGGGCAAGGACGGGTGCCAGGCGCCGTCGAAACGGATGGCGGGCGCGAGGAAGCGCAGCTCGCCATCGGGCTCGACGAAGACGTTGACGTGGCCGAGGGCGGCTATCTCGCCGAGTGGTGCGAAGGGGAGATACGCGCCGGCGGGCTCGCCCAGGAGATCGACGGCGTCGGGCGAGGTGCGGACGATGGGAATGGCGTTGCTGGCCAGCGCCAGCCGGTCGGCTAGGGTGATGTCGGCCGGCTCGGCGAAGCCGAAGGCCATGGCGAGGACGGGCTTCGGGCTCCGGTGCAGGGCGGTGACGAGGGTGTGGCCGGGGTCGGCGTCGCCGGCCGGGGTGGCTTCCTCGAGCAGCAGGAGGTCGAGGGCGATGACGGCGGCTCCGGCCTCGCCGAGCGCTTCGAGCGTCGCTGCGAGCTCGGCCCTGGGCGGCGGCCAGTGGCCGAGGCGCTGCAGCGTGGCGTCGTCGATGACGAGGATCACCACCTGGTCGCCGGGCGCTACTGGTGGTCGCAGCCTGAGGCGCCAGTCGAATGTCGCATAGTCGAGCTCGCGGAAGACGCCACTGTCCTGCCAGCGGACGTAAGAGCCGGCCAGGGCCAGGAGGAAGGCGAGGACGGCCGGGCCGATCAGCCGCATCAACGGCCGACCGCGGTCCTGGCCTCGAACTCGGCGATGCGGCCCGCACCCCACTCCTTGACGGGGCCGAGCGGCTCGCCAAGGGTCGCGTCGACGCCCTGGCCGGCGGTGAGCACCACCTCGCCGGCGGCATCCACGGCGGTGACGGCGACGGTGCCGGCGGCGGTGAAGACGGCGGTGGTGGTGCTCGTGCTTTCGACGATGAAGTCGGTGGCGCGGGCGGCGGCGACGGCGGCCCGGCCGCGCACCTCGAAGATGTCCGGCCGGGCGGGGCCGAGCACGGCGCGGACGATGCCGTCGAGGAGATCGAGGACGACGCTGCCGCCGCCCGTGGGCGAGGCCGTCTGGCGGGTGACGGTGAGGCGGCTCGCCTCGCCGATGGCGAGGGTGGCGCCGCCGGCGAGCTGGAGGCTGATCCTGGCGTGCTCGAGGGTGCGCAGCTCGTCGCCCTCCTGCACCACGGCACCGACATGGAGGATGCGGGTGCTGCCGCCGCTGGTGGCGGTGGCGGTGCCGCGCAGCCAGGCGACGACGCCGGCCTCGGCGGCGAGGGCGGGGCCGCCGCGGGCGAGCACCGCCACGGCCAGGACGAAGCCGAGGCCTCGCTGCAAGCCCCACTGGAGGCAACGGCGGCGGTTCGGACGCCAGGGGGGCGGAGGGGCGGCCATGGCTGGATCGTGGCTCAGAGTCGCTCGACCTGCAACAGCTCGCGCGGGCCGACCCAGGCCCGGTCGAGGAGGTCGGCCGTGACCTTGGCACCCGCCTCGTCGCCCATGGCGCGCTGCGCCTCCATCAGGCCGAAGAGCGACCAGCCATTGTTGGGGGTGGCCATGAGCGCATCCTGGAAGTGCCGGGATGCGGCCTCGGGCTCGCCGGCCATGAGCTCGACCGCGGCCAGGGTCTGCACCACCGGGTAGTGCCAGTAGGGCGGCTCCATGTAGGGCACGGTCGCCTGCAGGGCGACGGCTTCGAGCAGCCGGCTCTCGGCCGTGGCGAAGTCGCCGGCGGCGACGGCGATCCTGGCGCGGACGACATGGGCGGCGAGGGCGAGCAGGTCCGGGGCGGGGACATATTGCTCGACCAGGAGCTGGAGTTGCGGGTCCAGCGCCAGGGCCTCGATCGCGGCGGCTTCGCCGGCGGCGGCCTCGCCGTCGCCGGCGCGGGCGAGGGCCACGCCCCTGGCGTAGTGCCAGAGGCCCTTGACGAAGGGCATGGCGTCGCCCGGGTCGGGGAGGGCGATGACGGTCTCGAGATCGCCGAGCTGGGCCGTGGCGGTGAAGGGGGCGGTCCTGATCGCCTGGACCCAGGCGACCTCGGCCGTCACCTCGTCGGACATGACGGCGGCGAGCTTGTGGGCGGCCGCCATGGCGGAGATGGCGTCGCCCGCCATGGTGGCGCTGGTCAGGACGAAGTGGACGTTGTGCGGGTAGTAGCCGAACCGGTAGAGGCCCCCTTCCTCCCCGGCGGCCTGCCATTCGGCGAAGAGCGCCTCGTCGGCCTCGGCGGCGGCGATGTTGGTGGCGAGCGAATCCTGGTAGCGGCCGACGCGGTAGTAGATGTGGGCCGGCATGTGGACGACGTGCCCGGCGGTCGGCATCAGGGCGGCCAGCCGGTCGGCATGCGGCTCGGCGCGCGCCGGGTCGGAAGAGGCCTCGACGGTGTGGATATAGAGGTGGATGGCGTGGGGATGATCGGGGTCGGCGGCAAGCGCTGTCTCGAGCAGGGCGACCAGCCGGCCGGCGCGGCCCTTGGGCGTGACCCCGTCGGCCTCCCAGTAGTCCCAGGGCTGGCTGTTCATGACCGCCTCGGCGGCGAGCACCAAGAGCTCGACGTCGTCGGGGTGGGCGTCGGCGGCGGCCAGCATGGCGTCGGCGTAGGCCTGGTCGAGGGCGGCGCGGTCGGCGTCGGCGGCCATGCTGTAGCGGGTCTTCAGCGCCCGGATCAGCGCCTGCTCGCGCGGGCTCGCACCCTCGATGAGCAGCGTCGCCATGGCCATGGCCTGGAAGGCCGGCCGGACGGCATCGGCATGCATGGCGTCGTTGATGTTGGGGCCGAGCGCGTAGGCCTCGCCCCAGTAGCAGATGGCGCAGCCGGGATCGGCCGCCTGGGCAGCGCGGAAATACGCGGCGGCGAGCCGGTGGTTGAAGCCCATGAGCCAGGCATAGCCCTGGGCGGCCAGGGCTCTGGCCTCGTCGCTCCTGGTGGTCGCCTGGAGCCGGTCGGGGCCGAGGCCGTCGAGGATCGGTAGTGGCGACCCGGGCGACGCCTCGACGGCGGCAGCCGGGCTGGCGAGCGCCGCGAGCTGGACGCCCGGCTTGAAGAGCTCGTTCCTGGCGTAGCGCAGCCCGCCGCAGGCGCTGGCGGCGACCCTGGCCGGGTCGAGCAGCTCGCTGATGTCGGGTGTCGCGGGTTGGGCAAAGGCGCTGCCGGCGAGAAGGGCGCCGGCGAGCGAGCCGAGGCCGAGCCTCGACGCGGAAGCGATCGTCGTCTTCGCCATGGGTTTCCTCCCCCTTGCGGAATGGCCCATTTCTGTTCCGATCATAGCACGCCCGGCTGTGACCGCCGCTACACGAACCCGAGGGAACGCGGCTGCGCATCGAACGTTCTGGCGTCCACGACGGCAGCAATGTCCGGGACTGCGGGAGAACGGCGATGAGCGAGGCCACGACGACGACCGATCATGCCACGATCCGGCGCTGGGTCGAGGCGCGTGACGGTCGGCCGGCCAGGGTGAAGGCGACCGCCGGGGGCGAGCCCGGCAGCGGCAGCGGGGGCATCCTCAGGATCGATTTCCGGGAGCCGGACGAGGCGCTCGAGGAGCTCTCCTGGGAGGCGTTCTTCGAGATCTTCGACCAAAACCGGCTGGCCTTCCTGCACCAGGACAAGACGGCGGACGGCTCGACCAGCCGTTTCTTCAAGTTCGTCGAGCGCTGAGACGGCATCTCCTCGAAGGGTGGGCGGAACATGGTGTCCAGGGTTCTGGTGACCGGTGGCGCCGGCTTCATCGGCCGGCGGGTGGTGGCGGCGCTTCTGGCGCGCGGCCACGAGGTGCGGGTGCTCGATGCGCTCATCGAGCAGGTGCATGGCGGCGGACGGCCGGCGCTGGCCGATGTCGAGCTGCGGGTCGGCGACGTGCGTGACGGCGAGGTGGTCGGCAGGGCGCTCGCCGGCATGGACGCGGTCGTACATCTGGCGGCCGAGGTCGGCGTCGGGCAGAGCATGTACGAGATCGAGCGTTATGTCGGGGTGAACGAGCTCGGCACCGCCACGCTGTTCCAGAAGCTGGTCGAGCGGCCGGTCGAGCGGGTGGTCACCGCCTCCTCGATGAGCGTCTACGGCGAGGGCCTCTATCGTGAGCGGGGCGGCCGTATCCGCGCCGACGTCGAGCGGCCGCGGCCGGCGGGCGGCGGCTGGGACCCTCTCGACGGGGCTGGTCTGCCGCTGGTGCCGGTGCCGACGCCGGAGTGGAAGGCGCCGTCGCTGGCCTCGGTCTACGCCCTCAACAAGTACGCGCAGGAGCGGCTCACACATGTCGTGGCGAAGGCCTACGGCATGGCCGGCGTGGCGTTGCGGCTGTTCAACGTCTACGGCTCGGGGCAGGCGCTCTCCAACCCCTACACGGGCGTGCTCGCGATCTTCGCGGCCCGGCTGCTCAACGGCCAGGCGCCCATGGTGTTCGAGGACGGCGAGCAGCGGCGCGATTTCGTCCATGTGGACGACGTGGCGGAAGCCTTCGCCCTGGCGCTGGAGACGCCTGCCGCCGCCGGGCGGACCTTCAACATCGGCAGCGGCGTCGACGTCTCGATCGCCGAGGTGGCGAGCCGGCTCGCGGCCGCGATGGGGCGGCCGGACATCCGCCCGCTGATCACCGGCAAGGCGCGGGCCGGCGACATCCGCCATTGCTTCGCCGACATCGGCGCCGCGCGGGAGGTGCTGGGCTACGCCCCCAGGACGGGCTTCGACGAGGGGCTCGCCGAGGTGGTGGCATGGGTCGCACGGCAACGGGCGGTGGACCGGGTCGAGGAGGCGCGGCGCGAGCTCGAGGAACGGGGTCTCGTGGCATGAGCGCCGGGCTGGGCGTGGTCGAATGGTTCCGACCGGGCGACCATTCGCGGGTCGAGGCGAGCCTCGAGCGGCTGCGCCGGCTCGGTTGCAGCCGCCTGCGCACGCATCTTTCCTGGGCGGACTACCATGCCGAGGGCGGGCGGGACTGGTACGACTGGCTCCTGCCGAGGCTGGCGGGCGAGGTCGAGCTCCTGCCCTGCCTGCACTACACGCCGCCCTCGCTCTCGGAGACCGGGGCGGTCGCCGGCCCGCCGCGCGACCTCAAGGCGTTCGCCGACTTCCTCGACCACGTGGTCGAGCGGCACGGTCGCCATTTCGCCGCGGTCGAGCTCTGGAACGAGCCGAACAACCTGCTCGACTGGGACTGGCGCGTCGACACCGACTGGTCGAAGTTCGCGACCATGGTCGGGGCCGCGGCCCATTGGGGGCGGCGGCTCGGCAAGCAGGTGGTGCTGGGCGGCCCCTGTCCCGCCGACATGAACTGGCTCGAGCTCATGGGCCGGCGGGGCGTGCTCGGCGAGATCGACGCGCTCGGCCTGCACGGCTTTCCCGGCACCTGGGATTCCGAGGCGGCGGGCTGGCCCGGCTGGAACAGCCTCGCCGAGGAGGCGCTTGCGGTGCTGGACCGGCACAACCCGGCCGTCGAGCTCTGGGTGACGGAAGCCGGCTACGCCACCTGGCGGCACGACGAGGCGCTCCAGGCGCGGGCCTTCCTCGAGCTGCACCGGGGACCGTTCGCCCGCGTCTACTGGTACATGCTGCAGGATCTCGCCGACGAGGTGGCCGTCCAGGAAGGCCCGCGCTTCGACGAGCGCCACTACCACATGGGGCTCTTCGACAAGGCCGGCCGGCCCAAGCTGCTGGCTCGCCTGCTCGCCGAGGGCGGGCCCGCGAAGGTGGCGGAGGTGATCGAGCGGGCACCGCCGGCGCCGGCCATCGTCGGCACCCGGCCGGTGCTGGTGACCGGCGGGGCCGGCTTCATCGGCTCGAACCTCGCCGACCGGCTGGCGGCGGAGGGCGAGCATGTGCTGGTGCTGGATTCCCTGGCCCGGCCGGGGGTCGAGCGCAACCTCGCCTGGCTCGAGCAGCGCCACCGGCGGCACGTCTCGTCGGCGCTGGTCGATCTGCGCGACCGCGACGGCGTTGCCGCCGCGGCGGCCGACGCGGCCGCGGTCTTCCACATGGCGGCGCAGACGGCGGTGACGACGAGCCTCGTCGACCCCTTCGGCGATTTCGATGTCAATCTCGCCGGGACGATCAACCTGCTGGAGGCCGTGCGCCGGCGACCGGTGCCGGTGATCATGGCCTCGACCAACAAGGTCTACGGCGATTTGGGCAATGTCGAGCTGATCCGGGAAGGGGAGAGGTGGCTGCCGCGCGATCCCAGGCTTCGCTGTCACGGGATCGACGAGACGCGCGCCCTCTCGTTCCACACGCCCTATGGCTGCTCCAAGGGTGCCGCGGATCAGTACATGCTCGACTATGCCCGGAGCTTCGGCGTGCCGACGGCCGTCCTCCGCATGAGCTGCATCTGCGGCCCGCGCCAGCTCGGCACCGAGGACCAGGGCTGGGTGGCGCATTTCCTCATCCGCGCCCTGGAGGGCCGGCCGATCACCATCTTCGGCGACGGCCGGCAGGTGCGCGACGTGCTGTTCGTCGACGACGCCGTGGCCGCCTATCTCGGCCTCTGGCGCGCCATCGACAGGATCGCCGGCCGGGCGTTCAACCTGGGTGGCGGCGCCGCCAACGCGGTCAGCCTGCGGCAGGTGCTGCGGGCGATCGGCGAGCTCGCCGGTGCCGAGGTCGAGGTCGGCTACGGCGACTGGCGGCCGGGCGACCAGCGCTGGTACGTCTCCGACACGCGCTCCCTCAGCCGGGCGATCGACCTGCCGCGGCCGCTCGGGTGGCGTTCCGGGCTCGAGCGGCTGGCTCGGTGGCTGCGCACCGATGGGCGCGACGCCGAGGTCCTGGCGTCGCCGGTGGCGGAGGTCGTCTGATGCGGGTGGCCCTGGTCAATCCCCGCTGGGATTTCACGAACAGCATCTATTTCGGCTGCCCCGAGTCGCATCTGCCGCTGGAGCTCGGCTATGCCGCCCAGCGCCTCGAGGAGGCGGGACACGAGGCCCTGCTGCTCGACGGGCAGCTCGACGGGCTCGAGAACGAGGCGCTGGCGGACCGGGTGGCCGATGCCGGGGCCGGCCTGACCGTGGTGACGACCGCACCCACCTATCTCTTCTGGCGCTGCGCCCAGCCGGAGCTGCGCACGCCCCGTGCCTTCCTCGATGCGCTGGGCGGCCGGGGCGGGCGGACGGTGGCGGTGGGGCCGCACGGCTCGGTGACACCGGCGGCGACGCTCGAGAAGCTCGGCGTCGACCTGGTCGTGCGCGGCGAGTGCGAGGAGGTGATCGCCCGGCTCGCCGACGCCGGCGGCGAGCCTTTTGGCATCGCCGGCACCGCCTGGCGGGACGGCGACGATCTCGAACGGGAGGGCGGGCCGGTCGCGGCGACGTTCGTCGACCAGAAGGCGCTCTTCTGGCCGGACGCCTGGATCGCCCGTCATGCCCACCACCACCATCGCTTCGACGCCAGGCCCGACGTGCCGGGTGCCGAGGTCGAGGCGTCGCGCGGCTGTCCCTACAGCTGCAGCTTCTGCGCCAAGCTGGACTATCGCGACAAGTACCGCCGCCGCGAGCTCGGCCCGCTCATGGAGGAGATCGACCGGCTGATCGCGCAGGGCGTGGGCTACATCTATTTCGTCGACGAGATCTTCCTGCCGCAGAAGCCCCTGCTCGAGGCGCTGGCGGCCCGCGACATCGTCTTCGGCGTCCAGACCCGGATCGATCTCTGGTCGCCACCGATGCTGCAACTCCTGGGCGAGGCCGGCTGCGTCTCGATCGAGGCCGGGGTGGAGAGCCTGACACCGGAGGGTCGCGACGCCCTCGACAAGAAGTGCCGCATGGCGACCGACGAGCTGGCCGAGCGGCTGATCACTGCCCGCCGCTTCGTGCCGTTCGTCCAGGCCAACCTGATCGCCACGGCGGGTGACGACCCCGCTCTCGTCGCCCTCTGGCGCGAGCGGCTGCGTGGCGCCGGTGTCTGGGCCAACGACCCGGTGCCGCTCTACCCCTATCCGAGTTCGCCGGACTATCACAAGCGCTGGGGTGCGCCGGACGATGCGGCCTGGGAGCGGGCGCACGAGCATTACCTCGCCCAGTTCGAGCGGTTCAGCGACATCCAGGACCAGCGCCCGCTGCCCCTGCCGGAGCTGGAGGCGGCATGCCGGGGGGCGTGACGGAGAAACGGCACCGCCTGCTCCTGACCACGGACGCGGTGGGCGGGGCCTGGACCTGGGCGCTCGATCTCGCCGCCGCCGCCATCGCCCGGGGCTTTCGGGTGCGGCTTCTGGTCCTCGGCCCGCCGCCCTCGCCGGATCGGCGGCGGCAGGCGGCGGCCGTGGCCGGGCTCGAGCTGGTCGAGACGGGCCTGCCGCTCGAATGGACGGCGGCGACGCCGGAGGAGGTGATCGAGGCGTCGCAGCAACTGGCCTCGCAGGTCGAAAGGCAGGGGCCTGACCTCGCCCATCTGAGCAACCCGGCGCTCGCCGCCGCCGGTCCCTGGCCCGTGCCGCTGGTCGCGACCCTGCACAGTTGCGTCGGCACCTGGTGGGCCGCCATGCACCCTGGCCGGGCGATGCCCGATGACCTGCGCTGGCGGCAGGCGCTCGTCGGCCGGGGCCTGGCCAATGCCGACATCGTGACCGTGCCGACCCTCGGCTTCGCCCAGGCGGCGAGCGAGCTCTACCCGGACATCGTCTTCGAGGTGGTGCAGAACGGCCGCCGCGCGGACGGGGAGGCGCCGATGGGCCGGCCGCGGGCGCGGGTGCTCGCCGCCGGTCGCCTCTGGGACGAGGCCAAGAACATGGCGACGCTCGACGCCGCGGCCGCCCGGCTTGCCGTGCCCGTCGAGGCGGCCGGCCCGGTCGTGGGGCCGAACGGCGCCAGGATCGAGCTGCCGCATCTCCGCCTTCTGGGCGAGCTCGGGGCGGGCGCGATGCGGCAGAAGCTGGCCAGGACGGCGATCTTCGTCTCGCCGGCGCGCTTCGAGCCCTTCGGCCTCGGCGTGCTCGAGGCGGCGCAGGGCGGTGCCGCGCTGCTGCTCTCCGACATAGCGGTGCATCGCGAGCTCTGGGACGGTGCCGCGCAGTTCTTCGAGGCTGAGGATGCCGTGTCGCTGGCGGGTGCCATCGCGGCGCTGATGGACGACCCGGCCCGGGTCGAGCGGCTCGCGGCGGCAGCCCTGTCGCGAGCGCAGGCGTTCGGTGTCGATCGCATGGCGGCCGGCATGATCGCCCTCTACGAGCGCCTCCTCCGGCACCCCTTGGCGCTTTCTGGTGCCGCATGAACATCGCGTACCTGACCCATTCCCTGGCCTCGTGCTGGAACCACGGCAACGCCCATTTCCTGCGCGGTCTCCTTCGGGAGCTGGGGCGACGCGGCCATCGCTGCATCGCCTGGGAGCCGGAAGGGGCATGGTCGCTCGACCATCTCGTGCGCGATCACGGGCCCGAGGCGCTTCGGGCCTTCGCCCGCACCTTTCCCGACCTTCGCCGGGCGACCTACGAGGACGCCCAGGCGGCCGAGCGGATCGTGGACGGCGCCGACCTGGTGATCGTGCACGAATGGACCGGCCCGGCCATGGTCGCGGCGCTCGGGCGCCTGCGCGCCCGGGGCGGCCGGTTCACCCTCCTCTTCCACGACACGCATCATCGGGCGGTGAGCGATCCGGGGGCCGTGGCGGCGCTCGACCTCGAATCCTTCGACGGGGTTCTGGCGTTCGGCGAGAGCCTCGCCGAAGTCTATCGGCGCCGGGGGTGGGGGCAGCGCGCCTTCGTCTGGCACGAGGCGGCGGACACGACGCTCTTCCGGCCGCCGGTGGTCGCGGGGCCACGCGAGGGCCTCGTCTGGATCGGCAACTGGGGCGACGGCGAGCGCACGGCGGAGCTCGACTCCTTCCTCTTCCGGCCGGCGGCGAGCCAGGGCCTCGCCCTCGACGTGCACGGCGTGCGCTACCCGCCGGACGCGCTGGAGCGGCTGGCGGCGCATGGCTTTCGCTACCGGGGCTGGGTCGCCAACGCCGAGGTGCCGGGCCGTTTCGCCCGCCACCTCGCCACCGTGCACGTGCCGCGCCGCTTCTATGTCGAGCATCTCCCGGGCATTCCGACGATTCGCGTCTTCGAGGCGCTGGCCTGCGGCATTCCCCTGCTCTCGGCCTTCTGGCCGGACACGGAGGCGCTGTTCCGCCCGGGCACCGACCACCTCGTGGCGCGGAGCGGTGCCGAGATGGCGGCGCACATGCGGGCGATCCGCAACGATCCGGAGCTTCGGGCCGGCCTCGCGGCGGCGGGGCTTGCGACCATCGAGGCGCGGCACACCTGCGCGCACCGGGCGGACGAGCTCCTCGCCATCGTCGAGCGGCTGCGCGGGGCGGCCACGCGGGTGGAGGCGTGATGCGCATCGCCTTCTACGGCTCCAGCCTCGTCTCCGCCTACTGGAACGGTGCCGCCACCTATTACCGCGGGCTCCTGCGCCATCTGGCCGCGCTCGGCCACGAGATCACCTTCCTCGAGCCCGACGCCTTCGGCCGCCAGGAGAACCGCGACATCGAGCCGCCGGACTGGGCGCGGGTGGTCGTCTGGGAGGCGACGCCCGAGGGGCTCGAGGTGGCGCTCGGCCATGCGGCCCTCGCCGACCTCGTGGTCAAGGCGAGCGGCGTCGGCGTCTTCGATGACGCGCTCCTGGCCGGCGTGCTCGAGCGGTCGCGGCCGGAGGCCGTCCGGGTTTTCTGGGATGTCGACGCGCCGGCGACGCTGGCCGCCATGAGGGAGACGCCGGACCATCCGCTGCGCCGGGCCTTGCCCTCGCTCGATGCCGTCTTCACCTATGGCGGCGGTGATCCGGTGGTGCGCGCCTATCGCGGCTTCGGTGCCCGCGTCTGCGAGCCCGTCTACAACGGGCTCGACACGACGACGCATTTCCCCGTGCCGGCGAACGCGCGCTTTCGGGCCGACCTCGCCTTTCTCGGCAACCGCCTGCCGGACCGGGAAGCGCGGGTCCATGCCTTCTTCCTCGAGGCGGCGCGGCGCCTGCCCGGGCACCGCTTCCTGCTCGGCGGCTCGGGCTGGGATGATGTCGACCTGCCGGCCAACGTGGCCCGGCTCGGCCACGTGCCGACGAGGGACCACAACGCCTTCAATGCCACGCCGCTCGCCGTCCTGAACATCGCCCGCGACAGCATGGCGCAAGTGGGCTTCTCGCCGGCGACGCGCGTCTTCGAGGCGGCGGGTGCCGGCGCCTGCCTGATCACCGATCAATGGGAGGGCATCGAGATGTTCCTCGAGCCCGGCACCGAGGTGCTGGTGGCGCGGGACGGGGCGGAGGTGGCGGCGCATCTGGCGGCGCTCGATCGAAAGCGGGCGGCGGCGATCGGCCGGCGGGCGCTCGCGCGGGTGCGCCGGGCGCACAGCTACGAGCGCCGGGCGGCGGAGGTCGACCTGCACCTGCGGCGGCTGGTGGACGACCGGCGGCGGGTCGACGCATGAGGATCGTGATCCTCGGCCTCAGCCTCTCCTCCTCCTGGGGCAACGGCCACGCCACCACCTACCGGGCGCTGGTCGAGGCGCTGCACGCGCGCGGCCACGAGGTGGCCTTCCTCGAGCGGGATGTACCCTGGTATGCGGAGAACCGCGATCTCGACCGCTCGCCGCACTGCGATCTCCACTTCTACCAGACGCTCGACGATCTCGCGGCGCTGCGGCCGACGATCACGGCGGCCGACGCGGTGGTGCTGGGCTCCTACGTGCCCGAGGGCGTTCGCGTCGCGGAGCATCTCCTCGCCGTCGCCGAAGGGCCGGTCGCCTTCTACGACATCGACACGCCGGTGACGCTCGCCAAGCTCGAGGCGGGCGATCACGAGTACCTGACGCCGGCGCTGATCCCGCGCTTCGATCTCTACCTCTCCTTCAGCGGCGGTGCCGCGCTCGAGGCCCTCGTCGGGCGCTGGGGGGCGAGGCTCGCCCGACCGCTCTATTGCGGCGTGGATGCGGAGCGCTACCGCCCGCTGGCGCTCGGGAAGCGGTGGGACATGGGCTATCTCGGCACCTACAGCGCCGACCGCCAGCCGGCGCTCGAGCGGCTGCTGCTGGAGCCGGCGCGGCGCCTGCCCGAGCGGCGCTTCGTCGTCGCCGGGCCGCAATATCCACGAGGCATCGACTGGCCCGCCAATGTCGAGCGGATCGAGCACGTGCCGCCGACCGGGCACGCCGCCTTCTACGGAGCCTTGCGCTTCGCCCTCAACGTGACGAGGGCGGCGATGATCGAGGCGGGCCACAGCCCGAGCGTGCGGCTCTTCGAGGCGGCCGCCTGCGGTGTGCCGATCCTCACCGATCGCTGGACCGGCATCGAGGACTTCTTCGCGCCGGAGCGGGAGCTTCGCATCGTCGACGACACCGCCATGGTGGTCGAGACGCTCGGGGGCATGGCGGCCGAGCGGGCGAGGGCGATGGGTGCCGCCGGGCGCGAGCGCGTGCTGCGGGACCATACCGCGTCCCGCCGGGCCGAGGAGCTCGAGCGGAGCCTCGCCGTGGCGGCCGGGAGGTAGGCCCGATGGCGGATCTGGCGGACGCGATCGCCCGGCTGGCGCCCTGGTTCCACAACCTCCATCTGCCCGGCGGCGTGGAGACGGCGCCGGACCACTTCCTCGGCGACTTCCCGCGCTTCAAGTGGCGGGAGATCGCCCCGCATCTGCCGGCCGATCTCGCCGGTGCCCGGGTGCTGGACATCGGCTGCAACGCCGGCTTCTACAGCTTCGCCCTGGCGGCGAGGGGCGCCGATGTGCTGGGCATCGACGTCGACGAGCACTACCTGGCGCAGGCGCGCTGGGCGAAGGCGTACCTCGGTGCCGACCGCGTCGCCTTCCGCCGGGCCTCGATCTGGGAGGTGGACCGGCTCGGGCGTTTCGACCTCGTGCTCTTCATGGGGGTCCTCTACCACCTTCGCCATCCGCTCCTCGCCCTCGACCTGCTGGCCTCGACGGCACCCGGCCTCCTGGTCTTCCAGACGCTGACGCATGGCGGCGAGGGGGTGGCGGCCGATGCGGGCGCGGACCAGGGCTTCACCAGCCGCCACCGCCTCGAGGACCCGGGCTGGCCCAGAATGGCCTTCATCGAGACGACCTTCGCCGGCGACCCGACCAACTGGTGGATCCCGAACCACGCCGCCGTGGCGGCGATGCTGCGGTCGGCCGGCTTCACCGTCGAGGCGCGGCCCGCGCACGAGGTCTATATCTGCCGCTGCGGCAAGCCGGCCGCCGACCCCGATCTCGAGGCGGCGCACCGGGCGGCGGTGCGGCTCGAGGCACGGACGGATTCCTAGCGGCGCGCCTTCGTGAGGCAGGGGTGGCGAGGCGGACGGCGCGGTCAGGCGTGTCTGCCAAACTTCATTTTGGCCCGCTGGCGATTTCAACCGGTCGAACATTGACAGGGCCATGAAGCGGCGGTGTTATGGCAGTTCTCGACATGTCGATCGATGCTGGAAGCGAATCCCGGCACGACGTTCGACATGCGTCGGGACAAGACAAGAAGGCTCGGGCTCATTCGTTCCGCGGTCAGGGGCTCGGCCGCTCGAGGGGAGGCGTCGGGATGAGGAAAAGCGCGGCGGGGCTGCCTGCGGGCGCGGCGGATGATGCGGCGCCGAGCCTGAGGAGGGAGCTCGCGACGTTCCTGATCCTGGCCTTCGTGGTGCTGCCGGCCCTGCTGTTCGGCGCGGTCGCCGCCTACGGCTTTGTCGTGTGGTTCCTGCAGATCCTGTATCTCGGCCCACCCACTTGAGGCTCGAGCGGGCGCGGCTCGGCGAGGGGGCGTGCCTGCCCGAGCCATCGCGCCATTCGGGGAGAGCGTGACGATGAAGAGGCTCCTCGCCTTCATCCGGGATCTGTTCCTCAGGCCTTCGGCGAGGATCGGCCTGGGCGTGCTGGTGGTCGGCGGCTTCGTTGCCGGTGCGGTGGCCTGGCAGGGCTTCAACACGGCCATGGAGGCGACCAACGAGGAGGCGTTCTGCCTGACCTGCCACACCATGCGCGACAACCTTTTGCCCGAGCTGCAGAAGACGGTGCACTGGAGCAACCGCACGGGCGTGCGCGCCCGTTGCCCGGACTGCCATGTGCCGCACGAGTTCACCGACAAGGTCGCGCGCAAGATGCAGGCCAGCCGCGAGGTCTTGGGGCAGCTCGTCGGCACCATCGGGACGCGCGAGAAGTTCAACGAGCATCGCATCGTGCTGGCGCGTCGCGAATGGCGCCGGCTGAACGCCAACGGGTCGCGCGAATGCCGCGCCTGCCACGACTACAAGGACATGGACTTCGACCGCATGCGCCCGGCGTCCCAGGTGGCGATGCGGGCCGCCGCCGAGCGCGACCAGAGCTGCATCGGCTGCCACAAGGGGATCGCGCATCAGTTGCCCGACCTGAAGGGCGAGCACAACCCGGCCTTCGACACGCTGGTGTCGGCCGCCGCCGGGCAGGGTGTGGAGGAGGGGGACGAGTACTACGCCATCCTGCCGCGCCCGCTCTATCGCGATGCGGCGCTGACCCAGCCGGTCGGCACGATCGAGGTGGCGGCCCGGGTGAAGGTGCTGGAGACGCAAGGCGACGCCCAGCGCGTGGAGCTCGAGCTCTGGCGCAAGAACAAGGGCTACGGCCGGGTCTGGTACAGCCATTTCGGGCTGAACATCGTCAGCGCCATCCTCGAGAAGGAGATCTCGCGGGACGAGGATCTCGTGACCGTGCTGGAGGCCAGGGAAGACCCGCTGACCGGGCTCGAATGGCAGCAGGTCAAGGCCGAGGTGTGGCTCGCGGCCGAGAGCCTGCTCGACAGCCCGGAGGAGATCTGGACGATCGCCCGCTCGAGCTACAACGAAAGCTGCAGCACCTGCCATCGCCAGCCCGACGAGGCGCATTTCGACGCCAACGCCTGGCCCGGCCTGTTCGCCGGCATGGTGGGCTTCACCAGCCTGGACGACGACACCGCCAAGGTGGTGCTCAAGTACCTGCAGACCCATTCGGCCGATTTTCGCGGCACGGCGCACGGCGCCGACCCGACCCTGGGCGTCGTGCAGACCGCGCGGCCCTGACGAGGATGAGCCCATGAGCTTCCCGAGGCGCGATTTCCTCAAGGGCATGGCGGCGATATCGGGCACGGGCCTGGTGGCGCCCAGCCTGCTCACCCCGAGCCCCGGCAAGGCGCAGGGCGCCGGCGTGGAGATGACCGACGACATCACCACCTGGAAGATCACCGGCTCGCACTTCGGCGCCATTCGCGCCAAGGTGGTCAACGACCGGGTGCTGGAGGTGCAGCCGCTCGAGCTGGACCAGCACCCGACCGAGATGATCAAGGGGATCATCGGGCTGATCTACAGCCCGTCCCGCATCCGCTACCCGATGGTGCGGCTCGACTGGTACAGGAACCGGCACAAGAGCGACACGACGCGGCGCGGCGACAACCGCTTCGTGCGGGTCGGCTGGGACGAAGCCATCGACCTCTTCTACGCCGAGCTCGAGCGGGTGCAGCAGGAGCACGGGCCCTGGGCGCTGCACACCGCCGGCGTCGGCTGGCGCTCGGTCGGCCAGATGCACAGCTGCGGCAACCACATGGTGCGCGCGATCGCCATGCACGGGCGCAGCGTCGGCACGATCGGCGACTACTCGACGGGGGCGGGGCAGGTGATCCTGCCCTATATCCTCGGCTCCACCGAGGTCTACTCGCAGGGCACCTCGTGGGAGGTCATCCTCGAGCAGAGCCAGGTGATCGTCTTCTGGGCCAACGATCCGATCAAGAACCTGCAGGTCGGCTGGAACACCGAGACCCACGAGGCCTACGCCTACTACGCGCAATTGAAGGACAAGATCGCCAGGGGCGAGATCCGGGTGATCAGCGTCGATCCGGTGCGCAGCAAGACGCAGAACTACCTCGAGTGCGAGCACCAGTACGTCAATCCCTTGACCGATGTGCCGCTGATGCTGGCGATGGCGCACACCCTGGTCACGGAGGAGCTCTACGATGCCGAGTTCCTCGAGACCTATGCGCTGGGCTTCGACCGCTTCGTGCCCTACCTCGAGGGCAAGACCGAGGACATGGTCGAGAAGACGCCGGAATGGGCCGAGGCCATCTGCGGCGTGCCGGCGGAGCGCATTCGCGAGCTCGCACGGCTCATGGCCGGCAACCGCACCCAGCTCGTCTTCGGCTGGGCGGTGCAGCGCCAGCAGCACGGCGAGCAGCCCTACTGGATGGGGGCGGTGCTGGCGACGTTGCTCGGCCAGATCGGCCTGCCGGGCGGCGGCATCAGCTTCTCGCACCACTACAGCTCGGTCGGCGTGTCCTCCTCGGGTGCCGCGATGCCGGGCGCCTTTCCGCTCAACCTCGATCCGGGCCGCACGCCCAAGCACGACAACACCGACTACCAGGGCTACAGCGCGGTGATCCCGATCTCGCGGGCGATCGACGCGCTGCTCGAGCCCGGCAAGGAGATCGACTTCAACGGGGCGAAGGTCAAGCTGCCGCCCTACAGGATGGGCGTCTTCATCGGCCACAACCAGTGGCACCGGCAGCAGCAGCGAAACCGCATGAAGGAGGCCTACCACCGGCTCGAGACGGTGGTCGCGATCGACTACAACTGGACCGCCACCTGCCGCTTCGCCGACATCGTGCTGCCGGCCTGCACGCCGTTCGAGCGCAACGACCTCGATGCCTACGGCTCGTACAGCAACCGCGGCGTGCTGGCGATGCACAAGCTCGTCGACCCGCTGTTCAACTCGCGCCCCGACTTCGCGATCTTCAGCGCGCTCTGCCGGCGCTTCAACCGCGAGAACGAGTACACCCGCGGCATGAACGAGATGCAGTGGATCGAGCACCTCTACAACGAGTGCGTCGCCGAGAACATGCTCAAGGACATGCCGATGCCGCCCTTCGCCGAGTTCTGGGAGAAGGGCTACCACCTCTTCCCCGAGGGCGAGCCCTGGGTGCGCCACGCGAGCTTTCGCGACGACCCCGAGGTCAACGCGCTGGGCACGCCCTCGGGCTTCATCGAGATCTTCAGCCGCAAGATCGAGCGCTACGGCTACGCCGACTGCAAGGGCCACCCGATCTGGATGGAGAAGATCGAGCGCTCGCACGGCGGCCCCGGCTCCGACCGCTTCCCGTTGTGGCTGCAATCGGTCCATCCGGACAACCGCCTGCACTCGCAATTGTGCGAATCCGAGCCGTTGCGCGAGACCTATGCGATCCAGGGGCGCGAGCCCATCTTCATGAGCCCCGAGGACGCGGCCGCCCGGGGCATCGCGCACGGGGACATCGTGCGCGTGTTCAACGATCGCGGCCAGTTGCTCGCCGGCGCCCACGTGTCCGACGACTTCCCGCCGGGCGTGGTGCGGATCCAGGAAGGCGCCTGGTACGGCCCGACCGGCCCCGAGATCGGCGCCCTCGACACCTATGGCGACCCGAACACGCTGACCATGGACATCGGCACGTCGAGCCTGGCGCAGGCGCCGAGCGCCAATACCTGCATCGTCGAGATGGAGAAATTCGTCGGCACGGCGCCGGCGGTGACCGCCTTCGGCGGGCCGATCGAGGTCGATCCCGATGGCAATCCGATCAAGGGCGATGCCTGAGAGCCGGTCCGAGGACGTCGAGGCACCCTTGAGCCCCGGCGAATGGGCGACGGTCAGCGAGCAGCGGGCGCTCGTCTACGGCTGGCTCTCCACGCTGTACGCCGCCGAGATCCCCCAGGCGCGGCTCGCCGCCTACCTCGCGGGCGAGGCGGCACCCCTGCTCGAGGGCTTCGCGACCATGGGCCTGGGCGCGGAGGCCGGCCGCCTGCAGGCGGCCATCGACGCGCTGCGCGAGGTGCGGGACGCGCATCTCGAGCTGGCGGCGGATTTCGCGCAGCTGTTCCTGCTCGATGCCAGCGCCGGCGCCTTGCCCTACGCCTCGGCCCACGACGCCGGGCAGGGGCATCTCTTCGGCCCGGCCGAGGCGCGCATGCGCGCCTTTCTCGCTCGCGCATCGCTCGCCATCCGGGACGACTTCAAGGAGCCGGCCGATCACCTCGCGGTCCATCTCGCCTTGATGGCGCGGATCGCCCAGGAGCAGGCGGGCGCGGCGGATGTCGCCGAGGCGGCACGCGACCAGGCCGCGTTCCTGCGCGATGCCCTGCTGCCCTGGCTGCCGAGCTTCGCCGCGCGCAGCCAGCGAGCGTCACCTCGCCTCGACCTCTATCCCGCGCTCGCCGCCCTTCTGCTCGCCCTGGTCGAGCACGATGCGGGCTTTCTCGGCGACGTCGCGGCGTCGTTCGCTAGAGGTGGGCCTTCGCCAGCATCATGTGGCAGCCCTTCTCGCCGTCGACGGTCTGGGTGACGCGCAGGTCGGCGGCCAGCGAGCAGAGCATGTAGGCCTCCTCGCGGCTGAGGCTGGTGCGGCGGCGGATGTGGGCGATCATCTCGCGCACGGCGATCCGGGCGGCCTCGTCGAGCTCGGCATGGAGGCCCATCGAGATCAGGTGGCTGGCGGTCTCGGCGAAGGGGTAGGCGTAGTCGAGATCCTTCCTGACGGTGAGGCGGAAGGAGCCGGAGAGGCCCGTCTCGAGGGCGGTGACGCAGACCTCGCCGTCGCCCTGCATGCCGTGGCCGTCGCCGGCGGAGAAGAGGGCACCCTCGTTGAAGACCGGCAGATAGAGCGTGCTGCCGGCGCGCAGCTCCTTGTTGTCGAGATTGCCGCCGAACTTGCGCGGCTGCATCGAGGAGCAGCGGCCCCAATGCGGCGGGGGCGCCACGGTGACGACGCCGAAGAAGGGGTCGAGCGGCAGATCCCTGCCCCAGGGCAGGCGGGCGGTGCCGCCCTCGAGGTCGATCAGGGGGTGGATGATGGAGAGGTTGTCGAACTCGTCGGACAAGGTGCCCAGGAGCGGCTTGATGGCGGTCCAGCCCCAGCGGTCGATCGGCGTCACCTCGAGGATGTCGATCTGCAGCACGTCGCCGGGCTCTGCCCCTTCGACATGCACCGGCCCCGTGATCATGTGGCTGGTCGGGCCGGGCGGGCAGCGGTGGAGCGCTTCGAGGTGGCCGGCCTGGACGAGCGAGCGGTCGGGCGGCAGGTCGGCCTCGCGGGCGGCCGCCCAGCTCGCAAGCCGGACGGTGTCGCCCGAGGCGACCCTGAGCACGGCGGGCCGCGCCGCGTCGATGTAGCCCCAGGCGATGTTCTCGGGGGTGGCGGGCAGCTCGTGTTGGCGGGGCATGGTCGGTGTCCTTCAGCCGGCGAAGCGGATGGATGGGGTGCCGCGCACGTCGGTCTCGATGGCGAGGACCGCACCCTCGGCGGGATTTCTCGCGAGGGCGGCGGCGTCGAGGCCGTGGCGGGCGGAGGTGACGAAGAGGGTGGCGAGGTCGGGGCCGGCGAAGCAGCAGGAGGTGGGCTGGCTGACCGGCAGCTCGATGATGCGATCGACCGAGCCGTCCGGCGCGAAGCGGACGATCGAGGAGCCGGCGAAGCGGCAGTTCCAGAGATAGCCCTCGGCGTCGATCGCCGAGCCGTCGCAATAGCCCGGCAGCTTCTCGTCGCTGAAGACGCGCGACGCGCCGAGCCGGCCGTCGTCCCGGACCTCCCAGGCGCTGATGACGCCGGTGAGTGTGTCGGCGAAGAGGAGGGTCCGGCCCTCGTCGGTCCAGGCCAGCGTGTTGGAGAGGCCGACATGGTCGACCTCGCGGGTGATGCCGCCGTCGTGGCGGATGCGGTAGAGGGCGCCGGTCGATCCGGTCATGGGCTTCGGGCTGCCGTCGGGGTGCAAATTGTTCTGCATCGTGCCGACCCAGAAGCTGCCGTCGGGCGCGCATTTGGCCTCGTTGGTGCGGTTCTCGGGCCGGTCGGGCTCGTGGGCGACGAAGAGCTCGAGCGCGCCGGTCGCCTCGTCCATGAGGTAGACGCCGTCGCGCATGGCGAGGAGCAGGCCCTGACGCTGCTCGCAGGGCACCACGGCCGAGGGGAAGTCGTCGAGCTGCCAGTGGCGGCGGGCACCGGTGGCCGGGTGCCAGCGATGGACGCGCTTTTTCGAGATGTCGACCCATCGGAGCACGTTCTCGACATCGTCCCAGAACGGCCCCTCGCCGACGCCGTTCCCGGCATCGAGCGCGATCTCGATCCGCATCTTTCGTTCCTCCCCGCCGCTGGCACCGGGACTATGGGTGCTCGCGGCGATCGAGGCAACGTGCTCGGGGTGGCTCAGTCTTCCGGCAGGTGGCAGGCGCAGGCGAGCTTGTGGCCGTCGGGGTCGCGCACATAGGCGCCGTAATAGTCGGGATGGTAGTGGGCGCGCAGCCCGGGCGGGCCGGCGCAGGTGCCGCCGGCGGCCAGCGCCGCCTGATGGAAGGCGCGGACGGTGGCGCGGTCCTGCGCCAGGAAGGCGAAGGTCTGGCCGTTGCCGACGGCGGCGGGCCGGCCGTCGATCGGCCGCATCAGGTAGAGCTGCGGCGTTGTCTGCCGGCTTTCGGCATAACCCACGAGGCCGTTGAGCTGCTCGTCGGCGATGCAGGGGATGCGCAGCACGGCCATGATCCGGTCGTAGAAGGCCTTGGCGCGCTTGAGGTCGTTGGTGCCGATGGTGACGTGGCTCAGCATGGGCGTTCGGTCCTTGCCAATCAGTCCTTGTACGGGTCCACCTCGCCGGCGCCGGCCATGACGACGACGAGCGGGCGCAGCCGGGTGACGACGCGGATGGTGTCGGCGTGGTGGGCGAGCACGGCGTCGAGGCGGCGATAGGCCATCGGGCTCTCGTCGAGCCCGGCGCCGCGCAAGGTGACGCGGCGCTCCTTCAGCCAGGCGTCCATCTCGGGCCGGGCGAAGCGGCGGATGGCCTCGCGCCGGCCGAAGGTCCGCCCGGCGCCGTGGATGGTCGAGCGCCAGATGGCCTTCGACGCGGCCCCGCCGACGCCCTCGACGATCACCGCGTCGTCGCCCATCGAGCCGCCGACGAAGCCGCGCTGGCCGGGGAAGGCGGGGGTGGCGCCCTTGCGCACCACCCAGGCCTTGCCGGCGTCCCCGTGGTCCTCTTCCCAGGCGAAGTTGTGGTGGTTGTGGACGGTCTCGACGGCCTCGCCGCCGATCAGCTCCAGGACCTTGCCGACCACCCACTCGCGCCCGGCATAGGCATAGCGGCCGGCCAGGCGCATGGCGGCGAGATAGCGCCGGCCGATCTCGCTCTCGACGTGGAGCACGGTGGGCGGCACGTCGATGCCCTCCTTGCCGCCGGCCATCTGGAGGTAGCGCGTGGCCGCCTTGTGGCCGAAGCCGCGGCTGCCGAAATGGACGCCGATCCAGACCCTGTCCTCGGGGTCGGCGAAGAGATCGACATAGTGGTTGCCGGAGCCGATCGTGCCGAGCTGCTCGCCCGCCATCTGGCGGAGATCCTCGACGTCACCTTCCCGCCAGGCATCGGCATCGTCGAGGAGCGCGTGCTCGACCGTCTCCGCGTTGTTCCGGCCGATGCCGAAGGAGAGCGAGCGGGCGAGCCGATCGGCCAGGGCGTCGCGGTCGCCGAGGTCGGCCGTGGCGAGGTCGGTGCGCACGGCCATGTTGCCGCAGGCGATGTCGAAGCCGACGCCCGAGACCGAGACGTGCTCGCGATAGGCGATGACGCCGCCGACCGGCTGGGCATATCCCAGGTGGCCATCGGCGCAGATGGCCCCGCCGAGCACGCTGCCATAGGCGAGGCAGCGGTTCATCTGGGCCACCGTGCCGGCGTCGTGCTCGCCGACGACCACCGGTGCCGGCGCGGCCTCGCCCGGGTCGTGGACCACGCCGGCCGGCAGGGCTTTCCGGGCCTGGGCCCTGGCGTCGTCGATCTTCTTCCGCTCCGCCGCCAGCCAGGCGTCGCGCACGCGGTCGATGACCGGGCGCAGCTCGGCCGCCTCGGGCTCGGCCAAAGCGGCCAGGAGCGCGGCCTTGAACCACGGGCCGGGCTCGTAGCCCATCTCGATCAAGGTCTTGCCGTCGATCCTCGGCATGGCGGTTTCCAGGGATGTCCCGAAAGGGAACGTGTCCGGCCGGTCGTCGGCCTGATCTGATCTTGCCGGTCGGACGGGCGGCCACTAGGCTCCCGGCCAACCCGCTCGAGGGTCATCATAGGGGAGGTCAACGATGCTGGAAACGGCGCTGAAACTGGCACTGAAATCGACTCTGGCGGGCGGTGTGGCCGCCCTCGCGCTCCTGAGCTGGAGCGGGGCAGCCCAGGCCCAGGAGCGCTACACCTATCTGCACCATGCGACGCCGACCAATGTCTTCTGGCAGGCGGTGAAGAAGGGCATGGACGAGGCCTGCGGGCAGATCGAGGCCGACTGCCAGATGGTCTTCCTGCAGCAGGACGGCAATTTCCAGGAGCAGCTCAACAATCTGGAAGCGGTGATCGCCCAGGATCCCGACGGCATCATCATGACCTTCGCCGGCGGCAACATCTTCGACGAGGCCATCGACCGCGCCATGGAGGCCGGCATTCCGGTGCTGGCGTCGAATGTCGATCATCCCGACAAGACGCACCGGCTCTCCTTCACCGGCCAGGACCTCGAGCAGGCGGGCTACGACCTCGCCGCCGGCCTGGCGCCGCAGTTCCCCGCGGAGGGGCCGATCCATGTGCTGATCGGCATCTCCGGGCCGGGTCAGGTCTGGGCCGAGAGCCGGGGTGCCGGCATCGCGCGCTTCATGGACGACTACATCGCCGACAATCCCGGCCGCGAGATCACTTACGAGAAGATCGACAGCGGCCTCGATCTCGCCATCACCGGCCAGCGTGTCGCCGCCTATGTGCAGACCACGCCGACCACGGCCTATTTCGACGTCGGCTACTGGGCGGCCGGTGCCGCGGTCAGCTTGCGCGATCTCGGCAAGGAACCCGGCGAGGTGCTGCTCGCCTGCTTCGATCTCGTGCCGGTGGTGCTGGACGAGATGAAGACCGGCTACATCCAGCTCACCATCGACCAGCAGCCCTTCCTCCAGGGCTATGTGCCGATCCACCAGCTGCACATGATGAACAAGTACAAGCTCGGCGCCTATGACGCGAACACCGGCAAGGCGCTGGTCACACCCGACCAGGTGGACGCGCTGCTCGAGCTCTCGGCGCAGGGCATCCGCTGACCGCCATTGTCTGAACCATTCGCTCCGGGCCACCCGCGCGGTGGCCCGGAAGCCTTTTCGGGTGCCTGATGCAGTCGATCCTGAAGACCCTCCTGTCGCGGCCGGAGATCAGCGCGCTCGTCATGCTGGTGGTGGTCGTCGCCGGCTTCAGCTTCATGGCGCCGCAGTTCGCCTCCTACGGCAACACGCGCGTCCTGCTCTTCTCGCTGCCGGAGCTCGGCATCGTCGTGCTCGGCGTCGGCATCCTGATGATCGTCGGCGAGTTCGACCTCTCGGTCGGCTCGGTCTTCGCCCTCGTGCCGATGCTGATGGTCATCGCCATGGGGCGCTGGGGCGTGCCGCCGATCGTCGCCATGCTCATGGGCTTCGCCCTGGCGCTGGCGGTCGGCTACATCAACGGCTGGATCACGCTGACCTTCAACATCCCGAGCTTCGTCACGACGCTCGGCATGCTGTTCATGGCGCGCTCGCTGGCGACGGTGCTCTCGGGCGGGTTCCCGCCGCCCTTTCCGGCCAACCTCTCGACCGACCTCTTCGTCGCCGATCTCGGCCTCTTCCGGAGCTCGATGCTCTGGTTCGCCGGCTTCGCGCTGATCCTGGGCATCGTCCTGCACTTCTCCAATCTCGGCAACTGGATCTTCGCGACCGGCGGGCAGAGCCAGGCCGCCGCCGACATGGGCATCGACACGCGCAAGGTGAAGCTCTTCTGCTTCATGCTCTGCAGCTTCCTCGCGGGCTTCGCCGGGATGATCACCACGCTCCGGCTGCGCTCGGCCCTGCCGGCTCTGGGCGAGGGGCTGGAATTGCAGGCGATCGCGGCGGCGGTGATCGGCGGTGCCGCGCTCACCGGCGGCATCGGCTCGCTCGTCGGCATGCTCGTCGGCACGACGCTGATCCGGGTGATCGACAACGGCCTCGTCATGGCGCGCATCGACGCCAACTGGTTCCGCTTCGCCATCGGTGCGCTGACCATCGTCGCCGTCATCCTCAACACCTGGGTCCGGGCGCGGGCCCGGCGGATGAAGTGAGGAGGGGCGCATGACGGCCCGGCTCGAGGAGCATTTCCAGGCGACGGAGACCTTCGTCCGGCCGACCGCCGAAGCGCTCGTGCGCTGCGAGGGGCTGGAGAAGTGGTACGGCAGCGTGCATGCCCTGGCCGAGGTCGATTTTCATGCCGAGCCGGGCGAGATCGTCGGCCTCGTCGGCGACAACGGCGCCGGCAAGTCGACACTGATCAAGATCCTTTCGGGGGCGCATCCGGCCGATGGCGGGCGCATCTTCTTCGAGGGCCGGGAGGTCCGGCTCGACAGCCCGAAGGCGGCGATGGGTCTCGGCATCGAGACCATCTACCAGTACACGGCGATGGTCCCGGCCATGTCGATCGCGCGCAACATGTTCATCGGCCGCGAGCCCTTGACCCGCTTCACCATCGGCGGCATCGGCCTCATGGACCGGCGCACCATGGTCGAGCACGCGACGCGGTCCTTGACCAACATCGACCTCACCGAGCGCTCGCCCGACACCACGGTCGAGGAGCTTTCGGGCGGCCAGCGCCAGGCGGTCGCCATCGCCCGGGCGATGTACTTCAAGTCGAAATTGCTCATCCTCGACGAGCCGACCAACCACCTCTCGGTCAAGGAGACCAACAAGGTGCTGGACTATGTCGCCTCGCTGAAGGAGCAGGGCATCGGCTCGATCTTCATCAGCCACAACCTGCACCACATCTTTCCGATCTCCGACCGCATCGTCGCCATGGCGCGCGGGCGAAAGATCGCGGACATCAAGAAGAGCGACACCACGATCGACGATCTGACCGACCTGATCGTCTGAGCAGAAGGCGGGGGAGACCGGGGCGATGGAGCACAAGGGCAGGACGGCGCTGGTGACGGGGGCCACGGGCGGGCTCGGCGTCGCCGAGAGCAAGGGCCTGGCGCTGGCCGGTGCGAACGTCCTGATGCTCGACGTGAAGGGGCGCGAGGCGGCCGAGGCGCTGGCCGGCGAGCTGCCGGAGGGCGCCGGGGCGGTGCGCTTCGTGGGCTGCGACCTCGCCGATCCGGAGGCGGCGCAGGACCTGGTGAGGCTGCTGGACGCCGAGGTCGGCGGCATCGACATCCTGGTCAACAATGCCGCGATCAATCCGCTCAAGCCCGTCGACGGCTACGACCTCGCCGAGTGGCGCAAGGTGCAGGACGTGAATGCCACCTCCGCGGTTGCGCTGGCCCAGGCGGTGGTGCCGTCGATGAAGAAGAAGGGCTGGGGGCAGATCATCCAGATCTGCTCGGTGACGCTGAACGGCGGCTGGTCCGATTTCACCTCCTATGTGTCGTCCAAGGGCACGCTGCTGGCCCTCACGCGCTCGCTGGCGCGCGAGCTCGGCCAGTTCGGCATCCGGGTCAACGCGGTGAGCCCAGGCGCCATCCCGACGGCGCTCGAGAAGGAGGTCTGGGCCGACCAGCTCGAGACCTACGTGAAGTTCCTCGTCGACCATCAGGCATTGAAATATCGCGGCAGCCCCGAGGACATCGCCGAGGCGATCCTCTTCCTCGTCTCGGACAAGGCGCGCTTCATCACCGGCCAGAACCTCTCGGTCGACGGCGGCTGGTGGATGCACTGACCGGTGCCATGCCCGAAGCCATCAGCGAGCCGCGGCGCAGCTATCCGCGCCACGGGGTGCACGGCCGGCTGGTCGAGGCGATCGGCCGGCTGATCATCGGCGGGGGCCTGGCGGCCGGTGCCGTGCTGCCGCGCGAGGTCGAGCTGATGGACGAGTTCGGCAGCTCGCGCGCGGCGGTGCGCGAGGCGGTCAAGGTGCTGGCCGCCAAGGGGCTGGTCGAGACGCGCCAGCGCCGGGGCATGCGGATCAGGGCGCTGGAGGAGTGGAACCTGCTCGACCCGGACGTGCTCGCCTGGTGCGCCGCCTCGGGGCCGGCGCCTTTGCTGATGGCGCAGATGGTCGAGCTGCGCTGCCTGATCGAGCCCCGGGCCGCGCGGCTGGCGGCAGGGCGGCGCACGGCCGCGGAGCTCGAAGCCCTCGAGGCGGCGCACGCGCAAATGGTCGCCACCTTCGCGGATGCCGTAGCCTACAACCTCGCCGATCTCGCTTTTCATCGGGCGGTCTTCCGGGCCTGCGGCAATCCCTTCGTCGACCGGCTGGGGGCCATCGTCGCCGTGGTCCTCGAGGGCGGCTTCCGCCTGCGTGACGGGGGGATGGTCCCGATCGAGGCCGGACTCGTTGCGCACGGCCGGGTGCTGGCCGCGATCCGGGACGGCGAAGCGGCAGCGGCCGAGGCGGCGATGCTGGCGGTCATCGAGGTGGCGCGGCGTGAGCTGCCGCCCGTCGATGGCGGGCCGTGCTAGGGCGCTCGAGCCAGCTCGCCGGCCCTGTCTCCCTGGCAGCTCCCGGCGCCTCGGGGCAACCTGCGGCCCAGAGGCCCGTCTTGACCCCAGGGGTGTCGCGACCGATGTTCGAGGCTTGCATCAAGAGGGAGAAGTTGGGTGAACGAGGACGTCTTCAACATGGAGCTGCGCAAGTTCCTGAAGCATGTGGGCGTGACCAGCCAGCGGGAGATCGAGCAGGCGGTGCGCGACGCGCTGGCGGCGGGCAAGCTGAAGGGGGACGAGAGGCTGCGGGCGAGGATGGTGCTGACCGTCGGCGGGCTCGACCTCGAGCACGAGATCACGAGCGACATCGCCTTGAAGTGACGGGCGGCTTTGCCCGCACGCTTCTGGCCCTGATCACGCTTCTGGCCGGAGCAGGGCCGGTGGCGGCGGCCTTCATCGGCCATGGCGGGCCGGTCCGAGGGCTAGCCGTGACTGCCGATGCCGCGACGCTGGTCAGCGCCAGCTTCGACTACTCGGTGATCCTCTGGCGGCTCGCCGACGGGGCGGCGAGCGAGGTGCTGCATGGCCACGACGCGGCGGTCAACGCGGTGGCCCTGCTGCCGGACGGCTCCGGCTTCGTCACGGCCGGCGACGATGCGGCGGTGCTGGTCTGGCGCTTCGGCGAGCGGGCGCCGGTGCGCCGGCTCATCGGTCACACCGGCCGGGTCGTGGCGCTCGATGTGGCGCCGGACGGCCGGCGGGTCGCCTCGGCGGGGTGGGACCGGACGGCCAGGGTCTGGGACGTCGAGACGGGTGCCGAGCTGCTCCGGCTCGAGGGTGCCGCGAATGTCGACGCGGTCCGGTTCACGGGCGACGGTGCGACGATCGTCACGGCCGGGGCGGATGGTGCCGTCAGGCTCTGGCGGGCGGCGGACGGGACGGCGCTGGCCGTGCTGGGCGGCGGGCCGGTGGGGCTGAATGCTCTCGTGCTGGGCCGGGACGGGCTGGCTTATGCCGCGGGTGCTGATGGTGCGGTCGCGGTCTGGGACCTAACGTCGGGCGAGCGGCGCGCCGCCCTCTCGACCGGTGTCGAGGCCCCGCTCTTCGCCCTCGCCATCAGCTCCGACGGCCGGCTCCTGGCGGCTGCCGGCATGGCCGGGACGATCACGCTCTTCGACCTGGCATCCGGCGAGATCGCGGCGGTGCTGGCGGGCGAGCGGCAGCCGCTCTGGTCCTTGGCCTTCTCGCCGGACGGAGCAACGCTCTATGCCGGCGGCAACGACCGGACCATCCGCCAGTTCAACGTGGCGGAGGGTGTCGAGATCGAGGCGCCCGCCGCCCTGCCGCCCATGGAGGTCGCGGCCACCAACGGCGATGCGGGAGCGCTGGCCTGGCGGCGCTGCGTCGCCTGCCACACGCTGACCCCCGATGGCGGCAACCGGGCCGGGCCGACGCTGCACGGCATCTTCGGGCGACGGATCGGCACGGTTGCTGGCTACCCCTACTCGCCGGCCCTCGCGGGTGGCGATCTGGTCTGGACCGAGGAGACGGTCGGCCGGCTCTTCGCGCTCGGGCCGGACGTGGTGACGCCCGGCACCAAGATGCCGATCCAGAGGATCCCGGACGCGGCGGAGCGGGCGGCGCTGATCGGATTCCTCAGGCGGGAGGCGATGGGCGGGGAGTAGGGGGCTCGGAGGGCACGTCAGTTGCGGTGGCCCTCGTGGCGAGCGGCGAGAATCTCGTCCGTGGAGAAGCGTGCCGCGTGCCATGAAGCACGACGAAGGCGAAACCGTTCGAGCGCAGCGGCGCGGTCAGTCGGATCAGTGGAGGCGGCGGGGACGATGCGGGCGATGGGCTTGCCATGGCACGTGACGACGAAACTCTCACCCCGCTCCACGGAGCTCAATATCGCGGCGAATTGGGTCGTGACGTCGGACGCCCTTACTCGGCGCATGACCTGCTCCAAAATGTCAGAATGGCTGACTGTAACATAATCTCCTGAGCGTCGAGGAGTCAGGTCGCCGTCAGGGCCCCTCACCCCCGATAGTCCTCCGCCCCCTTCGTCCTCGGCCGCTCCGGGCCGGCATAGGGGTCGAGGGCGGTTTCGCTCTGGGCGATGACGCGGCAGTCGGCGCACATGCCGAGGCGCTCGATCTGGCTCCGGTCGCCCTGGTACATCCAGTGCCGGCCGGCGAGCTTGGCCGCCACGCGGTCGATGGTCGACTTGACGCCGAAGGGCTTGCCGCAACGGGTGCAGAGGGCAGGCTCCTCCTCCTTGATGGTCTCGGCGCGGAAGGCGGCTTCGGTGAAGTCGAACTGCGGGACCAGCTCGATCACCTTCTCGGGGCAGGTGGGCTTGCAGAGGCCGCACTGGACGCAGGCGTTCTCGGTGAAGCTGAGGCGCGGGTGGTCGGGGTCGGCCGCGAGCGCCCCGGTCGGGCAGACGCTGGTGCAGGCGAGGCAGAGGGTGCAGCCGGCGGTGTCGATGCGGACCCGGCCGAAGGGGGCGCCGGGCGGCAGGCGGATGACATGGGCGGGCTCGGGGGCGGCGGCGTGGAGCTGGCGAAGGGCCAGCTTCATCAGGCCGAGCTTGTCGCCCATGGGCAGGAAGCTCGCCGGCGTGGCGGTGCCGGGCCGGCGCTCGAGCTGCCAGAGCGCCTCGCCCAGGCTGTCGGGGTCGTCGGCCTCGATGAGCTGGACGCGGCCCGTGCCGTAGCCGAGGCCGGCGAGGCTGGCCTCGGCGAGGCCCATGACACGGGCGAGCGGGGTGAGGTCGGGCCGGCGCCGGCCGGTCGCAAGGATGCGGATGTCGGCGGCCCCCATGGCCATGGCACCGGCGAGGAGCTCGATGCCGAGCTGGGTGATCTCGTTGACCGCCACCGGGATCACCCGGGCCGGCAGGCCGTCGCCGACGCGGGCGAGGAGGTCGATCAGGGCGGCGCCGTGCTCGGCATCGTGGAGCAGCAGCACGGCATCCGTGCCGCCGGCGGCGTGGTAGGTGGTGAGGAGGGTGCGGACGCGTTCGAGCAGGTGCTCGGCGGGCGGGTAGGCATAGGACGCGGCGCCGGTCGGGCAGACGGCGTGGCAGCCGCCGCAGCCGGCGCAGATGGCGGCGTCGATGGCGACGTGGTCGCCGTTGGGGGTGATGGCGCCGGTCGGGCAGACCTCGAGGCAGCGGCTGCAGCCGACCGTGCGGTTGCGGCTGTGGGCGCAGAGCTCCGGCCGGTAGGCGACGTGGCGGGGCTTGTCGAAGGTGCCGACGAGGTCGGTGGCGGCCAGGAGCGCCTTCTGCACGGCGACCGGGTCGGCGGGGTCGGCATGGAGATAGCCGGGTCGCGTTCGGGGCGAGGGGAAGAGCGGGGTGCCGCCGGTGAGGTCGAGGATGATGTCGCAATTGGAGACCGCCTCGTTGCGGGCCGGGCCGAAGCGGAGCCGGCGGCGGGACGAGGGGTCGGGCAGGGCGTAGTCGTCGACGACGAGCTCGAAGGCGCCGAGATGGCCCCTGGCCGTGCGAATGGTGCCCTGGAGGACGGGGAAGGTGGTCCGGGCGGGGGGCGTGACATCTCCCGGGCGGGTCAAGAGGACGGTGACGTCGAGGCGGTCGCCGAGCTGGGCGGCCGCTTCGATCGCCACCTCGTCCCGGCCGTAGACGAGGGTGACGCCGCCGGATTCCAGGGTGACCACATGGGTCTCGGGCACGGGCAGGGCGGCTTCGGCGAGAAGGGCCGCGATCTTCGGCGTGGCTTCTGCCGCCTCCTTCGACCAGGCGGCGCGGGCGCGGATGTCGACGGTGACCAGGCTTTCGGCCGCGGCGTGGCCGGCGGCCTCGGTCAGGGCCTCTTCGAAGACCGCGCGTTCCTGGGCGCAGGCGACGATGCCGGGCGCCTCGCCCGCGAGGCGTGCCTGCTGGCGGCGGCAGAGGCTGGTGGCGATGGCGGGCGTTTCGGTGCCGAGCGCGCGTGCCAGCGCTTCGGCGTCGAGCGGCATGGTGGCCTCGCAATCGCAGAGCATGACCCGCTTCTCGCCCACCCGCACAAGCATCTCCCGTATCGATCCAGAGCCGAACGCACTACATGAACGCTATGCGCATGGCCGACAATCCTCGAACGCTGCCGGACCTGCCGCCGCCCTTCCGGGTGCGGTGGGTGGCGGGCGACGTCATGGCGGCGGCGCGGCAGGCGGCGGAACGGGGCGAGGAGCCCGGCCTGCTGCTGATCGGCGAGGACGAAGCGACCTGTGATCTGGCCCTGGCGCTCGCCCCCGACCGGCCGGAGGCGGCCTGCCGGGTGGTCCTGCATCTGGCGATGCTGGCCGTGGCGGATGCGCTGGCCGCCGTCGGGCCGCCCTTGAAGGAGGTGGTGTTCGCCTCGCCCGACGGGCTTCGGCTCGACGGGGCCAAGGTCGGGCGGGTGCGGCTGGCGATGGCGGAGGTGGCGGCGCCGGACGAGGTGCCGGAATGGTGCGTCGTCGGCCCCGAGGTTCGCATGATGCTGCCGCCGGCGGCCGGCGAGCCGGGTGCCATGCCGGAGGTCACGGCGCTCCACGAGGAGGGCTTCGGCGATGTCGGCGTCGTGGAGCTGGCCCAGAGCTTCGCCCGGCATTTCCTCTACTGGATGCATCGCTGGACCGAGGAGGGCAGCGGCCCGGTGCTGGCGCACTGGCGGGCACGGCTGGACCCCCTGACGATCGAGCCGGTCCTATGACCCTGAAGCTGCCCCGGACCATCCGGCTCGATGCCTCGGACGAGGCGGTCTTCGAGCGGGCGGCCGAGCCGGGCGAGTGGGCCGTGGCGGGCGGCTTCGCGTTCCTGGACACGGACCCGACAGCGCTCGCCGGCAAGCGGCGGCAAGCGTTCGTCTCGGGCTTTCTCGGGACCGAGTCGCGCGGCTGGTCGACCTTCGTCGTGGTGGCCACGGCCGACGCGGCGGCCGAGGCCGAGATGGTCGAGCGGCTGGCCCGGCTCTTCGTCGCGGCGCACGGTGCCCCGGATCTCGAAGCGGCCCGGCCGGTGGCACGCCAGGAGGTCGAGCTCATGGCCGGACTCTGCCGCGACCATGCGCCGGGCACGCTCTTCGCCATCACCCGCAGCGTCGATGCGGAGGGCGGCATTCGCGAGAGCTTTCGGGCGGTCGACCGCAAGGCCGGGGTGCATGGCCGGGTCTGGGATGTCGTGCCGGACGAGGGCCAGGGATGAGCGGGGCGATCTGGGCCAGCGCCGGGCGCGAGCTGCTCGATCCGGCGGCAGGCGGCGGGCTCGCCGTCACGGCGAGCTTCCTCAAGGCTTATCTCGCCCGGCCGGAGCTGGCGCCGGTGGCGGAGTCCTGCACGGCGGAGCGGGCCCTGCACGCACGGCTGCTGGCCGACCCGTTCGCGGCCGTGGAGGATGCGGCGCTGGCGGATCTCGCCGACGCGGATGCCGCCCAGAACTGGCGGGTCTGGCTGGGATTCCGCGATTTTCTCGCCCGTCGGCCGAGCCTCGAGGCGGCCTACCTGGCGCTCGTCAAGGGCGAGGGGCCGGCCGTGCCCGCGCTCTTCGTCGACCAGCTCGTCCATGTCATCCTGCGCCACCTCCTCGACGGCGAAGCGGATGCCTATCGGTGGCGGGCAGCCGAGTGCCTGTTCCGGCCGCAGAAGGTGAGCATCACCGAGGGCGGCATCCTGCTCGCCGACGAGGAGACGGTGGAGCAGGCGGCGGCGACGGGCGGGTTCGGCGGGCTCGGGCAGTTGCTCAGGCAGGCCGGCACGGTGCCGCGGAGCGTCGAGCTGGACGTGCTGGGCGAGGGCAATGCCGCGAGCTACGCCGGCCGGAGCGAGCGCTTCGACATGGTGCTGGACGTGGCCTTCACCCGGCCGGGCTCGGATGCCCTGGCCCGGGTGCTGGAGCGCTGGGTGGCGCATTTCCTCAGCCTCGCCATCCGGCTGCAGCCGGTGCAGACCATCCGGGACGAGAGCTGGGCCTGGCATGTCGGGCTCGACGTCGAGGCGACGGGCATCCTCAATGCCATGTGGGAAGGGGTGGAGGTGCCGCAGGCCGACCTGGCGCGCATTCTCGGGCTCTTTCGGTTGGAGTTCCTCGATCCCTCGGCCATGCTGGAGCGGGTGGCCGGGCGGCCGGTCTATCTCGCCATGGCGATGGATTGCGAGAAGCGGCTGCGCCTCAAGCCGCAGAATTTGCTGCTCGGGCTGCCGTTGCGGCAGGACCGGGCGAGCTGAGGGGGCATGGCGACTGATCGGATGAGCGTGGCGGTGATCGTCGAGCGGCGGCCGGCCGGCTCGCGCTGGGCGAGCCATGTCTGGCGGGCGGTCGAGGTGCTGCCCGGCGCACCGGCGACGCCGGCCTGGACGGTGCTGGCCGAGGGCGGGGGGGCGACGCGCTTTTTCGCCGGCGTGGCCGAGCTGGTCGTCCATTCGGGCGAGACGGAGCCGCTGGCGCACAATCTGGGGGCGGCCGTGCCGAGCGTGTGGGTGGTGCTGCGCCGCGCCGCCACCCCGCCGGGCTGGCGGCTGCTGCTGGCCACGGTCGATGCGGGCGAGGCGCATGCCCATGCGGATACCGGCGACGATCTGGTCGAGATGGTGGCGATGCCGGATGCGGTGCGCGCCTGGCTCGAGCCTTTCGTTGCCCGGCATCATGTCGAGCGGCAGCGCCACAAGCGGCGGCGCGACCGGGCCGATCCGGAGGCGCTGGCGGTCGGCCGGCGCGGGGGGGGCGAGGATGGCTGAGGAGGAGCGCCCGTTCCTCGCCCGCTGGTCCGAGCGCAAGCGGCAGGCGCAGGCGCGGGAGGCGCCGAGCGAGGCTGTGCCGCTTCCGGTCGAGTCCGAGGCGGCGGAGCCGGAGCCGGATTTCGACCCGGCGAGCCTGCCGCCGGTCGAGAGCCTGGGGCCGGGCAGCGACATCGCGGCCTTCCTCCGGAAGGGTGTGCCCGCGGCGCTGCGCCGGGCGGCGCTGCGGCGGATCTGGACGGTCGACCCGAAGATCAAGGGCTTTCGCGAGGTCGCCGACTACGACTGGGACTTCAACGCGCCGGGCTACGGGGCAATCTCGCCGACCGATGATGCGAGGCAGGCGGCCGAGCGGCTGCTCGCCCGGCTGCGCCGGCCGGCGGCCGAGCCTGCTTCAGCGGAAGATCCTGAGGCGGCGCCGACGGAGCATGTCGTGGCCGAGGAGGGCGAGCGGCCGGCGGCGCTGCCGGTGGAGCCGGAGGCCTCCGGGCCGGAGTGGGAGCCGGAACCGGTGGCGCGGCGACGCCATGGCGGGGCCACGCCGCGCTGACGCTGCACGTTTCGCGCTTGTCACTGCGGAAAGCGGGTCTAGACTTCAAAAGCAGAATAGCTTCAGGTTGCCTGGCCGGCGGATGACCGGCGGGGCGGCCGGTCGGGAGGTCGATGAGCGAGCCGGGCAACATGGCGAACGGGGCGGCAGGCGACGTCGAGCTGGCACGGGCGCGGCTGTGGCTGCTGCTCGGCCTTTGCCTGCGTGCTGCACCCGATGCGGCGACGCTGCGGCTGATCGCCGGCCTCCAGGGCGACCCGTCGCCTCTGGGGTCGACGCTCGGCGAGCTGGCGGGTCTCGCCCGTTCCGCCGACCCGGTGCTGCTGGCGCGCGAGCACCACGACCTCTTCATCGGTCTCGCCCGCGGCGAGCTCGTCCCCTACGCCTCCTACTATCTGACGGGTTTCCTGCACGAGAAGCCGCTGGCGCGCCTGCGTGGCGACATGGCCGGGCTCGGCATCGCCCGCACGCCGGGCCTGGCCGAGCCCGAGGACCACATCGCGTCCCTGGCGGAGAGCATGGCCGGGCTGATCGCCGGCGACTTCGCCGCCGACGCGGCCGCACAGCAGCGCTTCTTCGAGCGCCACATCGCCCCCTGGGCCGGACGCTTCTTCGCCGACCTGGAGGTTGCCGAGGCCGCCCGGTTCTACCGGCCGGTCGGCGCGCTCGGCCGGCACCTGATCGAGATCGAGACGACAGCCTACGCGCTGGCGGCGTGATGCCGGACCGGCGCAACCGAGGGAGACGACCCATGGCCAAGAGCCCTGCCAACACCGAAGCCCCGGCCTCGCCGGCCCGGCGCGGCTTCTTCAAGGCGGCGGCCGGCGGTGCCGCGGGGGCCGCGCTGGTCGTCCCGGCGGTGCTCGGTGGCGGGGCCCGGGCGGCGGAATCGGGCGAGGAGCAGCGCAAGACGCGCTACCAGGAAACCGACCACGTCAAGACCTACTACCAGACCAACCGGTACTGACGGGGAGGACGAGGGCCATGTTGCAGAAGCGTCGTGCCGGGGTATCGAGCAAGACCGGTCTGGCCGGGGTGCTGGCTGCGGCCGGCTCGGCGACCGTCGATCGCCGTGCGTTCCTGCGGAAGTCGGGTGTCGCCGCTGGCGGCCTCGCCGCCCTGGGTGCCGTGCCGCTCGCCACGGTCAGGAAGGCCGAGGCCGGGCCGATGCAGCCCGGCGTCCCGATCGAGATCAAGAAGAACATCTGCACCCACTGCTCGGTCGGCTGCACGGTCACCGCCGAGGTGCAGAACGGGGTCTGGGTCGGGCAGGAGCCGGCCTGGGCGAGCCCCATCAATCGCGGCACGCATTGCGCCAAGGGTGCGTCGGTGCGCGAGATCGCGCACGGCGATCGCCGGCTGAAATACCCGATGAAGCTCTCCGGCGGCGAGTGGCAGCGGCTGAGCTGGGAGCAGGCGATCGACGAGATCGGCGCCAAGCTCGAGGAGCTGCGCGAGGAATCCGGGCCGGACAGCGTCTTCTGGCTGGGGTCGGCGAAATTCTCGAACGAGGGCTCCTATCTCTTCCGCAAGCTCGCCGCGATGTGGGGCACCAACTCGGTCGACCACCAGGCGCGGATCTGCCACTCGACCACGGTCGCGGGTGTCGCCAACACCTGGGGCTACGGGGCGATGACCAATTCCTACAACGACATCGCCAATTCCAAGGCGATCATGATCATCGGCGGCAACCCGGCCGAGGCGCACCCCGTCTCGCTGCAGCACGTGCTGCGCGGCAAGGAGCTGAACCAGGCGCCGATGATCGTCTGCGACCCGCGCTTCACGCGGACGGCGGCGCATGCCACGCACTACGTGCGGCTGCGGCCGGGCACCGACATTCCCCTGGTTTGGGGCATGCTCTGGCACATCTTCGAGAACGGCCTCGAGGACAAGGAGTACATCGCCCAGCGGGTCCACGGCATGGACCAGATCCGGGCCGAGGTGGCGAAGTGGCATCCGGCCGAGGTCGAGCGGGTGACCGGCGTGCCGGGAGCGCAGGTCGCGGAGATCGCCCGGATCATGGCGACGCAGAAGCCGTCGACCCTGATCTGGTGCATGGGCGTCACCCAGCACACGGTCGGCACGGCCAATGTGCGCGCCCTCTCGATCCTGCAGCTGGCACTCGGCAATATCGGCATCGAGGGCGGCGGGGCCAACATCTTCCGCGGCCATTGCAACGTCCAGGGTGCGACCGATCTCGGCCTCGATGTGACCTCCTTGCCGGCCTATTACGGGCTGTCGGAGCGGGCCTGGCGGCACTGGTCCAGGGTCTGGGACCTCGATTACGAGTGGGTCCGCGACCGCTTCGGCAAGGCCGGCATGACGGTCGAGGACAAGCAGAAGCTGATGGAGGCCAAGGGCATTCCCACCACCCGCTGGTTCGACGCGGTCCTGGCGGATCCGGCCGACGTGGACCAGCCCGATCGGCTCCGGGGCATGGTGGTCTTCGGCCATGGCGGCAACACGGTGCCGCGCATGCCGGAGATGCGCGCCGGGCTCGAGGCGCTCGACCTGCTGGTCGTGGCGGATCCGCACCCCACCACCTTCGCCGCGGTCTCCGAGCGCAAGGACGGCACCTATCTCCTGCCGATCTGCACACAGTTCGAGTGCAATGGCTCGCGCACCGCGTCGAACCGCTCGCTCCAGTGGGGCAACCAGATCGTCGAGCCGCTGTTCGAATCGAAGAACGACTACGAGGCGATGTACCTGCTCTCGAAGCGGCTCGGCATCGAGGAGCAGATGTTCAAGCATATCCAGGTGGACGGCACGGCACCGCTCGCCGAGGACATCCTGCGCGAGATCAACCGCGGCACCTGGTCGATCGGCTATACCGGCCAGTCGCCGGAGCGGCTCAAGCAGCACATGGAGCACCAAGGCGACTTCGACATGGTGAGCCTGCGCGGCAAGCCCGGCACACCGGTCGAGGGCGAAGTCTACGGCCTGCCCTGGCCGTGCTTCGGCACGCCGGAGATCAAGCATCCGGGCACGCACATCCTCTACAACACGCACGAGCACGTGATGAACGGCGGCGGCACGTTCCGCGCCCGCTTCGGCGTCGAGCGCGACGGCGAGACGCTGCTCGCCGAGGGGAGCTGGTCCAAGGGCTCGGAGATCGAGGACGGCTATCCCGAGTTCACCTACGGCATCCTCAAGACGCTGGGGTGGGACGGCGATCTCACGGCCGAGGAGCTGGCGACCATCCAGAAGATCGGCGGCGACGACCCGGACAGCGTCTCCTGGGCCATCGATCTCTCGGGCGGCATCCAGCGGGTCTCGATGGCGCATGGCTGCGTGCCCTACGGCAACGCCAAGGCCCGGGCCGTGGCCTGGAACCTGCCGGACCCGGTGCCGGTGCATCGCGAGCCGATCTACAGCCCCAGGCCGGAGCTGGTCGCCGAGTACCAGACCTATGAGGACAAGCGCGATTTCCGCGTCATGAATATCGGCCACACGATCCAGGCGCAGGCGGTGAAGGAGGGGACGGCCGGCTCCTATCCGATCATCCTGACCACCGGTCGGCTGGTCGAGTACGAGGGCGGCGGCGAGGAGACCCGGTCGAACAAGTGGCTGGCCGAGCTGCAGCAGTCGATGTTCGTCGAGGTCAACCGGGCCGACGCGGCCAGGCTCGGCGTCAAGGACGGCGGCATGGTCTGGGTCTACGGCCCGGCGGAGGGCAAGGTCCGGGTCAAGGCCTTGGTCACCAACCGGGTCGGCGAGGGGGTGGCCTTCATGCCCTTCCACTTTTCCGGGTATTGGGAAGGTGAGAGCCAGCGGGCCAAGTATCCCGAAGGCGCGGACCCGATCGTGCTCGGCGACAGCGCCAATGCCTGCACGACCTATGGCTATGACCCGGTGACCGCGATGCACGAGGGCAAGGCCACGCTCTGCCGCATCGAGGCGGCCTGAGCGGCGGCGAGAGGGAGAGAAGAACGATGGCCCGCATGAAATTCCTCTGCGATGCCGAGCGCTGCATCGAGTGCAATGCCTGCGTCACCGCCTGCAAGAACGAGAACGAGGTGCCCTGGGGCATCAACCGGCGTCGCGTGGTGACGCTCAATGACGGCGAGATGGGCAAGGAGCGCTCGATCTCGATGGCCTGCATGCACTGCACCGACGCGCCCTGCGCCGCGGTCTGCCCGGTGGACTGCTTCTACACGACGGCCGATGCGGTGGTGCTGCACTCCAAGGAGCTCTGCATCGGCTGCGGCTACTGCTTCTACGCCTGCCCGTTCGGCGCACCCCAATACCCGCAGCTCGGCAATTTCGGCGGCCGCGGCAAGATGGACAAGTGCACCTTCTGCGCCGGCGGCCCCGAGGCGGACAACACGCCGGCGGAGTACGCGCGCTACGGCGCCAACCGGCTGGCCGAGGGCAAGCTGCCGCTCTGCGCCGAGATGTGCTCGACCAAGGCGCTGCTCGCCGGCGACGGCGAGATCATCGCCGCCATCTACAAGGAACGGGTGGTGACCCGGGGCTACGGCTCGGGTGCCTGGGGCTGGTCGACGGCCTATCCCGACAGCCAGGGCGTGTGAGATGGCGAGGGAGATCGGTGTCATGACCATGCTCCGGCGCTGCCTGGCGCTCGGCTTTCTGGCCCTGCTGCTGGCCCTGGGCCAGCCGGCCCTGGCGCAGGTCCAGGACCAGGGCCGCCCATCGAACGAAGAGCTGCAGCTCATGCAGCAGCTTCAGGGGCAGGGGCCGCTGACCGGCAGGGTCAGCATTCCGGACCAGCGGGCTGCCACCCTGATCCAGCCCGCCGGCAAGGAGTGGCGCGATTTCTGGCGCGGCACCTCGCCCTGGATCGGTGGCATCGCGATCGGCGGCATGCTGGCGCTGCTGGTGCTCTTCTTCCTGATTCGCGGCCGGGTGCCGATGGAGGGCGGGCGGTCCGGCGAGACCATCACGCGCTTCAACGGGCTCGACCGCTTCGCCCATTGGTTGACGGCGATCAGCTTCCTCGTGCTCGCGATCACGGGGCTGAATATCGCCTTCGGCCGCGACCTCCTCCTGCCGCTGATCGGCCCCGAGGCTTTCTCCGCCTTCTCGGACGCGGGCAAGGTCGCCCACAATTTTCTCTCCTTCCCGTTCACGCTCGGCATCCTCCTGATGCTCGTGCTCTGGGTCAGGGACAACATCCCGAGCCGGCTCGATCTGGAGTGGCTGGCCGCCGGCGGCGGCATCATCGGCCACGGCCATGCCCATGCCCGGCGGTTCAATGGCGGGCAGAAGGCGATCTTCTGGTCGGTCGTGCTGATGGGTGGGGCAATCGCCGTCACCGGCTATTTCCTGATGTTCCCGTTCACCGTGGTCGCCGATGTCGGCGGGATGCAGACCACGCAGATGGTGCATTCGGTCCTGTCGATGATCCTCGTCGCCATCATCCTGGCGCACATCTATATCGGCACGATCGGCATGGAGGGGGCGTTCCATGCGATGGGCTCGGGCGAGGTCGACCTCAACTGGGCCGAGGCGCATCACGATCTCTGGGCGGAGGAGATTCGGGCGCGCGAGCGCCGCGAGACGGGGACCGCGCCAGGGGCCATGCCGGCCGAGTAGCGCCGCGGGCGGCTGCTCCCGCTGTGTCCGACCTGCCGCGTCAAACCATAATTTCAACAGCCCGGCTTGCGCCAATCGTCGCGTCGCCGTCATAGTCGCCGCGGGGCCCACACCGCATCGCGAGCCGAGTCGGCAAAAAGACGGTGCGCCGCGCCTCACTGGCAGGGAGGCCGTCATGGACGCGATCAACGCCGTCATCGGATTTCTGAACACTATTTTCTGGGGCTATGTGCTGATCTACGGCCTCCTGGCCGTGGGCATCTTCTTCACGATCCGGCTCGGCTTCATCCAGTTCCGGCATTTCGGCGAGATGTTCCGCGTCATCCGCGGCTCGCGCGAGACGGATGCGGCGGGCATCACGCCCTTTCAGGCGCTGACCGTCAGCCTCGCGTCGCGGGTCGGCACGGGCAACATCGCCGGCGTCGCCGTGGCCCTCTATCTCGGTGGACCGGGTGCCATCTTCTGGATGTGGATGGTCGCCCTGGTCGGCATGGCGACCGCCTATTCCGAGAGCACGCTCGCCCAGCTCTTCAAGGTGAAGAACGAGGAGGGCCAGTATCGCGGCGGCCCGGCCTTCTACATCGCCCGCGGGCTCGGGGCACCCTGGGCCGCGGTGATCTTCTCGATCGCGCTGATCCTCTCCTTCGGCCTCGTCTTCAACGCGGTGCAGGCCAATTCGATCGCCCAGGCGGTCGAGGGCGCCTTCAACATCCCGCGCTGGGCCACCGGGGTGGCCATCGCCGTCGTGACCGGCATCGTCATCTTCGGCGGCATCCGGAAGATCGCGACCGTGGCCGAGTTCGTCGTGCCGTTCATGGCGGGCGTCTACCTCCTGCTCGCGGTGATCGTGCTGATCATGAACCTCGGCGAGGTGCCGGGCATGCTGGGGCATATCCTGGCCAGCGCCTTCGGCTTCCAGGAGGCAGCCGGCGGGGTCACGGGCGGCCTGGCGGCGGCCATGCTCAACGGCGTCAAGCGGGGGCTCTTCTCCAACGAGGCCGGCATGGGCTCCGCCCCCAACATCGCGGCCTGCGCCGTGCCGCAGCCGCATCACCCCTCGTCGCAGGGCTTCGTCCAGGCGCTGGGCGTGTTCATCGACACGCTCCTGGTCTGCACCGCGACGGCGCTCCTGATCCTGCTTTCCGGCGTCATGGGGCCGGAGAACGAGCTTACCGGCACGGCGCTCACGCAGGCGGCGCTGGTCGAGCATATCGGCGTCTTCGGCGGCCCCTTCATCGCCATCGCCATCTTCTTCTTCGCCTTCACCTCGATCATCGGCAACTACTCCTATGCCGAGAACGCCCTCACCTATCTCGGTGCCGGCAACCGGACCGGCATCACCGTCCTCAGAGTGATCGTGCTGGCGATGGTGGTCTGGGGGGCCATGCAGACGGTGGCGACCGTGTTCGATGCCGCCGATGCCTCGATGGGCCTGATGGCGACCATTAATTTGATCGCCATCGTCCTTCTCTCGGGGACGGTGGTGAAGCTCACCCAGGACTACTTCGCGCAGCGCAAGGCCGGGCAGGAGCCGGTCTTCCACGTCGCCGACTACCCCGAGCTGACCGGCGAGATCGACAACGAGATCTGGCGGCGTTGAGGCGGGCCTCGAGAGCGTCCGGCTGCTAGAGCCGGACGCTCTGGGTGGCGAAGGCGTCCTGGACCGAGCGCTGGAAGTCGCCGATCAGGTAGTAGGCGCCGACCGCGATGACCACGGTGGCGACCAGGCTCGCGAGAAATGCCCGCATCGTTTCTTCTCCCACAGGGGGGCCGGTCGGTCCGGCGCCCTTTTTTCTAGCAACAAAAGTGGCGGCATC
>JACKIN010000014.1 GCA_020638495.1 Geminicoccaceae bacterium | reverse complement strand
CAGAGCTCGATCGGGTCGACCGGCTGGACGTCGTAATGGCCGTAGAAGAGGGCGGATGCGCCGCCGGCGTTCCGGTCATGGGCGACGACGATGGGGTGGCCGGGCGTGGTTCTGGCACTCGCCTCGAAGCCGATGGAGCGGAGATCCTCGACCAGCCAGTCGGCGCAGGCCCGGCAGTCGCCGGCATAGGCCGAATCGGTCGAGATCGACTTGATGCGCAGGAGGGTGAAGAGGCGCTCGAGCGACTGATCGAAATCCTCGTCGATCCGCGCGAGGACGGCGTCGAGCTCGGACATGGGTGACCTCCCGTTGAGTGTCGTGGTCGGGCCGGCGTCAGCCGAAGCCCAGGGGTATGCCGAGCAGGTACCAGCCGACGAGCATCAGCGTCCAGACGATGAAGAGGACGACGGTGTAGGGCAGCATCAGCGCCACGACCGTGCCGACGCCGGACTCCGGCTGATATTTCTGGGCGAAGGCGACGATCATCGCGAGATAGACGTTGAGCGGCGTGATGACGTTGGCCGGGGAATCGCCGACGCGGTAGGCGGCGAGCACGAAGTCCGGCTCGACGCCGAGCTGCATGAAAAGCGGCACGAAGACCGGCGCGAAGATCGCCCATTTGGCGATCGCCCCGGTGATCAGGAGATCGACGATGCCGATCACCACGACGAAGCCGACGAGCAGGCCGACCGTGCCGATCTGCACGTCCCCGAGCAGGTCGGCGAGGCCGACGGCGGTGACCGTGGCGATGTTGGTGAAGTTGAAGAAGGCGATGAACTGGGCGATGACCAGCAGGAGGAAGACCAGCCCGGCCAGGCTGTTGAAGGTCTTCACCACCGCGTTGACGCCCTCGGTCACCGTGTTGATCGTGCCCGCACCCTTGCCGTAGGCGATGCCGAGGGCGAGGAAGAGCAGCATGATCAGGACGATCAGCCCATCCATGAAGGGCGAGCCGCCGAGGATCGCACCGGTCTCCTGGTGGCGCAGCACGGCGCCGGGCGGGGCCGACAGGAGGCCGATGACGACGACGAAGCCGGCCAGCGTCCAGAGCGTGAAGCGCAGGCCCCGGCGCTCGGCGTCGGTGACGCCCTCGCCGGTGTCGATCGGCACGCCGCCCTGGTAGGGGCCGAGATGCGGCTCGATGAAGCGCTCGGTGAGCACCGTGCAGACGATCGCGACGAGAAGGGTGGAGGCGATCATGAAGAAGAGGTTGCCCGTCAGGCCGGTGGACAAGGTCGGGTTGAGCAGCCGGATGGCGTCGTTGGTGATCTCGGTCAGGATGGCGTCGGTCGGCGTGACGAAGAGGTTGGTGAGGAAGCCGCCGGCGACGCCGGCGAAGGCCGCGGCGAGGCCGGCGAGCGGGTGCCGGCCGAGGCTGTGGAAGGCGGCGGCACCCAACGGCACGAGCACCAGATAGCCGGCATCGGCGGCGATGCTCGAGACGACGCCCAAGAGCACGATGATGAAGGTGATGGCCGAGCGCGGCGCGACGACGACGATCTGGCGGACCAGCGCCTTGATGAGGCCGGATTCCTCGGCGAGGCCGACGCCGATCATGGCGACCAGGATCACCGCCACCGGGCCGAAGCTCATGAAGTTGGGCACTGGCGAGGTCAGCATGAAGCGGAGCCCGTCGGCGGTGAGCAGGCTGCGCACGGCCGTCGTCCGCTCGACCACCTCGTCGGTCAGGTAATCGACGACCGGGTAGGTGACGCTGATGTCGAGGAGATAGAGCAGGTGCGAGAGAAGGATGACGATGGCGATCAGGACGAGGAAGATGACGGCGGGATGCGGCACCTTGTTGCCGACCCGCTCGACCCCGTCGAGGAAGCGGTCGAGGAAGGTCTTGCGCCCGTGCGTGGACGTGATGGCGCCCGTTGTGTCGGCCACTCCATATGACTCCCGGATCATTCGCCGCGGTCGCGCTCGGGCGGCGCCCTGAACATGGCTTCTGCTTGTCGACGGCGAATGGGCTAGCTCTTCCGGTGGGCCTTGCCTAGTGCGAAAACGTGTCGATCACCTCGTCGACCGTCTGCACCCGGCAGTAGCCGCCGAAGGCCTCGAGCGCCCGGGCGTGGCGCTCGGCCGTGTGCGTGGCGCAGGCGTCCTCGGCGCAGACCACGTAGTAGCCCTTGTCGGCGGCATCGCGCACCGCCATGTCGACACACTGGTCGGTAAGGAAGCCACAGACGATAAGGTTGTCGATGCCGAGATTGCGCAGCACGTAGTCGATGGCGGTCGAGTTGAAGACGCCGGACGACGTCTTGGGCAGGACGATCTCGTCGGCGAGTGGTGCCACCGCCGGGATGACCCGGGCGAGCGGCGAGCCTTTGGGCACCAGGATGCCCGAGAGCTTGTGGTCGAGCGAGCGATCGCGGCCGTCCGCCGTCAGCGCCTCGATGACGGTGTAGAGGACCTCGCAGCGGCGCTCGCGCGCCGCGGCCAGCAGGCGTTGCTGGGCGGGGAGGGCGCGCTCGTGGATCATGCGCCAGTAGTCGGGCTTCTCCTGCTCGTGCTCCGGCACGATCTCGGAGAGCTGGACGTCGACCAGGAGGACGGCGGTTCGTTCGGGTCCGAGCCGTCGGTCGCGCGGCAGGCGGTCGTTGTCCATGGCGTCAGTAGACCCGGCTGTAGGCGTCGCAGAGGGCGACATGGTCGTAGTCCGCGAGGCCGGCCCACTCGCTCCGCTTCATGGCGAGGTAGCAGGCCCAGAAATCGGGGGCGGCCCAGGTCATGGCCACCTTGTCGGCCGCGAGCGCATCGAGGGCGGCCGCCAGGCTGGCCGGCAGCGGCCGCACGCCCAGCCGCTCGCATTCGGCCGCGTCGAGTTCGGCCGGGTCGGTGTCGACCAGTGGCGGCGCCGGCAGGTTCTCCGCCAGCCCGGCGAGGCCGGCCCGGACGAGGGCACCGAGCGCCAGATAGGGCGAGGCCGTGGCGTCCGCGGCGCGGTACTCGAGGTGATGGCCCGCGGCCGGGTCGCCGCCGGCGCGCGCCCTGGGGCAGATGCGGATGGTGGCCTCGCGGTTCTGCCGGCCGAGGCAGGCGAAGGCCGTGGCCCAGTGATGCGGCTTCAGGCGCAGATAGGAGACGACGGAGGGTGCTGTCAGGGCGACCAGCGCATCGGCATGGCGGAGCACGCCGGCGGCGAAGGCGGCGGCCGGCGCGCTGAGCTCGCCCGGGCCATCGGCGTCGTAGGTGACCGGTCGGCCCTTGCTGTCGTTGAGGCTGAGATGGATGTGGACACCGTTGCCCACGCCCTCGGGCCGGATCTTGGGGGCGAAGGTGGCACGGCTGCCCTGCCGCTCGGCGACGTCGCGGACCACCTCGCGGAACACGACAGCGCGGTCGGCGGCGGTGAGCGCCGGGGCCGGGGGCAGCGTGATCTCGAACTGGCCGGGGCCGAACTCCGGCAGGATCATCTCGGGTGCGGCACCGGCGGCGCGCAGGGCCGAGGCGATGGCCGTCACCAGCGTCTCCTGCCGGCGGAAGGCGCGCATCGAGAAGCCCGGCGCCGGGGCGGGATCGCCGAGCAGGGTGAACTCGTGCTCGAAGGCGACGCTGAGGCCGAGCCCGAAGCGCTGCTCGAGATCGGCGAGCGCGGCCTTGAGGAAGCCACGCGCGCAGCAGGACCAGGGGGCGCCGTCGAGGCTCTGGATGTCGGCGAGGAAGAAGTGCCAGGGGGGTCGCCCGGCATTCCCGGCGATCCGCACCTCGGTCGCCGGGTCGGGCATCAGCCGGAGGTCGCCCGAGGAGCCGAACGGGTTGCCCTCGCCGATGACGTCGAAGGCATTGATCGCCTGATCGGCCGGGACCCAGCCGCAGCCGGTCTCGAGGAAGGCCGGCAGGTTCCGGGCCGGCACCCCGCGCCCGCGGACCAGCCCGGAGAAGTCGCTGGTGACGAAGAAGACGATGCCCTCGTGGGTGTCGTGCATGGTGGCGCGCCTACTCGCTCTGGGCTGGTTGGGCTGGTGGCTCGAGGTTCAGGACCGCGCGGCGCAGGAGGTCGGCCCAGCGGGCCTGGCCACGGGCATCGGCGATCAGGTCCTGGCGGATCTCGACGAGCACGGCGGGCCGGCCGCGCGCGTCGCCGTGCACCGGGATCGTATAGTCATCGGCGTCGACGCAATAGGGCTCGTTCAGGGCCGCCTCGATTTGCGCCTCGGCGGCGAACCAGCGCTGGAGGTCGAGCGCCAGACGCTCGGCCCGGGCGTGGAGGAAGCCGAGCTGCCAGGGACGCACCTGCTCCTTGTAGACCGGCGTGAAGCTGTGGATGGCGAGCAGGCCCGCCCGGCCGCCGACGGCTTCGGCCACCGCATCCTGGAAAGGCCGCCAGATCGCCTTCTCGCGGGCGAGGCGGGCCTCGGGGGCGAGGCCCAGATTGCCCGGAATAACCGTGGCCTCGCTGATCTCGGGGATGAAGCTGGGGCGGGTCGGCGGGCGGTTGCAGTCGACGACGAGGCGCGAATAGGGCTGGTGCACCAGCTCGGCGTCGAGCGCCCGGGCGAGGCTTCGCGCGACGCCGAGGGCGCCGATGTCCCAGGCGATGTGGCGCTCGAAGGCGGCGGCCGGCAGGCCGAGATCGCCCAGCGCACGGGGCAGCCGCCGGCCGCCGTGCTCGCAGGTGAGCAGCCACGGGCTGCCGCCGCCGGTGTTCTCGAGCACGAAGGGGGCCGGTTCGTCGGGATCGAGCAAGGGGCGGCGCCTCGGTTGTGGGAGGAGGGAAGCACGGTGGGCCGGTCCACACCTTATTGTCTATCAGAGGTCGGCGGGAGACGGGATGCCCATGACAAGAGGGGGGAGGCGCCTTGACAGGCTTCCCGGCACTTGCACTATCCGCACAACCGACCGCATGCCGCACAACCGGGGCCCGAGCGCTGCTCTTCGCCGCGGGCGCCCGGCGGCGCAACCAGGGAGAGGGAACGATGCGCGACATCCGCCGCCTGCAGCAGCTAGCCCGGAGGAACCCGGTTCGCGACATGGGGCTGCGTTCCATGGCGATGACCCGCCGCCGCCTCATGGCGGGCATCGGCGCCGCCGGCACGCTGGCTGCGGCGGGGCCGAGGCTGGCCCTGGCGCAGGACCGGCCTCTGGCGCTGCTCACCTGGGATGCCTATGCCGACCCGCGGCTGCTCGAGCTCTGGCGCGAGAAGACGGGCGAGACCGTCAAGACCGAGATCCACATCTCCGACCCGACCTCGGTCAACCGGCTGCGCGCCGGCGAGACCTCGGTCTGGGACTTCATCAACATCAACAACCCATGGGCGCGCACCCAGCTCTGGCCCGAGGGGCTGATCCGCGACCTGCCGCAGGACCGCTTCCAGCCGCTCTACGAAGCCATGATGCCGAAGTTCGCCCCGCCCTATCACTGGGCGATGAGCCAGGATGGCGAGCATCTGCTGGGCGTCGTGCAGCGCTACGAGACCTTCGACTTCGTCGTGAACTCGGATGTCATCTCGCCCGAGCTCGCCAAGAACGAGGGCTGGGACCTCTTCAACAACCCCGATTTCAGCCAGCGCTACGGCATCCTCGCCTACGAGGACTGGAACGTGATGGACATCTGCATGGGGGCGGGTGTTCATCCCTTCAAGCCGAAGTCGGACGAGGACATCGCGAAGTTCGAGGCGACGGCGAAGCGCTGGATCGACAACGCGAAGCTGATCACCACCGATTTCGTCCAGCTCAATCTCGGCATCATCAACGGCGAGATCGACCTCTACTTCACCGGCGGCACCTACACGACGACGAGCGCCAGGCTCGAGGGAGTCTCGAACCTGCACGCCGTCACGCCCTCGAGCGGCCCGGCCGACGGCAAGGGCGGCATCAACTGGATCGAGCTCAACTCGGCGGTGGCCAACCCGAACGAGCACCCGCACGCCCTCGACTTCCTCGCGTGGATCGCGGAGGTCGAGCCCGCCTGGATCATCGCCCACGGCAACGGCAACCTGCAGCCGGTGGCGCAGATGGCCGATCCCGAGCTCTTCGCCAAGTTCACCAGCGAGGAGCTCGAGGCGCTGCAGTGGGACGAGTTCGACGAGCGCATCGCCAATGCCGTCGAGTTCGACATCGTGCCCGACTACGACCGGCTCTACGACATCTACTCGGCTGCCATGCGGACCCGCCAGTAGGCCGCGGCTGTGACGACGAGCGGGCCGATCCTCTCGTTGGTCGGCCTGACGCGCCGGTTCGGCGAGATCGCCGCGGTCGACGACATCGACCTCGAGATCCTGGACGGCGAGTTCTTCACCATCGTCGGCCCGTCCGGCAGCGGCAAGTCGACCCTGATCCGCATCCTCGCCGGGCTCGAGCGGGTCGACAGTGGTGCGGTGCTGCTGCGCGGCCGGGCGATCACCGACGTGCCGGCCAACAAGCGGCCGACCGCGATGGTCTTCCAGTCGCTGGCGCTCTTCAATCACAAGACGGTTGGCGAGAACATCGAGTTCGCGCCGAAGATGCGGGGCGTCGATCCGGCGGCACGTCGGGCCCGGGCGCTCGAGCTGATGGACCTGGTGCGGCTGCCCGAGGCCTACTACGCGCGGCCGGTGACGCGCTGCTCCGGTGGCGAGCGGCAGCGTGTGGCGCTGGCCCGCGCACTGGCGTCCGACCCCGAGATCCTCTTCTTCGACGAGCCGCTCTCGGCGATCGACTACCGGCTGCGGAAGATGCTCGAGGTCGAGCTCAAGGACCTGCATCGCGAGACCGGCAAGACCTTCATCTACATCACCCACAGCCTCGAGGAGGCGATGGTGATGTCGGACCGAATCGGCATCATGCGGGCCGGCCGGCTGGTCCAGATCGGGCCGCCGCTCGAGATCTACCAGCAGCCGCGCTCGCGCTTCGTCGCCGAGTTCATGGGCGAGGTGAACGTGCTGAGGGCTAGCGAGTTCGGGGTCGCTGGCGAGGGCTGGCTCGTGGTGCGGCCCGAGCAGCTCCGGCCGCTGGCGCCGGGTGAGGCGGCCGACGTGGTCTTCGAGGCCCGGATCGTCAACGACTACCTGCTGGGATCGAGGAAGCAGTTCCACGCCCGGGCCGACGAGCGCATGCTGATCGGCGAGATCGCCGTCGCGGCGGCGAGCGTGCCGGGGCCGGGCGAGCCCGTGCGGCTCGGCTTCGATCTCGGCGATGCCGTGCGGGTGGCGGAGTAGCCCCGGTGCGGCAGCGGGTCAGCCCGGGCCTTCTCGCCATGCTGCCGGTCATGGCGCTCATCCTCGTGGGCTTCGCCCTGCCCATCCTGCTCGTCCTCCTCTACAGCCTGATGCCGCCCCGGACCTTCTCGCTCGCCGGCGAGCCGACGCTCGCCAACTACTGGGCTGCCGTGACCGAGGGCTATCTTTTGCCGCTCGGCTGGTCGCTCTTGCTCGCCGGGCTCACCACGCTCCTTTGCCTCGTCCTCGCCTGGCCGACCGCCAAGGCGCTGGTGCGATTCGCCGGCCGCTTCGCCACGCTCGCGACCATCCTGATCGCCCTGCCGATCTTCATCTCCGAGAGTGTCCGCCTCTTCGGCACGGCCCTCTTCATGATGCCGGGCGGCGGCATCTTCGCCGGCAGCCTGAACGCGCTCTTCGGGCTGAAGATCGGCAGCATCCTCTACACGCGGACCGCCACCCTCCTCGGCATGGTCTATATCCACTTCCCCTTCATGCTCTTTCCCATGGTGCTCGGCCTCTCGCTGGTGCCGCAGGACCAGATCGAGGCCGCGTGCGATCTCGGCGCCAGGCCTTTCCAGGTCTTTCGCGAGATCGAGCTGCCGCTGGCGCTGCCGGGCATCACCGTCGGCACGCTGCTCACCTTCGTGCTCTCGCTCGGTGCGAATGCCGAGGCCGCGATCCTCGGCGGGCAGGCGGTGATCGTCATCACCAAGGCCATCGAGCAGCGCTTCGGCTACGCCCAGGACTGGCCGTCCGGGGCGGCGCTCACCGTGCTCGTCATCCTGGTGACGGCCGCGGTCATCTTCCCGGTGCTGCGCCGGCTCGACCTCGACCGGCTGATCCGGCGCTGAGATGTCCAGCACGCGCAATCGACTCGTCACCGCGCTGCTGGCGCTCTGGACCGTGCTGGTGCTGATGCTGCTCTACGTGCCGATCCTCTCGGTCGTGCTCGCCTCGCTCGCGAACACCCGCTACATGCGCTTCCCGCACAAGGTCTGGACGCTCGACGCCTATCGCGACGCGCTCGGCCAGTACACCACAGCCGAGCTGCATCTGACCTCGCTCAAGATCGCCGTGCTCGTGGCCCTGATCGCGGTGCTGCTCGGCGTCTTCGGGGCGCTCGCCTTCGCCCGCTTCGAGTGGCGCGGGCGCAGCCTCTACCAGCGCCTGCTGCTGCTGCCGATCTTCTTCCCGCAGGCGGTCCTCGGCCTCGCCCTCCTGCTCGCCATGACGGCCGCCGGGATCGCGCCCTCCTGGCGGACCGCGGTCTTCGCGCATCTGGTCTGGGTGGTGCCGATCGTGACGCTGGTGATCTCGATCCGGCTCTACGGCTTCGACGTGGCGCAGGAGGAGGCGGCCTTCGATCTCGGCGCCTCGCGGCTGCAGGTCTTTCGCGAGGTGACCCTGCCGGCGCTCGCGCCCGGCATCGTCTCGGGCGGGCTCTTCGCCTTCCTGCTCTCCTGGTCGAACCTGCCGCTCTCGATCTACACGACCGGCTCCGACACGACGCTGCCCTTGTGGCTCTTCTCGCGCACGGCCACCAACTACTCGCCCTTGGTGCCGGCGCTCGCGGTGATCGCCACGGGCGCCTCGGTCCTCGTGGTCGTCGCCGCGGCGCTGGCCCTCGCCGGCTGGCGGCGGCTCGTGGCCCGCCGCTCAGCCTGAGGCGGCAGCGCTGCCGACGGTGACGAGCGGAGCAACCTAAAGAACGAGCCAGATGCGGCAAGGACACTAGCGGAGCAGCGCCTTGAGCCGGGTCGCGGGATCGGCGAGGATCCTGGGCTCGACCCGGCGGCCCGCCTCGACCAGACGCTGTGCCACCTTGAATTCCTTGGCGAGCGCCGCCGGCCCGAGCGCGCTCACGCCGACCAGCCGGTCGTCGGTGGCGAGATGGAAGAGGAGGAGGCCGTGCGCCGTCGCGCGCTCGACCGTTCGCGTTCCCGCTTCGGGTGTTCCGGCGATCTGCAGGGTCTGCTCGTGCTGGTCGGACCAGAACCAGGGGACCGGGGCGAGCACCTCGCCGGCGCCCAGCATGTTGCGGGCGGCGAGCGGCCCCTGCAGCTCGGCATTGTGCCGGGATTCCCGACCGATCAGGTCGCCGGTCAGCGGATCGGGGAAGGCGGTGCAGTCGCCGGCGGCAAAGGTGGCGGGGTCGCTGGTGCGCAGATGCTCATCGACGATGATGCCGCCATCGACGGTGAGCCCGGCGGCCACCGCGAGCTCCGTGCGGGGGCTGGCGCCGATGGCGACCAGCAGGTGGTCGGCCGCCACCACCGTGCCGTCGTCGAGGGTGAGGCGGAGCGCGTCATCGACGGCCGCCATGGCGGCAATGCGGCGGCCAAGATGCAGCGCGACGCCGGCGTTGCGGTGCCGATCGGCGAGCCGGGCGGCGAGGGGCTCGGGCACGCCCCGCGTCATGAGCCGGAGGGCCAGCTCGATGATGCTGGCCCGGGCACCCAGGGCGACAGCGCTGGCGGCCACCTCGAGGCCGATGAAGCCGCCGCCGATGATCGCCAGGTGCGTGCCGGGGTGAAGCGCCCGGCGCAGGCGTTTAGAGCACTTTCAAGCTGACCGGAATCTTTTCCCGATTCCCACTTGTGACAGGATGTGATTCACACTTCTTGGTTGTGGTGATCGGGAGAAGCGTGATGGCGTGGCGGTCGGGGCAGAGCTATTCGACGGATTTGCGGGAGCGGGTTCTGGCGGCGATGGATGGCGGGCTGCCGGCGAGGACTGCGGCGGAGCGGTTCGATGTCAGTGTTTCGTTCCTTTACAAGGCGTTGAAGCGACGGCGGGTGTCTGGTGAGGCGACCGCCCGGGCGCAGCGCAATCAGCAGGTGCTGAAGCTCGCGGCGCAGCACGCCGCGATCCTGGCCGAAGTCGAGCGGCGGTCGGACGTGACGCTGGACGAGTTGCGCGCTTGGCTGCTCGAGACGCATGGCCTCGAGGCGAGCCTCGGCTTGATGCACAACACCCTGATCCGGCTCGGCCTGACGCTAAAAAAAAGACCGGACGGGCGGAGGAGCAGGATCGACCGGACATCGCCGAGCGGCGCACCGCTTGGCGCGCCGAGCAGGGTGCGCTGAGCCGGGGCCGGTCGATCTTCATCGACGAGACCGGGGCATCGACCAAGCTCGCTCGACGCCACGGCCGCTGCCGCCGTGGCGAACGGCTCGACGCGGCGCTGCCCCCCTCGACGGCCTCCTGGCCGTCGTCATTCCATGAATCGGATGATTGGCCTCTTGGCCAATCATGGGCACTGGAAGACGACGACCTTCGTCGGCGGACTGACAAACCGTGGGTTCATAGCACCTTACGTGCTCGACGGGGCCATGGACGGCGCGACGTTCAGAGCCTGGACCGAGCAGATGCTCGCCCCGAAGCCGGAGCCCGGCGACATCGTCATTCTGGACAACCTCGCCGCGCACAAGGTCCACGGTGTGCGCGAGGCAATCGAGTTCAGGGGCGCCGAGCTCCGCTATCTGCCACTCTATTCACCCGATCTCAACCCATCAAAGGCCAGGAGGCCTTTGATCCGAACCATGAAATGGACGCCGCCAGCAGGCGGCGGAGGCGAGAACGCCTTCGCCAAGCTCAAGCCGCTCCTGAGAAAGGCCGCCCAGCGCACCATCGACGGACTTTGGACAACCATCGGCAAGCTGCTCGACCGCTTCTCGCCGGCCGAATGCCAAAACTACATCGAAAATACCGGTTATGTACGGTCAGCGTGAAAATGCTCTAGCGTCCTCGAGATGGCGCAGCTCGTGGGCGAGGGGCGCCAAGTCGGGCGGCAGATCGAGGCGGCGGGGGCGGCGACCAGTGGCGAGCAGCAGGCGGGCAAAGGAATGCCCGCCGCCATCGCTCGAGCGGACGAGGCGGCGGTCGCGGTCGATCGCCACTGCCGTCGTCGCCGGGTGGAAAGCGACGCGGCGTTCGGCGAGGGCTTCGGTGGAGGCGATGGTGCAGTTCTCCGGGTCCCGCTCGCCGGTGAGCAGCCCCTTGGAGAGGGGCGGGCGCTCATAGGGTGGCACGGGCTCCGCGCCGAGCAGCGTCACCGGGCCGTCGAAGCCGGCATCGCGCAGGGCCAGCGCCGCCCGCACCCCGGCCTGGCCGGCGCCGACGATGACGATCGGGCCCGGCATGTCAGGCGGGCCACTCACGTCAGTCGGGGATGTCGACGAGGATGCGGCCGTCCTCGACCTTTGTCGGGTAGGTCCGCAGGGCTTTGCGCACCGGTGCCCGCCTGGGCTCGCCGGTGCGGTAGTCGAAGCGGCCGTTGTGCTTGGGGCACTCGATGACGTGGCCCATCACCAGGCCGTCGGCGAGATGCACCTGCTCGTGGGTGCAGAGGCCGTCGGTGGCGAAGTAGGCGTCGTCGGCCGAGCGGTAGACGGCATAGGTGCGGCCCGCGTGGTCGAAGCGGATGACGTCCTCGGGCTCGATCGCGTCGGCGTCGTCGACAACTGTCCAGGGCATGGTCCGGTCTCGCGGCAGGGGTGCGGGGCGGCATCGAAGCGCAAGTGCCGCCCGGCGTAAACCGCCGGATGCTCGCAAGCCGCGGCCCCGGCTGGTAGCAAGGGCGCGTCTCGTTGCACAGCCGGTAGCTCAGCCATGGCCCGCACCAGCCTCCGCTCCTGGTTCTATCACCAGCTCGATCCGCTCGGCCGGCGCGAGCACGGGCTGGCACCGGGCAACATGCTGGTCGCCAGCCTGATCCTGGCGTCCTGCATCGTGGCGGTGCTGGAAACCGAGCCGGAGCTCTACGAGGGCCACGGTCGGCTCTTCGCCGTATGTGAATGGGTGTTCGCGACGCTCTTTCTGCTGGAGTACGGCATCCGCCTCTGGATCGCACCGGAGAGCGGCCGCTATGGCGAAGGCTGGCGCGGCGTGCTGCGCTACGCCGTAACGCCGGTGGCGCTGCTCGATCTGCTGGCGATCCTGCCGGTCTTCCTCCTGCTGGCCGGGACAGACGCCTTCATCCTGCGGATCGCCCGGCTGCTGCGGCTCTTGCGGCTGGCCAGGCTCGGCCGCTTCTCGCTCGCCATGCACGACATGCTCGAGGCCCTGATGCTGCGCAGCTACGAGCTCGGGCTCAGCCTGGTCATCGGCTTTCTCCTGCTGCTGGTCAGCTCGACCATGCTCTATCTCTGCGAGGCGGCCTACCAGCCAGACGATTTCGGCTCGATCCCGCGGGCGATGTGGTGGTCGGTCTCCACCCTCTCCACGGTCGGCTATGGCGACGCCATTCCGGTGACCGTGCCCGGCCGCATCTTCGCCGGCCTCACCGCGGTCGGCGGCATCATCCTCATCGCCATGCCGGCGGGCATCCTGGCCGCCGCCTTCAGCGACGTGCAGCAGCGCCGCCGCGCCAACCCGGACCGCCGGCTCTGAGCGATGCGCGAAACGACGCAAAGCCTTTGACAAGCCCGGGTGCGCGGACTAGAAGCTCGCCATCGGCCGGGGGCCTTCCCCGGCTGCGTTGCTTTGTGCGGGCCACGATCCGTTGCCGGCGCCGGAAAGCGACGTTCCCTTACACCGCTTCTGCAAATCGGGGCCGATGACCAAGCGTATCCAGGCTAAGTCCAAGATCTGCCGCCGCCTCGGGGTGAATCTCTGGGGCCGCACCAAGAGTCCTTTGGCCCGGCGCGACTACGGCCCGGGCGAGCACGGCCAGAAGCGACGCAAGATGTCCGACTTCGCCAACCAGCTCGCCGCCAAGCAGAAGCTGAAGAAGTACTACGCCAACATGAGCGAGCGGCAGTTCCGCAGCGCCTACGAGGAAGCCAGCAAGACCCGCGGCGACACCGCCGAGAACCTGATCGGGCTGCTCGAGCGGCGCCTCGACATCACGCTCTTCCGCTTCAACTTCGTGCCGACCATCTTTGCCGCCCGGCAGTTCATCAATCACGGCCATGTGAAGGTGAACGGCAAGCGGGTCAACATCCCGTCCTACCGCCTGCGCGAGGGCGACATCATCGAGCTGCGCGAGAAGGCGCAGAACATCCCGATGGTGCTGGAAGCCGTGGCCCGCCCCGAGCGCGACGTGCCGGAATACCTCGCCGTCGACACCAAGGCGCTGAAGGGCCAGTTCGTCCGCGTGCCGAAGCTCTCGGACGTGCCCTATCCCGTGCAGATGGAGCCGAACCTCGTCATCGAATACTACTCGCGCTGACGAACCCCGGGCGCCGCTCCGGGCAGGGTCCTCCGGGCCCTCGCCGAGGACGCGGCGCTCGCTCCTCATCGGTTTCGGCCTGACACTCGTCGCCGGTGCCGTGCGCGCCGACTGCGGCAGCGTCGCCAACCGCGACCTCGCCTACACCATGAGCGGCGGTGGCGTTGCCTTCGCCGATCTGCAGCTCAGCCTGCAATGCGCGGACGGCCTGGCGCGTGTCGCCATGACGATGCGCAATCGCGGCCTCGCCGCCTTCATCGCCGGCGATCACCGCACCGATCTGACCGCCGAGGTCGAGGTCGGCAAGGGTGCCCCCCGTCCGTCGCATTTCAGCGCCCTCTACACCAAGCCCGACCGGACGCGCGAGACCGAGCTCACCTTCGCCGCCGACGGCAGCCTCGCGGACCTCGTCGTCCGCCATCGCGGCCGCGAGCGCGAGAGCCCGGTGTCGCCGGCCTTGCGCGATCCCTCGATCGACCCCCTGGCGGCCCTGCTCCAGTTGAGCGACTGGCTGGCCCACGACCCCGCCCCGGACGCGGCCATGGCCCTGCCGGTCTTCGACGGCCGCAAGCGCGCCGACCTCGAGACCGTCTATCGGGGCCGCACCACGGTCGAGGTCGCGGGCAAAAAGCGCGACGCCTACCACCTGACCGCGGCGCTCCTCGGCCTCTCGGGCTTCGAGGAGGGCGACATGCTGGTCACGATGCCGGGCCAGCCGCCCATCTGGATCGACGCCTATGCCAGCATCGAGCCCATGCCGATGCCGCTGCTCATCCGCTCCAGGGATTCCGCGATCGAGAGCTCGATCGAGCTGGTCAGCGAGGAAGACGGGTAGAATGTTCGGGGAAACTGAGTTTCCCCGGGCCCCTTCCGTCTTTCTGCACGACGGAGGCGTACAAAAACCGGTGGGGCACGGGGAGGATCATCCTCCCCGTCTTTTTACCTGTGCTATCGTTTAGGCCGCCGCCACGCCCTTCTCCTTCAGCGTCTCCTGCAGCTCGCCGTTCTCGGCCATCTCGCGGACGATGTCGAAGCCGCCGATGAACTCGCCCTTGACGTAGAGCTGGGGGATGGTCGGCCAGTTGGAGAAGGTCTTGATGCCCTCGCGCAGGTTCTGGTCGTCGAGGACGTTGTAGGCCTGGAACTTGACGTCGAGCTGGCCCAGGATCTGCACGGTGCCGGCCGAGAAGCCGCACATCGGGAAGACGGGCGTGCCCTTCATGTAGAGGACGACGTCGTCCTTGGTGATCTGGTCCTGGATGGTGGCGTGGATCGGGTCGGTCATCGAATGGTCTCCTTGGGGCCGCGATCGGCCGGGCGTCAGGCGGGTGTCTTGGTGGTCAGGGCCAAGGCGTGCAGGGTGCCGCCCATGCGGCCGCCGAGTGCGTCGTAGACGAGCTGGTGCTGGCGGACCCGGGGCATGCCCTTGAAGCTGCTCGAGACGACCGTGGCGCGATAGTGGTCGCCGTCGCCGGCGAGATCCTCGATGCTGATCTCGGCATCGGGCAGGGCGGTCCTGATCGCTGCTTCGATTTCGGTCGCGCTCATCGGCATTCGGGCATCCTCGTCGAATTCACTCGGGCTGGCGGCCTAGCCGGCCATCAGGTTCGGCAGCCAGCCCTCGTGCCGGGCTCGCAAGTCCGCCAAGGATATGGCGGCTGCGTCGCCGAGCGTCAACGCGTCGCCGCCGGTGACACCGATGGCGCGGGCGACGACGCCGGCCTCGCCAGCCTCCTGCAGGAGGGGGTCGAGCCCGGCCTTCGGCACGGCCAGCAGGTAGCGGGCCTGGTCCTCGCCGAAGAGCCAGCCCAGCACCGAGGGCGTATCGTGCGGCATGGCGATCGTGGCACCCATGGCACTGGCGAGGCACATCTCGGCGAGCGCCACGGCGAGCCCGCCATCCGAGAGGTCGTGCACGGCCCGGACCTGGCCGGCGCCGATCGCCGCCCGGACGAAATCGCCGTTGTGGCGTTCGATCTCGAGGCGGACCGGCGGCGGTGCGCCGTCGTCACGTCCCAGAAACTGCTGCCAGAGCAGCGAGCAGCCGAGCCAGCCCTGGGTCTCGCCGACCAGCACGAGCTCGAGGCCGGCCACGTCCCAGGCGAGCCCGGCCATGCGGCCGGTGTCGTCGACCAGGCCGACGCCGCCGACATTGGGGGTGGGGAGGATCGCTCGGCCGTCGGTCTCGTTGTAGAGCGAGACATTGCCCGAGACGACGGGGAAGTCGAGAGCACGGCAGGCCTCGGCCATGCCTTCGATGCAGCCGACGAGCTGGCCCATGATGCGCGGCCGCTCGGGGCTGCCGAAGTTCAGGCAGTTGGTGATGGCGAGCGGCCGGGCACCGGTGGCCGAGAGGTTGCGCCAGGCCTCGGCCACGGCCTGCATGCCACCCATGAAGGGGTCGGCCTCGCAATAGCGCGGCGTGCAGTCGGTGGTCAGCGCCAGGCCCCGGCCGGTGCCGTGGACCCGCACCACCGCGGCGTCGCCCCGGCCCGGCAGCATCACCGTGTCGGCCATCACCATGTGGTCGTACTGCTCGAAGATCCAGCGCTTGCTGGCGATATCGGGCGAGCCCATGAGCGCCAGCAGGAGCCGGTCGACCGGGCCGGCGTCGAGGTTAGCCGGGCTCGCCACCGGCACGGGCGGCGTGGTCAGCTCATAAGGCCGGTCGAGCACCGGCGAGGCGCCGGCGACCGGGGCCACCGGCACGTCGGCCACGGTCAGGCCCTGCCAGGTCAGCACCATCCGGCCGGTGTCGGTGACGCGGCCGACGACGGCGCAGTCGAGCCCCCATTTCTCGAAGACGGCCACGGCCTCGCCCTCGCGGCCGGCGGCCACCACCATCAGCATGCGCTCCTGGCTCTCCGAGAGCATGATCTCGTAAGGCGTCATGCCGGTCTCGCGCAGCGGCACTGCGTCGAGGTTCATCAGGATGCCGCATTGCCCGCGCGACGCCATCTCGAACGATGAGGAGGTGAGCCCGGCCGCCCCCATGTCCTGGATGGCGACGATGCAGTCGCCGGCCATCAGCTCGAGGCAGGCCTCGATCAGCAGCTTCTCGGTGAAGGGGTCGCCCACCTGCACGGTTGGCCGCTCGGCCTCCTTCGTCTCGCTGAACTCGGCCGACGCCATGGTGGCGCCGTGGATGCCGTCGCGGCCGGTCTTCGCCCCCACGTAGAGCACCGGGTTGCCGATGCCGCCGGCGCTCGCATAGAAGACCTTGTCGGCGTCGGCGATGCCGACCGCCATGGCGTTGACCAGGATGTTGCCGTTGTAGGCGTGATGGAAGGTGCATTCGCCACCGACCGTCGGCACGCCGACGCAATTGCCGTAGCCGCCGATCCCGGCGACCACCCCGGCCACCAGGTGCCGGGTCCTGGAGTGGTCCGCAGCACCGAAGCGGAGCGCGTTCAGGAGGGCCACCGGTCGGGCCCCCATGGTGAAGACGTCGCGCAGGATGCCGCCGACGCCCGTGGCGGCTCCCTGGTAGGGCTCGATGAAGGAGGGGTGGTTGTGGCTCTCCATCTTGAAGATGGCGACCTGGCCGCCGCCGATGTCGATCACCCCGGCGTTCTCGCCCGGCCCCTGGACCACCCAGGGTGCGGTGGTCGGCAGCTTGCCGAGATGGATTTTCGAGCTCTTGTAGGAGCAGTGCTCGGACCACATGACCGAGAAGATGCCGAGCTCGACCAGGGTCGGGGCGCGGCCGAGGATCTCTTCGATCCGGGCGAGGTCGTCGCCCGTCAGCCCGTGGCGCTGCAGCAGCTCCGGCGTGATCTCGGTCATGCCAGGGCCGCCAGCAGCGAGGTGAAGAGCGGCCGGCCGTCGGCGCTGCCGAGCGCCGGCTCGATCGCGCGCTCGGGATGCGGCATCAGGCCGAGCACGCGGCGGTTGGCCGAGAGCACGCCGGCGATGTCCCTGGTCGAGCCGTTCGGGTTGTCGAGATAGCGAAAGGCGATGCGGTCCTCCGCCTCGAGCCTGGCGAGGCCCGCCTCGTCGATGACGTAGTTGCCGTCGTGATGCGCCACCGGCAGGGAGAGCACGGCACCCTCGTCATAGCCGTCGGTGAAGGGGTTGCGGCGGGCCGCCACCGCCACGCGGACATGGCGACAGACGAAGCGCAGGCCGGCGTTCCTGATCAGGGCACCGGGCAGGAGCCCGGCCTCGGTCAGCACCTGGAAGCCGTTGCAGACGCCGATGACGGCACCGCCCGCCTCGGCATGGCGGGCGACCGCCGCCATGATCGGCGAGCGGGCGGCGATGGCGCCGCAGCGCAGGTAGTCGCCATAGGCGAAGCCGCCCGGAATGCCGACCAGATCGACCGGCGGCAGCTCGCTGTCGCCGTGCCAGACGCGCGCCACCGGCCGCTGCAGCACGGCCTCGAGCGCTACCGCCAGGTCACGGTCGCAGTTGGATCCCGGAAAGGTGACGACGGCGGCGCGCATGCGGGGTTCCGAAGGCTTCGTTCGCCGCCGGGCTTAACCGCCAGCCGGGCGAGGCGCAAGGGCAGGGCATGCGGCACCTTTCCCGGTGCGGTCGAAAGCCTTCTCAGGAAGCCCGGCGGTCGATCGCCGGCGCCTCGCCCCTGTCCGCCCGGACCGCGCGCAGCGCCTTGAAGACCGGCACGAGCTCGCGCTTGCCCTTGATCCGGATCGGCTCGAGCGGCTCGAGGACGAGCTCCGGATCGCCCGCCACGGCGATGCGGACCGGCTCGCTCACCAGGATCGACCGGGGCGGGGCGGCGTCGCAGAGGCGGGACGCCAGGTTGACGGGGTCGCCCAGGACCGTGAAGTCCATGCGCTCGCGGGCACCCATGGCCCCCATCACCACCTCGCCGGCGCTGATGCCGATGCCGACATGCAGGTCCCATTCGGGGTGCTCGCGCAGCAGCCCGGCCATGGCCTCCTGGATGTCGAGGGCGGAGGCGACGGCGCGGCGCTCCATGCCTTCGCCCAGGAAGACCGCGACCAGCTCGTCGGCGATGAACTTGTCCACGTCGCCGCCATGCGACTCGACGATGGCCGTCTGGGTGTCGAGATAGGAATTGAGCATCTCGACCACGACCTCCGGATCGACCGTCTCGGCGAAGGCCGTGTAGCCCCGGATGTCCGAGAACAGCATGGCGGCGGGCCGCCGCGCGCCGCTGCGCGAGATGCCGGACGAATCCGCCGCCCGGATCGCCGAGACCGTGCCGCGCGAGACGAACTTCATCAGCTCCAGCCGCTCGCCCAGCTCGCGGATCATGGTGTTCATGCGCTCGGCCAGATCGCCGATCTCGTCATTGGTGCGCACCCCTTCGACGCGCGTCTTGAAGTCGCCGCCGCCGACCCGGTTGGCGACCTCGCCGATCCGCAGGATCGGCCGGGTCAGCCGGCGGGCGAAGAACCCGGCCGCCAGGGCCGCGGCGCAAAAGCCGGCGAGCACCCACAGCGCCAGGTTGCGCGTCATCTGCCCGACCACCGCATAGGCGTTGCGCTCGCCGAGCTCGGTGATCACGACCCAGGGCAGGGTCCGGGGAAAGGCATAGGCGCCGAGCATGGGTGTGCCGTCCGACCGCTCGTAGGATTCGACCGTGGCGGCCCGGGCATTGCCCTCGATCAGGCGGAGCGCCGAATCGACGATGGCCCGGTCGCCGAGATCGCGCGGCTCGCTCTCGAGCACGGTCCGACCGGCAGCGTCGATCACCGTGATCTCGCCGCGCCGGGCGAAGGGGTGGTTGCGGATCACCGCCGCCAGCGAATCGAGGTCGATCCGAGCACTCAGCGTCAGCTTCTGGCCGGCGAACTCGGACTCGAGCGGCAGGGCCAGGGTCGCCAGCCAGTCGCCCGTCTCGTCGATGGTGGTGATCGTCGGAATGCCGTAGTCGCCGCTCTCGCGCACCGCCTCGATCGCGGCGAGCGGTGTGCGCAGCAGAGTGACGGCATCGAGTCCGGCCGCCTTCAGCCGCGCCGTGTAGGCCTCGTCGGTGACCAGGATGGGCAGCGCCGACTGGCCGACCGTGAGCTGCAGCGCCACGACGCCCGGGATGTTGGCGAGCCCGAGGGTCATCAGCGAGACCTTCTCGGGCACCGCCAGCTTCTCGCTGTCGATACCATTGCGGATCAGCAGCAGGGGCGTGAGCCAGTTGCCCTGATAGCTGTCGTCGAGGCTCTCCCTGAGCTGGTCCGCGGCGTCCGCGAGCTGCTCGTTGGCAGCGCTCTTGAGCTCGTCCTGGGTGATGCGGACGAGGTTCTGGCCGACCAGCACGAGGGGGGTGATGGCGATCAGCACGGCGAACAGGAAGACCTTGCCGCGGAGCGGAAAGCGCAGGCGCTTCTTCGGTCGCGTGGCGCCCTCAGTCGCGGGCACGCGCTCTGACCGTGGTCGTGTCCGTGGCGACGCCGCAGGCGAGACCGCTCGTGTCGCTGGCTTCGACGGTCACCGTGTAGTCCCCTGGCTTCGTGTAGCGATGCTTGACCACGGCACCGGTGCGGCGGGTGCCGTCGCCGAGGTCCCAGACGATCTGCACCCCGTCGCCGTCCGGGTCCCGGGTGGCGCTGGCGTCGAAGAGGAAGATGTCGTGCACGGCGCCCACCGGGCCGTCCATCTCCGGGCCGGCATCGACCACGGGCGGCGCGTTGATGCGCACGGCGGCCCGGTCGGTGGCGATGCCGCAGGCGGCCCCGGTCTCGTCGGCGACGGTCAGCTCCGCCAGATAGAGGCCGGGCGCCTCGAAGCTGCGCTCGACCTCTGAGCCGCCCAGCACGACGCCATCGTCGAAGCGCCAGGTGAACCCGCTGAGCTTGCCGTCATGGTCGACCGATCCGTCGGCGTCGAAGACGAGCCTGTCGCCCGGGCAGGCCAGCCGGTCGGGGCCGGCCACGGCTTCGGGCGTGCGGTTGACGTGGACGAAGACCGTCTCGGTGGCCACGCTGTTGGCGAGGCCCCGCCCGTCGTCGAGGGTCACGGCCACGGGATAGAGACCGGGCCGGGCGAAGGCGTGCTCGACCGTCGCACCCTGCGTCTCGGTGCCGTCGCCGAAACGCCAGCTGGCGCCGACGCCGTTCGAAACCTGGGCGACCCAGGCATGGGCGTCGCCGGGACAGAGCGGCCAGGGCGCTTCGAGACCGGCGCTCGCGGTCGGGTTGACCGTGATCTCCGCGGTCGTCGTCGTGCTGCTGTTCGCCACCCCGGCATCGTCGGTGACCGTCAGGGCAAGGGTGTAGGTGCCGGGCTCGGCGTAGAGATGGCGGGCCTGCACGCCCGTCGCCGTGGCGCCGTCGCCGAAATCCCATTCGTAGCGGGTGATCGCCCCGTCGGGATCGCTCGACGCCGATGCATCGACCAGGAGCGCGTCGCCCAGGGCGACGACGTGTGCGTCACCTGTGTCGGCCACCGGCGGGGCGTTGGCGACGACCCTGAGCGCCGTGTCGATGGCGCCGCAATCGCCCTCGCCACCGCCGAACCGGGCGGTGAGCGCGACCTCGTAAATGCCGGGCTCGGCGAAGCTGTGGGTGACCGTTGGGCCGGTCGACGCCGGCACGCCGGGCAACTGCCACGCGAAGACCGCCTCGCCGGCGCCGGCCACGCTGGAGGCCACAGCCCGCCAGGTGACCGGAATGCCGATGGCGACACGGCCCGGGCCGTCGATCGAGACCCGGGGCGCCTCGACGACGGTCACCCTGGTCTCGTCGGTGTCGAGCGGGTTGCAGCTCCCCCGGCTGTCGCCGGTGATGGTCAGGATGACGCGGTACTCGCCCGGCCGGTCGTAGAGATGGGTCGGCTTCTCGCCGCCGCCGGTCGACCCGTCGCCGAAGTTCCAGGAGAAGAGGTTGACCGCACCGTCGGCATCGGTCGAATGCGAGCCGTCGAAGCGGATGGTCTGGTTGGTGCAGGCCCGGGTCGGTGCTCCGGCCACCGCGATCGGCGCCTCGCGGACCACGGCGGCGACCCGGTCGCTGTGCACGCCGGAAGCGTTGCCGCTCTCGTCCCGGACCGTGAGCGTCACCGGATAGACGCCGGGCAGCTCGTAGGTCTTGGCGGGGTTGACGAGGTTGGCCCGGGTCCCGTCGCCGAAGTCCCACTCGTAGCGCAGGAGGCCGCCATCCGGATCGCTGGAGGCGCTGCCGTCGAAGAGGATGCTCTCGCCCGAGCAGACGTCGTGATTGCCGCCGGCCACCGCCACCGGCCGGCTGTCGATCACCACGCGGGTCGCATCGACGGCGGTCGAGTTGGCGAGGCCGGTGCCGTCGTCGACCGTGAGCGTCACCGGGAAGACGCCGCCGCGCGGGTAGGCATGGGTGACCGTCCGCCCGGTCAGCGCGGGCGAGCCGTCGCCCGGGTCCCAGGTGAAGACCAGGGTGTCGCCGTCGGCGTCGACCGAGCCGGAGCCGTCGAGGGTCACGATGAGCTGGTCGGTGCGGATCTCCGCCCCGGCCTCGGCGACCGGCGCGTGGTTGACGTGGATCAGCATCTCGTCGGAGCTGGACGCATTGAGCGTGCCGCTGCCGTCGCTCACGGTGAGCTGGGCCGTGTAGATGCCCGGCTCGTCGAAGACCCGCCGTGGCGAGCGCTCGAGGACCGGCGTCGCCCGATCGTCGAAGTCCCAGCGATGGACCTCGATCGAGCCGTCCGGGTCGAACGAGGCAGCGCTGCTGAGGCGAAGCTCGGTGCCGGGGGCGATCAGCACGTCCGGCCCGGCATCGGCGACCGGTGCGGCGTTGACCGTCACGCGCGCCTCGTCGACGTCGAACGCCGCCTCCTGGCCGCTGTCGTCCCGCACCGTCAGCTCGACCCGGTAGTGGCCGGGTGCGTCGAAGCTGTGCCGAATTTGGGCCCCCTGGCCGTCACTGCCGTCGCCGAACCGCCAGGCATAGATGTCGATCACCCCGTCCGGATCGAGCGAGCCCCGGCCATCGAAGGTCAGCGACTGGCCCGGGGCCGCCACCAGGTCCGGGCCGGCATCGGCGATCGGCGCCTGGTTGACGCGCACCATGGCGGTGTCGCGATGGACGTTGAGCGGGGCGCCCGAATCGTCGCGGACCGTCAGGGCCACCTCGTAGGTGCCGGGCTCGACATAGGCATGGCGCATGACCCGGCCGGTGCCCGTGGCGCCGTCGCCGAAGGTCCACTCGTAGCTCGTGATCGTGCCGTCGGCGTCGCTGGAGCCGCCGCCGTCGAAGACCACCTCGCTGGCCGTGACGAGCTGGTCCGGTCCCGCGTCGGCCACCGGGGCGGCGCTCACGACCACCTGGAAGGAGGTCTCCGCCGTGTCGGACCGGGTCGCCGAGTTGTCGCGCGCGGTCAGCCGCACCTCGTAGATGCCGGGTGCGCCATAGGCGTATTCGACAACCGCCCCCTCGGCGATGGCGCCGTCGCCGAACGCCCACTGGTAGTCCAGGATCTCGCCGTCCGGATCGGTCGATTGCGTGGCATCGAAGCGGGCGATCTCGCCGACCGCGATCGGCCGCGTCGGCTGCGTCGAGACTGGCACCGGCGGTGCATTGACCGTGATCCGCACGGTGTCGGAGGTGGAGCTGTTGCCCACGCCGGCATCGTCCACCACCGTCAGCCGCGCCTCGTAGACGCCCGGCGCCTGGAAGGCATGGTCGGCGGCGGCCGTGCTGGCACTGTCGCCATCGCCGAAGGCCCAGTGCCACCCGGCGATCTCGCCGTCGACATCGTAGCTGGCACCTCCATCGAAGCGGATGGCCTCGCCGACCGCGGCGGAACGCGCCTCGCCGGCTTCGGCCGTGGGCTGGAAGTTGATGGTGACGAGCCTTTGGGCGATGCCGAAATTGCAGGGATGATCGGCGTCGTCGGCGACGCGCAGCACGCTGCGGTAGAGACCCGGCGTCGCATAGGTCTTGCGTGCTTCGGCACCGCTCGCCTGGCTGCCGTCGCCGAAGCTCCAGAGGAAGCTCGAGATCGGCCGGTCGCTCGGCAGCGAGGCCGAGCCGTCGAACAGGATCGCGTCGCCGGGGGCGGCGACGACCGCTTCGCCCGCCACCGCCGTCGGCCGGTTGCGCACATGGACCGGCAGCCGGATCGAGCTGCCGGAAGCGACGCGGTCCGAGGGACCCAGCACCTGCAGCTCGGCCTCGTAGCGACCGGGAATGTCGTAGCGGTGGACCACCACGGTTTCGGCCGAGTTCCGGCCGTCGCCGAAGAGCCACTGCAGGCGCAGCGGGTGGTCGCCGCTCGAGCCGCTGGCGTCGAACGCGACCGCCCGGCAATCGGCGAGCGGTGTTGCGATCCCGACCGCCTCCGGCCGCAGGGCCGGCTGCCGGAGCCGCGCCGGCAGCTCGAAGGGCAGGGGCCCGCCGGCTTCGTCGAAGAGGGCGAAGGTGATGTCGTTCGGCGTCTCGTTGCCGCCCTTGAACTCGATTGCCGTCTCGCCCTCGGGCACGGTGAAGGTGCCCGACGCCCAGGCATCCTGGCCGGATGCCGGCAGGGCCGTGCTCGCGAAGGTCGAAACCAGCTCGACCGAGGCTTCCGCACCATCGAAGTTCTGCAAGGTGGCCCGCTCGCCGGCCGGGGCCGAAAAACGCAGCTCCACCACCTCGCGCGTTCCGGGCCAGCGGAGCGTCGGGCGAAAGGCGAAGAGCCGGACGTCGGCCGGCAGCTCGCTCGCGTCCGGTGCCCGGCTGACCTCGAAGGCGAAGACATTGCCGTCGTCACCGGCTTCGCCGATCACATCGAGGCGGAAATAGGCGCGGCCGTCCCGGATCTCGCCCTGGCTCGCCTGGAAGGGGGTGAGCGTCACCCAGCGGTCGTCGGTGGCGGGCTCTGCCCCGAAGCGCTGCTCGGCGATCAGAACACCCGCCTCGTCCGGCAGCGGCAGCCCAGCCTCCGGATCGGCCGGCGAGCCATCGGCCACCGGTGGCGGGAACTCGACACCGGTGTAAGCGCCCGCGCCGCCCAGGAGGCGAAACAGCACGGTGCTGTTGCCGAAGCTGCCATAGGCCGTGTCGTGCAGGCCGTTGGCCTCGGGGTCGAAGAGGCGGAGGAAGAGGTGGCCCTCGAGGTCGGCGGGCACGCTGATGAACAGGTTCTCGCGGTGATCGAGGTCACCTTCGCGCGTCTGCGCCACGGGGCCATAGACGACGTTCAGCGGCACCGTCTGCGCTGACGCCCGCTCGGCCGGCGACAAGCCGCCGAGCGCCATGCCGAGGGCCAGTGCGGCGAGACCTTTCCGCTGCCACCTGATCATCGTTCGCCCCCCGTCCTGCACGGCCCGGTTGCTCATATTGCTGCGGCTTGCCGGGCGATTGACATCAATCGAAGCGTCGCACGGTGGCATTGCCCGCGTAGTCCTCGACCGTGACCTCGACCAGCTTGAGGCGGCCCCCGGCGGGCGGCAAGGTTTCGCGGTAGAGACCCGACTCCGGGTCGTACCTCAGATACCCGCTGCGCTCCTCGCCATCGACCGAAAGGGTGTACGCGGCCGCCTGCTTGAGGTCCGTGGCGTCGGTGGCGGCGACCACGATCTCGATTCCGTCGTCGGCACCGCCGGTGCGGCGCACCTCGGCGGCCCCCACCTCGGGCGGGTCGAGATCGAGCACCACCGCCAGCTCCTGCATGGCGACGTTGCCGACCCGGTCGGTGGCGACGAGCTCGATCGGGTTCGACCCGGGCACCAGCGACAGCAGGGTCTCGAAGCTGCCGTCGGTGATCGCCAGGTCGGTGCCGTTGACGGCGAGGGCGACCGCGTCGCCGGCACTGCCCCAGAGCTGCAGCCAGCGCACGGCCGTCGCCCGGGGCGGCGGCTCGCCGAAGCTCAGCTCCGGCGGCAGCGCGTCCCGCGTGGCGGTGAAGCCGGTCCCGCCCTCGGCGGCCCCGCTCACCGCGACCACCTCGACTTCGTAGGCGGCGCCGGCCTCGTCCGCCTCGACGGTGAAGGCGAATCGGCCGTCCTCGGCCACCAGCGCGTCGGCGACGACCTCACCCGTGGCATCCCGGACGATCAGGCGCGAGCCGGGCTCGGCGGTCGAGCTGCCGCTGACGCCGAGCTCGGGGCCGCGCGTCAGCAGATGTCCCGCATCGTCGGTCGGGATCGACGGGTCGAAGCCGAGTGCGGCCAGGCGATCCGCACGGTAGGTGAAGCGGCGCGTCTTGCTCGTCCGGTTGCCGGCCCGGTCGATGGCCTCCAGCACCACCTCGTTGAGCCCCGGCACGGCTTCGACATGCGCCTCGAACCGGCCGGTCTCGTCGGGCGGCACGGGCGCGCCATTGACCGTCAGGCTGGCCCGGGGCTCGCTCTCGCCCGACACCCGGACCGCGGCGTCGCGGAGAATGGCGTCCTCGCCCGGGGCCAGCACGGTGAGGAAGGGCGGCGTCGCGTCGAGGACGGCCGTGAAGCTCCGCACCAGGCTGCGCTCGCCCGGCAGGCCGTAGGCGTCGAGCGCCGAGATGCGCCAGAAATAGTCACCGGCATCGAGCCGCTCGACCGTCTTCGTCCTGTCGGTCAGGCCCCACTCCGAGACCTTCATGGCGTTGAAGTCGACGTCGCCCGCGATCTCGAGCCAGTAGCCGGCGGCCTCGGCCGTGCCCTGCCATGCGAGGGCAACGGTGCCGTTGAAGATCTGCTCGCGGTCGGATGGCGCGAACAGCACCGGCCGGTCGAGCACCGTCACCTCGAACAGATCGCCCTCGTTCGCCGGCACCAGCGCACCCTCGTTCCTGCCGAGGCCGATGGTCTGGCCGCGCGCCTTGATGCGCATCTCGGCGTCGTCGTAATTGGCGAAGCGCGAGGCCGCGCTGTCGTGGCTCACCCAGAAATCGGCCGAGGTCGCCTCGGTCTCGACACCCGGCACCTCGACCTCGAAGTCGGCCCGGTTGTGCAGCTGGTTGAGCAGCGCGTAGAAATCGCCCTCGACCAGGCTGACCTTGGTGGTCTCGGCCCCGGTCAGCGGGTCGCTGCGCATGCGCTGGATGACGGCGTTGGAGTTCGGGTTGAGGCGCAGCCGGCTGAGATCGCGGAAGGTCACCTGGGCGGTCGAGGCGGAGAGCGTGCGCAGCCGCTCGAACTCGATCAGGAAATCGTTCAGCCGGCGGCCCGACCAGCCGGTCTCGACAGGCTTGCTGCCCTCGACAGCGCCGTGAATGTCGCTGAGCACGGCCTCGGCCGCCCGGTCGCGCTGCTGCAGCGAGATATCGAGCGCCTGCTCGGCATGGGCGGTCGCCTCGTTGGCGTGGACCACGACCTCGCGCCATTCGCCCGCGGTCCGGTATTCCACCGCCTCGTCGCGCTTCTCGATCGCCGTGCCGATCTCGATCGGGGCGAAGATCCGCGCCCCCTCCGCAGTCGCCTTCTGGATCGACACGAGCGAGATGGCGAGGGCGTCATCCGCGGCGGCGACCTGGACGACCGGGACCTTGAGCTCGATGCCCGGGCGGACGTCGACGACCGAGCCGAGGCCGCTGAACTCGATGATCTGCGGCCAGAGATCGGGGTCCTTCAGGTAGAGGGCGGCGAGGTCGCGTATGCTCTGCCCCTGCTCGACGCGTACCGTGGTGAGGGGGCCGTCGATCTCGACGACGGCGAGCGCCGCCGGCGCGCCGAGAAGCAGGGCGGCGCCGATCCACCGCATCGCCCAGCCGGCCAATCTCGATCGACCGTTTCCCCCGCCGACAGTCATGCGATCTGTCTTTTCTTGTGCTGACGCCGCAGGATACGCGAATCGTCGAGCACCGCAAGGCCGGACAGGCGCCCGATCGCTCGCCGAGTCATGCCGCATACTTATCTACGGCCAAGATTCGGCATTTGCTTTTCTTGAGAAGATGGCCGTCGGCCGCAGAGCGCGGCCGGGCGAGGGGCGGTGACGGGATGGCTCGCACCTTGCGGCACCTCCGGGCTGCTGGAACCGGAGCCGGGCCGAGCCCGTTGCCCAACCGAAGCCATGGCGGCTCCGCCGCCGGCGGCTCGCCACGAGCCGCGAGCTCGGCGCCGCCGCGCCTGCTGCAGCCCACTTCCGGGAGGGACAGGAGCGACCATTGCCAGTTGCACCACCGAACGCAGGGAGCGACACCGCGTCGGCCAGGCCTCTGGTGCTCATCACGGGCGCTGCCGGCGCCATCGGCACCGCCCTCGTGCGGGCGCTCGAAGCCGATTATCGGGTCGTCGGCCTGGACCTCACCGGCAAGGAAGCCGCCTGCGAGCTCATCCCGGTCGATCTCACGAGCGCCGATTCGGTCGAGCTGGCCCTGCGCAAGCTCGCCGACCGCCATGGCCGCCAGATAGCCTCGGTCATCCATCTCGCCGCCTACTTCGATTTCTCCGGCGAGGAGCATCCGGCCTACGACGCCGTCAATGTCGACGGAACGCGCCACCTCCTGCGCGCTCTTCAGGGCTTCGAGGTCGAGCAGTTCGTTTATGCCGGCACCATGCTCGTGCATCGCCCGGGGGCGCCCGGGGTGCCGATCAGCGAATCGACGGCCATCGAGCCGCGCTGGGCCTATCCGAAGTCCAAGGCCCGGGCCGAGGACGTGATTCGCGCGGAGCACGGCGCCATCCCCTATCTCGTCCTGCGCCTGGCCGGCCTCTACGACGACCGGACCGCGGTGCCGACCCTGGCCGAGCAGATCCGCCGCATCTACGAGCGCGACCCCAAGGCCCATGCCTATGCCGGCTCGCTCGAGACGGGCCAGGCGTTCCTCCACCAGGCGGACATGGTCGAGGCGTTCGTGCGCGCCGTGGAGCGGCGCCGGGATCTCCCGGCAGACACGGCCATCCTGATCGGCGAGGCGGAGGCCGCCGGCTATGGCGAGCTGCAGCAGCGCCTGGCGACGCTCATCCATGGCGAGGAGGACTGGACCACGCTTTCGATCCCCAAGCCCCTGGCCGCTGCCGGGGCCTGGGTCGAGGAGAAGAGCGAGCCGCTCGTGCCGGACGACCTGGACCAGGGCGAGAAGCCTTTCGTCCGACCGTTCATGGTCGAGATGGCCGACGACCACTACGAGCTCGACATCTCCCGTGCCCGGGAGCTGCTCGGCTGGCAGCCACGGCATCGCATCCTCGAGGTGCTGCCGTGCATCGTCGAGAACCTCCAGGCCGACCCTGTCGGCTGGTACGAGGCCAACGGCCTGACGCTGCCGCACTGGCTGGCGGCGGCGCGCGAGCGTACGGACGATCCGGATGCGCTGCGCCAGCGGGCCGAGGAGCGCCGGCGCGACGCCCACGATCGCTTTCGCTGGGCACATTTTCTCAATATCGGCCTCGGCACCTGGCTGGTCACCAGCCCGCCCATCCTCGGCTACCAGTCTTTCTGGATGACGTGGAGCGACGTCGCCAGCGGGCTCCTGGTCATGGCCCTGGGCTTTCTCGCCCTATCCTGGCGCTTCGCCCTGGTCCGCTGGGCGGTGGCGGTGGTCGGGCTCTGGGTGATGCTCGCCCCGCTCGTGTTCTGGGCGCCGACGGCCGCCGCCTATCTGAACGGGACGCTGGTCGGCGCCCTGATCTTCGCCTGCGCCGCCTGCGCAAGACCGGCGCCCGGGATCGGCCGCGTCGCCGTCACCACCGGGCCCACCATCCCGCCGGGCTGGGACTACTCGCCGTCCGACTGGTTCCAGCGCCTGCCGATCATCATCCTGGCGCTGCTCGGCCTATACGTCTCGCGCTACCTGACCGCCTACCAGCTCGGCCATATCGACGGCGTCTGGGAGCCCTTCTTCGCCGGCGCCGCCGGCGACCCCAGGAACGGCACCGAGGAGATCATCACCTCCTCGGTCTCGCGCGCCTGGCCGGTGCCGGATGCCGGCCTCGGCGCGCTCACCTACATGCTGGAGATCCTGATCGGCGTCATCGGCTCGGCGCGGCGCTGGCGCACCATGCCCTGGCTGGTCCTGGTCTTCGGCATCATGATCGTGCCGCTCGGCGCGGTCTCGATCACCTTCATCATCATCCAGCCGATCGTGCTCGGCACCTGGTGCACGCTCTGCCTGATCACCGCGGCAGCCATGCTGATCCAGATTCCCTATTCGGTCGACGAGCTGGTCGCCACCTGTCAGTTCCTGGCCCGACGGCGGCGCGCCGGCCGGCCGCTGCTGCATGTCTTTCTCACCGGCGACACCGACGATGGCCCCGACGAGTCCGCGGCCGCCGACTTCGAGCGTTCGCCCAGGGCCATCATCGGCGACATGCTCGGTGGCGGCATCACGCTTCCCTGGACCTTGGCAGCCTCCATGGCTGTCGCGGTCTGGCTGATGTTCACCCGGCTCACGCTCGGCACGGAGGGCGTGCTCGCCGATGCCGACCACCTGATCGGCGCCCTGGCGCTCACCGTCGCCGTCACGGCGACCGCCGAGTCCGTGCGGGCAGCGCGCTTCTTGAACATCCTGCTCGGCATGGCGCTCGTCATCACGGTGCTCGTCGTCGATGCCACTTGGTACCAGGTCGCCGCCGACCTCGCCTGCGGGCTGGCCCTGATGGCGCTCAGCGTGCCACGCGGTTCGGTGCGGAGCCGCTACGGCAGCTGGTCGCGCTTTGTCGTCTGAGCGGGCAGGGAGGGGGCCGTGCTCGCTGGCCTGCCGCTCTGGGCCAACGTCCTCGTCTTCCTCGTCTCGGCCGGTCTTGTCTGGGCCGCCGGCACGCGGCTCGCCTATTTCGCCGACGCCATTGCGCGCCGCACCGGCCTCGGCCAGGCGGCGATCGGCGTCCTTCTGCTCGGCGGCATCACCTCCTTGCCGGAGATCGCGGTCACCGGCGCCGCATCCTGGGGTGGTGACGCCGCGCTGGCGGTCAACAACCTCCTCGGCGGCTTCGCCATGCAGGTGGTGATCCTCGCCTTCGCCGATGCCACCTTCGGCCGAGCGGCGCTCACCTCGACCATTCCGAACCCGATCGTGCTGCTCCAGGGCGTTCTCGGCATCCTGCTGGTGGCGCTGATCGCTGCCGGCATCGGCACCGGCGACATGGCCTTCCTCGGCGCGGGCTTCTGGACCTGGGGCATTTTCGGCGCCTTCCTCTACGCGCTTCGCCTCGTCACCGCCGCCGAGGGCCGCCCTGCCTGGCAGGTGATCGGTCAGCCGCCCGCACCCGAGCTCGGCGAGGCGGAGCCCGAGGTCGAGCGCTCGGCTCGGCGCCTGGCGCTATCGACGGCTGCCGCCGCCGCCGTCATCTTCGTGGCCGGCTACGCCCTCGCCCGCGCCAGCGAGGCGCTGGCCGAGCAGACCGGCCTCGGCTCGAGCTTGTTCGGTGCCGTCTTCGTCGCCATCGCGACCTCGCTGCCCGAGATCTCGACCGTGCTCGCCGCCATTCGCCTCGGCCGCCACGTGATGGCGACCTCCGACATCCTCGGCACCAACCTCTTCGACATCGCCCTGATCTTCCTCGTCGACCTGATCTACGCCGGCGACCCGGTGCTCAACGAGGTCGGCGCCTTCTCGCAGGTGGCGGCCATGCTCGGCATCACCGTGACCGGCGTCTTCGTCGTCGGCATGATCGAGCGCCGCGACCCGGCCATCCGCGGCATCGGCCTGGATTCGCTGATCGTCGGGGCGGCCTATCTGGGCGGCCTCGGGCTCCTCTTCCACCTGCGCTGAGGGTGTGGACGGGGGAGGGTGCTTGACCATGTTGTCAGTTTTGACTACATGACCTCATGGATTCGCCCCGGCCGATCTCGTGGGTCAAGGTGGCGCTCAAGGCGTTCCGCGAATTTCCGGCTGGGGCAAAGTTGCAGGTCGAGTCCGCCCTGACGATCGCTGCCTTCGGCCGCAAGGCGGACATTGCCAAGCCATTGAAGGGCTTCGACGAAGGCGTGTTCGAGATCGCCCTTCGGCATCGTGGCGACGCCTTTCGTGTCGTCTATGAGGTGCGGATCGGCGCCGATCTGTGGGTTGTCCATGCCTTTCAAAAGAAGTCCCGGACAGGCATCAAGACGCCGGTCCAGGAGATCGACCTGATCCGCCAGCGGCTCAAGCGCCTCAAGGAGACTCTCCAGTGACCAGCCACGATGATGATCTCGACCTCGTTCGCGGCAGCGGCAATGTCTTCCGCGACCTCGGCCACGCCGACGCCGAGGTCCTGCAATTGAAGGCCGAGCTGGCGGCGCGGATCATCGGCGTGCTCGACGACCGCGCGCTCACCGTCCGTCGCGCCGCCGAGCTGACCGGCATCGCGGCGGCCGACTTCTCCCGCCTCCGCCGCGCCCGCCTCGACCGCTTCACCATCGACCGCCTGATGATCGTCCTGGCGCGGCTCGACCAGGTGGTCGAGGTGAGCGTCAGCGTGCGACCGGTGGAGCGAGCGGCGGAAACGATCTCATTGCCTTGAAGCGACGACGCTGGCAGGCCGTTCCTCCGAACGCGGCGAACCGTTAGACGCCCGCCGCATGCCTGCGCGCCGAGGCGACGAACGCATCGACCTGCTCCGGCCTCGTGTCGAACGCCGTCACCAGGCGGACCGTGCCGGCGCCGCGGTCGTAGAATCCGAAGCCGTCCGCCTTCAGGCCCTCGCGGGCGGCATCCGGCAGGGCCATGAAGACCTCGTTGATGTCGACCGGGTGGAGCAGCCTCGCCCCCTCGATCTCCTCGAGGCCCGTCGCCACCCTGGCCGCCATGGCGTTGGCGTGGGCTGCCAGGCGGAGCCAGAGGCCGTTCTCGACATAGGCTTCGAGCTGGGCCGAGACGAAGCGCATCTTGGAGAAGATGTGGCCGGCCTTGCGGGCGCGAAAGCGCAGCGGCTCGGCCAGGTTCTCGTCGAACATGACGATCGCCTCGGCGGCGAGACAGCCGTTCTTGGTGCCGCCGAAGGAGAGGACGTCCACGCCTGCCTTCCAGGTCAGGTCGGCGGGCGCGCAGCCGAGGGCGGCCAGCGCATTGGCGAAGCGGGCGCCGTCGAGATGCACCTTGAGCCCGTGGCGGCGGGCGATGGCGGCGAGGGCCGCGATCTCGTCCGGCTGGTAGACGGTGCCGCGCTCGGTCGCCTGGGCGATGGCGAGCACGGCCGGCTGGACCTCGCTGGTCCGCCCCCAGCCGGCCTTCGCCAGATGCCGCTCGAGCGTCTCGGGTGCGAGCTTGCCATCGGCCTCGGGCAGGGGTGTGACCTTCGCCCCGCCGGTGAAGAGCTCGGCCGCGCCGCATTCGCTGTCGTGGACGTGGCTGACAGCGCTGCAGACGATGGCCCCCCAAGGCGGGGTCAGGAGCGACATGGCGAGCGCATTGGTCGCGGTCCCGGTGCCGAGCGGCTGCACGGCGCAGCGCTTGCCGAAGAGTTCGGAGAAGCGCTCGCCGAGACCCAGCGTCCGCTCGTCCGCCCCGTAGGAGGCCATGCTGCCCCGGTTGGCCCGCAGGATGGCATCGAGGATCGGCGGGGCGATCCCCGTCACGTTGTCGCTGCGCAGGTTGAGGGGCAATTCGGGGGCTTCGCCGTCCTGTGTGTCGCGGTCGCGCATGGTCGTCATGGGTTCCACCTGTAGCGGTCGATCGTGTCCTGGTTGAGCTCGATGCCGAGGCCCGGCTTTTCCGGCACGGTGACGATGCCGTCCACCGGCCGGATGGGGTCGACGAGGAGGTCGGTGCGCAGCGGGTTGTCGGTGGCGTTGTATTCCAGATAGGGGCAGTCGCGCAGCGTCGAGATGACGTGCAGCGTGGCGGCGACGAGGATGTCGGTCGACCAGCAGTGCGGGATCATCCGCACGCCGCGCGATTCGGCCAGGGCGGCGATGCGCAGGCTCTCGGAGATGCCGCCGACCCGGGCGATGTCGGGCTGGATGATGCGCAGGCCGCCATGCTCCATGAGCATGCGGTAGGCATGCACGCCGGCCTCCTTCTCGCCCGTGGCGATCGGTGTGGGCGAGACCGCGGTGAGCCGGGCGAAGCCGTCGAGGTCGTCCGGGGCCAGCGGCTCCTCCAGGAAGTAGACGCCGTGCTCGGCGAAGGCCCGGCCGAGATAGAGCGCGTCGTCGAGCGGCACGGCGAAGCCCATGTCGATCATGATGTCGACCTCGTCGCCGACCGCGGCCCGGATGGCGGCGGTGCGCCTGACGTCCTTTCGGGGATCGCCGCCGAGATCGCCCCAGCCGAACTTCATGGCCTTGTAGCCGTTGGCCTTGTGCTGCTTCGCGAGATCGACCGTGGCCTCGAGCGAGGGCTGCGAGAGGTCGCTGGCATAGGCCCGGTGATGCGTCCTCCGCGTGCCGCCCAGCAGGCGGTGAACCGGCAGCCCCGCGACCTTGCCGAGGATGTCCCAAAGGGCGATGTCGATGCCGCTGATGACGTGCATGGCCACGCCGCGCCGGCCGTAGGTCTGGGTGTGGCGGTCCATCCTGTCCCAGAGCCGGCCGATGTCGCGCGGGTCCTCGCCGAGCAGCAGCCCGCGCAGGCCCTGGGCGGAGATGGAGCAAAGGGGGGCGTCGAGGACGGCCTTGTTGACCAGCGGGTTGGTGTGCGCCTCGCCGATGCCGGTGACGCCCTCGTCGGTGTGGACCTTGATGATCATCACCGACTGGCAGCCGTCGCCGATCTCCCGGACCTCCGGCAGCCGCAGCATGATCCCTTCGACGTCGGTGATGCGCATGCGGTCTTTTTCCTTTCCGGATTTATCCTGACATGTCAGGAAGGTTTGGCCATGCGATGCGCGAATGACAAGCCCGCCTTGCGACGACGGCCCCGCCGATGACCCGGCTGGTGATCGAAGGGGCGACGATCACGCGGCTCAGGGTGCCGCTGGTCAAGCCCTACATCTCCTCCCAGGTCCGCCGCGGCCGCGACCTGATCGAGCGGACGGTGATCGCGCTCCACGGCAGCGACGGCACCACCGGCTACGGCGAGACCGTCGGCACGGCAGCAGTCTTCGCCATCGTCCGGGATCTCTGCCAGCGGCTGCGCGGCCACGACGCCTTCGCCATGGGCCGGTTTCGCCGGGCCTGGGCGCCGCTCACCTTCTCCAACATGGATGGCCGCAACGGCTTCATCGCCTTCGGCGGGGTCGAGGCCGCCTGCCACGACCTCGTGGCCCGCCACCTCGGGGTGCCGCTGGCCGACCTCCTGGGTGGTGCCCAGCGCACGTCCATACCCTGCGCCGGCCTCATGGGCGCGCTGCCGGTCGACGAGCCCATGGCCGAGGGCGAGATGGCAGCCTTCATCGCCGATCCTGGCAATGTCGCGGCCGTGGTGGCGGAGGCCGAGGGTCTCGTGGCCGAGAGCGGCTATCCCAGCCTCAAGATCAAGAGCGTCGGGCTCGACCAGGGCTGGGACCTCGCCGTGATGACCGCCCTGCGCGAGCGCTTCGGGCCGGCGATGGGCCTCAGGCTGGACGTCAACGGCGCCTTCAGCGTGGCCCAGGCGTTGCGCCTCGGCCGTGCCCTGGAGCCGCTGGACCTCGAATATCTCGAGGACCCGGTCAGCGGCATCGAGGGGCTCGCACGGCTGCGGCGCGATCTGCGCACGCCGATCGCCACCAACATGGCGATCATCAACATGGACCAGCTCCCCGTCGGCATCCGCATGGGTGCGGCCGACGTGATCCTCGGCGACATCTTCCACTGGGGCGGCATCCGCAATTTCTGCGATCTCGCCGCCGTGGCGCGGGCCTTCGAGCTGTCGATGGGCATGCATTCCTTCTGGGAGATGGGCATCGCCACGGCCTTCAACCTGCATCTGGCGGCGGCCCTGCCGGTGGTCGACCATCCGATCGACGGCATCCTCTGGCTCTATCCGGACGACATCACGAAGGGACCCCGGCTGCGCGTCGCCGATGGCGTGCTGCCGCTGCCGGACGGCCCCGGCATCGGTGTCGAGCCGGACCCGGCGAAGCTCGGCCGGTGGTCGGTCGCGGAGGTGAAAGTGGGGTGACTTTGGTCGGCCCGCCATGCAGGATGTTGGTCAATGAAGGGAGCCTGCCTGCCGAGGTGGGCCAAGAAAGGGAGGCGAGGAATGACGAGATTCGCAGGTTCCAGGCATTTGCTGTACGGAATGGCGGCGGCGGTGCTGGGCACCTTCACGAGTTTTGCCGTCGCGGCGGAAACCTTCTCCTGCCCGAATGAGGGCGGCGACATGGTGTTCGGGCAGGAGGCGCAGGTCTCGGGCCTCGACATGCATTTCAGCTCGGCGATATCGACGCGCAACATCGCCATGCACATCTACGAATCGCTGATGACGCGCGCCGAGGACAACTCGCCGATCCACGAGCTGGCGGCGAGCCACGAGGTCAGCGACGACGGCCTGACCTACACCTTCAAGCTCAGGGATGGCATCACCTTCCACAACGGGAAGGAGATGACGTCGGCCGACGTGCTCGCCTCTTACGAGCGCTACCAGAAGATCGGCATCGACCGCACCTCGCTCGAGCCGGTCGAGAGCATGAGCGCACCCGATCCCTCCACCTTCGTCATCAAGCTGAAGCAGAAGGTGCCGGTCTTCATCGAGCAGATCAGCTCGTTCCGCGTGCCGATCGTCATCCTGCCGGCCGAGGAGGCGGCGAAGGAAGCCAACCAGATCGAGTTCATTGGCACCGGCCCCTTCGAGTTCGTCGAGTGGGTGCCGGATGGCTTCGTCAAGCTGGCTCGGTTCGACGACTACGCGCCCAACGCGGCATTCGAGGGCAAGACCGGCTTCGGCGGCTACAAGGTCGCCTGCTTCGACACCGTGACCTTCCGCATCGTCAAGGAGCCGGGGGCGCGCGTCGCCGGGCTCGAGACGGGCGAGCTGCAGGGCGTGGAGGACGTGCCGACCAAGGCGGCCGAGCGGCTCGCGGGCAACCCGGACATCAAGCTGATCCCGGTCGACAACTGGTGGATCCACATCGCCGTCTTCAACCAGGCGAGCCCGCCCACCGACAAGCTCGGCGTGCGCAGGGCGATCCAGGTCGGTCTCGACATGGAGGAGATCATGGAGATCGCCACGGACGGGGCCTACACGCTCAACCACGGCCTCCAGTACCCGGGCAATCCCTACTTCGTCGAGGGCGGCAAGGAGTGGTACAACGTCAACGACAAGGAGCGGGCGAAGCAGTATCTCGAGGAAGCGGGCTACAATGGTGAGCCGGTCGTCCTCCTGACCAATTCCGACTACACCAACATGTACAATGCCGCCCTGGTGATGTCCGAGCAGCTCAAGGACATCGGCATCAATGCCGAGCTCAAGGTGGTCGACTGGCCGACCTCGCGGCAGGAACGCGACAACACCGACAACTGGAACCTGTTCTTCACCGGCTTCGGCACCGGCCCGTCGATCGGCCCGCAGGGTGCGGTCGTCGACCTCGTGCCGCCGGCCAACCTGTCGCGGGCACCCGAGAATCCCGAGTTGAACGATGCCTGGTCGCGCATGCAGCTCGAGGAGACCTTCGAGGGCCGCAAGGCCGCCTTCAACGATGTCCAGACCATCTTCTACGAGAATGCCTATGCGATCGTGATGGGCGACATCCAGAAGGTCCAGGGCGTGCGCAGCAATGTCGACGGCTTCGTGCCGTTCCGCATCCCGCGGCTGTGGAACGTCTGGTTCGAAGGCTGAATCAGGCAGTGGGGCCGGCGATATGATCCGTTTCATCGCCGGCCGCCTCGTCAGCGCCGTGCCGGTCATGCTGCTGGTCACGCTGATCTCGTTCCTCCTGATGAAGCTGGTCCCGGGTGATCCTGCGATGATCATCGCCGGGCTCTCGGCAACGCCGGCCGAGGTCGAGCACATTCGCCAGCAGCTCGGCCTCGACCAGCCCTTCCTGACCCAGCTCCTGACCTGGTACGGCAACCTCCTGCAGGGCGATCTGGGCCAGAGCCTGCTGCTCGGCCGGGGGGTCACCACCTCGATCCTCGAGCGCCTGCCGGTGACCCTCTCGATCTCCTTCTACGCCCTCTTCCTGACGCTGGTCGCGGCCCTCACCAGCGGCACCCTGGCCGCCCTTCGCCAGAACACCTGGATCGACCAGATCCTGATGAGCGTGGCGCTCATCGGCGTGTCCCTGCCGAACTTCTGGCTCGGGCTGATGCTCATCATCCTCTTCGCCGTCTGGCTCGGCTGGCTGCCGTCGGGCGGCTATGTGCCTTTTTTCGAGGATCCCTGGGGCTGGCTCGCCGCCGCCACCCTGCCGGCCGTCTCGCTCGCCATGCTGCAGATGGGGCTGCTCGCCCGCATCACCCGGGCGACCATGCTCGAGGTGCTGCGGCAGGATTACATCCGCACGGCCAGGGCGAAGGGCATGCCGCCCTGGATCGTCGTCGGCAAGCATGCCTTCAAGAACGTGATGATCCCGGTCGTCACGGTCACCGGCATCATCTTCAGCCTGCTCATGGGTGGCTCGGTCGTCATCGAGACGGTCTACTCGATCCCGGGCGTCGGCCGGCTGATGGCCTCGGCCATCCTCCGGCGCGACTATCCCGTGATCCAGGGCGGGATGCTGTTCGTCGCCGCCATGCTGCTCGTCGTCAATCTCGTGGTCGACGTGCTCTACGCCTGGTTCGATCCGCGTGTCCGGTATGGCCGCGATGGCGACTGAGGCCGTTGCCGTGGCCCGCGACGAGGGCTGGCTCGCGCGGCTGCGGCGCAATCGCGTGCTGCGCCGGCTGCGCCAGCACAAGCTCTTCCTCACCGGCTTCGCGCTCTTCGCCGTCGTCCTCGTCATGGCGGTCTTCGCCCCTTTGATCGCTCCCTTGCCGCCCGACGAAATCCAGTTCCGCCACCGCTTCGAGCCGCCCTCGCTCGCGTTCCCCATGGGCACCGACAATTTCGGCCGGGACCTGCTTTCCCGGGTCGTCTACGGGGCCCGCCTGTCGCTCGAGATCGGCTTCACCGTGGTGCTGCTGACCGGCATCTTCGGCACCGCCATCGGCGCCGCCGCCGGCTATTACCGCAAGCTGGACAACCCGCTGATGCGGGTGATGGACGCGCTCATGGCGTTTCCCGCGATCCTGCTCGCGGTCGCCATCGCCGCTGCGCTGGGCGCCTCGGCGGTCAATGCGGTGATCGCCCTTGCCGCCGTCTACACGCCGCGCACCGCCCGCATCGTCCGCGCTTCCGTGCTGGTCGTGCGCGAGATGGAGTACGTCCAGGCGGCGCGGGCCTGCGGGGCGACCAACTGGCGGATCATGCGGCGCCACATCCTGCCGAATTCGATGGCGCCGCTCATCGTCCAGCTCACCTTCATCTTCGCCTACGCGGTGCTCGCCGAGGCGATCCTCTCCTTCCTCGGCGTCGGGCCGGAGCCGCCGACCCCGACCTGGGGCAACATCGTCGCCGAGGGCCGGCAGTACATCCGGGAAGCCCCCTGGATCACCCTCTTTCCGGGCCTCGCCATCGCCATGACGGTGCTCGGCCTGAACCTGCTCGGCGACGGGCTGCGCGACGCGCTCGACCCGCGCATGCGCGTGCAGCAGGGCTGAGCGGTGCCGCTGCTCGCCGTCCGCAACCTGCGCACCGAGTTCTCCGGCGACGACGGCACGTTCGCCGCCGTGGAGGACGTGAGCTTCGACCTCGAGGCCGGCGAGGTGATCGGCATCGTCGGCGAATCCGGCAGCGGCAAGAGTGTCACCGCCCTTTCGATCCTGGGCCTCATCCCCGACCCGCCGGGGCGGATCACCAAGGGCTCCATCACCTTCGACGGGCAGGACCTCCTGGGGCTATCCGAGCGGCGGATGCGGCGGATTCGCGGTGCCGACATCGCGATGATCTTCCAGGAGCCGATGACCTCGCTCAACCCGGTCTTCACCATCGGCGACCAGATCACCGAGACGATCCGCTTCCACGAGCGCATCGGCCGCCGGGCGGCGCGCGACCGGGCGATCGAGATGCTCGATCGCGTCGGCATCGCCCTGCCGGCGCAACGCCTCGACGAGTACCCGCATCAGCTCTCGGGCGGCATGCGCCAGCGGGCGATGATCGCCATCGCCCTCTCGTGCAACCCGCGCCTCCTGCTCGCCGACGAGCCGACGACCGCCCTCGACGTCACCATCCAGGCGCAGATCCTCGACCTTCTCCGCGAGCTGCAGGAGGAGCTCCGCATGGCCGTCGTGCTGATCACCCACGATCTCGGCGTCGTGGCGCAGCATGTCGACCGGGTGATGGTGATGTATGCGGGCCGGGTGGTCGAGGAGGCGTCGGTCATGGACGCCTTCGCCCGGCCGAGCCATCCCTACACGCAGGGGCTGCTCCGCAGCATCCCCTCGCTCGACGAGGAGCGCGAGCGTCTCGACGCCATACCCGGCATGGTGCCGAGCCCCTTCGCCCTGCCGCCGGGCTGCCGCTTCGCGCCGCGCTGCATCCACGCCCGAGATGCTTGTGCGGCCATGCATCCGCCGCTCATCGAGGTCGGCGAGGCGCATCGGGCCGCCTGCATCGGGCTGGTCGACTACGATCTCGCCCGCCTGGCGGCCACCGCATGACGGCGCTCGTCGAGGCGCGGGGCCTCACCAAGCACTTCCCGATCCGCGGGCGCGGCCTCTTCGCCAGGCAGACGGGGGTGGTGCGCGCGGTCGACGGGGTCGACTTCGCCGTCGGCCGGGGCGAGACCCTCGGCCTCGTCGGCGAATCGGGCTGCGGCAAGACCACGACGGGGCGGATGCTGGTGCGGCTGATCGAGCCTACCGCCGGCAGCGTCCTCTTCGAGGGGGCGCCGATCGAGGGGCTGGAGCCGGAGGCGATGAAGCCGATCCGGCGCGAGATGCAGATCATCTTCCAGGATCCCTACGGCTCCTTGAACCCGCGCATGAAGGTGGCGGAGATCGTCGCCGAGCCTTTGGAGATCCACTCGGTCGGCACGGCGGCGGAGCGGCGCGCCCGGGTGGCCGAGCTGCTCGGCACCGTCGGCCTCGCCGCCTACCAGGCGGAGCGCTTCCCGCACGAGTTCTCGGGCGGCCAGCGGCAGCGGATCGGCATTGCCCGGGCCCTGGCGCTGCAGCCCAAACTCATGGTCTGCGACGAGCCGGTCTCTGCCCTCGACGTCTCGATCCAGGCGCAGGTCGTCAATCTCCTGCAGGACCTGCAGCAGCAGCTCGGCCTCACCTACCTCTTCATCAGCCACGACCTGGGCGTCGTTCGGCACATCGCCGACCGGGTGGCGGTGATGTATCTGGGCCAGATCGTCGAGATCGCCCCCAAGCGCGACCTCTACCGCCGGCCGCAGCATCCCTACACCCAGGCCCTGCTCGAGGCGATCCCGGTGGCCGACCCGGCGCGGCGCCGGCGGGCGCAGGCGATCCGCGGCGACGTGCCGAGCCCCGCCAACCCGCCCGCCGGCTGCCGCTTCCACACCCGCTGCCCGCACGTCATGGACGTCTGTCGCCGCATCGAGCCGAAGCTGCTGGAGACGGCGCCCGGGCACCGGGCGGCCTGCCATTTGCTGCACCAGCCTTCTGAATGAGGAGTCTTTCGTCATGAGCGCCCAGAGCCGGATCGCCTGTCCCCTGGATTTCGACAAGGCCGGCAGGCAGGTGGGGCATCTGCGGCTGCCGCATTCCAGCAACACCTCCGCCTATGGCTGGATCGGCATCCCCATCGCGGTGATCCAGAACGGCAGCGGGCCCACGGTCTATCTCGGCGGCGGCAATCACGGCGACGAGTACGAGGGCCAGATCTCGCTCGTCCGGCTGATCCAGGAGCTCGACCCGGCGCGCATCCAGGGCCGGCTGATCATCATGCCGGCGACCAATCTGCCGGCGGCGATGAACCACAGCCGCTGCTCGCCGATCGACGGCGGCAACCTCAACCGCAGCTTCCCGGGCGAGGCCAACGCCCCGGACAACCGGCCGACCGCCGCCATCGCGCATTATGTCGAGGAGGTGCTGCTGCCGATGTGCGACGCCATGCTCGACATGCATTCGGGCGGCAAGACGCTGGACTACGTGCCGAGCGGCCTGATCCGCCGCGACGGGCCGGACGACCCGCTCTTCGCCCGCAAGCTCGAGGCCCTGAAGGCCTATGGAGCACCCATCGGCTATGTCGTCGAGGGCGGCGGCATGCCGGCCGCCGGTGGGGGCATCGCGGCCGCCACCATCACCTGTGCGGCCGACCGCAAGGGTGTCCTCGGCATGGGCACGGAATTGGGCGGGGCCGGCACGGTGACGCTCGACACGCTGGGCGTGGCGCGCCGCGGCATCGAGAACTTCCTGGCGTTCATGGGCGTCATGGAGAAGCCGGCCACGGCCGACAGCCCGAAGTCCCGGCTCCTCAAGGTCGCCGGCCCCGACTACTACGTCCACGCACCCTGCCGGGGCGCCTTCGAGCCGGCCTTTCGCCTCGGCGACGAGGTCGCGGCCGGGCAGGTCTGCGGCTGGATCCACCAGATCGACGAGCCGGACCAGCCCTCGCGCGAGGTGCGCTTCGAGCGGGCCGGCGTCGCCTTCTGCAAGCGGCCGATCACCGCCGTCGAGATGGGCGACTGCCTCGCCCATCTCGGCACCGACTGGCAGGGGTAGCGGGTGGTGGAGAAGGCCAGGTCACCGCTCTGGACGGATGTCGACTACGACGCCCCGGGCAAGCAGGTGGGCTTTTTGCACCTGCCGCATTCGGTCACCCGCTCGGCCTACGGCACCATCCCCATACCGCTCGCCGTCATCGCCAATGGCAGCGGCCCTACCGTGCTGCTCATGGCCGGCAATCACGGCGACGAGTACGAGGGCCAGGCCGCCTTGTGCGACTTCGTCCGCAAGGTCGATCCGGCCGAGGTGCAGGGCCGCATCATCGTGCTGCCCGCCACCAACCTGCCGGCCGCCGTCGCCGGCACCCGCACCTCGCCGCTCGACGAGGGCAATCTCAACCGCGCCTTTCCGGGTGACCCGACGGACGGGCCGACGGGCAAGATCGCCCACTACCTCGACACCGTGCTCTTCCCGATGTGCGATGCGACGCACGACTTCCATTCGGGCGGCGCCTCGCTCGACTACCTGACGCTGGCCACCATGCGCCTCTCGGGCGACGCCGATCTCGATCGCCGGGCACGCGCCGCGCTGGATGCCTTCGCCCCGCCGCTCGCCATGGTCTGGGCCTTCACCAACGAGCCAACGCTCTCCGCCGCCTGCGCCCTCTCCCACAAGCTCATAGCTCTGGGCGGCGAATTCGGCGGTCGGGGTGCCGTCCGGCTCGAGGGGATTCGGGTGATCGAGGCGGGCATGCGCCGCTTCCTCGATCATCTGGGGGTCATGGAAGCACCCGCCGACCTGCCGCCGCCGCCCCGCCCGCGCTATGTCGAGGTGCCGGACCGTTCATACTATGTCTACGCGCCGGAGCGCGGGCTCTTCGTCCAGGCGGTCGATCTCGGCGCCGAGGTCGAGGCCGGTGATCTCGCCGGCCACATCTGCTTCCCCGAGGATCCGGGCCGGTCGCCGGTGCCCTGCCATTTCAGGCAGTCGGGCCTCGTGATCTGCCAGCGCGCCATGGGCCGCGCCGAGCGCGGCGACTGCGTCTTCCACCTCGCCCGCGACATCGACTGACCTCCGTCGCCGTTCACCCGCGCGGGCAGAGCTCGCTCGGGAACTCGACGAGGTTGTCGCGGTCGACGAGCCTCGCGGCAGGATGCAATGGCTGCCCTGGTTCTGCGTGCAGGTGTCGGGATCGAAGCCGGGCGCGAGCAGCGATGCCAGCGCGTCGCCCTCGGGCTCGGTCAGCCGTTGATCTCGGTGACGACATGCTCCCTCATCCCGTGATGTCGCCGGCGATCTGCTGGATCCTGATGATCACGAACTCGGCCGGCTTGAGCGGCGCGAAGCCGACGAGGATGTTGACGATCCCGTTGTCGATGTCGTTCTGCGTCGTCGTCTCGCGGTCGCACTTGACGAGATAGGCGTCGCGCGGGGTCGTCCCCTGGAAGGCACCCTGGCGGAAGAGCGTGTGCATGAAGGCGCCGACAGCGAGGCGGATCTGCGCCCAGAGCGGCTCGTCATTGGGCTCGAAGACGACCCACTTCGTGCCGCGGTGGAGGCTCTCCTCGAGGAACAGCGCGAGCCGGCGGACGGGAATGTATTTCCATTCGCTGACCCGGGCGTCGGCGCCGTCCAGAGTCCGCGCCCCCCAGCAGATGTTGCTGTGGACCGGAAAGCTGCGCAGGCAGTTCACGCCGAGCAGGTTGAGGGCACCGTTCTGCGGATCGGTCAGCTCGTAGTCGAGCTCGAGCACGTTGCGCAGCCGGGTGTCGGTGCCGGCGGGCGCCTTCCACACCCCGCGATTGGCGTCGGTGCGGGCATAGAGCCCGGCGATGGTGCCGCTGGCGCCGATGCTGCGCGCCCGGCCGTCGTCGAGCGGGTCGCTGATCCGGGTGCGCGGGAAGTACACCGCGGCATTGCGGTGGCGCAGCTTGTCGTTGGCGCCCATCCAGGTCCGCATCTTGGTGTCCGAGTCGATGTCGGGCGGGATGTCGACGATCAGGAAAGCGCGGCGCCGCTCGCAATAGCTCGACGCGCTCATGTAGAGCGTCTGCATGTCGCTGGTCGGCAGCAGGGGCGCTGCCGGCAGGCAGAGAACGTTGAAGAGGTCGACGTCCTCGAGCGCGTAGATGCCGCTCTTGTCGGCCTCGACGCCGACCACGTGGGCGAGTCCGGGCGCACCGCCGTCCTTGCCGCCCGTGAGCCGGATCTGCTGCACGTTGGGCGCGGCATCGAGGCCGAGCGCCGCCGCACCGGCGCCGGCCATGGTCAGCTTCTCGGTGCCGCTGAAGCCGCTGCCGCCACGGCCCGCCAGGATCTGGTAGCGGTGGGGGCTGGCCGCCGTGCCCTCGCCGATCAGCCGGACCACGGCCCCCTCGATCAGCGATCGCTCGTCGTCGGTGGTGGCGGCGCTGGCGGCCGCACGGATCGCGGCCTCCAGCAGCGGGCGGAAGGCGGCGTGGTCCTCGGACGTGGCGCCCAGTGAATGCGCCACCGAGACGATCCGCGCACCGCTGCCGGCATCGACCGTGAGCGCCACCGGCGTGGCCGGAATCCTGGCCCCGGCCGCGATCGCCACACCCATGGTCCCCGTGGCGGCCGGCAGGTGTCCCGGGAAGCCGGCCGCGGGGGTCAGCTGGATCATCGACGAGGCGGCGTTCAGGGTCTCGACGGCATTGCCGGGGCCGCTCGTCTTCAGGACGAGGTTGCGATGGCTCTCGCTGCGCTTCGTGACGCGACGGCCGTTCCGGGTGACGATCTCGCTCACGGTCAGGTTGAAGGTCGTCGTCGGGTCGGCGGTGTCGTGGTCGATCTCGAGGAAGAGATCGTTGCCCCAGATGCCCGGATCGGCGACGGAGGCCTCGTCGACCCGGCGCCCGGCGCTGACCGTGAAGACGGTGGCGCCGGCGCCGGGCTGGGCCCGGAGCGTGGCGCTGGCGGCGGTCGCCGGGGCGGTCGACGAGGTGGTGTCGGCGACCCGCACGGCCCAGCATTCGCTGCCGCCATTGATGAAGAACTGCTGGATCGCGTAGCTGGCCTCGCTGGTCGGGCTCAGCCCGCCGAGCTCGCGTTCCAGGTCGGCCACGCCGACGAGCCGCACGGGCTTGCCCAGAGGCCCGCGCGCGAAGCGGTCGACGAAGGCCGCGACCGAGGTGGCGACGCCGGTGATGGTCCGCACGCCGCTCGGAATCTCCTCGATATGGGCGCCTGGATAGGTCGGCTCGACCGGCATCGGGGGGAGGCTCCCGTTCTGTGCGGTGGTGCTAAGGGGGGCGGGCGAAGGGCCCGGTGTTGGTGGGAACGCGGGCCGCTCACGGTCGTTACCCTCGGCCGAAGCTCAATGGAAGCCCACGTTCATGACATAGTCCCGCAGCAGCTCCTCCTCGTGCCGGGTCTCGTCCAGGAGGGCCTGCAGCGCCTCGCGCGCGTTCAGCACGCCCAGCGGGCGGCCCGCGTCGTCGGTGATCGGGAGGTTCTTGAAGCCCCGTTCCTTCATGGCCTCCCAGGCCTCCTGCAGCCAGCCGTCCGGCCGCACGCTGACGACATCCCGCGTCATCGCCTGGGCGACCGGGGCGGTGCAGCTCGCCCCGGCGCAGCGTCCGATCTGTCGCACCACGTCCGTCTTGGTCAGAATACCGGCGAGCCGGCCCTCCTCATCGCGGACCAGAAGCATGTCCTGACCGTCGTCCAGGAGACGCGCCGCCTGCAGCAGGGCGGCGCCCAACTCGATGCACTGCATCCGCTTGCGCGTCCTTGGCAGCAGCTTCTCGACCAGCATGCCGGGCGTCCTCCGTCGATTCACGTAATGCCGGGACCGGCCCGCATCAGCCGGCCCTGCGCAACCTCGCCGGCAGCGGCCGCTCGCCATAGTCGACCGCGCCGCATGTGAGGATCTTCCCGCTTTCGTCGGCGACCATGCGCACCCGGCGGCTGCCCGAGAAGAAGGTCAGCCTGATCCGCCCCGCGTCCTCGCCCTCGCCGCGCTCGAGCCGGCTCGTGACCGTGCCCTCGCGCATCCGCCGCAGGAGCTCGTCCGTGTCGATTCGCAAGGCGCCGGCCAGCACCTCCGCGTCGATCTGGATCGTTTCGTCGTCATATTCGATTTCAGTCATCTTTCCACTCCACTTGTCCTGGTCAATGCGCCGAGGCGGCACCGATCGGCAATCCGGCGCCCGGCCAGGCGCAGTCGGCGATGGTCGTCTGATCCAGCGCTTGCATGAAGGCCTCGCGGGCCAGGGCGAGCTGCGGCTTCAGACGGCAGCTCGGCGCAAGCACGCAATGGCCGCCATCGGCGCGAAAGCACTCGACCATCGCGAAGCGCTGCTCGAGATGGCGCACCACCTCGCCAACCGTGATCGCCTCCGCCGGCCGCGCCAGCTGCAGCCCGCCATGGCGGCCGCGCTGGCTGCCGACGAAGCTGCCGCGGCCGAGAGCCCGCACCACCTTGGCCAGATGATGCGCCGAGACCTGGAGCTCATCGGCGATCCGCCCGGTCGAAAGGGCGGCACCCGGCGCGGCGGCGAGGCGCATCAGGACCCGCAAGCCGAAATCGGTCGAAGTCGCGAGGCGCATCGCTGATCCTTATTTGGTATTGACGATACCGATTATATCGAACGATAATCAGCATTGTAAATACCGATTATGTGAGGAGGAGCCCGCCATGACCCCGACGACCCAGGCCCCGCACGACCGGCCCGTTGGCGAGATCGCCGCCCGACTGCCGGGTGCGAGCGGCGTCTTTCGCCAGTACGGCATCGATTTCTGCTGCCATGGCGACGTGCCGCTCCAGCAGGCGGCGACGAGCCGTGGCCTCGACCCGCGTGTCGTCCTGGAGGCGTTGAACGCGCTCGACCCCGCGGCCGCGCCGCTGGCGCCGGAGGAGACCGGCGCCCTGATCGACCATATCCAGACCCGCTACCATGACGTTCACCGGCGGCAGATTCCGGAGCTGATCGAGCTCTCGAGCAAGGTCGAGCTGGTCCATCTCACCCATCCCGACGTGCCGACCGGCCTCGCCGACGCTCTCGAGCGGATCCTTGGCGAGCTCGAGGTGCACATGAAGAAGGAGGAGCTGATCCTCTTTCCGGCCATGCGCCGGCAGGCGGCGGCGCGGCTCGCCACGCCGATCGGCGTGATGCGCCACAATCACGACAGCCACGGCCGCTTCCTCGAGGAGATGGCGCGGCTGACCGACGACTGCGTCCCGCCCCAGGGCGCCTGCCGTTCCTGGCAGGCCCTCTACGCCGGCGCTGCGCAGCTCCGCGCCGACCTGATGGAGCACATCCATCTGGAGAACAACGTCCTCTTCCCGCGCTTCGAGGCTGCCTGAGCGGGCCGCGGAAGAAAACTTCATGAAAGCTGCCTGAAAAGGCTCTAGGGATCGAGGCGTCGGCGGAATCGGTCCGTCGGCGCCACATTCGTGCCAAGGGAGAGAATCGACATGTCCGAGCAATGGCTTCCGAGCCTCGTCACGCCCACCCCGCAGGAAGGGTTCGATCTGGCCGTCAAGCTCTCGCGCATGGCGGTCAAGCTGACCCAGCCGTCGGCCGAGGTCAGGGAAGCCCTGCGGGGTGGCTATGCCCACGATGCGAGCGACCTGATCGCCGTCTCCCATGTCGTCGCCACTCACTTCCAGACGATCGCCGCCGCCAACGGCTACTGGCGGACCGACCGCGGCTGACGCGTCACCCGGCCGCCCCGACCCGGGTGGCCGGCCTCCCTTTGGCCGGCTGTTCATCGCGCCGGCCACGGGCTATGGAGGGGCAAGGTCGCGATCGCTCGAATGTCGAGCCGAACAGGGAGAAAAGCCATGACCCGCATCCTCCACCCCACCCGTCGCCAGCTCACCGGGGCCATGGCCCTGGGTGCCGCCGGCCTGACCCTGCCGCTGGGCTTCGGCCGCCGCGCCAGGGCCGCCGACCGGCGCATCGCCATGATCGTCAAGAACCTCGGCAACAGCTATTTCGACGCCTGCGCCAGTGGTGGCGCCGAGGCGGCGGCCGAGCTCGGCGGCACCGAGCTGATCTACACGGCCTCGACCAAGCCGACGGCCGAGGACCAGATCGCGGTGATCGATTCGCTGATCGCCCAGCGGGTCGACGGCATCATCGTCTCGGCCAACGACGCGAACGCCCTGGTGCCGGTCGGCAAGAAGGCGATGCAGCGTGGCATCAAGGTCATGTCCTTCGATTCGGCGATCGCCCCCGAAGGCCGGCTCGTCCACCTCTCCGCCTCCTCGACCGACCTGATCGGCGCCAAGCAGGTGCAGATGATCGCCAAGACCCTGAACAACGAGGGCGAGGTGGCGATCCTCTCGGCGGCCTCCACCATGACCAACCAGAACGCCTGGATCGAGGCGATGAAGGTCGAGTGGGCGAAGCCGGAATATGCCAACATGCCGCTGGTCGCGACCGTCTACGGCGATGACCAGGACGACAAGAGCTATCGCGAGATGCAGGCCCTGGTGAAGGCGCACCCGAACCTCAAGGGCGTCATCTCGCCGACCACGATCGGCATCCGCGCCGGGGCCAAGGCGATCATGGACGAGGGTCTCGTGGGCCAGGTCTACATCACCGGCCTCGGCCTGCCGTCGGAGATGGAGGCCGCGGTCCTGGCCGGCGCCTGCGACAGCTTCGCCATCTGGAACCCGGTCGACTACGGCTATGCGGCGACCATGATCATGGGGGCCATCCTCGACGGCGCCGGCACCGCCGAGGGCGACACCCTGCCCATGGGCCGGATCGGCGAGACCGTCGTCGGTGCCGAAGGCGAGGCGGTGATGGGCGAGCCCTTCGTCTTCGACAAGACCAACATCGAGGAATACGCTCAGATCTTCTGAGCCTGCATCGAACGGCCGGCGGCGCTCGCGTGCCGCCGGCCCCCCTCCGCTCGCCCGGCACTGCAGTCGAGACCCATGGCGCCCGTCCTCTCGCTCAGCCACATCTCCAAGGGCTTCCCTGGCGTCCAGGCGCTGGACGACGTCTCGCTCACGCTGGAGCGCGGCTCCGTCACGGCGCTGATCGGCGAGAACGGCGCCGGCAAGTCGACCATCGTCAAGATCCTGACCGGCATCTACACGCCCGATGCCGGCACCGTGAACGTCGAGGGGAGGGACCGCCGCTTCGCCACCCCCAAGGACGCCTGGGCCGCCGGCATCGCCGCCATCCATCAGGAGACGGTGATGTTCGACGAGCTGTCGGTCCAGGAGAACATCTTCATGGGCCACATGCCGGGCGGCCGGCTGATCGACCGGACGGCCATCCGCGACCGGACCAAAGAGCTGCTCGCCCGCATCGACGCGGATTTCGCCCCCGAGACCCCGCTGAAGCGGCTCTCCGTGGCGCAAAAGCACATGGTCGAGATCGCCCGTGCCCTGTCGCACGAGGCGGCCGTGATCATCATGGACGAGCCCACCGCCTCGCTCTCCCGGCACGAGATCGGCGAGCTCTTCTCCCTCGTCGACCAGCTCCGGGACGAGGGCAGGGCGATCCTCTTCATCAGCCACAAGTTCGACGAGATCTTCCGCGTTTCAGACCGCTGGGTCTGCCTGCGCGATGGCCGGAAGGTCGGCGAGGGCCTGACCGCCGAGGTGACCGAGCCCGAGCTCGTCCGCCTCATGGTCGGCCGGCCGATCGACCAGGTCTTCCCCAAGCGCGATGTCGTCATCGGCGAGGTGGTGCTCGAGGTCGAAGGCCTCAGCAACGCCACCGAGTTCGCCGATATCTCCTTCGAGCTCCGCCGGGGCGAGATCCTCGGCCTCTACGGCCTCGTCGGCGCCGGCCGCTCCGAGGCCATGCAGTGCGTCTTCGGCCTCTCGCAGCCGACCCGCGGGCGGATCGTCATGGAGGGCCGCCCCCTGGCACCGAGGGCGCCCGGGGATGCCATCGACGCTGGCATCTCCTACGTGCCCGAGGATCGCCAGGAGCAGGGTGTGGTGCTGCCGCTCGGCATCCGCGCCAACATCACGCTCGCCTCGCTCGCCCGCCACGCCCGGGGCTGGTTCCTCTCCTCGAGCTCGGAGCTGGACGCGACCCGGGCACTCGGCGACCGGCTCGCGGTCAAGGCGGCGAGCTGGGAGCAGCCGGTGATGGAGCTCTCCGGCGGCAACCAGCAGAAGGTGGTGATCGCCAAGTGGCTCGCCACGCAACCCCGCGTCATCATCCTCGACGAGCCGACCAAGGGCATCGACATCGGCTCCAAGGCCGCCGTCCACGCCTTCATCGGCGAGCTGGTCGCCGACGGCCTCGCGGTCGTGCTGATCAGCTCCGAGCTGCCCGAGGTGATGGGCCTCGCCGACCGCATCCTCGTCATGCACGAGGGCCGCATCGTCGCCCGCTTCGCCCGCGACGCCTGGTCGGCCGAGGCGATCGTCGCCGCCGCCACCGGCGCCGTGGCAGCGGACCGCGCCGCATGAGCTGGCTCGCCGCCCATCGGGAAGTGGTGCTGGCCCTGGTCATCGCCCTCATGGTGGCGGCGATCGGCGCCTACGCCCCGGCCTTCGTCGAGGGCACGAGCCTCTTGGGCGTGCTCGACGACACGGCCCTCCTCTTCATGCTCGCGCTGGGCCAGATGGTGGTCATCCTGACCCGCGGCATCGACCTCTCGATGGCCGCCAACCTGGCGCTGACCGGCATGCTCGTGGCCCTCGTCGGCCAGCACGGCCCTGACCTCCCGGCGCTCGCCTACATCGTCCTGGCGATCCTGATCGGGCTCGGCTTCGGCCTCGGCAACGGTGTCCTGATCGGCGGGCTCGGCATTCCGCCCATCGTCGTCACGCTCGGCACGCTCTCGATCTTCCGGGGCATGATCGTCGTCATCGGCGGCGGCGACCAGGTCAATGCCAGCGAGATGGGCCGGACCTTCCAGGCCTTCCCGCACAAGGCGCTGCTCGGGCTCTCCAGCGTCTTCTGGATCGCGCTTGCTGTCGCCATCCTGATGCAGCTATTCCTTTCCCGCACGCGCACCGGCCGCGGCATCTACGCCGTCGGCGGCAACCCGACGGCCGCCCGCTATTGCGGCCTCGTGCTCGAGCGCTACCAGGTCCTGGTCTACGCCATCGCCGGCGGCATCGCCGGGCTCTCGGGCTATCTCTGGGTCGCCCGCTACGGCGTCGCCTATTCCGAGATCGCGAGCGGCTTCGAGCTCACCATCATCGCCTCTTGCGTCATCGGCGGCGTGTCGATCGGCGGCGGCGTCGGCACCGTCCCCGGCACCCTGCTCGGCGCCCTCTTCATCGGCGTCATCGTCAATGCGCTGCCGACCATGCAGGTCTCGCCCTTCTGGCAGATGGCCATCTCCGGCGCGGCTATCCTCGCCGCCGTCATCATCAACGCCCGCGCCGAGGCCCATCCCGACAAGCTGATCCTGCCCGAGGCGCGCCGGGCCGCGGCCGGCGCACGGGGCTGAAGCCGTTGCCCGACAGCCCGCGCTACACCGTCGCCGACCGGCCGCCCTTCCGCCTCGCCGATCTCCTGCTCCGCTGGGAGAGCATCCTCGTCGTCCTGCTGGCGCTGGTCTTCGCCGTCAATGCCTGGGCGACCCCCTGGTTTCTCGACATCTACAACCTCGCCGACGCGACCTACAATTTTTCCGAGAAGGCGATCATCGCGCTTGCCATGGCGCTGCTCATCCTGACCCGCGAGATCGACCTCTCGGTCGCCGCCATCGTGGCGCTGGCGGCCCTCGGCGTCGGTGCGGCGGGAGCGCTCGGCCAGCCGACCCCCGTCCTGGTTCTGACCGGGCTCGGCATCGGCCTCCTCTGCGGCCTCTGCAACGGCGTGCTGGTGACCCGCTTCGGCGTGCATTCGATCGTCATCACCATCGGCACGATGTCGCTCTATCGCGGCATCGCCCAGGTTTCGCTCGGCGATCAGGCGCTCACCGCCTTCCCGCAGCCCTTCCTCGACCTGCAGCAGACCTATTTCCTGGCCGACCCGCCGACCCCGCTCTCCTTCGTGCTCTTCCTCGCTTTGGCGGTCGTCTTCGGCATCGTCCTGCATCTGACCGCCACCGGGCGCCGGCTCTTCGCCATCGGCGCCAATCCCGTGGCCGCCCGGTTCTCCGGCATCCGGGTCGATCGCATCCGCTTCTTGCTCTTCACCGTCTCCGGCCTCATGGCCGGCCTCGCCGGCGTGCTGCTCACCGCCCGCATCGGCGTCGTCCGGCCCAATATCGCCCTGGGCTGGGAGCTCGACGTGGTCACCATGGTGATCCTCGGCGGGGTGGCCATCTCCGGCGGCATCGGCTCGATCCCGGGCGTCGTGCTCGCCGTGCTGGTCCTCGGCTTCGCCACCTTCGGCCTGACCCTCCTCAACGTCCCGGGCATCGTCATCAACGTGCTGCTGGGCTGCCTCCTGATCGGCTCGATCGCCCTGCCGATCCTGATCCGCCGGGCCATGCGCCGTCGCCGCAGCACCTGAGCCCCGATGCCGCCAGCGGCACCGGGGCCGGCGACGAGGTCAATCGCCGGGTGCCGACATGTGCTTGGCGATATAGGCGCCCTGGCCCATCCGCTCGAGCAGGTCGAGCTGCAGCTCGAGCCAGGCCGAATGGCCCTCCTCGTCGAGCAGGGTCTGCTCGAAGAGCGTGCGTGTGCCGATATCGCTCTCCTCGGCCGCCGCGTCGGCCGCCTCGGTGTAGAAGGCGATAGCACCCTGCTCCTCGGCGAGGTCGGCCTTGAACATCTCCTCGAGCGACGTGGCACGGCGCGGCGTCTTGCCCGCCTCGATCCTGGGGTCGCCCTTGAGGAACAGGATCCGGTCGATGAAGGCCCCGGCATGGCCGAGCTCCTCCTGCATCTCCTCGCGCATCTTCGCCGCCAGCCGGTCGAGGCCCCAATCGTCCAGCACATGCGCGTGCATGAGGTACTGATGCACCGCGGTCAACTCCATCGAGAGCGCCTGCTGGAGGTTCTCGAGCGCCTTCGTGTTCTTGCTCATGGCCTTGCCTTTCCCGGTCGCTTGAATCTGTTCGCCAGTCGGGCGGGCCGGCGGCCCGGAAACGACACCCTGGCCACCTGCTCGCCCCCCTGTATGGTGGGCAAGCCCGTGGCCATCCGCTACCCTTTGCGACGGCGTGTCACGCATCGGGGGAACACTTGAGCAATCCAGAATTGGGCCGGGGCGGGCCGCTGCTCGTCGGCGTCGATGCCGGCACCACCAACACCAAGGCCATCATCATCGACCTCGCCGGCTGCGTCGTCGCCGAGGCGAGCGAGCCCACGCGAATCGAGCATCCGCGGCCGGAATGGGCCGAGTACGCGGCCGAAACGCTCTGGGAGGTGGCGGCCAGCGCCATTCGCCGGGCCGTCAACCAGCTCGACGACCCCGACCGCATCCAGGGTGTCGCCGTCGCCAGCATGGCCGAGACCGGCGTGCCGCTCGACGGCTCCGGCGCAGCCACCGGCCCCGCCATCGCCTGGTTCGACAAGCGCGCCCGCGCCGAGCTGGCGCTGATCGAGGAGCGCGTCGGCCCGGATCGCCTCTTCGAGATCTCCGGCCTCGCCCCCGAGCCCATCTTCGGCCTCTGCAAGCTCCTCTGGCACAAGCACCACCGCCCGGACAGCTTCGCCCGCACGGTCCAGTGGCTGAACGCCGCCGACTATCTCGCCTGGCGCCTCTCGGGCGAGATGGCGACCGACTACAGCCTCGCCAGCCGCACCTTCGCCCTCGATCTCGGCACGCAGCGATGGTCGACGGAGGTGCTGGAGGCGGTCGGCGTCGACGCATCCCTGATGGCGCCCCTGGTGCGCAGCGGCCAAAGGGTCGGCAAGGTGCAGGCGGAAGCGGCCCGCGCCACCGGCCTGCCCCGCCATTGCGTCGTGGCGGCCGGCGGCCACGACCACATGGTCGGCTCGGTCGCCGCCGACGCCATGCGGCCCGGCGTCATGCTGCTCTCGACCGGCACCACCGAGGCGATCCTGATGGGCCGCGACACACCGGGAAAGGACCCCGCCCTCGGCCGGGTCGGCTATGCCCAGGGTCTGATGTGGGTCGACGAGCCCGTCTACTATGTCATCGGCGGGGTCTTCACCGCCGGCGGCGCGATCGAGTGGTTCCGCCGCACGCTGGGTGCCGGGGCGGGGGCCGAGGGTGCCGACTACGCCACCCTCGTCGCCGAGGCCGCCGCCGCCCCGCCCGGCAGCCTCGGCGCCCTCTTCCTGCCGCAGCTCCGCCTCGGCACCCCGCCGCATATCGACGGCCACGCGCGGGGCGCCTTTCTCGGCCTCAGCACCGACGTCACCCACGGCTGCCTCTTTCGCGCCGTGCTCGAGGGCATCGCCGCGGATTCGCGCCTCTGCGTCGAAGGCATGCTGCGGCTCCTGCCTGCCGACCCGCCGCGCGAGGTCCGGATCATCGGCGGGCTGACCCGCAACCCCCTCTACATGTCGATCAGGAGCGCCGTCGCCGGTCGCCCGCTCAGCGTCGTCGACCTGCCCGACGGTGTCGCCGCCGGTGCAGCACTCCTCGCCGGCCTCGGAGCCGGGCTCTACCCGACCCTCGAGGCGAGCCTGGAGGCGATGCGCCCGCCCGAGCGCGAGGTCACGCCGGACGCGGCGATGGCCGGGCTCTACGACCGCCTCGTGCGCGAGGTCTACAGCAAGGCCTACCCGACCGTGCGCGCCCTGCACGAGGCGGCGCAGAAGGCTATTTCAGCACCGCCTCGGTGACCTCGAGGTCCTGCTCGAGCGCCCGGACCGGCTTGATCTTCGCCCTGGCCAGCTCGCCGTGATAGGCGCGCACCGCCTCCTCGGGGCCGACCTCGCCCTCGACCAGCCGGCGCATCAGGGCCACCAGCGCCAGGGGATGCTCGGCCAGGTTGATCTTGCGGCCGAAGAGCACGACCCGCGCCCCGCCCTTCTGCGAGGCCTTCAGGAGCTCGAACGTGTCGCGCGTCGTCCCCGCCCCGCCGCCGAGAATGCCGACGATCAGGGTCGGGTCGTAATTGACCAGCTCCTCGAGCGCCTTCGGCCCGTTGTAGACGATCTTCAGGAACTCGGGCCGCTGGGCGTCGGGCACCGCCGCGAAGACGCGGACGATGTTGTCGTTGACGAACTCGCCGATCTCGACCGCCGTCGCCTTGTCCATGCCGACATTCGGGTTGAAGACCTCGAGGAAGTGCTTGAAGCCGTGCTCCTCGCACTCGTGCCGGAAAGCCCGGTACTCCGCACCCGCGGCGGCGTCGATCGCCGCGTCGTTCATAAAGGTGATCGAGTAGAGGCCGAGATCGCAGAGTGCTTTGGCATGCGCCACCGAAGCCGTCCGATGCGGCAGCGACGGCTGCTGCTTGTAGCGGCTGTGCCGGGCACCCCAGATGTCGGTCGTGTCGTTGGCCCGGATAGCGGTGCCGACCCGGCTCTTCTCGAACACGCCCCTGCGCTTCAGATGGTCGAGATTGCCGACCGAGAGCAGCACCATGTCGAGAATATCCTGCTCGACCAGCGCCTCCACCTGCGCCAGATGATCGAAGCGCGACTTGAATCGCCCCGTCGACCTGCCCTTCGCATCCCGCGCCACGCCCGGCATCGGAATGCCGCCACCCATGTCGCCGTCCTTGGCGTCACAGATGAGAAAATCCTTCGCACCCGAGGGGTCCTTCCGGATTCGAGCCAGTTTCTTCTCGAGCCGCGTCCTCGGCATCGCGTTCCCCAGGTCATGTGGTGCCATGGCGCAAAAACGCCCGGCAAGCCGCCGGGCGCCGCCTGCTTAGGCGTTGCGCGGCGGGCTGACAAGATGGACAGGCCCGGCAGCTGCCGAGCCAAGGCCATCTCGTCCAGACAGTCACCGTATTCAGCCCATTTGAGAAGATACGAGGACACTTTACGACCGCATGAAGCGCGTCGGCGGCGGCGCGGCACCCCGGCTTCATCAGCGATCCACGCTGCTGTATGACAGCCGCCTACCCGCGCCCGCCGCCTCGACCCAGCCCACCGCTGCCGCCCAGACCACTACCGAACCCGCCGCGACTGCCGCCTGCTCCGCGGCCACGGGCCGGCAGGTGCGGCGGCCGCAGCGGCGGTCGGGCATCGGGACGGTTGTCCGAGTTGAGTCCTAAGGGTGTCAGGATGCCCGACGACCGCAGATCACGACGCAGCTCTGGAATGAGGGTCCCGAAGCCTCGCGGCGACCGGCCTCAGTACACCTCCGGCACGTAGAGCGCGTCCGGCAGGACCTTGCGTTCGTAGTCCGGGTTGAAGACCCGGTCGGGCAGGTTGATCGGGTCGTGCGGCACGTCGCCGTAGGGCACCTGCCGGAGGAGGTGGTGGATGCAGTTGAGCCGGGCCTGCTTCTTGTCGTTGCCGGCGACGATCGACCAGGGCGCCTCCGGTATGTTGGTGCGCTCCAGCATCTCCTCCTTGGCCTTGGTGTAGGCCTCCCAGCGGACTCGTGATTCGAGGTCCATCGGGCTCAGCTTCCACTGCTTCATGGGGTCGTGGATGCGCATGAGGAAGCGGAGCTGCTGCTCCTGGTCGGTGATCGAGAACCAGTACTTGACCAGCTTGATGCCCGAGCGGACCAGCATGCGCTCGAACTCGGGCACGTCGGTGAAGAATTCCTGGACCTGCGCCTCGCTGGCGAAGCCCATCACCCGCTCGACCCCGGCGCGGTTGTACCAGGAACGGTCGAAGAGGACGATCTCGCCGCCGGCCGGCAGATGCGGCACGTAGCGCTGGAAATACCACTGCGTCCGCTCGCGCTCGGTCGGCGCCGGCAGGGCGACGACACGGCAGACCCGGGGGTTGAGCCGCTGCGTGATGCGCTTGATCACCCCGCCCTTGCCGGCCGAATCGCGCCCCTCGAACAGCACCACGAGCTTGTAGCCGGTATGCGCCACCCAGTCCTGCAGCCTGATCAGCTCCGCCTGCAGCCGGAAGAGCTCGAGGAAATAGGTGCGCCGCTCGACGCTCGACTTGTGCTCGTGGTCGGTGATCGAGCGCAGCTCGCGGGCGATCCGCTCGTCGTCGATCTCCATCTCGAGCTCTTCGTCGAAGCTGTCCATGAGCTCCGCCTCGACCCAGCTTTTCTCTCGCCCGCTCTGGCGCTCGTCGGTCATGGATCCTCTCCGTCAGCTGCAATGGTCCGGTCGGCCCGAGGGGTGGCCGCTGTCGCGTCGGCGTTTTTCCGCGAGGCTCGCGGCGCCGCCTCGAGCCGGACGCCGCTGATGCGACCCATGCAACAGACGGCTCCCCGGGGCCCGGATCGTCGCGTATGGTGCATCATTGCTGTGACGACTGGTGCATCGGGCGCGACATTCGCCGTCGGCATGTTGCATATCCTGCAGCATCCCGTGACGGGCGAATCCGCCGGGCTGGCGATCGAACCCGGGCGCGAGCCAACGAGCCCGCGGCCCCGCCAGCCTTTGGGAATGAAGGTGATCTTGCCTCTCGCCGAGGCCGCGCCGCCGTAAGAACCAACAGAAGATCGAGAAATGCCGAACGAGCCGGCGCCGGCCGCGCTCGGCAGCTCGCCTGTGCTGGGAACATCGCCAGAAAACGCTCCCTGACGCCCGGTCGGCTGTCGGCAGGGGCGTTGATCCGCGCGCCGATGCACCATTCGGCCCCGTTTCCGTCAGGAGCGCTCGAGCACGCCGAGCGCGTGGAGCGCGATCATGCGTTCCTCGTCGGTCGGCACGACGCGCACCTCGACCGCGCTCTTCGCGGTGGAGACGATCGTGGCTCCCTCGGCATTTGCCGCCTCGTCGAGCTCGATGCCGAGCCAGGCGAGGCCCCGGCAGATCCTGGCCCGGACGCCATGACCGTGCTCGCCGATGCCGGCCGTGAAGACGAGGCCGTCGAGCCCTTCGAGCGCTGCCGCTTGGGCAGCGATCTGGCACCTGGCCCGGTAGGCGAAATAGGCGATCGCCTCCTCGGCTTCCGGCCGATCGCTGGCTTCGAGGTCGCGCATGTCGCTGCTGATGCCCGAGAGCCCCTTGAGGCCGGACTCGTGGTAGAGCAGGGTCTGGAGCCGAGCGGTGTCGAAGCCCCGCTCGTCGATCAGATGGAGCAGGACGCCGGGGTCGATCTGGCCCGTGCGGGTGCCCATCGGCAGCCCGTCGAGGGCGGTGAAGCCCATGGAGCTGTCGATGCTTCTTCCGGCCAGCATGGCGCAGCAGCTCGCCCCGTTGCCGAGATGCGCCACGACCACCCGCCCGGCGGCGAGGGCCGGTGCCGTCCGCGCCAGCTCGCGGGCGATGTATTCGTAGGACAGGCCGTGGAAGCCGTAGCGGCGCAGGCCCTCGTCGTAGAAGTGCCGCGGCAGCGCGAAGGTATCGGCGACCCAGGGGTGGCCGCGATGGAAGGCCGTGTCGAAGCAGGCGACCTGGGGCACGCCCGGATAGGCCGCCGCCACGGCCTCGATGGCGCCGAGATTGTGCGGCTGGTGCAGGGGTGCCAGCGGCACCAGCTTCCGCAGCTCCGCCATCACCCGGTCGTCCACCAGCACCGGTGCCGCATGCTCGGTGCCGCCATGCACGACCCGATGGCCGACGGCGGCGATGCCGCGGCCGCCGAACCGCTCGCCGAGCCACTCGATCAGCAGTCGGATGGCGCCGTCGTGATCCAGGACGGCCATGTCGGTGACCCGGGCGAGCTCTTCGCCCGATCCGTCCTCGGCGACGAAGCGCGGCCTGACGCCGATGCCATCGATCTGCCCGCTGGCGAGGACCGCGGCCCCGCTGGCGGCGGTGGCAGGCTCGAAGACCCTGAACTTCAGGCTCGAGGAGCCCGCGTTGATCACCAGGACGAGACCCGTGCGCTCGGTCATTGCCGCCTTCTCCATCATGGCTCAGCCCATCACGTGATAGCCGCCGTCGACATAGATCGTGTTGCCGGTGATCAGCTGGCCTGCCGGCGTGGCCAGGGCTGCCGTCGCCGCACCCACGTCCCTGATGCTGACGAGCCGGTTGCTCGGCGCCCGCGTCTCGGCCGCATTCAGCAGCTCCTCGAACTCGTTGATCCCCGAGGCCGCGCGCGTGCGGATGGGGCCGGGCGAGATGGCGTGGACGCGGATCCGCCGCGGGCCCAGCTCGTGCGCCAGATAGCGCACGCTGCATTCGAGCGCCGCCTTGACCGGCCCCATCACGTTGTAGTGCGGCACCACCTTCTCCGCCCCGTAATAGCTCATGGCGAAAAGCGTGCCGCCATTCGTCATCAGCGGGGCGGCGCAGCGCGCCATGCGGACGAAGGAATGGCACGAGATGTCCATCGCCCGGCCGAAGCCGGGGCCGGAGGAGTCGAGCAGGCCGCCCTGCAGATCCTCCTTCGGCGCGAAGGCGATCGAGTGGAGCGCGAAGTCGATGCTGCCCCAGCGCTTCCCGGCCGCCTCGAACACCGCTTCGAGCTCGCCCTCCCGCTCGACATTGCAGGGCATGAGGATCGGCGCCTCGAGCTCCTCGGCGATTGGCTGGACATGCGGCCTGGCCTTCTCGTTGAGATAGGTCAGCGCCAGCTCGGCGCCGAGGAAGCGGAAGGCAGCCGCGCAGCCATAGGCGATCGACTGCCGGTTGGCGACACCGAGCACCACGCCCCGCTTGCCCTCGAGGGTCCGCGCCTGTGGGTCGAAGGTCAGGATCTCGCTGTCGCTCATGCTCGCTACCTCTCGGATTCGATGGGCCTGCACCTTGAAATGACGGGCGCGGACCGGAAGATCGCCGGTTCTTGCGCGACTGCCGTGACAGTGTCGATGGCGCGAATTGGCTCAGCCCCTGCCGCCGCAGCCGGCGTCGTGACCGGCTCCGGCAAGGCGAAGCGATTGTCGGCCGGATCGGGCGGCAGCGTGCGCGAGCCGAACGACGGCAGCCGATAGTCCCTCGGCGCCGCCCTGCGGTCGCGCGCGGCGCACCGCCGGACAAGCAGGCACCCACGACGCGGGCATCGGCCATCGCCTGCCCGGCCAGGGAGCGACGGCCGGTTTGCAGCGCCGACCATGGACGACCCGGGGACGCCATGCGCCGCTCACCGGCCGACACGGCGGGCTGCCGGCGGCTGGCGAGGGTCGCGATCGAGAGTGCCCGCCAGTGCTCGGTGCCGGCCGGCAAATCAACCGACCGGCATGGCCAATTCGCCGGTTGCCTTGGCACCAGGGGTTCGCCGTGGGGCCGGCCGAGCTTCAACGGGCCCGAGCGGCGTTGCGGCTGGCTCGACAGATGGCTCATGGGCGCCGGTCGCCGGCGTCGCGAGATGCGCGAGCCGGGGCAGGAGCCCGGCCAGCGTCCGGCAGACCACCGGGTCATAACGGTCGTGCTGTTCCAGCAGATGGCGGACCACCGTCTCCGCCGATTCGGCCTCTCGATAGGAGCGTGGGCGGATGCGCGCGCAGAAGACGTCCGCGGCCGCCAGGATGCGACCCGGCAGGGAAATTTCGGCCGCGAAGCGGCCATGCGGATAGCCCGTGCCGTCGAGCCGCTCGTGCATCTCGGCAAGCACGTCAGCGACCGGCAGGGCGAAGTCGATGCTGCCGATGATCCTGAGCGTGTGGTCGATATGGGTGCGCATCAGGGCCATGTCGGCCTCCGTGTGGCGCTCGGGCTTGGCCAGGAGCGAGCGCGGCAGGAAGACCTTGCCGAGCTGGCTGAGCTCGGCGGCACGGCCGAGCGTCGCGCGCTCGTCGGCCCCGAGGTCGAGCACCGTCCCGATGGCCTGCGCCACCTCGCGCACCGCTTCCGCGTGGCCGACGAGATAGGGGTCGACCGTGCCGATCGCCCGCATGAAGGCGTGGCAGGTCTGGCCGGCCAGCTCCTCGCGCAACCGTCGCTCCAGGGCGCGCTCGGTGACGTCGCGGCCGATGAGCACCGTGCCCTCGATGCCCACGCTCGCGCCGGGCACCGGCGCCTGGGTCACCTCGAGCAGCAACGGCCGGGCCGGATCGCCGGTCTCGAGCTCGAGCGACGGCGCGGCACCACCGGCCGCCGCGTCCTCGGCATTGGCCCTGAGCGCCTCGGCCACCGCGGCCGGAAAAAGCTCCTCGTCGGTCCGGCCGATCACCGCCGCCGCCGGCATCGCCAGATGGCGGGCGAAGGTGGGATTGACGAACCGGTAATGTCCCTGCGCGTCCTTGAGGCCGACGAGCTCGGCGGCGTGATCCGTGATGGTGGTCAGGATGCGGTTCGCGGCGGCCAGGCGTTCGGCCAGCGCCCGGTACTGCTCGGCCAGGAGCCGACGGTGGCGGGCTTCGCGCAGCCACCAGAGGGCGCAGCAGGCAAGTGCCACGGCGAGCGAGATGGCAACCCCGATCAGCCGCGCGGTGCGCTGGAACTCGGCCAGGGTGGCGAAGGCGCTCGCCTTGTCGATCGATTGCACGACGATCCAGTCGGTGCCGGGTACTGAAGCGGTGGCGACGAGGTCCATCGACCATCCCGGTGTGGGCAGGCTGCCGCCGAACGGAATCGCGGTCCAACGTTCCCCGGCATCGCTTCGGGCGAGCATGGTGCTGCCTGACTGCAGCTCGACGACCAGACGGCTTTCCTCACCCTCGAGATCGGTGGGCCGATGCTCGAGGAGGGCCGCCAGGCGAGCGGTGGCGTCGATGGTGACCGCGAGGGCGCCGACCGGCGCTGCTGTTGCCTCTTCGGCGAGGTCCAGCGGTGGTGCGATCGGCTGCACGAGATCGAGCAGGAGGCTTTCGCCCTGCTGGCGCAGCTGGCGATAGCCGGCGCCGGCAACCGGAATGGCGCGAGGCTCGTCGCTCGTGGCCGCTTGCCGGCCGTTGCGGTCGGCGACCACGGTGCTGCCATCCGCGCCGAGCAGTTGCGCCGCCTCCAGTCCCTGCTGATCGACGAACGAGTCGAGCACCTGCCGCATGTAGGGGCGCTGCTCGAGCAAGGCGGCGGCGAGCCGCGGGTCGTCGGCGGCGTGGACCTGCTCGGCGAGGTAGAGCCGGATGGTCGGCGAGGCGGCGAGACGGTCGGCGCGGCCGACATGGCCAGCGAGCCAGGTGTCGAGGCTTTCGGCACGGCTGGAAGCCAGGGCCGCGAGCCGTGCCTCGACCATGCCCTGCAGCACCGTCGCCCGGCTCCGCACCAGAAGCTCGACGAGGCCGAGGCCCAGGCCGAGCGTGCCGGCGACGAGCACGGCCGAGATGACCAGGAAGCGCCATAGACGAGGCGGGGTCGCGCGAATGTCGGGAGCGATGGATGCGGGCTCGGTGGAAGGCTGGGACATGGTGTCGATCGGCCGATCCTGTCGGGTTGATGGCTGGCGGTGGGCCGGAGCCTCAGCGGCTGGCGGGAGCGGTGGTGCTGCTCCGGTCCACGGCGGAGAGCATCAGGCGGCTGCTCTCCACGTGCGCCCATCGGGCCGTCTCGTTGACCGAGTAGTAGGGCGCGTAGTGGGCCACGCGCTCATGCGGCAGCACGGCGTTGGTGAGGTTGTCGAGAATGACGGCGGTGTCGTCGAGGTAGACCGCGAGAACCGCGTGGGCGAGCTGGCGGAGCTCGTCCTGGACGACCACGAGGCGCAGCCGCGCCGCCGGCACGCCCAGCTGCCGCAGCGACACGTACTTGGCGATCGCGTAGTCCTCGCAGTCGCCGGAGCGCGCCAGGAACTCGAGCGGCGACGCCCAGTAGTCGGACTTGCCGTGATTGGCGGCATCGGAACGGTAGCGCCACTGGTTGACGAAGCGGTTGACCTTGCTGACCTGCTCCGGCAGCGGGGCACCACGCAGCCCCTGCAGCAATGCCTGCCAGGCCATCACGCCGCGATTGGGACAGGCCGTCGGATCCAGCCTGCAGGCATCGTAGGTCGGCTGCTCCAGGGCCGAGCGCTCCAGCACCTGGCGCCACTTGGGCAGCGCGGCGAGCGATTCGGCGCGGAACTCGGCCGTTCCGAACAGTGCTACCGGCACCGTTGCCTCGGCCGCGGCGATCGGTAGCAGTGTCATCACGATGGCCAGGAGCCAGCGCGGCATGGCATTTCCTCCGACAGGGACGGGTGCCTTTCAGGCCCGCCGTTTCTGCTCCGAGATTGCCATGCCTTGGTGAATACTCCCTTGAAGCCGGCGGATTTCCGCCGCTCATCGGACGCTCCCGCGTACGCCACCGCCTGCTTGCCGAAGCCGCATCACGTAGCCGATGATCTCGGCCACCGCCTGGTAGTGCTGCTGCGGGATCAGCGCCCCGAGCTCGACGGACCGATGCAGTGCCCGGGCGAGGGGCGGGCTCTCGATGATCGGCACGTCGTGCTCCTGCGCCAGCTCGCGGATGCGCAGGGCCAGGCTGTCGACGCCCTTGGCGACCAGCTTGGGCGCCGGCGTCTCGCCCGGCTCGTAGCGGAGCGCGACGGCGAAATGGGTCGGGTTGGTGATCACCACCGTGCTGGTCGGCACCTCGGCCATCATCCGCCGCCGCGCCTTCTCCATGCGCAGCGATCGCAGCCGCTGCTTGACGACCGGGTCGCCGTCGCTCTGCTTGTGCTCGTCCTGCAGATCGCGCCGCGACATGCGCATCTGCTTCATGAACTCGAAGCGCTGATAGGCGTAGTCGAGGCCGGCCACGAGCACGAGGCAGGCGGCGATGGCCCCGCTGACCCGGATCGCCATCTCCCAGAGCACGACCAGCGCCGCAGCGATCTCGAGCTGGCCCGAAGCCACGAGCCGCTGCCGGTCCGGCCAGACCACGACGACGCCGATGACCGTCATCAGGCCGACCTTGACGAGACCCTTGATGAACTCGACCAGCGACTTGAGCGAGAAGAGACGCTTGAACCCGGCGATCGGCGAGATCCGCTCGGCCTTGGGCATCATGCTCTGGGCGGTCCAGACTAGGGCACCCTGCAGGGCCGGTGCCGCCACCGACGCGACGATCGTGACCAGGAGCGGCACCAGCAGGGCCAGGCCCATCGCTGCCAGCGCCCGGCGCAGGCTGCCGCCGAGCGCCGCAGCGCCCAGGGTCGGGTCGCCGGCGTGGCGCAGGTAGTGGCTCAGCGCCAGGGCCAGATCGCGCATGGCACCCGGCAGGGCGATGGCCAGCACGAGGGTCAGGGAGCCGATGAGCAGGAGGTTCGATACCTCGCGCGAGCTCGCGGTCTGGCCCTTCTCCCGGGCATCGTCGAGCCGCTTCTGCGACGGGTCCTCGGTTTTCTGGGAGTCGTCCTGCTCCTCGGCCATGCTCCTAGACCGGCTCGAGCCAGGTCATCGTCGTGCGCAGCAGGGTCGTCGCCAGCCCGACCACGGTGCCGAGCGACAGCATGAAGAGCCCGAAGGCCAGGACGATCTGCAGCGGCATGGCGACGAACAGCACCTGGAAGGACGGCATCAGGCGATTGAGCACGCCGAGCAGGAGATAGAGCAGCAGGCTGAAGAGCACGACGGGTGCCGCCATCCGAAGGCCGGTCTCGATCGCCTCGCCGCCGAGCCGGACGAGCACCTCGACGAGGCCGGCGAGATCGAGGCTGCCGGTCGTCTCGAGCACGCTGAAGCTCGTGGTCAGCGCCTGCAGGACGAGCAGGTGCGCGTCGCTGACGACGATGACGACGAGGGCCAGGATGGCCAGGAAATTGCCGGTCACGGTTCCCTGGGTCGCCTCCTGCGGGTCGAAGAACGCGGCCGTGGCGAGGCCCGACTGCATGGCGACGAGGGAGCCGCCGAAATGGATGGCGAACATGACGAGCCGGATGATGGCGCCGATCAGGAGGCCGGTGAGCACCTCGGCGATCACCAGCAGCGTCAGACCCGCCACATCCGTCGGCAGGACCAGCCGGCCGCTCATCGGCAGCCCGACAAGCAGGGCGATGGCAAGCGCGATGCCCAGCCGGACGCGCGAGACGACATAGGGCTCGCCGAAGGCCGGCAGGACCATGAGGGCGGCACCGACCCGGCAGAAGACGAGGCCGATGACCGTGATCTCGCGGGCGAGGAGCAGGTCGAGCGGGTTCATGGGACGTGCCGCCGCCCGGCCTGCCGCCCGCCGGCTGCCTGCTGCTCAGCCGGCATCGACGCCGGCGATTCGCAGGAACAGCGTCTGGGTGAACTCCACCAGGGTCGCCAGCATGAAGGGTGTCGCGACCATCAGGGTCATGAACATGGCGAGGATCTTGGGCACGAAGGTGAGCGTCATCTCCTGGATCTGGGTCAGGGCCTGGAGCAGCGAAACGCAGAGCCCGACGACGAGCGCGACGAGCATCATGGGAGCGCCGACCTTCAGCATCACCCAGATCGCCTGACGGGCGACGTCCTGCACCATGAGGTCGGTCAGCATCGGGCCGTTCCCGTCATCCGCATCGCCATTCGCGCTCAGATCGGCATCCGGATGATTTCCTGGTACGCCGAGATCACCCGGTCGCGGACGGCCGTCACCTTCTGCAGGCTGAGCTCGGCGGCGGTGATCGCCTCCACCACCTGCTGGATGCCGACCCGGCCGGAGACCGCGCCGATGCTCGCCTGCTCGCTCGCCTCGAGCGTGGCGAGCGTGCTCCGCAGCTCGGCCTGGAGCAGGCCGTCGAAGGATCCGATGCCTGCGGCCGTGGTCGCTTGCTTGCCGCCGGCGATCTCGCTGGCCGCGGCGCGATAGGCGGCGAGGGCCTGGTTGGCGGCGCCGATGCTCATTGTGCCGTCTCCGGTTGCGGGTCAGGTGCCGATGCGGTGTGGCGCGGCGCGATCCGGCTCAACGCAGGAGGTCGAGCGTGCGTTGCAGCATGCCGCGCGCCTGCTGCAACGCCGTGAGATTGGCCTCGAAGGACCGCTGGGCCTCGCGCATGTCCATGAGCTCGATCAGCGGGTTGACGTTCGGGTAGAGCACGTATCCCGAGGCGTCGGCGGCCGGATGCGAGGGCTCGAAGCGGCGCTCGAAGGCTGCCGGGTCGGTGCCGTAGCGACGCACCTCGACCAGCCGGGCACCGGTCGCCCGATCGAGCGCGTTGGCGAAGCTGATGGTCTTGCGCTGGTAGGGGTCGCCGCCCGGGCTCTCCGCCGTGGATTGCGCATTGGCGAGATTTTCGGCAGTGACCCGCAACCGGGCAGACTGCGCCTGCATCCCGGCGGCGGCGATCCGCATCGAGGTCTCGAGATCCATGGCTGCTCCTCGGGGGCTCTTGTCGCGGGCCCGATACCGCGTCAGGCGCCGCCGGCGCCCAGGGCGGTGCGCATCATGCCGACATACTTGCCGTAGAGATTCGTCGCGAGCTGGTAGCCGCGATCCGCCTGGCCCATCAGGCGGATCTGCTCCTCGATGATGACCGCGTTGCCGGCCGGGGCGGTCTCGAAGGCTTCGATGGGCCTCTGGCGCGGGCTGGCCGCCCCGGGGGAGGCGCCAGCCAGGTGGGCCGATCGCGTCCGCGCCACGGCGACCGATGGCGTCGAGCCCGGGCCGCCCCGCAGCAGCGCTTCGAAGGCGGGCTCGACCAGATCCTGCGGCTGGTAGCGTGGCGTGTCGGCATTGGCGACGTTCTGGGCGAGGACCGCGTGGCGCGCCTGGAGAAAGCCGGCCCGGGCGGACAGCAGCTGAAACAGGGCGGGCAGGGGGGCGGCCATGGCGTTCTCCGCTCGGTTGCAGGGGTCGAACGCTTGCGACGATAGGGGCTTACGGTTAACAGACCCTTAAATCCCGACCGCCACCCCGGCCGGGAACGCAGGCAGGAGGCCGGCATGCTCTATCTGACGCGGCGGATCGGCGAGGCGGTGATCATCAACAACGCGATCGAGGTCCGGGTCGTCGAGCTGAAGGGCAAGACGGTCAAGCTCGGCTTCACCTTCCCGCCGAGCGCCACGGTCCTGCGCGAGGAGATCTACCTGCAGATCAAGCGCGAGAACGAGGCCGCCGCCGCCGCGGTCGGCGCCTTGCGCGGCGGCGACAGGCAGCCCGGCACGGTGGCGGATGCCGACCCCGATGGCGACTGAGCGAGGGCGGGCCCGATGAGCGGTGCCGTGCCGGTCGCGGTCATCATGGGCAGCCAGTCCGACTGGCCGACCATGCGGCACGCCGTGGCCGTCCTGCGCGAGCTCGACATCGCCTGCGACACACGCATCGTCTCGGCGCATCGCACGCCCGAGCGCCTCGTCGCGTTCGCCGGCGGCGCCGCGGGGGAGGGCTTCAGGGTGGTGATCGCCGGGGCCGGCGGGGCGGCCCATCTGCCGGGCATGGTGGCGGCGATGACCGACTTGCCGGTGCTCGGCGTGCCCGTCGAGAGCCGGGCGCTCAGCGGCCTCGACAGCCTGCTCTCGATCGTCCAGATGCCGGCCGGCGTGCCGGTCGGCACGCTCGCCATCGGTGCCGCCGGGGCGACCAATGCGGGGCTGCTCGCGGCGGCCATGCTCGCGACCACCGATTCCGGGCTGGCGCAGCGGCTCAGGGCCTACCGGGACGCGCAGACGGCGGCGGTCGCCGAGCGCCCGAGCGACGGCGACCCGGCGGATGTCCAGCCCGCAGGCCCGGCATGAGCCTCGCCCCGGGTGCCACGATCGGTGTGCTCGGCGGCGGTCAGCTCGGGCGGATGACGGCGCTCGCCGCCGCCCGCCTCGGCTGCCGCGCGGCGGTGCTCGCGCCGGAGGCCGAGGCACCGGCCGCCGACGTCGCATGGCGCCACTGGCAGGCCGGTTACGACGACTCCGGGGCGCTCGCCGAATTCCTCGCCGTGGTCGATGTCGTCACCCTCGAATGGGAGAACGTGCCGGTCTCGGCCCTCGCCGCCATCGCCGCGCAGAAGCCGATGCGGCCGGGAGCCGAGGTGCTGCGCATCACCCAGGACCGCCTCCTGGAGAAGTCCTTCGTCGCCGGCCTGGACGTGCCCGTGGCGCCGTTCGCCCGGGTCGACGATGTCGATGCGCTCATGGCCGGCCTCGACCAGCTCGGTCCCCGGGCGGTGCTCAAGACCCGGCGCTTCGGCTATGACGGCAAGGGGCAGGAGGTGCTCGGGCCCGAGAGCCGCTCGGCGGACGCCTTTACCCGGCTGGGTGGCGAAGCCCTGATCCTCGAGGCCTTCGTGCCGTTCGAGCGCGAGCTCTCGGTGATCGTCGCCCGTCGCCCGAACGGCGAGATGCGCTGCTTCCCGCCGGTCGAGAACCGCCACCAGGCGCAGATCCTCGTCGAGACCATCGCCCCGGCCGAGCTGCCGGGATCCGTCGCCCGCTCGGCGATCGACATCGCCGAGCGGATCGCCGCCGCCCTTCGCCTCGAGGGCCTGCTCGCCGTCGAGATGTTCCTCGAGCCCGGGGGTCGCCTCCTCGTCAACGAGCTCGCCCCGCGCCCGCACAATTCGGGGCACTGGACCATCGACGGCTGCACGGTCAGCCAGTTCGAGCAGCAGGTGCGGGCGATCCTCGACCTGCCGCTCGGCGACACCACGCCGCTGGCGCCTTGCGTGATGCAGAACCTCCTGGGCGATGCGATCGACGCCTGGCCGGCGATCCTGGCGGAGCCGGGTGCCTGCCTCCACCTCTACGGCAAGCGCGAGGCACGTCCGGGCCGCAAGATGGGCCATGTCACGCGCTTCAGGCGATGATGTCGGGGTAGCGGTCGCTCTCGAGCTGCGAGATGCGGTCCTTGAGGATCAGCTTCTGCTTCTTCAGCCGCTGCAACGCCACCTGATCGACGAAGCTCTCGTCGGTGAGCTGGCCGATGCGGCAGTCGAGCGCGCGATGCGCCGCGCGCAGGCTGGCGAGCCTCGTATCGATCTCGTTGTGATCCCCGGGTTTGCGCATCGCCATCCACACCGTCAGATCGCGGCGCCATTCTCATAGCATATGCGGGAGCCGGAGACAGCCGCTTCGTTGCGTGGCGCCGCTTGACGCGGGGCTGTCCGCCTCGGCAGGTTAGGGCGAAAGGATGCCAGGATGACGAGGCTGATTGCGGATATCGGCGGCACCAATGCCCGGTTCGCGCTGACCGACGCAGTGGGCATGCCGAGCCGCGAGCGACGCCTGGCCGTGGCGGCGCATGCCGGGCCCGGTGAAGCCGCCAAGGCTTATCTGGCGGCCCTGTTCGAGCCGCCAGGGTCGATCGACGAGGCGGTCATCGCGGTGGCCACGCCGGTCGACGCCGAGACGATCCGCTTCACCAACAGCCCGTGGACCTTCACCCGCGACCAGCTCCAGGCCGAGCTCGGCATCGCCAGGCTGGTCGTGATCAACGATTTCGCCGCCCAGGCCGCGGCAATCCCGTATCTGGGTCCCGCCGACAGCGTTGCGATCGGTGGTGGCGAGGCGGATCCCGACTGGCCCATTGCCGTGATCGGCCCGGGCACCGGGCTCGGTGCCGCGGCGCTGGTGCCGGGGCCGGATGGCCCGATCGTCGTGGCGAGCGAGGCAGGGCACGTCTCGTTTGCGCCGCAGGACGACCAGGAGATCGAGCTGCTTCGCCATCTGCGGGCCCGGCACGGGCACGTCTCCAACGAGCGGCTGCTTTCGGGGCCGGGTCTTCTGGCTCTGGCCGAGTCGCTCGCGGCGCTCACCTCGAGCGAGCTCGCGGCGACGAGCCCCGAAGCTGTGACCCGGGCCGCACGCGACGGCAGTTGCCCCGTCTCAGTCGCGGCCCTCCAGCGCTTCAGCGCCATGCTGGGTGCCGCCGCCGGCGATCTGGCGCTGACCTTCTGCGCCAAGGGCGGCGTCTATGTCTCGGGCGGTCTCTGCCCGAAGCTCGGCCCGCTCTTCGATCGAGCGGGCTTTCGCCGCGCGTTCGAGGCGAAGGGCAGGCTCGGCGCCTTTCTCGCCCATGTGCCGGTGCGCCTCGTCACCACCGAGCGGATCGGCCTGCTCGGTGCTGCCGTGCATCGGCTCACCCCGTGACCGGTGCCACTGCCTGGCCCGACTGCGCATTCTGGGATTTCTCCCTGGCGCTCTACGCGCGACCGGGCATCGAGGCCATCTGCCTGATGCTGCAGGACGATTTCGGTCTGGACGTCAACCTCGTTCTGCTCGCCGCCTGGACCGCTTCCCGGGGCACCAAGCTCGCGCCTGATCTCGCGGCTCGACTGCGGTCGCTCGGCGAGGGCTATCAGGCGACGGTCATGCAGCCTTGTCGCGCGGCCCGGCGCGGCCTGCGGGGCTGGCCGGAGATGACGGCGCTGGGCGACCTCGCCGCAGCCCCCGAGCGCCGGCTGCGCGCGCTCGAGCTGGATCTCGAGCGGCTGGAGCAGCTTCGCCTCGCCGCCCTGGTCGAGAGCCGCCATCCCGCGCCCGAAGCGAGCGGCCCCGACCTGTTCAGGGCGAACCTCGAGGCGCTCTATCCCGGCCGAGCGCTGCCCGAGCCAGTGCTCGAGACGTTCGCAGCGGGGGTCGCCTCGCTCCGGCCGAAGCGCCGCGCCGCCCCTTTCAACCCGATTTGTCCTAGAGATTCAAAAGCTTGATCGATCAACCAACAATTGAATTCAACCGCCAGCGATGGAAAACCGCGCAACATACACGTCTGGCGGAACGACGCAACGGATTTCTCTTGCTGGCCACCGAGAGGTTTCTCTAGAGTGGTGCTCCCACAGGCCAGAAGAGGGGGGTTTTCCCGACCATGTCACTGCATGAGCACGTCGACAGCCTTCGCGCCAAGCACGCCCGTCTGGAGGAGCAGATCGACGAGGAGCAGCACCGGCCGCTCCCCGACAGCACGGTGCTGGTGAAGCTCAAGCGGGAGAAGCTGCGCTTGAAGGAAGCGATCGAGAGGCTGCAGCATGACGGCGAGGACCAATCCGCGCCACCCGGAATGGCGATGAACTGACGCTACGCGACTCGGCCCCCGCTGTCGGCGGACGAGCCGGGCGGGGGCGTGCGCCGAAGGAAGGGGAAGGCCGGTGCCCGACGGGGCGCCGGCCTTTTCGTTGCTGCTGTGCTCAGAGCAGGCCGCGCGCGTGCAGGTTGTGCAGGAGCTGGCGGGCACCAAAGGTCCAGGGTGGCGCCTTGTCGGCGTGGTTGATCCGGTTGACCAGGCAGCCGAGCTCCGGGGTCGCGATGCAGACGACGTCGCCGAGCTTGTGGGTGAAGCCGTGCCCCGGCACGTCGCGGTCCTCGACCGGCGCGAACATCGTGCCGCAGAAGAGCACCGCCCCGTCGGGGTATTGATGGGTGCCGCCCATCAGGTGCCCGACGAGGTTCTCGATGTCGCGGCTGATCTCGCGCATCGAGCTCGAGCCCTGGAGGACGAAGCCGTCGGTGCCCCTGACCTCGAGCGCGACGACGAGGCCGCGGATCGTGTCGACCGTGAAGCGGTCGTCGACGAGACGGATGAGCGGGCCGATGGCGCAGGCGGCGTTGTTGTCCTTGGCCTTGCCGAGCAGGAGGGCGCTGCGCCCCTCGAAATCGCGCAGGTTGACATCGTTGCCGAGCGTCGCGCCGACGATGCGCCCATCGTTGGCGATCACCAGCACCACCTCGGGCTCGGGATTGTTCCATTGGGAGCGCGGGTGGATGCCGATCTCGGCCCCGGTGCCGACGGCGCTCATCGGTTGCGCCTTGGTGAAGATCTCCGCGTCCACGCCGATCCCGACCTCGAGATAGGGCGACCAGGCGCCGGCCTCGATGAGGTGCGCCTTCAGCTTCGCCGCCGCCTCGGAGCCTGGCACGATGGCCGTGAGGTTGCCGCCGATCAGGCCCTCGATCCGGGCGCGCGCCGCGGCCGCGGCGTCGGGATCGCCGCGCGTCGCCTCCTCCACCACGCGCTCGAGCATGCTCTTGACGAAGGTGACCCCGGCCGCCTTGTGCGCGGAGAGGTCGGTCGGTGCGAGGAGATGCGCCGCCCGCTCCGAAACGCGGTCGGCGTGGCTGGCCTCGAGCAATGCCGTCAGCGGGCCGACGCGAACGGCGCGTTCGTCCCGTGCCAGGGCCACGGGATCGGGAGCATTGATCAGATCCGCCATGGTCGGGGCCAGCCGCGTCAGGTCGTGGACCTCGCCGCCCCGCACCGTGACGACACTCGGCCCGCCGGGCTCGCCCGGCAGCCAGGCGCGGCCGACCAGCGTGGCCCGGTCGGGATCCCGGGGCAGCGCCCGTGCTGCTGCGAGCTCGGCGTCCATGGCGATTCCCTTCCTCAATCCTGTGTGTCGAGCGAGCGAGCCCGCTCGCGCAATTGGAACTTCTGCACCTTGCCGGTCGAGGTCTTGGGCAGCGGCCCGAAGACAATGGTCCTTGGCGCCTTGAAATGCGCGAGCTCGCGGCGGCAATGCGCGATGATGTCGGCTGCCGTCACTGTCGAGCCATCGCGCAGCGTGACGAAGGCGCAGGGGCTTTCGCCCCATGTTTCGTCCGGGCGGGCGACCACGGCTGCCTCCAGCACATCGGGATGACGATAAAGAGCGCCCTCGACCTCGATCGACGAGATGTTCTCGCCGCCCGAGATGATGATGTCCTTCGACCGGTCCCTGATCTCCACATAGCCGTCGGGATGGCTGACGGCGAGATCGCCGGTATGGAACCAGCCGCCGGCGAAGGCGGTGGCGTTCGCCTCGGGATTCTTGAGGTAGCCCTTCATGACATCGTGGCCACGCATCATGATCTCGCCGATCGTCGCCCCATCGGCCGGCACCGGCTCCATCGTCGCCGGGTCCATGACCTCGAGGCCCTCGAGCACCGGGTAGCGCACACCCTGGCGGGCGAGGCGCGATGCCCGCTCGGCCGCCGGGAGCTCGCGCCAGGCTTCGTGGAAGGCGCAGACCGTGGCCGGCCCGTAGACCTCCGTCAGGCCGTAGACATGGGTCACCTCGATGCCGAGTGCTTCGACCTTCTCCAGCACCGCGGCCGGCGGCGCGCTCGCCGCGGTCATCATCCGCACGGTTTGCGCGAACGGCCGGCGCTCGGCCGCCGGCGCATTGACCAGCATGCCCATGATGACCGGCGCACCGCAGAGATGCGTGACCCGCTCCTCCGCCAGCGCCGCGAAGATGGTGCCGGCCTCGACCCGACGCAGGCAGACATGCGTCCCGGCCTGCAGGACGATGGTCCAGGGGAAGCACCAGCCGTTGCAGTGGAACATCGGCAGGGTCCAGAGATAGACCGGATGATGGCCCATGCCCCAGACCAGGACATTGCCGACCGCGTTCAGATGGGCACCCCGGTGATGGTAGACGACGCCCTTCGGGTTGCCGGTCGTGCCCGAGGTGTAGTTGAGCGCGATCGCCTGCCATTCGTCCGCCGGCAGATAGGGCACGAAGGCCGGATCCGCGCGGGCCAGCAGCTCCTCGTAGGTCAGCGAGCCGAGGCGCTCGTGCTGGCCCCGAAACGCGTCATCCTGGATGTCGACGACCTGGATCGACCGGGTCGTCTGCGCCAGCGCCTCGCGCAGGACCGGCGCGAACTCGCTGTCGGCGAGCAGGACGGTGGCCTCGCCGTGCTCCAGAATGAAGGCGATCGATGCGGCATCGAGCCGGTAGTTCAGGGCGTTGAGCACCGCTCCCGCCATCGGCACGCCGTAATGCGCCTCGAGCAAGGGCGGAATGTTCGGCGCCATGATCGCCACGGTATCGCCCGGCGCCACGCCGAGCCCGGCGAGCCCGGCGGCGAGCCGGCGGCAGCGATCGTTCAGCTCGGCATAGGTGTGGCGGGTCGGGCCGTGCACCACGGCGACATGCTCGGGATAGACGCTGGCGGTCCGCTCGAGGAAAGTCAGGGGCGTCAACGGCGCATGGTTGGCGGCCGTGCGGTCGAGATCCCGCTCGTAAGCCGAAGCCGGCGGATGCGCACCGGTGCGAAAGCCCGTTGGCGTCAAGTTCGGCCTCCCGATTGCGACGACGGTCTTGCCGCCGCCGCCTCGCCACCGCAACCGCCGGCAGCGACGGCAGGGGTTGCTGGCAGACGGGTCTGCTATGCGACGCGACGCCCGTCAAGCGGCAGACCGCGGATCGCGCTCGACCGGTGCCGGGAGATGCCCGTCGCGCGACGACCGAACGGCTGGCCTCGACGTTCCACAGGCCAGCGGCGGGCGCGACGGCGAGGGCCGCCGGCCGCGATCCGTCATCAGGCATGATCGCCTGGCATCGTTCTGCATGTTCCACCGACAGCGGAAAGGGCTGCAGCCGGAAGCACGCCCGGTCGATCGGCACCGGCGAGCAGCGGGCAGCGCGGCCCGGACGCGACCCCTCAGGCCGCCGCAGTCTCGAGCACGCCCTCGACCATGACCCGGTTGCGACCGGCGTGCTTCGCGGCATAGAGGGCCTGGTCGGCGCGCTCGAAGCAGGTGTCGGTGGACTCGCCCGACCGGTAGAGCGCCACACCGATCGACAGCGTCACCTTGCCGAGCTCCTGTCCGCGGTTGCGCATCACCAGCCGGCTCTTCGCGATCTCGCCGCGGAGCTGCTCCGCGACCGCGGCGGCGTCGGCGAGCGCGGTGCGCGGCAGGAGGACGGCGAACTCCTCGCCGCCATAGCGGGCGACGGTGTCGCGGCCCTTGACCGAGCGCTTCAGCCGATCGGCCACCAGCTTCAGCACGATGTCGCCGATCTGGTGGCCGTGGGCGTCGTTGAACGCCTTGAAGTGGTCGATGTCGGCGACCAGCAAGGCCAGGGGCTCGCCCGACGTCGCGGCCTGCTGCGTCTCCCAGGCGAAGGCCTCGTCGAACAGCTTGCGATTGCCGATGCCCGTCAGGGGATCGGTGCTCGCCGCCTCGCGCGCGCTGGCGAGGTCACCCTTCAGGTTCTCGATCTCGTCGCTGTTCTGGTTGAGCTCGCGCTGCAGGGTGCGCACACGCTCGTTCATCAGCTCGGTCTGCCGCTCCAGCTCGCGCACCATGGCGACGAGCTGCCCCGGGTCGACGGTCGTGCTCAGGCCGTTGCCGATCGTGGTCAGCCGCTCGCCGTAGTCGCGCGTGTGCGCGCTCGCGACATCGAGCCGGCGACTGACCTCGTCGACCAGCTCGCCGACCCGTTCGCCGGCCGCCTGGACCTCGCCGGCATGATCGGCCGCGGCGCAGAACGACCGGTGGAGCGCTGCCGTCTCGTCCGCCGTGACGCCGGTGCGCCGCTCCTCGAGCCGCTCGATCGCCCGGCTCAGGCCCGGCAGGCGGCCGGCATGATGCAGGTACCACACGGCGAAATTCTCCGGTGTCGGCGGAATGGCGTACGACCGCATCGTCGCCAGCGCCTGCTCGGCAAAACGACTGGTGGCCTGCCGCTCCTCGGCATCCCGCATCTGAAGGCTCCTGCCCGCTCTCGAACTCGATCTTGCCCGAGTCTGCCACGCCGAAATGTCGAAAGGGTTAACAAGGGCGTGCTCAGGGCACGGCCGGTGCGGCCGATAGACGGGTTTCGCAGGCCGTGTCGCGTGGTAGAAGGTCCGTCGCTTCAACGCCGCGCGGTCGCGGCGGCGCAGACGGGAGATCTTCGTGCGATCAGGCGCCCTTGCGGATCTCGTCCCGGTCATCCTCGCCGGCGGCTCGGGAACCCGCCTCTGGCCGGTGAGCCGTGCCGCCTTTCCGAAGCATCTGGTCGAGCTGACCGGCGAGAGCTCGCTGCTCCAGGCGACGGCATCCCGTTTGCTGGCGCTGGCATCGCCCGGCCGGTTCCTGACCGTCGCGGCGGCGGGGCAGGCCATCCTCGTTCGCCGTCAGCTCGCCCTGGTCGATCCCGCTCTGGCCACCCATCTCCTGCTCGAGCCGGCGCCGCGCAACACCGCGGCGGCGGTGGCGCTGGCAGCGCTCTATGCCCGTGATGCCTGGGGCGGCGAGGCGCTTCTCTGGATCTGCCCGTCGGATCACCTGATTGCCGACCCGGCGCCGCTCAGGGCGGCCGTGGTCGCCGGCGCGGCCGCGGCCCGGGCCGGCCATCTCGTCACCTTCGGCATCGAGCCGACGCGGCCGGAGACCGGGTTCGGCTACATCGCCCAGGGCGATCCGCTGGATCTGCCGGGCGTGCGTGGCGTCCGACGCTTTGTCGAGAAGCCGAACCTCTCGGTCGCCGAGGCGATGCTGGCGGCCGGCGACCACCTCTGGAACAGCGGCATGTTCCTGATGCGAGCCTCCACCATCCTGGAGGAGCTGGAGGCGCATGCGCCCGACATCCTGGCCGCCACCCGGGACGCCATGAGCGCTGCCGGCACGGTTCCCCACACGATCGATCCGGAGCGTTTCGGCCGGGTGCCGTCCCTGCCGATCGACAAGGCGGTGATGGAGCGCTCGCAGCGCGTCGCCGTCGTGCCCTGCGACCCCGGCTGGTCGGATGTCGGGTCGTGGCAGGCGATCTGGGAGATCATGCCCAAGGATCCGGCTGGCAACGCCTTGCGCGGCGACGTGGTCGTGGCCGGCGGTCGCGGCAATCTGATCCGGGCCGAGCATCGCCTGGTGGCGGTCGCCGGCGTCGACGACCTCGCGGTGATCGAGACCGCCGATGCCGTCATGGTGGCACCCAAGGCCGATGCCGATGCGGTCAAGGCGCTGGTCGCCCGGCTGGTCGAGGCCGGCCGGCCCGAGGCCCTGGTCCATGCGCGCGAGGTGCGTCCCTGGGGCGCCTTCACCGTCCTCGCGGCCGGGCCGGGCTACATGGTTCGCGAGGTGGAGATCGACCCGGGTGCTGCGCTCGACCGCCAGCGCCACGCCGGGCGCGACGAGCACTGGACCGTGGTGGGGGGCGAGCTCGCGCTGGAGTCCGCCGATGGCGTTGCCCGGCACGCCGTGGGCGCCGCCGTCACCGCCGCCCGCGGCCAGACGCATCGCCTGAGCAACCCCGCCGGCGAAACGCTCCGGCTGATCGAGGTGCGCATCGGCAGCGATCTCGACGACGTCCCCCTGGCCCAGCTCGCCGGCTGAGCGGTGCTGGCCCGGACCGTGCCGGCTCAGACGGCGCGCACCTTCACATAGCTGCCGGGTGCGTCCTCGAGCGCCGAGAGCCCGCCCTCGCCGGGCACGCGCGCCGGCACCCGGGCACCGGCCTTGGACGCGTTCCAGGCCGCCCAGTCCTCCCACCACGAGCCCTCGCGGTGCTCCGCCCCGGCCAGCCAGTCCTCCGGCGCCGGCGGCAGCTCGTCGTTCAGCCAGTAGCCGTACTTGCCCGAAGCCGGCGGGTTGATGACGCCGGCGATGTGGCCGGAGCCGGCCAAGACGAACTTCTTCGGACCCTTGAAGATCTGCGTCGACTGGTAGGTGCTCTTCCAGGGGGCGATGTGGTCCTCGCGGGTCGAGACCCAGTAGACCGGCAGGCGCACCCGCCCGAGGTCGATCGGCACGCCGCCGAGCTCGATGCCGCCCGGCTCGACCAGCAGGTTCTCGTGATAGAAGCGGCGGAGATAGAAATTGTGCATGGCCGCCGGCATGCGCGTGCTGTCGCTGTTCCAGTAGAGCAGGTCGAACGGGAACGGCTCCTTGCCGAGCAGGTAGTTGTTGACGACGAACGACCAGATCAGGTCGTTGGCGCGCAGCATGTTGAACGTCGTCGCCATCTCGGCACCGTCGAGATAGCCGCGCTTGGCCATCTTGTCCTCGATGGCCGCGAGCTGCTCCTCGTCGATGAAGACGCCGAGCTCGCCCGGGTCGGTGAAGTCGAGCAGTGCCGTGAACAGGGTCAGCGCCTTGATCCGGTTGTCCTTCCTGGCCGCCAGATAGGACTGCGTCGCCGCCATCAGCGTGCCGCCGAGGCAGTAGCCGATGGCGGTGACGTCGCGCTCGCCGGTGGCCTGCTCGATCGCGTCGAGCGCCGCCAGGGGCCCCTCCAGCATGTAGCTCTCGAAGGTCTTGTGGCTGAGCGCCTCGTCCGGGTTGACCCAGGAGATGACGAACACGGTGAAGCCCTGCTCGACCGCGAAGCGGATGAAGCTGTTCTTGGGCTGCAGGTCGAGGATGTAGAACTTGTTGATCCAGGGCGGCACGATCAGCAGCGGCCGCTTGTGCACCGTCTCCGTCGTCGGCGCGTATTGCAGGAGCTGCATCAGCTCGTTCTGGAAGACCACCTTGCCGGGCGTCGTGGCGATGTTCCGGCCGACCTCGAAGGCATCGAGATCGGTCATCCGGATCGAGAGGCGGCCCTTGCCGCGCTCGAGATCCTCGAGCATGTGCTTGAGGCCGCGCAGCAGGTTCTCGCCGCGGCTGTCGATGGTCGCGCGCAGCACCTCCGGATTGGTCATGACGAAGTTCGACGGGGCCAGGGCATCGACGAACTGCCGCGTGTAGAACTCGACCTTCTGCTGCTCCTTCGGGTCCATGCCGCGATCCTCGCCGGCGGCCTCGAGGATGTAGCGCGAGCTCAGGAGGTAGGACTGCTTGATGTAGTCGAAGAGGATGTTGTCGTTCCAGGCGGCATCGCGAAACCGCCGGTCACCCTTCTCGGGTGCGATCACCGGGTCGCTCTCGTGGCCGAGCATCCGCTGCGTCGTCGTCTGCCAGAGCCGCATGTAGTCCTGCCAGAGCCCGAACTGCGCCTCCATGAGCGCATGCGGGCTCGACATCATCCGCTGGGTCAGCTCGAGAAAGGTCTGCCCGAGATTGAGCGGCGTGGCGCCCGGCCCGCTCGAGATCTCCTGGCGCTGCAGGAACTCCTCGACGATGGCGCGGCTGCGCCCGGCGATCTCGCCCATGATCTGGGCGATCTCCTCCGGGTTGGCGCCGGCCTCGTTCGCGTGGGCCTCGGCTGCTGCTTGCTTCGCCATTCGATCTTACCCTACCTTGCTTCGCCTGCCGGTGCGGCGCCCGTGCGAGGCCGAAGGGATGCATCCACCGACCACATGCCGCCCGCGCTCGCCAGTCCAGCGCGGTTCGGTCTAGCCGAAGCAGGGCCTTGCGCCAACTCCGGCGGTCGCGACAAATGACGCCGGATCGGGACGGGCCCGGCGGGTCCGGGGATGGAGCCAGTGGAGCTCGGATGACGGTACGAAGGCGAGGTTGGCCCGGCAAGGCCCCGAGGGTCCGTGGCTTCGCGATCCTGGCGCTGGGGCTCGGCGTGCTCGGCGGGTGCGGCGGGCTGCTCGATTCCGTGCCGCCCCGGCCGGCCGCGATCGACGACCCGGCGGTCGCCGAGGCGCCCTTTCCGCGACTGGCGGAGGTGCCCGCGCGGCCGCGCCTCGGCTACACCCTGGAGCAGCGCCGGGCGATCGCCGAGGGGCTCGTCGCCGACCGCGACAACGCGCGTCACCAGGGCGATGAGCTGCGCCGGGCCACCGGTCGCCCAGCCTTGCCGCCGGCCCCGCCGCTCCCGGCGCAGGAGCCGCCCAGGGCGTCGCCGCCACCCGATCCGGCGGCGGACCTGGCCATCGCCTATGTCGAGGACTCGCTGGCCCGGGACGCCGATGACGGGTCGCTCGGTGATTTCCTCGACGGGCTGGAGCGCCTGCCGCCGGGGATCGATGCGGCGGTGGTCCAGGCCGGGGTCGCCGCAATGCCACCGCTGGAGGGCATGCCGGGCGCGGGCGGCCTGCCGCTGCACGTCGTCTTCCCGCACGGCTCGGCTGCCCTCGGGCCGGACGCCGAGGAGCGGCTGCGGGCGGCGGGCGCGGCGCTGCGCGAGGCGACCGGGCCGGTCGTCGTCAGCGCCGGCGGCGCTCGGGCCGGGCCGGGGGAGCTGGCGACGGCTGGCCTGGCCATGCAGCGCGCGCAACGGGTCGCCGCCGTTCTGGTCGCAGCCGGCCTCGATGCCGGGCGCATCTCCTTCGACGCGGGCGGCGAGATGGGTGGCGACGGCGACGAGGTGATCGTATACCAGCCCGACGGTGGCTCCGGGTGACGTGTCCGGCCGCCCGCCGGATGACCCCGTTCCTGAGCCCAGAGCCCGATCGATGACCGTCGAACCCGAATTCCACCGCATCCGCCGCCTGCCGCCCTACGTCTTCGCCGAGGTCAACGCGATGAAGGCGGCGGCCCGCGCGCGCGGCCGCGACATCATCGATCTCGGCATGGGCAACCCCGACCAGCCGACGCCGGCGCACATCGTCGAGAAGCTGGTCGAGACGGTGCGGAACGGCCGCACCCACCGCTACTCGACCAGCCGGGGCATCACCGGCCTGCGCCGGGCGCTCGCCCGCTACTACGACCGCCGCTTCGGCGTGGGGCTCGACCCGGAGAGCGAGGTCTGCGTCACGCTCGGGTCCAAGGAAGGGCTCGCCAACCTCGCCCAGGCGATCACCGCACCCGGCGACACCATCCTCACCCCCAACCCGAGCTACCCGATCCACCCTTATGGCTTCATCATCGCCGGCGCCGCCATCCGCCATGTCGAGCTGGCGCCCGGGCGCGACCTGATCCGCGACCTCGCCCGCTCGGCCGAGCACTCGGTGCCGCCGCCCTCGGCCATGATCCTCAACTTCCCGTCCAACCCGACGGCGCTGCAGGTCGATCTCGACTTCTACCGGGAGGCCGTGGCGCTGGCCAAGGCACGCGGCATGTTCATCCTCTCGGACATCGCCTATGCCGAGATCTTCTTCGACCGGCCACCACCGTCGATCCTCGAGGTCGACGGCGCCTTCGACGTCGCCGTCGAGTTCTCGAGCCTCTCCAAGACCTACTCCATGCCGGGCTGGCGGATCGGCTTCGCCGCCGGCAACCGCCGCCTGATCCAGGCGCTCACCCGCATCAAGTCCTATCTCGACTACGGCGCCTTCACCCCGATCCAGGTGGCGGCGACGGCCGCACTGAACGGGCCGCAGGACTGCGTCGAGGCGGCCCGCACCCTCTACCGCGAGCGCCGCGACGTGCTGGTCGACGGGCTGGCCAAGGCCGGCTGGCCGGTGCCGAAGCCGACCGCCACCATGTTCTGCTGGGCGCCGCTCCCGGAAAGCTGCCGCGAGATGGGCTCGCTCGCCTTCGCCAAGCTGCTGCTCGAGGAGGCGGATGTCGCGGTCTCGCCCGGCATCGGCTTCGGCGAGCATGGCGACGGCCATGTCCGCATGGCGCTGGTCGAGAACAAGCACCGGCTGCGCCAGGCCGTGCGCAATATCCGGGCATTCCTGGCCAGACGCGGGGTAGGCGCGCCGGTGCCCGTGCCCGAAGCGCTCCTGGAGGCCGCGTCTTGAGCGGGCCCACACCGCTGCGCGTCGCCATTGCCGGCCTCGGCACGGTGGGTGCCGGCACCGTCAGGCTCCTGGCGAGCGATCCGGCGCGGCTGGCGCTGCGCGCCGGTCGGCCGATCGAGCTGCGGGCGGTCTCGGCGCGCGACCGCGGGCGCGACCGGGGTCTGGCGCTCGATGGCTGCCGCTGGGTCGAGGACGCCCGCGAGCTGGCCTTCGCCGACGATGTCGACGTGGTGGTCGAGCTGATCGGTGGTGCCGACGGCATCGCGCGCGAGCTCGCTGCCGCCGCGCTGCGGCGGGGCAAGGCCGTGGTGACCGCCAACAAGGCAATGCTCGCCCGGCACGGCGCCGAGCTTGCGGCGCTGGCCGACGAGGCAGCGGTGCCGCTGGCCTTCGAGGCGGCGGTCGCGGGCGGCATTCCGATCGTCAAGAGCCTGCGCGAGGGGCTCAGCGGCGATGCGGTGCAGCGGGTCTTCGGCATTCTCAACGGCACCTGCAACTACATCCTGACGGTGATGCGCGAGACCGGCCGCGACTTCGCCGACGTGCTCGAGGAAGCGCAGCAGCTCGGCTACGCCGAGGCCGATCCGAGCTTCGACGTCGACGGCATCGACGCCGCCCACAAGCTCGCTTTGCTCGCCGCCATCGCCTTCGGCGGCAGGCCGGGCTTCGATGCCATCCACATCGAGGGCATCCGCCACGTCAGCGCGCTCGACATCGAGTTCGCCGAGGAGCTCGGCTACCGGATCAAGCTCCTGGGCGTGGCGCGGCTGACGCCGTCCGGCCTCGAGCAGCGGCTCCATCCGGCGATGGTCAGGAAGGACGCGCCGATCGCCCGGGTCGATGGCGTCTTCAACGCCGTCGGCGTGCTCGCCGATCCGGTCGGCCTCGTCATGCACGAAGGCCGGGGGGCCGGCGCCGGCCCAACCGCCTCGGCGGTGGTGGCCGATCTCGTCGACATCGCCCGCGGCATCCGCCTGCCGACCTTCGGCGTGCCGAGCAGCGCCCTCGTCGACCACCCGGCAGCACCCATGGCGGCGCACGAGGGCTGCTACTACATCCGGCTGATGGTGCTCGACCAGCCGGGCGTGCTCGCCGATGTGGCGGCCATCCTGCGCGACCAGCACGTGTCGATCGAGGCGCTGATCCAGCGTGCCCGCAACCCCAACCAGCCGGTGCCGATCGTCCTGACCAGCCACCAGACCACGGAGGCCGCCATGACCGCCGCGCTGACGGCGATCGAGGCGTTGCCGACTGTCATCGAGCCGCCCCGAATGATCCGTATCGAGCCGAATTGAGCCCGGCCGCGGGCTGCGGCGGGTGTTCGCAACGAGGAACGAGATGACCGACTACCAGAGCGAAGACCGCAATCTGGCACTGGATTCCGTCCGGGTCACCGAGGCGGCCGCGCTCGCCTGCGCCCGCTGGATGGGCCGCGGCGACGAGAAGGCGGCGGACCAGGCAGCGGTCGACGCGATGCGGCACGCGCTCAACGTGCTCGATATCGACGGCGTCGTGGTGATCGGCGAGGGCGAGCGCGACGAGGCGCCGATGCTCTTCATCGGCGAGGAGGTCGGCACGGGGCGAGGGCCCAAGCTCGATATCGCCCTCGATCCGCTGGAGGGCACCACGATCACCGCCAAGGGCGGCCCCAACGCCATCGCCTGCCTCGCCATGGCGGCGCGGGGCGCCTTCCTCAACGCCCCCGACGTCTACATGCAGAAGATCGCCATCGGCGGTGGCCTGCCGCAGGGCGTTATCGGCATCGAGGACAGCGCCGGAACCAATCTCGGGCGTCTCGCCGAGGCCAAGGGCGTTGCCGTGGAGGATCTCGTCGTCTGCATCCTCGACCGGCCGCGCCACGAGAAGCTGATCGCCGAGGTGCGCGCCGCCGGTGCTCGCATCCGGCTGATCGGCGACGGCGACGTCGCCGGCGTCATCGCGACCTCGCGGCCGGGCAGCGGCATCGACATCTACATGGGCTCCGGCGGCTCGCCGGAAGGTGTGCTGGCCGCGGCAGCGCTGCGCTGCATCGGCGGCCAGCTCCAGGGCCGGCTGATCTTCCGCAACGACGAGGAGCGGGCGCGCGCGAGGAAGCTCGGCATCGAGGATCTCGACCGCGTCTACGACGTCGACGACCTCGCCAAGGGCGACGTCATGTTCACCGCCACCGGCGTCACCGATGGCACCATGCTCAAGGGTGTGCGGCGCGTCGGCGACCGGCTCTTCACGCAATCGATCGTGATGCGCTCGAAGAGCGGCACCGTCCGGCTGATCGAGGCCGAGCACAACCTGCCGCGCAAGAGCGCCATCGTCCCGCATTTCGGCCGTTGAGGACGGCCCCGCCTTGAGCGTGGGGGTCGCGCGCCGGCACGTCGACCCGGAGGTGGGGGGCGAGCTCCTCGTCGAGCGGTCGGTCACCGGCAAGAGCTGGCGCCTGGCCGCCGAGCGGCCCGACGCGGCGCGCTCGATCAGCCAGCAATTCGGCCTGCCGGAGGTGGTCGGCCGGGTGCTCGCGGCCCGCGGCATGGCGGTTGCCACGGTGCCGGGATTCCTCGAGCCGCGGCTGCGCGACTGGCTCCCCGACCCTTCGCATCTGCTCGATCTGGATCGTGCCGTGGAGCGCCTCGCCGCCGCCGCGGCCGCGGGCGAGCGGGTGGGCATCATCGGCGACTACGACGTCGACGGCGCCACCTCGACAGCGCTCGTCCGCCGCTACCTCGAAGCCGTCGGCTGCCCCGTCGAGGTGCGGATCCCCGATCGGCTGACCGAGGGCTACGGCCCCAATGACGCGGCTTTCGCGACGCTCGCCGACGCCGGCTGCCGGCTGGTCCTCTGTCTCGACAACGGCACGACCGCGCATGCCCCGTTGGCCGCCGCCGCGGCGCGAGGGCTCGAGGTCATCGTCGTCGATCACCATACCGCCGAAGCCGAGCTGCCGGCCGCCCTCGCCGTGATCAACCCGAACCGCAAGGATCAGGCGAGCGCTCTCGGCGATCTCGCCGCGGTCGGGGTCGCCTTCGTCCTGATGGTGGCGCTCAACCGGGCGCTGCGCAGCGCCGGCCATTTCGCCTCCCGCGTCGAGCCGGATCTGATGGCAGCGCTCGATCTCGTGGCCCTCGGCACGGTCTGCGACGTGGTGCCGCTCACCGGCCTCAATCGGGCCTTCGTGGTGCAGGGCATCAAGATCGCCCGCCAGGGGCGAAATCCGGGGCTCGCGGCGATGGCCCTGGTCGCTGGCATCGAGACCATCGACGATGCCCGCAAGTTCGGCTTCATCCTCGGGCCGCGGCTCAATGCCGGCGGGCGTATGGGCGAGAGCCAGCTCGGCGCAGCCTTGCTGGTGACCGAGGATCCGGCCATCGCCGCCGAGCTCGCCGGCCGGCTCGACCTGCTGAACACGACGCGCCAGGCGCTCGAGCGCGAGACGCTGGAGGCGGCGCTCCGGGCGGTCGAGCCACAGCTCCGGGACGACCAGCCGCTGCTGGTCGCGGCCGGCGAGGGCTGGCACGCGGGCGTGATCGGCATCGTCGCCGCCCGGCTGGTCGAGCGTTTCGCCCGGCCCGCCCTCGCGGTGGCTCTCGAGGGCGGCGTCGGCAAGGGCTCGGGCAGGTCGATTGCGGGCTTCGACCTCGGTGCCGCGGTCATCGCGGCCCGCGCCGCCGGCCTGATCGAGGCCGGCGGCGGGCATCCGATGGCGGCCGGGCTCACCGTTGATGTGGCCCAACTGCCGGCGCTGCAGGCCTTTCTCTGCCGCCGTCTCGCGGCGACCATGGCCTTGTCGGGCCCGGCCGAATCCCGAACGATCGAGCCCGGCCGGGCGGAGCTGCGCGTCGATGGCGCCCTGTCGCTCGCCGCGGTCAACACCCACCTCGCGCGCAAGCTGCTGCAACTGGCACCTTTCGGCGCCGGCCACGACGAGCCGCGCTTCGTGCTCGACGCAACCCGGGTCATGCAGGCCCGGCCGGTCGGCCGCGGCCACGTCTCCTGCCTCCTCGCCGGCCCGGCCGGCCCGGCCGTGCGGGGCATCGCCTTTCGCTCGGCCGATACCGGCCTCGACCGCGCCCTGCTCGGTGGCGGTGCCTTGCGGGTCGTCGGCCGCATCCGCCTCGACAGCTATCAGGGCCGCGAGCGGGCCGGGCTGGAGATCGAGGACGCCGCACCACTCGGTTGACGGAACGATTCGCGTCATGGCGCTCCGGGCTCTCTCCTCGAGCGCCGCACCGGTTGTCCGGGGTCAGCCGGCGAGCAACAGCAGCACGAAGAGCAGCGATGCCGTCACCGCGAGGGCAAGGCTCGCCCAGGCGAACAGTTGCCAGGATCCGGTTTCCCGCGGAGGCTCCCGGTAGACGACCGGGCGGCCCGGGGTTGCCGGGATCGAAGGCGGCATCTCTGACGGGGGATTCTCGGACGCCGGGTCGGCGGACAGCGCGTTGTCGTCAGGGTGGTGGACGGGCGTCGTGGTCGGTCGTGCCGCCGGTGCTGCGATCGGCGGCAGCCGTCGGCCCTTCGGGCGCTGCGGCTTGATGGCCGAGTAGACGACCCGGGCGGCGCTCTGGTCGGTCTGCGGGTTGTAGCGCTCGTGAATGACCTTCACACCCAGCACCTCCGCCCGGCGGGCGAGATCCTGGGCATTGGCGAGCGCGTCCTCCGCGCTCGGCGAGGTGCAGTCGATGACCCAGCGCTCGTCGCGCAGGACATGCACCTCGAAATAGCTGGCAATCGCCTCGCCGCCGCCACCGGCGCGGCTTGCCATCGCAAGAGCCTCGACCATCCCCGCTCCTCGACCACCTCGATCGATCATGCGGCGGGAGTGGTTAAGATCCGGTGACCAAACCGGGGCGCCGCTGTTGATTCGCGCATCGCCAGTCGTTAAGTACCGCTCGGGTCCCCATCGTCTAGCGGTTAGGACATCACCCTTTCAAGGTGAAGACACGGGTTCGATTCCCGTTGGGGATGCCATCTTCTTCAAGGGGTTGGATCGACTTCCTTGCCCGCTGCATCCGGCCCGCCCCCGGCTGTTTCGGGTCCGCTTGGACCGGTGGCGCGACGGCCGCGGTTCCTGATGCGGACGATCGCCGCCATGATGGCAAGCGCGATCTCCTCCGGGTCGACCCCGCCGAGATCGAGCCCGGCCGGCGAGTCCAGCCGGGCGAGACGGGCCTCGTCCATGCCTTCGCTGCGCAGGCGGTCGAGCAGCACCGCCGCCTTCTTCCGGCTGGCCACCATGCCGACATAGACGGGAGGTGCGCCAAGCGCTGCGCGCAGGGCTTGGAGATCACCGCGGCCCTGGGCGGCGACGACGACGAAATCGGTCGGGCGCAACGCCAGTGGCGTCAGGTCGAAATTCTCGATGAAACGGTCGCTCGCCGAATCTCCGGACACCTCGGCGGCGACGCGATAGCCTAGCAGTCGAGCCTGGGTCGCAAGGGCCTTGGCCACCGGCGAACGGCCGAGGATCGCGATCAGCGGCGGCAGGGCGTAAGGCTCGATCAGCAGATCCACCGTGCCGCCGGAAGGGCAGCCGCTCTTGAAGAGCTCGGCCCCGTCCGGATCGACGGCGCCGGCGACGGTGGCCGCGGGCTTGACCCGGATCAGGCGGACGGCACCTTCCTCGAGCGCCGATCTCGCCGCCCTCGCGACGGCGCCGGCGACGCAGGCGCCGCCGAGGTGGCCGATCAGCTCGCCCGTCTCGGTCACCACTGCCTTGGCGCCCGCCTTGGCGGAGGTGACGTCGGCCGTGCGCACCACCGTCGCGACGCAGAACGGCCGCCCCGTGGCGCGCAGCCGCTCGATCACGTCGAAGACGTCGGTGGCGGCCATGCGCTCAGAGCTCCCGAAACTGCGCTTCGAGGGCCGCGAGGCTCGCCAGCGTGCTGGCCTCGAGGAAGGCGTCGAGATGCGGCATGGCGGCCGCCATGCCGCGGGCCACGGGCGCGTAGCCGCGCCAGCCCTTGAGCGGGTTGAGCCAGACGACGCGCCGGGCGCGGCGGCGGAGGCGAGCGAGCGCCTCGGCGAGCAGCTCGGGCGGGTCGGTGTCGTAGCCGTCGGAGAGGATGAGCACAGCGGTCCGGCCGTTCACCGCGCGCTTGGCATAGGTGGCATTGAAGGTCGCGAGCGACTGGCCGATCCGCGTGCCGCCGCCCATGCCCCGGGTCAGGAGCGAGAGGCGGGTGGCCGCCGTGAGCGGGTCCCGCGCGGTGAGGGCTTCCGTCACCCGCACGAGGCTGGTGTGGAAGAGATAGGCGTCGGCCCGGCTGTCGGCCCCGACCAGGCCCTTGAGGAAGGCGAGGAACACGCGGGCATGGACGGTCATCGAGCCCGAGACGTCGAGCAGGGCGACGATGCGCAAGGGTGGCTCCCGCCGCCGTCGGCGCGCGAGATCGAGGGGCTCGCCGCCGCGCGCGAGCGAGCGGCGCAGCGTGCGGCGAAGATCGATCTCGGGGCCGAGCCGGGCCTGTCGGCGCCGCCTTGCATGGCGCTCGCGGATGGCCCGGGCGAGCCGCTCGGCGATTGTCTCGGCTTCCGCCAGGTCGGCCTCCGCCATCAGGCTGCGGAGGTCGCGCCGGGCCGTTGCAGGCTGGCCCGTCGCGACGAGCCGGCCTTCACCCCGGCCATCGGCCGGATCGTCATCCTCGCCCGTCGCGGCATCGGTCGGCGCACCCGTGACCGGTGCTGCCCCCTCGGCTTGCGGCAGATGCCGTGACCAGAGGGCCGGCGGCTTCTGCCCGGCCGGCGGGCTGCCGGTGACCCGGGTCCGCACGCGGCCGGTATTCAGCCAGTAGGCGTCGAAGAGCTCGTCGAAGCGGTTCCAGTCCTCGGGCGTGGTGGTGACCAGGGTCTTCAGGGCGAGGCGGGCCCGGCCGAGATCGGTGGCGTCGATGGCGGCGAGCCCGGCCAGAGCACGGGTGGTTTCGGCCGGACCGACGGCGATGCCGTTCAGGCGCAGATGCGCCATGAAGCCGGCGAGCCGCTCTGCCGGACCCCGGGCGCGCGCGGCGAAGCGGGTCGGCTGCATGGCGTGAGCCTCAGGCGGCCCGGTCGACGAGGCGGGCAATGACCTCGGGCGTCACGGCGGCCTGGTCGGCGCTGGTCTTCAAGAGGCAGACGAGGCTCGCCTGGACGGTTGCGAGGCTGGCGGCGAGGTCGTTGATGCCGAGGCCCGAAAGCGCGGCCACCCAGTCCAGGGTCTCGGCGATGCCCGGCGTCTTCTCCAGCTCCTCGCGGCGCAGCCCCTGGACGAAGCCGACGATCTGCGCCGCCAGCGCCGGCTCCAGCTCGGGTGCGCGGGCGGCCAGGATGGCGAGCTCCATGGCCGGGTCGGGGTAGTCGACAAAGGCGTAGAGGCAGCGGCGGCGAAGCGCGTCCGAGAGCTCGCGCGTGGCGTTCGAGGTGAGCACCACATGCGGTCGGCTCACCGCCTCGATGGTGCCGAGCTCCGGCACGGTGATCTGGAAATCGGCGAGGATCTCGAGCAGAAAGGCCTCGAAGGCCTCGTCGGCGCGGTCGATCTCGTCGATCAGCAGGACCGGCGGCACCGGCTGCAGGATGGCCTCGAGCAAGGGCCGGCGCAGCAGATAGCGCTCGCTGAAGAGCCGCTCCTCGCTCGCCTCCTCGACCCGCGCGGTCTCGGCGGCGGCACGGATCGCCAGAAGCTGGCGCTGGTAGTTCCACTCGTAGATGGCGGCCGCCGCGTCCAGACCCTCGTAGCACTGCAGGCGGATCAGGCGGGTCTTCTGGATCGTCGCCAGTGCCTTGGCGATCTCCGTCTTGCCGACCCCGGCCTCGCCCTCGAGCAGCAGCGGCCGGCCGAGGACGAGGGAGAGATGGAGCGCCATGGCGAGCGGCTCGCCGGCGACATAGCCGGTTTCGGCCAGCCGCCGCTGCAGGTCGAGGTGATCCATGCCCTGACGCTTTTCGTCCTTTCCCCTAGCCGTGCAGGCCGAGCTGTTGCGCCGTCCGCCAGATGCGCCAGTGGTCGTGCGGCATCTGGGCGTGGGTCAGGCCGAAGGGCCGGAACGCATCGTTGACCGCGTTCGAGAAGGCGGAGACGCCGCCGACATTGGGGCTCTCGCCGACCCCCTTCGCACCGATCGGGTGGTGCGGCGAGGGGGTCACCGTATGATCGGTCTCCCAGGTCGGCGTCTCGACGGCGGTCGGCATGAAGAAGTCCATGAGCGTCGCCGTCATGACGTTGCCGTTCTCGTCGTAGGCGATCTCCTGGCCCATGGCGATGGCGAGCGCCTCGGTGAGGCCGCCATGCACCTGACCCTCGATGATCATCGGGTTGATCCGCGTGCCGCAATCGTCGAGGGCGTAGAAGCGGCGGATCTCCGTCTCGCCCGTGTCGACGTCGATCTCCATGACGCAGACATAGGCGCCGAAGGGATAGGTCATGTTGGGCGGGTCGTAGTAGCTGACCGCCTCCAGGCCCGGCTCGAGCCCGGGGATCGCCTGGTTGTAGGCGGCAAAGGCGATCTCGGTCATCGTCTTGAAGCGCTCGGGCGCTCCCTTGACGACGAAGCGGTCGATGTCCCACTCGATGTCATCGTCATGCACCTCGAGCAGGTAGGCGGCGATCATCTGCGCCTTGGCCCTGATCTTGCGGCCGGCCATGGCGGTGGCCGCGCCCGCCACCGGTGTCGAGCGCGAGCCGTAGGTGCCGAGGCCATAGGGGGCCGTGTCGGTGTCGCCCTCCTCGACGGTGATCGCATCGGCCGGGATGCCGATCTCGGAGGCCAGGATCTGCGCGAAGGTGGTGGCGTGGCCCTGGCCCTGGCTGATCGTGCCGAGCCGGGCGATGGCCGAGCCCGTCGGGTGAATGCGGATCTCGCAGGAATCGAACATGCCGAGCCCGAGGATGTCGCAGTTCTTGACCGGCCCCGCACCGACGATCTCGGTGAAGAACGAGACGCCGATGCCGATGAGCTTCCTCGTCTCGCCGCGCTTGAACGCATCCAGCCGTTCCGCCTGCTCACGCCGGAGCCCCGCATAGTCGACGGCGGCAAGCGCCTTCTCCATGGCGGTATGATAGTCGCCCGAATCGTACTCCCAGCCGAGCGCCGACTGGTAGGGGAACTGGTCCTTCCTGATGAAGTTCTTCAGCCGCAGCTCGACCGGATCCATGCCGAGCTTGATGGCCAGGATATCGACCATGCGCTCGATGAAATACGAGGCTTCGGTCACCCGGAACGAGCAGCGATAGGCGACTCCGCCCGGCGCCTTGTTGGTGTAGACGCCGTCGACCGCGAGCCAGGCCGTCGGGATGTCGTAGGAGCCTGTGCAGATGTTGAAGAAGCCGGCCGGGAACTTCGTCGGGTCGGCGCAGGCGTCGAACCCGCCGTGGTCGGCGGTGACATGGCACCAGAGCCCGGTGATCCGGCCGTCCTTCGTCGCCGCGATCTTGCCCTGCATCCAGTAGTCGCGGGCGAAGGCCGTGGTCATCAGGTTGTCCATCCGGTCCTCGACCCACTTCACCGGCACACCGGTGACGATCGAGGCGACAACGGCGCAGATATAACCCGGATAGACGCCCACCTTGTTGCCGAAGCCGCCGCCGATATCCGGCGAGACGACGCGGATATTGTGCTCGGCGATGCCGGAGATCAGCGACGCCACGGTGCGCACCGCGTGCGGCGCCTGGAAGGTGCCCCAAAGCGTCAGCTTGCCGTTGACCTTGTCCATCGACGCGACGCAGCCGCAGGTCTCGAGCGGGCAGGGGTGGGTGCGGTGGTAGTAGATCATCTCCTCGGCCACCACCTCGGCGCCCGCGAGCACCGCCTCGGTCGCCGCCTTGTCGCCCTGCTCCCAGGTGAAGATGTGGTTGGGATGGCGGCGTGGCCCGTGCGCCCCTTCCTTCTGGTCGGCGATGTCCTCGCGCAGGACCGGCGCGTCGTCGGCGAGCGCCTTGAACGGGTCGGTGACGACGGGCAGGGCCTCGTACTCGACCTCGACGAGATCGACCGCGTCCGCCGCGATGTAGCGGTTCTCGGCGATGACGAACGCCACTTCCTGGCCCTGGTAGAGGACCTTGCCATCGGCCAGCACCATCTGCTTGTCGCCGGCAAGCGTCGGCATCCAGTGCAGGTTCAAGGGCCGGAGATCGTCGGCGGTGAGCACGGCGACGACACCGGGCAGCGCCTTCGCCGCCTCGGCGTCGATCGACTTCACCCGGGCATGGGCATAGGGGCTGCGGACGAAGTCGCCGAACAGCATGCCCTTGAGCTTCATGTCGTCGACATAGTTGCCCTTGCCCTGCGTGAAGCGGGCATCCTCGACCCGCTTCCTGCGGCAGCCGAGGCCCTGCAGCTTCTCGGCGCGGTCGAGATCGACGGGGCTCTGCTCGGTCATTCGGCTGCCTCCTGCTGGGCCTGGCGCGCATCGGCCGCCGCCCGGATCGCCTTGACGATGTTCTGATAGCCCGTGCAGCGGCAGAGATTGCCGGCCATGCCCTGGCGGATCTCCGCCTCGGACGGGTCCGGGTTCTCCTCGAGCAGCCGCCAGGCGCGGGTGATCATGCCGGGCGTGCAGAAGCCGCATTGCAGGCCATGATGCTCGCGGAACATCTCCTGCAGCGCGTGCAGGCCGCCATCCGCACCCTCGATGCCTTCGATCGTGGTGATCTCGGCACCATTCGCCTGGGCGGTGAAGACGGTGCAGCTCTTGACCGAGCGGCCGCCGATATCGACCGTGCAGGCGCCGCAATGCGAGGTCTCGCAACCGATATGCGGGCCGGTAAGGCCGAGCTCCTCGCGCAGGAAGTGGATCAGCAGCAAACGCGGCTCGACCAGGGCCTCGACCGGCTTGCCGTTGACCTGGAGCTTGACGTGCAGCTTGTCCATCAGGCGGTCCCCCTGCCGGCGCGGCCGGCGGCCTCGGCGATGGCCCGGCGCAGCATCAGCCCGGCGACATGCTTCTTGAATTCGACCGGCCCGCGGTTGTCGGTGGCCGGGTCGATCGCCGCCAGCATGGCGGCGACGGCGGCACCGACCGCCGCCTCGTCGAGCGTGGTGCCGACGAGGGCCGCACCCGCCGCCTCGGTGAAGACCGGCGTGGCGGCGAGGTTGGTCATGGCGATCGCGGCGCTGGTGCAGCGGCCGCTCTCGACCGCGAGGAGCACCGCGGCGGCCGCCGTGGCGTAGTCGCCGATCTTGCGCTTCTGCTTCAGATAGGCGTAGCCGCTGCCGGGCTTCGGTATCGGCACGATGATCCGGGTGAGGATCTCGTCCTCGGCGCGTGCCGTCGTGAAGGCGGCCTCGTAGAAGGCGCGCGCCGCGACCTCGCGTGTGCCGCCCGGACCCGTGAGCTCGAAGGATGCATCGAGGCATTGCATCACGCCCGGCATGTCGTTGCCCGGATCGCCATTCGCGACGTTGCCGCCGATGGTGCCGACATAGCGGACCTGCGGGTCCGCGATCTGCAGGGCCGCCTCGCGCAGCAAAGGCACGGCCGCGGCCACCAGCGCATCGCCGATCAGCTCGTGCTGGGTGGTCATGGCGCCGATGACCAGCCTTGCGCCGTCGCGGCTGATGCCCTTGAGCCCGGCGATGTCCTGCAGGTCGATCAGATGCGAGGGCTGCGCCATGCGCAGCTTCATCATCGGGATCAGGCTGTGCCCGCCCGCGAGCAGCTGGGCCTCGTCGCCATGCTCCTGCAGGAGCCGCGCCGCGGCGGCGACGTCGGCCGGCCGGTGGTACGCGAAGTTGCCCGGTATCATTTCCTCTTGGCCTCCCGCCCGATGCGGCATTGCCGTCGGCAATGGGGGCGCCGTTCGGCGCTGGCAGGATAGAGCACGATCCATCGGATTCAATGCATAAGTTCTTCCGTCCCGCTGGCGCCGTGCCGTCCGGCGTCTCGATTCAGGGCATTTGCACCGAACGCGGGCCGCTATCCTCGCCGGGGTCGCCGCGCATGCTGAAGCCGCCATCCACCGGCCAGACGACGCCGGTGACGAAGCCGGAATCGGGATGCGCCAAAAAGGCGATCACCCGGGCGACCTCCTCCGGCCGGCCCCAGCGGCCGAAGGGCGTACGCTCGGCATGCCCGTGGCCCACCCGATGCCGCGCGCCGCCCCCGTCACCAGAGCGACCCGACCCGCCAGTTCTTGCTCTCTTATCCGATTCCTTCCCCCTTGCTGGATAATGGCTTCCTGAGGGCAATCCGTGCTGCGGGCAATGATTGACAAGCCGTCCGGCGTGGCCGAGGCCGGTTGCAAAGCCGAGCGAGGGGAGGGACGACGCATGAGCTCGAACGAGGACGGCGCTGCCTTCGACTACATCGTCGTCGGCGGCGGGTCGGCCGGCTGTGTCGTGACCAACCGCCTCGTCGACCGGCAGGGTGCCAGGGTGCTGCTGCTTGAGGCGGGCTGGCCCGATGACAACCCGATGATCCGCATGCCCGCCGGCTTCATCAAGTTCCTGAACGGCAGCAAGTTCCTGACCGAGCACCTGGCGGTGCCGCAGGAACAGCTCGGCGGCCGCCGGCCGGCGATCTGGCAGGGCAACGTGCTGGGCGGCGGCAGCTCGGTCAATGCCATGGTCTACATGCGCGGCCGGCCTGCCGACTACGACCACTGGGATGAGGTGACCGGCGGCGCCGGCTGGTCTTGGGCCGACATGCTGCCCTATTTCCTCCGCCAGGAGGCCAACCAGCGGTTCAACAACCCGATGCACGGCATCGACGGCCCGCTCAGGGTCTCCGACCCGGTGCACGTCGCCGAGATGAGCTACATCTACCTCAGGACCATGCAGGCGCAGGGCGTGAAGCTGGTCGACGACTTCAACGCCGGCGACCAGCGCGGCGTCGGCTTCATGCAGACCACGACCTACCCCAGGGTGCGCTGCAGTGCCGTCCGGGCGTTCCTCGATCCGGTGCGCGGCAACCGGAACCTCGAGGTGAAGACGAGGGCGAAGGTGACCCGCGTCCTCTTCGAGGGCCGGCGGGCGAGCGGGGTGGAGCACCGGATCGACGGGGCGACCCACACGGCACGGGCGACGCGCGCGGTCATCCTGACTGCCGGCGCCTTCGTGACACCGCAGCTCCTGATGCTCTCCGGCATCGGCCCGGCGGCGCACCTGCGGGAGCACGGGCTCGAGGTGCTGGTCGATGCGCCGGGCGTCGGCGCCAATCTGCACGACCACCACGAAGTGCCGCTGATCGCCTCCACCGACCGCAATTACGGCTATTTCAAGGAGGATCGCGGCTGGCGGATGCTCGCCAACGGCCTGAACTACCTGCTCTTCAAGGGCGGGCCCGTGGCCAGCGGCGGGGTCGACGCCTGCGCCTTCGTCAACCCGCAGGAGCCGGCGGGCGAGCCCACCATCAAGCTCTACTGCGTCCCGCTGGTCTATGGCGACAAGGAGGTGCTGAACCGGGAGCCGATGCCCGGGGTCACCTTCACGAGCTGCGTCCTGCAGCCGAAGGCACGGGGCTCCGTGCGGCTGCGCTCGGCCGATCCTCTCGACCTGCCGCTGGTCGATCCCAACTATCTCGGCCACCCGGACGACATGCGCCTGCAGGTAGACGCGCTGCTCCATGCCCGGACGGTGATGCGCACCCGGCCCATGGCGGACACCATTGTCGAGGAGTTGCTGCCGGGTGCGGCGGTTGTCGACCGGGAGGGGCTCGAGGAGCATTGCCGGCGCACGGTCAAGACCAACTGGCACCCCTGCGGCACGGCCCGGATGGGCCGCGCCGGCGATCCCATGGCGGTGCTCACCCCCGACCTCGCCGTCAAGGGCGTCGAGGCTCTCCACGTGCTCGATGCGTCGCTCATGCCGACCGTGCCGCACGGCAACACCAACGCGCCCACCATGGCCGCCGCCGACCGGGCGGTCGACAAGCTGCTCGGTCTGAACCTCTAGCCTCGAGACCCTTCCGGCTCCGCCTCGAGGACCAGCGCCATGATCTCCGCGCCGAGCCTGAGGTCGGGAACATGGCCGAAGAGCTGGCGGGCGAGCCGGCCGTCGCGGCCGAAGAGGAGGAAGGTCGGGGTGCCCTGCAGGCCGTAGCGACGCATCGTCACCGGCAGGGGATCGCCCCCGAGACGCAGCCGGGACAGAGCATCTGGAAAGCCAGCATGACGACCACCCGGCCCCGCAGCTGCTCGAGCGTGGGGTCGTCCTCGGCATTGAACCACTGGCTGGTGGTCCAGCCATGCTGCCGGGCGGTTGGCTTCGCCATCAGCCGCGCTCCCGCCAGCTCGCCAGGGTCAGGCATGTCATCTCCTTTCGAGTGCTTGACGGGAGCGCTCAGTGGCTCACCCGCCCGGGCAAGGAGAGGTCACCCGAGGCGACGTCGAACACGTCGACGACGCAGAGCAGCGGCGCATGCACGCTCTCGTTGACGCGCAGCCCGGCGGTGACCCCGTCGAAGCTTGCCGCCTCGACCACGCCGATATCGTCGAACGGCACGCGAACCTCCACCGTGTCGCCACCGATCACCGGCGACCAGCCGGGGCTGTCGATCAAGAGCGGCAGGCCGGGCCAGGTCAGGGGCAAGGGCGGCGTGGTGCCGGCCGGAATATCCTCGACCTTGAGGGCGCCTGGGCCGCAGCCCTCGTCCGGCACGAGGACGACCCAGTGGCTGTGCCAGAGGTCGCCGTCGTTATCGAGCCGGCCGTCGCCGTTCTCGTCGAAGAGCGGCGTGTCGTCGAAATCGGGGTGGGCGGTGACCGCAAAGGCGAGGATGCCGGCCGCCGGCGCGAACCCGACCGCAGCCGGATCGATGGTGGTCGGCCAGACATAGGAGAAGACCTCGGCCCCGGCGAGGGCGCCGCCAGCACTCGGCCGGGAGGTGCCGGCAGCACCCGAGACGCCCATGTGGAAGACGGCCACCCGACCCTCGGTCGAGATGCGCGCATGGATCACGTCGAAGGCGGGGGCCACGCCGCCGCCGCTCTCGGCGTCGAAGCCGCCGGCCTCGGGCCCGTGGGCCAGGGCCGGTGCCGCGAGGGCGGCGACCGCCACAAGGGCGAGGGCGCTGCCGTATCGGCGATGGGTCGTGTCGGACATGATGATAGGACTCCTGACTATTTTGGTGAAATGAAGAACTGCCGTTCAGGCAGCGACGGGCTCGTGCTCCGGGCAGTCCACCCGCAGATGCCGGTCGGCCATGTTCATGCCGACGAGGGCGCAGGCATGCGGCTCGGCCTCGCCCGGCCGGACGTTCTCCCGAAAGAAGCGGCAGCTCACGCAGGTCCGCTGCGGTGCGATCAGCCGCTGAGCGAGGAGATGGCGGATCATCTCGACGACGAGGCGCAGCAAGGTTGCCTGCTGCCCTTCGTCGAGCCCGGCCACGGCCGGCTCGAAGCTGGCCGGCCACTGCCCGGCGAGGGTCTGCCCCGCCGGCGTGGCCTTCAGGACGACCGCCCGGCCATCGCCGGGGTCGGCTTCCTTCCGGACGAGTTCCTTGCGCTCCAGCGCACCCACCGCATCGCTCGCCGTGGCGCTGCGCACGCCGGCATGCGCCGCCGCCACCGCCAGCCGCACGCCTTCGGGCCGCCGCGTCAGCAGGCGCAGGATGTCGGCCTGGGTCGGCGACAGGCCGAACGCCTCGGCCGCCTGCCAGTCGAGCTGCCGCGCCACCGCGGCAAGCCGGGCGAGGCCGGCCGCAAGGCGGCGATCGAGTGGTTCGGAGAGATCGTCGAAAGAGTTCATGGTCAGGACTCCTAACTACTTTGTATCAACCCGTCAAGCTCGCTCGCCTGCGTCGGAGCGGGTGTGCGGCGCATCGCTTTCGTCTACCATTGCCGGGCGCGGGCACACGACCGAACGGGAGCGAACATGGACGAGGGCTTCTGGCATCGCCGCTGGCAGCGGAACGAGATCGGCTTTCACGAGAGTGCCGCCAATGCCCTCCTGATCGAGCATTTCGAAGCCAGCATCGGCACGCCGGACAGCCGCGTCTTCCTGCCACTTTGCGGCAAGACGAACGATATCGGCTGGCTGCTGGCACGAGGCCACCAGGTCGCCGGCGCCGAGCTCAGCCGGCTGGCGGTCGACCAGCTCTTCAAGGATCTCGGCATCGAGCCGGAGATCGTCGATCAAGGCGCGCTGACGCGCTGCAGCGCCAGCGGCATCGACATCTTCGTCGGCGATTTCTTCGACCTGACCGCCGAAGGGCTCGGCCCGGTCGATGCCGTCTACGACCGGGCCGCCCTCGTGGCCCTGCCGGCGGCCATGCGCCGACGCTACGCCGCCCACCTGACGCGGACCACCAGGGCGGCGCCGCAGCTCCTGATCAGCTTCGAGTACGACCAGAGCCTGATGGATGGCCCGCCTTTCTCGGTCGGCGGCGAGGAGATCAACGAGCTCTATGCCGATCGGTTCGAGGTGACGCGGCTGGCGAGCGTGGCGGTCGCCGGGGGCTTGAAGGGCAGATGCCCGGCGACCGAGCATGTGTGGCTGCTGCGAACGGCATGACGGTGCATGTCCACAAGGAGGCCTCGATCAACGCGACTCCCGCTTGCCGCCATGCTCGCCTGCGCGCTCACCCTGCCGATCCGGGCCGCGGCCCCGCTGCTCCTGTGGCTCTGGCGTTCTGGGGCCATATCTTCCACCTCGAGCCCGGTATGCCGGGCATGGTCATTGCCGGGGTGCGGGGATCCTCTACTCCAATATCGGCTTCGACGTGCTGACGATGGCGCTCTCGGGGGTCGCCGTCAGGCCCTATGCGGAGCTGCTGCAGGAGGCCGTGCTGGCGCCGCTCGGGCTCGGCGCCACCGACTACGCGCGGCCGGACGATGACAACGTCATGGACATGGCCCACATGGCGAACGACCTGATCGCGACCCACGCTCCTCGGTGAGGCTTCCTTACGGCGGCGCGAAGGTCGCGGCGGCTCGGCTTGCAGATTTCTGCAGCCCACTCTCGTCTCCGATGGAACCCGCCGGGTACGACCCGACTTGATGGACATGCAGGTCTTCATCCGCAGAGGGGCGAAGTTGTCATGGTCCAGCTCTCCAGGCTCGCAGCGGCCTCGTCTTCAGGCGAACGGATGCTCGCCTTGCGCCTGGAAGAGGGTGAGGAAATCGTCGCCTCGCTCCTCGAGGTCGCGGCACAGGAAGGAATGACCGCGGCGGAGATCACCGGCATCGGGGCGTTGTCGTCGGTGACCCTCGGCTTCTTCGAGCTGGACCGGCGGCGCTATCACGAAAACCCGCTGCAGGAGCAGGTCGAGGTCCTGTCGCTCATCGGCAACCTCGCCGAGTTGGAGGGGAAGCCGAAGCTGCACGCGCATATCGTGGTCGGCAAGCGCGACGGCACGGCCATGGGCGGGCACCTTGTCGAGGGTCTCGTGCGCCCGACGTTGGAGCTGATCGTCAACGAAGCCCCGCGCCATCTGAGGCGCAAGACCGACCCCGCCACCGGGCTGGCGCTGCTCGAGCTCGAGCGGAGCATGTGAAAGCCGGCGCCACTTGCCGCACGCCTTCGTCATGCGGCGCTCCGGGGCAGGCAATCCGCCCGAAGCGCCGCTGCTAGGCGTCATGACGAGAGCCGGTGGCCAATGACGCGCGCAGCTCCGCCATTTCGCTGCGCAAGGCACGGACCTCGGCGAGGATGTTCGCGGTCTCGTTGTGGATGCCGGCGCGATCGGCCTGCGCCTCCGCCTCGTGCTCCCTCTGCATCGCATCGACGATGACGCCGATGAACAGGTTCAGCACGGTGAACGACGTCACCAGGATGAACGGCACGAACAGGGCCCAGGCAAGGGGGTACTGCTCCATCACCGGGCGGACGATGCCCATGGACCAGCTCTCGAGGGTCATGACCTGGAAGAGCGTGTAGGCGCTCTCGCCGAGCGAGCCGAACCACTCCGGGAAGGCCGCGGCGAATAGCTTCGTCGCGATCACGGCGAAGATGTAGAAGATCAGCCCCAGCAGCAGGACGATCGAGCCCATGCCGGGAATGGCCTGCAGCAGCCCGGCCACGACCCGGCGGATGGCCTGGATGTTGGATACCAGCCGCAACACGCGAAGCACCCGGAAGGCACGCAAGACGGAGAAGGCACCGGTTGCGGGGACCAGCGCCACGCCGACGACGGCAAAATCGAAGATGCGCCATGGATCGCGCCAGAACCCGCGAAAATCGGCGATCCAGCGCGCAAGGATCTCGAGCACGAAAAACCAGAGGATCGTCCGGTCGATGGCCAGCAGGAGCGGACCGAACCGCTCCATCACGGCCGGATTGGTTTCGAGCCCGAGCGTGATGGCGTTGATGACGATCAGAATCACGATCGCCCGCTCGAACCGCGGGTCGCTCACCACCTCGTTCAATCGCTTGCGAAGCATCGGCGTGTTCTTTCCTTCGTTGGGCAGTCATCCGTGCGGCAGCCGGCACACGGGGGGCAGGTCGGGACACGCGCCGCGACAGGCAATCGGCAGGAGCTCTTCGGCACATTCCCGCGAGCCAGCCGGCGGCCGGCCCCCGCCCCGACTCACTCCCGCGCTTTGGCCATCCGGCGAAAGAGCAGGAAGAGCGAAATCATCGCCAGGGCAATGAAGGCCAGCGAGATCGGGCGCTCGAAGAAAATAAGAAGATCGCCGCCGGACATGAGGAGCGAGCGGCGGATGCCGTCCTCGAGGATGGGGCCGAGGAGGAAGGCGATGAGCATGGGAATGGGCGAGAAGCCGGCGCGGCGCATCGCGTAGCCGACGAGGCCGAAGACCAGCATGACCACGACGTCGAAGAGCTGGCGGGTCGCAGCATAGGTGCCGAAGGTGGAGATGACGAGGATGATCGGCAGGAGGATGCGCGGGTTGATCATCAGCGTGTAGCGGGCGAGGCGGAGGAAGCCGAAGCCGAGCAGCAGGAGCAGCAGGTTGGCTGCTATCAGGCTGATGAAGATGGCGTAGAGCAGGGGGCCCTGCTGCTGCATGAGGAAGGGGCCCGGGGTGAGCCCGTGGATCATGAAGGCGCCGAGCACGAGGGCCGCCTCGACATTGCCCGGGATGCCGAGGGTGACGAGCGGGATGAGGTTGGCCCCGGTCCCGGCACTGTTGCCGGCCTCGGCGGCGGCGATGCCGCGCAGCGAGCCACGGCCGACCGGCTCGTCGGCGGGTGCGGTGCGCTTCGCCTCGCTGTAGGCGAGAAAGGCGCCGACCGTGGCGCCCAGCCCCGGAATGGCGCCGACGATGGTGCCGATGGTGCCGCCATAGAGGATGGCCGGGAGATGCTTGCGCAGCTCGCGACCGCTGAGCGGCGGGGAGTTGGCGTCGAACTTCATCGCCCCGTCGGCATGCACGCCCTTGCCCAGAAGCTCGCGGCGGAGCTGCACCAGCACCTCGGAGAAGACGAGGAGGCCGAGCAGCATGGGCACGACGTTGACGCCGCCCTCGAGCTGGCGGACGCCGAAGGTGAATCGCTCGATATTGGTGAAGAGGTCGCGGCCGACCGTGCCGAGCGCGAGGCCCAGCCCGGCCGAGATCAGGCCCTTGACCGGTGACGAGCCGACCATCGCCCCGATGACCAGAAGCGCCAGGAAGACGATCGCCGCATATTCCGGCGGGCCGATCTTGAGCGCCACCATGGCGAGCGGGGCGGCCACCAGAAGCAGGGTCACGTCGCTCAGGAGATCACCCAGGACCGACGCGTAAAGCGCCATGTGCAGGGCCTTTTTCGATTTGCCCTGGCGGGTGAGCTGGTAGCCATCGATGGCGGTGAAGGCGGCCTGCGAGGTGCCCGGCATGTTGAGCAGGATGGCCGGCACGCTGCCGCCGAAGCTGGCACCCTTGCCGATGGCGAGCAGGCAGACGATGGCGACCACCGGATCGAGGTAGAACGTGAAGGGTATCAGCAGGCCGATGGCGACATTGCCGCCGATCCCCGGCAACGCCCCAAAGACGAAGCCCACGATGACGCCGAAGCAGGCGAAGGCGAGGCTCTGGAAGGTGAAGACCAGACCGATCGCGGCGATGATGTTGTCGAGCATGCGGTCTCCGCCCCGATGCGCGGCTCAGGCTCTCAGGGGATGAGGTAGATCGGGCTCGACCAGGCCTGGTGGCCGTCCTCCTGGGTGACGCGGACATAGAGCGGGTTGTCCCGGCCGGGCGTCAGCTCGACCTCCTGGGTGAAGGTCAGCTTGTGGGTCTGGCCCGTGTCCGGCAGGCGGAAGAGGCGCAACCCCTTGCCGAGCCCGCCGGCCGGGAAGGCGGTGTCGTCGAGGCCGATCTCCGCGATCGCCACCTTCGCCTCGACGGGGCCGCTGGTGAAGCTGAGCTCGCCGGCCTCGGCATCCTCGAGCCAGAGGTCGAAGCCGGCGAAATTGCCGGTGGTGACGTTGTCGAAGCCGACGCTGCTGCCGTCGGCAGCGAGCAGCAGCGGCTTGTCCTGGTTGAAGAGGTTGAAGGCCTGGGCGCGCTCGAAGCGGTTGCCGGCGAGCCGGCAGGTGCCGCGCCAGAAGACCTCGCGGCTGCGGCCCCTATACTCCGCCCCTTCCCAGATCACCCGGATGCGGCGGCCGAGATCGGCGGCACCGTGCGGGCGATGGACGGCGATGGGCTCGGCCCCGTTGAAGACCGTCACGCGCTCGATCGGCGCCGAGCCGATCACCTCCACGGCGAGCTCGACCGTGCCGCCGGCCGCCCGGACGATATCGCCCATCACGGCCTCCGTTGCTGCGCGGCTCTCGGCCGGGCCCAGGGCAGGGTCGCTGTCGAAGTGCTCGGCCTTGCCGGGAAAACGGGCCGTGACGTCGAGATAGAGGCGCGTGCCGGTGGTGCCGTAGTGGTGGCGGTGGCGGAGCGCCGCCAGGAGGCTCGGCCGGTCGAGGCTGGGCATGCGGTAGCAGGTGAGGCCGCCGATGGCGCCGAAGAGCGAGGCGCCCGGATAGGCGGCACCCGGCCGGCCCTTGTGGTCGTCGCTGTGGCAGACGACGCCGACGCGGTAGCCCAGGGCGAAGGCATCGTGCAGGATCCATTCGAAGGTGCCCCAGCAGGAATGCACCTCCACGGCCTGCTCGATCCGGCCGTCATGGGCGACGCCGATGTCGGCGTACCGGCCGCCCACATGGGCGAGCACCACCACGTCCTCGCCCTCGAGCGCCTTGAAGAGGTCGTCGACCCTGGGGCAGACGGGGTCCTTCGCCTGGCTCTCGCCGAGCAGCACCTTGGACGAGCGGTAGATCGGCCGCCCCTCGGTGGCGTAGAGCACGTTGTGGTCGCCGCCCATGCCGGTATTGCCGGACCACTCGTAGCCCGGCAGCGCCACGAAGCGGCCGGGCTCGTCGTATTCGGCGGCGAGCCGGTTGATCTCGGCCCAGAGCGCGTCGTCGATCTGGAAGTCGTTGCCCTGATGGGCGACCATGTCGACGAAGGCACGGTCGCGGGCGAAGGCGTAGTATTGCTGGACCGTGTTGGTGCCGACGGTCTCGTTGCTCTGGCCGTGCAGGTCGCCCCAGAAATGCAGGACGGGCGTCTCGTCCACCACCCGCAGCGGGTTGGAGCGGCCGAGCACCGCACCCGCCGGCGTCTCGAGCCCGATCGCGAGGTCGCCCGGCTCCTGCAGGGAGAGGCCGTCGATCAAAAGCGGGCCGTCGCCCGGCCGCAGGCGGACGCGCTCGGGCAGGCCCGCCGCGGCGAGGCTGGGGGCGAGCACGATCTCCTGGTCGGCCCGGTCGGTCGGGTTGCCCCAGCGGTCCTCCGGCACGATCGCGAGGCGGAAGCTGTCGCCCGTCCGCCGCAGCGTCGGCAGGTGCGCCTTCCAGCGGGCGGGCGGGCCAGGCACGAGGCGGAGCGTCGGCGACTGCGGCAGGGCCACGAAGTCGTAGGTCGAGAACGCGTCGACGAAGGTACGGAACTGGAAGTCCTCGTCGCAGCAGGTCTGCAGTCGGTAGCCGGGTGAGCCCTTGGCCGGATCGCCGATCTTCAGGATGATCTGCTCGCCGGCACGCAGGAATCCGCTCATCACGCGGACGAAGATCGTGTTCACCCAGGGGCGGATGTTGTTGCGGTTGTACTCGACCTCGAGCCTGGCCCCATTGGTGGCGATGGCGGTCGTGTAGTTGGGTGCCTTGGGGTCGGTGAACTGCGGCTTGCCGGAATCCGACGCGGTGCGCCATGAGATCTTCAGTGCACCGGTGTCGTCGATGCCGAACTTGCCGGCCGTGTAGGTGATGGTCAGCGGCACGTGGCTGCCGGCCTCGAGCGGGCCTTCGGGCGTGATCTCCGCCGTGCCGAGCTCGTCCGGGATGTAGCTGGAGAAGGGCATCGCTCGGGTTCTCCCGTGGGATTTGCCGGGGGCTTCCGCGACAGCCTGTTCGGGCGATTGCCGGCCGGAGACGGGCGACCGTATGGGTGCTTCTCGGCACCTGTCAACCGGTGCGGGCGCCGATCGGCGCGCGGCGCGGGCCTTGCCCCGGCTTGACTTCGGCGCCAGCGCGCTTCAAGCCGGAAGTCGACAAAGAGGATCACCGATGCCCGATCAGCATCCCTTCGCCGCCATCGAGCTGCCGTCCGGCCGCAGCACCACCAAGCCCCGCAAGACGGGCCTGACGATGATGGCGGACTGGGGCCTGCCGCTGCACCATCAGGAGGACATCCTCGAGCTGGGCGGCGACTATGTGGACTTCGCCAAGATCGTGACGGGCAGTGCGCGGCTCTACAAGCGGGGCTATCTGACCGACAAGCTCGCCCTCTACCGGTACGCCGGCGTGCGGCCCTTCATCGGCGGGCAGTTCTTCGAGTACGTGCTGGCCAACCAGGGCTGGCAGGCCGTGGCCCCCTTCCTCGCCGAGGCACGCAATCTCGGCTTCGAGACCATCGAGATCTCCGACAACTGCATCCCCCTGAGCAACGAGGACCGGGCGCGGGCCGTGGCGCTGGCGCTGGAGAATGGGCTCTCCGTGATGGGCGAGGTCGGCTCGAAGGACGAGGCCAGCGAGGCGGCGGAGCTGATCGGCCAGGCCGAGGCGTTCTTCGCCGCCGGCGCCGAGCTCGTGCTGGTCGAGGCGGCCGAGCTGGTCGAGGGCGGCCGGCCGAAGCCGGAGCTGCTTGCCGAGCTGCGTGCCGTGCTCGATTTCGACCGGGTGATGGTCGAGCTGCCCGGGCCCTGGATCAGCGGCGTCACCCTCTCGCTCATCCAGGATCTGAAGAAGGCGCTGGTCAGGGAGCTCGGTCCCGACGTCAACATTGCCAATGTCCATGCCGAGGACCTGATCGCGACCGAGGCGCTCAGGGTCGGCCTCGGCGTGGTGGGCCCGACGCAGCGCCTCGTCGACTAGCTCGAACCAGGAGGAAACCATCATGACCAAGCGCATCGCACTGGCCGGCCTGCTCGGCTTCGGCCTCGTCTCCGGGGGCCTCGCCGCCGGGGCGGCGACCGGGGCACAGGCGCAGGACGCCTATCCGAGCGAGCCCATCACCGTGCTCGTCGGCTTCGGCGCCGGTGGCATGACCGATGTCTCGAGCCGCATCATCGCCGAGAAGCTGGAAGCCAATCTGGGTGTCAGGGTGCTGGTCGAGAACCGGCCGGGCGCTGGTGGCCTGCTGGCCATGGACGAGGCGCTGGAGCTGCCGGCCGACGGCTACACCTTCGTCAGCTTCCTCTCGGACGGGCCGTTCACCTCGGTCTTCCAGGACCGGCCGGTGGACCTCGACGACTGGGCGATCCTCGGCGGGTTCATGCCGCAGGAGCGCGTGCTCTTCGCCCGGACCGACGCGCCCTTCGAGACCGTCGAGGAGCTGGTCGCCTACGCCAAGGAAACGCCGGTGACCTTCGCCGACGGCGGTTCCTTTTGGTCGTCGCGCGTGATGGAGGCGTTCGCCAAGAAGAACGAGCTCAACATCCGCCTCGTGCCGTTCCGCTCCGGTGCCGAGGGCTCGGCCGCGATCCTCGGCGGCCACGTCACGCTGGCCGAGACCGGTGTCGGCACCTCGGCCTGGCAGGCCGGGCGGAGCGACGGGCTGAAGATCATGGCGACCCTGACGCCGGGCGGCCTCGACGCGTTCGGCATGCCGGACGTGCCGACCTTCGAGGAGCTGGGTGCCGACTACGTCGTCAAGCTGCAATACGGCTACGCGATGCGCGGCGACACGCCGCCCGAGCGGGTCGAGGCGCTCGCCGCGGCGCTGCAGGCGGTGGTCGAGGACCCCGAGGTGCAGGCGCGGCTGCGCGAGCTCGACCTCACGCCGCGCTGGATGCCGGGCGACGAGTACCGGGAGCTGATGGTCGGCGTCATGGACGACGCCGCCGAGCTCAAGGCGTACCTGACCGAGTGACGAAGGGTGAGCGCCCGTGGTGACTCTCTGCAGGCGCTGGTGGTGATCGGGGTCAGCCTCGCCGCCTGGTTCTGGCTGATCCCGACCTTCGCCGGCGGCAGCGGCGAGCAGACCATCATGCCGCGCCTCGCCGTGGCGCTGGTGGGTGTGCTCGGACTCCTGCTCCTCGTCGTCAGCCTCTGGCGGGAGCGCCGGCCGGCCGGCGGCCACGACCCCTTCGACCCGACCGACGATCCGTTCCTCGAGGTCGACGGCGAGGGCGAGCCGCCGCGGCTGCTCCTGATCATCGCCGTCTGGAGCGTCATCCTGGCGTTTCCCGCCTTCTTCGGCCTGCATCTCGGCAATGCCATCGGCATCGCCCTGACCTTCGTGATTCTCGGCATCGTCAACCCGGTGACGGTGCTGCTATGGTCGATCCTGCCGATCGCGGCGCTGCATGCCGTCTTCGCCTACGGCTTCTCGCTGCGCCTGCCCTACGGTCACCTGATCGGCCTGCTCACCGGCTGAGAGCGGGCCGGTTGCGACGCAACCCGACTGGCCCCATTCGACGAGCGGAGACACTGGCGATGACCATCGAGCGACGTCCCTTCGGCCGCACCGGGCACGACAGCTCGGCGGTGATCTTCGGCGCCGCGGCCCTCGGCAAGGCGGATCAGGGCACCGCCGACGCGGTGCTCGACCTCCTCCTGGAGCATGGCGTCAACCACATCGACGTGGCCGCCAGCTACGGCGACGCCGAGCTTCGGATCGGCCCCTGGATGGACCGGCACCGCGACGACTTCTTCCTCGCCACCAAGACGGGCGAGCGCGACCACGCCGCCGCGCGCGACGAGATTCACCGCTCGCTCGAGCGCCTGCGCACCGACCGCATCGACCTGCTCCAGCTCCACGCGCTCTTCCACCCGGACGAGTGGGAGCGGGCGCTGTCGCCCGACGGTGCCCTCGATGCGGCGATCGAGGCCAGGGAAGCCGGGCTGGTGCGCTTCATCGGCGTCACCGGCCACGGCTGGACGGTGGCCGCCATGCACCGCCGCAGCCTCGAGCGCTTCCCCTTCGATTCGGTGCTGATGCCCTGGGGCTGGCAATGCGCCCGGCATCCCACCTATGCCCGGGACTTCGAGGCGACGCTCGCCTTGTGCGAGGCGCGCGGCGTGGCCGTGCAGACCATCAAGGCCATCGCCCGCGGCCCCTGGGCCGCCGGGGCGAAGCGCGACCACCCGACCTGGTACCAGCCGCTCGAGGGCGAGGCGGATATCACGAAAGCCGTCCAGTGGGTGCTCGGCCGGCCCGGCATCTTCCTCAATTCCGCCGGCGACGTGGGCCTCCTGCCGACCATCCTGCGCGCCGCCGGCGGTGGGCACGAGACCATCTCCGACGCCGCCATGGCCGAGCTCGGCCAGCGCACCGGCATGGCGTCCATCTTCGGGCTATAGGCGGCGCTCGGAACGACGTGAGCGAGGTTGTGGGCTTCTGCCTCGACCCGCATAGACGTTGAGGGGTCTCTTTCGGCTGTGGTGGAGGCCGAAGGCTCATCCGTACGCAGGTTGTCGGTGGCCTAACTGTTGGACGACATACCATATGGAGAATCCCGTGCGGGTTCCTGTTACATTTGCGGACAACTGGTTGTCCATAGATGTCCAAGCGAGATGTGCGTGTGCATAATTTTCTGAAAGTCTAAAGGATGAGCAAATTTGACGAAGTCTTTCGTGATGACGTTCGAGTAGAGTATCGTAGAATTTGTGATTTGCATCTTTCAGGCGGCGACCCATATTTTGGTAATTTCTCGATCGGGCTACAAGAGATTTTTGACGCCCACTTTCTTTTGGTGGACTATTTCTTCAAGATTGGCGAAGGAATCGGAGGGGTCGGACCGAAGAGTGTTGATCTATTGCATTCGGCGATAAGTCGGCAGTTTTCTTCTTACGCGGGTAGGCCGAAGTGGTCGAACCGCATTGAAATTTGTGCCACGCTGCTGTTTGGCCTAATTAAG
>JACKIN010000013.1 GCA_020638495.1 Geminicoccaceae bacterium | reverse complement strand
GGCCAGGCCATGGCGCAGCTCGGTGTCGAGGTCGCCTTCTTCAACCCCTTCGACGATCTGGGGCCGTTCTCTGACCCGGACCTCATGGAAGCCGCCCGGGCCACGCTCGGCGCCGGGCTCGAGCTGCACCTCGGGGCCGAGATGCAGGGCGTCGAGGCGACTGGCCCGGGCCTTCGGCTCACCTGGCGGACGGCCGACGGCGAGCGCCACGCTCGCCGCTTCGCCGCGGTGCTGGTCGCCGCCGGGCGACGGCCGAACCTCGCAGGTCTGGGCCTCGAGGCGACCGGCCTCCGGCTGGACGACAAGGGCCGCCCCGGGTGGAACCGCCGGACCACCCAGTGCGGCGACCTGCCGATCTTCATGGCGGGCGACATTGCCGGCGGCACCGGCCTGCTGCACGAGGCGGCGGACGAGGGGCGGATTGCCGGCGCCAATGCCCTGCTCTACCCCGCGGTGGAGGCGCACAATCGCCGGGCCCCGCTCGCCATCGCCTTCACCGACCCGCAGATGGCGATCGTCGGCCAGCGTTTCGCCGATCTGGACCAGGGCGAGGTGGCCATCGGTGCCGTCTCCTTCGCCAACCAGGGACGGGCCACGGTGATGGCCAAGAACGAGGGGCTGGTGCGCCTCTACGCAAGGCGCGGCTGCGGCACGTTCCTCGGCGCGGAGATGCTCGGGCCGCAGGTCGAGCACATGGCGCATCTCCTCGCCTGGTCGTGCCAGCAGGAGCTGAGCGTGCCGCGCATGCTGGAGATGCCGTTCTACCATCCGGTGCTGGAGGAAGGCCTCAGGACGGCCCTTCGGGCGCTGGCGAAGGAGCTCGACATGGTGAGCACCAGGCGCTGCGAGGATGCGGCCGAGCAGCCGTGCTCCTGACCTCCGCTCAGGCCGCGGCGAAGCCCCGCCGATCCTGTCGGCCCCAGTGGGCGGCACCGCGCCAGTACTGCCAGTGGCCCTGGATGCGCCAGAAATTGGCGAGCTGGCGGTAGCCGAAATTCTCGATGATGGCGGCCGCCGTGAGCACGACGAGATCGCGGGCCCGCGGCACGCGCCGTCGCTCGAACTCCTCGAGCACCAGCGACGCCACGGAGATGAAGACGCCGAAGGCGAAGGTGAGCGCCAGGTAGGCCAGGAAGAACGGGGTGTTGATGGTTCCGGCGAGCCAGAAGAAGGGCAGCAGGAGATAACCCAGCACCTCGACCAGCGGCGTGACCACGTCCAGCAACAGGATGTGGCCGAGGCCGAGCCGGCCCACGCGGCCATACTTGCGGCCGACCAGCATGTCCTTGTGGCGGAAGAAGGTCTCGAGGGCACCACGTTGCCAGCGCTGACGCTGGCGAGCGAGCTCGCCGAGGCGCTCCGGCACTTGCGTCCAGCAGACGGGCTCCGGCACGAACTCGATTCGATAGTCGCGGCCGGCATTGCACATTCGGCGATGCAGGCGGACCACGAGCTCGAGATCCTCGCCCACGGTCTTCGTGCTGTAGCCGCCGAGCTCGATGACAACATCGCGGCGAAAGAGGCCGAAGGCGCCGGAGACGATCATCAGGCAGCCGATGCGTCCCCAGGCGAGCCTGGCCATCATGAAGGCGCGCAGATACTCGACCGTCTGCAGGAGTGGCAGCATCCGGCGCGGCAGGGCCACGGCGCGCACCCGGCCGGCCCGCACGCCGCAGCCATTGGCCACACGCACCGTGCCACCAACGGCGACCACGCGCTCCGGGTCCTCGACAAAGGGCTGGACCACGCGGAGCAGACCGTCGGCCTCGATCAGGCTGTCGGCGTCGACGGCGCAGAAGAGCTCTGTCGTAACCTGTCCGAGCCCGGCATTCAGGGCGTCGGCCTTGCCGCTATTGACCTTGTCGAGCACCACGAGGTTGGCATGGCGGGTCGATCTGTAGAGCCCCCTGGCGGGAGCGTGCGGCAGGGTCGAGACGTGCTCCAGCGGGGCTGGCTCCAGCCCGAACTCGCGCATGAGCACGTCCAGCGTCGCGTCGGTCGAGCCGTCGTTCACGACGACCACGCGAAAGTCCGGATACTCGAGCGCCAGGAGCGAGCGCAGCGAATCGGCGATCGTCTCGGCCTCGTTGTAGGCCGGAACGATGACGCTGACCGGTGGCGCCCCGTCGACGAGGCCATTCCAGAGGGCGCGGCTCTGATGCACGCGCGGCCGGCCGAGCATCACGGAAACCGCGGTCAGGAGGAGAACGAGGTACAGCAGGTTCTGCGCCATGCTGACGACGATGACGAGGACGGCCGTCGTCTGGGCCAGAAGATCGAAGAACGGCGGGAACGGGATCATGCCGGGACGGCTCCATCGGCGGTGGCAGCCCTGAGACGGGCGAGGAGTTTCTCGGCATTGGCGGCGATGTCGACGACCGGATCCAGGGCGAGGCTCGAGACCAGCTCGGCATCACGAGCCCGGCCGCGTCGCTCCAGCACACCGAGTGCTGCCCGCCGGGATTCGGCCTCTGGAGCCCCACCCAGGGCACGCGCCAAGCGCAGCACGGCCGGATGATTGAGCCGGTCGAGGGTGACTAGTGCCGTCCGGTCGACGGCGGCACCATGTCGGCCGAGCAGGGCCTCGATCTCGGTGGCGGCGGCCGTATGGCCGGCATCGCCGAGCGCCTCGAGCAGCCGGATCAGGAGGGCCGCATCGACGTCGGCACGGGCTAGGCAAGTGACGACCGTCTCGGGCGCGTTGGCGGCCAGCCGATGCCAGAACCGCGCGGCATGGCGACCGCGGGAAGCGGGATCGACGAGCAGTCGCTCGACCAGCCACGCAGCGAGCGCGGTGTCCTGGGCGAGGGCCTCCGCCGCGGCCAGCCGATGCCGGGCATCGCCCTGCGCGAGCATGGTGGTGAGCGCGCCCCGCGCAGGGTCCGTGGCGAGCAGGCCGAGGCAGCGCACGGCATCCAGCCGGCGGAGGGTGGTGGCCGAGCGCAACCGGCGCAACCAGTACCGTTCGATCCCGGCGCCGACGGCGAAGGCGGCGAGCCTCGCTTTGGCGTCACCCCGGACGATCTGGGCGAGCTCGTCGACGAGCCGCGCGATCTCGGCCACCGGCAGGCCGGCGGGTGCTGCAACCGGGTCGCCCGACGGCCGGTTGAGACTGGCGAGCAGGGCCCTGCGTAGGCCCTCGCGGGCCGGCCGGTGGCGCGCCGCCGCCCATTCCTCGAGGAGCCGGCGCAGCACGAGGCTCGCGATCAGGATGAGCCCGATGGCGACGAGCACCAGCGTCGCCTGCCAGATCAGCCGCATCAGGAAGTCGAGGGACCCGAGGCCGAGCATCAGAACCGCACCCGGAAACCGAGCGCGACCGTGGTCTGCCGGACACCGTTGTCGCGATCCTCCAGCGCCAGGCTCAGGGCCACGCCGAGCCGGTCGGTGAGCCAGTGGTCGAGCCCGACGAAATAGCTGTCGGTGGTGCCCATGCCTTGGGTGCTGTTGTCATACGACTGGCCGAAGCCGCCGAAAACCCGGCTGTCCGGCGTGAGCTGCCAGTCGAGCCGGAGCCCGTAATTGGGGTCGAAGCTGCCATTGGTGCCGAAGCTGCCGCCGGCCTTGGCGGTGAGCCAGACGCGGCCCTCCCAGCCATACTGCACGAGCCCGAGATCGAACCCCTGAACAAGCCCGTCCTCGTAGTCGGCGAGCGATCCTTCGACGAAACCGACGCCGATGCCGAGCCGACCGACCCGGCCGGTCAGATCGAAGAGCTCGCGATCGAGCCCGCCGCGCAGCTTCCAGGATGGCAGGAAGTTGGCGGCCGGGGTGACTGCGGCACCAAGAAAATAGCCGCTCCGCGCGTCGAGCCTCCCGTTCCAGACGACCGCCGCCTGAATGTCGGTGCTGCCGTAGCGGTTGGCCACGGCGAGGCCGCCGGTAAGCTGGCGCGAATCGTCGATGCGCCAGGCGAGGCTGATCCCGCCTTCGCGCCAGTCGTCGCTGTCGTCGTTGAAGCGACTGAACGAGAGATCGGTCGAGAGCTCGAAACGGCGCTGCTCCGCGGCCAGGGTGTCGAGCCGCTCGCGTGCCACGGGTGCCGTCTCGGGCACCACCAGCGCCCGCTCGTAGTTGAGCTGGGCGACGTTGATGACACCTTCGCTTCGGGCGACGTCGCCGAGGCCGAGCCAGGCGTCGCCGGAGTCGGGCTCCAGCACCGCGGCGCGGGCGAAAGCATCCCTCGCCACCTCGGGCTCGCGGGCGGCGAGCGCCGTCCGGCCGAGCAGAAGCTGCGCATCGAAGCGAGCCACCTCGGGCGTCACAGCGGATCGCAGCACCGCCAGCGCCGCGTCGTGCCGCTCGGCATAGCCATGCACGCGGGCCTGCATCAGCCGAATATCGAGATAGTCGGGCGCCAGCCTCGCCGCTTCCGCCAGCGTCTCGAGCGCACTCCGGTCGTCGCCGAGAAAGGCCAGGATCTGCCCCTTGATCAGGAGCAGGTCGGCATCGTCCGGGGTCTTGGCCAAGAGGGCGTCCACCACCTCCAGCGCCTGCTCGAACTCGCCATCGGCGCGGAGCTGCAGCAGCGTCTCGCGACTGACGCTGGGGACCGCCCCCATGGCCGGCGCGCTCGTGAGCGGCGACAGCAGCAGGCCGCCGAGCAGCACCAGTGCCGGCCAGCCCGATTTCGACGGAAGGCGTAAGTCGATTCTCATGCGGGGACGCGCAGCGCCTTCTGGATGCGCATCGCCAGCTCCTCCGGCATGAACGGCTTGACCAGATAGTCGCTGGCCCCCTCGGCCAGCCCGCCGACAACGTCCCGTTCCTGCTTCCTGGCGCTCAGCATGATGACCGGCAGATCGAGGCCCGCCTCCCGCCGTAACCGGCGAAGGACATCGAGGCCGTCGGCCCCAGGCATCATGCCGTCGAGCACCATCACGTCCGGCCGCACGCGAACGGCGATCTCGAACGCGTCAGCGCCGTCCTCGGCGGTCAGCACGGTGTGCCCGTGGCCTTCGAGGGTAAAGGTGACGAGCTCGACCAGAAGCTCGTCGTCGTCGACGACCAGAACGCGCGCCATGCTGCCTCCAACCAGAAATCGGCCCGAGGCTCGTCGATGACGCCCAGCGGCCGGTGCTCACGGCCAGGGATTAGAGACTAGTAAGGTTAACAGGCGGCTAACGCCCGTGTTGGCTCTGCGTCAGGCCACGGCCGTCAGCAGCGGCCGGCCGGCGAAATGCGCCCGCAGGTTGTCGACCACGAGCTGGGCCATGGCATCCCGTGTCTCGTCGGTCGCGCTCGCGTGGTGCGGAGTCAGGACGACGTTCTCCATCTTCAGGAGCGCCTCCGGCACGCGCGGCTCGTCGGCGAAGACATCGAGCCCCGCACCCCTTATTCGCCCCTCCTCGAGGGCTTTGACCAAGGCCGGCTCGTCGACCACCGAACCGCGGGAGATATTGACGAGCCAGCCCTGCGGGCCGAGCGCCTCGATCACCGACTCGTTGACCAGATGGTGCGTCGCCGGCCCGCCGGGACAGGCAAGGACCAATACGTCGGCCCAACGGGCGAGCTCGACCGGTGTCGCGAAATAGGGCAGGTCGACGTCCGGCCGCCGGTTCCGGTTGTGGTAGGCCGGGATCATCTCGAGCGCCTGGGCCCGCTTCGCCAACTCCTGGCCGATCCGCCCCATGCCGACGATCCCCAGCTTCTTGCCGGTGACGCAGGTGCCCATCGGCATCGCACCCTCGAGCCAGGCACCGCGGCGGACGAAGCGGTCGGCCTCGGCCAGCCGGCGGAGCGTCATCAGGATGAGGCCGATGCCCATGTCAGCCACCTCCTTGCTCAGCACGTCGGGCGTGTTGGTGACCCTGACGTCGCGCTGCCGACAAGCCCCCACGTCGATTCCATCATAGCCGACACCGAAGCAGGCGACGATCTCGAGCCTGGGCAGCCGGTCGATCAGGGCGGCGCTGACCCCCCGCTCGCCAGTGCTGACAATACCCCGGATGTCGCCGCTCTCCGCCTCGATCAGGGCTTCGGGGTCCGGCGAGCTGGAAAGGTGGACGAGGCGAAATTCCTGCTCGAGCTGGGCCATGGCGTTCGGCCGGATCGGCCAGACGACGAGAACCGATGGCTGCTCGTCAGTGGTGGTTGCGGAGGTCATACGGCGTTCCGGGCGTTGTCTCGTTGGCGCTCGGAACTGAAGTAGCCTCAGCGCGGCCTGCTCACAAGCCGAGCCGCGAGTTCAGGCGGCCGGTTTGGGCGCCTGCGCGAGTGCCGTCGCGATCGTCCGGCTGAGCCGGGCAACCGCCTCGCTCATCGCGGCCGTCCGCTTCTCGAAGGTCGCCGGACCCTCGACCGGCACGGTGATGCGGATCGGAGCGGTTTTCAGCACGTCGAGCGATTCGCGCCGGAACAGCGTCCAGCGCCCTTCGAACACTGTGAGCTCGGGCACCGCCTCGGCATCCGGAACGGCCTCACCCATCTCGATATCGAAACGCTCGACAGCGATCTCGACCGTATAGTCCAGCGGCAGCAGCCGCTGCTGCGGCAGGATGAAGACGAGGTCGGTGCCGAGCAGCAGCGCCAGGTTGCGGGCGACGACGCGGCGCATCTGCAGATCGAGCGGCTCGATCCAGTTGGAATTCTCGGCGACCGTCAGCTCGTTCGGGCTGGTGCGCGTGACGATGCCGTTCCGATCGAGGTAGTCGGGCAGGGCGATGGGCGCCACGCCGATCACCTTGTCGGTCTCGCCGACGGGCGATTCCTGGCTGACTGGTGTCAGCGCGTAGTAGCGGATGGGTTGCACCGCCGTGCATGCGACGACGAGCAGCACGAGAGCCAAGGTCAGGGATCGGAGCCACTTCGCTGTCCCCATGATGGTCACTCCCTTCTGCCGCGAATGATGGCGCTCGGATCGCGATCGAGCATGTCGGCAAAGCTGCGGATCGAGCGGGCTGCCGTGGTGAGCTCCTGCAAGACCCGCTCGAGCTGGTAGCGGAGAGTCGAGTTCTGACCGAGCATCGCATCGACCGACTGCATGGTCTGCTGCGCCTGGGCGACGGCCGCCTCGGCGGATCGCGCCATCGGCCCGGTCGAGGCCTCCAGCTCGGCGATGAGCGAACGAAGATCACTGCCGGCTGCAGCGAGATTCTCGATGCCGGCAGCCACGTCCGGATCGGCCACGATGTTCTCGATGGTCGCCGCGGAGCGTTGCAGGCTCTGCACGATGTCCTCGATCGGCAATGACGACAGCCGATCGAGCAGGCCGCTGATCGAAGCGGTGAGCGCCTCCAGATCGGTCGGCACCGAAGGGATCAGCGGCACGCCGTCGATCATCTCCACCTCGGCCGGTGGCGCGTCCGGCATGAGGTTCATGGCTATGAAGAGATCGCCGGTGAGCAGGTTGCCGGTCTTGAGCTGGGCACGCAGCCCGAGAGAGACGAGGTGCTTCGTCCGCTCGTACTGCTCCTCGATGGTATCCGCGGGGTCGCTGTTGGCGAAACGCTGCGGCTCGAGATCGACGTAAACCCGGATCGGTGCCTTGCCGCTCGTGAAGTCGGGAATCAGCTCGATCTGCGTGACCGTGCCGGTCCGAATACCCCGGAACTCGACGGGGGCACCGACCTGCAGGCCGCGGACCGAGCCGTCGAAATCGATGATGTAGGGAATGTGCGCGGCGATCCGCGAATCACCGATGCTCGATTCGTCCGGAAAGAGGGTGAATGTCGTGCCGGCCGCCGCGGGCCCGGCCCGACCGTCCGGCGAGGAAAATTCGACTCCGCCCGCGATCAGCGAGGCCACGCTGGCGATCTTCAGGTCGATGCCGTCTGCCCCGGCCCGAAAGCTGATGCCGCTGACATCCCAGAAATGGCTGTCGGGCACCACCAGCTTGTCGTGCGGGCTGCGGACGAAGATCGGTATTTCGAAGCGCTTGCCGTCGTCCGACAGCTTGTGGCCGAGGATCTGGCCCACCTCGAAGCCACGGTAGTAGACAGGCGCCCCGCGATCGACAGAGCCCAGATTCTCAGCGACCAGCTTGAACTGGGTGCCCTCGACATCGGAGCGGATCAAGGGCGGCTCCTCGAGGCCGACGAAGCTCGTGGCGCTCGCACCCTCGGCCGGCTCCACCTCGATATAGGCGCCCGACAGCAGCGTGCCGAGGCCCGTCACGCCACTGAAGCCGACACGTGGGCGCACCACCCAGAAGCGGCTGTTCTCGGTGACGTTCGGCGCGAAGCTCTTCTCCATCCGGGCCTCGACGAGGATGCCCTTGAGGTCCTTGGTCACGCGCACCGCCTCGACCGTGCCGACGTCGACGTCCCGGTACTTGACCTTGGTCTTGCCGGCTTCGAGCCCTTCCGCGGTGACGAACGTCACGGAAACCAGTGGCCCCCTGTTCATGACGGTCGTAACGGCGAGCCAGATGCCGACCGCCGCCGCGACGATCGGCACGATCCAGACGAGGGAGAAGCCGCGACTCTTGCGCAGCACGGGCTCGGCGATGGGTCGGTCAGGCGGGACTGGTGGCATGATTCCTTCGCCTGTTGTCCCAGATGATTCGCGGCTCGAAGCTGTGTGCGGCGAGCATGGTCAGGATGACCACGGAGGCGAAAGCGATCGCCCCGGGTCCCGGCTCGATCTGCGCAATCTCGCCGAGGTTCACGAGAACGGCAAGAATCGAGATCATGAAAATGTCGATCATCGACCAGCGGCCGACCTGCTCGATCACGCGGTAGAGCCGTGTCTGGTCGCGGGCCCGCGCGACCCAGCCGCGCTGCGCCGCGACGAGGAGCAGGACGAGGCCGAGGATCTTGAGCACAGGCACGGTGATGCTGGCGAAGAAGACGAGCGCCGCGATCGGCCACATGTCGGCGTGGATGAGCTCGATGACGCCCGAAAGTATCGTGTCCGGCTGCCCTTTGCCGAAGCTGGTGACGGTCATCACCGGGAGAACATTCGCCGGGATGTAGAGCAAAGCTGCGGCGATGAGCAGCGCCCAGGTGCGCGCAAGCGGGTCCGGCTTGCGATGGTGCAGGGCGGCGTGGCAGCGCGGGCAATGCACGTGGTGGGCGTCGACCGGCAACGGCACGACCTGGCCACAAACGTGGCAACCGACGAGAGGCTGGCCCGTGGCGGTCAGGGCACCCAGCTTGTTCTGCGGCGCCAGCCGCCACCAGACGGCGCGTGGATCCAGCACGTTGTCCGCCGCGGCAGCGCAGACGATCAGGCCACCGAAGGCCCACATCGCCGGGCCGAGGTTGATGGACGCCAGATCGACCAGCTTGGTGTAGGCGACGAGCACGCCGATCAGATAGACCTCGATCATCGCCCAGGCTTGGAATCGCGAGTACAGGCCGAAGAGCTCGAACGTCCCCGGCGCTACCCGGCCCATGGTCAGCGGGACGAGCACCCAGAGCCCGAGCGCGAGCCGGATGAACGGCATGAGACTGGCCATCGTGAGGACCACGATGGCGAGCTCCCAGTACCCGTCATGCCAGAGCGCCATGACGCTGCCGAAGATCGTGCCCGAGGTCGAGTTGCCCTCCATCGTGAACGTCATGAACGGGAAGGCGTGGGCGATCAGCAGCAGAATGAACGCGGCCAGGGTGAGCGCCAATGCGCGGCGGACGCTGTCTTGCCGCTCGCGATAGAGCACATTTCCACAAACGCTACACTGCGCGGTCACGCCGGACGGCACACGCCGGACCGCGGTCAGGGTATCACATTCCTCGCAGATCAGGGCGGGGCGGTCGGTTGCCATGCATTCAGCCTAGCCCGCAGCATGGCCACAGCGCGCGGCTTTTCTGCATCGGTTGGCCGGGCCGGCCGCCGACGGGCGAGGGCTGAGACGATTTGGCCGCGCCCGCCGAACTTGCGGCGCACCGCACAGCAGCTATGTTGCAGTGCAACAATATAGTGGGAGATGGCCGATGCTGTCGGAGATGTCGCCGGGTCATTCATGGATGGCCTACTGGCTGGATGCCACCCAGCGCTCGATCCTCACCCTCGACGTGCTGCGTCAACGCGGCAATCAGTTCGTCGAGCACTACCAAGCCGGTAAGCCGCCAGTCCTGGTCTTCGAGCACGAGCTGGTCCTCGACGGCAAGGATCTTGACCGGCCGTCAAACTACGCGCTCCTGCGGATCCTGCCCGAGGCCGAGGTGCCGACCGATCCGAAGAAGCGGCCGTTCGTCGTCTTCGATCCTCGCGCCGGACATGGCCCAGGTATTGGCGGCTCGAAGGAGGCCAGCCAGGTCGGCGTGGCGCTGCGGGCCGGCCATCCGGTCTACTTCGTCGCTTTTCGCCCGGAGCCCGTTCCGGGCCAGACCCTGGCCGACGTGGCATACGCCGAGTGGTGCTTTCTCCAGAAGGTACAGGAACTGCACCCAGAGGCCGAGGCCAAGCCCGCCATCGTCGGCAACTGTCAGGCCGGCTGGGCGATCATGATCCTCGCCGCCTACGCGCCCGACCAGGCGTCGGTGATCGGCGTCTCGGGCGCTCCGCTCTCCTACTGGGCCGGCGTCGAGGGCAAGAACCCGCTGCGCTATCTGGGTGGGCTTCTGGGCGGCAACTGGCTTTCGTCGCTCGCTTCCGATCTCGGTGCCGGAACCTTCGACGGCGTCAATCTCGTCAGCAATTTCGAGAACCTGAACCCGGCCAACACCTACCTTCGCAAGCCTTACAACCTGTACTCGAAGATCGACACCGAGGCGCCGCGTTATCTCGGCTTCGAGCGGTGGTGGGGTGGCTTTTTCATGCTGACCCAGGACGAGATCGAGGCGATCACGTCCGAGCTGTTTGTCGGCAACAAGTTGACCCAGGGCAAGCTCGTCGCACCCGATGGCACGCGCATCGACCTGCGCGCCATTCGCGCGCCGATCGTCGTCGTCTGCTCGCACGGCGACAACATTACGCCGCCGCAGCAGGCGCTCAACTGGATCCTGGACCTTTACGACAGTGTCGACGAGATCCGCGCCAACGAGCAGACCATCATCTACACGGTGCATCCCTCCGTGGGCCATCTCGGCATCTTCGTCTCGGCCAAGGTGGCGCTGAAGGAGCATGCCGAGTTCGTCGATTCGCTGGACCTGATCGAGACGCTGGCGCCCGGCCTCTACGAGATGGTGATCACCGAGACGCATCTCGAGGATGCCGAGAGGCCGACGGCGCATCAGGAATACGAGGTCCGTTTCGAGGCGCGCACGCTGAACGACATCCGCGCCCTGGACGATGGGCGCGAGGACGAGGTGCCGTTCCGCACGCTCGCCAAGGTCTCGGAGACCAATCAGGGCCTCTATCGCCAGCTGGTGAGCCCATGGCTTCGGGCGGTGGTCACCCCGCAGACCGCCGAAGCCCTGCGGCTCATGCATCCGCACCGCCAGTCCCAGCTCTGGCTTTCCGACCTCAATCCCTGGATGGCCGGCGTCAAATGGCTGGCCGAGCAGACCCGGGAGAGCCGGGCGGCAGCGCCAGCGGACAATCTCTGGCGGGCAATGGAGGCGGCGAACGTCGATCAGCTCGAGGCGGCGATCGAGCGTTGGACCGATGCACGCGATCGCGCTGTCGAGCAGTTTTTCAAGGCTATCTGGACCCAGCCCTTCATCAGGGCGCTGGTCGGCGAGGAGGCATCGCACGCCGACGTCAAGAAGCCGCGGGCGCGCCAGGACAAGGCCTTCCACGAGCTCGCCGCGCTCAAGCTCGCAGCCTTCGCCAACCGCCAGAAGGAAGGCAGCTTCGCCGAGGCCATCCTGCGCGTCGTCTATGCCGCAACCAAGGCGACGGGTGGTGTGGATGCCAGGGCTTTCGTTGCCGCCCGGGCCGTCTGGCAGAGCCATCCGCGCCTCGCGGCGCTGGGTCGCGAACGCTTCCTGGCCGAGGCCAAGGAGGCAGCGCTGATGGTGGCATTCGACGAGGAGCGGGCCCTGACCACCCTGCCCGAGCTGCTGCCGACATTTGCTGACCGCGAGGAGGCGTTGACGGTGCTGCGCCAGATCATCGATCGACGTGCAGACGTGCTGCCCGAGGTTGTGGCGCTCATGAAGCGGGTCGAAACGATCCTCGAGGCACAGTCGGTCCAGGGGAGCGACAATCCGGCACCGGCTCCTGCGCCCCGCCCGAAGCCGGCTGCCAAGGTGCAAGAGCTGCGAGCACCAGCCCCTCGCCGCCCGGCAACACATCGGACCACCAAGACGACGTCATAGAAGGAGCCGCTGCGCCGTCAGTGATGCGACAGTTCTGACCACCGTACCCGGTTACCAGCAATGCGTTCGCGCTTGCACGATCCCGGCACAGCGCACTACGCTTCGGGCAAGGAGCCATGAGCACGGCCCACAACAAGTAATCAGGAGGGATACCAAGATGACCGAGCAGCCCGTACGGTCGGCGCCAAGGCTCGACCGCCGCCGCTTCCTGCAAGCTTCCGGCGTTGGCGCCGCGGCGATTGCGGCACCGGCGATCGTCAGCCCGAAGGCGTTGGCCTCGTCGGGCGAGATCAACATCATGATGTGGTCGGACTACCTGCCGGACAGCTTCCGCGAGAGCTTTACTCAGGCCACCGGCATCACCATCAACTTCACCGGCATCGGCTCCAACGAGGAAATCATCAACCGGATGCGAGCATCCCGTGGCCAGGGCTTCGACATCATCAGCCCGACCATGAACCGCGCTCCGCAATGGGCGGAGATAGAACTCTTGCAGCCGCTCGACCTCAGTCGGATACCGACCGACAAGGTCAACCCGAACATGCTGGCGCAGGGCAGCCAGATCTGGAACCTCAACGACAAGGGACCGTCCTGGGTGCCGCACATCTGGGGCACCGAGGGCATCGCCTGGCGCACCGATCTCTGGCAGCCCGAGGGTGAGTTTCCGAGCTATGGCGCCGTCTGGGAAGATGCCAATGCCGGCAAGACCATGGGCCGCGGCCACTCGATGATGCTCGGCGCCGGCCTCTATCTCGAACGGATCGGCGAGCTCGAGCCCGGCTCGATATGGCTTGCCTACACCAACGAGGACGACATGCGCCGGGTGTGGGGCAGGCTCACCGAGTTCTGCATCTCGAAGAAGCCGAATGTCCGCATCATCTGGAACGACGCCGATACCCAGAAGAACGGCCTGATGAACGAGGGTGTCATCGTCGGCCAGACCTGGGACGGTCCGCCCTTGTCGCTCAAGACCGCTGGCGAGCCGGTCATGTACCGGGCCCCGATCGAAGGTGCCATGGCCTGGGTCGATGGCATGTCGATGCCGATCGGTGCCGAGAACATCGACCAAGCCTACGCCTTCATCGAGCATTGCTACGATGCCGAGGCGGCGGGTCGCGCCATCGATACGCACGGCTACAACTCGCCGGTGATCGGCGCCGAGCGCTACGCCAACGAGGACTATGCCCGGAACTTCGCCGATGCCTATCCGGGCGATGCCTTGGCCAACCTCAACCCGTGGCCGGCCGAGCTGCCCTGGTACGCCGACATCCGGGCGGAATACGTTAACCGTTTCCTGGCAGCCTGAGCCGATCGGAGGCATCGGCCTGGCGGTGCCTCCGATTTCCGGCACGACTTCGCTCACCGACCGTCGGTGGGTGAACAGCGCGAGCGGAGCGGACGCATGGCGGGTGGCGTGAGCGTCGAACTGGACCGGTTGCTCGTTCAGTTCGACGAGTTCGTCGCCGTGCGCGATGCCAACGTCAGGATCGAGCCAGGCGAATTCTTCAGCTTTCTCGGTCCGTCGGGCTGCGGCAAGACCACCATCCTGCGCACCATATCGGGCTTTCTGGAGCCAACCTCCGGTGCCGTCCGGATTGACGGCAAGGACATGGCGTTCATTGGCCCGAACAAGCGGCCGACGGCGCTCATCTTCCAGAATCTGGCACTCTTCCCGCTGATGACCGTCTGGGAGAACATCGCCTTCGCGCTGGAGATGAAGGGTGTCGGCGCAGCCGATCGACGCAAGCACGCCGACGAGCTCCTGGCGCTGATCGCGCTCGACGGCCAGGGCGACAAATATGTGCACGAGCTCTCCGGCGGGCAGAAGCAACGCGTGGCGATCGCCCGTGCCCTCTGCGCCGAGCCCTCGGTGCTCCTGCTCGACGAGCCGCTCTCCGCACTCGATCTGAAGCTGCGCCAGCACATGCGCACCGAGCTTCGGACCATCCAGCGGCGGGTCGGCCTCACCTTCATCTACATCACCCACGATCAGGGTGAGGCGCTCACCATGTCCGACCATGTGGCGGTGATGCGCGAAGGCGTGATCGAGCAGATCGGCGACGGCCGGACGATCTATGACGACCCGGCGACGGCATTCGTCGCCTCCTTCGTCGGCGAGAACAACGCTCTGCCCGGCCGGGTCGCAGAGATCCGGGACGGCGTGGCCCTTGTCGATACGTCCGTGGGTCGCCTGCGCGCCCGGATCGCCACGGCTGCGCGTGACCGGCTGCGCACCGATGCGGAGGCCATCGTCTTCATCCGCCCGGAGGCACTCGACCTCGACATCGCTGGAGCCTCGGCCGAGACTACCATTCAGGCCACCGTCATCGGCGAGGAGTTCGAAGGCCCCAACATGCATCTGCAGCTCCGGCACGACGGCGGCGCGGAGCTGCGCGTCTCGCTCGTCAACAAGGGCAGGACAGGCACAGCCGGCATCGGGTCCAGCCTCGCCGCCGCTTTCGACCCGATGAAAGCGGTAGCCCTGCCCTCCGGCGCCCTTTCGGCCGAGGAGTAGCGCCGGCATGGCGAAACGCTCCTGGCTCGGAGGGTTTCTCGATCGCAACGGGCAGGCGCTCGGCCTCTACATCCTCCTCGCGGTCAGCTTCTGGCTGCTCTTTTTGATCATCCTGCCGCAGCTCGCCATGATCGACTTCTCGCTGCGCCACGACCTGCCGGCGGCCCAGCAGGGCGGGCCTCAGGATGTCTGGACGTTCGAGAACTATCGCCACTTCATTTTTGGCCTGCCGGGCAATCCGGACGGCTGGAACCGGCTCGATGTCGGCGTCTTCGGCCGCACAATCGTGGCCGCCGCCTTCGTCACGATCCTCAATCTCGTGATCTGCTATCCCGTCGCCTACTACCTCGCCCAGGTCGCCAGGGGACGGCAGGCACGGGTGATGGCGGTAGCACTGGTCGTGCCCTACTGGGTCAACGAGATCCTCCGGGCCTTCGCTTTTAGGATCATCTTCGGCGCCACCGGCGTCATCAACTCGACACTCCTGACGCTCGGCATCATCGACCTGCCGATCGACTTCATCCGCGCCGATATCGCCCTCTATGCCGGCCTCGGCTACGCCTACGTCCTCCTGATGGTCTTTCCGCTCTACAACGCCATCGAGAGCCTCGACCGCAACCAGATCGAAGCCGCCCGCGACCTGGGGGCACCCTGGTGGCGGATCCACACCCGCATCGTCCTGCCCTTCGCCAAGCCCGGCATCACGTCCGGCTGCACCATGGTCTTCATGCTGGCGGCCGGTGCCCTGGCGGCACCGCAGATCCTGGGCGGACCCTCCAATCTCTGGTTCACCCAGCTCATCTACGGCCAGTTCTTCGAGAGCGTGAACTGGCCGCGCGGTGCTGCCTACGCCATCATCCTGCTCGTCGCCTGCACGCTGCTCGTGCTCCTCGTGATGCGCCTATTCAAGGTGCGCCTCGGCGAGATCGGCAAGTGACCGGCCGCCGGTCACCCCGCTGGTCGCAATGGGTCATCGGCGCCTACCTCCTGCTCTTCTTCGCCTACCTCTTCGGCCCGCTCCTGATCATGGCGGTCACCGCCTTCAACAGCTCGTCGTTCCCGCGTGTCAGTCCCTGGGAATGCCTGACCTTCGAGTGGTTCGTCCGCCTGGTCGAAGACCAGCGGCTGATGCAGGGGCTCAGGAACAGCCTGATCATCGCCTTCGGCGTGGTGGTGCTCTCGGTCGCCATCGGCCTCGCCGGCGCCCTCTTTCTCACCCAGATCGCGGCCCGGAGCCGTGCCGGCACCTACACCGTCTTCATCTCGCCGATCCTGATGCCGGGGGTCGTGCTCGGCATCGCCACGGTGCTCTTCTGGGACCGCGTCGCCGGCTCGATCGGCATGGCCTATGGCGGTCTCTTCTATGACGGCATCTTCCTCACCGTCCTCGGCCAGTCCTGCTTCATCGCCTCCTATTGCCTGCTCGTCTTCCTCGCCCGTCTGCAGCGCTTCGACAGCCAGCTCATCGATGCGGCACTCGACCTCGGCGCCACCAACACCCAGGCCTTCCGCCGCATCCTCCTGCCGTTCCTCAAGCCGGCGATCGGCGGGGCTGCGGTCATCGCCTTTCTCGCCAGCTTCGAGAACTACAACACCACCGTCTTCACCATCTCCTTCTACAATACCTTCACGGTCGAGGTGGCGCAGAAGGTCCGGCTCGGCATCGACCCTACGATCAGCGCCCTCGCGGTCATTGTCATCGCCATCAGCCTGGTCGCGGCCCTCGCCAACGAGGCGGGGCAGAGCCACCAGCAGCGCCGGCTCGAAGGCCACGGGCGCGGCTTCGTCGCGTTCTTCACGCGCAATCCCGCGGCAGTCCTGGCCGCCCTGGCGGTCGGCGTGATCGTCGTCGTCCTCGCCTTCGCCGTGCAGCACGATCCGGCCGCCTGCAAGGCCCGCGCGCTCGAGCAGCGGCTCGAACGGCAGCAGCAGTACCAGCCGGCGACGCCCGCGCCCGCGGCACCCACGCAATCGGCTCCAGCGGCGCCCGGAGCCCGCGACTTGAACCCGGGCCAGGGCAGCTTCGGCGACGTCTTCCGTGGGGGCCTCGCCCCGGGCTCAACGCCAACACCGGAGCCAACCCCCGCGCCGACGCCCGATACCCGCTCGCTCAATCCCGGTCAGGGAATGTTCGGCGACGTTTTCGGGGGCGGCCTTGCTCCCGGCACGACGCCCGCTCCCGAAAGCCATGAGGGCGACAGCGAGGAGTGAACGGCCGGACGTTCAGGCTTTGACCCGCGCATTCGTCGGGTCGTATGGAGGATCAAGAAAGACTTCGGCCGACACGCGCTCGCCCGCCACCTCCAGCTCGTACGTGCCATCGAGCACATAGGCCCGGTCCACGCCCGCCTCGCGGCGCACATAGCCGAGGCCGAGGTTCTTTTCGATCGTGTAGCCCCAGCCGGCGGAGCTCAGCCAGCCGGCGCGTTCGCCGTTCCGGTAGATGGTCTCACGACCGAGCAGCACCACAGCCGGGTCGGCAACCTCGAAGCCGGCAAGGAGGCGCGGCAGATTCTGCTGCCGCTGGGCGAGCAGCGCTTCGCGGCCGAGGAACGGGATCTCCTTCCTCAGCTTCACGGCCCAGCCGAGGCCGGCCATCAGGGGCGTGTGGTCCGGGCCGATGTCGCTGCCCCAGGCGCGATAGGCCTTCTCGAGCCGGAGCGATTCGATCGCCCGGTAGCCGGCGAGGATGAGGCCATGTGGCTGGCCCGCCTCGCGCAGCGCCTCGAAGAGAGTCAGCGCGAAATCGACCGGGACATGCAGCTCCCAACCCAGCTCGCCGACATAGGTGACACGGAGTGCCCGAACCGGGCAGCCGGCAATGCCGATCTCCCGCACCGCGCCGAACGCAAAGGCCGCATTCCCGAGATCGGCCCGGGTCAGGCCCTGCAATACTTCGCGCGCCTTCGGGCCGAAGAGCGAGAGCACCGCATGGGCGCCGGTGACGTCGGTCAGCCGCACATCCATGCCGGCCGGGATATGGCGAAGGATCCAGTCCCGGTCATGGGTGGCGAAGCCCGTGCCGGTGACGATGTAGAACCGGTCCGACTCGAGGCGTGCCACGGTGAGATCGCACTCGATCCCGCCCCGCTCGTTGAGCATCTGCGTATAGGTGAGGCTACCCACCGGCTTCGCCACGTCGTTGGAGCAGAGCCAGGAAAGGGCGGCCTCGGCATCCGGGCCGGCGAGCTCGAACTTGGCGAAGGAGCTCTGGTCGAAGAGTGCTGCGGCCTCGCGGGCCGCCCGGTGCTCGCGGCCAACGGCGGCGAACCAGTTCTGCCGGCCGAAGCCGTAGCGGTCCTGTGCTACCTCGCCCGGCCCGGCGAACCAGTTGGCCCGCTCCCACCCCAGCTTCTCGCCGAAGACAGCGCCGGCACCCTCGAGGCGATCATAGAGCGGCGAGCGACGGAGCGGCCGGCCACTGGACATCTCCTCCTGCGGCCAGGCCATGGTGTAGTGCTTGGCATAGGCCTCGAGCGTGCGGGTGCGAACCCAGTCGGTGTCTCGATGCGCCGCTCCGAAGCGGCGGATGTCGACCGCCCAGAGATCGAAGGGTGGCGCACTCCTGGCGACCCATTCGGCCAGGGCCATCCCCGCCCCGCCGCCCGCCGCGATGCCGAAGGCGTTGAAGCCGGCGCCGACGAAGACGTTCCGGACCTCCGGCGCCTCGCCCAGGATAAAATTGCCGTCGGCCGTGAAGCTCTCCGGCCCGTTGAACATCGTCTTTATGCCGGCCTCGGCCAGGGCCGGCACCCGGCCGAGCGCGAGCTCCATGATCGGCTCGAAATGCTCCCAGTCCTCGTCGAGGAGTTGATGCGCGAACCGCTCGGGCACGCCGCCCAAAGCCCAGGGAATCGGGTTCGGCTCGTAGCCGCCCATCACCAGCCCGCCGACCTCCTCCTTGTAGTAGGTCAGCCGGTCCGGATCGCGCAGCGTCGGCAGGTCCGGCGTGACGCCGGCGATCGGCTCGGTGATCACGTATTGATGCTGCACCGACACGAGCGGCACGTTGACACCGAGCCGCGCCGCGAGCTGGCGCGTCCACTGGCCGCAAGCGAGGACGAGCTTGCCGCAGGCGACCCTGCCGTGGTCGGTCTCGACCGCGCGAATACACCCCTGCTCGACGACGAAGCCCGTGACCGCGACATCCTCGACGATCCGCACGCCTTTGGTCCTGGCACCCTTGGCCAGCGCTTGGGCGATGTCGGATGGATTGGCCTGGCCGTCGGTCGGCAGGAAGGCGGCGCCCACCACGTCGTCGACCTGCATCAACGGCCACAGCGCCTGCGCCTCCTTCGCCGAGAGCAGATGCATCTCGAGACCGAAGCTGTGCGCCGTGGTTGCCTGCCGTCTCACCTCCGTCCAGCGGTCGGCGTTGCAGGCGAGGCGCAACCCGCCATTGCGCTGCCAGCCGGTGGCCAGTCCTGTTTCCGCCTCGAGCCGGTCGTAGAGCTCGACCGAGTAGCCGAGCAATCGGGTGATATTGGCATTGGTGCGCAGCTGACCGACCAAGCCTGCCGCGTGCCAGGTCGAGCCCGAGGTCAGCTTGTCCCGCTCGAGCAGCAGCACCTCGCCAACACCCATGGCGGCCAGATGATAGGCCGTGGAGCAGCCGACGATGCCGCCGCCCACAACGACGACAGCAGCAGACGAAGGCAGATCGGTCATGGCCGCTCCATGGCGTCGAAGGCTTCGAGCGAGCGCTCGAAACGGGCGAGGTTCTCTTCTGTATACGCTTTGAAGTCGAATTCGATCGCCGAGTGCAGCTCGGAGACCATGCTCCACATCGCCTCGCGCAGAAGGGAGGCTGTGAGCATGGCCCGGCTCTGCCGGGCGAGCTCGTCGTCGATTGGTCGATCGAAATAGGCCTCGAGCAGCCAAAGGCGGTCGGCTTCGGCGAGCTCGCTGTTGGAGGCGAGGCCGCCCAGATCGAAGAGCGGGGAGTTGAAGCCGGCATAGTCCCAGTCGACGAGCCAAATCCGCTTGCCGTCGTCGATGAAATTGGCGGCGAGGAGATCGTTGTGGCCGAGCACGAGATCGATCCGGCCCACGGCCCGCTCCAGCCGTGTTGCGGTCGCGAGCCAGCCGTCCAGCAGCGGCGCCAGCCGGTGGCCGCCGTCCCGGATCGTATGGGCGTAGTCGCGAATGACATGGAAGACCCAAAACGCCAGCACGGGCCCGCGCAAATGGTCCGGCATCTCGCAATGGACCCGCCGCAGCAGCGGCAGGATCCGCGTCTGCATGGCACGCTCGCGGACGTCGGCGGGCGTCAGCGTGCGACCTTCGACAAAGGCGAGGACGAGCACGCCCGGCTCGGCGTGGATAACGGCGGGGGAGATGCCGGCTGCCGCCGCGGCCTCGCTGGCAGCCCGCTCGTTGAAGCGCAGCACGCCGTGCAGGGGGATGTCGCCGCCAACCCGGACGACATAGCGGCGGCCGCCATCCTGGACGGTAAAGTTGGTGTTGGTGATGCCGCCGGCGAGCGGGCGAGGCTCCACCGGCCCCTTCCAGATCGGCAGGGCGGCGGCGCGGGCTGTTGCGTCCCCGGTCACGCTTCGAGCCCCAGGCGGTGGCGCATGCGCAGGCTGGCGGCGGCGATCAGGCGATCGGCAATGATGGCGATGGCGGCAACGCAGAGCCCGGCGACGAGGCCCAGGCCCACATCGGCCTTGGTGAGCGCGATATAGACGTCCTGGCCGAGATCGTGGGTGCCGACGAGTGCCGTGATGACGAGCATGGAAAGGGCCAGCATGATGATCTGGTTCAGGCCGAGCAGGATTCCCGGGACTGCCAGCGGCAGGCGAATGCGGGTCAGGATCTGGCGCTCCGTGCAGCCGGCTGCCGTTCCCGCCTCGACCAGCTCGGCAGGTGTTCGGGCTACACTGTGGCGGGCATAGCGAATGGCCGGTGCCAGCGCATAGAGCACGATGGCGATCATGGCGGCGAAATCGCCGACGCGGAAGAGCATCACGACAGGGATCAGGTAGACGAAGCGATGAGCGCCAGCCAGGAGACGGGCGCGGTCCAGGCCACCGCGGCCGGTCCGGCGTCAGTCTCAGTCAGGCGATGGTCCGGGTGAGATCGCGAAAGCCCAAAGGCGCGAGTGCTGCGTCCTCGACGTGCCAGCTCATGAACGCCCGGAGCCAGTGGGCAAAAGGAAACTGCAGATCGCGCGGCAGGGCATCGCTCGGCAGGAGGGCGAAGCCCCGGGAGATGGCAAATACGATCGCGAGAGGTTCGCCCTCGTCGCAGGGCCGGAGGGTCCGCAGTCACGGCGGCCATACCTGACGTAGGACGCCCATGACGATGTCACGGTCGACGGCACCAAGCAGGCGACCGACCTCGATGACGGCGAGGGGTCCGGATGCCGCCTCGACCTTCTGAGCTCTCGAGCTCGGCGACGAGCGGCGCGTCCGCGCTGGCGTGGATCACCTCGTAGTCTAGGCCCAGCGCCTCGATTCGCTCCTCGTCGAAGCCGGTCCGGTCGTGGGGCATCGGGCGGATCGGCTAGTCCGACTCGACGGTGCCATAGGAGCTCGCCGCGAGCGTCAGGCCCAGAACCATGGCGCAGCCGGTGAGGCGCCTCTTTGTCATGTTCCTTCCCGTGCCCAGTCTCATTGCGTCGCCCGATCATTCGTTGGCCCCGACGCAGGGTCAACCACTGTCACGCCGCTCGAACGTCGTGACGCTAGCCGCTATCGGCACTAGAACGGCTCGATGCAGGGAGATAAGAGCATGACCAAGGCGACACCGCGCATCGCCTTCATCGGGCTCGGCCAGATGGGCTCGCGCATGGCCGCCAGGCTCGCCGAGGCGGGCCTGCCACTCGCCGTCCACGACGCCGATGCAGGTGCCATGGAGCCTTTCGGCGCCGAGCGCAGCCATCCCTCGCCAAAGGCTGCCGCGGCGGGCTGCGATGTGCTCCTGACCATGCTGCCCAACGGGCGGGTGGCACAGGAGGCGGTGCTGGCCGCCGACCCGGCCCCGGGCGTGCTGGTGGTCGACATGTCGTCGAGCGATCCGGCCGACACACAGGCCATGGGCGCAGCGCTAGCCGACCTGGGGGTCGCGCTCGTCGACGCGCCAGTCTCGGGCGGCATCAAGCGGGCGGCCACGGGCGAGCTCGCAATCATGGCGGGCGGGGAAGCCCGGGACCTCGAGCGTGCTCGCCCGGTGCTCGAGCATCTCGGGCGGCGGATCTTCCACTGCGGCCCGCTCGGCGCCGGCGGGGCCATGAAGGCGCTGAACAACCTGCTCTCGGCCGCGGGCTTCGCCGCCACCATCGAGGTGCTGCAGATCGGCCGACGCTTCGGCCTCGATCCGGAGCTGATGCTCGACGTGCTGAACAATTCCACCGGGCGCAACAACACGACCGAGGTCAAGATCACGCCCTTCGTGCTCTCCGGTCGATTCGATTCCGGCTTCGCGCTCGATCTCATGGTCAAGGACCTGACGACGGCGCTGGCACTCGCGGGCCGCACCGAAACCGATGTGCCGCTGGGCCGGCTGGCCCTCGACCTCTGGCGGGAGGCCGGCGGCGACCTCGAAGCCGGCGTCGATCACACCGCCCTCGCACGCTGGTACGAGAAGCGAACCGGCACACAGCTCCGCTCGTGAGTTGCAGGCCCGCGATCCTGCGGTCAGTCGCTATCCGGCCACAGCCTGAGCGCTCGCGCCTTCTCGGCCCGCCAGCTCTCGAGATCGGACGAAGCCGGTCCCAAGCCATCCCTGCCGGCCGAGGCCAGCACCGCGCCGATCCGGTCCGCCACGATCTCCGCCTCGCCCTCGCCGAGCGAGCGGGGGTCCATGACGAGCCAGCCATGCTCGACCTGGTGCGAACGAACGGCGATCGGCGGGTCGCCCCGCTCGAGCTCCCGGACGAGCTGCAGGGCGTTGAGACCGGCCTCGATCGGGTCGACCTCGAGCTTCAGCCGGTCGAACGGGTTGCCGGTCGGATCTGGGTCGATGGTCGCCTCGATGCCGGGCAAGGCGCCCAGGCGCCGCCGCCAGTCCTCGAGCACCTCGCGCATGCCCTGCCGCCGGGCGGCATGGTCGCGCGTGCCCCATGCCTCGAGTGCCGCCAAGGCACCGGCAACGCTCTCCTTGCCGGCCTTCATTGGCCGGGCAATGCCGAAATTCTGAAGATAGGCGGCGCGGACCAGGGGCTTGCGTCCGGCGACGATGCCGGCGGTCGCACCGCCCAGGAACTTGTGGCTGCTGTGGATGGTGAGATCGGCGCCGTGAGCCAGATAGCCGCGGAGATCGTATTCGGCCGCGAGGTCGACGATCACCGGCACACCTTTGACGTGGCAGATCTCCACGAACGTGGCGAAGGGGATTTGCCCCTCGCCGGAGCAGTGGTGGCTGACGACGAAAAGCCCTGCTGCCGTCTGCGGTCCGATCGCCGCCGCGAGCTGATGGCTGCGCGCGGCGTTGACGTCGCCGATCACGACTGGGCGCGCGCCGGGAAGGCGGATGTCCTGGGCGATGGAATGCCCATAATTGACGACATGGCCGGCCTGAATGACCACTTCGCTGCGCATGCCGGTCGTGTCGGGAAGCCGCTCGATGCGGGCGAGATCATCGCCCGTCATCGCCCCGGCCACGCCCATGCAGATGCCGGCCGAGGAGCAGGCGGCGACGAAGCCGGCCTCGGCTCCCGTGGCGCGTGCGATGATCCGGCTGGCCGCAGCCTGCAACTCGAGGACGTCGACGCCGCGCGACATGATGTTGGCCGCGGCCTCGATCGCCTCCGGGCAGGCGCTGATCCCGCCATGGGTGGTGAGCGTGCCGGTCAGGTTGATGAGCGGCCGCACGCCGAGGCGTCGCCGCACGTCGGGGAGCGGTTCGGTCATGCCGGGTACACCTCCACCTCCGGCTCGAACACCACGTCGGGATCGAGCGGAAACATCGGCCGCGCGCAGACTTTATGGCCGAGAAGCGGAAGATTGGCGGAGGTGGCGCCCGGCACATCGACCACGAAGTTCTCTTCGGCGAAGGTGAAGAAGCGTGAATAGGCGCCCGGCGACTTGATGACGATGAGATCGAAGTCCCGCGGATCGTGGCCATGCGCGAGGAAGACACCGCGGTCCATCAGGTGCACCGGCCGGCTGATGACGATGAGCGTGATGTTGTCTGCCTCCAGCACCGCCGTGCGACCGGCATTGGCCATGAGGCCGTTCACCTCGTGGCGCCAGCGACCCTCGCCGAGCATTGCGACCCGGACCTCGACCGGCAACGGCGGAAAGCGCTCCGGGTCGAGCGAGCCACCGATGGCAAGTTGCAGGCGCGCACCGACTCCGGCGGCGTGGGCACGCTCCACCGCCGGCGCATCGACGATGGGCATGAGAACCCGCCCCGGATAGCCGCGCTGCAGCAGGCCCTTGAGGATGGCATTGCTGTCGCCAGAGGCCCCGCTGCTCGGCGCATCCGCGGCGTCGGTAAATGTAACGGGTGCCGTCGCCGTCTTCGCCGCCTCGATCGCGCCGTCGAGGCTCACCAGCGGCGCCCGCATGCGCTCGCGCTGCCGCCAGAAGCCGACCGCCATCGCCAGCGCCTCCCGCTTTGCTGCATCCACGTCGCCATCGGTGATGACCAGGGACTGGGAGCAGAGCTCGGGCACGTCGGTGAAGGGGTTGCCGATCAGCATCGCCGCAGCCAGGGCCACGTTCGCCTCCAGCCTCTTCGCATTTCGAATGATCTCGCCGTAGCAGCCACTCTTCGTGAAGAGCTCGGGTCCGCGCACCAGGGCCGGAACCTTGACGCGTGCCATGACCGGCCGCGCACCCGTATCGATGATGCGCAGCAGCAGGCGCGCCGCGCGGGCGCCAGTGTCGATGAAGTCCTCGTGCGGGTAGGTGTGATAGACGGCGGTCGCCGTCATGTTGCGCAGCATGCGCGCCGTCAGGATGCCGTGCAGATCGAGCGAAGTTACGATCGGGACATCCGGTCCGAGGATGCCGCGGGCCGCTTCGAGCAGATGGCCCTCCGGATCGAGCTCCCCCTCGGCACCCATGGCACCGTGCAGCGAGAAATAGAGCCCGTCGGCTCCCTGCGCATGCTCGCGCAGGGCGGCGAGCAGATCGCCCTTGATTCGCCGAAATGCATCGGCACGCAGCACCCCGCCGCTCGGCGCCTTAGCTCCATAGACAGGCACCACCGTGACATCAGAGCGCGCCCCGAGCACGTCGAGGGCACCGCGCACACACGTGTCGGCCTGCCTGTTGGCCTCGATCAGGGCCTCGCCCATGGCGATACTGAACGACTCGTACTCGGTCGGCACCGGGTTGAAGGACGAGATTTCCTGCTCGCACTGGAGCACAAGGATTCGTCGCAACGCTTTCTCCCCCGGAAGCAGCAAGGACTGGCTCTCACGGTCTTTCCAAGGCGATCCCGCGCGGGCAGGTATGGGCCATACACACGCGAGGTCATCATGTCATCGAAGGTGTTCGCGTCCGCTGTCATCGGGGCACTGCTGCTCGGCACGTCGCCCGCGGTCATGGCCGCCGATCTCGCCATCTGGTGGACCAAGGGTGTCACCGAGGACGAGTAGAATGCGCTCAAGGCGGTCGTGACGAAGTAGCAGACCGGCAAGACGGCGGGTCTCAGCTTCTACGGATCGGGCGACACCGAGGCCAAGACGATCGCCGCCCTGGAAGCCGGGTCGCCGCCGGACCTCATCTTCGACCACGCTTACGACCTCGCGTTCAGCCCCACCTGGGCTACGACGGTCGTCTGGCCGACGTCAGCGTCGTGCTGGAGCCGATTGCCGACCAGTTCCAGCCATCGGCCCTGAGATCCGTGTACATGCTCAATGGCGAAACCGGCGAGCGCAGCTACTACGCCATCCCGTGGACGCAGATGACGCCGCACGTCCACTACTGGAAGGACCTCCTGGTCCAGCCCGGATTCACCGAGGACGACATCCCGAACGGATGGCAGCCTTTCTTCGACTTCTGGTGCGACGAGGTGCAGCCCGCGCTGCGGGCGAAGGGCGAGCGGGTCTACGGTCTGGGGCTCGGCACCGGCAGCGGCGGCAACGATCCCTTCTTCAACATCCACATCTTCCTCAATGTCTTTGGCGCCGAGGTCCTCGACGCGGACGGCAACCTGCAGATCGACGACCCGGACGTGCGGGCGCGGGTGATCGAGGCGGTCAAGTCGTTCGTGAAGCCGTCGGCTGAGCAGTGCGTGCCGCCAGATGGGGTGAACTGTGCCGGCGCCGATGACATTGTCTACTTCATCAACCGCAAGAACCTCGTCGCCTTCAACCCGACGCTCTCGATCCCGGCAACGCAGCTCAAGGACAACCCCGAGAACTACTACGAGAACATGCGCACCCGCCCCTGGCCGAAGGGCGTCGAGAGCGAGCCGGCGCCGGCCATGGTTTCGGTCAAGCAGGTGCTGATCTTCGAGGTGTCGCCGAACAAGGAGAACGCCAAGGACTTCATGAGCCTCCTGCTCGCGCCCGAGAACATGGGGCCGATGCTGAAGGGCGCCCTTGGCCGCTTCTTCCCGGTGATGCCGGCGCTCCTGGACGATCCCTTCTACAACGACCCGGCAGATCCGCATCGCTACGCCTTGCACGAGCAGTTCACCACGGTCGAGAACCAACCCTTTCTGCAGACGCGGAACTATCGCTACGCCAAGGTCATGGCGGAGCAGCTCTGGGCCAAGGCCACTGGTCGAATTCTCCTCGACGGCTGGAGCACCGAGGACGCGATCGACGAGCTCGAGCGGATGCACGTGCTGCTCGACCAGTAGTGCAAGCCGCGCTCCGAGATGACATCACGGGTGCAAGCTACGCCGTCGTCGATGGTGGCGAGGCCGGGCGCCTCCATGGATCGGGCCTGGGGCTTGATCCTGTTGATCCCCTACGCCGCCGTCTTCGTCCTGTTCGTCGTCTATCCCATCGCCTACGGCATCTGGCTCGGCAGCGATATCGCCGGCTACGAGCGGCTGCTGAACGATCCGATCGACGGGCGGACCGTCAGCGACACCGTGGTCTTCCTGATCGTCGGCGTGAATCTCAAGATGCTGGTGGCCCGGGCTCTCCAGCTTCGGTGGCGATGTTCACCACGCCCGACGCCGAGGTTCCGGTCATGGTGCATATCGGCGCCGCCCGCCGCCGCGCCTCGAGGACATCGTCGACCCGCTCCGCCCCGGCGACATCGTCACCCACTGCTACACGTCCAAGATGAACTAGCCCTGGATGCCCGGGGGCCGGATAGGCGACACCTATCTCGCAGCCCGCGAGCGCGGCGTGATTTTCGACGTCGGCCACGGCTCCGGCTCGTTCGGCTTCGACACCGCGCGGCGAATGGTCGACCAGGGTTTCTGGCCGGACGTCATCGGCAGCGGCGTGCATGTCGACTGCATCGACGGCTCCGCCCACGACGTGCTGGTGACCATGTCGAAGCTCCTCTGCCTCGGCATGCCGCTGCCCGAGGTCGTCCGCGCCGCCACCGCCACGCCGGCCCGAGTCATGAACCATCCCGAGCTCGGCACGCTGGCGCCCGGCTCGGTCGGCGATGCCACTCTCCTCGTCATCGACAGGGGCGAGTTCTGCTACCTCGATTCGATCGGCGCCGTGATGGCGGGCGACCAGCGCCTGCGCCAGCGCGGCATCGTGCTGCGCGGCGGCTGGTGGGACGACGGGAGGCCGCCGGATGCGGCCTGACGCCCCCTCGCCCCCAGACATCGTCAGACGACGGGACGAACGTTCATGTTCATCCGCAGCAGATTGCGCGGGTCCACCTCTGCCTTGATCCGGCCGAGCCGCGTCAGGCTCGAGCCAAAGGCACCCTTGACCCGACCGCCCTCGTCGTCCGGCATGAAATTGACGTAGACGCCACCCGTAGCAAAGCGGGCCGCCCGGTCGAAAAGCTCGCGCGCCCAGGCGATGCAGCGCGTGTCGTCGCCGGCTTCCCGCCAGCGGGTGTGCACGTTCATGAGGAAGCGGGCATCGCGATGCGCGTAGGCGGTGGCTGCCGGATCGACGCCGCTTGCTGCCCCGCCGAGCTGGGCCACGAAGATCTCGCATTCCGGTGACGGCAACCGGCCGACCGCCTCCACCAGCAGGTCGATCAGGCCATCGTCCAGACCGGCCAGGTTGTGGGACTTCCAGTAGTTGCGCGCACCGTCGGTGAGCAACGGGTCGAAGGCCTGCTGCCAGCCGACATATTGGTGCGGGCTGATGACATCGGCAATCGGCTTGCCGAGGGCGCGCAACGGCGCCAGGGCCTTCTCGCCCGCTGCCATGTCGCCGGCGTAGCAGGCGGCGAAGACCAGCACCTCGCGGCCGTGCCATTCTTCCGGCAGGAACGGCAGCGGCGGCGCCTTGCGCATCACCACCCAGACGGTGAGCTCGTCCGGCATGTCGGCGGCCAGCCGGCGATACTCCCGCATGAGGGCCGGCGCCTCGCTCATCGGATGGACAATGAGGCCCGAAAGCACCTCCGGCCCGACCGGGTGCAGCTTCAGCTCGAACGCGGTGACCACACCGAAGTTCCCGCCACCGCCCCGGATCGCCCAGAAGAGATCCGGATCGCTCCTGGCATCGATTCGCCGGAGGCGTCCGTCCGGGGTGACGATCTCCGCGGCTAACAGGCTGTCGATGGTCAACCCGTGCTTGCGCGACAGCCAGCCGAAGCCACCGCCGAGCGTCAGCCCGGCAATGCCCGTCGTCGAGTTGATGCCGAGCGGCACGGCCAGACCATGCGCCTGGGTCGCGGCATCGACATCGGCGAGACGGGCACCCGCCTCGACCCGCACGCGGCGGGCTCCTGCGTCGACCGTCACGTCGCGCATCTGCGAGAGATCGACCAGCAGCCCGCCATCGCAGACGGCATTGCCGGCGATGTTGTGGCCGCCACTGCGGATCGCGAGCAGGAGGCCGTGCTCGGCGGCGAAGCGGAGTCCCCGTCGGGCGTCCTCCGCCCTCCGGCAGCGGACCACGAGACCGGGCCTTCGGTCGATCATGGCGTTCCAGATGGTCCGCGCCTCGTCGTAGCCCGGCTCGCCGGGCAGCGCCGTGCCGCCCTCGAGGCCCGTAGCGAGCGCCCTCACCGCCGCCGCATCGATGGCGGTCGAGCCGTTGTCCAGGGTCGCGAGCTGCAGTCGGGTCATGGTATTCTCCCTTGCCATGCGTGTGAGGCCCAAGCTGGCATCGCCGGCCGGCGCGTGGTATCGGTCAGGTAGCGTAGAAAGCGGCGCCTCGATGACGTAGGTCGCCTGTGCGCCGAATAGTCGGGTATGGCCGTCAGGTCTCGACAATCCGGGGGAATCGCGATTGGCAGCCGGTGAAGTCGGCGCCGAATTGAGCATTCGCGAGGACCAGATCGCGCGGCTTTATGTCGACGGTCTGAGCTACAAGGAGATCGCGCGCGATCTCGAGATCTCGCCGGCGACCGTCCGCACCCACCTCAATACCATCTACCGCAAGCTGGAAGTGTCGAGCCGGATCGAGCTACTGCACCGCCTCGGTCGCAACGGCAACGTCGAGATCCCGCCGGCGCCTGTTCCGGAATCCGCCCCCGCGGCCGGAGCCCTAGCCGAACGGCGACAACTCACTGTGATGTTCGTGGATCTGGTCGACTCGACCGCGATCGCCGTCGGACTCGACGCCGAGGACATGCACGAGCTGCTGCAGACTTATCGGGCCGCCGTACGGCGGGAGGTCGAGGCCTTCGGCGGGCATGTCGCCGGCTTTCCGGGTGATGGGGTGATCGCCTGCTTCGGCTGGCCGCGCGCACTCGAGGACGCAGCCGAACGGTCGATTCGTGCCGGCCTCGCCGTCATCGCCGCCGTCGGCCGCCTCCAGGCACCCGGCAACACCCCGCTCGCCGGCCGGATCGGCATCGCCACCGGCATGGTCGTCGTCGACGGACAGCGCGGCGACGCCGACAGCCTCGCCGGCGGCACACCCAATCTCGCGGCCCGGCTTCAGGGCATCGCCCAGCCCGGCCATGTCGTCATTGCCGCCGACACGTGCGAGTTGGTCGGCGATACCTTCGATCTCGAGCCCCTGGGCGAGCAGCTCGTCAAGGGGCTGCCGAAGCCGGTGCCGGTCTTCAGGGTCAGGGGCGAACAGCTGCAGCTCAACCGCTTCGAGGCGCAGCATGCCCGCAAGCTGTCGCCGATGGTCGGCCGCGAACTGGAGCTGGCGCTGCTCGTCGAGCGGTGGGAGCGCGCCAAGGAAGGCGAAGGCCAGGCCGTGCTGCTGATCGGCGAGCCGGGCATCGGCAAGTCCAGAATCGCCGCGGCATTGATCGAGCGAGCAGTGGCGGATGGCGCGCGGATTCTGCGCTACCAGACGTCGCCGCAGCAGGGCGATAGCCCACTCTGGCCGGTGCGTCGCCAGCTCGTCGCCGAGGCCGACCTCGAACGGCTGCCCGACCACACGGCACGGCTGCACCGGCTCGGCGAGCTTCTCGGTGACGCCGATCGCGAGCTCGGCGATGCGCTGCCGCTGCTGGCCGAGCTGCTCGACATCGACGGGACCGCGCCTCCTGCCCGGACGAGCGCAGCCAGGCGGCGCGAGCTCGTGATCGAGATCCTGGTGAGGCGCCTCGAGCAGCTCGCCCGGCGCTCGCCGGTGCTGATGCTGTTCGAGGATCTGCACTGGATCGACCCGACCTCGCTCGAGCTGGTCGAGCGCATCCTCGGCCGGATCGACGAGGCAAGGGTGCTGCTCCTCTTGACCTCGCGGCCGGAGGACCAGCCGCGCCTCACGGGCCATCCGCACCTCACGGCCGTAACCCTGAACCGGCTCGGCAAGGCTGCCGCCCTGAAGGTCGTCGAGCGGCTGGCCGGCAGCGACCGGCTGCCCGACGACATGGTCGCGACGATCCTCGCCCGCACCGACGGCGTGCCCCTCTATATCGAGGAGATGACCAGGGCCACCCTCGAGCGGGGCGGCGATGTCGCCAGCGTTCCGGCCTCGCTGCAGGATTCGCTGATGGCCCGCCTCGAGCGCCTCGACGCCGTCAAGGAGGTGGCGCAAATAGCCGCCTGCATCGGCCGCGAGTTCGATCACGACCTTCTCGAGGCCGCCGCTGGCGAGGCCAGGGCCGGCCTCGACGAGGCGCTCTACCGCCTGGTCGGCGCCGAGCTCGTCTTTCGCCGCGGCGACCGCTTCCTCTTCAAGCACGCGCTGGTCCAGGACGTCGCCTACCAGTCGCTCCTGCGCGGCCCTCGCGCGCTCCTGCACGAGCGGATCGCCGAAGCCCTGCTCGGCCGCTTCCCGGAGCGTGCCCAGGCCGAGCCGCAGACGGTGGCGCACCATCTGGAGCAGGCCGGGCGCACGGAGGCGGCGATCGACTACTACATGCGGGCCGCCGATCTCGCCAACGACAAGGCCGCCAATCGCGAGGCCCGCCGCTATCTCGAGCGCTCGCTGCGGCTGATCGAGACGCTGCCGGCGGGCGCCTCGCGCGACCGGCGCGAGGTCGAGTCCCTGACCATGCTGGGCAAGGTGCAGGCCGCCATCGAAGGCCATGCGAGCCTCTCGACGAAGGAGGTCTACAGCCGGGCGCTCGAGCGCTGCCGCGCGGCCGGGCTCCGCCTCGCCGAGTTCCCGATCGTCCTCGGGCTGACCATCCAGGCGGCCGTGTCGGGCAGCGCGGACGAGGCGCTCGCCCTGGCCCGCCGGCTGGCCGAGCTGGCGAGCGGGCTGGACGACTCGACGCTCGCCGTCGAGGCCGACTACGCGCTCGGCATCACCCATTCCTGGCGCGGCGAGCTGCCGCTCGCCCGCCATCATCTCGAGGCCGCCCGCCGGCGCTACACGATCGACCAGCACCCGCGCCATCTGGCGCTCTACGGCCAGGACCCGGGCGTGGTCTGCGGCTGCCGCGGCGCCTTGACCCTCTGGTACATGGGCTATGCCGACCAGGCCCGGCACCTGCTCGACGAAAGCCTCGCCCTCGCCCATCGGCTCGGCCATTCCTTCAGCATCAACTACGCCCTCAACTGGAACGCCATGCTGGCGCTGGAGGCGGGCGAGCCCGAGGCGGCCGAACGGGCGGTGGCCCTGACGCTCGACCACGCCGGCGAGCAGGGCTTCGGCACCTGGCTGGCGTTCGGCGCGGTCTGTCGCGCCCGTCTCGTGCTCGATCACGGCACTCCGGCATCGGCCATCGAGGCGATCGAGAAGGCGCTTGCCAAGGTCACCGAGTCCGGCAGCGGCGTTTTCAAGGCCTACACGTTGAGCCTCCTCGGCGACGCGCTGCGCCGCCAGGGCCAGCACGACGCGGCGCGGGACCGGCTGGCCGAGGCCGTGCGTCTCCTCGAGGCGGGCGGGGCCCGCTGGATGGAGGCCGAGGTGCTGCGCCGGCGCGCGCTCTGCGAGCGCGACCGGGGCGACACGGCGGCGGCCCTGGCGACCCTCGAGGCAGCGCTCGAAGTCGCCCGCCGACAGGAGGCGCAGATGCTCGAGCTGCGCGCCGCGATGGACCTCACCCGTCTCCGGGCGAAGCTGGGCGAGCCCGAAAGGGACGCCACCTTGCTCGCTGCCTGCCTCGCCGGCTTCACCGAGGGATTCGACACCCGGGACCTGCGCGAGGCCACGACGCTGCTCGCCGAGCTGGATGCTTGAACGGCCGCCTCAAAAGCCGACGATGAGCACCGTCCTGTCGTCGGCGCGAACGCGGCCGACAGTGCCCTTGACCGAAGGATAGACGTCGAGCTTGTCCGGGTCGGTGCGCTCGACCTCCAGGAACGCCGCCTCCCAGGCGGCAACCGTGGGCTCGGCGCCGGCGCTGAAATAGCCATCCGTGAAGAGCTCGAGCGTGGCGAGGCCGGTCAGCGGCCGATCGATCACCCGCACGAGGTCCATCGGCACGGGAAAGCCGTCGAGCACGCAGTAGCTCAAGGGGCTCTTCGTGTTGTTCTGGAAGAGCCCCTGCCCCTCGATGATGCCGCCATCGACCAAGAGCTGGATGTCGTCTTGCGGGACATGGGCGAAGCGCTGCCCGGCCCCGGCGAGGTAGCGTTGGCGCAGGTCCGCGAGCGCGGCCTCGTTGAGCCAGGGCCGCATCCCCGGGTGCAGTCGGGCGAGACCGTTGAAGACGCAGGCGCGCGAGACGCGGGCGCATTCGGCGTGGTCGGCGCCCGCGGCCACGAGGTGCTGCCAGGCGGCTTGGCGGATGCCGGCCGTCACCAGGTCGAGACCGGAATCGACCGTGACCAGCTCGTCGCCGTTGAAGCGCACGCCGCTGTCCCCGACGAGGATGATGCGCAGGACTTCGCCAGCATGTGCCGCCAATGCCAGGGTGGCGCCGAAGCGCCGCGCCGGCCGCTCTCTGGCGATCTCGCCGATGCCGTGCTGGGCATAGGCCGCCTGGATCGCCGCGGTGATGTGCGCCACCAGCCGCTCGGGCACACATGCCCGCTCGGCCGGGTCGAGCAGGAAGGCGGCGGCCGCATCACGCACGACGAGCCCGGCGAGGCGGCCCGCCAGCATGCCGTCATAGCGCTCGCCGGTGCGGTCGGTGACCCCGTCGATCACCGCGTAGCCACGTCCCGGCAGGATCAGGAACTGGTCCTCGTTGGCGCCCGGATCGTCGAGATTCTTGCCCTCGGTGAAACCTTCGATGCGCATGACCGGTCAGACCGTGAGCTCGCGGTCGCTGCCACCGATCACGGTGAAGAGCACCAGCGAGAGAGTGGTCGCGAGAATCAGCAGGCTGGCGACGGCGGCGGCCGGACCATAGGAGCCGGCCAGGACCTGGCTGTAGGTCGCGATCGGCATGGTCGAGGTGGTGCCGGTGTAGAGCACGACCGTGGCCGAGAGTTCGTTGATGACCTCGACCCAGGCGAGCACGGCCCCGGCGAGGATGCCCGGCGCCATGAGGGGCAGCATGATCTTCATGAAGGTCTTGCCCGGCGGGGCGCCCAGATTGATCGACGCTTCCTCGACCGACCGGTCGATCTGGTAGACGTAGGACGCGCAGGCGCGGACCATGTAGGGCAGCCGGCGGATGAAGTAGGCGGCGACGATGATGGCCACCGTGCCGGTGATCCAGATCGGTGGCTGGTTGAAGGCGGTGATGAAGCCGATGCCGAGCACGGTGCCCGGAATGACGTAGGGGATCATCAGGGCTGTATCGAGCACGCGGGTGAGCATCGTGTCGCGACGGCTGATGATGTAGCCGACCACGCTGCCGGTCACCACGATCAGCGCCAGCGCCATGCCGGAGAAGGCGAAGCTGTTGACGATCGCCCCGCGCACCAGATGGAAGACCTGCCGGTAGCTGTCGAGCGAGAAGGACTGGAGGAAAACCGGGCCCGAGGTCTCGAGGAACGAGGTGTAGACGATGATCACGAGCGGCAGGTTGGCGATCGCCATCAGGCCCCAGGCGAAGGCGGGAAAGGCGAACCGCTGCCAGCCCGCCATGCGCAGGATCTCGGGCCGGTTGATGGCGTCGGTGGCATAATTGCGCCGCGACGCGACCCAGCGCTGCAGCAGGATGAGCACGAGGGCAACCGTGACCAGCACCACGCTCGTGGTCGACGCCATGGCCGGGTTGCCGCCGATCTCGGAGAGAAAGAGCGTGAAGGCCAGGGTCGCCAGCACCGGATAGTTCTCGCCGAGCAGCGCCGGCGTGCCGAAATCCGAGAGCACGCCGAGAAAGACCAGCAAGGCACCCGTCGCCATGGCCGGCAAGGTGAGCGGCAGGGTGATGCTGCGGAAGGTCTGGAAACGCGTGCGACCGAGGCCGAGCGACGCCTCCTCGAGCGAGCGGTCGATCCGCAGCAGGGCACCGTGAACCAGGAGGAAGACGAGCGGGTAGAGGTTGAGCGCCGTGACGAGGATGATCCCGGGGGCGCCATAGATGGTCGGCAGGCCGATGCCGATCCCGGCCAGGGCCTGGGTCACCAGCCCCTGCCGGCCGAGCAGCATGATCCAGGCATAGGCGCCGATGAAGGGTGGCGAGATGAGCGAAAGGAGGACGAGCACGCGCAACGCCGCCTTGCCCACGAAATCATAGCGGGCGGCGATGACCGCGAGCGGCAGGCCCAGTGCCAGAGCCAGCAGCGTGCCCATGGCCGAGGTGAAGAGGCTGTGCCAGAGAGCACGACGGAAATAGCCGGAGCCGAAGAAGGTGGCGTAGTTCTCGAGCCCGAGGCTGCCGCTGAACTCGCCGTAGAAGCTGGCGGTGAAGACATTGGCGAGCGGCCAGAGCACGAAGATCGCGAGCACGGCGAGTGCTGCCAGTGTCAGCACCGTCCAGAGATCGGGGAGACGCAGCCCGGCCGACGCCACCTTCCTCCGGGCGGCCATAGCTCAGCGGACCCGCTCGCCACTGGCCGCAGCGAAGAGGAACGCCGACTCGGGGCGAAACCCCAGGCGCACCGGCCGTCCCGACGGCAGGGCGCTGGCGGGTGCAGCGCTCGGCGCCTCGACCTCCACCACCTCGGCGACGCCGGGGATCCGGACGGCGATCCGCGACTGCGAGCCCAGGTAGCTGACGAGCTCGACTATGCCCTCCAGAGCCACCAGCCCTTCCGGCACCGGCCCGTCATCGAGAACCGTGAGGTGCTCGGGACGCAGCGCCAGGTGAAGCTCGGTGCCGTCGGCAGCCTGCAGATCCGGCAGGTCGAGCCGTGCGCCGAGGGCCAGCGCGACACTTCCGCCACCCGACCGATCGACCCGGCCGTCGAGCAGGTTGCTCGTGCCGATGAAGGTGGCGACGAAGAGATTGGCCGGGTCCTCGTAGACCTCGCGCGGGCTGCCGAGCTGGCGGATCTCACCAGCCTCCATCACCATGATCCGGTCGGAGACGACGAGCGCCTCCTCCTGGTCGTGGGTCACATAGAGCGTGGTGATGCCGAGCTCCTGCTGGACCAGGCGGATGTCCCGCCGGAGCCCGACCCTGACCTTGGCGTCGAGCGCCGAAAGGGGCTCGTCCATGAGCAGGACCTGGGGCTCGATGACGAGGGCGCGGGCCAGGACCACGCGCTGCTTCTGGCCGCCCGAGAGCTGGTCCGGAAAGCGGCGCTCGTAGCCCCCGAGCCGAACCAGATCGAGAGCCCGGCTCACCTTCGCCCCGATCTCGCCGCGATTGAAACGGCGCTGCCTCAGGCCGTAGGCGACGTTGTCGAAGACCGACATGTGCGGAAAGATGGCGTAGTTCTGGAAGACCATCCCCATGTCGCGCTGGTGCGCCGGGATGTCGTTCGCGAGCCGGCCGCCGACCTGGAGATCGCCCGCGTTCTGCCGCTCGAAGCCGGCGATGATGCGCAGGAGCGTGGTCTTGCCGCAGCCGGACGGGCCGAGGAGCGTGAAGAACTCCCCGGCGCCGACCTCCAGATCGAGCGCCTCGATGGCGGTGACCGCACCAAAGCGCTTGACCAGCCCGACAATGCCGATCGCCGCCATCAGGGCGAGGCGGGCAACCGGCTCGAATCCGCCAGGCTCACTGGCGCAGGATGCCGAGATACCGCTTGATGATGTTCTCGCGCTCGGCACCTGCCCAACCCATGTCGTAGTTCTGGATGGCGATCTCATCCAGGCCGGGCAGGCCTTCCGGCTGCGCCACGTCGGTCCGGACCGAGCGGCGCTGCATCTGCTCCACCAGGAACTCCTGGATCTCCTTCGACAGCACGAAGTCGATGAACTGCTTGCCGGCATCCGGGTTGGGGCCACCCTTGACCAAGGCCACCGCGTCCGGCAGCGCCGAGGTCGCAGGCTCCGGGTAGACGATGGCGACATTGGCGCCGCCCGCGACATAGCGCTGAGCCGCCTCCTCGAGCGTCAGGCCGACCGCGAACTCGCCGTCAGCGACACCGCGCGGCACCCGCCCCGAGCTGCCGGTGACGATGAAGTTCTTCATCATCTCGCCGAACAGCTCCCAGCCCTGCTCCTCGCCATAGACGTCGAGAATCGTGGCGAGCTGCATGAAGGCCGAGCCCGAGCTGTCGGCACCGGCATAGGCGACCTTCTGGTTCCACTTGGGATCGGTCAGATCGGCCCAGCTCACCGGCATGTCGTCCGCGGCGACCATGTCGGTGTTGACCACGAGCACCATGGGGATGCCGGTGTAGGGCAGCCAGTTGGTGCCGACCTTGTAGAGCGGGTCGAGCTCGGCGTCGTGCGAGCTCGTATAGGGCTCGAGCAGATCGCTGTTCGCCTCGAGAGCCTCGCCGCCGATCGACCAGATGACGTCGGCGAGCGGGCTCGCCGCCTCGGCCCGTGCCCGCTGCACGATGTCGCCCGAGCCGGCCTGGACCAGCGACACGGTGATGCCGGTCGCCTCCTCGAACTTCGGCACGATCTCGTTGTAGATCTCGGGCGCGTGCGCCGTGTAGACCGAGACGGTGCCGCCCTGCGCCGCACCGTTCCCCGGTGTCAGCGCCGTCCCCGCCAGCAGCGCAACAGCAAGACCGAGTGCCAGGCTCTTCGTCATTCGCTCTCTCCCCGTGTGGCGCGCCAGCCCGCCACTCTCCGTTTGTGGCCGTTCAATGACTGACTTCTAGGGCATCCGCCGCCGGGACGATAGCATCGACGCTCCTTAGTCGCCGCTGGTGACGCCTACCGATGATGACCTGTGATCGGCCAGCGGCGGCTCGTGCGCGACCATGCGGCGGTAGAGCCCCTCGAGATTGGCCACCACCCGCGACCAGGTCAGCTCCGCCACCACCCGCTCCCTGGCAGACCGACCGAGCGACGCTCCGCGATCCGGCCGGTCCAGCACCGCGAGCATGCCCCGCGCCAGCGCCGCCGGCGTGGGCTCGTCGACGAGCCAGGCATCCTGATCCTGGGTCAGCCCCCTGGCGGAGTCCCGAAACGAGACGATCGGCCGGCCCGCCGCCATGTAGTTGAGCAGCTTCAGCGGGTAGCCCGGGCACTCGGCCCGGGGATTGACGAGCAGCGAAGCGGCGGCGAGCCGACGGCCGAGCGCCTGCGGCGGCGGCGGCGGCTCGATATCGATCCGGTCCTGGATGCCCAGCCGCTCTGCCAGCGGAGCGAAGCGGTCGAAGGACGAATCGGTCAAGAGGGTGAGCCTGGCGCCGGGTCGGGCCTTCGCCACCAGGGTGAACGCCTCGAGCAGCGTGTCGATCCCCTGATAGCCGGCGAGATTGCCGGCGTAGACAATCCGCTCGCCGGTTCCATCGGGCCGGCTCTCCGGCGCCGGACCGGCGACGAGAGTATCCTCGATACCGTTGCCCACCACCGTGACCCGGTCGGTCGGCATGCCGTCCCGGGCGAGCTCGTCGGCGATGTACTGGCTCGTCGCCACGATGTGATCGGCGAGCTTCGGCAGGCGCTTATCGAGGGACCGACCGACTGCCGTCGTGCAGCGGCGCGGCACGCCGAGACGGTAATAGGGCAGCTCGCCAGCCAGGGTCGTGTGCGCATCGTAGATCACCGGCACGCCGTGCAGCCGCTTGGCGGGCCAGGCGGCGAGCAATCCCTCGTAGTGGTGGGCATGCACGATCTCGATCCGCTGCCAGGCGACCACCCGCGCCACGGTGGCCGCCAGCGCCGGCAGAAACCAGGCGAGCCGCAGGGGATCGGCACCAGGTGCGGTGCGTCGATAGAACGGCAGGCCCAGGCTGCGATGCACCGGGAACGGCAATTGCTGGTCCAGATCGCCGATCGGGTAGGCGATCACATGGACCTCGTGCCCGGCCTGATGCAGCGCCTGCGCCATGCCGAGAATGCGCGCCGGGGTGCCCCGCGGCCATGGAAACGGGCAACCCGCGACCAGTGCGATGCGCAAGGGCGACGCGCCTCCCATCAGCGGCAATCGACCAGGACGGGCGGCGACCCGGCCCGGCGCAATCCGCACTCCACCGCCGGCCCGCTGCCCGGAGCATTGAAATATGCCCGACCCGCCATCATCGTGGGTCCGTCAGCGGCCGCCGAGCCGGCGCGCCCTGCCGATTTTTCGATTGAACCATGCGAGGAAGCTCTGTTGCGCGGATCTGACCGCATTGACTGGACCCCGTACCAACTCACTCTGGTCCGGGCAAGCCAAGCGGTCTTCCCCCCATCCAGCACCGAACCGAGGCATCCAATCACGCTGCGCCCATAAAGAACACGCCTCGCAAGAAAGGCGATCACATCCCGAACCAAAGCATTCCCGACTGCCCTATCATGCTCGACCACACGGTTACTGGCACAACGTCCCGTCGATGGAAAGGCCGGCGCGCCGCCAGATCCGGCGCCGTCGCCAGCCAATGGGGAGGGCCAAGCTCGCCGTTGCCCCGGCAGCGCGCCGCCTTCAAGACCCAGCGGTTTCTCGCAGGCGAAAGCACCGATCCTGGCCCTTGTTGCGACGGACCCGATCCACGCGGAAAGATCGGGCCGGCCGATTGACCTCGATCAAAGTAGAGCTAGCTTTCGGCCCCTAGACCAATCGTCAACCAGTTCCATCGGGCGACCTTCCCTCGGGTCCGCCGTCGTCGGGTGCTTCCGGCGCAGCAGGATTGCCGTGCGGCCCGCTGCAACCGAAAGCCGAGCCGCGTGCAGACGTGACAATGACCGAGAACGCTCGAACGGCCGAGACTGCGGCTTGAGGAGTTCCATGCACACGCCGGACCTCGCCACCGTTGCCTCACCGCCGATCGGGGCCGTCACCGGACAGGTTGGTCGCATGTGCCCAAGCGCGGTTTCCCAGGTGGCGGCCGTGCTGGACGAACGGGTCGGCGAGGCGCCGGTGCGTCGCCTGTTCGAGGCAGCCGGCCTCAGCCGCTACCTCGCCGGGGCCCCCACGACTCCGGTCGACGAGCGTGAGGTGGCGGCCCTGCATCGGACGCTGCGCCGCCAGCTCGGCCCGGACTGTGCCAGGGCCGTGGCTCGGGCAGCCGGACGTCGTACGGCCGACCGCCTGCTGGCACGGCACCTGCCCGAGCCCCTTCGCCGCCTGCTCGCGCATCTGCCACGCCCGCTCGTCGCCCGGCTGCTGCTTCTCAGCTTCGAGCGCGATCACTGGCGGCTCGCCGGCAGCGGCGCCTTCGTCGCCGTCTACGGGCGACCGATCCGCCTCGGCCTCACCAACAACCCACTCTGCCCCGACGAGCACAGCAAGGCACCTGCCTGCGACTTCGTGGCCGGCACCGTCGAGCAGCTCTGCCGCAGCCTGATCACTCCCCGAAGCTCCGTCAGCGAGATCGCCTGCAAGGCCTGCGGGGCACCCGCCTGCATCTTCGAGATCGAGCTCTAGCGATCAGGCGGCGCCAAGCGCCGCCGACCCGGCTTGACTTCGCGCCAAGGCGAGTGTCGACTCCGAGGTACAACGGAGGAAACATGCCGGGAATGCCCGACGCGCCGGCGATCCGGCCCAATGCTCGGATCGACACCGAGCTGGTCATGCTCGTCGATGTCGAGGACCGGGTGATCGGCACCGCGGAAAAGCACGCCGCGCACCGCTCGGGGGCCCTGCACCGGGCCTTCTCGGTCCTGATCCATAACCCCGCCGGCAACTGGCTGCTGCAGCGGCGCAGCCCCGGCAAGTACCATTCGGGCGGGCTATGGACCAACGCCGCCTGCGGCCACCCGCGCCCCGGCGAGGCGACCGAGGCCGCCGCGGGCCGTCGGCTCGAGGAGGAGCTCGGCTTCGTCTGCCCGCTCGCCTACGTCACCAGGGTCCATTACCGCTCGCCGCTCGATCACGGCATGACCGAGCACGAATTGGTCAGCATCTATACCGGCCGGCATGAAGGGCCGGTAGAGCCCGACCCCGTCGAGGCCGACGCGGTGCGCTGGATCGAGCCTCAGGAGCTGCGCCGCGATATGGACGCGCATCCCGACCGCTACACGGTCTGGTTCCGCAAGTACGTGACGGAGCTCTGGGCGACGTTGCACGCCGCCTGAGCGGCTGTCGCTAGTCGTCCAGACTCTCGAGATAGGCGATCACGTCCTGGATCTGCTCGGGCTTGCGCAGGCCCGCGAACACCATCTTGTTGCCCGGGATATATTCCTTCGGGTTGGCGAGGTACTCCGTGATCGTCGTCTCGTCCCAGACGATGCCGCTGTTCGCCATGGCGTCCGAGTACTTGAAGTCCTCCACCGCGCCGGCCGGCCGGCCGATGATGCCGACGAGGTGCGGCCCTACCCGGTTCTGCTCCTTGTCGGCCACATGGCACGCCTGGCACTGCCTGAACACCTTCTTGCCGGCCTCGGGATCGCCGTCGTTCGCCTTCACCGGCGTGGAGATCGCCAGAACCACGCCTGCCAGCAACAGGGCCACACTGAATTTCGCGCTCGTCAACAGATCATCCTCCCAAAGACAGCGACACCGGACACCTGCCGATATACACCTGGCACAGAAGTCGGCAAGCAGGATACGCGCGAGACCAAAGGTCGCCGGCACCGGCCCTTGCCGGCGACCCTCGGGAGGGTCGCCCTCGGCTGCCACCCGGGCTAGCATGCCGCCATCGCCCCGTCGGAGCCACCCATGCCCAATCGGCAAAACCGTTTTATCCGCATCGCCGACACCGGGTCGGGCGCAGCCTGATGGACCTCCGCCTGGCGGATCTCGCCGCCCGCGACCGCTACAAGCTGCTCACCTCGCTCGTGGTGCCGCGGCCGATCGCCTTCGTCACGTCGCAGGATGCGGATGGCCTGGTCAATGCAGCGCCCTATTCGTTCTTCAACGTCTTCAGCGACGAGCCGCCGCTCGTCGTCATCGGCATCGGCCGGCGCGCCGGTGGGGCGCTGAAGGACACTGCGCGCAATATCGAGGCCAAAGGCGAGTTCGTGATCAACCTGGTCGACGAAGAGCTCGCGGCCGCCATGAACGTCGCCGCCGTCGACTTCCCGCCGGAGACGAGCGAGCCCGGGCCTGCGGGCCTCGGCCTAGCCGCCTCGATCGTCGTCCGCCCGCCGCGCATCGCCGAGGCCCCCGCAGCGCTGGAATGCAGGAACCACACGACGCTGGTCATCGGCACCGACCACCGCCTCGTCGTCGGCGAGGTCCTCGCCGTCCACGTCCGGGACGGTCTCGTCGATCCTGGCACCCTGCGCATCGACTTCGACGCCTACCGCCCGGTCGGCCGGCTCTTCGCCAACCTCTACTGCAGCACCCGCGACGCCTTCGAGCTGGTGCGCGAGAACTACGCCCAGTGGCGTCGCCGCACGGGCGGGGAGTAGGCGACAGACCCGCCATGGCCGCCCGCGCCCGCCCATGCTACCGAAGGGTCGGAGCCAACGGGGGAGACGGTCGGCATGGTGCATTGCGATCTGGTCATCAAGGGCGGCAGGGTCGCCACCGCCACGGACGTGCTCGAGGCCGATATCGGCATCACCGGCGAGACCGTGGTGGCCATCGCGAAGGGGCTGCCGACCGGGCGGCTGGAGATCGACGCGCGCGGCAAGATCGTGACGCCGGGCGGCGTCGACAGCCACTGCCACATCGAGCAGCTCGCCGCCTCCGGGCTGATGAACGCCGACACCTTCGAGACCGCGACCGTCTCGGCCGCCATGGGCGGCACGACCACAGTCGTCCCCTTCGCCGCCCAGCATGTCGGCATGAGCCTCGCCGAGGTCGTCGCCGATTACCACGAGCGCGCGGCCAGAGGTGCGGTGGTCGACTACGCCTTCCACATGATCCTCGCCGATCCGCGGCCGGAGATCCTGCGGGACGAGCTGCCGGGCCTCGTGCGCGACGGCCACTCGTCGCTCAAGGTCTTCCTCACCTACGACCGCCTCAGGGTCGAGGACGAGCAGTTCCTCGACGTGCTCTGGGCGGCGCGCGAGCATGGCTGCATGGTCTGCGTCCATGCCGAGAACCACGGGATGATCTCCTGGATGGGCAAGCGGCTGGTGGCCCAGGGCCTGACGGCGCCGAAGTTCCACGTCCCGTCGCACCCGCGCCTCGCCGAGGCCGAGGCGATCAACCGGGCGATCGCCATGGCGGCCTTCATCGACCAGCCCCTGATGATCTTCCACGTCAGCACGCGCGAGGGTGCGGCGACCGTCCGCCGCTGGCAGGGTGAAGGGACCAAGGTCTTCGGCGAGACCTGCACGCAGTACCTAACGCTCGGCGCCACCGATCTGGATCGGCCCGGGATCGAGGGGGGCATGTGGATCTGCAGCCCGCCCTTGCGTGAGCCCGACGACCGCGAAGCCCTCTGGCAGGCGCTCGGCCAGGGCACGCTCGCCACCGTCTCCTCGGACCACGCCCCCTATCGCATGGACGAGAGCGGCAAGCTCGCCAGGGGCCCGAACCCGAGCTTCAAGGAGATGGCCAATGGCATGGCCGGCATCGAGCTTCGCCTGCCGGTGCTGTTCGACGCCATGGTCAGCCAGGGCCGCATGAGCCTCACCGACTTCGTCCGCCTGACGGCAACCGAGCCGGCGAAGCTCTACAACCTGCATCCGAAGAAGGGCACGATCGCCGTCGGCAGCGACGCCGACCTCGTGATCTGGGACCCCGAGGCGACCACCACGATCACCCACGACACCACCCATGACCGCTCCGGCTACAGCGCCTATGTCGGGCGCGAGATCAAGGGCTGGCCCAGCCATGTGCTGCGCCGCGGGGCGGTGATCGTCGAGGCTGGCGAGCTGCGGGCAGCCCCCGGCTCGGGGCAGTTCCTGCCGCGCACCGGCGGCGCTGCGGCGACACCTTCCGGCCGGCCGGCCGCGGAGCTCGCTCACCTCGGCTGAGCGGCGCCGGTGGCTGCCCCGGGTGCGGTGGTCGCCCGCGCTGGCATGGGCAATTCCTCCTCCGGTGCTGCCGACTGCTGTGCAAGGAAGGCGAGGCCAGCGGCCGAGGCCAGCGCCAGGAGCACGACGATCAGGGTGGCGGCGAGCAGCAGGCGACGCCCGGCGAAGGTGGCAATGAGCACGGCGAGCAGCACGGCGCCGGCGGCACCGAGCACGCCGTAGCCCACCGCCTCGGCCGGCCCGGCGAGACCGGTGCCCGGCGGCACGAGGAAGCGGGCGGCAAATGCCGTGCCGGCGACGAAAGCGAGAAAGGCGCCGCCAATGGCCAGGAGGCCGCCGAGCAGGAGGCGCCGCGGCAACCCGACCGACGTGGCGGGCCGTCCGCTCATTCGACCGCGTTGCGTTCGACCGGTGGCGCCGCGACCAGGGCCGGCCTGACCAGGATCTGGCTGGCGATGGTGAGCGCCACGAGGGCGGCACCCAGCGCGTCCGTCCAGAGGCCGGGCTTGATCAGCACGAGGGCCGCGGCGAGCAGGAGGGCGCGCTCCCAGAAGCGCGCCGGCCCGAAGAAGAAGTGCTGGTGCAGGGCGGCGGCGAGGCAGGTGACGCCGATGGTGGCGGTGATCGCGGTCAGCACGATCTGGTGCCACTCGCCGATCATGAGGAGCGACGGGCCGAAGACGAACATGAAGGGGATGATGTAGCCGGTGAGGCCGAGCTTGATCGCGGCCCAGGAGCTTTCCATGAGCCCGGCGCGGCTGATGGCGTTGGCGGCATAGACGGCCATGGCGACCGGCGGCGTGATGGCCGACAGCACGGCGAAATAGAGGACGAAGAGATGCGCCGCCTCGACCTGGACGCCGAGCCGGACCAGCGCCGGCACGAGCAGCGCCACCTGGACGATGTAGGCGGGCGTCGTCGGCAGCCCCATGCCGAGCACGATGCCGGCGGCCATGGTGAGGACCAGGGCCGGCAGCAGCATATTCTGGGACAGCGCCAGGACGATGTTGGTGAACGAGAGGCCGAGGCCGGTCAGCGTGATGGTGCCGATGACGATGCCGGCGCAGGCGCAGGCCAGCGCCACGACGATGGTGTTGCGTGCCCCGGCCTCGAGCGCCTCGATGATCACCGTGGGCGTGAAGGTGCGGCGCGTGCCGGCCCTGAGCCAGGTGGTCGGCACGACCGAGGCGATGCCGCAGATGGCGGCATAGGCGGCGCTGTAGCCGATGAGCAGCACGCCGATGATGACGACGAGGGGCAGGAAGAGATGGCCGCGCTCGACCAGCACCTCCTTGAGCCGCGGCAGGTCGGCACGCGGCAGGCCGACGAGGCCGACGCGGCGGGCCTCGAAGTGCACCGCCATGAAGACGGCGACGTAGTAGAGCAGCGCCGGCAGCAGGGCGAAGGCGGCCACCGTGAGGTAGCTCGTGCCGAGGAACTCGGCCATGACGAAGGCGGCCGCCCCCATGATCGGCGGCATGAGCTGGCCGCCGGTGGAGGCCACGGCCTCGACGGCGCCGGCGAAGGCCGGCCGATAGCCGGAGCGGCGCATCAGCGGGATGGTGAAGGTGCCCGTGGTCATGACGTTGGCGACGGCGCTGCCGGAGACCGTGCCGAAGAGCGAGCTCGTGATGATCGCCACCTTGGCCGGGCCGCCGGAGGTGTGGCCGGCAAGCGCGAGGGCGAAGTCCATGAAGAGCTGCCCCGCGCCCGAGCGCTCGACGAAGGCGCCGAACAGGATGAAGAGCATCACGTAGGTGGCGGACACGTAGAGCGGGATGCCGAAGATGCCTTCGGTCGTCAGGTAGAGCTGGTCGAGCATGATGCCGACCGACTGGTTGCCCCAGGTGAGCCCGTAGAGCAGGAAGACGGCCGCCGTTGCCGGCAGCGCCCAGCCGGTGGCGCGCCTGGTCGCCTCCATGATGAGCAGGACGAGGGCGATGCCGAAGACGAAGTCCCAGAGGGTCGGGTCATCGACATAGTACATCCGGCTGACGATGTAGCCGAGGTTCCAGGTGGGATAGAGGGCCGCCGCCACGGCGATGACGAGCAGCGTCAGGTCGACGAGGCCCGGTCGCTCAGCCCGGCCGTTCCAGCCGGGCAGGACGAGGAAGGTGAGCGCCAGGGCGAAGGCGATGTGCAGGCCGCGCATGACATAGGCGTCGGGCGGCCCGACGAAGGCGACGTAGAGGTGGAAGACCGACATCGCCACGGCGACGACGGTGATCGACCAGCGGGTGCTGCGTGCCGAGAGCTGCATACGGCCTCTTCTCCCGCTCGTTGACCGATGCCGGCGCCCGCCTCACAGGGGCGCGGCGCCGGCGTCCAGGCCTAGGGCGTCAGAGCGCACCCTTCTCCTGGTAGAAGCGGGTGGCACCCTCGTGCATCGGCACGCCGGTGTCGGAGGCCATCACCTCGAGCGTGGTGCCGTCCATGACCTTCACGATCGAGACCAGGTCCGCCTTGTCGGTCACCATGCCGTCGAGGATCTTGTAGACGACGTCCGGGTCGAGATCGCAGCGCGCGATGACGTGCGTGGCATAGCCGATGACGTCGACGTCCTCGTCCTGGCCCGGGTAGCTGCCGGCCGGGATGGTCAGCTTCGAGTAGCCGGGGTTGAGCTCGCGCATGGCGGCGAAGGCTTCGTCGGAGATCTCGAGGAGCCTGATGTCGCGGGCCGAGGCCAGGTCCATGACCGCCGAGGCGGGCACGGTCGTGCCGAGGGTGAACATCTGGGCGTTGTTGTCCTTCATCAGCGACACGGCGTCCGTGTACGACACGAAGCTCACCTGGCTCATGTCGTCATAGGTCATGCCGTGAACCTCGAAGAGCTGCGCGCTGATCGCCTCGGCCGTGTTGCCCTTCGGCTGGATGGCGATCGGCTGGCCCTTGGCGTCGTCGACCGTCTCGATGCCGGAATCGGCATTGACGACGATCTGGAAGTACTGCGGGTAGAGGGTGCCGATATTGCAGACGTTCTCGGTCACGGCCTCGAAGGGCGGCCGCCCGTTGACGCCGTCGACGGTCGAGATCGAGTTGGCGAAGCCGATGTCGGCCTTGCCCTGCGAGACCGCCAGAACATTGGCGATGCCGGCGCCCGGCAGGACCTGGACGTTGATCCCGCTCTTGCCGGCGATGTTGGCGATGGCGCCGCCCAGCGGATACCAGGAGCCGCCCTGCGGCCCGGTCATCAGCTTGACCTGCTGTGCCTCGGCCGTGGTCGCGGCGGTGGTGGCAAGGCCCAGCCCGAGGGCGAGGATCGCCAGCGAATGTCGTGTCTTCATGCTCTGCTCCCTGATCGACTGGGCGCCGATGGCGCCTTTCCGTTCGTCCCCAATGTGCCGGACGAGACGGCTGGTGCAAGCTTCAATTGCCGAGGCGCCGGCCGTGCCAGGCGATGTGGTCGGCCATGAAGCTCGCCATGAAGTAGTAGGAATGGTCGTACTCGGCGTGCCGGCGCAGCTCGAGCGGGATGCCGGCCGTGGCGCAGGCGGCTTCCAAGAGCTCGGGCTTGAGCTGGCTCTCGAGGAAGTTGTCACCGAGCCCCTGGTCGACCAGGATCCCGGCTGCCTTCGCACCGTCCTCGATCAGCGCGGTGGCATCGTAGGCGCGCCACTTGGTGCGATCCAGGCCGAGATAGCCGGCGAGCGCCTTCTCGCCCCAGGGGCAGCGCATGGGCGAGGCGATGGGGGCGAAGGCGGAGACCGAGCGATAGAGCGCCGGGTTCTTCAGGGCCAGGGTGAGGGCACCATGACCGCCCATCGAGTGGCCAAAGATGCCCTGCCGGGCCGGGTCGATCGGCAGCTCGGCGGCGACGAGATCCTGCAGCTCCCGGGTGAGGTAGCTCTCCATGCGGTAGTTCCGGGCCCAGGGCTCGACCGTCGCATCGAGGTAGAAGCCGGCGCCCGAGCCGAAGTCATACGTGTCGTGCTCGCCCGGCAGGTCGAGGCCGCGGGGGCTGGTGTCGGGGCAGACGACGATCAGCCCGGCGGCGGCGGCAGGGCCCTGGAAGCCGGCCTTGGTGGTGGCGTTCTCCCAGGTGCAGGTGAGGCCCGAGAGCCACCAGAGGACGGGGCAGCGCCGCCCCTCCTCGGCCGCTGGCGGCAGGTAGACGGAGAACTCCATGTCCGTGCCGGTGGTGGTGGAGGCATGGCGATAGACCGCCTGGACGCCGCCATGGCAGCGGTGCGCGGCGGTGGGGCGGAGCGCCATCAGTAGACGACCACGCCGCGGATCGACTTGCCCTCGTGCATGAGGTCGAAGCCCTTGTTGATGTCGCCGAGCGGCATGGTGTGGGTGATCAGGTCGTCGATGTTGATCTTCCTCTCCATGTACCAGTCGACGATCCTCGGCACGTCGGTGCGGCCCCTGGCGCCACCGAAGGCGGTGCCGCGCCAGACCCGGCCGGTGACGAGCTGGAAGGGCCGGGTCGAGATCTCCTGGCCGGCGCCGGCGACGCCGATGATGACGCTCTCGCCCCATCCCTTGTGGCAGCATTCGAGCGCCTGGCGCATGGTCTTGACGTTGCCGATGCACTCGAAGCTGTAGTCGGCGCCGCCTCTGGTCAGCTCGACCAGGTGAGCGACCACGTCCTTGTCGCCCAGGTCCTTCGGGTTGACGAAATGGGTCATGCCGAACTTGCGGGCGGTCGCCTCGCGGGCCGGGTTGAGATCGACGCCGACGATCATGTCGGCCCCGACGAGGCGGGCACCCTGGATGACGTTGAGGCCGATGCCGCCGAGGCCGAAGACGACGACATTGGAGCCGGGCTCGACCTTGGCGGTGTTGATCACCGCCCCGATGCCCGTGGTGACGCCGCAGCCGATGTAGCAGATCTTGTCGAAGGGCGCGTCCTTGCGGACCTTGGCCACCGCGATCTCGGGCAGGACCGTGAAGTTGCTGAAGGTCGAGCAGCCCATGTAGTGGTGGATGACGTCCTTGCCGAGGCGAAAGCGCGAGGTGCCGTCCGGCATCAGGCCCTGGCCCTGGGTGGTGCGGATCGCCTGGCAGAGATTGGTCTTGGGATTCAGGCAGTACTCGCATTCCCGGCATTCCGGGGTGTAGAGCGGGATGACGTGGTCGCCGGGCACGACCGAGGTCACGCCCGCCCCGACCTCGCGCACGATGCCGGCCCCCTCGTGGCCGAGGATGCTCGGGAAGATGCCTTCCGGGTCGCCGCCGGAGCGGGTGAACTCGTCGGTGTGGCAGAGCCCGGTCGCCATGATCTCGACCAGCACCTCGCCGGCCCTGGGGCCCTCGAGCTCGACCGTCGTCACCTCGAGCGGCTTGCCCGCCGCGAACGCCACCGCCGCCTTGACCTGCATCGAACTGCCTTCCCTCTCGCTCCTCGGACCTGCTCTTGTTAGCGCCGGATGGCCTTTCAGGCCAGCCTTGCGGGGCCGTTCCCGGCGAGGAGGGCGTCGCGGCGATCGAGTGCGCGACAGTGCAGGTCGTGCAGCAGATAGGCGAGCCGGCTGCGGGTCCAGGGCTGGCCGGAGGCGGCATCGTACCCGGCCGGCAGCTCCCAGCCCTCGACCACACCGGCCCTGAGGCCGTGCCGCCGGCAGAGGGCGACGCAGCGCCAGGCGTGATCGCGCTGGGCGACGACCGCCACAGGCCCAACCGCCTCGACCCCGCCGGCCCGGGCGATGATCGCCTCGATCACCCCGCCGGTGCTCAGGTAGAGCGGCTCCGCCCGGGCATCGCGGGTGGGGTGGATCGGGGTGACCATGCCGGCCGGCAGCCGCCCGGCGAGCGGCTCGGCCACCTCCCACTGCGCCCGGATCGGTGCCCCCGTCGCCTCGTGCAGGCGCAGCGCCAGGTCGGCCAGCGCCTCGTTGACCGGCCCCGGCTCGCGGTTGCCGTTGGCCAGCATCCGGTTGCCGAAGGTGAAGCCGATGATCGTCTTCACCGACGCCAGCCCGATCACACTCGCCCGCCAGGCCAGGGCATCCTCCGCCAGGATCGCCGCCAGGGCGCCGGCCACTTCCGGGTCGCCGAGCTCGGCCTCGAGCCGGGCGGCGAGCAGCTTTCCGAGGGTCGGCGTCGTTTCGATCATCATGCGCCTTTCTAGGATTTATAGCCTATTTCGTGCCGGGGCGCAAGCCCGCTGCGGGTTCGTTGGGCAATTTTGCCTTCTGGTCGGCGCCCGCCCCCGGAAAGTTCCGGAAAATAGACAAAAACATATTCTTTTTCAAGATCTTGCGCGCTCCCGGGTTCGTTGGCGCCCGGCCGGGTTCGTTCGTCGATTCGTTGGGTTCCTTCGTCGATTCGCTGGGTTCGATCGTCGATTCCGCGGGTTCGTTCGTCGGCCGATGTTGCATTTTCCGCGACATCCCCGGGCCGGATGTCGCGATAGATGCAACAATTCGTCACCGCATGTCGCGGTATACGCGACAACCCAAGGAGAAATGTCGCGTATACCGCGACAACCCGGGGATATTGGCGCATCGCCTGCAACAGGCGGCCGGGATGGCCGACACGGTGCCGGTGGACGGGCCGGACCGAGCGACGGGTCACCGTGACGGCGGCCCGCTCGATCGGCGTCCCCCGGGCGCCGGCATCGCCACGATCCGGTTGCGGCGGGCCGACAGGCTGGACAGCGCGTGGAAAGCCTAGCACGATAGTTGCAAGCTCGAAGCTAGCGAGCGGGCCGGCGGCGAGCGCCGGTCGAGCAATGAAAGGGGTTAGGCATGGGTGAGTTGCGGGATCTGGCGTTCTCGATGCTGAAGCGGCGCGGGCTGCTCGGGATGGGCGCGGTGGCTGGTGGTGCCGCCGGGCTGGCCGGCGGGGTCGCCGGCCTCGTGGCGCCCCGGGCGGCGCAGGCCCAGCCCGTCGATCCATCCGCCTCCAAGCTGCAGCAGGTCCTGGACCGCGGGCATCTGATCGTCGGCACCGGCAGCACCAACCCGCCCTGGCATTTCGAGGACGAGACCGGCACGCTGGTCGGCATGGACATCGACATGGCGCATCTGATCGCCAAGAACCTGTTCGACGACCCGACCAAGGTCGAGTTCGTCCTGCAGGGCTCGGACGCGCGCATCCCGAGCCTGATCACCGACCAGGTCGACGTGATCTGCCAGTGGATGACGATCACCCCGGGACGGGCGCAGCAGTGCGCCTTCACCGTGCCCTACTACCGCGAGGGCATCGGCCTTCTGGTGATGGCCGAAGGCGCCCGGTTCACGACCTTCGAGGACATGCTCGCCGCCGGCGCGGATGCGCGCGTCGGGGCGATGCAGAATGTCTTCATCGAGGACTGGATCCATGCCGGCCTGCCCGAGGCGACGGTCGACCAGTTCGACAGCCCGGACTCGACGCTGCAGGCCCTGAACGCACGGCGGGTGGACGCCTACCAGGCCGACCAGTCGGCGATCCGCTGGCTGATGCAGACGACGCCCGGCCGCTATCTCGACCTCGGCCGGGGCTGGATGCCCAACTCCTACGCCTCGGCGGTCCGCCAGGGCGACACGATCTGGCTGAACTGGGTGAACACGGTCTATCGCGAGGCCATGCTGGGCGTCGACTTCGACATCATGAAGGCGTCCTACAAGAAGTGGTTCGGCATCGATCTCGAGACACCGCGGGTCGGCTTCCCGCAGGAATTCTCCTGATCCTCCTGGCAGTGCCCGGACCCGAGCGCAGGCTGCGCCGATGATCGCCTACAACTTCAATTGGGCCGTGATCTGGCGCAATTGGGATGCGTTCCTCGGCGCCCTCGCGCTCGGGCTGGGCCTGGCCGTCGTGTCGCTCGTGATCGGCACGATCATCGGCCTGTTCCTCGCCTATGCGCGGTTGTCGCCGAGCCCCTGGATCTCCAGGCCGGCCTGGGCGTATGTCGAGTTCATCCGCAACACGCCGCTCCTGCTCCTGATCTTCTTCGTCTATTTCGGCCTGCCGGAGATCGGCATCTACAACCTGGACAAGATCCAGTCCTTCATCCTGACACTCTCGGGCTATGCCGCGGCCTACATGTGCGAGGTCTTCCGCGCCGGCCTCGCCTCCATGCCGCGCGCCTATGGCGAGGCGGCGAAGGCGATCGGCCTTCGGCCCTGGCAGCGGCAGCGCCATGTCGTGCTGCCGGTGATGTTCCGCATCACCCTGCCGGCGGTCTCCAACAACCTGATCTCGCTCTTCAAGGACACCTCGCTGGCGGCGGCCATCGCCGTGCCGGAGCTGACCTTCACGGCCCGGCAGATCAACGCCAACACCTACCGGGTGATCGAATGCTGGCTCACCGCCAGTGCTCTCTATCTGGTGACGGCCTATGCGATCGCGATCGCGCTCCGGCAGGTCGAGAAGCGCTACGCGGTGGTGCGCTGATCATGGACGGGCGCTGACATGGACCCGGACTGCAGCACCTTCTTCTGCCAAGCCTGGACGGCGCGCTGGTCGCTGCTCGAGGGGCTCATGGTGACGATCTCGAGCTCGATCATGACCATCGTCATCGGCACGGTCCTGGGCTTCGTCGTCGGCCTGATCCTGACCTACGGCATGCTGCCGTTGCGGCTCCTCGCCCGGCTCTATGTCGACGTGATGCGCGGCATCCCGGTCCTGGTGCTGATCCTCTTCACCTATTACGGGCTCGCCATCCTCAAGATCGGGGTGAAGCCCTACTGGGCCGGGGTCATCGCCCTCTCGCTCTTCTGCGTCTCGCACGTGGCGGAGAACGTGCGGGGGGCGGTGCAGTCGATCCCGCAGGGCCAGCACGAGGCCGGCATGGCGATCGGCATGCGCTTCTTCCAGCGGCTGCGCTGGATCATCCTGCCGCAGGCGGTGCGCCGGGCCTTGCCGCCCTGGGTCAACACCGCCCTCGAGATCGTCAAGGGCACGACCTTGCTCTCGGTGATCGGCGTGGTCGAGCTCCTGCTCGCCAGCCAGCAGGCGATCGCCCGCAACTACATGATCCTGCAGTTCTACATGGCGGCGACCATCGTCTACATCATCATCAATTTCTCGATCGCCCAGGCCGCGGCGGCGCTGGAGCGGCGCTATGCCTATCTGCGCTATTGAGTCCAGGCGACGGAGCGACCGATGGCCCTCTTGAGCGCCCGCGACATCCACAAGAAATACGACGACACCGAGGTGCTCAAGGGCATCGACCTCGACATCGAGCAGAGCGAGGTGGTGGCGCTGATCGGCGCTTCGGGCTCGGGCAAGACCACCTTCCTGCGCTGCATCAACCTGCTCGAGGAGTATCACCAGGGGCGGATCGAGCTCGAGGGCGAATCGATCGGCTACACGGCCAGCGGCCGGCGGCGCAAGCTCGGCGAGCGGCAGATCTCGGCGCAGCGGGCGAAGATCGGCATGGTCTTCCAGAGCTTCAACCTCTTTCCGCACATGACGGCCGAGGCCAATGTCATGCTCGGCCTGACCAAGGTGCGCGGCATGTCGAACGCCGAGGCAGCGGACCGCGCCCGGCACTGGCTCGACCGGGTCGGCCTCGCCGACCGTCGCCGGCACTATCCCTACCAGCTCTCCGGCGGCCAGCAGCAGCGCGTCGCGATCGCCCGGGCGGTGGCGATGGAGCCGCGGCTTATGCTCTTCGACGAGGTCACCTCGGCGCTCGACCCCGAGCTGGTCGCCGAGGTGCTGGCGGTGATGCAGGACCTGGCGAGGAGCGGCATGACCATGGTGGTGGTCAGCCACGAGATGCTCTTCGTGCGCGACGTGGCGACCCGCGTGGTCTTCATGGATGGCGGACTCGTCGCCCAGTCCGGCACGCCCGACGAGGTCCTGCACAACCCCCAGACCGAGCGCCTGCGCAGCTTCCTCGGGCGGTTCCACGGGATCTTCGGCCCGGTCTGAGGAGCATGGCGGGCGGCGGCCGGCCCGGGACCCGCTCAGATCACGCCGAGCGCCCGCATCGCCTCGGCCACCCGCACGAAGCCCGCGATGTTGGCGCCGAGGACGTAGTTGCCCGGCGCGCCGAACTCCTCGGCGGTCGCGGCGCAGGTGTCGTGGATGTGGCGCATGATGCTGGCGAGGCGCTGCTCGGTCTGCTCGAAGGTCCAGCTGTCGCGGGACGCGTTCTGCTGCATCTCGAGCGCCGAGGTGGCGACGCCGCCGGCATTGGCGGCCTTGCCGGGGGCGAACAGCACGCCCGCCTCCTGAAAGACCCGGACGGCCTCGGGGGTGGAGGGCATGTTGGCGCCCTCGCCGACCGCCAGCACGCCGTTCTCGACCAGCCGCCGGGCGTCCTTGCCGGTCAGCTCGTTCTGGGTGGCCGATGGCATGGCGACGTCGCAGGGCACGTCCCAGATCGAGCCGCCGCTGATGTAGCGGACGCCTGCGCCCTTCTCCTCGGCGTATACGCTGATGCGCTCGCGGCGGACCTCCTTGAGCTCCTTGACCAGGTCGAGGTCGATGCCGCGCTCGTCGACGACGTAGCCGTTGCTGTCGGAGCAGGCGATGGTCCGGCCGCCGTTCGCGCGGATCTTCTCCATGGTGTAGATGGCGACGTTGCCCGAGCCCGAGACAACGCAGCTCTTGCCGTCGAAGGAGGTGCCTCTGGTGGCCAGCATGGCCTCGACGAAGTAGGCGGCACCGTAGCCGGTCGCCTCCTTGCGGGCCCGCGAGCCGCCATAGACGAGGCCCTTGCCGGTGAGCACGGCCGCCTCGTAGCGATTCATGAGCCGCTTGTACTGGCCGAACATGTAGCCGATCTCGCGGCCGCCCACGCCGATATCGCCGGCCGGGACGTCGGTGTACTCGCCGAGATGGCGCGACAGCTCGGTCATGAAGGACTGGCAGAAGCGCATGATCTCGCCATCCGACCGGCCGCGCGGGTTGAAGTCCGACCCGCCCTTGCCGCCGCCGATGGGCAGGCCGGTCAGGGCATTCTTGAAGGTCTGCTCGAAGCCCAGGAACTTGACGATGCCGAGATTGACCGACGGGTGGAAGCGCAGGCCGCCCTTGTAGGGGCCGAGGGCGGAGTTGAACTGCACGCGAAAGCCGCGGTTGATACAGACATGGCCCCGGTCGTCGACCCAGGGCACGCGGAAGATGATCTGCCGCTCGGGCTCGCAGATCCGCTCGATCAGCGCGTCGTCGGTATAGTCCGGCCGCTTGGCCACCACCCGCCCGAGGCTTTCCAGCACCTCGCGGACGGCCTGGATGAATTCCTCCTCGCCCGTATTGCGGCGCATGACCTCGGCCATGATCGCCTCGAGCTTCTCGTCCATTTTCGTCAAGGGGTCTCTCCGATCGAATCAAGCGATCGCCCGCGCCGCAGGCGAACGGCACCCGAATAGACCGAAACCCGGCGGGAATGAAGGCTGCGACGAGCGCTTTCGCGGGCGGGATTTGACGGCGCGCGCTCGCCGGCTAGTTTCCGTCGGCCTCGACCTTCATGAAGGGACCGCCGCGTGGAACGCCGGCTGACGACCATCCTCGCCGCCGATCTGGTCGGCTACTCGCGGCTGATGGCGGCTGACGAGGAGGGCGTCATCGCGCGGCTGCGGGCGGCGCGGGCGGAGGTGGTCGACCCGGCGCTGGCGGAGGCCGGGGGGCGGATCGTCAAGACGATGGGCGACGGGCTGCTGATCGAATTCACTTCGCCGGTGGCGGCGGTGCGGATGGCGCTGCTTGTGCAGCGGGCGATGGCGGTGCGCGAGACGGGGCCGGAAGACGAGCGGCTGCGCTTTCGCATCGGCGTCAATCTCGGCGACATCGTCATCGACGGCGACGACATCCTGGGAGATGGGGTCAATGTCGCGGCAAGGCTCGAAAGCCTCGCGCCCGCGGGCGGGCTCTGCATCTCGCGCGCCGTCCACGACCAGGTGCGCGGCAAGCTGGATGCGGTGCTCACACCGCTCGGCCCGCAGGCGGTGAAGAACCTGCCGGAGCCGGTCGAGGTCTGGCGGGTCGAGGTGGAGGGCGTCGCGGTCACCGGGAAAGTGGCAGCCGGCATGCGCCCCTCGATCGCCGTGCTGCCCTTCGACAACATGTCGCGTGACCCGGACCAGGACTTCCTGGCGGACGGCATCGTCGAGGACGTGATCACCGAGCTCTCGCGCTTTCGCGACCTCACGGTGATCGCGCGCAATTCCAGCTTCAGCTTTCGTGGCACGGCCACTGACGTGCGGAAGATCGCGAGCGAGCTGGGCGTGCGCTATGTCGTCGAGGGCTCGGTCCGCCGCGCCGGCGACCGCCTGCGGCTGACGGCCCAGCTCATCGACGCCGCGGACGGCGGCCATGTCTGGGCCGACCGCTGGGACCGGACGATGGCCGACCTGTTCGACCTGCAGGACGAGCTGACCCGGGCGATCGTGACGGCCGTGGCACCGGAGATCAGTGCACATGAGCGGACACTGGCGCGGCAGAAGCCGACGGACAGCCTCACCGCCTGGGAGCTGACCCAACGGGCGCATGCCGAATATCTCAGCTACACGCCGGCATCGATCGAAGCGGCCAAGGCGCTCGCCCGGCGCGCCATCGAGGCCGATCCGGGCAACGTGCCGGCCCACACCCTGCTCGCCCGGGTGCACGCAACTGACGCCTTCTCGGGCCGTTCCCAGGATGCCGCGGCCAGCCTGCGCCTCGCCCACGATGCCGCCAGTCGGGCCATCGATCTCGACAGCCGGAGCGAGGCGGCCTTCGGTGCCATGGGTTTCGTGCTGGCCGCCGAGGGCCGCATGCACGAGGCGCTCGAGGCCCTGGAACGGGCACGCTCGCTGAACCCGAACAATGCCGACGTCATCCAATTGGGCGCCTATGTCCGCCTGCAGCCGGCGATCGCCGAGCCAAGAAGGGCCCTCGAGGACGCGCGCCTGGCCCTGCGTCTGAGCCCGGCCGATCCCTTCGCCTGGGCGCGCCGCACGCTCGCGGGCGAGGCCCTGCTCCAGCTCGGCGAATACGAGGCGGCACTGGCCGAGCTCGAGCCGGCGCGCACGGCGCCCAATGCCGACTGGAAGCCCTGCATCGTTGCAATGGTGGCCGCCCTCGCAGCCGGCCGGAACTCGCTTGCGGAAGACATGCTGGCCGAAGCCCGGGGGCGGCGTTCCGACCTTACCCTGGCCATCGTCCGGCGCGCCCAGCCCTGGCTCTTCACCCTGCCGGCACTGGTCCCGCACGCGGCACGGCTGGTCGAGCTGGGCCTGCCGCAGGAATAGCCCGCCGGTCAGGCAATAGCCGGCGCCGTGAGCTGGTCGAGGATGGCGCCGAAGCGCTCGACGCCCTGGGCGCCGGAGACGAGGTGGCGGCGCTCGAGGACGATGGCCGGCACGCCCTGGATGCCCTGCTCCACCCAGAACTGCATTTCCTGGCGCACGGCCTCGGCGTAGCGGCCGTCCTCGAGCACGGCCAGCGCCAGGGCCCGGTCGAAGCCGATGCCGGCCGCCGCGTCGGCCAGCACGACCGGATCGCCCACGTTCTCGCGGCGGGTGAAGAAGGCGGCAAACAGCGCCATCTTCAGCTCGTGCTGGCGGCCCAGGGTCGCGGCCCAGTGCAGGAGCTGGTGGGACCTGAAGGTGTTGTACGTCCGCATGTCGTCGGCATAGGCGAAGGTGAAGCCGAGCTCGGCACCCATGCGCGTCAGCCGTTCGCGGGCCGCCACGGAGGCCTCGGGCGTGGTGCCGTACTTGGCCGCCAGGTGCTCGCGCAGGTTCTGGCCTTCGTCGGGCATGTGCGGGTTGAGCTGGAACGGGTGCCAGTGGATCTCGGGCTCGAGCTTGCGGGTGCGGAGCGCCTCGGCGAGCTGGAGGTAGCCGATGATGCACCAGGGGCAGACGACGTCGGAGACGATATCGATGCGCATGGGGATTCCTCCCGGTTGTCGCTTAGGTGACGGTCGCGAAGCGCTCGCGACAGATCTTCAGGACCTCCTCCCGGTCGCGCTGCCACCAGTCGTTGGCGGAGAAGACCTCCACCTCGGCGGGGCCCTGGTAGCCGGCGGCCTCGATCTCGCCGCGGATGGCGGGGATGTCGATGACGCCGTCGCCCATCATGCCGCGGTCGAGGAGGAGGTCCTTGGTCGGCACCAGCCAGTCGCAGACATGGAAGCCCAGGATGCGGCGGGCAGCGCCGGCGCGGGCGATGCCGGCGGCGCGGTCGGGGTCCCACCAGCAGTGGTAGCAGTCGATGGCGACGCCGAGCCAGGGGTCGGGGCCGGGCTCCGGGTCGAGGCGGTCGCAGATGTCCAGCGCCTGGGCCAGGGTGTTGAGGCAGGAGCGGTCGCCCGCATACATGGGGTGCAGCGGCTCCAGGGCGATCCTGACGCCGACCTCGCGGCCATGCTCGAGGAGGCGGGCCGTGCCGTCCTCGACCTGCCGGCGGGCGTGGTCCAGATCCTTCGAGCCTTCGGCGACACCGCCGACCACCATGACGAAGCTCTGGGCACCGAGCGAGGCGGCGTCGCTGATGGCCCGGCGGTTGTCCTCGACATTGGCGCGGAACCCATCTGGCGTGGTGGCCGGCAGGTAGGTGCTGCGGCAGTAGCCGGGCAGGACGAGGCCGGCATCCTTGATGCGGCGGCCGATGGCGGCTGCGTCATGGCCCTCGACGTCGCGGCGCCAGGGGCTGATGGCGCCGAAGCCGGCGCGGGCCACGGCGTCGATGACCGTCAGGATGGGCTCGCGGTGCCCGAGAGTGGCGGTGTTCAGGCAGCAGAGCCGGCCGTCGGCGAGGTCACGGAGCGGGTTCGTCATGCCCGGCTCAGGCCTCGACGCCATGCAGGTCGAGAAGCTGGCGCATGCGCCGGGCGGCGAGGCCCGGGTCGCGCAGCAGGCCGGCCTGGTCGGCGAGGCGGAAGATGCCGGCGAAGTAGGGCAAGGGGCGCATCGCCTGCTGGCCGCCGAGCATGGTGAAGTGGTCCTGGTGGCCGTTGAGCCAGGCCATGAAGACGACGCCGGTCTTGTAGAAACGGGTGGGGCTTCTGAAGATCAGGCGCGAGAGCGGAACGGTGGGGGCGAAGATGCGGTCGTAGGCATCGCTGTCGCCCTTGGCCAGGGCCGCGAGGGCGTGGCAGGCCGCAGGGGCGATGGCGTCGAAGATGCCGAGCAGCGCGTCGCTGTGCCCGTGCGCGTCGCCCTTGATCAGGGTCGGGTAGGCGAAGTCGTCGCCGGAGTACATGCGCACCGCCTCCGGCAGGCGCCGGCGCATGACGATCTCCTTCTCGGCGTCGAGCAGCGAGACCTTGATGCCGTCGACCTTGGCGACGTTGTCGCTGATGACGGCGAGGCAGGTCGCCATGGTGCGGTCGAAGTCGTCGCCGCCCCAGTAGCCGGCGAGCGCCGGGTCGAACATCTCGCCGAGCCAGTGGAGGATGACCGGCTCCTCGGCGTGGGCCAGCACCTTGCCGTAGACGCGGGCGTAGTCGTCGGGGCCGCTGGCGATACGGGCGAGGGCGCGGGACGCCATGAGGATGACCCGGCCGCCGACCGCCTGGATGGCGTCCATCTGGGTCAGGTAGGCGCCGATCACGTCGTCGAGCGAGCTTGCGTCGGCCGGGTCGAGCTGGTCGGTGCCGCAGCCGGAGAAGACGAGGGCACCCTTGTGGTGACGCGCATTCTCGACCGAGCGGCGGATCAGCTCGAGCGCCGTCGGCCAGTCGAGGCCCATGCCGCGCTGCGCCGTGTCCATGGCCTCGGCGACGGCGAGCCCGTGGCCGAAGAGGTGGTCGCGATAGGCCAGCGTGCGCTCCCAGTCGACGGCCCCGCCGGCCGAGGGCTCGATGGCGCTGAGCGGGTCGCTCACGACATGCGCCGCGGCCATGGCGACACGGTTGAAGACCGGCTTGCCATGCGGCGGCGGCAGCGCCTCGCCCTGGAGCGTGTAGGGCTCGATGGTGCCGGTCTCGGTCGGCAGACGCAGGGTGGTCATGGTCCTAGCCCTTCCGCTCAGGCGCCGTTCTTCAGGAGGTCGCGGGCGATGATGGTGCGCTGGATCTGGTTCGTGCCCTCGTAGATCTGGGTGATCTTGGCGTCGCGGTAAAGGCGCTCGACCTCGAAGCCCCGGATATAGCCGCTGCCGCCGAAGATCTGCACCGCGTCGGCGCTGCGGGCCACGGCCGTGTCGCTGGCGAAGCACTTGGCGATGGAGCAGGCGCGGCTGGCGGGCTCGCCGGCGTCGAGGAGCATGGCGGCGCGATGGGTCAGCGCCCGGGCGGCGGCGATGTCCTTGGCCATGTCGGCGAGGAGGAACTGCACGCCCTGGAAGTCGGCGATGGCCCGGTCGAACTGGCGCCGCTCGGGCACGTAGCCGAGGGCCGCCTCGAGCCCCGCCTGGGCGATGCCGACGGCGAGCGAGGCGATGCCGATGCGGCCCTTGTCGAGGGCGGACATCATGATGTGGAAGCCCCTGCCCTCCTGGCCGAGGAGGGCGTCGGCGGGCAGCTCGACGCCGTCGAAGGTGAGCGCACCCACGGGCGAGGCGCGCTGGCCCATCTTGTGCTCCTTCGGGCCGCGGCTCACGCCCTTGCCATTCAGGTCGACGATGAAGATCGACATGCCGCGATGGCCGGCTGCGGGATCGGTGCGGGCGAGGACGAAGCCGAGATCGGCCAGGGGCGCGTTGTGGATCCAGAGCTTGCCGCCATCGAGGCGCCAGCCGCCCTCGGTCCGGGTCGCGGTCGTTTTGATGCCCGAGACGTCGGAGCCGGCGCCGGCCTCGGTGATGCAGTAGGCGACCTTCACTTCGAAGCCGAGGACGGGCGGGAGGTAGCGCTCTTGCTGGTCGGCCGTGCCGTGGACGGCGAGGAGTGTCCCGATCAGCTCGACCAGGCCGCACTGGTCGGCGACGGAGGCGTAGCCGCGCGAGAGCTCCTCCATGACGATGGCATAGGCGAGCGCGTCCATGCCGACGCCGCCGAGGCTGTCGGGCACGCTGATGCCGAAGAGGCCGAGGCCGGCCATCTCGCGGTAGAGGTCGTCCGGAAAGGCCTCGGTCGCGTCGAGCTCGACGGCGCGCGGGCGGACCGCCTCGTCGGCGAAGCGGCGGGCGGCCTCCTGGATCTGCGCATAGTCCTCGGGCGCGTGGCGCGGCAGCAGGACGGGCGGCATGGCGGTTCCCCGGCAGTTTTTGTAACCGGACGGTTACTTTTCGCACCCGTTCCTGTCAAGGCGGCGCTGTTCGGCGGCAACCTGCCCTGCTAAGTAACCGTACAGTGCAATGCGGGAGGGATCGGGATGCAGGCGAAGACCAAAAGACCGTTCGGGCGGACGGGGCTCGAGGTGACGGCGATGAGCTTCGGGGCAGCACCCATCGGCAATTTCCTCAAGCCCATCGACGAGGAGGTGGCGAAGGCGATGGTCGACGCCGCCTGGGATGCCGGGATTCGCATGTTCGACACCTCGCCGCTCTACGGGCATGGGCTCAGCGAGCTTCGGCTCGGGGCGGCGCTGCGCTGGCGCCGGCGCGACGACTACGTGCTCTCCACCAAGGTCGGCCGCCTGCTCGAGCCGGCGAAGCGCGAGACCATCGACTATGCACCCTGGGTCGATGCCGGAGCGTTCAAGTTGCGTTTCGACTATTCCCATGACGGGGCGATGCGCTCGATCGAGGATTCGCTGCAGCGGCTCGGGCTCGAGCGGATCGACATCGCCCTCGTCCACGACTGCGACCGGTTCAACTTCGGCGACGAGCTGCCTGAGGTCTTCGAGACGGCGATGAACGGGGCGGCGAAGGCGCTGCTGCGGCTCAGGGACGAGGGCGTGGTCAAGGCGGTCGGGCTCGGGGTCAACGAGTGGCAGCCCTGCTACGATGCCCTCCTGCGCCACGATCTCGACGCCTTTCTGCTGGCCGGCCGCTACACCCTCCTGGAGCAGGAATCGCTCGACCCCTTCCTGGCGCTCTGCGCCGAGCGGGGCGCCGGGGTGATCGTCGGCGGCGGGTTCAACTCGGGCATCCTCGCCACGGGGGCCGTGCCGGGGGCCAAGTACAACTACAGCCCGGCACCCGAGGACATCGTGGCAAAGGTCAAGAAGATCGAGGCGGTCTGCGCCGAGTTCGACGTGGCCCTGCCGGCGGCGGCGCTGCAGTTCGTGACGGCGCATCCGGCGGTCCCGACCTTCTGCGCCGGGACGCGCAACGTGGAGCAGCTCGAGCAGAACGTCGCCTGGCTCGAGGCACCCATCCCGGGCGATTTCTGGCAGGCGCTGAAGGCACGGGGGCTCCTGCGGGAGGATGCGCCGGTCCCGGCCGGCTGAGCGGCTCAGGCGCGGAGCAGGCGCAGGATGGTCTCGATGTTGAAGGCGAGGCGGGTGTCGAGCGCCTCCTTCGTCATCAGGTCGCGCTCGTAGACGATGGCCCCGGTGAAGCGGTTGGTGAGGTAGTAGTAGCCGATCGCGGCGATGGTGATGTTGAGCTGGACCGGGTCGATGCCGGGCCGAAAGACGCCGGCGGCGACGCCGCGCGCCAGGATGCCCTCGACCATGCCGAGGAAGGGCCGGCTGAGCTCGTGCATGCGCGCCGAGCCCTTGAGGTGGCGCGCACGGTGCAGATTCTCGCTGTTGACGAGGGTGAGGAACTCGGGGTTGGCCAGGTAGTAACGCCAGGTGAAGCGGACGAGGGTGGTGATCGCCGTCTCGGGGTCGAGCTCGTCCAGATGGAGCTTCTGCTCGGCCGTGCGGATGTCGGCATAGGCGTCCTCGAGGACGCGGGTGAAGAGCTGCTCCTTGCTCTTGAAGTAGTGGTAGATCATCCGCTTGTTGGCCTTGGCGCGCCGCGCGATGGTGTCGACCCGGGCCCCACCGAGGCCCGACTTCGCGAACTCCTTCCTGGCGGCGGCGAGGATGCGCCTCTGCGTCGCCTCGGCGTCGCGGATGCGGGGTTTTTCGTGTGTTGCGGTCTCGGTCATCCGGGCTCCTGCCGGCGACCCAAAAGAGAGTCGCCAATGCACGTACCGGTTAGTTAAGTCGGGGGTGGGCTGAGGCGCAAGCGGGTTGGCCGAATGGCCGGATTCGCGTGGGCGGCATCGCCCCGTCCGGGGCGAATGCCCGGACGGGTAGCGACGGGACCGGGAACGCTACTTGGCGACCTTGATGGTCGAGATTTCCTTGGCCTTGCCCTCGGCGTCGTAGGTCACGGTCATCTGGTACTTCTGTCCCTGCAGGGCCTCGACCGGCGTGCCGACGACCTCCCAGAGGCCGAAGGTCAGCACATCCATGGCCCCGTGCGCCACGGCGCGGCCAGCCGACGGCTCGTCGCCGATCTCGTATTCGTAGGTGCAGGTCTGCCCGCCTTCGGGGAGAGTCCGCACACTGGTCGGCGGCCCGAGCTGGCGGTCGATGTCGCTTTTCTGGCTGCCGACCCGACAGACGGTCAAATCAGGATTCTCATCGCCGGAAAGGGCCATGCCGACGGAGCAGCCGCTGGTCGATGCAACCATACCAAGCAGGGCAGTCGCGACAAGCAGAGAGCGAATTGGATTTCCCATGACGTATCTCCCGGTTGCTTCGATCCGAACGGATCGAGGTTGGCACATCAGTTGCTGTAGAAAGCGATCAACTGGTCGATGAATTCGCGGATGTTCTCGCGGATCGCGCCCTCGTTCGCGAGGCGTACGCGCTCGGCGCCGCTCAAGGCGTCGGAAAAGGTCGCGGTATAGGGACGCGTGACGACGTTGTGGAGGGATTTTCCCTCCCCAGCCGTCGGCGAGACCCGGTAATCGACCGTCGACCTGGTGGTGACGCTGAGGTCGAAGCCCATCGTCGGCAGCTCCATGCCGACGAGCGTGGCCTCGAGCAGATAGGCGCCGGGTGATCCGTCGGTTGCCAGGATGCCGGCCGCCCGCAGAGACTGAGCCAGTGCTTCCCGAAATTCCGCGTTGCCGACATCGGAGGTCAAGAGCGGATTGGTGGGCTTGCCACCCGTAACCGTCCCCAGCTCGATGGCGTGGTGCAACTCGGAGGGTGCTGCCGCCTCGCCGAACGACGACAGGCTGCTCATTCCTTCGACGGTGGCCGGCGAGGAGCATCCGCCGAGCCAGAGCACCATGCCGAGGACGCCGAGCAGCGCATACCGGCGCATCCGATGCGGGTCGCGAAAGAAACCGGCGCGAACACTGGGGCCACACACGGACAGACACTCCCTCGCCGCATCGCCAAATATTCAAGAAATTTACTATGACATTTCACGAGGCAACTGCGTTGATCTGAATCAACGGCTGCACTGAAGCTCGAAACACTGCGAATCGGTGACCGGTGGACCGTCTGGCGCGCGCCAGGGTCAGGCGAGCCTCGGGAGACCAAAGCGCCGAGCTAGCGACCTTCCAAACCGTTGTTCGTCCGATAAGCGATTGCCCTCCCGTGCGTGGAAGCGGTCGTCATGGACGGGCCGGCCAGCCGTCTATGCCGACCGGCTTCCTCGCCTTCTGCACCCTGGCGTCCCTCAGCATGCGCGAGCTCGCCCATTTCGCCGCCACGGCCGTGGCCTCCTTCCCTGGCATCTATGTGACAGGTTCTCCGCCGACCGTTGAACGCTGGCACCGTTCGGGTACGGTGCGCGCAAACCAACGGGAGGCCGCTTCACCATGCCTGACTACGTGATCATCGGCGGCGGGGCTTCGGGGGCGGTGATCGCAGCACGGCTCACGGCCGATCCGGATGTCTCGGTGACGGTGCTGGAGGCCGGGCCGAGCGATACGAACCGGTATATCCACATGCCGGTGGGCTTCGCCAAGATGACGGGCGGGCCCTTGACCTGGGGGCTGGTGACGGCGCCGCAGAAGCATTGCGAGAACCGCGAGATTCCTTACGCGCAGGCGCGGGTGCTGGGTGGCGGGTCGTCCATCAATGCCGAGGTGTTCACGCGGGGCGTGCCGCAGGACTACGACCGCTGGGTGAGCGAGCACGGCTGCGTCGGCTGGTCGTTCGAGGAGCTTCGCCCGCTCTTCGTGCGCTCGGAGGACAACGATCTCCTGGGTGGTGCCTGGCACGGCTCGGGCGGGCCGCTCGGGGTGACGACGCCGCGCGGGCAGCCCGTGAGCATGGCGTTCGTCAGGGCCTGCCAGGAGCTGGGCATTCCCTACAACCCGGACTTCAACGGGGCGCAGCAGGCGGGCTGCGGCATCTACCAGACGACGACGCGGGGCGGCAAGCGCTGCTCGGCGGTGGTGGGCTATCTCCGGCCGGCGATGGCGCGGCAGAACCTCGTGGTCGAGACCGACTGCCTCGTCACGCGGATCCGGGTGGAGAACGGCCGGGCGGTGGGCGTCGACTACCAGCATGACGGGGCAACCCGGACCATCCGGGCGGAGCGCGAGGTGATCCTCACGGCGGGGGCGATCGGCTCGCCCAAGCTGCTCATGCTCTCGGGCATCGGGCCGGCGGAGCATCTCAAGAGCGTGGGCGTCGAGCCGGTGCACGACCTGCCGGGCGTGGGGCAGAACCTGCACGATCATTTCGGCATCGACATCGTCTACGAGCTGAAGGGGCCCTGGAGCCTCGACAAGTACCAGAAGCCGCACTGGATGCTCTGGGCGGGGCTCGAGTACCTGCTCTTCAAGCGCGGGCCGGTGACCTCCAACATCGTCGAGGGCGGGGCCTTCTGGTATGCGGACAAGGCGGCGGAGACGCCGGACCTGCAGTTCCACTTCCTCGCCGGGGCGGGGGTCGAGGCGGGGGTGCCGGTGATCTCCTCGGGCTCCGGCGTCACGCTCAACTCCTACACGCTCCGGCCGGAGAGCCGGGGCTCGGTGACGCTCAGGAGCGCCGAGCCGAAAGACAAGCCGGTGGTGGACCCGAATTTCCTCGCCGAAGCCTCTGACCTGCAGACCTCGCTCGAGGGGCTCAGGCTCTCGCGCGAGATGATGCACCAGCCGGCGCTCGCCCCGTATGTCCGGGGCGAGCACTTCCCGGGCGAGGCGGTGCGCACCAGGGCGGAGCTCGAAGCCTATGCCCGGCGCTACGGGCGGACGTCGTACCATCCGGTCGGCACCTGCCGGATGGGCGTGGACGAGATGGCGGTGGTCGACCCCGAGCTTCGGCTGCGCGGCATCGAGGGGCTTCGGGTCTGCGACAGCTCGATCATGCCGCGGCTGGTCAGCTCCAACACCAACGCGCCCTCGATCATGATCGGCGAGAAGGCGTCGGACCTGATCCGCGGCAACCGGGCCTGACGAACCGGTTTTGAATTGCGCCGTGGCCGGCTTCGGCCTAGAAGTAACCGTTTAGTGCGTTAACGGGCACAATCCAGGGAGGCGGAAATGATCCATAAACGGCTCGGCCCCATCGCCAGGCGGCAGCTTTTGCGCCGTGATCTCCTCAAGGGCGCGGCAGGTTTCGCCGGTGCGGGCGTGCTCGCCGGCACGTTCCCGCGGCTCGCCGCGGCGCAGTCGGGCGAGTGGACGCTGGCGATCTCCATGCGCTCGCTCGCCAACCCCTATCACGCCACCTTCGCGGCAGGCGGCGAGGCCTATGCCGAGTCGGTGGGAGCCCCTTTCGAGGTGCTGATCACCGAGGGCAATTCCGAGAAGGGCATGGCGGACATCCGGGCCCTGCTCGCGCGGACCGGCGGCAAGCTCGTGCTGAACGTCGACCCGAACGATTCGCCCGATGCGCGGGTGATCGTCGAGGAGTGCCAGCGCGCCGGCGCCTATGTGGTGACCCAGTGGAACAAGCCGGACGACCTGCATCCCTGGGACTTCGACCCCAACTACGTGGCGCACATGTCGTTCGACGGCGTGCCGACGGCGCAGGCGGTGGCCGAGGCGCTGTTCGAGGCGATGGGTGGCGAGGGCGGCATCGTCGCCTTGGGCGGCATCCTCTCCAACGTCCCGGCGATCGAGCGCAAGATCGGGCTCGACAACGCGATCGCGGCGACCAACGGCAAGGTGCAGCTCCTCGACTTCCAGCCGGCCGACTGGAACGAGACCAGGGCCTTCGAGATCATGCAGGCCTGGCTCACCCGCTTCGGCGACGACATCAAGGGGGTCTTCGCCGCCAATGACGGCATGGCGATCGGCGCCCTCGAGGCGCTCCGCCAGGAGGGCAAGGCCGGGGCCGTGCCGGTGACCGGCATCGACGGCATCGAGGCGGCGCTCTTCGCCATCGAGGCGGGCGAGATGGCCGGCACGGTGGCCTGGGACCCGAACTGGACCGGCGGCATCGGCCTGGCGCTGGGCCATGCGGTGGCGCTGGGCGAGATCGACATCGCCGCCGAGCCGCACGAGCATCGCGAGTTCTACGGCACCGGCATCGTCGTCACCCCGGCCAACCTCGCCGAGTACCGGGCGATGGATGCCGCCCTCGACTTCGGCGATTTCTGGGGCAAGTCGCCGGGCCAGATCCAGTATCGCGGCTGAGCTGGCGGCGCGGGCCCGGGATGTTGCCCGGCCCGCGCTGCTCTTCTCGCATCCCTGGAGAACGGGCTGATGGCGTCCGGTAGCCTCGCCGGCCAGCGCAACCGCTTCGCCCGCTGGCGCGGGCTGGCGCCGGTCGGCGTGCTCGTGCTGCTCTGCGTCGTCATCACCGTCATCAGCCCGAACTTCCTCTCCTTCTCGAACCTCGTCAGGCTGCTGAGCGGGGCCGCCATTCCGCTGGTCCTGGTGATGGGGGCGACCTTCGTCATCCTGATGGGCAGCATCGACCTCTCGGTCGAGGGTGTCGTGGCGCTCGCCGCCGTCATCACCAGCATGCTGGTGCTGAACGACTTCACGAGCGCCGATCTCGGGCTTCTGGCCGTGCCGGTGGCGGTCGTGGCCGGCGGCTGCATCGGCTTCGTCAACGGCTTCGTCCATGTCCGGCTGAAGATTCCGAGCTTCATGGCGACGCTCGGCTTCGGCTTCGCCGGGGTCGGTGTCGCCACGGCGATCCTCGGCGGCTTCACCGTGCGGATCGCCGACCGGGGCTTTCGCGAGCTGGCGCTCGGGCGCTTCCTCGACGTGCCGTTCAGCGTCTGGCTGGCGGGCATGGCCGTGCTGGTCGCCTGGGTGATCCAGGAGCGGACGAGGCTCGGCCGCTGGGTCTACGCCATCGGCACGGACGAGGTGACGGCGAAGCATGCCGGGGTGCCGGTCGAGCGCACGCGCATCCTCGTCTTCACCCTGGCGGGGCTGTTTTACGGGCTCGGCGGGGCGCTCGCCGCGGCCCAGCTCGGCCAGGGCCATGCGCTGATGGGGACAGGCCGCCTCTTCACCACGATCACCGCCGTCGTCGTCGGCGGCACGGCGCTCTCGGGCGGGGTCGGCTCGGTGCTGAACTCGGTGATCGGGGTCGGCATCGTCATCGTGCTCACCAACGGCATGGTGCTGATGGGTATCCCGCCCTACGTGCAGCAGGGGGTGCAGGGGCTGATGATCATCGTCGCGGTGGCGCTCGCCCTCGACCGCTCCAGGCTCGTGGTGGTGAAGTGAGATGAGCGCGCCCGCCAGCCTCGAGGTACTGGGCGCCACCAAGAGCTTTCCGGGTGTGCTGGCGCTCGACGACGTCTCGCTCGCGATACGCCGGCGCGAGGTGGTCGGGCTGATCGGCGAGAACGGGGCGGGGAAGTCGACGCTGCTCAAGGTGCTGAACGGCATCTACCAGCTCGACCAGGGCGAGGTCCGGGTCGCCGGCAAGCCGGTGCAGATCAGGCACCCGCGAGACGCCTTCGACCACGGCATCGCCATGGTCTTCCAGGAGCAGTCGGTCTTCTCGACGTTGTCGGTGGCGGAGAACATCTTCCTCGCCCGCGAGGCCGAGTTCCTGCGAGGCGGGTTGATCGACCGGCGGCGGCTCAACGAGGCGGCCCGGGCCGAGCTCGCCAAGGTGCATCTCGATGTCGATCCGAGGCGCCGCTGCGCCGGGCTCACCTTCGCCGAGCGGCAGATGGTCGAGATCGCCAAGGCCCTTTCGCTCGACACACGGATCGAGGGCGACATCACCATCCTGCTCGACGAGCCGACCAGCATGCTCGAGCAGCGCGAGGTCGACCTGCTCTTCGAGATCGTCGCCGACCTCAAGGACCGGGCGTCCATCGTCTTCATCTCGCACCGGCTCGACGAGGTCTTGGAGGTCGCGGACCGGGTCTATGTGATGCGCGACGGCAAGGTGGTGCACGAGGTGGCGAGCCGCGATGCCACCATTCCCGAGCTGCACCGCCACATGGTGGGCCGTGCCCTGCACCACGAGTATTATCGGGAGGCCCGGCAGGCGCCGGGCGATGGCGCGGCGGTGCTCGAGGTGGAAGGCCTCACCGGGCGGCACGGCTTTCGCGATGTCTCGTTCACCCTCCATGCGGGCGAGGTCCTGGGCATTGCCGGCGTGGTGGGCTCGGGGCGCGAGGCGCTGGCCCGCTGCCTCGCCGGGCTCGAGCCGCCGGCGGCGGGCACAGTGCGGATCGACGGCCGCAAGGTGGCGCTGGCCAGCCCTTCCGAGGCCGTGGCGCGCGGCATCGGCTTCATTCCGAGCGAGCGCAAGACCGAGGGGCTCGTGGCCGGGCTCAGCGTCGCCGAGAACATGACGCTCGCCGCCCTCGGGCGGTTCACCGCACGCGGGCTGATCCGGGTGGCCGAGGAGACGAAGGCGGCGAAGTCCTGGATCGAGCGGCTGAGCATCAAGACACCCTCGCCGGCGACACCCGTCGGCAGCCTTTCCGGTGGCAACCAGCAGAAGGTGGTGCTGGCGAAGTGGCGGATCGCCGGCTCGCGCGTGGTGATCCTCGACCATCCGACGCGCGGCATCGACGTGGGGGCGAAGGAGGACGTCTACACGCTGGTCCGCGACATGACCGATGAGGGGCTGGCCGTGATCCTGCTCGGCGACACGCTCGAGGAGGTGATCGGCCTCTCGTCGCGCATCCTCGTCATGCGTGACGGGCGGATCGAGGCCGAGCTCGAGGCCCCGCCGGGCGGCAAGCCCGGGCAGGTCGACCTCATTGCGCGCATGGTCTGAGCGACGCCATGGCCACCCCTCTCCTCTCCCGCGCCCGCGTGCAGAACGCCCTGCCGGTCATGGCACTCGTCGTGCTGACCGTGATCGTCGGAACGATCGAGCCGACCTTCCTCGCGCCGGCCAATCTCCTGGTGGTCACCGCCGACACCATGACGCTCTTCCTCATGGCGTCCGGGGTCACGTTCGTCATCATGCTCGGCTGCATCGACCTTTCGATCCAGGCCGTGGCGTCGATGACGAGCTGCATCGTGGCGGCGATGCTGGCGCAATACGGCTTCGTCGCGGTGCCGGTGGCGGTGCTCGCCGGCGCCCTCTCGGGGCTGCTCTCGGGCTATGTCTACGTGGTGCTGCGCATCCCCTCCTTCATCGCCACGCTGGCGGTGAGCGGGGTGATGACGACGGTGGCCTACATCGCCTCCGACACGCGCTCGGTGCCGATCCCGGCCGAGGCCCGCGACGCCTGGCTCTTCTGGGCCACCGGCCGCAGCCTCGGCGTGCCGCACGAGATCGTCGTCGGCCTCGTGGTGCTGGTGGTGCTGGGCGGGGTCCTCGCCCTCACCCCCTTCGGCCGCTACGTCAGGGCGATCGGCTCGCAGGAGCAGGCGGTGCATGCCTCGGGCATCGCGGTCGGCCGGGTCAAGATCCTGGCCTTCGCCCTTTCGGGCACCATGGCCGGGATCGCCGGGGTGGTCATGGGGGCGCGGCTCGGCTCGGGCTCGCCGACCCTCGCCAACGAGTTCCTGCTGCCGGCCATCGCCTGCGTCATCGTCGGCGGCACGGCCATCACCGGCGGGGTCGGCAGCATCTGGAAGACGTTCATCGGGGCGCTGACCATCGCGGTCGTGCGCATCGGCATGACGTTCCTCGGCGTTTCCGTCTTCGCCCAGCAGATCGTCTTCGGCCTGATCCTCGTCGCTGCCGTGGCGCTGACCATGGACCGGAGCAAGGTGGCGGTGGTGAAGTAGGGATGGCTCCGGTGCAGCTAAACGACCTCCTCCGCATGGAGGGTATCGACCCCGGGAATGTCCTCGTTCTCCGCCATCGCCCATTCGAGGTCGAGCTCCGAAAGGTGTTGCCCTGGCTTGCCGCTGAACGTCCGGAGATGTTCAACGCCTACCAGCAAACGCAGACGAACCCGAAGGTCGAGGGTGCATTTCAAAAAGCGACGCACATCGCATCGTTCATTGGCCATCAGGCCGGGAAGGCGCTGTTTATCGGGCTGTACGAGCGCGGCGGCTGGCGACCGCTAGGCTATGAGGCGTATTGGCATGTCGCCGCCTACCGGGAAATGAAGGCGTTTGGCATCCAGGGCTTCACCGGCGATCGCGACGCCGTTCTATGGTTCGATCTCGAATTGACCGAATTCTATCAACAATGGAGGGGCCGACTGATTGTCGGCTGGCCCGGCCTTGAACGCTCGTGGTGGCGGTGGGCTGAACGAAACATCATTCCAGTCGAGTCGATCCTCGAGCAAAGCGCCCTGGATGCCGAGATGCCCCACTGGGACACACTGACATTGACCTGGGACGAGCTGAAGGTTCTGCCATCGCGATGGAGGTCAGCACTGTCGCAGTGGCGTGGCATTTACTTCATCTTCGACGAATCGGACGGCAAGGGCTACGTTGGTGCGGCTTACGGAAGCGACAACATCCTCGGTCGGTGGCTGAACTATGCGTCGACCGCTCACGGTGGCAACAAGAAGCTCCGCAATCGCGACCCTGCAAGCTTCCGCTATTCGATCTTGCAGCGGGTGTCGCCCGATATGGAGCCCGCCGAAGTGATCGGACTCGAGGGAACGTGGAAGGATCGGCTCCACACGCGGCGATTCGGCTTGAACGAGAACTAGCATGGAGCCGATCAACCTTCACCACGGGACCCGCCGCAAGGCGCCCCACAACAACCAGAAATTCACGGTCGGGCCGCCGTGGCGCTGACCATGGACCGGAGCAAGGTGGCGGTGGTGAAGTAGGGATGCGATGAAGATCAGCCGGCTCGACGTCTACCCCTTGAGCATCGCCTACGTGCGCAACGAGACGAGCTCGATCATCAACCGGGGCGGTGTCTCGGACGTGGTGGTGAGGCTCACGACCGATGACGGCCTCGTCGGCTGGGGCGAGTGCGTGGCGCCGGGCGACACGGAGAGCATCGTGGCGGCGGCCCGGGCCGCCGAGCCCTTCCTTCTGGGCCGTGATCCCTGGGACCAGGAGGCGATCTTTCGGGACTACCTGGTCGCCGGCAACTGGCAGTTCCAGGCGATGACCGGCAATTTCGCCTTTGCCGGGATCGACATGGCGCTCTGGGACATCTGCGGCAAAGCGGTGGGCCAGCCGCTCTGGCGACTCTTCGGCGGCGCCTTGCGGCAGAGCGTCGACTATTTCTTCTATCTGGAATGGGGCGAGCCCGACGCCGTGGCGGCGCAGGGTGCGGCGGGGCGGCGGCTCGGCTATTCGGTCTTCTATCTCAAGGTCGGCATCGACGCGGTGCGCGAGGAGGCGATGCTGCAGGCCCTTCGCGACGCCATCGGCCCGGAGGGCCGGATCCGCATCGACGCCAACCAGTCCTGGACCCTGCCCGAAGCCGCCCGGCTGCTGGCGCGCTGGGACGGGCTGGTGGGGCTCGACTTCGCCGAGGCGCCGGTGCCGATCGACCCGGTGGAGGGAATGATCGAGCTGAAGGGACGGGTGGCGGTGCCGCTCTGCGCCAATGAGGGGCTCTGGCGGGAGGCGGATGCGGTGCGGATCATCCAGAGCCGCGCTGCCGATTATCTCTGTCTTGGCCCGTCCTGGGTCGGCTCGCTCCGGCGCTTCCAGTCCGTCGCCCGGGCGGCGCATCTCCAGGGCCAGCAGGTCTGCAAGCACACCCATGGCGAGCACGGCATCGCCGCGGCGGCGAGCCAGCATCTCCTGCTCACGCTGCCCAATGCGTGCCAGGGCCACCAGCAGACGGCGCAGATGATGCGGGACGACATCCTGGTCGAGCGGATTCCGATCATGGACGGGCCGAGCTGGGGGCTGATCGAGGGGCCGGGGCTCGGGATCGAGATCGACGAGGCCAAGCTGCAAATGTACCACGAGGCCTATCTGCGTGACGGCGAGTACGTCACCTGGGGGACGGGCTTCAAGCCACGACGGGAGAACGAGGCATGAGTGGAATCGAGATCGAGCCCATTGCCGGGTCGCTGGGTGCCGAGATCCGCGGCGTGGACCTGGCGCGACCGCTCGCCGACGCGGACGCGGCCGACATCCGGGGCGCCCTCGGCCAGCATTCGGTCATCTTCCTGCGCGGCCAGAAGATCACGCCGGAGCAGCACATCGCCTTCGCCCGGAGCTTCGGGCCGATCGTCGTCAACCGCTTCTTCACCCCGGTCGACGGCCACCCGGAGATCGCCGAGGTCAGGAAGGAGCCGGAGCAGAAGAGGAACATCGGCGACATCTGGCACACCGACCATTCCTATGACGAGAAGCCGGCCATGGGCTCGGTGCTGCTCGCCCGCGAGGTGCCGAGCCGCGGCGGCGACACGATGTTCGCCAGCATGCACCTCGCCTACGAGGCGCTCTCGGACGGCCTCAAGCGGACGCTCGAGACCCTGCGCGCCCGGCACAGCAGCCGCCACGTCTTCGGCCCCGAGGCGCCCTATCACGGCAGCGACCTCGCCAGCCGGCTGCGCAACACCGAGGCCGCGACCCAGGACGTCGTGCATCCCGTGGTGATCCGCCACCCGGATACCGGCCGCAAGGCGCTCTACGTCAACCGCAGCTTCACCACCGGCATCGAGGGCTGGAACCCGGACGAGAGCGCGGCGCTGCTGGGCTTCCTCTACGAGCACGGCTCGAGGCCGGAGTTCACCTGCCGCTTTCGCTGGCAGCCGGGCTCGATCGCGGTCTGGGACAACCGCAGCACCTGGCACTACGCCGTCAACGACTACCAGGGCGAGCGCCGGCTGATGCACCGGATCACGATCGAGGGCGTGGCGCTGCAGTAGCGGCTCTGCCGACGTCTCGCCGGAAGAGCCCGAGGGCGGCGAGACCGAGCACCAGCATCGCCGCCCCCAGGACGAAGGCGGTGCCCGCGTCCCCCGTGCGTTCGGCGAGCCAGCCGCCGAGGGTCGGCGAGACCATGAGCGCGAGGTAGGAGAAGGTGAAGAAGACTCCCATGCCGAGTGCTCGGGTCTCCGGGCGGAGGACGAGCGACGGCAGGCTCAGGATCGGCCCGCCGGAGATGCCCGAGACGAGGCCGAGGCCGACGAAGATCGCCGGCACCGCCCGGAGCGGGGCGAGCGCGGCGGCGACCAGGAGAAGGGCGAAGCCGGCGAGGCCGAGGGCAAGGACGGTGTCGCGGCGACCGCTGCGATCGGCGAGGAGGCCGCCGAGCGGCACCGAGACCACCATCAGCCAGAGGACGATGCTGGTGGTCGAGCTCGCTTCCGCAAGTGGCCAGCCGCGCTCGCTGAGCAGCGTCGGCCCGAAGCCGAAGACCATGACGAGGGCACCGTTGTAGAGCGCCCAGACGGCCCCGGCGAGCGAGAGGGCGACGAGCGGCAAGGCAACGGCGCGACCGGCGCCGGCCTCGTTCGCCGATGCTGCGGGCGGTGCCCGCCAGGCGAGGAGGAAGAGGGCGAAGCCGAGAGCGACCAATGCCAGGACCGTGAGCCAGGCGGGTGCGAGGTTGCCGGGGTCGGCCATGGCCGGCAGCACCAGGAGGGCCGTGGCGATGCCGATGGGCCAGGCATTGATGAGCACCGCCATGGCGGTCGCGATCTCGCGGCCAAGGAACCAGTCGGTCAGCATCTTCGCGAGCTGCACGTTGAGGACGACCCCGCCGATGCCGGCGATCAGGCGGCCGGCGACGAGCGCGTCCCAGCTTCCCGACAGGGCCGGGAGGAGGCCGCCTGCGAGCATCAGGACCATGCCGCCGGCGAGCACCCGGCGGTCGCCCAGCAGCCGCGCAATGGCGCCGCCCGGGATCGCGATGACGATGCCGGGTGCGAAATAGAGCCCGATCAGCAGCCCGATATCGGCGAGGCTGGCGCCATGGTCCGCGGCCACCAGCGGTGCGAGGGCCGCCACCGACTGGAACTGGAACGCCATGGACGTCCGGGCGAGGAAGAGGACGGCAAGGACGACCCAGCGGTAGTGCATCGATGGCGCTCTTCCGGGCGGTAGCGGCGGGACGCGGCGACGCCCATAGCAGAGTTCATGGCGGATGGCGTCGCCAGAGGTTTGTGTTATACTCCAGTATAATTCTGGAGTGACACATGCACACGACGAAGCTGCGCAAGGTCGGGGGCTCGACGATGCTGGCTGTGCCTCCTGCCCTGCTCGATCTTTTGGAGCTGCGCGCCGGTGCGACGGTCGGCGTCACGATCGACGACGGGCGCCTGATCGTCGAGCCCCGGCCGCGCCGGCGCTACACGCTCGACGAGTTGCTGGCGGCGTGCGACGCGGCGGCCGAGCCGGCCGGCGACGAGCGTGAATGGCTGGAGACGGGGCCGGTCGGCAACGAGCTTCTCTGATGGAGCGCGGCGACATCTATCTGGTGGCGCTCGACCCGAGCCTCGGCCACGAGCAGCAGGGGCGCCGGCCGGTGCTGGTCGTCTCACCCGCTTCCTTCAACAAGGTCACGCGCGTGCCGGTCGTCCTGCCGATCACCAGCGGCGGTGCCTTCGCCCGCAATGCCGGCTTTGCCGTCTCGCTTTCCGGCGCCGGGACGCAGACGACGGGCATCGTGCGCTGCGACCAGCCTAGGGCGCTCGACCTGCAGGCGCGTGGCGGTCGCCGGCTCGAGCGGGTGCCCGATGCCATCGTCGAGGAGGTGCTCGCCCGGCTGGCGCCGATCTTCGAGTAAGGGCCAGCCGTGCTCAGAACTTGCCGTAGAGGAGATAGGCCTCGCGCGGGTCGACGCCTTCGAGGATGGCCGTCCTGACCTTGTTCTCGGTGGCGATCGCCTTCTCGGCGGCGTCGAGCACCTCCAGGATCCGGCCCTGCGGGATGACGACGATGCCGTCGCGGTCGGCCAGGACGTAGTCGCCGGGCTCGATGTCGACATCGCCGATGCGGATCGGCACCTCGAAGCCGTCGGGGCGCCAGTAGGCGACGATATCGCGCGGCGTGTAGTGGGTGAAGCAGACGGGGAAGCCGATCTTCAGGATGAAGTCGACGTCGCGGCAGGCGCCGTCGACGATGTAGCCCCTGACCCCGCGATATTGCAGCGTCTCGGCGGAGAGCTCGCCCATCATCGCCGTGACGGTGTTGTTCGCCTCGCAGACGACGACGTGGCCGGGCTTGGCCTCGGCGAGGAGGCCGGTCCATTCGAGGAGCGTGGTGTGGGCGTCGGCGGTCTCGTCGACCCTGCCCTTCACGGTGAAGATGGGGCCGGCGAGCTTCTGCTCGGGGAAGAGCGGGCGGATCTCGGGCGGCAGGACGAAGCCCTTCAGCCCCATGGCCCGCATCACGTCGTGGATGATGCCGGTGTAGCAGGCTTCGAGGCGCTCGGTCGGGCTCTTGGCGGTCGGGCTCTTGCTCATGGCGGCTCCGGTCAGTCTGGCGATGGCGTGCTGTAGAGGGTCCGGCCGCCGACCCTGATCTCGACGTCGAGGAGGTAGTCCCTGATGCCCTTCGGGTCGATGGCGACGCCGAGGCCCGGGGCGTCCGGCACGTGGATCAGGCCACGGGCGTCCGGCTCGATGCGGGTGGCGCAGAACGCCTTGGCGACGGGCCGCGTATGCACCGGGAATTCGCAGATGCGATGATCCTCGAGCCCGGCGAACGGCTGCAGCGAGGCCGAGAGGGCGAGGTTCGAGGTGAAGGTGTGGTTCACGTAGGTGACGCCCCTGGCCACCGCGTGCTCGGCCACCGCCTTGGCCGGGCCGATGCCGCCGATCCGGCCGCAGTCGATCTGGACGTAGCCGACCTTGCCGTAGTCGATGGTGTGGCGGGCCATGAAGAGATTGTGGGCGGCCTCGCCGCCGGCGAGCCGCACCTTCGAGCTTCGAGCACCGATGGCGGCATAGGCTTCGTAGGCCATGCCGGCGACCGGCTCCTCGTACCAGGTGGCGTTCACCGCCTCGAGCGCCGGCAGGCGGGCGGCGGCGGCCTCGATGTCCTCGCCGAAGATGGCGCCGGCATCGACGAGCAGGATGCCTTCCGGCCCGAGACCCTCGCGGGCGGCGTGGAGCTGGTCGACGTCGTCCTGCAGGGTGCCGCGGCCGAAGGGGCCCCAGCCGCACTTGACGGCGCGGAAGCCGGCCGCGATCTGTGCTTGGCAGGCGTCGCGCGTCTCCTGCGGCGTGTCGCCCCAGAGCTGCGAGGCATAAGGGGTCTTGGGATGCGCCCGGTCATAGCCCAGGAGCCGCCAGACCGGCTCGCCGCGCGCCTTGCCGATGAGATCCCAGAGCGCCATCTCGATGCCGGACCAGGTATGCGGCGCCTGCAGCAGGTCCATGCTGTCCCAGGCGATGGTGTGGGCAATCCGTGCGATATCGGCCGGCGTCTCGACCGACTGGCCCAGCACCGAATCGGCGATCGGCTTGCAGGCGCCGTGCGACTTCGGGCAGACGAAGGCGGCGATCGACGGCAAAGGCGAGGCCTCGCATTCGCCCCAGCCGGTGAGCCCGCCGGCGGCGACGCGCACCAGGAGCGCATCCTGGCTGCCGTCGCCGGCATCGGTGACCTCCGGCATGGCGACGTAGAAGAGATCGACGGCTTCGATGCGCATGTTGCTGGCCCTCAATCCTTGCTCACCTGGACGACCGCGTCCGGGCGTTTCCTGACATCCGGCAGGAGCTCGGTGCCGAGGCCGGGGCCGGCCATGGGCAGGATGTGGCCCTTTTCCATGCGCGGCAGCTCGGTCACCAGCTCCTTGTACCAGCCGGTGTAGAAGGCGCGCACGCTCTCCTGGATCAGCGCGTTCGGGGCGTTGAGGGAGAGGTGGCAGGAGGCGGTGTAGACGATCGGGCCGGTGCAGTCGTGGGGGGCCACGGGAAGCTGGTGGGCCTCGGCCATGGTGGCGATCTTCTTGGCCTCGGAGAGGCCGCCGCACCAGGCGAGGTCGAGCATGACGACGCCGACGGCGCGCTTCGCCATGAGCTCGCGGAACATCGGGCGGGTGGCGATGGTCTCGCTCGCCGTGATCGGCACCCGGGTCGACGCCGCCAGCTCGGCCAGCGCGTCGAAATTGTTCATCTTGATCGGGTCCTCGTACCAGAAGGGCTGGTAGGGCTCGAGGGCCGCCAGGATGCGCTTGGCGGCCGGCAGGTTCCAGAGCGAGTGCAGCTCGACCATGATGTCCATGCCGTCGCCGACGGCGTCCCTGATCTTGGCGAACGGCTCGAGCGCCGTCCGCAGCTCCTCGGGGCTGATGTAGCTGCCGTCGGTGCGCTCGGCGGCGAAGTCGAAGGGCCAGATCTTCATGCCGGTGATGTGCTCCTCCTGGAGCGACAGCGCGAGATCGCCGGCATGGTTGAGGAAGGCGTCGAGGTCCTCGTAGGGCCCCTGGCGAGCGTCGAGGCCCCAGTTCTGGGTCATCTGTCCCTTGGTGCCGCGCACGTAGCGGTAGCCGGCGCAGGTGTTGTAGGTGCGGATCCTGGGCCGCGACAGCCCGCCCAGGAGCTGGTGCACCGGCTGGCTCGTGGCCTTGCCCCAGATGTCCCAGAGCGCGATGTCGACCGCCGAGGCGCCGCGCATCTCCGCCCCGCTGCCGGCGAAGCCCAGATAGTAGTCGTGGATCAGCGTGCGCGAATGGCGGTCGATGGCGAGCGGGTCCTTGCCGATCAGCCTGGGTGCCGCCGTCTCGTGGATGTAGGCGATCACCGCCTTCGGGCCGAAGAAGGTCTCGCCGAGCCCGACGAGGCCCTCGTCGGTATGGACCTGGACCCAGCACAGGTTCGGGAACTCCTCGAGCCAGACGGTCTCGAGGGCGGTGATCTTCATGGCGGCGTTCCTATGTTGGTCGGCGGGGTTCCGGCAGCGGTCAGGCGGCGGGGGCCTGGCCGAAATAGCCCTTCTTCAGGCCGCGCTGGTTCTCGTAGATCGAGCCCGCGTGCTTCGCCTCCGGCAAGGGCAGGCGGACCGGCACGTCGGTGCAGCGCGGCACCACCGGATCGTTCTCGCCGCTGAGCAGCAGCGCCTGCCAGTCGGCCCAGCTCTTCGGCTGCTGGCTGCCGACGAGCGGCCAGGCGTCGGCGGCGCGGTACTGGAAGAGCAGGAGGCGGCGCATCTTCTGCGACGTGTTGAGGGCCGAGCCGTGGATGGTCCGGGCATGGTGGATCGAGATGCTGCCGGCCGGGCCGACGCAGGGTCGGGCCGCGGCGAAGTCGACATCGGCCTGGTCGAGGTCGATCGCACCGCAGAAGACGCCGTCGGCATGGTGCTCGTGGATGGGGCCCTTGTGGCTGCCCGGCACGCAGAGCAGCGGCCCGTTCTCGATGGCGCAGTCGTCCATCATGACGCCGACGGCGGCGAGGTCGTCATTGGTGTGCGGGTAGAAGGCCCAGTCCTGGTGCCACTCGACGGCGGCACCGTAGCCGGCCGCCTTCATGTTGAGCTTGGAGGTGTCGAAGCGCAGCACGGGGTGGACGAGCTGCCGCAGGATCTCGACGATCGCCGGGTGCCGGCCGATCCTGGCATAGGCGTCGTGCTGGAGATGCGGCGTCTTGATCCGGCGCACCCGGGGCTCGGTGGCGCTGTGACTGGGCTCGAGGTCGTAGACGTCGTCGTGGGTCTGGACGAAGCGGGCCTTGGCGACGAACGCGTCGGTGACCTGGCGCAGCTCCTCGACCTCGGCGGGCGAGAGGACGTTCTCGATGACGATGAAGCCGTCCCGGCGATAGGTTTCGATCTGCTCGGCACCGAGTTGCATGGCCCGCTCCCCTGGATGGTCTGAGTTTGCGCCGGAACGTGCCGACGGTGGATGAAAACGTCAACATCGAAGTGCCGCCTGCCTCGCCAACCCGCTTGACAGCGACGCCGCCGCGCGTCGTGGTGGCGTCGTCATGAGCGGAAAGGGACGAGTGTGAGCCGGCGGCCGACGATCCGCGACGTGGCGCGTGTCGCCGGCGTCGCGACCGTCACCGTCTCGCGCGTCGCCAACGATCCGGCGCTGGTGAGCCCCACCACCCGGGCCCGCGTCGAGCAGGCGATGCGGGACCTGGGCTATGTCGCCAACGCGGCGGCACGCTCGATGCGCACCCGGCTGTCGCGCAGCATCGGCTGCCTCGTGCCCGACCTCGTCGCCTACCCCAACGCCGCGATCGCCCAGGCGGCCGAGCGGCACCTGGCGGCGGCCGGCTACTCGCTCCTGCTGACCAGCAGCGACTACGACCCGGCGGCCGAAATCCGGGCGCTCGAGGCGCTGCGCACGCGCCAGGTCGACGGCCTCCTGCTCTACGTCTCCGACGAGACCGACCCGGCGCTGAACCGGGCTCTCGCCCGGCTGGACATGCCGCTCCTGGTGCTCGACCGCACGCTGGCCGTGGATGCCGACGTCCTTCTCTCGGCGCACGAGCCGGCGCTTCAGGAGGCGGTCCGCCACCTCGCCGGCCTCGGCCACCGGCGCCTCGCCATCATGCTCTCGGGCCTGCGGGTGCGGCCGGTGGTCGAGCGGCGGCGGGCCTTCCTCAGGGCGGTCGCCGAGGCCGGGCTCGATGCCCTGGCCCAGCGCGTGGTGGAGGTGCCGCCCGAGGATCACCACCGGCTGCGCGCGGCGCAGGACCTGCTGGCCGGGCCGGCGGCACCCACGGCGGTCCTCGTCGAGGGCAGCCGGCAGGTCCGGGCCGTGCTCGCCGCCGCGCGCGGGCTCGACCGGTCGATCCCGCATGGGCTATCGCTGATCGCCCTCGATGCCTCGGACATCGCCACCGTGACCACGCCCGAGCTCACCACGGTGACCCGCGACTACGAGAGAATCGGCAGGGTGGCGGCGGGCCTCCTGCTCGAGCGGCTGGCAGCACCCGGGGCACCCTGGCGCCGGGTCGAGCTGGAGAGTCGGGTCGAGCTGCGCGGCTCCTGCGGGCCGGTGTGGGGCGATTGATGTTGACGGTTTCACGAGCTTCATGCCAAGCGTTGCGCCGCGACGCCAACGGGCGACACATGAGAAAGCGGGAGGCGAGATGATGAAGCGGTGGAGCACGGCCCTGTTCCTGGGCACCGCAGCGGTGGTGGCACTGCAGGCGGGCACCGGTGCCGCGGCGGAGGTCTGGAAGGTGCAGACCTCGATGACCGCCGGCGAGAGCTACTATCAGAACATCGAGGAGTTCTGGCTGCCCAAGCTCGCGGCGATGACCAACGGCGAGCTGACCATCGAGCTGACGCCGGTCGGCTCGGTCGTGCCGTACAACGAGACGATGGACGCCATCGCCCTCGGCGTGCTGCAGGGCGACATCACCTCGACCTCGTATTTCGCCGGCCGCAGCAAGGCCTTCTCGGTGATGGGCGACCTCATCGCCGGCTATGACCGGCCCGAGCAGATCGCCCTCTTCTGCTATCAGGGCGGCGGCCGCGAGTTCCTGCAGGAGCTCTACGACGAGTTCACGGACGGCCAGGTCAAGGTCGTCGGCTGCGGCACCCCGGCGCGCGAGGCCTTCGTCTCGAAGGTGCCGATCCGCGGTGTCGCCGACCTCGAGGGGAAGAAGGTCCGCTCGCCGGAGGGTCTGGCCGCCGAGGTCTTCAAGCGCGCCGGCGCAGCGCCGGTGGGCCTGCCGGCGGCCGAGACCTACACCAGCGTCGACAAGGGTGTGGTCGACGCGGCGGACTTCAGCTCCTACACCATGAACGACAGCCTGGGCTTCCAGCAGATCGCCAAGTACCCGATCTATCCAGGCATCCATTCGATGCCGGTCTTGCAGTTCACGGTGAACAAGGCGGCCTATGACGCCCTCGACGAGAGCCTGCAGGTGACGATCGACGTCTGGTACCAGGCGATGGTCAACGACCTGCGCCTGCGGAACGACATCACCGATCAGGAGCTCGTCGCCCGCGACCGCGCCGATCCGAACATCGAGGTCATCGACTGGCCCCAGGAGGAGCGCGACAAGTTCCGCGCCATCGCCCAGGAAGCCTGGGCCGAGTACGTCGCCGGCGATCCGCTCGCCGAGAAGGCGCTCGCGACCAATGTCGACTTCATGAAGCGGGTCGGGCTCCTGCCCGCCGACTGATCGATCGCACGGGACCGGCGGCGGGCGTCTCGGAGCGCCCGCCGCCGGCCTGCCGCCGCCACGTTCTCGCCGACATTCCTGGGGGGTGCCGCACTTGCAGGCGATCGAGACCTTCAACCTCTGGCTCGGCAGGCAGGTCGGCTGGTTCTATCTCGGCGCTGTCGTCTTCACCTTCTACGAGGTGCTGGCGCGCTACATCTTCAATGCGCCCACCACCTGGGCGTTCGAGGTCACGATCTTTCTCTGCGCCTCGGGCTACATGCTCTCCGGCGCCAACGTCACCGCCGAGGAAAAGCACATCGCGATCACCAGCGTGGTCGAGATCGCGGGGCCCGGGGCCCGCTGGTGCATGCGTCTCGTGGCCCTCGTCGTCGGGCTCTTCGGCATGGCCGGGCTGATCTGGGGCTCCTGGACCTCGGGCATCCGCGCGCTGACGATCTGGGAGCGCACCGGCAGCGCCTACAATTCGCCGACACCGGCGCTGATCAAGCCGATCATCACGGCCGCCGGCATCCTCGTCCTGCTGCAGCTCGCTTTGCAGCTCGCCCGTCACCTGCGGGCGGGGCCCCGGGGCCCGAGAACGGCCGCACCCCCTCCAGCCTGACGGAAGCCGATCTTGGGCATCGAGACCGCCACCATCCTGATCATCGCCGTCATGCTGGGCTTCATGCTCCTGGGCGTGCCGCTCGCCTGGACGACCATGGCGCTGGCCGTCGGCTGCACCCTGCTCTGGCTCGGCCCCGCCGGCCTGCCGCTGGTCTCGAGCCGGGTCTACGGCTTCATCAACGAGTACGTGCTGGTGGCGGTGCCGCTCTTCGTCTTCATGGCCTGCGTGCTGGAACGATCCGGGGTGGCGCACGACCTCTACGACGCCATGCGCGTCTTCGCCGGCCGGCTGCCCGGCGGCGTGGCGGTGCAGACGACGCTGGTGGCCATCGTCATGGCGGCGATGACCGGCATCATCGGCGGCGAGATCGTGCTGCTCGGCCTGATCGCCCTGCCGCAGATGCTGCGGCTCGGCTACGACCAGAAGCTCGCCATCGGCACGATCTGCGCCGGCGGCTCGCTCGGCACGATGATCCCGCCGTCGATCGTGCTCATCGTCTACGGCCTCACCGCCGGCGTCTCGATCGGCGATCTCTTCCTCGGCGGCGTCCTGCCGGGCCTGCTGCTGGCCGGCTTCTACATCACCTACATCATCACCCGGTCCGTCCTGAACCCGGCGCTGGCGCCGCAATTGCCGGCGGACCAGCTCGACATCCCGCTCACCGAGAAGCTCCGGCTGCTGAAGGGCCTGATCCTGCCGATCCTGATCATCGTCTGGGTCCTGGGCTCCATCTATGGCGGCATCGCCAGCGTCACCGAGGCGGCCGGCGTCGGCGCGGTGGCGGCCCTGCTGGCGGCGGCGGTGCGCGGCGAGTTCAGCCTGGCCCTTCTCTGGGAGGCGATGCAGCGGACGATGTCGACGGTCGGCATCATCATCTGGCTGACGCTCGGCGCCAACGCCTTCATCGGCATCTACAACATCATGGGTGGCACCCGCTATCTGAGCGGGGCCATCGCCGGGCTGCCGCTCGAGCCCTGGCAGATCATCCTCGTGATGATGTTCATCCTCTTCGTGCTCGGCATGGTGCTCGACTGGATCGGCATCACGCTCCTGACCATGCCGATCTTCGTGCCGGTGATCATCGACCTCGGCTACGACCCGGTCTGGTTCGGCATTCTCTTCTGCATGAACATGCAGTGCAGCTTCCTGACCCCGCCCTTCGGCCCGGCCGCCTTCTATCTCAAGTCCGTGGCCCCGCCGCATATCCAGCTGCAGACGATCTTCGGGGCGTTGCTGCCGTTCATCGGCATGCAGATCCTGGCCCTGCTGTTCCTTTTGGTCTTCCCGCAGCTCGCCCTCTGGCTGCCCAGCCTGGCGCGGGGGTGAGCGCGTCATGATCACCGACTGCCACGTCAACATCTGGAACGACGAGCACATCCGGCCGCACTACCGCACGCAGATGGCCCGGGTGCGCGAGAAGGACATCCCCGAGAAGGCGGATGCCGAAACGATCATGGCGGCCATGGCGCCGGTCGACCGGGCGATCGTCTTCTCGCTGCGCTACGCCGAGACGATCGGCATCGACAGCGATGACGAGGTCACGGCCGACGCGGTGCGCCGCTTTCCGGAGAAGCTCACCGGCTTCGCCTATGCCGACCCGCGCCGGCCGGACTGCCTCGAGCGGCTCCGCCACGCGATCGAGGGGCTCGGCCTCGTCGGCGTCAAGTACGGGCCGATCTACAACGGCGTGCCGCTCGACGACCCCAGGCTCGAGCCGGTCTATGCCTATTGCGAGAAGAACGACCTGCCGCTGACCATGCACATGGGCACCACCTACACGCGGCTCCACGCCGCCGAGCTCGGCCGGCCGCTGGCGGTCGAGGGCGTGGCGCTCCGGCACCCCGACCTCAAGCTGGTGATGGCGCATATGGGCCATCCCTGGTTCGAGGAGTGCATCGCCGTCATCAGGAAGCAGCCCAACGTCTACGCCGAGATCTCGGCGATCTACTATCGCCGCTGGCAGTTCTACAACGTCATGCTGGCGATCGAGGAGTACCAGGTCACGGACAAGGTCTTCTTCGGCAGCGACTTCCCGTTCTCGACGCCCGGCGAAGGCATCGAGCTGACGCGGGCGGTGCGCCAGATCGGCGGCACGGGCGGCATGCCGCGGGTCGCCCTGGAGACGGTCGAGCGGATCATCACCAGCGACCCCTTCCGCCACTGGTGGCACGGCGGCCCCGAGGCGGCAAAGCCGCGCGCCTGAGGGAGGCTAGCCGGCGTCGCCGTTCAGGGTGAAGCCCACCTTCAGCATCACCTGCCAGTGGCCGATCCTGCCGTCCTCGATGTGGCCACGGGTCTCGACGACCTCGAACCAGCGCAGGCCCTTCAGGGTCCGGCTGGCGCGCTCGATGGCATTTCTCGTGGCGTCCTCGATGCTCTCCGGCGAGGAGCCGACGAGCTCGATCACCTTGTAGACATGTTCGCTCATGGACGATCCTCCCTCGTTGGACGGGTCCAGTCTAGCCCGAGCCGGACGACCGCTTCAAACCGGGCGGCCTCGGCCCGCGGCATCGAGGAGAACCTCGGCGATCGCCTTGCGTTCCCGGGCGATGTCGCCTTCGGCCACCGGGCGGCCGGCCCGGCGATACCAGTAGGCGGCGTTGGCGAGGTCGCCCTCCTCGCGATGCAGGTGGGCATGGACCCAGGCGTGGGTGGGGTCCGCCTCGTCCTTTTGGACGATCGTGTGGGCACGCCGCCAGTCGCCTTTGGCGGCGTGCCAGAGCGCCTCGAGCGGGCCGGCGAGACCGGCGGGCGGGGTGGTGTCGGCGAGGCTCTTCTGGAACTGCTCGGGCGTCATGGTCGCATCTCCGGTCGAGGGTTGAAGAGGGGAGCGGTCAGCGCTGGCGAAAGCGCCAGAGCACGAGCCCGCTGAGCACGACGATGGCGGCACCGATCCAGGTCCAGCCATCGGGGAAGTCGCCGAAGACGAACCAGCCGAGGGCCGTTGCCGTGACCAGCGAGAGATAGGTGAAGGGGGCGAGGCTGGCGGCCGGGGCGAAGTCGAGGGCGCGGGTCAGGAGCAGGTGGCCGGTGCAGGCGCAGGTGCCGACCGCCAGCAGCAGCAGCGTCTCGCCCAGGGTCGGCCAGACCCAGACGAAGGGCATGAGCAGGCTGAGGGCACCACCGGCGACCAGCGAGGTGATGGAGAGCGTGACGTCGGCCGGGCTCGTGCCCGCCAGCTTGCGGGTGAGGATGAGGTAGAGCGAGAAGCAGAGCCCGGCGCCGAGCGGCAGGAGGGCGGCGATGTCGAGGCCGGCGCTGCCGGGGCGGATGATGACCAGCGCCCCGGCGAAGCCGAGGCAGACCGCGACCCACTCGGCCCGCCTGACCTGCTCGCCGAGCAGCCAGGGCGAGAGGGCGGTGACGGCGAGCGGGGCGACGAAGATGAGGGCCAGGGCGTCGGCCAGCGGCACCACCCTGACACCGGTGACGAAGAGCAGGTTGGCGGCGAGGATGGCGAGGGCGCGGGCCACCTGCAGGCCCGGCCGGTCGGTGCGCAAGGCGCCGAGGCCGCGCCGCCAGAGGACGACCGGCACGAGCAGCACCGCGTTGCCGAAGAACCGGGCCCAGGCGATCTGCAGGACCGGCAGGCTGGCGACCAGGTACTTGGCCATGGCGTCGTTGATCGGCATGATGAGCTGGACGATCAGCATCATCAGGATGCCGAGGGCGGCCCCGCCCGCGAGCGGGGCACCCCGTGCCGGTGCCTCAGCCCGCACGAAACGTTCGCCGGGAAGTGCCTGTCGCGCATTGAACTGGGGTGCGAAAGCGGTCATGATACCACCAGAGCAATAGCCCTCCCGTCTTCGGCAGGGGCAGCGGGCTCGTCATCAGGGGAAACGGTTCGGCCCGCCAGGTCATCGGGGTCGGCGCCGAGGCAGGATCGGGAAAAGGGCACATGGCTTCCGTCGACGTTCGCAAGGTGGAGAAGTTCTTCGGCACGGTGCAGGTCTTGCACGGCGTGTCGATCGATATCGAGGATGGCGAGTTCGTCGTGCTCGTGGGCCCCTCGGGCTGTGGCAAGTCGACCCTGCTCAGGATGATCGCCGGGCTCGAGGAGATCAACCGCGGCGAGATCGCGATCGGCGGGCGGGTGGTCAACACCGTGCCGCCGAAGGATCGCGACATCGCCATGGTCTTCCAGAACTACGCCCTCTACCCGCACATGACCGTGCAGCAGAACATGGCGTTCTCGCTCAAGCTCGCCAAGGCGCCGAAGAACGTGATCGAGGAGCGGGTCAACCGCGCCGCCGACATCCTGGGGCTGCGCGAGTATCTCGGCCGCTATCCGAGGCAGCTCTCGGGCGGCCAGCGGCAGCGCGTCGCCATGGGCCGGGCCATCGTCCGCGACCCGCAGGTCTTCCTCTTCGACGAGCCGCTCTCCAACCTCGACGCCAAGCTGCGCGTCCAGATGCGCACCGAGATCAAGGAGCTGCACCAGCGGCTCAAGACCACGGCCGTCTACGTCACCCACGACCAGATCGAGGCCATGACCATGGCCGACCGCATCGTCGTCATGCAGGGCGGCCATGTCGAGCAGGTGGGCGCCCCGCTCGACCTCTACGACCGGCCGGTCAACCTCTTCGTCGCCGGCTTCATCGGCTCGCCCTCGATGAACTTCATCCAGGCGCGGATCGACCGGAAGAACGGCTCGGCCGTGGCGGTCGCCGCCGACGGCAGCCGCCTGCCGCTGCCGGCCGATTCCGGCGGCCAGGACGGCCAGGAGATCGTCTACGGCATTCGCCCGGAGCATCTCACCCTGGTGCCCGAGGCCGAGGGCCAGGGGGCGGCCCCGGCCGAGGTGATCGTGGTCGAGCCGACTGGTGCCGAGATCCTGGTCGTCACCCGGTTCGCCGGCAACGAGGCGCAGGCGGTCTTCAAGGACCGCCATCCGCTCCGCCCGGGCGACCGCATCGGCCTCGCCCCGATCCTCGAATCGGTGCACGTCTTCGACAAGGCTTCCGGCCAGCGCCTCGGCCACTGAGCCAGCGAAGGGAGCCGGCGCCGACGAAGGCCGGCGCTACTCGACCGTGACGGACTTGGCGAGGTTGCGCGGCTGGTCGACGTCGGTGCCCTTGAGCACCGCCGTGTGGTAGGCGAGGAGCTGGATCGGCACGGTGTAGAGCAGCGGCGCCACGAAGGGGTCGACCTCGGGCAGGACGAGGCTGTGCGTGGCGTACTCGCCGAGGGTGGCCACGCCGGCCGCATCGCTGATCAGGATCACCCGGCCGCCGCGGGCCACGACCTCCTGGAGGTTGCTCGCGGTCTTCTCGAAGAGGGCGTCCGTCGGCGCGACGACCACCACCGGCACGGTGTCGTCGATGAGCGCGATCGGCCCGTGCTTGAGCTCCCCCGCGGCATAGCCCTCGGCATGGATGTAGCTGATCTCCTTCAGCTTCAGCGCACCCTCCAGCGCGATCGGGTACATCATGCCGCGACCGATATAGAGCACGTCGCGCGCATCGAGAATGCTGAGCGCTATGCGCCGGACGGCGTCGTCGTGCTCGAGCGCCTCGAGCATCAGCGCCGGCACCTCGTCGAGCGCCTTCACCAGCCGTGATTCCTCGGCCGGGTCGAGCCGGCCGCGCGCCCTGGCGCAGCCGAGCGCCAGGCAGGCGAGCGTGGCGAGCTGGGTGGTGAAGGCCTTGGTCGACGCGACGCCGATCTCCGGCCCGGCGAGCGTGCGCAGGGCGCCGTCCGCCTCGCGGGCGAGCGTGCTCTCCGGCACGTTGACGACGGCGAGCGTCGGCCGGCCCGCCGCCTTGACGTAGCGCAGGGCGGCGAGCGTGTCGGCGGTCTCGCCCGACTGCGAGACGAAGAGCCCGGCCGTGCCCGGCCCCATGGGCGGCTCGCGGTAGCGGAACTCCGAGGCGATGTCGCACTCGACGGCGAGCCCGGCCGTGCGCTCGAACCAGTACTTGGCGACCATGCAGGCATAGAAGGCGGTCCCGCAGGCGATGGTGGTGAGCCGCTCCAGGGCCGCCGGGTCGAAGGGCAGCTCGGGCAGGGCGATCCGGTGGTCGGCGCCGTCGTCGCCCAGCGCGGCAAAGGAGCGGAGCGTGTCGCCGAGCACCGCCGGCTGCTCGAAGATCTCCTTCTCCATGAAGTGCCGGTGATTGCCCTTGCCGATCAGGGCGCCAGAGAGGGCGGTCTGGCGGATCGGCCGGTCGACCACGGCACCGCCGGCATCCTCGACGACCGCGCCGGCGATGCGGACGAAGGCGATGTCGCCCTCGTCGAGATACTGGATGCGGTCGGTGAGCGGTGCCAAGGCGAGCGCGTCAGAGCCGACATACATGGCCTCGCCGGCCGTGCCGTAGCCGATCGCGAGCGGGCTGCCGCGGCGCGCCGCGACCAGGAGGCCGGGCTCGGCCTGGAAGAGGAGGACGAGGCCGAAGGCGCCCTCGAGCCGGCGGATCGCGGCGCGCGCCGCCGCCTCGGGATCGCTGCCGGCCTCGAGCTCCCGGGCCACCAGATGCGGCACCACCTCGGTGTCGGTCTGGGTCGTGAAGACCCGGCCGGCGGCCTCGAGCTCGGCCCTGAGCGCCGCGAAGTTCTCGATGATGCCGTTGTGGACGACCGCCACGCCGCCCGCCAGATGCGGATGGGCGTTGGTCTCGGTGGGCGCACCATGGGTCGCCCAGCGGGTATGGCCGATGCCCACGCTGCCGCCGAGCGGATGCGCCTCGAGCAGCGTCGCCAGCCGGTCGAGCTTGCCCTCGGCGCGCCGGCGGTCGATGCGCCCGTCGGTGATGGTGGCGATGCCGGCGCTGTCATAGCCGCGGTATTCGAGCCGCCGCAGCCCCTCGAGCAGCAGCCCGGCCACGGGCTCCCGGGCGATCGCCCCCACAATGCCGCACATCGTCCATCTCCCGCCGAAATTGCTGCGCCTCCCCAGCGTTGCCCATCGGAGCGGTCGACGTCAATCGCCTCGCGCGGCGGCGATCAGGTTTGCCCGGTGGCGAGCAGGGCCGTCTGGCGGTCGACCACGCCGCGCATCTGGGCGGCCGGCATTGGCTGGCCGGCATAGAAGCCCTGGACCAGGTCGCAGCCTTCGTCGCGCAGCAGCTCGAGCTGCTCCCGGCTCTCGACACCCTCGGCACAGGCCGCGAGGCCGAGCTCGTGGGCCAGGGCCACGACCGAGCGGACGATCGCCCCGGCGTGGCGCGAGCGCCCGCTGCGACGGATGATCGACTGGTCGATCTTGAGCTTGTCGAAGGGGAACATCTGCAGATAGCCGAGCCCCGCATAGCCCGTGCCGAAATCGTCGAGGGCGATCCTGAGGCCCAGCCGCTTGAGCTGCAGCAGGACGTCGAGCGTCGATTCGGTGTCCTCGATCAGCACACCCTCGGTGATCTCGAGCTCGAGCCGGTCGGGATCCGTCCCGGTCCGGGCCAGCGTCTCCCGGACCGCGTCGACGAAGTCGGGGCTGGCGAGGTCGATCGGCGACAGGTTGACGGAGATGCAGAGATCGCCCAGCCGCCGGCTGTCCTGGCAGGCCTGGCGCAGCACCCAGCGGCTGAGCGGAACGACGAGGCCGGTGCGCTCGGCGACCGGGATGAACCGGGTCGGCGAGATGAAGCCGTGATCGTGATGGTGCCAGCGCAGCAGCGCCTCGGCGCCGACGAAGCGGCCGCTGCGCAGCGCGAGCTGCGGCTGATAGGCGAGCGCCAGCCGGTTCCCGGCGATCGCCTCGCGCAGCTCCTCCTCCAGCCGCCGCATGGTCCGCGCCTCGAGGTCCATGCCGTCCATGAAGAGATGGGTCGACCGGCCGTCGCGGCGGCCCCGGCTGATCGCGACCTGGGCACGCCGCAGGCAGACCTCCGGCTCGCGGTCGTCGGGCGCGATCTCGTAGAGGCCGATATGGCAGGTGATGCGCAGGCTCTCCTCGGGCACCGAGAACGGCTCCTCGAGCGACTGCTCGAGCCGCCGGGTCAGGTCGAGGATCGGGTCGAACGGCAGGGCGTGCGGCCGCAGGAGGAAGAACTCGCCGCCGCCGATGCGGCCGATGGTGTCGCTCTCGCGCGCGCAGACGCGGATGCGCTCGGCCACCTGGCGGATCACGTTGTCGCCCGCCGCGGCCCCGAACGCCTCGTTGACGCCGCGGAAGCGGTCGATGTCGATCACCAGCAGCACCGGCTGCTCGTCCTGACGGCGCCCGCGGCGCAGGCGGGCCGCGAGCAGCCGCATGCAGCCGACGCGATTCAGGAGCCCGGTGAGCTCGTCGTGCCGGTCGACGAAGCCGAGCCGCTCCCGCGCCTTGACGATGTCGCTGATATCCACGGCGACGCCACGCGACCCGGTGAAGGAGCCACCGCCACCGTGCTTCGGCTGGCCGATCAGGCGCAAGGTGCGGCTCTGGCCGTCGGCGGGGACCACGCTCGCCTCGACGTCGCGGAACGACCGCCGGCCGGCGATCGCCATGGCGATCGTGCGCTGCGCCGGATCGACGAGGCCCTGGCCCAGGACCTCGAGCCAGGTCCGCCCGATGGCCTCGGCCGGGGCCAGGCCGACGCTGCGCTCGAAGCCGTCGGAGAGGAAGGTCAGCCGACCCGCGGTGTCGGTCTCCCAGACGAATTCCGCCCCGGCATGCGCCACTTCCTCGAGCAGCTCCTCGGCGCTCGAGGCGACGCCCGCCATCCGCCGCGCCCGGTGCCAGAAGAGGCCGATGGCGAGAGTGCCGCCAAGGCCGCTGATGGCGATGGCCACGAGCAGCGCGAAAAGGGGCGATGCCGGCTGTCCGAAGTCGCCGTTGTCGAGACCGCCTGCGGCGAAGCCGGCCCAGAGGCAGGCGGCGACGAGACCGCCGACCATCACGCCGATCGGCAGCCCGGCAAGCCGGACGGGCCGGGTCTCTCGCGCCGGCGGGGCTGGTGCGCTCAGGGAACCCTCCACAGGACAGGAGCGGCAGTCCCGCGAGGATGAACGAAACGTCTTAAGGGTGGATGAAGCAGAGCAACCGGAAACGTCAGTCGGGCAGGCCGTAGGTCTGCGGGTCGCGCCAGCGGAAGAGCTCGGAATCTAGCTTGCCGCCGGTCTCGACGTCCTGCAGCACGATGTGGGTCACGAGGCCCTGCGCATCCACCACCGACCAGCGGCGCAGCGCCAGCGGCGATTTGGCGAAGACGAGGGTGACCGAGCCCTGGTCGGCCTCGCCCTTGCGGATCACGGTGACCGCCAGCTCGCCGGCCTGCTCGCGCACGTTCGTCACCTCGACGTCGCCGTCGAGCCGGACCTCGTCGTCGAGCAGGATGCCGAGCGGTGTCTGGCTGATCGGGATGACGTTCACCTGACCGATGCTGGCATCGTAGAAGACGAGCCGCCAGTCGCCCGGGGCGATCAGCCGGATGCGCGACGGCGGATCGTAGTCGAAGCGCAGCCGGCCCGGTCGCTGGATGTAGACCCGGCCGCGGCTGAGGCTGCCGTCCGGGGCGATCTGCTCGAAGCGGGCGGCCAGCGTGTCGATGCCGTTCAGGTAGCGCTCGACATCGGCGAGGACAGCGCTCTGCGCCGCCAGGGGCCGGGCGGCGGCAAACGCCGGGGCGACCAGCGCGGCAAGCATCAGGAAACGGCGGGTCAGCAAGCGGCCTCGCTCCAGTGAATGGGACGACAGGGGTGCTCAGTCGTCGTCGTCGCGGGTCGGCTGGGTGCCGTCGAGCCCACCCCGGCCCATCAGCACCTGGCGCCGCCCGACATGGTCGGCCGTGGTGATCAGGCCTTCCTGCTCCATGCGCTCGATCAGCTTGGCGGCGCTGTTGTAGCCGATGCTGAGCTTGCGCTGCAGGTAGCTGGTCGACGCCTTGCCGTCGCGGGCCACGATCTGCACGGCCTGCTCGTACACATTGTCGCCCGTGCCTTCGGCCGCAAGGGGGGCACCCTCCTCCGGGGCCGCGTCGAGGCCGGCATTCTCGGCGGTCACCTCGTCGTGATAGTCGGGCTCGCCCTGCGACTTGAGGTGGGCCACGACCCGCTCGACCTCGTTGTCGGTGACGAGCGGCCCGTGGATGCGCATGATCCGGTCGCCCGGCATGAGGTAGAGCATGTCGCCCTGGCCGAGGAGCTGCTCGGCACCCGGCTCGCCCATGATCGTCCGGCTGTCGATCTTCGAGCTGACGCGGAAGCTGATGCGCGACGGCAGGTTGGCCTTGATGACGCCGGTCAGCACGTCGACCGAGGGCCGCTGGGTCGCGACGATCAGGTGGACGCCGGCGGCGCGCGCCTTCTGCGACAGGCGCTGGATGGCGTGCTCGATCTCCTTGCCGGCGGTGAGCATGAGGTCGGCCACCTCGTCGACGATGACGACGATCAAAGGCAGCGGCGTCATGTCGATGGGCTGGTCCTCGATGATCGGCTGGCCGGTGCCGGCCTCGAAGCCGGTGCGCACGCGCCGGGTGAGCGCCTCGCCGCGCGACTTCGCCTGCTCGATGCGGCGGTTGAAGGCGAAGATGTCGCGCACGCCGAGATGCGACATCAGCCGGTAGCGCTCGTCCATCTGGCGGACCGCCCACTTGAGCGCCACCACCGCCTTGTGCGGCTCGGTGACCACCGGGGCCAGGAGATGCGGGATGTCCTCGTAGACCGACAGCTCGATGACCTTGGGGTCGATCATGATGATCCGGCACTGGTCGGGGGTCAGCCGGTAGAGCAGCGAGAGGATCATCGCGTTGATGGCGACCGACTTGCCGGAGCCCGTGGTGCCGGCGATCAGGAGATGCGGCATGCGGGCGAGGTCGACGATGATCGGGTTGCCGGAGATGTCCTTGCCGAGGGCGAGGGCGAGGCGCGCCTCGCTCCGGGCGAAGGTGTCGGATTGCAGCAGCGAGCGGAGGTAGACGGTCTCGCGCGCCTCGTTCGGCAGCTCGATGCCGATGACGTTGCGGCCGGGCACGACGGCGACACGAACGGAGAGCGCGCAGAGCGAGCGGGCGATGTCGTCGGCGAGGCTGATCACCCGGGCGGCGCGCGTGCCGGGGGCGGGCTCGAGCTCGAAGAGCGTCACCACCGGGCCGGGCTTGGCGTCGATGATCTCGCCGCGGACACCAAAATCGTCGAGCACGCTCTCGAGCTGCCGCGACACCTCGTCGAGCTGCGCCCTGGTCTGGCCCGGCCGCGCCCCGGCCCGGGCGGCACCCAGCATGTCGAGCGCCGGCAGGACGAAGGCGTTGAGCGGCAGGCTCGCCTGTGCCGGCGCCTCGCCGGCCGGGCGGCGGGCGCCGCCGGAGGAGGTCCGAGCCTCGTCGGCAAGGGTGGGCGCCTGCCGCGAGCGGCCCGTGGCGACGGGCGCCGGGCCCGGCTCCATCTCCTCGACAACCTCGGGCCGCAGCCGCGAGCGGGCCGGGCGGCGCGGCGGCGCCGGCGCATCGGCCGGCTCGTCGGGCAGCGGCCCGCCCGCGGCACCGCCGAACAGACGGTCGCCGATCCGGGCGAACATGTGGGCGAGACCGCCCGGCCGCGGCTCGATCGGCGCCGTATCCGGCATGACCGGCTCCGGGACGCCCGGAAAGGCGGCTTCGTCGGTGCCGTCCGCCGCGGCGCGGCGCAGGCGCCGGTTGCGTCGGCTCTCCTCGAGCGCCCGGCTGGAATAGGCCGTGCCGGCCTGGGCGGCGCCACCGATCCGGCGACCGAGCCAGAGGGAGCCCCGGCCGACCCGGCCGAACGCCCAGGCGCCCTCGCGCCAGCGCAGGCCGAGCGCGGCGATGCCGAAGAGCAGGGCAGCGCCACCGGTCAGCCAGCCGTAGAGCTGGCCCGGCAGATGCCGGGCGAGGTAGAGGAGCTCGAAATCGCCGACGACGCCGCCGAGGCCGGCACGAAACGGCCATTCGGCCGCCACCGGCTCGGGCAGGCCGGCCAGGAAGGCGGCGGTGGCGAGCAGCGAGAGCGGCAGCGCCACGAGCGGCAGCCAGGGCTGGGCCGCGCGCCGGTTGGCGACCATCCGCACGCCCCAGCAGAGGGCGACCAGCGGCACCAGCCAGATGGCCCGCCCGAAGGTCTGGAAGAGGAGATCGGCGAGGATGGCGCCGACGGCACCCGCCGGATTGGCGATCGCTGCACCCGTCGCCTGGTTGAGCGAGGGATCCCCGGGATGGAAGCCGAGCAGCGCCAGGACGAGGAACCCCGCAAGGGCCAGGAGCGCGAGCCCGGTGGTCCGCCGGCCGAAGCCTCTCAGCCAGTCGCCCAATGGGGTCCGCTCGTCGCTCTCGAAATAGGATGTGGCCATGCGCGCGGTTCTCTCTGTCGCTGCGGTCGCAGTGTCAAGCAATGACGGCCCGAAGCCGGTCGAGCGCCGGGCCCAGCACCTCGGGCTCGTGGACGAGGGCGACGCGCACGTAGCGCGTGCCCGGATCGGTGGCGGCATCCCGGGCGGGCTCGTCGGCGTCGCCCGTGGCGGTCAGGTAGGCGCCGGGCAGCACCTTGACATGTGCCCGGCGCCAGAGCTCGACCGCCGCCGCCTCGCCGTCGCCGACATCGAGCCAGAGGAAGAAGCCGCCGGGCGGGCGGTAGAAGCCGGCGCGGCCGGCGAGCGCGGTTTCCGCCAGATCGAATTTCTTTCGATAGGCCAGGCGGTTGGTCTCCACATGCGCGTCATCGTCCCAGAGGGCGGCCGCCGCGGCCAGGACCGGCATGGGCTGGACGGCGGCGCCATAGGCGCGCAGGCGGAGGAACAGGGCAAGGAAATCCGGGTCGCCGGCGACGAAGCCGCTGCGCAGCCCGGCAGCGCTCGACCGCTTGGAGAGCGAGTGCATGACGACGAGGTGGTCGAGCGCGCCCCCGCCGGCGGCGGCCACCTCGAGGGCGCTCGGTGGCGGCTCCTGGTCGTAGATCTCGGCGTAGCACTCGTCGACGACCAGAAGGAAGTCGTGGCGACGGGCCAGATCGAGCGCCCGCGCCAGATAGGTGCGATCGGCCACCACCCCCTGCGGGTTGGCCGGCGAGCAGATGTAGCAGACGGTGGCCCGCGCCAGATCCGCCTCGGCGACCGCATCGAGATCGGGCAGGAAACCGGTCGAGGCACTCGCTGGCATCAGCACCGGCTCCGCCCCGGCGAGCACGGCCGCACCGAGATAGACCGAGTAGAGCGGGTTGGGGACGAGCACCGCCGGGCGCTGGCCCTGCCCTGCCGGGTCGGTCGCGGCGGTGGCGACGAGGAAGAGCGCCTCCTTGGTGCCGGCCACCGGCAGGATGTGGCGGTCGGGCTCGAGCCAGCCCCGGGGCAGCTCGAAACGACGCTCGAGCCAGCGGGTCGCCGCGGCGCGGAACGCCGGCGTGCCGGCCGGCGGCGGGTAGCGGTTCCAGAGCCCCGCATTGGCCGCGAGCGTGGCGGCGAGCAGCGGCGGCGGCGCATGCTGCGGCTCGCCGAGCGAGAGATCCGCGAGCGGCAGATCGGCCGGCGGGCCACTCCGGGCGAGCAGCGCTGCCAGGCGGCGAAAAGGAAACTCGCTGAGCGCCCCGAAGCGCTGATTCCACATGATTCCGGTTCTTGCCTGCCCGGCTGGCCCGGCGGTTCGCCGCTGCCAGCACCGTTCTCGGATACGCCCGTGTCGGCCCGTATCCGGCATGAGCTGGACAGGGCTTGTACCCATACCTTAACACTGAGGGGCAACAGCTTCAACTTGCGTATGATTCGGTGAGCAGGCGCTGTTCGACGGCGGACCGGATGACGATCGGCGTCGAAAAGGCTACGATGTCCCGATCAGCCGATGGACTGCCGCCACGAGGGCCGAATGCGCGCCATCTTGATCCTCTTCTTCGTGCTGCTGCTGGCCGGCAACGCACGCGGCGAGCTGCCCGATTCGCTCGCCGGCGACTGGCGCGGCTCGCTGCTCGTCACCGGCGCCGACGCGGGCACCGGGCTGCCTGTCAACGCACGGCTCGACCCGACCCGCGACGGCTTCGAGATCGCGATCAACGCGCCGGGCGCCAAGCGGCTCGACGCGAGGATGGTGCCGGGCCCGGCGCCGGACGTGTTCGAGGTGGAGGAAGGCGGCGGCCTCTTCGGCTTTCTCGGGGACGGCGACGACCGGTCGGTGCTGGACGGTCGCCCGCTGCTCTGGGCGCGGCGAGCAGCCGAGAGCCTCGTCGTCTATCGGCTGCAGATCGTCGCGGACGGCGGCTTCGAGCTGCTGCACATCGTTCTCACGCCGGCGGCGGACCGGCTCGAGGTCAGCGTGCAGCGGCGCCTGGACGGCGTGCCCGAGCCCGGTCTGCACGGTTTTCTGGACAGGCGGAGCTGAGCCGATGACGCATTTTTGCCGTCGTCTCGCGCTCGCGGCCCTGCTCTGCCTGACGACCCTGCCCGGACCTGTGTCGGCGCAGTCGCTGACCGACTATTTCGGCGCCTTCGTCGGTCGCGCCGAAGTCCGCGACACGGGCGAGGGTCTGGTCGAGACGCGCGACATCGATATCGAGATCGGGCCGTTCCGGCGCACCGGCTTTCGCCTGCGCTGGACCAATGTCACGCTGGTCGACGGCCGCCGCGACGTGCCGGGCGTGAAGCGCCGGGTCAACGAGGTGATCTTCGAGCCGCATGACGGCAGCCGCCTCTTCGTCGAGGCATCGGTCGCCAACCTTTTCCAGCGGCAGGAGGAGATGTCACCCCTGGCGGGCGATCCGGTCCGCTGGGCGAAGCTCGACGAGAACGGCATGCATGTCTTCTCCTTCGCCATTCTGGAGGACGGCCAGTACGAGCTGCAGACCTACACCCGCCAACTGGTCGATGACGGGCTCGAGCTGACCTTCGAGCGGGTGGTCGACGGCGAGGTGCTGCGGCGCATCGACGGGTGGGCGGTCCGTGCGGACTGACCGGCGCCGGGCGCTCGTCGGGGCGGCGGCCCTGCTCGGCCTCGGCGCGGTGCCGGCCGTTGGCCAGGACATGCGTCTCTTCCGCATCGGCACGGGCGGGATCGCCGGCACCTACTATCCGATCGGCGGCCTGATCGCGACGATCATCAGCCAGCCGTCGGGGGCGCGCAGCTGTGACGCCGGCGGCTCCTGCGGCGTGCCGGGGCTCGCCGCCATCGTCCAGTCCTCGAACGGCTCGGTCGACAATATCGATGGCATTGCCGAAGGCCGCATCGAGAGCGGCTTCGTGCAGAGCGACGTGGCTTATTTCGCCCAGACCGGGACCGGCGCCTTTGCCGGCCGGCAGCCGGTCGAGAGCCTGCGGCTCCTGGCCAGCCTCTATGTCGAGAGCGTGCATCTGGTGGTCGCGGCCGAGAGCGGCATCGAGAGCGTCGGCGATCTGCGCGGCCGACGGGTCAGCCTCGACAGCATGGGCTCGGGCACGCAGATCGATGCGCTGCTGCTGCTCGAGGGCCATGGCCTGACGACCGACGACGTCGTCGCCTACCACGCCAAGCCGGAGCAGGCGGTGCGGCTGATGGCCCAGGGTGCGCTCGATGCCTTCTTCATCGTCGGCGGCTACCCGATCCCCTCGGTGGTCGAGGCGGCCAGCGATCTCGGCGCGCGTCTCGCCCCGATCGACGGCGAGGCGGCGGCGGCCCTGGTCGAGACCTATCCCTTCTTCTCGGCTGACCTGATTCCGGGGGGCGTCTATGCCGGGGTCGGGCCGACGCCGACGCTCGCCGTGGTCGCGCAGTGGCTGGTGGATGCCCGGCTCGACGAGGCGCTGGTGCACGACATCTGTCGCGCCCTCTGGCACCCCACGGCACGCGCCCTGCTCGATGGCGGCCACGCGAAGGGCCGGCAGATCACCCTCGAGACGGCGCTCGACGGGGCCGCCATTCCGCTGCATCCCGGCGCCGAGCGCTACTACCGCGAGGTCGGGCTGCTGCCCCCGGGCGGCTGAGCGCGACGTTCAGAAGCGTGAGATGGCCGCCACCTGCAGGCCGAAATGCCGCTCGCCGTCGCGTGTCGCCCGGCGATAGCTGAAGAAGTCCTCCGCCTCGGCGCAGGTGTCGCGGTCGAGCCGCTCGACAGTGGCGATCCCGGCCCGGGCCAGGCGGTCGACGCAGTAGCCGGCGAGATCGAAATGACGCTGCCCGGCGGCCACGGCCCGAAAGAAGCGGCGGCTCTCGGGCTCGGCCGCGAGAAACGCCGTCTCGAACTCGGCACCCACCTCATAGGAGGCGACGGCGATGCAGGGGCCGATGGCGGCGACCGTCCGGCCCGGCACGGCCCCGAGCCGGCGCATGGCTTCCACGGTCGCCTCGAGGATGCCGTCCTTCGCACCACGCCAGCCGGCATGGGCCGCGGCAACGACCCCGGCCGCCGGATCGGCGAAGAGGACCGGGGCACAGTCGGCGGTGGTGACGCCGAGCACGAGCCCCGGCGTCGCCGTCGCCAGGGCGTCGGCCTCGGGCGGTGCCAAGGGATCGAAGGCGGCCTCGACGATGGCGCAGCGCGTGCCGTGGACCTGGCGTGCGATCAGGAGAGGATGGTCGGCTTGCCCGAGCGCCGCCACGGCGCGGCGCCGGTTCTCCAGCGCGTTCGCCGTGTCGTCGGCGTTGCGGAGCGAGACGTTGAGGCTGGCGAACGGCCCCTCGCTGACGCCGCCCCGCCGGCCGAGGAAGCCGTGCGCGACACCGTCGAGCCGGGCGAGCGCCAGAGCCTCGAGCTTCATGGCCGGGCCCTGACGGGCGCGTTCGCCTCGGCCGCGACGAAGCCGGCCGGCGGGCCGTTGCCCCAGCCGTCGATGGTGAGCACCTGGAAGAGCTCGCCCATGGCAGCAGGTTCCGTCAGCCGCGCATGGCCAAGGCGAAGCCCGGTCGCGGCGGCGGCCGAAGCCCCGGCGAGCAGGTGCCCGAGGCGCAGGTCGATGCCGAGGCGCTGGAGGAAGAGGCCCTGCGGCACCGGGCCGAAGACGGTGGGCCCGGCGGCACCGGCAACATTGATCAACGGAGCGAAGTGGACCCGCGACGTGAGATCGACCTCGCCCGGCCGGGTCAGGGGATCGACCCGGCGATGGCGGCTGACCGCCTGCAGCGTGCTGCCGGGGGCCGGATCGCGCTCGCCATAGTCGACGACCAGCGCCAGGCCGCCCTGGTCGGCGAGGCGATGGGCGATCCCGGCCACGGCCGCCTCGCGCGCCGGGCTGAGCTCCAGGACACTGCCGATCGGTGCCGCGGGCAGGCGGAGGGCGAGAGGCGAGGGCCTGGGATCGGGTGCGAAGGCGAGCCGGCCCCGGGCGTCGAGGCCGAGCTGGATCTCGTGCCAGCCATCCTCCAGCCGGATCAGCTGGCGGATCGGCAGGGCGTCGAGGAACTCGTTGGCGACGACCAGGAGCGGCCGGTCGGCCGGCACCTCGTCGAGCGCCGCGTGCCAGGCGAGACCGGGAACGGCACCGAGCCGCTCGGCCTGCCGCCGACGCAGGAGCGGGCTCGTCTCGACCAGATGCACGTCGAGCGCGGCGTGGAAGCCTTTGACCCCGGCCGTCGCCCGCCAGAGATCGGCGAGCAGCGTGCCGTTGCCGGGGCCGAGCTCGACCAGCCGGGCCGGCGCCCCCCCCGCCTGCTGCCAGGCAGTGGCCAGCGCGGCGCCGATGAGCTCGCCGAAGAGCTGCGACGCCTCGGGGGCCGTGACGAAATCGCCGCCGGCACCGAGCGCTGCCCGGGACGAGTAGTAGCCATGCGTCGGGTGGCCGAGGGCGAGGGCCATGAAGGTGGCGACGTCGATCGGGCCGTGCGCCTCGATCAGGGCGACGAGCTCCCGCCCGAGCGGGCTCGCCACGTCATCGTCCAGCCCGGCCGGCGATGCGGCGGCGACCGTCACGAGGCCACCCGTCGCCCGCGGTCGCGCCAGCTCCAGGCGATCAGCACGAGCCCGAGCAGGATCATCGGCAATGACAGGAGCTGCCCCATGGTGATGAAGCCGAAGAGCAGGCCGAGATGCGCATCGGGCTCGCGGAACAGCTCGACGAAGGCCCGACAGAGGCCGTAGCCCAAAAGGAAGGTCCCACCGAGCCGGCCGGCGGTGGCGGGATCGCGAGCCCCGCGCGCCATGACCTGCAGCACGATGAAGAGCAGGATTCCCTCGAGCGCCGCCTCGTAGAGCTGGCTGGGGTGGCGCGGCAGCGGCCCGGCATTGGGGAAGACCATGCCCCAGGGCAGCTCGGTCGGCCGCCCCCAGAGCTCGGCGTTGATGAAGTTGGCGAGCCTGCCGAAGAAGAGCCCGACGGGCGTCACCGTGGCGACGGCGTCGCCGACCTCCAGGGCGGGGATGCCGCGGCTGCGGGCGAAGAGCCAGCAGGCCACCAGCACGCCGACGAGGCCGCCATGGAACGACATGCCGCCCTGCCAGACGGCGAGGATCTGCAGCGGGTTCGAGAGATAGTAGAGCGGGTGATAGAAGAGGACGAAGCCGAGCCGGCCGCCGAGGATGACGCCCAGCGTCGCGAAGAAGAGCAGGTCGTCGACCTGCTCGGGCGTCATCGTCCAGCCGGGCCGGGCAACCATGCGCTTCAGGAGCTGCCAGCCGCCCAGGAGCCCGGCGATGTAGGCCAGCGCGTACCAGCGGATCGCGAAGGGGCCGAGCTGGATCAGCACCGGGTCGAAGGCCGGGAACGGGATCGCCAAAAACGACAAGATCAATGGCTCCAGCTAAATTAAGAGGTTAGCACCCGCGCAGCTCCCGAGGCCCTGATAGTGGCTCCCGCGCGCCGCGACAAGCCGGCCCCTCGGGTGTTGCCGGGCTTGTTCCCCGGACCCCGATGCCCGATATTCCCCCTACCGGCTCGATGGCGACGCCGTGCTCGATGGAGGTCCCGATGCAGACCGAGAACCGCCTGTTCGACGATCTGGCCCGTGTTGCGAGCGGGGCCATCAACACGCTGGGCGGCGTGCGCGAGGAAATCGAGCTGCGCGTCAAGGAGCGGCTGGAGCGGCTCGCCGGCGAGATGGACCTGGTCACCCGCGAGGAGTTCGATGCCGTGCAGGCGATGGCGGCGAAGGCCAGGGCCGAGCAGGAAGCCCTGAAGGCGCGGCTCGACCGCCTCGAGGCGAAGCTCGCCGCGCTCGAGACCGCCGATCCGGCGCCGGAGGCCAGGGCGCGCCCGAAACGCCGGGGGGCGGAAGGGCCCGACCCGGCGACCGAGGCGGGATCCGCCGGCTGATCGATCCCCCTCCCGCCCAGCCTTGTCAGCCCCCGACGCTTTTGGCAGGGTCCGATCGGATGGTCAGGCGATCCGCTCGCTTGCCATCCGGCAAGCCCAGCCGCCCGGTCGCTCCATGCGATCGGCGGCGGCACGGACTGCCCCGCCTTTGGAGTGCACCTTCGTGACTTCCCTTCTTTCCGAATTCGCCGTTCCGCCCCGCAACCCGCTCGAGCTGGTCGAGAAGATGGCCGTCGCCAACGATTGGCCGTTCCATCGCCAGAGCGACGAGGAGCTGGCCGCCGAGATCAGCGGCCAGTGGTGCCACTACAAGCTGTGGTTCGCCTGGCACCCGGAGATGGGCGTGCTGCACCTGTCCTGCGCCCTCGACATGAAGGTGCCGGCCAAGAAGCGGCCGGACTTCTATCACGTCCTCGCGATCGCCAACGAGAAGCTGTGGGTCGGGCATTTCGAGATCTGGCCCGAAGAGGACCTGCCGGTCTTCCGGCACGCCTCGCTGTTCCGCGAGGGCTCGACCGCCAGCGCCTCCCTCATCGAGGATCTGGTGGAGATCGCGCTCAACGAGTGCGAGCGCTTCTACCCGGCCTTCCAGTTCGTCCTCTGGGGTGGCAAGGAGCCGCAGGAGGCGATCCTGGCCGCCATGCTGGAAACCGAAGGCGAAGCCTGATGGCGACCATCCCGGGCCCGCTGCTCCTGGTCGGTGGTGGCCGGATGGGCGAGGCGCTGCTCGGCGGCTGGCTGCGGCAGGGCCTGGCTTCCGGCTCCGCCACGGTGATCGAGCCCGATCCCGGCCGCGCCGCGGCGCTGACAGCGCAGGGTCTCGCCGTGGTGCCTTCTGCCGCCGACCTGCCGCCCGGCTTTCGGGCCCGAATCCTCGTCCTCGCGGTGAAGCCGCAGGTCATGGCGGACGTGCTGCCGGCGTTGCCCGGCCATCTGGCGCCCGGCGGCCTCGTGCTCTCCATCGCCGCGGGCAAGCCGCTCGCCGTGTTCGAGGCCGCGTTCGGCGCCGTCACGCCGATCGTGCGGGTGATGCCGAACACCCCGGCGGCGATCGGCCGGGGCATCTCCGCCCTCTTCGCCAATCCGGCGACCGACGCAGCGAACCGGGCGCTGGCCGAGCGGCTGATGCAGGCGGTGGGGGAAACCCTCTGGCTCGACGCCGAGGCGGAGATGCACGCCGTGACCGCCCTTTCCGGCGGCGGCCCCGCCTATGTCTGCCTCCTGGTCGAGGCGCTGGCCGCGGCCGGCGAGCGCCTGGGCCTGGCACCGGAGCTCGCCATGCGCCTCGCCCGGGCCACCGTCGCCGGCTCCGGTGCCCTGCTCGAATCGAGCGATGCGACGGCGGCAGCGCTCCGCGAGGCCGTGACCAGCCCGGGCGGCACGACACGGGCGGCCCTGGACGTGCTGATGCCGGCGGACGGGGGAACCGAGGCCGGGCTGAGCGGTCTGGTCGGCGAGGCCCTCGTCCGGGCGGCGGAGCGATCGCGCCAGCTCGCCTGAGGCGACCGGCTCGGGAGAGCGTGATGGAGGCAGGATGAGCAGGAAGGCCAAGGCCCAGCCACGACCGGACCTCCTCGAGGCGGCCTTCGCCCTGATCGCCGAGAAGGGCTGGCACGGCTTCTCGGCTCTCGCCCTTGCGGAGCGGACCGGCGCCTCGCTCGACGATATCCACGACCTGCTGCCGACGCCGGCCGCCCTCGTCGGTCGGCTCGGGGAGCGGCTCGACCGGGCGATGCTGGCAGCACCGCCGGACGAGCTGCTCGAGCTGAGCCCGCGCGAGCGGCTGTTCGAGCTCCTGATGCGCCGCCTCGACGCGCTCGCCCCCTTCAAGCCGGGGCTCGCCCGGCTCCGCGTGGAAGCGCGGGCCGAGGTCGAGCTTGCGCTCGCCACGCTCGCGAGCCTCGACCGGATGGCCGCCTGGCTGCTCGATCTCGCCGGGCTGCCGGGCCGTGGCCTGCGGGGCCGCCTCGCCCGGCGGGCGCTTATGCTGGCCTATGGCCGCGTCCTCGCCGTGTGGCTCGCGGACGACACGCCGGACCAGGACGACACGCTCGCGGAGCTCGACAAGCGCCTCGACCAGCTCGAGCGCCTCGCACGCCTCGGCGACCGGCTGACCGCCGGGCTCGGGCCACGACCACGCGCCGCCTGAGCCGAAGGCGTCTCTTCGGCAAACGCTTCCTTAACCATTGAGCGGTAGAAACGATGCGCCGCGTGCGTCGAGTCGCGCGTCGGCGGTGCCGAGCGGCACCCCTTGACGCACCCTGAACGACCGAGCTGGAGCAGCGTTCCCATGGCCCTGACGGCAACCACCAACACCACCGCCAACACGGCACTTCGCTATCTCAGTCAGAACAACAACATGGCCGCGAGCTCGCTGGCCAAGCTGTCGAGCGGCTCGCGCATCGTCCGCGCCTCCGACGACGCCGCCTCGCTCGCCATCGGCACCAAGATCAAGGCCGATGTCACCGCCCTGAAGCAGGCCCAGGTCAATGCCGGCCAGGCTTCCTCCCTCCTCCAGGTCGCCGATGGCGGCCTCTCGCAGGTGGTCGACATCCTGATGCGGATGAAGGCGCTGGCCGTCCAGGCGCAGTCGGGCTCGGTGAGCGACAACGAGCGTGGGTTCCTGGACAAGGAGTTCCAGGCGCTCTCCGGCCAGATCGACGCCATCGCCGCCCAGACCAAGTTCAACGGCACCGAGCTTTTGAGCGGCAACATCGCCACCGCGTTCTCCGCCATCGGCACGGCCATCGACGGCTCGGGGGCGGCCGAGCTCAAGCTCACCGGCGGGTCCGAGGCCGGCGCCTACACCGTCGCCTACGACGATGCCACCGGTGTCCTCACCGTCACCCAGGGCACCGGCGTGGGCGCCGAATCGCAGTCGGTCACCCTCGACAACACCGACACCGCCTTCACCGGCAGCGTCGCCTTCGACCAGTTCGGCCTCGAGGTCGCCTTCACCGCCTTCGATCTCGACACCGTGGCCATCGCCGCCAACAACACGGCGACGGTGACCTCCGGTGCCATGAGCTTCCAGGTCGGCGTCAGCTCCTCCGACACCATCGACGTCACCATCGCCGACATCCGCACCTCGGCCCTCGGCGGCACGGGCATCGCCGACCACCTGAACGTCACCGCCGACCGGTCGCTCGCCGACTTCGACGGCGCCGGCAACCCGGCCAGCATCGGCACCCAGAACAACGCGATCACCGCCGGCAACATCCTCGACCGATCGATCTCGCTGCTCAACGAGCATCGCGCCGATGTGGGTGCCCTGATCTCGCGCTTCGAGTTCGCCTCGGCCAATCTGGCGACCACGGTCGAGAATCTCGATGCCGCGCGCTCGGTGCTGCTCGATGTCGACATGGCGGCGGAGATGAGCAACTTCTCCTCCAAGCAGGTCCTGCTGCAGGCCTCGGTGGCGATGCTCGCCCAGGCCAACCAGATGCCCCAGCAGCTCCTGAAGCTGCTCGGCTGAGCCTGTCGCCCGGCATGACCGGGCCATTCCTTCTGCGTTCGGCAGCGAGGCCGGCCCCCCCTTGGGCCGGCCTTTGTCGTTCGAGGCGGCGGAAGTCGACGGATTTTGCCGGGGTCATGCACCCGGATGCGCTTTCCGGCCCCGCCATCGTCCTCCTCCCCCGCCCGGCACCCGTCGCGTTCAGCCCCTGTTAATCTCCATGGGCTAGCTTGTCCCTACACCGGCACATCGGTGTCGATCGGCAGATAGCCGGTCGTCAACGGGCCATCCGGCCCCTGCTTCATGTAGAAGGACACTCCCCATGGCTCTCACGGCCACCACCAACACCACCGCCAACACGGCCCTTCGCTATCTCAGCCAGAACAACGCCGCGGCGTCGAGCTCGCTGGCCAAGCTGTCGAGCGGCTCGCGCATCGTGAAGGCGTCCGACGACGCCGCCTCGCTCGCCATCGGCACCAAGATCAAGGCCGATGTCACCGCCCTGAAGCAGGCCCAGGTCAATGCCGGCCAGGCTTCCTCCCTCCTCCAGGTCGCCGATGGCGGCCTCTCGCAGACCACCGACATCCTGATGCGGATGAAGGCGCTGGCCGTCCAGGCGCAGTCGGGCTCGGTGAGCGACAACGAGCGCGGGTTCCTCGACAAGGAGTTCCAGGCGCTCTCCGGCCAGATCGACGCCATCGCCGCCCAGACCAAGTTCAACGGCACCGAGCTTTTGAGCGGCAACATCGCCACCGCGTTCTCCGCCATCGGCACGGCCATCGACGGCTCGGGGGCGGCCGAGCTCAAGCTCACCGGCGGGTCCGAGGCCGGCGCCTACACCGTCGCCTACGACGATGCCACCGGTGTCCTCACCGTCACCCAGGGCACCGGCGTGGGCGCCGAATCGCAGTCGGTCACCCTCGACAACACCGACACCGCCTTCACCGGCAGCGTCGCCTTCGACCAGTTCGGCCTCGAGGTCGCCTTCACCGCCTTCGATCTCGACACCGTGGCCATCGCCGCCAACAACACGGCGACGGTGACCTCCGGTGCCATGAGCTTCCAGGTCGGCGTCAGCTCCTCCGACACCATCGACGTCACCATCGCCGACATCCGCACGACGGCGCTGGGTGACGGGACCAACACGCTGAGCGACGACGGCAGCGGCAGCCCCGCCAGCATCGGCACGGCGGCGAAAGCGGCCGGGGCCGTCGACATCATCGATGGCGCCCTGTCGCAGATCAGCGAGGGCCGCGCCGATGTGGGTGCCCTGATCTCGCGCTTCGAGTTCGCCGCGGCGAACGTGGCCACGACGATCGAGAACCTCGACTCGGCACGCTCGACCCTGCTCGACGTCGACATGGCGGCGGAGATGAGCAACTTCTCCTCCAAGCAGGTCCTCGTGCAGGCCTCGGTGGCGATGCTCGCCCAGGCCAACCAGATGCCCCAGCAGCTCCTGCGGCTGCTCAACTAGGTCGAGCGAGCCCCGGGCCGGCGCCAGCCGGCCCGGGGCGACGTTTCGTGAAGCGGGCTTAACCGATGCTCAACCCTTTGCCCCCTATGCTCCAGGCGAGCGGCGTTCCGGCGCCGGCTGGCAGGACCGGTCAGGCGCCGACGGCTCCTACCACCAAGGTGCCCGCCGAAGCCGCCGCAACGTCGCTCGAGCGGGTCGTCCAGCAGGCGGCACGGGATCTCTTTCCCGGCCGGGAGGTCGCGGTGGAAAGCTTCTTCGACAAGGCCAGCGGTCGCTTCGTGCATCGCATCGCGGATGGCGAGAGCGGCGAGATCCTGGCCCAGACGCCATCCGACTCGCTGCTGCGCTTCTTCGCGAGCGGCCGTGCGCCGCTCGGTGGGCCGCTCCTGCGCCTCGAGGCCTGAGCGGCGGGAGACGAACCATGGCCTCCTCGATCAGCTTCGGCAGCCTTTCGACCAGCAGCGGCTCGCCGCGCCTCTCCGGCACGAGCTCGAAGCTCGACACCGAAGCCGTGCTGCAGGCCACCTACGAGGCGAAGCGCCTGCCGGCCGTTCGGCTCGGGAACAAGACCACCACCAACGAGACGAAGATCGCCGCCTACGAGAGCATGCAGGGCCTGCTCGAGGGCCTGCGCTCCGCCGCCAACGGCCTGCGCAACCCGCCGGGCTTTCTCGGTGCACGCGACAATGCCTTCGAGACCAAGCAGGCCTTCCTCGGCTCGAGCACCACGACCGCACCGGGCGAGATCGTCGGTGTCGCCCTCGCCAACACGGCCCAGGCGGGGAGCTTCGACCTGCGCGTCACGCAGCTCGCCACCGCCGAGAAGCTCGCCACCCCGGGCGCTGCCGCCGCCAATGCCACGCTCGCCGATGCCTGGAATGCCGGCGATCCGTTCAGCGGCACGATCGAGCTCGGCGTCGCCGGCGGACCCACGGCGGTGATCGACCTCGACGGCGATCTCGGCCTCTACGACCTGCGCGACCGGATCAATGCCGTGCGCTCGACCACCGGTGTCGGCGCCAGTGTCCTCAAGGTCGCCGACAACGACTTCCGCCTCGTCCTCGCCGCCGAGGAGACCGGCAAGGCGATCACGCTCAACGATACGAGCGGGCTCACCGGCGGATTCTCGACCACGACGCTGCAGACGGCGCAGCCGGCGATCTTCGAGATCGACGGCGTTTCGGTCACCCGCACCTCGAACCAGGTCGACGACCTCATGGGTGGCGTGACGATCAACCTCTTCAAGGCCGAGCCCGGCACCACGGTTGCCGTGTCCGTCGAGCCGAGCCTCGGCGACATCAAGAGCCGCATCGTGGCGTTCGTGGAAGCCTTCAACGCGCTGCGCGGGTTCGTCAACGAGCAGTCGGCGGTCGACGCGTCGGGTGGGCCGGCGGCGGACGCGGTGCTGTTCGGCGACCGGACGATGCGCGGCATCATGACCGGGCTCGGCGGCATCGTCGGCGGCTCGGTCGCCGGCCTCGATGCCGACGCCCTAGGCTCGTTTCGCGCCATCGGCATCGAGCTCGACGCCACGAACCAGCTCGAGATCGACGACGCCAAGCTCGACAATGCCCTCCTGACGAAGCTCGACGACGTCCGCGACATCTTCGAGTTCCGCTACCGGTCGTCCTCCTCCGAGCTCGCCATCTTCGCCCGGAGCAATGCGCTCGCCGCGACCACGATGCAGCTCGAGATCACCGATGCCGACAATGACGGCACGCCCGAGGCGGTGACGATCAACGGCCAGGCTGCCGAGATCGCCGGCTCGACCATCAAGGGTGCCGCCGGCACCGCCTTCGAGGGGCTGGAGTTCATCTGGACCGGCCGGGGCAGCACGGTGATCGACGTCGAGGCGAGCCAGGGCCTGGCCGACCGGGTCTTCAACTTCGTCAAGCCGGCGGTCGATCCGCTCGATGGCTCGATCCCACGCGCCATCGATTCGCTGCGCGACCTCAACGGCAATTATGCGAAGCAGATGGAGCGGATCGAGGAGCGCGCCACCCGCGCCCGCGACCTCCTGGTCGAGCGGTTCTCGGCGATGGAGGCGGCCCTCTCCCTCGCGAACGCCATGCTCGCCCAGATCCGGGCCCAGATCGATGCCATGACCCAGGATTCCTAGGCGATCCGGACCGCGATGGCGCCCTCACCGACCCTTGCATGAATGGCCGTGCCGGCAGGCGACCGGCCCCTGCGAAATACACCCCTGGAGATGAGCCCGATGCAGCAACGTGCCCGCGCCATGACGGCGTATCAGACCGCCGCCCTGACGGTCACGCCAGCCCGGGCCATCGTCATGCTCTACGATGGCGCGGTGCAGCGCCTGCAGCAGGCCGGCCGGGCAATCACCGAGGGCCGCATCGAGGAGCGCTACAGGCTCGTCGGCAAGGCGCACGCCATCGTCCACGGGCTGCAGTGCCAGCTGGATTTCGCGGCCGGTGGCGAGGTGGCGCTCCTGCTCGACCGCTACTACGCCTATCTCCTGCACCGCATGACGCAGATCAACGTCCGCAACGATCCGGCGATCTGCGACGAGGTCATCGCCCGCCTGCGCGACATGCGCGCGAGCTGGGCCGCGATCGCCGAGACCGGCAACGCCGCCCCTGCACCGCCACCGGTTCAGGCCGACCACCGACCCATTGTCCAGCTCGGCTGAAGCCGAGCCTCGCAGCGTCTGGTGGATCACCCAGCCTGGGGACGGGCCCGGCACTCGGCGCACCTTCACCATGCCGGCGACTCGACGATGGCCAGCAGCTCCGGACCGGCGCGACACGCCCCGGCCGACCGTCGTCGAACGGGCGCCCACCGGCCTAATAAAGGGTTTCTTTTTTAGTTGGCATAGCCCGGGTTCGCCAGTTTGTTGCGGCACTCCTCGGTCGAGAACCCGTGGAGGAGCTTGCCGATGGCGTCGTGCGGGGCATCGACGGTCCGGGCACCGGCCTTGCGCAAGAGATGCTCGAGCTTGGCGAAGACCTGTTCGCCTCCGCCGCCTGCTGGCGGCGACCCTGTCATGGTTCGGATCAAACGCCTTCTGGCCTTTGATGGCTTGAGGTCGGGACTGTAGGGCGGCAGGTGGACGAGTTGGGCACCCCGGGCCTCGACGGCTGCCCTGATGCCGGCGACCTTGTGGCTGCCGAGATTGTCGAGGATGACGATGTCGCCGGGCGCGAGCGTCGGCGCCAGCGCCTGCTCTGTCCATCATCCGTCAGGAGACGGATGATCCGATCCATGGAATGGACGCCGCCATGAGGCGGCGGAGGGGCTTTGAATACGGCGCAGTCGATCGGTCCGTCGAAGACGCAGGGTGCGGTGATCCGATCATGCCTGAGGGTGGCGCGACGCCGTCGACCCGTTGGCCCTTCGGCCCGCGCCCGCAGCGCGGCGCCATGTTGGTGGATGTCCAGGTTTCGTCGACAAAGACGAGGCTTGCCGGGTTCAGCCCGCGCTGCCGGCCGACCCACGCCTGGCCGGCCGTGGCGATGTCCTCGCGCGACTGCTCGGCGGCTCTCGGCGTCTTTTTTTCGCGTCAGGCCGAGCCTTTCGTGGCACCTGGCAAGGGCTGCCGGGCTCGTCTTCGTGCCGCGTTCCGACAGCCGTGATTGCAGCTCGGCGATGGTGATGTCCGATCGCTCCGCAATCCAGAGCCGCAGATCCTCCTCATGCGCCTTCAGCGGCGAAACCTCGTAGCCGCCAAGCCGGGCCGGTGACACCTCGCCAGTCGCCTGGACCCGCTGCAGCAGCTTGATCACGAAGCTGCCGGTGACCCTTAAAAACTCGGCGGCCTGCCGGCGCGACGCAGCGTTCTCGACCGTCTCGACAACTCTCAGCCGCAGATCATCCGAATAGGGACGTGGCATCCATGGCTGGCCTCCTCGTCCAGCCAGCAGCTCGAATCACATCTATCAAAGCTCGGGACTCCCTGACATGATTCCGTCTTTTGGGAATTTGCTCTAGAGGCCGTCCATATGCTGAGGCATCTTCACTCCACCTCCCCGCCGCTCTCGACCCAGCCCTTGAAGGCGCCGAGATCGCTGACGTCCTGGTAGCCGAGCTCCTGCAGCGTCTTGCCGACCAGGGTCGAGCGGCCGCCGGAGGCGCCGTAGACGATCACGGTCTTCTCCGGGCTCAGCCGCTCGTCGCGACAGGGCGAAGCGGGATCGGCGCGGAACTCGATCATGCCGCGCGAGATGTTGACGGCACCCCTGACCTTGCCCGAGGCCGCCACCTCCGGCGCGTCGCGGACGTCGCCGACGAGGGTGCCCGGGTCGGCGAGCAGGGCCCGCGCCTCGGCCGGCGTGATCGGCGGCACGGCGGTGTTGGCTTCGGCGAGCATGTCCTCGACAGTCCTCGGCATCAACGTCCCTCCAGGCTGGGGTCGCGCCCTCGGCGACCGCCCGACGTCGATGGCGCAGGGCTCAGCCGATGGCGCTGGCCGCCGCGTCGAGCTGGTCGATGACGGCCTTCGCCAGCTCCGTGGTCGTGTGCCGGCCGCCCAGGTCCCGGGGCACCGCGCCGCCGGCGAAGGCGAGGTCGACGGCACGCTCGAGCGTGGCGCCGGCCGTCACCATGCTCTCCTGGCCGTGCCGCTCGCCGAGCCAGTCGAGCATCATGGCGGTCGAGAGCAGCATGGCGGTCGGGTTGGCGATGCCCTGGCCGGCGATGTCGGGGGCGGAGCCGTGGCTCGGCTGGAAGAGCGCGTGCTCGAGGCCGATCTCGGCGCAGGGGGCGAGGCCCATGCCGCCGACGAGGCCGCCGCCGAGGTCGGAGATGATGTCGCCGAACATGTTCTCCATCACCATCACGTCGAACTCCCAGGGCTTGCGCAGGAGGTCGAGGGCCGTGGCGTCGACATAGTGGTGGTCGGCCCGGATGTCGGGAAAGCCCTTCGCCCGCTCGTCGAAGATCTTGCGGAAGAAGGCCATGGCGACGAAGACGTTGGCCTTGTCGACGCAGGTCAGCCGGCCGGGCCTGCCCTTGGCCTTGCGCCGCTCGGCGAGGCGGAACGAGAAATCGAAGAGCCGCTCGCAGTTGTCGCGGGTGATGACCATGGTCTCGCGCGCGATCCGGTCGTCCTCGACATAGCCGACACCGCGCGACGCGAAGAGGCCCTCCATCGATTCCCGGATGATGACGAAGTCGATCTCGGCCGCCCGCGGGTGGGCGAGGATGGCCGGGGTGTTGGGCAATGCCCGGACCGGGCGGACACCGGCGAAGAGGCCGAACTCCCGGCGCATGTCCAGATGCGGGGCGATCTCGGTGCCGTCGGGGAAGCGGACGTCCGGCAGGCCCATGGCGCCGAAGAGGATGGCGTCGGCCGAGCGGCAGGCCTCCATCACCCCGGGGGCGAGGTCCCTGCCGGTTTCGCGGTAGTAGGCGGCACCGCCATCGTGGTGCTGGAGCGCGAGACCGAGGCCGAAGCGGCTTTCGAGAACCTCGAGAACCTCGAGCGCCACGGCCATGACCTCGCGGCCGATGCCGTCACCGGGCAGGACCGCCACCTGGAATTCATTCATATCGAGACTCTGCCGGATGGGCCGCATCCGCCCGCAGGACGAGCGGAGGCAAGGCGGGGACTGACAAGCGATACATCAACGGATACATTACCGTGTGCGACCGGTCAATCAGGCAGCGCCCGGTAGTGACCGGACGTGGCGATGCGTGCTAGGGACCGGGCATTGTTGGCTCGGGAAGGTCAGGCGGCACAGATGACGGCAACGATCGACACGTCGCCCAAAATCGCGGACGAGATCGTTTGCACCACCTGCTACATGTGCGCCTGCCGCTGCGGCATCCGGGTGCACAAGCTGGACGGCGAGATCCGCTACATCGACGGCAATCCCGAGCATCCGGTCAACCGGGGCGTGCTCTGCGCCAAGGGCTCCGCCGGGATCATGCACCACAACTCGCCCGCACGGCTGACCAAGCCTTTGAAGCGGGTCGGCGAGCGCGGCGAGGGCAGGTTCGAGGCGATCGAGTGGGACGAGGCGCTGGCCATCGCCGAGGGCTGGCTGCGCGGGGTGCGAGAGACCGACCCCAGGCAGCTCGCCTTCTTCACCGGCCGCGACCAGAGCCAGGCCTTGACCGGCTTCTGGGCCAGCCAGTTCGGCACCTGCAACTACGCGGCCCATGGCGGCTTCTGCTCGGTCAACATGGCGGCCGCCGGCCTCTACACGATCGGCGGCTCGTTCTGGGAGTTCGGCGAGCCGGATTTCGAGCACGCCCGCTACTTCCTGATCTTCGGCGTGGCCGAGGATCACGACAGCAATCCCTTGAAGCTCGGCATGGCGGAGCTGAAGAAGCGCGGGGCGAAGATCGTCTCGGTCAACCCGATCCGCACCGGCTACTCGGCCATCGCCGACGAGTGGATCGGCATCCGCCCGGGCACGGACGGGCTCTTCGTCATGAGCCTGATGCACGAGCTGATCAATGCCGGGCGGATCGACGTCGAGTATCTGCGGCGCTACTCCAACGCCACGGCCCTCGTGATCGACGCACCCGGCGACGCCGATGACGGGCTGCTCGCCCGGGACGGCGACGGGCGGCTCCTGGTCGGGCTGCAGGGCAAGGCGACGGTCGCCCCGACGGGGCCCGCCGTCCAGGCCGCCCTCCAGGGCCGCTACACGCTGGCCGACGGGCGCGCCGCCGTGCCGGTCTTCGAGCTGCTGGCCCGGCGCTATGCGGCAGCCGAGTACAGTCCCGACGCGGTGGCCGAACGGTGCGGCATTCCGGCCGCCACCATCCGGCGCATCGCCGCCGAGCTGGCGGCGGCCGCCTTCGACGCGCCCGTGGTGCTGGAGCGCCCCTGGACCGACACGAACGGCATGCGGCACGAGCGGATGATCGGGCGGCCGGTGGCGATGCATGCCATGCGGGGCATCTCGGCGCACAGCAACGGCTTCCATACCTGCCGCGCCATCCATCTGCTGCAGGTCCTGCTCG
>JACKIN010000012.1 GCA_020638495.1 Geminicoccaceae bacterium | reverse complement strand
CCGCCCATCGAGGACGGCTGCCATGTGGCATGCTGCCCCGAAGCAGCCGGAAAGGCAAGCCGGCGTCCGGCGCGAAAAACCGTCGTGACGGCGGCGTCAGAGACCTTCCGCGAGCCGCCGGTCGAGCTGGCCGCGCGCCGCTTTCGGCAGGGCGACGGCGAGATGGATGCCGCTGTCGTCGTCGATGCGTTGGAGCACCCGGCCCTGCTGGTGCAGCCAGGCGACGATGGCACCCTGGCGATGGTCGAGGTCGAGATGGACGATCTCGTCCGCGGCCGCGAGGCGCTCCTCGATGCAGCCGAGCAGCTCGTCGAGGCCGTCACCCTTGAGGGCGGAGAACGGCACCACCTCGGGCCGGCCGGCGGCCTGCTGCAGCAGGAGGTTGCGTTCGCCCTCGCCGGCGAGATCGATCTTGTTCCAGCCCTCGATCAGACGCCGGCGGCGCTCGGCTTCGTCGACGCCGAGCTCGTCCAGCACGCGATGGACATCCTGCGCCTGCGACTCGGTCTCCTCGTGGGTGATGTCGCGCACATGGACGAGCAGGTCGGCCTCGAGCACCTCCTCGAGCGTGGCGCGGAAGGCGGCGACCAGTGTGGTCGGCAGGTCGCTGATGAAGCCCACCGTGTCGGAGAGGATGACCCGCCGGCCCGAGGGCAGCCGCACCACCCGCATGGTCGGGTCGAGCGTGGCGAAGAGCTTGTCCTCGGCCAGCACCTCGGCACCGGTCAGGCGGTTGAACAGGGTCGACTTGCCGGCATTGGTGTAGCCGACGAGGGCGACGATGGGATAGGGCACCCGCTGGCGGGCGGCCCGGTGCAGGCCGCGGGTGCGCGTCACCTGCGCCAGCTCGCGCTTGAGCGCCGTGATCCGCTCGTCGATGCGCCGGCGATCGAGCTCGATCTGCCTCTCGCCCGGGCCACCCATGAAGCCGGCGCCACCACGCTGCCGCTCGAGGTGGGTCCAGGAACGCACCAGCCGCGAGCGCTGATAGGTCAGGGCGGCCAGCTCGACCTGCAGAACGCCTTCCCTGGTCCGGGCCCGCTCGCCGAAGATCTCGAGGATCAGGCCGGTGCGGTCGATGACCTTGCACTTCCAGGCCCGCTCGAGGTTGCGCTGCTGGATCGGCGAGAGGCTGCCATCGACGACGACGAGGCCCGCCTCGAGCTCCTCGATCCTCGCCTTCAGCTCCTCGATCCGGCCACCACCGAACAGGGTCGCGGGGCGGACGTCGCGCAACGGCGCCACCTCCGCGGCCACGATGTCGAGGTCGATCGCGGCAGCCAGGCCGACCGCCTCGTCCAGCCGCATCGCCGGCGACCGCTGGGTGCGCCCCGTGACATGAGGGTGCACGACGATCGCCCGCGGCCGTTCCCCCGCCGTCGCCGAAGAATCCTCGTGAATAGCCGTCTCAGCCTCGCTCGGCGGCATGCTCGCGGGCCGCCTCGTCGGCCGCCGCGGGATCGTAGAGACGCACCGCCGCCGACGGCATCACCGTCGACACCGCATGCTTGTAGACGAGCTGGACATGGCCATCGCGCCGCAGCAACAGGCAGAAATTGTCGAACGAGCTGATCACGCCCTGCAGCTTGACACCATTGATCAGGAAAACCGTGACGGGAATCTTGTTCTTCCGGACATGGTTGAGGAAAACGTCCTGAAGGTTTTGCTGTTTTTCGGCCGCCATCGAGTGAGTCCCTCTGTCGTTTTCTTGGTTGCACGAGCACCCCGCCTCCAGAATGTCGGTCGGCAGAACGGATGATCAAGCGCACCGTCGTCACACACACACACACGTCAATTGCTTAGGATCAGGGGCCGACCCTTGCTAGCCCCAGATAGAATCGCCAGAGTGTTTTTTTGCCCGATGCGACAATCAAATGACGGCGGCGAGGCCCTGCGCCTGAAGATAGGCGTCGAGCAGACGGCAGGTGATCGAGCCGGGCTTGCCGTTGCCGATGCTCTGTCCGTCGATCCGGGTCACCGGCAGGACGAGGCTCGACGTGCTCGTCAGGAACGCCTCGCGCGCGGCCCGCGCCTCGGCCACGGTGAACGCCCGCTCCACGATCGGCACACCGGCCGCCTTCGCCGCGGCGAAGAGGTTCTGCCGGGTGATGCCGCCCAGGATCTCCCCGCCCAGCGGCCGGGTGATGATGGTGCCGGACTGGTCGACGATATAGGCATTGGCCGAGCTGCCCTCGGTGACGCGACCATCGGCATCCACCAGCCAGGCCTCGCGGGCCCCCTGCTCCGCCGCCTGCTGCTTCGCCAGCACATTCGGCAACAGGCTTATCGACTTGATATCGCAGCGTTTCCAGCGCTGGTCCGGGAGCGTGACGACGTCCACCCCGTCCTCGATCTCGGCCGGCTTCGGAAAGGGTGCCCGGCGGACGGTGACGACCAGGCTCGGCACCGCGTTCTTGGGAAAGAGGTGGTTGCGCGGCGCCGTGCCGCGGCTGACCTGGATGTAGACGATGGCATGGCGGATGGCGTTTCGCCGCAGCGTCTCGGCAATGACCCGGCGGAGCGCGGCCCGTGACATCGGCATGGCGATGCGCAGCTCGCGGAGCGACCGCTCGAGCCGGTCGAGATGCCGCTCGAGGTCGCGCGGCTGGCCGAACACGCACTTGATGACCTCGTAGACGCCATCGGCGAACTGGTAGCCCCGGTCCTCGATGGCCACGGCCGGGCGGCCGATCGGCAAATAGCGTCCGTTCACATAGGCGATCCGCGCCATCTCGGGCCTTTCCTCGCTGACCGTGCCAGCACGGTTGAAGTCAGAAGTAGTCCAGTCGCACGGCGAAGAGCTGCTCGACCTTCCGCACCACGTCGCTGCGCGCCACCATGACGACCCGGTCGTGCGCCTGCACCACCGTGTCGCCGCGCGGCATGATGACCTTGTCGTCGCGGATGATGGCACCGACGATCATCCCGCCCGACTGCCGGAAATCCTTGAGCGGCTTGCCGACCAGCGGCGACGTCTCGAGCGCCTCGGCCTCGTAGATCTCGGCCTCGCCGTCGCGGATCGTGTGCACGGACTTGAGCCGGCCCCGGCGGACATGCTGGAGGATGCTGGAGACCGTCGTCTCGCGGGGATTGATCGCGACGTCGAGGCCGATGAGCCGGACGACCAGATTGTAGGTGCTGTTGTTGACCAGCGCCAGCGCCCGCTCGCAGCCGAGCCGCTTGCCGAGCAGGGCCGCCATGATGTTGACCTCGTCGTCATTGGTCACCGTGACGATGGCCTGAGCGCTCCGGACATTGGCCTCGTCGAGCAGGGTCCGGTCCCTGGCGTCGCCGCAGAGCACGACGCTGCGCTTCAGCTCGTCGGCGATCCGCTCCGCCCGCTCGGGGTTGTTCTCGATGACCTTGATCGAGAGATGCGGATACCGGCCTTCGAGCTCCCGGGCCAGAAAAAGGCCGATATTGCCGCCACCGACGATGATGATCCGGTCGCTCATGCGCTCTTCGTAGCCGAAGGCCGGCAGCGCCCGCTCCAGATGCGCCGTCTCGACGACGAAATGCACCTCGTCGTCGGGCAGGAGCTGGTCGTCGGCATGGGGAATGAAGAACTGGTCGCCGCGGGCCACGCCGACGCAGACGAGGTGCAGGTCGGGGAAGAGATAGGTGAGCTGGCGCAGCGGCGTGTTGATGATCGGCGTGGCCTCGGTGCAGCGGAGCGCGATGAGCCGCACCCGATCCTCGGCGAAGGGCACGACATTCAGCGCACCCGGCACCTCGAGCCGCAGGGCAATGGCATGCGCCACCTCGACCTCCGGCGAGATGACCACGTCGATCGGCAGGTGATCGCGGCGGAAGAGATCCTGCCAGCGGCTCTGCAGATAATCCTGCTGGCGGACGCGGGCGATCTTGGTCGGCACGTTGAAGAGCGTGTGCGCGACCTGGCAGGCCACCATGTTGACCTCGTCGACCTGCGTCACCGCGATGAACATGTCCGCATCGGCGGCACCGGCATGCTCCAGGGTCGAGGGATGCGAGGCGTGACCGACCATGGCCTGGATGTCGAGGCTGTCGCCGATCTTGCGGACCAGCTCCGGCCGCTGGTCGATGATCACGACATCGTTGCCGGCTGCCGCCAGGTAACGCGCGATGTTGAAGCCGACGAGGCCGGCCCCGGCGACGATCACCTTCATGCTGCGCCCTCGCCTCCGCTGCTTCGCTCAGTCGTCGCTGTGAAGGCCGAGCGTCTTCAGCTTGCGGTGCAGCGCCGACCGTTCCATGCCGACGAAATTGGCGGTGCGCGAGATGTTGCCGCCGAACCGCTGCAGCTGCGCCTGCAGATAGGTGCGCTCGAACTGCTCGCGCGCCTCGCGCAGCGGCATCGAGACGAACTCCCCGTTGGCCCTGGGGTCCATGCCCCTGGCGGCGCTGTCGGTGAGCTCCGGCGGCAGCCCGGCGAGGCCGATCGGCCCCTTCTGCTCGCCGGCCATGATCAGCATCCACTCGATGGTGTTGCGCAGCTGGCGGATGTCGCCCGGCCAGTCGGCGGTCTGCAGGACCGCCATGGCATCGTCGGCGATCTCGTGCGGCTGCAGCCCCGATTCGGCGGAGGCGACCGTCATGAAATGGCGGGCGAGCTCCGGGATGTCGGTGCGGTGCTCGGCCAGGGACGGCAGCTCCACGGGCACCACGTTGATCCGGTAGAAGAGATCCTCGCGAAAACGGCCGGCCGTCATCTCCGCCTGGAGGTCGCGGTTGGTGGTGGCGAGGACGCGGACGTCGACCTCCCGGCGATTGTTGCCGCCCGGCCGGGTGAAGCTGCGTTCCTGCAGCGCCCGCAGCACCTTGCCCTGGGTGTCGAGCGGCATGTCGGCGACCTCGTCGAGCAGCAGCGTGCCGCCATCGGCCCGCTCCAGGAGGCCGATCACCCGCGGCTGCTCGGGCGCCAGCCAGCCGGGCTCGCAGCCGAAGAGCTCGACATCGACGCGGTCCGGCGCCAGGGCGGCGCAATTGAGGACAACGAACGGCCCGTCGGCGCGGCGCGACTGCTTGTGGATCATCCGGGCCACGACCTCCTTGCCCGAGCCGGGCGGGCCGGAGATCAGGATGCGGCTGCCGGTCGGGCCGACCCGCTGGATGGTGGCGCGCAGCTTGCCCATCACGGGCGAGCCGCCGATCAGCTCGACCTTCTGGGCCCGGCTGCGCAGCTCCTCGTTCTCCCGCCGCAGCCGGCTCAGCTCCATGGCCCGCTCGACGGCGACCAGCAGCCGGTCCGACTTGAAGGGCTTCTCGATGAAGTCGAGGGCACCCTTCTTGATCGCCGCCACCGCGGTCTCGATGGTCCCGTGGCCGCTGAACATGATCACCGGCAGGCTCGGGTTGCTGGAGCGCACATGGTCGAGGATCTGCACGCCGTCCATGCGGCTGCCCTCGAGCCAGATGTCGAGCAGCAGCAAGGCCGGCGGCTTGCGGGCCACCTCGCGGAGCGCCTCGTCGCTGGTCGCGGCCTGGCGCGGCACATAACCCTCGTCCTCGAGGACGGCGGCGACGACCTCGCGGATCGCAGCCTCGTCATCGACGATCAGAACTTCCTTGCTCATCCGCTTCGCCCGTCTCCACTGAGGCCCCGCCCGAGCGGGCTCCAAGGGCTGGCCAACCCCCGCTCAAGATGCCCGGTTGCCGATGGGTCGTGGCCGGCCCTCGACGATCCGTTCCGCCGGAAAAACCAACCTGACCAGCGCGCCACCGAGCTCGCTGTTGTCGAGCTCCACGCGGCCAGCGTGCTCCTCCATGATCTTGTGCACGATCGCAAGCCCCAAGCCCGTGCCCTTGGCCCTGGTGGTGACATAGGGCTCGAGAAACCGCTGCCGCTCGCCAGCCGGGAAACCGCTGCCATTGTCGGCGACCAGGATGGCCAGCTCGTGGTCGCCGCGCAACACCGTGACCTCTACCACGGGCACGGGCGCCGGGCTACCGCCTCCCTCCTGATCGGCCCCGGCCGCCGACTCCTCGACCGCCTGGACCGCGTTCTGCAGGACATTGGTCAGCGCCTGGCTGATCTTCTCGCCGTCGCAGTCGAGATAGAGCCCGGCAGAATCGCCGAGATCGACCGTCAGGCGAAGCTCCGGACGGGCGCTCTGCTGCAGGTCCGCCGCATGCTGCACGAGCGCGGCGAGCGGCTCGGGTCGCATGCGGGCGTCGGGCATCCGGGCGAAGGCCGAGAACTCGCGGATCAGCCGGCCGATGACGTCGACCTGGCGGATGATCGTGTCGACCGCGCGATGGAAGGACGACCGGTCGGCCTCGTCGATCTGGCTCGCGAACTTGCGCCCCATGCGCTCGGCCGAAAGCTGGATCGGTGTCAGCGGGTTCTTGATCTCGTGGGCTATGCGCCGCGCCACCTCCGCCCAGGCCGCCTGCCGCTGGGCGCTGAGCAGCACCGTGATGTCATCGAAGGTCAGGACATAGCCGACAATCGCGTCACCCTCGCGCTGGGCCGCGAGACGCACCAGGAGCGTGTACTCGGCGAGGCCGCGCCGCACCGTCACCTGCTGCTGGACCGTCTGGCCGGCGGCGAGCTCGGCCCGCTCGAACAGCGGCAGCGTCTCGGGCAGGACATGCTGGATGTCGACACCGGCGATCTCGCCGCCGGCGGCGGACTCGAGGAAATGGCTGGCGGCACGGTTCGGCAGGACGATCCGCCGCTGGTCATCGAGACCGATCACGCCGGCCGTGACGCCGGACAGCACGGCCTCCGTGAACCGGCGGCGCGCGTCGAGCTGGTGGTTGGCGTCGATCAGCTCGCGCCGCTGGCTGTGCAGCTGCGTCGCCATGCGGTTGAAGGCCCGGCTGAGCACGGCGATCTCGTCGTCGCTCGCCCCCTCGGGGACGCGCGCGAGCAGGTCGCCCGTCCGCACCCGGTCGGCGGCGCCGATGAGCTGGCCGATCGGTGCCACGATCCGGTCGGCGACCGCCATGCCGGTCCAGACGGCGGCGAACAGCAGCAGCAGGGCGACGAGGCCGAAGAGGATGGCCGAGGTGATCTGGATGCCGCGCCGCTCGGTCGAGAGCTGCTGGTACTCGCGCACCACGCTCTGGGTGCGCTGCATGAAGCCCAGCACCTCGGCATCGACGAACCGGCCGACGAAGAGATAGGCGTCGCCGAAGCCGAAGAGCTGGACCAGTGCCCGGACCCGGTCGTCGGCCGACGAGGTGACGGTGACGACCTCGCCGGACTCCGCCCGGGTCAGCGCACCGGGCGGCAGATACTCCATCTCGAGGCCGAAGCTGAGGCCGGTGCGGGCGAGGACGTTGCCGAGGCGGTCGAACACGATGGCTTCCGTGAGCGAGCGCACGGCCGCCTGGCCCGCGACGAACTGCTGGAGCCGGACGGGATCGCCGAGCAGATAGGGCGCCTCGCGGTTGAGGTCGGCGGCCATCGCCAGGGCGTCGGCGCGGATGTTCTCCTTGTGCTCCTCGAGATAGGCCTCGGCGACGTTCATCGAGGTCTCGAGCGCCACCCTGATCCGGTCGCCGAACCAGGTCTCGAGGCCGGAGCTCAGGAACAGCACGGAGAACACCGAGACGATGATCGCGGGCGCGACCGCGACCACGGCGAAGAGCGCCACCAGTCGGCCGTGCAGCTTGGAGCCCGCCCGGCCCTGCCGATGCTCCAGGACCAGCATGACCAGCCGGCGGCCGATGATGACGCCGAGCAGCAGCAGGAGGATGACGTCCACCTGGAGCAGCAGCACCACCGTCTGGACGCTGCGCCCATAGGGCGGCGCCGTCGAGATCATGAAATAGGTGGCGATGCCCGAGATGACCGCGAGGATCGACAGCAGCAGCGCCAGCTTGCGCTCGAAATCGAAGCGGCGCAGCCGATGGAGCACGGAGGGATCCACGCCGCGCAGGCCGGCGATCAGACTGCTCAGTGAGCTTGGGGAGGGTGTGTCCAAGACGCTCCGGGTGGCAGGCCCGCCCGGACGCCAGCCGGTACAAGGGGGCCGGGTCAGGGGCTGCGGACGAGATGGATGTCCAGTTCCCTTATCTTCTTGCGAAGCGTGTTGCGGTTCAAGCCCAGGATGTCGGCGGCGCGCAATTGGTTGCCCCGGGTCGCCTGCAGGGTCCGGGTGATCAGCGGCCGCTCGAGCTCCTCGAGGATGCGCGCATAGAGCCCGGGCGGTGGCAGCTCGTCGTCGTGGGCGGCGAAGTAGCGGTCGACATGGCGCGCGACGGCGCCGCTCAGGGTCTCGTCCACCGGCTCGCCCTCGACCGGCCTGCGGCTGTCCTCGAGCTCGCTCTGGATCACGCTCTCGCCGATGATCTCCTCGCTGCAGAGCACGGCCAGCCGGCGGACCAGGTTCTCGAGCTCGCGCACATTGCCCGGCCAGTTGTGCTCCTTCAGCCGGCGCATCGCGTCGGGATCGATGGTCTTGACCGGCAGCCCCTCCTCGTGGGCCTTGCCGAGGAAATGCTGGACCAGGGCCGGCACGTCGTCGGCCCGCTCGCGCAGCGCCGGCAGGCGCAGCGGCACGACGTTGAGGCGATAATAGAGGTCCTCGCGAAACAGGCCCTGGCTCACCATCTGCCTGAAGTCGCGGTGGCTCGCGGCGACGATCCGGACATTGGCGCGGATCGGGTTGCTGCCGCCCACGGGGATGAACTCGCCCTGCTGCAGCACCCGCAGGAGCCGGGTCTGCGCCTCGATCGGCATGTCGCCGATCTCGTCGAGGAAGAGCGTGCCGCCTTCCGCCTGCTCGAAGCGGCCGGCCCGGCGCGCACCGGCGCCGGTGAAGGCGCCCTTCTCGTGCCCGAAGAGCTCGCTCTCGATCAGCTCGCGCGGGATGGCCGCCATATTCACCGGCACGAACGGCCCGTCGCGCCGCTTGCCGAAATCGTGCAGGGCCCTGGCGACGAGCTCCTTGCCGGTGCCCGATTCCCCGGCGATCAGCACGGTGAGATCGGTGGCGGCGAGGCGGGCGATGACGCGATAGATCTCCTGCATCGCCGGCGCCCGACCGATGATCGGCAACTGCTCCTCGTGCAGGCCGGGCTCCTCGGCACGCTGCGGGCGGCTCGCACGCCGGTCGAGAGAGCGCTGCACGGTGGCGAGGAGATTGCTCAGGTCGAAAGGCTTGGGCAGGTACTCGTAGGCGCCCCGCTCGGTCGCCCTCACCGCCGTCAGGAGGGTGTTGCGGGCACTCATGACGATGATCGGCAGATCCGGCCGCAACTGCTTGATCCGCGGCAGGAGATCGAGGCTGTTCTCGTCCGGCAGGCCGACATCGGTGATCACGACATCGCCCTCCCCCGCCGCGATCCACCGCCAGAGGGTCGCCGCGACGCTGGTCGCCTGGACGTGGAACCCCTGGCGCGAGAGTGCCCGGGAGACGACCGTTCGAATGGCCGCGTCGTCCTCCGCGATCAGCACCGTCTCGCCGCTCACGTCGGCCCCACCCCTTGGATCGTGCGTGCCGTCGGCAGTCGAACCTTGAAGATCGAGCCGGGCTGCGCGCGCGTGTAGGAAACCAGCCCGCCATGCTCGCCGACGATCTTCGCCACGAGCGAGAGCCCGAGCCCGCTGCCCTTGGCCTTGCTGGTGACGAAAGGCTGGAAGAGATGATCGATCATGTCGGGCGCGACGCCGGGCCCGGTGTCGCGCACCTCGACCGTGATCGGCAGCTCGTGCCGCTCGCCCGCCGCCCCGACGCTCATCCGAAAGCCGTGCTGGTACAGGGTGGAAAGGGTGATCTGGCCGCCCTCGGCGGGTGCCGCCTCGGCGGCGTTCTTGACCAGGTTGAGAAAGACCTGGATCAGCTGGTCGCGGTCACCCTCGACGTCCGGCAAGGACGGGTCGTAGTGCTCGACGATGCGCAGATGCCGGGCGAAGCCGTTCTGCGCCAGGCGCCGCACATGCTCGAGCACGAGATGGATGTTGACCGGCCGGCGATCGATGCGGCCGGGCTCGCTGAAGGCGTCCATCCGGTCGACCAGGGCGCAGATGCGGTCGGTCTCGTCGCAGATGAGCTGCACCAGCGAGCGGTCCTCCTCGCCGAGCGACGGTGCGAGGAGCTGGGCGGCGCCGCGAATGCCGGAGAGTGGGTTCTTGACCTCGTGCGCCAGCGTCTCGGCCAGCCCGGCGATCGACCGGCCATTGCTGCGGCCCGCCGGAATGCGATCGAGCCGCTGCGCCATGGAGCATGGGTGAAGCACGAGCAAGATGTGATCCTGGGCTTCCGGAACGGGCGTGATATGCGCATCGACCGCGACCACCACGCCCCGTTGCAAAGCAAGCTCTATGCCATACTCCGATATCGAGCCGGCGCCCTCCTCGAGCTGGCCGATCAGGGCGGCGAGCGTGCTGTGTGGTGCGAGGAGATCGTCCAGCGATCGCCCGAGCAGCACCGAGCGCCCGAGCGAGAAGAGCTGCTCGGCGGCAGGGTTGGCGAAGACCAGCACGCGCCCGGCGAGCACCAGCACCGGGCTCGGCAGGTTCTCGAGCACGACCAGCGGGTCGACCGCAGGGCGATGCGCCGGGGCCGGTGGCGAAAAGCCGCTCTGCATGGCTGTCATCAGCATTTCCCGCAATGACCGTTTTTTGGGCAGACGGGCAAGGCTGCCTATCTGCAGTGCACGATCTACGGGATATGGTGCAACCGCACAATGGCCCCGCGCGCTGGCCAGCATGCGTCGGCGGACATAAACTGCATTCCCCCTGACATTGCCGGAGCGGGCGAAGGCTGATGGAGTGTGTGGCGTTGGTCATGGCCGCGGGTAGCGGGCTGCGGCTCGGGCGCGAGCGACCCAAGCAGTATCAGGCGCTTGCCGGGCTGCCGATGCTGCGACGCACCATCGACGCCCTGCGTGCCTGCCCGGAATTGCGCGAGCTGCAGGTGGTGATCGGGGCCGGGCAGGACGACCTCTATGACGCGGCGACGCGGGGGCTCGAGCTGCCGCCGCCGGTGATCGGCGGCGCCACGCGGCAGGCCAGCGTGCGGCGCGGCCTCGAGGCGCTGGCCCGACGGGCGCCGACCCATGTGCTGGTCCACGACGCCGCCCGCCCCTTCGCCTCGCCTGCCCTCGTGGGCCGGGTGCGGCAGGGTCTCGCCAGCGCCAGGGCGGTGCTGCCGGTGCTGCCCGTGGTCGACACGCTGAAGCGGGTCGACGCGAATGGCGATGTGGTGGCCGAGATGCCGCGTGACGGGCTCGGCCGGGCGCAGACCCCCCAGGGCTTCGATTTCGCCACGCTGCTCCTGGCCCATCGTCGCCATGCCGATCGGGACTGCACCGACGATGCCGGCGTCGTCGCCCTCGACGGCGTGCCGGTGCTGGCCGTGGCGGGCGAGGAGGAGAACTTCAAGGTGACGACCGAGGCCGACATGGCACGAGCCGAAGCCCTCCTCGCCCGACAGCCGCGCCGCTGGATCAGCGGCTCCGGCTTCGACGTGCATGCCTTCGCCCCGGGCCGCCCGCTCGTGCTCTGCGGCATCACCCTGCCGCACGACCGCGGCCTCGCCGGCCATTCGGATGCCGACGTCGCCCTCCATGCGGTCACCGACGCCCTTCTCGGCGGCATCGCCGAGGGCGACATCGGCAGCCATTTCCCGCCGTCCGATCCGCGCTGGCGGGACGTCGCCAGCGCGCATTTCCTGCATCACGCGACCGGGCTCGTTCGGGCCCGGGGCGGCCGGATCGAGCATGTCGATCTCACCATCATCGGCGAGCGGCCGAAGATCGGCCCGCATCGCGACACCTTGCGGGCGAGCCTGGCGGGCCTGCTGGCGCTCGACCCGGGTCGGGTGAGCGTCAAGGCGACGACCACCGAGCGCCTCGGCTTCTGCGGTCGCGAGGAGGGCCTCGCCGCCCAAGCCACCGTCAGCCTGAGCTTTCCCCTGTGACCGGGGCCCTGCCCGAGTCGGCGCTGAAGACCGCCGCCCGCCTGCTCGCCCGCTGCCGGGAGCGCGGCCTGACGCTCGCCACCGCGGAAAGCTGCACCGGCGGGCTCATCGCCGCCTGCCTGACCGAGATCGCCGGCTCCTCCGACGTGGTCGACCGCGGCTTCGTCACCTACTCCAACGCCGCCAAGACGGAGATGCTCGGCGTCGCCGCCGCCACGCTCGAGCACCACGGCGCGGTCTCCGCCGAGACCGCGGCCGAGATGGTGAGAGGCGCCCTCGCCCGCTCCCCGGCGGATCTCGCCATCGCCGTCACCGGCATCGCCGGCCCCGGCGGTGCAACAGCGACCAAGCCCGTCGGCCTGGTTTCATCGGCGCGCAGCGTCGCGGCGCGCCGCCGAGGCTCGAGCGCCATGTCTTTCCAGGGTGATCGCCGTGCCGTCCGCACCGCTGCCCTCGAGCGGGCGCTAGCCCTGCTGGAACGGGCGGCGATCGGCTGACCCCGTCAGCTCGGCGAGTGAACGGCCGTTTCCAGCCCGTCGTCCGCCGCCTTGCCCTTGCCGTAGAGCTGATCGGCCCGGGTCTCGAAGGCCGCCACCATGCGATGCACCGCCTGGTCGAAAAGCAGGCCGATCAGGCTCTGCAGCATCTTCGAGCGGAACTCGAAATCGACATAGAAGTCGACGATGCAGCCACCCTCGGGTACCGACAGGAAGCGCCAGTGGTTGTTGAGATAGCGGAACGGCCCGTTGATGTACTCGACATCGACACCGGTCTTCGGGATCAGCGTCACCTTCGAGGTGAAGCGCTCGCGAAAGACCTTGAAGGCGATGACCAGGTCCGCCCAGAACACGTCGCCTTCCCGCCGCGTGATGCGCGACGCCTTGCACCAGGGCAGGAATTCCGGATAGCGCTCGACGCCCGCGACCAGCTCGTAGAGCTGCTCCGGCCGATAGGGCAGATGGCGCTGCTCGGCATGGGTCGGCATGGCGACGTCAGGCGGCCGCCCGTGCCCGGCGGGCCTCGCGCAGACGCTCGAAATCGGCGCCGGCATGGTGCGACGAGCGCGTGAGCGGGCTGGCCGAGACCATGAGGAAGCCCTTTGCCCGTGCCGCCCGCTCGATGCCGGCAAATTCCTCCGGCGGCACGAAGCGCACGACCTCGTGGTGCCGCGGCGTCGGCTGCAAATACTGGCCGACGGTGAGGAAATCGACCTCGGCCGAGCGCATGTCGTCCATCACCTGGAGGATCTCGCGCTTCTCCTCGCCGAGCCCGACCATGACCCCGGATTTGGTGAAGATGCCGGGATCCAGCTCCTTGACCTGCTGCAGCAGGCGCAGCGAATGGAAATAGCGCGCCCCCGGCCGCACGGTGCGGTAGAGCCGGGGCACCGTCTCGAGATTGTGGTTGTAGACGTCGGGCCTCGCCGCCACGACCTTCTCGACCGCCCCGGGCTTGCGCAGGAAGTCGGGCGTCAGGATCTCGATCGTGGTCAGGGGCGAAGCCGCCCGAATGGCCTCGATGCAGCGCACGAACTGGAAGGCGCCGCCGTCCGGCAGGTCGTCGCGATCGACCGAGGTGATGACCACATGGCGGAGCCCCATGGTGAGGACGACCTCGGCCAGATGCGCCGGCTCCTCCGGGTCGACCGCCCGCGGCAGGCCGGTCTTGACGTTGCAGAAGGCGCAGGCGCGCGTGCAGGTGTCGCCCAGGATCATCACCGTCGCGTGCTTCTGCGTCCAGCACTCGCCGATGTTCGGGCAGGCCGCCTCCTCGCAGACCGTGTGCAGGCGCTTGTCGCGCATCAGCTTCCTGGTCTCGTGGTAGCTCGCCGAGGTCGGTGCCTTCACCCTGATCCAGGCGGGCTTGCGGGTGATCGGCCGCGTCAACGTCACTGTCGCCATGATATCCTGACCTGTCCTCGACCGTTCAGAAGTGGATGGCACGACCATAGGCGTCAAGGACCGACTCGTGCATCATCTCCGAGAGGGTCGGATGCGGGAAGATGGTGTGCATCAGGTCGAGCTCGGTCGCCTCGACCTGCCGGGCGATGACGTAGCCCTGGATCAGCTCGGTCACCTCGGCCCCGATCATGTGCGCCCCCAGGAGCTCGCCGGTCTCGGCGTCGAAGACGGTCTTGACCATGCCCTCGGGCTCGCCGAGTGCAATGGCCTTGCCGTTGCCGATGAACGGGAACCTGCCGACCTTGACCTTGTGGCCCTTCTCCTTGGCCGCCGCCTCGGTCAGGCCGACCGAGGCGACCTGCGGGTTGCAGTAGGTGCAGCCCGGGATCTTCGTCACATCCATCGGGTGCAGGCCCTTCACGCCGGCGATCCGCTCGACGCACATGACACCCTCGTGGCTCGCCTTGTGCGCCAGCCAGGGCGGGCCGGCCACATCACCAATCGCATAGACGCCGGGCTCGCCGGTCCGGCACCACTCGTCGATGACGATGTGCGCCCGATCCACCTTCACCGCCGTCCTGTCGAGGCCGAGATTCTCGACATTGCCGACGATGCCGACGGCCATGATGACCCGATCGACGGTCAGCTCCTGGCTCTTGCCGCCGGCCTCGATGGTGGCCGTGACATTGTCCTTGCCCTTCTTCAGGCCCTTCACCTGCGCCTTGGTCAGGCACTTGATGCCGCGCTTCTCGAACTGCTTCTTGGCGAAGGCGGAGATGTCCGCATCCTCGACCGGCAGCACCCGGTCGAGCACCTCGACCACCGTCACCTCCGCCCCCATCGAGCGGAAGAAGCTCGCGAACTCGATGCCGATCGCCCCGCTGCCGACCACCAGCAGCGACTTCGGCATGACGTCCGGCACCATCGCCTCCTTGTAGCTCCAGACCAGCTTGCCGTCGGTCTCGAGCCCCGGGAGCTGGCGCGCCCGCGCACCGGTGGCGAGGACGATGTGCTTCGCGTCCAGCGTGACGTCGTCGCCCTTCGTCGCCTTGACGGCGAGCTTGCCCTTGCCGGCGAGCGACCCGGCGCCGTCGAAGACGGTGACCTTGTTCTTCTTCAGGAGATGCGCCACCCCCTTGCTGAGCTGGCTCGCCACGCCGCGCGACCGCTTGACGACCTTGGCGAGGTCGAAGCCGATCTTCTCGACCGAAAGCCCGAACGATTCCGCATGGCCGAAATAGTCGTAGATCTCGGCCGAGCGCAGCAATGCCTTGGTCGGGATGCAGCCCCAGTTGAGGCAGATCCCGCCCAGATGCTCGCGCTCGACCACCGCCGTTTTCAGGCCGAGCTGGGCGGCCCGAATGGCGGCGACATAGCCACCCGGCCCGCCGCCGACGATGACGATGTCGAATGAGGTGTCGGCCATGGCGTTGGTCCCCGAAGTGGCGTTCCCGGCACGTCGATTGGTTGTGGCGGGTTCGCCCAACTTGTCAACCGGAGGCCCGTGCCGCATATGTAGAACAGTCCTACATGGAGGTTGGAAGATGCGCACCGTCTCCATTCGTGATGCCAACCAGCAGTTCTCCCGGCTGATCAAGGAGGTCGAGGCCGGCGAGACCGTGGTGATCACCCGCCAGGGCAAGCCCGTGGCGCAACTGAGCCCGCGGCCGCTCAACCGGCTGGATGATCCCGAGGTGCGAACGGCGTACGAGCGGTGGTCGGCTCTACTGCACGCCCGGAAGGGCGACGGCTACCGGGTCGGGAACATCACCGAGGAAGACAAATACGGCCCGATCGAGGACTGAATGCTCGCGTCCTTCGACTCCAATGTCCTGATCTACGCCCATCTGGAGCCGGAGAGCATCAAGGGGCTCGCGGCAGTCGAGCTCTTGGACCGGGCTGGCCTGGCCGGTGCCGTGATCCCCGCGCAAGTGCTCGGCGAGTTCCTCTGGGTTGTGCGCCGCCGCCGGCCGGACTGCTACATCGACGCCCTGGAGCTCGTCGAGACGATACCTTCGACCATGCTCGTTCCGTCGTCGACCGGCGACAGAATGGCCAAGGCCGCACGGCTGACCGAGCGTCACAAGATCCAATTCTGGGATGCGCTGATTTGTATTTGCGCCGCGGTCGCCGGCGCCACGCACCTCCTGAGCGAGGACATGCAGAACGGCGCGGTGCTCGAGGGTCTCCGCGTGATCAACCCTTTCGACCCGACGAATCGCCCCGTGCTCGAACGCCTGCTGCCGCCACTTGCCTAGAGCATCAGGCTGATCGGATCCTCGACGAGCTTCTTGAACGCCTGGAGCCATTCCGCGCCCAAGGCCCCGTCGACGACCCGGTGATCGACCGACAGGGTCACGCTCATCACGGTGGCGATGGCCAAGGCACCGTTCTTGACCACGGGCCGCTGCTCCCCGGCGCCGACCGCGAGGATGCTGGCCTGGGGCGGGTTGATGACCGCCGAGAATTCCTTGATGCCGAACATGCCGAGATTGGAGAGCGAGAAGCCGCCGCCCTGGAACTCCTCGGGCTTCAGCTTGCCCGCCTTGGCCCGGGTCGCGAGATCCTTCATCTCGGCCGAGATCGTCGCCAGCCCCTTCTGGTCCGCCTTCCTGATGATCGGCGTGATCAGGCCGCCCTCGATGGCCACCGCCACCGAAACGTCGATATCGCTGAGCTGGTAGAGCTTGTCGCCGCCCCAGATCGAGTTGACCGTCGGCTTCTGCCGGATGGCGATGGCCGAGGCCTTGATGAGCAGGTCGTTGACCGAGAGCTTGTAGTCGGCACCCGGCCGCTCGTTCAGGTCCTTCCGGAGCTTGAGCAGGGCATCGAGCTCGCAGTCGACCGTGAGGTAGAAATGCGGGATCTGCTGCTTCGATTCGGTGAGCCGGCGGGCGATCACCTTGCGCATGTTGGAGAGGGCGATCTCCGTATGCGGCGCGTCCGGGGCGCCGGCCGCCGCCGGGGCTGGTGCTGGTGCTGCCGCTGGCTTCTCCGCCGCCTTCTCCTTGGCCGGGGCGGCATCGGCGCCGCCCTTCTCCAGGGCCGCCTCGATGTCGGCCTTGACGATCCGGCCGCGCGGCCCGCTGCCCGAGAGCGCCGCCAGATCGAGACCGGCCTTCTCGGCCATGCGTCGGGCGAGCGGGCTGGCGAAGATGCGCTCGCCGCTGCCGTTGCCGGAGCCTCCAGCCGGCGCCGGCCCGGCGGCCGCCTTCTCGGCCCCTTCCCTCGGCCCCTCCGTCCGGGGCGATTCGGCCCTGGCCGGATCTGCCGGCGGCGCCCCTTGCGGCGCCACCTTGGCCTCGCCATTGCCGCCATCCGCGCCGCCGTCGGCTGCACCCTCGAGTGCTGATTCCTCCTCGCCCTCCTCGAGCAGGAGGCCGATCACGGCATTCACGGCGACCCCCTCGGTGCCGGCCGGGACGACGATCTTGCCGAGCCGGCCCTCGTCGACGGCCTCGACCTCCATCGTCGCCTTGTCGGTCTCGATCTCGGCGATGACGTCGCCCGGGGCGACGCTGTCGCCCTCCTTCTTCAGCCAGCTCGCGAGGTTGCCCTCGGTCATGGTCGGCGAGAGCGCCGGCATCAGGATCTTGATTGGCATCGTGGACCTCCCCGGCGTTCTTCTAGCTCTTGTAGCAGACGGCCCTGGCCGCCTCGACGACGTCCTTGGTCTGCGGCAGCGCCATGCGCTCCAGGTTCGCGGCATAGGGCATCGGCACGTCCTTGCCGGTGACGCGAATGACCGGCGCGTCCAGATAGTCGAACGCGTCCTCCATCATCACCGCGGCCAGCTCGGAGCCGATGCCGCTCTGCGGCCAGCCTTCCTCGAGGCTGACCAGCCGGTTGGTCTTCTTCACCGACCTCACCACGGTCGCCCGGTCGAGCGGCCGGATGGTCCGCAGATCGATCACCTCGGCCGAGATGCCCTCCTCGGCCAGCGCCTCGGCGGCCTCGAGGGCCCGGGTCATCATCAGCGAGAACGACACGATGGTGACGTCGCTGCCCGGCCGGACGATCTTGGCCTTGCCGATCGGCAGGACGAAGTCGTCGAGCTTCGGCACGTCGAAGGTCTGGCCGTAGAGCACCTCGTTCTCGAGGAAGACCACCGGGTTGGGATCGCGGATCGCCGCCTTGAGCAGACCCTTGGCGTCGGCCGCGCTGTAGGGGCAGACGACCTTGAGGCCCGGGCAGTGGCTGTACCAGGAGCTGTATTCCTGGCTGTGCTGGGCGGCGACGCGGGCGGCGGCCCCGTTGGGCCCGCGAAAGACGATCGGGCTGCCCATCTGGCCACCGGCCATGTAGAGCGTCTTGGCGGCGGAGTTGATGATGTGGTCGATCGCCTGCATGGCGAAGTTCCAGGTCATGAACTCGACGATCGGGCGGAGCCCTGCCATGGCCGCACCGACGCCGAGCCCGGTGAAGCCGTATTCCGTGATCGGCGTGTCGATCACGCGCCTCGGGCCGAACTCCTCGAGCAGGCCCTGGCTGATCTTGTAGGCGCCCTGGTACTCGGCGACCTCCTCGCCCATCAGGAACACGTCGCCGTTCCTGCGCATCTCCTCGGCCATGGCATCCCGGAGCGCCTCGCGCACCGTCGTCTTGACCATCTCGGTGCCCGCCGGCACCTCGGGCTCCTCCGGCTGCACGGGCTCGGTCGGCAGAGCCTGCCGCCTGGGCTGCGGCTCCGTCTTCGCCTGCTCGGCGGGCTGCTCCTCCGCCTCGGCCTGCGGTGCTGCCTCGGCAGCATCATTGCCGCCGGCTGCATAGCCATCGAGGGCCGACTTGTCCTCGCCGTCGCCGAGCAGGAGGGCGATCGGCGTGTTGACGGCGACGCCCTCGCTGCCCTCGTCGATAAGGATCTTGCCGAGCGTGCCCTCGTCGACCGCCTCGACCTCCATCGTCGCCTTGTCGGTCTCGATCTCGGCGATGACGTCGCCTGGGGCGATGCTGTCACCCTCCTTCTTCAGCCAGCGGGCAAGGTTGCCTTCGGTCATGGTCGGCGAGAGCGCCGGCATCAGGATTTCCGTGGGCATTGATTTCAGCTTTCCCGGATCATTCGATGGATCGCCGCCAGAGGCGGGCGCAGGGCAAGGGGTGGCACGGCTCAGACGGTGGCGACCTCGGCCTCGAGCAGGATGTCCGTCCAGAGCTCCGAGGGATCGGGCTCGGGGCTGTCCTGGGCGAAGCGGGCCGCCTCGTTGACGATGTCGCGGACCTCCTTGTCCATGGCCTTCAGATCGTCCTCGGCCGCCAGCTTGCCCTCGACGATCCGCTGACGCAGCGTCTCGATCGGGTCGTGGTGCTCGCGGAACTCCTGGACCTCCTCCTTCTTGCGGTACTTCGCCGGGTCCGACATCGAATGGCCGCGATAGCGGTAGGTCATGGCCTCCAGGATGTAGGGGCCCTCGCCGCCGCGGATGTGGGCGACCACCTCCTTGGCCTTCTCGTGCATGGCCACGACATCCATGCCGTCGACCTGCTCGCCCGGAATGCCGTAGGCGGCGCCGCGCTCGCAGAGCTTCTGCCCGGCCGACGAGCGGGCCTGCGAGGTGCCCATGCCGTAGCGATTGTTCTCGATCACGTAGAGCACCGGCAGCTTCCACAGGGCCGCCATGTTGAAGCTCTCGTAGACCTGCCCCTGGTTGGTCGCCCCATCGCCCATGTAGGTGGCGCAGAGACCTCCGTCCTCGCGATACTTGTGGGCGAAGGCGATGCCCGTGCCGAGCGGCACCTGGCCCGCCACGATCCCGTGCCCGCCATAGAAGCGCTTGTCCTTGGCGAACATGTGCATCGAGCCGCCCTTGCCCTTCGAGTAGCCGGTGGCCCGGCCGGTGAGCTCGGCCATGACGTTGCGCGGGTCCATGCCGCAGACCAGCATGTGCCCGTGGTCGCGATAGCCGGTGATGACGGAATCCTTGTCGGAGAGCGCGTGCTGGATGCCGACCGCGACCGCCTCCTGGCCGATATAGAGGTGGCAGAAGCCGCCGATCAGACCCATGCCGTAGAGCTGGCCGGCCTTCTCCTCGAAGCGCCGAATGAGGAGCATCTCGCGGTAGAACTCGAGCCACTGCCCGTTGTCGGCGGGGGATTTCCTGCTGCTCCGGCGGGCCGCCGGCTTGGCGCTGCTCCTGGTCGCGTTCATGGATCGACGGCCCTCCCGATTGCGTTGTTCCTGCAGCCTGTGCTGTGAACTTATAGCGAAGCGCCGAGGTTGCGCCAGCCGGTCGCCATGCATGCAACCCATGCAGGAACGAATTTGATGGTCGCCCCAAGCAGCCGCTATTGCGGGGGCGGCTCGTCGAAAATCACGACCTCGTTCTCGTTGACGAAGCCGAGACCGAGCAGCGTCTCCTCGAGCAGGTCCGTGGCCAGCCGGTCGGGGCCGAGCGCCTCGACGCGCTGCTCGAGCCATTGCCGCTCGGCGCGGATGTCGGCGAGCTCGAGGCGCCTGGTCTCCAGCTCGTGCTGGCGATCGATCCAGGCGAAGAGGCCGCGGCTGCCGTGGATCGAGTGAAAGGCGAAATAGGCGAGCACGAGAACGAGGGCCACGCCGAGCCAGTGCCGCACCGCCTGCTTGCGCAGGCGGTAGCTCCGATAGGCGAGACCGTCGACCCTCAAGGTGCTGCCCCCCTGCCTCAAAAGGCCCGATTGCCGGCGTAGATCGCCGAGCCGCCCAGCTCCTCCTCGATGCGCAGGAGCTGGTTGTACTTCGCCAGCCGGTCGGAGCGGGAGAGCGAGCCGGTCTTGATCTGGCCGCAATTGGTGGCGACGGCGAGGTCGGCGATGGTCGCATCCTCGGTCTCGCCCGAGCGGTGCGACATCACCGCGCGATAGCGGCTGGCCATGGCGAGCCGCACGCAGTCGAGGGTCTCCGTCAACGAGCCGATCTGGTTGACCTTGACGAGGATGCTGTTGGCGACGCCCTGCTCGATGCCCTCGGCCAGGATCGCGGCATTGGTGACGAAGAGGTCGTCGCCGACGAGCTGCACGCGCGAGCCCAGCCGCTCGGTGAGCAGCTTCCAGCCGGCCCAGTCGCCTTCGGCGAGGCCGTCCTCGACCGAGCGGATCGGGAACCTCGCGCAGAGCCCCTCGATGAAGTCGACCATCCCGGCGGAATCGACCTTCCGCCCCTCGCCCGCCATGTCGTAACGGCCGTCGGCGAAGAACTCGCTGGCCGCGCAGTCGAGGGCGAAGACGACGTCGTCGCCCGTCCGGTAGCCGGCAGCTTCCACCGCCTGCTCGAGGAAGCCGAGCGCTGCCTCCGCGCTCGGCAGGTCCGGCGCGAAGCCGCCCTCGTCGCCGACATTGGTGTTGTGGCCGGCGTCCTTGAGCGCCTTCCTCAGGCTGTGGAAGATCTCGGCGCCCATGCGCAGCGCCTCGCCGAAGCTGGGGGCACCGACCGGCATGACCATGAATTCCTGGATGTCGATCGGGTTGTCGGCATGGGCGCCGCCATTGATGACGTTCATCATCGGCACCGGGAGCACCCGGGCGCCGACGCCGCCGAGATAGCGATAGAGCGGCAGGCCCGAGGCCGCCGCCGCCGCCTTGGCGACCGCGAGGCTGACGCCGAGGATGGCGTTCGCCCCCAGCCTGCCCTTGTTGTCGGTCCCGTCGAGCTCGAGCATCGCCCGGTCGACCGCGATCTGGTCGGTGGCGTCCATGCCGAGGATGGCGTCGGTGATCTCGCCGTTGATCCCGTCGACGGCACGCAGGACCTCCTTGCCGAGGTAGCGGCTCTTGTCGCCGTCGCGCAGCTCGAGCGCCTCCCTCGAGCCGGTCGAGGCGCCGGACGGCACCGCTGCCCGGCCCATGGCCCCGCAATCGAGGCCGACATCGACCTCGACGGTCGGGTTGCCGCGGCTGTCCATGATCTGCCGACCGCGAATGCTGACGATCTCGGTGTCCTGCATGATCCGTCTCATCCGAGCACGAGGGTGGGTCGCGACTTGGCCAGGCCGTCGAAGGCCATCAGGTCTTCGAGCAAGGCCGCGAGCTTGTCGAGCGGCACCATGTTGGGGCCGTCGCTGAGCGCCTTTTCCGGGCGGTCGTGCGTCTCGATGAACACAGCCGCCACGCCGATCGCCACGGCCGCCCGCGCCAGCACCGGCACGAACTGGCGCTGCCCGCCACTGGTCCCGCCCTGCCCGCCCGGCTGCTGCACCGAGTGCGTCGCATCGAAGACCACGGGCCAGCCGGTGGCGGCGAGCTCCGGCAAGGCGCGCATGTCGGAGACCAGCGTGTTGTAGCCGAAGGAGGCCCCCCGCTCGGTCACGAGGATGCGCTTCGCCCCGAACTGCTCGAGCTTGGCGGTGACGTTCTTCATGTCCCAGGGGGCGAGGAACTGGCCCTTCTTGACGTTGACCACGGCCCCCGTCCGGGCGGCGGCCTCGAGGATGTCGGTCTGCCGGCAGAGGAAGGCCGGGATCTGCAGGATGTCGACCACCTCGGCGACCGGCGCGCACTGGCCGGCGTCATGGATGTCGGTGAGCACCGGGCAGCCGAAGCGGCTCTTCACCTCGCCGAGAATGGCGATGCCTTCGGCGAGGCCGACACCGCGCGCGCTCGCCGCGCTCGTCCGGTTGGCCTTGTCGAACGAGCTCTTGAAGACGAAGGGCAGGCCGAGCCGGTCCGTGATCTCGACCAGCCGCTCGGCCATCATCAGCGCGTGCTCGCGGCTCTCGATCGCGCACGGGCCGGCGATCAGGGCGAGCGGTCGCGCTTGCCCGATGACGACCCGACCGACCTCGACATCCTGCATGGCTTACCCCTCTTGGTTCAGACCAGGATCGACTGGTCGCGCGCGGCGCGGATGAAATCGGCGAAGAGCGGGTGCGGGCGCATCGGCTGCGAGCGCAGCTCCGGGTGGAACTGGACGCCAACGAACCAGGGATGGCCGGGCAGCTCGACGATCTCCGGCAGGCGCCCGTCGGGCGACATGCCGGAAAACCACAGGCCCGCGGCCTCCAGCCGCTCCTTGTAGGCGATGTTCACCTCGTAGCGGTGCCGGTGGCGCTCGTCGATCCGGTCGACGCCGTAGATGCGGCGGACCAGGCTGCCGGACGCCAGGTCGCAGGGATAGGCGCCGAGCCGCATGGTGCCGCCGAGATCGTCGTCGGCCCGGCGCCGCTCGACGTCGCCCGCCCGCTGCCACTCGGTCATCAGGCCGACGATCGGGTCGGCGCACGGGCCGAACTCGGTCGAGCTCGCACCAGTCATCCCGGCGAGGTTGCGCGCCGCCTCGATGCAGGCGAGCTGCATGCCGAAGCAGATTCCGAAGAACGGCAGGCCCTGCTCGCGCGCATAGGTGACGGCGGCGATCTTGCCCTCCGCCCCCCGCTCGCCGAAGCCGCCGGGCACGAGGATGGCGTTCACCCCCTGCAGCCGGTCGGTCTGGTCCACGGCGACGAAGTGCTCGGCGTCGATCCAGTCGAGCACGACCCGCACATTATTGGCGATGCCGCCGTGGATCAGCGCCTCGTTGAGGCTCTTGTAGGCGTCCATGAGGCCGGTGTACTTGCCGACCACCGCGACCTTGACCTCGCCCTCGGGCCGCGTCACCCGACTGACGATCTCGTGCCACGGGCCGAGGTCGGGCGCCGGCCCCGGCTCGAGCCCGAGCGCTCTGAGAACACCGGCATCGAGGCCCTCGGTGTGGTAGCGGATCGGCACCTCGTAGATGGTCTCGGCGTCATAGGCCGGGATCACCGCGTCCTCGCGCACGCTGCACTGGAGCGCGATCTTGCGCCGGGCCTCGAGCGAGAGCTCGCGCTCCGAGCGGCAGAGCAGGATGTCCGGCTGGATGCCGATGGCGCGCAGCTCGCGCACCGAGTGCTGGGTCGGCTTGGTCTTCAGCTCGCCGGCCGAGCGGATGTAGGGGACGAGCGTGACGTGCAGGAAGGCGACCTCGCCGCGCGGCAGCTCGTTGGCGAGCTGGCGGATGGCCTCGAGGAACGGCAGGCCCTCGATGTCGCCGACCGTGCCGCCGATCTCGCAGAGCACGATGTCCGCGTCCTCGACGTCCTTCTGGATGTATTCCTTGATGGTGTTGGTGACGTGCGGGATCACCTGCACCGTGCCGCCGAGATAGTCGCCGTGCCGCTCGCGGGTCAGCACGGTCCAGTAGATGCGCCCGGAGGAGACGCTGTCCGAGGCGCGGGCCGGCACGCCGGTGAAGCGCTCGTAGTGACCGAGGTCGAGATCGGTCTCCGCCCCGTCGTCGGTGACGAAGACCTCGCCGTGCTGGTAGGGCGACATCGTGCCCGGGTCGACGTTCAGGTAGGGGTCGAGCTTGCGCAGCCGGACGCGATAGCCGCGCAACTGGAGGAGCGAGCCCAAGGCAGCCGCGGCAAGGCCCTTGCCGAGCGAGGAAACAACACCACCGGTGATAAAGACGAAGCGAGGCATCAATCGAAACTATCCATGCAACGCTTCACAAGGGCAAGCGCAAAGGCCGCGCCGTGGCGAGTCGGCGGCCCGGCGAATCGTCTTCCCGGCAAGGCCTCAGTTGGCGACCGGCGCCGCCGGGGCGGCCGGCGGTGCCGGCTCCGCGGGCTCGGTGACCGGTGCCGGCTCGAACGGGTTCGGCCCGTCGAGGATCGAGACGGGGCCGCTGCCGCCGCTGGCGACATAGGCGAGCAGGAGGCTCATCACCATGAAGCCCGTGGCGAGGATCGCCGTCGCCCGGGTCAGCAGGTTGGCGGTGCCGCGGCCGCTCATGACGCCACCCATGGCGGTGCCGCCGAGCCCGCCGAGCGCCCCGCCCTCGCTGCGCTGGATCAGGACGACGCCGACGAGGGCGAGGGCGATCAGGAGATGGATGACGAGAAGGATCGTGGTCATTTTTTCAGGTCTTTCGCGCTGCGGCTCGGGATCAGGTCCCGCCGCCGGCCGCATAGATGCTCCAGAACGAATCCGCGTCGAGGCTGGCGCCGCCGACGAGGGCGCCGTCGACCGCCTCGATGGCCATGATGTCGGCGGCATTGTCCGGCTTGACCGAGCCGCCATAGAGGAGCGCCACCTCGGCCCCGTCGGCCAGCCGCCCGGCGAGCAGGCCGCGCAGCTCGGCGTGGGTCCGGGCGATCTCCGCGAGGCTCGGCGTGCGGCCGGTGCCGATCGCCCAGACGGGCTCGTAGGCGACGACCAGCCTCTCGGCCGTCGCGCCACTCGGCAGGCTGCCGTCGAGCTGGCGCACCAGCACCGCATGCCGCTCCCCGGCCACGTACTCGGCTTCGGTCTCGCCGATGCAGAGCACGACCATGAGCCCGGCGGCGAGCGCCGCCTCGCCCTTGGCCTTGACCTCGGCATCGGTCTCGCCGAGCCCGTGCCGACGCTCGGAGTGGCCGACGATGACCGCGCGCGCGCCGGCATCGGCGAGCATGGCGGCGCTGATCGAGCCGGTGAAGGCGCCGCTCTCGGCCGGGTGGCAGTCCTGCCCGCCGACGAGGACGCGGCTCCGGGCGAGCCTCTGGGCCACCGCCGCGACGAGCGTCGCCGGCGGGAAGATGCCGAGCGTGCCGCTCGCATGCGCGGCACGCGCGTCGAGCCGCCCGGCCAATGCCAGACCGTCGGCCCGCAGCCCGTTCATCTTCCAATTGCCGAGCACCACCGGACGTGCCAAAGGCATCCAGCCCTCTCACCGATTGCGGGAACGCGCGGCTTCTAGCACAGCGATTCGGGCCTGTCCAAGGTGCCGGCAGGCAGCCCGAAGCCACGCTGCCGCGCCTTGAGGATTGCCGCCGGCGTCGTCAATCAATAGTGTCCGGGCGCGTCTTTTAAGGGTTCCTTCCGTCATGCTCGATGCGATGCGCAAGCGCGCCAACAGCTGGTTCGTCCGCGCGCTCCTCCTGGTCCTCATTGCCAGCTTCGCCGTCTGGGGCATCGGCGACACGTTCTTCGGCCGGCAGGACATCGCCATCGCCGTGCAGGTCGGCGACATCGAGGTGCCGCTCCAGGAGGTCGACCGCGCCTTCGAGATCGACCGCCGCGCCTTCGGCGAGCAGTTCGGCGCCACGCTCGACCGGCGCCAGGCGGCATCGCTCGGCATCCTCAACCGCAGCCTGCAGAACGTCATCGCCAGAGCGCTCGTCGACCAGCACCGGCGGGATCTCGGCATCGGCGTCTCCGACGCCGAGGTGGCGGCCGCCATCCGCAACGACCAGCGCTTCGCCACGGACGGCAACCTCGATCGCGCGCGCTTCGACATGTACCTCCGCTCGCTCGGCCTGGGCGAGGCCCAGTATGTCGAGCAGGTGCGCGCCGATATCGGCCGGGCGCGCGTCCTGGATGCCCTCACGGGCTCGATCGCGGCGCCATCGGTGCTGGTCGAGCGCCTCGGCGCCTGGCGCGGCGAGACCCGCAGCGGCACCCTGCTCGAGGTGGCGAGCGATGCCATGACCGCCCCCGAGCCGACCGACGCCGAGCTCGAGGCGTTCCTCGAGGAGAACATCGACGCCTTCCAGGCGCCGGAATACCGGACCGTGACCCTGGTCACCCTCACCGCCGACGACATCGTCGACGAGATCGAGATCGACGAGGCGAGGCTGCGCGAGGAGTACGAGGCGAGGGCGGACTTCTACACCACGCCCGAGCGGCGCCGCGTCGGCCAGTTGCTGGCGAGCGACCGCGAGACCATCGAAGAGGCCCGCCTGGCGCTCGAGGAAGGTGCCGTCTTCGCCGAGCTGGCCGACAGCATGGCCGACCGGGGCCTGACCTATGGCCCGCTCGGCCCGACGGCCCGGGAAGACCTGCCGCCCGAGTTCGCCGACGCCATATTCGCGCTCGGGCCGGACGAGGTCAGCGAGCCCGTGCAGAGCGCCTTCGGCTGGCATCTCTTCCGCCTGATCGAGGTCGAGCCCGAGACCGTCCGCAGCTTCGAGGACGCCAGGGACGAGATCCGCCGGGACCTCGCGCTCGACCGCGCCATCGACCAGCTCCCCGATCTGGCGAGCGCCCTGGACGACGGCATCGCCGCCGGCGAGAGCCTCGAGGAGGCGGCCCTGGCCGTCGGCACCACGGCCAGGCGCTTTCAGGCGATCGACGCCCAGGGCCGCGACGCCACGGGTGCCCCGGTCGAGGGCGGGGCACCATCGCCCGAGATCCTCGCCGCCATCTTCGCGGCACCGCTGGAGGAGACGTCCCTGCTCGAGGAGACCCCGGGCGGCACCTTCTACATGTTCCGCGTCGACGCCAGCGAGCCGAGCCGCCCGCGCCGGCTCGACGAGGTCCGCGACGACGTGGCCGCGCTCTGGCGGCAGGAGGAACGGCAGCGCCTCGCCACCGAGCGCGTCGAGGCGATCATGGCCGACGCCCGCTCCGGGCGGACATTGGAGACGATTGCTGCCGGGCTCGGCGACGAGGTCACGCTCCGCCGGTTCGGCCCGATCGGGCGGGCGGCAGACGGCAGCGAGGCCGGCCTGACGCCGGAGGCGGTCGAAGCCCTCTTCGCCACCGACAAGGGCAACCTCGCACGCGAGCCGGTGGCCACCCGCAACGGCAGCGCCATCCTGCGCACCGACGCGATCGTGGTGCCGGAGGGCGACCAGCCCGAGCTCAGGGAGCAGCTCACCGCGGCCCTCCGCAACGACGTGCTGATCCAGTACGAGGCGGCGCTGCGCCGTCGCTATCCGGTCGAGGTCAACGAGGCGGCGATCGCCTCGCTCTTCCCCGCCGACGAATTCTGACGCTGGAGCTTTCGCCGTGGCCTTCTTCGAAGAGGTCCTGCCGCCCCGGGCGGCCTTCCGCTCCGCCTACGAGGCCGGCCGGAGCCAGGTGGTCTGGACGACGCTGGTGGCCGACCTCGAGACCCCCGTCTCGGCCATGCTCAAGCTCACCGACGGGCGCCCCTACAGCTTCCTTCTGGAGAGCGTCGAGGGTGGTGCGGTCCGCGGCCGCTACTCGATCATCGGCACCAAGCCCGACCTCGTCTGGCGCTGCCACGGCAAGCAGGCCGAGATCAACCGCCGCTGCCGGATCGACCGGCTGGACTTCCAGCCCGAGAAGCTGCCCACACTGGAGAGCCTGCGCTCGCTGCTCGCCGAGACCCGCATCGACGTGCCCGACGAGCTGCCGCCGATGGCGGCCGGGCTCTTCGGCTTTCTCGCCTACGACATGATCCGGCTGGTCGAGCCGGTGCCGGAGACCAATCCCGACCGGATCGGCCTGCCCGACGCCGTCTTCCTCAGGCCGACGCTGATCGCCATCTTCGACAACATCAAGGACATCGTCACGATCGTCACGCCGGTCTACCCGGAGGCCGGGCTGGACGCGGACCGGGCCTACGACCTGGCGCTCGAGCGCCTGGCCGACGCGGTCGCCGACATGGCGCGCGGCATCGGGCCGGCGCAGCCGGCGCATGCCGGCCCGCCGCCCGAGGCGGTCTCCAACATGACCCGCGAGGGCTATCACCGGATGGTCGAGCGGGCGAAAGCGTACATCCTCGCCGGCGACATCTTCCAGGTGGTGCCGTCGCAGCGCTTCACCGTGCCGTTCACCCTGCCGCCCATGGCGCTCTACCGGGCGCTCCGGCGCCTCAACCCCTCGCCCTTCCTCTTCCTGCTCGACCTCGACGGCGCCACGCTCGTGGGCTCGAGCCCGGAGATCCTGGTCCGCGTGCGCGACGGCCGGGTCACCGTCCGCCCGCTCGCCGGCACGCGCCGGCGCGGCCACGACGCCGCCGAGGACGTGGCCCTGGCCGAGGAGCTCTTGGCGGACCCCAAGGAGCTGGCCGAGCACCTGATGCTGCTCGACCTCGGCCGCAACGATGTCGGCCGGGTCGCCGAGATCGGCTCGGTCGAGGTCACCGAGAAGATGGTGGTCGAGCGCTACAGCCACGTCATGCACATCGTCTCGAACGTCGAGGGCAACCTGCGCCCCGACTGCGACGTCATCGACGCCCTCCTCGCCGGCTTTCCCGCCGGCACCACCTCGGGTGCGCCCAAGGTCCGGGCGATGCAGATCATCGAGGAGCTCGAGCCCGAGCGCCGGGTCTTCTACGCCGGTGCCGTGGGCTACCTCTCGGCCGACGGCAACATGGACACCTGCATCGCGCTGCGCACGGCGCTCGTCAAGGACGGCACCGTGTACGTCCAGGCCGGCGGCGGCGTCGTCGCCGACAGCGACCCCGAGGCCGAGTACCAGGAAAGCTGCAACAAGGCCCGCGCCCTCATCCGCGCCGCCGAGGAAGCCGTCCGCTTCGCCAGCCGCGGCCGGTAGCGCCGCTCCGCGCCGGGAACCCCGTGCGGTGCCGGCGGTTGAAGCTCTCCGGCAACAGCACGCCGGCGCGAGCCATGGCAGAATCCGACCGCTCGATTTTCCGTGACACCGCCTTCTTCGTCGCCCTGCTGGCGACGGCCATGGCGCTGGGCGGCGCCCTCGCCCATGCCTATGCGCTGCCGAACAAGATCGTCATGGCGCGCGACGCCTATTTCACGGCGCAGGCCATCTATCTCGGCTGGAACCGGCTGGCCATCGTGCTGGCCGTCCAGCTCCTCGGCATCCTCTGGGTCCTCTACCTTCACCGCCGGCAGGGCCGCGTCGCCCGGCCGACGCTCGTCGCCCTGGCCAGCCTGATCGCGGCGCAGGTCGTCTTCTGGGTCTGGACCTTCCCGGCCAACCGGGCGACCGAGAGCTGGACGGTGCAGCCCGAGACCTGGGAGGCGCTGCGGGCGCAGTGGGAATACTCCCACCTAGCCGGCGCCGGCTTCCAGCTCCTCGCCATGTGCGCCCTGATCCTGGCCGTGCTGCGCCGCCGCGACCGGGCTTGAAACCTACGTCTCGAAGCGACCGGTGGCCTCGCGATCACGTACGTAGCTTCGCCTGAGCGGAAAAGGCGGCAGCCAGGCCTCGCGGCGGACGATCCAGCTCTCGTAGGTCGGCATCAGCTGATCGGGGGAATCGAGGCACCCCAGGCTCACCTCGATCTCGTCGCCGGTGCGGGCGAAGACCGACGAGCCGCAGCGGGGGCAGAAGCACCGCCCGGCATAGTCGCGGGTCTCGCCCTCGATCGTCACCGCCTCCTCGGGGAAGATCGCGGTTGCCTGGAAAAGGGCGCCATGATGCTTGCGGCAATCGAGGCAGTGGCAAAGGCCGACCCGATAGGGCCGCCCCGACGCCACGATTCGAACCTTGCCGCAAAGGCAGCCGCCGGTGAGCTCAGCCATGCCGCATCCCCTTCTGGATCGAGCTGTCGGTCGTTGCAGACACCCCCAGCTCCCCAGGTCCCGTCCAAGGGCCCCATCACGAACGCTTATGGCACCCTCGACGCGATCGCCCCCAAGCCGCCTCGCCGGCCCGAAAAGCGCGCGCGAGCGCTCGGGTTGGTGCGTCCGATGCAACATTTCGGCTCGGGTTGGCGCATATTCTGCAACATTCGCGCCGCCGATGTCGCATCAGACGCGCCATAAGCAATCGTTATGGCGCGTCTGATGCGACATTCGAGCCGAAATGTCGCGATTCCTGCAACAGGCGCCGACGAGCGAACCCGGCGATTCGACGAACGATCCCGGCAAAACGACGACCGAACCCGAGGAATCGACGAACGAACCCGCGTTCTCGCCAACGAACCCGGCGGCAGCCAAGCCTTTGTCGCAGCCGGCTTTTTCGCTCCTCGTGCAGCTTCTCTCGGCGGCTGGTCGGCCAGGAAATCGAGAAATGCCGAGCGAACCGGAGACGGGCTTGCCTTCGCGCGCTGCCTGTGCTAGGAATACGATCCTGTCACCATTCCAGGGCACGACCGGATGAGACGCCATCGCCCGGGGCTCAGTCGACCTCGCGAAACCGCCCGGAGCCGCTCAGCGCCGCCCAGAAATCGGGCTGCTTCAGCCCGCCCTTGACCCGCGCGTCCATGGTCGCCTCGGCCGCCTTGATCGCCGGCAGCTTGTCGATGGTGGCGGCGATCATGGCGTGCGGCACCACCACCACGCCGTCCTCGTCGCCGACCGCGATGTCGCCCGGCCCGACGAGGACGCCGCCCACCTGGACGGGCAGGCCGACCGTGCCCGGCCCGTTCTTCGCCGGCGAGTTCGGCGTGACACCCGACGCATAGCAGGGCAGGCCGACGGCCCGAAGGCCGACGATGTCGCGCACGAAGCCGTCCGTGACGAAAGCCACCACACCCTTGTTCTGCAGCATGCCGAGCAGGAGATCGCCGATGATCGCGGCCTCGGTGAAGAAGTCGGTGCCGGCGATGACCACGTCGCCCGGCTGGGCGATATCGAGAGCGCCGAAGACGGCTAGATTGTCAGCCGGGCCGGCCTCGCAGGGCACCACGACGCCGCAGAACGGGCCGCTTTCGGCAATCGGCTTGACCCGCCCGTCGAGGGCGCTCTTGCCACCGCCCCGTGCCGCCAGCAGCGCATCGGCGACGAAGCCTGTCGGCAGCCCCTGGAAGGCCGCCACCTGGTCGGCGCTCGGCCGGCTGAAGCGGCGGCGGATGGTCAGCAGCGGGACTTCGTCGATCATGTTCTTCTGTCCTTTGGAATGATCGCGTTGCCGGGGCCGGCCAGGAGCTCCGGGCCGATGTCGGCGATGCGCCCGACGCCGCAGAGCCCCATGGCGCGGTCGAGCTCCTGGCGCAGCAGCTCGAGGACCCTGGCCACGCCCGCCTCGCCGCCGACCGCCAGGCCCCAGAGCTGCGGGCGGCCGATCAGGCAGCAGGTGGCGCCCAGCGCCAGGGCCTTGAGCACGTGGCTGCCGCGGCGCACGCCGCCGTCGAGCAGGACGGCCATGCGCCCCTCGACGGCCTCGACGATCCGCGGCAGGGCATCGAGCGAGGCGGCCGCCCCGTCGAGCTGGCGGCCGCCGTGGTTCGAGACGATGATCCCGTCGATGCCGTGCTCGATGGCCCGCCGCGCCTCGTCCGGGTGCAGCACCCCCTTGAGCACCAGGGGGCCCTGCCAGTGCTGACGCAGCGCCTCGACGTCCCGCCAGCTCATCGCCGGGTCGAGCAGGCCGGCCATGCTGCCGGCGAGCGTGCGGATGTCGGAGGGCCGGCCGGCGCGGACATAGTTGCCGAAGGTGAGCGTCCTCAGCACGTCGCGCATCCGCCAGAGCCAGGGCAGCCGCGTCGCCATGCCCAGGAGATCGAGCGGGGCGAAGCGCGGCGGGATGCCGAAGCCGTTGACGATGTCGCGCTCGCGCTTGCCGAGGAGCTGGTTGTCGATGGTCAGCACCAGCGCGTCATAGCCGGCGGCGGCCGCGCGATCCGTCAGCTCGCGGGTGAAGCCCCGGTCGCGATAGACGAAGACCTGCATCCAGCGTGGCGCCGCACCGGTCTCGGCCAGCGCTTCCAGGGTGCAGACCGAGCCGTGGCTGAGGCAGTAGGCCGTGCCGGCCGCGGTCGCGGCCCGCGCGGCGCAGAGCTCGCCGCCGGGCCAGAAGAGCCCGGCGAGGCCGGTCGGCCCGATCATCAGGGGCATCGAGAGGCGGCGGCCGAAGAGCTCGATCGAGAGATCCCGCTCCGCCGCCCCCTCGAGCGGCCGCGGCAGCAGCGAGACGTCCTCGAAGGCAGCCTCGTTGCGCCCGAGCGTCCGCTCGTCCTCCGCCCCGCCATCGGCGAAGTCGAAGACCGGGCGCGGCAGCACGCGCCGCGCCTGCCGGCGCATCTCCGCCACCTTGTAGGCACGGTCGAGCCGGGGCACGGCGATGCCGCCGCGCTAGAGCGGGTAGCGCAGGATCGCGGCCAGCGACGCACCCTCCGGCAGGTCGGCCTTGCGCACGCCCAGCACCCTGGCGCCATTGCCCATCGCCCGCACCGCGATCTCGTCGACCACGCCATACGAGGTGGCATCCTCGCCGTCGGCGAAGCGCACCGCGCCGTCGGTCTCGTCGACCCAGCCGGGCACCACGTCGTCGATGTCGACCAGGAGCGAATCGATGGCGCCGAAGGTGGCGGCGCGCGCCGCCTGGGCGATGTCGGTGGTCGCCCGGCCCTGGCTGTCGCGGACGGCGTAGAGCTGTCGCAGCTCCTCGACCTGGGCCGCGTAGAACTGGTCCAGAAGCGGCCGCGCCGCCTCCGCCAGCTCGAGATCCGTCATCTTGTCCGGGCTCTTGGTGATCTGCGGGTCGACGAGATGCGGGTAGGTGTTGACCGAGCGGAAGATGTCGTCGACCGGTCGCGTGGAGGCCAGGACGAGCGGCGTCTCGCGGCCCGACAGGAGCGGGCGCAGGGCGCCGTTCACCGCCCGCGCGAATTGCCGCAGACGCACCTTCTCGCCCTCCGAGCCGTGCAGCCGGCCGGCCGGCGAGCGATGGCCGATCGTCGCCTTGCCGACGGCGCTCGGCGCGTCCTTCGGCATGCCGGGCACCTTGACCTCCTGCGGCGGCAGCTCGGCGAACACCTCGACCAACCGCACCTCGTTCTGCGAGAGCGCCAGCACGAGCGCCTCGTTGGGGAAGGTCACGGCCCGCAGCAGCGGCTTGAGATGGAAGCGGTCGGAAACCTGCACGGTGGCCTGCAGGCTGTTCGGCAGCCGGAACGTCCAGTGCCGCTCGGGCGTCAGGAACACCGCCAGGCTGCGGGCCTGCAGCCGCCAGAACTCGTCGTCGTCGTGCAGCGCCTCGAGCTGCTCCTCGATCGGCCATATCTGCCGCTTGTCGCAACCGGCTTCCGTGAGCTGCTCGATGGCCGCATCGCCCAGGTTCTTCAGGGCGATGCGGTCGGCCTCGGCCTCCTGCGTCAGGGGCGTGGTCGGCAGGTAGATCGAGATGCGGGCCTCGCCCCGCGCCTCGGCCAGCCTGCTGATCTCGGCAAGGGTCGGTATGTCGACATGCAACATCGGTCGTGCACTTCCTCGGGTTTCAATTGCCGTGTCGCATAGCCCCGCAGGCCCGGGAACGCACGATCTTTTCGACCTCGACGACGACAAAGAGCGCCACGCCCACCGCCACGGCCACGAGTCCGTCCGCTACCGCGAGCGCGCGCGTGTCGAACGCCAGCTGCAGCCATGGTGCATAGGTGAACGCCACCTGCAGCACGGTCACGGTGGCGACACCGATGAGCACCGCCCGGGTGCCGAGCATGCCCCGCCAGCTCAGCGAGGCGCCGTGCACGTAGCGGACGCTGAAGAGATAGAAGATCTCCATCGCGACGATCGCGTTGACGACCAGTGTCCGCGCGGCCTCGATCGGCAGGCCCCGCGAGATGCTCCAGTAGAAGACGCCGTAGGCGCCGATCACGAAGAGCACCGAGACCGAAAAGACGCGCCAGACCACGTCGCGCTCGAGCAGGGGCTCGCCCGCCGGCCGCGGCGGCCGCGCCATGGTGCCGGGCTCGGTCGGCTCGAACGCCAGGGTGAGCCCGAGGGCGAGGGCCGTCACCATGTTGACCCAGAGGATCTGCACCGGCGTGATCGGCAAGGCGAGGCCGGCGAGCACCGCGACGATGATCGTCAGCGCCTCGCCGCCATTGGTGGGCAGGGTCCAGGCGATGACCTTGGTCAGGTTGTCGTAGACCGTCCGGCCCTCCCGCACGGCATCCACGATGGAGGCGAAATTGTCGTCGGCGAGCACCATCTCGCTGGCGTCCCGGGCCGCGGCCGTCCCCTTGCGGCCCATCGCCACGCCCACGTCGGCGCGCTTGAGGGCCGGCGCGTCGTTGACCCCGTCCCCCGTCATGGCGACGGTCAGCCCGGCCGCCTGGAGCGCCTGGACGAGACGGAGCTTGTGCTCCGGCGTGGTGCGGGCGAAGACATGCGTCTCGAGCGCCGCCCGACCGAGCGCCGCGTCGTCCATGGCGTCGAGGTCGCGACCCGTCAGCACGACGGGATTCTCGGCCAGGCCGAGGCGGCGGGCGATCGAGCGCGCGGTGAGCGCGTGGTCGCCGGTGATCATGACGACTCGGATGCCGGCCGCATGACAGCTCTCGACCGCTGCTATCGCCTCGTCCCTGGGCGGGTCGATGAAGCCGGCAAGGCCGATCAGCACGAGCCCGTCGTCGAGGTCGGCGTGGTCGATGCCATCGCCCTCGTGCCACGGCTTGCAGGCGAAGGCCAGCACCCGCTCGCCACGCTCGGCCAGCTCCGCGATCCGCTGCTGCCAGGCCGCGTGGTCGAGCGGCTCCGTACCGGTGGCGGTGAGCACCGTGCCGCACATCTCCAGCAGCCGTTCCGGCGCCCCCTTGACCAGCACCCGCCTGGGATCGCCCGCCCCCTCCACATGCAGCGTCGCCATGAAGCGATGTGCGGCATCGAAGGGAATGGCGTCCTGGCGGCGCAGCCGGCGGCGATGCGTCGCCGGGTCGAGGCCGGCCTTGATGGCGAACGCCAGCAGTGCGCCCTCCATCGGATCGCCGGTCATCTGCCAGCCGCCGTCGCGCCGGAGAAGATCCGCGTCGTTGCAGAGCAGCCCGCTCTCGGCCAGCGCCTGAAGTGTCGGGCTGGTCCCCGGATCGAAGGCGGCTCCGTCCTGCCAGAAGGCGCCCTCCGGCACGTAGCCGCTGCCGGCGACCTCGACCATGCCCTCGGCCGTCACGACCGAGCGCACGGTCATCTCGTTGCGGGTCAACGTGCCGGTCTTGTCCGAGCAGATCACCGAGACCGCACCCAGGGTCTCGACCGCCGGCAGGCGCCTGATGATGGCGTGGCGGGCCGCCATGCGCTGCACGCCGATGGCGAGCGTGATGGTCATCACCGCCGGCAGGCCCTCCGGAATGGCGGCGACGAAGAGGCCGACCACCACCATGAAGGCTTCGTCCAACGCGAGCATCTGGCGAAGCAGCGCCAGGACGAAAACCAGGCCGGAGACGGCCAGCACGACGAAGGTCACGCGCCGGGCGAACTGGTCCATCTGCCGCAGGAGCGGCGTCTTCAGCTCCTCGACCCGGCCGATCATCGCGCTGATCCGGCCGAGCTCGCTCCGGCTGCCCGTCGCCACCACGAGGCCCTGCCCCTGTCCCGCCGTGACCAGCGTGCCGGAGAAGGCCATCGAGCGACGCTCGCCCAGCACGGCCCCGGCGGCGGTCGGCTCGACCGACTTCTCGACCGGCACCGACTCGCCCGTGAGAGCGGCCTCGTCGATCGCCAGGTTGCGGGTGCGGACGAGGCGCAGGTCGGCCGGCACCCGGTCTCCCGCCTCCAGCAGCACGAGATCGCCCGGCACGATCGCCTCGGCCGCGACGGCGAACCGCTCGCCGCCCCGCAGGACCGTGGCCTCCGGGTCGATCATCGAGCGGATCGAGGTCAGGGCGTCCTCGGCCCTACCCTCCTGAACATAGCCGATGATCGCATTGGCGAGGACGACGGCGAGGATGACGGCGGCATCGACCGCATGACCGAAGGTGCCGGCGAGCACTGCAGCGGCCAGGAGGACATAGATCAGGAGATTGTCGAACTGGGCCAGCAGGCGCCGCCAGGCTGGCCGCCCGGGCGCAACCGGCAGGCGGTTGGGGCCGTGCTCGGCCAGCCGGCGGGCGGCCTCCGCCGGGTCCAGCCCGTCGTCCGGCGTCCCCAGGTGCGTGCGCACCGCGGCGACCGCCAGGGCCGCCCAATCGATCGGGCCTGGCGTGCCATTGCCGGGGGCCTTCTCGGTGCCGGGTTCGGGCGTCGGGGTCACTGGCGTTCAGCTCCGGAAATCCGCTGCACTGCACACGCGCATATATAGGGACGGTGCCCGACCCCGAATTGGGGCATTTCGCCATCGTCGAGGTCCTTGGCAAGCGACCGTCGTTGCGCCAAGTTGTGATGAGGAGGACATCATACCATGCCCCCCGTCGCGCCCATCCAGCGTCGCAAGCTCTTCCAGGAAGTGCTGGAGCGTCTGCTCGAACGCCTGCGCGCCGGCGAGTTCCAGCCGGGCGACCAGTTGCCGAGCGAACGCGAGCTCATGCAGTTCTACGGCGTCGGCCGACCGGCCGTGCGCGAGGCGCTGCAGGCGCTGGAGCGGGACGGCATCGTCACCATCACCCATGGCGAGCGGGCGCGGGTCGCGCTGCCCTCGGCCGAGCGGGTGATCGAGCAGATCGCCGCGAGCACCCGCCATCTGCTGCAGGTCGAGCCGGGCAATCTCGACCACCTGAAGGACGCGCGGCTCTTCCTCGAGACCGGCCTCGCCAGCCGCGCCGCCGAGCGCGCCACGCCCGAGGCCGTCGCACGGCTCGAGGAGCGCTTCGCCGCCCACGAGGCGGCGAGGCAGCAGGCCGATGCGTTCCTGCCCCGCGATATGGAGTTCCACCGCGAGATCGCGGCCATGGTCGGCAATCCGATCTTCCCGGCCCTCATCGAGGCCATGTTCGACTGGCTCGGCAGCTACTATGTCCAACTGGTGCGGCTGCCGGGTGCGGAGGACCTGACCATCGCCGAGCACCGGCGGATTCTCGATGCCATCGCCGCCGGCGACGGCGATGCCGCGGCGGCGGCCATGCACGATCATCTCACCCGCGCGAATGCGCTCTATCGCCAGTTCGAGAAGAGCGGCTGAGCGCGCCGCGACCACAAAGGAACAATGGGAGGCAGCATGGCTGCGAACGACGATCCGATCCTCTACGGCACGACGCAGCCGCCGACCCCGATGCAGCGGCTCGAGGCCGGGCCTCTGTCGATCGACCTCGAGGGTGCCGCGGTCCGCTATGTGCGCTACGCCCGCCTCGAGGCCATCCGGGGCATCGACTACCTCGTGCGCGACGCGAGCTGGCGGACCCCGCCTGCCGCGCTCACCACGCTCCGCCAGGAGCAGGACGAGAGCGGCTTCACGGTCGAGCTGGAGGGCGTCGTCCGCCAGGACGAGATCGACTACCACTACCGCCAGACCATCACCGGTGCCGCCGACGGGCGACTCGACGTCGTGGTCGAGGCCGAGGCGAAGAACGGCTTCCTCACCAACCGCACGGGCTTCGTCGTCCTCCACCCGATCCTCGGCGTCGCCGGCCAGCCGGTCACCGTGACCCACAAGGACGGCAGGGCCAGCGAGACGACCTTCCCGGAGCTCATCAGCCCGGGCCAGCCGATCTTCGACATCCGCGCCCTGCGCCACGAGATGGCACCCGGCCTCTTCGTCACCTGCCGGATGGAAGCGGCGCTGCCGCACGACCCGGAAACCATCTTCGAGATGGAGGACCAGCGCAACTGGACCGACGCCTCCTACAAGACCTATGTCGGCTCGCTGCTCGATCCCTGGCCCTACCGGATCGAGCCGGGCCAGCGGCTGCGCCAGCGCATCACCGTCACCTTCGAGGGCAGCGCGCCTGCCCGGCCCTCCGACACGACGAACGGCGTCGGGCTGCGCCTCGGCGACACCGTTGCCGGACGAGTGCCGGCGATCGGCCTCGGGGTTATGCCGGAGCATCGCGCGGCAGCCGGCTCCGACAGCAATCCCGCCGCCCGGCTCCGCCCCGCCTTCATCACCGCCTACGCGGAGGTCGGCAGCGACGACTTCGCCCAGAGCCTCGCCGACTATGCGGGCCTCGCGCAGCGACTGGGCGCTGCCGTGCAGCTCGAGCTGGTCCTGCCCGCCGGCCGGCGCCCGGCCGAGGCCCTGGACGAGGCGGCCGCCGCCTGCAAGGCCGCCGGCCTCGCGCCCGAGCGCGTCCTGCCCTGCCCCGCCCCCTACCTGAAGAGCATCCAGCCGGTCGGCCCCTGGCCGGACGTGGCCGACCTCGGCCACATCTACAACCAGGCGCGCAGGGCCTTCCCGAGGAGCGCCATCCTCGGCGGCATGTGCAGCTACTTCACCGAGCTGAACCGCAAGCGCCCGCCGGCCGCGACCATCGACGGCATCTCCTGCACCACCACGCCGATCGTCCATGCCGCCGACGACCGCTCGGTGATGGAGACGCTCGAGGCCTTGCCGGCCGTGCTCCTGAGCATGGCTGCGATGGCGCCGGGCAAAGCGCTGCATATCGGGCCGTCGGCCATCGCCATGCGCCACAACCCCTACGGCACGGCCACCGCCGGCAACCCGAAGGCCGAGCGGATCGCCATGGCCGAGGACGACCCGCGGCAGCGGGGTCTCCTCGCCGCCGCCTGGAGCGTCGGCTACGCCACCGCCATGGCCGAAGGCGGCGTCGCGACCCTGTCGCTCAACCACCTGGCCGGGCCTTCCGGGCTGGCTTCCGAGAGCGGCGAGACCTGGCCCGTCTTCCACGTCATGGCCGCGCTGTGCGCCGCCAGCGGCGCCGAGCGCGTGCCGGTCGAGACAGGGGGCGAAGGCGTGGCGGGACTGGCATGGCTGGAGGACGGAAAGACCCGCCTGCTGGTCGCCAACCTCCGTCCGGAGCCGACGGCGCTCCGCCTCGACCGACCGGTGACGGGGCATCTGCTCGATGCGGCGGCCGCCGCCGGGCCGGCGCGGGCGCCTGACTGGCCGCCCACCGCAGCACCGGCCTGGCATGGGACCGAAACGACCCTGCCGCCTCTTGCCGTGCTCTTCGCCGGCACTTGAGCCGAGGGGCCGAGTGGTATACTCAGCAGCCAACCAAAGGCGCCGCCACCGCTGCGCCTTTCAGTGCCAACCAGGGAGGTGATCATGCGTAAAATCGAACCGAGGGTCTCGCGTCGTTCGTTCACAGTGGGTGCCCTGCTCGCCGCGGGCACGGCCGGCCTGCCGATCATGGTCAAGGCGCAGGAGGGCAAGACCGTGGCCCTCCTCTTCGACAGCCTCGTCTCGCCCTTCTGGGTGTCCGGCATCGAGATCATGCGCGCCGAAGCGGCGGAGCGCGGCTGGGAGACCCTCGAGGCCATCTCGGACTTCGACGACAACCGCCAGTTCGAGCAGGTTCGCGCCATGATCGAGCGCGAGGTCGACGGCATCCTGATCATCCAGACCGACGCCAACGCGGTCATCCCGGCGATCCGGGCGGCCAACGAGGCCGGCATCCCGATGGTCCACTTCAACCGCCCGCCGGCCGAGAGCGACGCCTATTCGGTGGCCATCCAGGCCGACAACCGCAAGATCATGCAGGACACCGTCCAGTTCCTGGTCGACGAGGCCAAGGCCATGGGCGGCACCTACAAGGCCTGCATCCTGATCGGCGACCTCGGCGACGTGAACGCCATCCAGCGCCGCGACGGCTTCTTCGACATCGTCGACCAGCATCCCGACCTGATCGAGGTCGTGGCCCGCGTCTCGACCGAATGGAACGCCGACAAGGCGTTCGCCGGCCTGACCAACGCGCTGCAGGCCAACCCCGACATCAACTTCCTCGTCACCTCCTCGGACTTCCTCCACCCGCAGATCGAGCAGGCGCTCAAGATCGCCGGCAAGTGGCATCCGCGCGGCGAAGAGGGCCACGTCCTGTTCGGCGGGTTCGACGGCGACGAGGGCGCCTACCAGCGGCTGATCGACGGCTATCTCGACGCCTGCGGCGTGCAGAACCTCTTCCTCGAGGTCGACATGGCGTTCGGCGCCTTCGAGGACCTCTGGGCCGGCAAGCAGGTCGACAAGCTCCTGCTCGACCCGGGCTTCGTCATCACCGCGGCCAACCTCGAGGAGGTCCGCGACCAGATGTGGGGCTACATCGTCTGGCAGCAGCAGCAATAGCCTCGTCATGATCCACCGGCCCGCGCCGACAAGCGCGGGCCGGCCCTTTGCCGCAGGCGAGAAGGACGTGGGTGAGTTGGCGGTGACGATGAGCCAGCCGAGCTGGGATCTGCCGTGCTGAGGACGGCCGGTGCTTCCGGCAATGCCGCGACCAGGACCGCTGGCGGTGTCCGGACGCGGGGTTGGCTGGAGCGGCTGATCCTCTCCGAGTATCTCGTCTTCTATCTGACCACCGCCTACTTCCTGGCGGTCTGGCCGATCGTGCCCGAGATTGCGACGGCGAGCTCGCTCTCCAACATGCTCACCGACATGCTGCCCCTCCTGGTGGTGGCGATCGGCCAGACGTTCGTCCTGATCGTCGCCGGCATCGACCTCTCGGTCACCAGCATCATCGCCTTCGCCAGCGTCGTCGGTGCCTCGGTGATGACCGCCGACGGCGGCTATCTCGGCGGCTCGCCGCTCGCCGTGCCGGCCGGCATCCTGACCTTCCTGCTCATCGGCGGGCTGATCGGCTGGTTCAACGGCTTCTGCTGCACCCGGCTCGGCATGCCGCCCATCATCGTGACACTCACCGGCCTGATGTTCCTCAGCGGGACGGCCATCTGGTACACGACCGGGCACAGCGAGACGAGCAGCATCGCCGGCCTGCCCAAGGCCTTCGTCCTGATCGGCCAGGGCAGCGCCTATGGCGTGCCGAACGCGCTCTGGGTGGCGCTCGCCGTGGGCATCTCCGCCCATCTCCTGCTCGGCCACACGGTCTTCGGCCGCTGGCTCTACGCCATCGGCATCAACCGCAAGGCGGCGGAAATCTCCGGCGTGCCGGTCGGCACGGCCATCCTCTGGACCTTCGTGATCTCGGGCGTCTGCGCCGCCATCGCCTCGATCCTCTTCACCGGCCGACTCGAGACCGGCACGCCGGTGCTCGGCCAGCGCATCCTGCTCGATATCATCGCCGCCGTGGTGATCGGCGGCACCAGCCTCGCCGGCGGCAAGGGCAAGATCGTCTGGACCGTGGGCGGCGTCCTCTTCCTCGTGGTCATCGACACCAGCCTCAAGCTGCTCGGCATGTCGCTCTTCGTCGTCTTCGCGGTCAAAGGCGGGGTCATCCTCTTCGCCGCGATCATCGACGCCATGCGCCAGCGCATCATCATGCGGGGCTAGAGATGGCAGCCGAGATCCTGCGCCTCGACGGCCTCTCCAAGAGCTTCTTCGGCGTCGAGGTGCTGCACGCGGTGAGCTTCGCGCTGCACCGGGGCGAGATCCTCGGCCTCGTCGGCGAGAACGGCTCGGGCAAGTCGACGACGATGAACATCCTGGGCGGCATCCACCAGGCGGATGCCGGCAGCATCACCCTCGACGGCCGGCCCTACCGGCCGACCGGGCCGCGCGACGCCCAGGAGGCCGGCCTCGCCTTCATCCATCAGGAGCTCAACCTCTTCGAGAACCTCTCGATCGAGGAGAACATCTTCATCAGCGGCTTCCCCCGGCGCCTCGGCCGGCTGCCGCTGATCGATCGGGGCCGCATCGGTCAGCGCACGCGCGAGCTGCTCGACATGGTCGACGTCCGCTACCCGCCCGCCACCCCGGTCGGCAAGCTCAGCCAGGGCGAGCGGCAGCTCGTCGAGATCGCCAAGGCGCTGAGCCAGGACGCCCGCATCATCCTGCTCGACGAGCCGACCACCTCGCTCACCAGACGCGAGACCGAGAAGCTCTTCACCATCATGGAGCGGCTGCGCGCACAGGGCATAGCACTGATCTACATCAGCCACATTCTGGGCGACGTGCTGCGCGTCTGCGACACCATCCAGGTGCTGCGCGACGGCCATCTGGTCGGCGGCGGGCCGCGCGACGAGATGCCCATCGACACGCTGATCTCGCTCATGGTCGGTCGCAAGATCGAGAACCTGTTCCCGCCCCGCGACACTGAGCCCACCACCGTTCCCGCACTCGAGGTCGAGGGCATCACCCAGTCCGGCGTGGTCCGGGATGTCTCCTTCACCCTGCACGAAGGCGAGGTCCTGGGCGTCGCCGGGCTGATGGGTGCCGGCCGCTCCGAGCTCGCCCGCATCCTCTTCGGCCTCGACCCGTTCGAGGCCGGCCGCATCGCCGTCGGCGACACGACCCTGACCGAGGTCTCGCCCGAAGCCTGCATGCGCCACGGCATGGCGTTCCTGACCGAGGACCGGCGTGGCGAGGGCCTGATGATGGAGGCCACGATCGCCGACAACACCGCCCTGCCCTCGCTCCGCGCCTATGCGCGCTCGCTCACCGGCTGGATCGCGCGCAGCCGGCTCGAGGACGATGTCGCCGAGGTCAGCCGGCGGGTCCAGATCAACACCACCGACTACCGCGGCATGCTGGTCAAGAACCTGTCGGGCGGCAACCAGCAGAAGGTCGTGATCGGCAAGTGGCTGCTCCGCCAGCCGAAGGTCTTCATCCTCGACGAGCCGACCCGCGGCATCGACGTCGGTGCGAAGTTCGAGGTCTACAAGATCGTCAACCAGCTGGTCGCCGAGGGCACCGCCGTGCTCTTCATCTCGTCCGAGATGGAGGAGCTGATCGGCATGTGCGACCGCATCCTCGTGATGAGCCACGGCGAGATCACCGGCATCCACGAGCGCCACGAGTTCGACAGCGAGCGCATCCTCGAGACGGCCATGCTCAAGAATCTGGCGGACGTGGCCTGATGTCGGGAACCGCCGGCCGCCGCCTCGCCCTCGTGGTCCTGCAGAACGCCCCGCTGATCGCGTTCGTCGTGGTGCTGGTCATCTTCGCCAGCCTCTCCGACCGCTTCCTGACGCTCGGCAACTTCACCAACATCGTCACCCAGTCGTCGCATATCGCGATCATGGCGATCGGCATCACCTTCGTGCTGCTCACCGCCGGCATCGACCTCTCGGTGGGTGCGGTGATGTATGTCGGCGTCGCCATCCTCGCCCTCTACCTGGGCGACCTGCCGGTCGTCGTCTCCTTCCCGCTGGTCGCCCTGATCGGTCTCGCCCTCGGTGCCGTCAACGGCTTCTTCGTCGTCCAGATGCGGGGCCTGCACCCCTTCATCATCACGCTGGCGATGCTGTTCATCCTGCGCGGTGCCGCCCTCTGGATGACCGACACCCGCATGGTGTTCGTCGCCGAGCCGATCATGAGCCTCGGCCGGACCAGCTATCTGGGCGTGCCCTGGGCGATCTGGATGTTCGCTGCGGTCTTCGCCCTGGCCTGGATCGTGCTGCGCGAGACGCCCTTCGGCCGCCAGGTCTATGCCGTGGGCCAGGACCCGGTCGCCGCCGGCAAGGCCGGCATCAACGTGCCGCTGGTGCTGTTCGCGGTCTACTGCATCTGCGGCCTCTGCGCGGCGCTCGGCGGCCTCGTCTCGATCGCCCAGGTGGCGGCCGCCTCCTCGACCTTCGGCTTCCAGAAGGAGTTCCCGGTGATCGCCGCCGCCGTGCTCGGCGGCACCAGCCTCTTCGGCGGGCGCGGCGGGGTGATCGGCACCGTCTTCGGCGCCATCCTCATCCAGACCGTCGAGAACGGCCTCGTGATGACCAACGCCAACCTACATCACCGCTGGTGACGGCGACCATCATCTTCCTCGCCGTGCTCATCGACAGCCAGCGGACGCGCATCCTCGAAGCGATGGGCCGGCGCAAGATCCGGGTCGCGGAGGCCTGACGCCAGGCGCAGTCTTCAGGAACCCCTGCCGTCCCCCACGGCCGTTCGGGAGGCGGCACCACTGAGACTGCGATGGCTCATGCACGGCCCGTTGACGGGTATCGCCGGGGCGTCCACGACTACGCGGACATGCTTCTGGCAACCCTGACACCCTTCCCTGTCGTCTGCTTCACGCTCGCGCTGCTGACCGACCTCGCCTACTGGCGAACCTCCTACCTCATGTGGCAGCACTTCTCGGCTTGGCTGCTGCTGGTCGGCATCGTGGTGGGCGGCTGTGCGCTGCTCGTGAGCATCATCGCGACGCTGACGCACCGGCCGGGCCATCGGTGGTCTCACATCGGCCTCGGCGTCCTCGTGCTGGCGCTCGCCTTTCTGAACAACTGGTCCACGCCCGGGACGGATGGACCGCTGTCGTGCCGAGTGGCCTCGTGCTCTCCGCACTGACCGTCGCGGCACTCATCGCCAGCGGCCTCATGCGGCGCGCTTCCGCATCCTCGAGGTGGTCCTCATGAGCCGCACCACATATGCCGCTGTCGGTGCCATCAGCCTCCTCGCGCTGGCCGCCTGCGACGATGGCCCCCGACGACTTCGATGTCAGCCGGCAGATCGGCCCGGACCCGGTGCTGCCAGAGCCGCGGCAACCCCTCCTCGCCAGCATCAAGCTCGCCGAGGTGGTCGGCTGGCAGGAAGGACAGACGCCGGTCGTGCCAGAGAGCCTGACGGTCAGCGCCTACGCCACCGACCTCGCCAACCCCGGACCGTCCACCCTCCCCAACGGTGACGTGCTCGTGGTCCAGTCGCGCGGGCCATCGGGCAAGCCTCTGCCGCAGCCCAAGGATTATATCCGCGGCTGGATCATGTCGCTGGCCAAGGGCGGCGGCGGTGAGCAGCCGGAGAGCAATCTCGTCACGCTGCTGCGGGACACCGACCGGGACGGCATGGTGGACGAGGCGCAGCGACCTCTTGACCGGCCTGCATTCGCCGTTCGGCGTGGCTGGCACGACAGGACGCTCTACGTCGCCGAGGCCGACGAGATCGTCGCCCTATCCGTACGAGCTCAGTGCCACCGAGGTCGGCGGGGAGACCTGCAGACGATAACACCGCTCCCCGGTGGCCCCATCAACCACCACTGGACCAGGATCTCGCCCTCGGCCCCGATGCCCGACACCTCTACGTCTCAGGTCGGCTCGAACTCCAACGCGGCGGAGCGCGGGATGGAGGCCGAGAAGGGCCGCGCCGCGATCTGGGAGGTGGACCGGGCCACCGGTGCGAGCCAGGTCTATGCTCCTCCGGCCTGAGGAACCCCAACGGCCTGACCTTCCACCCGAGACAGGCACCCTCTGGACCGTCGTCAACGAACGCGACGAGCTTGGACCGAACACGGGTGCCCGACTACATGACCTCGGTGCAGGACGGCGGCTTCTACGGCTGGCCCTGGAGCTACTACGGTGATCACGTCGACGTGCGCGTGCACCCGCCTCGCCCGAGATGGTGGAGCAGGCGATAGCGCCGGACTACGCGCTCTCCAGCCACGTGGCACCGCTGGGCATGGCCTTCACCATGGGATCAGGGCAATGCCCGAGGCGTTCGCGAACGGCGCTTTCGTCGGCGAGCACGGCAGCTGGAACCGGACATTCTTCAACGGCTACAAGGTAGTCTACATTCCGTTCGAGAACGGCATGCCGGCCGAGGACGTGGTGACAGGCTTCCTCGACGGCGACCAAGCCCGCAGCCGCCCCGTGGGCGTCGCCATCGACGGCACCAGCGCCCTGCTGATCGCCGACGACGCCGGCAACACCGTCTGGCGTGTCGCCGCTGCCGATGGCTCGGTCACTCCCCGAGCCCATCGGCTCCAGACCGGTGGGCGGCGGAGAGGGCCGCACCACCCGATGCGGTCGGGCCGGCGCCTTCAGGCGAGGCAGCCACGCCGCCGCCGACCGAAATCGCGCCCGCGGTCCAGGAGTAGCCTAGGGCGACGCGATCCGCATCGATTCTTCCATCCAGCGCCTGCTCGAGGGCCAGGATGCGCCGCTCGAAGCGCGCCGCCAAGCGCCGGTCCAGCTCGTCCACATGCATGTAGCGCGGCACCGGGGCCTCCTGGACGAACTCGCGCACCCGCCGCTCGAACTCCAGCCCGCCCTCGCGCAGCCGGAGCACGAGCAGGCGGACCAGCTCCTCCTGCGTCGCCGTCAACGCCGGGTTCACCTGCCGCGTCCCGGGTGAGCGCCGGGCGGAAGCCGGCGCGCGCCCGGTTTCATCCTCTGGATGATGTTGCCATGCCGCATCCATACTTCGGTAATGATTCGCACGGCAATCACCTCTTGGGGACAGGGCAGATCGCTGCTAACGTCACTAGGCTTTTGCTGGGTTTTGTCTATCGCAATGTGATCCAGCCTGCCCCGGGAGAGGAGAGCCGATGCTCACCTCGCTCTATGTCGTCATCATGGCGACGCTCTACATCAGCCACACGGTACCTCATCCTGCTCAAGCGGCACGCCCGGATCAGGCAGGTCGACTGGCCGATGCGCTGCTACGACCGCGCCTCGCACGGCCGCAACTTCGTGGCGCAGTACACACCCCTGGCGCTCATCCTGCTCGCCATGGTCGAGATCGGCAGGGCGCCGGCCCTCGCCATGCACGGGCTCGGCATCATGCTGGTCGCGGCGGCCCTGCTGCACTGCCATTCCTTCGGCTTTCCGGCCCGCAACAGCAGCGGGGTCGCCGCCATGCTGCTGGTGACCTCGATGTACGCCATCACCATGACCCTGGCGCTCGCCCAGTATGCCGGGGTCGACGACCTGCCGAATGCCCCGCTCATGGCGTTGCTCGCCCACGTTCGATGACGCCGGCGCTCGATGGTGATGGCGCTCTCGCCTACATCCTGCGCCGGCTGCGCCAGCAGGGCCCGGCGACCCACGGCCAGCATGGCTATCACCTCACCGTGGTCGACCTGGCCGCGCGCTATGTGGCGGAGGTGATGGGCAAGCGGCACCCGGATCCGATCGAGAACGAGGACACCTACGCCGCCTCGCGGCCGCTCTACGACGCCGCCTGGGAGCTCGCTCGGCGCGGCATCCTGCGCCCCAGCGTGCACAGCTCCTTCATGCAGTTCGACGCCTACCAGAGCGCCGGCGGCGGCTACACGCTCACCGCCATCGGGGCCGAATGGCTGAGCGAGCTGGACGACCGGCAGCTCTCCTTGCGTGCCGCCTGGGGCCCGTTCACCTGAGCCGGCTCCCTCCCGCTTGCGCTGAGTGATCGCGCTGGTATCATCAGCAGTCAACGCAGGCCGGGAGGATCAATATGGACCGAAAGGTCCGTCCATGCTGAAGGGCGGGATCATCGGCTGCGGCTTTTTCGCCGCCAATCATCTGGCGGCGTGGCAGCTGATCGATGGTGCGGCGATCGTGGCGGTCTGCGACCAGGATCCGGCCAGGGCGCGAGCCGCCGGGGCGGCCGGCGACGGTGCCAGGGTCTTCGACGACGCGGCCACCATGCTGGCCAGCGAAGCGCTCGATTTCGTCGACATCATCACCACGGCCCCGAGCCATCGGCCGTTGGTCGAGCTCGCCGCACGGCACCGTGTACCCGTGATCTGCCAGAAGCCCTTCGCCCCCACCCTCGACGACGCCAGGGCGATGGTCGATGCCTGCGCCCAAGCCGGCGTGCCGCTCATGGTGCACGAGAACTTCCGCTGGCAATCGCCCCTGATGGCAGTGAAAAATATCGTTTCTTCGGGGGAGATCGGCGAGCCGGCCTATGCCCGGATCAGCTTTCGCCACGCCTACGATATCTACACCAACCAGCCCTATCTGAAGACCGAGCCACAGCTCGCCATCATGGATCTCGGCATCCACCTGCTCGATCTCGCCCGCTACTTCCTCGGCGAGGCCACCCGGCTGCACTGCCGCACCCAGAGGGTCAACCCGGCCGTCGCCGGCGAGGACTGCGTGACGATCCTCCTCGACCACGCTGGCGGTGCGGTGAGCCTCGTCGACTTCTCGTTCTTCACCAAACTCGAGCCGGACCCCTTCCCCCAGACCCTGGTGCGGATCGAAGGCACCAAGGGCACCGTCGAGCTGCTCGCCGGCTATCACCTGCGCGTCTCGGGCCCGGGCTGGTCGCGCGAGGAAGACGTCGAGCCCGCCGTGCCCGCCTTCGGCGCGAAGCCCTGGCACAACATCCAGGAGAGCGTCGTCAACATCCAGCGTCATTGGATCGAGTGCCTGCAGAACGACCGCGAGCCCGCGACCTCTGGCGCCGACAACCTCAAGACGATCGACCTCGTCTTCAGGGCCTACGAATCGGCCGCGACCGGAAGAGCCTCATGAGCGCGCTGCGCGGCGCCGTGATCGGCTGCGGCTTCTTCGCCCAGAATCACCTCAAGGCCTGGGGCGACATCGCCGGCGCCGAGCTGGTCGCCGTTTGCGATCTCGATCCGGCCAAGGCAGCGGCCGCGGCGGCCTTGACGGGTGCCGAGGCCTTTACCGACGTCGACGCCATGCTCGCCGCGGCGCGGCCGGACTTCGTCGACATCGCGACAACCATGGAGACGCACGAGCCGCTGGTCGCAAAGGCGGCGGCGGCAGGTGCCGACATCATCTGCCAGAAGCCCTTCGCGCCCGACATCGCTGGCGTCCGCCGCATCCTCCAGACAGCCGAGGCCGCCGGCATCCGCTTGATGGTGCACGAGAACTTCCGGTTCCAGTCGCCGTTGATCGAGCTGCGTCGCGCCATGCCGGCGATCGGCGAGCCGTTCTTCGCCCACATCGCCTGGCGCACCGGCTACGATGTCGTGGCTGGCCAGCCCTATCTGGCAAAGGTCGAGCGCTTCATCCTGCTCGATCTCGGCATCCATGTCCTCGACGTGGCCCGGTTCCTCCTGGGTGACGTCGCCGATCTCTACGCCCGAACGCAAAGGACGATGCCGGGTGCCAGGGGCGAGGCACAGGCGACCATGACCCTGCGCCATCGCTCGGGTGCGGTCTGCGCGGTCACCTGCACCTATACGAACCGGATCGACCCCGACCCCTTCCCGCAGACCCTGGCCGAGATCGAGGGCCGGGACGGAACGCTGCGTCTCGAGCGGGACTACCGGCTCGAGCTGCACCGCCCGGGCAGTCTCGAGGTCCGCGACATCCGCCCGGGCGTGCCGAGCTGGGCCGATCCACAATGGGCGCTGGCGCAGGGCTCGGTGCTCAACACCCAGCAGCATTTCGTTGATTGCCTGAAGTCCGGCGCCGAGTTCCAGACCTCCGGCCGCGACAATCTCAAGACCTTCGCCCTGGTCGAAGCCGCCTACGCGTCGGCCGCCTCCGGCCAGCCGGTGGTGCCCGAGGCATGACGGAGCGGATCCGGGCCAGCTACCTGATCGAGACGGCCGACGACCCGCGCCGTGCCGTCGAGGTCATGGCCGGCGAGCAGTCGTCCGGCACCTTCGTGGCCCTGCCGGGCGAAACGCCCGAGCTCAAGGAGCGCTACGGCGCCCGGATCGAGAAGCTGGAGCTGCTGGAGGAGGCCGCAACCCCGTCCCTGCCCGGTGCGAAGGCTGGCCCGGTCTACCGCCGCTGCGCCGCCGAGCTCTCCTGGCCACTCGAGAATCTCGGCGCCTCGCTACCCAACCTCGTCGCCACGGTCGCCGGCAATCTCTTCGAGCTGCACCAGTTCTCGGGCCTGCGCCTCCTCGACATCGACCTGCCGCCGGCCTTCGCCGGGCGCTACCCGGGGCCGCAGTTCGGCATTGAAGGGACGCGGCGCCTTGCCGGCGTCGCCAGCGGCCCCCTGATCGGCACCATCATCAAGCCGTCGGTCGGTCTCTCGCCCGAGGCGACGGCGGAGATGGTCGACGCCCTCTGCCGGGGCGGCATCGATTTCATCAAGGACGACGAGCTGCAGGCGGACGGGCCGCACTGCCCGTTCGAGGCCCGCGCCCGGGCGGTGATGCAGGTCATCGACCGCCATGCCCAGGCGACCGGCAAGCGGGTGATGTTCGCCTTCAACATCACCGGCGAGCTCGACGAGATGCGCCGCCGCCACGATCTCGTCGAGGCCCTCGGCGGCACCTGCGTCATGGCGAGCCTGAACTCGGTCGGCATCGTCGGCATGGTCGAGCTCGGCCGCCACAGCCGCCTGCCGATCCACGCCCACCGCAACGGCTGGGGCTACCTCTCGCGCCACCCGCTGCTCGGCTGGTCCTTTCCCGCCTGGTCGAAGATCTGGCGGCTGGCCGGCGCCGACCACATGCATGTCTACGGCATCCGCAACAAGTTCTGCGAGCCGGACGACAGCGTCATCGCGTCCGCCCGGAGCGTGCTGACACCGATGTGGGACGAGAAGCCCTGCATCTCGATGCCGGTCTTCAGCTCGGGCCAGACCGCCGGCCAGGCGCACGACACCTACGCCGCCATCGGCACGACCGACCTGATCTTTGCTGCCGGTGGTGGTCTCATGGGCCACCCGGACGGCATCGAGGCCGGCGTCGCCAGCCTGCGCCAGGCCTGGGATGCCGCCGCCGCCGGGATCCCGCTGGCCACCGCGGCAGCGGCGCACAAGGAGCTGCGAACGGCGCTCGAGGCGCTCGGCCGATGAGCCCGACCCGCGCGCAGGCGAGAGCTGCAGACACCATTCGGCCTGATCGCCAAGGGTCGGCCAACGACAAGGGAGACAGAGGAAGATGACCAGGATCGCGCTGCTCGGGGCCGGCGGCAAGATGGGCGTGCGCCTCGCCACCAATCTCCTGGGCTCGCCCTTCGAGGTCGCCCATGTGGAGGTCAGCGAGGTCGGCCGCAAGCGCCTGAAGGACGCCATCGGCGCCGACTGCGTCGACCAGGCCCAGGCTCTCGGCAATGCCGACGTGGTGCTGATGGCGGTGCCGGATGCGCTCATCGGCAAGATCGCGCACACCTTCGTCGACCAGCTCCAACCGGGCTGCGCCGTGATCATGCTGGACGCCGCGGCCCCCCATGCCGGCGAGCTGCCGAAGCGCGACGACATCACCTACTTCGTCACCCACCCCTGCCATCCCTCGATCTTCCGCTACGAGCCGACGCTCGAGGCGCAGAAGGACTATTTCGGCGGCGTGGCGGCCGGCCAGGGCATCGTCAGCGCCCTGATGCAGGGGCCGGAGGAGCATTTCGCCCTCTGCGAGGAGATCGCGAGGACCATCTACAAGCCGGTGACCCGCTCGCACCGCGTGACCGTCGAGGGCCTCGCCCTGCTCGAGCCCGGGCTCTCCGAGACCATCGGCGCCACGCTGGTCACGGCGCTGCGCGAAGCCACCGACGCGGTCGTCGCCAGGGGCGTGCCCAAGGAGGCCGCCATGGACTTCATGCTCGGCCATCTCGGCATCGAGATGGGCATCCTCTTCGAGGACTTCCCGGGCATGTTCTCCGACGGTGCGAAGCTCGCCATCGCCAACGCCAGGCCAAAGCTGCTCAGGGACGACTGGCTGAACGTGCTCGAGCCCGCCGAGATCGAGGCGAGCGTCAAGGAGATCTGCAACCCGAAGGGAGCCGCATCATGACCGGCGAAGTCGCCGCCCTGCTCGACCGCAAAGGGCTGAAGCTCGGGCACTATGTGGGCGAGTTCACCACGCCCGGCATCGGCTACATCATGAAGGAGGCCGGCGCGGACTTCGTGTTCTTCGACATGGAGCACAGCGGCAACTCGTTCGAGACGGTGCAGCGCTGCCTGCGCTATTTCGAGGCGGCCGACATGCCGGTCTTCACCCGGGTCCCGTCCGATCGCTCCGACCACATCGCCCGCGCCCTCGACGCCGGCGCCGATGCGATCGTCATTCCGATGGTCGGCTCGGCCAAGCAGGCCCGCTCCGTCCTCGAGAAGATGAAGTATACGCCGATCGGCAAGCGCGGTCTGGCGCTCGCCCTGGCCAATGACCGCTACAGGATGCAGCCGGTCAGCCAGGCGCTGGCCGCCGCCAACGCCCGGACCCGCTTCGTTGCCCTGATCGAGACCGCCGAGGGTATCGAGAACGTCGACGAGATCGCCGCGGTCGACGGCGTCGACGTGCTCTGGGTCGGCCATCTCGACCTCACCGCCAGCATGGGCATCCCGGGCCAGTTCGATCACCCCGACTACAAGAAGGCCCTGGCCAAGGTCCTGAAGGCGGGCCAGAAGCACGGCCTCGGCCTCGGCCGGATGGTCGGCGACATCCCCTCCGGCGTCGGCCTGGCCGAGGAAGGCTGGGACCTGATCGCCTATAACGGCGATGTCTGGCTGCTGCAGAACGCGTTGCGCCAGGGTATCGACGGCATTCGTTCGGGCTATGCGGACGTGGCGAAAGCCGCCAAAAAGGGCGCCGCGAAGAAGACGAAGAAGAAAGCCAAGGGAGGCTGACGACGTGGCGACCTTCGAAGTAGCCCTGAGCGGGGATTTCCGGCTTCCCGACGGCGGTGCCGCCTATCCCTCGTTCGATCTCGGCCCGCTCCAGGCCAATCCCGACGTGCGGGTCCGCTACGTCGATCCGGTCGACGGCGTCATGCCGGCTGCCGCCCTCGAGGATGTCGACGCGCTCATCCTCCTCGTCCCGCGCTTCGATGCGACGAGCGTGCCGAAGAGCGGGCGGCTCGCCGTGGTGGCCCGTTTCGGCGTCGGCTTCGACAGCGTCGACGTGCCGGTCTGCACGGCGAACGACATCGCCCTCGTCACCACGCCGGACGGCGTGCGCCGGCCGGTGGCAGTGGCCATACTGACCTTCATCCTGGCCCTGGCCGGACGGCTGATGGTCAAGGACCAGCTCGTCCGCCAGGGCCCCGAGGGCTGGGCGAAGCGCAGCGCCAACATGGGCATGGGTCTCGTTGGCCGCACGCTCGGTCAGCTCGGCATCGGCAATATCGGTGCCGAGGTGTTTCGCATCGCGCGGCCGCTCGACATGCGGTTCATCGCCTTCGACCCTTACGCCGATGCCACGGTCGCGGCCACGCTCGGGGTCGAGCTGGTCGATCTCGAGACGCTCTTTCGGGAAAGCGACTTCCTCTCGGTGAGCTGTCCGCTCAACGAGCAGACCCGGCATATCGTCAATGCCGAGCGGCTGGCGCTGATGAAGCCCACCTCCTTCATCATCAACACCGCCCGCGGCCCGGTCGTCGACCAGCGAGCGCTCCACGAGACGCTGAAGGCGAAACGCATCGCCGGCGCCGGGCTCGACGTCTTCGAGGTCGAGCCGACCCCGGAGGGCGAGCCGATCACCACCCTCGACAACGTCATCCTGGCGCCGCACTCGCTCTGCTGGACGGACGAGTGCTTCGCCGGGATCGGAGCCGCGGACGTCGCCGCCGTGCTCGCCATGATGCAGGGCCGGGTGCCCCGTGGCATCGTCAATCGCGAGATCACCGAGCGCGCGGGCTGGCAGGCCAAGCTCGCGGCACTGGGCAAGAGCTTCACCGGCTGAGGTCAGCCGGAGCTGAAGGGAGGCAGAAAAAATGAACTGCAGAACCATCCTCGCCACGGCGGTCAGCGCCACGGCGATCCTGGCGAGCCTGCCGGCTCTCGCCCAGTCGGCGGCCGAGCGGGCCGTCGAGGCGGCCAAGCAGTATGCCGGCACCGAGATCACCATCGTCTGGGAAGCCGGCCTGCAGGCCCTCGACCCCCTGAACTTCTCGGGGCCGAAGTGGAAGGAGCTGACCGGCATCGACGTCAAGGTCATCGAGGTGCCGACGGCCGAGATGTTCACCAAGATCCTGCAGGAGCATCGGGCCGGAACCGGCGCCTATGACGCGCTCAACGTCATCCCCTCCTGGATGGCCGATCTCGCGCGCGCCGGCGCCCTCGAGCCGCTCGACCCCTATGTCGACAAATACGGCTACCGCGACGAGCTGCAGACGATCGCCCCCGTCTATCGCGACAACCAGATGCTGGTCGGCGACACCATCTACGGCTTCCCCGACGACGGTGACGTCTTCGTCTTCTACTACCGCACCGACGTGCTCGGCGATCCCGAGATCCAGGCCGCCTTCAAGGAGGCCAAGGGCTACGACCTGCCGGTGCCGCCGACCGACTGGCAGCAGTTCTACGACGTCAGCTGCTTCATCACCGAGCATACCGGCGGCAAGCCCTACGGCGCCGGCCTCTTCCGCGACCCGCCCTACGCGCAGCAGATGTTCCAGGAACGCTTCCGCGTCGCCGGCGGCAAATTCTTCGATCCGGAGACCATGCAGGCCACGGTCAACAGCGAGGCCGGTGTCGGCGTCTTCCAGAGCATGCTGGAAGAGAACAAGTGCATGCCGCCCGGCGTCGAGACCTGGGGCTTCGTCGAGAACCTCGCGGCCTTCCTCCAGGGCGACACGGCGATGACCATCTCCTGGCCGCCCTATGGCCGCTGGGCCGCCGGCTACGGCCTCGATCAGGAGGCCTTCTCGTGGGTCCCCAAGTCGCAGATCGCCGGCAAGGTCGGCTACGCCCTCACGCCGGGCGGCCACCCGCAGCTCGCCTCAGGCTTCTCGCTCGCCGTCTCCTCCGACTCGAACAACAAGGAGGCGGCCTACCTCTTCATCCAGTGGCTCAATTCCGAGGAGGTCAGCATCGACCGCGTGCAGTTGCCCTACGCGCTGCGCGACCCGTTCCGCGACAGCCACTTCACCAGCGAGGAGTACAAGTCGCGCTGGCCCGAGGCGCCGCAATACCTCGAGGCCCTGCAGGCCGGGGCCGTGAGCGGCATCCTCGACCTCTCGCTGCTGCAGACCGACCGCTACGAGGAGGCGCTTCGGCAGGGCATCTCGCGGCTCTGGGCCGGCGAGGATCCGCAGGCCATTCTCGACGACGTCGCCGCCCAGTGGGATGCGATCACCGAGCGCGTCGGCGTCGACGCCCAGCGCGAGGCCTATCTCGACTGGTCGTCCAAGCCCAACGCCTACCCGAACTGAGCGTTCGAGCGGGTGGGGGCGGCCCGGCCGCCCCCACCCCGTCCCAGCCCTGACCACATGCAACCAGCTTCAGGACAGGCCTTCGTCGGCCGCGGCTTCAAATATGGCATGGTCTGGCCGGCCGTGCTGGTCATCCTGCTGATCGGCCTCTTCCCGATCGTCTACACGGCCATCGTCAGCTTCCAGAACATCGACATGTTCGGCGAGGACACGAGCTTCCAGGGCGGCGTGCATTACGCCCGCCTGATGGGCGACGCCCGCTTCTGGCAGTCGGTCCTCCACACCATGATCTTCCTCGTGGTGGCCCTGCCGCTCGAGCTCGTGCTCGGCCTCCTTCTCGCCCTCCTCTTCCTCGACCGCCTGCCCGGCAAGCAGATCTTCGTGGCCCTCCTGATCCTGCCCGTGGTCACCTCGCCGATCATCGCCGGCTCCACCTGGCGACTGCTCTTCGACAACCGCTACGGCCCCATCAACCAGATCCTCTCCTGGCTCACGGGCGAGCCGGCCACCGTGCTCTGGACCGTCAACCCCGTCTACGTCTACCCGGCCATCCTCCTCGCCGAGGTCTGGCAGTGGACGCCCTTCATGTTCCTCCTGCTGCTCGCCGGGCTCTCGAATGTCGACCAGTCGCTCAACGAGGCGGCCGAGCTCGACGGTGCCGGTTTCTGGAAGACCTTCTGGTACGTCACCCTGCCGATCATCAAGCCGGTGATCCTGATCGCCTGCCTGATCCGCGCCCTCGATCTCTTCCGGCTCTTCGACGTCGTCTGGGCGCTGACCCGCGGCGGCCCCGGCACGATGACCGAGACCGTCTCGATCTACGCCTACGTGCTCGCCTTCAAGCAGTTCGAGACGAGCTACGCCGCGGCCCTCGCGGTCGTCATCATCGTCCTGCTCTCGCTCGTCGTCATGGCGGCGCTGCGCCGGGTCGAGTTCGCCCGATGAGGCAGTCGCCCCGCACCCTGGCGCTCCGCTACCTGCTGGTGGCGCTGGCCCTCGTCTTCTTCCTCTTCCCGATCTACTGGCTCGTGGCAATCTCGCTCAAGACGCCGGACGAGATCTTCGCGAGCCCGCCGATCTGGGTGCCGGGCCAGATCCAGTTCCAGAACTATGCCGTGCTGTTCAAGGACGGCGACGTCTGGACCATCTGGAACAGCCTCGTCGTCGCCACGCTCAGCACCGCCGTCGCCATGCTGCTCGGCACCATGTGCGCCTACTCCATGGCGCGCTTTCGGACAGGCGGCGACCATTTCGCCATGTGGGTCATCTCGAACCGGATGATCCCGCCCATCGTCATCGTCTTCCCCGTCTTCCTCCTCTACGTGAAGCTCGGCTGGGTCGACACGCGCCTCGGCCTCATCGTCCTCTACACCGCCTTCAACCTCCCCTACGTGATCTGGATGATGCGCGGCTACATCCAGGACGTGCCGATCGAGCTCGAGGAATCGGCGCTCGTCGACGGCTGCTCGCGGCTGCAGACCTTCCGCCTGATCGTCCTGCCGGTGATCCGGGGCGGGCTCTTCGCCACCGCCGTCTTCACCTTCGTCTTCGCCTGGAACGAATTCGTCTTCGCCCTCGTGCTGACCCGCAGCAACGCCACCACCTTCCCCGTCCAGGTCACCCACTATTTCGGCGGCCAGTCCAACTTCTGGGCCAAGATCGCCGCCATGAGCACGCTCGGCACCATCCCGATCTTCATCGCCGTGGCCATGCTGCAGAAGTTCCTGGTGCGCGGCGTCTCGATGGGGGCGGTCAAGGGCTAGCCGGGTGCTTCTCGACCGCGCTGACGAGCACCCTGCAACCTTTGCCCACCCCGCGAGTTTCTTCCCATCGAGCCCCCCGACGGCACGCTTCCACAGGCACGCGAGCCACCAGCCCGGAGGTCGGATGGAAAGGAACCACGTCAAGGTCGCGGCCCGGATCGGCTACGCGGCGCGCGGCGCCGTCTACCTGCTTCTCGGCGGCCTCGCCTTCCTCGCCGCGATCGGCAGCGGCGGACAGACCACCGACCCCAAGGGTGCCCTGGCTGCCCTGCTGGGCGAGCCGCTCGGCTTCGTGATCGTTCTCGCCATCGGCATCGGCCTCTTCGCCTACGCGGCGTGGCGGGCGGTGCAGGGGCTGCTCGACGCCGACCGGCACGGCACCGATGCGAAGGGGCTGGCGATCCGTGGCGCCATGTGCGTCAGCGCCGTCACCCATGCCTCGCTCGGGCTCTACGCCGTCACCCTGCCCTTCGCGCTCGGCGCCTTCTCGAACGGCGGCGGCGACGGGTCCAAGGACGCGGCGTCATGGGTGCTGCGCCAGCCCTTCGGCCGCTATCTCCTGGCGCTGGTCGCCCTCGCCATCCTCGCCGCCGGCTTGGCGCAGATCCACAAGGCCCTCACCGGCGGCTTTCGCGAGCGGCTGGCCATGCGCGAGGCGCTGCTCGACCGGCTTTCGCCGGTCTGCGCCTTCGGCCTCGCCGCCCGCGGCGTCGTCTTCCTGATCATCGGCGGCTTCTTCGCCTACGCTGCCTGGGTCATCGACCCGGACGAGGCCGGCGGCACGGCCGCAGCACTCGAATGGCTGCGCTCGCAGCCCTATGGCAGCTGGCTCTTTCTCGCCATCGCGATCGGGCTCGTCGCCTTCGGCATGTACGGCCTCATCCAGGCCATCTGGCGCCGCATCGACCTCGACGAGCCGGCCCGACACGCCGACCGGCTGACCGCCCTCGGCAACCGCTCGTGACCTGCCCTAATAGACCGCCCGGCCGCCCGAAAGGTCGAAGACGGCACCCGTGCTGAAGCTGCAGGCCGGCGAGCAGAGCCAGAGCACGAGCTCGGCGACCTCCTCGGGCTCGCCGAGCCGCTGCATCGGGCTCTTCACGATCATCGTTTGCACGTGCGCCGGCGCCATCTGGTCGAGGAGCGACGTCCGAACCGCCGCCGGGGCGACCGCATTGACCAGCACGCCCGTGGTGGCGAGCTCCTTGCCGAGCGACTTGGTCAGCGCCATGACGCCGGCCTTCGACGCGCTGTAGGCGCTGGCATTGGGTGTGCCCTCCTTGCCGGCGAGCGACGCGACATTGACGATCCGCCCCCAGCCGTTCGCGACGAGCGTCGGCACGACCGTCCTGCAAACCAGAAACGTGCCGGTGAGATTGACCTCCAGGATCCGCCGCCACTCGTCCTCCGGATAGTCGACCACCGGCACGGTCGAGCCGGCATAGCCGGCATTGTTGACGAGGATGTCGATCCGGCCATGCCTCTCCCGGACCGTTGCCACGGCCCCCTCGAGCGCCAGCCGGTCGGTGACGTCGACGGCGATGCCGTCGGTCGCGTCGGCCGCCGGCAGGTCACGGTCCCAGACCACCGCGATCGCGCCGGCCCGCCGCAGCGCCGCCACGATGGCGCGGCCGATCCCGCGCGAGCCGCCCGTGACGACGGCCACCCGATCCGCCAGATTGTGCCCCGTGTGCATGCCTGCTCCTTGTCCAGCCGCGCCAGGCCGACCAGTTGCCGCCCGTCGGCGACGCCGTCAAACGACTTGCGCGACCAGCCTGGCCGAAGACCGCTTGCCGCGACCTGCCCGGCGATCGAGAATGCCGCCGCCCGCGAGCCCGAAGGACAAGCGCATGGTCGGCGACGTCTCGACTCCCGAGGAAGGCATCCTGGCCAGTCGGGCGCTGCAGGTCGCGATCCGCGTCGGCCTCGTCCTGCTGCTGATCGCCTGGTGCTTCACCATTATCCGGCCGTTCCTCGTGCCCGTGGTCTGGGGCATCGTCATCGCGGTCGCCACCTACAACCTCTTTGCGGCACTGCAGCGCCTGCTCGGCGGCCGGGCCGGCCTCGCCGCCTTCGCCTACGCGACCATCGCGCTGCTCGTCCTGATCCTGCCGGCCCTGCTGCTGACCGGCACCCATGTCGACGCGGTGCGCGAGCTCGCCAACGGCCTCCTGGGCGGCACGCTGCGCCTCCCGCCGCCCCCTCCCGCCATCGAGACCTGGCCACTGATCGGTGAGCCGCTCACCAGCTTCTGGCAGCTCGCCTCGAGCAATCTCGAGGCGGCGATCAGGGAGATCGGCCCGGAGCTCGCTGTTGCCGGTCGCTGGCTGCTGGGCCTCGTCGGGGCGACGGCGCTCGGCCTCATCCAGTTCGTCCTGGCCATCGTCATCGCCGCGGCTCTGCTCAGCAATGCCGCCAGCGGCGGCCAGCTCGCCGGCGACATCGCCACCCGCCTCGCCGGTGCCCGGGGACCGACCTACGCGACCTTGGCCGTGCAGACCATCCGCACCGTGGCGCGTGGCATCATCGGCGTGGCCCTGATCCAGTCCACCCTGGCGGGTCTCGGCTTCCTCGCCGTCGGCCAGCCCATGGCCGGCTTCCTCGCCATGCTCTGCCTCGTCCTCGCGATCCTGCAGGTCGGCCCGCTGCCGGTGATCCTGCCGGTGGTCGTCTACCAGTTCACCGTGCTCGACACGACCACGGCCGCCCTGTTCACCGCCTGGTGCGTGCTCGTCTCGCTGATCGACAATGTCCTCAAGCCGATCCTGCTCGGGCGCGGCGTCGACCTGCCGATGCTCGTCATCTTCATCGGCGCCATCGGCGGCGTCATGTCCTCCGGCCTGCTCGGCCTTTTCATCGGACCGGTGGTGCTGGCGCTCGGCTACACGCTGTTCATGGCGTGGCTGAAGGATGCACGGGCAACGGCGTGAGACGACCAAGCGGAAACGATCAGACAACACGAAAGAAGACAGCGACTCCGCACGGTGGGAGTGGCGTCGGCCATTGTGACCGATTTGTCATTTAACAGATTTAATCGCCCGTCTATGGAATGCGGTCGGCTGATCTCTTATTCAAGGATGACCGCTTTGCCCCGGCACCGCCCCGGGCGGCGGCCCGAGGTTCACCAGACTGGGATCTGCTCCATGCTCAGCCGTTTGATCGATTCGCCGAGGCGGCGTGCCGCCTGTGCCGCGGCCATCCTCCTCGCCACCACGGCCATCGTGCCGTTCGCGTCGAACTGGGCCCTGCCCGTCAACGCAGCGACCCCGCCCAGCACCACGGGCGCCCAGTTGCCCGGCAGCTTCGCCGACCTGGTCGAGAGCGTCTCGCCGGCCGTGGTCAGCATCGTCACCACCCAACCCGCCCCCGAGCAGATGGCCGGCATGCCGGAGCTGCCGCCGGATTCGCCCTTCGCGCCCTTTTTCCGCGACTTTGGCGGTCCATCGGCACCGAAGCACCAGGCGCCGCGGCACGATGCCACCTCGCTCGGCTCGGGCTTCATCATCGATGCCGAAGGCTATGTCGTCACCAACAACCACGTCATCGCCGATGCGACCGAGATCGAGGTGGTCCTGGCCGACGGCACCCGCCTCGACGCCACCCTTGTCGGCCGCGACGACAAGGTCGACCTCGCCTTGCTCAAGGTCGAGAGCGACGAGGCGCTGCCGTACCTGACCTTCGGCGACAGCGACAAGCTCCGCGTCGGCGACTGGACCATCGCCGTCGGGAACCCCTTCGGCCTGGGCGGCACGGTGACCGCCGGCATCGTCTCGGCGCGGGGCCGGGACATCCATTCAGGTCCCTACGACGACTACCTGCAGCTCGATGCGTCCATCAACCGCGGCAATTCCGGCGGACCCACCTTCGACGTCAACGGCACGGTCGTCGGCATCAACACCGCCATCTATTCGCCCAATGGCGGCAATGTCGGCATCGGCTTCGCCATCCCCGCCAACCTGGCGCAGCCGATCATCGCGGAGCTCAAGGAGCAGGGCTTCGTCAGCCGCGGCTGGCTCGGCGTGCAGATCCAGCCGGTGACCCCCGAGATCGCGCAGAGTCTCGGCCTCGACAAGGCCGAGGGCGCCCTGGTCGCCCAGGTCACGCCGGACAGCCCCGCCGCGACGGCCGGGCTCCAGGTCGGCGACGTCGTCACCGCCTTCGACGGCACCCCGATCGTCGCGGTGCGCGATCTCAGCAGGCTGGTGGCGGCGGCGGAGATCGATGTCCCGCAGACGGTCGATGTCTGGCGTCATGGCGCCCACGAGGAGCTGCAGGCCGAGCTGCGAACCGCGCCGACCCAGGATGTCGCCGAGGCGGCGGTCGAGACGGCGCCGGACCGGGTGCTCGGGCTCGATCTCGCCGCACTGAACGACGAGACGCGTCAGGCCGCCGGCCTCGACGCCGACGCCAAGGGCGTGCTGGTCGTCGGTGTCACCGAGGATGCCGACGGCACGGTGCAGCCGGGCGACGTCATCCTCTCGGTCGACAACCGACCGGTGACGACGCCCGCCGAGGTGGCCGAGCGGGTCCGGGCCGCATCGGAAGAGGAGCACGAGGCGGTCCTCGTCCTGATCGCCCGCCAGGGCATGCAGCACTTCGCCACCCTCGACGTGCGTCGCGCCTGAGCCGGCTGCCGCTTCGACCGCCTCGCCGGTCGAAGCGGCCACGGGGCGTAGGCGCCCCGGTCGCCCCAGCGGCGGCCGGGGCGCTCGCCATTCCGGCACCGTCACGCCAGTGCCCGCGACGGGGCCCGTCTTAAGATACCCTTCATCCGACTCGGCTATCACCGCGGCAGCGGCATGAACAAGCATGAAGGGTGAACGAAACGATGACGGCTCTGGCGACCGCCACTCCGGCTCCCGCCTTGCGCTGGCGCAGCCGCTACGCGGCGCTCCGCCGGATCGCCCGCAACGGCGAGGAGGAGCTGCGCACCGCCCTGGGTGCCCTGGCACGCGGCCTCCGGCTCGAGGCAGCGGCGGCACCGACGCCGCTCTTCGTCAGGCGCGAGGTCGCTTTCCGCAGCTACCCGACATTGCATCCGGGCGCCTGCGCGACCGTCGTCACGCCGCCCGACGGCGCCTATCTGCACACCTTCTTCGACGTCCCCCCGATCAGCCCCTCGGGCCGCTATCTGGCGGTCACCCGCCTGCCCTTCCAGCATCGCGGCCCCTATCCGGGCGACACCGCGGAAGTCTGCGTCATCGACCTCGCCGAACGCACGATCGAGACGGTCTACCACACGCGCGGCTGGGCGCTGCAGCTCGGCGCCAATCTGCACTGGCATCCCGGGCGCGACGACCTGCTCTACTGCAACGACCGCATCGGTGGCCGCGGCCTCGGGGTGGTGATCGACCTGTCCGAGCGGCGGGCCCGGCCCCTGGGCGGTCCGGTCTACGCGCTCTGCCCGCGGGGCCGCCACGCCTTCGGTCCGGCGCTCGACCTCATCAACGCCACCCAGGCCGGCTACGGCGTCCCCGACCCTCTCTTGGGCCGCCGGCGGCCCACCACCGGCTTCGCCACGGATGAGGGTATCTGGCGCACCGATCTCGAGAGCGGGCGCTGCGAGCTGCTCGTCTCGGTGGACGCCCTCCTTGCCGATCACCCCGAGCGCGCGCTGCTCGCCAGCGGCCGGCATTCCCTCTTCCACACCAAGGTCAACGGCACCGGCGACCGCCTCTTCCAGGTGGTGCGCTCGACCGGGCTCGCCGACGCGCCCGAGAAGGTGCGCGCCATGATCCTCACCCTCTCGGCCGAGGGCGACGCGGTGCGCCTGGCCCTGCCGCACCGGCTCTGGGACCGCGGCGGCCACCACCCGAGCTGGACGCCGGACGACGAGACCATCCTCATGAACCTCGTGCCGCCCGGCGGCCACGAGATGCGCTTCGTCCGCTTCGGTCATGACGGCAATGGCCTCGCCGAGCTCGTCGGCGGGTTCCGCGGCAGCGGCCACCCGAGCCTCGATCCGACCGGACGCCTGCTGCTTACCGACGCCTATCTCAACGAAGGCTATGGCGACGCCAATGGCCGCGCACCGGTCCGCCTCGTCGACCTCGCCGCCGGCAAGGAGTCGCAGCTCATGCTGGTCGACAGCGGCCCGCCAGGCCTCAAGGCCAGGCGCGTCGACCCCCATCCCGTCTGGGACCGAAAGCGCCGCCGCATCGTCCTCAACGTCATGCTGGAGCAGAAACGCCAGGTCGTCCTCGTCGATCTCGGCGGCTCCGACTGAACGGAAGCCCGTGCCAGTAGGCCGGGCCGCTTGCCAAAGCTCGACACATGCCGCGTGCAAAAAGCGCCGTCACGAACGCCGTCCCGGAGCGTGACCGGTCCGCGCCCCCACGCCCGAAGGCGACAGACCCGAACGTGGACCTGCACGGCATGACGACCACGTCGGCCGGGGGCATCGCGGCGTTCGATGGCTGACCCGGAATTCCTCGAGATCGCGGCTTCTCCATCCTGCCAGACGTCGCGCAAGGCACAGTCCGGACCGATGCCGGAACGTCGCATGGCTGCAACGGCAAGACCGGGGCCGATCCAGGACGGCATGCTGCGAAGCGCATCACACCACGTGGCCGTGCGGCAGATCCCGCCGGGCTTGCAAAGCGCCACCCGCTTCGACCACAGCGCCAACAAGCATTAGCGGCCCCCTCTCCGACTCGCGCATGACCTCACGAAGCTCGAACGCAGATCCCGCTGCGGAGACGCTGGAGCGGCTCTCCCGCATCCACAAAAGGCTAGAACGGCCTCGACCGATAACGGCTTCACCAGATTTCGGTGCCTGGGCCGGTCCCTGATCGCCAGCCGGGTGCGGCCGGGCGCGGCAGATCACGCGGTCATGCCGGCGATTCCGCAACCCTCCTACGGGCCGCCCGCATCGATCGCAGCAACGAGGCGTCGCGACGACCCGCTTCCTTGTCGATGTCCTCGCGAGCCATTGGATCGGCTCTCGAGCCGGGCGTGCTGCCGCGCCGGCCTAGCGATCAGCGTTCGCGCAGGGCGTGGTCGCGTGCCTTGAGGATGGGCTTCAGCAGATAGTCGAGGACGGTCTTCTCGCCGGTGATCACGTCGACCTGGGCGGTCATGCCCGGGATGATGCGCAAGGGTTCGGCGGCGGTGCCGAGCGAGTTCTCCTCGGTGCGGACCCGCACGCGGTAGAATCGCTCGCCACGATCGTCGACGATGGTGTCGGCGCTGATCTGCTCGACATGCCCCTTCAGCCCGCCATAGATCGAGAAGTCGTAAGCCGTGATCTTCACCATGGCGGGAAGATCGGGACGCAGGAAAGCGATATCGGCCGGGCGGACTTGCGCCTCGACCAGCAACGAGTCCTCGAGCGGCGTGATCTCGACGATCGCATCGCCCGGCTGGATCACGCCACCAATGGTGTTGAAGTGGAGCTGCTTGACCGTGCCGAGCACCGGGGAGCGCACCTCGGTCCGCCGCACCCGATCCTCGCCGGCCGTGATCACCTCCCTGATGCCGGCGAGCTCGCTCTGCAGGGCGCTCATCTCGCGATAGGCCTCGCTGCGGAACGTGCTGAAGGCATTCTCGATCCGCTGATGCGCCTCGCGAACGGCCGCCTCGATGCGCGGGATCGCGAGCTTGGTCTGCCCGAGCTGCCCGTCGAGATCGTTGACCTGGCGCTGCAGCTGCAAGAGCTCCGACTGGCTGACCACCCGTCGCTCGGCGAGCGGCGTCAGAATCCGCAGCTCCTCGCGGGCGAGCCTGAGCGACTCCTCGTACTGGCGGCTGCGCGTCTGCAGCTCGGCCAGCTCCTGCTCGCGCTGCTCGGCCTGCCGACGCAGGATCTCGAGCTCGCTCTGCAGCTCCTCCTGGCGCGACTGGAAGAGCCGGGTCTCGGCATTGGCGATATCCCGCGCCTCGGCCAGAATGTCGGGCGGGAACTCGAGCGCCGTCTCGGCGACCTCGGCCTCGAGCCGGGCCAGTCCGGCGCGCAAGGCGTAGGAGCGGGCCAGATGTTCGCGAAAATCGGAGGCGGCGCGAATGTTGTCGATCCGCATCAGCACCTGGCCGGCCTCGACAATGTCACCCTCGTTGGCGAGCAGCGCCGCAACGATGCCGCCTTCGAGGTTCTGCACCACCTGGGTCTGCTGGGACGAGATCACCCGCCCCTCCCCGCGTGTCACCTCCTCGAGCGTGGCCCGGCTGGCCCAGGCGAGAAACACGGCAAGGAACGCGACGATGGCGATCAGCAGGACATGGCTGAGGCGCTTCGGCCTGAGATCCTCGACCGTATAGCCGCCGGCGGCCGCCGCCGCGGCGATCGGATCCGTGCGCAGCGCCCGGGTGTCGATGGCAGTAGCCGAACGCATCTCAGTTCGCCCCCTTGATCTGCCCGGCAGCCAGCGCCTTGAGCACTTGGTCGCGCGGCCCGTCCGCGACCAGCCGGCCGCCATCCAGCACGATCAGCCGGTCGACGAGGCCGAGCAGCGAAGCGCGGTGCGTCACGAGGAGGAGCGTCCGCCCGGCGAGCTCCTCGCCGAGCCGCGTCTTGAACCGGCTCTCCGCCCCGTTGTCCATAGCACTGGTCGGCTCGTCCAGGATCAGGATCGGCGGGTCGAGCAGGAGCGCTCGCGCCAACGCGATCGCCTGGCGTTGCCCGCCCGAGAGCAGCTCGCCACGCTCGCCGACGGGCATGTCGTAGCCGAGCGGGTGGCGGCTGACGAAGTCCTCGACGCCGCTGATCTCCGCCGCCCGCAGCACGGCGGCGTCGTCGGCGAAGGAAGCACCCATGGTGATGTTCTCGCGCACGCTGCCCTGGAAGAGGAAGACGTCCTGCGGTACGCAGCCGATATTGCGCCGGAGATCGGCCGGATCGAGCTGCCGCAGATCGGTCCCGTCGACCAGCACGGCCCCCTTCTCCGGCGAGTACAGGCCGAGCACGAGCTTCTCGATGGTCGTCTTGCCCGAGCCGATGCGCCCGATCAGCCCGACCCGCTCGCCCGCCTCCAGCCTGAAGCCGACATCCGAAAGCGCCGGCAGCTTCTGGCCGGGATAGGTGAGCGTCACGTTCTTGAACTCGATCGCCCCGGAGAGCCGCGGCCGGTCGAGGAAGCGCATGTCCGGCGAACGCTCGATCGGCATCGCCATGACGCGATTGAGCGTGTCGTATGACATCCTCGCCTGATGGTAGCGCGTCAGCAGCCCCGCGACCTGGCCGAGCGGTGCCATCGCGCGACCGGCGATGATCGTGCAGGCGACCAGCGCGCCGACGGTCATGAGGCCCTCGCCGATCCGATAGACCCCGACGACCACGACGCCGACCGTCACCAGATTGGCGGCTAGCCCGGCGACGTTGACCGTGACGGCCGAGAGGAAGCGCGACCGGTTGGCGCTCTCGGCGGTAGCGGCGACATAGCGTTCCCAGCCGCGCTGCAGCCGGCTCTCGGCGCCGATGCTCTTGATGGTCTCGAGCCCGTTGATCGCCTCGACCAGCACGCCATGCTTGGCCGCCGACTCCTTGAACGTGCGGCGGACCACACGGTTCAGCGGGATCTGCATGACGAGCCCGACGCCGATCACCACCGGAACGGCGATTGCCGGAACGAGCGCCACCGGCCCGCCGATCAGCCAGATGATGGTGATGAAGAAGAGGACGAAGGGCAGGTCGACCAGCGTCGTCACGGTCGCCGAGGTGAAGAAGTCGCGCAAGGATTCGAACTCGCGCAGGTTGTTCGCGAAGGCGCCGGCCGAAGCGGGCCGGGCTGCCATCCGGATGCCGAGAACCTGCTCGAAGATGCGACTGGCGAGGCGGATATCCGCGATCCGCCCGGCGGTGTCGATGAAATAGCCGCGCAGGCTCTTGAGCAGGAAATCGAAAGCGAAGACGATGAACGCACCGAGCGCCAGCACCCAGAGCGTGTCCAGGGCGTTGTTGGGGACGACGCGATCGTAGACGTTCATCACGAAGAGCGGCGAAGCGAGCGCGAAGGCGTTGATCATGACCGCGGCGATCATGACCTCCGCGTAGGTCGGCCACTGGCGCAGCAGCGTCGACCAGAACCAGTGCCCCTTGCGCTCCTCGGCAATCGGCCGATCGCGCTGCTCGTAACCGATCTCCGGACGCGCGAAGAGGGCGTGGCCATCGTAGCGACGCTCGAGATCCGCGAGCTCGACCTCGACGGTGCCCCGCCCCGTCTCGGGCACGACGACCCGCAACACCGCGCCCCGACGCTCGACGAGGACGACACAGCGCCGATCCTTGAGAAAGAGGATGCACGGCATCGACAGGGCATCGATGGCCGAGATCGCGCGGCGCACGAGACGGGCGCTCAGCCCGGCCCGCTCGAGCGCCCGGGGCGCCAGTGCCGGGGTCATCAGGCCGTCGGGCGGCAGCGGCAGGCCGGCACCCAGCGCCTGGCCGGAGGTCGGCCGCTCGTGCAGCTGGGTGAGTGTCTCGAGGGCACGGAGCAGGGAATCGTCGCGTGTCGCAAAGCTCTCGCGGATCTGCCAGGAGGCGGCCTCCACCGGTGGGCGGTCGCCGGAGCCGGCGCCCTCGGCCCGCCCGCCGCCATCGACCTCCCGGGTGTCCCGTTCGCGCAACAACATTGCGCCGTCCGTCATCCACCTCTCCATCGCGCCATTGCCCGGACCGCACTGGTCCGGCAAACCCGGATAGCTGTTCTGGAGCATGCTATCCAACAGTTAAGCTTTCGTGTCACGCAGCGACTTTTGCCCCGTCGCGCAACCCTCAGGCAAAAAAATCACACCCCACGCAGCCTCCCCGGAGGTGGCCGGAATCGCGTTGACGCTCAATATCCTAAACGATTACACCCGATGCACCTGCATTAAGCCACGGTTGAGCTGCGACAACCGACTCAGACCAGCGGATGGGCACATGCAAACACGAACTGGCTCCATAGGCCTTCGACCCTGGACCCTGGCGCTGATGGCGACCGTGGCTGTCGTTGCCGGCAGCGGCATGGCCTCGGCGAACACCATAGCCGAGAGCGTGCAGTTGGCCCTGGAGACGAACCCCGAGGTCGGGATCGTCCAGAACAACCGCAAGGCCGTGGATCAGGAGCTGCGCCAGGCCCGGGCCGGCTACCTGCCGTCGATCGATTTTCGTGGCGCTGCCGGGCCCGAGTGGTCGGACAACTTCACCACGCGGTCCTTCGAGGGCGGCTCCGAGACCAAGCTGCGCTCGGAGGCCGATCTTTCGCTGACGCAGATGCTGTTCGACGGTTTCGCCACGCAGAGCGAGGTCGATCGCCAGCGTGCCCGGGTCGACAGCGCCGCCTATCGGGTCGAGGAGGCGGCAGAGTTCGTCGGCGTCAATGCCATCGAGGCGCACCTCAACGTCCTGCGCAATCAGGAGATCGTCCGCCTCAACGAGGCCAATATCGTCCAGCACGAGCGGATCCTCGGCCAGGTCAGGGACCTCGAGGAGAGCGGGCGCGGCGACATCGCCGATGTCCGGCAGACCGAAGCCCGGCTCGCCCGCGCCTTCGACACGCTGGCCATCGCGCGCGGCTCGCTCGCCGATGCGATCGCCGTATACCAGCGGGTTGTCGGGGTCCGGCCGGGTTCGCTGGAAGATTCCGAGGCGCCGGTCGCGGCCCTGCCGCCGTCGCCCGAGGACGCCGCCAATCTCGCCTCCGTCTCCAGCCCCACCGTGCGCATCGCGGCCGCGGACGTCGACGTGGCGGCCGCCGAGACGCGGGGCTCGCGCGCCGGCTTCTATCCGCGTTTCGACGTCGAGGTCGGTGCCGGGCTGAATCACGACATCGATGGCGCGGAAGGCCGCGACAACGACGCCCGAGCTCTCCTCGTCATGCGCTACAACCTCTATCGCGGCGGCGCCGACATGGCGCTCGAGCGCGAGGCCTTTCACCGCATGAACGAGGCGCGCGTCGCGCTCGAGAACACGCGGCGCGAAGCCGAGCAGGAGGCGCGGATCTCGTACAACGCCCTGGATACGGCCCGCGACCGGATCGAGGCGTCGGTGGCCAAGGTCGAGGCGCAGCGGCGCACCCGCGACGCCTATGCCTCCCAGTTCGAGATCGGCCAGCGGCAGCTGCTCGATCTGCTCGATGCCGAGAACGAGCTGTTCATCGACAGGGTCAGCCTCATCACGGCGACGTACACGGAGCGGTTCGCCGTCTATCGGGTGCTCGCCGTCGTCGGCGAGCTGCTCGACACGCTCGAGATCGCGCGCCCGCGCGAGGTCATCTCGATCAATCGCAAGCCGGCGGACGAGCAGACGCCCGAAGCCATCGAGCAGAAGAGCGCGCCGATCCTCGACCCGCGCTCCGAGCCGCGCCCGGTGCGTGGGAAGGAAAGAGGCGAGCCGCCCTTCGATGCGCTCGACATGGCGCCGCTCATCGACGGATCCGACCAGCCGGTGGAGGCCGCAGCCGCTGCGGCACTCGAGCCGGCCACGCAGTTGGCCGCCGCTTCCGGGCCCAGCGTTGCCGGAATCGTCGCCGAGCTCGCTGGGGGCCAACCGGTGGATGTCACGTCCACAGCGGCCGGGCCGGAGTCGCAGCCAACGGTGCGTGATTCCTCGGCACCGGCCACCTATGCGAGCTTCGGGGCCTTCGTCGAGAGCGTCTTCAGTGGCCGCCGCGATGGCGGCGAACCACGCACGGCGAACTGACGGACATCGGCACCGCCCTTGCGTTAGGCCGCGGTTAAGAAACCGCCGCTAACATCGTTAGAAGACTGGCGATGTGGGGTCGGGTTGGCTATTCTCCCGGATGCAGCTCAGCAGGTCGGTGGCACGATGCTATGCGACAGGTGACAGTGACGGCTCGGACGTGATGCGACGGCCCGTTGTGCTTTGCATTCTCGACGGATGGGGCTACCGTCGCGAGTCCGCCGACAATGCGGTGGCCTTGGCCGAGACGCCGGTGTTCGACAAGTGGTTCGCCGCGGCACCACATTGCCTTCTCACCACCCACGGCAAGGCGGTGGGCCTGCCGGAAGGCCAGTTCGGCAATTCCGAGGTGGGTCACATGAACCTCGGCGGCGGCCGCGTGATGCTGCAGGAGCTGCCGCGCATCGACGCCGCAATCGAGGACGGCTCCCTCTGGCAGGCAACGCCGTTCGTCGAGCTGGTGCAGAGCGCCCGTGGCGGCAGCGGCTGCCTGCATCTGGTTGGCCTCGTGTCGCCCGGCGGGGTGCATGCGCATGAGCGGCATCTCTTCGCCATTGCCCGGGCCGCGGCGGAAGCTGGCCTGCGGCTGCGCGTTCACGCCATCCTCGATGGCCGCGACACGCCGCCGCGATCCGCCGCAGCGTCGATCGAGAAGCTGGAGTCGGTGCTCGGCCCGTTGCCGGACGCACGCATCGCCACCGTATGCGGTCGGTACCATGCCATGGATCGCGACCGTCGCTGGGAGCGCACCCGCGTCGCCTATGAGGCGATGGTGGCAGGCAGGGACACGGCGGCCGAGGGCGTCATGCGCGCCGCGAGCGCCATCGACGCCATCCGCGCGAGCTATGCCCGGGACGTCGGCGACGAGTTCGTGCCCGCCACGGTGATCAGTGACTACGCCGGCATGGCAGACGGCGATGCCCTTCTCTGCTTCAACTTCCGCGCCGACCGGGTGCGGCAGCTGCTTCGCGCCTTCTGCCTCGAGGATTTCGACGGCTTTGCCCGGGTGCGCCGGCCGAAGCTCTCGGTCCTGGCCGGCATGACGCACTACGCCGAGGACCTGGCGGGCTGCATGCTCGTTCTCTTTCCGCCCCAGCCCGCCGATGACCTGATGGGCGAGGTCGTCGCCCGGGCCGGCCTGAAGCAGCTGCGCATGGCGGAATCCGAGAAGTATCCGCATGTGACGTTCTTCTTCAACGGCGGCGAGGAGCGGGTCTATCCGGGGGAGGAACGGATTCTGGTCCCTTCACCCAAGGTGGCGACCTACGATCTGCAGCCGGAAATGTCGGCGCCCGAGCTGGCGGATCGTTGTGTCGCGGCGATCGGTGAGGAACGGTTCGACTTCATTCTCGTCAATTTCGCCAATCCGGACATGGTTGGCCATACGGGTGTGCTCGGTGCAGCGATCCGGGCCGTGGCCACGGTCGATCGCTGCCTCGGTCGGATCATCGAGGCGGTGCTCGGTGTGGGCGGTGCCATCCTGGTGACCGCCGATCATGGCAATTGCGAGCTGATGCGCGACCCGGCGACCGGCGGTCCGCATACCGCCCACACCACCAACCCGGTGCCCTGCTTCCTGGTCGGCGCCGCCTCCGGCACCAGCCTTCGCGACGGCCGGCTCGGCGACGTCGCGCCAACGCTGCTGGCCCTGCTCGACATCCCGAAGCCAGCGGCGATGACCGGCCACAGCCTGATCGCCCGACGTGCCTGACGGCCGCGACCGTTCCGTTCACGGCGGCCTGCGCCCCGTCCTGGTGGCAAGCTTGCTTCTGCTCGCCCTGGGCCAGTCGGTTTCGGCCGGTGTTGTCGCCGTCGAGACCGCCGAGCGAACCGCCGCCGTGGCGGCGATGGCGGCGGCCAGGGCCGACGACCGCGCCTTCGCCGCCGAGCGCCTGGTCGAGATGCTGGCGCAGCTCGACGCAGCGCGACGCCACACGACCGGGGAGCTGCGATCCCTCGAGCAGGAGCTTCTGGATCTCGCGGTATCGTTTCGGGGGCTCATGGACAGGCGGGACGAGGCGACCACGGCCGTGACCAGCCGGGGCGAGCGGGTGCTGGCGCTCCAGCGGCGACTCGAAGCCGTGCTCGCCGAGCTCATGCAACTCGATCGGGCCGAGGTGGCCGACCGCCGGCGGATCGCCCAGCTGCGCGCGATCGCTGCTTCCTACGTGGAGCCATTTGCCGAAGCCAAGCAGGCGCTCGCAGCGAGCCGTGCCGCCCGACTGGCCTTCGCGAACGAGGAGCTCGAGCTGCGGGCAGCCGGCCTCCGCGTGCGCTCCCGGCAACTGGCGCTGGAACGACGATCGACCGGGCTCGAGGCGGCGGAGCGTGCCATCCGCCTGGACCTGGCCGAGGCGACGAGGCGCGAGCTCGCGGCGCGCCGCGATGCGCAGCGCGCCCTGGCGCGCCACGAGCGGGTGCTGGAATCGCGGCTGCTCGCCAGCCTGCCGGATGCCGCTGCCCGACTCCCGAGCCCGGCACACCTCGGCCCGACCGCCAGTCGGCTGAAGCCGTCGGTGCTGACGGCTCGCGCCGTGCTGGACCGCCAACCCGACCGTGTCGCGGTGCTCTTCGGCGAGCCTGCGGCCTCGGCCGTTGCCGCCCTTTCCGGCATGGGCCAGGTCATGCCGGTCGCCGGCTCGGTCGTCGGCCATTTCGGCCAGGGGCCCAAGGCCCTGCTCGACCAGGGCATAACCATCGCGGTCGAGGAGCGAAGACTGGTCCGGGCACCGCGCGATGGGCGGGTTGCCTTCGCCGGTCCCTTCAAGGGCTTCGGACTCCTCTTGATCATCGAGCACGGAGACGAATATCATAGTCTGCTTTCTGGTCTTTCCAGACTCGCCGTGTCGGTCGGTGCTGCGGTTCGCGCCGGGCAGATGGTCGGCACGCTCGAACCCACCCAAGGCGGCACGGCTCAGCTCTATGTCGAGCTTCGGCGACGTGGCGTTCCGGTGAACCCGCTGCCGTGGTTGGCGGCCGGACAAGATAAGGTACGCGGATGACAAGATTGGCAGGCCGGATCGGCACCGCTGTGGTGGTTGTCCTGATGATCACCGGGTGCATGATGCCACCGCCTTCCGCCCAGGCGCAGAGCGGCTCGGGCGACACCATCCGGCAGCTCAAGCTGTTCGGCGATGTGTTCGAGCGAGTGCGCAAGGAATATGTCGAGGAGGTGACCGACCAGGAGCTGGTCGAGTCGGCGATCAACGGCATGCTGACCTCGCTCGACCCGCACAGCGGCTATCTCGACGCCGGCCGCTATCGCGACATGCAGGTGCAGACGCGGGGCGAGTTCGGCGGGCTCGGCATCGAGGTCACCATGGAGAACGGCCTGGTCAAGGTCGTCTCGCCGATCGACGACACGCCCGCCTTCGATGCCGGCATCCAGGCCGGCGACCTGATCACCCATATCGATGGCGAGCCGGTGCTGGGCCTGTCGCTCAGCGAGGCCGTCGAGCGCATGCGCGGGCCGGTGAACAGCGAGATCGAGCTCAAGATCGTGCGCGAGAACCGCGAGGAACCCCTCTCGGTCAACCTGGCACGGGCCATCATCAAGATCTCGCCGGTGCGCGCCAGGGCCGAGGACGATATCGGCTATGTCCGCCTGACCACCTTCAACGAGCAGACCAACGACATCATGCGGGAAGAGGTGGCGAAGCTCCGCGACCAGCTCGGCGACCGTTTCCGCGGCCTCGTGCTCGATCTGCGCAACAATCCGGGCGGGCTGCTCGACCAGGCCGTGGCCGTGGCCGATGCCTATCTCGATCAGGGCGAGATCGTCTCGACCCGCGGCCGCCGTTCGGAGAGCATCCAGCGGTTCAACGCCCGCAGCGGCGACATCATCGACGGCCTGCCGATGGTGGTGCTGATCAATGGCGGCTCGGCCTCGGCGTCGGAAATCGTCGCCGGCGCCCTGCAGGACCATCGGCGCAGCATCATCATGGGCACGCAGTCCTTCGGCAAGGGTTCCGTCCAGACCATCATGCCGATCTCCGGCGAAGGCGCCATCCGGCTCACCACCGCCCGCTACTACACGCCCTCCGGCACCTCGATCCAGGCCAAGGGCATCGCTCCCGACATCGAGGTGCACCAGGCGACCATCGAGCTGCAGGACGACACCTCGGGACGCCGCGAGGCGGATCTGCGGGGTCGGCTCGACGGCGAGCAGCCCGGGGATCAGGCCGCGTCGGGCGAGGCGGAGCCGACCCTCGACAGCACCGACTACCAGCTCGCCCGGGCCATCGACGTGCTGCGCGGCATTGCGCTTTACGAGGCCCGTGCGACGCAGCGCGGCTGACCCTTGCGGGGAGCCGGGAACACCGCCGAGCCGGTTGGCAGGCGCGTGGCAGGAGTGCATGCGGCCCGGTGGGTTCGGGCAATGATGCCGTTGCCGGCCCGCCTGCTACCGCCGGCCTTCCTGCCCGCGGTCGACTGGCGCTCGCCGCGCCTGCCGCTCGTCGTCGGCGCCGCCATGCTCGGCGGCAGCCTGCTTGTGGCGTCGGCAAGCCTGCTGACGGGTCATGAGGCGCCCTACCGTCATGTCGGCCTGCCCAGCGTGCAGGGGCCGCTCGCCGAAGCCCGGCGACCCCGACCGCCGGCGCTCTTCGGGCTGGCTAGCCCGGCCGTGCTGCCGCCCCTCTCGAGCCTGCCATCGCCCGATCCGGAGGCCCCCCGGCTGGAGGTCGACCCGGATCTCGTCGAGACGATCGACGGGCTCACCCTGCCGCGGATTGCCGCCGACGGGCGGCAGGCGCGCATGCTCTACGCGCGCGGCGCCGACCCCACCGCCGTTCCGGCGGCATCGCCCATCGAGATCGCCATCCTGGTCACGGATCTCGGCCTCGATGCGGAGCGGTTGACGCAGAGCGTCGCCCTGCCCCCCGCCATCGGCCTCGCCCACACACCCTACGCGGCCGATCTGCCGAGCTGGCAGCGGCACGCCCGCTGGCATGGCCACGAAGTGCTGCTCGAGCTGCCGCTGCAGGCAGCCGACCACCCGACCAGCGATTTCGGCCCCTGGGCGCTCGATCCCTCGAAGCCCCCCCCGGAGCTCATTGCCGGCACCCGGCGGGTCGCCAGCCGCGGCGAAGCCTATCTCGGGCTCGTGGCCGCCAGCGGCGCCTTCGCCGCTGCCCCGGAGCGCTTCACGCCGGTCGCCGCGGAGCTCGCCGCCCGCGGGCTCGCCCTGATCGAGCTCGGCGAGCCGCTGCTCGCCGCGACGGCCGCGGCCAATGGCGTCGCCTATGCACGCGCCAGCGGCCCGCTCGACGCGGTTCCGGACGCCGCCGCCATCGATGCGGCGCTCGCCCGTCTGGAAGCGACAGCGCGGCGCGACGGCCGGGCCCTGGCCTACGCCCAGCCCTATCCCCTCACGTTCGACCGGCTCTGGCATTGGGCGCAGGGTCTCGAGGCCAAGGGTATCCGGCTCGTGCCGGTCAGCCGGTTCCTGGCCGAGCCATGAGCGCATGGCCGGCCCCCTTCGCCGCCGTCGCATGAGCTGCCGGGTCAGCAAGGGCCCCTTGCCGGGCTATCGACGCTGTGTCGGGATCATGCTGCTCGACCGGGCCAACCGGGTCTTCGTCGGCCAGCGCCACGATACCCGGGCCGAAGCCTGGCAGATGCCGCAGGGCGGCATCGACAAGGGCGAGAACGCCCTCGACGCGGCCCGCCGCGAGCTGCAGGAGGAGGTGGGCACCAACCGGGCCGACCTCCTCAAGGAGAGCGCCCTCTGGCGCTCCTACGATCTCCCACCGGAGATCGCCCGCCGCCTCTGGCGCGGCCGCTATCTCGGCCAGACCCAGAAATGGCTCGCCTTTCGCTACCTCGGCGAGGATGCGGACATCATGCTCGACGGCGAGCACCCCGAATTCTGCGCCTGGCGCTGGCTGGCGCCGGACGAGCTGGTCGAGCGAATCGTCCCCTTCAAGCGCGACGTCTATCTCAGCGTCGTCGAAGAATTCCGCTGCCTATGGGCTTGATCGTCGTTCCCCCGGGGCGCCGCGGCGCCTCGACCTGAGCACCGGCTTCCGGCGTCGCCTCCGGCAGAGGACGCGTCGCAGGCTCGACCACGGGAGGCCTCGGCGCTGATGCGGCGGAAGGGGCCGGGGCCGTTCGGGCCGGCGGCGGGGCGGGCGGCGGCGGCTCGTCGGCGGGCGGCGACTGTTGCTCCGCAGGCGAAGGCGATGCAGCGATGGCGGGCGTCTCCATTTGCTCGCTTGCATCCTGGCGAGGCGGCTCGGCCCGACCCTGTGGCGCCGGCGCGGCTTCCGGCATGGCGGACGGCTCCACCGGAATGGCCGGCACTTCTTCGAAAACGGCTTCGGGAGCTTCGTCAGACGTGGCGTCGGGCGTGGCATCGAGGCTGACGACGACTTGCGGCTCGACCCGCCGTGGCGGGGACGGCTCGACCGCCGTCGCGGCCAGAAGTTGCGCCCCCCCCAGCGGCTCGTCGGGGACCTCACGGCCGGCCCGGGCCACGGACTGAATCTCCAGGGCGCCTCGATCCCGCAACGCCTCCACCTCGGCGTCAGCCGCATCGCGCCAGACGACCATGTCGGGCCAGGACATGACACTGTCCACGTAGTCGTCGAGCATCGTATCGAGCGGCACGGCGTGGGTGACGAGCCGTGAGGCGACCGGCGCCATCATCGCATCGGCCAGCGAGAAGGCGCCGAACAGGAACGGACCGTCGGCCGCGTACCGGTCACGACAGCTTCGCCAGATCGCCGAGATGCGGGCGATGTCGGCGGTGAGACCACGCGGCATGCGGCCCGGCGGCGCGAATCGCGACACCACGTCCATCGGCATCAGGCGCCGCAGATCCGCGAAGCCGCTGTGCATCTCGGCACTGATGGAGCGAGCCTCCGCGCGCCGGGCGGCGTCGGCCGGCCACACCGCAGGATCGAGCTCGGCGACGAGCTCGGCGATGCTCAGCGAATCCCAGACGGGCGTGCCGTCGACGAGCAGCACCGGCAGCTTGCCCGAGGGCGAGTAGCGACGAATGCTGGCCGGCGTGTCTTCGCGACGCAAGGGTACACGAATCTCGGTGAAGGCGAGCCGAGCCAGGCGCATGGCGAGCCAGGCCCGCAACGACCAGGAGGACGTGTTGTAGTTGCCGATGACGAGTTGCAGTGGCGGCTGCGCCATGCCCATCCTCACGCTCGGATGCCGGTCTCGTCCGGCCCCGCATCGCTGACGCCCGCCCGCCCGGATCCCGCAAGACAGCGTGCTTGGTCGGGGCGGGGTGATTCGAACACCCGACCCTCTGCTCCCAAAGCAGATGCGCTACCAGGCTGCGCTACGCCCCGACGCGGCGCAATCTACGGGATGCACGATGCCCCGGCAATCGCCTTTCCCGCGAGCGATGCGCCGCGCCCGGCCCGGTGCGCGGCGCGGCTCTGGCTGCGTCTGAGCGTGGCCTTTTCCGGCAGCGCCAGAGACGGGTCGAGCAGGCGATATTGAAGGCGGGCGGGCGATTCGTTCGGCATGACGATGCCCGGCGGCACCGGGTCGAAGCCGAAGCGCTGGTAATAGGCGGGGTCGCCGACGAGGAACACCAGCCTGTGGCCGGCCTGCGCCGCCACATCCAGGCTGTGGAACACCAGCGCCCGACCCACGCCGCGGCCCTGCCGTGCGGGCTCGATCGCCAGCGGCCCGAGCAGCAGCGCCGGCGTCGACCCGGCGAGGATCGGCCAGTAGCGGACACTGCCGACCAGGAGCCCGGCCTCGGCCTCCGCGACGAAGGAGAGGTCGGCCAGCGGTGCGATGCCATCTCGATAGCGGTAGGAGGTCTTCTTGCGCCGATCGGCGCCGAAGGCGAGATCGAGAAGCTCTTCGATGGCGACCGAATCGGCCGGCTGCTCGAGGCGAATGGAGAACATGGGCGGGACCGATCGAAGCTAAGCTGAACTCGGCCGCCCCGCTTGCCGGTCCGGCTCAGCGCCAGCGGGCGGTCGGGGTGACGTCGGCGCGACTGGGCGCCTGTCGTCGTCGCTCGATCTTCTCGAACCTCTCCATGGCTCGGCGTTAACCCGGGCGGCATACGCTGTCAATCGCCATCCGGCCCGCTCGCCGGCGGGTTGCCCACGGCGCGTACGGCCCGCCCTCGCAGCGCTGCTCGACCGGCCCGCCGCAAGCCGAACAGAAGCGCATCAGCCGTCGGCCGGGGCGGGCGGCTCCTGACGCTTGAAGAACGCCTCGGCCGCGGCCCGCACATCGCGCTTGGCGGCAATGGCCCGGCCGACCCGCTCGAGCTCGGCGCGCAGCATGGCGGCGAGTGCTTCGAGCTCGTCCAGCGAATGGCGGTCCAGCTCGCTGCCCAGCGCGAACTCGCTCGGCTTCTTCCGCGGCAGCTCCTCGTCCATGGGCGGTCTCCGTCACAGGTTCAGGCGGTCCCGGGGCGAGCGGCGACCCGCCGCTTGACAACCGGCGAGGCCAGCGGCCTCTAGCGGCCAACCGCCGCCGCCCGAGGAATCCGACGTTGAACGATCCATACCAGAAATTCTTCCCCGTCTCATGGGACCAGCTGCATCGCGACGCCAAGGCCCTCTCCTGGCGACTGGCCTCGGGCGGCCCCTGGAAGGGCATCGTCGCGATCACCCGAGGCGGCCTCGTGCCGGCGCACATCATCAGCCGCGAGCTCGACATCCGGGTGATCGACACGATCTGCATCGCCTCCTACGACGACCAGACCCAACGCGAGCCGAAGGTGCTGAAGTCGGTGGACGGCGATGGCGAGGGCTGGCTGATCATCGACGACCTCGTCGACACCGGGCAGACCGGGCGGATCGTGCGCGAGCGCCTGCCGAAGGCGCATTTCGCCACCGTCTACGCCAAGCCGGCCGGGCGCGAGATCGTCGACACCTTCATCACCGAGGTCAGCCAGGATACCTGGATCCTGTTCCCCTGGGACACCGAGCCGCAATACGTCAAGCCGATCAGCGCCAACCACCAGCGTCCCGACTGACCCTGCTCAATCGCCCTCGTTCGGGATGTCGAGGACCTCGCCGCAATGCTTGCAATGCACGGCGTCCGGGTCGTGCCGGATGAGGCCGCATTCCGGGCAGCGGTGCTTGACCTTGGCCGGCCGGAAGATCGTCTGCACCAGCCGGACGAAGAGGGCGATGCCGACGATCATGATCAGCACCGAGAGGAGCTTGCCACCCTCCCCGACCAGGGTGATATCGCCGAAGCCGGTCGTCGTCAGCGTCGCCACCGTATAGTAGAGCGCGTCCACGTAGCTGCCGATGGCGGGATTCCGGCCGAACTGCTGGACGTAGACGATGGCCGTGGTGACGAAGAGGAAGAGCACCATGTGGATGGCGCTCTGCAGGGCGTCCTCGTGCTCCTGCACCCATTTGTGGCGACGGCGCAGCATGCCGAACAAATGGTAGGAGCGGGCCAGCCGGACCGCGCGCAGCACCCTGAGGAAAGCCAGCGTCGTGTAGTTCTCGGTGAGCAGCGGCACGATCAGCGAGAGAATGACGAGGAGGTCGGCAATCGTGACCCAGTGCGCCAGGAACGTCCCCGGCCGGGGCGCGATGTAGAGCCGGGCCGCGAAATCGAGCGAGAGGACGACCGCGAGGACGAGATCGGCGTAGATCAGCCAGGGCGCGTCGGCGACGAAGGTGACAACCAGGAAGAAGAGGATCGTCGCGACGTCGAAGAGCAGGAGCCCGTACTGGAAGCGCGCGGCCCGCCGGTCGGCGCCATAATACAGGTCGCGCAGGCCGGCGCGCAGGCTCGGTGGCGGGGCTTCCGGCGGCGGTGAATCCTCGGCGACGTCGCCCGCGGCGGTCACGTCACGGGCAGCATCACATGCCGGCGATAGGCCTCGCGCTTCTTGAGCTCGGCGTACCAGAGCTGGACATTGGGCAGGCTCGGTCGCTCGACATCGAGATTGGCATAGCGCCAGAAGGCGCAGCCCAAGGGGATGTCGCCCATCGAGAACGCGTCGCCGGCGATGAAGCGGCTCTTCGACAGATGCTCGTCGAGAATCTGCCAGAGCGGCTGGATCGCCTTGGCGGCAGCGTCGATCGCCGCCATGTCGCGTTCCGGCCCGGGCGTGCGGACCAGCCCCCAGAAGATCGGGTGGAGCGGCGGCAGCAGGGTCGTCACCTGCCAGTCCATCCAGCGATCCGCGACCGACCGAAGGGCGGGATCCTCGGCCCAGAGCGTGCCGACGCCGTAGCGGGCGGCCAGGTAGCGGACAATGGCGTTGCTCTCCCAGACGACCGTCTCGCCATCCTCGAGCACGGGGATCCGGCGATTGGGGTTGAGCCTGCCATAGGCATCGCCGTCGAGCCCGCCGAAGGCGCCGCCCGCATCCAGCCGCTCATGGGCGAGATCGAGCTCGCCCACCGCCCACATCACCTTCTGCACGTTGATCGAGTTCGTCCGCCCCCAGATCCGCAACATCACTTCTCTCCAGTCGTCAGCGAGCCCAGGGCCACCTTCTGCCACAATGGCGCAGGGCCGGGAACGGGCCGGTGCTCAGGCCCCGGCGAGCGGCGAGCGAGGCTCGATCGGCCGGGCCGAGCCGACCGCCAGGACCTCCTCGAGCGCACGCGCCGCCGCGAGCAACCGAGCCTCGCCCTGGGGTGGCCCCACCAGCTGCAGGCCGACCGGCAGGCCGGCCTCGGTGAAGCCGCAGGGCAGGGACAGCGCCGGACAGCCGCTGAGCGTGATGGCGTAGGTCACGGCCACCCAGTCGATATAGGTCGGAAAGCGATGCTCGCCGAGCGCTTCGAGGTAGCGCAGCTCGACCGGGAAGGGCGGGACGATGGCGGCCGGGCAGAGCAGCAGGTCATGCTCGCGGAAATACGCCGCGACCCGCGCCTGGATCAGGCTCCGCTCGCGTTCTGCCCAGCCGATCTCGTCGGCGGTCAGCGCCAGGCCGCGCTCGATGTTCCAGATCACCTCGGGCTTCAGCTTGTCCCGCTCGGCCTCGAGCAGCGGCGCCTTCTCGGCCGCGAAGTGGGCCGCGCGCAGCACCTCGAAGACCTCCCGGGCCGGGCCGAAGTCCGGCGAGCGGTTCTCGATGACGGCAGCACCGAGCTCGGCCATGCGCGCCGCCGCCTGCCCGGCGAGCCGGGCGATCTCCGGGTCGACCGGCACGAAGCCGCCGAGATCCGCCGAAAACCCCACCCGCTGCAGGCGAGGCGGCATCCGAGCCGCGGCGGCGAACGACATGGCCGGCGCTTCCGCCGCCAGCGGGTCATCGAGCGAGGTGCCGCTCATCGCGTCCAGCATCAGCGCCAGGTCGGCCACATCGCGAGCCATGGGTCCATTGACGGTGAGTGTCTGGAAGCGGCGCGACGCCGGGCCGCGCATGATCCGGCCGATGCTCGGGCGCAGCCCGACCACACCACAGAACGCGGCGGGCGTGCGCAGGCTGCCGCCGAGGTCGCTGCCATCCGCCAGCCACGCCATGCCCGTGGCCAGCGCCACCGCCGAGCCGCCGGACGAGCCACCACAGGTGAGCGCCGTGTTCCAGGGATTGCGCGTGGCGCCGAAGACCTCGTTGAAGGTGTTGGCACCGGCGCCGAACTCGGGCGTGTTCGACTTGCCGAGGACGATGGCGCCGTTGGCCTCGAGCTGCCCCACATGCAGGTCGGTGACCTCGGACACATGCTCGGCGAAGATGGGCGAGCCGTAGGTCGTCCTGACCCCCTCGACCTCGAAGAGATCCTTGACGACGATCGGCAGGCCACCGAGCCAGCCGCGCCCGGGCTCGGCCGGTGCCGTTCCTTGCATGAGCGAACGGGCATGCGCGCGCGCCCGGTCGAAGCAGCGGATCGGCACCGCGTTGACCAGGGGGTCGAGCCGCTCGATGCGCTCGATCGCCGCCTCGACGAGCTCCAGCGGCGTGACCCGCCCCGCCCGCAGCTCGGCGACCGCGGCGGTGGCGCCGAGCTCGACGAGGCCGCTCACGGGCAGGTCCGGTAGTAGAGCCAGCCCAGCATCTCGCCGTTCGTCGGATCGATCACCCGCTCGAAGCGGAAGCAGTTCGGATCGAGCGCCGGACGCTCCTCGCCTATGGCGAAGAACGGCTCGTTGCCCATGCGATCGCGCATGTAGACGGCGCCGGAAAGCGGATCGTAGCGCATCGGCGTGCCGCCGGTCTCACGAATGACGCAGTCCCAGCGGCGTCCCGCCGCATCGCTCATGATGATCTCGGCGAGCCCCCGCGAGCGGCCGATGGCCCGCAGCACCGTGATCGGCGGCGCCGAGCCGACGGCGGCGCAGCCCTCGATCGCGGGAAAGAGCCGGAGCAGATCGCGCGACCAGTCGGTGCGTTGCGAGAGTGGCACCGGCGCCGCCGCTTCGCTGGCACGCCGTGCCGCGTCGGGAACGTCGGCAGCCGGCACGGGTGTAGCCAGGACCTGCGGCAGGGTCGGCTCGGGCAAGGCGGCCGACGCCAGGAGATCTCCTCTGATCCAGCCTTCGAACGACTCGGCCGAGCCGGGCAGGGTCGTCACCCGATACCAGGTGTACTGGCCTTCCTCGGCCGCCTCCAGCACCCGGAGCAGCTCGCCGCCCTTGGTGCTGGCAACGATGTTGCCGCTTGCCACCCGCGGCGCCGAGCGGACATTGATCCGTGTGTCACTGGCCCCGAGCACCCGCGCCCCCTCACCGACGGCGAACGTCTGGGCCGCTGCGCTCCCGATCCATGACGGGATCGGGATGATGGCGGCCCCACCAATTGCCAGACCGGCAGCCAGAAACCACGAAGCAAGAACCCGCATAATTCCCCTTGGACGCGAAATCGGCCCGTCTGCAAAGGCGTCGGCCAACCGGCACCTCCCCGTCAATAGCCGTTATTCGGGCCGCAGTTCAAACACCATGCGCGACCCGCGGTCGCGGGATGCCGCGCGGCCATTCCGCAGCAATGTCAGGAAACCTCCCGGACCACATCCGCGAGAATCGCCAGCGCCCGGTCGACGGCGTCGCCGGTCAGGTCGAGATGGGTCACGAAGCGCAGGCGACCGGGCCCGACCTCGAGGCAGAGAAGACCTCGCTCGCGTGCCGCGGCGACGATGCCGGCGGCCGGTCGACCGACCACCTCGGCAATGACGATGTTCGAGCGCACGGCCGCCGGGTCGAGGCGAAAGGGGCCGAGCTCGGCGAGCCCGAAGGCCAACCGCCGCGCCGCCGCGTGGTCGTCGGCGAGGCGCTCGTGCTGGTGGTCGAGGGCGTGCAGGGCGGCCGCCGCCAGCACGCCGGCCTGGCGCATGCCGCCGCCGAAGAGGCCGCGAAACCGGCGCGCCTTGGTGATCAGGTCCGTCCTGCCGGCGAGCGCCGAGCCGACCGGGGCACCCAGGCCTTTCGAGAAGCAGACGCTCACCGTGTCGAAGGGCGCGGCCAGCCGGGCCGGGCTCGCCCCCGAGGCGATTGCCGCGTTCCACAGCCGGGCGCCGTCGAGATGCAAGGCAAGGCCCGCCGCCCGGCCGGCCGCCGCGGTCGCCGCCAGGAGCTCGGGCGGCCAGACCGTGCCGCCGCCCGCATTGTGCGTGTTCTCGAGCGCCAGCAGGCGGGCCGGGGGGTAGATGCCGTAGGCCGCGATGGCGGCCGGCCGGATGGCGCCCTCGACCGTCGCGGGTGTCACCACGCCGCCCTCGCCCGGCAGCAGCCGGAGCACGACACCCGAGAGCAGCGCGTAGCCGCCCCGCTCGTAGAGGGCGATATGCCCCGCCTCGTGCAGCAGCACCTCGTCACCGGGCTCGGTCTGGCAGCGCAGGGCGAGCTGGTTGCCCATGGTGCCGCTCGGCACGAAGAGGGCAGCCTCCTTGCCGAGCAGCCCGGCGGTGCGCTCCTCCAGCCGGCGGACGGTCGGGTCCTCGCCATAGACGTCGTCGCCCACCTCGGCCTCGGCCATGGCCCGCCGCATCGCCGGCGTGGGCCTGGTCAGCGTGTCGCTGCGCAGATCGATCATCGAGGGTTCCGTTTCTCGCCGGAGTTCGTCAGCGACCGAGCAGGCCGCCGAGCGCATCGCGCAGCCGCTTCGCCGGTGCCCCTGCTTCACTGTCGTCATTGCCCGAGGATCCGCCGAGCACGCCCGGCAGCTGCTCCAGCGCATCGCCCAGCGAGCCCGGCAAGTCACCACCGAACATCTCCTTCAGGGCCTCGAGATTCGCCGGGTCGGCGGCGAGGCGGGCCACCGTCTCGGCCAGCTCGGACGGGTCGGTGATGTCGCCGGAGAGCGCACCGCCGAGGTCGAGCCTGACGGCCGGGCTCGCCCAGGCCCCCTCGATGACCAGCGGCACGCCGAGCCTGAGGTCCGGCTCGCCGCCCGCATCCTGCCCCTGGAGGGTGGAGGCCACATGCGGCGTCAGGCGATAGTCCAGCGTCCGCGGCGGCAGGGCCACCTCGCCGGCGCCCTCGATCCGCAGCACCGGTGCCCGCAGGTTGAAGTCGTCGTTCCGGACGATGCCCCGCTCGATCGTGAAGGTGCCGCCCGCCTCGGCGAAGTCCGTCCGCTGCGGCTGCGTGGCCGCCGATTCGACCCCGAGCGTCATCACCTGGCGGATGGTGGCGGCGATGTTGATGCCGAGGATGGCCCCGTCGCGCACCAGGACCTCGCCATCGCCGGCGAGGCTCTCCACCAGGGTGGCGACGCTGTCGCCCAGCCCCTCGATCGTGAACCTGACATTGCCGGTGCCTTCGAGATAGTCGATATCGGCAGCCCCCTGCAGCACCGGCAGGAGCTCGACCCCGGTCGCGTCGAGGCTCGCCTCCACCTTCAGGGGATCGTCCGAGGTCAGCGCCGCAGTCCCGGTGGCGCCGCCGCCATAGAGGGCGAGCTCGGCGATCTCGAGCGAGGCCCGCTCGGCGTCGGCCTGGGCGAGAAAACGTCCGGGACCGGTCTCGAGCCTGGCCTCGCGCAGCGAATTCATCACGAGCTCGAGGTCCAGGTCGAGCGGCAGCGGCAAGGGCAGGTCCAGAGGCTCGGTGGACCAGCCATCCGCCTCGGCCGCCGGCGCGTCGGCCGCGGCCGCCGCAGCCCCGTCCGTCGGGGTCTCCGCCGGCAGATAGGGGCGCAGGTCCAGATCGCCCAGATCGAGCCGGCCAGCCAGCCGCGGCCGCTCGCCGAACGCCAGGTCGAGATCGCCCTGCACCAGGAGCTCGTCCACGGCGAGGCTCAGCGCGTGCAGGCCGAGGCTGTCCGGCGCGGATTCGAGATCGACCGTGAACGTGGCGCTCTCGAGCCTGCCTTCCGGCAGCGCCACCGGCTGGCCGAGCCAGTCGAGGAGGGTCCTGGGGGCCATGTCGACCGTGACGGCGAGCACGGCCGTGCCCGCAGGCGACGCCTCGCCGCCGGCGACGAGGCCGAGCCCGGGTGCGGCAAGCTCGAGGTTGACAGAGCTCGGCTCGCCGTCGAGCAGGGCGGCGAGATCGCCGATCCGGCCCTCCAGCGTGGCCTGCTGGCCGGCGCTCGTCGCGGCGCCATCGAGGAGGAGTGCGCCACTTTCGGCTTCGGTGCGGGCACCGAGGCCGATGCCCGAGAACTCGCGCCGCTCGCCGGTGCCATGGTCGATATAGGTGACGGCACCATCGGTCAGCGCGACGTCGCCGATCCGCACGTCGGGCAGATCCGATGCCTCCCCGTCGCCGTCGCCGCTGCTGTCGTCGGATTCGTCGGGCCCCTCGAACCGCCAGCTCGGCATCCCCTCCGCATCGACCTCGAGGGCGAGCACGGGCTGGTCGATGACCACCCGGACGACATCGATCGTGCCACCGAGCCAGGCCAGCGCATCGATCTCGACATCGACCAGCGCTACCCGTGCCAGGTCCGGGTTCTCGGCCCAGGCCGGGTTGGCGAGGCGCACGTCGGCGAGGCTGAAGGCGAAGGGCCGCCAGGGGCGGAAGGTGAGCGGGCCCTCGACCACGAGCTCGCGGCCGAGCGCCGCCGAGACCCGCCCCTCGAGCTGGGTCTTGATCATCTCGCGCGGCAGGAAGAAGGGCAGCGCCACCGCCACCACGACCAGCCCCACGAGGATCAGCAGCACGGTCACGAGGAATTTGCGCATGATTCGGGGTCTCCGGTCTCAGGCGGCCAGCTTCTGGCGGCGCAGCAGCGGGAACTCGGCGCTGGTCAGCGTCTCACGCTCGAGCAGCAGCGCCGCACCCCGGTCGAGATCGGCGCGCCGCTGGGTGACGATGTCGACGGCCCGCGCGAACGCCCCCTCGACCAGGTCGCGGATGGCGAGGTCGATCTCGCGCGCCGTGGCCTCGCTGTAATTGCGCGGCCGCGCCACCGGCATGCCGTTCTCGCCGAGGAACGACTGCCGCTGCGGGTCGTAGACGACCTGGGCGGTCGCATCGTGCATCCCGTAGCGCGTGACCATGTGCCGCGCGATGTCGCTGATCTTGTCGAGATCGTCGGCGGCACCGGTCGAGATCTCGCCGAAGACGACGTGCTCGGCGGCGCGCCCGCCCATCAGCACCGCCATCTTCTCCTCGAGCTCCTTCGTGGTCATCAGGAAGCGCTCCTCCTCCGGCCGCTGGATCGTGTAGCCGAGGGCGCCGATGCCGCGCGGAATGATCGAGACCTTGTGCACGGGATCCGTGGTCGGCAGCGTCGCCGCGACCAGCGCGTGGCCCATCTCGTGATAGGCCACCACCTTGCGCTCGTGCGGGTGAAGCAGCCGCGAGCGCTTCTCCAGCCCGGCGACGATCCGCTCGATGGCGTTGTTGAAGTCCTCCATGGTCACCTGCTCGGCCCGCCGGCGGGTCGCGAGGAGCGCTGCCTCGTTCACGAGGTTGGCGAGATCGGCGCCGGTGAAGCCGGGCGTCAAGGCCGCCACCTGCTCGAGCGAGACGTCCGCCCCGAGCTTCTTCACCTTCTTGATGTGCACCTCGAGGATCTGCAGCCGCCCGGTCTTGTCCGGGCGGTCGACCAGCACCTGCCGGTCGAAGCGGCCGGCGCGGAGCAGGGCCGGGTCGAGGATTTCCGGCCGGTTGGTGGCACCGAGCAGCACGATGCCCTCCGAGGGATCGAAGCCGTCGAGCTCGGCCAGGAGCTGGTTCAGCGTCTGCTCCTTCTCGTCGTGGCCACCGCCGCCGAACTGGCCGGACATGCGTGCCCGGCCGAGCGCGTCGAGCTCGTCGATGAAGATGATGCAGGGCTTGGCCTTGCCCGCCTGCTCGAAGAGATCGCGCACCCGGGCCGCCCCGACGCCGACGAACATCTCGACGAACTCCGAGCCGGAGATCGAGAAGAACGGCACGCCGGCCTCGCCAGCCACCGCCCGGGCGAGCAGGGTCTTGCCGGTGCCGGGCGGGCCGACCAGGAGGATGCCCTTGGGAATCCTGGCACCCAGCCGACCATAGGTCTGGGGGTCCTTGAGAAAACTGACGACCTCCTGCAGCTCCTCCTTCGCCTCGTCGACTCCGGCGACATCGGCGAAGCTCACCTTGGTGTCCTTCTCGACATAGACCTTGGCCTTCGACTTGCCGACCTGCATCAGCCCGCCGAAGCCCTGCTTCTCCGCGAAGCGGCGGATCATGAACATCCAGAAGCCGATCAGCAGCAGGATGGGCAGAACCCAGGACAGGAGATCGCGCAGGAATGTGCTTTCGATAACCCCGGCGAAGCGGACGTCGTGACCGGCCAGCCGATCCGCCATGTCGAGCTCGACCCGGGTCGTGCGAAAGTACTGCGCACCGGACTCGGTCGGCGTCCTTAGCTTGCCCTCGATGTAGTCGGTCGAGACCCGGATCTCGTCGATGGCGCCCTTGTCGAGGAGCTGCTGGAACTCGCTGTACGGGATTGTCTCGATTTGCCTCGACGCCGCCCACCAGCCCTGGAACATCATCAGGAGGAGGAACGCGAGCAGCGCGTAGCCCAGATTGATCTGCTGCTTCCTGTCCATGGCGCGTCACTCCCCTCCGGCACAGCGGCCTTGCCTTCCCTGCCAGATAAGCACTACGAGCCTCACGTCACCAGGGAGGGACGAGAATGTCGCTGGCACTGTTCGATCTCGCCGGGCGCCGAGCGCTCATCACGGGCTCCGGCCAGGGGATCGGCAATGCCATCGCCCGGGGCCTCGCCGCAGCCGGCGCCAGCGTCGTCCTGAACGGCCGCGACGGCGCCAAGCTCGAAGCCGCCAGAGCCGACATTCCCGGGGCCACGGCGCACGTCTTCGACGTCACCGACCAGCCGGCCGTGACCGCGGCGATCGACAGGATCGAGCGCGACGAGGGGCCGATCGACATCCTCGTCAACAATGCCGGCATCCAGCGCCGGGCACCCCTCCAGGACATGCCGGCCGAGACCTGGCACGAGGTCATGAAGACCAATATCGATTCGGTCTTCTATGTCGGCCAGGCCGTGGCCCGGAAGATGATCCCGCGCGGCCAGGGGAAGATCATCAATATCTGCTCGCTCACCAGCGAGGCCGGCCGGCAGACCATCGCCCCCTACACCACGGCGAAGGGCGCCGTGCGGATGCTGACCAAGGGCATGTGCGCCGACTGGGCCCGTTTCGGCATGCAGATCAACGGCATCGGCCCCGGCTACTTCAGGACGCCGCTCAACAAGGCGCTGATCGAGGACCCGAAGTTCAACGCCTGGGTCGAGCAGCGCACCCCGGCCGGCCGCTGGGGCGAGCTCGAGGAGCTGCAGGGTGCGGCCATCTTCCTCGCATCCGACGCCTCGCGCTTCGTCAACGGCCACATCCTCTACGTCGACGGCGGCCTGCTCGCGGTGATCTGATCAGGACGCCGCGCGCCGCCAGGCGACCGTCGCCACACCCGCGGCAATCAGGAAAGAACCGCCGACGCGGTTGACGAGGCGCTGCGCCGTCGGCTGGCGGATCAGGCGGCGGGCGCTGGTGGCGAGGCCGGCATAGGCGGCGGCGTTGAGGGTGGCGAGGAGGACGAAGGTCACCTCCATGACCACCATCTGGCCGAAGAGCGGCCGGCTGGAATCGAGGAACTGCGGCACGAAGGCGATGAAGAAGACGATGCTCTTCGGGTTGAGCGCCGTGACCAGCCAGGCATGGGCGAGCATGCGCCGGCCGCTCACCACAGGCGTCGCGATGCCGGAGTCGGCCGCCATCACCGGGGCCCGCCAGAGCCGGACGCCGAGATAGACGAGATAGGCGGCACCGACGAGCTTGAGAGCGGTGAAGAGGGTCGCCGAGGTCGCCAGCAGCACGCCGAGACCGAGCAGCGAGGCAGTCATGGCGGTGAAATCGCCGAGCGCCACGCCGGCCACCGTGGCGGCCGCGGCCCGCTTCCCCTGCCCCAGCGCATAGGCCACGACCAGCATGATGGTGGGGCCGGGAACGGCCAGCAGCACGGCCGAGGCCAGGGCGAAGGCCAGCCACATCTCGATCGACATCGTCTGCTTCCCCGGTTTTCCCGCCCAGGCCTAGGGCAACGCCGCGATGGCGTCGAAGCGCGGCTTGAGCGTGGGATAGAGCTCGCGATAGACGGCGAAAGCAGCATCGTAGCGGGCCCGGTTCGCCGCGTCGGGTGTCGTCCGCGTCTCGACGGCGATGCCCTTGATGGCCGTGCTCAGGTCCGGCCAGATGCCGGCACCAACGCCGGCGACCAGCGCCGCGCCATAGGCGCCGCCCTCCGCCGCCCCGCTCACTGTCTGGACCTCGCAGCCGGTGGCGTCGGCCTGAATCTGCCGCCAAAGCGGGCTCGATGTCCCGCCGCCCGAGGTGCGTAGGGTGGTGGCCTCGAGGCCGAGCGGGCGCATCAGCTCCAGCATCTCGCGGATCGAGAAGACCACGCCCTCCATGGCGGCACGGACCAGGTGCCCCGCACCGTGGCGTAGCGTCAGGCCGACGAAGGCGCCGCGCGCGTCGGGGTCGGGATGCGGGCAGCGCTCGCCGATCAGATAGGGCAGGAAGAAAAGGCCCTCGGCCCCGGCCGGCACCTTCTCCGCACGTGCCGTCATGGCGTCGAATTCCAGCTCGTCCGTGGCGAAGGCGCCGAGCGTCTGGCGCAGCCAGGCGAAGGCGCCGCCGGCATTCATCGACACGCCCATGCAGTGCCAGCGCGCCGGGTCGTTGTTGCAGAAGACCTGGAGCCGCCCGCCCGGATTGGGCGCACAGGCATCGAGCGCGCAGGCGGCGATGCCGGCCGTGCCGATGATGGTCTGCGCCGTACCGGGATCGATCAGCCCGCTGCCGGTCGTCTGGATGACCGCGTCGCCGCCGCCGCCCATGACCGGCAGGCCGCGCGGCAGGCCGAATTCCCGGGCGATCTCGTCCCGGAGCCGGCCGGTGATCTCGTGGCTTTCGTAGGCCTTCGGCAGGATCGAGCGTGGCAGGTCGAGGCGATCGACCAGCTCCCAGGACCAGTCGCGGCGGGCGACGTCGAAGAGCCCCGTCCCGGATGCCTCGGAGACATCGGTCGCGTGCTCGCCCGTGAGCATCAGGCGGATATGGTCCTTGGGGTTGAGGATCCGCTTCAGCCTGGCATAGTTCCCGGTCTCCTCCTCGCGCAGCCAGACCACCTTGCCGCCGGTGTACCCGGTCAGCATGGGGTTGTTGGTAAGGGCGAGGAGCCCGTCCAGCCCGCCTGCCCGCTCGGTGATCCAGGCACATTGCCGGCCGGTGCGCTGGTCGTTCCAGAGGATGGCGGGGCGGATCACCCGGTCGGCCTCGTCGAGCGCCACCAGCCCGTGCATCTGGCCGGAGAGGCCGATTCCGACATGATCGACGCCGGCACCGAGCTCTGCCACCACGGCCCCGAGCCCGGCCCGGACGGCGCGCCACCAGTCGGCCGGGTCCTGCTCGGCCCAGCCGGGCCTCGGCGTGTCGAGGGGATAGCTCTCGGTGTGCCGGGCGAGAATGGCGCCGGCCTCGTCGACCACCAGCACCTTGGTGCCCGAGGTGCCGACATCGATCCCGATCAACGCCCGCTTGCTCGCCATTCCTCGCCTCCCCCGTTCTCGCGACGCCAGCATTAGGGGGCTCGCAGCACCTCGGCAACGGCTCAGGCGTTGTCCTGGGCTGCCAAAAAGGCCGAAACGCCCCGCGCCGCCCAGTGGCCCGTGGCGAGGCAGGCCTGGAGCAGGTAGCCGCCGGTCGGCGCCTCCCAGTCGAGCATCTCGCCGGCGACGAAGACACCAGGCCGGTCCCGCAGCATCAGCCGCTTGTCGAGCCCGTCGAACGCCACCCCGCCCGCCGTCGAGATGGCCCGCGCCAGGGACCGTTGCGCCGTGACCTCGAGCGGCACCGCCTTTAGCAACGCGGCGAGGGCCAGGGGCTCGGCCGGCAGCCCGCCCGGCACCTCGCGCAAGATGGCCACGGCCTGGGGGGCGAGGCCGAGCGCACGGAGTGCATTGGCGCGCGAGCGGCCTTTCCCGAAAGCTTTGGCCAGCCGGGCTGCGATGCTTTCGGTATCGCCGTCGGGGCGGAGATCGAGGTTGAGGGTCGCCTTGCCGTCCCGCGCGAGCACGTCCCGGATGGCGGGCCCGAGCGTGTAGATCGCCCCGCCTTCAAGCCCATAGGCGGTGAGCACGAGGTCGCCACGTTGCCGGTCGCCGTCGAGCTCGACCTCGACGGTCTTGAGCGGCCGGCCGGCGAAGCGCTCGACGAAGCCGGGGGACCAGGCGATGTCGATGCCGGGATTGGCGGGGACGAGGTCACGCACGTCGATGCCCACGGCGCGCAACGGCTCGACCCAGCCGCCATCGGCGCCGAGCCGCGGCCAGCTCGCCCCGCCCAGGGCGAGAACGGTAGCCTTCGGGCGAGCCAGCACCTCGCTGCCATCGGCCAGGCGAAACCGCAGCGACCCGTCGGCGCCGAAGCCCTGCCAGTCGTGGCGGGTGTGGATGGCGACGCCCCGCTCGGCCAGCCGCGCCAGCCAGGCGCGGAGCAGCGGCGAGGCCTTCAGCGCCCTGGGGAAGACCCGGCCCGAGGAGCCCGTGAAGACCGGCTGGCCGAGCCCTTCGGCCCAGGCCCGCACCGCCGCGTTGTCGAAGGCCTCGAGCATCGGCCGCAAGGTCTCGCGGGCAGCGCCGTAGCGGTCGAGCATCCGGGCCAAAGGCTCGCCGTGGGTGAGGTTGAGCCCGCCCCTTCCGGCCATCAGGAGCTTGCGGCCGACCGTCGGCATGCGGTCGTAGAGGGCGACGGCAAGACCCTCGCCGCCCAGGATCTCGGCCGCCATGAGGCCCGCCGGGCCGCCACCGATCACCGCGACATCGGGTTCTCCCGCCATGGCGCGATCAGGCAGCGGCCGAGCGCCCGGGCAGCCGGAGGGCGAGCTCGCCGAGCGTGGTCACCACATCGGCGAGCGCAGCACCCAGGGCCGCCATGCCACCGTGCAGGCGGTAGTCGCGCTCATCGAGAAAAAGGTCGCGCCGCAGCTCGATCTGCAGCGCATGCAGGCCCTGCTCGGGCCGGCCGCAGGTCCCGGTGATGTGGCCGCCAGCGAAGGGGCGGTTGGTCGCCACGCGAAAACCGTGGCGACGCAGGACCGAGAGGGCCAGCTCGGTCACGGCGCGGGACGCCGAGGCGCCGTGGTGATCGCCCACCACGATCTCGACCGGCGGGCCGGAGGCGGTGACCGAGGCGCGCGGCATCGAGTGGCAATCGAGCAGCACGGCCACGCCATGCCGGGCCTGCAGGCACGTGAGCTGGCGGGCCAGCTCCTGGTGGAAGGGCCGGTGCACCGTGGCGAGCCGTTGGGCGATCTCGTCGGCCCGCAACGGGCGCCGCATCAGCCGGTGCCCGCCGATCCGGCTGGGCACGAGGCCGAGCCCCGCCCGCACCTTCGCGGTGATCTCGGTCGGCCACGGCACCAGGCCCTCGATATCGCTCGGATCGAGCTCGGCCGGCGAACGGTTGAGGTCGATCCAGGCTCTGGGCAGGAGTGCCACCAGCAGGCCGGCGGATCGCTCGGCGGCCGGTGCCAGGACGACGTCGACCGGGCCGTCGTCCAGCGGCCGCAACTGCCCGGCCGGCAGCGCCAGCCCCTCGAGCAGGCTCCTGGGATAGCAGCGCCCGCTATGCGGGGCGGATAGCAGCACCGGCAGGCGCATTCCGGCGCCGGGTCTCAGCTCGAACACCCCGCCTGCTCCAACGCCCTGAGGATTGTCTGGGAAAGCCGATTCGACCAGCGCATCGGAACACATTCCGCCATTCCGCGCAATGACCGAGCCGGTCGGCGAACCACGCCCCGAGCCCATCCAGCCCCTTGCCATGCAGCGCCGTTCTGCGTAAATCGGCGCGTCGGGCGCGTAGCTCAGCGGGAGAGCACTACGTTGACATCGTAGGGGTCACAGGTTCAATCCCTGTCGCGCCCACCATCCATCTGCCGACATCCTCCATCGTCTCGATCAGCGCAGCCAGCCGGGCCACTCGGCCGGCGGCTTTGGCATGAGCGCTTCGGGCGCAACCCGACCAACAAGGCCGTTGACAACCGCGCAATATGCGCGGATAGAGAGCGCGGCCCGTGACGTAGAGAGCGGTTACTTCGCATCTGTTGCAATGAGTCCGCACTCGCCACCCTTTCCGGGCTGCGCCGTCCTGCGTGGGCAGCGCTCGCTCGGTTCGCCTGCCTGCCGCCTTCGACCTCCCTTCATCCCCGCAACGCCGCATGTCCTGCGGCGAGAAGATGTCATGCGCACCAACACCGCCATCAGGCCCGACCACTTCACCCACGAGGGTGCGCCAGCACGGCGGATCGACGACGAGGCGCAGCTCCGCCGGTCGCTGATGGCCTGCCTGCTCTGGGAGTCCGAGTTCTACGAGGACGGCCAGGAGATAGCCGGGCGCATCGCCGGGACGGCGGCCAGGGTCGATCCGGTCAGGGTCGCGGCCATGGCGCGCGAGGCCCGGCACGTCATGCATCTCCGCCACGCGCCCTTGCTGCTGCTTTCCGTGCTCGCGGAGAGGTCGAGCGGTGCGGTGGTCGCCGATGCCATCGCCGGCGTGCTGATCCGCGCCGACGAACCAGGCGAGCTCCTCGCCCTCCATGCCGCGCGCTACGACATGCCGATCAAGGCCTGCATGAGCCATGCGATGCGCAAGGGCATCGCCCGCGCCATGGCACGGTTCGATGCCTACCAGCTCGCGAAGTACGACCGCGACGTCGCCGTCAGGCTCCGCGACGTCATCCGGCTGGTGCATCCGAGGCCCAGGGATGCCGCGCATGCGGCACTCTACAAGGGCGCAGTCGATGGCAACCTCGCCCCGCCCGACACCTGGGAGGTCGCCCTCTCCGGCGGCGCCGACAAGCGGGCGACGTTCGAGCGGCTGCTCGCCGAGGGTCGGCTCGGCTACCTGGCGCTGCTCCGCAACCTCAGGAACATGGCCGAGGCCGGCGTCGACGAGCGGCTGATCCGCGATGCCATCATCGCCCGCAAGGGTGCCGGCAGGGTCCTGCCTTTCCGCTACGTGGCGGCGGCCCGCGCCGCGCCGCGCTTCGAGCCCTATCTCGACGAGGCGCTCTCGGAGAGCGTCGCCGACATGCCGGCGCTGGCGGGCCGGACGGCCGTGCTGGTCGATGTCTCCGGCTCGATGGAGCAGCCTCTGTCGATCCGCTCCGACATGACGCGCATGGATGCGGCGGCGGCGCTCGCCTCGGTGCTCCATGGCAGCCTGCGGGTGTTCACGTTCTCGAATGACGTGGTCGAGGTGCCGCCCCGACGCGGCATGGCCGGGATCGACGCCGTCAAACGCTCCCAGCCGCACCACATGACCTATCTCGGCCAAGCGGTGGCGAAGCTCAATGGCGAGGTCCCGCACGATCGCCTGATCGTCATCACCGACGAGCAGGCCGCCGGCATCGTGCCGGCACCGCGCGCCGCCCGGGCGTACGTGATCAACGTGGCCAGCGCCCGAAACGGCGTCGGCTACGGCCCGTGGACGCATGTCGACGGCTGGTCCGAGGGTGTGCTCCGCTACATCCACGAGGTGGAACGCGCCGGCGGATGATCGAGCTGACGCCGGACGATCTCAAGGCCGCGCTGATCCGCCTCTTCGGCCAGCGCGGCTGGCAGATGACCGCAGCCGAAAGGCTCGGCGTCGATGTCGCGACGGTGCGGCGCTGGACCTCCGGCGCCGTGCCCGTCCCGGGGCCGGTTCGCGCGGCCGTGGCCTGCTGGCTGCGGGAGCGGGGCGCGCAGGAGAGCCGCACCCGCACGAGCACCTAGCCGCGCTGATCTGTCCGCCGCACCTCGTCCTCGGTGACCGGCGTGGCATAGGGCAGGTCGATCGTGGTCATGCCGCTGTTTTGCCCCGTGGCCCAGTCGCGCGCCACCGCCCCGGCACAGGCGAACATGACGGGATAGACGGCGTTCTCGTTCACCTGGACCGGTGCCACCCGGCCGATCGCCTCGATCGCGTCCACCGGCAGGCGATGGTCGCAGGAGACGGCCTCGAGCCGCACCGGGTCGATGCGCGGCGTGTGGAACGCGGCCTCGAGGTCCATGCCGTAGTCGATGCAGAAGGAGAGGAGCTGCAGCACGGTCGGCGGCACCCGCCTGCCGCCCGCCGCCCCGAGCGCCAGGACCGGCCGCCCGTCCCGCCGCGCCAGCATCGGGCAGGCATTGGTGAGCGGCCACTTGCCGGGGCCGATGGAGTTGGTCCGGCCCGGCTCCGGGTCGAACCAGAACATGCCGTTGTTCATGAGCAGGCCGGTCGAGGGCAGCGAAACCTTGGAGCCGAAGCGCGACCCCATGGTGTTGGTGAGCGACGCCATGCCGCCGGCCTTGTCCACGACGCTCACATGGGTCGTGCATTTGTCCTGGGCCTGGTCGTCGCCCATGCTCTGGTAGCGCTCCTCCCAGAGCTCGCGCATCAGCGCCGCGAAGGTGGCATAGTCCTCCGGTCCCGGCGCCGAACCTTTGGGCTTGTGGCGCCCCTCCATCTGGCGAAAGAAGCGCATCACGGTGGGCGCACCGTTGAGGCCGGGCACACCCATCAGCTCGAAGCCGCGATAGGGGCTGGCCTCGGGGGCGGCGAGTCGGGCACGGTAGGAATCGAGGTCGGCGAGCGTCCAGTTCCGCCCGCCCGCCTGCATGTCGGCGACGATCGCGGCACCGATCTCGCCGGCGTAGAAATCCCGGGCTCCGTTGCGCTGCAGCCGGCGCAGGAAGTCCGGCATCAGCGGGTCCTCGATGTGCACCTTCTCGCCGTCGCTCTCGCTGACCGGCACGAAGCAGCCGCCCCGCAGATAGACGTCGCGCGTATGCGGGAAGCGGGCGATCTGGTGCGCCTCGACGGCGATGGCGAGCGACGTGTACCAGCCGACCGGCAGGCCCTCCTCGGCGAGCGGGATGACATGCTCCAGCGCATCGCCCCAGGAGAGCTTGCCGAACTTCTCCAGCGCCAGCGCGAAGCCGTCGACCGCCCCAGGGATCAGGATCGAATCGTAGCCGACGGTGTTGCGCTCCTCGACCACGAGCGGCCACTGGAAAGGCCCGTGGCGGGTCGTGCCGGTGGTGGGATAGCGCGAGGGGTCGACATCGCCCGCCGCGCGCATCGAGAAGTTGATGGCCTGCGCACCCGTGCCCGGCAGGTCGAGCAGCATGAAGCCGCCACCACCGAGGCCGCTGCTCCAGGGCTCGGTGACGTGCAGCGCCATGGCGGTGACGATGGCGGCATCGACCGCGTTGCCGCCGGCGGCGAGGGCCCTGGCCCCGGCGGCCGCGGCGATGGCACTCTGCGAGGTGACGATGCCGCCGGTCGAGACCGCCTGGGCCTTGCTCAGGTTCCAGTGCTGGTGGCGCCGCTCGGTCGGGATCGTCCTTGCAGGCGCCATGGAACGTCTCAGTCGGCAGCGAAGAAGGCGGCGCCGTCCGGCGTGTAGCGGGCCACCTTGTCGGGATCGAGGGTGACGCCGATGCCGGGCTCGTCGGGGATCGCCAGCATGCCGTCCGCGTCGAGGCCGAAGGGCCTTTCGATGATCCGGTCCACATAGGCCGACCCGCCGATATACTCGACCAGATCGACATTCGGCAGGGCGGTGGCGAGCTGCAGGTCGGCGGCGAGGCCGAGTGCCGTGTTCCAGCCGTGGCCCACATACTTCACACCGAAGTCCCGGGCGAGCCAGGCGATGCGGCGCTGCTCGGAGAGGCCGCCGACCTTGGTGACGTCGGGCTGGACGATGTCGAAGGCGCCCCGCGTGATGAAGGGGATGAAGGCCTGGCGGCGGGTCAGCACCTCGCCGCCGGTGATCGGCAGGCGCGACGCCTGCCTGAGCGTGACGAAGTCCTCGAGCGCGTCCGGGACGAGCGCCTCCTCGAACCAGTCGACCTCGTGGTCGGCCAGCATGTCGGCGGTCCGCAGCGCCCATTTCAGCCCGTTCGGCCACCAGGCGTCGCTGGCGCCGGCATCGACGAAGAGCTTGCCGCCGGCCGGGAGCTGGCTCTTCGCCGCGGCGACGATGGCGGCATCCAGCTTCGCATCGTCGCGCCTGCCGAAAGGGCCCCAGCCGATCTTGAAGGCGCGAAAGCCCTCTTCGCGATATTTCGCGATCTCGTCCGCCATAACTTCCGGCTCGTCCATGAGCAGCGAGCAATAGGGCAGCACCCGCTCCTGGTGCCGCCCGCCGGCGAGCCTGCCGATGGAGAGGCCCGTGGCCTGCCCGAGGATGTCCCAAAGGGCGATGTCGATGCCGCTGATGGCGTGGGTCAGCGTCCCGCCGCGCCCCATCCAGAACGTGTTCTGGTGCAGCTTCTCCGAGACCCGCTCGGGCTCCAGCGCATTCTCGCCGAGAAACAGCGGCTCCAGCACGCCGAGCGCCGCCTGGACCAGCCGGCCGTCGGTGAAGACGCTGCCATGGCCGGTGATGCCGGCATCGGTCTTGACCGCGATCAGCGTGTGGACCGAATCCTCCGCCCGGATCTCGTTCGACCAGCCGCCCTTGGGGCTCTCGCCGAGCAGCGGGGCCGCGACGATGCGCCGGATGCGGACGGGGGCCAAAGGTGGAGCGGTCCGGGTCATGCGCGCTTTCGGGATCGGTGGAACAGGCAGTGCGGGGACGTTGACTCGCCTGATATCGTATACAATCATACACTTCAAGCGCGACCGAGGGAGCACCAGACGCGATGGCCACGGCCCTGCCACCGACCCGGATCCAGCACGAGATCGATTTCGACCGGGAGGGGCGGCAGGCGGGCTATCTGCGCGCCCCCCTCTCCCGCAACACCTCCGGTTGGGGGATCGTCGAGATCCCCATTGTCGTGGTGAAGAACGGGCGCGGGCCGACCGTGCTGCTCACCGGCGGCGTGCACGGCGACGAGTACGAGGGGCCGATCGCCGTCTCGGGCCTGGCGCAGAGCCTGCAGCCGGCGGACGTCCAGGGCCGGGTGATCCTGATGTCCGCCGTCAATGTCCCGGCCGTGCTCAACAACACCCGCCTCTCGCCCGTCGACAACCGCGACATGAACCGCTGCTTCCCGGGCGACCCGAAGGGCACGTTCAGCGAGATGGTGGCGCATTTCATGGACAGCCACATCCTGCCCATGGTCGACGTCTCGGTCGACCTGCACACGGCCGGCCATTCGGGCGATTCGATCCCGTCGACCAACATGCACCACATCGCCGATCCCGCCCTGATGCAGCGCACGCTGGATGCCGCCGCCGCCTTCGGCGCCCCCTACAACGTCGTCTTCGGCGGCGTCGACGAGGGCGCCACGTTCACTTCCTGCGTCGAGCGGCGGGGCAAGCTCTCGCTCGGCACGGAGCTCGGCGGCTGGGGCCGCGTCAATGTCGAGGGCGTGCGCATCGGCAAGCGCGGCTGCCTGAATATCCTCAAGCACCTCGGCGTCATCGAGGGGACGCCGGAGACGGCCCAGAAGGACGGCAGCGCCGGCACGCGCCACATGATGGTCGCGGGCCGCGACTGCTACGCCTTCGCCCCAACCGGCGGTATCTTCGAGCCGGTCCATCTGGTCGGCGAGGAAGTCCGGGCCGGCGGGCCCGCCGGCTGGCTGCACTTCGTCGAGGACGTGGACCACCCGCCCCTCGAGGTCCGCTATGCCTCGGGCGGCATCCTCTGGATGTCGGCCGGCCCCGGCCGGGTCGCGCGCGGCGACACGGTGGCCGTCGTCATGTCGGATTACCGGGCGTCCTGATCGCCAACGGAGAAACGGGCCATGCCCAGAATATTGATGCTCGACTGCAAGCAGGAGATCTCCTCCTTCAACCCGCTGCCGTCGGAATACGCGAACTTCCGCATCACCTACGGCAACAGCTTCTATGAGCATCGCGGCCTGAACACCGAGCTCGGCGGCGCCTTCTCGGTCTTCGACGAACGCGACGACGTGGTGACGGTGCCGACCATCGCCGCCCGGGCGGGCAGCGCCGGGCCGCTCTCGGCCAAGGGCTGGCAGAAGCTCAAGGCGGAGATCATCGCGGCGATCGAGCCCGTGGCCGGCGAGGTCGACGCGGTCTACGCCTCGCTGCACGGGGCGATGGGCTCGGTGGCGGAGCTCGACCCGGAGGGCAGCCTCCTCAAGGCTCTCCGCCGCATGGTCGGGCCGGACGTGCCGATCGTCATCTCGCTCGACCTGCACGGCATCCTCACCGAGCGGATGCTGAAGCAGGTGAACGGCGTCGTGGTCTACCACACCTACCCGCATGTCGACTTCGGCGACACGGGTGCGCGGGCGGCCAGGCTGCTGCTCCGTATCCTCGACGAGGGGATTCGCCCGGTGATCGCCCGGGTGGTGATCCCGACCCTCGTCCGGGGCAACGAGCTGATCACCGCCAAGGGCTGCTACGGCGACCTGATCCGCGAATGCCAGCGCCTCGAGCGCGACGGCACGGCCCTCGCCGCCGCCATCATGATCGGCAACCCTTTCACCGACGTGCCGGAGCTCTGCACGCAGGTCCTGGTCTCCACCGACGACGACAAGGCCACCGCCGAGGCCGAGGCCATCCGGCTGGCCCGGGAGTTCTGGCCGCAGCGCCACCGCATGCAGGGCGTTCTGATCCCGCTCGACCGCGCGATCGCCCAGGCGCGGACCATGCAGGGCCCGCTCATCTTCACCGACGCCGCGGATGCGACCTCGTCCGGTGCGACCGGCGATTCCAACGCCATCATTCGTGCCCTGAGCGAGGCCAGGTACAAGAAGCGCGTGCTGGCGCAGATCGTCGATCCAGAGGCGGCGAAGGCGGCGCACGCGGCGGGTGTGGGCGCCACGGTGAAGGTGACGCTCGGCGGGGCGATCGATACCAGGCGCTATTCGCCGATGGCGGTCGAGGCGCGGGTCAAGCTGCTCATGGACGGCGAGGCCAGGCTCGAGACCATGAAGACGCCGCTCGAGGCCGGCCCCGTGGCGGTGCTGACCTTCGCCAATTTCACCATCGTCGTGCTCTCGACCTCGGTCAGCCTCTTCGACCGGGCGATGTTCTACGCCGCCGGGTGCAACCCACGCGACTACGACCTCGTCGTCGTGAAGTCGCCCCATTGCGAGCCGCACATGTTCGACGACTGGGCCGAGAAGAACTTCAACATCGACGCCCCCGGCGCCACCTCGGCCGATCTCGCCAGCCTCGGCCACACCATCTGCGCCCGGCCCATGTACCCGATGGAGCCCGACACGACCTTCGAGCCGAAGGCCGTCATCTACGGCCGCTGAGCATGGGCGCGCGGCCCAACATCCTCTTCCTCTTCTCCGACCAGCACGCGCAGCGGATCGCCGGCTGCTACGGCGACCCCCTCGGCGCCACGCCCAACATCGACCGGCTGGCGGCGCGCGGCGTCACCTTCGACAACGCCTATTGCGCGTCGCCCATCTGCACGCCGAGCCGGATGTCGCTGCTCACCGGCCGCTGGCCACATCAGCAGAGCTGCTGGACCCTGCAGGACACCCTGGCCTCGGACCTGCCCACCTTCGCCCATGCGCTGGGTGCTGCCGGCTATCGCACCATCCTGGTCGGGCGGATGCATTCCATCGGCCCGGACCAGCTCCACGGCTACGCCGAGCGCGACATCGGCGATTGCGGGCCGAACTGGCTCGGCGTCGAGCGGCAGAAGCTGGGTGTGCTGGGCGGCACCCAGGGGCCGAGCCCGCCCGATGCCGAGGGCCGCGCACTCAGCATCAGCCGCTCCGGGTCCGGCCAGTCCGGCTACGAGGTGGTCGACGACGCCACGACCGAGGCCGCCATCGCCCGGCTCGACGAGCTTGGTGCGGCAGGCGAGGATGCCCCGCCCTTCTGCCTGACGGTGGGCTTCATCCTGCCGCACTGCCCGTTCGTGGCACGGGGCCCCGACTATGCCCGGTTCGCGGGCCGCGTCGGCCCGCCCCGCCTGCCCCCGCCGCCGGCCGACCGGGAGCATCCCTGGCACGCCAAGTGGCGCGCCCATGCCGCCACCGTAGATGCCGACCCCGATGACGTGATCCGCGCCCGGACGGCCTATTGGGGCCTGGTCTCGGCCCTCGACGCCAAGATCGGCCGCATCCTCGACCGGCTGGAGGTCCTGGGACTCAGCGAGAACACGCTCGTCGTCTACGCGTCGGACCACGGCGAGCAGATCGGCGAGCACGGGCTCTGGTGGAAGAACACCTTCTACGAGGATTCCGTGAAGGTGCCGCTGGTGATGGCCGCCCCGGGCCTGTTGCCAGAAGGCGGGCGCTGCGGCCGGATCGTGAACCTGATCGACATCGGCGCCACGCTGATCGAGGCCGCCGGCGCCCCGCCCCTGCCCCGCAGCCATGGCCGGAGCCTGCTCGAGATCGCCAGGGCACCGGACGGGCCCTGGGTCGACGAGACCTGGAGCGAATACGTCACCGACCTCCTCTCCGTCTGGACCGGCCCCGAGGCCGTCTGCCAGCGCATGCTGCGCACCGCGCGCTGGAAATATGTCCACATGGAGGGCTACCGCGCGCAGCTCTTCGACATGGCAGCCGACCCGGACGAGCTGAACGACCTCGGCGCCGATCCGGCCTACGCTGAAGTGCGCGCCACGCTCTCGGCCCGCGTGCTCGCCGGCTGGGACCCGGACGCGATCCGCCGCGAGGTCGATGCCCGCTGCGAGGAGAAGCGCCTGCTCGAAGCCTGGGGCAGCCGGACGAGGCCCAAGAGCACCGCGCAGTATCTCATCCGCGACGAGGACAGCTGGCTCGACGACCTACCGGCCCAGCGCCTTTAGCCTGGGTGCGATGTCGGCCTGCACCTCGCCGATGATGTCGAGCCCTTCCGCATCGCCGATCCGCGCCGCCTCGGCGGCCATGCGTTCGCACAAATCCGCGATGACCGGCGCCTGATCCGGATAGTGCTTGAACCGCTCGAAGCCGCCATCGTCGCGCGGCGTGAGGTAGATGTTCAGCTCCTCCTCGGGGTCGGCCGCGAGGTCGAAGAGCTCGTGCGCGCCATTGGCCGAGGCGATCAGCTTCCAGCGGTCGGTGCGGATGGCGCGCTGGTGAATGCGGTTCTTGTGGGTGATGTTCTCGACATAGGCAGCCGTCTGCCGGCCGGCGTCCGCCTCGCCCCGCAAGAGTGGCACGAGGCTCCTGCCGTGCAGGTCTTCGGGGACGGGAGCACCCGCGATCTCCAGCATGGTCGGCGTCAGGTCCTGCAGCCCGATGACGGCAGCGTTGCGCGAGCCCGGAGCGATGCCGGGCCCCTCGGCGAGGAAGGGGATGCGGATGGCGTCGTCGTGGCAGACGAACTTGTGCTCGCCCTCCGGCCGATACCAGAACGTGTCGCCATGATCGGAATAGAAGATGACGATCGTGCGCTCCGCGAGCCCCGCGTCGCGCAGCGCCTGCCGCACCCGCCCCAGGTTGTGGTCGAGCGCGCTGACGGCCGCGTAGTAGCCGGCGAACGGCACGCCCCGCCCCCGATAGGGCTCGTAGAAGCTCGCCGGCGCCGAATAGGGGTCGTGCGGCGGGTAGAAGCTGAGCACCATGGCGAAGGGCTTTTCGGCGTTCTGCTGCCGGGCGATGAAGGCGGTGGCCGCATCGGTCTGGCGGTCGGGACGATATTTGCCGTCGAGCCTGCCGTCGAGCCAGTGGCCCTTGCGCGAATTGAACGACTCCTCCCAGACGTCGAAGAAGGGCGGATGCTTCTCGCCCAGGTGCCACTTGCCGAAATGCGCCGTCAGGTAGCCCGCCCGCTGGAGCTGCGTCCAGACGGTCGCGTGGCTGGTGCAGTGCGAGGCGAAGGCGTCGTCGACGCCGTAGAGGTTCTCGATCAGCCCGTGGGCATGCGGATAGACGCCGGTCCACATCGTGCCGCGCGCCGGGGTGCAGACCGGCCAGGGCGTGTAGGCGTTCTCGAACGTCATGCCGGCAGCGGCCATGGCGTCGGCCGCCGGCGTCTCGGTGAAGCGGTTGCCGTAAGTGCCGAGCGTGTCCCGGCGCTGCTGGTCGGTGAGGACGAGGACGATGTTGGGGCGGGTGCTCATGTGTTTTCCTCGATGGCCGGCTCGACCAGATGGCAGGCGGCGATGTGGCCCGGCGCCGTCGCCGGGCGAAGCCGCGGCGCCTCGACCCGGCAGCGGTCGAAGACCAGCGGGCAGCGGGTGTGGAAGCGGCAGCCGGGCGGCGGGTTGGCCGGGCTCGGCACGTCGCCCTCGATGGTGAAGAAGGATTTTCTGCCTTTGGCCCGCGACGGCACGGATTGCAGCAGCGCCCGCGTATAGGGGTGTGCGGGTGCCGCGAAGATCGCTTCCCGCGTGCCGAGCTCGACGATCTGCCCGAGATACATGACCGCCACCCGGTCGGAGATGTGGCGGACCACCCCCAGGTCATGGCTGATGAAGAGATAGGTGAGGCCGAGCTCCGCCTTGAGGTCGTGCAGAAGATTGAGGATCTGCGCCTGCACCGAGACGTCGAGCGCCGAAACCGCCTCGTCGCAGACGACGAAGGCGGGGTCGAGGGCGAGCGTGCGGGCGATGCAGACCCGCTGCCGCTGCCCCCCCGAGAACTCGTGCGGGAACCGCCCGGCATGGTGTGCCGCGAGGCCCACCATGTCGAGCAGCCGGCGCAGCTTCCGCTCGCGGGCGGTGACGTCGCCGATGCCGTGCACGACGAGCGGCTCGACGATGAGTTCGCCCGCCGTCATGCGCGGGTTCAGGGCACCGAACGGGTCCTGGAAGACGATCTGCATGTCGCGGCGCAAGGCCCGCAGCGCCGCCGGCTCGAGAGCGAGGATGTCGGTGCCGGCGAAGCGGATGGAGCCGGCGCTCGGCTCGATCAGGCGAAGGGTGAGCCGGCCCGTCGTCGTCTTGCCGCAGCCCGATTCGCCGACGAGGCCGAGCGTCTCCTGCCGGTCGATGGAAAAGCTGACGCCGTCGACCGCCCGGATCGGCCTGCGCGCCTTCATGAAGCCGGACGCACCGGCGAGGAACTCCTTGGCGAGATCCTCGACCTCGACGAGCGGGCCGGCCGCGCTCATCGCCCTGCCCCGGTGAAGCGGTAGCCGGTGTTGCGGATGCAGGCCGCACGGTGCGCCGGGCCGGTCTCGACCAGCGCCGGCACGGCGCTCGTGCAGACCGGGCGGGCATGAGCGCAGCGGGGCTCGAACCGGCAGCCGGGCGGCAGGTTCGAGATCGGCGGGATGGCGCCGGGAATGGCCTCGAGCCGGGCCATGTCGCGGTCGACCGGCGGGATGGAGGCGAGCAGGCCCTCGGTGTAGGGGTGCTTCGGGTCGCTGAAGACATCGTCGGCCCGGGCATCCTCCAGCACCTGGCCCATGTACATGATGAGCACCCGGTCGGTGAACGCCGAGACGACGCCGAGATCGTGGCTGATGAGGATGATCCCCATCCTGTACTCGTCCTGCAGGCCGAGCATCAGGTCGAGGATCTGCGCCTGGATGGTGACGTCGAGGGCGGTGGTCGGCTCGTCGGCGATCAGGAGGCGTGGCCGGCAGACGAGCGCCATGGCGATCATCACCCGCTGCCGCATGCCGCCCGAGAGGCGGTGCGGGTAGTCGTCGACGCGCTGCTCGGGCGACGGGATGCCGACCCGCCGCAGCGCCTCGATGGCCCGCTCCCGCGCCTCGCGCCTGGGCACCTTCAGGTGGCGCTGCACCGTTTCCATGATCTGCTCGCCCACGGTCATGACCGGGTTGAGCGCTGTCATCGGCTCCTGGAAGATCATGCCCATCGCCCTGCCACGCAGCTCCTCGAGCCGGGCTTCCCTGGCGCCCAGGATATCCTCGCCCTCGAGTCGGAGCTGTGTCGCGCTCACCTCGGCGCCATCGGGCAGAAGCCGCATGATCGAGAGCGCCGTCATGCTCTTGCCGCTGCCGGATTCGCCGACGATGCCGAGGATCTCGCCGGGTGCCACCCGAAAGGAGAGGTCGTCGAGGATGACGATGCCGCCGATCGACACCGTCAGGCCCTCGACCTCGAGCAGCGGTGCTGGCTGACCTGGGACGGCGGTCACGACGGGGCTGGCCTCCTCGGGCGCTGGTGGGCTCTCTCCGACGAATGGTTGTATACGAAAATACGATTTGCAAGTTTGCTGACGCGGTCCGAACCGGGGAGACGTGGATGCCGAATGTCGTCGTCGTGCTGGCCGACCAGATGCGCCGGGATGCCCTGGGCTGCGCCGGCAACGCCAACCTGCGCACGCCCAATCTCGACCGGCTCGCCGAGCGGGGCGTGCGCTTCACCGCGGCCTGCGCCACCTTCCCGGCCTGCGTCCCCTTCCGCTTCTCGCTGCTCACCGGCGAATACGCGCATTCGCGCAACGTGCCTGCCCTGGGCTACCGGCTCTCGCCGGCCGAGCGCACGCTCGGCGACGCGCTCGAGGCGGCAGGCCTCGCCACCGCCTATATCGGCAAGTGGCACCTCTACTCGGCGTATGGCGTGAGCGGCGGCATGAGCCTGTCGCAGGCGAGCCGCACCCCGATTCCGGCGAGCCACCGGCGCGGCTTCGACCACTGGCAGGGCTTCGAGCTCCGGAACGACTTCGCGGACACCTGGATCTTCGAGGGCGACGACCCCCTGCCCCGCCATTTGCCGGGCCATCAGACCGATGCCCTCTTCGACCTGGCGCTGGACTACCTCGAGCGCAAGCGACCCGCGTCGCAACCCTTCTTCCTGATGCTCTCGATCGAGGCGCCGCACCCGCCCTTCATGGCCACGGCCGAGACCCTCGCCCGCGTCCAGGCCCGCGGCCCCCTGCAGCACCGCATCAACGTGGACCTCGGCGCCATCCGCTTCTTTCCGCCGGAATGGCACGAGGCGACCGGCCCGGCGGGGAGGATCGACCCGGCAGACCCGGCCTCGGTGAAGCGCGTCTTCGAGGCCAACATGCAGGCCTATTACGCCATGATCGAGCAGATCGACGACAATATGGGCCGGCTCCGGGCCACCCTCGAGCGGCAGGGCCTCGCCGACGACACGATCACCGTCTTCCTCGCCGACCACGGCGAGCTCGGCGGCAGCCACGGGCTTCTCGGCAAGGCGGAACCCTGGGAGGAATCGATCGGCGTGCCGCTGATCGTGGCCGGGCCGGGGGTGCCGCCCGGGCGCGAGGCCGCCATGCCGGTGCATACCGAGGATCTTTTTTCGACCTTTGTCGGCCTCGCCGGTGGATCGGAGCGTCCCGCGCCCCCCCGGGTCGACCTCGCCCCCTTCATCCGTGGGGAGGCGCCGCCGCCGGAGCGACCGGGCGTGATGCTCGAGTTCGTCACCGAGACCCGCGCCAACCGGAGCTACTACGACAAGCGCTGGCGCGGGATCCGCGGCCCGCGTCACAAGTACACGGTCCTGGGCGACATGACAGGCGCCCTGCCGTGGCAGCTCTTCGACCTCGAGGCGGACCCGTTCGAGCTCAGGAACCTGCTGGCGGAGCCGGGGCACGAGCCGGTGGCGGCAGCGATGCACCGCGCCCTGATCGGGCTTTTGGACGCCGCCGCCGACGATTTCGCCCTGGCCCCGGCCTTCGGCTCGCCAGCCCGTCACGCCGTGCCCGAGCGCGTTTCCTGACGCTGGTTCAGCTTGCGCAATTGCTCGACCAGCTTCGCATAGTCGACGGCGCGCGAGTATTCGAGGATGTGCACCTCCATCAGGCGGTCGAAGGTCGCCTGGTCGCCGGTGCGGAGCGCCGCGATCACCTCGTCATGCTCGGCGACGATGCTCTTCAGGCTCTTCTTCAGGGTCGAGAGGCCGAAGATGATGGTGAGCTGGCGCGACAGCGATTCCCAGCAGCGCAGCAGCGTGTCGTTGCCGGAGAGCCGGCAGAGCAGCATGTGGAACTCGGTATCGAGGCTCGCCACGAGGAACTTGTCGTCCGCGTCCGCCGCCCTGTGCATCCTGGCCAGCATCTCGTCGAGCGGCGCGAGGAAGCCCTTCTGCCCCTGGCGCAGCGCCATGATTTCGGCCCCGGCGAGCTTCTCCAGCGCCAGGCGGACCTTCAGGATCTTCTCGAGCCGGTCGATGTCGACGCTCATCAGCCGCATGCCGCGATAGCGCTCGCTGACCACGACACCCTGGCTCTCGAGCAGGCGCAGCGCCTCGCGCACCGGAATCCGGCTCACCTCCAGGGCGCGCGCCACCTCGGCCTCGACGATTCGGTCGCCGGGCAGGAAGACGCCGCGCGCCGAGGCCTCGACGATGGCGTCAACCACCTGGTTGACGAGCGTCTTCGCTGCGAGCGGCGCCAGCCCGCTCAGGCCCGGCTTGGCTGGAGTTGCGCTGGCAGTCGGCATCGCCGGCTGGTTCCTCGACACGCTTGGTTTGACAAGTATCGTATACGATTATACGATTCTGCTTAAGAGGTTTTCCATAGCCTTCATTCGACTTCGCGACAAGCCAGGGGTGATCCAGCATCACCCGCCAGAGGATAGGGAGCACGTGAAACGATGAAGCGGCACACGAACCTAAAATCTTTCGCCCGGACGCTGGCGATGGCCGGAACCGTCGCCCTGACCTCCGCGCTCATGGCGACGAGCGCGCTGGCCCAGGTCATGGGCGGCGACGTCGTCGTCGTCCAGGGCTCCAACCCGCCGAGCCTCGACGCCATGTCGACCTCGTCGCAGGCCTCGCGCAACGTCAACATGAACATGTACGAGACGCTCTACGGCTTCTCGGACGCCATCCAACCGATTCCGATCCTCGCCGAGGGCGTGGAGATCTCGGACGACGGGCTGACCTACGTCTTCACCCTCCGTCAGGGCGTGAAGTTCCACAATGGCGACGAGATGAAGGCCTCGGACGTCAAGGCCTCGCTCGAGCGCTACCGCAAGGTCGGCGCCACCGGCAACCTCCTGGAGCCGGTCACGAACATCGAGGTCACCGGCGACTACGAGGTGACCTTCACCATGGCCAAGGCGACGCCGACCTTCCTCGAGGCGTTCTCGTCGCCCCGGGCCCCGGCGGTCATCATCCCCGAGGAGGATGCCGAGGCCGAGGCCGGCAAGACCAGCCTGATCGGCACCGGCCCTTACAAGTATGTCGAGTACGTCCCGGACAGCCACGTCAAGCTGGAGCGGTTCGAGGACTACTCGGCCGACGAGCGCTACGAGGAGGAGGACGGGTTCGGCGGCAGGAAGACCGCCTATTTCGATACCGTCACCTTCCGCATCATCCCGGAGCCGGGTGCCCAGGTCGCGGCGCTCGAGGCCGGCGAGGTGGACCTCGTCGAGCAGATCCCGATGCCGTCCGCGGCACGGCTCGAATCGAACCCCGACATCACCCTCTACGAGAACATGCCCTGGGCGTTCACCACGTTCATCCTCAACATGAACGAGCCGCCCACCGACAACCTGAAGTTCCGCGAGGCGGTGCAGGTGGCCCTGAACATGGAGGAGGTCATGGGCATCTCCTCGGAGGGGCTCTTCAACCTCAATCACGGCTGGCAATATCCGGGCTCGACCTACGACGCGGGTGCGATCGGTGAGGAGTTCTACAACCTCCACGATGCCGACCGCGCCAAGGCCCTCCTGGCCGAGGCGGGCTACAACGGCGAGAAGTTCACCATCCTCACCGACACCCAGATCCCGCAGCACGGCAAGGCGGCCGTGGTCATCGCCGAGCAGCTCAACGCCATCGGCATCAACGCCGTCATCAACCAGGTCGACTGGCCGACGGCGCTGAAGCTGCGGCTCGAGGATACCGGCTGGAACGGCTGGACGCTGCAGATGGGCATCGAGCCCTATCTCGGCCCCGTCGGCGTCATCGCCACCCTGACCGGCAACCGCCCGCACTTCGTCGAGAACGACGAGAAGCTCGAGGCGCTCTACCAGGAGCTCATCTCGGGCGAGACCGTGGAGGCGCGCAAGGCGACCTTCGCGAAGATCCAGGAGCGGCTCTACGAGATCTTCGGCATCATCAAGATCGGCGACGCCGGGCTGATGCAGGCCGCCCGCTCCAACCTCAAGGACTTCGAGCCCTTCCGCTTCACCCGCATGTACGACGTCTGGCGCGAGGGCTGACGCAGGCTGACAGGCCTGAAAGCAGCGGCGGCGCCCGCCGGGGCGCCGCCGTTTTCCCTTGGCTCAGAACCCTTCGAGCACCAGCTTGCCGCGCGCCTTGCCGCTCTCGAGGATGGCATGCGCCCGCTTGAGGTTGGCGGCGTTGATGACACCCAGCGTCTCGGTCGCGGTCGACCGGACCCTGCCGGCATCGACGAGGCCCGCCACCTCGTTCAGGATCTCGCCCTGGCGAGCCATGTCCGCTGTCTGGAACAGCGAGCGCGTGAACATCAGCTCCCAGTGCGTCGAGATGCACTTGGTCTTGAACGGCATGACGTCCAGCGCCTCCGGGTCGTCGATCAGGCCGAACCGACCCTGCGGTGCGATCAGCTCGGCGATCTCGCCGACATAGCTGCCCGTGTGGGTGGTGGAGAAGACGAAGCCGGGCGCCCCGATGCCGATTGCCGCCACCTGCGCCGCCAGGGGCTTCGTGTGGTCGACGACGTGATGGGCACCCAGCTCCTTCACCCAGGCCTGCGTCTCGGGCCGGGACGCCGTCGCGATGACCTCGAGGTCGGTGAGTGCGCGCAGGAGCTGGATGGCGATCGACCCGACCCCGCCGGCACCGCCGATGATCAGCACCGCCGGTGCCGCACCCGGCACGGGATCGGTGACACGCAGCCGGTCGAGCAGCATCTCGTAGGCGGTAAGCGTGGTCAGCGGCAGGGCCGCCGCTTCTGCCGCCGACGCCGATTCGGGCTTCCGGCCGACGATGCGCTCATCCACCAGGTGGAACTCGGCATTCGTGCCGGGCCGGTCGATGGCACCGGCATACCAGACCATGTCGCCAGGCTCGAACAGCGTCGCCTCGTCGCCCGTCCCGGCCACCTCGCCCACGGCGTCCCACCCCAGCACCGCTGGCTGGTCGCCCTCCGGCGCGCGGCGGATGCGGATCTTGTAGTCGACCGGGTTGACCGAGATCGCCTGCACCCGGACCAGGAGGTCGCGTCCCCTGGGGCTGGGCTTCGCCATCTCGAAGTCGATGAGCGCGTCGTCGCGATCGATGGGGCCGGTGGCCCGGTAGCCGATGGCTTTCATGTCTTCCCCCCGCGCCCGTCGGGCGATGCCGGACCTGTCATAGCATCGAAACCAGGCTATGCCACTGCGCACCCGCCACAGGAGTCGACGGGCGAAAACGGATGCCATAGCATTTGCGGCATTCGTGCGGCGGGGAACGGAGCCCAGGAGGCGGGATGACCGAATGACACGCTTTCTCATCGGCCGCCTCCTGAGCGCCATCCCCACCCTCTTCGTGGTCACGCTCGCCACCTTCCTGATCCTCTGGCTGGTGCCGGGCGACATCAGCGCCGAGATCGGCGGCATCGACGCCACGCCCGAGGATCTCGCCGCCATCCGCGAGCGGCTCGGACTCGACCGGCCGCTCTACGAGCGCGCTCTTCTCTGGTACGGCAACCTCCTGCAGGGCGACCTCGGCCATTCCTACCTGCTCAACCGCTCGGTCGCCGACGCGGTGCTGGAGCGCCTGCCGGTGACCCTCTCGCTGGCCGGGCTGGCGCTGGTGATCGCCACCGCCATCGGCGTGCTGCTCGGCATCCTGGCGGCGGTCCGCCACAACACCTGGCTCGACCAGGGGGCCATGGTGGCAGCCCTGATCGGGCTCTCGATTCCGGATTTCTGGTTCGGCATCGTGCTCATCATCCTCTTCGGCGTGCAGCTCGGCTGGTTCCCGACCGGCGGCTTCGTGCCGATCAACGAGGACCCCCTGGGCTGGGCGCGCTGCATGGCCCTGCCGGCCTTCACGCTCGCCATCACCCAGATGGGTGTGATCGCCCGGATGACCCGCTCCTCCATGCTCGACGTCATCAAGCAGGACTACGTGCGCACCGCCCGGGCCAAGGGGATGCGCCGCCGCACCGTCATGTTCCGGCATGCGCTGGGCAACGCCATGGTGCCCATCGTCACCGTCGTCGGCGTCATCACCGGCGTGCTTTTGAGCGGTGCGGTGGTGATCGAGATGGTCTTCTCGCTGCCGGGCGTCGGCCGGCTCATCGTCGGCGCCATCCAGCGCCGCGACTACCCGATCATCCAGGGCGGCCTCCTGGTCACCGCCTGCGTCTTCGTCTTCGTCAATATCGTCGTCGACATCCTCTACGGCGTTTTCGACCCCAGGGTGCGCGATGGCCGCTAACGACGCCGCGGCCGAGACCGACCTCTCGCTGGGCGCCGAGATCGCCCGCGCCCGGCGACGGCGGCGCACCGACTTCCTCCGCCGCCTCGCCGCACACCGCTCGTTCCTCATCGGTGCGGTGATCCTCGCCCTCTTCGTCCTGGTCGCGGCCTTCGCCCCGCTGCTCGCCCCCTACGGCCCGACCGAGATCAACTACCGGGCCATCCTCTCGCCACCGACCGCGACGAACTGGTTCGGCACCGACGGCTATGGCCGCGACATCGCCAGCCGCGTGATCTGGGGCACCCGCGTGTCGCTCCGCATCGGCCTCGTCGTCGTCGTCACCACCGGCATCCTCGGCACCATCCTCGGCACGGCCGCGAGCTATGTCGACTGGCTCGACGGCCTGATCATGCGCACCCTCGACGGGCTGATGGCCTTCCCGGGCGTGCTCCTCGCCATCGCGCTGGCCGCCGCCCTCGGCCCGTCGGAGATCAACGCCATCATTGCCCTCACCGTCACCTTCACGCCGCGCACCGCGCGCATCGTCCGCGCCAGCGTGCTGGTGGTGCAGGGCATGCAGTACATCGAGGCGGCCCACGCCGTGGGTGCCGGCCACGCGCGCATCATCTTCCGCTACATCCTGGCGAACGCCCTCTCGCCGCTCATCGTCCAGCTCACCTTCGTCTTCGCCGTCTCGATCATCGCCGAGGCCATCTTGAGCTTCCTCGGCGTCGGCCCACCGCCGCCCGCCCCCTCGCTCGGCAACATCATCGCCGACGGGCGCAGCTACATCCAGGAGGCCTGGTGGATCGCCGTCTTCCCCGGCTTGGTCATCGCCATCGCCGTCCTCGGCCTCAATTTGATGGGCGACGGCCTGCGCGACGTCATCGACCCCCGCCAGCGCGCCGTCGGCGGGCATTGAGCGCCCTCAACCGATGATGCCACGGCGCCGCAGATCGGCGATCCGCGCGGCGTCGTAGCCGGCCTCGGCGAGCAGCGCCCCGGTGTCCTGCCCGAGCCGGGGTGCCGCACGGGGCGCCACCGGCTCGCCCGCCCTGAAGGGCGAGCCCATGAGCTTGAGCGCCGCGCCACCCTCGCCGGCGACATCGACCAGCATGCCGCGCTCCCGGGTGAAGGGCGAGGCCAGCGCCTCCGCCATGTCCTGGATCGGGGCGGCCGGCACCCTGCCCTGCAGCCGCTCGAGCCACGCCGCGGTATTGCTTGCCATGAAGGCGGCATCCAGACGCTGCTCCAGCTCGGCCCGATGCACGAGGCGCTCGGCGAAGCCCGAGAAGCGCGGGTCCAGCGCCAGCTCGGGGCAGCCGAGCACGGAGCAGAGCTCGGGAAAGAAGCGCTCCTTGTTCGCCATGATGTAGATCCAGCCGTCGCCTGTGCGGAAGAGCTGGCAGGGCACCAGCGACGGATGCGCCGAGCGCGCGGCCCGCTCGACCGCATGCCCCGCATTGGCGGCCCAGGCGGCGAGATAGGTGAGATTGGCGAGCCCCACGTCATAGAGCGCGACATCGACGTCGCGCCCCTGCCCGCTGCCGCGTGCCTCGAGCACGCCCGCGACCAGCGCCAGCGCCATGGCGTAGCCGGTCATGAAGTCGACGATCGAGAGTCCGAAGCGCGACGGCGGCGAATCGGGCTCGCCGTTGAGCGCGAAATAGCCGGCCTCGGCCTGGATCAGGTAATCGTAGCCGGGCCAAGCCGCCCGGCTGCCGTCGCGGCCATAGGCCGAGAGAAAGGCGCAGACGATCTTCGGATTGACCGGCGCCAGATGCGCGTAGGTGATGCCGAGCTTGGCCGGCACGTCGCCGCGGAGGTTGCAGGCGACGGCATCGGCACGCTTCGCGAGGTCGAGGAAGACCGCATGGCCCTCGGGCGAAGCGAGATCGAGCGCCACGCTCCGCTTGTTCCGGTTGAACGACTGGAAGAAGAGGCTCGCCGCGGTCTCGCCCATGCCGGGCTCGAAATGCGGGCCCAGCGAACGGCTGACGTCGCCGCCCTCCTTCGGGTTCTCGATCTTGATCACCTCCGCACCGAGATCGGCCAACGCCTGGGTGCCGAAGGGCCCGGCCCCGTAGAGCTCCACCGCCAGCACCCGCACCCCCTGCAGCAACCCCATCCGCTACCCTTCCCTAGCCCTTCGCCCTTGCCTTTTCCCCGCTCGCCCGGCCAAGCTCAAGGCTATCGTCACCCTGGAGCACGCCGCTGTTCGAAGCCTTTCGAGAAATCGCCCCGGGGCGCATCCGCGAGCTCACCGGCCTGCCCTTCGAGGCCTTCGCCGCCGGGCAGGTCTTCCACCACCGCCCGGGCATCACGGTGAGCCAGGCGGAGAATGCCGACGAGGCGCTCGCCACGCTGAACCAGGCGGCCCTGCATTATGACGAGCACTATGCCGGTGCTACCGAGTTCGGCCGGCCGCTCGTGGTGAGCACGCTGACCCTGCAGCGCGCCGTCGGCATGGGCTGGAAGACCTTCGGCCGCCGGCGGGCGATTCTCGGCTTCGCCTCGATCCGGCTCACGAGCCCGGTGCTCGGCGGTGACACGCTCTATGCGGCGACCAGAATCCTCGCCGTCGCCGACGACCTGGCCGATCCCGATTGCGGCATCGTGACGGGCGAGGCGACCGTCACCCGCGCCGACGGGACCACCGTTGCCGAGGTGACCTACGACCAGTCGATCTATCGCCATGACAGCGGTCCCTTCGCCGCCCTCGACTACTGAAGGAGCGCCGCCCGATGACCTCGCACCCGTCGCACATCGCCATCGGCGAGAACGAGTACGTCGAGACCCTCGGCCTCGAGCTCGACGCCATCGAGCCCGGCCTCGTGATCGAGCACCGCCCCGGCTTCGCCTTCAGCCTCGCCGAGGCACGCTACCGATCCGCCCTCGCCGGCGACCACGCGCCGGTGGCGGTGGACCCCGCCTTCGCCGCGCTGGCCGGCGGCGGCGAGGCGGCCATCGCGCAAACCTGGGTGCTCACCGCCGTCGTCGCCGCCACGACCCGCGCCTTCGGCCGCGTCGTGGCGAACCTCGCCTGGGAGAACGTCCGCTTCCCCGGCCCGGTCCGAGACGGCGATTTCGTGCTCGTCACCTCGACGATCCTGGGCAAGCGCAACTCCGCCTCCCGGCCCGAGCAGGGCATCCTGCATGTCAGGACCGATGCCGTGACCCGCGGCGGCACCGAGGTCTGCAGCTTCGAGCGCCGGCTCCTCGTCTATCGCGGCGCCAGCGCCCCCCATCGGGCAGCCGGCTACGCCTGAGCGGCTTGGCGTACGTACACCACTCGCTTATGAGGCGGGCATGCCAGACCAGCGCACGTCCCCCGGCCCCGGCCCCGGCCCCGACTGCCCCGACTGCCCGCGGCTGGTCGCCTTCCGCCTCGCCGCGCGCACCAGGGAGCCGGACTGGCACAACGCGCCCGTCCCCTCCTTCGGTGACCCGAAGGCGCGCCTCCTGATCGTCGGCCTCGCCCCCGGCCTCGGCGGCGCCAACCGCACCGGCCGCCCCTTCACCGGCGACGGCGCCGGCTTCACGCTCTATCCCGCCCTCGCCCGCTTCGGCTGGACCCGGGGCACGTTCGATGCCCGCGTCGACGACGGGCTCGAGCTGATCGACTGCCGCATCACCAACGCCGTGCGCTGCGTGCCGCCACAGAACAAGCCGACCGGGGCCGAGATCGCCACCTGCCGCCGGTTCCTGCAAACGGAGATCCTGGCGCCACCCCGCCCCCGGGCGATCCTGGCGCTCGGCCGCATCGCCCACGACTCGACACTGCGCGCCCTGGGCCTTCGCCTGGCGGCCTATCCCTTCGGCCACGGTGCGATGCATGAGATTGGGCCGGACCTCGTGCTCGCCTCGAGCTACCACTGCTCCCGTTACAACATGAACACCGGTCGGCTCACCGAGACCATGCTCGACCATGTGCTGCTGGCCTTGCGCCGCCATCTCGACGCTCGGTAAGGTTCGGCCAACAATTCTGGGGAGACGACCTTGGGCATCCTGCTCGGCTGCATCGCCGACGACTTCACCGGCGCCACCGACCTCTGCAACACGCTGGTCAAGGAGGGCATGCGCACGGTCCAGCTCATCGGCGTGCCCGGGCCCGGCCTGCCGGTGCCCGAGGCCGACGCCGTCACCATCGCGCTGAAGTCGCGCACCGCTCCCGTCGCCGACGCCGTGGACGAATCGCTCGAAGCCCTCCGCTGGCTCCAGTCGGCGGGTGCCACCCAGATCCTCTTCAAGTACTGCTCCACCTTCGATTCCACGCCCGACGGCAATATCGGCCCGGTCGCCGACGCGCTCATGGAAGCCCTCGGCGCCGGCATCGCCGTCGTCTGCCCGGCCTTCCCCGAGACCGGCCGGACCATCTACCTCGGCCACCTCTTCGTCGGCGCGAAGCTGCTCAGCGACACCCACATGCGCCACCATCCGCTGACCCCGATGACCGACAGCGACCTCGTCCGGGTCATGGGGGCCCAGTCCAAAAGGCCCGTGGGGCTCGTTCCCTTCGCCGCCGTCGACCAGGGTGCGGGGGCCATCGCCGAGCGCTTCGCCGAGCTCGAGGCGGCCGGCATCGCCTATGCCGTCACCGATGCCGTGGCCGATCGGCATCTGCGCCACCTGGGCGAGGCCATGGCCGACCACAAGCTGATCACCGGCGGCTCCGGCATCGCCCTGGGCCTGCCCGAGAATTTCCGCCGCCGCGGCCGCCTCGGCCAGCACGACGCGGCGGCCCTGCCGGCCGTGGACGGCTTCGAGGCCGTGCTCGCCGGCTCCTGCTCCACCGCGACCCTGGAGCAGATCGACCGCATGGCCGACCGCAACCCGGCGCTGAAGCTCGACCCCTTCGCCCTCGCCGACGGCTATGCCGCCGAGCTCGCCATCGACTGGGCGAAGGAGCACCTGGCGAACGGCCCGGTCCTGATCTACGCCAGCGCGCCCGCCGACGACGTCGCCGAGGCGCAGAAGGTGCTCGGCCGCGAGCGGGCCGGCAGCCTGATCGAGGACGCCATGGCGGCCATCGCCAGGGGCCTGGTCGAGGCGGGCGTCCGCCGCCTCGTCGTCGCCGGCGGCGAGACCTCGGGGGCCGTGGTCAAGGCGCTCGGCATCGAAGGCCTCGCCATCGGCCCGCAGATCGACCCGGGTGTCCCCGCCTGCACCAGCCTCGGCAAGACGCCCCTCGCCCTCGCCCTCAAGTCCGGCAATTTCGGCGGCCCCGACTTCCTCACCCGGGCCTTCGCCCACATGCCAGGGGAACGGCGGCGGCCATGAGCGAAAGCCGGCTCCGCGAGTCCATCTGCCGCTTCGGCCAATCGATCTTCGAGCGCGGCCTCACCTTCGGCAGCTCCGGCAACATCTCCGTCCGCCTCGACGATGGCTGGCTCATGACACCCACCGGCGCCACGCTCGGCACGCTCGACCCGGCCCGCATCTCCAGGCTCGATGCCGACGGCCGCCACGTCTCGGGCGACCAGCCGACCAAGGAGACCTTCCTCCATCTCGGCATGTACGCAAACCGTGTTGGCGCGCGGGCCGTCGTGCATCTCCACTCGACCCATTCGGTTGCCGTGAGCTGCCTCGCCGACATCGATCCCGCCGACGTCATCCCGCCGATCACCGCCTACTACGTGATGCGCGTCGGCACCCTGCCGCTCGTCCCCTACTACCGCCCGGGCGACCCGGCCCTCGGCCCGGCCGTGGAAAAGCTCGCCGGCAGGCACCACGCCGTGCTGCTCGCCAATCACGGCCCCGTCGTCGCCGGCACCAGCCTCGAGAACGCCGTCTTCGCCACCGAGGAGCTGGAGGAAACCGCGAAGCTCTGGCTGATGCTCCGCCACGAGAAGATCCGCGCCCTGACCCCGGAGCAGGTCGCCGACCTCAAGGCGCATTTCCCTAGCTGAGCTTATCAGGCGCCGGTCGTCTCGAGCAGCGATTCGAGGGCCTCGAGCCGGTCGGCCTCGGCCGGCCGCTTGTCCCATCTGAGCCGCGAGATGCGGGGAAAGCGCATCGCCACGCCGGACTTGTGCCGCCTCGAACGGTTCAGCCCCTCGAAGGCGACCTCGAGCACGAGACCATGCCCCGGCTCCGCCCTGACCGCCCGCACCGGGCCGAACCTCTCCACCGTGTTGTCTCGCACGTAGCGATCGATCTGGAGCAGCTCCTCGTCCGTGAACCCGAAATAGGCCTTGCCGACCGGCGTCAGGGCGCCCTCCCCGGTCCAGACGCCGAACGTGTAGTCTGAATAGAAGCTCGACCGCCGCCCGTGCCCGCGCTGCGCGTACATGAGAACGGCGTCGATGACGAAGGGATCGCGCTTCCACTTGAACCACGGGCCTTTCGGCCGCCCGGCGAGATAGGCGCTGTCCCACCGCTTCAGCATGACACCCTCGATCACCGGGCTGGGTGGTGCCTCGCGCCGGGTGGCGAGCTCGTCCCACGCCTCGAAGGGGATCAGCGGCGAGAGATCGAGACGGTCCGGGCTCTTTCCCGTAATGATGCTTTCCAGCCGCGCGCGGCGATCGCGAAACGGCAGGTGGCGCAGATCGTCGTCCGCGTCGACGAGCAGATCATAGGCGCGGATGAAGGCGGGGTAGTCTGCCAGCGTCGCCTTGCCGACGGTCTTGCGGTTGAGGCGCTGCTGCAGGGCCGCGAACGGTGCGACCCCGCCCTCGTGCCGCACCAGCAGCTCCCCATCGATCGAGCCTTCGAATTCGATCGCGTCCAGCGCATCGGGAAACGCGGCGGAAATGTCGTCTCCGCTGCGGGAATACAGCCGCCGCACGCCCCGGTCCGAGACCACCTGCACCCGAATCCCGTCCCATTTCCACTCTGCCGCAAACGCCGCAGGGTCGAGCGCTGCCAGCTCGCTCTCGCTCACCGGCGTCGCCAGCATCACGGGGCGAAAGGGCCCGCGTGCCAGGTTCACGGGCTTCGACGCCCGCCCGTCCAGCCAGGCGAAGAGCGCGCCGTAAGGCGCGACGAGCCCATGCCAGAGCTCCTCGATCTCGGTGACCGGCACGCCGCCGTGCTCGGCCAGGGCCACCTTGGCCAGACGCGCGGAGAACCCGGTCCTGAGATTGCCCGTCACGAGCTTCAAGAGCGCATAGCGCGACGAGGGGTCGAGCCGGTCGAGGAGATCGCCGACGACCGCCGCCGCAGCGCCCCGGGAGGCCGAGGTCAGCCGTTCCACGACAACCGACAAGGGCAGGTCCTCGCTTGCCCCCGCCGCCTCCCAGATCAGCGAGATGGTCTCGGCGAGATCGCCCACATAGTCGTAGGAGAGCCGGAACAGCACCTCGTCCACCCGCTCCGCCACCAGTGCCCGCAGCACCGCGGGCTTGACCGCCGGCAGATGGAGATCACCCGTCAGCGCCGCCAGCGCGTAGCCCCGATCCGGGTCCGGCGTCGTGCCGAGATAGCGCCGGACGAGGGCCACCTTCTCGTTGCGCGACGGCGTGAGGATCAACTGGTCCAGAAGCCGGGCAAAGGCCTTCATTCCGGCTCTTCCTCGTAGCCCACGAGGTTCAGCGGTCGCGCCCTGATGCCCTGCAGCTCGCACCACCGCACCAGCGCCTCTTCCTGGCCATGCGTCACCCAGATCTGTTCCGCCCCGACATCCTCGATCGTCTGCGTCAGCTCCGGCCAGTCGGAATGGTCGGAGATGACCAGCGGCAGCTCCACGCCGCGTTGCCGGATGCGGGGGCGAACCCCCATCCAGCCGGAGGCGAAGGCGATCATGGGATCGGCGAAGCGCCTGGCCCAGGGCGTGCCGAAGCTGGTGGGCGGCCCGATCACCACCCGGCCCGCGAAGCCATCCCGCGGCGCATCGACGGTCGCCGGCAGCAGCCTGCCGAGCGCCACGCCCCGCGATTGATAATAATCGCACAGACGCTGCAGCGAGCCGTGCAGGAAGATCGGCGCGTCGTAGCCCGCGTCACGCAGGAGCCGGATGACCCGCTGCGCCTTCCCCAGCGCATAGGCGCCGACCAGATGCGTCCGGTGGACATTCACGCCCAGCGAGGCGATGAGCTTGCCGATTTCGTCGCGGGCCGGTGGATGGCGAAAGACCGGCAGGCCGAAGGTCGCCTCGCTGATGAAGACGTCACAAGGGACGAGCTCGAACTCGGCGCAGGTCGGATCGCTGCCCCGCTTGAAATCCCCGCCCGCGACGACCCTTGTGCCACCAACCTCCACCACGATCTGCGCCGAGCCCAGGATATGCCCCGCCGGGACGAAGCGCACGCGGCTCTCGCCGAGCGTGATCCACGCACTGTCCGCGGCCTGCGTTTCCCTGGCAAAGTCCGGCCCATAGCGGATCGCCATGATGTCGAGCGTTTCCGCCGTCGCCAGAACGGCCCGATGCCCCGCCCGCGCATGGTCGGCATGGCCATGCGTGACGAGCGCGCGCTCGACCGGCCTGACCGGGTCGATGAAGAAATCGCCCGCCGGGCAATAGAGGCCCTCGACCCTCGGCAGGAGGGGCGGTGACGTCATCGAGGCGGCCTCGCCCTACACGGCCGGACGACCGCGAGAGCCCCGTCCGACGTTCGCTACCCCCGCCCGATGAACGGCATCTTGGTGGCCATCACCGTCACGAACTGGATGTTGGCATCGAGCGGCAGGCTCGCCATGTGGACCACCGTGCTCGCCACATGCGCCACGTCCATGCGCGGCTCGACCTTGGTCTCGCCTGTCGCCTGCAGCACGCCGCCGGTCATCCGCTCGGTCATCTCGGTCGCGGCATTGCCGATGTCGATCTGGCTGCAGGCGATGTCGTAGGCCCGGCCGTCGAGGCTGATCGACCGGGTGAGCCCGGTGATCGCGTGCTTGGTGGCCGTGTAGGGCGCCGAGAACGGCCGCGGCACATGCGCCGAGATGGAGCCGTTGTTGATGATCCGCCCGCCCTGCGGCTTCTGCTTGCGCATCATGCCGAACGCCTCGCGCGAGCAGTAGAAGGCGCCGTTGAGGTTGGCGTCCACCACCTTCCTCCACTGCTCGAGCGGCAGCTCGTCGATCGGCACCGGCGGCGAGCCCACCCCGGCATTGTTGAAGAGCACGTCGAGCCGGCCGAAGCGCTCGGCGCAGGCCTCGAAGAGGGCGGCCACGGACTCCGCATCGCCCACATCGGTCGAGACCGCCAGCGCCTGGCCGCCCGTGCCCTCGATCTCGGCCGCCACCGCCGCCAGGGGCTCCTGCCGCCGGCCGGCCAGCACCAGCTTGTAGCCGGCCCCGGCGAGACCGAGCGCCGAAGCCTTGCCGATGCCGCTGCCGGCGCCCGTCACCATTGCGACCTTCGTCATTGTCATTCGCTCCATCCGTTGAATAGGTTCGTCTCAATTCCTGCGGTAGGGCCCAAACCAGCCGAGCCCGTCCTCGGTCCGCCCCTTCGGGTTGTACTCGCAGCCCACCCAGCCGGCGTAGCCGATCTGGTCCATCACGCCGAAGAGGTAGGGATAGGCGACCTCGCCCGTGTCCGGCTCGTGCCGGTCCGGCACGCCCGCGATCTGGATATGGCCAATCACGCCGATCAGCTCCCGAAGATGCATGGCGAGGTCGCCCTCCATGATCTGGCAGTGGAAGCAGTCGAACTGCAGCTTCAGGTTGGGTGCCCCCACCTGCTCGATGATCCGCCGGCCATCGCGCTGGTAGTTGAGGAAGTAGCCCGGGATCGAGCGCGTGTTGATCGGCTCGATCAGCATGGTGATGCCCTGGGCGGCGGCCCGCTCCGCCGCCAGCGCCAGGTTCTCGAGATAGGTGCTGGAAAAATGCGCCCGGTCGTCGTCGGCGCCGATCAGCCCGGCCATGCAGTGCAGCCGCCTCGCCCCGATGACCTCGGCGTAGTGCAGCGCCTTGTCGAGGCCGTCCCTGAACTCCGCCTCGCGCCCCGGCAGGGCCGCGAGCCCGCGCTCGCCCCTGGCGAAATCGCCGGGCGGCAGGTTGAAGAGCGCCTGCTCGAGCCCGGCGTCATCCAGCGCCGCCCGGATCTCGCCCGCCTCGTGCTCGTAGGGGAAGAGATACTCGACCGCGGCGAACCCGGCCGCCCCGGCCGCGGCGAAACGGTCGAGAAACGGCCGGTCGGTGAACATCATGCTGAGATTGGCGGCAAAACGCGGCACGGCTTCTTCCTCCCTGGACGGCCCCGATCGCGCATCACCGGTTGCCGTTGCGGCCCCGGTTTGCGGCAAGCCACCCGGATGAGCAAGAGGGTACGCCGAAACATGGTTGAGATCCGTTAGTAAGGACGAACGTTAAACGGCCGTTAACGTCCTTGGCGCAGGATGCGGGTCTCGTCTGTCGATGCGCCCGACCCGGGTGGTCGGCACCAACTCGCCCGGATGGAACGAGCTCGTGCCCATGCCCTTGTTCAAGCCCGCCATCGCCCCGCTGCCGGACGACGTGCGGGCGCTGACGGCCTTGCGCTTCTTCGCCGCCTTCTGGGTCCTGGCCCTTCACTACACCGACTTCATGCCCGCCGACTTCGCAGCGGTGACCGGCTTCTTCGCCGAGGGCAAGCTCGGCGTCGACTTCTTCTTCGTGCTCTCCGGCTTCATCCTGACCCACGTCTATCTCGGCCGGCTCGAGCAGGGGGACTTCGCCTGGCAGGGCTTCATGCTGCGCCGCTTCGCCCGCCTCTATCCCCTTCATCTGGCCACGTTCTTCGTGGTCGTCGCCTATGTCACGGCCGGCCGGCTCGCCGGCATCGGCTTCAGCGTGCCCGAGGCCTACACGCTGGAGGCCGTCTGGCCGAACCTCCTCATGCTGCACGCCTGGGGCATCCAGGACCACATGAGCTGGAACTACGTCTCCTGGTCGATCAGCGCCGAGTGGTTCGCCTATCTCCTCTTCCTGCCGCTCAGCCTGCTCGTGCTCCGCCTGCCCTTCGGCCCGGGCGGCAGGCTCGTCCTCGCCGGGCTCGGCCTCCTCGTCGCCTCATTCGTCGCCGAGCAGGCGATCGGCCGGCCGCTCACCCACCTCACCCACGATTTCGGCATCCTGCGCATCCTGCCGGAGTTCGTCCTCGGCATCACCCTCTACCATGCCATCCGCACCTGGGACCTCGAGGCCCGCCACGCCGGCGCCATCCTCGCGGTCACGCTCGGCGGCATCCTCGCGATCGTCCACTGGCGCCTCGACGGCCTCTGGGCCGTCGTCCTCCTGGCCTTCCTGATCTTCGCCGTGGCGAGCCTCGCCCGGCAGGGCCGCCTCGCCTGGCTCTCAGGGCCCGTCCCCGTCTATCTCGGCGAGATCTCCTATGCGATCTACATGACCCACGCGATCGTCTTCATCGTCTTCTTCCGCGGCCTCGGCCTGCTGCTCCGGGATCCCGCCTCGCCGCATTTCTGGTGGCTCGGCCCGATCGCGCTCGCCCTCACCCTCCTCGCGGCGATGCTCGCCCACCACCTGGTCGAGCGGCCGGCCCGCCGGTGGCTCAACCGCCTCTTCGCCGGCGGCTTCCGCCGCCCCAGCCAGGCACCCCGAATCCACGCCGCCCCCAAGGCCCATCGAGGCGCCGTCTTCTGAGCCGGCCCCCCACACCCGCCCGCTGCCCCTCGCCCTCGCCGTTCCCAACTGTTAGAGCGTTTCCACGGTGGCCGTAGACGAGGAAGGCAAGGCGATCGGCGCGCAGCGCAGTCTACCTACGTGAGCACCGGCCGTCCGCAGCCTGACGAAGTATACCGTTACCGTGAAAATGCTCTAGAAGCCGCCGGACGACGAGCGAGGCGCCAGCAGCCGGGACCAGAAGCCATGCCCGACTCCCCCTACCCCCGCGACATGCGGGGCTACGGCCAGCACACCCCCCACCCGCAATGGCCGAACGGGGCGCGGATCGCCGTCCAGTTCGTCATCAATTACGAGGAGGGCGGCGAGAACTGCATCCTCCACGGCGACCCGGCCTGCGAGGCCTTCCTCTCCGAGATCGTCGGTGCCCAGGCCCTGCCGGGCGTGCGCCACATGAACATGGAATCGATCTACGAATACGGCAGCCGCGCCGGCTTCTGGCGCCTGCGCCGGCTCTTCACCGAGCGCCGCCTGCCGGTCACGGTCTTCGCCGTCGCCATGGCCCTCGAGCGCAACCCCGAGGCCGCCGCCGCCATGGTCGAGGCAGGCTGGGAGATCGCCAGCCACGGCTATCGCTGGATCGACTACCAGCACGTCCCGGAGGAGGTGGAGCGCGAGCACATCCGGATGGCCGTCGCGATCCAGGCCCGGCTCACCGGCGAGCGGCCCATGGGCTTCTACCAGGGCCGCACCAGCCCCCGGACCCGCCGCCTCGTCATCGAGGAGGGCGGCTTCCTCTACGACGCCGACTCCTACGCCGACGACCTCCCCTACTGGGTCGCGAGGCCTGCCGGCGGCCATCACCTGATCGTCCCCTACACCCTCGACGCCAACGACATGCGCTTCGCCACCACCCAGGGCTTCAACTCCGGCGACCAGTTCTTCGCCTACCTCAAGGACAGCTTCGACGTGCTCTGGAACGAGGGGCGGACGAGCCCGAAGATGCTCTCCGTCGGCCTGCACTGCCGCCTCGTCGGCCGCCCCGGGCGCCTTGCCGCCCTGCAGCGCTTCCTCGATCATATCGACCGGCACGAGCATGTCTGGGTCTGCCGCCGCCTCGACATCGCCCGCCACTGGCACGCCCACCACGCCCCCGCCTGACCCTGGCCCGCCGGACCTTGGACAGCATCGAGAACCCGCCGCGCACCTGGCTCATGCTGGGCGGCAAGGCCGGCGACAACACCCAGATCACCGCGCTCGCCGAAGGCCTCGGCTGGCCCTTCGAGACCCGGCGCATGGCCTACCGCCGGACCGAGATCCTCACCAACCTGCTCGCCGGCCCGACCGTCGCCGGCCTCGTGCCCGAGCGCTCCGACCCGCTCCAGCCCCCCTGGCCCGAGCTCGTCATCTCCGCCGGCCGCCGCAACGAGCCGCTCATCCGCTGGATCCAGCTTCAGGCCGCGCGCGACCCCGCCCTCCCGCGCGTCCGCCTCGTCCATGTCGGCCGCCCCTGGGCGCTGCACGAATGCTTCGACCTCATCGTCACCACGCCGCAATACCGCCTGCCGACCAAGCCCAACATCCTCCACAACGAGCTGCCTTTGCAGCGCGTCAACGCCGGCCGGCTCCAGCGCGAGGCCGCCGCCTGGCAGGGCCGCCTCGCCCACCTCCCTGCGCCCCACATCGCCCTCCTCGTGGGCGGCCATGCCGGCCCCTACAATTTCGACCGCGAGAACGGCGCGCTTCTCGGCTGCCACGCCAGCCGCATGGCCGCCGAGCGCGGCGGCTCGCTCCTCGTCACCACCAGCGCGCGCACGCCCGAAGCCGCCATCGACGCCTTCGCGAGCCAGCTCCGGGTCCCCCACAGCCTGCACCGCTTCGTCCGCTTCCAGCCCCCGGAAGAAAATCCCTTCTTCGCCTTCCTCGGCATGGCGAGCGAGATCATCGTCACCTCCGACAGCATGTCGATGCTCGCCGAAGCCGTGGCCACCGGCAAACCCACCCACATCTTCGACCTCGCCCGCGGCCCCCGCTCGAACCGCCCGCGCCGGCCCGCCGACGGCAGCATCGCCCCGCGCACCCTCGAGGAACGCCTCGCCGACTTCCGCACCCAGGCCATCATGTACAAGATCGGCATGCACGCCGTGCCGAGGCGCCTGACCCGCGACGTCCGCATCATCCACGACCGCCAGGTCGCGGCCGGCCGCGCCGTCTGGCTCGGCCACCCCTGGCCGGATGACCGCCCGAACCCGCCGCCGCTCACCGACCTGCCCCGCGCCGTCGAAGCCGTCCGCCGCCTCTTCGGCCCG
>JACKIN010000011.1 GCA_020638495.1 Geminicoccaceae bacterium | reverse complement strand
CCGCGGGCTGAAGCCCGTGCGGTGAGGTAGGCTTCCACGTCGGCGTCGAGATAGACGGGCAGCTTCAGGGTCGTGCCTGGCTTCGCGAACTTGCCGCGCGTGCCCTTCGAGAAGTCGATCTCGGCGGGCATGTCGTCGTCTTCTGATCTCGGTGCGGTTGCCATCCCACGCAAACTCGATCTGCGGCACAGCAATACCCTACCATCTTCCGCCGCAAAAGTAACGGTGGGTGCAGGGAGGCTCGCCTCCCTGCCTTCTTTCCCGTCCCCGTCAGGCCGCCGCATCCTCCTTGGCTTGCGCTGCCAGGGTTTCGGCGAGTTTCTGGGGGACTTCCTGGAGGTGGTCGTAGGACCAGGTGAAGAAGCCTGTGCCCTGGCTCATGGAGCGGAGGGAGACGATGAGGTCGTGGGTTTCGTTCTGGGGGAGGTGGGCCTTGATCTCGTCCCAGCCGGACCAGCCGGCCTTGGCTTCGTAGCCCAGGATCTGGCCGCGTTTCTGGCTGATGAGCTGGAGGGCCTTGGAGGTGGCGTCGGTCGGGATGGAGATGGTGACGGCGAGGACGGGCTCGAGGAGGACGGGGCTGCAGTTGGGCAGGCCCTCCTTGAGGGCGAGGGCGGTGGCCATCTTGAAGCTGAGCTCGTTGCTGTCGACGGTGTGGAACTGGCCGTCATTGAGGGTGACGCCGACGTCGACGACGGGGAAGCCGAGCGGACCCTTGGCCATGAATTCCTTTGCCCCGGCCTCGACGGCGGGGATGTACTGCTTGGGGATGGAGCCGCCGACGACCTTGTTGGTGAAGGCGAAGCCCTCGCCGCGCGGCAGGGGGCGGATGTCGATCTTGACGTCGCCGAACTGGCCGTGGCCGCCGGACTGCTTCTTGTGGCGGCCGTGGGCGGAGGCGCCCTTCCTGATGGTTTCCTTGTAGCCGGTCTTGGGCGTGTGGGGCTCGACCTCGACGTGGTACTTGCCCTTGAGCCGGTCGAGGGCGACCTTGAGGTGGATCTCGCCGTGGCCCCAGAGGAGGGTCTGGTGGTTCTCGGCGTCGTGCTCGAGGGCGAGGGACGGATCCTCGTCGCAGAGCTTGTGGAAGGCGGCGGAGAGCTTGACCTCGTCGTTGCGGTTGGCGGCGGTGACGGCGAAGGCGAACATGGGCTGCCCGGTGTCGAGGGCGGGCAGGGTGGCCGCCGCCTCGTCCGCCCCGCCATTGCCGAGGACGGCGCCGGGCTTCGCCTCGTCCATCCGTGCCAATGCCACGATCTCGCCCGCGGCGGCTTCGCCGGCGGCTTCCTGCTGGGCGCCGAAGAGCCGGTAGACGCCGCCGACGCGCATGCCGCCGAGCTGCATGCCGTCCTTGACGGTCCCGCTCCAGACGCGGGCCAGCGAGAGCTTGCCGGCGTGCGGCTGGTGGTAGTTCTTGAGGATCTGGACGATCGTGGGGCCGTCCGGGTCGAGGCCGAGCCGGGTGGCTCGCTCGGCCGGCTCCGGGGCCTCGGCCTCGAGCGCCTCGAGGAAGCGGCGCACACCCATGTCCTTCTCGGCGACGCCCATGAAGACGGGCACCACCTGGTCGGCCTTCAGGGTCTTCTGCAGGTCCTTGAGGATCTCCTCGGTCGAGGGCTCCTGGTCCTCGAGCAGCTTCTCCATGAGGTCGTCGTCGAAGTCGGCGAGGGTCTCGAGCATCTCGGCGCGGGCCTCCTGCTCGCGCTCGCGGTAGTCGTCGGGGAGGTCGATGCGGTCGGAGGGGGCGCCGTCCTTGTAGGCGTAGGCCTGCTCGGTCACGAGGTCGATGTAGCCGACCAGCTCCTCGCCCCGGCCGATGGCGTACTGGTGCGGCACCACGGGTCGCGTGCTGACCTGGCGGAGGGCGTCGAGCAGGTCGCGGTAGCGGACCTCCGAGCGGTCCATCTTGTTGATGAAGACGACATGCGGCAGGCCGGCGGAATCCAGGTGGTGGAGGAGCGGGGCGACGGCGCTCATCCGCTCGGCCACGGGCTCGACCACGACCACGGCGAGGTCGATGCCGAGCAGCGCGGCCCTGGCCTCGGCGGCGAACTCGACCGAGCCCGGGCAGTCGAGGATGGTGAAGCGGTGGTCGCCATGGCCGAAGGCGGCGGCGGTGACCTCGGTGCTCATCTGCCGGGCGCGGGCCTCGGGGCTCGGGTCGCCGATGGTGCTGCCGTCCGCCACCCGGCCCTTGCGCGGCACGGCGCCGCTGACGAAGAGCAGGCTTTCGAGCAGCGTCGTCTTGCCGGAACCGGCCGGCCCGACGAGGGCCACGTTCCTGATCGTTGGTGCCGCTCCCATGCCTGTCTCCCTTGTTCATTGCCCTTGCCTGGCCGGTCAGTTTGGCGGCGTGGCGAGCGAAGGCAACTGAAAAAGCGGCCCGGCGCATCGGCTGGCCCGTGCCACCCGATAGTGCCGCCCCGCGAACAGTCGCATGCGCGGGGATTGCGTCGGCACCCGGTTTGGGTGAGACTGGCCCCAAAGGCCGCGTGGCTGCCGCCGGCGGGCGTTGGGCGTCGAACGGGGCTGGGCCAGCGGGGGCGTCGGGGAGCGGAACATGCACTGCTCTGACCTGGAATCCTATCTGGAGGCGTGTCTCGACGGGCAACTCGGCGAGGCGCGGCGTGATGCGCTGCGCCGGCACCTGGCGCTCTGTCGGCCGTGCAGCGAGCGGGTCGACGAGCTCAGGCTGTTCGAGGCCGATCTGCAGCGCCGGCTGCGCGCCATGCAGCACGAGGTCTCGCTCTGGGCGCCGCTCGGGCTCGAGATGACGACCGAGCCGGTGCGCGAGTCCCAGCCGATCCTGTTCCACCCGCCTGTGGCCCAGGCCGGTCCGGTGGTGCCGCGGCCGGCGCGCGCGGGCCAGCATCGCCTGCGGCTGGGGCTGGCGCGGCAGCGCCCGGCGGCGGTGCGGCGGCCGGTGCGGCGGCGGCTGCAGACCCTCGCGGGTGCGGCGCTGATGGTCGCGGCGGTCGGCGCCATCGTCGACCTGGCGACGGGCTGGCTCGGCGGCAGCCGCAATATCCAGCTCTACCGAGCCTATGTGGCGGGCGATCTCGTTCTCGACCTGCGCACGGGCGAGCCAAAGGAGCTCGCCGCCTGGCTCGATCGCGAGCTCGGGGCGCCGATCGAGCTGCCGGCGGTGGCCGGCTTCGGTCTCGTCGGCGGCAGCGCCGAGCTGCCGGGCGGCCCGGATAGCGCGGCGGTGGTCTTCGCCGCGGAGGGGGTGCCGGTGCTGCTGGTCATCGAGCCCGGCGCCAACCCGGCCGATGCGGCGGTGGCACCGCCGGCGCTCGCGGTCGAGGACGGGCTGACCCGCCTCGACTGGCACGAGGGGGCGCATGCCTATTCGCTGGTCAGCGCCCTGCCGCCCGAGAAGCTGGCGCTCTTCGCCGCACCCTGAGCTTCGTCCTGCGGCTCATCGGCCGTGTCCGGCTCCGGCGGAGCACCGTCGAGCACCGCCTCGACGGTCGCCATGGCCCGGTCGACCGTCGCCCGGCGCAGGCCGTAGAGCTTGCGCAGCTCGTCGAGCGTGTCCTCGAGCCGCCGCTCGACGCGCTGGGCGCGCTCGGCGTAGCGGGTCCAGGCGAGGCGGAAGCCGCCGATGGCACGGGCGAGGTCCTGGCCGGCCCGGGCCAGGCGGGCCTCGCCCTCGGCCATGCGGAGTGCTGCGAGCAGGGCGTAGAGCGTGCTCGGGCCGACCAGCGCCACGCGCTGGCGGGCAGCGCTCTCGATGGCATCCGGGGCGAGGTCGAGGATCGCGGCGAGCAGGGCGTCGGACGGCACGAAGAGGAGCGCGAAGTCGTGCGTGCCGAGCTCCGGCGCCGCATAGCCGCGTGACGCCACGGCGGCGACATGGGCGCGGACGTCCCGCATGAACTGCGCCTCGAGCCGCGCCTGGGTCTCCTCGTCGGCGGCCTCGACGGCGCGGCGCCAGTTGTCGAGCGGGAACTTGACGTCCATGGCGAGCCGGCGGCCGTCGCCGAGGGCGAGGAGGAAGTCGGGGCGGCGCTCGGCGTCGAGCGGGGCCTGGCGGGTGTAGTGGATGCCCGGGGTGAGGCCCATTGCCTTCAGCACGTCCTCGGCGAGGCGCTCGCCGAGCTGGCCGCGCAGCTTCGCCCCGCTCAGGCTGCGGGCGAGGTGGCGGGTGGTCCGGCCGAGCTCGGCGGCACTGTCGCCGGCGACGCGGAGCTGGGTGGCGAGCGCCTGGAACTTGCCGGTGCGGTCGCGCTCGAGCTCGCGGATCAGGCCCTGGGTGCGCTCGAGCTGGGTGAGCATGGTGGCGATGCGGGCGGCGAGCTCGCCCCGTTCCGCCTCCAGCGTGTGGCCGAGGGCGCGGCGCTCGCCGGCGAGCTGGGTCTGGGCGAGGCGCAGCATATCGTCGCGGCTGGCGCCGGCCAGCTCGCGGCCGATGTCGTGGAAGGCGAGCTTGACCCCGTCGAGGAGCGCGTCGGTCTCCGCCTCGTGGCGGCGCTGCGCCTCGCCCATGACGCCCATCAGCCGCCGGGCCTGCCCGCGGCCGAGGAGGGCGGCGACGCCGATGCCGAGGACGAGGCCCAGAAGGAAGGCCGCGAGCAGCCAGGGCCAGAAAGCTGGATCGGTCATGAAACCATCGCCATGCGGCCATGGTAGCCGTTGACATTTGCCGAGGCGAGCGGAACCACTGCCGGCAGATAGCTCCCCGGTTGATAGAGGCCGGTTGATGCAGGAGACGAGGATGCCCCGCCGACTTTCGCCCTTTCCGGCCCCGATGCTCAATCGCCGCCGCGCCATCCAGGCCGGGCTCGCCGTGGCCGCCGTCGCCGGCGCCCTGCCGCGGCTGCCGCTGGCCCAGGGTGGCGAGCTCAACGTCTACAACTGGGACACCTATATCGGCCCCGACACGCTGGACGACTTCACCGCCGCCACCGGCATCCGCGTGCGCTACGACCTCTACGGCAGCAGCGACGAGATGTTCGGCAAGCTGCGCGACGGGAACCCGGGCTACGATGTCGTCTATCCCTCGAACGATTTCGTCGAGCGGATGATCGTCGCCGACATGCTGCTGCCGCTCGACCACGCCCGGCTCACCAATTTCGGCAATCTGGCGCCGCGCTTCCAGAACCCGAGCTTCGATCCGGGCCGCCGGTTCAGCATCCCCTATTTCTGGGGCACCATGGGCATCGGCTATCGCCAGAGCGTCGCCTCGCCCGACAGCTGGGCCGCCCTCTTCGAATCCGACGAGTTCGCCGGCCGGATCTCGGTGCTCAACGAGAAGAACCTGATCCAGATGGCGCTGCTCTATCTCGGCTACTCGCTCAACACCACCGACCCGGCAGAGATCGACGCGGCTGCGGATCTCCTGATCAGGGCCAAGCCCAACATCAAGGCCTTCACCCCCGATACCGGCCAGGACCTGCTGATCGCCGGCGAGGTCGACCTCTGCATGGAGTGGAACGGCGACATCCTGCAGGTGATGGAGGAGGACGACGACCTGGCCTACGTGGTGCCGAAGGAAGGCGGCCTGCTCTGGGAGGACGACATGGCGATCCCGAGAGGCGGCCCGAACCCCGACGCGGCGCTCGAGTGGATCAACTTCAATCTCGACGCCGAGGTCTTCGGCGCCATCGCCACCTATGTCCGCTTTCCGAGCCCGAACGAGGCGGCCAAGGCCTATATCCCGGCGGAGGACCTCGAGAACCCGTCCATGTACCCGCCGGACGCGGTGCTCGATAAGTGCGAGGTCTCGATCTACAAGGGCGAGGCGGTGGAGAGCCTCTACGAGAACGCGCTGACCCGGGTGCTCGCCGCCTGAGCCCCGGCCGGGCCAGGGGCTCGGGGCGACGCACCTTTTCCCTTTCGTGAACGCGCAGCCGGCGGCATATCTGGCAGCGGGAGGCCGTGCCGAGGCGCGCGCCCTGAGCACGGGAGAGAAATTCATGACGTCAGCCGGCGGACCCGCCCGCTCCGATATCGAGATCGCCATCATCGGCCCGCAGCGACCGGCCCTGGTGGCCGCCCTCGAGGCGCGCTTCAAGTGCCACAACGTCCATGCCGAGCCGGACCCGCTGGCCTATCTCGACCAGCACGGGGCGCGGTTTCGCGGCGCGGTGGGCAGCGGCATGGCCGGCCTGCAGCGCCAGCACATGGACCGCATGCCCAACGTCGAGATCTGCGCCATCAACGGCGTCGGCCTCGAGATGACCGATCTCGCCCTCGCCCGCGAGAAGGGCATCGCCATCACCATCACGCCGGTCCTCTATGACGACGTGGCCGATCTCGCTTTGGCGCTGGCGCTCGCCGCCTGCCGGAGGATCGCCCATGGCGACCGGTTCGTGCGCAATGGCGACTGGCTGAAGGGGCGCCTCGTGCTGGGGCGCAAGCTGACGGGCATGAAGGCGGGGCTGATCGGCCTCGGCCGCATCGGCAGCGAGGTGGCGAGCCGCCTCGAGGGCTTCAAGTGCGAGATCGCCTATGTCGACCCCGTGGCGCGCGACGTGCCGTATCGCCGCGTGGCGGATGCCGTCACCCTCGCCAGCGAGAGCGACATCCTCTTCCTCTGCGCCGCCGGGGCGGCGAGGGGCACGGCGGCGCCGATCATCAGCCGGCAGATCCTCGAGGCGCTCGGCCCGCGCGGCATCTTCGTCAACATCGCCCGGGGCTGGCTGGTCGACGAGCCGGCCATGGTGGAGCTTCTGGCCTCGGGCGGGCTCGGTGCCGCCGGGCTCGACGTCTTCGACGACGAGCCACGGGTGCCGGAAGGCCTGCTCGGCCTCGACAATGTCGTCCTCACCCCGCACATCGCCAGCTCGACCGAGGAGACCATGGCGGCGATGGGCGACACGGTGGTCGCCAACCTGGTGAGCTGGTTCGAGGGCAAGGGGGCGCTGACGGCGGTGCCGTAGGGGCGTCGCCGCCGCTCAGAGGGCGTGCCAGGCGCTGGTGGCGTAGTCGAACCAGGCGCTGACCCGTCGGCCGTCATAGTGGTAGCGGATGTGGCGCTCCTGCACGGGCGGCTGGACGGCCTTTGGCCGGAAGGCGCCGAGGCAGGTGCCAGCGGCGTGGCGCACGCTCGGCCAGACGACGCCGTTGCTGCCGGCCTCGCGTAACCTCCGGCCGAGAGCTTGACTCGACGTGTAGTCGTCGGGCGCCAGGACCGCGGTGCGGCGGGGCCCGGGGAGGCTGGCGATGTCGTGGAAGCGCTCGTCGACCTTGCCGACAACGACGCGCATGTCGGTGTCGCGGACAGCGTCGCCGCTGTCCCGGGCGAAGCGCTCGAAATGGTAAATCGTCTCGGCGCGCGCCGTGGGGAAGTCGATGGCGGCATAATAGACGCCGTAGCTGCCGTCGCTGAAGCGCGAGCCCTTCGGGTTGAGGTGGGTGAAGGAGGCCATGACGTAGGTGGCGCCGGGGCCGGCGACGCGCTCCTCGGGTGCAACCAGGGCGATCTCGCCCAGCCCGTCGCGGATGCGCGGGTTGGTCAGCATCTCCGCCGCGATCAGCGCCTCCCAGACGGCCGGGTCGCCGTCGACCCGCTCGAAGAGGTCGATCGGCGGGTAGCGCGAGGCGATGATGCGGGTCGCATGGTCCCAGCGGACCCGGACGAGCGCCGGCTCGGCCTCAGGATCAGGATCAGGGGCCTCAGGACCAGGGGGCGCGGGCGGCATCGAGATAGGCCCGGACGGCGGCGAGGTCGGTGACGTCGCCGGCGGCCATGCGGGCGAGCGGCGTCTGCCCGCCGAAATGCCGGTTCGGCTGCCTGATCCACTGGTCGGCCTGCCGGCTGTCCGGGTAGAGGATCTGCAGCGCCTTGAAGATGCCGGCGACATAGCCGATGCGGCGGACGGTGTCGGCCGGCAGCCGCCCCACCTTGCCGCCCTTCCAGCCATAGAAGGTCCGCTCCGCCGGATCGCCGAGGATGCGCCGCGCATCGGCGTTCTCGACACGCCAGAGGCGCATCATGCCGAAGAAGCCGCGCATCAGGTCGGCCTGCAGCTTCGGGTCCTGGCCCAGCGCGTCGAGCCCGGCCGGTGCGGCTGCACGAGGGGTGGCGAGCGCCATGGTGATCTCCTCCATGGCACATCATATGGGCTGCCGTTTCGCAAAAATCAACAAACTCATGCGAATTGGCAGTGCTGCTCGGGTTTCTTGCTCAAAGACCGTCCGGCACACCTTCCATCATGCCCTGCATCAGCGCGCGGCGGGCGGGGGGGAGGCGGTCGAGGAGGCCGAGGGCGAGCGAGCTGGCGAGGCGGAAGGGCGGGAGGCTCTGCATGACCATGTGGTTGAGGGTGTCGATGCCCCAGAAGCGCGCCTTGATGTCGACAGCACGGGCCTCGGCGTAGGCGGCGAGGAGGGCCGGATCGCCGGGGTCGCCGGGGTGGGCGGCGAGGAGGCCGGCGAGGGTGGCGACGTCGCGCAGCGAGAGGTTGAGTCCCTGGGCGCCCAAGGGGCTCATGACGTGCGCCGCCTCGCCGACGAGCGCCCGGCGCGGGGCGGTCAGGGCTTTCGCCAGGCGGGCGCGGATGGGGTAGGCGTGACGCCTGGAGAGGGCGCCGATCGGGCCGAGCCAGGGCTCGGCGAGGGGCGCCATGGCCTCGCGGAAGGCGTCGTCGTCGAGATCGAGGCGCGCTTCGCTCTCGGCCGTGCGGTCGACCCAGACGAGGCTGGAGTTGCGGCCGGGCAGCGGGACCATGGTGAAGGGTCCCCCCTGGCGGTGCAACTCGGTCGAGATGTTGCGGTGCGGCTTCGTGTGGGCGAAGCGGCAGACGATGGCGGTCTGGCCGTGGTCGCGCTGGGTGGTGGTAATGCCGGCCGTTTCCCGCACCATGGAATCCCGTCCGTCGGCGCCGATGACGAGGCGGGCGGCGAGGCGGGTGTCGCCGGCCTCCAGCAGCAGGCGGTCGCCGGCCTCGGTGACGTTTTGGAGGGGGGCGCCCGCATGGACGGCGATGCCGGCCGTGCGGCCGACGGCGGCGGCGAGGCGGGCGGCCAGCGTGGCGTTGGGGATGTTCCAGCCGAAGGCTTCCATGCCGAGCTCGGCCGCATCGAAGGTGAGCGCGGTGCCTTCCGCCGCACCCTTGCCGCTACCGCCAACGATGCGCAGGCGATAGAGGGGCTCGGCGCCGAGGCCCGTGGGGTCGAAGACGCCGAGGCGGGTGAGCAGCCCGATCGCCGGCATGAGGAGGGCGGCGGTCCGGCCGTCCGCCGCTTCGGCCCGGCTCGTGGGAAGGGGGGCGGCGGCGAGGAGCGCTACTTCCGCACCAGTCCCGGCATTGGCCCGGGCCAGCGCCAGCGCCATGGCGAGGCCGGTGATCCCGGCACCGACCACGGCGATCTCGACGTCCTGCTCGAACGGCATGCGGCACGCTCCCTGTTGCCCGCTCGCCGGGCGTCCGGCGATCAAAAAGCAAGCGCCGTTGACAAGCAAGCGGGCGGTGCCGCAACTAGCCCGCGGAGCGAATGGCCGAGGGAAAGACTTGGAGAGCTGGCGCGCGCAGCCTGCCGTGTTCTGGGCCTTCGTCCTGCCGGGTGCCCTGTGGCTGCTCTGCTTCTTCATCGCCCCCCTGGCGCTCATCTGGCTCCTCGCCTTCGGCGAGCGGGCGGGGCCGGTCGAGATCGACATCACCTGGACGCTCGCCAACTACGCGGGCGTGTTCGATCCGGTCTATATCGGGCTCTTCGGCCGCTCGCTCTGGGTCGCCACGGTGGCGACGGTGCTGGCCTTGGTCATCGGCCTGCCGGTGGCGCTGGCCATCAGCTTCGCGCCGGCGCGGCTCAAGCCCTTGATCCTGCTGCTGATCATCCTGCCGTTCTGGACCAACATCCTGATCCGCACCTACGCGATGATCGCCGTGCTGCGGACCAAGGGCTTCGTCAATTTCGGCCTCGAGTACATCTGGCAGCTCGGCACGGTGGTGCTGGCGCCCTTCGGGCTCGACCAGGCGGTGATGGGCGAGCGCTTCGTGCCGCTCGAGCTGCTCTACAACAACACGGCGGTGATCTTCGGCATCGTCTATGTCTACCTGCCGTTCATGGTGCTGCCGCTCTACGCGACGCTCGACCGGCTCGACCGATCGCTGCTGGAGGCCAGCCTCGATCTCGGCGCCGGGCAGATCCGCACCTTCTTCTCGATCATCGTGCCCTTGGCCAGACCCGGCATCGTCTCGGGCATCATCCTCGTCTTCATCCCCGCCCTCGGCACGTTCCTGATCTCCGATCTCCTGGGCGGCACCGACAGCCTGCTCATCGGCAATGTCATCGAGCGGCAGTTCAAGGCGGCGAACAACTGGCCCTTGGGGGCCGCCATGAGCTTCGTTCTCCTCTATGTCACCTTTGCGGTCCTGGCGCTGCGTGCCTGGGTCGCCGGGCGGGAGGGCGGCCTTGGCAAGGCGTGAGCCGATCGGCCCGCTGGACTACACGCGGCGGCTCTGGCTCCGGCTCTGGCTCCTTGCCGTCGCTGTCTTCCTCTATGCGCCCATCGTCATCCTCGTCGTCTTCAGCTTCAACGACAGCAAGCGCAACATCGTCTGGCAGGGCTTCACCACCGACTACTACGTCAAGGCGGCGGCCAACGCGTCGCTGATCGAGGCCTTCACCAACAGCCTGGTCATCGCCCTCGTCTCGACGGTCATCAGCACCATCGTCGGGGCACTGATGGCGCTCGCCCTCTGGCGCTTCCGCTTTCCCGGCAAGCCCGGGCTCGACGGGGCGGTGGCGCTGCCCATCGTCATTCCCGAGATCTGCATGGGCGTGGCACTCCTCGTCTTCTTCAACCGCGTCGGGGTCTCGGCGGCGTTCGGCTGGCCGTTCAGCCTCTTGCCGATCATCATCGGCCACGTGGCCTTCAGCTTTCCCTTCGTCTGCGTCGTGGTGCGCGCCCGCATGGCCGGGTTCGATCGCTCGCTCGAGGAGGCGTCGAAGGACCTGGGTGCCTCGGAGTGGCAGACCTTCTGGAACGTCACCGTGCCCTTCATGAAGCCCGGGCTGATCGCCGGCGGCCTCCTGGCGATGACGCTCTCCCTCGACGACTTCGTCATCACCTTCTTCACGGCCGGGCCCGGCACGCTGACCTTCCCGGTGCAGGTCTATTCGATGGTCCGCTTCGGGGCGACGCCCGAGGTCAACGCCGCCTCGACCATCCTGATCGTCGTCACGGTCATCCTCACCGTCATCGCACTTCGCTTGCAACGGCCCGACAAGGAGGCGGCGAAGCTCGCATGACCGACACGCCAATCGTCACCTTCGAGAACGTCACGAAGTCGTTCGGCCGCACGAAGGCGGTGGACGGGGTGAGCCTCGCCATTCCGCGGAACGCCTTCTTCGCCCTGCTCGGCCCCTCGGGCTGCGGCAAGACCACGCTGCTCCGTATGCTCGGCGGCTTCGCGCATCCGACCTCGGGGCGCGTCCTGATCGACGGCGAGGACATGGCGGACGTCCCGCCCAACCGGCGCCCGGTCAACATGGTCTTCCAGTCCTATGCCGTCTTCCCGCACATGACGGTGGCGGAGAACGTCGCGTACGGCCTGAAGGTCACGGGCGTGCCGAAGGCGGAGATCGGACCCCGGGTCGAGGAGGCGATCGCCATGGTCCGCCTCGACGGCATGGCGGCGCGCATGCCGGACGAGCTCTCGGGGGGGCAGCGGCAGCGGGTGGCGCTGGCCCGGGCCCTGGTCAAGCGGCCGAAGCTGCTGCTCCTCGACGAGCCGCTCTCGGCCCTCGACAAGAAGCTCCGGGAGGAGATGCAGCTCGAGCTGGTGCGGCTGCAGACGGAGGTCGGCATCACCTTCATCATCGTCACCCACGACCAGGAGGAAGCGCTCGGCATGGCCTCCGACATCGCGGTGATGAAGGAGGGCAGGATCCTGCAGATAGCACCGCCGCGGCAGCTCTACGAGCACCCGACGCATCGCTTCGTCGCCGAGTTCATCGGGGCGTCGAACAGCTTCGAGTGCGAGGTCCTGGGCATCGAGGGCGGCATGGCCCGGGTGCGGGCCCCGCTGCTGGGCGAGCTTTCGGTCGAGCGCGCCTCTGCCGACGTCCGGGCCGGCACGCTCATCGTCCGGCCCGAGAAGATGCGCATGGATTTCTCCTCGCCCGATCCCGACCCGGGCGAGGTGCTGGTCGAGGCGAGGATCGACCAGATCAGCTATTTCGGCGATCTCTCGGTCGTCTACCTCACCGCGGCGGACGGCAGGCGGCTGCAGTGCAGCCGCTACAACACCAACCGCATCGACAAGGGCGACCCGCCGCCGGGGACACCCTGCACCATCGGCATCCATCCCGAGGACCTGCTGCTGGTCGGCGACTGAGCACCTTTTTGTCTGGAAGACTGATGCGCATCACCACCTGGAACGCCAACTCCGTGCGGCTGCGCGAGGCTGCCTTGCGGCGGATCGTGGCCGAGATCGATCCCGACGTGCTCTGCCTGCAGGAGACCAAGGTCGAGGACGGCAAGTTCCCGCTCGATCTCGTGCACGACCTGGGCTTTCCGCACTGCCACATCCACGGCCAGAAGGGCTATCACGGGGTCGCCGTGCTCGCGAAGCTGCCGCTCGATGCCTGCCACAGCCACAAATGGTGCGGCATCGACGATTCGAGGCATGCGGTCTGCACGCTCGCCGGCGGCATCGAGCTGCACAATCTCTACATCCCGGCCGGCGGCGACATCCCCGACCCCGAGCTGAACCCGAAGTTCCGCCACAAGCTCGCCATGCTGGACGAGCTTTCGGACTGGTTCGCCACCAATCACTACGAGAGCCGCCGCGCCATCCTGCTCGGCGATCTCAACATCGCCCCGCTGGAGACGGATGTCTGGAGCCACAAGCAGCTGCTTTCCGTCGTCAGCCACACGCCCGTCGAGGTCGAGAAGCTCGGCCGGCTGCAGGCGAGCGCCGGCTGGGTCGATGCCGTCCGCGCCGTCATCCCGCCCGAGGAGAAGCTCTTCTCCTGGTGGAGCTACCGCAACCGCGACTGGAACGCCTCGGACCGCGGCCGCCGGCTCGACCACATCTGGCTCACGCCCGCCTTGGCGCCGAAGCTCCGTCATGCCGATGTCCGGCGCGAGGCGCGCGGCTGGGAGATGCCGAGCGACCACGTGCCGGTGACGGTGGAGCTGGCGGTGTGAGGGGGGGCGGTCGCCGGATCAGGCAGGCACGTAGCTCAGCCTGACCACGTCCTTGTCGATCCGGTCACAGCTCATGAGGCGGAGCGGCGGTCGGGGGCCGGCGAAGTAGGGCTTGCCTTTGCCGAGCACGACGGGGTGCAGGTAGATCCGGTATTCGTCGATCAGGCCGAGCTCGGTGAGGCTTTGCGCCAGGTTCGGGCCGGCGACCTCGATCTCGCCGTCACGCTCGGTCTTCAGCCTGCGGATGGCGCCCTCGAAATCATCCCTGACAAGCGTGGCGTTGGGGCCGACTGACTTCAGCGAGTGCGAGGCGACCCATTTCGGCTGCTTGCGCCATGCGGCCGCAAAGGCCTGACGCTCCGTATCCCACTCGGGATGATCGTCGTCCCAGTAGCGCATGATTTCGTACATCCGGCGCCCGTAGACGCTGCCCGACTGTGCCTTCGCTTCTTCGATGAAGTGGCGGAAGAGCGTCGGGCCGGGCCCGAACGCCATGTGGTCGACATAGCCATCGAGGGACACGTTCATGCCGAACACGAGCTTGGCCATGTCCGGAGACCTCAACCTTGAACATTATGGCGCAGTAGCACGACCCAAGCCCGTCGATCGACGATGACCTTCGCCGCCGCGGCGACGACCAGGGCGCAGATCGCAGCTTTCGAGAGCTTTCCCATCGTGCCCTCGATCAGCAGCGCGTGGACGACGCTGGCCGGGACGATGACGGCGGCGAGGGCGGTGTGGCAGAGGCGCCAGGTGGTCGGTCTCAGGCGCAGGCGGTGGCGGGTGGCGGCGAGGAGGGCGCTGGCGAGGACGGCCCACATGGCGATCACACCCCAGGCGGAGAAGAGGGTCGGCGAGCGGAAGAGGAGGGCGTCGATGACGTCCGGCGGGCTGGTCAGCCAGAGGCCCGCGACGTGGACGACCACCGCGGCCACGAGGCCGGCGCCGATCCAGGCGTGCAGGCGGCGGCTGCGGCGGAGCGGCAGGCCGGGGAGGTACCCGCCGGCCAGGAGGGGCTGGAGGAGGAGGAGCGCCATGGCGACGATGCCGGCGAAGCCGGCGGCGATGTAGATCGGCTGCCGCCAGGCGAGGAGGGGGCTCGTCGCCGCGACGGCGATGGGGACGACGAGGGCGGCGGCGAGGGCCGCCCAGATCAGGATGGCGCGGACCGGGACCAAATGCTCAGGCGGGCTGCAGCACGAAGTCGGCGCTCAGGCTCGTCTCGCTGGCGCTCGCCATCACGGGGCGGAGGAACACGGTCTCGAAGCCCCTGCCGTCATGCTCGCGGCCGTCGAACTCGGGGTCGTAGGCGAGGTGACCGTGCGGCTGGCCGAAGGCGGGAACGATCTGCGGCATGTCCATCCGGAACACGCCGTCGGCATCGGTCAGCGTGGCGCCGTGGCTGTGCGGGTCGCGCTCGTGGCCCTCGGTCGTGTGCGCCCAGATCTGGATGCGCACGCCCGGCAGCGGCGCGCCGTCGCCCGCTCGTCGCACCGTGCCGGTCATCCAGAAGCCGCCATGGCCGATGCGCTCCACGAGGGGCGCGCCCGGCCGATAGTTGTTGGCGCCGCCCCGCATCGTCGGCGTGGCCGCCAGGCCCTGCGCGCGCACGGGCGCAAGCAGGCCCGAGGCGCCAGCACCAAGAAAGGCGGCTCCGGCGCTGGCGGCACCGGCCAGAAGCAGGGCGCGGCGGGTTCGAAGAACCCTGGTCATCCTGGTCTCTCCTCGTCTGCGTGGCGAGCGGAGGTCGCTGCCGAACCACGCGCGTGGGAATGTGACGTTGCAACGCGCGATGTCGTCGCGTGACCGCACCAGAAAGATAATCCGTCAAACCGCGCGGTAAAGCGTGTCCGGGCTCACGAACCAGTCATCTGCCGCTGCTCCGGGCGCCGAGCGGGACATCTAGGCCCTCGACAAGGCGCTGGCGCGGCGTGCGTGGAGCCCGGCCGCGACGATCGTTGCCGTGACGAGGGCGAGAGCCAGCGGCAGGCCGGCGGTGCCGATGGCGCCGAAGGCGAGGCCGGTGAGGGGTGGGCCGATCATCGCACCGATCTCGAAGGCGAGGACGAAGGCGGCGTTGGCGCCGACCAGAGCAGCACCGCGGAAGCGCTCGCCCATGAGGGTGAGCGCCAGGACGTAGCTGCCGCCGATCAGCCCGCCGTGGGCAATGAGGGCGGGAATCAGCAGCCAGGGTGTGGCGGCGACCAGAGGCGTGGTCAGCGTCAGGGCGAGGAGGGTCGCGCCGAGAGCCGCGGCGAGCAGCAGCCGGCGGCGTGGCAGCCGGTCGGCGAGCCAGCCGATCGGGTACTGGAAGAGGATGTCGCCGGCGACCCAGAGGCCGAGCAGCCAGGCCACCGTCGTCTCGTCGAGGCCGTGCCGGATCGCCCAGACCGGGAGCAGCGAGAACTGGCTCGTCTCGGTCCAGCCGACGACCAGGGCGACGAGGAGGACGAGCGGGATGGCCCGGCCGAGGCGCATGAGGCGCCGCGCGGCGTAGGCGCCGGGTCGCCCGTCGAGGGCGCCGTCGATCGAGGGCACGGCGAAGGTGGGCAGGATGCCGGCGGCGAGCACGGCAGCACCGACCAGGAAAGGCAAGGCGCCATCGCTGCCGAGGAGGCCCAGGATCAAGGGGCCGAGGGCATAGCCGACGCCGAACATCGTGCCGTACATGGCGAGGACCCGGCCGCGCCGGCCGTCCTCGGCGAGCGCGTTGATGCCGGCCTCGCTGATGACGAAGACGAGGGCGGTGGCGGCGCCGAAGCCGAGACGGAGGATGAACCAGTAGCCGAGGTCCGTGGCGAGCGGAAAACCGAGGAGCAGGATGGCGGCCAGCGTCAGGCCGACGCGCATGCCGCGGGCAGCACCCAGCTTGCGCACGGTGCGGCCGAAGAAAGGGGCGGCGAGCAGCACGCCGAGGCCATGCGCTGCGGCGTTCAGGCCGATCGCCGTGGCTGTCGCCCCCTCGGCCTCGAGCACCAGGGCCACGAGGGGAAAGCTCAACGCCACGCCCGTGCCGACCACGGCAGCGCTCACCATGAGCGCCGCGAGCTCGAGCCTCCGGCTCGAGGCGGGGTCAGCGCTTGCCGCGGCGTCCGGAGGCACGGTGCGGCCGGTTCGGCGAACCGCGGCCCCGGCGCATCGGGCCGGCCTTGGCCCAGGCGGTGCGGGCGAGCTCGGCGGCGTGGGCGCGCTCGTGGCTGTCGATGCGGAATGCGAGCTGGCCGAGCACCAGGTCGACATCGGCGAGGGTCACCGTGACGGCATCGCCGAGGCCGAAGGTGTCGCCGTAGCGGACGCCGACCAGGGCCTGGTGCTGCTCGTCGAAATGGAAGGCGTCGTCGCCGAGCGTGCTGACCGGGACGAGACCCTCGGCCCCGGTGCCGTCGAGCACGACGAAGAGGCCGAAGCGCTGCACGCCGATGACCCGGCCGGTGAACTGCGCCCCCTCCTTGTCGGCCATGTAGAGGGCGGTGTAGCGGGCGAGCGCCTGGCGCTCGGCCTGGACCGCCTTGCGCTCGGTGGCCGAGACCAGCCGGCCGAAGCGGTCGAGCTGCTCGAGGTCATAAGGTCGGCCGTCCCCGGTGCCGGCGAGCTTCTCGTGGTGGATCAAGAGGCGGTGCACGACGAGGTCGCTGTAGCGGCGGATCGGCGAGGTGAAATGGGCATAGTGGCGCAGATTGAGGCCGAAATGGCCGAGATTGTCCGGCTGGTAGAGGGCCTGGGCCTGGGCGCGCAGGACGAAGCCCGAGACCTGCTCGCGCAGGGAGGGCTCGACGATCCGCTCGAGCATGGCCGTGAAGTCGCCGGGCTTCTTGGCGGTCCGGCTCCAGCCGATCGAGAGGCGCTCCAGATACTGCGCCAGGGCCTCGAGCCGGACGGGGTCGGGCTTGTCGTGGACGCGAAAGAGGCAGGGCAGCTTCCGGTCGGCGAGGGCGCGGGCGGCCGCGACGTTGGCGGCGATCATCAGCTCCTCGACCAGCATGTGGCTGGCGAGCCGCTGGCGCTGGACGATGTCGGTGACCTTGCCCTCGCCGTCGAGGAGGACGCGCCGCTCGGGCAGCTCGAGCTCGATCGTGCCGCGCTTGCGGCGGGCGGCGGCGAGCTTCTCGTAAACGTCGTAGAGGGGCCGGATGACGGATTCGAGGAGCGGGGCGGTCAGGGCGTCGGGCCGGCCGTCGGCGGCGTCCTGGACCTGCTCGTAGGTGAGCCTGGCACGGCTCCTGATCAGGGCGCGCGTGAAATTCCAGCGCTTCAGGACGCCGCCCGAATCGAAGAAGAGCTCGACGGCGATGCTGGCGCGGTCCTCGTCGGGCTTGAGCGAGCAGAGGCCGTTGGAGAGGGCTTCCGGCAGCATCGGGATCACCCGGTCGGGGAAATAGACCGAGTTGCCGCGCTCCAGCGCCTCGCGGTCGAGGGGATCGCCCGGCCGGACATAGTGGGCGACGTCGGCGATGGCGACCACGGCGCGAAACCCGCCATCGGCGAGCGGCTCGGGGTCGGCCCAGACCGCGTCGTCGAAGTCGCGCGCGTCGGCGCCGTCGATGGTGACGAGCGAAAGATCGCGCAGGTCCGTGCGCTCGCCGAGCGCCGGCCGGGTGGCGCGCTCGGCGACGGCCAGCGCCTCGGGGCCGAAGACGGTCGGCAGCTCGAGCTCGGCGGCGATCGAAAGCGCGATGGCGGCGGGGTCGGTGCTGCTGCCGAGGCGCTCGACGGCGCGGGCACGCGGTGCGGCGAGCGGCCGGCCGCGGTCGAGCTCGGCGCGCACCATGTCGCCATCCGCCAGCGTGAGGTCGCCCGGCTCGAGCTTCAGGCGGGTCGGCTGGTCGCGGTCGGCGGACCGGCGGCTCGACCGGAGGAAGAGCGTCCCGCCGCTCGCCTCGACGACACCCACGATATCGCGGGCGACCCGGCCGAGCTTGCGAAAGAGGCGGCCCTCGATCGCACCCTCGGCATCGGTCGAAAGGCGCATCAGCGCCCGGTCGCCGACCTCGAGCGGGGCCTCGCCGCCATCCGCGTCGAGCACCCGGATGGCAGCACCGGGGACGGCCGGGCTCTCGCCGACCAGCTCGCCCGCGTCGTCGATGGCGGTCACCTCGACGGCGGCCATGCCCGGCGGCGTGCCGGTGCGCTCGAAGCGGTTGCGCCGCCCGGTGCTGCGATCGCGCGGCCCCCGGTCGCCATGGCCGCGCCCCCGGCGCATGGCTCAGGAGCCGCCGCCGGCGGCCGACTTCTTCCTGGCGGCGGGCTTCCTGGCAGCGGGCTTCTTCTTCACCGCGGTGGCCTTGGCCGGCTTGGCTTTCGCGGGCGCCTTCCGCGAGGTCGTGCGCCCCTTGCCCTTGCTGCCACCCTTGGCCTCGCGGGCCGCGAGGAGGGCCACCGCCTCGTCCATGGTGAGCTCTTCCACCGGCCGGCCCTTGGGCAGGCTGGCATTGGTTTTGCCGTGCTTGACGTAGGGGCCGAAGCGGCCGTCCAGGATCACCACCTTCTCGCCCGTGTCGGGATGCGCACCGAGCTCGCGCAGCGGGGCGGCGGCGGCGCGCTGCCGGCCACGTGAGCCGCCCTCGGCGATCAGCGTCAGGGCCCGGTTCATCCCCAGGCTGAGCACGTCGTCGTCCGCCTCGAGCCGGACGAACTTGCCCTGGTGCTGGACGAAAGGGCCGTAGCGGTTGATCCCGGCGGTGATCTCGGCGCCGGTTTCGGGGTGCGTGCCCACGATGCGCGGCAGGGCCAGAAGGGCGAGGGCGGTCTGGAGGTCGATCTCCGTCGGGGTCAGGTTGGGCGGCAGCGAGCTGCGGCGGAGCGCGTCGCCGCTGCCGGACTGGAGGTAGAAGCCGAAGCGGCCGTTCTTCAGCCAGACCTCCTCCTCGGTCAGGGGATCGACACCGAGCAGCTTCTCGTCGTTGCGGGCCGCCGGATCGCCATTGGGGTCGTCGTCGAGCTTGCGGGTGTAGCGGCATTCGGGATGGTTGGAGCAGCCGATGAAGGCGCCGTACCTGCCGAGCTTCAGGCTGAGCTGGCCGTTGCCGCAGAGCGGGCAAATGCGGGGATCGCCGCCATCGGTGCGCGGCGGGAAGAGCTTGGCCGAGAGCGCCTCGTTGAGCGCGTCGATGACCTGGGCGACGCGCAGCTCGCTGACCTCGCCGATGCTGCCGACGAAGGGCTCCCAGAAGGCGCGCAGCACGTCCTTCCAGCCGAGCTCGCCGGCGGCGACGCGGTCGAGCTGGTCCTCGAGGGCCGCGGTGAAGGTCGGCTGGACGTAGCGGTCGAAGAAGCTGGTGAGGAACGCGGTGACCAGCCGGCCCCGGTCCTCGGGCACGAAGCGCTTCTGCTCGAGGCGGACATAGTCCCGGTCCTGCAGCACCGAGATGATGCTGGCATAGGTCGAGGGGCGGCCGACGCCGAGCTCCTCGAGGCGCTTGACGAGGCTCGCCTCGCTGAAGCGCGGTGGCGGCTCGGTGAAGTGCTGCTCCGGGGTGACGCCGCGCTCCGCGACCTTCGTGCCGGTGACGAGCGCCGGCAGGAGCACGCCCTCGCCGTCCTCGTCGTCGCCCAAGGGATCGTCCCGGCCTTCCTGGTAGAGCTTGAGGAAGCCGTCGAAGGCGATGGTCTGGCCGGTGGCGCGGAGCTGCACCGCACCCTTCTCGTCGAGCACGTCGACGGTCACGCGGTCGAGCCTGGCCGCCGCCATCTGGCTCGCCATAGTCCGCTTCCAGATGAGCTCGTAGAGCCGACTCTGGTCGTTGTCGAGAAAACGCGCGACCGTCTTCGGCTCGCGGCCGACATCGGTCGGGCGGATCGCCTCGTGCGCTTCCTGGGCGTTCTTGGTCTTCGTCTTGAAGATGCGCGGCTGCTCGGGGAGATAGGCGTCGCCGAAGGACTGGGCGATGCGCTTGCGGGCGGCGCTGATGGCGTCCCGCGAGAGCTGCACCGAATCGGTCCGCATGTAGGTGATGAGGCCCACCGTCTCGCCGCCGATCTCCGTGCCCTCGAACAGGCGCTGGGCCGTCTTCATCGTCCGGTCGGCGGAGAAGCCGAGCTTCCTCGCCGCTTCCTGCTGCAGGGTCGAGGTGGAGAAGGGGGGTGACGGGTTGCGGCTCACCTGCTTCTTCTCGACCGGCCCGATCGCGAGCGTGGCGGCTTGCACCTCGGCCAGGGCTGCCTCGGCGGCGACCTTGTCACCGAGCGCGAACTTGTCGAGCTTCTTGCCGGCGAGGTGGGTCAGCCTGGCCTTGAAGCGGGTCTGGTCCGGGGTCTCGAGCAGCGCCTCGATGGTCCAGTACTCGCGGGCGGTGAAGGCCTCGATCTCGGCCTCGCGCTCGCAGATGAGGCGGAGTGCTACCGACTGCACGCGGCCGGCGGACCTCGAGCCCTGGAGCTTGCGCCAGAGCACCGGCGAGAGGGTGAAGCCGACGAGGTAGTCGAGGGCGCGGCGCGCCAGGTAGGCGTCGATCAGGCTCTGGTCGAGGTCGCGCGGATGGGCCATGGCCTCGGTCACGGCGCGCTTCGTGATCTCGTGGAAGACCACCCGCTTCACCTCGATGCCCTTGAGCGCGCCCCGCTCCTTGAGCACCTCGAGGAGGTGCCAGGAGATCGCCTCGCCCTCGCGGTCGGGGTCGGTGGCGAGGAAGAGCCGGCGGGCTTTCTTCACCGCCCTGACGATCTCGTCGACGTTCTTCTTCCTGCCGGGGAGGACTTCCCAGACCATGCGGAAGTCGTCGTCCGGAAGAACCGCGCCATCCTGGCTCGGGAGGTCGCGGACATGGCCGTAGCTGGCCTCGACGTCGGGCGCATCCGCCAGGTATTTGCGGATGGTCTTGGCCTTGGTCGGTGATTCGACGACGACGACATCCATGCGCGGGTTCAATCCATCCTCGGCCATGAAATCGGGGCCTGGTTCGTCCGTGGACCGCGGCGGCGGTCGAGGCCAGAGGTCGGTCGATATTCCTGACCTTCAAGCCCGGCCGGCAGCTCTCCTGTCCGTCAAGATCAGGCCAGCGCCCTTGAAATCCGGTTGCCGGGATGGCGCCGCACGCGGCCGTCGAGCTCCAGGTCGAGCAGCGCCTGCTGCACCTCTGCCGGCTTTGCATGGCATTGGCGTATCACTTCGTCAACCGGCATCGGCTCGACCCCGACCAGCATGGCGATCCGGTCGGGGAGCGGCGGCGCCTGCGGCGCCGGGCATTCCGGTTGCGGGGCGGGTCGCGGTTTTGCTGCGTTGCGCTGTGGCCTCGGCGCCACAGGGGATGGCGGCCCGACCGGTGCCTGCGGCCGGCTCCAGGCCGGCAGGGCCTCCAGCACGTCGTCGATCGAGGTGACGAGCGCCGCACCGTCGCGCAGGAGCTGGTTGGTGCCGGCATGGCGCGGGTCGAGCGGCGAGCCCGGCACCGCCATGACCTCCCGGCCCTCGGCAGCAGCCAGGCGGGCGGTCATCAGAGAGCCCGAGCGGGCGGCGGCCTCGACCACGAGGACGGCCGAGGCGAGGCCGGCGATGATCCGGTTGCGGCGCGGGAAATGCCGGGCGAGGGGTGGCGTGCCGATCGGCCGCTCGCTCATGACGAGGCCCTCGGTCGCGATCCGGGCCAGAAGCTCGGCGTTCTCCGGCGGATAGGCGATGTCGATGCCGCTGCCGAGCACGGCGATGGTCGAGCCCGGGCCTTCGAGCCCGCCCTCGTGGGCGGCGGTGTCGATGCCGCGGGCGAGGCCGGAGACGATCACGAGATCCCGCTGGCTGGCCTCGCGGGCGAGGGCGCGGGCGAGGAACCGGCCGTTGCCGCTGGCGTTGCGGGCGCCGACGATGGCGAGGGGGCGCGCGGCCAGCAGCTCCATCCGCCCCTGCAGGGCCAGCACCGGCGGCGGGTCGGCGATGGCCGCGAGCGCCGCGGGGTAGGCCGGATCGCAGCCGAGCAGCAGCTCGCCGCCCAGGCCTTCGAGCGCCTCGATCTCCTCCTCGACCGCCGCCTCGGCCAGGAGATCGACACCGGCGAGCTCGCCTTTCGCCCGGAGACGCGGCAGCGCGGCAAGGGCCGCTTCGGCCTTGCCGAAGCGCTCGATCAGCCGGCAGAACAGGGTGGCGCCGACGCCGCGCGACCGCGCCAGCCTGAGCCAGGCGCGACGCTCGTCGCTCCAGCCGGAGGCGGGGATTTCCGTTCGTTCGGCGAGGATGGGGGCGGCGGCCATGGGCTCCGGCACTTCGATGATCGCGAATTGAGGCAGGAGATGGCGGAAAAATCAATCGAAGATAGAAATTGGCTGCAATTCTATCGGGCGACCGCCGGCCGGCCGCCACGGCCGACCCTGCTGCGCGCCCTGTCCGCCCGGACGGCGAGCCGGCGGCCGGTCGGGCGGCGGGCGATCGATCTCGGCTGCGGCACCGGGCGCGATACCCTGCCGCTGCTCGCCACCGGCTGGCACGTCCTGGCGATCGATCCGGAGCCGGTGGCCCTCCGGACCCTCGAGGAGCGCACGCCCTTGGCCTGGCGCCCACGGCTGACGACGCGACTGGCAAGGCTCGAGGCCACGTCCCTGCCGGCGGCGGAACTCGTCAATGCCAGCTTCAGCCTGATCTTTGCCGCTCGCCCGCCGCTCCTCGCCGCTCATCTCCGCTGCATCCACGCTGCCCTGGTGCCGGGCGGGCGTTTCGCCGGCCAGCTTCTCGGCCCGCGCGACAGCTGGGCCCTGGCGGGTCAGGCGGTCGGCGTCGACCGGTGCCGGCTCGCGCACCTCCTCGCCGGCTTCGAGCTGGAGCACCTGGTCGTGGAGGAGACGGACGCGGTGACGCCGAAGGGCGAGGCCAAGCACTGGCACATCTGGCACGTCAACGCCCGCAAGGCGGTGGTCAGGAGCTCTTCGCGGCGAAGCTGAGCTTGCTCTCCTCGCCCTTCAGGAGACGGACGATGTTGGCGCGGTGGAGGACGACGATGACGAGCGCCAGCAGCGCATAGAGCTCGGCCGCCTGGACGTGGCCGATCAGCCAGGCGGTGACCGGGGCCGCGAGCGCGGCGATGCAGGAGCCGAGCGAGACGTAGCGGGTGGCCCAGACGAGGACGATGAAGACGGCGAGGACGATCGGCAGGACCACCGGTGTCAGGGCCAGGATGACGCCCGCCGCGGTGGCGACCCCCTTGCCGCCGCGAAAGCGGAGCCAGATGGGAAAGCAGTGGCCGAGGACGGTGCCGAGCCCGGTCGCCACCGCGACGTCGGGGCCGAGCCAGTGCCAGGCGGCGAAGGTGGGCAGCCAGCCCTTGGCGATGTCGGCGACGAGCGTCGCTGCCGCGAGGCCCTTGCGGCCGGTGCGGAGCACGTTGGTGGCGCCGATATTGCCGGAGCCGATCTTGCGGATATCGCCCGCGCCGCTGGCCCTGGCGAAGAGCAGCCCGAACGGGATGGAGCCCGCGAGATAGCCGGCGACGAGTGCGACGAGGAACGGCAGCCAGTAGGCCGGGCCGCCGAGCGGATCGATCATGGTGCCCCCGCAACCGGGCGCCGGCCATGCGGACCGGGGTCCGCAAGCTTGCGCCGTTCGAAGCAAAGTCTATCTTCATTGCGCGTGCGTGGGAAACCGTCTGGCTGATGCTGACCCGAGAAAACCTGCAGAACGGCTGGCTCGACCGGATGACCCGGAACGCCCGGGCGGCCGGCGACACGACGCGGATCCGCACCGAGGCCGAGCTCGCGGCCTGCCGGGCGAGCGCCCTGGCCGGCCACGCGCCGGGCCAGGATCTCTGGCTCTTCGCCTATGGCTCGCTGATCTGGAACCCGGCCTTCCACTTCGCCGAGCGGCGGCAGGGCTGCATCTGGGGCTATCACCGGCGCTTCTGCCTCTGGACGAATCTCGGCCGCGGCACCGTCCAGCGGCCGGGCCTGATGCTCGGGCTCGACCGGGGCGGCAGCTGCCGGGGCGTGCTCTACCGGATCGCCGCCGACCTCGTCGAGGAGGAGCTGACCCTGGTCTGGCGGCGCGAGATGATCACCGCTGCCTACCGGCCGACCTGGGTGCAGGGCCGGACCTCGTCCGGGCCGGTTCAGGCGCTCACCTTCACCATCAACCGCGCCCATCCGCGCTATGCCGGCAAGCTCGGCGAGGAGCGTGTGGTCGAGACGCTGGCGACCGCCGCCGGGCCGCTCGGCCCCTGCTGCGACTATCTCTTCAACACGCACCGGCATCTGGCCGAGCTCGCCATTCACGACCCGCAGCTCGGCCGCCTGTGCGCCGCGGTGCGCGACCGGCAGGCGGCGGCACCGGCCCAGCTCGCGAATTCCATGGCGCCGGCTACGACTGGTCCTTGAGGGCCCGGAGCCGACCGAACTCGGCGGCGTCGCCGGCCCGGACGAAGGGGTTGGTGGCGCGCTCCAGGCCGATCGTGCTCGGGATCGTGGGCTCGCCCGCCTGGCGCAGCTCGTCGATCTTCGCCACCCGGGCGACGAGCGCTGCGTTCTCGTGATCGACGTGGAGGGCGAAGCGGGCATTGCTCTGGGTGTATTCGTGGCCGCAGTAAACCCGGGTCCGGTCGGGCAGCGCCATCAGCCGGCCGAGCGATTTCCACATCGTCTCGGCCGACCCCTCGAAGAGGCGGCCGCAGCCGAGGGCGAAGAGCGTGTCGCCGCAGAAGAGCGCGTCGCTGGCCGCGAAGTAGTAGCTGATGTGGCCGGCCGTGTGCCCCGGCGTGGCGATGATCGTCGCCGTCTCCTCGCCGAACGCGAAGCAGTCGCCGTGCGCCAGCTGGAGATCGATGCCCGGCACCTTGGCCGCCTCGGCGGCCGGCCCCGCGATCCGGCAGCCGTAGCGCTCCTTCAGCGCCAGGTTGCCGCCGGTGTGGTCGGCGTGGTGATGGGTGGTGAGGATCCAGTCGAGCCCGCGGCCCAGCTCCGCCAGCCGTGCGGCGACCGGTTCCTCGACCGCCGGGTCGACGACGCCGGAGAGGCCGCTCGCCGGCTCGTGCAGCAGGTAGCAGTAGTTGTCGCTGAGGATCGGCAGGAGCTCGATCTCGAGGGGCATGGCGGTTTCCTCTGATTTCCCTGCGTTGCGCTTCAATTACGGGTCGGATGGCCTATAGTGCAAGTCATGACAAGGGAGCTGGCCAGGCGATGCGGCCCGATATTGTCGAGCTGACAGAGTTCTATGCGAGCCGGGACGGCGAGTATGCGCGCCGTCTCATCAATCATCAGCTGCGCCAGATCTGGCCGGATCTCGGCGGCATGGAGCTGCTCGGCATCGGCTTCGCCACGCCGTTCCTGGCCACCTTCGAGGAGGCCGGCCGGCGGGTGGCGCTGATGCCGGCGACCCAGGGGGTGGCCGCCTGGCCGAAGCCCGACCGCAACCTCGCCGTGCTGGGGCGCGAGGACGAGCTGCCGTTCGACGATCGCACCTTCGACCGGTTGATCCTGGCGCATGCGCTGGAATGCAGCCCGCATGGCAACCGGCTGATGCGCGAGGCCTGGCGGGTGCTGCGGGACGGTGGCCGCATGGTGCTGATCGTGCCCAACCGGCGCGGCCTCTGGTGCTGGAGCGAGAAGACACCGTTCGGCTTCGGCCAGCCCTTCTCGAAAGGCCAGCTCGAGCGCAGCCTGAAGAACCACCTGTTTGCCACGGGCGAGCTGCGCGGCGCTCTTTTCATGCCGCCCTTGGCGCGCGTCCTGCCCAGGGGCCGCCGCGCCGTGCGGCGGCTGAGCGTTTCGGTCGAGCGGCTCGGCCTCAGGCTCCTGCCGCATTTCTCAGGTGTGCTGATCGGCGAGGCGGTCAAGGACGTCTACGCGCCGACGCCGGAATTCGCCGCCATCCGGCCGAGCAGCCGGCGCTACGTGCCGGTGCCGGAGGCGGTGACCGCGCGGGAGCAGCCTTGCCAGCGCACCGCCGCCGGCCGGCCGGCGGCGCGCGTGGTCGGGCCCGGTCTCACGCCGCCCGCACGGCCGCTTCGCTGAGGCCGATCAGCGAGCTGTCGAACGGCGTGGTCTGGTAGATCTCGTTGATCCAGTTGCCGAACAGGAGGTGGGCGTAGGCCCGCCAGCAATTGCGTGGCGCCTTGGTCGGGTCGTCGTCCGGGTAGTAGTTGAGCGGCAGGGAGACGTCGCCACGGCCGGCGCAGTCGCGCCGGTACTCGTCGGCGAGGGTGAAGGTGTCGTATTCGAGGTGGTTGAACATGAAGACCTCGCGGTGGCGCGGGTCGTGGACGAGACAGACGCCGGCCGCGTTGGAGACGGCCAGGACCTCGAGGCCGGGCACGGCCTCGATGTCGGCGCGGCGCACCTCGGTATGGCGCGAGACCGGCACCAGGAAATAGTCGTCGAAGCCGCGCAGGAGGCCCGGGCGGGCCGCGTCCCGTCGCTCGATGACATAGTGCGTGTAGATGCCGAAGCGCTTCACCGGCAGGGTGTACTTGGGCACGCCATGGAAGTGGAACAGTGCCGCCTGCGCCCCCCAGCAGATGTGGAAGCAGGAATGCACGTTGGTCCTTGACCAGTCGAAGATGGCGGCGAGCTCGGGCCAGTACTTGACCTCCTCGAACGGCAGGAGCTCGACCGGGGCACCGGTGACGATCAGCCCATCGAACTTTCGGTCCCTGACCTCGTCCCACTGGCGATAGAAGCTCTGCAGGTGCGAGAGCGGCACGTTCTGCGGCCGGTAGGTCGAGGTGGTGAGCAGGGTCAGCTCCACCTGCAGGGCGGTGGCGCCGAGCAGCCGGGCGAGCTGCGTCTCGGTCTTGGGCTTCTCCGGCATCAGGTTGAGCAGCGCGATCTGCAGCGGCCGCACGTCCTGGCGCAGCGCCTCGTTCTCGCCGATCAGTCGCACCCCCTCGGTCGCCAGCATCGCCGCGGCGGGCAGATCATTGGGAATCTTGATCGGCACGAGATGTCTCCAGCACACCGCCGGTACGCCCACGTCAACGTCGGCTAGCGGGACCGCGCGGCCAGGAGACCTGCCAAGCACGACCTTTTAGCTGCTTGTTTAACGTGGCCGCAAGCCGGTCAGCTCAAATCACCACGGACGCCATCTTGGCCGGCACGGACCGGCTGTCAAGGGTGCCGGCTGCGGCTGTGGCTTTACGCGTCCGACGCCGCGGCGTAAGTGAGCGCCTTGAAATCCAGCGCGAGCCTGCGAGAAGCGACCCTTGGCCGAACCTGCACCAGACGAGCTCAGTCGGCTTCGGGCCGAGATCGACCGCCTCGACGACGCGGTGGTCGATCTCCTCCTCGAGCGCATCGCCGTCGTGCGGCGCATCGCCGAGGTCAAGACCAACGCCACGGGCCTGGCGCTGCGCCCGTCGCGCGAGGCCGACCTCATCCGCCGGCTGACCGCGCGGGCCGCCCCGGCCCTGCCGCCGGCGGCGCTCACCCGGATGTGGCGCGAGCTGCTCGCCGCCACGACGCGGCTGCAGACCCCCTTCAAGGTGGCCGTGCTGGACGATCCGGCCCAGCCGCACGTCACCACCCTGGCGCGCGACCAGTTCGGCACGACGACGCCGCTCACCATGGTAGAGACGGCGTATCAGGGCTTTCGCCTGATCGCCAACGGCGAGGCCGAGCTGCTCGTCGTGCCGGCACCGACCGAGGACAGCTACTGGTGGCGGCAGGTCACGCCGACCCTGATCGACAGCCCCCTGCGCGTGGTCGGCCGCCTGCCGTTCTGTCCGGCCGACACGGATGATGCCGCGCCCGTGCCGGGCGCGCTGGTGCTGGGCACGCTCCTGGCCGAGCCGTCGAGCGCCGACCTGACGCTTCTGGCCATCGAGACCGACCTCAATCTCAGCCGGGCCCGGCTGCGCGACCTGATCGCCGCGGCTGGCGTCGACCTCGTCTCGCTCGTGGCCTTGCGCGATCTGCAGCCGGAGAGCGCCTTCTTCCTCGCCGAGGTGGCGGGCATGGGCGAGGTGGTGCAGGCCGGCCTCGGCCAGGCCTTCGCGCCGTTGCGGGAGAGGCTCTTGCGCCTCGATGTGCTCGGCAGCTATCCACGCCCCCTCGGCGTCATCGCCGATTCTTCCGACAGCGACGCCTGAGCGGCTGGACGTCAGCCTACCTCCTCCAATCGCGGGTTATTGCGTGATGGCAAGCACAGCGCCGCGGCCGCGGCCCGGCATTCTCGAGATCCAGGCCTACCAGGGCGGCAGGGCCGAGACCGGCAGCGGCCGGCCGGCGGCCAAGCTTTCGGCCAACGAGAGCGCCATCGGCCCGAGCCCGCTCGCGGTCGAGGCCTTTCGCGGCACGGCCGAGCGGCTGCATCGCTATCCCGAGGGCGGCTCGGAGGCGCTGCGCGCGGCCCTGGCCCGGCGCCACAACCTCGATCCGGCGCGGCTGGTGTGCGGGGCAGGCTCCGACGAGCTGATCGCCCTCCTGGCCCGCGCCTATGCCGGGCCGGGCGAGGAGGTGCTGTTCACCGAGCACGGCTTTCTCATGTACCGGCTCTCGGCCCTCGGCGTCGGCGCCACGCCGGTGGCGGCCCCCGAGCAGCGGCTCAGGGCCGATGTCGACGCGCTGCTCGCCCGGCTCACCAGCCGCACGCGCATCGTCTTCATCGCCAACCCCAACAACCCGACCGGCAGCTATCTCTCTGGCGACGAGCTTCGCCGCCTGCATGCCGGCCTGCCGGCGGACGTTCTGCTCGTCGTCGACGCGGCGTATGCCGAGTTCGTCGAGGCGGCGGATTACGACAGCGGCCAGGAGCTCGCCATGAGCGAGCCCAACGTCGTCATGACCCGGACCTTCTCCAAGCTCTACGGCCTCGCCGCCCTGCGCCTCGGCTGGCTCTATGGCCCGCCCGAAGTGGTCGATGTGATCAACCGGCTGCGCGGCCCCTTCAACGTGGCGCTGCCGGCGCAGGAGGCGGGGATCGCGGCGCTCGAGGACGTCGCCCACGAGCAGCGGGCCCGCGCCCACAATGCGAAGTGGCTGCCCTGGCTCGAGGCCGAGCTCGAGGGGCTCGGCCTCCATGTCCATCCGAGCGTCGGCAATTTCCTGCTCGTCGAGTTCCCGGCCGAGCCCGGCCGCAATGCCGTGGCCGCAAATGCCCATCTCGAGGCGGACGGCCTGATTCCGCGCCAGATGGCGGCCTATGGCCTGCCGCTCTGCCTGCGGATCACGGTCGGGCGCGAGGCCGAGAACCGGGCGCTGGTCGCCTCGCTCGGGCGGTTCACCAAGGGTGAGCCGAGATGAAGCCCTTCTCGCGTGTGGCGCTGATCGGCATCGGCCTGATCAACGGCTCGCTCGCCCGGGTGCTGCAGAAGGAGGGGCTGGCCGGCGAGATCGTGGCGGCGTCGCGGCGCCAGGAGACGCTGGATCGCGCCCTCGAGCTCGGGCTCTGCGATTCGGCCACGACCGACCCGGCGGCGGCGGTGCGAGGTGCCGATCTCGTGGTGCTGGGCACGCCGCCCGGCAGCATGGGCGCGCTCGCGGCGGCGATCGGCGGCAGCCTGGGGACGGACGCCATCGTCACGGATGTCGGCTCGGTCAAGGCGCAGATCGTCCAGGATGTCCGCCCGCATCTGCCGGCGCCGCAGCATTTCGTCCCCGGCCATCCGGTCGCCGGCACCGAGCATTCCGGCCCGGATGCCGCCTTCGCCTCGCTCTTCCGGCAGCGCCGCTGCATCCTCACACCGCTCGCCGATGCCGACCCGGCCTCGGTCGAGCGGGTCAGGGAACTCTGGGAGGCGGCCGGCTCGCTGGTCGACGTGATGACGCCCGAGCACCACGACAAGGTGCTCGCCATCACCTCGCATTTGCCGCACCTGATCGCCTACACCATCGTCGGCACGGTGGCCGACCTCGAGGATCAGGCGCGCACCGAGGTCTTCAAGTACGCCGCCGGCGGCTTCACCGACTTCACCCGCATCGCCGGCTCCGATCCCACCATGTGGCGCGACGTCTTCCTCAACAACCGGGAGGCGGTGCTCGAGATGCTCGGCCGCTTCACCGAGGATCTGGTGGCCCTGCAGCGGGCGATCCGCTGGGGCGAGGGCGAGGCGCTGTTCGATCTCTTCACCCGTACCCGGGCGATCCGCCGCGGCGTGGTCGAGGCGGGCCAGGCCTATGTCCGCCAGCCCGAGGACCCGCTCGCGACCAAGCCCTGAGATGGGAAGGCGCTGAGATGACCGCGGCCCCCTTGCCGGCGCGGGTGTGGTTCTTCGCCTATGGCTCGCTGATGTGGAACCCGGGCTTCGAGCCTGTCGCGTCGGCCCCGGCGCTGCTGCACGGCTACCATCGCAGCCTCTGCGTCTACTCTTGGGTCTGGCGCGGCACGCCGGAGAAGCCGGGCCTCGTGCTCGGCCTCGCCCCGGGCCGGGCCTGCTTCGGCCGGGCGCTGGCGGTCGAGGCGGCCCAGGAGGCCGAGACGCTGGGCTATCTCGACGGCCGTGAGCTGGTCACCGATGTCTACGAGCGGCGACGCCTCGAGCTCGTGCTCGGCGACGGGCGCAAGGTCGATGCCTGGTGCTATCTGGCCCGGCCGGACCACGTGCAGTTCGCGGGCGACCTGCCGCTCGCCGAGGTGCTGCGCTTCGTCCGGCAGGGCCGGGGCAGAGGCGGGGCGAACCCCGACTACGTGCTCGCCACCGTTGCCCATCTGCGCAAGATGGCGGTCAGGGATCCGGCGCTCGAGGCGGTCGCGGAAGCGCTCGAGGCGGAGACCGCCGGTCAGGCCTGAAGGGGCTCCGCCAGGAGCTCGTCGCAGGCCGCCTCGGTGCGCTCCTCGAGGAGGCGCATGAAGGTCTGCCGGTCGAGGCCCGGCGGGATCGGCTCGAGGAAGCGCAGCGTGATCACGCCCGGCCGCTTGACGAAGCTGCGCCGCGGCCAGAAGCGGCCCGAATCCAGGGCTACCGGCACCACCGGCACGTTGGCCGCCTTGTAGACCGCGGCGATCCCGGGCTTGTAGTCGGGTGGGGCGCCCGGCGGCTGGCGGTGGCCTTCGGGAAAGAGCAGGATCGACAGGCCGTCGGCGACGGCCGCCTCCGCACCGCGCACCAGCGAGCGCATGGCCTTGGCGGCGCCGCCCCGGTCGATCGAGATGTTCCTCGCGATCCTGAGATACCAGCCGAAGACCGGGATGCGGGTCAGCTCCTCCTTGAGGCCGATCACCAGATCCGGCCGGATGGGGTGATAGGCCAGCGTCTCGAAGGCCGACTGGTGCTTGCTGGCGATGATGCAGGGGCCCGCCGGCAGATGCTCGAGACCCTGGACGCGATGGCCGAGCCCGATCAGCAGCCGCATGCCCAGATGGATGCCCTTCATCCAGAAGGCCGCGTAGCGCCGCATCTGGCCGGCCGAGACGAAGGCGGCGAAGGGCAGGATCGCCAGGCTGGCGAGGACGGTCCAGGCCCAGAACCAGATATTGAAGAGCAGCGAGCGGACGACCGGCAAGGGGCTGGCTCCAGCAGTCTCGTGGGGCGCAGGTCCCCCATCGCACGCTCAGCGGAGCCGCGCCAGCCCGTGGTGGGCGGTGAGCCGGGCGACGAGCGTGGCGAGGAGAGCCGCCACCACCGGCACCATGGCGAGCAGCACCCAGTGGACCGGGGCCAGCTCGTGGGCGGCGAGCGGTGCTTCGCCGAGGAGGGTCGGCACGTAGACCACGACGATGACGACCGAGATGGCGAGGGCGAAGCCGAGAAGCGCGCCCCGGAGCGCCTTGGCCAGGGCATGCTGCTCGAACTGGCGGGCGAGGTAGCGGTCGCCCGCCCCCATCTGCCGCAGGAGGTCGATGGTCTGCCGGTGCGCCTCGAGCCCGGCCCGGGTGAGCCAGACGACGACAACGACGATGACGGCGAGCAGCAGAAGCCCGAAGGAGCCCGCCACGCCGCGGAAGAGCACGGCGAGCCGTTCCCGGCTGCGCTCGATCTGCCCGGAATCGCCGAGCGTGGCGCCGGGCACGAGCGTGGAGATGTCCTCGTCGAGGGCAGGGAGGTCGATCGCGGCACCGGGGTTGAAGGCGATGTCGATGAGCCGCGGCAGCGGCATGCGGGCGCCGAAGAGGCCGCCGGTCGCCCGATCGGCAGCGTCGTCGACGAGGAGCTCGTCGACCAGCTCGCCGAAGGCCGCCTCGTCGATCAGGCTGGCATAGGCGACGCCCGGCAGGGCCCGGACATGCGCCAGCACGTCGTCCACCTCGCGGCGGGCCGCCGCGGGCTCGGGGTTCGGCGGCAGGGCCACGGTGACGATGCGCGGCTCTTGGCGAAGGGCCGTGAGCTGGGCATCGGCGATGGCGGCGACGGCGAAGGCGAGGACGCAGAGGAAGACCAGCCCGGCCGTCAGCCAGAGCAGGAAGCGACCGAAGGCCGTGGTCTCGAGCGGCAGGTCGAGATCGGGGTTGCGCATCGCTCAGCCGGTGCCGCTCGAAGCTGCGCCGGCCGGCGGGCGGGGGCCGGTCAGTCGGCCCTGGGCGATGTGCAGCACCGCATAGGGATAGCGGCGCAGGAGCTCGGCGCTGTGCGTGGCGATCACCACGGCGGTGCCGAGCCGGTGCATCTGGATGAAGAGGTTCATGAGCCGCTCGGCATTTTTCGCGTCGATATTGCTCGTCGGCTCGTCGGCGAGCAGCAGGCGGGGCTTGGCGACCACGGCGCGGGCGATGCAGACGAGCTGGCGCTGGCCCATCGAGAGCTCGGCCGGCCTCGCCTCCAGCCGGTCGCCGAGCCCGAGCCAGCCGAGCATGTCGGCGACGAAACGCGCCGTCTGCTCCTCGTCGGCGCCGCCGATCCTGAGCGGCAGGGCGACGTTGTCGAAGGCGGAGAGATGGTCGAGCAGGCGGAAATCCTGGAACACCACGCCGATGCGCTGGCGCAGTGTGGCGAGCTCCTCGCGGTTGATCTTGTCGATCTCCCGGCCGAAAACACGGACCGTGCCCCGGGACGGCGGATGCGACAGGCTGATCAGGCGCAGAAGCGAGGTCTTGCCGGCACCGGAGGGGCCGCTGAGGAAGTGGAAGCTGCCAGCCTGGAGCGTGAGGTCGAGACCATGCAGGACGGGAGGCGTATCGCCATAGCGCAAGTCGACGCCGTCGAGTTGCAGGATGGTGGCAGCAGCGCCGGTCAAGTCCACTCCGTCAGCAGGTTCGCGGGCGTGGCAGCCAACCATGATTTGTTTAATAGCTTCACAACCGCCTCAACTCATGCGTTATATGGCGGACATCCCGGGCTGCCAAGCGCTGAGCGATGATCATCACCTGTCCTTCCTGCGCCACGCGCTACACCATCCCGCCCGAAAGCCTCGGCGCCGACGGCCGCATGGTCCGTTGCACGGCTTGCGGGCATCGCTGGTTCGTCGGTCACGAGCCGCCGGCCCCGGCCGAGCCGGAGGCGCCGCCACCGCCGCTCGACGAGGCACCGGCGCTGCCGCCGGCAGGCGAGGCGCGGCCCGGGCAGAAGCCCGGGAGCTCGACCGGGGCGACCGTGGGCTGGCTCGGCGTGCTGCTGCTTCTCCTGCTTCTCACCGGTCTCGTCCTCGGCCGCAACGAGGTCGTCGCCCTCGTGCCGGAGGCCGCTCCCATCTACCAGCGAATGGGCCTGCCCGTCACCCGCGAGATCGGCCTCGAGCTGCGCGGCGTCGTCTCCGAGCGGCTCGACGACACGGAATCCGGCGCCACCGGCGAGGGCGACACGCTGCGGATCGCCGGCGACGTGGTCAATGTCTCGGGTGCCGAGCGCAGCGTCCCGCCGGTGCGCATCGCGCTCCTCGACGCCGCGCGGGACGAGGTCGCCGTCCATCTGGTCGAGGTGCCGCAGGATGTGCTGGCGGATGGCGCCTCGGCCCGCTTCGAGCTCCTGCTCGACGATCCGCCCGAGGCGGCGAGCAATTTCAGCGTGACCTTCGCCGTGCCGGAGAAATGACCGACCCCGGTCCGGCGGCAGGTCGGCCCATGCAGCTCGCGCTCGAGGCCGCCGGCCGGGCCGCGGCGCTGGGCGAGGTGCCGGTGGGTGCTGTGCTGGTGGACCCGACGGGGCGCGTGCTGGCGACCGCCCACAATCTCGTCGAGCGTGACCACGATCCGACCGCCCATGCCGAGATCCTGGCGATTCGCGCCGCGGCCCGGAGCCTGGGCAGCCCGCGGCTCGTCGACTGCGATCTCTATGTCACGCTCGAGCCCTGCCCGATGTGCGCCCAGGCGATCGCCTTCGCCCGACTCCGCCGGCTCTATTTCGGCGCCTGGGATCCGAAGGGCGGCGGGGTCGAGAACGGGCCGCGCATCTTCCAGAGTTCGTCCTGCCACCATCGTCCCGAGGTCTATGGCGGGATCTCCGAGGCGGCCGCGGCCGACCTGCTCAGGGGTTTCTTCCAGGACCGGCGCTGAAGGCCGGCATCCCGGCTGTCGGTGGCCTTGCGGCTGCCGACCCGGGCCGCTGCATCGGCTCCATCGACTTCGGCCACCCGGCCCGAGCTCAGGAGTGGGGCGGTGAATCCGCCGGGTCGCCGGCCGGTTCGGGTTCCGGCTCTGCCTCGGGCGCCGGTGTCGCAGGCCGCCGGAGGCGGCGGGCCAGCTTGCGCAGGGCCTCGAGCAGCACGATGGCCACGGCGAAGACGATGAGCAGGAGCAGGAGCGTGCCGCCGCCGGTGGTCGGCGCCACCCACCAGACGGCGGCCAGCGCCAGCAGCATGGCGACGATGCCGGCGGGGCCGAGCTGGATGACGAAGGCGACCCACTTGCCCATGCCTCAGGCCCCGAGGACCGCGAAGATCTGCGAGCCGACGCGGTCGACCCAGAGGCGGATGCCGGTGCGCAGCGCCTCGATGTCCCAGCCCCGGTTCCAGAGCGCGGGATTGGCCTCGATGTCCTGCCGCCAGAGGGCGAAGAGGGTGGCGGCCTGCTCGGCCGTGGTGACGTCCGAGAGGTCGGCGATCAGGACGATCGCCTCGGGGTCGCCCTTGCCCGTGGCGGGCGACCAGGCGAGCAGGAGGGGGCCGCGCCCGAGCGGGCGGAGCCGCGCCCGGCCGACATCGCGGATCGCCTGCAGCGCCACCGGCAGGCCGTAATTGCGGACCGCCGTCTCGCAGGGCGAGCTGTCCGGGGCACGATTGAGCTCGTCCGCGATCTTGTCCTCGGTCAGCGGCCAGACGGTAACCATCTGCTGCTCGACCGGCAGGCCGAGCTCGTCCGTCCGCGGCAGGTTGGCGACATAGGCCTCGCACAGCATCTGGTGGCGCTCGAGGTCGGCGCTCGTGGCACGGGACGGGAACGCCAGGATGCCGTAGGCCGCGAACGCCTCGGGCGGATACTGGCCGGGGCCGGCGAAGAGCCGGGAGGCGCGGACCAGGGAGGGCACCTCGCGCGCGGGCCCGCCGCCATTGGCCATGGCCGGCTCGGGCACGAGGCGGTCGAGCAGGCCGGCCGCCACCGCAAGGGCCGCGTCGACAGCAAGCTCGCCGGCGAGCGGGGCGGCGAGCACCTGGCCGATCTCGTCGACCACCGGCAGGGGATCCCGGGCGAGCTCGCCATGCAGCGTCTCGAAGCCGGCGGGCACGGCCCGGCCGAGGGCCGTAGCCAGCGTGGCGGCGAAGGGCTCGGGGGGTGCCGTCGGCAGGGCCTTTTCGAGCACGGCGGCGGACGTCGCCCAGGCGATGAAATCCCGGGCTTCCGCCGGATTCGGGGCCTCGACCGGCACGGCGAAGCTGGTTGAGCGGCGCCAGCCGATGCTGCCGTCGCGCGGGCCGCCGGGTGCGAGGGCGACCCCGAGCCAGTCCGTCGGACCGGGGCCGGGATCCCGGGCCAGCGATGCCAGCGCCCCGCTCGGGCCGACCCAGATGGCGCAGCCGCCGGCGGCGAAGCGACCGGCGAGTTCGGCGTTGCCAAAGGCGCCGGCATCCGGTGGGCCGTAGGCGGTGAGCATGTCGGTATAGCGGAGAAGGGCGGCGTGCCAGCTGCCGCTCGGGTCGTCCAGGGCCTCTGGCGTGGGCTTGGCGTCGCCGAGTGCGCTGGCGAAGAGCGTGATGACGGCGAGATTCTCGCCCGGGCCGGGCGCGCCGGCGAGGCAAATGCCGGCCTCGCCGTCTTCCGGCGCATCGAGCGCCGCCGCCAGTGTCGCCAGATCGTCGAGGTCGGGCTGCTCGGGCATGGCAAGCCCCCGGGCAGCCAGGAGGTCGGCGCGGTAGTAGGTGAGGGCGGTCTCGGTGACCAGCGGAGCTCCGAAGCTGCCGCCGACCGGTAGCGGTGCCAGCCAGCCCTGCTCGGCCCAGATGTCGAGCTGCAGCGGGCCGAGGGTGGCGATATCGAGCCGGTCGGCAGCAGCACCGTCGGCCGCCGGCACGAGGGCCTGCTGGCGCACCCGTTCGCCGATCGCCTGCGCGTCGAGGAAGGTCCAGGCCAGTCGATGCCCGGTAGCATCCTCCCATTCGCCCGAGAGGTCCTGGATGGCGCGAAGCTCGGGCGTGTCGAGCGCGGCGAGCCGCAGCTCGGCGCCCTGCGCGCCGCAGGCGATGGCCACCGTGGCCAGTGCCGGCCAGAAGGAGCTCCAGCCCATCACGTTCCCCTACTACCGAAGGTAGTTGGTGCAACCGGTTTCCGGACCGTATGAAGTTGATTCTAGAGCGTCATCCCGTTGCCGTCCAGTTCGGGTCCGATCAGCCAATCACCCCCTGTCGGCGCAGCCGGTCGAGCTCGGCGTCGTCGAGGCCCAGAAGCTCGCGCAGCACCTCGTCGGTATGCTGGCCGAGAAAGGGCGGCGGCTTGGCATAGGCCGGCGGCGTCGCCGACATCTTGATGGGATTGCCGAGCAGCGGCACGGTGCCCGAACTGGTCAGCGGATGCGGCATGTCGATCTGCATCTCGCGGTGCTGGACCTGCGGGTCGGCGAAGACCTGTGCCAGGTCGTTGACCGGGCCGCAGGGCACGCCGAGTGCCGTCAGGCCCTCTACCCATACGGACGTCGTCTTCTGCCGGAAGATCGGCACGAGCAGGGCATAAAGGGCGGTGCGGTTGCGCACGCGGTCGGGATTGCCCGAGAAGCGCGGGTCATGGGCCAGCTCCTCGGCCCCGGCGAAGCGGCAGAAGCGGCGGAACTGGGCGTCGTTGCCGGCGGCCAGCACCACCTCGCCGTCGGCGGTGTCGAACCGCTTGTAGGGGACGATGTTCGGGTGCTCGTTGCCGAGCCTTTGCGGCACCTTGCCGGAGAGCAGGTAGTTCACCCCCTCGTTGGCGAGCCAGGCCACCTGGGTGTCGAGCAGGGCGAGGTCGATATGCTGGCCCTCGCCGGTCCGCGCCTTGTGGTGCAGGGCGGCGAGGATGGCGCTCGACGCATACATGCCGCACATGATGTCGGCGATGCCGACGCCGACCTTCATCGGCTCGCCGTCGGGAGCGCCGGTCAGGCTCATGATCCCGCCATAGCCCTGGGCCAGGTAGTCGTAGCCGGCCCGGTCGGCGTAGGGGCCGGTCTGGCCGAAGCCGCTGATCGAGCAGTAGACGAGGCCCGGGAACTGGCCCTTCAGCGAGTCGTGGTCGAGCCCGTAGCGGGCGAGCGTGCCCGCCTTGAAGTTCTGCACCAGCACGTCGGAGCTGGCGAGCAGCGAGCGGATGAGCGCCTGGCCCTCGGCGGTCGCGATGTCGATCGCCACCGAGCGCTTGTTGCGGTTGGCGGCGAGATAGTAGGCGCTCTCGTTGGTATCGCCGCCGCCTTTGGCCGGGGCATAGGGCGGGCCCCATTTGCGCGTGTCGTCGCCCGCACCCGGCTTCTCGATCTTGAGCACGTCGCAGCCGAGGTCGCCGAGGAGCTGGGTGCAGGTCGGACCGGCGAGAATTCGGGTCAGGTCGAGAATGCGGATATCGGCGAGCGCTGACGGCATGGCTACCTCCCGGAACGGCTGCGCAGGAGGTAGCCCGGCCGGCACCGGTGCGGCAAGGGCGAGCCGTGCCGGCTCAGGGCTCCAAGAGGAGGCTCGCCGCCAGAGCCCAGCCGGCCAGGAGGGCACCGCCGAGCGGATCGGACCCTTCCCGGCGTGCCAGCGCCAGCCAGCCGAAGCGCAGGAGGCCGAGGGCGAAGAACGGCAGGACCAGGTAGCCGCCGGCGCGGGCCAGGGGAGCCAGCGCCGGGTCGCCGGCGAGCAGCGCCGCGTGGGCGCCGATGGCAACGACCAGGCCCACTGCAAGGGCCGTCTCCAGGGCGCCGAGCCGGCGGTCGTCCGCTGCCGCGTCTCTCGTGGCGGCTGCGGCAGCCTCGACCCGCAGCCGCTCGGCGGCGGCGAGGGCGAGGCTGATACCGGCACCGAGCGCCAGCCAGTCGAGGCTCCGCTCGAGATCGAGGACGACGAGCGCCAAGTCGACGAGCAGGGCGGCGGCGAGGGCGCGCAGGCCGATGCGCGCCAGCCAGTCCTGGTCGGCACGGGCGGTGCGCTCGAGCATGGCGACAGCGGCGAAGAGCGCCAGCGGCCAGGCGGCGCCCGGGCCGACGGCGAGGCCGAGCCCGGCGCCGATGGCGATGCCCAGCGCTGCGGGCGTGGCGGGCCAGCCCGTGTCGAGGCCCAGGTCGATGGCCAGCACGGCGGCGACGAGGCAACCGACCCGCAGGATGTCGTCCGGCGTGCCGACATGGGGCAGCAGGAGGATCGGCAGGACGAGGACCAGCCGCTCGAGGACGCGGGCGCCACCGCCGGCCGGAGCCGTCGCGACGGGGCTCTTGGCCGTTGCCCATCTGCTGTCGGGTATGCTTCGCGCCATCGGCCGCCGCTCCGTCCATGCCGCCCACGACCGTTCGCGGGGCTCGCCCGGACCCTACGCACCGGTGGTTACCGTCCGGTTAACCCTCATGAGAGGCGATGCCGCCTTGACAGTGGGAGCCAATGGGCCAAATTGCGGAATGTGGACCGATATGGTCCCGGTTCGTTCACAGCCTCGCGTAGCGGCCCGGTGGAAGCGGGTCGGCTGGCCTCGGGGCCTGCTGGATATGGGGACGGGTGGTCGGCCTTGATCAGACTGAGCAAGCTCGCGGACTATGGCATTGTCATCATGACGCATCTGGCGCGCCCGGGCCGCGTGCAGGAGAGTGCGCAGGAGATCGCGCTGGCGACCCAGGTGCCGTCGGCGATGGCGAGCAAGATCCTGAAGTCGCTGGCGCGCGCCGGCCTGCTGCGATCGCAGCGCGGGGTCAAGGGCGGCTACGAGCTGGCCCGGCTGCCGGGTGCTGTCTCCATGGCCGAGATCATCGAGGCCCTTGACGGGCCGATCGCACTCACCGACTGCGTCGACGGCGCGCATGGCGACTGCACGATCGAGGCGCTCTGCCCGGCGCGCACCAACTGGGACCGCATCAACACGGCGATCCGGGGAGCGCTCGACAGCGTATCGCTCGACGAGATGGCGAGCGCCATCCCGACGGCCTTCCTCACCCTCGAGGAGCAGGGCCGGGGCGAGGCGCCGCGCCGGGCCCTGGCTGGTCCCTAGGTTTTCGGGCGGCCACGGAAGCGCCGGGCCCCGTGGGCCGGGCGAGACAGTTTTTCTTGGAGCTTTGACGAATGGCGACGGCACTCGAGACGGTTCAGGACTATGCGGCGAAGGCCTACAAGTACGGCTTTTCAACGGCGATCGAGTCCGACATGGCGCCGAAGGGCCTGAACGAGGACATCGTCCGCCTGATCTCGGCCAAGAAGAACGATCCCGAGTGGCTCGCCGAGTGGCGGCTCGAGGCCTTTCGCCGCTGGCTCACCATGGAGGAGCCGACCTGGCAGAAGGTGCACTACCCGCCGATCGACTACCAGGACGTGCACTACTACGCCGCGCCGAAGATCAAGGAGCGGCCGAAGAGCCTCGACGAGATCGATCCCGAGATCCGCTCGACCTACGACAAGCTCGGCATTCCGATCAAGGAGCAGGAGATCCTGGCCGGGGTCGCCGTCGACTATGTCTGGGACAGCGTCTCAGTGGCGACCACCTTTCGCGCCAAGCTGCATGAGCTCGGCATCATCTTCTGCTCGATCTCGGAGGCGGTGCACGACCATCCGGAGCTGGTGAGGAAGTACCTGGGCTCGGTGGTGCCGGCGGGCGACAACTTCTTCGCCGCGCTGAATGCGGCAGTCTTCACCGACGGCAGCTTCGTCTACGTGCCCAAGGGCGTGCGCTGCCCGATGGAGCTCTCGACCTATTTCCGCATCAACGAGATGAACACCGGCCAGTTCGAGCGGACGCTGATCATCGCCGACGAGGGGTCCTACGTGTCCTACCTCGAGGGCTGCACGGCGCCGCAGCGCGACGAGAACCAGCTCCATGCGGCGGTGGTCGAGCTGATCGCCCACGATGACGCCGAGATCAAGTACTCGACGGTGCAGAACTGGTACCCCGGCAATGCCGAGGGCAAGGGCGGCATCTACAACTTCGTGACCAAGCGCGGCGCCTGCCGCGGCAAGCGCTCGAAGATCTCATGGACGCAGGTCGAGACCGGCTCGGCGATCACCTGGAAATACCCGTCCTGCATCCTTCAGGGCGACGATTCGGTCGGCGAGTTCTACTCGGTCGCGGTGACCAACAATGCCCAGCAGGCCGACACCGGCACCAAGATGATCCACATCGGCAAGCGCACGCGCTCGCGAATCGTCAGCAAGGGCATCTCCGCCGGCCGCGCCGACCAGACCTATCGAGGCCTGGTGCGGATGCAGAAGGGGGCCGAGGGTGCCAGGAACCACACGCAGTGCGATTCGATGCTGATCGGCGACAAGTGCGGCGCCCACACGGTGCCGTACATCGAGATCAAGAACCGCACGGCGCAGGCCGAGCACGAGGCGACGACCAGCAAGATCAGCGACGACCAGCTCTTCTACTGCCGCAGCCGCGGCATCGCCGAGGAGGACGCCGTCGCCCTCATCGTCAACGGCTTCTGTCGCGAGGTGATGAACGAGCTGCCCATGGAGTTCGCCGTGGAGGCGCGCAAGCTGCTCGGCATCTCGCTCGAGGGTAGCGTCGGCTGATGGCCAAGAAAAACGTATCGGATTCAGACGGTTCGAGGGTTGTTTCGATGTTGAAGATCACTGACCTGCACGTCGCCGTCGATGGCGGCTCGAAGCCGGTCCTCAAGGGCCTCACGCTCGAGGTGAAGCCGGGCGAGGTGCATGCCATCATGGGACCGAACGGCTCGGGCAAGAGCACGCTCTCCTATGTGCTCGCCGGTCGCGACGGCTACGCGGTGACGGGCGGCTCGGTGCGCTTTCAGGATGCGGATCTGCTGGAGCTGGAGCCCGAGGAGCGGGCGGCCGCCGGCATCTTCCTCGCCATGCAGTATCCGGTCGAGATTCCGGGTGTCGCGAACAACTATTTCCTCCGCCAGTCGCTCAACGCGCTGCGCCGGGCGCGCGGCGAGCCGGAGGTCAGCGCCGCCGAGTTCATCAAGAAGCTCAAGGCGGTGGCCGAACGGGTGGGCGTCGATCCCGAGCTGCTCAAGCGCGACGTCAATGCCGGGTTCTCGGGCGGCGAAAAGAAGCGCAACGAGATCCTGCAGATGGTGATGCTCGAGCCGAAGCTCTGTGTGCTCGACGAGACCGACAGCGGGCTCGACATCGACGCGCTCAAGACCGTGGCCGACGGCGTCAACTCGCTGCGCAGCCCCGATCGGGGGATGATCGTCATCACCCACTACCAGCGCCTGCTCGACTATATCGTGCCGGACTTCGTCCACATCCTGGCCGACGGCCGGATCCGCAAGACCGGCGGCAAGGAGCTGGCGCTGGCGCTCGAGGAGCAGGGCTACGAGCACCTGCTCGGCGAGGCGGCGTGACGGCCATGAATGCTCCTGCACGGGCCACCCGGTCCCGCTATGTGGCGCCGATCCCTGCCTTCGCCGACGCCTTCACGGCGGCACGGTCCAGCCTGCCCGGCAAGGAAGCGCCGGCGATCCAGGACTGGCGGCAGCTTCATTTCGACCGCTTCCTTGAGACCGGCCTGCCGACGCCCCGGGTCGAGCAGTGGAAATACACCAACATCGCCAGGGCCGCGAACGTGCCGATGGCGCTGGCGACCCGGCCGAATGTCGGGCTCGGCGACGTCCAGCGCTATTTCACCGGCGGCCCCTTGGCCCGCCGGCTGATCTTCGTCAACGGGCACCTCGCGAGCGAGCTCAGCCATGTGCGCGGCCTGCCCCAGGGCGTCCGGGTCGAGAGCCTGGGCAAGCTCCTGCAGGACGAGCCCGAGTGGAGTGCGAGAGCGCTCGGCGGGCCGGCGGAGCCGCACAGCTTCGCCGATCTGAACGCGGCCTTCCTGCAATCCGGCGCCTGGATCGAGCTCGGCGACGGGGCCGTGCTGGAGCATCCCCTGCAGCTCCTCTTCCTCACGGTCGGTCAGCCGGCGGCGGTGATGGCGCATCCGCGGATCGTCGTCCGGCTCGGCAAGGAGGCGCGGCTGCACCTGATCGAGACCCATATCGGCCTCGCCCCGGGCCACTGCCTGACCAATCTCGTCGGCCACTACGAGCTCGGCGAGAAGGCGCGTCTGACCCACGACCGGCTGCAGCTCGGCAGTGCTGGGACCAGCTTCGTCGGGCTCAACCGGCAACGTCTGGCCGAGCGCGCCGAGCTCAAGCAGACCCTCGCCACGCTCGGCGGGGCGCTGGTGCGCAACGAGACCGACCTGCATCTCGTCGGCAGCTTCGTCGAGGCCCAGCTCAACGGTGTCTACATGCCGATCGGCGAGGAGCATGTCGACAACGTCATTCGGATTCATCACGAAGCCCCCGACGGCCACTCGGACCAGTTCTACAAAGGCGTGATGGACGACCGCGCGCATGCCGCCTTCGCCGGCAAGATCATCGTCCACCAGGACGCGCAGCGGACCAACGCCTTCCAGCGCAACGACAATCTCCTGCTCTCGGACGATGCGGAGATCTCGAGCAAGCCGGAGCTCGAGATCTATGCCGACGACGTCAAGTGCAGCCATGGGGCGACCTGCGGCGAGCTCGACCGGACAGCGCTCTTCTATCTGCGCAGCCGCGGCCTCGACCGGGCGCAGGCCGAAAGCATCCTCACCTTCGCCTTCGCCGCCGAGGTGATCGAGCGCTTCGTCGATCCCGCCGTCCGCAAGCTCGCCCGCGAGTGCCTGGTGGCGCGCACGCCGGGCGGCGCCGGCCTCTCGGATCTGCTGTGAACGCGCTCGCCACCCGCCCGGCGCCACACGCGGCCCTCGACATCGAGGCGGTGCGCGCCGAGTTCCCGATCCTCGGCACGACCATGCAGGGGCAGCCGCTCGTCTATCTCGACAGTGGTGCGAGCGCCCAGAAGCCGCGCCTTGTGATCGACACGCTGACCGAGGTCTACAGCGCCGGCTACGCCAACATCCACCGCGGCGTCTACGAGCTGAGCCAGGTCGCCTCGGCGCGGCACGACGAGGCGAGGCGCAAGCTGCAGCGCTTCATCGGGGCCGCCGACTGGCGCGAGATCGTCTTCACGCGGAACGCCACCGAGGCGATCAACCTCGTGGCCCAATGCTTCACGGCACCGCTGCTCGGCCCGGGCGACGAGATCCTGGTGACCGAGATGGAGCACCACGCCAACATCGTGCCCTGGCAGATGGTGGCCGAGCCCCGGGGTGCCCGGGTGGTGGCGGCACCGGTGACGGACGCGGGCGAGCTCGACCTCGACGCCTTCGAGGGGCTGATCGGCGAGCGGACGCGGATGATCGCCGTGGCCTGGATCTCGAACGTGCTGGGCACGGTCAACCCGGTTGCGGAGCTCGTGGCGATGGCCCGCCGGCATGGCGTGCCGATCCTGATCGACGCGGCCCAGGCGGTGCAGCACACGAGCGTCGACGTGGCGGCGCTCGACGCCGATTTCCTCGCCTTCTCGGGGCACAAGATGTACGGGCCCTCGGGTGTCGGCGTGCTCTGGGGCAAGGCCGCACATCTCGACGCCATGCCGCCCTACCAGGGCGGCGGCGACATGATCGAGCGGGTGAGCTTCCAGGGCACCACCTGGAACGAGACCCCGTTCAAGTTCGAGGCCGGCACGCCCGACATCGCCGGGATCATCGCGCTCGGTGCCGCCGTCGACTTCATCGAGGGTCTCGGCATCGAGGCGATCGCCGCGCACGAGGCGGCGCTGCTCGCCTACGCCACGCGGGCGCTGCAGCAGGTGCCGGGCCTGCGCCTGATCGGCACGGCACGCGACAAGGCCAGTGTCCTCGCCTTCGAGCTCGCGGGCGCCCATCCGCAGGATATCGGCATGCTGCTCGATCTCGACGGCATCGCCATCCGCACCGGGCACCATTGCGCCATGCCGCTGCACGAGCGCCTGGGGATGAGCGCCAGCGCCCGCGCCTCGATCGGCGTCTACAACAACGAGGCGGATATCGACGCCCTCGTCCGGAGCCTCGGGCGGGTCGCGGAGATGTTCCAGTGAGAGTGGGGGAAGCGATGGACGACAATGGAGTCGGCCGCGGCGCGGACCGGGGCGCCGACCAGGGGCTCGACCGGGCCGAGGCGTTCCTCGGTGCCGCCGGCGGCGAGGAGCCGGCTGCGGCCTCGCCCGAGCGCATGGCCGAGGTGGACCGCCTGGGCGAGGCGATCATCGCCCAGCTCATGACGATCTTCGACCCCGAGATCCCGGTGAACATCTACGAGCTCGGGCTGATCTACAAGATCGACGTCCACGACGGCAACACGGTGACGGTCGACATGACCCTGACCTCGCCCAACTGCCCGGTCGCGGAATCGCTGCCCATGGAGGTCCAGCACAAGGTCGAGCAGGTCGAGGGGATCGAGGGCTGCGAGGTGCGGATCGTCTGGGAGCCGACCTGGCACCCCTCGATGATGACCGAGGAGGCACAGCTCGAGCTCGGCCTGATCTACTAGCAGTTCTGTGCGAGCGGGTGCTTGTCGGGCCGCCGCCGGGCGCGCATAACCGCGCCATGATCGACCTGACGTTCCGCCAGAAGCATCTGCTCGGGATCGAGGGGCTGCAGCCCTGGGAGATCGCCGATCTGCTCGATTGCGCCGATCGCTATGTCGATCTCAACCGGCGCCCGGCGAAGAAGCTGCAGCTGCTCGACGGGCTGACCCAGATCAACCTCTTCTTCGAGAGCTCGACCCGCACGCTGACCTCGTTCGAGCTGGCCGGCAAGCGACTGGGCGCCGACGTCGTCAACATGGCGGTCCAGGGCTCGTCGATAAAGAAGGGCGAGACGCTGATCGACACGGCGATGACGCTCAACGCCATGCGCCCGGACGTGCTGGTCGTCCGCCACCAGGACAGCGGTGCGGTGTCGCTCCTCGCCCGCCACGTCAACTGCTCGGTGATCAATGCCGGCGACGGCAGCCACGAGCATCCGACCCAGGCGCTGCTGGATGCCCTCACCATTCGCCGTCGCAAGGGGCGGCTCGAGGGGCTCACCGTCGCCATCTGCGGCGATGTCCGCCACAGCCGGGTGGCGCGCTCCAACATCCTCCTGCTGCTGGCCATGGGGGCCAGCGTCCGACTGATCGGGCCGCCGACGCTGCTGCCGAGGGCCTTCTCGACCTTCGGCTGCGAGCTCTTCACCGACATGGCGAAGGGGCTCCAGGGCTGCGACATCGTCATGATGCTGCGCCTGCAGAACGAGCGGATGCAGGGCAGCTACGTGCCTTCGGTGCGCGAGTATTTCCATCTCTACGGCCTGACCCGGGAGAAGCTGGCGCACGCCGCGCCCGACGCGCTCATCATGCATCCCGGGCCGATGAACCGCGGCGTCGAGATCGACGGGGTCATCGCCGACGACATCGACCGGAGCGCGATCCTCGACCAGGTCGAGATGGGCGTGGCGGTGCGCATGGCCTGCCTCGACCTGCTCACCCGCGACTGGCGAGCGGCCGCATGAGGCCGTTGCTCTTCACCGCTGTCCGCCTGCTCGATCCGGCGACCGGGCTCGATGCGCCGGGCGAGCTGCTGGTCCAGCAGGGCAGGATCGCCGCATTCGGGCCGAGCGTCGACCGCCCGGACGGGGTGGAGATCGTGGCCGGCGAGGGGGCTTGCCTCTGTCCGGGCCTCGTCGACATGCGGGTGCATTTCGGCGAGCCCGGCACCGAGCACAAGGAGCGGCTCGCCTCTGGCATCCGGGCCGCGGCCGCGGGCGGCGTCACGTCGGTCGCCGTCCTGCCGAACACGCGGCCGCCGATCGACGACCCGGCGATGCTCGAGTTCGTCGCCCGCCGGGCGCGCCAGCTCAAGTCGGTCAAGGTCTACCCCTACGCCGCGCTGACCAAGGGGCTCGAGGGACGGGAGCTCGCGGAGCTGGCGCTGCTCAAGGAAGCCGGTGCCGTGGCCTTCACCGATGCCGAGCAGGCGCTCGCCGATGCCCGGGTCATGCAGCGGGCGCTGGCCTATGCGAGCGCTCTCGATCTCCTCGTCGTGCAGCACCCCGAGGAGCCGAGCCTCGCATCGGGGGGCGTCGTCAACGAAGGGGCCATCGCCGTTCGCCTCGGCCTGCGGGGCATCCCGGCGATCGCCGAGGTCATGATGGTCGAGCGCGACCTGCATCTCGTGCGCGCGACCGGTGCGCGCTACCACGTCGCCCACATCTCGACCAGGGCGGCGATCGACGCCGTCCGCCGGGCCAAGGCGGAGGGCCTGCGCGTCACCTGCGAGACCACGCCGCATCACCTGGCGCTGAACGAGCTCGAGGTCGAGGGCTACCGCACCTTCGCCAAGGTCAGCCCGCCCTTGCGCGCCGAGGCGGACCGGGAGGCCGTGGTCGAGGGGCTGGTCGACGGCACCATCGACGTCATCGCCAGCGACCACTCGCCCCAGGACCAGGACAGCAAGCGGCTGCCCATGGCCCAGGCCGAGTTCGGCGTGATCGGGGTCGAGACCATGCTGCCGGTGAGCCTGCGCCTGGTGCACGAGGGCCAGATGAGCCTGCTCGATCTCCTGCGCAAGCTGACGGTGGCGCCGGCAGACCTGCTCGGCCTCGAGGCCGGCCGGCTGGCCCAGGGTGCCGCGGCCGATCTCACTCTCTTCGATGCCGAGCGCCCCTGGAAGATCACCGAGGCCGGGCTCTCCAGCCTCGCCAAGAACACCGCCTTCGAGGGTCGTCTGGTCCAGGGCCGGGTGCTGCTGACCATGGTCGACGGCCGGGTGGTGCACCGCTTCACGGCATAGGCGCCGGCTCACGGCTCGCTATCCACCTCGTGAGTTGTCGCGAGCGGAGCGATGGCGGCATACCGCCCGGGCATGCGCAACAGCCGGAGGGTCCGACCATGGCTGCCACCGATCGCCCGCTCTTCGGCGCCGACCGTCTCCTCACCATGCTGCTCGCCGGTGCCGTCGCCACCGCCGCCTTCGACCTCTTCGGGCAGAGCCTGAGCCCGGGCCTCGGCTTCGCCAACCTGGCGCCGGTGCCGCTCGCCAACAACGTCATCCAGGTGCTGCTCGGGGCACCCTGGGCGCCCGGCGCCCACGCGCTCCACTATCTGGCCGGGCTCGTCGGCTATCCGCTCGGCTGGATGCTGATCGCCCGCCCGATCGCCCTACGGCTGACCCCGACCTGGCCCTGGTGGCTGACCTCGGCGATCTACGGCGTCGGGCTCTGGATCTTCGCCCTCTTCATCATGGCCCACCTGGTCGCCGGCCAGCCGGCCTTCCTGGGCTTCATCGGCATCACCTGGGTGGCGCTGGTCGGCCACGTCGTCTACGCCATCGCGGCCGCTGCCGTCGTCCAGTGGCGCGAGCCGGGCTGAACCGCACCGCCGCGTCACTCGACGCACTGGTTCCGGTCTCGGGGGTCGGATAGACTCCGGTCGACGAACGTTGCACTGACGAGGATGGGCTGAACCATGACCGGTGTCGTGACCCCTGCGGAGATTCGCAAGCGGGCCGAGGAGATCGAGCGCGCGAAGCTGCGCGAGGCGATGGAGCAGCTCAAGCAGAAGCAGCACCACGAGGAGGACCTGCAGAAGGCCTTCGCCGAGCGCGACCTGCATCCCGAGTGGCAGGAGCGGCTCAACCGGGCGATCGCCAACGCTGTCAATCAGGGCAAGAACGAGCTGCTGGTGGTCCGCTTCCCGGCGGACTGGTGCACCGACAAGGGCCGCGCGATCAACAACTTCGACCCCGACTGGCCGAAGACACTGACCGGCTTCGCCAAGCGGGCGATCGAGGTCTACGAGAAGGAGCTCGAGCCGCTCGGCTACAAGGCGAAGGCGCAGGTCCTCAACTATCCGGGCGGCATGCTCGGCGAGGTCGGGATCTTCATCTCCTGGTAGGGCCTCACCGCGAGAGCGCACGCTCGAGCCGGTCGGCAATCGTCTCCAGCACCTTGATGCGCGCCCAGCGCTTGTCCTCGGCCTCGACCAGGGTCCAGGGTGCGATGGCGGTGCTCGTCCGGTCGACCATGTCCGAGACGGCCTGGGCGTAGGCGTCCCATTTCTGCCGGTTGCGCCAGTCCTCGGGCGTGATCTTGTGCTGCTTCCAGGCGGTGTCGGCACGCGCCTCGAAGCGCCGGAGCTGCTCCTCGGGCGAGGTGGCCAGCCAGAACTTGACGACGACGCAGCCGTGCCGGGTGAGCTCCGCCTCGAACTCGTTGATCTCGCCATAGGCGCGATGCCACTCCGGCTCGCTGGCGTAACCCTCGACCCGCTCGACCAGCACCCTCCCGTACCAGGAGCGGTCGAAGACGGCGGTGCGGCCGAGCCTCGGCACCCGGCGCCAGAAGCGCCAGAGATAGGCCTGCCGCTTCTCGTCGTCGGTGGGGGCGCCGATCGGCCAGACCCGGTAGCGGCGAGGATCGAGTGCCGCAGTGAAACGGCGAATGGCGCCGCCCTTGCCGGCCGCGTCATTGCCCTCGAAGACGCAGACCAGCGAGCAGCGGTCGAATGCCCTGGAATCGGTCAGCTCGGCGAGCCGGTACTGGAGAGCCGGGAGCCGCTCGCCGTACGTCTTGCGGTCGAGCTCGAGGGTGAGATCGAGCGCGTCGAGCACGGTCCTGCCATCGAGGCTCGGCACCAGCGCCGGAGGCGCCTCGCGCGTCGGCGGCGAACCTTCGAGGCGCTTCTCCAGGGCCGTGCGGATGGTCCGGCCGAAGAGCAGGTCGCGATAGGCCGGATCGTCCGCCGGCAGGACGAGCCATGGGGCCAGGGCCGTGCTGGTCCGGGTGACGATCTCATCGGCCACCGGGCGGATCTTCTTCAAGGGCCCGAGGTCGGTCCACTCCTCCAGCACATGGCGGCTCGGATAGGCGGCCTTCTTCAGCCGCTTCTCCCGCCGCTTGCGCTCCTCGGGCGAGATGCGCAGCAGGAACTTGAGGATCAGCGCACCCTCGTCGCCGAGCAGGCCCTCGAAGGCGTTGATCCGGTTGATCCAGTCATCGAGCCCGCTGCCGTCGCGATCGTCGAGTGCTGCGCGCAGGGCGTCGTTGTACCAGGAGCCGAAGACCAGCCCGATCTCGCCGGCCGGCGGCAGGTCGCGCCAGTAGCGCCACATCGCCGGCCGCTCCAGCTCCGCGCCATGGGGCGGGACATAGGCGTTGATGCGCAGATAGCGGGGATCGAGCCATTCGGTGAGCCGGTGCATGACCTGCCCCTTGCCGGACATGTCCTGGCCGGTGACCAGGACGATGACCGGAAAGCCCTGCGCCTCCCGCAGCCTGAACTGGGCCTCGAGCAGCGCCGTGCGGAGCAGGGGCACCTCGCGCTTGAAGGTCGCCTCGTCGACCACATGCTCGACCGCCGCCGATTCGAACATTCCGGTCCCCCTGTCAGCACCTGCGCCCATTTCTGCGCGAACTGGGCGCAGCGGGTCAATCGATGGACAGGCCACTGCTGCGCCCATGGGGAGTGGTGGCGGCGGGAGCAACCGATCAATGCAAAAAGATGCATTCTTGCCGATGCGTGGCTAGGATCAGCGGGCGTCCGACATGAAGGGCATCGCGATCATGCGCCGGCTGGCCCGTTTCTCTCTTGCGATCGCGCTCGGCATGGTGGTGGCAGGCTGCATACCGTTGCCACCGATCCTGCCGAGCGGCCGGCAGTACGAGGTCGAGGAGGTCCTGACCCTGCAGGCTTCGGCTGGCGATCGTGCGGCGGTGCATGCCGCCTACGGCCCGCCCATGGCGAGCTTCCTCGATGGCCGGCTCGAGGCCTTCTACCTGACCGGCGACACCGGTCGATTGCCCTTCATCGCGATCCTGCCGGCCGTTCCGGTGCCCGTGCCGCTACCGGGCATTCGCCGACTCGGGGCCGAGGATCACTTCATCGTCGTCGGGTATGACGATGCCGGGACCGTGCTCGGCTCGGTGCTCTGGTCGACCGACGATCGACACCAGGTGCAGGGCACGCACGGCAGCGGCACGCTGGCGCCGCTCGCCCAGGATCGGCCCACGGGGCGACTTTGGAAGATCGTCGGCTGGCAGACCGCCTCGATCGGGCAGGACGCGGACCGGCCCCCCTCGCTGCCGGTCGTCTCGCCCGGCGGCAGCCTCGTGGCGCTGCGCACGGCGAGCGACATTCTCGTTCACGCAAGCGTCGACGGCGGGACCGTAGGCCGTCTCTATGCGACGACACCCCTCTGCGGCCGGCTGCAACAGCCATCGGGCAGCGAGGTCGAGATCGCGCGGGCGGAGCTCTTCTCGGGCGAGGAGCGGCTGCTCGTCGCCGATATGGACGGCGGCCTCTGCTCCTGGGAGCCCGCGACCGGTCTCGCCCGCCGGCTATTCGGCGATGAAGGAGGCGGTCGTGCTGCCGGCGGACGCTGGCTGGCAGCCATCGACGCGACGCGCGTCGCCCTCGCCGACGGGCAAGGTGCCGTCGCGATCCAGGATCGGCTGACTGGCGCGCTCCTGGTCGCCGGCGACCCGCCGATGCGGCTCTGGGGCTGCACCGCACCGCTCGGCGTCACCGATGGCCGTCATCTGGTGCAGTCGTGCCTCGCGGGCATCGACCGGCGCATCCTGCTGCTTCGCAGCACCGACGATCTCTCGGTCCTCGACATCGCGGAGGCCACGGCGCCGAGTGCCCTGCCCTTCGTGCCGTCCTACTTCCGGCCGGATCGTGCCGGCCAGTTGGCGCTCGATGCGGCGGGCGGCCGTGTCGCCCTCCTCGACGGTCCATTCGTCCGGCTGCTCGAGGTCGCTGCCGACGACTCCGGCAGCCCGCGGCTGCAGGCGCTTTCGCCCATTCTGCTGTCGACGGCGCTGGGTGCGACGGCACTGGAGATCCCGGTCGGCTACCGGTTCTACGGCGCGAACGGCGGCGAGCCGCTGCAGTCGAGCGACGGCCGGTATCTGGCGCGGCCCATGCCACCGGTGCTCGCCTTTTCCGCGGACGGCAGCCGCCTCGTCGCCGGCTTCGTCGGCTGTGTCGTCTGGGACACCGCCACCTGGCGCGAGATCTGGCGCTGCGATGCCGAGGACGATGATCGGCGGGCGGAGCTGCGCCGGGGGCTCGCGCTGACGCCGGATGGCCGGCACATCATGACCAATGCCGGCATCTACGAGTTGCCCGTGAGCCGCGTTCCGCCGCCGTAGCGATCCGCGCGCCGGGCTTTATGCCCGGCCCCGCGGCTGCTATCCCTGACCGGCTGTATCGGGGAGGCGAAGTGTGACGGAGCTGCTCGAGGTCCGGCTCGACGACAAGTACAGGAAGGACCGGGGCCGGGTCTTCATGACCGGCGTGCAGGCGCTGGTGCGCCTGCCGATGGAGCAGCACCGCCGCGATGCCGCCCGGGGCTGGAAGACCGGCGGCTACATCACCGGCTATCGGGGCTCGCCGCTCGGCGCCTACGACCAGGAGCTGCAGAACGTCCGGCCGCTGCTCGAGGCGCACCACATCCACCACCAGCCCGGTGTCAACGAGGACCTCGCCGCCACTGCCTGCCAGGGCACGCAGCAGGTGCATATGCTGGGCCCCACCTCCTATGACGGCGTCTTCGCCATCTGGTATGCCAAGGGGCCGGGCGTCGACCGCTCCGGCGATGCGATCCGCCACGGCCACCTCTTCGGCACCCACCCCAAGGGCGGCGTGCTGCTGCTGCTCGGCGACGACCATATCTGTGAGAGCTCGACCACCGCGCACCAGTCCGAGTTCGCCATGGTCGACGCCATGGTCCCCATCCTCAACCCCTCGGGCGTCGCCGAGATCTTCGACTATGGCCTCCTCGGCATCGCCATGTCGCGCTTCACCGGCGGCTGGGTCAGCCTCAAATGCGTCCACGACACGGTCGAGTGCACGGCCTCGGCCGAGCTGGACCCGGAGCGCCCGGCGATCGTGCTGCCCGAGGAGACCGAGGTCGGCCCGGGGCCGCGCCATATCGATCTCGTCACCGACCAGTCCCTGCCGGCGCTGGCCGGCGAGCTCGAGCGGCGGGTGCACACGACCAAGCTCGAGGCGGCCCGGGCCTTCGCCCGCGCCAACCACCTCGACCGGATCACCCACGGCGCGGCCGGGGCCCGGCTCGGCATCGTCACCACGGGCAAGTCCTGGCTCGACGTGACGGCAGCGCTCGAGACGCTCGGGCTCGACGACGCGCGGTGCCGGGCGCTGGGGCTCGCCGTCTACAAGGTCGGCATGACCTTCCCCCTGGAGCCGGTCGGGCTCGAGCGCGCCATGGCCGGGGTCGAGCTCGCCATGGTGGTCGAGGAGAAGCGCGGCCTCGTCGAGGAGCAGATGAAGGGGCTGCTCTATGCCGCCGCCCATCGGCCGCGGATCATCGGCAAGGCGGACGAGAGGGGCGCACCGCTCTTCCCCTCGCATGGGCAGCTCGACAGCAACCAGATCGCCGTCGCCGTCGCCCGCCGCCTGCTCGAGCGGCAGGACGATGCGCAGCTTCGCGAGCGCCTGGCCGGTCTCGAGGCCGCCGCCGGGGCGAGCTTCACGCCGGCCATGGCGCGGCTGCCCTATTTCTGCGCTGGCTGCCCGCACAGCAGCTCGACGCACGTACCCGAGGGCAGCAGGGCGATGGCCGGGATAGGCTGCCACTTCATGGTCAACTGGATGGACCGGGCGACCTCGGGCTTCACCCAGATGGGCGGGGAAGGGGGCTCGTGGCTCGGGGCGGCGCCGTTCAGCGACCGGCCGCATCTCTTCCAGAACATGGGCGACGGCACGTTCTACCATTCGGGCTCGATGGTGGTCCGGGCGGCGGTGGCGTCGCGGCAGGGCATCACGCTGAAGATCCTCGTCAACGACGCCGTCGCCATGACTGGCGGGCAGAAGATGGAGATCGGCAACCTCGATGTGGCGGCGATCACCCGGCTGCTCGAGGCCGAGGGCGTGCGGGAGGTGGTGGTCGTCTCGGACGAGCCGGGCAAGTACCCGATCGGCACCCGGATGGCGCCCGGCGTGCGCCTCCATCACCGGGACGAGCTCGACGCGGTGCAGCGACGGTTGCGCGGCATCGAGGGTGTGACCGCCATCGTCTACGACCAGACCTGTGCTGCCGAGAAGCGGCGCCGCCGCAAGCAGGGCACCATGGTCGACCCGGACGAGCGGGTGGTCATCAACGAGGCGGTCTGCGAGGGCTGTGGCGATTGCGGCGTGCAGTCGAACTGCGTCGCCATCCTGCCGGTCGAGACCGAGCTCGGCCGCAAGCGGCGGATCGACCAGTCCGCCTGCAACAAGGACTTCTCCTGCCTGAAGGGCTTCTGCCCGAGCTTCGTCACGGTGAAGGGCGGCCGGCCGCGAAAGACCAAAGTCGGCGCCGCGGCCGATTTCCCCGACCTGCCCGAGCCCGATCTGCCGTCGCTGGAGCGGCCGTTCGGCATCGTCGTCACCGGGATCGGCGGGACGGGTGTCATCACGATCGCGGCCCTGCTCGGCATGGCGGCCCATCTCGAAGGCAAGGGTGTCGCCGGGCTCGACATGATCGGCGTGGCGCAGAAGGGTGGTGCCGTCGTGTCGCACCTCAAGCTGGCGGCCGCGCCGGACGGCACCGGCGCGCCGCGCCTCGCACCCGGCACGGCCGATCTGGTGCTGGGTTGCGACATGGTGGTGGCGGCGGGACGGAGCTCCGTGCCGGTCATGCACCGCGATCGGACGCGGGCGGTGATCAACACCGAGGAGCGGCTGACCGGCGCCTTCACGCGCGATCCCGACATGGTCTTTCCCGCCGACCGCCTGCTCGCCGACATCCAAGACGCCGCCGCGACCACCGACCGGCTCGATGCCAGCCGCCTCGCGACGCGGCTCCTCGGCGATGCCATCGGCGCCAACCTGATGCTGGTCGGCTTCGCCTGGCAGAAGGGCTGGCTGCCGCTCTCGGCCGAGGCGATCGAGCGCGCCATCGAGATCAACGGCGTGGCGGTCGCCTTCAACCGCGAGGCCTTTCTCTGGGGTCGGCGGGCGGCGCATGACCCGAAGGCGGTCGAGGCGATCGCCTCGCGCGGCGAGCCTCGGCGGCCGGGGCCCCGGACCCTCGACGAGATCGTCGCCCACCGCGCGGCCCTGCTCGAGGCCTACCAGGACGCCGCCTATGCGCAGCGCTACCGCGACGTCGTCGGCCGTATCCGCGAGGTGGAGGTGCGGGCCGTGCCCGGCAGCGACCGGCTCGCCTTGGCGGTCGCGCGCAACCTCGCGAAGCTCATGGCCTACAAGGACGAGTACGAGGTCGCCCGGCTCTATACGTCCGGCGCCTTCGCCGACCAGCTCGCCCGCGAGATCGAGGGGGCGAAGCGGCTCGAGCTCCATCTGGCCCCGCCGCTGCTCGCCAGCCGCGATCCGCGCACCGGCCGACCGGAAAAGCGGCGCTATGGCCCGTGGATCCTCCACGTGCTCCGCCTGCTCGCCCGGCTGAAGGGCCTGCGCGGCACGGCCTGGGACCCCTTTGGCAGGACGGCAGAGCGTCGGCTGGAACGGCAGCTCATCCAGGACTACGAAACCCTGCTCGCCGACCTCGCCGGCCGGCTCACGCCGGCGAACCACGATGTCGCTGTCGAGCTCGCCAGCCTGCCCGAGCGCATTCGCGGCTTCGGCCATGTGAAGGAGCGGAACGTGAAGGAGGCGAAGGCGGCGGAGGCGGGCCTGCTGCGGCGGCTCGACATCGAGGCGACGACGCCCGTGCGACCGAAGCCAGCCGCCGCGTCGCTCAGCCCCTGATCTCGTCGAGCGTGAAAGGGCAGCGCTCGGGAATGCAGGCCGCGGCGTCCGTTTCGCCATGCGCCTCGAGGCTCTGCCGGGCGAGGGCCGCAGCCTGGCGATAGAGCCGCTCGAGATTGGCCTCGAGATCGTGCTCCAGCGTGCCGGTCAGCCGGTCGTCGAGGGCGGCGCGAGCAATCATGATGCTGCGCTCCCAGCCGGCCCGTGGCTCGGTGGCAGGCGAGAGCCGGAGCTTCAGGAGATGCTCGATGATCGTGCGGACCTGGCTGCGGCAGGCATTGCGCTGGTCCTTGCCCAAGTCCTCGACCTCCTCCGCGAGCCGGCTGGCGTCGATCGGGAGATTCTGCCGCTCGGCCGCGAGCTGGCGCAGGGCCGCGGCCTGCTCCCGCGTCCAGGCGTAGAAATCCGCGTCGTAGAGATCGTGCGCGAGCTCGCCCATCGACCACCCCTTTCATCCGGCATGATAGCCGAGGCGGCTGTCGCCCGCCACCGGGCGAGGGGCGCCAACGCTGTCTTCGTCCGCCGGTTGACGCAACCGCCATTCGACGCTTAGTGGCGGCACGACGAGCCTTGCCGCGATGGGGCCGGCTCTCGGGCGATTTCCCAGAAGAAGCAAGGGCGAGCGGCAATGAGCGACGACTGGCGCGCTGCGGTCGACGGGGCCGGCGATCTGGCGGCCCTGAAGGCCGTGGCCGGCGAGCGGGCGGCGAGTGGGCTCTCGGTGCGCGAGGCGGAGCGGCTGGCGCGGCGGCTCGAGGCGCTGGCGCCGGCACCGGACCTGCGCGTGCTCTATCTCGGCAACCACACGCTCGATCTCTTCGCCCGCTGCGTCACCGGTGTCGCACTCAGCCGGGGGGTGGTCGTCGAGGGGCAGGTAGGGCCCTATGACCAGCACATGCAGGCCGTGCTCGATCCGGCCCAGGGGCTGGCGGACTTCGACCCGCATGTCGTTTTCCTCACGCTCGATCTCCAGCGATTGCTGCCGGTGTTGCCGGCCGGGCTCGCGGCGCTGTCGCTGAAGGACCGGCAGGGACTGGTGGAGGAGGCGCTCGGGCAGGTGGCGGCCTGGGTGGAGGCCGCCAAGGCTGCCACCGGGGCGACCCTGTTGATCGGCAATTTCTGGCGGCCGCGCCGGCCGCATCTCGGGCTCGCCGATGCCAAGCTCGGCATGGGCGAGGCGGAGCTATATGCCACGCTGAACGCCCGGCTCTTCCGGGACTGGTCGAGCGACCCGCAGGTTTTCGTCGTCGATGTCGACCAGGCGCTAGCAACGACCGGCAGGCGGGCGGTGCACAACGCCCGCATGGCCCATCTCGGCAAGCTCGCCTGGGCCGAGGCGGCCCTGCCGGAGCTGGCCGAGCTGCTGGCGCGCCATTTCGCCAGCCTCGTCCTGCCGCCGAAGAAATGCCTCGTCCTCGATCTCGACAACACGCTCTGGGGTGGCGTGCTGGGCGAGGAGGGGCCGGACGGCATCCGCATCGCCCGGGGCGACCCGGTGGGCGAGGCGTTCCGGGCCTTCCAGCAGGCGATCAAGGCGGTGCAGCGACGGGGCTTCCTGCTCGCCGCCTGCAGCAAGAACAACCCGGAAGACGTGGCCGAGGCCTTCCGCCTGCGCAGCGACATGCCGCTGCAGTGGTCGGATTTCGCCGCGTCGCGCGTCAACTGGGAGCCCAAGCACGACAATCTCGCCGCCATCGCCACCGATCTCAACATCGGCACGGACAGCCTCGTCTTCATCGACGACAACCCGGCCGAGTGCGAGCTCGTTCGCCAGCTCATGCCGGAGGTGCGGACGGTCCATTTGCCGCGCGACCCGGCGGAATATGCCCACCTGCTGCTCGACCTGCCGGAGCTCGAGCGCATGGCCCTCACCGACGAGGACCTGCGCAAGACCGAGCAGTATCACGAGGAGGCGAAGCGGGAAGCGAGCCGGGTCGAGGTCGGCGACATGCAGGCCTATCTCGAGAGCCTCGGCACGGCGCTGACCTGCTGGCCCGCGACCCGGGCCGAGCTCACCCGCGTGCACCAGCTCTTCGCCAAGACCAACCAGTTCAACGTCACGACCAAGCGCTACAAGCCGGCCGAGCTCGAGCGCTTCATGCTGTCGCCTGACTGGCATCTCGAGGTGGTGGCGGCGCGTGACCGCTTCGGCGATCTCGGCATTGTCGGGCTCTTCCTCCTCGAGCGCCGGGCGCAGAGTGTCGCCGTGGACAGCGTGATCCTGAGCTGCCGGGCCATGGGCCGCGGGGTCGAGACGGCCATGGGCAACCGGATCAAGGCGGTGGCGGCAGACTGGCGGCCGGACGGCCAGCTCGAGGCGGTTTTCAGGCCGACCAGGAAGAACAAGCCGTCGGCCGATTTCTTCACGGCGCAGGGTTTTGCCGAGGCACCGCTGGGTGACACCTCGGCGCCCGACGACCGTCATTTTCGTCTCGCCATCGGCGAGGCCAAACCCTTGCCCGTCACGGGCATCACCATCGACAATGGAGAACGCGAGGATGAACCCCAAGCTGGCTGAGTTGATCGCCGAGACCCTCGACATCCCGGTGGCCTCGGTCACGCCGGAGCTGACGCGCGACGAGCATCCGGCCTGGGATTCCCTCAATCACCTCAGGCTGGTGACGGCGCTCGAGGAGGAGTTCGGCGTGCAGCTCTCGATGGACGAGATCGAGAACACCACGACAGCGGCCCAGCTGGATGCCCTGGTAGGGGCGGCCCAGACCTCCGGCTGAGGGCCTTGCCCGGCGCTGCCGTCCTGTAGCTCAATTACCGAAATCGGTCGATTGCGTGTTGACGACCGCCTGATCCCGTAGTTGAGTGAGCTGGACGGACAACAGCCGCGGGGAGGCGGCGCTTGCGCATCACGGGTATTCGCACCTATCCGCTGACCGTGCCGATCGGCGACCTGCAGCGCACCTCGCAGGGCTCGTTCGGCACCATCTCGATCCTGATCGTGGTGGTCGAGACCGATGCCGGAATCACCGGCGTCGGCGAGGCCTTGGCCCGCTTCGGCCCCAAATCATATGCCGAACTGGTCGACGGGCTCCTGGCACCGAAGATCAAGGGCATGGACCCGTTCGCCGTCGAGGCCATCTGGCAGAAGCTCTACCGGACCTTCTCCGGCCGCTCGGGCGGCATGCTGATCGAGGCGATCGCCGCCATCGACACGGCACTCTGGGACATCATGGGCAAGGCGACGGACCGCCCGGTCTACGAATTGCTCGGCCATATGGGCCGGCCGAGCATCCGGGCCTATGCCTCCTCGATCCCTTGGGTCGATGACGCGGCCGCCGACAAGGTGGTCGAGGACTGTGTGGGCTGGGGCTTTCAGGAGATCAAGGTCAAGCTCGGCGCCCCTGTCGAGGCCGCTCTCGACCGGGCCAGGCTGGTGCGCGAGATTGCCGGGCCGAAGATCCGTCTCATGGCCGACTCCAACTGGATCTTCGACGTCGACGATGCGCTCGAGGTGGGCAAGGGGCTGGCCGAACTGGGTTACTACTGGTTCGAGGAGCCGATCGTCCCGGAGGACATCGAGGGCTATCGCTGGCTCCGCCAGAAGCTGCCCTTGCGCCTTGCCGCCGGGGAGAGCGAGCACACGGCATACGGAGCCGCCCCGCTGCTCACGTCACGCGCAGTAGGCGTCGTCCAGCCGGACGTCGCCCGCTCGGGCGGCATCAGCGAGACCCGCAAGATCGCCTACCTCGCCAACGCGTTGCACGTGCCCTACGCGCCGCATGTCGGTGCCTCGGGGGCAGTCTGCGCCGCCGCCAGCCTGCACCTCGCCGCCGCCATGCCGAATTTCCTCACCTTCGAGTGCATGATCTTTCCCAACCCGCTGCGCGACCGGCTGGTCAGGGAGCCGCAGGGGCGCATCGACCAGATCAAGGACGGCAACCTGCCGTTGCCGCCGGGTCCGGGGCTCGGCGTCGAGCTCGACATGGCCGAGGTGGAGAAGTGGACGGAGCGCTAGAGGCCGCCGATTTCCTCGCCCGGCTGGGCAGCGAGGCCGTCAGGCTCAGCCCGTCCGAGACGCGCGTCGCTGACGTGGTGTTGGCGCACCCGGAGCAGGTGCCGCGCATGACGCTGGCCTCCCTCGCCGGCCACGCCGGAGTCAGCGAGCCGACCGTGCTCCGCTTCTGCCGCTCGCTCGGGCTCGACGGCTATCCGCACTTCAAGATCGAGCTGGCAAGGGCGCTGGCGGTCGGTGGTGCACCCTATCTGCATCGCGAGATCGACTTCGGCGACGACCTCGCCACCGTCCGCCACAAGGTCGTGCAATCCTCGATCAACGCGCTCGGCACGCTGCAGCAGTCGCTCGACGACGCGGCGCTGGCGGCGGCGGTGGCGCGGATCGACGGTGCGCGACGGCTCGAGCTCTTCGGGGTCGGGCTCGCCAACACGGTGGCGAGCGACGCGCAGCAGAAGTTCATGCGCCTCGACATCAACTGCGCGGCCAGGCCCGACACCCATCTGCAGACCATGGCGGCGGCCACGCTGGCGCCGGGCGATGTCGCCATCGCCTTCTCCTATAACGGCCGGATCAGGGACATCCTGCGCTCGGTCCGGGTGGCGCGTGAGAACGGCGCCTTCACCATCGCGGTGACCCGCAAGGGCTCGCCGCTCGCGGCGGCGACCGATCTCCTGCTCGATGTCGACCCGCCCGAGGACACTTTCATCTACGCGCCGATGACCACGCGCCTCGTCCAGCTGGCGGTGGTCGATCTCTTGGTGATCCTCGTGACCCAGGCCCGCGGGCCCGGCGTCACCGCGCGGTTCGAGCACATCAAGGATTCGTTGAGCGATCAGTGGATCGCCGACGGCGAGGGAAGCGGCGCCGGCAAGGCTCGCCGGCGGCGCGACAATGGTCAGCACAAAGGGAGGCAGACGTGACCGGAACAGCGACGAAGCTCGGCCTGATGGCCAGTGCGCTGGCGATGACGCTGGCGGCCCCGGCGATCGCCCAGGACAAGCCGGAGAACCTCACCATCATCGCCCACCGCGTCCACCAGACGGTGGCCACCGCCGAGGGCAATGACATCACCGCCAACTGGCAGGCGGAGAACGGCGTCGGCATCGAGTGGGTGACGCTGGATACGGGTGCCCTGCACGAGCGGCTCTTCCGCGAGCTGCAATTGCCCGAGACGACGATCGACATCGCGTTCTTCTTGAACACCCACGCGGTCGAGAGCGTGACCACCCTGCTCGAGCCCCTGAACGCGCATCAGGCGGCGAACCCCGTCGAGGACATCGAGGACATCTTCCCGGGCCTCAGGGACGCCATGACCTTCAATGACGAGCTCTATGGCATTCCCTTCCGCCATGCCTCGTCCTGCTTCCACTACAATGCGCGGCTGCTCGAGGAGAAGGGCATCGAGCCGCCCGAGACCATGGAGGAGCTGATCGAGGCGGCGCGGGCGCTCACCTTCGAGCGCGACGACGGCACCAAGGTCCACGGCTTTCTCATCAATGGTCTCGGCTACGCCAATACGGTCGACCTGGCGCGCGCCTGGAACGGCGACTTCATCACGCTCGACTACGAGGTGGCGACCACCGGGGAGGGCATGATGAATGCCGTCCAGATGCTGCGCGACTTTTACGAGGAGGGGGTGATGCCGCGCAACTGGGCGGCCATCCAGGACGAGGAGGTCAATACCTGGATGCAGACCGGGCGGGCCGCCATGACCACCACCTCCTGCGGTCGCAACCGCATCTATAACGACCCCGAGAAGTCCGAGGAAGCGGGCAATATCAAGACGGTAGCCCTGCCGGTTGCCGCGGCATTCAAGGACCAGTTCGACGTCGCCCCGGCCAAGGTCGAGTTCTGGACCATGGTCATCCCGGCCAACTCGCAGAACAAGGATCTGGCATGGGATCTGGTCCGCACCATGGCGAGCAAGGAAAGCACGCTGATGGCGGCGCTCAACGGCAACGGCCCCGTGCGCGCCTCGACCTATGACAGCCCGGAGATGCAGGAGAAGCTGGCCTATGCGGCGGACGAGAAGGCCGTGCTGCTGGTCGGGCGGGTGCCATTGCCGCCCTTCGACAACGCCGCCAAGGCGTCGGACATCTTCGTCGAGGAACTGCAGGCCGCGGTGCTCGGCATGAAGCCGGTCGCCGATGCCATGGAGTCGGTCAAGACGCGGGTCGAACCGCTGCTGCCGCAGTGAGGTGAGGCAGGTGCCCCGGGAACCGATCACGCTGGCACGGTTGAAGCTGGCGCACCTGCCGACGCAACTCGAGGCGGCCCCCGGGCTCGGGGCCGCCATCGGCTGCCCGGGGCTCCTGCTCAAGCGCGAGGATCTCTCGGGCCTCGGGCTCGGCGGCAACAAGCCCCGCCAGCTCGAGGTCCTCCTCGCCGAGGCGAAGGCGGCGGGGGCCGATACCATCGTCACCACCGCCGGTGCCCAGTCCAATTTCTGCCGCGCAACCGCCGCCGCCTGCGCCGTGCTCGGCTGGCGCTGCGTGCTGCTGCTGCGCGGCGACGGCACGGCGGAGCCCTTGGGCAATCTCCTGCTCGACCGGCTCTTCGGTGCCGAAATCTACTGGATCGACACGACCGATCCCTATGCCGATGCGGTCCAGGAGCGGCTGGACGCGCTGGAGCAGGCGGCGCGCGACGCTGGCCGGCGGCCCTGGCAGATCCGCCTGCCGGGGCGAACGGGTGCGCTGGCCGCTGCTGCGGCCGTCAGCCTCGCGGACGAGCTTGCGGCCCAGTGCGCAGAGCCGCCGGCCTCGTCTGCCTCGCCGCCGGCTCCGGCCTCACGGCGGCCGGCCTGCTCGCCGGCTTCGCCGCCGCGGGCCTCGCGACGCAGGTGCTGGCGATCTCCGTCCAGCAGCCCGGAGAGCTTCATCCGCCCGCTGATCCTGCGCCGCGCCGAGGAGACGGCAGCGCTGCTGGGCCTGGAGGCGAGGATCGACCCGAGCCGGCTCGTCGTCGACGATCGCTTCATCGCCCCGGGCTATGGCCTCTCCAGCCCGGCCTCGCTCCAGGCCCTCGCCCTTGCGGGCCGGGCCGGCGGGCTCGTGCTCGACCCGGCCTACACCGCAAAGGCGCTCGCCGGGCTGATCGGTCGGCTCGGTGAAGGCAGCATCGAGGCAGGGGCGGGCGTCGTCTTCGTCCATACCGGCGGTGCACCCGGCCTCTTCGCCCAGAGTGCTGCCATCGCCCGGAGCCTCGGAAACAGCGCCTTTTCATGAAGGCGATGTCGACCAGGGTCGCCCATGCCGTCATGGTGGCACCCGTCCAGCTCATGCTGGTGCTGGTGATCGGCCTGCCGTCGCTCTGGGTGCTCTGGCTCAGCCTGCACACGACGAGCTTCGGCCAAGCGCCGGTGTTCGTCGGCCTCGCCAATTATGCGACGGTGCTGGCCGACCCCTATTTCTGGCACGCGCTGGTCAACACCTTCGTCGTCGTCAACGTCGTCGTCTATGTCGAGCTCGTCGCCGCCCTCGCCATGGCGACGCTCTTCGCCTCGGGCGTGCCGTTCCGCCGCACGATGATCTCGATCATCCTGGCACCCTACGCGGTGAGCGAGGTCGTCGCGGTGGTCATCTGGAAATACATGCTGGAGCCCGATGTCGGGCTGATCTCGGGGCTCATCGCCCTCGTTGGCCTGCCGGAGCTCGCCTGGACCACCGACCGCTGGTCGGCCCTGACGCTGGTCTCGCTCTTGAGCATCTGGCTGCATTTGCCGTTCAGCTTCCTGATCCTCTACTCGGCCCTGCTCGGCGTGCCGAAGGAGCTCTACGAGAGTGCGGCGATCGACGGTGCCAATGCCTGGCACCGCTTCGCCAGGATCACCGTGCCGATCCTCATGCCGGCGATCCTGGTGGCGTTGATGTTCCGCTACGTCTTCGCCTTTCGCCTCTTCGCCGAGGTCTGGCTGCTCACCGGCGGCGGGCCGGCGCGGCAGACGGAGGTGCTCGCGACCTATCTCTACCGCCACGCCTTTCGCTACCAGGAGTTCGGCGTGGCCTCGGCCATCGGCTGGCTCATGGTGGTCGGCACGCTGCTCATCTCGGCCGTGTATCTGCGCGAGATGTACAAGCGCATGCTGAGCGCCGATGCGTGAGGGGCCCACCAGGCGCGCCGGCAAGCTCGCGGCCCTGGCGCTGATCGCCATCTGGTCGGGGCTGCCGATCCTCATCGTCGTGCTCTCGTCGTTCAAGCCGCCACGCGAGATCCTGGCCTTCCCGCCGAAGCTGCTCTTCTCGCCCACGTTCGAGAATTATCGAGCGCTCATCGTGCGTTGGCCCGAGTTCTTCGAAGCGCTCCAGAGCAGCCTGATCGTCACCACCGGGGCCACGATCCTCACCGTGGTCGTCACCACGCTCGCCGGCTACGTCTATGCCAGGGTCCGGAGCCGCAAGCTCGCGGCCAGCGCCTTCATGATGATCGTCATCCGCATGGTGCCGCCCATCGTCGTCACCCTGCCGCTCTTCCCGGTCGTCAACTGGCTTCGGCTGAACGACACCCACACCGTCCTCATCCTGCTCTATGCGACCTTCTTCGTCTCGCTCAACACCTGGATCATGAAGGCCTTCATCGACCAGATCCCGGTCGAGCTCGAGGAGGCGGCGATCATCGACGGCGCCGGCGTCTGGCAGATCCTCCGCCACGTCATCGTGCCGCTCGCCGCCCAGGGCATGATCGCGGCCTCGACCTTCGTTTTGATCTTCTCGTGGAACGAGTTCCTCTTCGCCTTCATCTTCACCACCACCGAGGCGAAGACGGCACCCTTGATCCTCAGCGAGATGGTGGGTGCGGTGGACGGGGTCGAGTGGGGGGTGCTCTTCGCCGCCGCCACGCTGCAGCTCCTGCCGATCCTGATCTTCGTGATCGCCGTGCAGAAATACGTCATCGCCGGCATGACCGCCGGCTCGCTCAAAGGCTAGTCAGCCGGGAGGTCGCACTTGGACGCCATGCAGAAGGCCCTGATCCGGGCCAACCCGAAGCTCTCGCGCTTCGATCCCCTGGGACGGATCATCTATTTCGACGATTTCGACGAGGGGCTCCAGGGCTGGACCTCGCTCATCGGCAATTACGAGGACAATCTCGACCGGATGCATCCGGGCTACCGCCAGCTCACCACGCCGATGCTCTCGAACCTCTCCTTCTGGGACAATGGCACGCATGGCAGCGTCGATGGCAGCTATGCCCTGAAGATGGCGACCCGGCCGAAGGCGGGCGCCCAGAACGTCGCCATCAAGCGGCTCACCTACGTCCGTGCCTGCCCGATCCAGATCGAGTTCTGGTTCACCTTCAAGCCCGAGGCGAGTGCCCAGAAGCTGCTCGACACGGACCTGCGGTCCGTCGGCATCCTGCTCGACCTGCAGAACGACGACTACCGGATCATGCCGCATCTGCGCTACCTCAACGCCTTCGAGGGCCAGCGGGTCGAGAAGTGGCAGTTCAAGGAGAAGACGGTGCCGTTCGAGCGGTTCAGCGAGAAGACGGTGACCCACTACCACTTGGCGGAGCGCGACTGGCAGGACCTTTCCGGCGAGCGCCAGGTGCTCTGCTACAACGAGATCCCGACCAAGGTGAACTGGCAGTACGCGAAGCTCGGCTTCGACCTCAGGACCATGCGCTACACCCATTTCGAGTGCAACGACGTGGCCTACGACATGAGCGGCATCGGCGCCTTGCAGATCGACGCCATGCCCAACCTGCGCGGCATGCTGAATGTCGGCTTCTTCGTCGAATCGGACGCCGACCGGCGGTCGTCGTTCTACGTCGATTCGATCCTGGTCTCGGGGGAGTGGGACTGATGCCGACCTTGCGCGAGAGCACGACGGCCGTGGTCATCCGCGGCGAGCATGTGACGGACGGCTTCACCAGCGAGCCCTACGAGGCAGGCTGGGCGATCGAGGCGGTTCTGTTCCTGCGGCTTCTGGCCCCGCCGGTCCGGCCGGGCGGCATGATCCGCCTCGAGCTCTCGGCCGACGGTTTCAACTGGGCCACTGACGGCGAGCCCGTCGCGCTGCCGAAGGCCGAGGGCGAGGTCGTCTTCCGGCGGATCGGCCATTTCGGCAACTGGCTCCGCCTGCGGCTCGAGATGGCCGAGGGCAGCACCGTCCAGCTCCTGGCGACGCTGCATCTGAAGGGATGACGGCGGGGCAACCCGAAGGCGTTCCCTTCGTCTGGAGCTTCGAGGGCAGCCGTCCCGGCCCGCATCTGATGATCGCCGGCCTGACCCACGGCAACGAGCCGGCGGGTCGCGACGCCGTCCTCCGGCTCGTCGAGAAGAGCGTACGACCCTTGGCTGGCCGCCTGACGCTGGCGCTGGTCAACCCGGCGGCCGCTGCCCTGGGTCGGCGCTTCGTCGATCGCGACATGAACCGCCTCTGGCGCGACGACTGGCTGGACGAGGACAGCTCGAGCGTCGAGGCGGCACGGGCTCGCGAGCTGCGGCCGCTCCTGCGCCAGGTGGACGTGGTGCTCGACCTGCACACGACGACCTTCGTCGCCCGGCCCTTCTTCGTCATCGCCGATCTCGCCAAGACCCGGGCACTCGCCGATCGCATGGCCTGGCCGCCGACCCAGCAGCTCATGCCGGGCGGCTGCGTCGACGGCCGGCATCTCACGGACTATGGCCGGTTCTCCGACCCCGGTCATCCGGCCGTCGCGGTCACCGTCGAATGCGGCACCCACGACGCTGCGGCGAGTGCCGGGGTGGCGCTCGAGGCCGCTCGCCGCTTCCTCGACGTGGTTCAAGGGCGTGTTCCGGCGCGACCGAATGCCTCGATCGAGCGCTTTCGCACGAAGGAGCCCTGCATCGCGCTGACCGACCGCTTCGTGCTCCGCATCCCGTCGACGGGCTTCGTCGCGGTGCGGCAAGGCGAGGTGGTGGCCATGGACGGCGGCCGGCCGGTCGAGGCACCGGGCGACCTCGTCATCGTCTCGCCGCGGCCCGATCCACGGGCGGGTCAGACCGCGTTTCTCTGGTGTGAGCGCTGCTGAAGTGCTGGTGCCGGCGGCAGGGCTCGAACCCGCGACCTACCGCTTACAAGGCGGTTGCTCTACCAGCTGAGCTACGCCGGCACGGATCGTGGCTTAGGGCCTCGACGCCCCCGCCGTCAACGGCCGGCCCGCGTCAGGCTCCAGAGAGCGAGGCTGGTCGCCACCGAGACGTTGAGGCTGTCGATCCGCCGGTCGATCGGGATCGAGAGGATCTCGTCGCAATGCTCGCCGACCAGCCGGCGCATGCCCGAGCCCTCCGAGCCCACGACCAGCACGCGGCGGGCTGCCGGGGGGGCGGCATCGATGGTCACCTCGCCATCGGCGTCGAGCCCGCTGATGCGGAAATCGGCCTCCTTGAGCCGGGCGAGGGCCCGCGAGAGATTGACCACCTCGACGATCGGCACGAGGTCGAGGGCGCCCGATGCAGCCTTGGCGGCCGTGCCGGAAAGCTCGGCGCTGCGGCGCTCCGGCACGATCACGGCGTTCACGCCCATGGCGACGGCGCTGCGCAGGATGGCGCCGAAATTGCGCGGGTCGGTCACCTGGTCGAGGGCCAGGAGCAGGCTCTTTTCGGGCTGGATGGCGATCACCCGCTCGAGCTGGAGCTGCGGCAGGGGTGCTACGTGCAGGGCCAGGCCCTGATGCACCGCACCGGGCGGCAGGCGCTTCGCGATCTCCGGGTTGGGGCAGGGCGTGACGTGCAGGCCTCGCCTGGCGGCCGCCTCGGAAATGCGCGGCATGCCCTCCTCGCTGGCGAGGAGCTGGTGGCAGGTGCGCCGCTGGTTCCTGATCGCCGCCAGGACCGCATGCTCGCCGAAGAGCCAGAGCTGGTCCGGGGCCGGGCGCTCGGACCGGCTCCGCTCGGGGCCGCGTCGCTGGCCGCCCGGTCGGTCGCCATCGCGGGGGCCGCCCGGTCGCTGGCCTTCGCGCGGGCCACGGGTCGGTCGGTCACCACCACGGGTCTGGCGGCCGGGTCCGGCTGGGCGCTCGGGGCCACCGGATCGGCCGGGGCCATCTCGTCTGGGAGGCTTGGGAGGCATGGGTCGTCCAGTTGACAAGACAGTGGATCAGGCGATACCACCCGGCACGTTTTCGCCCGAGGCGGACTCCCGGAGGGGTGGCCGAGTGGTTAAAGGCAGCAGACTGTAAATCTGCCCGCGTACGCGTACGTAGGTTCGAATCCTACCCCCTCCACCAATCCGCCACGGTCGTCGACGTCGCTTAGGTCAAGTGCGGGTGTAGCTCAACGGTAGAGCTCCAGCCTTCCAAGCTGGCGGTGGGGGTTCGATTCCCCTCACCCGCTCCATCCACCAACGTACCCGACGGTCCGAAGCCGGACAACGTGTCGGCAACCTCACCTCGAGCAGGGTAGAACTGGGAACCCGGTCATGGCCAAGGAAAAGTTTCAGCGGGACAAGCCGCACGCGAACATTGGTACGATTGGTCACGTTGACCACGGCAAGACGACGCTGACGGCGGCGATCACGAAGGTCCTGGCGGAGACGGGCGGGGCGACGTTCACGTCGTACGACAACATCGACAAGGCGCCGGAGGAGAAGGCGCGGGGGATCACGATCAACACGGCGCATGTCGAGTACCAGACGAAGGACCGGCATTACGCGCATGTCGATTGCCCGGGCCACGCCGACTACGTGAAGAACATGATCACGGGCGCGGCGCAGATGGACGGTGCCATTCTGGTGGTTTCGGCGGCTGACGGGCCGATGCCGCAGACCAGGGAGCACATCCTGCTGGCGCGGCAGGTGGGCGTGCCGGCGCTGGTGGTGTTTTTGAACAAGGTCGACATGGTCGACGACCCGGAGCTTCTGGAGCTGGTCGAGCTCGAGGTGCGCGAGCTGCTGAGCTCGTACGAGTTCCCGGGCGACGACATTCCGATCATCGCGGGCTCGGCGCTGGCGGCGCTGGACGGCTCGAACAACGAGCTCGGTCACGACAAGGTGCTGGAGCTGATGGCGGCGGTGGACAGCTACATTCCGCAGCCGGAGCGGGCGATCGACCAGGCCTTCCTGATGCCGATCGAGGACGTGTTCTCGATCTCGGGCCGCGGCACGGTGGTGACGGGGCGGATCGAGCGGGGCATCGTCAAGGTGGGCGACGAGGTCGAGATCGTCGGCATCAAGGACACGACCAAGACGACCTGCACGGGCGTGGAGATGTTCAGGAAGCTTTTGGATCGCGGCGAGGCGGGCGACAACGTGGGCGTGCTCCTGCGCGGCACCAAGCGCGACGATGTGGAGCGGGGCCAGGTGCTGTGCAAGCCGGGCTCGATCAAGCCGTACACGAAGTTCAAGGCCGAGACCTACGTGCTGACCAAGGAGGAGGGCGGGCGGCACACGCCGTTCTTCACCAACTACCGGCCGCAGTTCTACTTCCGGACGACGGACGTGACCGGCATGGTCCACCTGCCCGAGGGCACGGAGATGGTGATGCCGGGTGACAACGTGACGATGTCGGTCGAGCTGATCGCCCCCATCGCCATGGAGCAGGGCCTGCGCTTCGCCATCCGCGAGGGCGGCCGCACCGTCGGCGCCGGCGTCGTCGCCGAAATCATCAGCTGAAACCGATAGCGGGTCAGCGGGCGAGCGCGTTCTCTCCGGCGGCCGACAGCAAGGGGCTTGCCCTTTCGCGGTTGACGCCTTAGAGACACGGGCTCGCCCGGCGGCACGTGCCGCCGGCGCGGGCTGTCGTCCTCGATCCTGGGCGATGTCGACCCGGCGAGCCGCCGGAGGAGTGTAGCTCAATTGGCAGAGCACCGGTCTCCAAAACCGGGGGTTGTGGGTTCGAGTCCCTCCACTCCTGCCAGTCGGCCCGCCTAGCTGAAATCAGAGTGGATCCAGATGGCGAAGACGTCGCCCGCGCAGTTCGTTCGAGAGGTCAGGCAGGAGATCAGCAAGGTCACCTGGCCGACCCGCAAGGAGCTGATCGTCACCACGATCAGCGTGCTCGTCATGTCGGCCCTGGCGGCGCTTTTCTTCTTTCTGGTGGATCAGGTGATCGCCTTCAGCATCAAGTTTCTCCTGGGGCTCGGCGGCTGATGGCGGCGCGCTGGTACATCATTCACGTCTACTCCACCTTCGAGCAGAAGGTGAAGGAGGCGATTCTCGAGCAGGCGGAGCAGAAGGGCCTCGTCAAGCTGATCGAGGACATCCTCGTTCCCTCGGAAGAGGTCGTCGAGGTGCGCCGCGGCAAGAAGGTGGCCACCGAGCGCAAGTTCTTCCCCGGCTACGTGCTGATCAAGATGGAGCTCAACGACGAGACCTGGTCGCTCGTGCGCAACACCGCCAAGGTGACGGGCTTCCTCGGTGCCGGCGGCAAGCCGCAGGCGATACCCGATGCCGAGGCGGAGCGGATCCAGGCCCAGGTGCAAGAGGGCGTCGAGCACCCGCGCATGTCCGTCTCGTTCGTCAGCGGCGATCGCATCCGGGTCACCGACGGGCCGTTCAGCACCTTCGAGGGCACCGTCGAGGACGTCGAGGAAGGCAAGGGCCGGCTCAAGGTTTCCGTCTCGATCTTCGGCCGGTCCACGCCGGTCGAGCTGGAATTCTCCCAGGTCGAGCGCATCTAGGACACGTCGCCGGCCAGGGGGGCCGGCGTTGCAGCGGGAGCGTCGCGGCAGCGGCGCGCATGCACCGCGAAGAGGAGTGCTGTGAATGGCGAAGAAGATCACCGGCTACATCAAGCTCCAGGTGCCGGCCGGCAAGGCCAACCCGTCGCCGCCCATCGGGCCGGCTCTGGGTCAGCGCGGCCTGAACATCATGGAGTTCTGCAAGGCGTTCAACGCGGCGACGCAGGGCATGGAGCCCGGCATGCCGATCCCGACGGTGATCACCGCCTTCGGCGACCGCACCTTCACCTTCGTCACCAAGACGCCGCCCGCCAGCTACTTCCTGAAGAAGGCGGCCGGCCTCGGCAAGGGCGGGCAGACCCCGGGCAAGGCCGTTGCCGGCAAGGTGACCGTGGCGCAGTGCCGCGAGATCGCCGAGAGCAAGATGAAGGACCTCAACGCCGCCGATCTCGATGCCGCGACGAAGATGATCGTCGGCTCGGCCCGATCGATGGGCCTCGACGTGGTGGAGGGCTGAGCCGATGGCCAGGACAGGCAAGCGACTGAAGGCGGCGGCATCCGGCATCGACCGTCAAAAGCAGTACGAGCTCGGCGAGGCGATCACCGCGATCAAGGGGGCGGCGACCGCCAAGTTCGACGAGACGATCGAGATGTCGCTCAATCTCGGGGTCGACCCGCGCCATGCCGACCAGATGGTGCGTGGCGTGGTCAATCTGCCGCACGGCACCGGCAAGACGCTGCGTGTCGCGGTCTTCGCCAAGGGTGACAAGGCCGAGCAGGCCCTGGCAGCCGGGGCCGACATCGTCGGCGCCGACGACCTCGCCGAGAAGGTGCAGGCCGGGCAGATCGACTTCGACCGGGTGATCGCGACGCCGGACATGATGCCGCTGGTCGGCCGGCTCGGCCGCATTCTCGGCCCGCGCGGCCTGATGCCGAACCCGAAGCTCGGCACCGTGACGCCCAACGTCACGGAAGCGGTCGAGGCGGCCAAGGGCGGCCAGGTGCAGTTCCGGGTCGAGAAGGCGGGCATCGTCCATGCCGGCATCGGCCGGGCGAGCTTCGCCGCCGAGCAGCTCGCCGAGAACGCCAGGAGCTTCGTCGATGCGGTGAACCGGGCGAAGCCGGCGGGTGCCAAGGGCACCTACCTCAAGCGCGCCCATCTGAGCTCGACCATGGGCCCGGGTGTGAAGCTCGAGGTGGCCAGCCTGGTCGGCGCCAACCCGGCAGGCCAGTGAGCCGCCCGGCACCGATAAAGAAACTGCTTGCGAGAGTGGACAAGGCGGCTATGCTGCGCGCTCCTGAGAACAGCGGGTCTACGGGTTCCCCCCATTCATCCGATCGGATGAGTGGGGTCACGCGTGGGCTATTTGTCGCCTTCGTCTCACTCGTGCCGGCGGGCGGCGCAGCGGTGGCCATGGGTCGCCGTGCGTGCCCGCGTTCCTGCTGAAATTTGGAGGCCGTCCGTGCTCCGCGCCGAGAAAACCAGGATCGTCGATGAACTCGGTTCCATCTTCAAGGAAGCCGAAGTCGTCGTCGTGACGCACTACATGGGCATGACCGTGGCGGAGGTGACCGATCTCCGGCGGCAGATGCGCGACGTCGGCGCCAGCTTCCGGGTGACCAAGAACCGCCTGGCGAAGCTGGCCGTGGTCGACACCGCTTACGCGCCGCTCGGCGAGCTGCTCACCGGCCCGACGGCGATCGCCTACTCGCCCGACCCCGTCGCAGCGCCGAAGGTGATCGCCGCCTTCGCCAAGAAGAACGACAAGCTGAAGATCGTGGGTGGCGGCTATGGCGGCAATCTGCTCGATGCCGCCGCCGTGCAGACCCTGGCCGAGTTGCCGTCGCTCGACGAGCTCCGCGCCAAGCTCCTGTCCCTGATCAACACCCCTGCGACCCGCCTCGTCGGCCTGCTGCAGGCACCCGGCGGCCAGATCGCCCGCGTGCTCAAGGCCAAGGCCGAGCTGGGCTGAACCGAACCGATTGCCGTGGCCCGATGGTTGGGCCGCCCGACCTTGCAAGACCCGTTGGAGGATGACCGAAATGGCTAATCTGCAGCAGCTGGTGGACGATCTCTCGAGCCTGACCGTGCTCGAGGCCGCCGAGCTCTCGAAGTTGCTCGAGGAGAAGTGGGGCGTCTCGGCCGCGGCCCCCGTCGCCGTGGCCGCCGCTGGCGGTGGCGCTGCCGTCGCCGCCGAGGCGGCCGAGGAGCAGACCGAGTTCGACGTGATCCTCGCCGCGATCGGCGAGAAGAAGATCAACGTCATCAAGGAGGTCCGGGCGATCACCGGCCTCGGCCTCAAGGAGGCCAAGGATCTGGTCGAGGCGGCGCCGAAGGCGGTCAAGGAAGGCGTCTCCAAGGATGACGCAGCGAAGTTCAAGAAGCAGCTCGAGGAGGCCGGCGCCACCGTGGAGGTCAAGTAAGATCGACACAGGCGCGGCGAGCGTCCGGCGCGCATCCGGACCGGGCCGAAAGGCCCGGAACGATGCTGTGTGCCTTCGGCGCATTCGAACGTCGCATGAATATCTGAACAGGGAAGGCGGCTGCAGCCGGGGGTTGCGGTCCGCCTTTCTGTCGTTGCGCCGGTCCGCTGAGGCGGCCCGGCGACGTGGGCGCCGGGTGGACCGGCGGCCCGACATGGGAAACGGAAGTCAGTGATGGCAGAGGCGAAGACGGCGCGTAAGCGGATCCGCAAGAGCTTCGGTCGTATTACGGAAGTCACGACGATGCCCAACCTCATCGAGGTGCAGCGGCAGAGTTACGAGTTCTTCCTGCAGATGCATACGGTGCCTGGCGACCGGGAGCTGGCCGGGCTCGAGGAGGTCTTCCGTTCGGTCTTTCCGATCAAGGACTTCGCCGACCGGGCGGCGCTCGACTTCGTCAAGTACGAGCTCGAGGCGCCGAAATACGATGTCGACGAGTGCCACCAGCGCGGCCTGACCTACGCGGCGCCGCTGCGGGTGACGCTGCGCCTGATCGTCTGGGACATCGACGAGGACAGCGGCGCGCGCAGTGTGCGCGACATCAAGGAGCAGGACGTCTACATGGGCGACATGCCGCTCATGACGGACAACGGGACCTTCGTCGTCAACGGCACGGAGCGCGTCATCGTCAGCCAGATGCACCGCTCGCCGGGCGTCTTCTTCGACCACGACCGCGGCAAGACGCACAGCTCGGGCAAGTTCCTCTACTCGGCCCGGGTCATCCCCTATCGCGGCTCGTGGCTCGATTTCGAGTTCGACGCCAAGGATCTGGTCTATGTGCGCATCGACCGGCGGCGCAAGCTGCCGGCGACGACGCTGCTGCTGGCGCTTGGCCTCGACGCCGAATCGCTGCTGGCGCATTTCTACCACGAGGTCGCCATCCAGCGCTGCGGCCAGGGCTGGAAGATCGCGCTCCGCCCCGACCGTCTGCTCGGTCAGAAGCTGACCAGCGACCTGGTCGACGCCGCCTCCGGCGAGTCGCTCGCCGAGGCCGGGACCAAGGTGAGTCCCAGGCTCCTGAAGCGGATCGAGGAGAAGAAGGTCACCGACCTCTATCTCTCCGCCGAGGACGTGGTCGGCCACTACATCGCACGCGACCTCGTCAACATGGAGACCGGCCTGGTCAACGCCGAGGCCGGCGAGGAGATCACCGGCGAGCTGCTCGGCCGCCTCGCCGAGCTCGGCATCGACGAGCTGCCGCTGCTCGACATCGACCACTCGACAATCGGCCCCTACATCCGCAACACGCTGGTGCTCGACCGCTCGCATACCCGCGAGGAGGCCCTGCTCGACATCTACCGGGTGCTGCGCCCTGGCGAGCCGCCGACGCCGGAGACGGCCGAGGCGCTCTTCGCCGGCCTCTTCTTCGATCCCGAGCGCTACGACCTCTCGCCGGTCGGTCGCGTCAAGATGAACGCCAGGCTCGGCCTGGAGACGGACGACACGGTGCGCGTGCTGCGCAACGAGGACATCCTCGCCGTGGTCAAGCACCTGGTCGAGATCAAGGACGGCCGCGGCGAGATCGACGACATCGACAATCTCGGCAACCGCCGGGTGCGCTCGGTCGGCGAGCTCATGGAGAACCAGTTCCGCGTCGGCCTCTTGCGCATGGAGCGCGCCGTCCGTGAGCGGATGAGCTCGGTCGAGATCGACGCCGCCATGCCGCACGACCTGGTCAACGCCAAGCCGGTGGCGGCCTCGGTCCGCGAGTTCTTCGGCAGCTCGCAGCTCTCGCAGTTCATGGACCAGACCAACCCGCTCTCGGAGATCACCCACAAGCGGCGCCTGTCGGCGCTCGGCCCGGGTGGCCTGACCCGCGAGCGGGCCGGCTTCGAGGTGCGCGACGTGCACCCGACGCATTATGGCCGCATCTGCCCGATCGAGACGCCGGAAGGCCCGAACATCGGGTTGATCAACAGCCTCGCCACCTATGCCCGGATCAACAAGTACGGCTTCATCGAGAGCCCGTATCGCCGGGTCGTCGACGGCAAGGTGACCGACGAGGTGATCTACCTCTCGGCCATGGAGGAGAACCGCTACACCATCGCCCAGGCGAACTCCGAGCTGACGCCCGAGCGCACGTTCGCGGCCGAGCTCGTGAGCTGCCGCGAGAGCAACGAGTTCATGCTGGCAAGGCGGGAGACCATCGATCTGATCGATGTGTCGCCGAAGCAGCTCGTCTCGGTCGCCGCGGCGCTGATCCCGTTCCTCGAGAACGACGACGCCAACCGGGCGCTGATGGGCTCCAACATGCAGCGCCAGGCGGTGCCGCTCCTGCAGCCTGAGGCGCCCTTCGTCGGCACCGGCATGGAGGACGTCGTCGCCCGCGATTCGGGTGCCGCGGTCGGTGCCAAGCGGTCGGGCATCGTCGATCAGGTCGACGGCTCGCGCATCGTCATCCGCGTCACCGACGATGTGGAGCGGGCCGACAGCGTGGTCGACATCTACAACCTGCGGAAGTTCCAGCGGTCGAACCAGAACACCTGCATCACCCAGCGGCCGCTCGTGAAGGTCGGCGACCGGGTGCAAAAGGGCGACATCATCGCCGACGGCCCGTCCACCGAGCTCGGCGAGCTGGCGCTCGGCCGCAACACCCTCGTCGCCTTCATGCCGTGGAACGGCTACAACTTCGAGGACTCGATCCTGATCTCCGAGCGCATCGTGCGCGAGGACATCTTCACCTCGATCCATATCGACGAGTTCGAGGTGATGGCCCGCGACACCAAGCTCGGGCCGGAGAGCATCACCCGCGACATCCCGAATGTCTCGGAGGAGGCGCTCAGGAACCTCGACGAGGCGGGCATCGTCTATATCGGTGCGGAGGTGAAGGCCGGCGACATCATGGTCGGCAAGGTCACGCCCAAGGGCGAGACGCCGATGACGCCGGAAGAGAAGCTGCTGCGCGCCATCTTCGGCGAGAAGGCGGCGGACGTGCGCGACACCTCGCTCAAGGTGCCGCCGGGCGTGCAGGGCACCGTGGTCGAGGTCCGTGTCTTCAACCGTCGCGGCGTCGACAAGGACGAGCGTGCCATCGCCATCGAGCGGGCCGAGATCGAGCGTCTCGCCAAGGACCGCGACGACGAGCGCAGCATCCTCGAGCGCAACATCTTCGGCCGCCTGCGCGAGCTGCTCGACGAGCAGAAGGTCACCGCCGGCCCCAAGGGGGTGAAGGCCGGGACCATCATCGACCCGGCGCTGCTCGACGCCACGCCCCGCCGCCAGTGGTGGGACCTCGCGATCGACGATGTCGAGCGGATGACCGAGCTGCAGGCCCTCAAGCGGCAGCTCGACGACGGCATCAAGCGGCTGACCGAGCGCTTCGAGAACAAGGTCGAGAAGCTGCAGCGCGGCGACGAGATGCCGCCCGGCGTGCTCAAGATGGTCAAGGTGTTCGTCGCGGTGAAGCGCAAGCTGCAGCCGGGCGACAAGATGGCCGGCCGGCACGGCAACAAGGGCGTGATCTCGAAGATCGCCCCGCTCGAGGACATGCCGTGCCTCGAGGACGGCACCCCCGTCGACATCGTGCTCAATCCCTTGGGCGTGCCGTCGCGGATGAATGTCGGCCAGATCCTGGAGACCCATCTGGGCTGGGCCTGCGCCAATCTCGGACGGCAGATCGGCCAGATCGTCGATCGGCTCGACGAGCCCGGGATGCGCGAGGCCCTGCTCGGCAAGGTCGACACCATCTACGGCAATGGCGTCAGCGCCGAGGTCGGTGCCTACGAGCCGCACGAGCTGGCCGAGCTCGGCCAGAACCTGAGCCGCGGCGTGCCGATCGCCACGCCGGTCTTCGACGGTGCCCACGAGCCCGACATCGTGGCCCTGCTCGAGGAGGCCGGCTGTCACGCCTCGGGCCAGTCGCGGCTGATCGACGGCCGGACGGGCGAGCCGTTCGATCGCCCGGTGACGGTCGGCTACATCTACATGCTGAAGCTCGGCCATCTCGTCGACGACAAGATCCACGCCCGCTCCGTCGGCCCCTACAGCCTGGTCACCCAGCAGCCGCTGGGCGGCAAGGCGCAGTTCGGCGGCCAGCGGTTCGGCGAGATGGAATGCTGGGCGCTGCAGGCCTACGGCGCGGCCTACAGCCTCCAGGAGATGCTCACCGTCAAGTCCGATGACGTGTCCGGGCGCACCAAGATCTACGAGGCCATCGTGCGCGGCGAGGACACGTTCGAGGCGGGCATCCCCGAGAGCTTCAACGTGCTCGTGAAGGAGCTGCAGGCCCTCGGCCTCAATGTCGAGCTGCAGCAGGAAACGGTGGGCGAGGACTGAGCCAGGTCCCGTCTATTCCTCAGCCCGGGCGGTCCGGCCCCGACCGCCCGGCGCTCCCTCAAGAGCGGCGCTAGAGAGCAGGTACCACCATGAACGATCTCCTCTACCTCTTCGGCCAGCCCGCGACCGGTCAGAAGTTCGACCAGATCCAGATCGCGATCGCCAGCCCGGACCAGATCCGCGAGTGGTCGTATGGCGAGGTCAGGAAGCCCGAGACCATCAACTACCGGACCTTCAAGCCGGAGCGGGATGGCCTCTTCTGCGCCAAGATCTTCGGCCCGATCAAGGACTACGAGTGCTTGTGCGGCAAGTACAAGCGCATGAAGTACAAGGGCATCGTCTGCGAGAAGTGCGGCGTCGAGGTCATCCAGTCGAAGGTCCGCCGCGAGCGCATGGGCCATATCGAGCTGGCCGCCCCGGTCGCCCATATCTGGTTCATGAAGTCGGTGCCGTCGCGCATCGGCATCCTGCTCGACATGACGCTGCGTGACCTCGAGCGCGTCCTCTATTTCGAGAACTGGGTGGTGGTCGAGCCGGGCCTCACCTCGCTGAAGCAGCACGAGCTCCTCAACGAGGAGCAGGTGATGCGTCACCGGGACGAGTTCGGCGACGACTTCCAGGTCGGCATCGGCGCCGAGGCCGTGCGCGACATGCTGAAGGCGCTGGACCTGCCGCGCGAGCGCGAGCAGATGCGCGCCGACCTGCTCGAGACCACGTCGGAGGCCAAGCGCAAGAAGCTGGTCAAGCGGCTGAAGCTGGTCGAGACCTTCCTCGAGTCCGGCAACAAGCCCGAATGGATGGTGCTCGAGGTCGTGCCGGTCATCCCGCCGGAGCTGCGCCCGCTCGTGCCGCTCGACGGCGGCCGCTTCGCCACATCCGACCTCAACGATCTCTACCGGCGCGTCATCAATCGCAACAACCGCCTGAAGCGGCTGATCGAGCTGCGTGCCCCCGACATCATCGTCCGCAACGAGAAGCGGATGCTGCAGGAGGCGGTGGACGCACTCTTCGACAACGGCCGCCGCGGCCGGGTCATCACCGGCGCCAACAAGCGGCCCTTGAAGTCGCTCTCCGACATGCTCAAGGGCAAGCAGGGCCGCTTCCGCCAGAATCTGCTCGGCAAGCGCGTCGACTATTCGGGCCGTTCGGTGATCGTCGTCGGGCCGGAGCTCAAGCTGCACCAGTGCGGCCTGCCGAAGAAGATGGCGCTCGAGCTCTTCAAGCCCTTCGTCTATGCCAAGCTCGAGCTCTACGGCAAGGCGCAGACCATCAAGGCCGCCAAGCGGATGGTCGAGAAGGAGCGGCCCGAGGTCTGGGACATCCTCGAGCAGGTGATCCGCGAGCACCCGGTCATGCTGAACCGGGCGCCGACGCTGCACCGCCTCGGCATCCAGGCGTTCGAGCCGATGCTGATCGAGGGCAAGGCGATCCAGCTCCATCCGCTCGTCTGCACCGCCTTCAACGCCGACTTCGACGGCGACCAGATGGCGGTCCACGTGCCGCTCTCGCTGGAGGCCCAGCTCGAGGCCCGCGTGCTCATGATGTCGACCAACAACATCCTGAGCCCGGCGAACGGCAAGCCGATCATCGTGCCGACCCAGGACATCGTGCTCGGCCTCTATTACCTGTCGCTGGTGATCGAGAACGAGCCGGGTGAGGGCATGGCCTTCTCCGACGTCAACGAGGTCCAGCACGCGCTGGCCGCGGGCACCGTCACCCTGCACAGCAAGGTCAAGTGCCGGATCGACACGGTCGGCGCCGAGGGCCAGGTCGAGAACCGGCTCGTCGACAGCACGCCCGGGCGGATGCTGCTCGCCGAGATCCTGCCGGCGCATCGCGAGGTCAACTTCGAGGCCCTGCTCAACCGGGTGCTGACGAAGAAGGAGATCTCCAACGTCATCGACGTCGTCTATCGCCATTGCGGGCAGAAGGAGACGGTGATCTTCGCCGACCGGCTGATGCAGCTGGGCTTCACCTACGCGGCCAAGGCGGGCATCTCGTTCGGCAAGGACGACATGATCATCCCGGCCGGCAAGCAGATGCAGGTCAGCCAGACCCAGGAGCTGGTCAAGCAGTACGAGCAGCAGTACGCCGACGGCCTGATCACCAAGGGCGAGAAGTACAACAAGGTGGTCGACGCCTGGCAGGGCTGCTCGGACAAGGTCGCCGACGAGATGATGGAGGCGATCCAGTCGGTCCAGCACAGCAAGGGCGAGACCGGCCGCTTCAAGCAGCCGAACTCGGTCTGGATGATGGCGCATTCCGGCGCCCGTGGCTCGCCGGCCCAGATGAAGCAGCTCGCCGGCATGCGCGGCCTCATGGCCAAGCCTTCGGGCGAGATCATCGAGACGCCGATCATCTCGAACTTCAAGGAAGGCCTCTCGGTGCTCGAGTACTTCAACTCGACGCACGGGGCGCGCAAGGGCCTGGCCGACACGGCGCTCAAGACGGCCAACTCGGGCTATCTGACCCGCCGCCTGGTCGACGTGGCGCAGGACTGCGTCATCGTCGAGGAGGATTGCGCCACCGAGCGGTTCATCACCCTGAACGCGGCGCCCGACGAGGAGCTCGGCGAGCGCGTGCTCGGCCGGACGGTGGCCGAGGACGTGATCGCCCCGCAGACCGGCGACGTGGTCATTCCCGCGCAGACGCTGGTCGACGAGGTGCTGGCGCGGCGCGTCGACGCGCTCAGGATCGACGAGATCAAGGTGCGCTCGGTACTCACCTGCGAGAGCAGCGGCGGGGTCTGCGGCGCCTGCTACGGCCGTGACCTGGCGCGTGGCACGCCGGTCAATATCGGCGAGGCGGTGGGTGTCATCGCCGCCCAGTCGATCGGCGAGCCGGGCACCCAGCTCACCATGCGCACCTTCCATATCGGCGGCGCGGCGCAGGGCCAGGCCGAGCAGTCGGCGGTCGAGGCGCCGGTCGCCGGCGAGGTCAAGGTCATCAATCCGCGCCTCGTCACCGACAGCGCCGGCCGGCTGGTGGCTCTCGGCCGCAACTCGGAGATCGTCCTCTACGACGAGGTCGGCCGCGAGAAGCTGCGCCACAAGCTGCCGAATGGTGCCCGCGTCCGGGTCGCGCCGGACAGCCGTGTCGAGAAGGACCAGATCATCGCCGAGTGGGACCCCCACACCCTGCCGGTGGTGGCCGAGGCCGAGGGCATTGTCGCCTTCCAGGACATGGTCGAGGGCATCTCGTTCCGCGAGGTGCAGGACGAGACCACCGGCAAGGCCTCGAAGGAGGTGGTGGACTGGCGGCAGAACGCCCGGTCGGGCAATCTCCGGCCGTCGATCCTGCTGCAGGACGAGGAGGGCAAGCCGATCACCCTGCCGTCGGGCAACGAGGCGCGGCACTATCTGCCGGTGGCGGCCATCTTCACCATCGAGAACGGGGCCAAGGTCAGGGCCGGCGACGTGCTCGCCCGGCTGCCGAAGGAGGCGTCCCGGACGCGCGACATCACCGGCGGTCTGCCGCGCGTGGCCGAGCTGTTCGAGGCGAGAAAGCCGAAGGACCCGGCGATCATCGCCGAGATCGACGGCAAGGTCGAGTTCGGCAAGGACTACAAGAACAAGCGCCGGCTCAAGCTGGTGCCGGCGGACGAAGATCTCGAGCCCGTCGAGTACCTGATCCCCAAGGGCCGCCACGTGGCGGTGCAGGAGGGCGATCTGGTCAAGCCCGGCGATCCCCTGGTCGACGGCACGCCGGTGCCGCACGACATTCTCAGGGTGCTCGGCGTCGAGGCCCTGGCCCAGTTCCTGGTGCACGAGATCCAGGAGGTCTACCGGCTGCAGGGTGTGACCATCAACGACAAGCACATCGAGGCGATCGTCCGCCAGATGCTGCAGAAGATCGAGGTGATCGACCCGGGCGACACGACCTTCCTGGTCGGCGAGCAGGTCGACCGCATCGAGTTCGATCGGGTCAACCATCGCGCGGTGCTCGAGGACCGGCGCCCGGCCACGGCCTTCCCGGTGCTCCAGGGCATCACCAAGGCGAGCCTGCAGACGCAGAGCTTCGTCTCGGCGGCGTCCTTCCAGGAGACCACGCGGGTGCTCACCGATGCCGCGTTCTCCGGCAAGATCGACCGCCTGCAGGGGCTCAAGGAGAACGTCATCGTCGGCCGCCTGATCCCGGCCGGCACCGGCGGTGTCCTGAACCGAATCAAGAAGCTGAAGGCGGGCGACGAGCGGTTCGCCGCCCCGATCGAGGTGGGGCCGGACGAGGACCCGATGCGCCTGCCGGCGTTCTCGGAGCTGCCATCGGCCGAGTAGGCGAGAGGGGCCGCCCGCGAGGGCGGCCCCTTCTCCTTGGGGCGCGGGCCTGCGACGTCGGGACCGCAGGGCGACTGCCCGGGTTTGTCCTTGACGCCGCCGCTGCACGGGCCTAACTAGCCCCTCACGCTCATCTCGGGTGCAGGCGGTGACCCTCGCGGATCAGACGCTGCACCGGAAACACGGGGACGGACATCGAAGCAAGCGGCAGTGGCCGAGGCCTTCTGGCATTCGGCCGCTTCTCTTGTTCATGTGGCGACGGTAGCGGCAGCGTGGTCGCGCGTCGCCGTCCGCTCGACTAGGGAAAGCTCGGATATGCCGACGACGAACCAGTTGGTGAACCAGGGACGGAAGGTCCCGGCGAAGCGGAACAAGGTGCCGGCCATGCAGGCCTGCCCGCAGAAGCGCGGGGTGTGCACGCGCGTCTACACGACGACGCCGAAGAAGCCGAACTCGGCCTTGCGCAAGGTTGCGCGTGTCCGGCTGACCAACGGCTTCGAGGTCACCAGCTACATCCCCGGCGAAGGTCACAACCTGCAGGAGCACTCGGTGGTGCTCATCCGCGGTGGCCGCGTCAAGGACCTGCCGGGCGTGCGCTACCACATCATCCGCGGCACCCTCGATACGCAGGGTGTGAACGGCCGCAAGCAGGGCCGTTCGAAGTACGGCGTGAAGCGCCCCAAGTAAGCCTGAAGACGAGGAAGACGAACGATGCGGCGTCGTGCGGCCGAGAAGCGGGAAGTTCTCCCAGACCCCAAGTTCAACGATTTGGTGGTCACGAAATTCATCAATTGCCTGATGGAAGCCGGCAAGAAGTCGGTGGCCGAGGCGATCTTCTACAGCGCCCTCGACAAGATGCAGTCGCGGTCGGGCAAGGATGCGCTGGAGATGTTCCACGAGGCGGTCGACAACGTGAAGCCGACCCTCGAGGTCAAGTCACGCCGCGTCGGTGGCGCCACCTACCAGGTGCCGATCGAGGTGCGGCCGGAGCGACGGCAGGCGCTGGCCCTGCGCTGGCTGATCTCGACCGCCCAGAAGCGGGCCGAGAAGACCATGACCGACCGGCTCGCCAACGAGCTCATGGATGCCGCGCAGGGTCGCGGCGCCGCCTTCAAGAAACGCGAGGACACGCTGCGCATGGCCGAGGCCAATCGCGCTTTCTCGCATTACCGCTGGTAAGGCCGGCGAACCCGGCTCGGAACGAAATTCATGGCACGCAGCATTCCCATCGAGCGCTACCGCAACATCGGCATCATGGCCCACATCGACGCGGGCAAGACGACGACCACGGAGCGCATCCTCTATTACACCGGCAAGTCGCACAAGATCGGCGAGGTGCACGACGGCGCCGCGACCATGGACTGGATGGAGCAGGAGCAGGAGCGGGGGATCACGATCACCTCGGCGGCTACGACGTGCTTCTGGAACGACCACCGGATCAACATCATCGACACCCCGGGCCACGTCGACTTCACCATCGAGGTCGAGCGCAGCCTGCGTGTGCTCGACGGTGCCGTTGCCGTGTTCGACAGCGTGGCTGGTGTCGAGCCGCAGTCCGAGACGGTCTGGCGTCAGGCCGACAAGTATCGCGTGCCGCGCATGTGCTTCATCAACAAGATGGATCGCACCGGCGCGAACTTCGATCGGTGCGTGCAGATGATGCGTGACCGGCTGGGTGCCCACCCGGTGATCATCAACCTGCCGATCGGCGTCGAGGCCGACTTCAAGGGCGTGGCCGACCTGATCAACAACCGGGCGATCATCTGGCACGACGAGAGCCTGGGCGCCGAGTTCTCCTACAGTGAGATCCCGGCCGCGCTGGCCGACAAGGCAGCCGAGGCGCGCGCTGCCCTGATCGAGGCCGCGGTCGAGTTCGATGACGCCGCCATGGAAGCCTATCTCGAGGGTGAGGAGCCGGATCCGGCGACCCTCGTCGCCTGCATTCGCAAGGGGACGGTGGCCGGCAAGCTGACGCCGGTGCTCTGCGGCTCCGCCTTCAAGAACAAGGGTGTGCAGCCGCTGCTCGACGCGGTCATCGACTTCCTGCCGTCGCCGGTCGACGTGCCGCCGACCGAGGGCCTGAAGCCGGACAGCGACGAGGTGCTGACCCGCCTGCCGCGCGACAGCGAGCCGTTCGCCGCGCTCGCCTTCAAGATCATGACCGATCCCTTCGTCGGCACGCTGACCTTCGCCCGCATCTACTCGGGCCAGGTCGAGAGCGGCTCCTATGTGCAGAACACGGTCAAGAACAAGCGCGAGCGCGTCGGCCGCCTGCTGTTGATGCACGCCAACAGCCGCGAGGAGATCAAGGACGCCCAGGCCGGCGACATCGTCGCCTTCGTCGGGCTCAAGGACACGACCACCGGTGACACGCTCAGCGATCAGGCGAAGCCGATCGTGCTCGAGCGGATGGAGTTCCCGGAGCCGGTGATCGAGGTCGCGGTCGAGCCGAAGACCAAGGCCGACCAGGAGAAGATGTCGATCGCGCTCAACAAGCTGGCGCAGGAGGATCCGTCGTTCCGGGTCGGCGTCGACGAGGAGAGCGGCCAGACCGTGATCAAGGGGATGGGCGAACTCCATCTCGAGATCCTGGTCGACCGGATGAAGCGCGAGTTCAAGGTCGATGCGAATGTCGGCGCCCCGCAGGTCGCCTATCGCGAGACGATCACCAGGACGTCCGAGATCGACTACACCCACAAGAAGCAGACCGGCGGCTCGGGCCAGTTCGCCCGGATCAAGCTGACGTTCGAGCCGGGCGAGAAGGCTTCGGGCTTCAAGTTCGAGAGCAAGGTCGTCGGTGGCTCGGTGCCCAAGGAGTACATCCCGGGCGTGCAGAAGGGCCTGTCACAGTCGATGTCGAACGGCGTCATCGCTGGCTTCCCGATGACCGACGTGACGGTGAAGCTGATCGACGGCGCCTACCACGACGTCGACAGCTCGGTGATGGCCTTCGAGATCGCGGCCAGGGCCGCCTTCAAGGAGGGCATCGCCAAGGCTGGCCCGCAGTTGCTCGAGCCCATGATGCGAGTCGAGGTGGTGACGCCCGACGAGTACATGGGCGACATCATCGGCGACCTGAACAGCCGGCGCGGCCAGGTCACCGGCATGGAGCCGCGTGGCAACGGCCAGGTGGTCAACGCCATGGTGCCGCTGGCGACGATGTTCGGTTACGTCAACACCCTGCGGTCGCTGTCGCAGGGGCGGGCGCAGTACACCATGCATTTCGACCACTACGATGCGGTGCCGCAGATGGTGGCCGAGGAAATTCGCGCGAAATACGCCTGAACGAGGCGCTGGACAGGACGGAGACTGGGCGATGGCCAAGGAAAAGTTTCAGCGGGACAAGCCGCACGCGAACATTGGTACGATTGGTCACGTTGACCACGGCAAGACGACGCTGACGGCGGCGATCACGAAGGTCCTGGCGGAGACGGGCGGGGCGACGTTCACGTCGTACGACAACATCGACAAGGCGCCGGAGGAGAAGGCGCGGGGGATCACGATCAACACGGCGCATGTCGAGTACCAGACGAAGGACCGGCATTACGCGCATGTCGATTGCCCGGGCCACGCCGACTACGTGAAGAACATGATCACGGGCGCGGCGCAGATGGACGGTGCCATTCTGGTGGTTTCGGCGGCTGACGGGCCGATGCCGCAGACCAGGGAGCACATCCTGCTGGCGCGGCAGGTGGGCGTGCCGGCGCTGGTGGTGTTTTTGAACAAGGTCGACATGGTCGACGACCCGGAGCTTCTGGAGCTGGTCGAGCTCGAGGTGCGCGAGCTGCTGAGCTCGTACGAGTTCCCGGGCGACGACATTCCGATCATCGCGGGCTCGGCGCTGGCGGCGCTGGACGGCTCGAACAACGAGCTCGGTCACGACAAGGTGCTGGAGCTGATGGCGGCGGTGGACAGCTACATTCCGCAGCCGGAGCGGGCGATCGACCAGGCCTTCCTGATGCCGATCGAGGACGTGTTCTCGATCTCGGGCCGCGGCACGGTGGTGACGGGGCGGATCGAGCGGGGCATCGTCAAGGTGGGCGACGAGGTCGAGATCGTCGGCATCAAGGACACGACCAAGACGACCTGCACGGGCGTGGAGATGTTCAGGAAGCTTTTGGATCGCGGCGAGGCGGGCGACAACGTGGGCGTGCTCCTGCGCGGCACCAAGCGCGACGATGTGGAGCGGGGCCAGGTGCTGTGCAAGCCGGGCTCGATCAAGCCGTACACGAAGTTCAAGGCCGAGACCTACGTGCTGACCAAGGAGGAGGGCGGGCGGCACACGCCGTTCTTCACCAACTACCGGCCGCAGTTCTACTTCCGGACGACGGACGTGACCGGCATGGTCCACCTGCCCGAGGGCACGGAGATGGTGATGCCGGGTGACAACGTGACGATGTCGGTCGAGCTGATCGCCCCCATCGCCATGGAGCAGGGCCTGCGCTTCGCCATCCGCGAGGGCGGCCGCACCGTCGGCGCCGGCGTCGTCGCCGAAATCATCAGCTGAAACCGATAGCGGGTTAGCGGGACAGGTCCGTCATGGAAACGCAGAACATCAGAATTCGCCTGAAGGCGTTCGATCATCGCGTGCTCGACCAGTCGGTGCGCGAGATCGTCGGCACGGCGAAGCGGACCGGTGCGCGGGTGCGCGGCCCGATCCCGCTGCCCAACCGAATCGAGCGGTTCACCGTGAACCGTGGACCGCACGTCGACAAGAAGAGCCGTGAGCAGTTCGAGATCCGGACCCACAAGCGGCTCCTCGACATCGTCGACCCGACCCCCCAGACCGTGGACGCGCTGATGAAGCTCGACCTCGCCTCGGGTGTCGACGTCGAGATCAAGCTCTGAGGCGAATTCGATGCGAACGGGGATGATCGCCCGGAAGATGGGCATGACGAGGCTCTTCGGGGTCGACGGCAGCCACATTCCGGTCACCGTGCTCAAGGTCGACGACTGTGAGGTCGTGGCCGTGCGGACGGTCGAGAAGGATGGCTACACCGCCGTCCAGCTCGGTGCCGGCAAGGCGAAGCCGAAGAACGTCACCAAGCCGATGCGCGGCCATTTCGCCAAGGCGAAGGTCGAGCCCAAGGCCGAGGTCGCCGAGTTCCGGGTGGCGGAGGATGCCTTGCTCGGGGTCGGCGAGAGGGTTCATGTCGGCCACTTCGTCGCCGGGCAGTTCGTCGACGTCGCCGGGCTGAGCATCGGCAAGGGCTTCGCGGGTGCGATGAAGCGGCACAATTTCTCCGGTCTCAGGGCCAGCCACGGCGTGTCGGTGTCGCATCGCAGCCACGGCTCGACCGGCCAGCGGCAGGATCCGGGCCGGGTGTTCAAGGGCAAGAAGATGGCCGGCCACATGGGCCATCGCAATGTGACGGTGCAGAACCTCGAGGTCTTCGGCGTCGATCCGGACCAGGGCCTGATCCTCATCCGGGGCGGTGTCCCGGGTGCCAAGGGCAGCTGGCTTCGGGTCACCGACGCCGTGAAGAAGGCCCTGCCGAAGGATGCGCCGTTCCCGGCGGCCGTGGTCAGGGCCGGCGAGGCGATGGAAGCCATCGTCGCCGAAGAGGGCGGGGAATAGTCATGCAGGTCGACGTCAAGAACCTGGCGGGCGAGGTGGTCGGCTCTACCGAGCTGAACGACGCCGTCTTCGCCGTGCCGGTGCGCCGCGACATCCTGCACCGGGTGGTGACCTGGCAGCTCGCCAAGCGCCGCGCCGGGACCCACAAGATCAAGACCCGGGGCGAGGTCAGTGGCTCGACGGCCAAGATCTACAAGCAGAAGGGGACGGGCCGCGCGCGCCACGGCAGCAAGCGGGCCAACATCTTCCGCACCGGTGGTCGCGCCTTCGGGCCGACGCCGCGCGATCACAGCACCGACCTGACCAAGAAGCTGCGGAAGCTCGGCCTGCGCTGCGCGCTCTCGGCCAAGGCCGGGGCCGGGCAGCTCATCGTCCTGGACGAGGCGGCGCTGACCGAGCCCAAGACCAGGCTGATGGGCGGCGTGCTCGACAAGCTGGGCCTCGGCTCCGCTCTCTTCGTGGTGGCCGGCGAGCCCGAGCGCAACTTCGCGCTCGCCTCGCGCAATCTGCCGACCATCGACCTGCTGCCGCAGGAGGGTGCCAACGTCTACGACATCCTGCGGCGCGACGTGCTGGTCCTGACCCGGGACGCGGCGAAGCTGCTCGAGGAGCGCCTAGCATGACGACGGCGCGCAATTACGACGTGATCGTGGCCCCGGTGATCACCGAGAAGGCGACCCGGGTCTCCGAGAACGGCCAGGTGGTCTTCAAGGTCCGGCTCGACGCCGACAAGGGCGAGATCAAGGAAGCCGTGGAGAGCATCTTCGGCGTCAAGGTGACGGCGGTGAACACGCTCGTGCAGAAGGGCAAGACCAAGCGGTTCCGCGGCCGACCGGGCAAGCGGAACGACATCAAGAAGGCGTTCGTCACGCTGGCCGATGGCCAGGCGATCGACGTGACGACCGGCATCTGAGGGACCGGCGATGGCGCTCAAGCAGTACAACCCGACCAGTCCTTCGCGGCGACAGCTCGTCACCGTGGACCGCTCTGCCCTGTGGAAGGGCAAGCCGGTCAAGAAGCTGACCGAAGGGCTGACCAAGTCCGGCGGCCGCAACAATCACGGCCGCACGACGGCGCGCTATATCGGTGGCGGGCACAAGCGCGCCTATCGCATGGTCGACTTCAAGCGGCGCAAGTTCGGCGTCAACGGGACGGTCGAGCGGCTCGAGTACGATCCCAACCGCACGGCGTTCATCGCGCTGATCGGCTACGAGGACGGCGAGCAGGCCTACATCCTGGCACCGCAGCGGCTGCAGGCCGGCGACAAGGTGATCGCCGGCGAGCGGGTCGACGTGAAGCCGGGCAACGCGGCCCCGGTCCGCGCCATCCCGATCGGCACGGTGATCCACAATGTCGAGCTGAAGCCGGGCAAGGGCGGCCAGATCGCCCGTTCGGCCGGCTCCTACGCGCAGATCGTCGGCCGCGACGGCGACTACACCCAGGTTCGCCTGGGCTCGGGCGAGATCCGCCGCGTGCATTCGACCTGCATGGCGAGCATTGGCGCGGTGTCGAACCCCGATCACCAGAACATCAATTACGGCAAGGCTGGTCGCAAGCGCTGGCTGGGCAAGCGGCCGCATGTCCGTGGTGTCGCCATGAACCCGGTCGATCACCCGCATGGCGGCGGCGAGGGCCGCACCTCGGGCGGCCGGCATCCGGTGACGCCCTGGGGCAAGGACACCAAGGGCACGCGCACCCGGAGCAACAAGAAGACGCAGGGCATGATCATTCGCAGCCGCCACAAAGCCAAGAAGAGAGGAGGCTGAGCATGCCCCGTTCCGTCTGGAAGGGCCCGTTCGTCGACGGCTATCTCTTCGACAAGGTCGAGAAGGCGCGGTCCTCGGGCCGCAACGAGATCATCAAGACCTGGTCGCGACGCTCGACGATCATGCCGGATTTCGTCGGCCTGACCTTCGCCGTCTACAACGGCAAGAAATTCGTGCCGGTCTACGTCACCGAGAACATGGTCGGGCACAAGCTCGGCGAGTTCTCGCCGACGCGCACCTATACGGGGCACGGCGCCGACAAGAAGGCGAGAAGGAAATAGCCATGGGCAAGCCGAAGCAGGAGCGGCGCCTCGCCGACAACGAGGCCATGGCGGTCGCCACCCTCGTCCGCTCGAGCCCGCAGAAGCTCGGCCTCCTGGCCGGGATGATCAACGGGATGAAGGTGGACAAGGCGCTGGTGGCGCTCGAGTTCAATCGCAAGCGCGTGTCGGAGGTGGTGTTCAAGGCACTGCAGTCGGCCGTGGCCAATGCCGAGAACAACCACGCGCTCGACGTCGACCGGCTCTACGTCGCCGAGGCGAGTGTCGGCAAGCGGCTCGTCATGAAGCGCTTCAAGCCGCGTGCCCGTGGCCGGGCCGGTCGCGTCGTCAAGCATTTCAGCCAGCTGCGCATCGTCGTGCAGGAGCGGGCCGAGCAAGAGGAGGCCGCCTGATGGGGCAGAAGGTCAATCCGGTCGGCCTGCGCGTCGGCATCAACCGCACCTGGGATTCGCGCTGGTACGCCGATCGCGACTACGCCCAGCTGCTCGCCGACGACGTCGAGATCCGCCGCTTCCTGATGAAGCGGCTGGCCCAGGCGGGTGTCAGCCGCATCGTCATCGAGCGGCCGGCGAAGAAGGCCCGGGTCACCATCTACTCGGCGAGGCCCGGCGTGGTCATCGGCAAGAAGGGCCAGGAGATCGAGAATCTCCGGCGCGACCTGGCGAAGCTCTGCGGTGGCGAGGTGCATCTCAACATCGTCGAGATCAGGAAGCCGGAGCTCGACGCGCGGCTGGTCGCCGAGAACATCGCCCAGCAGCTCGCCCGCCGGGTCACGTTCCGGCGCGCCATGAAGCGGGCCGTGCAGTCGGCCATGCGGCTCGGCGCCCAGGGCATCCGGGTGACCTGCGGCGGTCGTCTCGGCGGTGCCGAGATTGCGCGGACGGAGTGGTATCGCGAGGGCCGGGTGCCGCTGCACACGCTGCGCGCCAACATCGATTTCGGCAAGGCGACGTCGCACACGCCCTATGGCACGTGCGGCGTGAAGGTCTGGGTGTTCCGCGGCGAGATCATGGAGCACGACCCGATGGCCTTCGACCAACGCTTCAACGAGCAGAATCCGGGACGCGCCTGAGGGCTTGGGAATTCAGAGATGTTGCAGCCGAAACGAACCAAATTCCGCAAGGCCCACAAGGGCCGCGTGCGCGGCATGACCAAAGGCGGGGCCGAGCTGAACTTCGGCGCCTTCGGCATGAAGGCGACGGAAGGCGGGCGGATCACGGCGCGCCAGATCGAGGCGGCGCGGCGGGCGATCACCCGCCATCTGAAGCGTGCCGGCCGGGTCTGGATCCGGATCTTCCCGGCCAAGCCGGTGTCGAAGAAGCCGGCCGAGGTGCGCATGGGCAAGGGCAAGGGCTCGGTCGAGTTCTGGGTGGCCCCCGTGCAGCGCGGCCGCATCATGTTCGAGATCGACGGCGTGCCGCATCAGCTCGCCGAGGAGGCGCTTCAGCGCGCCTCGGCCAAGCTGCCGATCGGCACCCGCTTCGTGCACCGAGTGCAGGAGGACGCGGCATGAACGCGAGTGACATGCGCGCCGAGACAGTCGACCAGCTCAGCGATCGGTTGCTGCAGCTGAAGAAGGAACAGTTCAACCTGCGCTTCCAGCGCGCCACCGGCCAGCTCGAGGGCACGGCGCGGATGAGCGTGGTGCGACGCGACATTGCCCGCATCAAGACGGTGCTGCACGAACGGCGTGCCGCCGGCGGCGCGGGCTAGGAGAGGACCATGCCGAAGCGCGTGTTGCAGGGTGTCGTGGTCAGCGACAAGGGTGAGAAGACGGTGATCGTCAAGGTCGAGCGCCGTTTCATGCACCCGCTCTACAAGAAGTATATCCGGCGCTCGAAGCGCTACGCGGCGCACGATGAGAGCAACGCGGTGCCGATCGGCGCCAAGGTGCGCATCGAGGAATGCCGCCCGCTTTCCAAGACCAAGCGCTGGTTGGTGATCGGTGACGGTTCCGCCACCGAAGCGGCTCCAGCGAGCGAATAGGGGCGGGGGATGATCCAGGTCGAGACCAATCTCGAGGTCGCCGACAATTCGGGTGCGCGCCGCGTGCAGTGCATCCGGGTGCTCGGTGGCTCGCATCGCCGCTGGGGGTCGGTCGGCGACATCATCGTCGTCGCCGTCAAGGAGGCGATCCCGCGCGGCAAGGTGAAGAAGGGTGACGTGCATCATGCCGTCATCGTTCGCACCGCCAAGGAGATCCACCGGGCCGACGGCTCGGCGATCCGTTTCGACAAGAACGCGGCGGTGCTCATCAACAAGCAGGGCGAGCCGATCGGCACGCGCATCTTCGGCCCCGTGACGCGCGAGCTGCGTGCCAAGCGGTTCATGAAGATCGTCAGCCTCGCCCCGGAGGTTTTGTGATGGCCGCGCGTATTCGCAAGGGCGACCGGGTGGTGGTGATCGCCGGCAAGTCGAAGGGGGTGGAAGGCGAGGTCCTGAAGGTCCTGCCGGCCGAGAACCGGGTGGTGGTCCAGGGTGCTCAGCAGGTGAAGAAGCACACCAAGCCGAGTGCTCGTGGGGCCGGCGGGATCGAGAGCCGCGAGGCGCCGATCCAAGTCTCCAATGTAGCGCACATCGATCCCACGGACGGCAAGCCGACCCGGATCGGGTTCAAGTTCCTCGATGACGGCCGCAAGGTCCGCTTCGCGAAGCGGTCCGGCGAGATCATCGATCGCTGAGGATGAGGTGATGACGGCTCGTTTCAAGCAGCGCTACGACGAGGTGGTGCGTGGCCAACTGCAGGAGCAGTACGGCTACAAGAACGTCATGCAGGTGCCGCGGCTGGAGAAGATCGTCATCAACATGGCGGTCGGCAAGGCCGTCACGGACAGCAAGAAGATGACCGCCGCGGTGGGCGATCTCACCAAGATCTCCGGGCAGAAGCCGGCGGTCTGCCGGGCGAAGAAGTCGGTCGCCAACTTCAAGCTGCGCGAAGGCATGCCGATCGGCACCAAGGTCACGCTGCGCAGCCAGCGGATGTACGAGTTCCTCGACCGGCTGGTGACGATCGCCCTGCCGCGGGTCCGGGACTTCCGCGGCATCTCGCCCAAGAGCTTCGACGGCCGGGGCAACTATGCCTTCGGCCTGAAGGAGCAGATCGTCTTCCCCGAGATCAATTACGACGAGGTCGACGAGATCCGGGGCATGGATATCATCATCTGCACCACGGCCAGGACCGATGCGGAAGCGCTGTCGCTTCTCAAGGGGTTCGACATGCCGTTTCGGACCTGACGGAGAGGATCGCCCAATGGCCAAGAAGAGTGCCATCGAGAAGAACAAGCGCCGTCGGGAGATGGTCGCTCAGCAGGCCGCCAAGCGGGCGGCGCTGAAGGCCGTGATCGCCAACCGCGAGGGCGACCCCGAGGTGCGTTTCGAGGCCGTGCTGAAGCTCGCCGCCCTGCCGCGGAACGGCGCCAGGGTGCGCATCCGCAACCGCTGCACGCTGACTGGGCGGCCGCGGGCCTATTACCGCAAGTTCGGCATGTCGCGCATCGCGCTTCGGGACCTCGCCTCTGAAGGCCAGGTGCCCGGCGTGGTGAAGTCGAGCTGGTGAGCCGGGAGTACTGAAATGGCGATGTCCGACCCACTCGGCGATATGCTGACCCGGATCCGCAACGGGCAGATGGCGCAGAAGGCGAGCGTTCGCTCGCCTGCGTCGAACCTGCGGCGGAACGTGCTCGAGGTGCTGCAGCGCGAGGGCTATATTCGCGGCTACGTCGCCGACGAGGTGATCGACGGCAAGTCCGAGATCTCGATCGAGCTGAAATATCACAATGGCGAGCCGGTGATCCGGGAGCTTCGCCGGGTGTCCAAGCCCGGCCGGCGGATCTATGCCGGTGTGCGCGAGCTGCCGGAGATCTACAACGGTCTCGGCATCGCCATCCTGTCGACCCCACGGGGCGTGCTGTCCGATTCCGAGGCCCGCGAGGCCAAGGTCGGCGGCGAAGTCCTCTGCACGGTATTCTGATCATGTCTCGTATCGGCAAGCATCCAGTCGCGATTCCGGGGGGCGTCGACATCGCGGTCGACGGCCAGACGGTCAAGGTCAAGGGCAAGCTCGGCTCGCTCGAGGAAACCCTGCCCGGCGAGGTGGTGGTGGCGCTCGAGGACGGCTCGCTCGCGGTCCGGCCGCGCGACGAGAGCAAACGCGCCGCGCAGATGTGGGGCCTGGCGCGCACGCTCGTGCAGAACATGGTCACCGGCGTCAGCGAGGGCTTCACCCGTCGTCTGGATATCTCCGGTGTCGGCTACCGCGCTGCCGTGGACGGCAACATTCTGAACCTGCAGCTCGGGTTCAGCCACGACATCAAGTTCGCGGTGCCGCCGGAGGTGAAGATCGCCTGCGAGACGCCGACGGCGATCGTGATCTCCGGCTTCGAGCGGCAGCGGGTCGGGCAGATCGCGGCGGAGATCCGCTCGTTCCGCCCGCCGGAGCCCTACAAGGGCAAGGGTGTCCGGTATTCCGACGAGGTCGTCCGTCGCAAGGAAGGCAAGAAGAAGTAGCCATGCTGAAAGCCAGTGAACGATTCTCGCGTCGGCAGCGGCGCACGCGCTTCGCGCTTCGGCAGGCCGCCAACGGCCGGCCGCGGCTCTCCGTTTTCCGCTCGGGCAAGCACATCTACGGCCAGATCATCGACGATGAGGCCGGCCGCACGCTGGTCGCCGCGTCGACTCTCGAGCAGCCGCTGCGTGGCGAGCTGAAGACCGGCGCCGACATGGCGGCGGCGCAGCGCGTCGGCAAGCTGCTCGCCGAGAAGGCCAGGGCGGCCGGGGTCGAATCGGTGGTGTTCGATCGTGGCGGCTACAAGTATCATGGTCGGGTCAAGGCGCTCGCCGAGGCGGCGCGCGAAGGCGGCCTGACATTTTGAGCGCGGTATAGGGAATTCCAATGGCACGTCCACAGCGCGGTGAAGATCGCCAGGATTCAGAGCTCGTCGACCGGCTGGTCAACGTCAACCGCGTCGCCAAGGTCGTGAAGGGCGGCAGGCGCTTCGGCTTCTCGGCGCTGGTGGTGGTCGGCGACGGCAAGGGCCGGGTCGGCTACGGCAGCGGCAAGGCGCGCGAGGTGCCGGAAGCCGTCAGGAAGGCGACCGAGCAGGCGAAGCGCGGCATGATCCGCGTGCCGCTGCGCCAGGGCCGCACCCTGCATCACGACATCGTCGGGCATTTCGGTGCCGGCCGCGTGCTGCTGCGCGCCGCGCCGCCCGGCACCGGCATCATCGCCGGCGGCCCGATGCGCGCCGTGCTCGAGGCCCTGGGCGTCAAGGACGTCGTCTCCAAGTCGCTCGGCACCTCGAATCCGCACAACATGGTGAAGGCGACCTTCGAGGCGTTGCAGCTCGTCAACTCGCCGCGCACCGTCGCGGCCAAGCGCGGCAAGAACGTGCGCGACATCATCGGCAAGCGCGAGCCCGGCGCCGAAGCGACGGCGGAGGCCTGAGGCGATGGCGAAGACCAGCAAGACCGCCAAGACGATCAAGGTGACCCAGACCGGCAGCCCCATCGGCCGGCCGGCGGATCAGGAGCGAACCCTGATCTCGCTCGGCCTGAACAAGCTGTGGCGGAGCCGCGAGGTCACCGACACCCCGGCCAATCGCGGCCGGATCCGCAAGGTCGAACACCTCCTGCGCGTCGAATCCGACGGCGCCTGAGGTCGGAGCAGAACTGATGCGTTTGAACGAACTGCGCGACAATCCCGGCGCCCGCTACAAGGCGAAGCGGCTCGGCCGTGGCATCGGCTCCGGCAAGGGCAAGACCGCGGGCAAGGGTCACAAGGGCCAGAAGGCTCGCAGCGGCGGCGCCGTGCGGGTGTTCGAGGGCGGCCAGATGCCGATCTATCGGCGCCTGCCGAAGCGCGGCTTCAAGAATGTGAACCGCCAGAGCTTCGTCGTCGTCAATCTCGGCACGCTGCAGGCAGCGCTCGATGCCGGCAAGCTCGACGCGGCGACGCCGATCGACGCGGGCCGGCTGGTCGAGACCGGGGTGCTCCGGCGCACGCTCGACGGGGTGCGGCTGCTCGCCAAGGGCGAGCTCAAGGCGGCGGTGACCGTCGAGGTCACGGGGGCCAGCAAGGCCGCGATCGCCGCCGTCGAGAAGGCGGGCGGCAAGGTGGTGCTGCTCGGCGGGGCGCCGGTCGAAGCGGCTGCCGACACCGGCAGCGAGGCCTGAGGGGACGCGCATGGCGTCGGTCGCCGACCAACTCGCGTCGAACATCAATTTCGGCGCCTTCGCCAAGGCCACCGAGCTCAAGCGGCGGATCTGGTTCGCGGTCGGCTGCCTGATCGTCTATCGGATCGGCACCTACATCCCGCTGCCGGGCATCGACCCGCAGGTGATGGCGCAGATCTTCGCGCAGCAGGCCGGCGGCATCATGGGCATGTTCAACATGTTCGCCGGCGGCGCCCTCGAGCGCATGTCGATCTTCGCCCTCGGCATCCTGCCCTACATCTCGGCCTCGATCATCATGCAGCTCATGACGGCGATCTCGCCGTCGGTGGCCCAGCTCAAGAAAGAGGGCGAGGCCGGTCGCAAGAAGATCAACCAATACACGCGCTACCTCACCGTCCTGCTCGCCGCCGTCCAGGCCTACGGCCTCTCGGTCGGGCTCGAGTCGATGGGCGGGCCGGGCGGCAGCGCCGTGATCGAGCCGGGCTACTTCTTCCGCACCTCGACGGTGATCACCATCGTCGGCGGCACGATGTTCCTGATGTGGCTCGGTGAGCAGATCACCGCGCGCGGCATCGGCAACGGCATCTCGCTGATCATCTTCACCGGCATCATCGCGACCCTGCCGAGCGCGCTCGCCAGCATGCTGGAGCTCGGCCGCACCGGTGCGCTGTCGCCGCTCTTCATCATCGCCATCCTCATCGGCGGCCTCGCCGTCATCGCCTTCATCGTCTTCATGGAGCGCGCCCAGCGACGGATCATCGTCCAGTATCCGAAGCGCCAGCAGGGCAACAAGATGTTCGGCGGCGAGAGCTCGCATCTGCCCCTGAAGCTCAACACCTCGGGAGTCATTCCGGCGATCTTCGCCAGCTCCCTGCTGCTCATGCCGGCGACGCTCGGCAGCTTCTCGGGTCCGGGCGCGCCGGAATGGCTGCTGGTCGTCAGTGCCCTGCTCGGCCGCGGTCAGCCGCTCTTCATCCTGATCATGGTCGGGTTGATCGTCTTCTTCGCCTTCTTCTACACCTCGATCGTGTTCAACCCGCAGGAGACGGCCGACAACCTGAAGAAGCATGGCGGCTTCATCCCCGGCATCCGGCCGGGCCAGCGCACGGCCGAGTATCTCGACTACGTGCTGACCCGCCTGACCACCGTGGGTGCGCTCTATCTCGCCGCGGTCTGCGTGATGCCGGAGATCCTGATCTCGCAGTACTCGGTCCCGTTCTACTTCGGCGGCACCAGCCTGCTGATCGTGGTCGCCGTCACCATGGACACGGTGGCGCAGATCCAGTCGCACCTGATCGCGCACCAGTACGAGGGCCTCATCAAGAAATCCCGGTTGCGCGGGAGGCGTGGCTGATGAACCTCGTGCTGTTCGGCCCGCCAGGTGCCGGCAAGGGGACCCAGGCAGCGCGGCTGCGTGATGGCCACGGCTTGGCGCACCTCTCGACCGGCGACATGCTGCGGGCCGCGGTCGAGGCCGGCACTCCCATCGGCCGCGAGGCCGAGAGCGTGATGGCCTCGGGCAGGCTCGTCTCGGACGAGCTGATCTGCGGCGTCGTCGCCGAGCGGATCGATGCGCCGGACTGCGCCAACGGCTTCATCCTCGACGGCTTCCCGCGCACCCTGGCCCAGGCCGAGGCGCTGGATGCGATGCTGCGGGGCAAGGGCAAGGCGATCGACGCGGTGATCGAGATCCGCGTGGACGAGGCGGTGCTGGTCGAGCGGATCACCAACCGCATCCAGGAAACCGGCGGGGCCCGCGCCGACGACAATGTCGAGACGCTGAAGAAGCGGCTCGAGGTCTACCGGGCGCAGACCGCGCCCATTCTGCCCTTCTATGCCGAAAAGGGCATCCTCCACACGGTCGACGGCATGCAGCCGATGGACCGGGTGGCGGCCGAGATCGAGGCGGCGCTCGCCCCCGGGCGCGCCTCCGGCACCTGAGCCGAGGCCTGGCGTCGGTGCCTGCGACAGGACGTCGCGAAGCGCCGATTGACAGGCCGAGGTCGGGAACTATACTCCGGCGGCTCTGGGCTGGAACTCCAGCCCGGCACCGCTTGCACGTTGTCTTCGCAAGCTTGGGAGAACCTCTGGTGGCGCGTATTGCCGGTGTCAACGTTCCGGCCCAGAAGCCGGTCGGGATCGCCTTGACCTATATCTATGGCGTCGGCCGCACGACGTCCGAGAAGATCCTCCAGCAGTGCGAGGTGCCGTTCGAGCGGCGCGTCAACACGCTGAGCGATGCCGAGCTCGCGCGCATCCGCGAGGCGATCGACCGCGACCTGAAGGTCGAGGGCGATCTCCGCCGCGAGATGGCGATGAGCATCAAGCGTCTCATGGACCTCGGCTGCTATCGCGGCCTCCGGCACCGCAAGGGCCTGCCGGTCCGTGGCCAGCGCACCCATACCAATGCCCGCACACGCAAGGGGCCGGCCAAGGCGATCGCCGGCAAGAAGAAGGTGAAGAAGTAGACCATGGCGCAGGACACCAAGCTTCGACGCCGCGAGCGCAAGAACATCAGCTCCGGCATCGCCCACGTCAACGCCACGTTCAACAACACCATGATTACCATCGCCGACGCGCAGGGCAACGCGATCTCCTGGTCGAGCGCCGGTAGCCAGGGCTTCAAGGGCTCGCGCAAGTCGACGCCGTTCGCCGCGCAGATGGCCGCCGAATCGGCCGGCAAGAAGGCGATGGAGCACGGCATGCGGACCATCGAGGTGCTGGTCAAGGGGCCGGGCTCGGGCCGCGAGTCGGCTCTCCGGGCACTGCAGGCCGTGGGCTTCACCGTGACCAACATCCGCGACGTCACGCCGATCCCGCACAATGGCTGCCGGCCGCGCAAGCGCCGCCGCGTCTGACACTTTCGTTCGCGACCCCAAACGGTCGCCGACCGCCACCAGCTGGCGTGGCGACCTTCGTCATCATGGCCTCGATATCATGGCCTCGTCCTCACGGCCCGGTCGTCACAGGGCGTCACACCGACTTGCGAGGTAGCTCGTGATCCAAAGAAACTGGCAGGAGCTGATCAAGCCGCAGAAGCTCAACATCCAGCCCGGACGGCGGCCGGACAGGGAAGCGACGATCATCGTCGAGCCCCTGGAGCGGGGTTTCGGCATCACCATCGGCAACGCGCTCCGGCGCGTGCTGCTGTCGTCGCTGCAGGGTGCCGCCGTCTCGGCCATCCAGATCGACGGCGTGCTGCACGAGTTCTCGTCGATCCCCGGCGTGCGGGAGGACGTCACCGACATCGTCCTGAACCTGAAGTCGATGGGCGTCCGTCTGCACAGCGACGTGCCGAAGCGGGTCTACCTCAAGGCCGAGGGCCCGAAGGTGGTCACCGCCGGCATGATCGAGACCACCCACGACGTCGAGATCATGGATCCCGACCAGGTGATCTGCCACGTCGACGAGGGTGGCAAGGTCTCGATGGAGCTGACCATCTCCGGCGGCAAGGGCTACGTCCCGGCGCATCTCAACAAGTCCGAGGATGCGCCGATCGGGCTGATCGCGATCGACGCCATCTACAGCCCGGTGCGCAAGGTGATGTACCGGGTCGACAATGCCCGCGTCGGCCAGCAGACGGACTATGACCGGCTGGTCATGCAGGTCGAGACCGACGGCTCGGTGAGCTCGGACGACGCGGTGGCGCTGGCCGCGCGCATCCTCCAGGACCAGCTCGGGCCGTTCATCAACTTCGACGAGCCGCATGTCGGCCAAGCGGCGGAGCGGCGCCCCGAGCTGCCGTTCAACCCGAACCTCCTGCGCAAGGTGGACGAGCTGGAGCTGTCGGTGCGCTCCGCCAACTGCCTGAAGAACGACAACATCGTCTATATCGGCGATCTCGTGCAGAAGACCGAGGGCGAGATGCTCCGGACCCCCAACTTCGGCCGCAAGTCCTTGAACGAGATCAAGGAGGTGCTGGCGCATATGGGGCTCCATCTGGGCATGGACGTCGCCGGCTGGCCGCCCGAGAACGTCGAGGAGCTGGCTCGCAAGGTCGAAGAACCGTTTTGATGAGGAGGCCGGCGCGGCAACGCGCCGGGTAACGAGCGATGCGTCACGGGAACAGCGGCCGCAAGCTGAACAGGACGGCGAGCCACCGCCAGGCCATGTTCCAGAACATGGTCCAGGCGCTGGTCAAGCACGAGCAGATCACGACGACCCTGCCGAAGGCGAAGGAGCTGCGGCCGATCGTCGAGCGGTTGATCACGCTCGGCAGGGGCGGCGACCTGCACAGCCGCCGGCTGCTGATCGCCCGGCTGCGCTGCGAAACGACGGCGGGCAAGATCATGGACGTGCTCGCCCCGCGCTACAAGGAGCGCCCGGGCGGCTATGTGCGGATCATGAAGGCCGGCTTCCGCTACGGCGACAATGCGCCGATGGCGGTGATCGAGCTGGTCGATCGCGACGTCGACGCCAAGGGCCAGGACTCGGGGCCGGTGCAGCACGATGACGACGAGGGCGAGGCAGTCGCTGCCTGATTGCGGCCGGGCGCCGCTCGCGCGCGCCCTGCTCGTCGTTCTCTGCCTCGTCGCCGGGTTCGGCTGCGCGGCACCACCCGCCCATACGAGCTTTGCCGCGTCGCCCGCCGATCCGGCGATCCGGCGGGTCGTGCCGGAGGACGCCGAGGCCGTCCGCCTCTCCTTCGCGCCCCTGGTGCGCGCTGCGGCACCGGCCGTGGTCAGCGTCACGGCCCGGCGGACGGCGGTCCAGAGCGAAGCCGACACGTTCTACGACGACCCGATCTTCCGCCACTTCTTCGGCGATCTCGGCCGGTTCGGCCGGGGCCGGCCGCGCCAGCAGCGCGAGCAGGCTTCACTGGGCTCGGGCGTCATCGTTCGGGCCGATGGGCTGATCGTCACCAATCGCCACGTCATCGAGGGCGCGGATGCGATCACCGTGGTGCTCGGCGACCGGCGCGAGTTCCCGGCCGAGGTCGTGCTCTCCGACGAGCTGAGCGATCTGGGATTCCTGCGCATCGAGCCCGGCCAGGACCTGCCGGTCCTGCCGCTCGGCGATTCCGACAGGATCGAGGTCGGCGATCTCGTGCTGGCCATCGGCAACCCGTTCGGCATCGGCCAGACCGTGACCTCCGGCATCGTCTCGGCCGCGGCCCGGGCCACGCCCGGCGGGCGCAGCGACGTCTCCTTCATCCAGACCGATGCCGCGATCAACCCCGGCAACTCCGGCGGTGCGCTCGTCTCCATGGACGGCGAGCTGATCGGCGTGAACACCGCCATCTTCACCCGCGGCGGCGGCGGCTCGATCGGCATCGGCTTCGCCATCCCGGCCAACCTGGTCGCGGCGCGGCTGGCCGGGATCGAGCAGGGCACCGGCACCGAGCGACCGTGGCTCGGGGCGGAGTATGCGCCGATCGACAACAGCACGGCGGACGCGCTCGGCCTCGCCCGGCCGCAGGGGGTGCTGATCGAACGAGTCCATCCCAAGGCCGCCGGCGCCGCCGCGGGCCTGCGACCCGGCGACGTCGTGACGGCCGTCGGCGGCGTGGAAATCAACGACGCGCCCGGCCTCAATTTCCGCCTTGCGCTGGAGCCGCTAGGCCAGACCGTGCCGCTCACCGTGCTGCGTCGTGGCGAGCGCCTGACGCTGGACCTGCCGCTCCGGCCGGCCCCGGCCGAGCCGCCCGCCGATCGGCGCACGCTCGACGGCAACCAGCCGCTCAGCGGCACCACCGTCGCCAACCTCTCGCCGGCCCTGAGCCAGGGCCTCGGGCTCGATCCGTTCGATTCCGGGGTCGTTGTGCTCGGGATCGAGCGCGGTTCCTTCGCGACCCGGCTGGGCTTGCGGCCGGGCGACGCGATCCATGCCGTCAACGGCGAGGTGGTGGCGAGCACGGCCGAGCTCGAGCGGATGCTCGACGAGAACGCGCGTCGCTGGGTCGTGACCGTCCGCCGCGACGGACGGCTCTTCGATCTGACGATCAGTTGAGCGGCGGCCGATCGCCATGACCGAGGCCGATCTCTTCGCGACCGAGCCGCCGATGCCGGCGAAGCGCAGGGCCACGGCCCATGCCCCGCTCGCCGAGCGCCTGCGGCCGCAGACCCTGGAAGATGTGGTCGGGCAGGACGCGGCGCTCGCCGCCGATTCGCCGCTCGGCCGGATGCTCGCCCACAAGAACCTCGGCTCGCTCATCCTCTGGGGTCCGCCCGGCTGCGGCAAGACCACGCTCGCCCGCCTGCTGGCCCGGGAGGTCGGCCAGGAGCTGCTGCCGCTCTCCGCCGTCATGTCCGGCGTCGCCGAGCTCAGGAAGGCGTTCGAGAGTGCCCGTCGACTGGCCGCCGCCGGTCGCCGCCCGGTGCTCTTCATCGACGAGATCCACCGCTACAATCGGGCCCAGCAGGACGGGCTCCTGCACGAGGTCGAGGCCGGCACGGTGAGCCTGATCGGGGCGACCACCGAGAACCCGTCCTTCGCCCTCAACCCGGCGCTCATCTCCCGCTGCCTCGTGGTCGTGCTCGACCGCCTCGACGAGGCGGCGCTGCTGCAGCTCCTGGACAGGGCGGAGAGGGCGATCGGCCATGCCCTGCCGCTCGAGCCGGCGGCCAGGGCACGGCTCGCCGAGCTCGCCGATGGCGACGGCCGCTATCTTTTGAACATGGCCGAGAGCCTGGCCGACCTGCCGGCCGAGCCGGCCCTCGACGTCGAGGCCATGGGCCATGTGCTCAGCCGCCGCCTGCCGATCTACGACAAGCAGCAGGAGGCGCACTACAACCTCATCTCGGCCCTGCACAAGTCGGTGCGCGGCTCCGATCCCGACGCGGCGCTCTACTGGCTCTGCCGGATGCTCGAGGGCGGCGAGGACCCGCGCTACATCGCGCGGCGGATGATCCGCATGGCCAACGAGGATATCGGCCTGGCCCAGCCCGAGGCGGTCGTCCAGGCGGTCGCCGCGGCCGAGGTCTATGAGCGGCTCGGCAGCCCCGAGGGCGAGCTGGCCCTGGCCCAGGTGGTCGTGCACCTGGCGCTCGCCCCCAAGTCGAACGCCATTTACCGCGCCTTCGGCGCCGCCCGCCGCAGTGCGAAGGAGCACGGCTCGCTGATGCCACCCGCCCACATCCTCAACGCGCCGACCAAGCTGATGAAGGCGCTCGGCTACGGCCAGGGCTACGCCTACGACCACGACGCCCCGGACCATTTCTCTGGCCAGGGCTACTTCCCCGAAGGCATGGAACGGCCGTCCTTCTACCACCCGACGGAAGAGGGCCTGGAGAAGCGCCTGAAGGAGAAGCTCCAGCATCTGGCGGGCCTGCGCCGCGCGCGCGGCTCGGGGGAGGGCGGGGCGTGAGCGGCGTCACCCATCGCGTGGTGGCCGCCGGCGAGGCCGATCTCCGCTTCGATCGCTGGTGCAAGCGGCATTTCCCCACCCTCGGCCACGTCCAGCTGCAGAAGCTCCTGCGCACCGGCCAGTTTCGCCTCGACGGCAAGCGGGTCGAGGCCGGCACGCGCGTCCAGCCCGGCCAGACGATCCGCGTGCCGCCCATGGAGCTCGCCGCGGCAGCCGAGCGTCGTGGCCCGAGCGAGGCCGACGCGCGCTTCATTAAGAGTCTCGTCATCCACGATGACGATCGGCTGGTGGTGCTGGCCAAGCCCGAGGGTCTCGCCGTGCAGGGCGGCACCAAGACCACCCGCCATGTCGACGGCATGCTCGATGCCCTGGCGCGCAAGGGCGAGCGGCCGAAGCTGGTTCATCGCCTCGACCGGGACACGAGCGGCCTGCTCGTCCTCGCCCGCGACGCAACCGTGGCGCGCGAGCTGATGCACGCCTTCCAGCAGCACCGGGTGAGGAAGCTCTATTGGGCCATCGTCCAGGGCAGCCCCGACCGCAACGAGGGGCTGATCGATCTCGGCCTCGGCAAGGCCGGGGCCAAGGGCTTCGAGCGGATGACGCCGGATGCGCTCGACGCCAGGCGCGCCCAGACCGATTTCCGCGTCATCGCGCGCACCGGCAAGGTGGCGGCCTGGGTCGGCCTCATGCCACGCACCGGCCGCACCCACCAGCTCCGCGCCCACATGGCGGCGATCGGTACGCCGATCGTGGGCGATCGCAAATATGCCCCCGTGGCCGGCAGGGAGCAGCCGGCGACGGCGCCCGAGGGGCTGATGCTGCATGCCCGCGAGATCGAGCTGCCACGCGGCAAGGGCCCACCGCTCCGCCTCACCGCCGAGGCGCCCCGGCATTTCAGGGAGGGTCTCGCCTGGCTCGGCCTCGACGCCGAGGCGCTGAAGTTCAGCCGGCTTCAGGACTGGCCGGAGGAGGGCTGATCCGCGTCTGCCGGCTCTTCCTCCGGCAGCTCCAGCCCGGTGCCGGCGAAGATGTCGTCCACCCTGACCTCGCCACCGAGCAGCCGGCTCGCGAAGCCCTGGCCGAGCCGGAGCGGCAGGCTGCCGATCCACTGCCCGTCCAGCCGCTGCCAGACCTGCATCAGCGGTCGCTGGCTTTGGATCAGCCAGACCTCGTCGACGCTCAAAAGCGCGCAGTAGTCCGGCACCTTGACGTCCTTGTCGGTCCGGCCGGTCGATGGCGAGGCCACCTCGACGATCAGCTTCGGCTCGTCGATGTAAGGCGAGGCCGTCACCGGTCGGCAGGTCAGGGCCAGGTCCGGCACGTAGAACCGCTCGTCACCGCGCACGGTGAGCAGGATGCCAGCCTGGTCGACCACGCGGCATGGTCCCTGCAGTCCGATTCGGGCCTCGATGGCCCGGCCGGCATTTCGCTGAATGACCCCGTGTCGTCCGCTCGCGGGCGCCATGGCGCGCGGCTGGCCGCGCAGGAACTCGTAGCGCGTGTCGGTGCCGTCGTCCCAGACGAGGAACTCGGCCAGCGTCATCCGGCGTTCGGCGAGGTCGCCCATCGGCATCGTCCCCACTTGACCCGCGAGAACTATAGCCCGACCTAGCAGGCGCAACCAAACGGTGGATCATGACCCAGCTCATCGTCTTCGACTGCGACGGCACGCTCGTCGACAGCCAGGCGGTTATCGTCGCCTGCGCGCAGGACGCCTTCGCCGCGGTCGGCCTCGTCGCCCCCTCGGTCGAGCGCATCCGGCACATCGTCGGCGTCTCGCTCGAGCCCGCCATGCGCATGCTGCTCGGCCGCGACGATCCCGAGATGGGGCGGCGCATCGCCGAAGCCTACCGCGAGGCGTTCTTCGCCCGTCGCGCCATGCCGGACCACGACGAGCCCCTGTTCGAGGGTGTTCTCGAGACGCTCGATGCCCTGGCCGCGCGCGGTGCGGTGATGGGTGTCGCCACCGGCAAGACGATGCGCGGCCTCGTCCAGATTCTCGAGCGGCATGCGCTGGAACGCTACTTCGTCACCCTGCAGACGGCGGACCTCCATCCCTCGAAGCCGCACCCCTCGATGCTGGAAGCGGCGATGCGCGAGACCGGTGCCGCCGCCGACGCCACCTGGATCATCGGCGACACCACCTGGGACATCGAGATGGGCCGGCTCGCCGGTTGTCGCTCGATCGGCGTGTCCTACGGCAACCATGCGCCGGAGGTGCTCCGCACGGCCGGTGCGGCGCACGTCATCGACCGGCTGAACGACCTGCTCGACCTCGTATGAAGCGCTTCTACAAGGCCTGCACAACGGGCAGTGGCGAGGGCGGCCACACCGTGCTGCTCGACGACCGGCCGATCCGCACCCCCGGCCGCCGCCTCCTGGCCCTGCCGACGTCGGCATTGGCTGAGGCGGTTGCCAGTGAATGGGCGGCGCAGGGCGAGACCATCCGGCCGGAGAGCATGGGCGTCACCCGGCTCGCCAGCACCGTGACCGACCAGCTACCCAGGCGCCGCGACGACGCCATCGCCGAGATCCAGGGCTATGCCGAGGCCGATCTCCTCTGCTACCGCACCGGCGCTCCATCCGACCTCGCCGAGCGCCAGGCGGCCCGCTGGCAGCCCTGGCTCGACTGGGCCGCCCGGCGTCTCGACGCCCCGCTCCTGGTGACGACGGCCATCGATCCCCTGCCGCAACCGTCGGCGTCGCTCGAGGCGTTGCGGCGAGCCACCACCCGCCTCGACGACTGGCACCTCGCCGGCCTGCACGCGACCACGCGCCTGACCGGCTCGATCGTCCTCGGCCAGGCCATGCTGATGGGCGAGCTCGACCCGGCCACCGCCTTCGACCTTGCCCTCCTCGAGGAGCTCTTCGAGATCGAGCGCTGGGGTCTCGAGGCCGAGCAGGCCCGCCGCCACGCCACGCTCCGGGCCGACCTCGCCGCGGCGGAAGCCTATTGCCGGGCGCTGCCGGCCTAGGAACCCTCGAGCTCGATCTGGACCCCCGCCGCCGACCAGGCACCGGGCCAGACCTCCCCGCCCTCAGCACGTATGGCGCGAATGACGCCGAGCGGCAGGTCCACCACATCGAACGGCTCCTCGCCGTGACACCCGTCCGTCACCGGTGTGGCGAGCAGCACGCCGGTCGAGCCGAGCGTGGGCTCGCACGGCAGGTAGACCGCGTTGCCCGAGACGTTTCTCGGGTTCTGGGTGCTGCCCGGTGCCGAGCCGACCACCCCGCTGCAGGCGACGGCGCACATCAGCTCGACCGCCCGCGCCCTGGCACAGCCGAAGACCCTGGCGTGCCCCGAGGTCGCGTCGGTCATCGACGGCACCAGGACGAGATCCAGGTGCAGTGGCGCCAGCAGGCAGGCGAGGGCCGGCATCTCCACGTCGAGGCAGACCAGCACGGCGCAGCGCCAGCCATCGAGCGCAAAGAGGCGGAGCCGGTCGCCGGGCGCGAGCGTCCAGCTTTCCGGGTCGCGCTCGAAAGGTGTCAGGCAGAGCTTGTCCTGGGCGAGGAGTCGGCCGTCGGGGCGGATCAGCCAGGCCCGGTTGCGAAAGGCACCAGCGACCGCCCAGGGCATGGTGCCCGGCAGGAGCGCTATGCCGCACCTTTCGGCGATCCCCTGCAGGCCGGGCAGGGCCGCTTCGGCGACGCCCGCCAGCCACGCGATCTCGCCTGTGGGCGGCAACCCCGCCGGCTTGAAGCCGAGCCACGCCTCGCTCGCATATTCTGGCATCAGCAGCAGCCGCGCCCCGGCCGAGACGGCCTCGCGAGCCCGCGTTTCGACCTGCCCGAGCCAGTCGTCCAATCCACTGACGGCGCGTCCGAGATTCACGGCCCGAAGCGCGAGGCGAAAGGTCTCGGTCAAGGCCTGTCCTCCGCTTGCAGCGAGCAATCCATCACCCGTTCCCTTCGCCAATCTGCGTCATCGGGGGCCTGCCCCATTTGGCGAGATGGCCTCGAGGTCGCATGTCGTAGGCGATTGAGCTATCATATGACGGCCCGAGTGAGGTTTCGCATGGCCCGAGCACGCCCCGACACCGATCTGCCCCGAACGCTGGACGACTTCCGCCTCTGGCACCAGCGCCAGCCCGCGACGTGGGAGTTCATCGAGGGGATGCCGCGGATGATGGCGCCCGGCTCCCTGCGGCACACGCTCGTCAAGACGAACCTTGCCGCCGCCCTGAACGTCGCCTTGCGCGGCCGCCCCTGCCTCGTCCTCGCCGATGGCGCCATTGTCGAGGTCGCCAGCTCCTCGCTTATTCCGGACATCGTCGTGACCTGCGCCGAGGTCGATCTGGCACAGCCCAGGGTCGAGGAGCCGCTGGTCGTCGTCGAGATCGCCTCACCCTCGTCGGAGCGCGACGATCTGGGCCACGAGCTCGACCTCTATCTCCGCCATCCCGCCGTCCGCCACTATCTCTTCGTCAGCCAGGAGGAGCGCCGCCTGCTCCATCACGAGCGTCGCGCCGATGGCGATGGGCATTTCCTTGCGACCATCCGGACCGAGGGCGAGCTTGTGCTCGACCCGCCCGGCATCACGATTTCACTCGCCGACATCTGGTCGAACGTGCCACTGCCCGCCTGACCGCGTCAGGCGTCGCCCGCCACCAGCGGGACGAAGGCGACGCCGATCGTCCGCCGCTCGGCGAGGCGGCCCTCTTCATCCTTCTCGACGATCAGGAGCGTCTGCTGCCAGGGGCCGGCGCCGACCGGAATGACCAGTCGGCCACCCGGGGCGAGCTGGCGGGTCAACGCCTCCGGCACCCGCTCGGGCGCTGCCGTCACGATGATGCGATCGAAGGGTGCCCGATCCTCGAGGCCGAGCCGGCCGTCGCCGACATGGACCCGGACGTTGGCATAGCCGAGCCGGGCCAGCTGGGCCCGCGCTGCGGCCGCCAGCTCCGGCACGACCTCGATCGTGTCGACCGAATCGGCGAGCTCCGCCAGCACGGCCGCCTGATAGCCGCAGCCGGTGCCGACCTCGAGCACGCGATGCGCCGGCTGCAGGTCGAGGAGGTCGGTCATGAACGCCACGATGAAGGGCTGCGAGATGGTCTGGCCATGGCCGATCGGCAGCGGATGGTCGCCATGGGCCAGATGGCGCTCGTCCTCCGGGACGAACTGCTCCCTCGGCACCCGGGAGACCGCGGCCATCACGCGGGGGTCGATGTGGTCGCGGCCGAGCACCTCCGCCGTCGAGGCGGCGTGACGGTCGATCGTCTCCAGCATCGCTTTGACCGGCTCTTTCATCGTGGTGGACAGTTTGCGGCGCCAATAGCCACCTCGTCCAGCCCTTGCGGTTTTTGGCTTGACCTCGGAGGCCCGAGGGGTTCCCCTCCCGCCACGATCAGACCCCGAGCAGGGTAGGGAGAGAACCGATGACCACGCGCTCGAAGCCCGGCCGTTTGCACCCGAAGGTGAACGAGGCGCTCGATCTCATGGAACGGGGCCGCCTCGACCGCCGCTCCTTTGTCCGCGTCGCGGCACTCCTCGGCGTCGGCGCCTCGGCGGCCTACGCCATGGCGGGCCTGCCGGCGCCGGCCATGGCGGCCGACGACATGCCCTTCCCGCCGGACGATCCCGATGCCGTCATGGGCGGTGTGCTGACCGTCGCCATGATGGTGCAGCGCGTGGACGACCCGGCCGCCTTCAGCTGGACGGAGATGTCCAACCAGGCCCGCCACGTCATCGAGTACCTGGCGATGACTGGGCCGGACAACATCACCCGGCCGATGCTGGCGCAGAGCTGGGAAGCCTCCGACGACCTCAGGACCTGGACCTTCCACCTCCGGCCAGGCGTCAAGTGGCACAATGGCGACGACTTCGTCGCCGAGCACGTCAAGTGGAACGTCGAGCGCTGGGTCGATCCGGCGGTCGGCTCCTCCAATGTCGGTCTTTCGTCCATCGCGGCCCTGGTCGACGATGTCGACACGGGCGAGAAGAACGAGGACGGCACGCCGAAGACCACCAAGCGCCTGCGCGACGGGGCCATCGAGGTGGTCGACGACCTGACCATCCGCTTCAACACCAGGCAGCCGGTGCTTTCCTTCCCCGAGGACCTCTACAACTACCCCTGTGCCATCCTCCATCCGTCGTTCACCGCACCCTTCTCCGACAACCCGATCGGCACCGGCCCCTACACGCTGGTCGAGCTCGCGGTCGGCGACCGCTGCTCGCTCAACCGGGTCACCGAGATGACCAATGGCGAGCCCTTCGAGTACTGGGGCGGCAAGGTCTATCTGGACGAGATCCGCTACTTCAACTTCGACCCCGAGAACCAGCTCGTCGCCTTCGCCGGCGGCGATGTCGACGCCATCTATTCCTTCGGCCACGAGCAGCTCGCCTTCGCCGAGGCGCTGGACGGCCAGATTCTGCCGGCCCGCACCGCCCAGACGCTCGCCTGCCGCATGCAGGTCGATGTGGCGCCCTTCGACAACGTCAAGCTGCGCCAGGCCATGCAGCTCTCGCTCGACCGGGCGCGCATCCGCGAGCTGGTGTTCGGCGAGGCCGGCGACGTCGGCGACGACTACCACGTGGCCCCGGTCCATCCCGAGTGGTTCCCGCTGCCGCCGCTTGAGCGCGACATCGACGCGGCCAAGGCGCTCCTCGCCGAGGCCGGCTACCCCGACGGCATCGACCTCACCATCGACGTCGGCAACACCAACGGCGTCTGGCAGCAGTCGGTCTGCGAGGCGATGCGCGACCAGATGCAGGATGCAGGCATCCGCCTCGGCATCAACGTCATGCCGTCCTCGCGTTTTTGGGAGATCTGGACGCAGACGCCGTTCGGCGCCACCTCCTGGACCCACCGCCCGCTCGGCACCATGGTCCTCTCGGTCGGCTATCGCGCCGGGGTCCCCTGGAACGAGAGCCACTACAACAACCCGGCGTTCGAGGCGGCGCTCGACGCGGCCGAGGCGGTGCTCGACGTCGAGGAGCGAAAGGTGCTGATGGAGCGTGTCGAGCAGATCATGCGCGACGACGCCTTCGTCATCCTGCCGGTCTGGCAGCCGGTCTACACCATCGCCAAGACGACGGTGCACGGCTACCCGCCCCATCCGACCAACTACCACCAGTTCAACAAGGTCTGGATCGGCTAGGGCGCCGCTCCCGGCCCTGCGGCGAACCGGCCCGGCGGCCGGCTCCCGCCAACCTCGCCGAAATGACGATCGACGGCGTCATGAGTGCGTCCAGACGACAGCCGGATCGATGGGATAGACCGGCCGGCGAAGGCGCGAATAGGGCAGGCGATCCGGCCGCTGCGAGCAGATGCCGGGCGTGTCGGTGAGGATGGCGTCAGCCACGACGTCGCCGAAGGCGCCACGCCAGGCGGCCGCGGACTTCACCACCAGGATCTGCTGTGCCGCGGGATCGAGGCCGAGGCAGCGCAGGTGAGTGGCATCGAAGGGCGGAACACGCAGGCTGGTCAGGACGATGGTCGTGCCCTGCACACGCAGCACCGCGACGTGGCCCATGTCGACGCGCGTGCCCTTCATGTAGCTGCCGTCGCGCACATAGGTCTTCGGCCCGACGAACCGGACGTCGCCTTCGACCGGCACGGGCGTGCCGTGATGCCGGTCGGCCTTGGCGCCGATGGCGCCGATGAAACGGCCACCGACGCCCACGCCGGCCGCCGCTTCGACGGCCTCGGGATCCCAGAGCACGACGAGGGCACCCTGGGCCTGCTGGCGCAGGAGCTCGGCCAGGAGCACGGTGCCGTCGCCCGGCGCACCGCCGCCGAGATTGTCGGCCGCGTCGACCAGCACCACCGGCCCCCGCCCGGCGCGCATCGCCCGCGCCACCGCCTCGTCAGGTGCCACGAGATCGGCCCGGAGCTCGCTGCGCGCCGCCCACAGAAGACCGGCGACATGATCGGCGGCGGCCGTCGCTGCCGCTGCCTCGCCGTAAGCCAGCACCGCGGCACCCAGATGAGGCACGTCGCCGTAGGTGTAGCCGGCGGCGACGGTGCAGGTCAGGACTCCTGGCCGGCCCTCCGCCGCGTGCGCCGCCGCGAGAATCCGCGCCATGGGTGGTGCGGTCGTCGCCTGCTTCACCGTCGCCGGCAAAAGCGGCAGCTTGCGGAAAGCCTTGGCCGGTCGCTCCATCCCGTCGAGCAGCCGGCCCAGGATCGAGGCCGCTTCCTCGCCCCGCTCGAAGAAATCGCTGTGCGGGAACGTGTCGTAGCCGACGAGGACGTCGGCCGCGTCCACCAGCCCTTGCGAGATGTTCGCGTGATAGTCGAGCGTGGCAACGACGGGCGCGTTGGGTGCGAGAAACCCCCGCACAAAACGCACGACCCCGGCATCGGCATCCTCCCGGCCCGCCACATCCATGGCCCCGTGCAGGACGACGAGCGCGCCGTCGAAGGGGGCGAGCGGTCGCGCATGGTGCTCGATGACGCCGAGAAGTTTCTCGAACGCCCCGGCCTCGACGAGGCCGGCGGGCATGGCGAAGGTGAAGAGTGTGGGGACGAGCTCGAGCCCGGCGGCGGCAGCGCCCCTGATCATCCCGCCGATCTCGGTCCCGCTCCCGGCATAGCGCTCGATGATCGCCGAACCTTCGGCATACTGATAGCTGCGAAAGTCGGCGAGGGTCGTCCGTAGGTTCGAGAAGCCGTTGGTCTCGTGCTGGATGCCGGCCAGGAGAATGCGTCGGTCAGCCATCATTCACCTTATTTTGCCCTGCTCGCCGCAGGATCGTGTTCCCGCAAGGCCTGGGGCTCAGGGGGCCGAACGATGACCGGCCTGTCAAGCGGATCGGGCCGCGTCTCCGGGGCCGAGGTGTCGTTCCGGCCGCCCCTGATTGCGGGGTCGGTGATCGTCACGTATGTCCCGATGGTCGTCCTCTGGCTGCCGCGGGTGCACGGCTTCTGAGGATGCAGGGACAGGATTTCCGGAGAAGGAGCGAATGATGGGCAAAATTCGGCCTAACCGCGCCAAGGAGAAGCTCGCGGCCGGGGGGATCGTCGTTTCGCTCGGCGGGCTCGCCTCGAGCGACCTCATCGACCAGATCGGCCCGATGGGGCTCGACGCGGTCTGGCTCGAGGCCGAGCACGGTCCGGTCGACTACGGCCATATCGGCGACCTCACCCGGGCCTGCGACCTCTGGGGTATGACCTCGATCGTCCGCGTCAATTCGCTGGACTACGGCACGATCTACCGTGTCCTCGATCTCGGCGCCCAGGCCATCTGCGTGCCGCATGTCGACACCGCCAACGATGCCAAGGGCTTCGTCGAGGCCGCCAAGTTCGCGCCGATCGGGCGGCGCGGGCTCTTCACGGGCCGGCAGGGCTTCGGCGTGCCCGACTACCTCGAGGTCGCCAACGACCAGACCATGCTGATCGCCCTCATCGAGGATGCGAAGGCGGTCGAGAACCTCGATGCCATCCTCGCCGTCGACCATATCGACGTCTTCTTCGTGGCCCCCTCGGACCTCGCCGCCTCCATGGGCCACATCGGCAAGATCCAGCACCCGGAGGTGCAGGGCACCATCGACCGGACCCTGCAGCGCATCGCCGCCGCCGGTCGCACCCCCGGCACGCTGCTGCTCGGCCACCAGAATGTCGCGCGTTACACCGCTCTCGGCGTGCGCTGCTTCATGACCCCGGTGCTGCCCCTGATCGCCGAAGGTGTCGGCAGTGTGCTCGAAGCCGCGGCGGCGTCCGGCCGGCGCTGAGGCGGGGCGTCAGGCGCCCGGTCGGTGCGCCTCGAGGTCGGCGAGCGCCGCCTTGCGCAGCAGCATCGAGTCGACGGCACCCGCGACCATGGTGTAGCCGGCGGCGAAGAGCTCGGGCACGGTGCGCATCGCCGAAGGAACGGTGCCGAGCGGCTTGCCGGAGGGGCGCAGGTTCCTCTCGCAGCGCTCGACCAGCTCCCTGACCTCCGGGTGGTCGAGCTGGCCGAGGCGGCCGATCGAGCCCGCCATGTCGTTGATGCCGATGAACGGCATGTCGATGCCGTCGACGGCGGCGATCGCCGCCGCCTCGTCGACGGCCCTGGCACTCTCGAGCTGGCCCAGGATCATGAGCCGGTCGTTCCATTCGGCGAGATAATTGGCGTCCTTGCCCCAGCGGGTGCAGCGATGGGACGGCGCCGCGTAGCCGCGCGTGCCGTGCGGCGGGTAGCGGCAGGCGGCCACCGCGGCCTTGGCCGCCTCCGCACCCTCGAGCAGCGGAATCATCACCGAGGTGGCGCCTAGATCGAGGATGCGCTTGAGATAGACCTGATCGTTCCAGGGCACGCGGACGACCAGGGGGCAGCCGGCGGCCTCGGCCGCACGCATGACGTCGGCGGCCGTCTCCAGGCTGCCGGGGCCGTGCTCCTGGTCGAGGATCAGGAAATCGTAGCCGGCATGCGCCATGAGCTCGGCGACGGCAGCATCGGCGAGGCCGAGCCAGGCGCCATAAACGGGCTCGCCGGCCAGCACGCGGCGTTTCAGAGCATTCGTGGTCATCTGCGTCCCCTTCCGAGCGGCCGGTGCGCCGCCTTCGGCCCGGGTCTATCGGTCAGCGGCCCCGGTCGGCAAGGGTGCTCGTCATCTACGGGCCGAGACGCACGGCGAGGGTCGGGCCCGGGCCGTGCACGCTGTCCTCGGCCTGGACCAGGACCTCGTCGGTGCCGGGCGGGATCGCCACGCCGCCGAGCGAGCGGGTGAAGGGCTGCTCGTCCTCGTGGGGGTGCAGGAGCACGCGCTCGCCGAGCACCTGCCCGTCGGGCGTCAGCACCACCCACTTGTCGGCATAGTGATCCCAGCCCTCGTCGCCGTGCCGGACGGTGACGTCGAACCGCCAGGTGCCGGCGGCCTCCGGGCGCGCCTCGACCCCCTCGACCACCGGCTCGCCGGCCTTCGCTGCATGGGCCGCCAGCAGCAGCGCCAGTCCGAAGCCAAGGCTCCTCATCACTGATTCCCCCGACAGTCCAGGTTCTCGATCTCGATCGGTGGCAAAGGCTCCGCCGGGACGATGCCGAAAATCCGGCAATAAAAGGCATATTCGGCGAGCAGCACCGTCCTCTGCACGTCCGCCGAGCGGAAGCCGTGGCCCTCGCCCTCGAACTCGAGGCAGGCGACGGGCAGCTTCTTGGCGCGCAGCGCGTCGCGCATGGCCCAGGCCTGGTCGGGCGTCACCACCTTGTCCTCGAGGCCCTGGAAGAGGATGAGCGGGCAGCTCAGCCGGTCGGTGTGGTGAATGGGCGAGCGCTCGCGGTACACCTCGGCGCTTTCGGGCCAGGGGCCGATCAGCCGGTCGAGATAGCGCGCCTCGAACTTGTGGGTGGTCCGCATCAACGCTTCGAGATCGCCGATGCCGTAATGCGAGGCGCCGGCCTTGAAGGTGTCGTGGAAGGTGAGGGCGGCGAGCGTGGTGAAGCCGCCGGCGCTGCCGCCGCTGATGACCAGGCGATCGGGGTCGGCCAGCCCCTCGGCGACGAGGTGCTCGGCGGCGGCGATGCAGTCCTCGACATCGGCGATGCCCCACTGGCCGCGCAGGCTGTCGCGATAGGCGCGCCCGTAGCCGGTGCTGCCGGCATAGTCGACGTCGACGATGGCGAAGCCGCGGCTCGTCCAGAACTGGTAGCCGAGGCGGAGCGCCGGCGAGGTGGCACTGGTCGGACCGCCATGGCTGCGGACGATCAAGGGCGGCTTCTCGCCCTCGGGTGCGCGAAAGTCCGGGTTGGTCGGCGGGTAGTGGAAAGCGTGCGCGGTGCGGCCGTTGCGGCTCGGAAAGCTGATCGGTCGAGGTGCCGAGATCCAGGCCGGATCGAGCTCGAGCGGCCCGGCGGCACAGAGAATCTCCAGCTTGCGGCTCTCGAGGTCCAGGGCCGCGATCTCGGCCGTGCGGTCCAGCGCCGAGCCGCGAAAGACGGCCCGGCCGCCGGCGGCGTGAATCTCGGTGAAGTCGGCGAAGGGCAGATCCATGGTCGCGAGCCGGCCGTCCTCGAGGTGGAGGATGCCGAGGCGGCCGAGACCGTCCTCGCCCCAGGCGACGAGGCAGCGCCTCGCGTCGATGGGCGTCCACCAGCGGTTGCCGACCTGCCAGAGGGGGCCGCCGAAATCGCTGTCGCGCTCCAAGAGGGGTGCCTCGCCGCCCTCCTGCCAGAGGTTCCAGAAGCCCGTGCGGTCGCTGAGGTAGAGGAGCCGCCCGTCGGGCAGGAACTCCGGCTGCAGCACCGCCTCACCGCCACCCGCCCCGGCGACACAACTCACGTCGGTCGGCGTTCCGTCCGAAGCCAGCCGTGCTGTCATCAGCCGCGTCGCGTCCCAGGGCATGTCCGGATGGTCCCAGACCAGCCAGGCGAGCCGGCGGCCATCGGAAGACAGGCGCGGACAGGCGAAGAAATCGTGGCTCTCGGCCAGAATCACCGGCTCGCCGCCGGCGAGCGGCAGGGCGACCAGAAGGTTGGCCGGCTCGCCGCCGGTGCGGTGGTCCTCGGCCACGGCCACGACGCGCTGGCGCTGCCAGTCGATCAGGGGCTCGGCGAACCGCAATGACCCGCCGGTGTCGGGGCTGATCGGCCGGATCGAGCCGTCGGCGTCCCGGCGATACAGACGCTGGTCGCGGTCATTCACCAGGACGACGAGGCCATCCCGCGCGGCGACACACGACCCACCGTATTCGTGCAGCCGCGTGCGAACGTTGAGCGGCGCCGGGGTCAGCTCGGTGGCCTGCCTGCCGCCGCCCGGCCGGTCCAGGGCCATGAGGGAAACCCTGCCGCCTTCGGCCGGCCGCCCCTCGAGCCAGAGAACGCGCTCGCCATCGAGCACGATCTGGCCCAGCCGGTTCTGGGCACCGGTGGCTTTCGCCGCACTGAGCGGCGAGGGCCAGCCGCCGAAAGGTCGCTCCTGCACCCCGAATGCCCGCCGGGTCAGCGGGCCACCGGCGTGTCGGGGCGGCTCCCCCATTCGGTCCATGAGCCGTCGTAGAGCGCCACGTCGGGCCGGCCGAGCCGGGCGAGCGCCAGGCTGGCGACGGCGGCCGAGACCCCGGAGCCGCAGCTCGTCGTGAGCTTCTGGTCGAGATCGACCCCGGCGGCTGCAAAGAGGGCGGTGAGCGCCTGCGCGTCCTTGAGCGTGCCCTCGGCGGTGACGAGGTCGCTGGCCGGCAGGTTGCGCGAGCCCGGGATGTGGCCGGCCCGGAGCCCCTCGCGCGGCTCGGCGACGCTGCCCGTGAACCGGGCGGCCGAGCGGGTGTCGACCACCTGCTCGCGCCGGCTGGTCAGGTTGGCGCGCATCTGCTCGAGATCGCGCACGAGGAAGTTGTTCAGCCGCGGGGTGAAATGGCGCTCGGTCGGGCGAACGGGCACATCGTCGACGGGACGGCCCTCGGCGCGCCATTTGGCGAGCCCGCCATCGAGCACGGCGATGTCCTCGTGGCCCATCACCCGGAACATCCACCAGACGCGGGCGGAGGCGTAGAAGCGGTTGTTGTCGTAGACGACGATGCGCACGCCGTCGCCGAGCCCGAGCTTGCGCACCCGGGCCGAGAACTTCGCCGGGCTCGGCAGCATGTGCGGCAGGTCGGTGTCGCTCTCCGAGATCTCATCGATGTCGAAGAAGACGGCGCCGGGCAGATGCGCCGCCGTGTGCTCCGCCTTCGGGTCGCGACCTTCGGCGGGCATGAACCAGGTGCAGTCGACGAGGCGGATGTCGGGCGCCTCCAGGCGCTCGGCGAGCCAGTCGGTCGAGACGAGAGGGTCGGTCAAGGTGCTGCTCCCTGGCGGGCCGCTCACGCGCCCGGCTTCATCCAGGGCGGGATCGGCAGATGCTTCCCGGCAAGGAAGGTAGGGTTGAAGAGCCTCGATGTGTAGCGGCTGCCGGAGTCGCAGAGCACGGTGACGATGGTGTGGTCCGGGCCGAGCTCGCGGGCGAGGCGGACGGCCGAGGCGACGTTGATGCCGGACGAGCCGCCGAGAACCAGGCCCTCGCGCCGGATCAGGTCGAAGACCACCGGCAGCGCCTCCTCGTCGGGGATCTGGTACGCGTCGTCGATCGGCGCGCCATCGAGGTTGGCGGTGATCCGGCCCTGGCCGATGCCCTCGGTGATCGAGCTGCCCTCGGCCTTGAGCTCGCCATGCTTGTAGAAATGGTAGAGGGCGGCACCCATCGGGTCGGCGAGCTGGATGCGGACCTTGGGGTTCTGCTCCTTCAGGTATTGGCCGACGCCGGCGATCGTCCCGCCCGTCCCGGCAGCGCAGGTGAAAGCATCCACCTCGCCATCCGTCTGGCGCCAGATCTCGGGGCCGAGCTGGCGGTAGTGGCCCGTCCGGTTGGCGGTATTGTCGAACTGGTTCGCCCAGATGGCGCCGTTGGGCTCCTTCTCGGCGAGCTCGGCGGCGAGGCGGCCGGAATATTTCACGTAGTTGTTGGGATCCCGGTACGGCACGGCCGGCACCTGGATGAGCTCGACACCCTGGGCCAGGAGCATGTCCTTCTTCTCCTGGCTCTGCGTCTCGGGGATGACGATCACCGTCCGGTAGCCCTTGGCGTTGCCGACCACGGCGAGGCCGATGCCGGTGTTGCCCGCCGTGCCCTCGACGATCACGCCGCCCGGCCGCAGCAGGCCCCTGGCCTCGGCATCCTCGACGATGGCGAGCGCCGCCCGGTCCTTGATGCTGCCGCCCGGGTTCATGAACTCGCACTTGCCGAGAATCTCGCAGCCGGTCTCGTCCGACAGGTGGTTGAGGCGCACCAGTGGTGTGTTACCGATGAGGGCGAGGGTGCCGCGGCGAATGTCCATGGATCTCTCGGAAAACAGGAGGTTTCACTGACCAGTCATGTAGAGACGGGCGGGGGGCACGACAAGGCGGGGGTCGACGCGATCGCGGCCCTGCTGCCCGGGCCGGTCGAGCGGATCGAGACGCATGCCGCCATCATTCTGCTGACCCCGGACCGCGCCTACAAGCTGAAGAAGCCCGTGGCCTTCAGCTTTCTCGACTTCACCACGCTCGAAGCCCGCCAGGCGGCGCTCGAGGCCGAGCTGCGGCTGAACCGGCGCACGGCACCCGAAATCTATGAGCGCGTCCTGCCGGTGGTCGCGTCCGCGTCCGGCCTCGCTCTGGACGAGCCTGGCGAGCCCGTGGAATGGCTCCTGGAGATGCGCCGCTTTCCGGAGGCCGGCCGGCTCGACCATGTGGCCGAACGTGGCGAGCTGGACGCGGCCCTGGTCGAGGCGCTGGCCCGGACCATTGCCGCGTTTCACGAGCGCCTGGAACCCCTGGTCGAGGCGGGCGGCGCCGCTGCCATGCGCGAGGTGGCGGACGGCAATGCCGAGGATCTGAGGCGCTCGGTGCCGGCGGTTTTCGCCAGCGAGCCGGTCGAGGCGCTCGTGGCACGAACGGCCGCCGAGCTCGACCGGCAGGCCGGGCTCCTCGACGCGCGCCGCGCCGCCGGCCTCGTCCGCCACTGCCACGGCGACCTGCACCTCGCCAACATCGTGCTGCTCGACGGCCACCCGGTGCTCTTCGACTGCATCGAGTTCAACGATGCCTTCGCCCGGGTCGACCTGCTCTACGACCTCGCCTTCCTCGTCATGGACCTCGTCGATCGCGGCTACCGGCCCGCGGCGCAGGGCCTGCTGCAGGCCTGGAACGAGCGGTGCGAGGACGATGCCGGCATGGCGCTCCTGCCGCTCTTCCTCTCCATCCGGGCGGCCGTGCGCGCCAAGGTCGAGGGATTCGCCGGTCATGGCGCACCGGCCTGCGGCTATCTCGACCTCGCCAGCCGCGCGCTCGAGCCGGTGCCACCCCGGCTGATCGCCATCGGCGGCCGTTCCGGCACCGGCAAGTCGACCGTGGCCCGGCTGCTGGCGCCGGGGATGGGGGCCATGCCGGGTGCGTTCGTGCTGCGCTCGGACGTGATCCGCAAACGGCTCTTCGGCGCCGAGCCGGAGGCGACGCTGCCGGCTGAGGCCTATGCCGAGGCCGTCTCGACCGAGGTCTTCGAGCGCCTCGCGGCCCGGGCGGAGGTGCTGCTCGAGGCGGGGCGGACGGTGATCGCGGACGGGGTCTTCGGCCAGGGCTGGCAGCGGCAGCGGATCGCCGCCGCCGCGGCGGCCCGGGGCGCACCCTTCGCCGGGTTCTGGCTCGAGGCCGCTCAGGCCATCCTGGAGGACCGGGTGGCAGGGCGGACCGGCGATGCGTCGGATGCCGATGTCGAGGTCGTGCGTGCCCAGGCGGCGATGGACACGAGCCGCATCGACTGGCGGCGGATCGACGCCGCCGGCGGCGCGGCAGGCGTCGCGGCGACCATCCGGCAAGCGCTCGGCCAGCCCTTGCCGGCGGGGGATCGATAGGGCGGCAGCCCCGCCGTATGGCGCCCCTCGCAAAAGGGGGATGACAGGCCCTGCGGTTGTCCTATAATTTTCCTAGAAATTGCCTAGGTCAGCCTCGGTCGGTCCAGACCGGGCGCCGCGGCACGCGGGGTGACGCCGATGACCACGCTCTACCTCAATCGCCATCTGCCGGACGACGAACGCCGCGCCCGGGTCTTCGACGGCGACTTCTTCCTCTACACGGAGGTGCGGGGCTCGCGGGCCCTCTGCGCGCTCGCGCAGGAGATGGCGGAGGAAGCCTTCGCCGGGCTCGATCCGGAGCGCGCCCAGTTCGACATGGGTGTCGAGGAGTTCATCCAGCGGGTGGGCCCGCTCAAGTCCGGCTTCACCAACAGCGCGCGAACCAAGGAGCTCTGCCAGATCTATCTGACCGAGCTCGGCTGCGATCCGCTGCGCACCTATTTCGACCTGCCGCGGCTCAGGGTCGTGCCGTCCGACGGCTACCTGACCTCGGGCGTCAGCTATGCCTACAAGGCGCATCGGGACACCTGGTACGCGCACCCGCGCCAGCTCGTGAATTTCTGGATCCCGGCCTGGCCGGTCGTCGGCGACAACACGATGTCGATGTTCGTGCGCTATTTCGACGAGCAGGTGGCGAACGGCTCCGCCGGGTTCGACTACGACGACTGGGTCGCCAACAGCCGGTTCGCCGCGGCGGGCCAGGTCAAGGGCGAGGCGCGGCCGCACCCCCTGCCGCGCCAGTCGATCGACACGCGGGGCGAGATCCGTATCGCCGGCGGCGCCGGCGACGCCATGCTGTTCTCGACCTGCCACCTGCATGCGACGGCCCCGAACTGCTCGGGCGTCACGCGGTTCAGCGTCGACCTCCGGACGGTGCACCTCGACGACCTCATGGACGGTCGCGGCCCGGCGCTCGACGACAGCGAGGCCACCGGCACGACGCTCGGCGATTTCCTGCGGGTCGCCGACCTCGAGCCGCTCGATGTCGGCGTGCTGCCGGAGGGGATTCGACGGCAGCGCCTGGCCGTGCCGGCCTGAGGCCGGGCCTGCCGACCTCCAAACGAGGACGGGCGAGACCAGGCCGAAAGGGTCCAGCCCGCTCAGCGCCTCCCCGGATCAGCCGCGCTTGCGCGCCAGCAGCAACCCGTCGCCGATCGGCAGCAGCACCGGCGTCACCCGCTCATCGCCGTGGATCTCGCGGGTCAGCGCGCGCAGCGTCAGGGTCTGCCGCGACCGGTCGTCGGGATCGGCCACAGCACCCTTCCAGAGCATGTTGTCGAGGGCGACGAGGCCGCCCGCCCGCAAGAGGCCGAGCGCCGCCTCGTAGTATTGCGGGTAGCCCTTCTTCTCGGCATCGACATAGACGAGGTCGAAGCTGCCCGACGCACCTTCGGCGATCAGGTCGTCGATGCTGTCCATGGCGAGGCCCTGGCGAAAGTCGATGCGTCGGGCGACGCCGGCCTCCTGCCAATGCCGCTGGCCGAGCGCCGGCCAGTCGTCGTTGACGTCGAGCGTGGTGAGCCGGCCTTCCGGCGGCAAAGCGAGGGCCATGCCGAGGCTGCCGTAGCCCGTGAAGCAGCCGATCTCGAGGACGCGGCGCGCGTCGATGAGCTCGATCAGCAGGGCCAGGAGCTGGACCTGGACGGTCGAGCTGCGCATGCCGCCATCGGCCAGCGCATCGGTCGCCGCGCGCAGGCGGGCCAGCTCCGGGTGCTCACGCCCGCCGAGCTCGTCGAGATAGGTCTGCAGCGCGCCATCCAGCGCCAGATTGCGAGGGCTCAAGATCCGGTCTCCCCGGCTCAGTTGCCGAGCGCGCGCGCGGCGTCGAGCACTTCCTCGACATGGCCCGGCACCTTGACCTTGCGCCAGGCCCGGACGATCCGGCCGTCGCCGTCGACGAGGAAGGTGGAGCGGTCGATGCCCATGTAGGTCTTGCCGTAATTGCTCTTTTCGACCCAGGCGCCGAGCCCCTCGACCAGCTTGCCGCTCTCGTCGGAGGCGAGCACCAGATCGAGGTCGTACTTCGTCTTGAACTTGTCGTGGCTCGCGACGTCGTCCTTGGAGAGGCCGACGACCGGGACGCCCAGCGCCGCGAAGGCGGCCTTGTGCTCGGTGAAGCCCTGCGCCTCCTTGGTGCAGCCCGGCGTGTCGTCCCTGGGATAGAGATAGAGCACGTAGGGCTTGCCCTTCAGGCTCTCGCTCGAGACCGTGCCGCCCCCGTCGGTCGGCAGCTCGAACGCCGGCATCATGTCGCCTTCCTTGAGCTCGCTCATGGCGTCTTTCCCCTCGTTGGTTCTGATGGGTTTGTGATGGTGGGCTCCCCGTCCTCTTCGGGCGGGCAGAGCGCGTCGAAGAACTGGCGTGCCGCCGTCTCGCATTCGACGAGCAGCTCCTCGACCGCCGCGAAATGAGCCACGGGCACGCCGAGGCCGAGCTGGCGGTTGGCGGCCCGCACCAGGGCCTCGCGCAGGCCCATGGGCGCCTGCCGCGGCTCGAACCTGTCGCTCAGGGAGAGGCGGAGGACGGCCTGCAGCGCCTGCAGGAGGGCCAGCGCCTGCAGGAGCTGGCGGCCGACCGCCGCCTCGATCAGGCCGGCCTCGATGGCTGCCTCCAGGATGCCGCCCGTGTCGGTGCGCCGCAGGCTCGGATGGTCGGGGCCGTGACGCAGCACGAGATACTGTGCCGCGAACTCGAGATCGACGAGGCCGCCCCGGCAATGCTTGAGGTTCCAGGGGCTGTCGCTGCCGTGCTCCTTGAAGATACGCAGCCGCATGGCGCGGACCTCGCGTGCTAGGAGCTCCGGCTCGGCCGGTCGCGCCAGGGCCTCGTCGATGGCCGCGGTCGCATCGGCGACGAGGCCGGGATCGCCGGCGACGGCCCGGGCACGGGTCAGCGACTGGCGCTCCCAGACCTGCGCCGTGGTCTCCTGGTAGCGGCGGAAATTGCCGAGGCTGCAGGCGATCGGTCCGACATTGCCGGAGGGCCGCAGACGCGTGTCGATCTCGAAGAGCCGACCCTCGGCCGTCCGGGCGCTGATGGCGCTGACGAGGCGCTGGCCGAGCCGGGCATAGTAGGTCGTGGCGGGCAAGGGCTTGGCGCCGTCCGACACCGCGTCGTCGGGGCCCTCGAAGAGGAAGACGAGGTCGAGGTCGGAGCCGAGGCTGAGCTCGCGCGAGCCGAGCTTGCCGAGGCCGAGCACGCAGAAGCTGCCGCCCGCTATCCGGCCGTGCTGCTCCTCCAGCCAGCTCTCGGCCTCCGGCAGGAGCGTGCGGATGACGAGCTCGGCGATGCTGGTGAGCGCCCGGCTGGCGGTGGCCGCATCGGCGAGCCCGAGCAGCACGTGCAGCCCCGCCTGGAACTGGCGGCCCTGGGCCCAGCGCCGGCAGAGATCGAGCAGCCCCTCGAGATGCCGCGCATCGCGCCGGAGGCCGGCGAACTCGGCCTCGAGCGCCGCCTCGTCGGGCAAGGGCTCGAAGAAATCGGGGGCCAGCATGGCGTCGAAGAGCGCCACGTTGCCGGCCAGCACCTGCGCCAGCCGGGGGGCGGCTCCCATCAGGTCGCCGATCAGGGTGAGCAGGTTCGGGTTGGCGCGGACCAGCGAGAAGAACTGCACCCCGGCGGGCAGGCCGGCGAGAAAGGCGTCGAACAGCCGGAAGGCCTCGTCGACATCCGCCTGCCGCTGCAGGGCGTTGAGGATGCCGGGGGTCAGCTCGGTCAGGATCTCGCGCGCCCGGGTGCTGCGCGTGGCGCGGATGTGGCCGTGATGCCATTGCCTGATCCGGCCGGCGGCGGCGGCCGGGTCCTTGAAGCCCATCTCGCGCAGCGTCTCGAGCGTGCCCGGATCGTCCTCGGTGCCGGTGAAGACGAGCTGGCGCCCGGCGCCGAGATCCGGCTCGGCCTCGAAGAGCTGGGCATAATGGCGCTCGACCGACTGCAGCACGGCCATGATCGCGGCGCTGAGGGTGTCGGTGTCGGCGAAGCCGGCGAAGCGGGCGAACTGCTCGAGCTCGTTGTCGCGGGTCGGCAGGGTCTGGGTCTGCTTGTCGGCGACCATCTGCAGGCGGTGCTCGAGCGCCCGCAGGAAGCGGTACGCCTGGTCGAGATCATCGCCGGCGGCACCATCGACCCAGCGCCCTTCGACCAGCTTCTCCAGCGTCGTGAGGGTCCGGGGATCGCGCAGCTCGGGGTGGCGGCCGCCGAGGATGAGCTGCTGGGTCTGGACGAAGAACTCGATCTCGCGAATGCCGCCCCGCCCGACCTTGAGATCGTGGCCGCGCACGCCGATCGTGCCGAAGCCGCGATGGGCGTTGATCTGCCGCTTGATCGAATGAATGTCGCGGATGGCCGCGTAGTCGAGATGCCGCCGCCAGACGAAGGGCGCGAGGCGCCTGAGGAAGGTCTCGCCCGCCGGCCGGTCGCCGGCGATGATCCGGGCCTTGATGAAGGCGGCGCGCTCCCAGTTCTGCCCGTGCCGCTCGTAGTAGATCTCGGCGGCATCGACCGAGAGCGCCAGGGGATGGCCCGGTGGGTGGGGGCGCAGGCGCAGGTCGGTGCGGAAGACGTAGCCGTCGCGGCTCTTGTGCTCGAGCCCGTAGACGATGGCGCGGGCGGCACGCACGGCGAGCGCCATGGCGGTCTCCCGCCCGCGATAGTCGATCCTGTCCGGGTCGAAGAGGACGATGAGGTCGATGTCCGAGGAGTAGTTGAGCTCGTGGGCGCCGAGCTTGCCCATGCCGACGATGAAGATGCCGCAGTCGCGGGTCGGCTGCTCGGTGTCGGCGAGCTCGATCTCGCCCCGCTTCGCCGATTCGGCGAGAAACGTCGCGAGCACCGCCTCGGCCGCATGGTCGGCGAGGCGGCTGAGGCTTCGGGTCACCTGGTCGAGGTCGAAGCGGCCGGCGAGATCGGCGAGGCCGACCGCCGCCGCGATCCGGCGGCGGGCCTGGCGCAGGCCCGGCAGGAGCCGGTTGCGGTCGAAGGGCAGGGCGTCGATCCGGGCGAGCTCCTCCTCGACGATCGCGGCGGCACCACGCTCGGCGAAGTCGGCGACGATGGCCGGGTCGGTCGTCAGGCAATCGGCGAGGAACGGGCTGAAGCCGAAGACGGCGGCGAGCAGATCGCGGTTCTCGCGCTGCCCGAGGCAGGTCTCGAGCCGGTCGTTCACCGATGGATCGGCATGGCGCACCGCCGCCGCGCGCAACCGGGCGAGCCATGGCTCGTCCCGCCCGTCGCTCGACTGCGGCGGCTGGGGCGAGGCAACGGTCGGCAACGGCAGGGACACGGCGATCGACCAGAATAAGCTGCAGGTGTCGGCTCGGGCCACAACGCAAGGGGCCGCAAGTTCTCCCTTCCGTCCGGCCCGGTCAAGCGCGGATCCGCCGGCCCTGATCAGCCCGCTTCGACGAGGACGTGGCGTTTCCTGCCGGCGGAGAGCTTGAGCCGACCGTCGGTGAGCGCACTTCCGTCGACGACGAGCAGCTCGTCGTCGACCCGCTCGTCGTTCAGCCGGGCACCGCCACCCCGGACGAGCCGGCGGGCCTCCGCGTTCGACGTGGCGAGGCCGGCGAGCTGGAAGAGCTCGATGATCGCCATGCCCGCCGCCAGCCGCGCCGCATCGACCGTGACCGACGGCAGGCCGGTAGCGGGCCCGCCCTCCTCGAACTGGGCACGGGCCGCCGCGGCCGCCGCCTCGGCGGCTTCGGCGCCGTGCCGCAGCGCCGTCGCCTCGAAGGCCAGGATCTTCTTGGCCTCGTTGATCTCCGCCCCTGCGAGCCGCTCCAGCCGGGCGATCTCGTCGAGCGGCAGCTCGGTGAAGAGCCGAAGGAAGCGGCCGACATCGGCATCCTCGGTGTTGCGCCAGTACTGCCAGTAGTCGAAGGGCACCAGCCGGTCGTCGTTGAGCCAGACGGCACCGGCCGCCGTCTTGCCCATCTTGGCACCGGAGGCCGTGGTGATCAGCGGGGTCGTCAGGCCGAAGAGCTGGCGGCCGTCGATCCGCCGGCCGAGCTCGACCCCGTTGACGATGTTGCCCCACTGGTCGGAGCCGCCCATCTGCAGCTGGCAGCCGTGGCGTCGGCCGAGCTCGAGGAAATCATAGGCCTGCATGACCATGTAGTTGAACTCGAGCAGGGTCAGCGGCTGCTCGCGCTCGAGCCGCAGCTTGACGCTGTCGAAGGTCAGCATTCGGTTGATGGTGAAATGGGTGCCGAAGTCCCTCAGGAACGGGATGTAGCGCAGCTCGTCGAGCCATTCGGCATTGTCGACCATGATCGCCGAGCCGCCGAAGTCGAGATAGGCGCCGAGCGAGCGCTCGATCCCGGCCTTGTTGGCCTCGATCGCGGCGTCGTCGAGCAGCGGCCGGCTCTCGTCGCGGAACGACGGGTCGCCGACCTTGGTGGTGCCGCCGCCGACGAGGGCGATCGGCGTGTGCCCGGCACGCTGCAGCACGCGCAGCATCATGATGCTGACCAGATGGCCGATATGCAGGCTGTCGGCGGTGCAGTCGTAGCCGACATAGGCGACCACGCGGCCGTCGACCGCGAGCTCGTCCAGCGCTTCGGCGTCGGTGCATTGATGGATGTAGCCGCGCTCCTCGAGCGTGCGCAGCAGTTCCGAGCGGTAGCGGCTCATGGGTGTCCGATCGGTGGTCCGGCTGGAGGCCACCGGCGCCCCGAGCGGCGCCGGCCGGGCTTCGATAGAGGCTTCAGCGCGCCAGCGCCATGGGCTCGGCGGTCGGCTTCAGCCGCTTGTCCAGATAGGCCTCGCAGATCGCCTCGAACTCGTCCCGGTCGTTGGTGAAGACGTGGTCGGCGCTGTCGATCTGGTGGAAGTCGATGGTGATGCCGCGCTGCTGGCTGAGCTTGTTGACCAGCTTCTCGACCGCCTCGGGCGGCGTCACCATGTCGCGCTCGCCATGGATGATCAGGCCGGAGGAAGGGCAGGGGGCAAGGAAGCTGAAATCGTACATGTTGGCCGGCAGGCCGGCGCACATGAAGCCCTGGATCTCGGGCCGCCGCATGAGCAGCTGCATGGCGATCCAGGCCCCGAAGGAGAACCCGCCGCACCAGGCGATGGGGCTGTTGGGGTTGTGCGTCTGCATCCAGTCGAGCGCCGCCGCCGCGTCGCGCAGCTCGCCCTGGCCGTGATCGAACACGCCCTGGCTGCGCCCGACGCCACGGAAGTTGAAGCGCAGCGTCGAGAAGCCGCGCCGCGCGAACATGTGGAACATCAGATGGACGAGACGGTTGTTCATCGTCCCGCCATATTGCGGATGCGGGTGCAGAATGATGGCCAGAGGCGGCGTGGGTCCCTCGCCGTGCACATATCGCCCCTCGAGGCGCCCGTCCGAGCCGTTGAAGATGACTTCCGGCATATCCCTCACACTCCTGCGCCGACAAAACCGACGGCGATCGTCCCGGGTCCGTCCCGGCGGCATGGCATCTCCTGGCGGCTTCGGTGAACCGACCGCGCAGAAGATCACCCCGAATGCAGGGTGCTTCGGCCTTGATTGACCCCGACCAACGCCAACCTATACTCCGAGCGTGCCGACAGGCGTTCTTCGTTCGAGCCGCGCATCAAAGCGTACGTCCCGGGAAGGGGCCGAAGCCGATGTGCGTGGCTGGCGTTGGGCAGACTGCGGCCTATACCGCATGCGAGCGCCGATGTTCAAGAGAATCCGCGACGACATCGAGGCCGTGTTCGCCCGCGATCCGGCGGCCCGATCCCGGGCCGAGGTGCTGCTGTGCTACCCGGGCCTGCACGCCCTGCTCCTGCACCGGCTGGCCCATCGGCTCTGGACGTCCGGCTGGCTTCTGCTCGCCCGCTGGATATCGCAGCTCGGCCGGTTCCTGACCGGCATCGAGATCCATCCGGGTGCCCGGATCGGCGAGCGCTTCTTCATCGATCACGGCATGGGCGTGGTGATCGGCGAGACCGCCGAGATCGGCGACGACGTCACGCTCTACCAGGGGGTCACGCTCGGCGGCGTGAGCGGCGATCCGGGCAAGCGCCATCCGACCCTGGAGGACGGCGTGGTGGTCGGCGCGGGTGCCGCCGTGCTCGGGCCGTTCACCGTCGGCCGGGGTGCCAGGATCGGCTCGAACGCCGTCGTCCTGCAGGCGGTCGAGCCCCATTCGACGGTCGTCGGCGTGCCCGGCCATGCGGTGGCGCGCCGCCTCGCGACCGCCGGCAAGAGCTGCTTTCCCGCCTACGGCAACGAGCCCGGCGCCACCGCCGATCCGGTGCTGGTGGCCATCGATCAGCTCTGCTCACGGGTCGAGCAGCTCGAGAACCAGCTCGCCGCGGTGCACGGCCAGGGCGCCGACCAGCAGGCGGACGCCGAGACCCCTCGGGTGCTGGTGGCCAATCTGCGCCGGTGACGGCGCGCGCCTATCTCGACCACGCCGCCTCGTCCCCGCTCCGCCCGGCCGCCCGGGCGGCAATCGCCCAGGCCCTCGATCTGGCGGGCAACGCCTCGTCCGTGCATGAAGAGGGCCGGGCGGCGCGCGCCGCCGTCGAGTCGGCCCGGCGCTCGCTGGCGACGGCGATCGGCGGTGCCGCGGGCAGGATGGTGTTCACCAGTGGCGCCACGGAAGCGAATGCCGCAGCGCTCGCGGCGACCGGCCGGGTGCTGGCTTCCGCCGTCGAGCACCCTTCCGTGCTGGCCCAGCCCGGCGTCGAGACCGTGCCGGTCGACCGGTCCGGCCGGCTCGACCTCGCGGCACTCGCGACCGCGCTTGAGTCCGGTAATGTCGCCTGCGTCGCGCTCATGCTCGCCAACAACGAAACCGGCGTGCTGCAGCCCGTGGCCGAAGCGGCCGCGCTGGCGCATCGGGCCGGTGCCCGCCTGCATGTCGATGCCGTGCAAGCGTTCGGCCGGCTTCCGTTCGATGTCGCTGCCCTGGGCGCCGACAGTGTGGCGCTCTCCGCCCACAAGCTGGGCGGGCCGAAGGGCGCAGGCGCCCTCTGGCTGCGCGACCCCGACGCGTTCCAGCCCCTTCTCCGGGGTGGCGGCCAGGAGCACCGCCGGCGCGCCGGGACCGAGAATGTCGCCGGCATCGTCGGCTTCGCCGCGGCAGCCGGGGCCATCGAGCCCGAGGAGGCGGGCCGGCTGGCGGCGCTGCGTCGGGCGCTCGAGACGGAAGCCCGCCTTAGCACCGGGGATGCCGCGGTCATCGCGGCGGCGGTGCCGCGGCTGCCCCACATCACCGCGCTGGCGCTGCCCGGCATGGCCGCCGCGACGCAGGTCATGGCCCTCGACCTCGCCGGCGTGGCCGTCTCGGCCGGTGCCGCCTGCTCCTCCGGCAAGGTCGCCACCAGCCACGTGCTCGCCGCCATGGGCGTCGAGCCGGCGCTGGCTGAATCGACCATTCGCGTGAGCCTCGGCTGGAGCACCACGGCCGGCGACATCGACCGGTTCCTCGACGCCTGGGGCAGCCTCGCCGGACGCCGGGGCAGGGTCGCACTCTAGAGCCGATCCGGGGCGCCCGGCCTTGTCCCGGCGGGGATCCGGACGACATAAGGGTCTGAAGCTTGTCGAACGGGATTCTGCCCATGCCTGACGCCTTGGTCGATCTCACGCCCGCCGCGGTGGCGCGGGTGCGTGATCTCTTGAGCAGCGAGGAGACCGCTGCCGGCCTCCGGCTCGGGGTGAAGTCCACGGGCTGCTCGGGCATGAGCTACAAGCTCGACTTCGCCCGCGAGATCGGCGCCGACGACACGGTGATCGAGAAGGACGGTGTCAAGGTGGTGGTCGATCCGGGCGCCGTGATGTTCGTCCTCGGCACCGAGATCGACTGGGTCGAGGACAAGCTCGGCGCCATGTTCGTCTTCCGCAACCCGAACGAGAAGGCGCGCTGCGGTTGCGGAGAGAGCTTCTCCGTCTGAGCCCGGGGCAAAAGTGCGGGTGACGTTCGTCCTGCCGGATGGCCGCGAGATCAGCGCCGACGCCATGGCCGGCGCCAGCCTGCTCGAGGTGGCGCGCGACCTCGACATCGCCATCGAGGGGGCCTGCGGCGGGGCCATGGCCTGCGCCACCTGTCACGTGATCGTCGAGCCGGACCAGTTCGCCCGCCTGCCGGCGCCGTCCGAGGAGGAGGAGGAGATGCTGGACCTGGCCGAGAGCCTGGCGGCGACCTCCAGGCTCGGCTGCCAGATCAGGGTCGAGACGCGGGTGGACGGCCTCGTCGTCCGGGTGCCGCGGACCAGCCTGCTCGATGGCTGAGATCGACCTCGCGAAGCTCGCCCTCTCGCCCGGCGAGCGGGTGGTCGTCGCCATGTCGGGCGGGGTCGACAGCGCCGTCACCGCGGCCCTGCTGCATGAAGCCGGTTGCGACGTCGTCGGCATCACCCTGCAGCTCTACGACCACGGGGTAGCGACCGGCAGGAAGGGCGCCTGCTGCGCCGGCCAGGACATCGTGGACGCCCGCAACGTCGCTGATGCCATCGGCATCCCGCATTACGTCCTCGACTTCGAGGCCCGCTTCAAGGCGGCGGTCATCGACGACTTCGCCCAGAGCTATGCGGCGGGTCGCACGCCGATCCCCTGCGTTCGCTGCAACCAGCGGATCAAGTTCCGCGATTTGCTCGAGGTGGCCCGCGATCTCGGTGCCGTGGCCCTCGCCACCGGCCACTACGCGAGGCGGGTCGGCGGCAGGGCCGGGGCCGGGCTCTGGCGCGCCCGGGACGCGCAGAAGGACCAGAGCTACTTCCTCTTCGCCACGACCCAGGACCAGCTCGACTTCGTCCGCTTCCCGCTCGGCGGGCTGGACAAGGTCGCGACCCGCATTGCGGCTGCCCGCCTCGCCCTGCCGGTGGCGCGGAAGCCCGAGAGCCAGGACATCTGCTTCGTGCCGACCGGGCACTACAGCAACATCGTCGGCCGGCTGGCGCCGCGGGCCATGCGCAAGGGCGCCATCCTCCACGTCGACGGCCGCCAGCTCGGCGAGCATGCCGGCATCGGCCGCTTCACCGTCGGCCAGCGGCGCGGGCTCAAGGTCGCCGAGGGCGAGCCGCTCTATGTGGTGGGGCTCGATGCGGAAGAGGCCGTCGTCCATGTCGGCCCGCGCGCGGCGGGGCTGACGGGCGGGCTCACCATCACCGACTGCAACTGGCTCGGCCGACCGGCCGTCGGCGAGCGGCTGGCCATCAAGCATCGCTACAACGAGCCGGCGGTCACGGGCCGCCTCGCGGAGCCGACCGGCGGCGACACCGCGCGGCTCGCCTTCGACGAGCCGCAGGCCGGGGTGGCGCCCGGCCAGGCCGCCGTGCTCTACGCCGGCGAGCGGCTGCTCGGCGGCGGGTGGATCGAGCGGACGTCCAAGCCCGAGGCCGAGGAAGCGCCGGCGGTGGCTTTGGGCGCTTGACGGGAGGCACCGTCGGTCATATCTCCAGCGCGGCTCGGCGGAGTA
>JACKIN010000010.1 GCA_020638495.1 Geminicoccaceae bacterium | reverse complement strand
CGTCGTTGCGGACGGGCGCTGGCGGTGGCCGCGCGCTGCAACTATGTGCGCGACGATCGTGATTTCGCGGCCCTGCGCTTCACCGTGCTGCAGGGCCTGGACCAGCGCTATGGCGCCGTGATCGACGGCCCGCGACTGACGGAGGCCGTGGATCTGGCGGTGCTCGACCGGATGTCGACCATCGGTCAGTGCTCGATCGCACCATCGCAGGTGGCCGTGGTCGAGAGTGGCCTGCGCGATGTGCTCGGCACGTGTGCCGCGCCATGAAGGAAAGGCTTCATGTCATGAAAATCGAGCGAGCAGCGGGACTTGCCCTGGCCATCCTGGCCCTGGGCGAGCCGGCCATGGCCCAGGATGTGAGCGGGCTGGTGGCCTACCGCAGCAGCAACAGCAGCGGCAGCACCGAGGCGGCCAGGGTGATCGCGGACATGATCGCCGAGCGCAGCCAGTCCCAGGCGGTGCGCGAGCGGGCGCAGGCCCTGCGGCCGACTGGCGCCTTCAGCGTCGGCCCGGACGAGCTGCTCGCGGATATCGGCGCCTATCGCTTCATCGACCAACTGCCGGCCGTCCAGCCGGTGGCGGCCGCGCCGAGCGTGGCACCGATCCGCACGTCCCGGCCGGCTCCCGCTCCCGCCCCGGCTCCCGTGGCGACTCCCGCACCAGCCCCGGCGCCTGCTCCCGCGCCAGCCGTGGCACCCACCCCGCCGCCGGCCGCGACGGCCGTGGTGCCGGTGGTCGAAGAGCGGCAGCGGTCGCAGGGGCGCAACTGGGGCGTCGGCCCCACGGCGACCACCGACCAGGGCGGCAGCAACAGCGGCGGCGGTGGCGGTGGCGGAGGAGGCTGGAACTGATGCGCCGCCGCAGCTCGTCGATCCGGGTTCGCCGGCCCTTGCCGATGTTGCCGCCATGCAGCGCGTTGGCGCGACGGGGTAGCCGCCTGGCCGGCTGCCTGGTTCTCGCCACGGCCCTGCTCGGCAGCGTCTCGCCGACCGCACTCGCCGCCGGCAGGCACGCCCTCCTGATCGGCAACTCGGCCTACTCGGCCCTGCCGCCGCTCGACAACCCGTCGCTCGATGCCAGGCTTCTGGCGAAGACGCTGGGCGAGCTCGGCTTCGCTGTCAGCGCCGTGACCGACGCCGACTATGACGGCATGCGTGCGGCCATCGACGCCTTCCGGCGCGAGGCGCGCGATGCCGAGGTGGCGCTGGTCTATTATGCCGGGCACGGCGTGCAGGTCGACGGGGTGAACTATCTCCTGCCGGTCGACGCCGTGGTGCAGGGGCGGGACGACCTGCGCCGGCAGGGGCTGGTCCTGGCCCTGCTTCTGCACGAGATCGAGGCGCTCGCCCCGGAATTCGGCATCCTCGTCCTCGATGCCTGCCGCAACAACCCGGTGGCCGAGCTCGAGGCGGAGCTGGCCCAGCAGAAGGGCCGCTCGCTCGCCCCGCGCGAGGGCCTGGCCCCGACCATCTCGACCACCGGCCTGCTCGTCGCCTATGCGACGGCCCCGGGCCAGGTGGCGCTCGACGGTCCCGCCGGCGGCAACAGCCCCTATGCCGAGGCGCTCTCCCATTTCCTGCGCGAGCCGGGGCTCGAGGTCGGGCTGCTCTTCCGCAAGGTGAGCGCCCGCGTGCGGCAGGCCACGGCAGGTGCCCAGGTGCCCTGGACCGAGGCCTCGCTCACCGGCGACCCGTTGGTCCTCAACCCGGCGCCCGAGGAGGCGATGCCGGAGGATGCGATCACCGCCTTCAACCAGGCGCTCGAGCTCGAGGATCCGCTGCAGCAGCGCTGGGCGCTCGTGCGCTTCAGCCGCGACCACGAAGAGTCGCCCCTGGCGCGGCTGGCGCTCGCCTATGTCGACCGGCTGGAGCGCGCCCCGACCCGGCCGGGCGTGCAGCTCGCCAGCCTCGAGGGCACGCTGGTCGACCGCCAGCGGGTCGATCTCCTGGCCGGCAGCCCGGCGGCGACGCTCGCCGCCGACAGCTTCGCCGAGGTGCATCTGCCCAAGGCGCCTGCCGCGGCTCCGGTTCTGGCCGGGCTGCCGCAGGCGCCGGCCCCCGAGGACGTCGTCCCGCCGGCGGCGGACGGTGGTGGCGCAGACATGCCGGATGACGCGGCAACGCTGCTCTGGCCCCTGGTCGTGGCCGCCGACCGGGCGGACTACTATGACCGGTTCGCGGCCCTCTTCCCGAACGATCCGCTCAGGGCTTCGGCCGAGGCCGGTGCGGAGCTCGCCAGCTTCGAGCCGCCCTCGGTCGCCGCTGCGGCCGACGACCCGACGACACGGTCGAGCGAGCCCCTGCTGCTGCCGGTCGTGGTCGGCACGGGCCCGGTCGAGGTGCCGCTGCCCCAGGGCGACGCCGGCATCGTCCTGCGCGAGCCCCTGCGCCACGGCCGGCTCGTGGCGCGCGACGCGAACGGCATGGAGCTGCCGCTGGGCGACACGCCGGTGCGACCGGCAGAGCTGCTCTACATGCCGCCCCTGGTGCTGCGCCAGGGGATCGACGAGGCCAACCTCGCGCTCGTGGGGATGCCGGAACCTGCCGCGGAGGCGCTGGTCGCCCAGCTGGCGGCCCCCCCGGCCGAGGGCGACACCGTGGTGCGTGCAGCGGGCGACGCCGCCAACGGGCCGGTGACGGCGGAAGATATCGCCGGCGAGCCCTGGACGGTGCAGTTCGAGATCAAGGTGGATGCCTGCGACGAGCTCGCCGGTGCGCGCTTCGATCGCCAGGGCGTGGTGCTCGGCCGGTTCCCGAACGAGATCGACCCGGCGGCGGCGGTGCCGGCCTGCTGGGCGGCGGTCGAGCGGTTCCCCGAGGTGCCGCGCTTCCGCTTCCAGTTCGGCCGGGCCCTCGAGGCGGCGGGCAACGGGGCCGAGGCGGCCGAGGAGTACGAGTATGCCGGCGCCCATGGCCACCACACCGCCATCTATGCACTGGGCTATCTGCACCTGATCGGCCTCGGCGTGCCGGAGGATCCGGAAAAGGCCGTGGCCCTCTTCGAGAACGCGGCGGCCAAGGGCGACCCTTATGCCATGAACAGCCTCGGCCGCGCCTATCGCGACGGCACCGGTGTCGAGGCCGATCGCGAGCAGGCGATCGACTGGTTCCTCAAGGCCGCAGCGCAGGGCCACACCTTCGCCTACAACAACCTCGGCTACATGCTGGCCGAGGCCGGCGAGGCCGAGCGCGCCCTCCCGCTCTTCCAGGCCTCGGCCGCGAGCGGCGACATCTACGGCTACAACAACATGGGCTACGCCTACCAGAACGGCCTCGGCGTCGAGACCGACATCGACGCGGCGATCGGCTGGTACGAGAAGGCGGCCGAGGGCGGCCAGCCCAACGCGCCGATCAACCTGGGCTTCCTCTACCGCAACGGCGCCCCCGGTCTCGAGCCCGATCCGCGACGTGCGGCCTTCTGGTTCGCCGAGGCGGCCAAGGGCGGCAATGCCTGGGGCTCCGTGCACCTGGCGGCCCTCTATTGGGACGGCCTCCTCGGCGACGGCCCCGATCCGGTGCTCGCGGCCAAGATCCTCGCACGCGGGGCGCGCCTGGACACCGTGCAGGGGCGGATCGCGGCGCAGCAGAACTATGGCGGCGCCGGTGCCGAGGCGCGGGCCCGCTTCGCCGATCTGCCGGCCCGCGCCGTCGTCCAGGCGGTGCAGGAGGAGCTCGCCCGCGCCGGCTACGACCCGGGGCCGGTCGACGGCCTGCCGGGCCAGCGCACCGAACGGGCGATCGCCGAGTTCACGGCAGCGCAGCAGCCGCCGCTGCCGGCCGATATCGCCCCGATCGAGCTCCTCGCGGAGCTGGTCACCGTGGGTTGAGCGAAGGCGACGGAAGGGCCGGGGGAAATGATTTCCCCCGCAGCCCCCTCGGTTTTCTGCGCGTGGCCGGGTGTCGTGGTTGTGAGTGACGGACCGATCGTCTTCACCCGGGACGGGGCGCGGCGGGGGGCGGTGGCGATGCTGCCGCTGCTGCCGGGGGTCGTCGCCTTCGGCTTGCTCTACGGCTTTCTCGCGATCCAGGCGGGGCTCTCGGTGCTCCAGGTCGGCCTCTTCTCCGCCTTCGTCTTCGCCGGCGCCTCGCAGTTCCTGGCGCTCGAGCTCTGGCAGGAGCCCCTGCCGGTGATCACACTCCTGGTCGGCGTCGTCGTCCTCAACCTGCGCCACGTGCTGATGGGGGCGGCGATCATGCCGTGGCTGCGGCCGCTCGGCGGCTGGCGGGCGCATGCCAGCCTCTACTTCATGACCGACGAGAGCTGGGGCATGGCCATGGCCGAGCAGCAGCGGGGCGGGCGCGACGCCGCCTTCATGGCCGGCGCCGGGGTGACACTCTGGGTCTTCTGGGTGACGAGCTCGCTCGCCGGCACCATGGCGGGCGACGTCAGGGCGGTGGTCGAGCGCTTCGGCCTCGCCTTCCTCACCACCGCCTTCTTCGTCGTCCTGCTCGCCGGCTTCTGGCGCGGCCGCGCCGACCTCCTGCCCTGGGGCGTCTCGGCCGGCATCGCCGTGCTCGCCAAGGCGCTCCTGCCCGGCACCTGGTACATCGTCCTCGGCGCCATGGCCGGCAGCCTCGTGGCAGCCCTGCTGAAGCGAGGCATCCATGCTTGAGATCGGCGTCATCCTGCTCCTGGCCGTTGCCACCTACGCGACCCGCATCGGCGGCTACCGCCTCGCCCAGCGCCTCCAGCCGAGCCCCTTCGTCGAGGCCTTCATGACCGCCATGCCGGGCACCATCTTCGCCGCCCTCGTGGCCCCCATGGTGCTCGCCGCCGGCCCGGCCGGCTGGGTCTCGGCCGGCGTCGGCTTCGTCGCCATGCGCCGGCTCGGCAATTTCTTTCTGGCGCTGGCCTTGGCCATGGCGGCCTATCTCACGCTGGTCTTGACGATGGGGGCGTGAAGCTCCGGGGGAAGGCACACCAACCCTGCTCACGGACGATTTGATGGCGGCGATGGGCGCCGGCGGCACTGCTGACTGGCCGGCCGTGGTGACTCGCCGTGCGAGGCCGGATCATTCGTCGCGTTTCGGGATGATGCTGATGCTGCCGCTGGCTTCCAGCACGGCGAACTTGATCTGATCCAGCCGCTCCAGCCCGTGCTGCTCGCGTGCGGCCAGCAAGACGTCGGCCAGATCCACCCGCGCCCGCGACAAGGCGCGCCTGTCGGGATTGCCGAGGCTGATCAGGACCGTCGCCTGTCCGTCCATCCATTTGGCAGCCTGCGGCCACCACTGCTTCACATAGGAGAAGAACGCGTCCGCTGAGAAGAGCGTGACGATGAGCACCAGGGAATTGGTTATCGAGAAGTCGTCGCCGAGCAGCGCCTGCTGCGTCGTCTCGGCCACGATCAGCAGCAGCACGAAGTCGAAGGCTGCCATCTCGCCGATCGTTCGACGGCCCGACAGGCGGATGACCACGAGCAGCGCCAGATAGATCGCGATGCCGCGCAAGACCGTTTCCATCTGGGCTACCTCAGGGCAGGACCAGTTGAGTCACAGTCATCGGCTCCGCTCCGTCCAGCACGACGCGGTAGCGCGCCAGTCCCGGCGCATCCGGCCGCACGCTCAGCAGGACTGCTGAACTCGGCACCCCGTCCGTGTTGAACTGCAGCACCAGCCCGTGGGGACCGATGAAGCTGCGCTCGGGTTCGGGCTGGATGGTTTCGATGTCGAACCAGGCGGAGAACGGGTCGGCCAGCACCACCTCGTGCACCGCCTGATCCAGAGTCAGGACGACGCGCAATCGGTCGGGAGTCTGCCAGCGGACGACACGCGCATGCTCGACGCTGCCGGCGCTGCTCGCCACGGCACCCAACCCCAGGAGCCCGCCGGAACCGGCGAAGCCCAAGAGCGCCAGGAGGATGATGATGGCGAAGACGCCGAGCGCAATGCGCTCGCCCCGCCAGAACCGCTCCTGAAAGGCCCGGTCTTCCTCCAGTTGAAGACCGTCGTCCCGAATCCGGGGCGCCTCGATTACCAGGTCGGCCATTTCATGCACCACCCCGAATTGCATGCCGAGCATTCCCCGGCAGCGACAAACGCGGCGGCTGGACTGCTGGTTCCCGCCGCATCTGCGAGCGAACCCGGCCTCCTGTCCGCGACGACGGCGAGCCGGTCGTCGGCGAGCCGCGCCGCATCGCCGCCATGCCGCCGCCGCCGGACCAGCCCCTCCAGCGGTGAAGGTGACCCTCGCCCCGCGTGCACGCGGCGGATGAGCTGAACGCGGAGCGCGTGCGGCGCAGGTCAAAAAGGGGGGGCCTCGATAGCCCGCACGCCGGGCTACGTCATCGGTGGCGCTGCCCCTACGCCAGTTGACCGATGCCGTTCTTGATCGGTGTGTGCGAACGTCGAATCCTCATCGCCAATGGAGGACCGAACGATGACCACCTCGAGACGCACGACCCTCGACGCCGGCGCGATCGCGTGTCTTGCTGCCATCGTCATGGGTGGGCCCGCGTTCAGCGCCGAGGATGCGACGGCACTCATCGCCGACGCGCTCAGGGCGGCACCACCCAACATCCGAGACACGGCCACTGTCTCCGATCTCGAAGGCAACATCCTTCGTCCGGGGCCCGGCGACTACACCTGCTTTCCGGCACCGCAGGGGGTCGCCGGGCCGATGTGCATGGATGGCGAATGGCGACGCTGGATGCAGGCCTGGATGCATCACGAGCCCTTCACCGCGTCACGGGTCGGCATCTCCTACATGATGGCCGGCGACTCGTCGGACGGCGGCGCCAGCAACATCGACCCGGCGGCGGGAACGCCCACGGCCGACAACGACTGGGTGGTCGAAGGGCCGCACGTCATGATGATCGTGCCCGATCCGGCGGCGCTGGAGGGACTGCCTACCACCCTCGACACGGACGGCCCCTACGTCATGTGGTCGGGCACGCCCTACGCCCACATCATGATTCCGATCGACAACCGGCCGGAGCAGCGGGCGATCACCAACTAGCGCCGCAGGGCGGGCTTGCCGTGCCGGGTGATGGTCACCTCCTCGCCCTCTTGCGCAAGGTCGAGACGTGCCGAGGGGAACCGGGGGAACTCAGTTCCCCCGGTTCCTTGCTCTCTACCGAATCCCGGCTTCGATCAGCGGGATCAGCTCGCCGATGGTCTCCGGCGTCACCACGCCGGCGCCGGTGTTGATGGAGAGGCCGGCGAAGCCGTACTTCTTGCTCAGGACGCACTGCGTCACCGGCAGGAAGCCCTGGAGGTAGAGCTGCTGGTCGAGCGTGGCGGTGATGAAGCCCTGCTCGAGGCCGTCGATGGTCGAGGGGGCGAGGTCGATGCCGCCGACGACGATGTCGCCGGGCGCCTTGCCGGCCTGCTCGAGGACGCGGGCTATCTGGCCGGTGACGCCGCCGTGCTGGGTGCCGAACGCCTTGATGTCGGGATTGCTCTCGAGATACGAGACGAGGATCGGCACGGCGAGCGAGGTGTCGTTGTTCACCTCGGGGCTGATCTCGAGATAGTCGACGACGACGCCGCCTTCCTCGAGGCCCTCCTTGAGGCCGCGGGTGGATTCGCCGCGCTCGGCCTGGCCGAGGAGGCCGTAGACCAGGGCCTTGTCGCCGGGCTGCAGCTTGCCGGTGGCCAGCATGTTCTGGGCCGTGACCCAGCCGCCGTCATAGAGGATGACGCCGGCATAGCCCATGCCGTTGCCGCCGTATTGCTGCTGCAGGCTGGAGAGCGGCGTGTTGTTGACGGTGACCAGGATGCCGGCGGCCTCGGCCTCGTCGACCAGGTCCTGGAAGGCGTCGACGCCCGGGTGGCCCATGATGACGATGCAGTCGGGCGACGAGGCGACGGCCTCGCGGAACTGCTGGATCATGACGTCGGGGAGCCAGCCCGAGTACTGCTCGACGAGGTCAGCGCCGAGATGGCGGGCGGCGTCCTTCGCCCCATTGGCGCGGGGCAGGGTGGCGGGGCCGCCGGGGGGGCCGCCCATCTGGGCAAAGATGGTCATGCCGGAGCCCAGGAGATCCTGGGCTGCCACCGGCATGGCGGTGACCGCGGCGATGGCGGTGCCGAGCAGCACGCGTTCGAGCATCGACTTGTCCTTCCATTCTGAGACCGAGTGGTTCAACTGCTCCCGCCGGCACGCTCGGTCCGCTCCAGCGAGAGGTGGAAGACGACGGCGGCGATGAAGATGAGGCCGATCACGACGTCGTTCCAGAAGCCCTGCACGCCGGCGGCGACGATGCCGGCCTGCACGACGAGCACGATATAGGCGCCGAGGACCGTGCCGGTGATGCTGCCGGAGCCGCCATAGATCGAGGTGCCGCCGATGAAGACGGCGGCCATGGCGAGCAGCAGGAAGCCCTGGCCCTGGTTGGTGTAGAAGGTGATGTTCTCGGCGGTGAGGAAGACGCCGGCGAGCCCGGCGAGCGCTCCCATGAGCGTGAAGAGGCGGATGCGGGTGGCGGCGACGTCGATGCCCATGACCCGCGCCACCTCGGCATTGTCGCCGAGGAAGAGCAGCGCCTCGCCGAAGCGGTGGCGGTTGAGGATGAACCACAAGCCGACGGCGACCAGCCCGACCCAGAGCGCCTGGAGCGGCAGCCAGTCGAGGAGGCGGCCGGTGGTGACCTGCCAGAGGGCCGTGTCGCGCACGCCCCGGAGGTTGTAGCTGAGCCCGCCGGCGAGGACGACGGCCACACCGCGCCAGAGGAAGAGGGTGGCCAGGGTGGCGATGATCGAGGGGATGCCGAGCCGGGCGACGAGCACGCCGTTGATCCACCCGGCCCCGGCCCCGGCGAGGACGGCGAGCACGGCGCCGACCCAGATCAGCCAGGCGCGGGTCGCCTCGATCGCCGCCGCATCCGAGCCCTCGGCGAGAAAGGCCAGGAACGGAATGTTCTCGAAGCGGTAGGCGGCGGCGAGGACGAAGCCCGAGAGCGCCACGATGGAGGAGAAGGAGAGGTCGATCTGGCCAGACGCGATGACCAAAGTGAGGCCGAGCGCGCAGAGCAGCAGCGGCGCCATGGTGACCAGGAGCGTCGCGTAGATGCGGTCGGAGAGGAAGGTCTGCGGCGCCATGACCATGAAGACGCCGGTGACGACGATCGCCACGATGATGATCGCCAGCCCCTCGATCCGGCCGAGCCTGCCCCCCATCAGGCGGCACCCCGCTCGCCCCGGCGTTGCAGGTCGAGGAAGTGCTCGGTGAGCTCGTGCACGGTCATCTCGCCCCGCCGCACCTCGCCGACGATGCGGCCGCGGTCGATGATCACCATGCGGTCGGCCATGGCGTGGACGTGGGCGAGGTTGTGCTCGACATAGAGGCAGGCGCGGCCCGAGGCCTTGATCCGCTCGATGAAGGAGAGGACCTTGCCGACCTCCTTGACGGCAAGCGCCACGGTGGGCTCGTCGAGGATGATGAGGTCGGCGTCGAAATGCATGGCCCGGCCGATGCAGATGCCCTGCCGCTCGCCGCCCGAGAGATTGCCGGCCGTGGCATCCACGTCGATGCCGACCCCGCGAAAGCCGATGGCCCCCTTGAGCACCTCGTTGGCCAGCTCCTTCTGCCGCCTGACGTCGATGAAGCCCCATTTGTTGGTGATGTTGCGGCCGACGAAGAAATTGCGCCAGAGCGGCTGCTTGTCGCCCAGACTCTTCTGCTGGTAGACGGTCTCGATGCCGCGCTCATGGGCGCCGCGCACGCTGTAGCGGCCGAAGTCGACCGGCTCGCCCTTGATCTGCATCTGGCCGAGGGTGGGCCGCTCGACCCCGGTCAGGATCTTGATGAGCGTCGACTTGCCGGCCCCGTTGTCGCCGATCAGGCCGAGGATCTCGTTCCTGCCCACCTCGAGGTCGACACCACCCAGCGCCTCGACCTTGCCGTAGCGCTTGGTGATGCCCCTGAGCTCGACCGCTGGCGCCTCGACCAATTCTTGCCTCCCCGCTCTTCCTGCCCGCGAGCTTGGGCGCTGGGCCCGGGGCGGTCAAGCCGGTCAGCGCGTGCCGGCGACCGCCTCGACCTGGGCGATCCAGCTCTCCAGCCGGGCCTGGTTGACCCCCATGTCGCCGAAGCCGAGCTCGGACCTGGAATAGGCGGCGAAGGTGCTGCGCTCGGCCGTGGGCAGGCCGTCGTCGAAGGGCAGGACATGGACGACAATCGTGTCGATGAAGCCGAAGATGCGGCTCCTCTGCTCGACATGGAGGGTGAGGGCGGTCTCGTCCATGCCGAGGATGCGGGTCCGCTCGCTCATCGCCGCCATCTCCTCCCAGAGACGGAGCTGGTCCAGCGCCGGCAGGTCGAGCACCGGCGCGGTGCGGTCGGCCGGTGCCGTGCAGCGCTCGGCCGGGCAGACGAGATAGTCGTTCGGCCAGCCGGTGCGCTCGAGCGTCAGGGGGTCGAGGGCGAGGCGCTCGGCATCGGAGGCGGCACCGAAGCCGCAGGCAGCGAGCAGGCTCATCAGCATCAGCAGTGCCGCCGTTCCGGCCGGCCACCGTGTGTCACTCGCGCCGCGCCTGGCGATCCGCTCCGGCATGGGCCACATCAGCGCGAGCGTTCGTCGCTGGCGCACATCGCGACGGGACCGGTCTCGTGGAGGTCGGCAGCGATCATGCTCGCAAAATACGCCCCGATGGCGGCCGCGGCAAGCCGGCGGGGCGGCAGTCCGGGCGGGGGCGGCCCCGCTCTGGCACCCCAGGCGGAACGACGCTAGGCTCCGCCCGTCTCGAAACGGGCGGGCCACACATGACGGCGGCAGGTGACGCGACCGACGGCCCGCCGCACGGGCAGGCGATCCTCCTGCTCAGCCTCGCCGGCTTCTTCTCGATAGCGCTCCTGCGCTCCTGCGATCCGCTGGTGCCGGAAATCGCGCGCAGCTTCGACGCCAGCATCGCCGAGGCCTCGGCACCGGTGATCGCCTATGCCGTGGCCTACGGCATGGGCCAGCTTCTCTTCGGGCCGGTCGGCAGCCGGCTCGGCACCTTCAGGACTGCCAGCATCGGCTGCACGTTCGCGGCCCTCTTCTCGCTGCTCTGCGCCTTCGTGGCCAGCCTCGACCAGCTCGTCGCCGCCCGAACCCTCGCCGGCTTCGCCGCGGGCGGCATCGTGCCGATGTCGATCGCCTTCATCGGCGAGACGGTGCCCTACAGCCAACGGCAGACGACGCTCGCGCGCCTGATGACCGGCGCCATCCTGGGCTCGATCGCCGGCTTCGCGGTCTCGGGCATGCTCGCCCACTACATGGACTGGCGCTACATCTTCGCGCTCCTGTCCCTCGGTCTCGCCGCCGTGACCGGCGGCCTCTGGCTGCATCTGCCGCGGCTCGCGAGACAGGCGGCGCAGCGCAGCGGCTTTCTGGTCAACCCGCTGCGCCAGTACGCGCGCATCCTCCGCCTGCGCTGGCCGCGCGTGGTGCTGGTCGCCGTCGCCATCGAAGGCGCGGTCTTCGGGGTCGTGCCGTTCATCGGGGTCCTGCTGGCCAGGGAGCACGGCCTCGGCAATCTCGGCATCGGCGCCGTGCTCGGCTGCCTCGGCCTCGGCAGCCTGACCTTCGCCGTTCTCGCCGGCCGGATCATCGCCCGGCTCGGCGAATTCGGCTGTGCCCGCATCGGCGGTGCCGTGGCGCTGGGCGGCTTCGCCCTCGTCGCCATCTCCCCCGCGCCACTACTGGTCGGCGTCGGCGCCTACGCCGCCGGGCTCGGCTACATGATGCTGCACAACACCCTGCAGGCCAACGCCACCCAGATGGTGCCCGAGGACCGCAGCGGCGCCGTCTCGCTCTTCGCCTTCTGCCTGTTCACCGGCCAGGCCTCGGGCGTCGCCCTCTTCGCCGCCATCACCCCGCTCGTCGGCTTCCGGCCGGCCATCATGGCCAGCGGCGTCGTCGTGCTGGCCGTTGGCCTCGCCTTCGCGGCGGCGAAGCAGCGCATGGTGGCGGCGGCCGAGGGCTGAACGTGCCCGGTATGAAAGAGGAAGGAGCAGGGAAGGCGTGCCTACCCTGGCCCCACCGGTCTTTGCCGGTGAAGGCCGTGGCGGACGAAGCGCAGGTGACGAGGGGCTGGGCGGTGGGGACGGCTGCGGCTGTTTCAGGCGGGTGCGGGAGCGCCACGGAGCAGGCCTTCGGTGCTGAGGTCCTCGTCCAGCGCGGGCCAGTGCAGGCCATAGCCGCCACCGGCCACCTCCCAGTTGGCCCGGTCGGCAGCGCTCGCGTCCAGAAGTTTCGGGTACCAGGCGAGGGGGACGGTGATGGTCCGGCCGTCCATCAGGTCGACGCTGAGCGTGTTATCGTCGAAACGGACGTCTCGGACGCGTTCGTCAGCGCTCGCCGCCAAAATGCCCATTCCAGGCCTCCAGATACTCGGCCGCATGTTCACGGACATGAGCAATCAAAGCGCCCAACTCATCCGCGCGAAACCCGACATTACGCGCAAGCGCAACCGGCTGCAGCCAGAATTTCGCGGTTCGGTTGCTCGAATCGACGTGAACGTGCGGCGGCTCATTGGGCTCATGGCTGTAGAAATAGAAGCGATGGCCGCGCCAGCGGCCAATGGTCGGCATTGACGATCAAACGTCCAGATTGACCACCTTCAGCGCGTTCTCCTGGATGAAGTCGCGGCGCGGCTCGACGATGTCGCCCATGAGCGTGGTGAAGATGTCGTCGGCCTCGTCGGCGTGGTCGACCTTGACCTGAATGAGGGAGCGGATGGTGGGATCGAGGGTGGTTTCCCAGAGCTGCTCGGGGTTCATCTCGCCGAGACCCTTGTAGCGCTGGATGGCGAGGCCCTTGCGGCCGAGGGCGAGGACGGCCTCGACCAGGTCGAGGGGGCCGTTGATCGGCCGGCGCTCGTCCTTCCTCTCGAGCGTGCAGGCGGTGGCGAAGACCGCCTCGAGGCGGCCGAGCGCCTCGGCCAGGCGGCGTGCCTCGGGGCTGCGGGCGAGGCCCGGGTCGAGCCGGTGGCGCTCGCGGCGCTCGCCCTTCATGTGGTGAAAGACGAGCTCGCCCTCGTCGCCGACATGCGCCTGCCAGGCGCCGCGGCCGGAGGCGGAGAGACGGCTCGCCACGCGCTGGGCGAGGATCAGCATCTCGGTCGGATCGCCGAGCGCACCCTCTGCGAGGCCGCCCTCGAGGGCGAGGGCCTCGATCAGCTCGACCGGGTGGCGGCGCTTGAAGTTGGCGAGGATCGAAGTGGCCGCCTGGGCAGTCTCGACCGCCGCCTCCAGCGTCTCGCCCTCGAGCACGTTGCCGTCGGCCTGGACGAGGCGGGCCTCCTCGAGCCCCGCGCCGACCAGGTAGGCATCGAGGGCGGAGTCGTCCTTGAGATAGCGTTCGCTCTTGCCGCGCTTGACCTTGTAGAGCGGTGGCTGGGCGATGAAGAGATGCCCCGCCTCGATGATCGCCGGCAGGTGGCGGTAGAAGAAGGTCAAGAGCAGGGTGCGGATGTGCGAGCCGTCGACGTCGGCATCGGTCATGATGATGACGCGGTGGTAGCGCAGCTTGGTGATGTCGAACTCGTCGCGCACCCCGGTGCCGAGGGCGGTTATCAGCGTGCCGATCTCCTGGCTGCCCAGCACCTTGTCGATGCTCGCCCGCTCGACATTGAGGATCTTGCCGCGCAAGGGGAGGATCGCCTGGAAGCTGCGGTCGCGGCCCTGCTTGGCCGAGCCGCCGGCGCTGTCGCCCTCGACCAGGAAGAGCTCGGCCTTGGCCGGGTCGCGCTCCTGGCAGTCGGCGAGCTTGCCCGGCAGGTTGGCGATGTCGAGCGCACCGGCCCGGGTGACCAGCTCGCGGGCGCGCTTGGCCGCCTCGCGGGCCCGCGCCGCCACCACCACCTTGGCCATGATGCTCTTCGCTTCGGCGGGATGCTCCTCCAGCCAGCGGGCGAGGCCGTCGGTGATCAGGCCCTGGACGACGGGCGTCACCTCGGAGCTGACCAGCTTGTCCTTGGTCTGCGACGAGAACTTCGGATCGGGCATCTTGATGGCGAGCACGCAGGTCAGGCCTTCGCGGATGTCCTCGCCGGTGAGCTGGATCTTCTCGCGCTTGAGGACGCCATTGTCCTCGGCATATTTGTTGATGGTGCGGGTGAGCGCCGTGCGGAAGCCGGCGAGGTGGGTGCCACCGTCGCGCTGCGGGATGTTGTTGGTGAAGCAGAGGCAGGTCTCGTGGTAGCCGTTGTTCCACTGCATGGCGCACTCGACCGAGATCAGGCCGCGCTCGGCGCTGGTGACGATCGGCGGCGCGTGAATCGCCGGCTTGGTGCGGTCGAGATAGCGGACGAAAGCCTCGAGCCCACCCTCGTAGAAGAGCTCTTCCTCAACGGGTTCCTCGCCCCGCTTGTCACGCAGGATGATGCGCACGCCGGAATTGAGGAAGGCGAGCTCGCGCAGACGGTGCTCGAGCGTGGCTAAGGAGAACTCGGTCTGGGTGAACACCTTGACGGAGGGCATGAAGGTGAGCTGCGTGCCGCGCCGGCCGCTTTGCGGGCCGCGGGCGATCAGTGGTGCCGTCGGCACGCCACCGTTCTCGAAGCGGATATAGTGCTCGGCATCGTCGCGCCAGATGACGAGGTCGAGCCAGTCGGAGAGCGCGTTGACCACCGAGACGCCCACGCCGTGCAGGCCGCCCGAGACCTTGTAGCTGTTCTGGTTGAACTTGCCGCCGGCATGCAGCACCGTCATGATCACCTCGGCGGCCGAGACACCCTCGCCCTCGTGGATGTCGACGGGGATGCCGCGGCCATTGTCGGTGACCGTCACCGAGCCGTCGGCGTTGAGCGTGACCTCGACCCGGTCGGCATAGCCGGCCAGCACCTCGTCGATGCTGTTGTCGACCACCTCGAAGACCATGTGGTGCAGGCCGGAGCCGTCATCGGTGTCGCCGATATACATGCCGGGTCGCAGCCGCACCGCCTCGAGGCCTTCGAGCACGCGGATCGAGGTGGAATCGTAGATCGGCTCGCCGCCAGTGGCAGAGGCGGTGGCGGCGCCGGTCCGGCCGGTCTGGGGCTCGGTCGGCAGCTCGGGGGTGTCACTCATCGGCTCGGATCAGTCCTCGGTCGACATGGATGAAGGTGGCGTGGCCGTCGAGGCCACTGAAGAGATGGCGCTCGGTGCCGGTAAGGAGCACCTGGGCACCGAGGGCGAGGAGCCGCTCGGCGAGGCCGGCACGGCGGGTCGGGTCGAGATGCGCGGCGGTCTCGTCGAGCAGGAGAATGGGCAGGTCGCCCGCGACCAGCTCGCGCAGGCGGACCTCGGCGAGCACGATGGCGAGCAGCATGGCCTTCTGCCGGCCGGTCGAGACGCGCGGCGCCGCCTCGTTGGTGGCGAGATCGATGGCGACGAGGTCGCTGCGATGCGGGCCGATGGCGGCGCCACCGGCCTCCGTATCCTGGGCGCGGGCCGCGGCCAGGGCGTCGGCGAGGCGCTGCTCGGCGTCGAGGGCGGCCATGTCGTCGAGCCAGGTCTCGACGCTGCCGTCGAGCTCGAGGCGCAGACGGGGCAAAGCCGGGTCCGGCTCGGCCAGGAGCGTGCCGAGGCCGGCGGCCAGCTCGCGCCGGCCCGCCGCGATGGCCACGCCCGATTCGGCCATGCGCTGTTCCAGGATGTCGAGCCAGGTCGCATCGCGGGGGCCCTGGCGCAGCACCAGCGAGCGCTCGCGCATCGCCCGCTCGAAGATGGCGAGGCGACGCGCATGGTCGGGGTAGACGCCGAGCACCAGCCGGTCGAGGAAACGGCGCCGCTCGGCCGCGGCGTCGACGAAGAGGCGGTCCATGGCCGGGGTGAGCCAGGTGATGGCGACGAGGTCGGCGAGGGCGGCGAGGCCGCGGACCGGCTGGCCGGCGATCTCGAGCCAGCGGCGGTCGCTCTCCGGCTCGCGGCCGCTGGCGACGTCGACGGGGCCATCGGGCGTGCGCAGCCCGGCCTCGAGGCGGAAGGGGGCCGCGGCACCATCGCGGTCGAGCGCCTCGAGCCGGGCGCGCCGCAGGCCGCGGCCCGGGGCCAGGAGCGAGATGGCTTCGAGCAGATTCGTCTTGCCGGCGCCGTTCGGGCCGAAGAGCACGATCGGACCGGGTGCCAGCTCGAGCTCGAGCCCAGCGTAGTTGCGGAAATCCCGGAGCCGCAGGCGCTCCAGCGCCGGCCTCGCCGGATCGGTCTCGCGGGTCGGCCTCGCGCGCGCGGCCTCGCGAAGCGGGCTCAACTGAACCTCGCCTCGCGCTCGCCATCGCCTGCGACCGCCATCGGTCGGGTCCGCCGGTCAGACACGCATCGGCATCAGGACGTAGACGACACTGCCGTCGGCCGGGTCGCGCACCAGCGTGGGGGCGGCGGGGTTGGCCATCTCGAGGCGCACCTGGTCACCCGCCACCTCGGCCAGCATGTCGAGGATGTAGCGGCTGTTGAAGCCGATCTCCAAAGGCTCGCCCGCATAGTCGGCATCGAGCTCCTCGACCGCCCGCCCGGCCTCGGTGCTGACCGCCGAGGCGGTGATCCGGCCGTCGTCGAAGCGCAGCTTGATGGCGCGGGCCCGCTCGGTCGAGATGGTCGAGACGCGATCGACGGTCTCGGCGAAGAGCTTCGTGTCGATCGCCGCCACCTTCTCGTTGCCGACCGGGATGACCCGCTCGTAGTCCGGGAACGTGCCGTCGATCAGCCGCGAGACGAGCACCGCCTGGTCGAGGACGAACTGGATGCGGTTGGTCGAGACCTTGACCCGGATCTCGCCGTCGATGGCGTCGATCAGCTTTCGAAGCTCGGTCACGGTCTTGCGCGGGATGATGATCGAGGGGATGCCCTCGGCCCCGTCCGGCAGGGCGATCTCGATCTTGGCGAGGCGGTGCCCGTCGGTGGCGACGCCGCGCAGCACCGCCGTGGCGCCGGCGCCCGAGGCATGGACGTGGATGCCGTTCAGGTAGTAGCGGGTTTCCTCGGTCGAGATGGCGAAGCGGGTCTTGTCGATCAGCTTGCGCAGGTCGGCGGCCGGCATGTCGAAGGTGACGTCGTAGGCCTCGGCGTCGCCGTCCATCGCCGGGAACTCGTCGGCCTTGATGCAGGGCAGGGTGAAGACCGCCCGGCCGGCGCGGACCGAAATCTCGCTCGCGTTCGGCTCCTGCTCGATCAGCACCTCGCTGCCATCGGGCAGCTTCCGGACGATGTCGAAGAGCGTGTGCGCCGAGACGGTGGTGACGCCATCGTCCTGCACCCGCGCCGTCTCGCTCGACGCCATGGACAGGTCCATGTCGGTCGCCGTCAGATGCAGGCCATCGCCACCTGCCGCGAGCTTGACGTTCGACAGGATCGGGATGGTGGTGCGGCGCTCGACGACGGCCTGGACGTGCGACAGCGATCGCAGAAGGGCAGCACGCTCAATCGCTAGCTTCATTGGAACGGGAATTCTCTCGATTTGGGCGAAGAGAAGCAGGCGTCTCCGCACCCGTCCTATGGGCCGGAGAAGCTAGCAGAATTCCGCGCGCGCGTTGATCTTTTTCGTCATCAGCGGGGCCGGGGGCCGGGGCGGCCCCGGCCGGGCCGGCTCAGCCGGCGAGCCGGCGCTTCAGCGCCGCCACGTCGTCGGCAAGGGAGCGGTCCTCCTCGCAGAGCTTCTCGATCTGCTTGACCGCGTGCATCACCGTGGTGTGGTCGCGATTGCCGAATTTCTTGCCGATCTCGGGCAGCGAGCGGGGGGTGAGCTGCTTGGCGAGGTACATCGCCACCTGGCGCGGCCGGGCGACGGCCCGCGCCCGGCGGGTCGAGCTCATGTCGGCCATCTTGAGCTGGAAATGCTCGACCACGGCCCGCTGGATCTCCTCGATCGTCACCCGCCGCTCGTTCGAGCGCAAGAGGTCGCGGAGCACGTCCTGGGCCATCTCGATCGAGACCGGCCGGCGGATCAGCGTCGCCTGGTGGACGATGCGGTTGAGCGCACCCTCGAGCTCGCGGACGTTGGAGGTGATGCGGTGCGCCAGGAACTCGGTGACCTCCGGCTCGACCTCGACGCCGAGCTGCTCGGCCTTGGCCTGGAGGATGCCGAGGCGGAGCTCGTAGGTGGTGGGGTGGATGTCGGCGACCAGCCCCCAGCCGAGGCGCGAGCGGATGCGCTCCTCCAGCCCGGCGAGGTCCGAGGGGCTGCGATCGGCTGAAATCACAATGGAGCTGCCACGTTCGGCCAGCGCGTTGAAGGTGTGGAAGAACTCCTCCTGCGTGCTGTCCTTGCCGCTGATGAACTGCACGTCGTCGACCATGAGGAGGTCGACCGAGCGGAACATCTCCTTGAAGCCCATGGTGTCGCGCTGCCGGATGGCGCGGACGAACTGGTACATGAACTTCTCGGCCGAAAGGTAGACAACCCGGCGGTCGGGATCGTTCTGCTTCGCCCGCCAGCCGATCGCGTGCATGAGATGGGTCTTGCCGAGCCCCACCCCGCCATAGAGGAAAAGCGGGTTGAAGGGCGGCGTGGCGCTCAGCGCCATGCGCTCGGCGGCGGCCACCGCGAACTCGTTGGGCTTGCCGACGATGAAGGTGTCGAAGGTGAAGCGCGGGTCGAGCCCGGCGCCGAACTCGGCGAGCTCCGCCGGTCCGGCCTGCCGGTCGGCTGCCTTGCCCGGCTCGCGGGATTCCACTGCCGGGGGCGCGCCTTCAGCATGGGCCTCGCGGACATTGTCGGCGACGATGCGCGGCTTGGTCGCAGGCCGTCCGGCCAGGCGGCCGCTGTCGTCGAGCCGCGCAGGGTCGAGTCGCGTCGGGTCGAGTCGCGCCGGCCGCACGTCGAGCGCCACGCTGCGGACCGTCGGGTTGACGCTGGTCCAGTGGGCGCGGATCCGGTCGGCGTAGTTGTTGACCACCCAGTCGCGCATGAACTGGGTCGGCACGACTATCAGCACGCGGTCGCCGTCGAGGGCGATGGCCTCGAGCGGGCGCAGCCAGGTCGAGTAGGCGGTGTCGCCGAACTCGGCCCGGAGCAGGCCGCGCACGCGCGACCATTGCTGCGTCAGTTCAGCGCCAAGCGGACCGGCCATATCTGCCTCGACAACCGCCTCGGACTTGCTCCCTCGACCCATGAGCGTGCGATCCGTTCTAGTGCGGAGCGAACCGGCGGGACTGCCGTTCGCCTTGGTTACTTGCCCTGTCGTGCCCCGTCCAGCAACGCGCCGAGCCCATGATGACGAGACCACGACAAGCGCATGACGGTTCTTGGCGCCTGCTCGCCCTGTCGTTGCTCGCCTGTCGGTTTAGCATCAATAGAGTGCGCCCACATACTCTGCTTGACTGTACGCGTTACTGTAGTTCGATGATGATCGACGCAGGCGGGAAGCCGCAGCGCATCTCCGGACAGTAACCGTGCATGAACGCGCTGGCAAGAGGATCGAAAAGAGAACGCAGAAATTCGCGTTTTAGTTGATGAATCGGGCGTGTTGGTCAACACCGAGGGAGCGTCGCCCCATAGCTCTAGGGCCACGCTTGCTCGGTGCTCCACGTCGTCGGTGATGGAGGGGGCGGGACGACCCGCCCGATGATTCAACCGGGCTGGCTGGTCGCCAGCAGGCGGACACGCTGCGACAGCCGCGAGATCTTCCGCGCCACGGTGTTGCGATGGAGCACGCCCTTGGTCACGCCGCGTTGCAGCTCCGGCGCCGCGGCGGCGAAGGCGGCCGTGGCGGCCGGCGCGTCGCCGCGTGCGAGCGCGTCGTCCAGCTTGCGGACGAATGTCCGAATCCGGCTGATCCGGCTCTTGTTGAGCTCCGTCCGCTTCGCGGTCTGACGGATACGCTTCCTGGCTGTACGACTATGCGCCACGATAACCCTCATCTGTAAAAAGGCCCGTCCCTATACCCATGAAGCGGGCGCCCGTCAATCGGCGCTGCCCGCTCGTCGGGGGCGGTGGCTCAGCTCTGGGCGAAGTTGGGGCTCCGCTTCTCGGCGAAGGCGAGCATGCCCTCGCGCCGATCGGCGGTGGCGAAGGTGGCGTAGAAGCTGCGCTTCTCGAAGCGGATGCCCTCGGCGAGCGTCGTCTCGTAGGCGACGTCCACCGCCTCCTTCGCCATGGCGACGATCGGCTGCGACTTCGTGGCGATGGCCTGGGCGAGGGCCACCGCCTCGTCGAGCAGGTCGCCGAGCGGCACCACCCGCGCCACCAGGTTGGCCCGCTCCGCCTCCACGGCGTCCATGTTGCGACCGGTCAGGATCATCTCCATGGCCTTCGACTTGCCGATGGCGCGGGTCAGGCGCTGCGTGCCGCCCGCGCCGGGGATCGTCCCGAGATTGATCTCGGGCTGGCCGAACTTGGCGTTCTCGGCGGCGAGGATGATGTCGCACATCAGGGCGAGCTCGCAGCCGCCGCCCAGCGCATAGCCGGCGACCGCCGCGATCACCGGCTTCCGGTGCTCGGCGATCCTGTGCCAGGCGCCGATGAAGTCGCTGCCATAGGCCTGGGCGAAATCGAGCTCGGCCATCTCCTTGATGTCGGCACCGGCGGCGAAGGCCTTGTCGGAGCCGGTGAGCACGATGGCGGCGATGGCCGGGTCGGCGTCGAGGCTGGCGAGGGCGCGGCGCAGCTCGTCGATGAGCTGGCCGTTCAGCGCATTGAGCTGCTTGGGCCGGTTGAGGGTGATGACGGCGATCGTGTCGCGCTTGTCGACAAGGATCGTCTCGAAAGCCATGAAAGTTCTCCGTGGCTCGCCTCTGAACGGGGAGCTGCTTGGCTGAAGACAGGGTTTGGGGCCGGGGCGTCACCCGCGGGGCGTATCTCAGGCGCCGCCTTTAACACCAAGCCTGCCGGGTCCGTCCAGTTAAACCGACGCATTCTCGCGGCGGCGAATCAAGCCGTTCAGCGCTGGCAGCGGCCGCAGAAGAAGGTGGCGCGCCCGCCCTGCACCAGCCGGGCGACCGGTCGGCCGCAGCCCGTGCAGGGCAGGCCGGCGCGATCGTAGACGCGGAACTGGCGCTGGAAATTGCCGAGCTCGCCGTTCGACTGGACGTAGTCCCGCAAGGACGAGCCGCCGGCGTCGATGGCCTCGAGCAGCACCTCGCGGATCGACGCGGCGAGGCGCTGGGCGCGCGCCGGGCCGAGCGTGCAGGCGAGGCGGCGGGGCGAGAGGCCGGCGCGATGCAGGCTCTCGCTGGCGTAGATGTTGCCGACGCCGACCACGTGGCGCTGGTCCATGATGGCGATCTTGAGCGCCACCTGCCGGCCGGCGAGGCGGTCCCGGAGCGCGGCGCCGTCGAAGGCGTTGCCGAGCGGCTCGAGGCCGAGATGCGCCAGCCACTTGTGCTCGCCGAGCGTCGCCTGGGGGCTGAGGTCGAGCATGCCGAAACGGCGGGGGTCGACGAATCTGAGGATCGTGCCGTCGTCGAAATGGAAGGTGAGATGCTCGTGCGGCCCGGCGGGCGGCCCGTCGAAGAGCAGCCGCCCGGACATGCCGAGATGCAGGAGCAGCGCCATGCCGTCGTCGAGCATGAGCTGGAGGTACTTGGCCCGGCGGGCGAACCCGGTGAGCCTTCGCCCGGCGAGTCGGGCCGGCAGCCCGGCCGGCAGGCCGAAGCGAAGGTCGGCGCGGCGCTGCTCGACGCCGGTGATGCGCCGGGCGTCGAGGCGGTGGGCGAGGGCCCTGAGCGTGGTCTCGACCTCGGGGAGCTCGGGCAAGAAGGGATTCCGTCGCTGTTGCGGTGGTGATCGCGGGGATGGTTGCCGCGCCGGGTGGGCTTTCCTACAACACCGCTGTTCACCGCACGAGAAGTGAGATCGATGGAGAAGACGGACAGGCCGGCGGCTGCCGCGGCCGAGCTCGCCTCGAGCTTCGGCTTCGAGGCGGTGGCACCGGCAGTCAAGGCCGGCCGGGTGCGCCAGGTGTTCGACAGCGTCGCCGGCCGCTACGACCTGATGAACGATCTGATGAGCTTCGGCGTGCACCGGCTGTGGAAGGAGGCGGTGCTCGACTGGCTGGCGCCGCGCCCCGGCATCCACCTGCTCGATCTGGCCGGCGGCACCGGCGACGTGGCCGAGCGGGTGCTGCGGCGGGTCGGCGGCGACGGCCGGGCGGTGCTCGCCGACATCAATGCCGCGATGCTCGGCCAGGGGCGGGACCGGGCGCTCGGGCGCGGCTGGTTCGACCGTCTCGCCTTCGTCTGCGCGGACGCCATGGCGCTGCCCTTCGAGGCCGGCCGCTTCGACGCCGTGACCATGGCCTTCGGCATCCGCAACGTCACCCATGTCGACCGGGCCCTCGCCGAGGGCTTCCGCGTGCTCCGTCCGGGCGGCCGGTTCATGTGCCTCGAGTTCTCGAAGGTGGTGCTACCGGTCCTCGATCGGGTCTACGACACCTATTCCTTCCAGGTGCTCCCCGCCCTCGGCCGCATCGTCGCCGGCGATGCGGCGAGCTATCGCTATCTCGCCGAGAGCATCCGCCGCTTTCCCGACCAGCCGACCTTCGCCGACCTCATGCGCGACGCCGGCTTCGAGCAGGTGCGCTGGCGCAACCTGTCGGGCGGCATCGCCGCCATCCATTCCGGCTGGCGGCTCTAGGCGCAAGCGGCCGGCCCCCGCCATGCTCGAGAGCCCGCGCTATCTCTGGCGGCTGGTCGCCATCGGCCGGACCCTGGCCCGGCACAACGCGCTCTTTCCCTTCGAGCTGCTGCCGCAGGCGCGGCCCCTGCTGCGGCTCGCCCGACCGTTCGTCAACGAGAACGCCGCCGGGCGGCCCGGGCAACGGCTCGCCGCAGCGCTCGAGGAGCTTGGGCCGTCCTTCATCAAGTTCGGCCAGAGCCTCGCCACCCGCACCGACCTCCTGGGCGAGGCCATTGCCCGCGACCTCGCCACCTTGCAGGACGCGCTGCCGTCCTTTCCGGCCGCGGCCGCGCGGGCGACCATCGCGACCGATCTCGAGCAGCCGGTCGAAGCGCTCTTCAGCGATTTCCAGGACCGGCCGGTGGCCGCCGCCTCGATCGCCCAGGTGCACCTGGCGACGACGACCGATGGCGACGAGGTGGCGGTCAAGGTCCTGCGGCCGGGCATCGAGAAGGCGATCGAGCGCGATCTCGGGTTCTTCGCCTGGCTGGCCCGGCTGGTCGAGCGGACCCAGCCGCATCTCCGCCATTACAAGCCGGTCGAGGCGGTCGCCATCTTCGCCCAGGTGACCAGGCGCGAGCTCGATCTGCGGCTCGAGGCGGCAGCCGCGGTCGAGCTCGCCGAGAACGCCGAGGGCTACGAGGGCTTTCGCGTGCCGGCGGTGGACTGGCGGCGGACCGGCCGCCGGGTGGTCACCTTCGAGCGGATCGTCGGCCAGGGCATCACCGACCGTGCCGCCCTGATCGCCGCCGGGCACGACCCCGACCGGATCATGGAGAACGCGGCGAAGGCCTTCTTCAGCCAGGTCTTCAAGGACGGCTTCTTCCACGGCGACATGCACCCCGGCAACATCCTGATCGACCGGGAGGGGACCATCGTCGCCCTCGATTTCGGCATCATGGGGCGGGTCGACATGGCCGACCGCCGGCACATGGCCGGGATCCTCGTGGGCTTTTTGGAGCGCGACTACGTCAAGGTGGCGGACGTCTTCTTCGCTGCCGGCTTCTTGCCCGATGACGCCGACCGGATGGCCTTCGTCCAGGCGGTGCGCTCGATCGGCGAGCCGATCCTGGGACTGCCGCTCGAGGAGATCTCGTTCGGCCGCCTGATGGGCCAGCTCCTGGCGATGGCGGAGCAGTTCCGCATGCAGACCCAGCCGCAGCTTCTCCTCCTGCAGAAGACCATGGTGGTGGCCGAGGGGGTCGGCCGGCTGCTCAATCCCAAGGTCAACATGTGGCAGCTCGCCCAGCCTCTGGTGGAGGACTGGATCATCGCCCATCTCGGCCCGAAGGCCCGCCTGCAGCAGGCGCTCGACGACGGCCTGCAGATGGCGGGCCGCCTGCCGCACATCGTGCGGCGGCTCGACGAGGCGCTCGAGCGGGAACGCACCCGGCATGTCGCGGTCGACCGGGTGAAGCTGTTCCAGGGCTGGTTCTGGCCGCTCGTCGTCGGCGTCCTCATCGGGCTTGCCGTTGGCTGAAGCTATCCCACTTCATTCACGTAAATAGAGGGTGCGCGGGCAGGCTCGCCCACAGCACCCGGTCGCAGGGCAGGAAAGCCGATGAATGCGAAACGCATTCTCCTGGTCATCGGCGGTGGCATCGCCGCCTACAAGACGCTGGAGCTGATCCGGCGCGGGCGCGAGCGCGGCCTCGCCTTCCGCACGATCCTGACCCGCGCCGGGGCCGAGTTCGTCACCCCTCTGGCCGTCTCCAGCCTTTCGGAATCAAAGGTCTACAGCGATCTCTTCTCGCTCACCGACGAGGCCGAGATCGGCCATATCCGGCTCTCCCGCGAGGCCGATCTCGTGGTCGTGGCCCCCGCCACCGCGGACCTCATGGCGAAGATGGCGCAAGGCCACGCCGACGACCTCGCCTCCACCACCCTGCTCGCCACCGACAAGCCCGTGCTGGTGGCGCCCGCCATGAACCCGATGATGTGGCAGCACCCGGCGACCCAAAGGAACGTCGCGCGGCTCCGGGCCGACGGCATCCACTTCGTCGGGCCCGCGGCCGGCGACATGGCCTGCGGCGAGGTCGGCAGCGGGCGCATGACGGAGCCGGCCGAGATCCTGGCGGCGATCCACGCCATCCTGGTACCGCCCGGCGAGCGGCCGCTGGCCGGTCGCCGGGCGATCGTCACCAGCGGGCCGACGCACGAGGCGATCGATCCGGTCCGCTACATCGCCAATCGCTCCTCGGGCCGCCAGGGCCACGCGATCGCCGCCGCCCTGGCCGCCGCGGGCGCCGAGGTGACGCTGGTGAGCGGGCCGGTGAGCCTGCCCGACCCGCCGGGCGTGGCGGTGCGTCGGGTCGAGAGTGCGCGAGCGATGCGCGATGCGGTCGAGGCCGCCCTGCCGGCGGACATCGCGGTCTGCGCCGCAGCCGTCGCCGACTGGCGCCCGGCCCAGGCTGCCGAGGCGAAGCTGAAGAAGGGGCGAAACCAGCCCGCCGCCCTCGAGCTCGTCGAGAATCCGGATATTCTGAGAGGGTTGGGGCATCATCCTCAGATGCGACCCGAGCTGGTGGTCGGCTTCGCCGCCGAGACCGACGACCTTCTCGCCAACGCGGCGGCCAAGCTCGAGCGCAAGGGCTGCGACTGGATCCTGGCGAATGACGTCAGCACCGGCAGTGGGGTCTTCGGCGGCTCGCGCAACCGCGTGCATCTGCTCGGTTCCGAAGCACCGGTCGAGTCCTGGCCGGAAATGGACAAGGACGAGCTCGCCACCCGGCTGGTGGCACGCATCGCCGAGCGGCTCGGCCGATGAGGATCGACGTCACGATCGAGCGCCTGGCGCACGGCGAGGGACTGCCTCTGCCGGCCTATGCGACAGCTCTCGCCGCCGGGGCCGACCTCCATGCCGCCGTGCCGGCGGACGGGCCCGTTGCCCTGGATCCAGGGCAGCGTGCGCTGGTGCCGACGGGGCTCCGGATCGCCCTGCCGGAAGGCTGCGAGGCCCAGGTCCGGCCGCGCTCCGGCCTCGCCCTGAAGCACGGCGTGACCGTCCTCAACGCACCGGGCACGATCGACGCCGATTATCGGGGCGAGATCGGGGTCGTGCTCGTCAATCTGGGTCAGGAGACATTCAGGGTGCGGCGCGGCGAGCGTATTGCGCAGCTCGTGCTGGCACCGGTGGCCCGGGCACGCTGGCTCGAGGCGACCGGCACCCTGTCCGTCAGCGCCCTCTCGGTGAGCGATCGGGCGGCCGGCGGCTTCGGCTCGACCGGCAGCCGGCCGCTCCACCTCGGGACCGAACCAGCCACGAAGGGGAGCCAGACGCGATGATCAAGCCGTCGAAGAAGGTGGCGTTGGCCGTCGAGGCGGTCGTCGACATCGCCTATCACGGCACGTCGGAGCCGGTGCAGAGCCAGGATATCGGGCGTCGGCTGAACCTGCCGCGCCGCTATCTCGAGCAGGTGATGCAGCAGCTGGTGAAGGCCGGCATCCTGCGCGGCGTGCGCGGCCCGCGCGGCGGCTACCGGCTGGCCCGCGAGCGGCGCCGCATCACCGTCGCCGACATCGTCAACGTGGTCGAGTCCGGCGAGGCCGAGCCCGACACGCTCTCCGCGAGCGACCTCGGCCAGCGGGTCATGGCGCCCTTCTGGCTGGAGCACGAGCAGGCGATGCTCGCCCGGCTCGATGCCATCACGATCGAGGATCTCTGCCATGCCGCCGAGCAGTCGGCCGTGCGCCGCGAGATCAAGGACGGCATCGATTTCGCCATCTGAGAAAAAGTTGAGAATTCATCCCCGCCATCAGCGCCGATCCGGCAGGGGAGCCATGCGCAAACGGCAGGTCCGGAGCGTGTGATCTGCTGGCTCTGTGTCCCGGCAATTCGGCATAAGGTCCGGGCAATTCAACCACGGACCTGCAGCCTCCATGAGCACGCTCGCCATTGTCGCCGTCGAGCCGAGCCGCGTCGCGCGGGGCATCGGCATGTCGCTTCTGGCCTATGCCTCGTTCTCCACGGCCGATGCCCTGCTCAAGGCATTCTCGGGCGCCTTCTCGGTCTTCCAGATCGCCTTCACCATGGCCTTCTTCGCCATGCTGCCGGTGCTGGCCACGACCATCGGCCGGGGTGGCCTGCGGTCGCTCGTCCCGCGCAACAAGCCGCTGGTCGCCGCGCGCGGCATTCTCGCCGCGATCTGCGGCTGCCTCGCCTGGAGCGCCTTCGCCCTCCTGCCGATGGCGGAGGTCTATGCGCTGCTCTTCGCGGCGCCGATGCTGGTCACCGGCTTCTCGGCCATTCTCCTGCGCGAATCGGTCGGCTGGCGCCGCTGGTCGGCGACGCTGCTGGGCTTCGCCGGCGTGCTCGTCATGATCGACCCGGAATTCTCGTCGCTCGGCCTCGGCCATGCGCTGGCCGGGCTCGCGGCGCTCGCCGGCGCGCTCAGCTTCATCATCCTCAAGAAGATCGGGGCGGCCGAGAAGAGCGGCGCCATGCTCATGTCGGTGATGCTCTGGCTGATGGCGGTGGCCCTGCCGCCGGCGCTCCTCGCCTGGGTCTGGCCGAGCCCGGCCGAGCTCGGCTCCATGGCGATGGCGGGTCTCCTGATGGGCGCCGGGCAGGCTGGGCTGGTCTTCGCCACGCGCGAGGCGCCGGCTGTGGTCGTGGCACCCTTCCAGTACAGCCAGATGATCTGGGCCGTGGTCTTCGGCATGCTGCTCTTCGGCGACGTGCCGGGCACCAACCTCTTCGTCGGCCTCGGCATCGTCGTGGCCTGCGGCCTCTTCATCGTCTATCGCGAGACGGTGCGCTCGCGGCCGGTGACGGTGGGTGGCGGTCGTGGCGAGGTGCCGGCGCGGATCGCCCGCGTCTGAACGGGAGCTCCGGATGATGCGCGAGGCGGCGCTGACGATCGACGATGCCGGGGCACCCCTGGCGCTCGGCTATGTCGAGTGGGGCGATCCGGCGGCCCCGCGCACCGTGCTCTGCCTGCACGGCCTGACCAGGAATGCGCGCGACTTCGACTTTCTGGCGCAGGCGCTCGCCGGCACGGCGCGGGTGCTGGCGCTCGATGTGGCCGGGCGTGGCCGGAGCGGCTGGCTCGCCGATCCGGCACGCTATGCGGTGCCGACCTATGTCGGGCATGTGGCAGCGGTCCTGGACGGGCTCGGCGTCGCCGCGGTCGAGCTGGTCGGCACGTCGATGGGCGGGATCATCGGGATGGGGCTCGCCGCCCACCAGCCGGCCCGGGTCGCAAAGCTGGTGCTCAACGACATCGGCGGGCGCGTGCCGGTCGCGGCGCTGGTCGGAATCGCCGACTATCTGCGCGACCAGCCGCCGCTCTTTGCCGACATGGCCGAGCTCGAAGCCCATCTCCGCCGGGTGCACGCGCCCTTCGGCCCCCTGGCCGATGCCCAGTGGGCGCATCTCGCCCGCCACAGCGCCCGGCCGGTGCCGGGCGGGCTGGCGCTCCACTACGACCCGGCGATCGCCGCGCCGTTTCGCGAGACGGCCACGGCCGACCTCGACCTCTGGCCGCTCTACGACGCCGTCACCTGCCCGACGCTGCTGCTGCACGGGGCGGAGAGCCTGCTCCTGCCGGCGGAGGTGGCGGCCGAGATGACCGGGCGCGGACCGAAGGCGCGGCTGGTGACCTTCGCCGGCATCGGCCATGCACCGGCGCTCATGGCCGCGGATCAGATCGCGGTCATCCGGAACTTCCTCGAAGACTGAATCAGCGGAGCACCGCGAAGCCCGGCGGGTGATTGGGGTTGGTCGGCTCGAGGAGCCGGCGCTGCTGCTCGATCAACCGGTTGACCGATTCGTCCGGCAGGCCGAAGCCCTGGAGCACGCGGCCGGCGAGCTGCAGGCTGGCTTCCACGGTCTCGGGCACGGCGAGCGTGGCGCCGGCCGCCATGAGGCGCCGCGCCTGCAGGGTGTCGCGCGCCCGGGCATAGATCGGCACGTCCGGAAAGAGGCTGTGGGCGGCGTGCACGATCCTCTCGATCGCGTCAGGCGCATCCGTGGTGACGACGATGGCGGCGGCCGTATCGGCACGGACGCGGTTGAGCATCTCCACGCGCGATGCGTCACCGTAGAAGACGCGCTTCTTGGCCTCGCGGGCGCGGTGCACGGTGCCGGGGTCGCCGTCGATGGCGAGATAGGGAATCGACTGCTCGTCCAGCATGTCGCCGAGGGTGCGGCCGACGCGGCCGAAGCCGGCGAGCACGACATGGCCCTCGATGCCTTCGATCTGACGCTGCGTCGCGGGCACCGCCTCGGCGGCGGCGCGCTTCTCGACGGCGTTCGCGAGGCGCGTCGCGAAACGCGCTACGAGCGGCGTCGCGACCATGCTGAGCCCCGCGACGATCAGCATGAACTGGCCGACATCGCCGCCGATGAGGCCGAGGCTCATGGCGAGACCGACGACGACGAAGGCGAATTCTCCGCCCTCTCCGAGGAGCAGCCCGGTCTCCAGAGCCGTGTGCCGGGGCAGGCCGAAGGCCAGGCAGAGACCGGCCGTGATCAGCGACTTGACGAGGTAGAGGCCGAACACCGAGCCGATGATCCAGAGAGGCTCGGCCGCGATCATCCGGTAGTCGATGCCCATGCCGACCGACATGAAGAAGAGGCCGAGCATCAGGCCCTTGAAGGGTGCGATGTCGATCTCGACCTCGTGGCGGAACTCGGTCTCGGCGAGCAGCAGACCGGCGAGAAAGGCGCCGAGCGCCATGGAGAGGCCGGCAGCACCGGTGATGGCGGCGGTGCCGATGACCGTGAGCAGGATCGCCGCCATGAACATCTCGGGGCTGTGGGCCTGGGCAACCAGCCGCATCAGCGGGCGCAGGACCATGCGGCCGACGAGATAGATGGCGAGGATGACCAGCACCGCCTTGCCGATGGCGAGAACGAGGTCGAGACCGACATTGCCGCCGGTACGGGCACCGAGCACGCCGACGAGGAAGAGGATCGGCACGACGGCCAGGTCCTGCATGAGCAGGATCGAGAAGCTCGAGCGGCCGACCATGGTGCCGATGCGCCGGCCTTCGATCAAGAGCTGCATGACGATGGCGGTCGAGGAGAGGGCGAGGCAGGCGCCGAGGACGATCGAGGCGCGGGGCGTGTTGCCGAACCCCCAGGCGATCAGGCCGATGACGAGGCCGCTCGCCAGGATCTGCAGGCTGCCGAGGCCGAAGACCAGGCGGCGCATGCTCCACAGGCGCTCGATCGAGAGCTCCAGGCCGATCATGAAGAGGAGGAAGACGACGCCGAGCTCGGCCAGCGCCTTCACCCCGTCGAGGTCGGTGATCACGACATGGCCGAGCCAGGGCCAGGCGCCCGCCAGGCGGCCGAGGCCGAAGGGGCCGATCAGGGCGCCGATGACCAGATAGCCGAGAACCGGGCTGATCCGCAGCCGGTGCAGGACCGGCACGATCACGCCAGCGGCGATCAGGAAGACGACGAGCTCGCGCAGGTAAGGGATATGGGCGTGGGTCTCCACGTCGTCTCCTGAAGGGTTCGTCCGGTGGTCAGATCTGCGGAGCTGCCGGCAGCAGGCCCGGTGTGGCCAGGGTCTCGAGCACTCGCTGGTTGCGGTAGTAGTCCTGGTGGCTGCTGCCGCTGAGCCGGCCGAGCAGGCCCGCATCGAACGGCAGCTCGAAGCTCTGGACGCCGGCCGGTACGGTGCCGCCGAGGCCGGCGATGACGCTGGTGCAGAGCCAATCGGCATTGCTGTGGAAGTCGAGCCAGGTCACCGGTGGCCGGTCGAGCAGCTTCTGCCGCTCGCGGGCCAGCCAGCTAGAGCGGCAGGCGAGGACGGCCACGGGCGAGCCCAGGGTGACGAGGCGAAGCCGCGGCCAGTCGGCCTCGTGCGGCCAGTCGGCCAGGGCATCGAGCGCGATGACCGAGCCCAGGCTGTGGGCGGCGACGACGACCTCGTCATAGGGCTCGGCCAGCACCGCATCGAGCGTGCTCCGCACCCGGCAGCGCAGCCGGTCGCGCAGGCCCACCTCGTCCTCGTTGGGGCGGTTCTCGAGATAGTCCTTGGTGAATCGGCCGATCTGCGCCAGCCCGTCCGCATTGACGGCCGAGAGGACGAAGGCGAGGAGCGCCCAGTAGGCGAAGCTCTCGATGCCGGCGGCGAGCCAGAGGAAACCCTCGTAGAGCTGCGCCAGGACCGGCAGGGCGAGAACCTCGGGTGGCTGCATGCCGCGCAGCGTGCTGGCCACCAGGAGCGCGATCGACACGTACCAGAGGATCAAAAGCAGGCCGCTGAACAGCAGGCCGATGGTGATGAAGCGGGAAAGAGCGAAGGCCCGCCAGGTGCCACGGCTGAATACCCAGTAGGCGACCAGCTCGAAGCCGCTCCAGAGCTTGCCCCAGGGACCGGTCTCCACCGGGTCGTCGACCATGTCGCCCCAGTAGGCCTCGAAGACGTCGGTTTCCACCGGTCGTGCCGCAACGCCGCGCAAGCTGCCCGGCAAGAGCCGCCGGCCGATCTCGCCCGCGAGCTCCACCTCGCCGCCAGCCGCCAGGGGGTGGCGCTCGACGGTGGCGAGGTTGTCGACCAGCCGATCGCGCCGCACGAAGCGCTCGACCCGCTGGATGCCGGGCACGAGCACGATGGCGCGGCGCATGGGCTCGTCGGGCGTCGGCTCGGGCATCGATCACTTCCTCCGGGAAGCGGGGATCGCTGATGCCATAACCGGGGATTGCAGGGACGATGTCAACGGCGGTGGGTGGTGTCGATCAGGCTCATCCCTGCGCTCGTTCGAGACAGGCCGCGCCTACCGCCCCAGCCGGCCCGCCACCTCCAGCGCGGCGTAGGTGAGGATGGCGTCGGCGCCGGCGCGCTTGAAGCAGAGGAGGCTTTCGAGGAGCGCCGCGTCGCCGTCGAGCCAGCCGTTCTGGCCGGCGGCCTTGAGCATCGCGTACTCGCCGGAGACCTGATAGGCGAGCGTCGGCAAATGGAAGGCGTCCTTCAGCGTGCGGATGACGTCCAGATAGGGCATGCCGGGCTTGACCATCAGCATGTCGGCGCTCTCGGCGATGTCGAGCGAGGCCTCGCGGATCGCCTCGCTGCTGTTGGCCGGGTCCATCTGGTAGGTCTTCTTGTCGGCAGCACCCAGCGCCGTGGCCGAGCCGACCGCGGCGCGGAACGGGCCGTAGAAGGCCGAGGCGAACTTGGCGGCGTAGGAGAGGATCAGCGTCTCCTGGTGCCCGGCCGCATCGAGCGCCTCGCGCACGGCGCGGATGCGGCCATCCATCATGTCGGAGGGGGCGATGACGTCGCAGCCCGCCTCGGCCTGACAGAGCGCCTGGCGACAGAGGGCCTCGAGCGTCTCGTCGTTGAGCACGACACCACCGTCGACCAGGCCGTCCTGGCCGTGCGTGGTGTAGGGATCGAGCGCCACGTCCGCGATCAGGCCGAGCTCCGGGAGCTGGCGCTTGAGTAGCCGGAGCGTGCGGCAGACGAGGTTCTCCGGGTTCCAGGCCTCCCTCCCATCCTCGGTCTTGGCCTCGAGCGGGGTCGCCGGGAAGAGGGCCAGGGCCGGGATGCCGGCCTCGAGCGCCCGCTCGGCGACGCGCAGCACCCGGTCGGGGCTGTGGCGCACCACCCCCGGCATGGCGCCGATGCTCACCTCGCAATCGCTGCCGTCCATGACGAAGACCGGCAGGATCAGGTCCGCGGGCCGGAGGCAGTGCTCGGCGACCAGCCGCCGGCTCCAGGCGGCGCGGCGCAGGCGGCGCGGGCGCGAATGCGGGAAGGGCGGGAGCGGCGGCAGATGGCAGGGCTGGCTCAAAATGTTCGTCCACTGGTCGTGAAGCTGGAATCTTTATATCTCTCGGGGCCGCCGGGCAATCGGAACGGCCTGGACGGGGATGCGGGGCAGCGATGGACTCCGGTCCCTCATCGCCTTGGCCAAGCGGCTCGACACCGAAACGGGCTTCGCGGTGATCGACCGGGCCTTGCAGCTTTTCGGCGGCTACGGCTATCTGCGCGACCACGGCATCGAGCGCTTCTTTCGGGACGCGTGGGTCCACCAGATCCTCGAGGGAACGAACCAGATCATGCGGCTGATCATCGCCCGCCGGCTGCTCCGGCCATGAGCGGCACCGTGCATGTCGAGGTGCAGGGCGGGCTCGGCATCCTGACGCTGGACCGGCCGCGGGCGCTCAACGCGCTGGACCGCGGCATGGTGCGGAGCGTCTCCAAAGCACTTCGGCGCTGGCGCGACGACGACGGGATCCGGGCGGTGCTGATCAGGGCCGTGCCGGGGCGGGCCTTCTGCGCCGGCGGGGACATCGTCGGCGTGGTCGAGACGGCGAAGACGGAGGGAGCTGCGGCCGCCGCACCCTTCTTCTTCGACGAATACCGGATGAACTGGCGGATCGGCAATCTGGGCAAGCCCTTCATCGCCCTTCTGGACGGCATCACCATGGGCGGCGGGGTCGGCATCTCGGTGCACGGCTCGCACCGGATCGCGACGGAGAACACGCTCCTCGCCATGCCCGAGACCGGCATCGGCTTCTTCCCGGACGTCGGCGGCAGCCACTTTCTCCCGCGCCTGCCGGCCCATGCCGGCCTCTATCTCGGGCTCACCGGCGAGCGGGTGGACGGGGCGACCGCGACGCGGCTCGGCATCGCCACGCATTTCGTGCCGGCCGCGTCCCTGCCGGCCCTCGAGGCGGCGCTGGTCGACGGCGAGGGCATCGATGCGGCCCTGGCCCGCTTCGCCGACGAGCCGGTGCCCGGCGGGCTGGATGCCGTGGCCATCGACCGGCTCTTCGCCGCGGCCAGCCTCGACGAGTTGCTCGCCGGCCTCGCCCGCGACGGCGGTGCCTTCGCCACCGGGACGCTCGAGACGCTCCGGCAAAAATCGCCGCTCAGCGTGGCCGTGACCTTCGAGGAGCTGCGGCGCGGCGCCGGGCTCGATCTCGCCGGCTGCCTCGCCATGGAGTATCGCCTGGTGCACCGCTTCCTCGAGGGCCACGACTTTCCCGAAGGTGTCCGCGCCCTCCTGGTCGATCGGGACAAGCAGCCGCGCTGGCAGCACGCGACGATCGAGGCGGTGAACGAGGCGGAGATCGCGGCCTGCTTCGCACCGCTCGTCGGGGGTGATCTCGAGTTCGACTGGCAGCCGCGAGGGGAGGACGACTGATGGCACGGATCGGCTTTCTCGGGCTCGGCAACATGGGCCTGCCAATGGCCTCGAACCTGCGTCGGGCCGGGCACGCGGTGACGGGTTTCGATCCCGGAGACCCAGCCCGCCGGGCGGCCGGGGAAGCGGGGCTGCGCCTGGCGGACGACCTCGCCGGTGCGGTGGTCGGGGCCGAGGTCGTGATCAGCATGCTGCCGGCCGGGCCGCATGTCCGTGACGCCTACGAGGGGCCCGCCGGCGTCCTCACCCATGCGATGCCGCAGGCGCTCCTCATCGACTGCTCGACCATCGACGTCGAGACCGCGCGGGCGGTGGCCAGGGCCGCGGCTGCCCGCGGCCACGACATGGTCGACGCACCCGTCTCCGGCGGGGTGACCGGGGCCGCTGCCGCGTCGCTCACCTTCATGGTCGGCGGCACGGTGGAGGCGTTCGGCCGCGCCGCCCCCTTCCTCGAAGCAATGGGCCAGACGATCGTCCATGCCGGTGACGCCGGCACCGGCCAGGCGGCCAAGATCTGCAACAACCTGATGCTCGGCATCCAGATGATCTCGGTCTGCGAGGCCATGGTGCTGGCCGAGAAGCTCGGGCTCGCGCACCAGAAGCTCTTCGACATCAGCAGCCGGTCGTCCGGCCAGTGCTGGTCGCTCACCTCCTATTGCCCGGTGCCGGGTCCGGTGCCGACCACACCCGCCAATCGCGACTACCGGCCCGGCTTCACCGCGGCGATGATGCTCAAGGACCTGAAGCTCGCGATGGGCGCGGCGGAGATGACCGGGGCGGCGACGCCGATGGGTGCCGCCGCGACGCAACTCTACGCCAAGTTCGCCCGCGAGGAGAACGAGGGACTAGATTTTTCAGCAATTATCAAGATGATTAGAGGAACTCCCGGTTGACCTAGGCGGGGTGGTCCGGCTGCGGGGAAAAGGGGACGCATGATGCAATCGCGCGCCGAGGGCTGAGTGAAAGACCACTATCTCGTCACCATCCGCCTGATCGAGCGTCTGCACCGGCGCTTCCTCGACGTCATCAAGGCCGAGCTCGATCGGCTCGGCATCGAGGATATCAACAACGTGCAGACGTTGATCCTCTCGAACATCAACGCCGACCAGCTCACCGTGGGCGAGCTCACCGTCCGCGGGTACTATCTCGGCTCCAACGTCTCCTACAACGTGAAGAAGCTGGTCGAGAACGGCTACCTGATCCAGGAGCGCAGCAGCCACGACCGGCGCATGACCCGGGTACGCCTTTCGGAGAAGGGGCTGGACCTGACGGCCAAGATCGACGAGCTCTACCAGCGCAACGCCGATGCGATCGGCGACGGCATCGCCACGGGCGAGCAGCTGCAGGAGCTCAACGATGTGCTCAATGGTCTCGAGCGCTACTGGAGCCGGATCGTCAACTTCGCGCGCTAGGGCCGCACACGCACGCGGTCTGTCCCGCCGCTCGCTCCTGGCGAGCACGGCGCTCGCCTGCGCTGCCGTGGTCGCTGCCTGCATGGGGCCGCTGCCCGGCGCCGATGCCGCGCCGCCGGCCGGCCGCGGCGAGGCCTTCGCCGATGGCGGCTGGTTCGACGACGGGTTCGGCTGGGTCGAGTAGCCGGCGTGAGCTGCGGGTGATCGCCGTCAGTCGCCGTCGCCGGCGGGCGCCTTGCGCATCGCCGACATCTGGCGCTGCAGCGCTTCCATCTCGGCCTTGAGCTGCCGCATCTCGCGATCGAGCTCGGCGTCGTCGCGCTTCGTGCCGCGCGCCGTCTCGGCGGCGGGCTTCGGCTCGCCGCCCGACTTCTCGGCGGCCGGGTTGAAGAGGTTCGCCGCCTTCTGGAAGATCGCCATGTTCTGGCGGGCGACCTCCTCGAACGGGTTGACCACGTCGAGCGGGTTGAGCGGGAAGAAGCGGCCGACCGTCTCCTCCATGTAGCCGCGCATCTGCTCCTGGTGCCGGGCGAAGTTCTCCATCGAGACCTCGAGGTAGCGTGGCACCACGGATTGCAGGCTGTCGTCGTAGAAGCCGATGAGCTGGCGCAGGAAGCCGATGGGCATCAGGTTACGGCCCTTGGCATCCTCCTCGAGGATGATCTGGGTCAGCACCGAGCGGGTGATGTCGTCGCCGGTCTTGGCGTCGTAGACCAGGAAGTCCTGGCCCTCGCGCACCATCTGGCAGAGCTCCTCGAGGGTGACGTAGCTGCTCGACGCCGTGTTGTAGAGGCGCCGGTTCGCATACTTCTTGACGATGGCGACCTTGCCGCCCTTGCGGGTCTCGCCCTCCGCCCCGCCACCTTCCTCCCTACCGCCCGACGGGGCAGCCTCGACCTTGCGCGGCGCCATTGCGGTCTCCTCGAAAGCCACTTCCGGGCGAGCTTAGCTCCACCGGCGACGGCACGCCACCCGTTCCGCCGCCGGCAGCACTCAGATGCCGAGCTCGTCGAAGCCGCTGCCGCGGGTGAACTCGTCGCTCTCGGGGTCGATCGCCTCCTCCTCCAGCACCGGCGCCGCCTTGCCGGCCTGGATCTCGGCCTCCTCGTGGCTGCGGGCGATGTTGACGCTGACCTGGACCTCGACCTCGGGGTGCAGCGCCACCGTCACCGAATGAATGCCCAGCGTCTTGAGCGGGCTCTCCAGCCTGATCTGCTGGCGGGTGAAGGTGATGCCCTGCTCGGTGAAGGCGTCGGCGATGTCGCGCGGGCTGACCGAGCCGTAGAGCTGGCTGCCCTCGCTCGCCTGGCGGAGGATGACCACCGAGGCGCCGTCGATGATGGTCGAGGCCTCCTCGGCCTCGTTCCTGCGCTCGAGGTTCTGCGCCTCGAGCTGGGCACGGCGGCTGTCGAAGGCGCCGAGCGCCGTCTCGGTGGCGCGCAGCGCCTTACCCTTGGGAATCAGGAAGTTGCGGGCATAGCCGGGCTTGACGTTCACGATCTGGCCCATCTGGCCCAGTTTCGGCACGCGCTCGAGGAGGATGACCTGCATGGATGACACTCCGGAGGATTAGGCCAGACGCCGCCGCAGATGCGCCCAGTCCTCGACGAGACCGAGGACCACGACGACCACGACGAGCGGCCAGCTGAACAGGATGAGGACGAGGTAGAAGCCGGCGAGCGCCAGCCCGCGGGCGGGCAGCCGATGGGCGAGGCTATGGACGACGGCGAGGCCCTGCATCAGGAAGGGCACCGCCAGCAGCGCTGCCAGACCCTGGGCGAAGAAGGCGAGATCGCCCCCGGCGACCAGGGCCGCGAGCGTGCCGATCGCCAGCGCCGGCCCGCACCAGCCCGGCAGCCAGAGCTCGGCGAGCGGTGCTCCCGGCCGCTGCGCCTGCCCGCCGCGCAGCGCCAGGAGCTGGGCGAGCGCGGCGTTGATCACCGTCATCAGCACCCAGGAGACGGCGATGATGCCGGGCACGATGGCCGCATAGTCAGCGACCATGCCGGCGACCGCGGCGAGCTCGCCCGCCTCGCCGGCGAACTGGCCGAGCACCTCGGTCAGCGCCGCCGTGAAGGACGCCTCGATGCTGCCCGTGCTCCAGCGCACCCAGAAGAGGGCGAGGACCATGACGACCGCCGCGTAGAGGACGAGCTGGCAGAGCACGAGGCCGAGCGGGTACCACTCGGTCTTGCCGTCCTTGCCCACCCGCGAGAGCAGCGCCTGGCGGGTGGTGATCAGGCAGGGCGCCACCTGGACCACGAGGAAGACGAGAGCGGCGATGCCGCCGCCGAACGCCATGACGAGCCCGGCCGAGCCGAAGCCGGCGAGGCCCGCCGGCGCCAGCCCGAACGACAGGCCGACGAAGAGCACCGGGAGCTGGACGAAATAGGCGAAGAGCGGCGTGCCCAGGACGCCCGTGGTCAGCGACAGGTAGAGCGCTGCGCTGGCCGCGGCCGCGAGGACGGTGATGAGGAGCTGCCGCTGCACGGATGCTCGTCCAGTATCGGTCGGCTCAGCCGGCGACGTAGGGCAGGAGCGCCAGCTCGCGGGCCCGCTTGATCGCCTTGGCCAGCTGACGCTGCTCCTTGGCGGTCACGGCGGTGATCCGGCGCGGGACGATCTTGCCACGCTCCGAGACGAAGCGCTGCAGCAGCTTCACGTCCTTGTAGTCGATCGGCGATGCGTCGGCGTGGGCGAAAGGGCTCGCCTTCTTGCGGCGGAAGAAGGGTCGGCGGATGGTGATGTTCGGCGGCTCGCCGCCGCGGCTGCCACGGTCCGGGCGGTCGCCACGCTCGCGATCGCCGTAGGAGCCCTGCGGGCGGTCTCTGGTTTCCATGATCTAACGGTTCCTCGTCTCGACTTTGCGATTGGCGGAAGAGCTCAGGGGCGGTCGCGGCGCCGCTCGTCGCGGCTGGACTTGACCTGCATCACGATCGACGGCTCGGGATCGACCGTGTCGATCTTGACCGTCAGGTAGCGGACCACGTCGTCGTGGATGCGCTCGTTGCGCTCGAGCTCGGCGACCGCCGAAGGCGATGCGTCGAGGTTGAGGTGCACGTAGTGAGCCTTCCGATGCTTCTTCAGCCGGTAGGCGAGGGAGCGGAGCCCCCAGTACTCGACCTTCTTCACTTCGCCGCCATTCGCCGAGACGATGGCGCCGAGCTCGTCGGCCAGGGTTTGTGCCTGCTGCGACGAGAGGTCGGGGCGGGCGATGAACGTATGCTCGTAGAGCGGCATCTTTGCCGTTGCTCCTCTGGATTTGGACGACAACAGGGACCGCCGCGTCATCTTCACGCGACGATCCACCGTCACTACAGATTCGCTGCCGTCGGCCGGTACGCCGACCCACCGCGAGGATGGCGCGGTTATACGCGGTTTGGCCGCGGTCGCAAGCGTGTTCGGTCAGGGGTTGCCCGACGCTCCTGCTCGGGATGCGCTGGGAGACGGGGCTTCCGCCGTGAGCGCTGCGGTTGCGAGAGCTGCACGCGGATGAAGTGCCCCAAGCAAATCCAATGCAATCGCTGCAATGCGGCAGCCGACGGCTTGGCTGATGAAGCAGAAGCCGATGTCGGTCATGGCGGAGCGGGAAGGGGGCAAGCCCGAGTGGGCGGGCCGGGCCGAGATCGACGACGCCCCCGCCGTGGCAATGCGCAACGGCGCGATCGGCGGTGCCGAGGAGCCGCTGCTGCGATGTTTCTTGCGGCTGGATGGCGGTATGAGGACAACGCCCCGGAGAACCTCGCCCGCCTGCGCCGCTTCGCGCTCGATCTCCTGCGCGCCGGCCAGGGCGAAGGATCGACCCCCGGCAAGATCGAGCGGGCCACGTGGGACGACGCTTCCCTCATCAAGATCCTGTCATCCGCCCGATGCGATCGCCCTGCGGTCGAAGCGCTCGCACTGGCGCGAGCCGGCGGCTTGCGCTAACCACGAAGGCCAGCAGCGGGCGGTGACAGGGCCCATATCGGGGAGGTTTCATGCCGGGCAAGCTCGATCTCGAAGGTCTCGCCGAGCGGGTCAGCCTCGGGCTGATCGACACGGTGCTCGTCTGCTTCACCGACCTGCAGGGCCGGCTCATCGGCAAGCGCTTCCATGCCCAGCATTTCGTCGCGTCCGGCCACGCCGAGACGCACGCTTGTGACTACCTGCTCGCCAACGACATCGAGATGGAGCCGGTGCCGGGCTACGCGGCGGCGAGCTGGCAGCGCGGCTATGGCGATTTCGTCATGGCCCCGGATCTCGCGACCCTGATGGAGGTGCCGTGGCTCGAGGGCACGGCCCTCGTGCTCTGCGACGTGCTCGACCACCACGATCACGCACCCCTGGCGCACAGCCCGAGGGCCATCCTCAAGGGCCAGGTCGCACGGCTCGAGGAGCGCGGCATGCGGGCCTATCTCGCCTCCGAGCTCGAGTTCTACCTCTTCGAGGAGACCTACAAGAGCGCGCGGGCCAAGGGCTGGCGCGGACTCCAGACCGCGAACGACTACATCCAGGACTATGTGATCAGCGCCACGAGCAAGGAGGAGCGGGTGATGCGGGCGATCCGCAACCACCTGCACGATGCCGGCATCCCGATCGAGAACAGCAAGGGCGAATGGGGGCCGGGGCAGGAGGAGCTCAACGTCCGCTACGCTGACGCTCTCACCATGGCCGACCGGCACGTGGTCATCAAGAACGGCATCAAGGAGATCGCGCACGGGCTCGACGCCGCGGTCAGCTTCATGGCCAAGTACGACAACGCGCTCGCCGGCTCGTCCTGCCACGTCCACGCCTCGCTCTGGGACGCCGATGGGGCGCGGCCGCTCTTCCTCGACGAGGCGGCCGAGGACGGCATGTCGCCGCTGATGCGCCAGTTCGTCGGCGGCATGCTGCGCTACGCACCGGACTACACCTGGTTTCTCGCCCCCTACATCAACTCCTACAAACGCTTCCAGGCCGGCACCTTCGCGCCGACCCGGATGGTGCTCTCGGGCGACAACCGCACCGCGGGCTTCCGCCTCGTCGGCGAGCGGACGAAGGCGCAGCGGATCGAGTGCCGGATCGGCGGTGCGGACCTCAACCCCTATCTCGCCTTCGCCGCCCTCATCGCGGCCGGTCTCGCCGGCATCGACGAGGGGCTGGATTGCGGCGAGCCGTACGCCGGCGACGCCTATGGCGACGACGACCTGCCGGAGGTGCCGAAGACGCTGCGGGCCGCCGCCGAGGCCCTCGACAACTCCGCCATGCTGCGCACGGCGCTGGGTGATGCGGTGGTCGACCACTATGTCCACACCGCCCGCTGGGAGCAGGCCGAGTACGACCGGCGGGTGACCGATTTCGATCTTTCGCGCGGTTTCGAGCGCTACTGAGAGGGCTCATGTCCGACAAGGTGCAGATCGTCTCGCCGATCGACGACAGCGTCGTCGCCCAGCGGCCGGTGGCCAGGGACAGCGAGATCGAGGACGCGATCGCCACGGCGCGAGGCTCCCAGCGCGCCTGGGCGCGCGTCTCCGTCGGGGAGCGGGCGCGGATCTGCCTCGCCATGCTGGATTCCATGCTGGCGATGCAGGAGGACCTCACGGTCGAGCTCGCCCGGATGATGGGGCGGCCGGTGCGCTATGGCGGGGAGATGGGCGGCTTCGCCGAGCGCACCCGGCACATGGCGGCGATCGCCAGGGAGGCGCTGGCGCCGCTCACCATCGAGGACACGGACCAGAGCCGGCGCCTGATCGCGCGCGAGCCGCTCGGTGTCGTGCTGGTCATCGCCCCCTGGAACTACCCCTACCTGACGGCGGTGAACACCATCGTGCCAGCACTCATCGCCGGCAATGCGGTGATCCTGAAGGCGGCATCCCAGACGCTCCTCACCGGCGAGCGCTTCCAGCGGGCCTTCGAGGAGGCCGGCATGCAGGAGAGCGTGTTCGAGCATCTGGTGATGAGCCATGCGCAGACCGAGAAGCTGATCGCGAGCCGTGCGGTCGACCATGTCACCTTCACGGGCTCTGTCGCCGGCGGCCGGGCGATCGAGCGCGCGGCGGCCGGCAGCTTCATCGGCGTCGGCCTCGAGCTCGGCGGCAAGGACCCGGCCTATGTCCGGGCCGACGCCGATCTCGACCATGCGATCGAGAACCTGGTCGACGGGGCCTTCTTCAATTCCGGCCAGAGCTGCTGCGGCATCGAGCGGATCTATGTGGCCGAGGAGCTGTTCGACCGGTTCGTCGACGGGTTCGCGGCGACCACCGGCAGCTACGTCCTCGACGATCCGCGGGACGAGGCGACGACGCTCGGGCCGATGGCGCAGGCGAGGGGCGCCGACCTGGTGCGCGAGCAGATTGCCGCGGCGCTGCGTGCCGGTGCCAGGGCGCATATCGACACGCGGCGTTTCCCGCGGCATGGCGGGCCGGGCTCGCCCTGGCTGGCGCCGCAGGTGCTGACCCGGGTCGACCACCAGATGGCGGTGATGCGCGAGGAGAGCTTCGGGCCGGTGGTCGGCATCATGCCCGTCGCCGGCGACGACGCTGCCATCGAGCTGATGAACGACAGCGCCTACGGCCTCACCGCCTCGCTCTGGACCCGCGACCGCGACGCCGCGCAGGCCCTGGGCGGGCGGCTGCGGACCGGCACGGTCTTCATGAACCGCTGCGACTATCTGGACCCTGCGCTGGTCTGGACCGGCGTCAAGGACACCGGCCGCGGCCAGTCGCTATCGGTGCTCGGCTACCAGGCGCTGACCCGCCCCAAGTCCTACCATCTCAGGAGTGTGCCTTGAGCGCTTCGCCATCCGTCAACTGGGGCTATCCGACCACCGTCCGCTTCGGCGCCGGGCGGATCGCCGAGCTGCCGCGCGCCTGCGCCGCGGCCGGCATCACCCGTCCGCTCTTCGTCACCGACGCCGGGCTGAAGGAGCTGCCGATCACCAAGGCGGCGCGCGGCCTCCTGGCCGACGCCGGCTTCTTCGCCGAGGTCAAGGCGAACCCGGTCGACGACAATGTCGAGGCCGGCGTCCGGGCCTTCCGCGACGGCGGCCATGACGGGGTCGTGGCCTTCGGCGGCGGCAGCGCCCTCGATGTCGGCAAGTGCGTCGCCTTCATGGCCGGGCAGACCCGGCCGATCTGGGATTTCGAGGATGTCGACGACTGGTGGAAGCGGGCCGACACGGCCGGCATCGCCCCGGTCGTCGCCGTGCCGACCACGGCCGGCACCGGCTCCGAGGTGGGGCGCGCCGGGGTCATCACCAACTCGGCGACCCACACCAAGAAGGTGATCTTCCACCCGAGGATGCTGCCCGCCGTGGTGATCAGCGACCCCGAGCTGACGCTGGGCGTGCCGCCGACGATCACCGCCGGCACCGGGATGGACGCCCTGGCGCACTGCCTCGAGGCCTACTTCTCACCCATGTTCCATCCGATGTCGGAAGGCATCGCGGTCGAGGGGGCGAGGCTCGTCAAGGAGGCGCTGCCGCGCGCCGTGGCCGATGGCCAGGACCTCGAAGCGCGCGCCTGGCTGCTCGCGGCGGCCTCAATGGGTGCCGTCGCCTTCCAGAAGGGGCTGGGTGCGATCCATTCGGTCTCGCACCCGGTGGGTGCGATCTACGACACCCATCACGGCCTCACCAACGCCGTCTTCATGCCCTATGTGCTGGCCTTCAACCGCCCCGCCATCGAGAGCAAGGCCGCCCGCCTCGCCGCCTGGCTCGGCCTCGCCCGGCAGGACCTGGACGGGCTGATCGACTGGGTGCTCGCCCTGCGCGACGCCATCGGCGTGCCGCACACGCTCGCGGGGCTCGGCGTGGACGGCGCCCGCTTTCGGGAGATGGCCGAGATGGCGGTGGTCGATCCGACCGCAAGCGGCAATCCGGTGCCGCTCGACGTCGATGCGGCGCTGGCGATCTTCGAGGCCGCGGCGAGCGGCGAGCTGCCATCCAGCACTTGCGCCCTTTAGGGATCGGAGTCAGATTCGCGATGCCGGCGCCGCGTCAGCCGGCGTGCAGCGCGTCGTGGAAGGCGGCAGGGACGTTGCGGAAGGCTCGTGGGCTGAAGCGTCGACGGCGTGAAATCCTTCTCTGGAGCCTCGGCACGGCTATGGCAGCCTCGGGCACAGCGTTGCCGGAGGGCTTGGCGGCGGCCGTGCCCGCGCCCGGCGAAGCGGGTTTCCTCGGACTGCTCGACGGCAAGGACTTCATCGTCGAATATGGGCCGGTGGGCGAGCCATCGCTTGGGCAGGACGTGCTGAGCTTCGAGAGCGGGCGCTTCCGGTCTCGCGGCTGCAGCGATCTGGGCTTCGTGCCGGCGCCGTACTGGCTGCGGCTCGAAGGTGACGCGATACGGTTCCGGGCGGCCATGGAGAGCCCCGAGCACGGCTATATCGACTTCACCGGCGAGGTCGTCGGCGAGCACATCGAGGCCGGCTCGATCTGGACACGCGAGCGGTGGTACCGGACGGTCGTGCTCGAATCTTGGTATCGGGGAGCGCTCGCCGCACCCGGCCAGGCGTTGCCGGAGAAGTCATGAGCGGCCCGCCTTCCGGCGCCATGGGCGAGGGGCCGCTCCCGGGCTGGCCGCTGCGGCGGATTCTGCGGCTCTTGGCGCTCGTCGTGCTCTACGGTGCGATCGTGCTCGGCGGCACCTATGCCGGCGACTGGATCGTCAATCTGCTCGGCATGCGCCTCACCCCGACCTCCGAGCCCACCGTTCACCTGGTCATCATGCTCAGCCTCGCCGCCTATGTGGTGCTGATGGCGCTGCCCTTCGTGCCGGGCGTCGAGGTCGGCCTGGCGCTGATCTTCATGCTGGGGGCGGAGATCGTGCCCGTGGTCTATCTCGGCACGGTGCTGGCGCTGGTGATCGCCTTTGCTGTCGGCCGCCTCGTGCCGGAGCGGCTGCTGGCCGCCGGCTTCGCCGCGCTCGGCCTCGGCCGCGCCGCCCGGCTGGTCGAGCGGCTGCAGCCGCTGGCCGTCGAGGCGCGCGTGGCGGCGCTGGCCGCCGCTTCCCCGGCTGGCATCGCGACGCTGCTCGTGCGCCGGCGGCACTGGGCAATCGCCCTCCTGCTCAACGTGCCGGGCAACGGGCTCATCGGCGGCGGTGGCGGCATCGCCATGGCCGTCGGCATGAGCCGGCTGGTCTCGTTGCCGGGCTTCCTCGTCACCATCGCCCTCGGCACCGCCCCGGTGCCGGTCGCGGTGCTGGTCATGGAGGCGTTGCGGTAGGTGCCCTGCCCCGAGGGGGCGAGGGGAGACGGGAGCAGCAGGGCCGAGGCCCGCCCGGATGCCAGGGCGCGCTTCGAGGCGTCGTCCCGTTGCCCCGACAACGGCGGCACCGGGGTCCGCCGGCCCCGGTCGAGAACCCTCCCGAGGCTCATGCCGCGGGCGGGGTCCGGCGCTCGGCGACCAGCTGCTTCGCCAGGGCCACCGCGCTCACGGCATCCTCGGCGAAGCCGTCGGCGCCGATCTCATTGGCGAACCCGGCGTTGAGCGGGGCGCCGCCGACGATCACCCGACAGGTATCGCGAAGGCCCGCCGCCTCGAGGCTGGCGATGACCTGGCGCATCTCCATCATGGTCGTGGTCAAGAGGGCCGAGAGGCCGAGAATGTCCGGCTTGCTCTCGGCCACCGCCGCGACGAACCTCGCCCGCGGGACGTTGACGCCGAGGTCCTGGACCTCGAAGCCGACGCCCTTGAGCATCGTCACCACCATGTTCTTGCCGATGTCGTGGACGTCGCCGGCCACCGTGCCGACAAGAACCCGGCCGCGGTGTCGCTCGGCGCCGGTGGCGAGATGAGGTCCGAGGGCGTCCACCGCCTCGTTCATGGCGCGCGCCGACAGGAGCACCTCGGGGATGAAGGCCTCGCCGCTGGCGAAGGCTTGCCCGATCTCGTCCATCGCGGCGATCAGGCCGCGCTCCAGGATCTCCTGGGCCGGCACCCCGTCCTCGACCAGCGCCAGCACGCGCTGGCGGATGGCCAGGTGATCGCCGGCGTGGACGTCGTCCTGGACCTCGTAGAAGCGCTCCTCGTCGTCCGCCGCGCCCCTCGCGCTCGGCGCCGCCACCTGGGCCGGGGGCGGCATGGCCGGCCGGAAGCCGCCGGCCTCGAGCGGCAGCCGCCCTTCCTCGGCGATCCGCTGGCCGAGCCGCCGCAGGCGCGCGAACACCGCGTTCGGCGGCACCTGGTCGGCAATCCCGACGACGAACCGGCTGCCCGGCGCGATCGCCCGGAAAAGCTCGTCGACATAGGCGTCGAACGCGGCCTCGCTGGTCTCCGGCAGGAGCAGGGTCGAGGGCACGCCGCCGAAGAGCGTCAGCTTCCCGGCCCACTCCCGGTAGTACTCGGCGAGGCCGACCTGCGTCATCGGCGCCGGGCAGATCGATTCGGCGACATGCATCCCGGAATCGCGGATCAGCTCCATGAGCCCGCGATTCTCGCCGTCGGTGTGGCACATCAGGATCTTTCCGGCATCGGCGAGCGCCGCCGAGGCACGGCGGATCCAGGGCTGGATCTCCCGGGCGAAGTAGGGCGGGTAGGTCAGCATGTCGTCGAAGTTGGAGCCCCAGTTGACGACCGGCGCCGGCGAGGCGCAGCAGATCTCGAGGATGCGCTCGAAGAGCGGCTCCATCCGTGCCGCGAGCTCGCGCAGCTCGCGCTGATGGTCCTTGTAGTGGATGAAGAAGGCGGTGGCGTCGATCAGGTCGCGCTGGATCTGCTGCATCGGCGACGCGCCATGGAAATGCGCCGCCACCGGCACCCCGTCCTCGCCGATCTCCGTCTCGGCCCAGCGGCTGAAGCGCTCGTGGTTGGGCACCACCTGCATGTGCTCGAACAGGTGCCAGACGGCCGGATAGTCGGCGACGCTCTTGATCAGGTGGTCCTCGTGCAGCGGGATCGAGATGCCGAGCCGCTGCATCGACTCGTCGTAGCGCAGGCGGTGGCTGACCACCCCGGCCGGCGTGTGGTAGGTGACCCGCATGACCGGGCCGTCATGCTCCACCTCGACCCCGACATCCCGCGGCAGCACGAAGTCGAGGACGGTGTCGCGGGTCCGGAAGATGCCGATGCCGCGATGCAGCAGGGCGTCGTCCGGGTGCTCGCCGAAGGCGCCGTAGACGTATTTGTGGTGAATCGCCCAGCCCTCGGCGCGCGAGATCTCGTGCTGTGTGCGGCCGGCGTGCTCCGGCGGCAGCGTCCCGGCGACCGAGTTGGCGAGGTGCCAGAGATCGATCCGTGGCACGTAGGGCAGTCGATCCACCGTCTCGCCACGCAATACCCGAAGAACCCGCTCCTTGTGCGTCGTCACGTCGCTCTCCCCCGCATTCGCCAGCCGGCCGCCCCGGCGGGGCGGCAGTCACGGGTCGAGGGACCCCGCGCCCGCGATCCCCATGCGAGTTGAATGGTAACGTTGCCAGTGTCGAGGCACCTTGACGACGGTCAACTCCGTTGCCCCCAAGAATGGGCGCAGCCGTCTCCCGCCCGGCAGGTCTCGCAGCCGGGGTGCCCGCGACATGCCGGGCCTGCACGACCCCGCGAAGGCGCTCGCGGCTGTACGCGGCGGCCGCGAAGCGCTACTTGCGGATGCCAGACAGGGTCCGTCGACAGGCGGCGACGCAGGGAGAGAGTGATGGCGAAGGACATCGGGCATCTGATCGGCGGCAAGCGGGCAGCGGGCACCAGCGGCGCCTTCGGGCCGATCTTCGATCCGGCGACGGGCGAGGAGAGCGGCCGGGTGGCGATGGGCGGCCCCGACGAGGTGGCGGCCGCCGTCGAGGCGGCCAGGGCGGCGCAGCCGGCCTGGGCCGATACCTCGATCGTCCGCCGGGCGCGGGTGATGTTCCGCTTCAAGGAGCTGATCGAGAAGAACATGGACGAGCTGGCGAAGCTCGTCACGTCCGAGCACGGCAAGACCATCGACGACGCCAAGGGCTCGATCACCCGCGGGCTCGAGGTGGTCGAGTTCGCCTGCGGCATCCCGCAGCTCCTCAAGGGCGAGTTCAGCCACAATGTCGGCACCGGCGTGGACCTCCTCTCGGTCCGTCACCCGGTCGGCATCGCCGCCGGCATCACGCCCTTCAACTTCCCGGCGATGATCCCGCTCTGGATGGCGCCGCTCGCCATCGCCTGCGGCAACGCCTTCATCCTCAAGCCGTCGGAGAAGGACCCGTCCTGCCCGATGCTGCTCGCCGAGCTCCTGCAGGAGGCGGGCGCACCCGCCGGCATCATCCAGGTGGTCAACGGCGGCAAGGACGCGGTGAACGCCATCCTGGCGCATCCGGGCATCGCGGCGGTGAGCTTCGTCGGGGCCACGGCCACGGCCGAGCACATCTACCGGACCGGCACGATGGCCGGCAAGCGCGTGCAGGCGCTGGGCGGGGCCAAGAACCACATGGTCATCATGCCCGACGCCGATCTCGACATGGCGGTCGATGCGCTGATGGGCGCCGCCTACGGCTCGGCCGGCGAGCGCTGCATGGCGGTCTCGGTGGCGGTGCCGGTCGGCGACGCCACGGCCGACGCCCTGATCGAGAAGCTCGCCCCGAAGGTGCGCCAGCTCAAGATCGGCCCGGGCACCGAGGCGGGCGTGGAGATGGGGCCGCTGGTCACGCGCGAGCACCTCGACAAGGTCCGAAGCTATGTCGACCTCGGCATCGAGGAGGGGGCGAAGCTCGTCGTCGACGGTCGCGACTTCAGGATGCAGGGCTACGAGAACGGCTTCTTCATCGGCGGCTGCCTCTTCGACGGCGTCACCGAGGACATGCGGATCGCCAGGGAGGAGATCTTCGGCCCCGTCCTTTCGGTGGTGAGGAAGCCCGACTACAAGTCGGCGGTGAAGATCATCAACGACCACGAGTACGGCAACGGCACGGCGATCTTCACCCGCGACGGCGACGCCGCCCGGGCCTTCGCCAACGAGGTCGAGATCGGCATGGTGGGCGTCAACGTGCCGATCCCGGTGCCCATGGCGTTCCACAGCTTCGGCGGCTGGAAGCGCTCGCTCTTCGGCGACCACCACACCCACGGCATGGAGGGCGTGCGCTTCTACACGAAGCAGAAGGCGATCACGACCCGCTGGCCCACCGGCATCCGCGCCGGCGCCGAGTTCAAGATGCCGACCATGGGGTGAGGGGGGGGGGCGGCCTCGCCGGCGCGTGTGCTTTCGAGGCCATTCTGGATCGCTTATTGTATGTACGTTTGGCTGCCATATATTGAGATCAGTCGGTGCAATTCGACGGGTTCGACTGGGATGACGGCAATCGGGAAAAATGCCGGCTTCATGGCGTCTCGATCCCGGAGATCGAGGAAGCTTTGAGTGTCGTCCGCTTTGTCGTCGACGACCCGAGCCCGGTCGAGAAACGGTACCGGACCGTCGGACGCACCAGGGCCGGCCGCCACGTTTTCGCGGTCTTCACGATGCGTGGCGCGTTGCTCCGGCCGATCAGCGTTCGGTACATGCACGGCAAGGAGGTGCGCACCTATGAAGAAGCCCTGGCCTGTGCTGAAGAGCGACGAGGAAGCTGAGCGGTTCGTGGCGACAGCGGACCTCACCGAGTACGACTTCGGCCAGATGGTGCCGATGACGTTCGAGTACACCGCCAAGGACAGCCGGGTGACCATGCGTCTGCCGGGCAGCCTGCTGGATGCGGTCAAGGCCCGAGCCAAGGCCCGCGGCATGCCGTACCAGCGCTATATTCGCGAGCTTCTGGAGCGGGAAGTGCGTGCCAGCGGCGGCGGCGGACGCTAGCTCTGTCCGGTCGACGCAATGCCCGGTCGGGCCGGGCTTGCGGCGCTTCCCGTACTCGTCCCCGCCTGCAACGCGACCTCATAGGCGCCGAAGCGCGGGTCGTCGTCCAGCCACCGGAGCAGGATGTGGATATCGAGGAGGACGGCGCTCAAGGCTTCAGCAGGTCGCCGTCGCCCGGCCCGCCCTCGAAGGCGTCGGCCAGCCAGCCGGGGGTCTCGTCGAAATCTGCCGCCATGCCGATCCGCCCCTTCAGCAGGCCCCGACGACGCTCCGCCACCGGCACGATGCGGGCGACCGGCCTGCCGTGACGGGTGAGCGTCAGCGTCTCGCCCCGCTCGACCAGCTCGCTGAGCTGCATCTTGGCCTGACACAGGCCGATCTCGCTCATGGCGGCGCTCACGATGTGGTTGCAACCTCCGAGAATGTGGTTGCATGCGGCCGGCATGTGAAGCGAGCCCCGGCCTGAATGGCCGGGGCTCGGTGCATCAAAGGCCCTGCCGCCTCAACCTCAGCGCGTTGCCGATGACCGAGACGGAGCTCAGGCTCATGGCGGCAGCCGCCACCATCGGACTCAGGAGGATGCCGAGCACGGGGTAGAGGACGCCGGCGGCGATGGGGATGCCGAGGCTGTTGTAGCCGAAGGCGAAGACGAGGTTCTGGCGGATGTTGCGCAAGGTGGCGCGGCTCAGCCGGCGGGCGCGGACGATGCCGGCGAGGTTGCCCTTGACCAGGGTGACGCCGGCGCTCTCGACCGCGACATCCGCGCCGGTGCCCATGGCGATGCCGACGTCGGCGGCGGCGAGGGCCGGGGCGTCGTTGACGCCGTCGCCGGCCATGGCCACCACCCGGCCCTCGCCGCGCAGCCGCTCGACCACAGCGCTCTTCCGGTCCGGCAGCACCTCCGCCTCGACCTCCGCGATGCCGAGCCGGCCGGCCACGGCGAGCGCCGTGCGCCGGTTGTCGCCGGTCAGCATGATGATCGCGACACCGTCCGCCCGCAGATCGGCGAGGGCCTTGGCGGCGCCCTCCTTGATCGGATCGGCGACGGCGACGAGGCCCGCGAGGGCACCGTCGAGGACGACATGCATGACGGTCTCGCCCGCTTCCTGGCGGCGGGCGACCACTGCCGCGAGCGGGCCGGCCTCGACGCCGAGCTCGGCCATGAGAGCGGCGTTGCCGAGCGCCATCTGCCGGCCGTCGACCCGGCCGGTGACGCCCTTGCCGGTGATCGAGTCGAAGTCCTCGGCCACTGCCGGCTCGAGGCCGCGCTCCCTGGCCCCGTCGACGATCGCCGCGGCCAGCGGGTGCTCGCTGCCACGCTCGATCCCGGCGGCGAGGCGGAGCAGGGTCGCCTCGTCGGGCCCGCCCTCGACCGTCTCGACTCCGACGAGCCGGGGCTGACCCAGGGTCAGCGTGCCGGTCTTGTCGACCACCAGCGTGTCGACGGCGGCGAGCCGCTCCAGCACCTCGGCGTCCCTGATCAGCACACCGGCTTCGGCCCCGCGGCCGACGCCCACCATGATCGACATGGGTGTCGCGAGCCCGAGCGCGCAGGGGCAGGCGATGATCAGGACGGAGACGGCGACCACCATGGCATGGGCCAGGGCCGGCGCCGGGCCGATGAGCGCCCAGACGATGAAGGCGAGGATGGCGACGCCGATGACGATCGGCACGAACCAGGCGGCAACCCGATCGACCAGGCGCTGCACCGGTGCCCGCGAGCGCTGGGCGGCCGCCACCATCTCGACGATCTTCCGCAGCGTCGTGTCGTCGCCGGTCCGCTCGACCTCCATGACGAAGCTGCCGCGGCCGTTGAGCGTGCCGCCGGTGACCGGGTCGCCGACCCCCTTCTCGACCGGCAGCGATTCGCCGGTCAGCATGGACTCGTCGACGGCGCTGCCGCCTTCGAGGACGGTGCCGTCGAGCGGCACCTTGTCGCCCGGGCGGACGCGCAGCCGGTCGCCGACGGCGATCTCGGCCAGCGGCACGTCCCGCTCGTCGCCGTCGGCCTCGATCCGCCGTGCCGTGTCGGGTGCCAGATCGAGCAGTGCCCGGATGGCACCGCTCGTCGCCTCGCGGGCACGGATCTCCAGCACCTGGCCGAGCAGCACCAGGGCGACGATCACCGCCGCCGCCTCGAAATAGAGGCCCACACTGCCATGCGCGTCGCGGAACGCCGCCGGAAAGAGCCCGGGGGTCAGGACCGCGACCACGCTGTAGACCCAGGCGATGCCGGTGCCGATGGCGATCAGCGTGAACATGTTGAGATGGCCGCTCACGATCGAGCGCCAGCCGCGGACGAAGAAGGGCCAGCCGCCCCAGAGCACGACCGGCGTCGCCAGCGCCAGCTCGAGCCAGTCGAGCAGCACCGGCGCATGGCCGAAGAGCCCCGGCAGCAGGTGCCGGCCCATGGCGATCACCACGAGCGGCAAGGCGAGCACGGCGCTCAGGACGAAGCGCCGGCGCATGTCGAGATACTCGGCGCTCGGCCCCGTGTCGGCCGTCACGGTCTCGGGCTCCAGCGCCATGCCGCAGATCGGGCAGTCGCCGGGCCCCACCTGGCGCACCTCGGGATGCATGGGGCAGGTGAAGATCGTGCCCTCGGGCATCGCCTCGGCGGCCCGCCGCTCCTCCTCCGGGCGGAGGTAGTGGGCAGGATCCGTCTCGAATTTCCTCAGGCAGCCGGCCGAGCAGAAGCCGAAGCTCCGGCCGTCGTGCGTCGTTCGATGCGCCGTGGTCGCCAGATCGACGGTCATGCCGCAGACCGGATCGCGCACCGTGCTCTTGTCGGTGTGGGCATGGACGCAGGCTGGTGCGGCAGGCATGGCGCGGTCTCCCTGGCCCCAACGGCCATCAGTGATCGGGCTAAGCCTTCCAGCAATGGGAAGGTCAAGCGGGGAATCCCGGTGCTGCCGGGGCAGGTGGCGTGCCATGATCGGCAGGCGTCGGCCCTTGACCGCCGGCCGCGACCGGCCACTTCCGAAGATGGGGCCAGGGGAGGGACGCGCATGGTCGTCTTCCGCATCTGTCCGGTCCTGCTCCTGCTGCTCGCCTGGCTGCCGCCGGCGGCGCCGCAGGGCCAGGCTTTCGACCAGCCGGTCGATGTGGAGCTCCTGCTCGCCGTCGATGTCTCGGGCTCGATGGACCCGGACGAGCACGCCCTGCAGCGGCAGGGCTATGTCGCGGCGATCCGGAGCGAGGCGTTCCGCCGAACGGTGCGGAGCGGCGCCTACGGGCGGATCGCGCTCGCCTATGTCGAATGGGCCGGGATCGGCCGGCAGGCTGTCGTCCTGCCCTGGGTCGAGCTCGCCGGCGACGCCGACATCGACCGCGTCGCCGGCCACCTGGCGCAGGCGCCCATCGCCTTCATCCGCGGCACGTCGCTCAGCTCGATCCTCGATTTCGCCGGGAAGCATTTCGACGGCAACGGCTTCGAAGGGCTGAGGCGGGTCATCGACGTCTCCGGCGACGGGCCGAACAACACGGGCGGCCCCGTCCTCGATGCCCGCGACCGGGTGCTGAAGCGCGGCATCACCATCAACGGCCTGCCGATCATGATCCGGCCGGCGCTGCATGGCAGCTCGACCACGCCGTCGCTCGACGAGTACTTCACCGCCTGCGTGATCGGCGGCCCGGGCGCCTTCGTGCTGCCGGTGCGCGAGATCGAGGCGATGGCGGAAGCCATCCGCCGCAAGCTCGTGCTGGAGATCGCCGGGGCGCCCGTCCCCGCCGCGCGGATCGACCAGGCCCAGGCCCGGCCGCCCGTCGACTGCCGCATCGGCGAGCGGCTGCGGCGCTTCTGGATGGAGCCCTGACGAGGCCGAAAGCCGTCGCCGATTTCACTTGTCTTCGATGTGTCACATTTGCTTGATGACACTACGACGTTCAGGCGGAGCGTATGCGCTTCGACCTTGGCGCGTATCACGATCGGGGGATGGAAATGACGAGGAAAACGCATCTCGAAACCACGCGAGCGCACGCGCTCGAGGCCGCCGAGGATATCGGCCGCAACCCCATGGCGAGCCCGACCATGGGCGATGTGATCAACGCCCGCTTCGCCCGGCGGCGCGTGCTGCAGGGTGCCCTGGCGGTGAGCGCCATCAGCGCCACGCTCGGCCCGCTCGCCCTCGGCGCGTCGCGGCCGGCCCGGGCGGCCGCGCCGAGCTTCGGCTTCGCCGAGCTCGCCGCCGGCGTCGACGAGCGGCACCACGTGGCCCCGGGCTACCGGGCCGCGATCGTCGTCCGCTGGGGCGATCCGCTCTTCGCCGATGCGCCCGAGTTCGATCCCATGAACCAGACGGCAGCCGCGCAACTGCGTCAGTTCGGCTACAACAACGATTTCCTCGGCTACTTCCCGCTCGACGGCAGCAGCGAGCATGGCCTGCTCGGCGTCAATCACGAGTACACCAACGAGGAGCTGATGTTCCCGGGCGTGGCGGCGCAGATCACCAAGGAGGATCCCTTGGCCTATGCCACGCGTGAGCTGGTGGACATCGAGATGGCGGCCCATGGCGGCTCGGTGGTCGAGGTGGTGCGCGAGAACGGCCAGTGGCGCTATGTCAGGGACAGCCCCTACAACCGGCGGGTCACGATGGCCGAGGGCCATACGCCGATGGAGCTGACCGGCCCGGCCGCCGGCCACGCGCGGATGAGGACCGGGGCCGATCCGGAGGGGCGGACGGTCTTCGGCATGCTCAACAACTGCGCCGGCGGGCAGACGCCCTGGGGCACCTGGCTCTCGGCCGAGGAGAACATCCACGGCTACTTCACCGGGGCCCTGCCCGAGGGCCATGCCGAGACCGTGGCGTTCGAGCGCTACGGCGTGCCGGGCGACTGGTACGCCTGGGGCAAGTTCCACGACCGCTTCGACATCTCGAAGGAGCCCAACGAGCCGAACCGGTTCGGCTGGGTCGTCGAGATCGATCCCTATGACCCGCAGTCGACGCCCAAGAAGCGGACGGCGCTCGGCCGCTTCAAGCACGAATGCGCCACGCCGATCGTCATGGCCGACGGCCGGGTGGCCCTCTACATGGGCGACGACGAGCGCTTCGAGTACATCTACAAGTTCGTCACCAGCGGTCGCTACGACCCGGACGACCGCACGGCCAACCTGACGCTGCTCGACGAGGGTGAGCTGTCGGTCGCCCGGTTCAACCCGGACGGCACCATGGAATGGCTGCCGCTCGTCCACGGCCAGGGGCCGCTCACCGAAGCCAACGGCTTCGCGAGCCAGGCCGATGTGGTGATCGGTGCCCGCATCGCCGCCGATCTCCTGGGTGCCACGCCCATGGACCGGCCGGAGGATGTCGAGCCCAACCCGAAGACCGGCCGCATCTACGCCATGCTCACCAACAACACGCGCCGCAAGGCGGAGCAGGTCGATGCCGCCAATCCCCGGGCCGACAACGCCTTCGGCCACATCGTCGAGATGACGCCGCCCGATGGCGACCATTCGGCCGGCACCTACACCTGGGAGATCCTGGTGCAGTGTGGCGATCCGAGCATCGCCGACGTGGGCGCCACCTTCAGCTCGGCGACGACGAAGGACGGCTGGTTCGGCATGCCGGACAACTGCGCCTTCGACGGCGAGGGTCGGCTCTGGGTCTCGACCGATGGCAACAGCGACGCGGGCACCGGCCGGTCGGACGGGCTCTGGGCGATGGAGACCGAGGGCGAGGCGCGCGGCACGTCCAAGCACTTCTTCCGCTGCCCGGTGGGTGCCGAGCTCTGCGGCCCGGTCTTCACCGCCGACGACCGCTCGCTCTTCTTGGCGGTGCAGCACCCGTCGGACGATACCGACGCGTGGGCAGCCTTCGGCCGGCTCTCCACCTTCGAGGACCCCGGCACGCGCTGGCCCGACTTCCAGGACGGCATGCCGCCCCGGCCGTCGATCGTCGTGGTGACCAAGGAGGACGGCGGCACGATCGGCAGCTGAGAGCGTGTGAAGGAATGCAGGGCCATGCTGTATTTCGGCTTGGACTTGGCGCCTGGCCGCGATTTTGGTGCGCCAGCGGGAGAGGGCTGGAGGCGGTGGGAGGTTGAGGGCCGCGGCGGCCCGCTGTTCAGGCGATGAGCTCGCCGGGCTGGAGCAGCCGCAGGGCGATGCGCAGGTTGTGGGCGAGCGCCTGCCACAGGGCGACGGCGCGCACCTTTTTCAGCCCCCGCACCAGGAATTGCCGCAGGCCACGATTGCGGACCTGGGCGTTGACGCATTCGATGGTGGCGGCTCGGTCCCTGTAGATCGCCTTGGCGGCCTCGCCCTCCATCCGTTGGCGCCACGCCAGGACGGCATCGGTATCCCCCTTCATCCGGTCGGTCGGGGCGCGCGCCGTGTCGCGCGGGGTCATCGGCGGGGCGTAGAGGGTCACACCCCGGCCGTCCAGCCGGTCGATGGCCGCCAGGTTGACGAAGCCGCCATCGGCCAGCATCTCGCGCGGCAGCTTGCCGAAGCGCTCGGCGATCTGGTCGGCCATCGGCTCCAGGTGGGGCTGGTCGCCGCCGCTGTTGGTCACCGCCACGCCGACGATCAGGCGATGCTCGGTCTCGGCGGCGAGCTGGACGTTGAAGGCGGGCCGAAAGCCGCCGTCGGCCATCTTCATCACCCGTGCCTCCGGATCGGTGGTCGAGACCCGCGCCTTGTCCTTCTTTGTCGCCGGGCGCCTGGCCTCGACGGCCGGCAGCTCGGCCAGCGCCGCCGCCACCCGCTCCTCGCGCTCGCGCACCGCCCGTTCCTGCGCCGCCCGCCGGCGGCCCGACGCCGCCGCCGGGTCGGCCGCCAGCTCGGCCTTCAGCGCCCGCACCCGCTCCGCCGCCTGCCGACGGCAGTTCTCCAAGCTCTCCCGCCGCCGGAACGAAGCCGCTCCCGCCGAGGCCCGCACCTTCATCCCGTCCTGGGCCAGCCGATCCAGTCGCACCAGCCCCTTGTGCAGCAGCACCGCCACGCTGGCCGTCAGCGTCTTGTCGAGCCAGGCCGCATGAGCCGTGCGGAAGTCGCTCAGGGATTTGTGGTTGGTCGACACCCCGCCGCACAGCCAGCGATAGGCGACGTGGCTGCCGCACAACTCGGCCAGCCGCCGGGCGCTGCCCACCCCGTCGATGGTCGCGAACAGCCACAGCGCCACCAAAATGCGCGGATCGGCCGGCGGATGCCCCACATGGCCTGCCACCGCCTTGATCCCCGCCAGCAGATCCGAGATGTCCAGACCCTCGACGAACCGCCACACCAGCCGCGCCGGATGACCCGCCGAAAGCAAATCATCCAGACTGCACACCCGAAGCTCGACCTGTGACCGCTCCGCTTTCCTCAACCGGGGCGCACCGACAGGCACCTTCCCCGGCGCCGCCGCCGCCGGCAGATCATCGAAAAGACCCTCCTCCATACCCCCCCTCTCAGATCGCTGCGGCTATTCTATCGAAAAGGCGCAGGACATTCATTCACAGGCTCTGAGCGCCGAGGACCGGCGGGACGTCGGGCGGTCCCGGGTCTCCGGGGCCGTTCTGGCGTTCGCGGCTAGGCTGTCTGGCCGATCGCCGGCGGCCGTCCGTCTTCGGTCACCGCGTCGCGACACGCCGCCGCGGAGCGGGCCAGGATGGCCACGCCATAGCCTAGCGCATAGATCGTCAGCAACGTCTCGAAGGTCTCGGTCGACGAGAAGATGAAGATCTCGGCGCCCAGCGGGAACCAGATCGCCACCCAGAGGAGCGCGCGGGGCGGGCAGAGCGCTCTGAGCCAGGGCAAACGCTCGCCGAAGAGATCGTCGAGGACGAAGGCGGCGATCGTGCCGAGCAGGATGGTGGCGCCCATCGCGTAGTAGATCGGCGTCAGGTAGCCGTTCAGGAAGTTGTGCGCGTTGGTTTCCTGCTGGTCGTTGTAGGTCATGAAGAACTCGGGCGACTGCCAGGCGAGGTAGGTCTGGCCCCAGCTGATCTCCTCCATGCCGACGACGAAGGCGGCAGCCCCGGCCAAAGCGGCGCCGAGCGCGATGTAGCCGTTGCCGGGCAAATGCCGCTTGCCGCGCGCGAAGCGCCAGGCGGCGAGCCAGAGGAGGCCGGCGGCCAGGAGGAAGCCGAGGGCATGGCCGAGGTCGATCGCGCCTTCCTTGGCGTAGAGCGCGCAGACGCCGGCGCTGCCGGGCACGCTGATGAAGCAGGCGAGCGCGTAGGCGAGGATGGCCGATCCGGCGAGGGCGCAGAGGCCGAGCGCAAGGCCGGTGCCGCCCCGTGCCGGGGTGGCGTCCGGCCGTCGGCCACGGGCCGGCCACCAGCAGCAGACCAGCCAGGCGACGAGCGCACCGAAGAACGCGTGCTGCGCCATCATGATCATCATGTGCGCTCTGAAGCTCCCGACCTTCAGGCTGGTGCGGAACTCGTCGACCCTGACCAGCTCGACGTAGTTGGTCTGCGGCAGGGCCAGATACCAGGCATTGACCCGGCGGAAGACGGCCGCATCCGCCGCGATCAGCGCCAGGCAGCCGAGGGCGACGAGGACGAACAGCCCGAAGGCCGCAGCCGCTGCTCGATTTGCGCCACCACCTTCCATCGCCCTGATTCCCGCGCTAGTGCCGGACGGTCAATGCCCCGGCGGCTGGCGAAGCATCGCCCGCCCGGCGGAAAACGCAGGTTAACGCACGGCGATCGTTTGATGCCATGCGTCCTCTGATACGCTTGGATGTCGAGGATCGCCGGTTCGGGGGTCAGCCTGCGGCGGCGGCGACGATCACCCGGGCACTCTGCGCCAGGGCTGCGCTCTCGGCCGGGGTCAGGCTCGGCCACAGCGTGCCGACGATTCCGCTGCCGCCGACCACCCTCGGCAGTGACAGGGCCACCGGGCCCACCCCTTCCACCTCGTCGCCGAGCATCGAGACCGTGAGCACGGCCCGCTCGTCGCCGCGAATCGCCCGGCAGATGCGGACCAGGCCGCCGGCAATGCCGAACCAGGTGGCACCCTTGCCCTCGATGATCCGATACGCGGCACGGCGCACGGCCTCGTCGATGCGCTGCCTGGCGGCGTCGTCGAGGGGCCTGCCGACCTGTCGCCCGTACTCGCTGACGGCGATGGAGCCGACATCGGCGCTCGACCAGCAGAGCACCTCGCTGTCGCCGTGCTCGCCCAGCACATGGGCATGGACCGACTGCGGCGAGACGCCGAGATGCTGGCCGAGAAGTGCGCGAAAGCGGGCCGTGTCGAGGATCGTGCCGGAGCCGACGACCCGAGCCGCGGGCAGGCGCGAGAGCCGGGCAGCGACCATCGTCATCACGTCCACCGGGTTGGTGGCGATCAGCAGGACCGCGTCGGGTGCTGCCGCCAGGACCGGCGGGATGATGGCGGCGAAGACGTCGGTGTTGCGCGCCAGGAGCTCGAGCCGCGTCTCACCCGGCCGCTGCGACACGCCGGCGGCGACGATGACGACGGTGGCACCCGCCAGGTCGGCATAGTCGCCCGCCTGGACCCTGGCGCTGTGGGCGAAGGGCGTCGCGTGCAGGATGTCCTCGGCCTCGGCGATCGCGCGCTTGCGGTCACGGTCCACGAGCACGATCTCGCTGGCGACGCCGGCCAGCACCAGGGCGTTCGCCGCGGCACCGCCGACCATCCCGGCTCCGATGACCCCGACCTTCATGGTGCTCGCTCCGGTTGTCCGCCGTCGGTGCGGCATGCTCGTCGGTCGATCCGGCGCGGTCAACCCGGACTCGGCCGCCGGCCGGGCCGCCTTGGCCCGGGGACTCGCGGTGCGCCTGGCTCCGATACTTCCAGAACCGGGGAGGAGGCAGGCAGCAATCCACCGGCCGGTGGACTCGCTTCCTGCCTATCCCACCTCGCCGCGTTCCTCGCCCAGGCGGACATGATTGTCACCGGCCCGCTGGAGAGCACCGGCTTCAACCTCGGCAATGGCATGGCGTCCCAACTGGCCGGCGTCGGAAAGCTGCTGCCGGTGACGCAGCGGCGCGGGCTGTTCGCAGCGATGGCCCGTGCAACGTTTCGCCGGCCCGGGCGTTGCACAGCCCTGACCGCAAGGCTTGCCGATCGCGCCCGGACGCGCCATCTGGCCGGGGCACCGGTCCAGGGTCTTGTTCTGTCTGGAGAGCACATGAGCGTCGGCCTGCTCGGATTGATCGACGACGTGGTGGGCATCGCCAAGATCGCCGCGGCCTCGATCGACGACGCGGCGGGGCAGGCGGCCAGGGCCGGCGCGAAGGCCGCCGGGCTCGTGGTCGACGACACCGCCGTGACGCCGCGCTTCCTCGTCGGCTTCGCCGCCGAGCGTGAGCTGCCGATCATCGCCAAGATCACCGTGGGCTCGCTCAGGAACAAGCTCGTCTTCCTGCTGCCCGCCGCCCTCCTGCTCAGCCTCGTCGCCCCCTGGGCGATCACGCCGCTCTTGATGGTCGGCGGGCTCTACCTCTCGTTCGAGGGGGCGGAGAAGGTGATGGAGGCGCTCGGCTGGCACCCGGGCGGTCATGGCAGCGAGGCAGCCGAGGGCGACGACGCCGTGCCGGCGCCGCTGCTGAGCGCCGGGGAGGAGGCAAGGCGGGTCAAGGGTGCGATCCGCACCGATTTCATCCTCTCCGCGGAGATCATGGCGATCACGCTCGCCACCGTCGCCGCGAGCCCGTTCGTCACCCGGGCGATCGTGCTCGCCATCGTCGGCGTCGTCATCACGCTCGCCGTCTACGGGGTGGTCGCGCTGATCGTGAAGGCGGACGATGCCGGCCTGTTGCTAGCCGCCCGCGACGGGCCGGTCAGCGGCCCCCTCGGCCGCGGCCTGGTCCGCGTCATGCCCCATTTCCTCCAGCTCCTGAGCTTCGTCGGCACCGCCGCCATGCTCTGGGTCGGCGGCGGCATCATCCTGCACGGCCTCGAGGAGCTGGGCTGGCGCACCCCGGCAGGCATCGTGCATCACGCCGGCGAGGTCGCGGCGCAGGCGCTGGGGGCGCTCGGCCCGATCGCCGGCTGGCTGGTCGCCGCCATCGCCTCGGGTGCCCTGGCGCTCGGCCTCGGTGCGGTGACCGCGGTGGTGATGCAACGCTTGGTGCCAGCGGCCGTGCATTGAGCGCTCGCCGGGCCGATCAGACCGGCCGCGCTGCCGGCCCATCGCATCGCGGATCGAGATCGGCCGCGACCGGCGTGACGGACGAGACGGCGACGAAGGGTTCCTGCTGGTCCGCCGGAATGGGTGGCCGGCGCCAGACGCCATACCCGACGAAGACGGCGAAGCCGACCGCCACGACGCTCTCGAAGGCGAAGAAGCTGTACGGCCCCCGCACGGCCATGACCGCCGAGGCGAGCAGGGGGCCGGCCATGGCACCTAAGGCATAGATCATCAGAAGCCGGCCCGAGGCGGAGACATAGTGCGCGCGGTCCAGGCGGTCGAACGCCTGGGCGACGCAGATCGGGTAGACGCTGCTGATGGCGCCGCCGAACAAGACGGCGAGGCCGAGCAACGTCGGCAGCGACAGCGCCGAAACACTGGCGAACGCGACGAACGCCCAGGCGACACCGACCATCGTCAGGACGGCGGCGAGGACGATGCGCCGATCGAACCGGTCGGCCAGCATGCCGATCGGCCACTGGAAGCCGAAGCCGCCGACCACCACCATGGTCATGAACAAGGCCGACTGGGCCACGTCGAGCCCGATCCCGCGGGCGAAGACGACGCCGAGGCCGTAGAACGATCCCACCAGCATGCCGGCCACGCCGGCGCCGACGACCCCGACCGGGGAATTGGCATAGAGCGTGCGCACGCTCAGCCGGCGGTGCCCGGCGAGCGCCGGTGCGCCGAGGCTGGTCAGCGCCACCGGCACCAGCGCGAGCGCGATGAGCGCCGCTGCCAGCATGAAGAGCTCGGGCCCGTCGACATCGGCCACGTTGACCAGCACCTGCCCCGACGCCACCGCCAGATAGAATGTCATCATGTAGAGGCCGAGCACCCGCCCGCGCGTCGCGTTGCTGCTGCGATCGTTGAGCCAGCTCTCGATCGTCGCCTGCAGCCCGGCGATGCAGAAGCCGTTTATGAACCGGAGCGCGATCCAGGCCACGGCCGTGAACAGCATCGGATAGGCCAGCGCGGTCGTGGCCAGCACCGCCGCGAAGGCGGCGAAAGCGCGGATATGCCCGACTCGCAGAATGATCCTCTTGCCGTAGTTGCCGCCGAGCGCCAGGCCCGCGTAGTAGGCGGCCATGATCAGGCCGATCAGCATCACCGGGTATTCGGCCGCGGCCATGCGCAGCGGCAGCACGATGCCGAGCAGGCTGTTGCCGACGATGAAGGCGCCGCCGCCGGCCAGCAAGGACCGCACGGCCGCCAGAACCTTCCCCACGCTCGTTGTCATCGCCGCTTTCTCGACTACTCGGGCAGTGTGTAGCGTGCGTCCACGAGCTTGCAGATGATCTCGCGGGTCTGCCAGGGCTCGATGTCGCCACGGCGCTCGATCCGCTCCGTCTCGGCGGCGAGAACCTCGTCCTTGACCGCATGGCGAAACCAGCGGGCGTAGTCACCGCGGCGCAGGTGAAACATCCACGTCGCTTCGTCGATGCCTTGCGCGATCTGGCAGAAGACGACGAGGTTCTGTGCCCGGAGGTTGTGGCGGCCGTCGGGGCCGCGGAAATAGAAGCTGTGCCAGCGCAGATTGCCTTCGGCGTACTTGCGGTGGTGGCGCAGCCGCTCGGCCCGGCTCGGCTGTGCCGCCATCGAGAAGGGCGGCTGCCCGCCGTCGAGAAACCAGGCGACCACACGGCCGGGCTCGTGGTCGAGACCCGAAGGCCAAATGAAGGCCCGGTCCGTCGCCCGGGCAAGCTCGGTCAGGGTCTGATCCGGCGACCGGCCGATGGCCACGGCGACATCGATCGGCCTCAGGATCTCCGGGGCGACGTGATCGGGATGAACCGTCACCAGGAGCATCTCTTGCAGGCGTTGCGGCAGCACGGCTGCCGCATGGCCCCATGTCCGCGGCAACAGATGGTGCGCCTCGTCCACGACGATCCAATGCGGCCGGCCGGTGCGGGCACGCATCGCCTGCAGGCTGGGGACGAGCTCGGCGAAAAAGCTCGGCCGGTCCGCCAGGGTGGTGCCCAGCAGGTTGATGCTGATGCTGATCTCGGGATTCTCGAGGATCGCCAGTATCTCGTCCGTGCCCGGCGTGCGGGAATGGTTGCCGAGGGCGACGACCTCGCGCATCGTGCCGTAATCGCCTTCCGGATCGACGATGCAGGCCTGATAGTCCTTCTCGATCAGCCGTTCGATGACGCCGGCGGTGAAGGTGGACTTGCCGCAGCCGGAAGGGCCCGCCACCAGCATGTTGCGGCCGTAGGGCAGGAGCGGCACGGGCGTGCCGTCCGCCCGTTGCCCGAGCGCCACCCAATGCTGCGGCAGCCCGCCCCCCATGCGCCCCAGATCGTCGTCGATCAGCTCGTCGATCAGCTCGATGACCCCGTCGCCGGCGCCACCCCTGGTCACCAGGGCGGCGATCTTCCTGGTCGACGGTGCGGCATCGGCCACGGCGACGGCGCACTCGCATTGGGCGAGAAACGAATGATCGTTCTCGGCGTCGCCGATGCCCACCACCTCGTGCCGCGACAGGCCGAGCTCGCGCAGCGCGTGCCGCAGGCCCGTCGCCTTGTTGACGCCGGCCGGCAGCACCATGACCGCGTTGCGATTGCCGATGACCTGCGCCTCGAGCCCGAGCTCCCAGATGACATCCTGCACGAGCCGACGGTGTGGTGCCTGCGTCGCGATCACGATCTCGCCGATTTCGAGCGGCTCGACCCCGCGCGCCCGCAGCTCCCGCGGCAGGGCCTCGGGTGGTGGCTCGGCGAGCCGGGTCACCTCGCGATTGGCGGGGTCGTAGAGGATGGCGCCGTTCTCGGCGACGATCATGTCGAAGAGCTGCGGCCGCGGGCAGATGGCGAGGAGGTCGGCGAGGCGACGGCCGGTCGCGAGGACGATCCGTCTGCCGGAGACCCGCAGGCGCCCGAGCGCCGCCTCGGCCTCGGCCGAGAGCCCGTCATGCGCCGTCAGCGTGCCGTCGAAGTCCGTCACGAGTGCCAGGTAGCGCATCGGGAATACCTTCTGTGGCGATCGGGCCCGACTTACTGCCGACCGACCACGGCAACCCTACCATGCCCTGCCGAGCGAACCCAGCCGGCGAGGCCAGCCGGACCCGTGCCGAGCCGCCCTCGTCCCCGGGTCGACGGATCACGGAGCGGCGTCGCATGTGCGGTATCCGCGGCGAGATGCGCTGCGATGGGGGCGAGGCCGCAGCCTCGGCGGCTCGATCTCATCCAAGCTCGTAAATACGCGAGACAGCTTATTCTGGATCACTGTAATATTCAAATAAATTTGTTACAATAACCCGTTGAAGAACGCCTGCGTGCCGTTAGATCATCCTCTGCAAACGGGGGATCGATTGCCAGATGCTTGATGCATGGTGCGTACAGGAGTCTCGACGAATGAAGAGCTTGAAGACGTTGGCGATGGCGAGTGTCATCGGTCTGTCGCTCGGCGGGGCGGCGTTGCCGGCCGCGGCCGACGACATCGTGGAAACGGCGGTGGCCGCCGGGTCGTTCGAGACCCTGGTCGCGGCGGTGCAGGCCGCTGGCCTCGTCGAGGTGCTGCAGGGCGAGGGGCCGTTCACCGTGTTCGCGCCGACCGACGAGGCGTTCGCCGCCTTGCCGGATGGCACGGTGGAGGGCCTGCTGAAGCCCGAGAACAAGGACCAGCTCACAGCGATCCTGACCTATCATGTCGTCCCCGGCATGGTCATGGCCAAGGACGCGCAGGGCGCCAAGGTGGAGCTGGAGACGGTCGAGGGGGCCAGCCTCACGGTCGACGGCACGGGCGAGGGCGTCAAGGTCAACGACGCCAATGTCGTGACCGCCGACATCGTGGCGGACAACGGTGTGATCCACGTCATCGACGCGGTCATCCTGCCGCCCGGCTGACGACCCGCCACGCTGTTCGGTAGCGTCGAGGGTCCCCGGGCCGTGTCCGGGGACCCTCCTCGATTCCGGATCGCTCCTCACGCTTCGCTCCGGCCGCCGCAACCTTGCGGCTTTTGCCAAGTTGTCCGGAAGCCCCTATGGTCCGCTCTTTATGCCGGGCCGTCGGGCCGGGGCCTTGCCGACCAATCACGGAGCGTCGTTTCATGTGTGGCATCTGCGGAGAGATCCGCTTCGATGGGGGCGATGCTTCGGCCGCTGCCCTGCAGCGGATGATGGAGGTCATGGTGCCGCGCGGCCCCGACGGCGGCGGCATGGTCCTGCGCAACGGCACCGGCTTCGGCCACCGGCGGCTGAAGATCATCGATCTCTCCGAGAAGGCCGCCCAGCCGATGACCGACGGCGAGCTCGGCCTGTCGATCGCCTTCAACGGCTGCATCTACAACTACCCGGAGCTCAGGGCCGAGCTCGAGGGCCAAGGCTACCGCTTCTTCTCGACCGGCGACACCGAGGTGATCCTCAAGGCGTACCATGCCTGGGGTGCAGCCTGCGTCGAGCGCTTCAAGGGCATGTTCGCCTTCGCCATCCAGGAACGTGATTCGGGCCGGGTGGTCCTGGCCCGCGACCGCTTCGGCATCAAGCCGCTCTATCTGGCCGAGGCGAGGGGCCGGCTGCGCTTCGCCTCGTCCTTGCCGGCCCTGCTCGCCGCCGGCGAGGTGGATACCTCGATCGACCGGGTCGGCCTCGCCCACTACATGAGCTTCCATGCGGTCGTCCCGCCGCCGCACACCATCCTGCAGGGTGTCAGGAAGCTGCCGCCCGCGACGCTGCGGACCATCGAGCCGGACGGCACGTCGAAGGATCACCTCTACTGGCGGCTCGACTTCGCCCGGACGCGCGAGGACATCGAGCGGCCGTTCGACGAATGGCGCGACCTCGTGCTCGAATCGCTGCGGACCGCCGTCAGGCGGCGCATGGTGGCCGACGTGCCGGTCGGCGTCCTGCTCTCGGGCGGCGTCGATTCCAGCGTCATCGTCGGGCTCCTCGCCGAGATGGGGCAGGCCGGGCTCGCCACCTTCTCGATCGGCTTCGAGGAGGCGCATGGCGAGAAGGGCGACGAGTTCCGCTACTCCGACCTGATCGCGAAGGAGTACGGCACCGCGCATCACAAGATCTTCGTTCCTTCCGCCGAGCTGATCGACGCCCTGCCGGCCACCATCGCCGCCATGTCGGAGCCCATGGTCTCCTACGACAACGTTGGCTTCTTCCTCCTCTCCCGCGAGGTGGCGAAGCACATCAAGGTGGTGCAGAGCGGGCAGGGGGCGGACGAGGTCTTCGCCGGCTATCACTGGTACCCGCCGCTGGCCGCGTCCAACGACGTGGTCGGCGACTACGCGAAGGTCTTTTTCGACCGCGACCGGGCGAAGCTCGCGGCGCATCTGAACCCCGACTACCTGACGCCCGGGGACGCGGCCCTGGACTTCGTCCGCGACGCCATGGCGCTCTCCGGCGCCGACGACCCGGTCGACAAGGCCCTTCGGCTGGACAGCACGGTCATGCTGGTCGACGACCCGGTCAAGCGGGTCGACAACATGACCATGGGCCACGGGCTGGAAGCACGGGTGCCGTTCCTCGATCACGAGCTGGTCGAGCTGGCCGCCCGCATCCCGGCCGAGCACAAGCTGGCGCACGGTGGCAAGGGTGTCCTGAAGGAGGCCGCAAGGCAGGTGATCCCCGCCGCGGTGATCGACCGGCCCAAGGGCTATTTCCCGGTGCCGGCGCTGAAATACCTGGAGGGCCCCTATCTGGCGATGGTCGAGGACGCGCTCGGCTCGCCGGCGGCGCGCGAGCGTGGCCTCTTCCAGCAGACCTATCTGGACCAGCTCTTCGCCGACCCCAAGGCGCATATCACGCCGCTTCGCGGCTCCGAGCTCTGGCAGGTGGCCCTGCTCGAGATGTGGCTGCAGCAGCACGGGATTTGAGCATGGCGAGCGAGGCGATCACCGGCGTCGGCAATGCCGTCGTCGACATGGGCTGGGGCCGGCTGCTGTTCGGCCAGACCTTCGCCGATGCCGAGCGGCTGGTCGAGGCGATCCGCGCCGAGGGGCCGGGCCGGCGCGACATCGCGGCCTATGTCAGCGACCCGCACGTCATCCTGGCCATTGCACCTCAAGAGCTCTTCCTCGACCCGTCGCACACCTTCCGCCTCGCGCTCGCGGGCTTCCGCCCGGAGCGCCGGAAGCCCCGGGGCTTCACCATCCGCCGGCTCAACTCGCTGCGCGATGCCGACGAGGTCAACCGCATCTACCTGGCGCAGAAGATGGTGCCGGTGGCGCCCGAGTATTTCTGGCAGCGGCGCGACAGCCGGGTGGTGACCTGCCTCGTCGCCGAGGACAGCACGACCGGGCGCGTCATCGGGACGGTCATGGGTTGCGACCATGTCCGTGCCTTCGGCGACCCGGAGCACGGCAGCTCGCTCTGGTGCCTCGCCGTCGACCCGCAGGCGACCCGGCCCGGGGTCGGCGAGGCCCTGGTGTGTCATCTCGCCCGGAACTTCAGGGAGGCCGGGTTGGCGCAGCTCGACCTCTCGGTGCTGCACGACAACGAGCAGGCGATCGCCCTCTACGAGAAGCTGGGGTTCGAGCGCGTCCCGGTCTTCACCCTCAAGCGCAAGAACCCGATCAACGAGAAGCTGTTCCTCGGGCCCTCGCCGGACGAGGGCCTGAACCCCTATGCCAAGCTGATCGTCGACGAGGCCAGGCGGCGCGGCATCGGCGTCGAGATCGTCGATGCCGAGGGCGGCTTCTTTCGCCTCGTCTCCGGCGGCCGCAGCATCGCCTGCCGCGAGAGCCTCTCCGAGCTGACCTCGGCCGTGGCGATGAGCCTGTGCGACGACAAGGCCGTGACACGGCGGGTGCTGGCGCGTGAAGGCATCCGGGTGCCGGCGCAGATCGAGGCGGGCGATCCGGCGCTGCTCGCCGCCTTCCTCGAGGAGCATGGCCGGCTCGTGGTCAAGCCGGCGCGGGGCGAGCAGGGCCGGGGCGTGGCGGTCGGGCTCGACACCATGGATTCGGTCGAGGCGGCGGTCGCCGAGGCGCGACGGCTCTGCGATCGGGTGCTGGTCGAGGCCTGCGCCGAGGGCGAGGACCTGCGGCTCGTGGTGATCGACTATCGGGTCGTGGCCGCCGCCATCCGCCGCCCCGCGCACATCATCGGCGACGGCCAGTCGACGGTGCGCGACCTGATCCAGCGCCAGAGCCGCCGCCGATCGGCCGCGACCGGCGGCGAGAGCCGGATCCCGCTCGATGCCGAGACCGACAGGGCGCTCGCCGCCGCCGGCATCGGGCTCGACGAGGTGCCGGCCGAGGGGCGCGAGATCCAGGTGCGGCGCACCGCCAACCTGCACACCGGCGGCACGATCCACGACGTCACCGACAGCGTCCATCCCGCCCTCATCGAGGCGGCGGTGACGGCGGCCCGGACCATCGGCATCCCGGTCGTCGGGATCGATCTCATGGTGCCGTCGCCGCGCCGCGCCGACTACGTCTTCATCGAGGCGAACGAGCGGCCGGGCCTCGCCAACCACGAGCCGCAGCCGACGGCGGAGCGCTTCGTCGACCTCCTCTTCCCCCTGTCGATGCCGCTCGCCGCACGGCGCCAGCGCGGGGCCGTGGCATGAGCCGGCTGGCCATCGACATCGGCTACTGCCGGGACGTGCTCGAGCGCCTGCTCCAGATCCCGAGCCCGACAGGCTACACCGACACCGTCGTCCGCGCCGTCTCGGCGGAGCTCACCAGCCTCGGCCTGCCGCTCGAGCTCACCCGTCGCGGCGCCATCCGCAGCAAGCTGCCGGGCCAGAGCCGCCGCCCGGCCCGGGCGATCATCTCGCACCTCGACACGCTGGGCGCCCAGGTCCGCGGCCTCAAGGAGAACGGCCGGCTGGCGATCTGCTCGATCGGCAATTGGTCGGCACGCTTCGCCGAGGGTGCCCGCTGCACCATCTTCAGCGAGAAGGGCGCCTATCGCGGCACCATCCTGCCGCTCAAGGCCTCGGGCCACACCTTCAACGAGGAGATCGACACCCAGCCGGTCGGCTGGGACCACATCGAGATCCGCGTCGACGCCTTCGCGCGCCATCGGCGGGACCTCGTGAAGCTCGGCATCGACGTCGGCGACATCGTCGCGATCGATCCCGGCACCGAGTTCCTCGACAACGGCTTCATCGTCTCCCGCCATCTCGACAACAAGGCCGGCGTCGCCGTCATGCTGGCAGCGCTCAAGGCGCTGCGGGAGGACCGGGCCGAGCCACCGGTCGACATCTGGTGGCTCTTCTCGATCGCCGAGGAGGTCGGCGTCGGCGCCTCGTCGCTGCTCGCCCCGGACATCGCCTCGATGGTCACCGTCGACAACGGCACCACCGCACCCGGCCAGAACAGCGACGAGTTCGGCGTCACCATCTCGATGGCCGACCAGACCGGGCCCTTCGACTACCACCTGACCAAGAAGCTGGTGCGCCTCTGCCGCGAGCACGACATTCGCCACCAGAAGGACGTGTTCCGCTACTATCGCTCCGACAGCGCCTCGGCGATCGAGGCGGGTGCCGACGTCCGCACGGCGCTCATCACCTTCGGCGTCGATGCGAGCCACGGCTACGAGCGCATCCACATGCACGCGCTGCGCTCGCTGGCCGAGCTGATCACCGCCTACGTCACGAGCCCGGTCGAGATCCAGCGCGACGCGATCGAGCTCGGCCGCCTCGAGGGCTTCACCACCCAGTCCATGGCCGAGGCCGAGCAGAGCCTGTCGGCGGAGGTGCGGCTCGCCGGCCAGGGCTGAGCCCGCCACCGCGCTTTGGCAGGCGACCCGCCCTGGGCTATGCTCGAGGGCTATTCGACAACGGGGAGGAACCGATGACCGAGAAAGACGCTTACGAGAGGAAGGCCGAGGCCAAGATGCGCGAATGGCAGGCCGATATCGACAAGCTCCGCGCCCAGGCCGACCAGGTCTCGGCCGACGCGCGGATCGAGTACGACCGGCAGATCGCGAAGCTGGTGGAGCAGCAGAAGGCGGCCCGCCAGCAATACGAGAAGCTGGAGAAGGCATCCGGCGAGGCCTGGGCCGACATGAAGTCGGGGATGGAGAAGGCCTGGGCCGACATGTCGTAGGCGATGCGGGACGCGATGCGGCGGTTCGGCTGAGCCCGGGCAACAACGACGGGAGTACCGCTTGAAGCTCTTCACCTGCGCCGATTGCGGCCAGCTCCTGTTCTTCGAGAACGCCCTCTGCCAGCGCTGCGGGCGGTCGCTCGGCTTCGTCGCGGAGCGCACCTCGCTCGCCACGCTCGAGACGGACGGCGAGCTCCTCCGGCCGCTGGATTTGCCGGAGGAGGCCTATCGCTGGTGCGCCAATGCCGTGCACGGGGCCTGCAACTGGCTGGTCCCGGCGGAGTCGGAGATCGATTATTGCCGGGCCTGCGACCACAACCGGACGGTGCCCGACCTCACCAATCAGCGTCACCTGCAGCTCTGGCAGGACGTCGAGGCGGCCAAGCACCGGCTGATCTACAGTCTTCTCCGCTTCGGCCTCCCGCTCGCCAGCAAGCGGGAGGAGCCGGACACCGGGCTCGCCTTCGAGTTCCTCTCGGACGAGGCCTGCAGCTTTCGCGATGACGAGCGGGTGATGACCGGCCATGCCGAGGGCCTCATCACGCTCAACCTCAGCGAAGCGGACCCCGCCGCCCGCGAGCAGGCGCGCACCAGCATGGCCGAGCCCTACCGCACCCTGCTCGGGCATTTCCGCCACGAGGTCGGGCACTACTACTGGGAACGGCTGATCCGGGACGGCGGCCGGCTCGACGCCTTTCGCGCCCTCTTCGGTGACGAGCGGGACGACTACGGCCAGGCGCTCGAGCGGCATCATGCCAACGGGCCGCCGGCCGACTGGCCGAGCCGGTTCGTCAGCGCCTACGCCTCGGCCCATCCCTGGGAGGACTGGGCCGAGACCTGGGCGCACTACTTCCACATGGTCGACACGCTGGAGACGGCGCATGCCCACGGCGTGACCACGCGGCCACGCGCGATCGACGATCCGAAGCTGGCCGTCGAGATCGATTTCCTCCCGTACCGGACCGCCGACTTCGACCGGCTGATGAACGAGTGGCCGCCCCTGACCGTGGCCCTGAACAGCCTCAACCGCAGCATGGGCCAGCCCGACCTCTACCCGTTCGTGCTGGCGGAGCCATCGGAAACGAAGATGCGTTTCGTCCACGACCTGATCCGCGAGGTCACGCGACCTTCCTGAGGGATGCAATACCGCTTCCGCGTGGCCCGGTTCACAAGCGCCCGTCAGTTGCTATGCTGTGCTTCAGCCGAACCCCAAAGGAGAGGCAGCCCTGACCATCATGTCACCAGTCAGCACCTCGCCACGGCTCTATGCCGCGGCTCCCGGCCACCTCGCCGGCGAATCCCGTGACGAAGCGCTCGCCCGGATCGTCGGCCTCGGCTTCGACGGGCTCTGGCTGCTCGGCTCGCGGCCGGTCGAAGCGGGGCTGCTGCGCGCCATCGCCACCGCCGGCCTCGGCCCGATCCTCGATCTCCCCATCGCCCGCCTGCCGGCCCAGGCCGCCCTCGTGCGCCGGGCACCGGAGCTCTTCCAGCCGGTGACCCCGGAGGACCACGCGGCCCTCGACCCGCGGCGGCCGGACACGAGCCTCATGCGGCTCGCCGACCATGTCGATCATCGGGCTCTGGCCGGGACCGTCCTGGCGCTGCTGCGGCCCTTGGTCGAGGCGGGTGCGGCCGGCTGCGTGGTGCGCGGCGCGACCCTGCTGCCGCCGGCCTTCCTCACCGGCCTGATCGGCGAGCTGCGCGCCATCCGCGCCGATCTGCGGATCATTGCCGATACGCTCGGCGCGGCGCCCGCCGCCGTCCTCGGGCTCGCCGGTGCCGGGTTCGACCACCGGCTGAACAGCGTCGCCTGGTGGGACATGCGGCAGCCCTGGTTCCTGGACCAGGAACGGGAGCTCGCAGCGGTCGCACCGTCGCTCGGCTTCCCCGAGGCGCCGGGCGGCGCCCGGCTGGCGCCGACCGTGCCGGCCAGGCACCGCCTCGAGCTGGCCCGCCTGCGGCTCCGTCTCGCCGCCGTGGCCTCGTCCGGGCTGATCGTGCCGGCGGGCTTCGAGCATGGTGCCGAGGCGCCGCTCGAGCCGGAAGGTGCGCGGCCGGGCGACCTCGAGCACTGGCGCCGCCACGCCGCGTTCGACCTCTCGGACGAGATCCGGAGCCTCAATGCGAGCCTCGCCGAGGCCGGCCTGCGGGGACCGCTCGTGCCCGTCTCCGGCCCGTCCGCCGAGGCGGTGGGCCTGCTCCGGCTCGCCGGCGGCACGGCCGAGGCGAGCGCTTCTGCCGCCCTTCTGGTCGTCAATCCCGACAGCCATGGTGCCGCCGGCCTCGATGGTGGTCTCGCGATCCGCGCCGGGGACGGTCGTTTCGGCGCGTTCACCGAGCATGGCGGCGATGGCCGCCTGGTGCCGGGCACGAAGGTGGTGGTCGAGCCGGCGGAAGCGCGGCTCTTCTTCGCCAGGGCGGCGCGCGAGACGGCCCTGCCGCCCGATCCGAACGCCTCGGCACGGCGGCTGAAGGAGCTCGCCGCCGACCGGGTCGCCATCGAGGGCGTCGAGCCCGAGCTGGATGGGGGTCGATTCCCCGTCAAGCGGATCGTCGGCGACCGCCTGGAGGTCGAGGCCGACATCTTCTGCGACGGCCACGACAAGATCGCGGCAGCGCTCGTGATCCGCCACCAGGACGACGCCCATTTCAGCGAAGTGCCGATGACCTTCCTGGTCAACGACCGCTGGGCCGCCTCCTTCCCGCTCACCCGGATCGGCCGCTGGGTCTACACCATCCGCGGCTGGCGCGATCTCTTCGCCGCCTGGCGGAGCGAGGTGGCGAAGAAGCACGATGCCGGGCTCGACCTCTCGCTCGAGCTGGAGGAGGGGAGGCGCCTGATCGAGGCCGCCTCGCGCGAGGCCAGGGGCGAGGCCAGGGCCGCCATGCAGGCCTGCCTCGCCGCCATCGCCGCCGCCGGCGAGCGGCCGGGCGAGCTCTTGCACATCATGCTCGACGAGGACCTCGCGGCCGTGATGGCGCGGCACGGCCCGCGCACCAACCTCTCGTCCTACGGCCGCGAGCTCGAGGTCGTGGTCAGCCGGCGAGCGGCCGAGTTCGGCGCCTGGTACGAGCTGATGCCGCGCTCCATGGCCGACGACGAGAATCGCCACGGCACCTTCAAGGACGTCATCCAGAAGCTCCCCTATGTCCGGGACATGGGCTTCGACGTGCTCTACTTCACGCCGATCCATCCGATCGGCCGGACCAACCGGAAGGGCCGCAACAACAGCCTGACCCCGGCCCCGGACGACCCGGGCTCGCCCTACGCCATCGGGTCCGAGGACGGCGGCCACAAGGCGCTGCACAAGGAGCTCGGCTCGTTCGAGGACTTCGCTGCCCTGGTCGAGGCGGCCCACGCCCACGGCCTCGAGCTGGCGCTCGACTTCGCCATCCAGTGCTCGCCGGACCATCCCTGGATCAGGGAGCACCCGGAATGGTTCGACTGGCGCCCCGACGGCACGATCAGGTTCGCCGAGAACCCGCCGAAGAAGTACGAGGACATCGTCAACGTCCATTTCTATCGCGACGCGCTGCCGTCGATCTGGCTCGAGCTGCGCGACACCGTGCTCTTCTGGGTCGAGCGGGGGGTCAAGATCTTCCGCGTCGACAACCCGCACACCAAGCCCTTCCCCTTCTGGGAATGGCTGATCCGCGACGTCAACGACGCGCACCCGGACGTGATCTTCCTCGCCGAGGCCTTCACCCGGCCCAAGGTCATGCACCGGCTCGCCAAGGTCGGCTACCAGCAGTCCTACAGCTACTTCACCTGGCGCAACACCAAGGCCGAGCTCACCGAATACCTGACCGAGCTGACCCAGGGCCCGGCCAGGGACTACATGCGGCCCAACTTCTTCGCCAACACGCCGGACATCAACCCGGTCTACCTGCAGACCGGCGGCCGCGCCGGCTTTCGCGTGCGGCACGTGCTGGCGGCGACGCTGGGCTCGGTCTACGGCCTCTATTGCGGCTTCGAGCTCTGCGAGGCCCGGCCGGTGCCGGGCAAGGAGGACTATCTCGACAGCGAGAAGTACCAGCTCCGCCACTGGGACTGGGACCGCCCGGGCCATATCCGCGACGACATCAGGCGGCTGAACACGATCCGCCGCCAGAACCCGGCCCTGCAGCAGTTCACGGGCCTCGGCTTCTACAACGCCGGCAACGACCAGATCCTCTACTACGGCAAGCACACGGCGGGCTTCGAGGACTTCGTCCTGGTCATCGTCAACCTCGACCCGCACGAGAGCCAGTCCGCCGCCTTCGAGGTGCCGCTCTGGGAATACGGGCTCGCCGACTGGGCGAGCATCGGCGTCGAGGACCTCGTCAGCGGCGAGCGCTTCACCTGGACCGGCAAGATGCAGCATGTCGAGCTCGACCCCACCGTCCGTCCCTATGCCATCTGGCGGCTGATCCCGCCCGGTCGCGACCACTGAGAACAGGCAACATGGCACCAAAAAACAAGAAGCCCGTCGTCGATCGCTCGGATCCGCTCTGGTACAAGGACGCGATCATCTACCAGACGCACGTCAAGTCGTTCCACGATGCCAACAATGACGGCGTCGGCGACTTCGCCGGGCTCACCGAGAAGCTCGACTACATCAAGGACCTCGGCGTCTCGGCGATCTGGCTGATGCCGTTCTACCCGTCGCCGCTGCGGGACGACGGCTACGACATCCAGGACTATCGCAGCATCAACCCGGCCTACGGCACGATGCGCGACGTCCGGAAATTCATCGACGAGGCGCACCGGCGCGATCTGCGGGTCATCACCGAGCTGGTCATCAACCACACCTCCGACCAGCACCCGTGGTTCCAGCGCGCCCGGCGGGCGAAGCCCGGCTCGCGCTACCGCGACTACTATGTCTGGTCCGACACCGACGACAAATACTCGGACACCCGGATCATCTTTCTCGACACGGAGAAGTCGAACTGGACCTGGGATCCGGTGGCCAAGGCCTATTTCTGGCACCGCTTCTACAGCCACCAGCCCGACCTCAACTTCGACCACCCGCCGGTCATGGAGGAGATCAAGAGCCTCCTGCACTACTGGCTGAAGATGGGGATCGACGGGCTGCGGCTCGACGCCATCCCGTATCTGATCGAGCGCGAAGGCACAAATTGCGAGAACCTGCCGGAGACGCACGTCATCCTCAAGCGCATTCGCGCCGAGATGGATGAGCACTTCCCCGACCGCATGCTGCTCGCCGAGGCCAACCAGTGGCCGGAGGACACCGCCCCCTATTTCGGCGACGGCGACGAATGCCACATGGCGTTCCACTTCCCCCTCATGCCGCGCATGTACATGGCGGTAGCCCAGGAGGACCGCGCCCCGATCACCGACATCATGCGCCAGACACCGGAGATCCCGCCCAACTGCCAGTGGGCGATCTTCCTTCGGAACCACGACGAGCTGACGCTCGAGATGGTGACCGAGAACGAGCGCGACTACCTGTGGAACACCTACGCCGCCGACCGCCGGGCGCGCATCAATCTCGGCATCCGCCGCCGCCTGGCGCCGCTGATGGACAACGACCGGCGCAAGATCGAGCTGATGAACAGCCTCCTGATGTCGATGCCGGGCACGCCGGTGCTCTACTACGGCGACGAGATCGGCATGGGCGACAACATCTATCTCGGCGACCGCGACGGGGTCAGGACGCCGATGCAGTGGTCGCCGGACAGGAATGCCGGCTTCTCCAGAGCCAACCCTCAGGCCCTCTATCTGCCGCCGGTCATGGATCCGGTCTACGGCTTCGACGCGGTCAACGTGGAGGCCCAGAGCCGCAGCGCCTCGTCGCTGCTGCAATGGATGCGCCGGCTGATCACCGTGCGCCGCCAGCACAAGGCCTTCGGTCGCGGCACGCTCGACTTCGTCTACCCGGGCAACCGCAAGATCCTGGCCTACACCCGCACGTTCGAGGACGAGACCATCTTCTGCGTGGTCAATCTCTCGCGCAATGCCCAGCCGGTCGAGCTGCAGCTCCAGGCGTTCAAGGGCCGGATTCCGGTCGAGCTCCTCGGCCGCACCACCTTTCCGCCGATCGGCGATCTGCCCTATCTGCTGACCGTGCCGGCCTACGGCTTCTACTGGTTCGTCCTCGCCGACGAGGTGAGCCTGCCCGACTGGCATGTCGACCTGCCCGAGCCCCTGCCGGAGTTCATCACCCTGGTCATGTCCCAGGGCTGGCGGTCGCTGACCGAGCCTCGCAACCGCAAGGAGCTGGAGGACGGGGTGCTCGCCAGCTTCCTCGCCAACCAGCGCTGGTTCGCGGCGAAGGGGGTCGGCATCGAGCGCGTCGAGTTCGGCCGCCACTTCGCGCTGCCGGGCGATTCGGGCGGGCCGCTCCTCGCCGAGGTCATCGTGCATCTCGGGGGCGGCCAGGAGCAGACCTATCTCCTGCCCCTGGCCCTCGCCTGGGGCGAGGACAACCTCGCCGGCGCCTCGCCGCTGCGGCCCTTCACCCTCGCCAAGATCCGCCGCGGCCCCAAGGTCGGTGCCCTCTACGACGCCACCGCCGGCAGCGACCTGGCGCTGGCGCTGCTCGACGGCATCCGCCACGCCCGATCGGTCGAGACCGCCTCGGGCGTGCTGCGCTTCAGCCGGAGCCCGGCCTTCGACGCCGCCGAGCTGGCCGAAAGACCGGAGGTCCACCGGCTCGCGGTCGAGCAGAGCAACTCGTCCCTGATGCTCGACCGCGCGGCGATCCTCAAGCTCTACCGGCGGCCCTTGCCCGGCCCGCACCCGGAGGTCGAGATCGGCCGCTTTCTCACCGATGTCGCGGGCTTCGCCAACACGCCGCCCCTGCTCGGCAGCCTCGATTTCGAGGGCGAGGACGGTGCGACCACGCTGGCCGCCGCCTTCGGCTTTGTCCTCAACCAGGGTGACGGCTGGGCCTGGACGCTCGAGCATCTGGCCCGCGAGCTCGAGACCATCGTGCTCGAGCAGGAGGGCGAGGGCGAGCCCGTGGCCGGCGAGCCCTTTGGCGTCTATCTTCAGCTCGCCGCCACCATCGGCCAGCGCACCGCCGAGCTGCACCGCGCCTTCGCCACGCCGACCGACGACCCGGCCTTCCGGCCCGAGCCGATCGAGGCCGCCGACCGGCGCCGCTGGGTGGCGAGCATCGAGGCCGAGCTCGACCGAGCCACTGCCATCGTCGAGCGCGCCGCCAGGGCGCTCGAGGGCGACGAGGCCGAGGCGGCGAAAGCGCTCATCGAGGCGGCACCCAGGCTCCGCCAGCGGATCGCCGGGCTCGGCGCCGTCGAGGTCGAGGCAACCAAGACGCGGCTGCACGGCGACTATCACCTGGGCCAGGTGCTGATCGCCAAGGGCGACGTCTACATCCTCGACTTCGAGGGCGAGCCGCAGCGCGATCTCGAGGAGCGGCGGGCCAAGACGTCGCCGCTCAAGGACGTCGCCGGCATGCTGCGCTCGCTCGACTATGGCGCCGTCGCCGCCCTCGACCGGTTCGCCGAGCGCGATCCGGTGCATCTCGAGGAGGTGCGGTCCCTGGCCGCCACCTGGCGCGAGGCGGCGATGCGGCGGTTCCTCGACAGCTACCGCGAGCATGTCGTCGGCTGCAGCAGCGTGCCGGCGGATCGGGCGGCCTTCGACGCCGTGCTCGAGCTCTTCCTGATTGAAAAGGCGGCCTACGAGATCGCCTACGAGGCGGCCAACCGGCCGAAGTGGCTCGGCATTCCGGTGCGCGGCGTGCTGGGCCTCCTCGACCCCGAGCAGCGAAAGGGGGTTTTTGGCGATGGCTGAGACCCGCAAGAGAACGACCGCCCAGCACCCGCTGGTCGAGTCGGCCGAGCTCCAGGCGGTGGTGCGCGGCAGCCACGAGAACCCGTTCGGCGTCTTCGGCCTGCACGAGGTGGGTGGCGGCCTCGTGATCCGCACGTTCCAGCCGGGTGCTGTCTCGGTCGAGCTCGTCGAGGCGGCGAGCGGCAAGGTGCTCACCGCCCTCGAGCGGCTCGACGAGGCCGGCTTCTTCGCCGCCAGGGTGCCGCGCAAGAAGGCGCCCTTCGCCTATCGGCTCCTGGTCGACTGGGGCGGCGGCGAGCCGCCCCGGGAGATCGAGGACCCCTATCGGTTCGGCACCGTGCTCGGCGAGATGGACGTCTATCTGCTCGCCGAAGGCCGCCATCTCAGGCTCTTCGAGCAGCTCGGCGCCCACCCGGCCGAGATGGACGGCGTGCCGGGCACCCGGTTCGCCGTCTGGGCGCCCAATGCGCGCCGCGCCTCGGTGGTCGGGCCCTTCAACAACTGGGACGGCCGCCGCCACCCGATGCGCAAGCGGATCGAGTGCGGCTGCTTCGAGCTCTTCATCCCGCATCTGCAGAAGGGCGAGCTCTACAAGTACGAGCTGGTCGGCCCGCAGGGCGAGATGCTGCCCTTGAAGGCCGATCCCGTCGGCTTTCGTGCCGAGCACCCGCCGGCCAATGCTTCCGTGGTGCACGGCCTCGTGCGGCACGAGTGGCATGACGGGGACTGGCTCGAGCGGCGGGCCCGGGCCCAGAGCCGCGAGGCGCCGATCAGCATCTACGAGGTGCATCTCGGCTCCTGGATGCGCGTGCCCGAGGAGGGCAACCGCTACCTCTCCTACACCGAGCTCGCCGAGCGCCTCGTCGCCTATGTCAAGGAGATGGGCTTCACCCATATCGAGCTCATGCCGGTCTCCGAGTACCCGTTCGACGGCTCCTGGGGCTACCAGCCGGTCGGGCTCTTCGCCCCCACCATCCGCCACGGCACGCCCGAGGAATTCGCCGGCTTCGTCGATGCCTGCCACGCCGCCGGCGTTGGCGTGCTGGTCGACTGGGTGCCCGGCCACTTCCCCACCGACGCCCACGGCCTCGCCAATTTCGACGGCACGGCCCTGTACGAGCACATGGACCCGAGGAAGGGCTTCCATCAGGACTGGAACACGGCGATCTACAATTACGGCCGCAGCGAGGTCGCCAACTTCCTCCACGCCAACGCGCTCTTCTGGCTGGAGAAGTTCCACATCGACGGGATCCGCGTCGATGCCGTGGCCTCGATGCTCTACCTCGACTACTCGCGCAAGGCCGGCGAGTGGGAGCCCAACATCCACGGCGGCAACGAGAACCTCGAGGCCATCGCCTTCCTCAAGCGGCTGAACGAGCTGGTCTACGGCGAGCACCCGGGCGCCACCTCGATCGCCGAGGAATCCACCGCCTGGCCCGCCGTCTCGCGGCCGGTCTATCTCGGCGGGCTCGGCTTCGGGTTCAAGTGGAACATGGGCTGGATGCACGACACCCTCCACTACATGAAGGAGGAGCCGATCCATCGTCGCTACCACCAGCACAACCTGACCTTCGGCCTGCTCTACGCCTTCTCCGAGAACTTCGTCCTGCCGATCAGCCACGACGAGGTGGTGCACGGCAAGGGCTCGCTGCTCGGCCGGATGCCGGGCGACCGCTGGCAGCGCTTCGCCAACCTGCGCGCCTATCTCGGCTTCATGTGGACCCATCCGGGCAAGAAGCTCGTCTTCATGGGCGCGGAGTTCGGCCAGGAGCGCGAGTGGAACTACGAGGGCAGCCTCGACTGGCACCTGCTCGACGACCCGCTGCACAAGGGTGCGCAGCTCTTCGTCCGCGACCTCAACCAGCTCTATCGCTCGACGCCGGCCCTCTTCGAGCTGGACTGCGAGCCCCATGGCTTCGAGTGGATCGATGCGGCGGACACCGAGCAGAGCGTGCTCAGCTACCTGCGCAAGGGGACCGAGCCCGGCAGCGTCGTCGTCGTGGTCTGCAACTTCACGCCGGTCGTGCGCCAGGGCTACCGGATCGGCGTGCCGGCGCCCGGCCAGTGGGCCGAGGTCCTCAACTCGGATGCCGAGCGCTATGGCGGCGGCGGCGTCGGGACCGGTCCCGAGGTCACGGCCGAGGCGACACCCTGGCACGGCCGGCCCCACTCCATCCATCTGACCCTGCCGCCGCTCGCCACCGTGGCCTATGCGCTACGCCCCTGAATTCTGCACCCTAACCGTTGAAATCGCTGTGAAAAGGAGTCATGCTCCCGGATCGTAGGGGGAAGCAAGCGAGCGGGTGCCGTCATGCTGATCGCCGGGATGCTCCGTCGGCTGGTCAACTATGGTCATCTCGTGGTGATCGATGCCTCGGGCACGGTGCACGAGTTCAAGGGCGAGGGCGGCCCCCGGGCGGTCATCCGCCTGACCGACCGCCGGATCGAGGCGGCCCTGCTCTGGCACCCCGAGCTGGCGCTCGGCGAAGGCTACATGGATGGCCGCATCGTCGTCGAGGAGGGCTCGATCTACGACGTGATCGAGATCGGCTCCGTCAACCAGGCGAGGCTCGGCACCGGCATGGTCGGCCGCGTCGCCACCAGCATCGGCTACGCGCTCCGTCGCTTCCACCAGTACAACCCGGCACCGCGCTCGAGACGCAACGTCGCCCACCACTACGATCTCTCGAGCACGCTCTACCGGATGTTCCTCGACGCCGACCGGCAGTACTCCTGCGCCTACTTCCCGAAGCCGGGCGCCAGCCTGGAGGAGGCGCAGCTCGCCAAGAAGCGTCATCTGGCCGCCAAGCTGCTGCTCGAGCCGGGCCAGAAGGTCCTCGATATCGGCTCCGGCTGGGGCGGCCTCGGCATCTATCTGGCGCAGGTCGACGAGGTCGACGTCACCGGGCTGACGCTCTCGGTCGAGCAGCACGAGTACGCCATGCGCCGGGTCCAGGAAGGCGGGCTCGACGACCGCGTGCGCTTCCTCCTGCAGGACTATCGGGCGACCGAGGGCAGGTTCGACCGGATCGTCTCGGTCGGCATGTTCGAGCATGTCGGGATCAACCACTATCGCCAGTATTTCGAGATGATCCGCGACCGGCTCGCGGATGACGGCGTCGCCGTGATCCATTCGATCGGCCGCGCCTCCGGCCCCTGGGCCACGGCCGACTTCATCCGCAAGTACATCTTCCCGGGCGGCTACATCCCGGCCTTGTCCGAGGTCCTGCCGGTCATCGAGAAGACCGGGCTCTGGGTCACCGACGTCGAGATCCTGCGCCTGCACTATGCCGACACGCTGAAGGCCTGGCGCGAGCGTTTCCGCGCCCGCTGGGACGAGGCCGCCGATCTCTACGACGAGCGCTTCTGCCGGATGTGGGAGTTCTATCTCGCCGGCTCCGAGGCCTTCTTCCGCTGCATGGACGGCATGGTCTTCCAGATCCAGCTCGCGAGGCAGCGGGACGCCGTGCCGCTCACCCGCGACTACATCGCCGCCGAGGAGGCGCGCCTCGCCAAGGCCGAGCCCGCCCGCTACCGGCTGGTCGCTTGAGACAGCCCCTGAGGCTGGCAGCGCGCGAGCTGGAGGGGCCGAAGGGCCCGCCGCCCCTGCTCGTCCTGCACGGGCTCTTCGGCTCGCAGCGCAACTGGCAGGCGCACGGCAAGGCGCTGGCGCGGGAGCGGCGCGTCTTCCTCGTCGACCTGCGCAATCATGGCTATTCGCCCTGGTCGGACGTCATGGACTACCCGGCCATGGCCGCCGACGTCGCCGCCCTGGCCGAGCGCAACGGGCTCGAGCGTGTCAGCCTGCTCGGCCACAGCATGGGCGGCAAGGTGGCAATGACGCTGGCCCTGGACCGGCCGGCGCTGGTCGATCGGCTGATCGTCGCCGACATCGCCCCGGTGGCCTACAGCCACGATTTCGATGCCGAGCTCGACGCGATGCGCGGCCTCGACCTCGCCTCCGTCGACCGTCGATCGGCTGCCGACGCCGCCATGGCGGCAGCGCTCCCGAACGGCGCCGTCCGCCAGTTCCTCCTGCAGAATCTCGACTTCGACGATGGCGGCAAGGCCCACTGGCGACTCAACCTCGCCGTGCTGCAAAGCGCCATCGACACGCTCACCGGCTGGCCGGGCCAGGACCCGACCCGGCGCTTCGATGGGCCGGCCCTGGCCGTTCGTGGCGAGCACAGCCCCTATGTCGACGAGGCCGGCAGAGCGGCGCTCCGGCGGCTCTTTCCGGGGGTCGAGATGGTCACAATTCCCGCCGTCGGCCACTGGCTGCACGTCGAGGCGCCACGACCCTTCCTGGGCGCGGTGCAGCGCTTCCTCGACTCCTGAGTGTTCATTTATGAACGATGCGAAAGGCGAAATGCGCGCGGTTTGCTTTCACTTGTGAACGTTCCGACGGCGTGGTAGCCCGTTATCGCGCAGGTCGGGAGGTCTCTTGGCGAAGCGTGAGAGGTTCGATCTCGTCGTCGTCGGCGGCGGAATCAACGGTGCCGGGATCGTTCGCGATGCGGCCGGGCGCGGGCTGAGCGCGCTCTTGGTCGAGCGCGACGATCTCGCCAGCCATACGTCCTCCTGGTCGTCCAAGCTGATCCATGGCGGCCTGCGCTATCTCGAGCATTACGAGTTCCGCCTCGTCCGCGAGGCCCTGATCGAGCGCGAGGTGCTGCTCAGGGCGGCCCCGCACATCATCTGGCCTTTGACCTTCGTCCTGCCGCACAGCCCCGAGCAGCGGCCGGCCTGGCTCGTTCGCCTCGGCCTCTTCCTCTACGATCATCTGGGCGGCCGCGAGATCCTCCCGGCCTCGAAGGCGGTCGACCTCGCCGCCCCCGGGCCCTACGGCGACCCCCTGCAGGACTGGGTGAAGCGCGGCTTCACCTACAGCGACTGCTGGGTGATGGACAGCCGGTTGGTCGTGCTGAACGCCATCGACGCGGTGGAGCGCGGGGCGGAGGTGCGCACCCGGACCGAATGCACGCGTGCGGTCCGCGAGGACGCCGGCTGGCGGGTCGATCTCCGCTGCACCCGGACGGGCGCCACCCGGACCGTGCAGGCCCGTGCCCTGGTCAACGCGGCCGGGCCCTGGGTAGCGCGCTTCCTCGACGAGAACCTCGGCCACCGCAGCACGAAGCGGGTCCGGCTGGTCAAGGGCTCGCACATCGTCACCAGACGCCTGCACGACGGTGCCCATCCCTACATCCTGCAGAACACCGACAAGCGCATCGTCTTCGTCATCCCCTACGAGAACGAGTACAGCCTGATCGGCACCACCGATGTCGACTACGAGGGCAATCCGGCCGAGGCGGCGATCACGCCTGCCGAGACCGACTATCTCTGCGCCGTGGTCAACCGCTACTTCCGCCGCACGATCGGCCCGGCCGACGTGGTCTGGTCCTATGCCGGGGTGCGGCCGCTCTACGACGACGCCAGCGGCAGCGCCTCGGCGGTGACCCGCGACTATGTCTTCGACGTCGAGGGCGGCGCCGGCCGGGCGCCGCTGCTCTCCGTCTTCGGCGGCAAGATCACGACCTACCGGAAGCTCGCCGAGCACGCGCTGCAGCGGCTCTGCCCGCTGCTCGACTGCCCGAAGGGCGACTGGACGGCGGGAGCACCGCTGCCCGGCGGCGATCTGCCGGAGGGCGATTTCACGGCCTTCCTCGCCCGGTTCCGGGGCGACCACCCGTGGCTGCCGGCCGCGCTTGCGACCCGTCTGGCGCGCTCCTATGGTTCGCGGGCGACGGCCATCATCGAGGGGAGGCGGGGGCTGGACGATCTCGGTGAGCATCTGGGCGGCGATCTCTACGCTGCCGAGCTCGACTATCTCGTGGCGCACGAGTGGGCGATGGCTCCCGAGGACGTGCTCTGGCGCCGCAGCAAGCTCGGCCTGCACCTGGACGAGGCAGCCCGCCGGCGCGTCGCCGACTGGTTCGACCGCATGCCCGCGAAGCTCTCCGTCGCATGACCGCTGCGAGCGCCCCGACCCTCGCCATCGTCGGTGCCGGGACCTGGGGGACGGCCCTGGCTCAGGCAGCCGCCCGGGCCGGCCGTGAGGTCCTGCTCTGGGACCGCGATCCGGCCATCGTCCGGGCGATCACCGAGGACCGTCGCTCGCCGCGCGCCTTTCCCGACCTCGAGCTGGAGCCCGGCATTCGCGCCGAGGGCGACCTCGCGACCGTGCTCGCCTGCGAGGTCGTGCTGCTGGTCGTGCCGGCGCAGGCCATCCGCGGCCTCTGCCGCTCGGTTCCCGGTGCCCGGCCGGGTGTGGTGGTGGTCTGCGCCAAGGGCTTCGAGAGCACGACCGACGAGCTGCTCAGCGCCGTCGTCGAGGCCGAATGGCCGGGCACCGCCGTCGCCTGCCTCTCCGGCCCGAGCTTCGCCGCCGAGGTGGCGAGCGGCCTGCCGACGGCGCTCACGCTGGGTGCCGTCGAGCCCGAGCTCGGCGCCCGGCTGGCCGAGCTCCTGATCGGGCCGCATCTGCGGGTCTACTGGACGGACGACCGGGCCGGCGTGGAGATCGGCGGGGCAGTGAAGAACGTGCTCGCCATCGCCTCCGGCATGGTGACGGGTGCCGGGCTCGGCGAGAACGCCAGGGCGGCCCTCGTCACCCGCGGCCTCGCCGAGCTGGCGCGGCTCGGCGCCGCCATGGGCGCCAGGGCCGAGACCCTGATGGGCCTCGCCGGCCTCGGTGATCTGATGCTGACCGCCATGAGCGCCACCTCGCGCAACACCGCCTTCGGCATGGCGCTCGGCCAGGGCCGCAGCGTCGCCGAGGCCGGGGCCGGGGGCGCGCTCGTCGAGGGCTTCTGGACCGCCCGGGCCGTCGACCGGCTCGCCACCCGGCACGGGGTCGAGACGCCGATTGCCCGGGCCGTCGCCCGCATCCTCGACGGCCGGCTGGGCATCGACGAGGCGCTGGCGACCCTGATGCACCGGCCGCTGCGCGCCGAGGGCCTCGCGTGACGACCCTGGAGCTCCGCTCGGTGAACCGGCTCGAGGGCGACGAGCTGCATCTCGACGACATCCGGTTGAGCCTCGAATCCGGTCGCCTCTATGTCCTCCTCGGGCCCACCAATGCCGGCAAGACCTCGCTGCTCCGGGTCATGGCCGGGCTCGACCGGCCCTCGACCGGCCGGGTGCTGATCGGCGGCCAGGACGTCACCGGCCGGAGCGTGCGCCGGCGCAACGTCGCCATGGTCTACCAGCAGTTCGTCAACTACCCGTCCTTCACCGTCTACGACAACATCGCCTCGCCGCTGCGCCTCAAGGGCCTGCGGCGCGCCGAGGTCGACAAGAAGGTCAGGGAGACGGCCGAGCTCCTGCACATCGAGCCCCTGCTGCAGCGCCTGCCGGCCGAGCTCTCGGGCGGCCAGCAGCAGCGTTGCGCCATCGCCCGCGCTTTGGTCAAGGAGGCCGAGCTGCTGCTGCTCGACGAGCCGCTCGTCAATCTCGACTACAAGCTGCGCGAGGAGCTGCGAACGGAGCTTCGCGCCCTCTTCGAGCGGCGCTCGGCGATCGTCGTCTATGCCACGACCGAGCCCATGGAGGCGCTCGTCATGGGCGGCCATGCCGTCGTCATGGGCGAGGGGCGGGTGCTGCAGTCGGGGCCGACCCTCGAGGTCTACCACCGGCCGAGCTCGGCCCGGGTCGCTGCCGTCTTCTCCGACCCCACCATGAACATGGTCGACGTCAATATCCGGGGCGGCGAGGCCCGCACCCCTGCGGGCCTCGTCCTGCCCCTCGGGGGCGAGCTCGCCGACCTGCGCCAGGGCCGCTTTCGCCTGGGCGTGCGCGCCAACCACCTGTCGCTCCGGCGGCGCGGCGCGGCCGATATCGAGATCAAGGGCACGGTCGACCTCGCCGAGATCTCGGGCTCGGAGACCTTCGTCCATTTCCGCCACAACAATCTCGACTGGGTGGTGCAGGAGGCGGGCGTCCATCCGCTCGCCCGCGGCGCCGAGGCGAGCTTCTATCTCGACCCGGCTAAGCTCTACTTCTTCGGCGACACGGGTGCCCTCGAGCGGGCACCCTCGAGCCTGCCGCTCGACAGCGCGGCCTGAGGGGCGGCGGCGCGTGGCCAGGATCGAGTTCCAGCGTCTCGCCCACAGCTACCTCGCCGATCCCGTGGCGCCGGCCGACTGGGCGCTGAAGGAGCTCGACTTCGCCTGGGAGGACGGAGGCGCCTACGCGCTGCTCGGCCCCTCGGGCTGCGGCAAGTCCACGCTGCTCAACATCATCTCCGGCCTGCTCAGGCCGAGCCAGGGCCGCGTCCTCTACGACGGCAAGGACGTCACCGGCCTGTCGCCGGCGGCGCGCAACATCGCCCAGGTGTTCCAGTTCCCGGTCATCTACGACACCATGACGGTGGCCGAGAACCTGGCCTTTCCCCTGCGCAACCGCCGAATGCCGCGGGCCGAGGTCAGAAAGCGTGTCGCCGAGGCGCTCGAGATGCTCGAGCTGCAGCCGGTCCAGAACCGCCGCGCCGCCGGGCTCACCGCCGACCAGAAGCAGAAGATCTCGATGGGCCGGGGCCTCGTGCGCGACGACGTCGCCGCCATCCTCTTCGACGAGCCGCTCACCGTCATCGACCCGCATCTCAAGTGGCAGCTCCGCCGCAAGCTCAAGGAGGTGCACGAGCGCTTCCACCACACCCTCGTCTACGTCACCCACGACCAGAACGAGGCGCTCACCTTCGCCGACAAGGTGGTGGTCATGTACGAGGGCGAGGTGGTCCAGCTCGGCACGCCGCAGGAGCTGTTCGAGCGCCCGGCGCACCGCTTCGTCGGCTATTTCATCGGCTCGCCCGGCATGAACTTCATGGGCTGCCACCTGGTCGAGGACGGGCTCGGCATCGACGGCACCGAGCTCGTGCTCTACGGCCACTGGGCGGAGCTCGCCCGCCGCCACGCCAAGTCGAGGCTCGCCATCGGCATCCGCCCCGAGTTCCTCGACATCTCGCCGACACCCCGTGACGACGCCGTCCCGACCAGGCTGATGGGCGTGCAGGACCTCGGCAACTTCAAGCTGGTGACGGTCCGCCTCGGCCCGCACGAGGTGGTTGCCAAGCTGCCGGAGGACGCACCCGTGCCGACCGACGAGGCGCATCTGGTGTTCCAGCCGGAATGGACGCGCCTCTACGCCGACGACCGGCTGGTCGGCTGAGGCGGGAAGGGCAGGGAGAAACCATGCGCAAGACCGAGAGCAACAAGGCCTGGCTGCTGGTCCTGCCGGTGTTCCTGCTGGTCGCCTTCAGCGCCATCATCCCGCTGATGACGGTCGTCAACTACTCCGTCCAGGACATCTTCGGCCCCGGCGAGGCCTACTGGGTCGGCACCGAGTGGTTCAAGGAGATGCTGCGCTCGGAGGACCTGCGCGGCGCCTTCGTCCGCCAGGTGATCTTCTCCGCCACCATCCTCGTCATCCAGATCCCCTTGGGCATCGCCATCGCCCTCGCCATGCCCGCCAAGGGCTGGGCGGCGTCGCTGAGCCTCGTGCTCGTGGCCCTGCCGCTGCTGATTCCCTGGAACGTGGTCGGCACGATCTGGCAGATCTTCGCGCGCGGCGACATCGGTCTCGGCGGCTGGTTCGTCAACGACATGATGGGCATCGGCTACAACTACACCGCCGACAGCCTGCACGCCTGGATCACCGTCGTGGTCATGGACATCTGGCACTGGACGCCGCTCGTCGTCCTGCTCTGCTACGCCGGCCTGCGCGCCATTCCCGACGCCTTCTACCAGGCCGCCGCCATCGACGGCGCCGGCCGCTGGAAGGTCTTCCGCTACATCCAGCTCCCCAAGCTCAGGGGCGTCCTTTTGATCGCCGTGCTGCTCCGCTTCATGGACAGCTTCATGATCTACACCGAGCCCTTCGTGCTCACCGGCGGCGGCCCCGGCACGGCCACCACCTTCCTCTCGCAGCAGCTCGTCAAGATCGCCCTCGGCCAGTTCGACCTCGGGCCCGCGGCCGCCTACTCGATCATCTATTTCCTGATCATCCTGGCGGCCAGCTTCGTCTTCTACAACATCATGGTCCGCGTCGGCCGGGGAGACCGCGCATGAGGCTGCGCTACCTCGCGCTCATCGTCTATTTCGGCTTCCTGCTCCTGCCGATCTACTGGCTCGTCAACATGAGCCTCAAGACCAATGTCGAGATCACCAGCGGCCTGACGCTCTGGCCGCAGAACCTGACCTTCGCCAACTACGTCACCATCCTGACCGACCAGAGCTGGTACTCGGGCTACATCAACAGCTTCATCTACGTGGCGATGAACACCGCCATCTCGCTGACCGTGGCGCTGCCGGCGGCCTACGCCTTCTCGCGCTACAGGTTCATCGGCGACAAGCACATGTTCTTCTGGCTGCTGACCAACCGCATGGCGCCGCCGGCCGTCTTCGTCCTGCCGTTCTTCCAGCTCTATCAGACCTTCGGGCTCTTCGACACGCACATCGCCGTGGCGCTGGCGCACTGCCTCTTCAACGTGCCCTTGGCGGTCTGGATCCTCGAGGGCTTCATGTCCGGCGTGCCGAAGGAGATCGACGAGACCGCCTATGTCGACGGCTACAGCTTCCCGCGCTTCTTCCTCTTCGTCTTCATGCCGCTGATCAAGGCAGGGATCGGCGTCACCGCCTTCTTCTGCTTCATGTTCTCCTGGGTCGAGCTCTTGATGGCCCGCACGCTGACCTCGGTCGCGGCCAAGCCCATCGGCGCCATCATGACCCGCACCGTCTCGGCCGCGGGGATGGACTGGGGCACGCTCGCCGCCGCCGGTGTCCTGACCATCGTGCCGGGCGTGCTGGTCATCTACTTCGTCCGCAACTACATGGCCAAGGGCTTCGCCCTCGGGCGGGTCTGAGGAGACATCGGCATGCCCGCCCTCGAGTGGATGAACTGGACCCTGCCCACGGCGGCCTTCTTCGCCGCCGTCGGCGTCATGCTCCTCTTCATGACCGCGCTCGAGCTCGCCTGGCCGACCGTCGAGCGCAAGGGCCTGCTGCCCATGGCGACGACCAGGGGCGACCGCCTCTTCATCGGCCTCCTGGGCGCTGCCTTCATCCATCTCGGCTGGCTCGGCTTCACCGAGCTGCCGCTCTGGTACGGCTCGATCGCGGCCTTCGTCTGGTTCACGCTGGAGATGCGCTGGGGCTGACGCACTGCCGATTTTCATCTGTCGCGACACCAGGTCCCCCGGTCGCGGCGACCGGCAACGGTCGAGGAGGGGGGCGCATCCAGGGAGGTGCAGTTCATGAGAATCCGATCGAAACGCTTGCTGTGCGGGGTCGCCGCACTGGCGCTGCTCGCCCAGAGCGGGCCGGCCGTCGCCGACATGGCAGCCGCCGAGCGCTGGGTCGACGAGGAGTTCCAGCCCTCGACCCTCACGCGCGAGGAGCAGCTCGCCGAGATGGCGTTCTTCATCGAGGCCGCCCAGCGGCTGATCGACCAGGGCATCACCGAGATCAACGTCGTCTCGGAGACCATCGACACGCATGTCTACGAATCGCAGGTGCTGGCCCCGGCCTTCACCGAGATCACCGGGATCAAGGTCAATCACGACCTGATCCAGGAAGGCGACGTGATCGAGAAGATCCAGACGCAGATGCAGTCGGGCGAGAACATCTACGACGCCTATGTCAACGACAGCGACCTGATCGGCACCCACAGCCGCTACGGCTTCGTCGTGCCGCTCAGCGACTGGATGGCCGGCGACGGGGCGGAGTACACCCTGCCGTCGCTCGACCTCGACGACTTCATGGGCCTCAGCTTCACGACCGGCCCGGACGGCAAGCTCTACCAGCTCCCCGACCAGCAGTTCGCGAACCTCTACTGGTTCCGCTACGACTGGTTCACCGACCCGGACATCAAGGCCAAGTTCAAGGAGGCCTACGGCTACGACCTCGGCGTGCCGGTCAACTGGTCGGCCTATGAGGACATCGCCGACTTCTTCACCAACAAGGTCAAGGAGATCGACGGCGTCCGCGTCTATGGCCACATGGACTACGGCAAGAAGGACCCGTCGCTCGGCTGGCGCTTCACCGATGCCTGGCTCTCGATGGCCGGCACCGGCGACAAGGGCATCCCCAATGGTGTCCCGGTCGACGAATGGGGCATCCGCATGGAGGGCTGCAACCCGGTCGGCTCCAGCGTCAGCCGCGGCGGCGCCGCCAATGCGCCGTCGGCCGTCTACGCGCTGACCAAGTATATCGACTGGCTCAAGGCCTATGCCCCGCCGGAAGCGCCGGGCATGACCTTCTCCGAGGCCGGCCCGGTCCCGGGGCAGGGCAACATCGCCCAGCAGATCTTCTGGTACACCGCCTTCACCGCGGCGCTGGCCGACCCGTCGCTGCCGGTGATGAACGAGGACGGCACGCCCAAGTGGCGCATGGCCCCGTCCCCGCATGGCCCCTACTGGGAAGAGGGCATGAAGCTCGGCTACCAGGACGTGGGTAGCTGGACGCTCTTGAAGTCGACACCGGTCGAGCGCGCCCAGGCGGCCTGGCTCTACGCCCAGTTCACCACCGCCAAGACCACCTCGCTGAAGAAGACCCAGGTCGGCCTCACCCCGATCCGCAACAGCGACATCAACGACGAGTCGTTCACCGAGCGCGCCCCCAAGCTCGGCGGCCTCGTCGAGTTCTACCGCAGCCCGGCCCGCGTCGCCTGGACGCCGACCGGCATCAACGTGCCCGACTACCCGCGCCTGGCGCAGCTCTGGTGGGCCAATGTCGCCGAGGCGGTGACCGGCGAGAAGACCCCGCAGGAGGCCATGGACAGCCTCGCGCAGCAGCAGGACCAGGTGATGGCCCGGCTCGAGCGCGCCAACGTCCAGGGCGAGTGCGGCCCGAAGCTCAATCCCGAGCAGGACCCCGAGTACTGGCTCTCCCAGCCGGGTGCCCCGAAGCCCAAGCTCGAGAACGAGAAGCCGCAGGGTGTGACCGTCGACTACGACCTGCTGCTGCAGGCCTGGGTCGACGGCAAGGTGATGCCCGACGGCGTCAAGTAAGCCGTCCATTCACTGCCGGATGACGGAGCGGCGGGGGCCAGGGCCCCCGCCGTTTCGCGTTGCTCAGGCGGAGAACAGGGTTGATGAATCCTTAATGGCGAGGCGTCTGATACTGTGCTTTGCTTCATGTTCACCAAAACAGCAGGAGCACGAGACGGCACGGTGATCCCGGACGATCAGGCTGCCCGTCGCTGACTTGCATCGGGTGCTTAGACGGAGACCGGGAGATGATCACCGCCCCCGCCAAAGCCGTGCTGCAGACCCTGTTCCTCGCCTTCTTCGGCATCGAGCAGGACCCGACCATCGACCGCACGCCCTACGAGCAGGAGCTCGCCTGCCTCGCCCAGACCGTCTGGTTCGAGGCGCGCGGCAGCAATTTCGCCGACAAGCTCGCCGTCGCCCAGGTCGTGGTCAACCGGGTCGCCTCGAGGGAGCATGCCGACACCGTCTGCGATGTCGTCTGGGAGCCGGCCCAGTTCTCCTGGACCGCGGACGGGCTCTCCGACAAGGTCGTGATCGAGGGCCCGATCGACGAGAACGCCTGGACGGACAGCGCCCTCGCCGCGCTGACCGCCTATTCCGCCGCCCTGCCGGACCTCACTGCCGGCGCCACCTTCTACCATGCGGACTACGTCAGCCCGACCTGGGCCGACCAGCTCCACGCCCGCGGCCGCTTCGGCGCGCATCTCTACTATGCCGCCTTCGAGCCCGCCCCGGAGATCGAGCCGCCGGTGCCGGCGCCGCGCTGACAGCCTTTCGGGCGCCTTGCCGCCTTGACGGAACCGCCCTCCCGGCGCATGCGAACGATGCGCGTTGTCGATCGCAGCGGGAGTTTTGAGATTGAGCGAAAACGAATATCGGGTCTGGCCGGGCCTGCCCTATCCTCTTGGAGCCACCTGGGACGGTTCCGGCACCAACTTCACCCTCTTCTCGGCCCATGCCGAGAAGGTCGAGCTCTGCCTCTTCGACGACGACGGCAAGCGCGAGCTGGCGAGGGTGGCGTTGCCCGAGTTCACCCACGAGATCTGGCACGGCTACCTGCCCGACGTCCGCCCCGGCCAGCTCTACGGCTACCGCGTCCACGGCCCCTACGACCCGGCGGCCGGGCATCGCTTCAATCACCACAAGCTGCTCCTCGACCCCTACGCCAAGGCGGCCCACGGCACGATCGAGTGGGACGACGCGGTCTACGGCTACACCATCGGCCATCCCGAGGCCGACCTCTCCTTCGACACCCGCGACAGCGCCCCCTTCATGCCGAAATGCATGGTGATCGATCCGGCCTTCACCTGGGGCCGCGACCGGCTGACCCAGCGGCCCTGGCACGAGACCATCATCTACGAGATGCACGTCAAGGGCTTCACCATGCGCCACCCCGAGGTGGCGGAGGAGCTGCGCGGCACCTTCGGCGGCCTGTCGTCGGCGCCGGTCGTCGAGTACCTGCGCGATCTCGGCGTCACCGCGGTCGAGCTCCTGCCGGTGCACGCCTTCGCCAATGACCGCCACCTGATCGAGCGTGGCCTGAACAATTACTGGGGCTACAACACGCTGGGATTCTTCACCCCGCATCCCGCCTATCTCGGCAAGGGCGGCATCGGCGAGGTCAAGACCTTCGTCCACGTGATGCACGACGCCGGCATCGAGGTCATCCTCGACGTCGTCTACAACCACACCGCCGAGGGCAACCACCTCGGCCCCACTTTGTCGTTCCGCGGCATCGACAACCGGTCCTACTATTACCTGACCGAGGACCCCCGCTACTACAACGACTTCACCGGCACCGGCAACGCCCTCGAGCTGCGCCATCCCTACGTGCTGCGCATGGTGACGGACTCGCTCCGCTACTGGGTCGAGGAGATGCGGGTCGACGGCTTCCGCTTCGACCTCGCCTCGACGCTCGCCAGGGTCGAAGGCTCCTACGACGAGCATGCGAGCTTCCTCGACGTGGTGGCGCAGGATCCGGCGCTCACCAAGGCCAAGATGATCGCCGAGCCCTGGGATACCGGGATGGGCGGCTACCAGGTCGGCAACTTCCCGCCCGGCTGGGCCGAGTGGAACGACCAGTACAGGGACACCGTGCGCAAGTTCTGGAAGGGCGACGCGGGCCAGTTGCCAGACCTCGCCTCCCGCCTCTCCGGCTCCGCCGACATCTTCGACCACAGGGGCCGCCAGCCCTGGGCCAGCATCAACTTCATCACCGCCCATGACGGCTTCACGCTGCGCGATCTCGTCAGCTACGACCAGAAGCACAACGAGGCCAACGGGGAGGACAACCGGGACGGCACCGACAACAACAACAGCTGGAACTGCGGCGTCGAGGGCCCGACCGATGATCCCGGGATCCAGGCGCTGCGCCGCCGCCAGATGCGCAACTTCCTGACCACGCTCCTCCTGTCGCAGGGTGTCCCGATGCTGGTGGCCGGCGACGAGTTCGGCCGCACCCAGGGCGGCAACAACAACGCCTACTGCCACGACAACGAGATCGGCTGGATCGACTGGAACCTGGACGAGGACGGCCAGAGCCTGCTGGCGTTCACCCGCCGGCTGATCCACCTGCGCCGCGACCACATCGTCTTCCACCGCGCACGGTTCTTCCACAGCGCCCTCATCCCCGGCACCGAGGTCAAGGACGTCACCTGGCTGCGCGCCGATGGCGGCGAGATGGCGGAGGGCGACTGGACCAATGGCGGCCGCAAGATGCTCACCATCCTGCTCAGCGGCGAGGCCGGGCTGACGCACCTGACCGAGCGTGGCGAGAAGGAGACCGACGACACCTTCCTCCTGATCCTCAACGCCTCGCACGAGCCGGCCGACCAGCATCTGCCGGCGGCAGGCGACGGCCTGCACTGGCAGGTCCTGATCGACACCGCGCGGGACGACGACGCCGTCGACGACGAGCTCTTCGCCCCGGGCTACGAGATCGGCGTCGACGCCCGCACCGCCATGCTCCTCGTGGCCCGGCCGGCCGAATAGGCTTTTCGGCCGCAAGAATCGGATGGGGCGACCCGTGCGAAAGCGCCATTCTCCCGGACCCGACGCGCCAACGGCGCAACGTTTGGAGGAGAAGCCCATGCTCACCGCCCCCGCCGATGCACCCGCCACCGGCCCCGGCTGGAAATGGCGGGCCGTCGCCGAGCGCGATGCCGAGGCCGACGGCGCCTTCGTCTTCGCCGTCCGGACGACCGGCGTCTATTGCCGGCCGAGCTGCCCGAGCCGCCGGGCCAGGCCCGAGAACATCCTCTTCTTCGATCTCGCCCGCGAGGCCGAGGCCGCCGGCTTTCGACCCTGCAAGCGCTGCCGGCCGACCGAGCTCTCGCTTCAGCAGGCGCGGACGCTGGCCATCGAGGCGGCCTGCCGGACGATCGAGGCGGCCGAGACCCCGCCGTCGCTCGCAACCCTCGCCGAGGCGGCCGGGCTCAGCCCCTATCACTTCCACCGGACCTTCCGCGCGGTCACCGGCGTCACGCCCAAGGCCTATGCCGGGCAGGTCCGCGAGCGCCGCGCCACGGCCACGCTGCGCGACAGCGGCGGCGTCACCCGGGCGATCTACGATGCCGGCTATGATTCGGCCTCGCGCTTCTACGACGGGGCGAAGGAGCGGCTCGGCATGGCACCCAGGACCTTCCGCCGGGGTGGCGAGGGCGAGGTGATCCGCTCCGCCATCGCCGAGAGCAGCCTCGGCCTCGTCCTCGTGGCGGCGACCGAGCGCGGCATCTGCGCCGTCCGCTTCGGCGAGGACGCGCGGGCGCTCGAAGCCGAGCTTCACGCCCTCTTCCCGAGAGCCCGCCACCTCCCGGCCGATCCGGCCTTCAGCGAGCTGGCCCGGTCGGTGATCGGCCGGATCGAGCAGCCGGAAGCTGCCCTCGAGCTGCCGCTCGACATCCAGGGCACGCTCTTCGAGCAGCGCGTCTGGGCGGCGCTCCGCGCCATCCCCACCGGCGAGACCCGCAGCTATGGCGCCGTCGCCAGGGAGATCGGCCAGCCGACCGCCGCCCGTGCTGTCGCCCGCGCCTGTGCTGCCAACCCGGTCGCCGTCCTCACCCCCTGCCACCGCGTGGTGCCGGCCGCCGGCGGGCTCGGCGGCTATCGCTGGGGCAGCGCGCGCAAGGGAGAGCTCCTGCGCCGCGAGGGAGCCGGCAAGTGAGCGGCGTGATCGACTGGCAGCGTGTCGCGGGTGACCTCGACGCGAATGGCTGGGCCGATCTCGGCCCGCTCGTCACCGACGCCGAGATGCGGGAGCTCGAAGCCCTCTACCCCGAGGACCGGCCCTGGCGCAGCCATGTCCGCATGCAGCGCCACGGCTTCGGCCAGGGCGAGTACAAGTATTTCGCCGACCCCTTGCCCGAGCCGGTCCAGCGCCTGCGCGCCGGCCTCTACCCGCCGCTGGCTGCCATCGCCGACCGCTGGGAGGAGCGCCTCGGTTCCGCCCGGCGCTTCCCGCCCGACCACGCCGCGCTCCGCGAACTCTGCCGCAGCCATGGCCAGACCAGGCCGACCCCGCTCGTGCTCAAGTACGTCGCCGGCGACTACAACTGCCTCCATCAGGACGTCTATGGCCCCGCCTGCTTCCCGCTGCAGGTCGTCATTCTCCTCTCCGATCCCGCCACCTTCACCGGCGGCGAGCTGGTGCTGGTCGAGCAGCGCCCGCGTCGGCAGTCGCGCGCCGAGGTGGTGCCCATGGCCCGCGGCCGCGGCGTCGTCTTCGCCGTCGACCAGCGCCCGCGCCAGGGCAGCCGGGGCGCTCACCGCGTGCGCCAGCGCCACGGCGTCAGCCGCATCCACAGAGGCGAGCGCATGACGCTGGGCATCATCTTCCACGACGCCGCCTGATGCCGGCCGACGCCCGTTCCGAGCTGGATGAAGCACGCCGGTCCCTGGGCTTCCTCACGGTGCGTGAGGTCGTGGAGCGCATCGCCGGTCGCAACATCGTGCTCGATCCCGGCTCGCTGTTGATCGGCCGCGACGCGCGGATCGGCCAGGGCAACGTGTTCCACGCCGCCGTCGAGATCGGCGCCGACGCACGGAGCACCGTGACCATCGGCGACGGCAACCAGTTCTTCTCGACCTGCATGCTCCGTGCGCGAGCGGGCGGGCGGATCGAGATTGGCCAAGGCAACCAGTTCGGCGAGGGCGGCCTCGTCCTCGATGCCGACCAGGCGGGTGCCCCGATCACCATCGGCGACCACGGCCGCTACCGCTACGGCGCCGTCATCCGCGGCCGGGCGTCGCTCGGCTCGGGCAGCCAGGTCCTGGGCCCGGTGATCGTCGAGGATTGCGAGCTCGGTGCCGGCGCCTCCTTCGCCGAGCCCGATCCCGACCTTCGCGGCGGCGTCCTCAAGGGCGCTGGCCCCGCCCGGCATCTCCGTGTGCCGCAAGGCCACGTCATCGCCGCCTGGGGCCCGTTCGCGCAGGCGGCCATGCAGCAGCAGAGCTTCTTCCACCCGACGCCGGAGGTCGACGCCGGCGCATGAAGCAGCAACGGGGCCGCCCCGTCGCCGGAGCGGCCCCCATGCCCGAGCGGCGGGCTCACGCCGCGGCGGCGGCGGACGGCTCGGCCGTCACCTCGAGGCTGACCGGCACGCCGTTGGTGACGATGTCGAAGACCGGCGAGCGCGACCTGGCGAAGTGGCCGAGCGCTTCGAGCGTCGCCGCGTCCGCGTCGCCCTTGACGAAGAGCTCCACCTTCACCGCCTGGTAGCCGTTCCTGACCTTCGGATCGAGGCCGAGGAAGCCCTGCACGTCGAGATCGCCCGAGAACTGCGTCGCCACCTCGTCGATCCTGATGCCGCGCGCGGTGGCGTGGGCGATGAGCGAGGTGGTGATGCAGCCCGCCATGGCGTGCAGCACGTACTCGACCGGGTTGGGCGCCTTGTCGGTGCCGAGCAGCTCCGGCGGCTCGTCGTTGACCAGATGGAAGCCGCCTGGCCGGCAATGCTCCTCGCCGACACCGTAATAGTCCTTGATCACCGTCTCGTTGACCCCGCCCGTCTGCCAGTGGTTCTTGGCGCGGAACACGAACTTCGCGATCTTTGGGTCCTTCTTCACGGCCTCGAGCGTGTCGAAGAGGGCGTCCTGGTCCAGCCCGTTCACCATCGTCGGCATCGTCTTGCTCTCCATGATCGTCTCCCTCGAGCTTCCGCCGGCGGCATTGCCGGCGCCTCTCCTGAATAGGCGAAGGCCCGAGGCGGTGCTTGAAGCCGGCCTGGAGAATTCTTGGAGAGCTTGCGGATTTCCTCGATAATCGGCGCCGGGGAGGGTGGCATGGCGCTGCGCTTCGACCGCTGCACGATCGACCCCGACGCGTTCGAGCTGCGCCGGGACGGCGAGGTCGTGCCGGTCGAGCCCCAGGTCCTGGAGCTGCTCCTCTTCCTCGCCACGAATCCCGGCCGGCTGGTCACCCGGGACGAGCTGGTCGAGGCCGTCTGGCGGGGCCGCATCGTCTCCGAGGCGACCATCGCCAGCCGCATCAAGGCGGCCCGCCGCGCCATCGGCGACGACGGCACCGCCCAGCGCCTGATCGCCACCGTGCATGGCCGCGGCTTCCGCTTCCTCGCCGGGGTCCGGGACGACGCCGATGGAACCCCGGCATCCCCCGCCGCCCCGCCGATCGCCATCGAGGTGCCGACCGACCGGCCGAGCCTCGCCGTCCTGCCGTTCCGCTACCTGGCCGACGACCCCGCCTACCGCTTCCTCCTCGCCGGGCTGCAGGACGAGGTGACCGCCGGGCTCGGCCGCGTTCGCAGCTATCTCGTCGTCAACAGCGGCTCCGCCGCCTCGGCCGCCGCAGTGAGCGACGATCTGCGGGCCATCGGCGCCGGGCTCGGCGTGCGCTACCTCGTCACCGGCAGCCTGCGGGCCGGCGCCGGGCGGCTGCGCGTCACCGCGCATCTGGTCGAGGCGGCGAGCGGCATCGAGGTCTGGTCCGGCCGCTTCGAGAGCGAGGCGGGCGACACGTTCGAGCTGCAGGACGCCATCACCGAGGCCCTCATCGGTGCCCTCTCACCGGCCCTCTACGCCGCCGAGGCGGACCGCCTGAAGCGCCAGCGGCCGGCCGTGCTCGCCGCCTACGACCGCGTGCTGAAAGCCATTCCCGACTGCTGGGCGGTGGAGCGCGCCGCCAGCCGCCGCGCCATGGCCGAGCTCGAGGCCGCAATCGCGGCCGACCCCGACTATGGCCTCGCCCATGCCCTGCTCTCCTGGTGCCACGGCCAGCAGGTCGTCTACAACTGGACCTCCCGCCCCGCCGATCACCGCGCTACAGCACTGACCCTCGCCCGCCGCGGCTACGCGCTCGACCCGACCGATTCCATGGTCCTGACCCTCCTCGCCACCGCCGAATCCGCTGCGGGCGAGGTCCTGGCCGCCCGCCGCCATCTCGACCGCGGCCTCGAGATCGACTCCAATTGCTGCTGGGCCTGGAACCGCTCGGGCTATCTTCACTGCTACACCGGCGATCCCGATGCCGGCATCGCCGACTTCGAGCGCTCGCTCCGCCTCAGCCCCCTCGACCCGCTGCGCCACCTGAGCTTCGTCGGCATGGGCCTCGCCGGCTTCGTCGCCGCCGACTACCCGTCCGCCCTCGGGTGGATCGACCGCGCCCTCGCCGACCGGCCGGGCATCCTCTGGGTCAACCGCCTGGTCGCCGCCTGTGCCGCCCTCGCCGGCGACATGGAGCGCGCCGCCCGCGCCGTCGCCATCGTCCAGGGCTACGCGCCCGGCATCCGCGCCGACGACATCGTCCGGGCCATCCCGCACCAGGTCGAGGCGACCCGCGAGCGCTACCGCCGGGCCCTCGTCCTCGCCGGCTTTCGCCCCTGACGCACGGCTGGACAGGCCACGACCGACCCCTTATATCCGCGCCTGCGCCCAGGTAGCTCAGTTGGTAGAGCAACGGACTGAAAATCCGTGTGTCGGCGGTTCAAATCCGTCCCTGGGCACCATTTATTTCAATGACTTAACTGATTTCCCCGATAATGTTTGGCACCGTTTTGGCACCAAAGACGTTAACGGCGATCTGGTGCAACGCTAGCTGAGAGATCTGCTTTCCTTGGATATTTTGGGCGGACCTGCATCGGTGTGGCAGAGTCAGCCTTCATTGACCTGCGGTGTCAGTGGTCCACCGGTCGGCTTGGCGTCGGCGGTGTTCGTTCCAGGCAATCATCGAAGAGAAATTGCGACCGCTCGTCACACTCGGTCATGTCCCGGGACGTGGTGTAGCTGACCTTTGGCCGGCCAGTTCTCCGGATTGGACCGGTTGCTGTTCAACCTGTCATGTTGGTCAGGCTGACGGTGGTATCATCGCCGGTGTGGGCGATGCTCTCAAGGGTCATGTAGCGGGCGCGCTGGACGGCCCACTCGTCGTTTTGCTCGAGGAGCAGGGCACCGACCAGGCGGGCGCCACCCCATGCGGCAGGCCGCATGGGGGCCCCGGGTGATGGCGGCTTCGTTGGGGAAGATGCCGACGACTTCGGTGCGACGCTTGATCTCGCGGTTGAGGCGCTCGATGGGATTGGCGCTGTGCAGCTTGGTGCGGTGCTGTGGCGGGAACGTCATGTAAGCGAGGACGTCGGGCTCGGCCTCGTCCATGAGCCTTGCCAGGCGATCGATGTTTGGGCGCAATTGGTCGGCGATGCGGCGCCACTGTCGACTGGCGGCTTGAGCATCATTTTGCGCAAACGCCGTGGCGATGAAGGCAGAGACGACGCGGCGACCGCTCTTGCCGGCGTGGGCCAGGGCGTTGCGCATGAAGTGCACCCGGCAGCGCTGCCAGCTTGCGGTGAAGATCATCGATCGTCAGCAGGCGATCGATCCGATCTGTGTGCCGAGCATGTTCGACAGCTTGGAGGTGGAAGTCCTCTACCCAGCCTGATGGCGGCGAAGGGTTAGCGAAGCACAAGGGCGTCGTCGCGAGGCGGGGTCTGAAGGCAGTGTGGAGCAAACCCGCGACCCGATGGACAAGAACCGGATAGGAGGCTGTGCAGGGCGGACGAGCGGGCGGATGACCGCGAAGTCCACGGCCATCAAGGGCCTGTGCAGTAGATTCGGCGGGTGCGCGGGGAAGGCGGTCGAACTTACCTCGGGAGGTCTGCGCCGTGCCTCGACCTCGGGGCTGATGAGCCCGTCGCAAGGCGGCTGATCGCGGCGCAGAAGTCAGCAGAGGGCATAGTAGGCGGGCAGGTAGCTCACCGAAGGCCTGAACGTTGGAAGCGGCAAGTAGGACGAGGGATCTCGTGTCGACCAGGCGGCAGAAGAACCAGCTGGAGCTGGCCTTTGGGGAAGGGGTGACGGGTGAAGCCCGAAGCGCTGCCCCCGAAGGGACCGAAGCCGATACGGCGGCCCCTCGGCTCGAAAGCCCGGCGGTCCTGGGACCGCTCATGGAGGCGATTGTCGAGCGTGACAATCTGCGTAGGGCGCTGGCGCAAGTCAGGCGCAACAGGGGTGCGCCGGGCGTCGACGGGATGACCGTCGACGCCCTGCCACTCTACCTCAAGGACCACTGGCCCTCGATCAGGAGCCAGCTGCTCGACGGCACTTACCGGCCGCAGCCGGTGTTGCGTGTCGAGATCCCGAAGGTCGGCGGGGGTGTTCGCGCTCTCGGCATACCGACGGTTCTCGACCGCTTCATCCAGCAGGCGGTGCTGCAAGTGCTTCAGGCGGTTTGGGACCCGACGTTCTCGGACGCGAGCTATGGCTTTCGTCCCGGTCGATCCGCGCATCAGGCGGTGGCCCGGGCGCAAGAGCATATCGCGGACGGGTATGGCTGGGTCGTCGATCTCGATCTGGAGAAATTCTTCGATCGGATGAACCACGACATCCTGATGGGGCTGGTGGCCAAGCGGGTTGCCGACCGGCGCATCCTAAAGCTCATCCGCGGGTTTCTTGCCGCAGGTGTGACGGCGGATGGGCTGGTCGGGCCGACGGACGAGGGGACCCCGCAAGGCGGCCCACTTTCGCCCTTGCTGTCGAACCTGATGCTGGATGTGCTGGACAAGGAGCTGACCCGACGTGGTCATTGCTTCGTTCGCTATGCCGACGACTGCAACATTTACGTGCGCAGCCGCCGGGCGGGCGAGCGGGTCATGACGAGCGTCACCAGCTTCGTCACCAAGCGCCTCCAGCTTCGGGTGAACACAGCCAAGAGCGCGGTGGACCGACCGTCGCGGCGCAAGTTCCTGGGCTTCAGCTTCACGGCCGGCAAGGCGCCACCCCGACGGCGCATCGCGCCGCAGGCGCTGATCCGGTTCAAGACGCGGGTCCGGGAGCTGACGCGGCGGACCAAAGGGGCCTCGCTCGAGCAGACGATCGAAAACCTGCGCATCTACCTTACGGGGTGGGTGGGCTACTTCGGCTTCTGTCAGACGCCGTCGGTGTTGCGTGAACTGCACCAGTGGCTCCGACGAAGGCTGCGCGCCTTCGCCTGGAAGCAATGGCGCAATGGCTGGAACCGGTTCCGGCAGATGGCCCGACGGGGCGTGCCTCGCCGGCTCGCGGCACAAACCGCGGGCAGCGTGCACGGTCCTTGGCGGATTGCTGCCAGTCCGGCCCTCAATATCGCGCTCTCGAACGCAGATTTGGCCGCGCTCGGCCTTCCCGTCATGACGCCCAGAGCCGCTTAGGCCAGCGAACCGCCGTGGTACGGACCCGTATGCCCGGTGGTGTGGGAGGGGGGAGCCGCAAGGCTTCCCCCTATCCCGATCCGAAGGGAATGCGGCCAGCAGGCCCTGGAGGGCGTCTTGACCAGCTCGTCGACCGACCGCGTCGACACACCCTGGATATGGGCCTCTCGAATGACCGCCGTCAGCGCCTTCTCCGCCAGCCGTCGCGGCTCCAGGAAACCCGGAAAATACGAGCCCATGATCCGGCAAGAGCCGGATCATCCGTTTGCCGAAGGCACGACGGCCAGAAGGCCGTCGAGGGCGCAGCTTCGGGAGGCGCAGCTCGACCGTCCCGGCGCGCGTCTCCCAGACCCGGTCGCGGTCGCCGTTGCGCTACGCCAGCCGCTCGGTACTCCTCTCGCCCCACGCCGCACCGGTCTTGCGGCCAACGTCCAACTCCCTCGGCGGGCAGCAGCGCCGCCGAGGCCGACTGCGAAGCAGCCCGGGCCAGCAGGCCCGGGAGGCAGCCGCTCGGCGGCAAAGCCCAGCATCTCGCGCAAGAGGTCAGCGTCGGACGTCTTCTCCAGAAGACCCTGAAGGGCCATCATCTCGTCGGTCATCGGTTCGGTCATCCGGTTCGGATTGGCTGCGCAACCCGACCCTACCGGAGAACCGCCGATGGCCGCCGTCAGCTGCACCACCACCAGGGACACGACCTCAAGCCAAGGACGATCCGCCTCATTGGCAGCAATAGGGCGGTCCTTCTCTCCAACACGATGGAAGCATCTCGATGAGAGGCGACACGACCCACACCTTTCGGGAAAGCCGACGTCGGTCATTCCACGGCCGCACAGCATACGCTTCCTGATAGCTTCCTAACCGTCAAATCTCAGGAAGCAAAAAATGTCTAAGTCTCTGATTTTATGGCGCGCTCGGAGAGACTCGAACTCCCAACCTTCTGATCCGTAGTCAGATGCTCTATCCATTGAGCTACGAGCGCGTGAGGCGGGATGTAGCGGCTCCCGGGGGGCGGTTCAAGCCTTGTTCGCGGTTCAGCCGGCCGCACCCGCGGCGAGGGCGGCGCGCAGGCCCTCCGCCATCTCCTCGGGCGTGGTGCCGTGGCCGAAATGGGTGACGTACTCGTTCTCGCCATTCATCAGGTAGGTGAAGGACGAGTGATCGACCAGGTAGTCGCTCGCCGCCCCGCTCTCGGCCTTGCGGTGGTAGACCCGCCAGGCGGCGGCCGCGGCGTCGGTCTCCTCGACCGTGCCGGTGAGGCCCACCAGGGCCGGGTGGAAGAGGGCGACGTAGCTCGCCATCGCGGCGACGTCGTCGCGCTCGGGGTCGACGGTGATGAAGAGCGGCACGATCTTCGCCTGCTCCTGGGGCGTGAGCTTGTCATAGGCCGCCAGCATGGTGGCGAGCCCGGTCGGGCAGACGTCCGGGCAGAACGTGTAGCCGAAATAGACGAGCGTGGCGCGGCCGGCGAAATCGGCCTCCGTCACCCGCTTGCCGGTCTGGTCGACGAGGCTGAAGGGGCCGCCGATCAGCGCCTTGCCCTGGCTTTCCGTCACCGCCTCGAGCCGTGTGGCGAAGGGGCCGAGGCCGAGCGTGTAGGTGACCACGCCGGCCACCACGAGGCCGGCCAGCACCAGCTTGGCCGCCATGAGAACCCAGAACCGCGTCATCTCGAAACCGTTTCCCGCACCGTCTCCACTGCCCGGGGAGATGGACCCGACCGGGCGGTCCCGCCAGTGGCGATCCGCCCGCCTGCGCCGAGCCGTCGCGGCCCGGTGCGGCGGCTCAGCGCCGGCCGAGGCGCGTGAGATACGCCTCGCGCCAGGCGATGTAGGCGCTGCTGAGGATGATCACCAGCACACCGGCGAGCGCCAGCCAGTCCAGGGTCTCGCCGAAGATCAGCCAGCCGAAGGCGGCGGCGAACGGCAGGCGGGCATAGTCGAAGGGGGCCAGCGCGCTCGCCTCGCCAAGCTTGAAGGCCTGCATCAGGCAGAGCTGCGCGATGCTGCCGACCACCCCCATGAGGACGATCAGCACGAGGTCGAAGCCACGCGGCGTGACCCAGACGAGGAGCATCGGCAGGCCGGTCAGGGTCATGCCGACGACGCTGAGATAGGCCAGGATGGTCGACTTGCGCTCGGTCGCCACCAATCGCTTGATGAAGATCGTCGTGAGCGCCCCGAAGGCGGCGCCGAGCAGGGCCACGAGCACTGCCAGCTCGATCGCCCCGGAGCCCGGCCGCAGCATCAGGAGAACGCCGAGGAAGCCCACGGCCGTGGCCGTCCAGCGGCGGGCGCGAACCGTCTCGTGCAGCACCAATGCTGCCAGCACCACCATGAAGAGCGGCTTGGTGAAGCTGATCGCGGTGGCCTCGGCGAGCGGCAGGTGGGTGAAGGCGTAGAAGCCGCAGACCATGCCGCCCGTGCCGAGCAGGGCACGGCCGAAATGGGCGCCGAGGCGCTGGGTGCGCCAGAGCCCCACACCCTCCTGCGCCATCAGCGGCAGCACCATCACGAGCCCCGCCATGGCGCGGAAGAAGGCGATCTCGATGCTCGGCAGGCGCTCGCCCAGGAGCTTCACGAGGAGTCCCATGGCCGAGAAGAAGAAGGCGCCGAAGATCAGCCAGAGCGCGCCCTGCACATTGCCGCCGAGCGCGGCGAAGGCGACCCCCGGGCGCCGGCTCACCAGAACGGCCGGTCGGGCCGGTAGGGGGTGAGGTCGAGGCCCGGGTCGCGGCCGGCGACGAGGTCGGCGATGATCCGCCCGGTGACCGGCCCGAGCGTCAGCCCGACATGCTGGTGGCCGAAGGCGAGATAGACATTGGCGTGGCGCTTCGCCCGCCCGATCACCGGCAGGCTGTCCGGCAAGGACGGGCGGAAGCCCTGCCACTCGCTCAGCACCCGCTCGTCGAGACCCGGCAGATAGCGGCGGGCGAGCGGCAGGAGACGCCGCGGGATCGAGAAGTCCGGCGGTGCCTCGAGGCTCGCCAGCTCGACGCCGCTGGTGAGCCTGAGCCCGTGCGCCATGGGGGCGAGGACGAAGCCCGGGTCCATGCAGTAGACCGGCCGGTGCAGGGGCGACGCCAGCGTCGGCAGCATGAGGTGGTAGCCCCGCTCGGCCTGCAGCGGCAGGCGGTGGCCGGCCGCGGCGGCGAGCCGGCCGGCGAAGGCGCCGGCGGCGATCACCACGCTGTCGGCCGCGATCGTGCCCTCGGTGGTGAGCAGCCCGCTGACCCGCCCGTCGGCCATGGCGAGGCCCCGGGCGACGTCGCGCCGATGCACGCCGCCGCGCTCCATGAAGAGCGCGGCCAGCCGCTCGACATAGGCCCGGGGCTGGCGGATCTCGCGATTGGCGGTGAGCCAGAGCGCCCCCTTGACCTCGCTCGAGAGGGCCGGCTCGAGGTCGAGCACCTCGTCGCGGCCCAGCACTTCATAAGGCACGCCGAAGCGGTCGAGGGCGGCCCGCTCGGCGGCCGTGCCCTTCTCGAGCCTGGCCCGGTCGAGCCCCACCTTGAGCCAGCCATTGGAGGTGAAGAGCTCGCCCGCGCCGGCCCGCTGGATCAGCACCTCGTGCGCCGCCAGCGCCCGGCTGGTCAGCCCGTGGATGGCGGCCATGGCCCGCTCGACCGAGCCCCTGCGGGTGGCCAGCGCCGCCCGCAGCAGCCAGGGGGTGAGGCCGGGCAGGTCCCGCCAGCGGAGCTGCAAGGGCGCCACCGGGTCGGCCAGCATCGCCGGCAGCTTCGTCAGGATGTCGGCGGTGACGATCGGCATGATCGAGGAGACGCTGATGATCCCGGCATTGCCCGAGGACGTGCCGCTGCCCGGCTCGCCCGGGTCGACCAGCGTCACCTCGTGGCCGTCCTCCTGCAGGAAGAGCCCGGCGGCGACGCCGACGATGCCGGCGCCGACCACGGCGACCCGCTGGCCGGCCGCGGCGGGCCCGGCGCTCATGCCGCCACCGGGCAGTGGAGGTCCGGCCAGAGCTCGGGCCGGCGCAGCGCCTCTGCCAGATGGTCGACGAAATGGCGCAGCTTCGGCTGCATCTGGCGCTGCTCGGGAAACACCGCGTGAATGTCGATCGTCGGCGTCGACCAGGCCTCGAGCAGGGGCCTGAGGCGTCCGGCGCGCAGCTCGCCCGCGACGATGAAGACCGGCTGGTAGATGATGCCGAGGCCGGCGAGCGCCGCCTCCCGCAGCGCCTCGCCGTTGTTCGCCTGGAAGTTGCCGCTAATTCTCACGTTCAGCACCTCGCCGTCGCGGCTGAACCGCCATTCACCCGGCAGCCGGTTGTAGGTGTAGCGCAGGCAGTTGTGCCGGGTGAGATCCTCGGGGACCTCGGGCGGCCGATGGCGGGCGAGATAGGCGTCGCTGGCGGCGCAGACGAAGCCCACGGCGGCGAGCTTCCTCGCGATCAGGTTGCTGTCGTCGAGCCGGCCGATGCGGATCGCGAGGTCGAAGCCCTCGTCGATCAGGTCCACCCTGCGGTCATTGAGCACGAGGTCGATCTCGACCTCGGGATTGGCCGCCATGAAGCCGGGCAGGAGCGGGGCGAGGTGCAGGATGCCGAAGCTCATCGGCGCATTGACCTTGAGCCGGCCTTTGGCCCTCGTGGTGTGCGCCTGGATCGCCTGCTCGGTCTCCTCGATGTCGGCGAGGATGCGGGCGCAATGGTCGCGGTAGGCCATGCCGAGCTCGGTCAGGGACAGCCGCCGCGTGCTGCGGTTCAACAGCAGCACGCCGAGCCGCCGCTCGAGCGCGCTGACATGCTTGCTGACGCTGGATTTCGACAGGTCGAGCTGGGCCGCCGCGGCCGACAGGCTGCCCGCCTGCGCCACCTTGAGGAAGACCTGCATGCCCTGGATGTGGTCCACGTCCGGCCCTTTCGTCGGCGCATCGCTTTTTCTGCAGCCTGCCCGCGCCAGGCTGGCAGTGGCCCGCCGGCCATCCTGCGGCTAGAGTTAGGTCGACGACAGCGCTGCCGGTCAAGTGTCTCGACCGACCCATCAGCCGACCCATCCGCTATCGAGGACCGCCAGCCGTGCCGAACCAGCTCACCACAGCCCTCGCCCAGTGCAACCCGATCGTCGGCGACCTCGACGGCAACCTGGCGCTCGTCCGCCGGCTGCACCGGGCGGCGGAGCAGGCCGGGGCCGATCTCGTGATCTTCCCGGAGATGGTGCTGACCGGCTACCCGCTCGAGGACCTCGTGCTCAAGCAGGCGCTGCTCGACCGCACCGCCGCCCTGCTCGAGAAGCTGGCGCAGGACACCGCCGGCGGCCGCCCGGCCATCGTCCTCGGCGCGCCCTGGGCCGGGCGCGGCGGGCGACCGTTCAACGGCGCCTTCCTCCTCGCCGGCGGCCAGGTCGCGGCCCAGCGGGCGAAGCACGCTTTGCCGAACTACGGCGTCTTCGACGAGAAGCGCGTCTTCGAGGCGGGGCCGGTGCCGGGGCCGATGCGGCTCGACTTGCCCCGGGGCGGCACGGTCAGGCTTGGCGTCATGGTCTGCGAGGACATGTGGATCGAGGACGTCGCCGAGGGCCTGGAGGAGACCGGAGCGCAGATCCTCGTCGTCATCAACGGCTCGCCCTTCGAGGTCGGCAAGCAGGAGCGGCGCATCCAGCTCGCCGTCACGCGGGTGACCGAGACCGGGCTGCCGCTGCTCTACGTCAACACCTGGGGTGGCCAGGACGAGCTGGTCTTCGACGGCGCCTCCTTCGCCCTCGACCGGGACCGCAACCTCGTGGCCCAGGCGCCTTGGTTCGAGGAAAGCCTCCTGGTCACGAGCTGGGAGCAGGCCGATGACGGCTGGCGATCGACCGGCGAGCGCCAGCTCGTGGCACCCCCCGGCGACCTCGAATCGGTCTACCGGGCAATGGTCCTGGGCCTTTCCGACTATGTCGCCAAAAACGGCTTCCCGGGCGTCGTGCTCGGCCTCTCGGGCGGCGTCGATTCCGCCCTCTCGGCCGCCGTCGCCGTGGATGCGCTGGGACCCGAGCGCGTCCACGCGCTGATGATGCCGTCGCGCTACACCTCGACCGACAGCCTCGAGGACGCGAGAGCCTCGGCGCATGCGCTCGGCATCCGCCTCGACAGCATCGCCATCGAGCCCGCGGTCGAGGCCTTCGGCACCATGCTCGGCCCGCTCTTCGAGGGCAAGAAGCCCGACATCACCGAGGAGAACCTGCAGTCACGCATCCGCGGCGTGCTCCTGATGGCCGTCTCCAACAAGCTCGGGCCCATGGTGCTCACCACCGGCAACAAGTCCGAGATGTCGGTCGGCTACGCCACGCTCTACGGCGACATGTGCGGCGGCTACTCGGTGCTCAAGGATGTCTACAAGACCATGGTCTTCGAGCTGTGCCACTACCGCAACGCCGAGCGGCCGAAAGGCTGCCTCGGACCCACTGGCATCGTGATCCCCGAGCGCACCATCTCGAAGCCGCCCTCGGCCGAGCTGCGCGCCGACCAGAAGGACGAGGATTCGCTCCCCCCCTATCCCGTGCTCGACGCCGTGCTCCAGGCCCTGGTCGAGGACGACCGGGCGGCGGCAGACCTCGTCGCCGCGGGCCAGCCGGTCGACGTTGTCCAGCGAGTCTCCAACCTCCTCGATATCGCCGAGTACAAGCGCCGCCAGGCGCCGCCCGGCGTCAAGATCACCACCAAGGCCTTCGGCCGCGACCGCCGCTACCCGATCACCAACCATTTCCGCCGGCTGGGCCTCGAGAAGGGCTAGTCAGGCGGGGGCCGCCGCCTCCTCCGCCTCCTCGCGACGACCGCGCAGCCCCCAGAGCTCGATGAGCCCGAAGAGCGGTGCGCCGATCGCCAGCGGCACGAAGAAATAGACGGCGCGGAAAACCAGGAGGCCGCCGACGACGGAGGCACCGGGCAGCAGCACCATCACCACCCCCTCCAGCACACCGAGCCCGCCCGGCACGTGGCTCACCAGCGCGGCGAGATTGCCGATGACATAGGCCGTGGCGACCCCGAGATAGCCGACATCGCCGAGGGCCGCGACGCACCAGTAGAGGCAGCCGGCAACGCAGGCGAAGTTGAGCGGCCCGATGACGACCTGCCCGAGCGCCAGGCGCAAGGGCGGCGTCTGGAGGCGCCAGCGCTTGATGTGAATGGCCCGGCGCACGAACGCCGCCATGGCGACGTAGCCCGCGACCAGCACGAGGCAGAGGACACCCAGGCCGACCACCAGCGCAGGGCTGTCGAGCCGCAGGATCTCGCCGGCGAGGGAGGGATTCACCACCGCCGCCAGCCCGGCGAGGGTGAGGAGCCCGACGCCGACCGTGACGCCGCAGAAGAGGATGACCCGGCCGACATCGCCCTCGCTCAACCCGAGGCGCGAGTAGAACCGGTAGCGGATCGCGCCGCTGCTCAAGGCGGCGATGCCGATATTGTGGCCAATGGAGAGGCTGACGAAGGAGGCCGGCGCCACCTTGTGGTAGGGCAGGGGCCTGCCGGCATAGCGGACTGCCATGAAGTCGAAGCCGGTGAGGCAGAGATAGCTGAGCGCCGCAAAGGCCCCGGCGGCCAGGAGGTTGAAGAGCGGGATGTCGCGCGCCGACGCGACCACCTCGCGAACATCGATCTCCTGCCACTGGCGCCAGAGGAACCAGGCGAAGAGCGGCAGGAGGATGCCCGCGAGCACCAGGCCGGCGATCTTTCGCTTGCTCATGTCGAGCAGCCGCACAGAGACGGGCGAATGGCTCGCCCGACGGTTTCGATGGACCCGGGGCCCCATGCGGGAATTGCCGACAAGGCTGCCTCTCGAACTGGATCGTGGACTGGCGGTGGGCGCCGAAACCGCCGGCGCCGCCCCGGGGTTCCCTCCCGGCCGGCTGCAGGGCGGCCGATCGGTTGTCGGACGCGGCCGGCTGCTCTATAGACGGACCCGAATCGACCGGGATGACGGCGCTCGCATTCGGGCGCCGTTTTTGGTCGCACAGAAGGCAATGATTGCATGGCCCGGCGCAAGCAGGTCTACGAGGGCAAGGCCAAGATTCTCTTCGAGGGCCCGGAATCCGGCACGCTCATCCAGTACTTCAAGGACGACGCCACCGCGTTCAACAACAAGAAGCACGCGGTGATCACCGGCAAGGGGGTGCTGAACAACCGCATCTCCGAATACCTGATGATGAAGCTGCACGACGTCGGCATCCCGACCCACTTCGTCCGCCGCCTCAACATGCGCGAGCAGTTGATCCGCGAGGTCGAGATCATCCCGATCGAGGTGGTGGTGCGCAACATCGCCGCGGGCTCGCTCGGCAAGCGCCTCGGCATCGAGGACGGCACGCTGCTGCCGCGCTCCATCGTCGAGTACTACCTGAAGTCGGACGAGCTCGGCGATCCCATGGTCTCCGAGGAGCACATCACCGCCTTCGGCTGGGCCTCCTACCAGGAGATCGACGAGATCATGAGCATGTCGCTCAGGGTCAATGATTTCCTCTCCGGCCTCTTTCTCGGCGTCGGCCTCAAGCTCGTCGACTTCAAGCTCGAGTTCGGCCGCCTGTGGGAGGACGAGGACATGCGCCTCGTGCTCGCCGACGAGATCAGCCCCGACAATTGCCGGCTCTGGGACGTCAAGACCAACGAGCGGCTCGACAAGGACCGCTTCCGCCAGGACCTCGGCAAGGTCGAGGAGGGCTACCAGGAAATCGCCCGCCGCCTCGGCATCCTGCCCGAGGCCGGCCCGCGCGACATGCGCGGGCCAGAGACGATGCAGTAGGCGACCGTTCGACCATGCATGCCCGCATCGCCATACGCTTCCGCCCGGGCGTCCTCGACCCCGAGGCCACCGCCATCCAGCGCTCGCTGCACGGCCTCGGCTTCGCCGAGGTCGAGGCCGTCGCCAAGGTCAAGGTCATCGAGCTCACCCTCGCCGAAACCGACCGCCCCACCGCCGAGGCCCGCCTGCGCCAGATGTGCGAGAAGCTCCTCGCCAACCCGGTGATCGAGACCTTCGAGATCGACCTCTTGGGCTGAGCCCGTTCGGCCGGGCCGTGGGCCATCCGGGGAGTCCATCCGATCCTGCCGAACTTTCTCGCCAGCCTCACCCCCGACATCGCCATCGGCATGGCCATCGCGGCGGCGGCCGGGCTGATGCGCGGCTTTGCCGGGGTCGGCTCGGGCATGCTGATGGCGCCTTTCTTCGTCCATCTCTTCGGCCCGCTGGCGACGGTCGGAGTCATCACGCTGATGGAAGGCGTCGCCACCGTCCAGCTCCTGCCATCCCTGCACCGGCAGATCGCCTGGCGGACAATCGTGCCCATGGGCCTCGCCGCCGCCTTCGCCATGCCGCTCGGCAGCTGGCTCTTGGTCACGCTGGACCCCGCGAGCCTGCAGTTCGGCATCTCCGTCCTGGTCACCATCTCGGCCCTGCTGCTGCTCAGCGGCTGGCGCTACATGGGGCCCAGGCCCGCCGTGGCGACCGCCGGCGTCGGCATGCTCTCCGGCGTGCTGATGGCGGTCTCCAGCGTCGGCAACCCGCCGGTCATGCTCTACCTCCTCTCCGGCGGCGACACGGCGGCGACCAACCGCGCCAACTTCACGGGCTACTTCGCGCTGACGCTCATGGCGCTCACCATCATGATGCTGATCGGCGGGCTCGTCCCGCGCTTCGTCGTGGCGCTGGCCCTCGTGCTCCTGCCCGGCTACCTCGTCGCCACCTGGCTCGGCAGCCGGCTCTTCCAGCGCTCGTCCGATCTCACCTACCGGCGGGTGGCGCTCGGCATCCTGCTCATCGCCGGGCTCTACGGCATGACCCTGTAGATCGGGCGAATCTTCGCCGTTGACCGGGCGGGGCGCATCCCGCACGCTCCGCCCGAGGCGCCAGGATCGGGCAGGGGAACGGAAGATGGAGTGGCGTGGCCGGCGTGGCAGCAAGAACGTCATCGACGTGCGCGGGCGTGGCCGCGGCGGCGGTCGCTCGATGGGCCGGATCGGCGGCTTCGGCGGCATCGGTGCCGTCGCCATCGTCCTCATCGGCCTCTTCCTCGGCGTCGACCTGACGCCGCTCCTCGGCCTCGGCTCGGGCGGCGGCATGCAGTCGGCCCCGCCGGTCCAGCAGGCCGGGCCCAACCGGATCGACGACGAGGCCGAGGAGTTCGTCTCGGTGGTGCTCGCCGACACCGAGGAGGTCTGGTCGCGGGAGTTCGAGGCGCGCGGTGCCCGCTACGAGGTGCCGGAGCTCGTCCTCTTCACCGGCGCCGTCGACTCGGCCTGCGGCACGGCAAGCTCCGCCGTCGGCCCGTTCTACTGCCCGGGCGACCACCGGGTCTATCTGGACACGGCCTTCTTCCAGACGCTCGAGAGCCAGCTCGGCGCCAGGGGCGACTTCGCCCGCGCCTATGTCATCGCGCACGAGGTCGGCCACCACGTGCAGAACCTGATCGGTGTCATGGACCAGGTCAACGAGGCGCGCCGGAGCGTCTCCGAGGTCGAGGCGAATGCCCTCTCGGTCAGGGTCGAGCTGCAGGCGGACTGCCTCGCCGGCATGTGGGCGAGGGGCGCCGACGAGATGTTCGGCACGCTCGAGCGCGGCGACATCGACGAGGCGCTCGATGCCGCGGCCCGCATCGGCGACGACACGCTGCAGCGCCAGAGCCAGGGCCGCGTCGTCCCCGACAGCTTCACCCACGGCACCTCCGAGCAGCGTCAGGCCTGGTTCTACCAGGGCTTCGAGCAGGGCTCGCTGGAGTCCTGCGACACCTTCAGCATCGACCGGGTCTGACCGGCCGGGCCCGATCGGCAGCGGGCGCATGGGCAGGCCAGGCATGAGTGTGGCGGTCTTCGGCTCGGTGGTCGCCGACACGCGGCTCGTGACCGAGGCACCGGCCCGGCTCCACACCTCCAACCCCGCCACCAGCCGCGCTGCCGCCGGCGGCGTCGCCCGCAATGTCGCGACCGCCCTGGCCCGGCTCGGCCTGCCGGTCCGGCTCTCGAGCTGCGTCGGCGAGGATGCGGAAGGCCGCGCGCTGTTGGAAGGTCTGCGGGCCGCCGGGGTCGACACCGACGGCATCGGCCGCTCCGCCACCCAGTCCACCGCCCGCTACTGGGCGGTGCTCGAGCCCTCGGGCGAGCTGGTGATCGGCCTCGCCGACATGGCCGTCCTCGAGGAGCACGGCCCGGCGGAAGTGGCGCCGGTGGCGGCCCGGCGCGCGGACGCCTGGTTCCTCGACTGCAACCTGCCGGCCACAACGCTCGCTTTGCTCCTCGACCATCCGGCACGGCCGGCCCTCGTCGCCGCCGATACCGTCTCCGCCGCCAAGGCAATGCGGCTCGCCGATCATCTGGCCCGGCTCGACCTGCTCTTCACCAATGCCGCCGAGGCGGCCGCCCTCGTCGGCCCCGGGGCGCCGGCGGAGCTGGCCCGGCGCCTCGTGGCGAAAGGCGTGGGCGCGGTCGTCCTGGGGCAGGGGGCCGCCGGCCTCGCCCTCGCCGACCACAACGGCGTCCACGCGCTCGATGCCCACACCGTGCCCGTCGTCGATGTCACCGGGGCCGGCGACGCTTTGGCCGCGGCCGTGCTCGCCGCCCGCCTCGCCGGGCTCGACCTCGCCGCCGCCGGCCGCATCGGCCGCCTCGCCAGCGCCCTCGCGGTTGCCTCCGACGAGGCCGTGCCGAAGGATTTCGGCATCCCGGCCTTGCGCGACCTCGCCCTTCGGCTCGATAGTGAGGCCCATGTCCAGCTTGCTCGCCTTTAGCCCCGAGGTCGCCGCCGCCCGCAAGGCCGGCCAGCCGATCGTCGCCCTCGAGAGCACGATCATCGCGCACGGCCTGCCGCGGCCCCGCAACCTCGAGACCGCCCGCCTGCTCGAGGCCGAGGTGCGCGAAGCGGGTGCCGTCCCCGCCACCATCGCCGTCGCCGACGGGCGCCTCAGGATCGGCCTCGACGCAGCCCAGCTCGAGGAGCTCGCCGTTGCCGACGGCGTGCTCAAGGTCTCGAGGCGGGACCTCGCCGGCTGCATCGCCACCGGCCGCACCGGGGCCACCACCGTCGCCGCCACCATGGTCGCCGCCCAGCTCGCCGGGATCCGGGCCTTCGCCACGGGCGGCATCGGCGGCGTGCATCGCGGTGCCGAGCGCGACTTCGACGTCTCCGCCGACCTCGAGGAGCTGGCCCGCACCCCGGTCGCCGTGGTCTGCGCCGGGGCGAAGTCCATCCTCGACCTGCCGAAGACGCTGGAGGTGCTGGAGACCAAGGGTGTGGCCGTGGTCGGCTACCGCACCGACGAGTTCCCGGCCTTCTTCTGCCGGGCCAGCGGCCTCGCCGTGCCCCTGCGCCTGGATTCGGTCGCCGAGATCGCCAACCTCCTGGACGTGCAGCGGCGGCTCGGCCTGACCAGCGGCGTGCTCGTCGTCAACCCGATCCCGAAGGCCGCCGCCCTGCCCGAGGAGCTGGTCGAGGGGGCCATCGCCGAGGCCTTGGCCGTCGCCACCGCCGCCGGCATCGGCGGCAAGCAGATCACGCCCTTCCTCCTCGCCCGGATCGTCGAGCTCACCGGCGGCCAGAGCGTCGAGGCCAACGTGGCCCTCGCCCTGAGCAACGTGCGCCTCGCCGCCGAGATCACCGTGGCCCTCCACGCATTGGGCGAGCCGATCCTGCCGACCCCCCGCATCCGCCCGCGCAGCCGTCAGATGGACGCCATGTAGCCGCCGTCGACATAGAGGATCTGGCCGGTGACGTAGCGTGCCGCGTCCGAGGCGAGGAAGACGGCACTGCCGACGAGATCGCGCAGATCGCCGAACCGCCCCGCCGGGATCTTCGCCAGCATGGCCCGCTGCCAGGCCTCGTCCGCATAGAACATCTCGGTCAGCGCTGTGCGGAAATAGCCGGGGCCGATGGCGTTCACCCTGATCCCGAGCGGCGCCCACTCCGTCGCCAGCGTCCGGGTCAGGCCGAGCAGCCCGGCCTTCGAGGCGCCGTAGGGTGCGGCCGTCGGCACGCCCACCGCCGAGGTGAGCGAGCAGATGTTGAGGATGGTGCCGCCCTCCGCCGCGCCCATCAGCCGGGCCGCCGCCTGGGCGGTGAAGAAGGCGCCCTTCAGGTTGGTCTCGTGGATCCGGTCCCAGAGACCCTCCTCGACCTCGAGCGAGGCGCAGACCTCCTCGGTGCCGGCGTTGACGACCACGAGGTCGAGCCCACCCAGCGCTGCCGCCGCCTCGGCCACGCCGCGCCTTATGCCGTCGACCGAACGTGCCTCCATGGCGACCGGCACCGCCTTTCGCCCCTGCTCCTCGATCGCCGCCACCACGTCGGCGAGCCCGGCCACGTCGCGCGCCGTCACCGCCACGTCCGCCCCGAACCGGGCGAGCCCGATGGCCAGCGCCTCGCCGATCCCCCGGCTGGCCCCGGTGACGAGGGCACGGCGGCCCTTCAGGTCGAAACTGGCGTCGACGGCGTCGATCATGGCGGCACTCCGGTCCGGCAGGGAGCTGGGGTCAGGCGGCAGAGGCTGCACGCACGCCGGCCCGCCCGCAAGGTGCGGCGTGTCGCCTGAGGCGATCTCGCCCCCTTGTCGGGCGGCCTCTCTCCCGGCACCCTGCCGACGGTTTTCCCACTCCGGCAGAGGTGACCGCGTGCACCCCATGGTGCGGCTTTCAGGCGTCGGCAAGACGTTCGGCGGGACGGTGGCGGTCGACGCCGTGTCGCTCGACCTCGCGGCCGGCCGCTTCCTCACCATCCTCGGCCCCTCGGGCTGCGGCAAGACCACGCTGCTGCGCATGATCGCGGGCTTCATCGCCCCCACCACCGGGCGCATCGAGGTCAACGGCGCCGCCGTCGAGAGTGTCCCGCCCTGGCGCCGCTCGATCGGCATGGTGTTCCAGAGGCTCGCCCTCTTCCCGCACCTCTCCGCCTTCGACAACGTCGCCTACCCGCTCCGCATGCGGCGCTTTCCGGCCGCCGGCATCGCCGAGCGGGTCGAGCGCTATCTCGAGCTGGTCCGCCTGCCCGGCATGGGCGGGCGGCGGCCGCACGAGCTTTCCGGCGGCCAGCAGCAGCGCGTCGCCATCGCCCGCGCCCTCGTCTTCGAGCCGGACATCCTCCTCCTCGACGAGCCGCTCGCGGCCCTCGACCGCAAGCTCCGGGAGGACATGCAGCTCGAGTTCCGCCGCATCCAGCAGGAGCTGGGTGTGACCACCATCAACGTCACCCACGACCAGCGCGAGGCGCTCGTCATGTCGGACGAGGTGATGGTCATGCATCAGGGCCGGGTCCAGCAGTCCGCCCCGCCGGCCGAGACCTACGGCAATCCCGCCAACCGCTTCGTCGCCGGCTTTCTCGGCCTCACCAACTTCCTCGACGCCGAGGTCCTGCGCGCCGAGGGCGAGCGCCGGGTCGTGCGGATAGGAGGAGCGGAGCTGAGCGGCACCGGCAATGTCGCCACCGGTGCCCGGGTCACGGCGGCCCTCCGCGCCGAGAAGCTCCGCCTGCTCGCCCCCGGTGCCGTCGCCGAGACGCAGTTCCCGGCCACCGTCACCGAGGTCGTGTTCGAGGGCGACCGCATCCTCTATGAGGTCCGGGTCGACGGGCTCGGCAATGCCCGGCTCCAGCTCTTCGACCACGACCCCGAAGGCCACGGCCGGCACAGCCCGGGTGATATCGTGACGATCGGCTGGTCGTCCGCCCATCTTCTGCTTTTCACCGACTGAACGACACAACGACGGAAGGGAACCCTCGATGACGAAGCCGCTCACCACCATCGGCCGCCGCCGCCTGCTCCAGGCGGCCGGCCTCGGCACCACCGCCCTCGCCACGCCCTGGCTCTGGCGCCGGCCGGCCATGGCCCAGGAGAAGCCCGCCGAGCTCATCGTCCGTGCCTGGGGCGGCGTCTGGGTCGAGGCGCTCGACAAGGGTGTCTCGCAGCCCTTCACCGAGGCCACCGGCATCGCCATCCGCCACGACCTCACCGAGGACAACGAGATCCGCCCGCGCATCTGGGCCGCCGTCGACCAGGGCCGCGTGCCGCCGATCCACGTCAACTGGGACACCTCGACCAACGCCACCAAGTCGTCGCTCCGGGGCGTCACCGAGGATCTGGGCGATCTTCCGAACCTCGCCGACATGCTGCCCGCGGCCACGCCCGCCGGCTTCGACGGCGTGCCGATGATCAACATGTACTCCTATGTCTACGTCCTCGCCTATCGCGACGAGGCCTTCCCCGATGGCCCGCCCGTGAGCTGGCGGGAAATGCTGGAGCCGCGCTTCAAGGGCCGGGTCGCCCTCTACAACGACGGCATCGGCTTCCACCCGGCGGCGCAGATCGCCGGCGGCGGCACGCTCGAGGGCATTCCCGACGACATGGAGCCCTGCTGGGCGTTCATCCGCGAGCTCAGTGCGCAGGAGCCGCTGCTCGGCGAGGACCCGGACTTCACCGCCTGGTTCCAGAACGGCGAGATCGACATCGCCTGCACCATCCTGTCCAACGCCCGGGCGGCGAAGCAGAACGGCATCGCCGTCTCCTGGACCGTGCCGGAGGAGGGCGCCAAGGTCGACACCGACGGCATGTGGATCCCCAAGGGCCTGCCCGGGAACGAGCTCCATTGGGCGAAGGAATACGTCAACTTCGCCATGAGCCAGGCCGCCCAGCAGGAATGGACGAGCCTGCTCGGCCTGCCCGGCCTCCGCCCCGGCCTCACCGCCCCCGCCGACCTCGCCGGCGATCCCGCCTACCCGCAAACCCCCGAGGACTTCGCCCGCCTCATCTCCGTCCCGACCCGGATCCTGGTCGAGAACGAGAGCGACTGGTTCCAGAAGTTCCAGGAGATCATGCAGGGATAGGCCGGATCATGGGGGAGGCGTGGCCTCCCCCATGCGCCCCCTCGGGACTTGCGATTGGCCACCTCGGCGACTAGATTAGCCAAGGTTAGCCAAGGAGCCCCCGCCGTGCACACCGTGAACATGTTGGAAGCGAAGACGCAGCTCTCGAAGCTCGTCGAGGCCGTCGAGAGCGGCGCCGAAGCGGAGATCGTCATCGCCCGTAACGGCAAGCCGGCGGCGAAGCTGGTGCCGATCGGCGTGGAGAAGACGAAAAGGCGGCCGATCGGCTTCCTCGACGGCAAGTATCCCTCCACGAGTCAGGAAGAGTTCGATTCCACCAACGATGAAATCTATAAAATGTTCTTCGGCGAAGAGGAGTGAAGCTTCTCCTTGATACTCAAATAGCGATCTGGTCGATCTCTGGCTCAGAGAGGCTGAGCGGGCAGATGCGTGAGATGCTGGCGGCCGGGAGCAACGATATCTTCGTCTCGTCCGTCAGCATTTGGGAAATAGCGATCAAATTCCCACTACGAAAGCCATCAGCTCCGCCCTTCTCGGCCAGTGAGGCAGTCCGGCACTGCCGCACCATCGGTTACACCCTCCTCTCAATCACACCCGAGCACGCCGCGGCCGTCGGCACGCTGCCGCATCATCACGGCGATCCCTTCGACCGCCTCCTGATCGCCCAGGCGCTGACCGAGCCGCTGCGGCTCGTCACCGCCGACCGCAGGCTCGCCGCCTACAGCGACACCGTCATCCCGTGCTAGCCCAGCTCGCCCTTCGTCCGGATCACCTTGTGCAAGAGGCCGTAGGCCATGGCCTCCTCGGGGAACATCCAGTGGTCGCGGTCGGTGTCCTTGGCGATCCGCTCGATCGGCTGGCCGGTCTCGTTGGCGAAGATGCGGTTCAGCCTTTCGCGCATCTTGATGATCTGCTCGGCCTGGATGCCGATATCCGACGCCGACCCCATCATCCCGCCCGACGGCTGGTGCAGCAAAAAGCGCGTGTTCGGCAGGCAGAAGCGGTTCTCCCTCGCCGCGCCGACGAAGATCAGCGCACCCGCCGAGGCGACCCAGCCCGTGCCGATCGTCCGGACCCTGGGGCCCACGAACTTCAGCATGTCGTAGATCATGTCGCCGGATTCGACGTGCCCGCCGGGCGAGCTGACGAAGACGTTGATCCAGTCGTCGCCGTCGTCGGCCAGCGCCAGGAGCTGGGCCGCCACCAGCTTCGCCATCTTGTGCTCGACCTGGCCGGCGATCAGGATGGTGCGGCTCTTGAACAGCCGCTCCTCGAGCATGCCGCCCGCCTTGGCGCCATCGTCGGGCTTCTTCTTCTCGTCCTCGTCGTCCAGCCACATCGAATGGAATCTCCCTTGGCGGCCAGCCACCCGCAGTTGAGCGCCGGCCTTTGAAGCCTCGTGGCACCGTACCTAGCGCCCCGCCGGCCGAAGAACAATCCGCGCCTGCCCGCACGCTCGGCCTGCGCCTGCTCGACGGCCTGGAAGGGGTGCGTGCGACCCTCTTCCCCAGGGGCGCCGGCGGCCTCACCCCCTGGCTCTTCCTCCTCCCGGCGCTGCTCCTCACCTTCCTCCTCGTCGCCGGCATCGTGCCCTTGCTCGACACCTCGCTGCGCCAGCTCGACCGCGCCACCTTCCGTCCCGGCGAGGACTGGACGCTCGCCAATTTTCACACCCTCTGGGAACGTCCCGTCTACACTTGGCTCGCGGCCCGGACGATGGGGGCCGCCCTCGTCGTCACCGTCCTCAGCCTCCTGCTCGCCCTGCCTTACGCCTGGCTCATGGTCCGCACGCCCCGGCCCTGGCTGAAGAAGCTCCTGCTCGTCTCGCTCTTCCTGCCCTTCTTCATCGGCCAGGTGGTGCGCGCCTATGGCTGGCTCGTGGTGCTGGGCAACCAGGGCCTCGCCAATGCCGTGCTCGGCTGGCTCGGCCTGCCACCGGTGACGATCCTCTACACCCTGCCGGGCGTCGTGCTCGGCCTCGTCCAGTACATGCTGCCGTTTGCCGTGCTGATGCTGGCCCCGGCCTTCACCGCGGTGCCCGAGGAGATCGAGCTCGCCTCCGGCAGCCTCGGCGCCAGCCCGGCGCGCACCTTCCGCCACATCGTCCTGCCCCTGGTCCGCCCGGGCCTCGTCGCCGCCGCGGTCGTCGTCTTCACCCTCACGCTCACCGACTTCGCCATGCCGGCGATCATGGGCGGCGGCCGCAACGACTTCATCGCCAACGCCATCTACGACGCCTTCTTCTCGCTCAGCGATCCAGGCCTCGGCAGCGCCCTCGCCATCCTCCTGACCCTCGCCGGCACCACCATCGCCGGCATCATGCTCGCCCTCTTCGGGCTCGGCACGCTCGGCTATGTGCGGCGCGGCTGATGCAGCGCTCGCCCTTCACCCTGCTGCTCGGCCTGGTCGTCGCCTTCGACCTCGTCTTCCTCGCCGTGCCGACGCTGGTCGTCGTCGTCATCTCGTTCACCAGCGGCAACATGGTGGCCTTCCCGCCCGAGGGTTTCTCGCTCCGCTGGTACGGTGTGCTGCTCACCAGGCCCGAGTTCCTCGCCGCCCTCGGCCGCTCGCTGCAGGTCGGCCTCGTCTGCACAGCACTGGCGATCCCGGCCGGCACGCTCGCCGCGCTCGCCCTCGCGCGCTGGCGCATCCGCTATCCCACGGGCCTTCAGCTCTATCTCCTGCTGCCGTTCACCGTGCCATTGGTCGTCTCCGGCATCGCGCTCATGCTGCTCTTCGGTCGCATGGGCATGCTGGGGCAGGTCTGGCCGGTCGGGCTCGCCGCCTGCGTCATCAACCTGCCCTTCATGATCTGGGCGGTGGCGGCGTCGGTGAACCACCTCGACCCCGACCTCGAGAACGCCGCCATGAACTGCGGCGCACCGCCCACCCACACCTTCTTCACCGTCACCCTGCCGGCCGTGGCACCCGGCATCCTGACCGGGGCGCTGGTCATGTTCATCCTCGCCGTCAACGAGTTCCTGGTCAGCCTGATGCTGGTCGACGCGCGCATCGTCACCTTGCCGGTCCTCGTCTACAACGCCATCCGCAACATCATCACGCCCGACCTCGCCGCCGTCTCGGTCGTCTACCTGCTGATCGCCGTGATCGCGATCTGGCTGCTCGACCGCCTCGTCGGCCTCGGCATCCTCCTCGAGTCCAAGCGGAGCTGACGCAGCCCATGATCAATCTCTTCGAGCTCGACCAGCTCTCCACCGCCGAGCGCGAGGCCCTCCTGCTGCGCACCGAGGCCGACCTCTCCGCCTTCATGCAGCCCGTGGCCCGGATCGTCGACCGCGTGCGCGACGGCGGCGACGCTGCCATCGCCGAGCTCGCCCGCGAGATCGACGGTGTCACCCTCGACCCCGCCGGGCTCGAGGCGACCGAGGCCGAGTTCGCCGCCGCCGACGCGGCGCTCGACCAGGACGTCAAGGACGCCATCGCCTACGCCACGGACAACATCCGCCGCTTCCACGAGCGCCAGAAGCCCGAGGACATGTGGCTGATGGAGATCCAGAAGGGCGCTTTCGCCGGCGAGCGCTGGTCGCCGATCCGCTCGGTCGCCTGCTACGTGCCGCGCGGCAAGGGCGCCTTCCCCTCGGTCATGATGATGACCACCATCCCGGCCGTCGTCGCGGGCGTGGCCGAGATCATCGTCCTCACCCCGCCGACCCCGGAGGGCGGCATCGACGCCGCCTCGCTCCACGCCGCCCGCATGGCCGGCGTGCGCCGCGTCTTTCGCGTCGGCGGGGCCGTCGCCGTGGCGGCTGCCGCCTACGGCACGGCCACCATCCCGAAGGTGGCGAAGATCGTCGGTCCCGGCAGCCCCTGGGTGGTCGCCGCCAAGCGGCATCTGGCGGACCGGATCGATACCGGCCTGCCGGCCGGCCCGTCCGAATCCATCGTCCTCGCCGACGCCACGGCCAACCCCGACATCGCCGCCCTCGACCTCCTGATCGAGGCCGAGCACGGCGCCGACAGCAGCGCCTATCTCGTCACCGACAGCCGTGAGGTCGCCGAGCGCGCCCGCGCCCGCCTGCCCGAGCTGATCGCCAATCTGGGCGCGGAGCGCCGGGGCTACATCGAGGCCGTCCTCGGCGGCAAGTGCGGCGGCATCGTCCTCGCCCCCTCATGGGACGAAGCGGTCCGCTTCACCAACGACTACGCGCCCGAGCACCTCGAGATCCTCTCGAAGGAGCCCATGCAGCACCTCGGTGCGATCACCGATGCCGGCGAGATCCTGCTCGGCGAGAACACGCCCATGACCATCGCCAATTTCTGCCTCGGCCCCGACTGCGTCCTGCCCACCGGCGGCTGGGCCCGCACCTTCTCCGCGCTCGGCGTGCAGGACTTCATGAAGCGCACCAGCCTCGGCCACGTCACCCGCGCCGGCTTCGCCGAGCCGGCCCGTCACGCGGCGGTGCTGGCCCGCTACGAGGGCTTCGAGGCGCACGCCCAGGCGCTGGGTCCCATCCGCGACACGTTCAGGCCGTAGGAATCCTCGACCCCGGACGTTTCGTCACTTCCGCCAGACCCCGCCACCGTCCAGACTGGAGCGGTTGACTAGGCTCCCGGGAAGCGATGCGGCAGGCGCGGCGATATGGCGGGCGATGGGCGGGCAGGGCGGCGCTCGTGGCGCTGCTGCTGCAGCTCGCCCAGCCGTGGCTCGGCCTGCAGCCGGTCAGGGCGGAGGTCGGGCCCACGGGGCCTGTCCTCGTCATCTGCACCGGCAGCGGCCTGCTCCGCATCTACGCCGACGGCACGCCGGTGCAGGAGACCGACCGGCAGGGCCTGCATTGCACGGCCTGTGTCGCCCGGCTGCACGGTCCGGCGCTGCTGCCGACCGCCCCGGCCCTGCGCCTGCCGAGGGTCGCAACGCCCGTCGCCACCCGCGTGTCGGCGCCCGGAACCGCTGCCAGAGCCACGGCCCCGCCACTGCCGGCGCGCGGCCCGCCAACGGTCTGAGCCACGCTCAAGAATTCCTTTCCCGTCAACGACACGGGGCGTCTCGCGTGGCCTTTGGCCCGCCGCCCCTGCATCTCACTCTGGAGACCATCCATGCTGCGCTGGATTCTTTCGGGCACCCTTGCCCTTGCCGCCATCGGTACCGTTCAGGCGAACGAGCTCACGGTCGGCGAGATCACCATCGATCACCCCTGGGCCCGGGCCACGGCGGCCCAACAGGCGAACGGCGCGGCCTATCTCGTAGTCGACAACGGCGGCGAGGCGGACCGCATCCTGGGTGCTGCGAGCCCGGTCGCAGGCCGGGTCGAGCTGCACAACCACATCGACGACAACGGTGTGATGCGCATGCGCCGGGTCGAGGCCATCGACCTCCCCGCCGGCGAGACCACCGCGCTCGCCCCGGGCGGCCTGCACATCATGCTGTTCGAGCTCGGCGCGCCCCTGGTCGTGGGCGAGACCTTCCCGCTCACGCTGACCCTCGAGCAGGCCGGCGCGGTCGAGGTCGAGGTCACGGTCGAGCCGGTGAGCTACGGCATCGGGGGCGACGCCAAGGGCCATCAGGGCCACGGCAGCGGCGGCTGAGACAAGGCCGGGCAGCACCTGCTTCAGGCAGGTGCTGCCCGCAAGCTCACTCGGCCCGCTTCATGCCGGTGACCATGGCGCGCACCAGGTTCTCGCCATGCGAGAGGCTCGAGAAGATCACCCCCGCGATGTGCGTGGCGATCAGCACCAGCATGAGGTTGGCCGCCACCTCGTGGGTCTCCTCGAGCCATCTGGGCTCGTGGCCGAGGAGGTCGGTCGTGAGCAGCCAGCCCGAGCCGCCGGTCACCACGAGCCCGGCGAGCAGCGCGAGGACCATGGCCGCACCCAGGGGATTGTGGCCGAGATAGCGCTTCGCGCGCATCGCCAGCGCGTCCCGCGCATAGGCGAGGGTGGTCGCCCGGCCGAAGGCGAAGTCCCGAAACCGCGCATGCGGCGAGCCGATGAAGCCCCAGACGACGCGCATGCCGACCAGCGCCAGGACGCCGTAGCCCAAGAGCTCGTGCAGCCAGTCGATCTCCTCGCCCGTCAGCCACGCGGCGGTGAAGAAGACCACGAGCGCCCAGTGGAAGAGCCGGACGAACGGATCCCAGACCCGCACCAGCCGGACGTCCGCGTCCGCTCCGGCCGGTGCGGCGGCGGCCATCAGTCGTCCTCGCCCGGCACGACCGCGCCCGAGACCGGATCGACATAGGCCTCGACCTCGAAGCCGTTGGCATCGCGGCCCTCGACCTCGTAGCAATTGCCCTCGCGGTCGATCTCGCGCACCTCGTAGCCCATGCCCTGGAGCTTGGCGCGGAGCGCATCCTCGGTCATCCACTGGGCACGCGGGACGTCGGCGCAGTCGGGGCCGGAGGCCAGGGCCGGCAGGGCCAGCGCCATCGGCACGAGGGCGGTGGAAAGCATCAGGAGCTTGCGCATGTTCGAGTTCTCCAATTCGTCAGCCGGCAGGATCGCCGACGCCGCGGACCATAGGCTCGCCCTGCTGTCGCCGGCCTGTCGGTCCTTGTCAGCCTTCTGTCAGCGCTCGCTGCCTATGCTCGCCGCATGACCCGCACCCGCCTCGCCCTTCTCGCTTCGCTCCTCGCTTCGCTGCCGTTGGCCAAGGCTGCTGCCGACAGCGACCACGAGCGCGCGCGACAGGCGCTCGAGCGGGGCGAGGTGCTGCCCTTGGCCGAGATCCTGGAGCGCGTGCGCAGCCAGGCGCCGGGCGAGGTGATCGAGACCGAGTTCGACCGTGAGGGCGGGCGCTGGGTCTACGAGCTCAAGCTGATCGATCCGCAGGGCCGCGTGGTCGAGCTCGAGGTGGACGCCGTGGACGGCCGCATCCTGCGCTCGGAGCTGGACGATTGAGGCTGCTCCTGGTCGAGGACGACCGCCGCATCGCCCGGGACGTCATCGCCCTGCTCGAGGCCCAGGGCCACCTCGTCGACCACGCCACCGACGGCGAGGATGCCTGGTTCAAGGGCGACGTCGAGGACTACGCCGCCGTCGTCCTCGATCTCGGCCTGCCCGGCATGGACGGGCTCGCCGTGCTCAAGCGCTGGCGCGAGAACGGCCGGACCATGCCGGTCCTCGTGCTCTCGGCCCGGGGCACCTGGAAGGAGCGCGTTGAAGGCATCGACGCAGGCGCCGACGACTACCTGCCCAAGCCCTTCGAGCCGGAGGAGCTGGCCGCCCGCCTCCGCGCCCTGATCCGCCGTTCCGCCGGGCAGGGCCGGCCGGTGCTCGAGATCGGCGATGTCGCCCTCGACCCGCGCGCCATGCGGGTCAGCGTCAAGGGCGTGCCCAGGGCGCTCTCGCCGCAGGAATTCCGCCTGCTCGACTACCTGATGCTGCAGGCCGGCCGGGTGGTGCCGCCGAGCGAGCTGCTCGAGCAGCTCTATGGCGACGAGGACAGCCGCGAGACCAACACGATCGAGGTGCTGGTCGGCCGCCTGCGCAAAAAGCTCGGCGTCGAGCTGATCTCGACCCGGCGCGGCTTCGGCTACACGATCGAGCGGGACGACCCGGCACCTTGAGCAGCCAGTCCCTGCGCCTGCGTCTGCTGCTGGCCCAGGCCGCGTCGGTGGTCGTGGCCCTCGTCCTCGCCGGCATCGGCCTCACCGTGCTCTTCGAGCGCCACCTCGAGCGCCGCGTCGACCAGGAGCTCGCGACCTATGTGCGCCAGCTCGCGGCACACCTCGTCATCGATGCGGATGGTGCTCTCAACCTCGAGGCACCGCTCGCCGACCCGCGCTTCGCCGTCCCGCTCAGTGGCCTCTACTGGCAGATCGAGGATCAGGGGACCGGCACCGTGCTCCGCTCGCGCTCGCTCTGGGACGACGTGCTGCCGCTGCCTGTGGACGAGCCCGAGCCCGGCCAGGCCCACCGTCACCCGCTGCCCGGCCCCGGCGGCAGCTTGCTCGTCGTGCACGAGCGCCTGGTGCTGCTCGGCAATGGTCCAGGCGAGCGGCGCATCCGGATTGCCGCGGCCGTGGACCGCGCCACGCTCGATGCCGCAGGCACCGACTATGCCCGCCAGCTCGCCATCGCCCTTGCCGGCCTCGCTCTGGTGCTGGTCGCTGCCGCCGCCGTGCAGGTCTGGTACGGCCTGCGCCCCTTCGAGGCGGTGCGCCGGGCGGTGACGGCGGTGCGCGAGGGCCGGGCGAAGCGCCTCGACGGCCGCTTCCCGGACGAGATCCGCCCACTCGTCCAGGAGGTCGACGCCCTGCTCGAAGCGCAGGAGGGATCGCTGGCCCGGGCTCGCCAGCGCGCCGCCGACCTGGCGCACGGCCTGAAGACGCCGCTCACCGTGCTCGGCAGCGAGGCCCGCGGTCTCGCCGCCAGGGGCGAGACCAAGGCCGCCGCCGAGCTCGACCGGCTGGCCCGGGACATGCGGCGTCACATCGAGCGCGAGCTCGCCCGCACCCGCCTCGCCGGCGCCACCAGCCGGGGGCAGGCGACGGCGCTCGCCCCGGCCATCGACCGTCTGGTGCGAACCCTCCGCCGCACGCCCGCAGGGGAGGCGCGGGACTGGCGGCTCGATGTGCCGGCGCACCTCCTGGTCGCGGTCGAGGCCGACGATCTGGGCGAGCTTCTGGGCAACCTGCTCGACAACGCCGCCAAATGGGCAAGGCAGTCGGTGACCGTCCAGGCCGTGGCGGACGCCGGCGACGTGCGGCTCGCCATCGCCGATGACGGGCCGGGCGTCGATGCGGCCGAGCTCGACCAGCTCGGCACGCGCGGCCATCGGCTCGACACGGGAAAGCCCGGCCACGGCATCGGCCTCGCGATCTCCCGGGACATCGCGCTCGCCTATGGCGGAACCATCGCCTTCGCCAACCATCCGGATGGCGGGCTTCGGGTCAGCCTGACCCTGCCGGCCGCTCAGCTCCCCACTGGCCAGGCCTCCATGCGATAGGCGCTGTCCCAGAAGAGCCACTCGTATTGCGCCGAGCGGATGAAGGCCGCCGCCATCCGTTCACGCTCGTCGGCCCCGGCCCGCTCGGCGGCCATATCCGTGATAGCGATCACCTCCTCCACCGACCGGGCGAAGTCCGGCGAGGCATAGGTGTCGATCCAGGCCTGGTAGAAGTTGCCCGCCGCCGACCCCTGCGCGATCCGCGTGCCGACATCGTGATAGATCCAAAAGCACGGCAAGATCGCCGCCACCAGCACCGGCCAGGATTCCTGGTGCGCCGTGGCCAGGAGGAAGTTCGTGTAGGCGAGGCAGGAAGGCGAGGGCAGGGCAGCCGCCAGCTCGGCAGCGCTCACCCCGAACCGCTCCAGGAACGTCCCGTGCAGCGCCCGCTCGACCTTGAGCGCCCCCATGGCCGAGCCCGCGAACTTCTCCGTCGCCGCCAGATCGGGCGCCTTGCCGGCCGCCAGCGTCAGGGCCCGCGCGTACTGGTCGAGATAGAGCTTGTCCTGCAGCATGTAGAACCTGAACCGCTCGCGGCTCAGGGTCCCCGCCGCCAGCTCGCGGTTGAACGGCAACGCATCGATCGCCCGCCGCAGCTCCCCCGTGCGTGTCCAGATGTCGTCGGTAAACGCCATCGCCTCCTCCTTCCCGAAATTCGATCTACTTCTGCTGCCAGGCCCACGTCCTCGCACAGGACCAGACCCCATGACCTTCTTCGGCGCCACGCTACGCGGCACGCTCGCCCTCGGCCTTTTCCTCGCCGCCGGATCGGCCGCGGCCGAGACCATCGGCGACGTCTCGACCAAGTTCCACTGGATCTCGCCCGACCACAAGATCGTCGTCGAGGCCTTCGACGACCCGAAGATCGAGGGCATCAGCTGCTACCTGAGCCGGGCCAAGACAGGCGGCTTCAAGGGTGCCTTCGGGGTCGCGGAGGACACGTCGGATGCGTCCATCACCTGCCTGCAGGTCGGGCCGATCACCGTCAAGGACGAGCTGGACGAGGGCGAGGAGGTCTTCAAGCGACGCACCTCGCTGATCTTCAAGTCCATGCAGGTGGTGCGCTTCCTCGACGAGAAGCGATCGACCTTCGTCTACCTCGTCTATTCCGACCGGGTGATCGAGGGCAGCCCCAAGAACTCCATCTCGGCCGTCCCGGCCATGCCCTGGGGCAATGTGCAGCCCGATCTGGCGAAGGCCCGCTGACCGGCGCGTTCAGGCATCGGCCAGCAGGCCCCGCATCGTCCGTTCGAACCGCCGGGCCACGGCCTCGCCCGCCACATGCCGGCCCCCCTCGACCACGAGCCGGCCGCCGACCCGGACGGTATCGACCGGCGCCGTCCTCGCGGCGAAGATCCAGCCGTCGAGCAGCGCGTCGCCGCTGCGCCCGACCAGCGCCGGATGGCCGGCGTCCAGCGTCACGATGTCGGCCCGCCGCCCGACCGCGATCGCCCCCGTGTTCTGCGCCAGCGCCTGAGCCCCGCCGGCGAGCGCCTTCTCGAGGAGCGTCCGTCCGACCGAATGGCCGGGGGCCGCCAGCCGGTTCCGCCGCCGGTCGCGCAGGCGCTGGCTGTATTCGAGGCTCCGAAGCTCGTCCGCGAGATCGATGCGGATATGGCTGTCGGAGCCCACACCGAAGCGCCCGCCCCGACCGAGATAGTCGACACCGCGAAAGATACCGTCGCCGAGATTGGCCTCGGTCACCGGGCACAAGCCCGCCACCGCCCCCGAGGCCGCGAGGTCCCGCACCTCGCCGTCGTCCAGATGCGTGCAATGAATGAGGCACCAGCGCCCGTCGAGCCCCACCTCGTCGAGCAGCCAGCGCACCGGCCGCCGCCCCGACCAGGCGAGGCAGTCCAGAACCTCCTTCTCCTGCTCCGCCGCGTGGATGTGCAACGGCCCAGCCGTGCAGGCCTCGACCAGGCGCCTGAGGCTCTCCGGCGTCACCGCGCGCAGGCTGTGCGGCGCCGCACCCACGACCAGATCCGGATGACGCGCGCGCAGCGTCCGGACCAGCTCGAGCAGATCCTCGACATCCATGACGAAGCGCCGCTGGCCCGGCGCCGGCGGTGCCGCGCCGAAGCTGCCCTGGTGGTAGAGCACCGGCAAATGGGTCAGCGCCATGCCCGTCGCCGCCGCCGCCGCCACGATCCGCTCGGCCAGCTCGGCCGGATCGGCGTAAGGCCGGCCATCCGTGTCGTTGTGCAGATAGTGGAACTCGCCGACCGCAGTGAAGCCTGCCTCCAGCATCTCGGCATAGAGCTGGCCGGCGATCGCCTGCACGTCGTCCGGGGTCAGCCTGTCGAGGAAGCCGTACATCACCTCGCGCCAGGTCCAGAAGCTGTCCTCCGCCGGCCCGGCCCGCTCGGCGAGCCCCGCCATGCCGCGCTGGAAGGCGTGGCTGTGGACGTTCGCCATGCCCGGCACGGCGATGGCGGCGCGCGCCGCATCCGGCGCCGGCACCGCATTTGGCTCGACCGAATGGAATGTCCCGTCCGGTGCGACCTCGACCGCCACGTCCCGGGCCCAGCCTTCGGCCAAGAGCGCCTGCGCAAAAAAGAGCTTGATCATCCTGCCCTCCCGTCCAACCCTGCTTCTGACCAAATCCCGGAAAGGCGGCAAGCGCTTGGCGCCAACATCCAGAATGCTCCTGACCAACGCTCGCTTCGCCACGATGCAATCGGGCGGTGCTCCCTATGGCGCCCTCGATGATGCGGCCCTCCTGATCGAGGCCGGCCGCATCGCCTGGCTCGGGCCGCTGAGCGCGGCGCCGAGGGCGGCCGAGACGGCCGATCTCGGCGGCCGCTGGGTGCTGCCCGGCCTCGTCGACTGCCACACCCACATCGTCTTCGGCGGCAACCGGGCGCGCGAGTTCGAGCTCCGGCTCGAAGGTGCGACCTACGAGGAGGTGGCCCGGGCCGGCGGCGGCATCCTCTCGACCGTCAAGGCCACCCGCGCCGCCAGCGTCGACGAGCTCGTCGCCCAGGCTTTGCCGCGCCTCGACCATCTCCTGGCCGAAGGTGTGACCACGATCGAGATCAAGTCCGGCTACGGCCTCGAGCTCGAGAGCGAGATCCGCATGCTCGAGGCGGCCCGCCGGCTCGCCGACGAGCGCGACGTCGAGGTCCAGACCTCGCTCCTCGCCGCCCACGCCGTCCCGCCCGAGTTCAAGGGCCGCGCCGATGCCTATGTCGACATCGTCGTGTCCCAGATCATCCCCGCCGTGCGCAAGGCCGGCCTCGCCGACGCGGTGGACGGCTTCTGCGAGGGCATCGCCTTCTCGCCCGCCCAGATGCGCCGCGTCTTCGAGAAGGCGAGGGCGGTCGACCTCCCGGTCAAGCTGCACGCCGAGCAGCTCTCCGACCTCAAGGGTGCGGTGCTCGCCGCCGGGTTCGGCGCCCTCTCCGCTGACCACCTCGAATATGTCCAGGAGGACGGGGTGCGCGCCATGGCGGCCGCCGGCACGGTCGCCGTGCTCCTGCCCGGCGCCTTCTACACGCTCCGGGAGAAGCAGGCGCCGCCCGTCGACCTCTTGCGCCGCCACGGTGTCCCCATCGCCATCGCCACCGACTGCAACCCCGGCTCCAGCCCCGTGACCTCGCTCCTCCTCGTGCTCAACATGGCCGCCACGCTCTTTCGCCTGACCCCCGAGGAGGCCCTCGCCGGCGTCACCAGGAACGCCGCCCGCGCCCTCGGCCTGGAGGCCGAGATCGGCACGCTCGAGGTCGGCAAGCGCGCCGATCTCGCCATCTTCGACATCGACCACCCGGCCGAGCTCGCCTACCGCATCGGCTACAACCCGCTCTTCGCCAGCCTGCGCGAGGGGCGCTGGCGTCCATGCTGACGCTCCGCCCGGGTGCCGTCACCCTCGCCGAATGGCGCGCCGTGCTGGCAGGCACCCCCGTCACCCTCGACCCGGCCTGCCGCTCCGCCGTCCGCGCTTCCGCCGAAGCCATCCGCACCATCGTCGCCGAGAACCGCACCGTCTATGGCGTCAATACCGGCTTCGGCAAGCTCGCCTCGACCCGCATCGCCAAGGGCGACCTCGAGCTCCTGCAGAAGAACCTCGTCCTCTCGCACTCGACCGGCACCGGCCCGCCACTGCCCGACCCGCTCGTCCGCCTGATCATGGCGATGAAGGCGGCGAGCCTGGCGCGCGGCTATTCCGGCATCAGCGAAGGCACCCTCGACCAGCTCCTGGCCCTGCTCGCCAAGGGTGTCCTGCCCGTCATCCCCGAGAAGGGCTCCGTCGGCGCCTCGGGCGACCTCGCCCCGCTCGCCCACCTGACCGCCGCCCTCCTCGGCGTCGGCGAGGCCCGCCTCCATGGCACCACCCTGCCGGCCGGCAAGGCGCTCGCCGAGGCCGGCCTCGCCCCGGTCACCCTCGGCCCCAAGGAGGGCCTGGCGCTGCTCAACGGCACCCAGGTCTCGACGGCGCTCGCCCTCGCGGCCCTCCTGCGCATCGAGACCCTCTTCAGGACCGCCCTCGTCACCGGGGCGATGAGCGTCGACGCC
>JACKIN010000001.1 GCA_020638495.1 Geminicoccaceae bacterium | reverse complement strand
TCGTCGCCCTCTTCGCGCTGGTGAGCTCGCTCACCGCCGCCAGCATCGACACCGTGCTGCCGGCGCTGCGCCAGATCGGCCACGACCTCGGCGTCGCCGACCCGCTCGCCACCCAGCTCGTCGTCACCACCTTCATCCTCGGCATGGTCGTGGGCGATCTCGTCTTCGGCCCGCTCGCCGACGCCATCGGCCGCAAGCGGGCGATCCTGCTGGGCCTCGCCATCTACGTGGCGGGCAGCCTGATCGCCGCCTTCGCCGGCTCGCTCGCAACGCTCGTCCTCGGCCGCATCGTCCAGGGCATCGGCGTCGGCGGCCCGAAGATCGCGTCCCGCGCCCTGATCCGCGACCGCTTCGCCGGCGAGGCCATGGCGCGCATCCTCTCGCTGATCTTCATGGTCTTCATCCTGGTGCCGATGATCGCCCCGGCCATCGGCCAGCTCATCACCGCCACCGCCGGCTGGCGGGCGATCTTCACGGGCTATCTCGGCTGGGCCGCCCTCATCGCGCTCTGGCTCGCCATCCGCCAGCCCGAGACCCTGCCGCCCGAGCGCCGCATCCCACTTCGCCTCGTGCCGCTGCTCGGGAACGCCGCCCTCGTCCTCCGCCACGGCCAGGTCATGGCGCTCACCATGGCCGCCGGCGCCATCTTCGGCGCCATCCTCCTCTTCATCAGCACCGCCCAGGCCTTCTTCCTCGACCTCTACGCCATCGACACCCTCTTCCCCGCCTTCTTCGCCATGCTGGCCTTGGGCCTCGGCCTCTCCTCCTTCGCCAACAGCCGCATCGTCGTCCGCCTCGGCATGGCCAGGATCGCCCGCTTCGGCCTCTTGGCCCTCACCACCCTCGGCCTCGCCCTCGTCGCCGCCGGCCTCGCCAGCGCCGGCCAGCCGCCCTTGTGGCTCTTCATGGGCCTCTGCTTCCTCTGCTTCTCCGCCTTCGGCCTCCTCTTCGGCAACCTCAACGCCATGGCCATGCGCCCCGTCGCCCGCGTCGCCGGCCTCGGCGCGTCCCTCATCTCCTCCATCTCCAGCCTCGTGGCCTTCCTCTGGGCCACCGCCTTCGGCCGCTTCTACGACGCCACCGTCTTCCCGCTTGCGACCGGCTTCGTCGCGGCGGGGATCATCGGGCTACTGGCGCTGCACTACGCGGCCCGGAGCCGGGCAGGGGAGGTTTGAGGGGAAATAGGGTCAGGCTGAACGACGCGGGCCGCGGCATGTTCGGGTGTCCTCCGATGCGAGCGAGAGGGTCATCGTCGCTACCCGTCCGCGATTTCCAAACCCACAGTCGCGAACGTGAGTCCGCGCGTCGTTGCCTTGTCGTTGCTCAACGTTCACCCGCCGGTGCGTCCGGCGGTAGGCGGTCCACATGCTGCCTTCGGGCTGCATATTCGTTTCGGCCTCCCCGCTGGTCAGGGTCGCCGCAGGCTCGGCGTCCTCGCCCGACGGCGGGCCTCATCGTGGTTCTGCCACTCCCGCTCCCAGCGCCTCGTCGCCATCCGTGGCCTGGCGGCATCCTCTCCTTTGACCGGTCTTCCGCCATTGAGTCTTCCCTCGAACGTTCGAGACCGGACTTCATCACATTCGGGGCGCGATCACATCGCGAAGTCGCGCGTGAGTCCGAAGCGTCCCCGTGCGCAGGCCGCCGCGACGCCGAGAGGCCGCACGAAATTCTGTCAGGGGGCGCTCACCGCCTCGTAGAGATCGTCCTCGCCGGCGACGACCAGGAACGTCGGGGTCGCGCCGCTGGCTTCGGGCTCGAGGCGGTTTGCAACGAGCGCACCCAGCTTCGAGCAGGGATTCTCGGCCGGATAGGTCTTTGCGAAGAGAGGCAGGACGACGAGCGTGTGAAATGCGTAGGTGCCGAATTGGAGCCGTGCTTCCGCGGCGTCGACCAGCGCTCCGCTCGCGAGATCGATGAGGAGCGCCGCAGCCTTCTGCTCCATGGTCCAGCCTATGCCGCCCTCAAGGATGAATTCCCCGGCGAAGTACTCCGTCGGACGCAGGCGATGCGAGGCAATCACTAGATAGTCGACTCCTTCCATCGTCAGCCGCTCCAATAAGGGCGGGGCCAATAGCTCCGCGAGGGGCAGCCGCTCACGGCCGGGCACGATGGTGTTCCAGAACCGGCCGGTCGCGACGAATCGAGCGTTCGGCAACGTCCGCTGGATACCGGCGGCGATGCAACTCGGGTCCGACAACGCGCCCGGCTTTCCGAACAGATCCTCGTCGGGGACCAGCGCGTCGGGCACGAACCCGCCGCCCTCGCGCGTGACCTTTCGCTGGAACGCCGCACGCACGAGCGTGACGTGCGGTGGCGACTGCGCGACCCCGTTGGGGCTCCCCAAGAACGAGGTCTGGACGGGCATGGCCGTATGGCAGCCTGCGAGCACGAGCAGCAGCAGCGATAGTAGGCGGCGACGCATCGGTGCGGATCCTACTCCAGCCTTGTCCCGTTGATCGTCTGCGCTTGGCCGGACGTGTCGTAGACGATGGCCGTGCGATAGGCGCCGCCGGCGTTCATCTCGATGGGCGTGCCGATGATCTTCCGGAGGCCGATGGTGATCGCATTGGCGACCGCATGGCCGAGGGCCCGGCCGTAGGAGGGCTTGTCGCCGATCGTGTATTCGTGGGTGCACGCGACCGAGCCGCCCGGCCGGTTCTCGACGGTCGAGGGCGGCCCGAGCTCGGCCACGATCGTGGCGCGGCTGGCGCCGGCGCCGACAACGCCCAGGTCCGGCTGACGGTCGCCGTCGGCTGCCATGTAGACCGAGCATCCGGCGAGCGTGAGACGCGCGGCCCCGCACGCTACGCAGCCCGCCACCGCCACCGCCGGTAGGTCTGCCGACCCGCACTGCAGCTCACGGGCCAGTCGCTCCAGCTCGGCCTCCTTTGCGCTCCCGCACCCGGGTTGGTGCCATGGCGACACCGCCCTAACGCCCGAATCCAGCGCCATCGATGCCGGCATCGCCGGTCTTGCCGCCCTCAAGGCGGCGGAGCCGGGTCTTGGGGGCGCGCGTCACGCGGAGTGAGGATGACCATTTCTACTGAAATACCCGCCGGCACCACCGTCCAGACGGTGCCTTCGGGTTGCAGCTCTGTCTCATGGCGTTCCACCGGTCCGATCAGGAAGATGTCCTGAACTGCCTTGGCGACCAGTGCCTCACGCGCCGCGGCGAGCTCGCCCCGGAGCAGCCGAGCATCGTCAGCGGCGAGCTCGAAGTAGCTTCGCTGGACGCCTCGATAGCGCCAGCTTCTCCAGACCACGGCACCATCCCGGTCGGGAGTCCGAATCTCCGCATCGAGCGTTTTCAGCAGGCGAAGCTTGGGCTGAACGCGACCTTCCACCTCGAAGTGCTCCAATGAGGAAAGGCGCAGCAGAGCGCTCGGGCTCCCCCCATCGGCGAGCTCGCACTCGGCGGGCAGGGCGGCCGCTCCGCAGTCCGCCAGGGTCCGGCCGGCCAGGCGCTCGGCTTCGTCGATGAAGGACGCAACCAGCGGCTGCGCATTGTCGCGCTCGTCGAGCGCGCGGTTGAAGCTCTTCTCGGCGGCAGCGGCCTCCTCCGGGTCGGCTCTCGTGGCGGCGCCACCAACTGCCCCCACGGCAGCTGTCACCGGTGCCAGAATGAGCCCGACGCCGAGAAAGAGCGGCGCAAGGAGCGCGGCCGGTGTCGGACCCGTAGACGCTGCAGCCATCCCCCCGGTCGTGATGCTCGCAAGAGCCCCGGTCTCGGCGCCGGCCGCTACTGCCGCTTCGCCGGTGAGTGGTGCGGCCGGTCTTCCCGCATCGCCAAGTGGCTGCTCCGACACGCCCCAGATACCCGGCAGATTTTTGACTGAGCGGGGCACCGACGGTATCTCGATCGCTCGCGTCCCGCAGGAAGCGACTGACAGGGCCAAGAGGCCGCCCAGGAGAACACGCCCTCGCCCGACCATGCTCTGGACCCCCAAATACCCATGCTGCTATCGCATGATCGACCGGTCTCGCTATTGATCTGGCTCAAGGCCGGCCGACGGTCGCCAAGCCTGTTGCATGTGTATAGGTGGTTCCGACATCTTTGCGGCAGGCTGGAGCCATGAACAACACGCTGAAGATGGTCTTGCACGAGCTGAACGATCCGCCAGAAGGTGATCGGGCGCGGATCTCGACGCGGCGGCACGACGTTTCCTGTCGCGTCATGCGCCACAATACCCTTGGGTTGTCGCGGATTCTGCGACATCGCCGCTTGGGATGTCGCGGTATACGCGACATTTCCGCCGAAGATGTCGCGGATTCCGCAACAAAATCGTCGGGATGTCGCGGGATCCGCGACGTTTGACAGCGAACGAACCCACGGAATCGACGATCGAACCCGGGAAATCGACGAGCGAACCCAAGAATTTCCCGAAACGAACCCAAGGAGAGCCGGCATTTCCGGCCCCTCCCGACGAACGAACCCGAAAAACCCGAAAGGAACGAGCGAACCCGAAGGCCCTCGACAGGCGGCAAGAATTAGGCTATAAATCCTACGACGTGGTGGCCTGCACAGCGCTCAGGACTTCGCCTCGAGCTCGGCGAGGGACTGCAGGCCGCGGTCCTGGAAGACCCGGTCGAGGCCTTCCATGATCAGCGTGTGCATCTTCTCTCGCTCGTCGAAGGCGAGGCGGCGCAACTGCTCGTAGACGGGAATGGGCAGATAGACGGTCTGCTGCTTGATCGGCTTGTTGGCGATGGTCCGCTTGGGTGCCGCCTTCGCCGCCTTCGGGCGAAGCTGGGTCGGCGGGGTCGGCTCGGCGACCTCGAGCAGGGCCTCAAGCGATGTTCTTTTGCGTGCCATCCTGCATCTTCTCCATCTTCTTCACCAGCCAGCCCCAGAGCTCGTCGATCTCCTGGGCCGCCTTGCCGCCCGGCTCGAACTCGCCGACCCCGAGCCCGGCCCCCTGCGCGTCCTGGAAGACGTTGCGCGAGACCACCGTCACCGGCGCCACGGGCCCGAGCACCGCGAGGCCGATCTCCGCCTCCTTGATGCGAAAGCCCCGTGGCGGCGTCTGGCTCAGGACGAAGGCCGCGGGCTTGGCGAGGCGGCGGATCGTGGCGATGGTCGCCGGCGTCGCCTTCATGTCGGCCGGGGTCGGCCGGCAGGGGACGAGGCAGAAATCGGCGATGCGGATGGCCGCCGCCACCGACGGCTCGTCGCGCCCCGGCGTGTCGATGAAGACATGGGTGAAGCCCTGCCGGCGGGCGGCAGCCACGGCCTCGGCCAGCCCGTCGGCGGCCAGCTTGACCAGCTTCGGGCTCGCCGCCTCGCGGTCGTGGTACCACGCCTCGGCCGTGCCCTGCGGGTCCATGTCGAGGATCAGGCAGCGCCCGCCCGCCGCCTCCGCCGCCACCGCGAGGTTGACGCAAAGCGTGGTCTTGCCGCTGCCGCCCTTCTGGGTGACGAAGGCGATGACGTTCATGGGCAGGAAGCCTGTCCGCGTATCGTGGTCTGCTGTTGTCAGACCTACCGCGAAGCGGGTCGGCTTAACAAGTCATGTGAGCCGTGAAGGGCAAGTGCCTCTCCGGACTATGGCCCTTCGGTCACGGCGTCGGTCTCGACATCCGCCGCCACGCGCAGCTCGCGCAGCGGCCGGACGATGGCGATCGCCTCGGCATAGAGCGGATCGGCCTTGTAGGCCGCGAGCGCTGCCGCATCGGCGAACTCGCCATAGACCACGAGATCGACCGTGTTGCCGAGATCGTCCTGCCCGAGATTGCGCCGCACCTCCAGCCGGTCGGCCGCCGCGATCGTCTCGAGCCGCCTCAGCCCGGCCTCGATTTCCGGCAGATCGGCCGGGTCCTTCGCCGAGAAGAAGACGATGTGGCGGATCATCGGCGCGTTCCTCTGGGTCCTCAGTAGCCGAGCGCCAGCCCGTCCTTGCGCGGGTCCGAGCCGCCGACCAGCACACCCCGGGCCCGATCCACCATGATCGCCTGCCCGCCGCCGAGCGGCGAGGCCGCCTCGACCGGCGCATGGCCCAGCTCCGCGAGCCGCCGCACCGTTGCGGCCGGCACACCGCGCTCGACCTGCAGCGGCCCCGGATAGGCCATGGCCCGTGGCGCATCGATCGCTTCCTGCGGGTCCATGCCGAAGTCGATGAGGTTGGTCAGCAGGTGCGCATGGCCGACTGGCTGGTAGTCGCCGCCCATCACCCCGAACGTCGTCCAGATGGCACCTTCCTTGAAGGCGAGGCCCGGAATGATGGTGTGCATCGGCCGCTTCCTGGGCGCGATCTCGTTCAGATGACCCGCCGCCAAGCTGAAGGCGCGACCCCGGTTGTGGAAGATAACGCCGGTCGCCGGGCAGACCAGGCCCGAGCCGAAGCTGTCGTAGAGCGAGTTGATGAAGGAGCAGGCATTGCCGTCCCGGTCGACCACCGTGAGGTAGATCGTGTCCTTGTGCTCCGGCAACAACGGCGGCGGCAACGCCGGCATGGCGGCGCTGGCGTCGATCCGGGCGGCGAGCGCGGCGGCATAGGCCTTGTCGAGCAGCCGGTCGGTCGGGACATCCGCCTGGCGCGGGTCGGCGAGCACGGCATCCCGGTCGCGAAAGGCGAGGCGGGTCGCCTCGGCCTCGAGATGCAGCCGCTCCGCCCCGTTCGGGTCGAGCCCTTCGAGCTCGAGCTGCTCCAGGATCTGCAGGAGCAGGAGCGCGATCACGCCCTGGCCGTTGGGCGGGCACTGGTAGACCGTATGGCCCCGGTAGGTGGCGCTGATGGGCTCGGTCCATTCCGGCCGGAACTCGGCGAAATCGGCCTCGCCATGCAGCCCGCCGAAGCTCTTCAGGCTGGCCGTCATGGCCGCCGCCAGCGGTCCTTCGTAGAAGGCATCGGCACCGCGCCGGGCGATCGTCTCGAGCGTGGCGCCGAGCTGCTCCAGCCGCATCGTGTCGCCGGCCACCGGCGCCGCCCCGCCCGGCAGATAGAAGTCGCGACCGGCCGCACTCCGCTCCAGCCGCCAGGTTGCCCTGGCCCAGTCGAAGGCGACCCGGGGTGTCACGGGAAAGCCGTTTCTGGCATAGCCGATGGCCGGCCGCAGCAGCTCGTCCAGCCCCATCGAGCCGTGCCGGTCCAGCAGCGCCTGCCAGCCGCGCACCGCACCCGGCACGGTGACGCTCGCCACGCCGCCATCCGGCATGGCTTCAAGCCCCTCGCCGCGCAGCCCTTCGGCCGAGATCGCCGAAGGCGTCCAGCCCGACGAGTTGAGCGACGTCACGCCACCCTCTTTGGGCGAATAGAGCGCCCAGCAATCGCCGCCGATGCCGGTCGATTGCGGCTCGACGACGCACTGCACGGCACAGGCCGCGACGGCAGCGTCGGCAGCAAGGCCGCCGGCCTTCAGCATGTCGAGGGCGGTGAGCGTCGCCAGCGGGTGCGAGGTCGCCGCCATCGCCGTCGAGGCATAGGCAGCGGAACGCCCGGGAAGCTGAAAATCGCGCATGGCTTCTGTCTCCTTCTCGCCCGTCTAGCAGCAAGTGCCGGCCCGGGTCACCTCGAATACCCAGTCAGCCAGCCGGCACATGGCCGAGCCGCCGCGACAGCTCGCCGGCGATGCCCATGACCAGCCGCGCATGCGCCTCGTCCTTGTCGGGCGAGATGATTTCGGGCGTGCTGGACGCCGAGATCGCCGCGATCACCTGGCCGGCACCGTTGCGGATGGGGGCGGCGATGCAGCGCGTGCCGGGCTCGTGCTCCTCGTCGTCGATGGCCCAACCGCGCTCGCGGATCAGGGCCAGCTCCTCACGCAGCCGCTCGGCCGTGGTCAGCGTGGTTGCCGTGAAGCCCGTGAGCCCGGCCGCGATCACCCGCTCGACGACGCGCGCCGGCTGGAACGCCAGCATGGCCTTGCCGACCGCGGTGCAGTGCACGGGAGCCCCCTCGAGCAAGGTGAGCGTGTTGCGGGTCGCGTTGTCGGCGCGGCGCCGGTCGATGAAGACGGCCTGGGCGCCGTCGAAGACGCAGAGATGGACGGCGGCCCCGGACATCGCCGCGAGGCGGTCGACGAAGGGCTGCGCCTCGCGCGGCAGCTCCATGTTGGCGAGCACGACGGAGCCCAGCTCGAAAAGCTTCATGCCGAGCCGATACTGGTCGCCGCCGTGATCCTGCTCGATGAAGCCGATCGACTTGAGCGAGGCGAGCAGGCGGTGGGTCGTGGCCTTGGGCAGGCGCGTGCGGCCGGCGATCTCGGCGAGGCCGAGGCCGCGCTCGGATCGCGAGAAGCACTCGAGGACCTGCAGCACCTTGCCGAGCGACTTGATCTGCGCCGGGGTCTCGACGGTCACGCGATGTACCCGAAATAGCGGGGCAGGAAGAGGGTCAGGAAAGGGAAATACGTGATCGCCAGGAGAAACACCACCTGCAGCCCGTAGAACGGCAGCATCGCCACCGAGAGCTGCTCCATCCTGAGCCCGGTGATGCCGGCGGCGACGAAGAGGCAGGGGCCAACCGGCGGCGTGGTGAGCCCCACCAGCAGGTTGATCGACATGACGATGCCGAAATGCACGGGATGGATGCCGGCATCGATCATGGTGGGCCCGAGGATCGGTGCGAGCACGATGACCGCAGCGCCGATATCCATGAACATGCCGACGACGATCAGCACGAGATTGACCAGCAGGAACAGGAGATAGGGGTTCTCGGTGATGCTGGTGAGCCCGCTCGCGATGGCGTCCGGAATGCGCTCGAGGCCGATGATCCAGGCGAGGATGTTGGCCGTGGCCAGCACCATGAAGACGACCGAGGTGAGGATCGAGACGCGGACCAGCATCGGCGGCACGTCGCGGAGCGGCAGGGTGCGCTTGACCACGAGCCCGATGAGCAGCGCATAGGCCACGGCGACCGCCGCCGCCTCGGTGGCGGTGAAGGCGCCGGAGAGGATGCCGCCCAGGATGATCGCCGGCATCAGCAAAGCGAGGATGGCGCTCTTCGTCGCCTGCCAGATCTCCCCCGGCGGCAGCTTCTCGAGCCGTCTGGGGAAGCCCTGCCGGTCCGCCATCCACATGATCATGGCCATCAGCATCGCCACCATGAGCAGCCCGGGCAGGATGCCGCCGAGGAACATGGCGGCGATCGAGACCTGCATGATCGAGCCGTAGAGCACCATGATGATGCTGGGCGGAATGATCGGCCCGATCAGCGACGAGGCGACGGTGAGCGCCGCCGCGAAGGGCTTGGGGTAGCCCGCCCTGGTCATCGCCTTGATCTCGATCGAGCCGAGCCCGGCCACATCCGAGATGGCGGAGCCCGAGATGCCGGCGAAGAAGGCGCTCGCCACCACGTTGACATGGGCGAGGCCGCCCTTGAGCCGGCCGACAAGGGCGTCGGCGAAGCGCACGAGGTCGTCGGTGATCCGCGCCAGCGTCATCAGCTCGGCGGCGAGCAGGAAGAACGGGATCGCCATGATGGTGAAGAGGTTGAGCCCGGCGAACATGCGCTGTGGCACGAGCGTCAGGAAGACGAGGTCCTGCTTCAGGATGAAAGCGAGGACGGCCGTCAGGCCGAGGACGAAGGTGATGGGGATGCCCATCAGGAGGAAGACGAAGAAGGCGATGAAGGCGACGACCATCGGGTCCACGGCTCAGCCCTCCTGCGTCCGCTCTGCCGCGAGGGCCACCGCCTCCGCCTCGTCGTGATAGACGGCCTCGAACGGCGACTCACCGATCCGGGCGCGCCGCCAGGCCTCGACCGTGATCTCGGCCAGATGGACGATCATCAAGACGGCGCCGAGCGGCAGCGGGATGAAGGCGAACATCATCGAGACGCCGAGCGAGGGCGCCATCTGCCGCGGCCCCTCGAGGAAGGCGAGCTGCCAGCCATACCAGAGAAGGATCAGCAGGAAACCCAGGATCAGGGCGCTGTTGAGCGAAAAGAGCCAGGCCTGGGCGCGGATCGGCAGGCGCAGCACCAGAATCGAGACGCCGACATGAGCACCACTGCGCATGGCGAGGCTGCTGGCCAGCAGGGTCACCGCCACCATCATGAAGCGTGCCAGCTCGGGCGGCCAGGCGAGGGGTGCATTGAGCACGTAGCGGAAGTAGACGTTGACGAGGATCGAGACCGTCATCACCAGCAGGCAGACGACGCTCAGGACCGCGGTGATCCAGGCCAGCCGGTCACAGAACCGCTTGAGCATCGACGCCACCCGGTGCGGGGAAAGGGACGACCCGGGAGCCACAACTCCCGGGTCGTGAGCCTGGAGGCCCGTGGTCTCAGAGGCTGGGGGTCATGCCCAGCTTCGCCTCGGCGGCGCGCACCGAGTCCATGAACTCGGCGACGATCTCGGGCGAGAGCGTCTCCTCCATCCACTTGATGACGCCGGGCTGCGCCTTCTCGCGGAACGCCGCCTGCGCCTCGCCCGAGAGGTAGGTCACCTCGATGCCGTTCTCGGAGAAGTAGCGAAGCGCGTCATTGACGGTCACCTGGACGAGGCCGCGGCTGGTCACCGTGGCGATCCGGCCGGCCAGCAGCACGGCCTCCTGCAGGTCCGGCGGCAGGCTCTGGAACCACTTCTCGCTGACGATGATGAAGGACAGGCTGTAGACGTGGCTGTCCACCGTGATGAACTCGAGCACCTCGTGCAGGTTCTGCTGCAGCGAGCCCACGGTCGGCAGCTCGGCGCCGTCGACGACGCCGGTCTGCAGGGCCGAGTAGACCTCCATCCAGGGCACCGCGGTGGGCGAGGCGCCGAGCGCCTTGACCATCTCCTGATGCGCCGGGATCTCCATGGTCCGGATCTTCAGCCCGGCCATGTCATCCGGCGTCTCGATCTTGCGGGCATTGTTGCCCCAGATGCGGAACCCGCCATTCTCACCGATCGCCACGGCGCGAAAGCCCTGCTCGATCATGCCGTCGAAGAGCTTCTGGCCGAACGGCCCGTCCATCACCTCCCACGCGACAGCGGCGTTCTGAAAGACGTAGGGGATCGTGATGACCTGGATCTCGGGATAGAAGATCGAGACCGGGCCTTCCGAGGGCGTGGTCGCCTCCAGCACGCCCATGCGCACGCTTTCCATGTTCTCGCGCAGGTCGCCGAGCGTGCCGCTGTGGTAGATCTCGGCCTTGATCCGACCCTTCGACAGCGCCTCGACGGTCTCGCCGAAGGCGCTCATCATCCCGAACACGTAATACGGGTACTTCATGTCGTCGATCTGGACGTAGGGCGCGTCCGGATTGGTGATGCGCAGCGTGAACTCCTGCGCCTCGACGGTCGGCGACGCGATCGCGGCAAGGGCCAGGGCGGCCGTGGCGGTGAGCAGGCGGCGAAGGCTGGTCATGGGTCTGGTCTCCCTTTCGTTTCTTGCTGTGAACGTGGATGACGGTGGGCGGCGTTCAGCCTCGTCCGGCAGCGAGCCAGGCTGTGAGCTGACCCCAGAAACGGCCGTAATGCGCCCAGCCGACGAACTCCGGCGTGCCCCAGTGTGGCGAGCAGTCCGAGGCGAAGGCGGCGACCCGCCCCTTGCCGTGGCGGCCGAGCGTGAGGAACGGATCGTCGCCGGCACCGAGCAGCACCTCGGAACCCGGCCGGGCGACGAGTCGCTGATAGCCGAGGAAGGGCGGCCATGGCTCTGGCACACCGGCCAGCGCATCGTGGTCGACGAGGCGCACCGGCGACAGTCCTTCGGGCCGCTCGATCCGGTCGTCGCCACGCAGCATCTCCACCGGCAGGATGTCGGCGATCACCGTGTTCGGATAGCAGGCATTGCCGCCGAAGCCGGAGAACGAGAGATAGCCGCCGACCATCAGGAATCCGGCACCCTCGGCCACGTGGTCGGCGATGTCCTGCAGCGGGTTGCCCAGGATCTTCGACTGCTTGAGCGTCTCCGGCCTGAGCAGGAAGGTGTCCGCCCCGACATCGCTCAGCACCACGACATCGTAACGGGCGAGCTCGCTGCGGCTGCGGGGAAACCGCTTGTCGACCTCGTGGTTGCGCAGATAGGTCACCCGGCAGCCATGCGCCTCGAGCGCCTCGATCAGCGGCGTGCCACCCTCGTCGTACTCGCCGCTGGTGTAGATGCCGAAGCCCTTGAGATGAAAGCCGATCGTGGTCCAGGATTCGCCGACGAACAGCACCTCTGTTGGCATGATCTGACGTTCCTCCCCGAAGGAACCGATCGGCTCCTTGTTCCGCTTTCCAGATTATGATTCCATAATGAGGAAACAGGCGAGCGGGCGTCAAGTCGTCAATTGGAGCTATCGCAGGAAGTTGCGGCAAGGAGGCCGCGGATGATGGGCAGTGAGTGGCAATGGCGTTTCTGGTGTCTCATACCGATCGGGCTTTGCCTCGGTGGCAACGGCCCGGCGCTGGCCCTGACCGCGCTCGACAGCCGGCCGTCCGACGAGGTGCCACTCGAGCTCACGCAGCGGCTGCAGAAGCTCGCCGGTGAGATCGGCTGGGGCTCCCTCTTCCGCACCGAGCAGATGGTGCGGGCGGACACCGCCTATGGTGCCGGGCCGGTTCTGGCGGTCACGGCCACGCCGTCCATGCCGGTCTTGGCCTATCTCGAGAGCCGGGCCTGGGCGGCCGAGCGCTTCCTGGCGGAGGGCGATGCCGACCGCCGCTTCGCCGAGCTCTACCTCGACCCGACCACCGGCCTCGTCTTCGACCTCCTCGTGATCGCCGAAACGCCCGAAGCCTTGCGCTCCGACGCCCTGATCGTCACCTTTCGGGACAGCACGGGCTCCAATCTGCCCGGCACTTTCCTGGAACACGATGTGGCGCTCGAGCCCGCCCTCGGTGGTGCCCTCCACGCCGCCCGGGCCAGGGTCATGGTCGTTCTGCCGGACGGCCATGACTGGGCGACGGCCGAAGCGATGACGTTCGAGCTGCAGGCCCTCGACCAGGATTTCGCGCTGACCTGGACATTTCCCTAACCTCCCGCCCCTAGGCCGGCGGCAGGATCTTGCCGGGGTTGAAGAGGTTCTCCGGGTCGAGCATGTGCTTGATCTGGCGCATCAGCGAGACCGCCGCGTCGCCATGCTCGAGCGTCATGAACTTCGCCTTGCCATAGCCGACGCCGTGCTCGCCGGTGCAGGTGCCGCCGAGGCTGATGGCATGGCGGACCAGGCGCTCGTTGAGCCGTTCGGCCGCCTGCAGCTCCGCCGGGTCGGCCATGTCGATCAGATAGCCCATGTGGAAATTGCCGTCGCCCACATGACCCAGCGTAGTGACGAAGAAGGGCGCCTCGGCGGCGGCGCGGCGGGCTTCCCGGATGCATTCGCCGAGCGCCGAGATCGGTACGCAGACATCGGTGCCCCAGACCTTGGCACCCGGTCGCATCGCCAGCGTCGCGTAGTGGAGGTCGTGGCGCGCCTGCCAGAGGGCATTGCGCTCCTCGGGGCGAAGCGCCCAGCGGAAGGCCGAGCCGTCATTGCCGGCTGCCAGCTCGCCGACCATGGCCGCCTGCTCCTCGACGCTGGCGGCGCTGCCGTGAAACTCGAGGAAGAGGGTCGCCGTCGCCGGGTAGTCGAGCTTCGAGAAGCGGTTGACCGCCTCCATGACATTGCCGTCCAAGAGCTCCATCCGGGCGACGGGAATGCCGGCCTGGACGGTCTCCATGGCGGTGGCGACCGCTTGGTCGACGGACGGGAACGAGCAGACCGCCGAAGCCACCGCCTCGGGTCGCCCGTGGAGCCGGAGCGTGACCTCGGTGATGACGCCGAGCGTGCCCTCCGAGCCGACGAACAGCCGGGTGAGATCGTAGCCGGCCGACGACTTCCTCGCCCGGTTGGCGGTCTTGACGACGCGGCCGTCGGCCAGGACCACGGTCAGGGCCAGGACATTCTCGCGCATCGTGCCGTAGCGCACCGCATTGGTGCCCGAGGCGCGGGTCGCCGCCATGCCGCCTAGCGTGGCATCCGCACCCGGGTCGATCGGAAAGAAGAGCCCGCTGTCGCGCAGCTCCTGGTCGAGCTGCTTGCGGGTCACGCCGGCCTCGACCGTGACGTCCATGTCCTCCGGCCGCACCATCAGGATGCGGTTCATGCGCGAAAGGTCGAGGGCCACACCGCCTTCCAGTGCGGCCACATGCCCCTCGAGCGACGTGCCGACGCCGAAAGGCACAATGGGAAACCTGTGCCGCCGGCAGATCTCCACCGCGGCGACCACCTCGTCCGTCGAGCCCGGCCAGCAGACGGCGTCGGGCGCCCGGCAGGGATGGTAGGATTCGCCGCGACCGTGCTGCTCGCGCTCGGCGGGCCGGGTCGAGCAGCGCTCGCCGAAGAGGGCCCGAAGCCCATCGATGGCCGGGTTCTCAAGCGTCGATGGCGTATCCAAGCGGAGCTCCTTCAAGGGTATCGGCTTCAAGGATGTGGGCCCGGCCGCCATCCACGGGCGAGCCGGAGAGCCAGGGGGGCCAACCAGACCGCGACCGTAATGACACCTAGCACGGCGGCGATCGGGCGCGCGAAAAAGGCCAGGAGATCACCGTCGCCGATCATCATCGAGATCATGAAGTTCTGCTCGAGCAGGGGGCCGATGACGATCCCGAGGATCACCGGGGCGATCGGATAGCCGCTCGATTCCATGAGCCAGGCGACGACGCCGAGGACCAGCATCACGGCGATGCCGAAGACGGTGTTGTTGATGGCGAAGGCGCCGACCACGCAGAAGATCAGGATGAGCGGCAGGAGCAGGTTGCGCGGCACGGCGAGGACCGGTCGCGCGGCACGGATCGCCAGCCAGCCGAGCGGGATGAGCAGCAGGTTGGCAAGGAAGAAGGTGATGAAGATGGCATAGAGCATCGCCGGCTGCTCGACGAAGATCCTGGGGCCGGGATTGAGCCCCTTCATGAAGAGCACGCCGATGGCGATCGCCGTGATGGCGTCGCCCGGGATGCCGAAGACCATGGCCGGGACCCAGGCCGAGCTGAGCCCGCTATTGTTGGCCGAGCCCGCCTCGACGATGCCCTCGACATGGCCCTGGCCGAACTTCTCGGGCGTCTTCGAGAAGCGCTTGGCGTTGGCGTAGGCGATCCAGGCGGCGATGTCGCCGCCGGCGCCGGGCAGGGCACCCACCGTCGTGCCGAGCGCACTGCCGCGCAGCACGTTCAGCCGATAGCGCCAGAGCACGGCCCCGAGCCCCCTGAACGGGTTGCCGACATTGACCTTCGGCACCGTGCCCAGGGACGTGCCATCGGTGATGTTGCGCAGCACCTCGGAGACCGCGAACATGCCGATCATCGCGGGAATGAAGCTGACCCCGCCCATGAGCTCGACCGAGCCAAACGTGAAGCGCGGCAGGCCCGAGGTGATGTCGAGTCCGATCGTCGCGATGAAGAGGCCGAGCGTGAGCGAGACCACGCCCTTCGCCCGGTCCGCGGCACTGACGAAGGCGGCCGAGGTGAGACCCAGGGCCGCGAGCCAGAAATACTCGAAGCTGGAGAAGCCGAGGGCGATGCGGGCGAGCAGCGGGGCGGCGACGACCAGCACCAGCGCACCGAACAGGCCACCGAGGGCGGCGCAGACGAGGCCGGCGCCGAGTGCCAGCTCCGGCTGGCCGGCGCGGGTCAGCGCATAGGCCTCGTCCGTGTAGGCGGCCGAGGCCGGGGTGCCGGGAATGCGCAGGAGCGCACCCGGTATGTCGCCGGCGGTGATCGCCATGGCGGTGCAGGCGACGATGGCGGCGACCGCGGGCAGCGGCGCCATGAAGAAGGTGACCGGCACGAGGAGCGCCGTCGCCATGGTCGCCGTGAGGCCGGGCACTGCGCCGACGAAGAGCCCGAAGAACGCCGCCGCCAGGATGACGAGCAGCACCTCCGGATCGAGCACCAGTGCCCAGGCGGCGAGCAGGTCGGCCATGGGCGATGCCTAGAGCAGGAAGCCGAGCGGCCCGGCCGGCAGCGGCACGAGGAGCAGGCGGGTGAAGACGAGATGGACAACGACGGACACGGCGCAGGCCCAGAAGACTGCCGGAAGGGGGCGCACGCCGAGGATCAGCATCAACCCGCCACTGTAGACCGCGGCGAGCAGCGGAAAGCCCACCGGCTGCCAGAGGACGAGCATCGCCACCAGACCACCGAGCAGCCAGAGCACGGCCACCTGCACCCGGCGGTCATGGCCGAGCGTGCCGATCGAGAAGAGCGGTCGCTCGGCCCCGCCGCGCCAGAGCACGACCAGGCCGGCGGCAGCCATGGCGATGCCGATCAGGGTCGGAAAGGTCGCCGGGCCGAAACGCTGGCCGGGCATGTCGGGGAGGCCGGACGCCGTCCAGAGGAGGAGGGCGGCGCCGGCGACGACGACGCCACCCGACAGGCCATCGGCAAGCCGCATGACCTATTTGGCGAGACCCACCGCCTGCATCGCCGCACCGAAATTCGCGTCGGCCGTGGCGAGATAGGCCGCGAAGTCGTCGGGTGCCGCCCAGGTGACGCCGAAGCCGCGGCCGGCCATGAACTCCTTGAACTCGGCGCTGGCGACGATCTCCTCGAGCGCCGGGACCAGCACCTCCGCGACCTCCTCCGGCATGCCGGCGGGCCCGGCGATGCCGCGCCAGGCGCCGGTCGTCCAGTCGACGTCGATGGCCTCGGCGACGGTCGGGATGTCCGGGAAGGCCGGGTCACGCTCGCTCGCCATGACGGCCAGCGTCCTGACCTCGCCCGCATCGACCAGCGAGCGCACCTCGGGCATGGTCGTGCTGACGACGTCGATGGCGTCCGAGACCAGAAGCTGCAGCGAGGGTGCCGCCCCCTCGGCCGGGATCCAGGGAATGGCGTCCGGTGCGCGGCCCGAGGCCTGCAGCAGGCCGGCGAGCCCGAGATGCGCCGCACCGCCCTGGTTGGCGCCGGAAGCCTTGTGCTGCCCGGGCGCAGCGTCGACCATCTCGAGCAGCGCGCCGAGATCGGCCGCCTCGAAGTCGGCCCGCACGTGGATCGCCGTCGGATCGGTGTTGTAGAGCCCGAAGAGGCTGTAGTCCTCGAAGGTCAGCGGCGAGGTGCCGATCCAGTGGAACATCGAGAGCTCGGTGGTGATGACGCCGAGCGTGTAGCCGTCGGGCGCCGCGTTGGCGATGTCGGTATGGCCGACCACGCCGCCGCCGCCGGTGCGGTTGACGACGTTGAAGGGCTGGCCGAGCCGCTCCTCCAGCATCGATGCCACGATCCGCCCGGTGGCATCGGTGCCGCCGCCGGCCGACCAGGGCACGATCAACGTGACCGGCCGCTCCGGCCAGGCGGCCAGCGCCGCCGAGGTCGTGGCGAGGGTGACGGCGGCGACCAGCCCCGCTGCCGCCAGACGGATTCCTGCTCTTTCGTTCATTGTTGCCTCCCCGGGCGTTTTGTCGTGCAGCTTCAGGCGGCAGTCTGTAGCGATACCCCCATCGCCTGCAAGGCTTCGCGGATGTTCTTCTTCTGCGTCTCGCTCGGCGCGTGCATCGGCGGCCGTGGCAGGCCGGCGGCACAGCCCTGCAGGGTCAGCGCATACTTGGTGCAGGCCGGCAGGTTGTCCGCCTCGATCGCGTTCCAGACCCGCAGGAGCTGCAGATGCAGCTCCTTCGCCCGGGCATGGTCTCCCGCCTGGCAGGCGTCCCAGAGCGCCACGCAGGCATGCGGTGCCGCGGTCGGCAGGGCGGCGATGGTGCCGTGCGCCCCCAGCATGAAGGCCGGGTAGAGGAGGGCGTCGACGGCCGTGAAGACGAGATCCTCGGGCTCGGTGATGAACAGGAGGTCGGCGACGCGCTTGAGGTCCCCGGCACTCTGCTTGACCCCGACCACGCCCGGCACCTCGCGGAAGATGCGATAGAGGAGCTGCGGCGAGAGATAGACCCAGGGCACGACATTGTAGATCAGGATCGGCTTGCCGGTCTCGCCCGCCAGCCGGCGGAAATGCTCCACCATGGCGTCGTCGCTCGGCTTGAACAGGTAGTGCACCGGCGTGACCTGCAGGGCCACCACATCCAGGTGCGCGATCGACCTGGCGCGGCGGATGGCGTCGCGCGTGCTGTCGACGATGATGCCGGCAACGACCGGCACGCGCCCCGCCACCTCGTCGACGGTCGTCTCCATGAGGCGCACGAACTCCTCGTGGTCGAGCGTATGCCCCTCGCCGGTGCTGCCGCCAGCCGCCAGCCCATGCACCCCGGCGCCCAGCAGAAAGCGCACCTGGGCGCGAATCCCGGCCTCGTCGATCTCGCCCGCCGCATCGAACGCGGTGGTCGTCGGTGGCACGATGCCGAAAAGACGATCACGAACCTGGCTCATGGCAATGCTTGGCCTTCCCTGTCGAGTTGCCGTCGTGTTCCATTTGGCGGAACGTCGTTCCAGATGATCGATCGCCATAGACCCGCGCCACGAGACCGTCAATCCCGACGACCGTCGCAGCGGCCCCATTGCCCGCCGCGCAACGATTGCCGTTCGCCCGCCCGATGCACTAATCTCGAGTCATCGGATGGGTGGCTGAGCGGTTGAAAGCACCGGTCTTGAAAACCGGCGTGGGTTCATCCCCACCGTGGGTTCGAATCCCACCCCATCCGCCAAGCTCTCACGTCGTCGATCCCGCAAATGGCCCACACGCGGCCGTGGCCGCTCTTTCGGGTCCTTCCAAAGAGACCGCGACGTGGTGGCGATTCCGGAAGTGCGGCCACTCGGGATCTTCAAGGGAACCTTTCGCCGCTGGCCCTGGTTGGGACGGCAATCGAAAGGTGGTGCGATGGCGCCGAGAACGTTCTGGAAAGGATATTTGAAGCTCTCTCTCGTGAGCTGTCGCGTGGCCATGGTGCCCGCCAGCTCGGACCGGGAAAAGATCCGCTTCCGCACGCTCAACCGGGAGACCGGCAACACGATCACGTCACGCTATGTCGACGCCGAAACCGGCACGCCCGTCACCGACGACGCCTTGGCGAAGGCCTACGAGGTGGCCGAAGATCGCCTCGTGATCCTCGAGGACGAGGAGCTGGAGAGCGTGGCGCTCGAGAGCACGCGAACGATCGACATCGACTGCTTCGTCGAGCGCGATTCGATCGGCTGGATCTGGCTCGACACGCCGCATTACCTCTTCCCCGACGACAGGGTGGGCGAGGAGGCGTTCGCCGTCATCCGCGAGGCCATGGAGCGGACCGGCACTGTCGCCATCTCGCGAGTGGTGCTGTATCGGCGGGAGCGCGCCCTGATGCTGGAGCCGCGCGAGAGGGGCATCGTCGCCTGGACCCTGCGCTACGGCGACGAGGTGCGCTCGGCCGAGGCGGCCTTCGCGAAGGTCGAGGAGCAGGGGCCCGACGAGAAGCTGATGGGGCTCCTGGGCGAGCTGATCGAGGCCCGCACCCGTCCCTGGGCCCCGACGCTCGTCACCGATCCGGTCGAAGGTCGACTGGCCGGGCTCGTCGCCGCGAAGCAGCGCAAGCGGAAGCCCGCGCCGAAGCGCCAGCGGACCGCCGCCCCGGTGGCGGCCAGCGGCGATAACGTGGTTTCCATCTTCGATGCGCTCCGGCGCAGCCTGGCCGAGGAAAAAAAGCGCCGCTGAGGCTCGGTGCCAACGCAGCCTTGCGGAACTCGCCACAGGGTTCGCGAGCAAGCTTCCTCAAACGTGGCACAGAGCCAGCTCGCCCTCGGAGGGATGGCCTGCCCGAGCTCTGCCGGAACCGCCGACCACATGACGGGTTGAGCGTCCGAGGACGGCGCGGGTCGCAGGCAGGCCAAGCGAGAGCTTGTCGTCCCCGTGTATTCGTACTTCCGCCGAGGAGGCCACGGACGATGGAGAACGCTTCGACTGGTGCCGAGGGTGGCGCTGTCCAGGCCCGCTCGACGATGCGCGTGACCCTCGAGGTCAATGGCAGGGAGCACGCCCTCGACGTTCAGGCGCGCACCACCCTGCTCGATGCGCTGCGCGATCGCCTTCACCTGAACGGGACCAAGAAGGGTTGCGCCCTGGGTCAGTGTGGCGCGTGCACCGTCCTCATGGACGGCGAGCGGGTCAATGCCTGTCTGGTGCTCGCGGTCATGGCCCAGGGGCGCCACATCACCACGATCGAGGGCCTGCGCGGAGGCGATGGTCTGCTTCACCCGCTGCAACGGGCCTTCCTCGACCATGACGGCTTCCAGTGCGGCTACTGCACGCCCGGACAGATCATGTCGGGCGTGGGCTGCATCGAGGAAGGCCATGCCGGTTCGAGAGCCGAGATCAGACAATACATGAGCGGCAATATCTGCCGCTGCGGCGCCTACGTGAACATCGTCGAGGCGATCTTCGAAACCGCCGTGGGGACGAGGCCATGAGCGGGCTTGCCTACGCCCGTGCCGCGTCGCTCGAGAGCGCGACGGAGGTGATCGGCTCGCATCGCGCTGCCGAGGTCATCGCTGGCGGCACCGATCTGCTCCAGCGTCTGGAGGAGCACGTGCTGCCGCCGCCCCTGGTCGTCGACATCAACGGCGTCGAGGGGTTGCGTGCGATCGAGGTCGACGACCACGAGATCCGTCTCGGTGCGCTCGTGCGTCTGAACCAGGTCATCGAGAGTGCCCCGGTGCGCGACGCCTTTCCCGCCATCGTCGAGGCCTTGATCGTCACCGCCTCGCCGCAGGTGCGCAATCTCGCGACGGTCGGCGGCAATCCGTTGCAGAAGACCCGATGCCTGTACTTCCGCGACCAGTCCACACCCTGCAACAAGCGGGAGCCCGGGTCGGGGTGCGGTGCGCTCGAAGGGCGCAATCGCATCAACGCGATCCTGGGCGGCAGCGAGCACTGCATCGCAACTCACCCGTCGGACTTCGCCGTCGCCATGGCGGCCCTCGATGCGACGGTGCTGGTCGTCGGTGCGCGGGGCGAGCGAAGGCTGCCCTTCACGGAGCTTCACCGACTGCCGGGCGACACCCCGCATCTGGAGCATAATCTAGCCCCGGACGAGGTCATCGAAGGCTACCGGCTCACCCGCACACCGCTCGCCCGCCATTCGCACTATCTCAAGGTCCGCGACCGGGGCGAGTTCGAATGGGCGATCTGCTCGGCGGCCGTCGCCCTCGAGCTGGACCACGGCGGCAGGATCGCGGACGCGCGTGTGGCCGTCGGTGGCGTCGCCACCAAGCCTTGGCGGCTGGGGCAGGTCGAGACTGCCCTGCAGGGGCGCCAAGCCACGGCCGAAGCCTTCGCGGAGGCCGCCGCTCTTTCCGTGCAGAACGCCGTGGCCCATGGGGACAACGCGTACAAGCTGGCGCTGCTGCCGCGCACGATCGCCCGCGCCCTGACCGAGTTGAGGGAGAGGCTCTGATGGGCGCCATCGGCAAGCCGGTAGCTCGCGTCGACGGTCCGGCCAAGGTGACCGGTACAGCCACCTATGCCGCCGAGTTCCACCCGGAGAACATGGCCTATGCGGCGCTCGTCCACGGCACGATCCCTCGGGGCTGGATCAAATCGATCGCGACCGACGCGGCCGAGAGCGTGCCGGGTGTCATCGCGGTCGTGACCCATCTGAATGCCCCACGGCTGCCTTGGAAGCCGGTCGATGCGGCTCCGGTCGATCCAGGCGAGGGCGAGCAGCTCAGGCCTTTGCACTCCGACGAGATCCTCTTCGCCGGTCAGCCCATCGCTCTCGTGATTGCCGAATCACAGGAAACGGCGCGCGCGGCCGCGGCCCTTGTCTCCTTCACCTGCGTCCCGAGTGACGGTGCAGGGCTCGTCTTCGACCGCGCCAGGGCTCGCCCGCCCAGCGACGGGACTCGAGAGAGCTACCCGGCCGAATGGGAGCGGGGCGACGCCGAGGGCGCTTTCGCCTCGGCCCCCCGGCGCATCGAGGGCAGCTATCTCCAGCCGCGGCTCTTCCACAATGCGATGGAGCCGCATGCGACCATTGCCGCCTGGGACGACGAAGGCAAGCTGACGCTCTGGGACAAGTCGCAATGGGTCGACAACGTCCGCGATCAGATCACGCGCAATTTCGGGCTGGCCGAGGACGAGGTCCGGGTCATCTCGCCTTTCGTCGGCGGCGCGTTCGGTTCGGCGCTGCGCTGCTGGCCGCACGTCACCATGGCCGCCATGGCAGCGAGGATCGCCCGCCGGCCGGTTCGCCTCGAGCTCACGCGGCGGGAACTCTACACCGCGGTCGGCTACCGCCCCTACACGCTGCAGGACGTCAAGCTGGCCGCGGACGAGGACGGCAGGCTGCGCTCCGTCATCCAGACGGCTTACGGCCTCACGTCGGCCTATGAGGATTACGGCGAGGAAGTCCTCGATCCAGTCGGCATGCTCTACGATACGATGAGCGCGAGGACCGTCTACCGGCTGGTCGAGCTCGACACCAATACGCCGACGCCGATGCGCGGCCCGGGTGCCGTCACTGGCGTCTTCGCGCTGGAAATGGCGATCGACGAGATGGCGGACGCCATGGACATGGATCCGCTGGAGTTCCGGCTCAAGAACTACGCCGAGCGTGATCTGAAGAAGGACCTCCCCTTCTCGAGCAAGGCGCTGCGATCGTGCTACGAGACCGCGGCCCTTCGCTTCGGCTGGGAGAAGCGCGATCCGCGGCGCCGGGCCATGCACGATGGCAACATGCTCGTTGGCTACGGCATGGCGACCGCGGTCTGGCCCGCGATGCAGGCACCCGCCTCGGTGCGCATCAGGCTCTTCGCCAATGGGACGGCGGTCGTGCGGACGGCGGCCAGCGACATGGGTCCCGGCACTTATACCTCGATGACCCAGGTCGCGGCGGACCGTCTGGACCTGCCCGTCGAGCGGGTGACCTTCGAGCTCGGCGACAGCAGCCTGCCCATGGCGCCCGTCCATGGCGGCTCGATGACGATGGCGAGCGTCGGCAACGCCGTCGCGGCCGGCTGCAAGAAGCTTCGCGACGACATCGCCAGGCTCGACGGCGCCGAGGACGGCGAGCATCCGGTGGAGACGCTCATGCGCCTTCGCCGTGACAGCTTCGAGGTCGATGGCGCGGCCGAGCCGGGCGCGGAAGCCGGGACGCATTCCAGCTACGCTTTCGGCGCCGTCTTTGCCGAAGTGAGGGTCGATCCGGATTTCGGCACCGTCCGCGTGCCACGGCTGGTCGGCGCCTATGACGGCGGTGTCATCGTCAACCCCCGCACCGCCCGCAGCCAGGCGATCGGCGGCATGGTCCAGGGCATCGGCATGGCGCTCATGGAAGCCGGCGAATGGGACGACCGCCTGGGCCGGGTCATGAACGCCAATCTCGCCGAGTACCTGGTGCCTGTCCACGCCGATGTGGAGGAGCTGGAGGCCGTCTTCGTCGAGAGCGAGGATCGGATCTTCAACCCCCTCGGCGTCAAGGGCATCGCCGAGATCGCGCTCTGCGGCGTCGCACCCGCCATCGCCAACGCCGTGTGGCACGCCACAGGGTTGCGGATCAGGGAGCTGCCGCTGACGCCGGACCGGCTGCTCATGGCGGAGCAGGCGGCACGAACGTCCTGAATTCACTCCATTCCTTCAACCCTGTCGAGGAGGAAATCCATGTCCGAGAAGCGTGACGCGATCGAGGTCGCGGACCAGAAGCTGCAGCGCGGCGACGGTGGCGAGTACCACCAGATAGCTGGCGGCGATGGCGAGGTCCTCACCACCAACCAGGGGGTGCCGGTTTCGGACGACCAGAACTCGCTGCGGATCGGGCCGCGCGGCCCCCTGGCGATGGAGGATTTCCATTTTCGCGAGAAGCTCTTCCATTTCGACCACGAGCGCATCCCGGAGCGGGTCGTGCACGCGCGCGGCATGGGTGCCCACGGCTATTTCGAAACCTACGAGTCGCTCGCCGACGTGACTCGCGCGGACCTCTTCCAGCGCAAGGGCGAGAAGACCGAGGTTTTCGCCCGCTTCTCGACCGTGGCGGGCAACAAGGGCTCGGCCGACATCGCCCGCGACGTGCGCGGCTTCGCCGTCAAGTTCTACACGAGGGAGGGCAACTGGGACCTCGTCGGCAACAACATCCCGGTCTTCTTCATCCAGGACGCGCTCAAGTTCCCGGACCTCGTCCACGCGGCGAAGCAGGAGCCCGATCGCGGCTTCCCGCAGGCGCAGACGGCGCATGACACGTTCTGGGACTTCATCTCGCTGACGCCCGAGAGCATCAACATGGCGCTCTGGATCATGTCGGACCGGACGATCCCGCGCTCGCTCCGCTTCATGGAGGGCTTCGGCGTCCACACCTTCCGGCTGGTCGACGCCGAGGGCAAGTCGACCTTCGTCAAGTTCCACTGGAAGCCCAAATCCGGCATGCAGTCGGTGGTCTGGAACGAGGCGCTGAAGATCAACGGCGCAGATCCGGACTACCATCGTCGCGATCTCTGGGACGCGATCCAGATGGGCGACTATCCGGAATGGGAGATGGGGCTGCAGCTCTTCGACGAGGCCTTCGCGGAGCAATTCGACTTCGATGTCCTCGACCCGACCAAGATCATCCCCGAGGAGGTGCTGCCGATCCGGCGGGTCGGCCGGATGGTGCTCGACCGGGTCGTCGACAACTTCTTCGCCGAGACCGAGCAGGTCGCCTTCTGCACGCAGAACGTCGTGCCCGGCATCGACTTCACGGACGATCCTTTGCTGCAGGGTCGCAACTTCTCCTATCTCGACACCCAGCTCAAGCGGCTCGGCAGCCCGAACTTCCACAAGATCCCCGTCAACAGTCCGCGCGGCTGCCCGTTCGCCAATTTCCAGCAGGACGGCCACATGCGCATGCAGGTGCCGAAGGGCCGCGCCCTGTATCAGCCGAACTCGTTCGGCGGGCCGCGCGAGGCGCCGAGAACGGGTTTTCGCACCTACCCGGCCGAGGTGAGCGGCCAGAAGCTGCGGATGCGCCCGGAAAGCTTCGCCGACCACTACAGCCAGGCACGCCAGTTCTATCGCAGCCAGACCGAGGTGGAGCAAAACCATATCGTGTCGGCGTTCACCTTCGAGCTCTCGAAGGTCGAGACCGTGGCGATCCGCGAGCGCATGGTGGCCCACCTGCTCACCGTCGACGAAGATCTGGGCACGAAGGTGGCCGCGGGTCTGCGCCTGAAGAGCCTGCCCAACGCCGCCCCACCCGCCGTCGAGCCGCGCACCGATCTGGCAAGGTCACCAGCCCTCAGCATCCTGCTCAACGGCCCGCGGTCGTTCGCCGGGCGCAAGGTCGGCGCGCTCGTCACCGATGGCGTCGATGCGGAGATCCTCGCCGCGCTCAAGACCGCCCTGGAGAAGGAAGGCGCCATGCTGAAGCTCGTCGCCCCCATGGTGGGCGGCGTCGAAGCCAGCGACGGAACCTGGCTCGAGGCGGACGAGAAGATCGACGGCGGCCCCTCGGTCCTCTTCGACGCAGTGGCGATCCTCCCGTCCGAGGCCGGCTGCGCCCAGCTCGTCGACGAGGCGACGGCCCGCGACTTCGTAGCCGATGCCTTCGCCCACCTGAAGTTCATCGCCTATTCGCCCGCCGCCGAGCCGCTGCTGCGGAAGGCCGGCATCCTCGAGGCGCTGGACGAAGCGTGCATCGCGCTCGACTCGAGCAGCGACGCCCAGCCCTTTGTCGAGGCCTGCCGCAAGCTCCGCCATTGGCCGCGGGAAACCGCGGTCAAGCAGGTCTAGGTCATGACGTTGCCCGAAAGCGAGCCGGCTCGCCGGCTCCCGTCGGCCGGCGTGCTGAAAGCGGCGAGAACTCACATGAAGCAACGCGGTGGCGGCTGTTCGATCCGTCCACACGCGGGACCCATCCTCCGTGTCGGACGCAACTGCGGCACGATCGCGGCCGCGCGGCGTGCCGCTGTTATCGTGGACGCTGCCCGGTACTTTGCTGCCCTGCACAGCGTCCTCAGGAAGGCCGAACGCTCGGTGCTGATCCTCGGGTGGGATTTCGACGCCGGCATCGCCCTCCACCCGGACTCGCGGCAGTCGGAACAACTCGGCAATTTCCTGCGCGCGTTGGTGGAGGAGCGGCCGACCCTCGAGGTGCGCGTGCTGGTCTGGAACCTGGCGACCGTGCATTCGCCTGGCGCGACCGCTCCCTTGCTGTTCGGCGCCTCCTGGCATGAGCATCCCCGCATCCGGGTCGCGCTGGACAGCCTGCACCCGATCTACGCGGCGCAGCATCAGAAGATCGTCTGCGTCGATTCCATCGCCTTCGTCGGCGGGATCGACCTGACGGTCGAACGCTGGGACACGACCCGCCACGCCCCGAACGACGGCGGCCGCACCAGCCCCGACGGCGGCGCCTACCGACCGGTTCATGACCTGCAGTGGATGATCGATGGTGCGGCCGCGCAAGCTGTCTGTCGGATCGCTCGGGAGCGCTGGCGAGTGGTGACCGGCGAGACCATCACATCCTCGACGAGTTCGCTCGACCCTTGGCCGTCTGACGTGGAGCCCGATTTCGAGAATGTTCCCATGGCTGTGGCGCGAACGGCGCCGGCCTATAACGGTGCGCCCGAGGTCCGCGAGGTGGAGACGCTCGTTCTCGACGCTCTCGTCGCGGCGAAGAGTCGGATATACATCGAAACGCAGTACTTCGCCGAACCCCGGATTGCAGACGTTCTGGCGAGACATCTGGCGCGAGAAGGCGGGCCCGAGATCGTCGTGGTCGTCAGCCGGGCTGCACGCGGCGTCATCGAGAAATGGGTCATGGGGAACAACCGCGACCGACTGGTCAGGCGCCTCCGCCGCGCCGACAGGCACGGCCGCTTTCGCGCATACTGCCCCGTCGTTCGTGGCTCCAGCCAGGTCGAAATTCTCGTTCACTCGAAGCTGCTCGTCGTCGACGACCAGTTCTTGAAGATCGGCTCGTCCAACCTCAACCGCCGCTCGATGGGGCTCGATGCCGAATGCGACATGGCCCTCGAGGCCGGCGAGCAGCGCACGGCCGCCGGCATTCGTGCCGTCCGCAACCGCGTGATTGCGGAGCACCTCGGCAAGACTGCCGGGGCGTTCGCCGAAGCAGCCCGATCCACAGGCTCCATCATCGCCGCGATCGAACGACTGAATGACGGTCCTCGCAGGCTCGAGGGGCTGGGTATTCGAGACCGGGGACCGACGCATGTCATGCCCGGCACCCGCATCCTCGATCCGCTGACGCCCTTCCGGCTTTCCTCGCTACTGTGGCGCAGGCATTGAGCGCGTCGGCGAAGGAAAGGTCCCGGCCGTGCTCTCGGCCTGCTTTCGGCGCTCCCCGCGCCTGCGTCACCCGCCGCGCCGGCTGATCGACAAGGCGCGAGAGAGGAACTTGCCGAGGGGCGAGCCGTTGTGTGTCTACACGGGAGGGCTCGGTGGTCGATGGCTCAAGTTTTTTCCCGGGCGGCGGATTCCTATCTCAGGTTGGGGCTCATCATCATATCGGGGCTCGTCGCCGGCGGGCTGCTGCTGGCGAGTGGTCTCGTTCGATCGGACTACCTCACCGGCGTAGGGGTGGCGATGGAGCAGCCGGTGCCTTTCAGCCATAAGCACCATACGGGCGAGCTCGGCATCGACTGCCGCTATTGCCACGACCAGGTCGAGACCGCCGCCAGCGCGGGCTACCCGCCGAGCCACACCTGCATGACCTGCCACTCGCAGCTGTGGAGCAACGCGGCAGCGCTGGCCCCGGTGCGCCAGAGCTTCACCGACGACCGGCCGCTGCGCTGGAACCGCATCCACGACCTGCCGGACTACGTCTACTTCAACCATTCGATCCACGTCGCCCGAGGTGTCGGCTGCGCCGAGTGCCACGGGCCCGTCGATCGAATGACCCGCATCTATCAGGCCCGGCCCTTCTACATGCGCTTCTGTCTCGACTGTCACCGCGATCCGGCGCCGCATCTGCGACCGCCGGAGCAGGTTTTCAACCTCGACTGGCAGCCGCCGCCGGACCGGGCCGCCTTTGGTCGAAGGCGCATGGCGGAGCTCGACATCCAGCCCCGCCACCTCGACAGCTGCTACATCTGTCACCGCTGACCATGAATAGGCACCTCGCGATCCACCGACCCCTGACGCGGCAACTCGACCAGGAGAAGGGCCGGCGCCTCTGGCGCGCCCTCGACGAGCCGGCGAGGCTCGAAGAGGCGCTGGAGCGCGAGCTTCCAGACCTCGGCCCGCTGCCCGGCCAAGCCAGCCGGCGCGAGGTGCTGCGTGTCATGGCGGCGTCGCTGGCGCTGGCCGGCCTCGGCGGCTGCGATCCGGTCCAGCCAGAGGAGCGGGCATTGCCCCATGTCGGCATGCCCGAATTCGGGGCAGCGGGAGAGCCGCGCCTCTATGCAGCCGCGAGCCTGCTGAATGGCTATGCCATTCCGCTCCTGGTCGAGACCGTGGACGGTCGCCCGATCAAGGTGGAAGGCAACCCGGAGCATCCGCTGACCCGCGGCGGCACCGACCTGTTCGCGCAGGCCGCGGTGCTCGACCTCTACGACCCAGACCGTTCCCGAACCACCGCCTATCTGGGCGAAGTCCGGCCGTGGCCAGAGGCGCAGCGCGATCTCCTGGTCAAGGCGCAGGAGCTGGAGCGTCGCGGCGGAGAAGGCCTGGCAATCCTCAGCGGCACGATCACCTCGCCGACCACGGTGCGCCAATTGCGCCGGCTGCAGGACCGTTTTCCGGCGCTGCGGCAGTTTCGCCACGAACCGGTCGGCGACCAAAGGCGTCAGGCAGCGAGCCTCCTCGCCTTCGGCCGCCCATTGGATCAGCGCTATCGGCTCGAGCGGGCGCGGGCAGTGCTCGCGCTGGAAGCCGATCCACTCGGGCCCGGCCCGGCGCAGATCGCCAACGCCCGGGGGTTTTCAGATGCCCGGCGGGCCGCGCTCGAGGAGGGGCGTGCCATGCGGTTGCTGGCGGTCGAGAGCACCCCGACCCTGACCGGCGCCAAGGCCACCGAGCGCTGGCCGGCGGATTCGGCGCTGGTGGAAGCCGTGGTCGTGGCGCTCGCCCGGCAGTTGGGCATCGGACCCGCCGAGGCGGTCGATCTGCCGCTCGGGCTGCGGTCCTGGCTGCTCGCGGCATCCGCGGAACTCGAGCAGGCCGGCAAGGCCGCACTGGTGGCGCTTGGCCACCACCTGCCGCCGCGGCTGCAGGCGCTCGGCTACCGGATCAACGAGCGCCTCGGTGCGCTGCATCATACCATCGAGCTGACCGAGCCTGCGGCCTGGCAACCCGACGGGGTCGGCGACCTCGAGGATCTGGCCGAGGCGCTCCGGGGCGGGTCCGTCGACACCCTGCTGATGCTCGATACAAACCCGCTCTACACCGCACCCGACGACCTGGATCTTGCGGCGCTCCTGCGGCAAGTGCCGCTCACCGTGCATCTCGGCCAGTATCAGGATGAGACCGCGGCCGCGAGCCGCTGGCACATCCCGATGTGTCACGCGTTCGAGGGCTGGCGCGACGCCCGAGCGGTCGACGGCACCGCCACCATCCTTCAACCGACGATCCGGCCCCTCCACGCGAGCCACACCGAGGCCGAACTGCTGGCAACGTTGGCGGGCGATCCTGACGTCACACCCTATGACGCGGTGCGGACAACCTGGCGCGATATGCTCGGCGAGGAAGGCTTCGAGGCGCGATGGGCCAAGCTGCTGAGCGACGGCTTCGCCGCCGAGACCGCCGCCGCGCGGGTGACCGATGCGCCGCGCCCAATCGAGGTCGCGCCGCCACCCGCCACAGCGGAGGCGGGCACGCTCGAGGCGGTGTTCCGCCCCGATCCGTCGATCTGGGACGGCCGCTTCGCCAACAACCCGTGGTTGCAGGAGCTGCCCAAACCCTTGTCCAAGCTCACCTGGGACAACGTCGCCGCGATCAGTCCGGCGCTCGCCGCCGCGCAGCGCCTCGCCAATGGCGATCGGGTGCGGATTTCGGCGGGCGAGCGCCTGCTCGAGGCGCCGGTCTGGATCCTGCCCGGTCAGGCCGAGCGCACGGTCACCCTGTATCTGGGCTACGGCCGAAAGCTCGCCGGGCGGATAGGCAACGGCGTTGGCTACGACGCCTACCGGCTGCGCCGCGAGGCCGACCCGTGGCGCCTCGATGACGTCACCTTGCAGGCGGTGGGCGCGGCGGCTGCGCTGGCCACGACGCAGCTCCACCGCACCATGGCCGGTCATGATCTGATCCGCCAGACCACGCCCGAGGCCGTGCGCGCCGGCACGCCCGTGGCGCCACCGTTCGAGGAGCCCTCGCTCTACCCGGACTGGCCCTATGCCGAGGAAAGCTGGGGCATGGTGATCGACCTCGACACTTGCATCGGCTGCAATGCCTGCGTCGTCGCGTGCATGGCCGAGAACAACGTGCCGGTGGTCGGCAAGGAGCAGGTGGCGATGGGCCGGGAGATGCACTGGCTGCGCGTCGACACCTATTACGAGGGCGCTCCCGGCAACCCCGAGACCCACTTCCAGCCGGTGCCGTGCATGCATTGCGAGCAAGCTCCCTGCGAGGTCGGCTGCCCGGTCAATGCAACGGTGCACGGACCCGAGGGGCTCAATCAAATGGTCTACAATCGGTGCGTCGGCACCCGGACCTGCGCCAGCTACTGCCCCTACAAGGTGCGCCATTTCAACTTCTTCGACTATGCCGGCGGCGAGAGCGAGGGCCGCGTGCCGCAACGCAATCCGGAGGTCACCGTGCGCGCCCGCGGCGTCATGGAGAAGTGCACCTATTGCGTGCAGCGAATCAGTCGGGCGCGGATCGCGGCCAAGACGGACGAACGCGCGATCCGCGATGGCGAGGTCGTCACCGCCTGCCAGGGTGCCTGTCCGACGCGTGCGATCGTCTTCGGCGACCTCAACGACCCGGACAGCGCGATCCGCCGCGCCAAGGCCAGTCCACGCAACTACGCGCTTCTCGAGGAGCTTGGCGTGCGGCCGCGCACGACGTACCTCGCCAAGGTGGCTCCGTCCGGCCGGCGCGGCTCCGAGCCGGCGTGAGCAATGGACACGACCGCACAGGATGTGAGACGTCGACGTAGCGATATCCTGCCGCGCCATCTGAGCTATCGTGCCGTCGGCCGGCAAGTCGCGCTGATTCCGCTCGACTACCCGCATCCCCGGCAGTGGCGCATCGGCTTTGCCGTCTGCAGCGTCTTCGTCGTCGTGTGGGCGGTTTCCGTGCTCTGGCTGTTCTGGGGCGGGGTCGGCGTCTGGGGGATCCAGATGCCGGTGCCATGGGGGCTCGCGATCGCCAACTACGTGTGGTGGATCGGCATGGGCCATGCCGGCACGCTGATCTCGGCGCTGCTGCTGCTGATGAACCAGGGCTGGCGCAACTCTCTCAATCGCTTCGCCGAGGCGATGACCGTGTTCGCGGTGCTGATGGCCGGCATGTACCCGATCCTCCACCTCGGTCGGCCGTGGCTGTTCTACTGGTTGATACCGTATCCCGACACGATGACCGTGTGGCCGCAGTTCAAGAGCCCGCTCGAGTGGGACGTCTTCGCCGTGGGCACGTATCTCGTCGTCTCGGTGACCTTCTGGTATGTTGGCCTAATCCCCGATCTCGGCTCGATGCGCGACCGCGCGACAAGGCGCGCACCCCAGGTGCTCTACGGCCTGCTGGCGCTCGGCTGGCGAGGTTCGGCGCGGCACTGGAAGCGCTGGCAGGTGAGCTACTGGATCTGTGCCGGCATCGGCGTGCCGCTCGTGGTCTCGGTGCACAGTGGTGTAAGCCTGCTGTTCGCCGTCGGCCTCGAGCCCGGCTGGCACAGCACGATCTTTCCCGTCTACTTCGTCCTCGGCGCGGTCTTCGAGGGTTTCGCGGTGGTGCTGCTGATCTCGATCACGCTGCGTGCCACCTTCGCCTTTTACGATCTGGTGACCCCCCGCCACCTCGACATCCTCGCCAAGCTGGTTCTCGCGACCGGCTTGATGACCAGCTACGGCTACGTTTTCGAGACCTTCCACGCCTGGTACTCGGGCGATCCGTTCGAGCGCCAGACGATGCTCGATCGTCTCTGGGGCGACTATGCCTGGGCCTATTGGGCGACCATCGCATGCAACGTGCTCGCGATCCAGCCGCTCTGGTTCCCGGCCGTGCGGCGGCGGGTCTGGCTCCTCGCCGTGATCGCCGGGCTCGTGACCTTCGGCATGTGGACGGAGCGATTCATGCTGTTGACCACCGCGCTCTACCGCGACTTCCTGCCGTCCGCCTGGCAGGTCTACTGGCCATCCTTCTGGGACTGGTCGCTGTTCGCCGGCACCATCGGGCTGTTCTTCTTTCTGTTCTTCCTGTTCGTGCGCCTGCTTCCGATGATCTCGATGTTCGAGGTCCAGGAAGTGCTGAGCGAGGAGGGGACCCATGAGTGAGCGCGAGCAGCCGGATCGCCTCTATGGCCTGCTCGCGGTCTTCACCGATCCCGACGCTCTGCTTTGCGCGACCCGTCAAATGCGGGCGGCCGGCTATCGCGAGCTCGAGGGCCACACGCCTTTCCCGGTCGAGGGGCTCGATGACGCCCTGGGCTTCGAGGAGAGCAGACTGCCGTTCATCGCACTTGCCGGTGGCATCCTCGGCGGCAGCGGCGGGCTGCTGATGCAATGGTATCTCAATGCCTACGACTACCCGATCAACGTCGGTGGCCGGCCGCTCGACGCCTGGCCGGCCTTCGCCGTGCCAGCGTTCGAAACCTCGGTGCTCGGCGCGGTGCTGGCCGTGGTGGGCGCCATGCTGTGGCTGAACGGCCTGCCGCGGCTTCACCATCCGCTTTTCGATGCGCCCTCCTACCGCCGCGTCAGCCTCGATCGCTTCTGCTTGTCGGTGCGCCGGGAAGATCCGTGCTTCGATCGTGAGGCGACGGCGCGGCTGCTGGAGGGTCTCGGTGCCAGCGTGGTCGAGGAGGTGCCGGCATGAGCCGCAGGTTCCCTTGCCTGCTGTCGTTGGTCGGGGTGCTGCTCGGTGGCTGCGATCAGTCGATGGACGACCAGGCCAAGTACGAAGCCTTCGAGGCCGCCGATCTGTTCCCGGACGGCAAGGTCAGCCAGCCTCCCGTGCCGGGCACGATCGCCCGCGGCGAGCTCGCATGGCGTGCGGCGCTGACCGAGCGGCCGCCACTCGATCGGCCGCTGATCGAGCGGGGCCGCGAGCGCTTCACCGTCTTCTGCTCGCCTTGCCACGGCCATAGCGGTGACGGCGACGGCATGATCGTGCAGCGTGGATTTCCGCGGCCGCCCGACCTTCACGCCGAGCGCCTGCGCTCGGCCCCGACCGAACACTTCGTCGACGTCATCACCAACGGCTATGGGGTGATGTTCTCGTATGCGGCTCGCGTGCCACCAGCCGACCGCTGGGCGATCGCGGCATATATACGTGCGCTGCAACTGAGCGGACACGCCGAAGTGGCCAGCCTGCCGCCGGCCGACGCGGCCCGCCTGGAGCAGGCACGGTGACGCCGGAACGATCGCTGCCGTTGTTCAGGCGCGTGGCCGCGCTCTCGGCATCGTTCGGCATGGTCGTATGCCTCTTCTTCGCGCTCGCTGATCTCGCCGCCTTCTGGCGCGCCTACCTGGTGGCGTTTGTGGCGTGGCACACCGTGCCGCTCGGCTGCCTCGCGCTGCTCCTGACCTACCACGTCGCCGGCGGCCCTTGGGGCCGGATGCTCGGCGAGGCGCTGGAGGCCGGCGCGCGCACGCTGCCGCTGGTGGCGCTGCTCGGCCTGCCACTGCTGTTCGACCTCGCTGCCCTGTTCGACTGGGCGCAACCCGCCTACGGTGCCCACGAGGAGCTGCTGCGCAACAAGTCCCTCTATCTCAATCCGCCGTTCTTCGTCGCGCGGAGCCTGTTCTACCTCGGCTTCTGGGCCGTGCTGGCGTGGCTGATAACAGATCGCCGGGTGCCCCTGGCCGACCGCCCGCGCCGCCAGGGGGCTGCCGCGCTCGGCGCCATCGTGCTCGCGCTCACCGCGTCCTTCGCCTCGATCGATTGGGTGATGTCGCTCGACGCGCGCTTCAATTCCTCGACCTTCGGCCTCATCGTCATCGGTGGCCACCTGAATGCCGGCTTGTCCTTCGCGACGCTGATCACGCTCGCCTCCGCCCGTGTCGACCGCCGCGCCCAGGTCCTGGCCGAGGCACCTATGGTCGGGCTCGGGGGGCTGTTGCAGTCGGCGATCCTGCTCTGGGCCTACCTCGTGTTCATGGAGTATCTGGTGGTGTGGTCGGGCGATCTGCCGCAGAACGCCGCCTGGTTTCTGCAGCGGGCCAGCGGTGGCTGGGCCGCGCTGCTCGCGATCATCGCGTGCGGCCACTTCGTCCTGCCGTTCGCCCTGCTGCTGTCGTCGCGCCTGCGCGGCGACTGGCGGGTGGTGTCGGGTCTCGCCGTTCTCATCTTGGCGACTCAGCTGCTCTATCTGGTCTGGCAGACCGCGCCAGCATGGGGAGCGGTCGCGCCGCCGCCACTCGCTATCGCCGGCGCGTTGCTCGCGCTCGCCGGCCTCTGGCTGCTCATGGTGACGGCCAATCTCGCGGCCCGTCGCGAGCTGCTGGTACCGCGGGAGAAGATCGGTGGCTGAGCGGCCCGGCCAGCGCGTCCAAGGGCTGGGCCATGAGCCCAGCGACGTCAGCGTCCGCGGGGTCCTGCTGACGGCGTTCGGCGGTCTGCTGGCACTCGCCGTCGCCGGCGTCGCGATCCGCGGCCTGGAGGCGCTCTACGGCCTGCACGATGCGCCGCCGCCGAGCGCGCTCGATCAGCGCTCGCTCGAGCCGCCGCCCCACCGACTCCAGACCGATCCGGCCGAGGACCTTGCGGCCTACGTCGCCCGCGAAGAAGCGATCCTCGACAGCTATGCGTGGATCGACCGGAAAGCCGGAATCGCGCGCATTCCGATCGATCGGGCGATCGAGATGCTCGCCGAGCGTGGCTGGCCGGAGCCCGCCGAAGGCGAAGGGCGACCCCCGCAGCCGGTGACGGGACGCGGCAAGGCGGACCGATGATCGGCCTGTTGATCGCCCCCGCCTTGGCCCTGGCCGCGCTACTCGGCGCGACGCCGAGGGCAGTCGCCGCTTTCGATCCATTCGCCAGCGCCGCGATCGACGACCGGCTCGGCGCGCGTTTGCCCATGCGTCTGGCGTTATGGGACGAGGCGGGGCGAGAGGTGCGGCTCGGCGACTACCTGGCCGACAAACCGCTTCTCCTGGCGCCGGTCGACCTCGATTGCCAGAACATCTGCGGGGTGACGCTCGGCGGCCTCCTCGACGCTCTGGCCGGGCTCGATCGCGGGCCGGGCGAGGATTTCGAGCTGCTGTTGGTGAGCATCGACCAGCAGGAGGGGCCGGCGCAAGGGGCCGCGGCCGCGGCCACCTATCGTGAGCAGTTCGCGCCGGCGGCTCGCGCCCACTTCCTCACCGGCGACGCGCGCGTGCTGCTCGATGCAATCGGCTTCCGCTACGCCCATGATCCCGCAACCGGACAATTCGCCCATCCGGCGGCGGTTGCCGTAGTGACTCCCGAAGGGCGTCTCGCCCGCTGGCTCTATGGCTATCCCTTCGCGGCGTTCGATCTGCGCCTGGCGCTGAGCGAGGCGGCCGGCGGCGCCATCGGCAGCCTCGCCGATCGCCTGTGGCTGCTGTGCTTCCGCTACGACCCGACGACGGGCGCCTACACCGCCAGGGTGCTGGGGCTCCTGCAGGCCGGCGGGATCCTGACGACGCTGCTGCTGGGCGGCGGCATCGCGCTCGCGCTGCGCCGCGAGCGGCGCCGGCGGCGATAGGCGGCGCCGGCATGCAACCGACCACATCGTTTTGGCCAACGGCGCTTTCGGCGCACGCCCACGAGGTCGATCTACTGCTGATCGGCCTGGTCGGGCTGTGCGCGCTGCTGACGCTGCCCGTGTTCGTTGCCCTGGGATGGTTCGCCATCAGATATCGCCGCGGCTCGGCAGCGAGCCGCACGCCCCGGCGGCGCCGCAACTGGAAGCTCGAGTTCGCCTGGGCGTTGATCCCCTTCGGTCTCGTCCTCGTCTTCTACGTCTGGGCAGGCGAGGCGTACTTCGAGCTCCGCCGGCCGCCCGGCGATGCGCTCGAGATCGCCGTGGTGGCGCGGCAGTGGATGTGGAAGTTCCAGCATCCGGGTGGCCAGCGCGAGATCAACGAGCTGCACGTGCCCGTCGGCCAGCCCGTCAGGCTGTCGATGAGCTCGCAGGACGTGATCCACAGCCTCTATTTCCCGGCATTGCGCATCAAGCAGGACGTGCTGCCAGGACGGACCACCTTCCAATGGTTCCAGGCCGAGCGGGCCGGCGTCTATCACCTGCTGTGCGCCGAGTACTGCGGCACGGCCCATTCCGAGATGCGCGGCGAGATCGTGGTGATGGAGCCAGCCGCGTACGAGGCGTGGCTGGCTCGCCAGGGCGCCGACCTGACGCTGGCAGAGCGCGGCGCCACGCTGTTTCGCAGCTACGGCTGCTCCGGCTGCCACGAGCACAGCGAGGTGGTTCGCGCGCCCTCGCTGCACGGCATCTACGGGCGCCCGGTGCCGCTCGCCTCCGGCGAGATCGTCACCGCCGACGACCAGTACATCCGCGACAGCATCCTGCTGCCGATGCAGCACGTCGTGGCCGGCTACCGGCCGGTCATGCCCAGCTTCGCCGGGCGCATTCCCGAGGAGGACCTTGTCCAGCTGATCGCCTTCATCAAATCGCTCGCCCGCGCGGAGGACCACCGCCCATGAGCACGATCACAGGCGAAATGCCGCCCCGGAGCTATCTGCGCGCCGGTCCCACCATCCGGTCGTGGCTGCTGACCACGGATCACAAGCGCATCGCGATCCTCTACCTCGTCACCATCACGCTCTTCTTTCTCATCGGCAGCGTCGCGGCAGGCCTGATCCGCCTCGAGCTGGTCACGCCTCGGGGCGACCTGCTCTCACACGACGGCTACAACAAGACGTTCACGCTTCATGGCGTCATCATGGTGTGGTTCTTCCTGGTGCCGTCGATCCCGACCACCTTCGGCAACTTCCTGATCCCGCTGATGATCGGCGCTCGCGACCTCGCCTTCCCCAGGCTCAACCTCGCCAGCTGGTACCTGTTCGGCCTGGGCGGCCTGTTCACCCTCTATGCGCTCGTCGCCGGCGGCGTCGACACCGGCTGGACCTTCTACACGCCCTACAGCTCGATGTTCTCCAACGGACACGTGATCGCGGTGATCGTCGGCGTGTTCGTGGTCGGCTTCTCCTCGATCTTCACGGCCATCAACCTCATGGTGACGACGCATCGGCTGCGGGCGCCAGGCATGACCTGGTTCAGGCTGCCGATCTTCGTCTGGTCGCACTACGCCACCTCGGTCGTGATGCTGCTGGCGACACCGGTCCTGTCGATCACGCTCCTTCTGGTGGCGCTCGAGCGCGGGCTCGGCATCGGCATCTTCGATCCCGCGCTCGGCGGCGACCCGCTCCTGTTCCAGCACCTGTTCTGGTTCTACAGCCATCCGGCGGTCTACATCATGGTGCTGCCGGCAATGGGCGTGGTGACCGAACTGGTCACCGCCTTCAGCAAGAACCGGGTGTTCGGCTACAAGTTCGTCGCCTTCGCCAGCATCGCGATCGCCGCCATCGGCTTCTTGGTCTGGGGGCACCACATGTTCACGAGCGGGCAGTCGATGTACGCCGGCTTCGTGTTCTCGTTCCTCAGCTATGCCGTCGCGGTGCCCTCGGCGATCAAGGTCTACAACTGGGCCGCGACCCTCCACAAAGGCCAGATCGAGCTCGCGGCGCCGCTGCTCTACGCGCTCGGGTTCATCGCGCTGTTCGTGATCGGCGGCACCACCGGCCTGGTGCTCGCCGCGCTCGCGGTCGACGTGCACGTCCACGACACCTACTTCGTCGTGGCGCATTTCCACTACATCATGGTCGGCGGCACGGTGACCGCCTTTTTCGGCGCGATGCATTTCTGGTGGCCGAAGATGACCGGACGCATGTATCCGGAATTCTGGGGGCGGCTCGCCGCGCTGACGATCTTCCTCGGCTTCAACTTGACCTTCTTCCCGCAGTTCGTGCTCGGCTATCTCGGCATGCCGCGGCGCTATCACGAATACCCGCCGGAATTCCAGATCCTGCACGTGCTGTCGTCCGCCGGCAGCATGGCCCTGGCGGCGGGCTACCTGCTGCCGGCCTGCTATCTGCTCTGGTCGCTGCGCTACGGTGCGCGGGCCGGCTCCAACCCGTGGGGCGCCGCCGGCCTCGAATGGACCATCGCCTCGCCGCCACCCACGCACAACTTCGCGACGACGCCGACGGTCGACTTCGAGGCCTACGCCTATCCGGCCCCGGAGGCGCGCCGGTGAGCAGATCTGGCGCCGTCGCCGAGCCCTTCACGGACGAGGCGCAGCAGCACGAGGCCGCGACGCTCGGTCTGTGGCTGTTCATCGCCAGCGAGCTGATGCTGTTCGGCGCGATCTTTCTCGGCCTGGCGGTGTACCGGCTCGCCGATCCCGCGGCGGCCACCATCGCCAGCGACCATCTCCACCTCTGGCTCGGCGGCGTCAATACCGCGGTGCTGCTCACCAGCAGCCTGGCGATGGCGCTCGCCGTGCTCGCGGCGCGCGCGGGCCGACCGCGCCCGACGACGCTCTGGCTGCTCGCTACCGCGGCGCTCGGCCTGATGTTCCTGGTGCTGAAGGCCTACGAGTATCGGCTGGAGTATCTGGAGGGTCTGATGCCCGGCGTCGGGCCGCCGTTTCCGCTGGATCGGCCGGTCGAGCTCTTCTTCAACCTCTATTTCGTCTCGACCGGGCTGCATGCGGCGCACCTCACGCTCGGCATCGCCGCCGTTGGCCTTTTCGCTTGGCGAACGGCGCGCCGTCGCCTGCCATTGCCGGAGCACGCCACCCGGATGGAGGGGCTCGGCATCTACTGGCACTTCGTCGACGTGGTCTGGCTGTTCCTCTACCCGACGCTCTACCTGATCTGAAGCGCCGCCATGCCCCGCAGCAACGCTCTGGCTTTCTTTCTCGTCTACCTCGCCTGCCTCGTGCTGCTGGGTGCGACGATCGGTGTGGCGCATCTCGGGCTCGGCGCCCTGAACCCGGTCCTGAACCTCTCGATCGCGGCGGCCAAGGCCTTCTTGATCATGTGGTTCTTCATGCACCTGCGCGAGGGCAGCACGCTGGTCCGTCTGGTCGCGTTCGCCGGGCTGTTCTGGCTGATCATCCTTTTTGGCCTCGTCCTGACAGACTGGCTGGCGCGATCGGGCGGGCCACTCGGCTGAGGCGATGGCAAATGCGCCGCCGCCGCGGCTCAGGCGCCTTCGCCTGCCGCTTCGGGCGAGGAGCGCGCGGCGACCAGCCGGTCATAGCGCTGGATCAGCGGCGTGGCGCTCGTGCCGTGCATGACGATCGACGCGAACACCACCAGGCTGCCGATCGTCCACACCTGATCGATCTGGGTCAGGTGCGTCGCCTCGGCGGCGTAGAACAAAGCGGCAATCCCGATTGGGCCGAACCAGCCGTTGAACAGAGCCTCGGGGCGGTTGCGGAGCGACGCCAGCAGTGGATGCAGCATCAGCCAGGCCGGCGGTCGGCGCAAGAGCAGCACCGCGAGCATGAACAGCCACGCCGACCAATCGAGCTCCAGCCAATCCCGCCATGGCAGCGACAGGCCGAACAGGATGAAAACCGGCAGGTCGAAGAAGCGGCCGATCGCCTCCTGGACATGCTCGTGGCGTGGATCCTGGACGCGGATCATGTAGTGCTTGAACTGCAGCCCGGCGACGAATGTCGCGAGGATGCCGCTGCTGCCGATGAGATGCACGCAGGCGACGGTGGTGAGGGCCAAGGCCACCGACGCGGTCTTGCCGGAGACCCGCTCCGAGAACGGCTGCGCGTAAGCCCAGACCATTGCCCGTCCGGCGAGCCAGCCGAGCCCGGCACCGATCGCGATCGCCGCCAGCACTTTCCATAGCAGGACACCGGTGACCCAGCTTGCCAACGCCGCGGCCGGGGGTTCGGTCAGCAGCAGGATCGGAATCATCACCAGGAGGAGCGCAAGCCCGTCATTGGCCCCGCTCTCCGCAGTGAGGCTGTTGCGCATGCGCGCGGGAATGTGGCCATCCGCGATCCTGCCGGCGACGATCGAATCCGACAGGACGGGGTCGGTAGGGGCGAGCACGCTGCCGATCAGCAAGGCCGTGAGCAGGGGCACCGAGAGCATGAGGTAGGCGAGAAAAGCGCCGCTCAGGCACATCATCGGCAGCCCCAAGCCGAGAATCAGCGTCAGCTCGCGCCAATGGCGACGGACGTAGTCCTGCGGCAGGCGCAAGGCGGCGCCCATCACCGAGATCGCCAGGGTGAGGCGAGCGACCTGCTGGACGAGCGTCAGATATTCATCCGAGCCCGGCGCTACCCCGAGGAACTCGAATTGGAGCGGACTGAGCGCCACGCCCACCGCGAGGCAGACGGCGGGCTCGGAGATCCAGAGCCGATTGCGAATGCAACCGGATGTCACGCCGAGCAGCAACACGGCGCCCGCGCCGATGGCGACAATGGCATCGAGCTCGTTCATGGCAGCCGAAGCTCGAAGGTGGTCATCTCGGTGGGCATTTACCCCTGACAGCACTTGATCGACGCGGGTGAGGCCGTCGGGTTGGCACAGTGACGAGCCCAACTACTGGTCCGGTTCGGCTGGACGTGCAGACGCGGTATCGCGTGGTCGATCGACGTCTCTGTTCCACGCCAAGGAACCCTTGAATCGACAGCTACGCCGAAGGTTCCAGGAGGAGAACAGACATCCAGCTTGATGCAAGCGGCAAGCGCACGTTTGGTTTAGCCCGTGGTGCCTATCGGTCGTCACTTCGCGCTCGACGACGTCGGCTCCGTGACCTTGGATCGAAAAACGACCCCCAACGAGCCGCCGAACGGAACCGAGGGGAATGGGCGCGGTTTTTGTCTGGCCCGGGCAAACTGGTCAGAGTGTTCGATGAACAGACGCCGCGTGTTGAAAGTCCTCTGCGTCACCTCCAGCTAGCTGACGCCGATTGGCGCGCTTCTCTCCGCGGCCTCCGCGAGCATGGTTCCGGCACTGACCCGACGGCCCGGCGCCGACGGGCATTTCACGGACGCCGAACGAGCTTTCGTCGACGCGGCCACCGCCCGGATCATCCCGACGGACGACACGGGGGCCGGTGCACGGGAAGCGGGCGTGACCCAGTTCATCGAATCCCAGCTCGCGGGCGATTTCGGCGATGCCGCCCGCTGGTACATGCAAGGACCCTTCAAAGACGGGACAGACGAGCAGGGCTACCAGCTGCCACTGACACCCGCCCAGCTCTACAGCGCCGCCATCCGGGCGGTCGATCAGCACTGTCGGGACTTTTTCGGCGGCCGCGTGTTCGCTGATCTGGACGCGGAGGAACAGGACGAGGTGCTCCGCGGACTGGAGGCCGGCGAGCCCGAGCTCGGCGATGTCGACAGCAGGAGTTTCTTCAAGATGCTGCGAGCCAACACTGTCGAGGGCTTCCTCAGCGACCCCATGTATGGCGGCAATCAAGGCTTCGTCGGCTGGCGGCTCATCGGCTTTCCCGGCCCACGCTACGACTACACCCGGTTCATCGGCAGGCACGGCGAGCCTTTCCCGCTGCCGCCAGTCGGCATCCTCGGCCGCGACGGCTTCATCTGAGGGCGGAGGGACCGATGCCGACCAAGCTCCCACCCGTCGACGTGCTCCTGGTCGGGTTCGGCTGGACCGCCGCAATCCTGGGCGAGGAGCTGGCCCAGGCCGGACTCGAGGTCCTGGCGCTCGAGCGCGGCCAGTTCCGCGACACCGTCCCCGACTTCGCCATGCCGCAGATCCAGGACGAGCTGCGTTACGCCGTCCGCCACGAGATGTTCCAGGAGCCGGCGCGGCAGACCATCACCTTCCGCAACAACCACGCGCAGACCGCTCTGCCGATGCGCCGGCTGGGCTCGTTCAACCCGGGCACCGGCGTCGGCGGCGCCGGCGTGCACTGGAATGGCCAGCACTGGCGCTTCCTGCCGAACGACTTCCGGCAGCGCAGCCATGTCGAGGAGCGCTACGGGGCCGACTTCATTCCGGAGGGGATGACGATCCAGGATTGGGGCGTGACCTACGAGGAGCTCGAGCCGCATTTCGACCGCTTCGAGTATCTCTGCGGCACGTCGGGCGTCGCCGGCAACCTGAACGGCGAGATCACGGCGCAGGGCAACCCCTTCGAGGGGCCGCGCTCGCGCGACTACCCCAACCCGCCGCTCGAGCGCAGCCTCGGCACGCTGCTGTTCGACAAGGCGGCACGCGAGGCGGGCTTCCACCCGTTCCCCGCGCCGGCCTCCAACACCTCGCGGCCCTACCGAAACCCGCTCGGCGTGCAGATGGGCAAATGTACCTACTGCGGCTATTGCGAATGGTTCGGTTGCGCCAACTACTCCAAGTCGACGCCGCAGACGACGATCCTGCCGGTCCTCCTGAACCGCAGCAATTTCAGCTTAAGAACCAACTGCAACGTCACGCGCATCAAGCTCGACCGCAGCGGCAAGCGCGCCACGGGCGCGATCTACGTCGACAGCTCCGGCGAGGAGCACGAGCAGCCGGCGGACCTGGTGATCCTCTCCGCCTACGCCACCCACAACGTCCACCTCCTGCTGCTCTCCGGCATCGGCGAGGTGTACGACCCGAAAACGCGGTCCGGGACCCTCGGTCGCAACTACGCCTACCAGATGGTGTCCGGGGTGGACGTCTTCGTCGAGGAGAACCTCAACCCGTTCATGGGCGCCGGCGCCCTCGGGCAGGCGATCGACGACTTCAACGGCGACAATTTCGACCACGGGCCGCACGGCTTCATCGGCGGCGCCTATGTCGCCCTCTGGACCACCGGCGGCCGGCCGATCCTCCAGCACCAGCTCCCCCAGGGCACGCCCGAATGGGGCTCTGCGTGGAAGCAGGCGATGGCCGAGAACTACCTGCGCTCCGCCTCGCTCAGCGTGCACGGCAGCGTGATGAGCTACAACGACGCGCATCTCGATCTCGATCCGACCTACAGAGACGCCTACGGCGATCCGCTCATGCGCCTCACCTTCGACTTCCACGACAACGAGCGGCGCATGTCCCGCTTCGTGACCGCCCGGGCGGAGGAGATCGCCAGGGCCATGCGGCCGCGCTCCTACACCGTCAACCAGCGCCAGGGGCCCTATTCGATCGTCCCCTACCAGACGACGCACAACACGGGCGGTGCGGTCATGGGCGACGACCCGTCCACCAGCGTCGTCAACCGCTACCTCCAGCACTGGGACGTCCCCAACCTCTTCGTGATGGGGGCCTGCGTGTTTCCCCAGAACGCGGGCTACAACCCGACCGGCACGGTGGGCGCGCTCACCTACTGGGCGGCCGAGGCGATCAAGACCCGCTACCTGAAAAACCCCGGCCCGCTGGTGGATGCGTGAGATGAGGGCCGGGCTCACCGTTCTGGCGGGCGCCGCCGTGCTGACGGGCACGGCCGCCGGCCTGGCGCAGGAGGCGGGCTTCTCGGACATCGAGAGAGGCCGCTATCTCGCGCGGGTCGGCGACTGCGTCGCCTGCCATACGGCCGAAGGCGGCGAGCCTTTCGCCGGCAACCGCCCGATCCCGACACCGTTCGGCACGCTCTACTCGGCGAACATCACCCCCGATCGGGAAACGGGCATCGGCGGCTGGTCGGATGCCGAGTTCGAGCGCGCCATGACCCAGGGCATGGCGCCGGGTGGCAAGCGGCTCTATCCGGCCTTTCCATACCCCTTCTTCACGAAGGCGACGCGCGACGACATTCGCGCCATCAAGGCCTGGCTCGACACGCTGGAGCCGGTGCGCCAGGAGGTCGACCCGCCGGAGCTGCCCTGGCCGTTGAGCTGGCGCGCCTTGCTCGCGGGCTGGAATGCGCTCTTCTTCGAGGAAGGCGTCTTCACGCCGGTTCCCGGGAAGTCCGCGGAGTGGAACAGAGGCGCCTACCTGGTGGAGGGGCTGGGCCATTGCGCTGCCTGCCACTCGCCCAAGAACCTGGCGGGCGCGGTCGAGCTGGACGAGGCCTTCGAGGGCGGCTTCGGCGAGGGCTGGTTCGCGCCGGACCTGACGGGCGACCTGCGCGAGGGGCTGGGCGAGTGGTCGGTCGAGGACATCGTCGAATATCTGAAGACGGGCAGCAACCGCTTCTCCTCCGCCGGCGGCCCGATGGCGGAGGTCGTCGAACGCTCGACCCAGCACCTGACCCGGGAGGACCTGCGGGCCATGGCGGTCTACCTCGAGGACCTGCCGGCAGCGGAGGAGGTGGCCGAGCCGGGCGACGTCCGCGACCTCGACGAACTCCTCATGGCCGAGGGTGAGGCGCTCTTCGTCGACAACTGCACCGGCTGTCACCTGATGAGCGGGGAGGGCCAGGAAGGCGTCTTCCCGGCCCTCGCCGGCAGCAGCGTCCTGCAGCAGGAGGAGCCGCACAGCGCCATCCAGATCGTGCTCGGCGGTGCGGAGAAGCCGTCGACGGAGGCAAAGCCCACGCCGCTGGCGATGCCGGCCTTAGGCTGGAAGCTGGACGATGACGAAGTGGCGGCGCTCCTGACCTATCTGCGCAACGCCTTCGGCAACAGCGCCTCCCCCGTCGAGCACTCGACGGTGACCGACGTCCGATCGATCATCGAGGAAAGAGAAGGAACCGCCGCGCTCGCGTCTGAATGAGACCCGGGGGTGCGCTGCCTGCCTCGCGGCGCGGCAATCCGGAATCGGGCGAGAATGCCGCGCGAGCCTGGGACGAGACCGGCTTGGTTCGAGCAGGCCGAGGCGAAGGGGCAGCCCCGACCGAGGTCGACGGCAGGGACCTCGGGCGAGATGTCCTCGAGGAGGAGCATCTGCGGCGGTTCGGGGCGGGCCGGCGCGCAGGCCCTCGAGCTCCTGCTGAGATTGCTGCAATTGCCGGCGCTCCGCCTCCTGCTCCGGTTCGCATTCCGTGACCAGACGCCGGATCCGCGCAATGAGTCCATCGCTGCTGCATCGGCAACCTCGTTTTGCGCACATGAAGGCGCGCAAAGCTCGATCGCGGGTGGCGATTGCCTGTCATGCAGCCCGTTCCGGGTCGGACGGATGCCGCTGTACCGCCTTGACAGATAAACCGGAGCCGATAGTGCATGAACGGAATACTCGGCAAAGGACTGTAATTTGGCATCCACGGCCAATCTCGTCACCTGCTTGCGCATGGCAATCGAGCTCGCCGAGACGAGCCGCGAGATGATAGGCCGCAGCCTCGTCGACGGCGCTTTCCGGCATGGCGACGCCACGCTCAAGGAAGATCGGAGCTTCGTCACCGCGACCGATGCCGCCGTCGAGGCGCGTCTGCGGGAGATCATCTCCAGGCGCTTTCCCGACCACGGCGTCATCGGCGAGGAGCATGGCGAGCACGGTCGCGGTTGCAGCCATGTCTGGGTCCTCGACCCGATCGACGGCACCGCCGCCTTCATGGCGGGCATTCCGGTCTTCGGCTCGCTGATCGCATGCTGCGTCGATGGCGATCCGGTGATCGGCGTCATGGACTTCCCCGCCCTGGGCGCGCGCTTCGTCGGTGTCGCCGGGGAGCCGACACGCCTCAACGGGAATGTCCTCAAAACCCGCCCCTGCGCCGAGCTCGCCGGCGCCATCCTGTCGGCGAGCAGCCCGGATTTCTTTCCGCCGGGCGATATCCAGGCCTTCGAGCGGTTGCGATCACGCACGGCGTGGCGGATCTACGGGGCGGCGGCGCTGGCTTACGGGCGTCTGGCGCAAGGACGCATCGACCTGTCGATCGATTCGGGGCTGAAGATCTGGGATATCGCCGCATTCGCTCCCATCGTTTCGGGGGCGGGTGGGCGCATCACCGATTGGGCCGGCGCGCCATTGACGATCGACAGCGGCCCTCGCGTGCTGGCGGCGGGCGACCCCGCCATGCATGCGGTGGCACTGGAGCTGCTGGGGCGCGAGGACGCGGCGAAGAGGAGGGCCGGCACATGAGCATCAGCATCTCCGGGCTGGCGGTGAGCTACGGACAGGCGGATGTCATTGCCGATCTCGACCTGCGCATCGACGAAGGCAACTTCTTCACCCTGCTCGGGCCCTCCGGCTGCGGCAAGACCACGCTGCTTCGAACGATCGCCGGCTTTGTTCCGGCCGCGCGCGGCCGCATCCTCTTCGGCGACGTGGACGTCACCCGTCTGCCTGCCCACAAGCGCGACATCGGCATGGTCTTCCAGGACTACGCGCTTTTTCCGGACAAGACCGTCTTCGAGAACGTGGCCTATGGCCTGCGCGCCCGCGGCGAACGGGGGGCCGTGCTCGAGGGCCGGGTGATGAAGGCCCTCGAGCGGGTCGATCTCGGCCCCTTTCGCTCCCGCAAGCCCGCGGCGCTGTCGGGTGGCCAGCGCCAGCGCGTGGCTCTGGCGCGGGCCCTGGTGATCGAGCCGCAAGTGCTGCTGATGGACGAGCCGCTCTCCAATCTCGATGCGCGACTGCGCCTGCAGGTCCGCGAGACGATCATGGAGTTGCAGCGCGAAGCCCGGATCACGACGGTCTTCGTGACCCACGACCAGGAAGAATCCCTGTCGATGTCCGACCGGATCGGCGTGATGAACAAGGGGCGGATCGAGCAGATCGGCTCCCCGAAGGAGATCTACGCGACGCCCGCCACGACCTTCGTGGCGGATTTCGTCGGGGCGGCGAACCGGATCCCTGTCACGCTCGGTCAGGGTGCGGATGCGACCCGCCCGACCGTCAGGTTCGGCGACGTCGTCCTGCGGGCGCGCTGCGCCGGGCCGGTGCCGAATGGCGAGGGCGTGCTGGTCCTGCGGCCCGAGGATCTGGGAATGGACGACAGCCCGACGACGGACGGGGCGGCATCGTCGCTGCCGGGCAGCGTCATCCTTCGGCAGTATCTCGGGGCCAGGACGGCGTACAAGGTCAGGCTCGGCGACGGCAGCGTGCTCGCGGTCGACCTGCACGGCGAAGACCACGATAGATTTTCCGCCGGTCAGCATGTGTCGGTATCGGTCAATCCCGAGAAGGCGCTGGTGCTCGCGCGATGAACAGGATGATCGATGTTCGATCGGTCTGGTTCTGGCTGTCCGTCGCTGCGCTCGTCATAATGTTCGTTTTCATCGTCTATCCCATCATCAACATCGTCACGTCGAGCTTCAGCAATGGCGGCGGCTGGTCGCAGATCCTGTCCGAGCAGCGCTACGGCGAGGCGATCGCCAACTCGTTGATGCTGGCAGCGATCGTGACGGTGGCGTGCACGCTGGTCGGCGTGCCGCTCGCCTACGTCACCGCGCGATTCCGGTTCCCCGGAAAGTCGCTGATCGTGTTCCTGCCGCTCATCACCCTCGTCATACCCGAGGTAATCGCTGCCCAGACCTGGCTGATGATGCTGGGCAACAACGGCCTGATCACCCGGTTCTTTCGCGAATACGGCATCATCCTGCCCAGCTTCTACGGCTGGTTCGGCCTCGTCACGTCGATGACCTTCATCTACTATACCTATGTCTACATCGGCACCGTGGCAGCCATTTCCGGCTTCGACGCCCACCTGGAGGAGGCGGCGCAAAGCCTCGGCAGCTCGCCAGCGCGCGCGCGGCTGAAGGTGATGGTGCCGGTCATCGCCCCGGCCATCCTCTCGGGCGCCTTGCTGGTCTTCACGATGGTGATCGGCAACTTCGCGATCTCCATCATTCTCGGGCACCAGGTGCAGCTCCTGTCGGTGATGACCTATCGGGCCGCCGTGTCCGAGGGCGGCGTCAACCCGGTGATGCAGAGCACGCTGGCGAGCGTCTCGATCCTCATCGTCATGGTGGTCCTGTTCATCAATCGCTGGATCGTCGCGCGCGGCCGCTACGAGGTCGTGCAGGGGCGGGGTGCCCCGCCGAGCGCGCTGCGCGGCCTCGAGGGCGTGTTGATCGCGCTCGCCGCCGGCACCGTGGTGCTGATCTCCATGCTGCCCATGATCTCCGTCATCCTGGGCGCCTTCACCAGGGCGCGCGGGCCGGTGATGCAATGGGGCACCTGGACGCTCGAGAACATGGAGCGCGTCTTCGTCACGGCGCCGCAACCGCTGGTGAACTCGCTTGTCTATGCGGGGCTCGCCACCTGCATCGGCATCAGCTTCAGCACGGTCGTGAGCTACATGATCGTCAAGAAGCGCAACCTGATCACACCGCTCCTCGACTACATCTCCGTCGTGCCCCTGGCGCTCTCCGGGACCGTTCTCGGCATCGGCCTCATCATCTCGTTCCACACCGGCTGGCTGCCACTCACCGGGACCGCGTCGATCATCGTCCTCGCCTATGTCGTGCGACGCCTGCCGTTCGGCATGCGCAATGCCTCCTCGACGCTCTACAATGTGCCCAACTCGATCGAGGAAGCGTCGATCAGCCTCGGCTCGCCACCGTTTCGGACCTTCGTGCGTGTGGTGCTGCCGATGATGGCGCCGGCGATCGCCGCGGCGGCGGTCCTGACATGGACCACCTCGGTGGCCGAGCTGAGCGCTTCGATCCTCGTCTACTCCGGCGGGCGCGAGACCTTGCCGATCCAGATCTTCCGCCTGCTCGACAGTGCCCTGATGGCCTACGCGTCGGCGTGTGGACTGACGCTCATCGGCGTCATTCTTCTGCCGATCATGATAGCGATCAAGGTCTTCCGAATGGATCTCTTCGGGGTCGGCAAGCCCCGTTCGGAATCGTGATCGAGCCGATGGCATCTGCCGTGCTGCCGGGCAGAGCGTTCTTTCACCGTGGCAGCTCAATGGGAGGTTTCAGATGACGAAGCACGGACGGCTGGTGGCGGCAGGGAGCGTGGTAGGCCTCGCTCTCATGGTGGCAGCACCGGCGCTGGCTCAGGAAGTCAATATCTACACGTCGAACCCGGTCCAGTCGATCGAGGCGATCACCGAGGTGGCACGCACCGCCATGCCGGATGTCCAGCTCAATGCGATCACCGGCGGCAGCGGCGTTCTCCTGCGGCGGATCGAATCCGAGGCGGACAAGGTGCAGGCCGACATCTTCTGGTCATCCAGCGCCAATACGCTGGGCGCTTTCGAGAGCCTGTTCGAGAGCTACGATTCGCCAGCGCTGGCAGCCATTCCGGAGGGGCTGCACTACCCCGGCAACCGCTTTTTGCCGACCAACGTCCACGTCTCCGTGATCATGGTCAACGAGGATCTCCTCGGCGACCTGCCGATGCCCGAAACCTGGAGCGACCTCGCCGATCCGGTCTACCAGGGGAAGATCACCGTGCCGGACCCGGCCAACAGCTCCACCGGATACACCATCCTCTGGGGTGCCAGGGAGCTGCTCGACGAGGCCGCTTTCCAGGCATTGGCCGGCAACGTCGTCGTCACCGGCTCCTCCTCGGCGGTGCCGCGCGGCGTGGCCATGGGCGAATACCCGATCGGCCTGACATTCGAGGCCACCGCCTACGCCTATATCGACGGTGGCCAGGACGAGCTGAAGCTCGTCTATCCGTCCGAAGGCACCTTCGTCACCCCGGAGTATCTGGGTCTGGTCGCAGGCGCGCCGGCCGGGGATGTCGCGTGCCAGGCCGTCGACATGCTGCTCTCCGCCGAGGCGCAGACGGCCCTGCTGGTCAACGGCTTCCGCCGGCCCAGCCGGAGCGACATCGAGGTCTCGAAGTATCTGGCGCTGCCCGAGCTCGCGGATGTCGAGGTCTTCGCGGTGGACGAAGCCGCCGCGGCGAATGAACGCGAGCCATTCCTCGAGATGATCCGCTCCATCGCCGGCGTGGCCCAATAGGCGATCCCCGGGATCGAGGGTCGTCCGGGCTCGGATGACCCTCGACCTGGAGCCATCTTGTTCGATCGCGGACGGGTTGCCTGACCATTCATCGAGCACGCGGTTGGCGCCCCGGCTCCCGCACCGCCCCGATCGATGCCGGGAACCTCAAAGCCAGAGGATCTCGCGGCGCAGGTCGTAGTCGTGGGCGAGCGGGCGCGACGGGCCTTCGTGGATGACCTGGCCGCGCTCGAGCACATAGGCCCGGTCGGCGAGGTTCAGGACCAGATCGAGATTGTGGTCGACGATCAGGATGGCGACCTCGCGGCGGAGCCGGTCGAACACGTCGAACAGCTCCTCGGTGACCGCCGGCGACAGGCCCTCGAAGGGCTCGTCGAGGAGCAGGAGCTTCGTGTCGCCGACCAGCGCACGGGCCACCGCCGCCATCTGCTGCTCGCCCCCCGAGAGGCGATCGGCGGCGGTGTCGAGCCGCACGGCGAGGCGCGGGAAGAAGGCCAGGATGTCGTCATCCGCCCAGTGGGTCCCGGCACCGGTGCGTCGCTTGAGCCGGCCGAGCTCGAGGTTGTGGCGCACGCTCATGCCCTGGAAGAGTGCCCGCTCCTGCGGCACGTAGCCGATGCCGCGCCGGGCGATCTCGGCCGACGGCAGCCCCGCCAGATCCTCGCCCTGCATGACCAGCGTGCCGGAAGCCGGCGGGGCGATGCCGATCAGCGTCTTCAGGAAGGTCGACTTGCCCGCCCCGTTGCGGCCCAAGAGGGCCACGATCTCGCCCTTGTGCACGTCGAGATCGACGTCCGTGAGCACGTGGCTCTTGCCGTAATAGGTGTTGATGCCGCGCGCACCCAAGAGGACCTCCGGCTCGGCGACGGAGACCATCTCGCGTCCGGCCAGGGCCGCCGTGCCGGAACCGATATAGACCTCCTGCACGCGCGGGTCCGAGCGCACCTCCTCGACCGTGCCGCCGATCAGCACCTCGCCGTTGTTCATCACCGTCACCGCGTCGGCGAGCTCGAACACCCGGTCGATGTCGTGCTCGACCAGAAGGACGGGGATGTCGGCGGAGATGCGCTTGATCAACCGGCCGATGCGCTCGCGCTCGGTCGCGGCGAGCCCGGCAAGCGGCTCGTCGAGCAGAAGAAGCCGCGGCTTCGAGGTGAGGGCGAGACCCATGTCGACCAGGCGCTGGCCACCATAGGAGAGCGTCCCCGCCACCGCCTGCTCCATCCCCTCGACACCGAGAAAGGCCATGATCTCGGCGGTTTCCTGGTTGATCGAGGCGATGCCATGCGCATCGCGCCAGGGGCTGAAGCGGGCGGCATGCGTCGCCTGCACGCCGAGGCGCAGGTTCTCCTCGACGCTCAGGCCGTTGAACAGGTTGGTGATCTGGAACGAGCGGGCGAGGCCACGTCGGCACACGACATTGGGGTCGAGGCCCTCGATCGGCTGGCCATCCAGAAGGACCTTGCCGCGATCCGGCGGAAACATGCCCGAGACGACGTTGAAGGCCGTCGTCTTGCCGGCGCCGTTCGGTCCGATCAGGGCGTGCAGGGTCCGACGGGCGACGCTGAAGCTCGCCCCGCGCATGGCCTGGATGGCCCCGAAGCTCTTGGCGATCCGCTCGACCACGAGGATCGGCCCCGAGCCGCTGTCGTGCCCGGCCAAGGCCTTGGGCAGCGGCCGCTCGAGCGCCGTCGCCCGGCCGGCCATGGCGGCGGCGGAGACGGGCTGGTGCCTGAAGGGTGCGAGGAGCCGGCCGGCGACACCCATCAGCCCGGTCGGCGAGAACATGATGAAGGCGACGAACAGGAAGCCGAAATAGAGCAGCCAGTCCGGCGTCCACATCGACAGGAACTCACGGAACAGGACGTAGAACAAGGCGCCGAGGGCGGGGCCGAGGAAGCTGCGCATGCCACCGATGATGACCATGGCGAGCAGGTCGCCGGAGAAGAAGACGGCCAGGGGGTCAGCCGAGGCGAAGCGATGCTGGAAGACGAAGAGCACGCCGGCGAGACCGGTGACCATGGCCGAGACGGTGAAGCAGACCACCTTGTAGGCGGTCGTCGAATAGCCCAGAAAGCGGGTCCGCTCCTCGTTCTCGCGGATGGCGACGAGCACCGTGCCGATGGGTGAGCGCACCAGGCGCTGGAGCATGGTGGCGACGAGAAAGGCGACGATCGCCACGAACGCGTAATAGGCGGCATCGCTGCGGTCGAGATCGATCCCGAGGAAGTCCGAGCGGACGATGCCGCCGAGCCCGCTCTCGCCGCCGGTGAGCGCCGTCCAGCGATAGGCGATGGCGAAGGCGAGGGCGGCGAGGGCCAGGGTGATCAGGGAGAAATACACCCCTCGGCGACGCAGGATGAGCGGTCCGAGCAGCAGCGCTATCAGGCCGACGATGATGACGCCGAGCACGGCCGGCAACAGCATCTGGCCGGGGAAGAAATGCAGCTGCAGCAGGGCTGCCGCATAGGCGCCGAGGCCCAGCCAGGCACCATGTCCGAACGAGACCAGCCCCGTGTAGCCGACGAGCAGATTGAGCGCCATGGCAGCCAGGCCGAGCACCACCACATCGGTCGCCGAGCCATAGGTGAGCCCGAGCGCGAAGAGCGCGAAGGGCAAGGCCACGAGCGCCAGTGCCAGGACGAGGAGGTTGACGTGTCGGGCGAGCATCATTCGAACCGCGCGATCCGCTCGCCGAACATGCCGCGCGGACGGAGCAGGAGCACGGCGAGCATGAGGAGATACATCGAGGCCTCGGAGGCCGGCGGATAGTAATAGACCGTGAGGCCACGGATGATGCCGACCAGTGCCGCCGCCGCGACCACGCCCCAGAATGAGCCGAGCCCGCCGATCACGACGACGACGAAAGCCGGAATCAGGATCTCCAGGCCCATCGCCGGGTGGACTCCCGTGATCGGCGCCATCAGCACGCCGGCGAGCCCGGCGAGCCCCATGGCGAGCGCCGCCACACCGGTGAAGTAGGGGGAGAGCGAGATGCCGAGAGCACCCACCATGTCCGGATTCTGCACGCCGGCCCGGACCACGCGGCCAAAGGGCGTGCGCTGCAGCAGGAACCAGAGCCCTGCCACGGCGAGGATCGCGACGATGAGAATCGCGAGGCGATAGCTCGAGAAGATCAGCTTGCCGAGCAGCACCTGCCCGTGCAGGAAGCCCGGGATCGCGTACGGGATCGGCGCCGCCCCGAAGATCATGCGCAGCCCCTGCTCGATGATCATGGCGAGACCGAAGGTCAAGAGCAGGCTGAGCATCGGATCGAGCCGATAGAAGCGGCGAAAGAAGACGCGCTCGGTCGCCATGCCGAGAAATGCTACCAGGATCGGCGAGACGACGAAGGCCCCGAAGAAGCCGATCTCGCCGGTCAGGATGACGATCAGATAGGCGCCGATGGCATAGAAGCCGCCATGGGCGAGGTTGACGATGCCGCCCAGGCTGAAGATGAGCGAGAGCCCGAGCGCTATCAGCAGGTAGTAGACGCCGACCAGGAGGCCGTTCAGCACCTGCTCGAGGATGAAGACGAGCTCAAGCGGCAAGGGCAGCCCTCGCGTCAAAGGAGGGGGAATGAACGACCGGCCGGCGCGCCCGCTCCCGGCCAGCGGAGCGGGCGCCTGCGCCTAGAGCTCGCAGGCATTCTCCTCGGGGGTCGGTGCGATCGACTCCAGCGCCTCGTCCGCCGGCGGGACGGGCGGGCCGAGCACCATCAGATCCCACTCGTTCTGCACCTCGTCGACCGGCCGCGCCGTCATCGTGTACATTTCCTGCATGAGCTGGTGGTCCCAGTCGCGGAAATAACCTTCGCGCCCCTTCAGGATGTCGAGCTTCGGCTCCTTGCCGAAATGCTCGAGGAGGGCCGCCGTGTCGGTCGATTCCACCTCGTTCATGGCGGCGGCGAGGACCTTGGCGGCAACGTAGTCGCCCCAGGCCTGGTTCTCCGGCGGCTTGCCGAATTTCGTCGTGAAGGCGTCGACGAAGGCAAGCGAGGCAGGCACGTCGAGGTCGTGATGCCAGACGACCGGCCATTCGCCGCCGAAAGTGCCCTTGCCGGCGCCCCAGGCCAGGGCGGTGTCGAAGCCGAAGCCGGCATAGGGGATGTCCAGCCCGTACTCGGCATATTGCTTGACGAAGTTGGTGATCTGATTGCCGGCGAGGTTGGAGACGATCAGATCCGGCTGGGCCTGGCGGATCTTCAGGATGTAGGCGCTGAAGTCGGTGGAATCGGTCGGCACCAGATCCTCCCAGGCCACTTCGCCGCCATTGCCCTCGACGAACCGCTTGCCGACGCGGGACAGATCATGGCCGTAGGCGTAGTCTGCCGTGAGGAAGTAGATCTTCTTGCCGTCGATCAGGCCCCGCTGCAGCAGCGCGGTGCCCACCGCCTTGACGTATTGCGTGTTGCAGGCCTCGACGTGGAACATGTAGCGGTTGCAGTCGCTGCCGCGCAGGGCATCCGAGTTGCAGCCGGTGTTGAGGAACAGCTTCTGGTGGCGCTCGACCACCTGGGCGATGGCGAGGCCCGAGGCCGAGCTGATCTCGCCGATGATGCAGACGACATTGTCGCGGGTGATGTAGCGCTCGGCCTTCGTGGAGGCCGTCGCCGGGTTGACGCTGTCCTCGAGCAAGAGCTCGATCGGGCGGCCCATGACGCCGCCGGCCGCGTTGATCTCCTCGACGGCGAGTGTCACGCCCATCTGCGCGTACGCGCCGAGCGGACCGAGGAATCCCGTGAGCGGCGTGAGATGACCGAAACGGACCGTGTCGGCCTGTGCCCTGACGATATGCGGCGCACCGATGCCGCCGAGCAGGGTGGCGCCACCGATGCCGGCGAGCAGTCGACGACGACTGGGATGGACAATCGAATGCACCATGTTTTCTCTCCCCAGGGCGCTATCGCGGCTCCTCGCAGTCGAGGGGCCGCAGCGTCATTGATCCGCATTCACGTCAACGGTTGTGTGAATCAGTAGAGCGCCGTTCAACCCGCGTGTCCAGCGATACGGGGATCGTCCAATATTTCCGCATCCGCCGCTCTCTCCGAGCCTCGCCGGCCGACACGAGCCCGGTCCGGTCCCGCAACGGCGGCTCCGGCATGCCAAGAGCATCCGGGGTCGTCGCCTAGGAGCGGTTCGCCCTGCGGATGCTGCCGATCCGGACGCCCATCGCCACCACGGCGCCGACGGGCTTTTCGATCCGGCTCAGCGTTCCGGCGCAGGGTGCCTCGATCTCCATCACGCTCTTGTCGGTCTCGATCTCGGCGACCAGCTCGCCCTCGGCAACCCTGTCGCCCTCGGCCTTGCGCCAGCCGACGAGCGTGCCCTCGCTCACGGTCAGGTCCCCGAACGGCATCAGGATCGGCTCGTCCTCGCCGCTCGCGGCCTTCGGCCTCGCTGCGGGCCTCGGCTCGGGCGCCCGTGTGGTCGCCGGCGGAGCCGCCACGGGCGCCGCGAGCCCGGTCGTGCTCCGCCAATGGTCCGGCACGGGCGGCCGACCCTCGATCACGTCGCGCACGGCCGCCACGATCCGGTCGGCGCTCACCAGCATGGCCCGCTCGAGCGCCGGGGCGAAGGGGTGCGAGGTGGGGGCGGTATGCAGCCGGCCGGGCGGCGCGTCCAGCTCGTCGAAGGCGAGCTCGTTGATCGTCTGCGCGATCTCGCCACCGAGCCCGCACATCGCCCAGTCCTCGTCGACGACCAGCAGGCGATGCGTCTTTCGCACGCTCAGGACGATGGTCTCGACGTCGAGCGGCATGATCGTGCGCGGATCGACGATCTCGACCTCGATGCCCGCGACGCTCAAGCGCTCGGCTGCCTCGATCGCCGTATGCACGAGCTGGCCGGTGGCGACGACGGTGATGTCGCCACCCTGCCGCGCGATCCGGGCCACGCCGAAGGGGACGAAATGCTCGCCCTCCGGAACGGGCCCTTTCGAGGCGAACAGCGCCTTCGGCTCGAGCATGATGACGGGATCGGCAGCCCTGAGCGCCGTCTTCATCAGCCCCTTGGCGTCGGCCGGCGTCGACGGCAGGCAGACGATCAGGCCCGGCATGTGGGCGAAGACGGCATGATAGCTGCCGCTGTGGTGCGGCCCCGAGCTGCGCAGGGCACCGGCGCTGGCGCGCACCACCACGGGCGCATTGATGGCGCCATTGCTCATGTAGCGGAGCCTGGCGGCCTGCAGGAAGATTTGCCCGGCCGTCTCGAAGGCGAAGTCGGCGAACATCAGGTCGGACACCGAGCGGGCACCGATGGCCGAAGCACCGATGGCGGCGGCGGTGAAGCCCTGCTCGGAGATCGGCGTGTCGACCATCCGCGCCGGCCCGAACTCCTGCCACAGATCCTTGGTATGGGCGAAGCTGCCGCCGCGCTCGCCCGTGCCCTCGCCGAGATACTGGATGGTCGGATTGGCGCGCATCTCCTCCGCAATGCCGTCGCGGACCGCCTCGAGCCAGCCCTGGACCCGGGTGGCGCCGGCCGGCCGGCGCCGCAGGGCGACCGCCGGGTTGAGCGGCTCGGCGAAGACATGGTCGCGCGCCGTGCGCGGGTCCGGCTCGGGGGATTCCCGCGCGAAGGCGAGGGCCTCCTCCACCACCCGGTCGATCTTCGCCTCGATCGCCGCCAGCGTCGCCTCGTCGGCGACGCCGAAATCGGCGATCAGCCGCCGGCGGAACATGTCGATGGGATCGCGCTGCAGCCAGGCGTCGAGCTCCTCCTGGGTCCGGTAGGTGCCGAGCACCGGGTCGCCCTCGTGATGGCCGACGGTGCGGTAGGTCTTGGCCTCGATCAGCGTCGGCCCGCCGCCCGAGTGGGCGCGCTCTGTGGCCTCCTGCATGGCGAGCCAGACGGCGAAGACATCGTTGCCGTCCACCGCCACGCCGGGCATGCCGTAGGCGTCGGCACGGCGCGCGATCTCGGGATTGAGCGTGATCGAGGCGAGGGGGGTCGCCGTGGCGTAGAGATTGTTCTCGCAGACGAAGACCGCCGGTGCCCGCTGCACCGCGGCGAAGTTGAGCCCCTCGTGGAAGGCGCCATGATTCGAGGCGCCGTCGCCGAAGAACGCTACGCCGATCGCATCCTGACCGAGCAGCCGGGCGCCCATGCCGATGCCCGCCGCATGGCCGATGCCGGCGCCGACGACACCGTTGGTGCCGAAGAGACCGACCGTCCGGTCGTAGAGATGCATCGTGCCGCCGCGGCCGCCACAGATGCCGCCGGCCTTGCCGAAGAGCTCGGCCATGACCGCACCGGGATTGGAGCCCTTGGCCAGGGCATGGCCATGCCCGCGATGGGTCGAGGTCACCCAGTCCCGCGGCGTCAGATGCGCGCAGACGCCGACCGCGGTCGCCTCCTCGCCGATGTAGAGATGGAGGAAGCCGGGTGTCTCGCCGCCGCGGCAGGCGGCCCGGGCGGCCAGCTCGAAGCGGCGCAGCAGCACCATCTGCTCGAACAGCTCGAGCAGGAGCCCGGTGTCCGGCAGGTTGGCACCTTGCCGCTGCGGCCTCGGTCGCTTCGTTGCAGACATCGACATGCCACCACTCCCTGTCCGGCGCCGCTTGCTTGCCAGTCTTATAAGTTTATAATACCATAATCGTTACCGGCGAGTCCCACAAGCCCGCCGGTCGGCAGGCGAGGCGGGCAGGATAGCCCGCGATCAGCAACAGATCAGTGGAGGCAAGGATGCGTGGTCATGGTCTTGCGAGCGCGACGCGCCGCGTGCTGTCGGCTTGCGCGGTGGCGACCCTCGCTATCGGCGTGGTTCTCGGCAGCGCGACGGCGGCGGAAGTCAAGCTCCGCTTCTCCGTCGGCGCCAACGAATCGCCGACCGACGGCATGTCGGTCGGTCTGCGGGCGATGCGCGACTACGTCGCCTACAAGTCCGGCGGCGAGATGGAGATCGAGATCTTCTGGAACACGCTGGGCGGGTCGCTGCAGGTGACCGAGCAGGTCAAGAACGGCACGCTCGACATGGCCCTGACCGACGATTCGGTGCTGGGATCCTTCTTCCCGCCGATGCAGGCGTTCCAGATCCCCTATCTCTTCGGCTCGTCGGCGGCGGCCTGGGAGTTCGCCAACACCGAGATCGTCGAGGACCTGACCAAGGAGATGCTTGCGGCGACCGGCATCCGCACGCTCGGCTTCTCGCAGAACGGGTTTCGCAACCTCACCAACAACGAGCGCGAGATCAAGACGCCGGACGACCTGGCCGGCCTCAAGATGCGCACCATGCAGAGCCAGGTCTATGTCGAGTTCATGGGCGCCATGGGCGCCTCGGCCACGCCGATCGCCTGGCCCGAGCTGATCCCGGCGCTGCGCACCGGCGTCGTCGACGGCCAGGAGAACGCGGCGATCACCGTGCTCGACGCCGGCATCTACGAAGTCCAGAAATACATGAGCGTGAACGAGCACATCTACGGCTTCCACCTCATCATCATCAACAACGACGTCTACGAGGGCCTCACGGCGGACCAGCAGAAGATCCTCCACGAGGCCGTGGCGCTGCACAGCGCTGCTGCCAACGCGATCAAGACGATGGCCGACATCACCGCGGTCGACGCCCTGCGCGACAAGGGCATGACCATCCATGTCAACTCGCCGAGCGAGAAGCAGCTCTTCCGCGAGCAGGCGCAGCAGGCGGTGATCGACTTCATCGCCGGCCAGATCGGCCAGGAAACCGTCGACCGGGTGCTCGCCGCCGCCGCCGAGGCCGAGGCGCGCCTTTACGGCCAGGCCGAGTGACACCCTGATGGACGGGCGACGGCGGCGCTCCCGGCGCCGTCGCCGACTTCCTCCGCGACGAGGTCATAGATGACGTACCGGGCCCTGCGGACGACGGTGCGGGTGCTGGTGGACGGCGCCGACCTGCTCGCCGGCCTCGTGCTCATCGCCGTCACCATCCTCAACCTCGCCGCCGTGTTCATGCGCTACGTCATGCTCGACTCGATTTCCTGGAGCGAGGAGATGATGCGCTATGGCGCCGTCTGGGTGACCTTCCTCGCGGCCGCGGGCGTGAGCTTGCGGGAGGAGCATCTCAGCCTCGAGCTCTTCCGGCATGTCGGCGGCCCGGCTTGCCGCAAGCTGCACAGCGCCCTGATCCACCTGCTTGCCGCCTGCTTCGCCGGCGTCGTGCTCTATCAGGGCGTGATCTACTGCCTCAAGAACGGCATGCAGACCTCGCCCACGCTCGGCCTGCCGATGGTCTACGCCTATGGCGCGCTCGTGATCGGCGGCGGGCTCCTGCTGCTCGCCGAGCTGGCGAAGGCCGTCGACGTCTTCCTGCCGCTCGACCCGACCGACGCCGCCGACCCGACCGGGGCTGCGGGCGCATGATCCTGCTCTTCCTGGCCCTCGCGATCCTCATCATCGGCGGCCTGCCGATCGCCTTCGCCTTCGGCCTCTCGGCCATGGCCGGGCTCTATGTCGAGGACCTCGCCTTCCTGAACGTCGCCAGCCGGATGTTCGCCGGGCTCGACTCGTTCGTGCTCCTGGCGGCACCCTTCTACATCCTCGTCGGCGAGATCATGGTCCGTGCCCGTCTCGCCGACCGCCTGATCATGCTCTCCACCATCATCGTCGGGCGGGTGCGCGGCGGCACCGCCTATGCCAACGTCGTCGCGTCCATTCTGTTCGCGGGCATCTCCGGCACCGCCATCGCGGACATCGCCTCGCTCGGCCGCGTCTTCATCAACGCCATGCCCAAGGAGGGCTACAGCCGCGCCTTCGCCGCAGCGCTGACCGTGGCATCGGCCATCATCGGCCCGATCATCCCACCCTCCGTCATCATGGTCATCTACGCGGCAGTGGCCCAGGTCTCCGTCCTCACCCTCTTCCTCGCGGCCATCGTCCCGGGGCTGCTGCTCGGCCTCTCCTGCGCCGTCGTGGTCTTCGTCAAGTCGTTGCGCGGCGAGCTGCCGCAAAGCGCCATGACGGTGCCGGCCGGGCAGCGACTGCCGGCGCTGCGCGACGGCCTCGTCGTCATGACCCTGCCGGCCTTCATTCTGTTCGGCACGGTCTCCGGCGTCTTCACCCCGACCGAGGCGGGCGGCATCGCGGTGGTGCTCGCCATCCTCCTCGGCACGGTCGTCTTCCGCGAGCTCGCCTGGCGCGAGCTGCTCATGTCGTTTCGTGCCGCGGCACGGCTGACTGCGGCGCTGCTGCTGGTCCTGGCGACGGTGCTGATCGTCAACTACGTGCTGATTCTCGGCGGCGTGCAGGGCATCACCCGCGATCTTCTCGCCCATCTCAGCGACTATCCGTTCCTCTTCCTGCTGGTCTGCGCCGCCTTCTTCGTCGTCGTCGGCCTGGTCCTCGACGCCGGGCCGGCCCTCTTGCTGCTCGCGCCGCTGCTGCTGCCGATCACCCGGCAGATGGGCATCGACGACAACCAGTTCTCGATGGTCATGCTGATCGCCGTCACCATGGGGCTGATCACGCCGCCGGTCGGCGTCTGCCTCTTCGTCACCTGCCGGATCGGCAACCTCACCATGGGCGCCATCTGGCAGGAGCTGCGCTGGTTCTTCCTGGCCGAGATCGCCGTGCTCGTCCTCCTGTGCCTGTTTCCGATCCTGTCGACCGGCCTGCCCACGCTCGTCGGGCGCTGACCCCATGAACCCGGAGGGATGAAGTGAACGTGGACCTCGAAGGCAAGATCGCTCTGGTCACCGGTGCCGCGACCGGCATCGGCAAGGCCTCGGCCGAGTCCCTCCTGGCCAACGGCGCCACCGTGATCTTCACGGACCGCGACGCGGCGCGGCTGCGCGAGACCGTGGCCGGCCGGGGCGACGCCGTCGTCATCGATGTCGCCGACCGTTCGTCGATCGCCGACGGTCTCGCCGCGATCATGGGCCGCCACGGGCGGATCGACATCCTCGTGAACAACGCCGGCATCGGCGTGAACGCCGCCGACCGCAAGACCATCGACGAGTTCCCGATTCCGGTCTGGGACCAGATCCTCGCCATCGACCTGACCGGCGTCTTCCTGGTCAGCCGGGTGGTGGCGGCCGCAATGAAGGCCCGGGGCAGCGGTGCCATCGTCAATATCGCGTCCACCACCGGCCTGGCGCCGCTGCGCCTGCAGAGCCCCTACATCGCCGCCAAGGCCGCGGTCATCAACCTGACGCGCTCGATGGCCATCGAGCTCGCCGGCGATGGAGTGCGCGTCAACGCCGTGGCGCCTGGCTCGACCGCGACCGAGGCCTGGGAACGCTGGATGCAGGACCCGGCGAGCCGGGCTCAGGACCTGCACGCCGGGCAGATGGCGGCGATTCCGATGAAGCGGCCGGCCACCACCGCCGAGATCGCCAATGGCGTCCTCTTCCTGGCGTCGCCGGCCGCCTCCTACGTGACGGGCCACACCCTGGTGATCGATGGTGGCTGGACCGCCGGCTATGCCCGCGACTGGTAAGGCAGAGCGCACCGGCTGGGCTCGATCCGGGGCACGGGGAGAGGACGAGGCGGGCGGGCTGCTCGGCCTCCTCGCCGGACGTGCGCCGGACCGCCGCAAGGGTCCGCTCTACCGGCAGATCGCCGACATCATCCGCGAGCCGATGCTCGCCGGCCGCCTGCGGCCGGGAAGCATCCTGCCGCGCGAGGCCGATCTCGCGAAGCTCTTCGGCGTGAGCCTCATCACGGTGCGGCACGCGCTCCGCGAGCTCGAGGCGGAAGGGCGGGTGCGCAAGCAGTCGGCCAAGCCCAGCATCGTCACCAGCCCGCCGCCGAAGCCCGGCGCGAGCTTCAGCTTCGACACCCTGGCCTCGATCATCGCCTCGACCAGGGGCCGGGAGATCGAAATCCTCGACTACCGCCGTCGCCGCTCGGCCAGGGCGCAGGAAGTCTTTGGCCTCGGGCCGGGCGACCACACCTTCTGCCTGCAGGCGATCCTGCTCCAGGATTCCCGCCCCATCGCCTTCAACACCTTTCATTTCCCGCCGGCGGTCGGCGACCATCTGAGGCGCGAGCACTTCGACGACGTGGTCGTCTTCCGCTCCGTTCAGCGCCATCTGGGCATCCGGCTCCGGGGGGCGAAGGTCACCGTCTGGGCCGAGGTGGCCGACACGGAGCTCGCCCGCCGGCTCGACTGCGACGAGGGTGCGCCGATCATGGCCATGGAGATGATCTACCTCGACGAGCACGGCGCGCCGGTCGAGCTGACCATCAACCGCAATCGGGCGGACGAGTTCAGCCTGACCTTCGAGGCGGAGAGCGAGCCCGGCTGAAGGCGACTCGCCGCTCAGCCCGCCCGCTCGCGCCGCCAGCTGTTCGGGCTGCAGCCGTGCCAGCGGCGAAAGGCACGGCTGAAATGGGCCGGCTCGCCATAGCCCAGGCTCTGGGCGATCTCCGCTATCGGCCGGGCGGTGGTCGCGAGCGCCTTCTCGGCCTGGGCGCGGCGGGCGGCATCGACGATCTGGCGGTAGGATCGGCCCTCGGCCTGCAGGTGCCGCTGCAGGGCCCGCCGCTGCAGGCCGAGCCTGCTCGCTGCCCCGTCGAGTGCCACCTCGCCATCGGTGAGGCGCAGGTCGACGACATCGATCAAGGCCGCGGTGACCTCGCCGTCGGGGCGGCCTTCGACCATCCGACGCAACGCGGCGAACGCCGGCGGCGCGGTGTTGCCCGGCGCATCGAGGAAGTCGCGCTCGAAGACCATGCCCACGCCGGGTCGCCCGAAGCGCACCTCGACACCGAGCCGGGTGGCCAGCTCGTCGGTTCCGGCGGCCGGCCGGTAGGGAAGCTCGACCCAGTGTGGTTGCCAGGCCGGCCCGAGGAACCGCCGCACGAACGCCAACAGCGGTAGCAGGGCGTGGTCCGCATGCTGGCGCGCACGGGCCGCGTCGACGACAGACTGGTGATAGGCGAGTCGAACGAGATTGCCGTGGACCTCCGCGCGGATGTTGCCCGCTGCCTGATAATAGCGCATGGCCCGGCAGAGCCGGGCAATGCCATGGCGCAACGTCCGCCCGGCGAGCGCGTAGCGCACCCAGTCGCCGTAGGTCTCCGGCGACATGGCGCGGCCCACGTCGAGGCCCAGCAACGGATCGTCCAGGAGGAGCGCCGCCCGCTCGAAGATCGCGATCATGTCGACGAGCGGCAGCCGCGCATCGGGCCGGTCGAGCAGAGCCAGCGGCACGCCGGCATCGGTGAAGAGCAGGTTGGCCGCGCGCTCGCCAACCGCCTCCCTCACGATCCTCGGCAGCGGGCCGAAGCCACGCACGGCGGTGGTGATGAACCGGCTTGGCATGGCTCGCCGAGCTCCTCGTGCTCCAATGAATCGCAGACGCAAAATGGTAAGCGCCGTCCAAGAACTAGCGCTATGTCCGTCCGTGCCAAGGACACGCATGCCGAGGCATTTTGGGCCGACGCTAGAACAACTCCCGGGAGGAGACGCTGCATGAAACATCAAGCAGGCTTGGCGACTGTGCTCGCCGTGGGCCTGGCGTTGGTTGCCGGGCCGGCTCCGGCCAACGCGCAGGACGCCGACAAGCCGAACATCCTCGTCATCTGGGGCGACGACATCGGTCAGTCGAACATCTCCGCCTATACGCGGGGCCTGATGGGCTACGAGACGCCGAACATCGATCGCATCGCCAATGAGGGCATGCTCTTCACGGACTACTACGGCGAGCAGTCCTGCACAGCCGGCCGCTCCTCGTTCATCATGGGCCAGAGCGTGTTCCGCACCGGGCTCTCGAAGGTCGGGCTGCCGGGCGCCGATATCGGCATGCGCGAGGAGGACCCGACCATCGCCGGCCTGCTCAAGGCCCAGGGCTACGCCACCGGCCAGTTCGGCAAGAACCATCTCGGCGACAAGGACGAGATGCTGCCGACCAACCACGGCTTCGACGAGTTCTTCGGCAACCTCTATCACCTCAACGCCGAGGAGGAGCCGGAGAACGAGGACTACCCGGGCGACCTGCAGTTGGCGGACGGCCGGACATTCCGGGAGGCGTTCGGCCCGCGCGGGGTGATCAAGTCGTCGGCCGACGGCGAGATCGAGGATACTGGTCCGCTGACCAGGAAGCGGATGGAGACGGTCGACGACGAGACGGTCGCCGCGGCCATCGACTTCATCAAGCGCAAGGAAGATGAAGGCACGCCCTGGTTCGTGTGGTGGAACGGCACACGGATGCATTTCCGCACGCACGTCAAGGAGGAGCTGCGCGGCATCTCCGGCCAGGACGAGTATTCGGACGGCATGGTCGAGCACGACATGCATATCGGCCAGTTCCTCGACCTGCTCGACGAGCTCGGCATCGCCGACAACACGATCGTCTTCTACTCGACCGACAACGGGCCGCACATGAACACCTGGCCCGATGCCGCGATGACCCCGTTCTGGAGCGAGAAGAACACCAACTGGGAAGGGGCATGGCGCGTGCCGGCCATGGTGCGCTGGCCAGGTCGTATCGAGCCGGGCTCCGTGTCGAACAACATCGTCCATCACATGGACTGGCTGCCCACCTTCGTCGCCGCGGCCGGCAACCCCGACATCAAGGAGCAGCTCCTCGAAGGCGGCGTCGAGGCGATCGGGCGCACCTACAACGTCCACCTCGACGGCTACAACATCCTGCCGATGCTGACCGGCGAGACCGAGGAGAGCCCGCGTCACGAGATCTTCTACTTCTCCGACGACGGCGATCTCACCGCGCTGCGCTACGACGACTGGAAGCTCCTGTTCATGGAGCAGAAGGAGTGGGCGACCCTGCGCGCCTGGATCGAGCCGTTCACGCCGCTTCGCACGCCCTTGGTCTTCAACCTCCGGCGCGATCCCTACGAGCGCTCCTACCGGACCTCGAACACCTACTACGACTGGATGATCGACCGGATCTATCTGCTGGTCCCGGCGCAGCAGTATGTCGGCAAGTTCCTCGAAACCTTCGAGCAGTTCCCGCCGCGCCAGAAGGCGGCGAGCTTCTCGCTCGACCAGGTGATGGAGAGGCTGAACCAGCCGGGCAGCAGGTAGCCCGAGGTCTGGACGCCAACTCTCCGGAGCCCGAGGCCGGTCGAATGCAATTCGGCCGGCCTCGCCTCCGGTGAGTGGCAAAACGTGGTCGTTGAAATGGGGAGCAGGACCGGTGGCGATGAGCATTGATCGACTGGCGGGGGTAGTCGCCGCCGTGGCGCTGATGGGAAGCCTCGCCGGTTGCGCAACCGGCCCGTCCGGCCTCGGCGAGGCTGCCGGCCGCTCGGTCGACGGCGTCGCGGCCACGGAAGACCTCACGCGCCCGCCTCCCGATCGGGGCCCGGGCTTCGGCCGGCGGCCGGCGGGCGCCGTGCAGTCGGCCGACTACACAGGTGATCCGGCCGACTGGGAGGCCGGCTTTCACACCGCGGACCTGCGCGATGACGGGCCGTGGCAAGGCATCGGCTCCGGCTGGCGGCTGGCCCAGGCGGACGCATCGCCATCGTCGGCCCCGGCGGGCGAAGGTGGTGGGGGTGGCGGGGTCGATCTCGCCTCCGCCAACCAGGCGTTCGCCAACCCCCTGGCCCAGGCGACGCTGGCCATCATCGAGAACGACACGGTCACCCTCGGCGGCGATCTGTCGGACGGCAATCGACGGACCAACGTCACGGTCTTCGAGCCCCTCATTCCGGTCCCTCTCGGCAACAGCGGCTGGTCTCTCGTCAACCGCCCGATCCTGCCGATCGGCTTCGGCGCGGATGTCCCTGTGGCGGGCGGCGGCGGAGGCCCGACGACCGGCGTGGGCTCTCCGCAGTTCGACGGCAAGAACGGCCTGGGTGACTTCACGATCTTCTCGCTCCTGACGCCGACCAAGGGCGACTCGCCCATCAAATGGGGCATCGGCCCGATCTTTCGCTTCCCCACCGCCACCGATGACCAGCTCGGCGCCGAGAAGTTCTCGCTCGGGCCGGCGGCCGTCGCCTTGTACTCGTCCAAGAACTTCACCATTGGCGCCCTCAACCAGAACCTCTTCTCGGTGGCGGGCGACGGCGACCGCGACGATGTCCGCGTCTCCACGCTGCAGTATTTCGCCTTCTACAACTTCACGCCCGAGTGGGGCATCGGCACGGCACCCATCATCTCCGTCGACTGGGACGAGGCCGGCAACGCCGACGGCTACGCCGTGCCGGTCGGGCTCGGCGTGACGCGAACCTTCCGCATCGGCGAGATTCCGTCACGCATGCTGGTCGAGGCCCAACGCTACGTCGTCCAGAAGGAGAGCTTCGGGCCGGAGTGGAACTTCCGCGTGGCGCTGGCCATGTTCTTTCCGCTGCTCTTCTAGCCAGACGCGCGTTGCTTGAGTTGGCAGCGCTCGCCAGCCAGCATTCCAGGTCGACAGGAGGAAAAAAAGCCTTGAGAAGATCAAAGACTGCACCATTGATGTTCGCGGTGGGCATGACGCTCGCCGCCGTGCCGGCCGCCGGCTGGGGCCAGGATGCCCAGCCGGCAGCCGGGAACCAGCCGAACATCCTCGTGATCTGGGGTGATGATATCGGCGTCCACAACATCAGCGCCTACAATCATGGCATCATGGGCTACCAGACGCCCAATATCGACCGCATCGCCAGTGAGGGCGCGCTCTTCACGGACGCCTACGCACAGCAGTCCTGCACCGCCGGCCGGGCGTCGTTCATCCTCGGCCAGCATCCCTTCCGGACGGGGCTCCTGACCATCGGCATGCCGGGCTCCGACCACGGGATTCCGGAATGGTCGCCGACCATCGCGGACATGCTCAAGGATCGCGGCTACACGACGGGCCAGTACGGCAAGAACCACCTGGGCGATCGGGACGAGCACCTGCCGACGAACCACGGCTTCGACGAGTTCTTCGGCAACCTCTATCACCTGAACGCCGAGGAGGAGCCGGAGAGCTACTACTACCCCAAGGACCCCGCCTTCCGCGAGCAGTTCGGCCCGCGCGGGGTGATCCGCGCCTCGGCCGACGGCGATATCGAGGATACCGGCCCACTCACCCGGGAGCGCATGGAGACGGTCGACGAGGAGATCATCGCCGGGGCCGTCGATTTCATCGAGCGCGCCAATGAGCAGAACGAGCCGTTCTTCCTCTGGCTGAACACGACGCGCATGCACGTCTGGACGCACCTCAAGGAGGAATCGCGGGGCACGACGGGCATCGGCCTCTACCCGGACGGCATGGTCGAGCACGACGGCATGGTCGGGCAGGTGCTCGACAAGCTCGAGGAGCTCGGCATCGCCGACAACACGATCGTCGTGTACTCGACCGACAATGGCGCCGAGACGGTCACCTGGCCCGACGGCGGCACCACGCCGTTTCATGGCGAGAAGGGCACGACCTGGGAGGGCGGCTTCCGCGTGCCTCTGCTGGTCAAGTGGCCGGGCGTGATCGAGCCCGGCCGGAAGGTCAACGGGATCGTCAGCCAGGAGGACTGGTTCCCGACCTTCGCGGCGGCCGCAGGCGAGCCCGACATCGTCGAGAAGCTCAAGGACGGCCACACCATGAACGGCAAGGACTGGAAGGTCCATCTCGACGGCTACAACCTGCTGCCGTTCCTTTCGGGCGAGGCCGAGGCGAGCCCGCGACAGGAGATCTTCTACTTCGACCAGGCCGGAAACCTGAACGCCGTGCGCGTCCAGGACTGGAAGGTGCACTTCGCGATCCTCAACGGCAACATCACCGACGCGGTGCGCGACGTGACCGCCTGGCCCAAGGTGATCAACCTCAAGGCCGACCCTTACGAGAAGGCGTGGGAGGAGTCGGGCATGTATCTCCGCTGGTACGCCGAGAACACGATGTGGACGTTCGTGCCCGTCCAGCAGAAGATCAAGGAGTTCTTCTCCACCTTCGAGGACTACCCGTACCAGCTCGGGTCCTCGCTCACCGCGTCGAACCTCGGCTACAACACCCTGCGCAACGCCGAGCTGCTCAAGCGGCTCGGTGGCGAGGACTACCAGCCGGGCCAGCGTCAGTAGTCGCCTTGCGGGCACGCCCTCGGGCGTGCCCGCTACCTCTCGAAAGGGCTATCCATGCGTCTTGCCGTTCTGGCACTGCTCGCGGCGCTGCCGGGCATCGCCCTGGCCGACCCCTTGCCCTCGTGGAACGAGACCGACGCCAAGGCGCGGATCATCGCGTTCGTCGACGGCGTCACCGACACAGACTCCGACACCTACGTGACCCCGGCCGACCGCATCGCCGTCTTCGACAATGACGGCACGCTCTGGGGCGAGCAGCCGGTCTACTTCCAGTTCCTCTTCGCCGTCGATCGCCTGAAGGAGATGGCGGCCGCCGACCCTTCCGTCCTGACCTCGGACGTGCTCCGCGCCGCGGCCGCGGGCGACATGGAAAAGATCGCGGCCGCCGGCACGGACGGCCTGCTCGAGATCGTCTCGACCACGCATTCCGGCATGTCGGTCGAGGCCTTCCAGGCCGATGTCCGGGACTGGCTCGACACCGCTACCCATCCCGAGACGGGCATGGCCTACGACGCCATGATCTACCAGCCGATGCTGGAGCTCCTGAGCTACCTGCGCGACCAGGGCTTCACCACCTGGATCGTCTCCGGCGGCGGCCTGCACTTCATTCGCGTCTTCTCGGAGGACGCCTACAACATTCCCCCGCCCCAGGTCGTGGGCACGACCGGCAACGCGACATACGACGTGATCGACGGCGTGCCCACGGTGCTCAAGGACCCGGGCATCTTCTTCCTCGACGACAAGGCCGGCAAGCCCGTGGCGATCGACGCCAGGATCGGCAAGCGGCCGATCCTCGCCGCCGGCAACTCGGACGGCGACTTCGAGATGCTGGAATGGACGACGGCAGGCGAGGGGCCGCGCCTCGGGCTGCTCGTGCACCACACCGACGCCGAGCGCGAATGGGCCTACGACCGCGAGAGCCACGTCGGCAGGCTCGACCGCGGGCTCGACGAGGCGGAGGCACGCGGCTGGCTGCTCGTCGACATGGCGGAGGACTGGGCACGGGTGTGGCCGGCCGGTGCGGCGGCGCGGTGACGGAGCAGGCATGAAGCAGAAGGACCTCGCCAGGCGCCATCGGGTCACCGATGGCAGGAAGTTCCGGCTCGAGGACGTCGATCCGGCCGACACTGCCGGCCTCGACATCGAGAAGGACGATGCCCGGGAGCTCCTCGCCGACAGCATCAAGGACCTGCGCAAGCTGCAGGAGCGGCTCTACGCCGAGGGCAGATGGGCGGTCCTGGTGGTGCTGCAGGCCATGGACGCCGGCGGCAAGGACAGCGCCATCGAGCACGTCATGACCGGCATCAACCCGCAAGGCTGCGATGTCCGCTCGTTCAAGCAGCCGGGGCCGATCGAGCTCCGGCACGACTTCCTCTGGCGCCATGTCGCGGGCCTGCCGCAGCGGGGCAAGATCGTCATCTTCAATCGCTCCCACTACGAGGAGGTGCTCGTCGTCCGCGTGCACCCCGAGATCCTCGAAAAGCAGAGCCTGCCGCCGCAGCTCGTGGGCGACGACCTCTGGGAGAATCGCTTCAAGGACATCCGGGCGTTCGAGCGCCACCTGGCCAACAGCGGCACCGTGGTCCTGAAGTTCTTCCTCCACATCTCGAAGGACGAGCAGGCCCGGCGTTTCCTCGACCGCATCGACGAGGCGGACAAGAACTGGAAGTTCTCCTTCGGCGATCTGGAGGAGCGCAAGCACTGGGACGACTACATGGCGGCGTGCGACGACATGATCCGCAGCACCGCGCGGGACCATGCGCCCTGGCATGTCGTGCCGGCCAACAACAAGTGGTACGCGCGAATGGTGATCTCCTCGGTGCTCACGGAGACCCTCGAGCGACTCGATCCCCAATACCCGACGGTGACCGACGAGGAGAGGCAGCGAATGAAAGCGGCGCGCGACGTTCTGGCACATGAGGCAGGTTTGTGATGGACGGCGCCCACGACACGACCGGCGTCTCGGCTCGGGAACAGGTCGAGGCGCTCCGCGAGCGCATGGGCGAGGCGATCATCGGCCAGCGCGAGGTGATCGAGCGCCTGCTCATCGGCCTGCTCGCCAATGGCAACCTCCTGGTGGAGGGCCTGCCCGGCCTCGCCAAGACGCGGGCGATCAAGTCGCTCGCCCGCAACCTCGAGTGCGAGTTCAGCCGCATCCAGTTCACGCCCGACCTCCTGCCGGCCGACGTCACCGGCACCGAGGTCTACTACCAGGGCGAGAAGGGCGGCGAGTTCCGCTTCGAGCCCGGCCCGATCTTCGCCAACATCGTGCTCGCCGACGAGATCAACCGGGCACCGGCCAAGGTGCAGGCCGCCCTCCTCGAGGCCATGGAGGAGCGCCAGGTGACGGTCGCCGGCAAGACCCATGCGATGACCCCGCTCTTCATGGTCATGGCGACCCAGAACCCGATCGAGCAGGAGGGCACCTACCCCTTGCCCGAGGCGCAGATGGACCGCTTCCTGATGCATGTCAGCATCACCTACCCGCCGGTCGAGGACGAGGTCGAGGTCATCCGCCTCGTGCGCGCCGAGGAGACCGCGGCCAGCGCCGAGGCGGCCGAAGGCACGGCAAAAGAGCCCCGCCAGCCGATCCCGCAGGAAGCCGTGTTCGCGGCGCGGCGCGAGATCGGCGCCATCCACGTCGCCGACGAGATGCAGCGCTACATGGCCGATCTGGTCAACGCCACGCGCATTCCGGCCGAGTTCGGCGACGACCTGCCACGCTGGATCGAGATCGGCGCCAGCCCGCGCGCGAGCCTGGCGCTCGACCGCTGCGGTCGCGCCCACGCCTGGCTCGCCGGCCGCGACTATGTCGACCCCGAGGACGTGCGCGCCGTGGCGCCCGACGTGCTTCGCCACCGCCTCAAGCTGAGCTACGAGGCCCAGGGCGAAGGGGTCACGCCCGATCGGGTCGTGGCCGAGATCATCAGGCAGGTGGCGCTGCCCTGAGGCTCTGAGGGAGACGGCGATGCGCGACCAGGCGGCGCGGATCAGGACCGGCACCTTGCCCGCGGCACCCCCGCCGGGCGACCAGGATCCGCGCGTCCGCGTGACGCTCGGCCATCTGCGCTCGCTCGAGGGCCGTGCCCGGGGCCTCACCTTCCTGCCCCGCCAGCCGGCCCGCTCCGTGCTCAATGGCCGACACGCATCGCGGCTGCGCGGTCGCGGGCTCAATTTCGAGGAGCTGCGCGACTACCTGCCAGGCGACGACGTCCGCGCCATCGACTGGAAGGTGACGGCCCGGACCGGCCGGCCGCATGTCCGCGTGATGACCGAGGAGCGCGACCGGCCGGCGCTGATCGTGGTCGACCAGCGCATGTCGATGTTCTTCGGCTCTAGGCTCAACATGAAGTCGGTGACCGCCGCCGAGGCGGCGGCGCTCGCCGCCTTTCGCATCCTCGACCAGGGCGACCGGGTCGGCGGCATCGTCTTCGGCGACGAACGGATCGCCGAGATCCGGCCGCAGCGCACGCGGGCCGCGCTCGACCGCTTCCTCGCGGCCCTCGCCGACGCCAACGGCCTGCTGCGCGCCGAGGCACCGGCGGTGACGCCGATCTCGCTCACCCGCGTGCTGCGCAGCGTCGCCCGGATCGCCCCCCGCAACCACCTGATCATCGTGCTCAGCGACTTCGACGTGGCCGACGCGGAGACCGAGCGGCTGGTCGCCGGCCTGGCACGACGCAACGACCTCGTGCTCGGCCTCGTGTCGGACCCCTTCGCCCAGGACCTGCCGAAGGGCCTGAAGCTCATCGTCTCGGACGGCCGGCTCCAGGCCGAGATCGATGCCGGCGATTCCACCACCCATCGCCACCTGAGCGAGATGGCGTCGGGGCGGCTCGCCGCGATCCTCGACTGGCAGCGCCGGTTCGGCGTGCCGGTCCTGCCGCTCTCGACCGCCGAGGAGACGCTGCCGCAGGTGCGCCGCCTCATGGGCCTGGGGCCGCGATGAACGGCGACGGCGCGACACCCGAAATCACGAGCCTCGTCGACCTGATCGACCGGCTGGCCGAGCCCGGCGACCCGACGCCGGTCTCGATGGTCCCGGCGACGGCGGGCTGGACGGTGCTGGCCGTGCTGCTGGCGCTGGTCGCCCTCTGGCTCGTCTGGCGGGGTGTGCGCCGGTGGCGCGCCAATGCCTATCGCCGGGCGGCGCTCGCCGAGCTCGCCGCTGCCGGCGACGACCCGGGCGCCGTTGCCGCCATCCTCCGCCGCACCGCCCTCGCGGCCTGGCCGCGCACGCGCGTGGCGAGCCTGCATGGCGGCGAATGGCTGCGCTTTCTCGACAGCACGGGCGGCGACGGGTTCACCGACGGGCCGGGTGCCGTGCTGGCCCGGACTCCCTACCGGACGGCCGGCCCGACGCCCGGCCTCGGCGCCCTGGCGGCCCGCTGGGTGCGCCGGCACCGCGTGGAGGAGCCGGCGTGATCTCCCTCGGCTTTCCCTGGGCGCTGCTCCTTTTGCCCCTGCCGCTCGTCTTCTGGTGGCTGGTCCCGGCGCACCGCGAGCGCGTGCCGGCGCTGCGCTTCCCCTTCTTCCGCCGGATCGTCGAAAGCAGCGGTGCCGAGCCCGGCGCCGGGTCCGTCGTGCTGACGCGGGGCCGCCTGCAGATGGCGGCGGCGATCACCGCCTGGTGCCTGATCGTGCTGGCCCTGGCGGAGCCGGAGCGGGTCGGCGAGCCGGTCGAGATCACCAGGGCGGCGCGCGACGTCGTCCTGGCGATCGACATCTCGGGCTCCATGGACGCCAAGGATTTCGAGAGCCCGGACGGCGAGGGCAAGCAGCGGCTGGCCGGCGTGCGCGACGTGGTCGGCGCCTTCGTGGAACGGCGCGAGGGCGACCGCGTGGCGCTCATCGTCTTCGGCTCCAAGGCCTACGTGCAGTCGCCGCTCACCGAGGATCTCGGAACGATCACCGATCTCCTGGCGCGCACCGAGGTCGGCATGGCGGGGCCGCACACGGCGCTCGGCGATGCCATCGGCCTCGCCATCCGCACGTTCGAGGCCAGCGACATCGAGCAGCGCCTCCTGATCCTGCTCTCCGACGGGACCGACACGGCCAGCCGCATGAGCCCCGTGAACGCCGCCGAGATCGCGCGCGACAACGATGTCGAGATCTTCACGGTCGGGGTCGGCAATCCCGACGCGACCGGCGAGGATCGCGTCGATCTCCAGACCCTGCAGGCGATCGCCGAGCGAACCGACGGCGCGTTCTTCTTCGCCGGCGACGAGGCGGCGCTCGAGGAGGTCTACGGGCGGATCGACGAGCTGGCGCCGCGCGAGGTCGAGACCGTCTCCTGGCGACCGCGCCAGTCGCTCGCCTGGATCCCCCTGGCGCTGGCGGCGCTGATCGGGCTCGGCACCGTCGCCTTCCTGCAGCTGCGCGCCGGCCTGGGCCGGAGCCAGCCGGCATGAACGAGCTCGCGGTCATCGTCGAAGCCTTCCACTTCATCCGGCCGCTCTGGCTCCTGCTGCTGCCGCTCATCGCAGCACTCTGGTGGGTCGTGCGTCGCGCGCGGTCGCGCCGGGACGTGCCGATGGACGGGCTGGCGCCACACCTGCGCGCCGCGCTCACGGTCGGCGGCTCGGCATATCGCCGCCTCAGGCCGATCGATGGCGTCGCACTGACGCTCGCCCTGCTGGCGCTGGGCGCCGCCGGGCCCACCTGGTCGCGCATGCCGGACCCGTTCGTGGCGCAGTCGGCACCCGTCGTCGTCGTCCTGGAGGTCACGCCTTCCATGGAGGCGAAGGACATCGCCCCGTCGCGGCTGGAGCGCGGCAAGCAGAAGATCCGCGACCTCCTCGAGCTGCGCGCCGGCGCCCGCACCGCCCTCGTCGCCTATGCCGGCAGCGCCCACGGCGTCGTGCCGATGACCGAGGACCCGGCCGTGATGACCCCCTACCTCGCAGGGCTCGCCCCCGACGTGATGCCGAACGAGGGCGAGCGGGCCGGCGACGCCCTGGCGCTCGCCGTCGACCTCCTGGCGCAGGAGTCGTCGCCGGGCGGCGTGCTCTTCGTCGCCGACGGTGTGGACCCGGCAGACGTGGCGACGCTGACCGGGCCCGATGCGCCGGCGCTGGCGGTGCTGGCGATGCTGCCCGAGGGCACGAGCGATCGCGGGCTGGACGGGCTGCCGGCGGAAACGGTGGTCCCCGTCACCCCCGACGATGGCGACATCAGGCGGATCGACGGGATGCTCAATGCCGCCTACCGCCAGGCCATGCTGGAGAACACGGACCAGCCCTGGCTGGACCGCGGCCACTGGCTCGGCTGGCCCGCGGCCCTGCTCACGCTGATCTGGTTCCGGCGCGGCTGGACGATGCGCTGGGCCGCCGCCGTCCTGCTCGCGGCCGCCTTCGCCGGACCGGCGCCGGCGCGGGCCGACGGCGTCGTCGACTGGTTCTTGACCCCGGACCAGCAGGGCCGGCTCGCCTTCCAGCAGAACGACTTCAGCCGCGCTGGCGAGCTCTTCACCGATCCGCTCTGGCGCGGCTACGCGCTCTATCGCGACGGCCAGTACGAGACGGCGGTCGAGGTCCTGGACCGGGTCGAGACGGCCCAGGCGGCCTTCATCCAGGGCATGGCGCACATCAAGTCGCGGACCTACCGCGACGGTGTGCGCGCCTTCGAGACAGCGCTTGAGCGCGATCCCGACTACCCGAACGCCGAGGCGAACCTCGCGGTCGCCCGGGAGATCGTCGATTATGTCGAGCGCGCGCGCGAGCAGTCGGACACCGGCGAGGAAGCCGGCATCGGCGCCGACGACGTGGTCATCGACAACGAATCCGGGCGCGGCGCCGAGACCGAGATGGAAGCGCCGGAGGAAGGCGGCGACGGGGGCCTGCTCACGACCGACCAGTGGATGAGCACGGTCGACACCCGCACCGGCGACTTCCTCCGCCAGCGTTTCGCGATCGAGGCGGCCCGGCGCCAGGCGCCGGCGGCTGCCGACGCGGGCGCCGGGGCGCCGGCGGCGGCACCCGCCGAGGGCGAAGGAGGCACCGCCGAATGAGGCGCGCCCCGCACGCCGCGATCCTGCTCTTGCTGGCATCGTCGCCGCTGGCGCAAGAAGCCGATCGACCATCCGCCGGCGACCCGCTCGTGCCGCTCGAGCTGCAGACCTTGGCGGCGCCACCTGCCCGTAACACCGAGCGCCCGGGCGATGCCACGACGACCGGGAGCGCTACCGAGGCCACGGGTGAGGGCGGCAAGGAGGCTGCGACGGAGGCGACGGCCGAGGAGCCGCTGTCGGCGAGCGACGCGCCCGTGCTGCAGGTCACCTTCGAGGAGACCGAGGCCATTCCGGGCCAGCCGCTCAGCCTGCGCCTGACCGTGCTCGCCCCCACCTTCATGCCCGATCCCCCCGTCTGGCCGAGCCTCGAGGCGCCAAACCTGCTGGTCCGCCTGCCCGAGCGATCGACCGGGCCGACGAGCGAGGAAGTGGGCGGCGAGACCTGGTCCGGCGTCACGCGGCACTACCGCATCTCGCCCATGGTGCCGGGGGAGTTCGCGATCCCGCCGCAGGAGGTCATCGTCACCTGGGCCGATCCGGAGACGAGCGAGCCCCGGAAGGTGACACTGACGACCGAGCCCCTCACGTTCTCGGGCGTGCTGCCGGAAGGTGCGGAGGGCCTCGACCCGTTCATCGCCGCCGAGGCGCTCGAGCTGAAGCAGGAGGTGGCAGGCGAGCCCGAGGCGATGCAGCCGGGCGACAGCGTCACGCGGACGATCAAGGCCACCATCCGCGGCACCTCGCCCATGTTCCTCCCGGCACTCCTGCCGCCTACGGATGTGGCGGGCGTGGCTGCCTATCCCGACGAGCCGGTGCTCGAGGAGTCCGATGATCGTGGCGTCCTCGAGGGCACCCGGGCGGAAAGCGTGACGCTGGTGGCGGAAGGCGGCGGCAGCGGCGAGGCGCCGGCGGTCTCGCTCGACTGGTACAACCTGAAATCCGGCGAGGTGGAGACGGCATCCGTCGACGGCTTCCCGATCGAGGTCGACGGCCCGCCCGCGTCGAGCGCGGAGCCGCGCGACTGGCGCGCCATCGGGCTCGCCAGCCTGGCCGCCCTGCTGGCACTGGCAGTCGTCGCCTGGCTCCTGCGTCGGCTGCTGCCGCCCTTCGGCCGCTGGCTGCGCGAGCGCCGTACCGAACGTCTGGCCTCGGAGGGACATGCCTTCGGGCAGCTCCAGCGAGCGGTGGCGAGGCGTGACGAGCCGGCCTTGCGCCCTGCGCTCGATGCGTGGGCGGCGAAGGTGGAGGGGCACGACCCGCGCGAGCACCCGGGCGTTCGTCATGCGCTGGTGGCGATCGGTGCCGCCCGCTACGGCCGCGGGGCCTCGGGCGACGCCGGGGCCGGCTGGCGCGCGCTCGCCGCCGCCCTGCCGGAGGCGCGCCGCGACGCCCTTGCGCGCGACAGGCTCGCCGCCCTGCCGCCCTTGAACCCAGGTGCCTCGGGCGGGTGGTCGGCGGCGATTGTCTCGGATCGCGAATGATGCTGTCATTGGAAACACACGAGGAAGGCGCTGTCGGCAACGACCGGCGGCCGGCGCACAAGTGCGGGGAGGGCGATACGGTGACGCATTGGCGATCGGCGGGCTGGCCATCGCTCGGGCCGCGCCACGGCGCGGGACGCTCGTGACCGACGCCGACACCGGACGGTCATTGGCCGAGCGGTTCGACCGCTTCGACATCGCCCAGGGCGGGCCGTTCGCGGAGCTGCAGGCGCGATTCGCTATCCTGCGGGAGAAGGCGGCCACGGCGCCGCGGCGGGCAGCGCTGTACGTCGCCATCGCGTTCATCGTCCCCCTCCTCGTCACTGTCCTCACCGGCACGGCCTGGGGCCCGCTCGTCACGCGGCCCTTCCTGCTCGACTGGGGTGTGTGGGCACGGTTCGTGGTGGCGATCGCGATCCTCGTCCTGATGGAGCGGCTGGTCGCCGAGCGCCTGAAGGCCCATCTGCGGCAGTTCGTCGAAACGCCTCTGCTGGCACCCGGCGCCATGCCGGCCGCGGGCGAGGCGCTCGCGCGTGCGCTGCGGCGTCGCGACTCCGCTGTCGCCGAGATCGTCTGCGTCGTGCTCGCCTACGCGGCGACGCTCGTCGGTGCCTATGCGGGAGCCACCACCCAGGGGAGCTCCTGGCTCTCCACCGGCGCACCCGGTGCCGAGCAGCTCAGCGTTGCCGGCTGGTATGTCGCCCTGGTCAGCGGCCCGCTCTTCTGGTTCCTGCTGCTCCGGTGGCTTTGGCGCCATCTCGTCTGGGCGCTCCTGCTCTACGAGATCTCGAGGCTGGAGCTGCGGCTCGTCGTCACCCATCCGGACGGGGTCGGCGGCCTCGCGTTCATCGGTCAGTACCCCAATGCCTTTTCCGCCATGGTGCTGGCGATGAGCTGCGTGCTTGCCGCGGCGATCGCCAAGGCGTTCCAGCAGGATGCTCTCGAGCTGACCGCCTACGGCTACATGATGGCCGCCTGGCTGATCACCGTGCTCCTGCTGTTCGGCGTGCCGCTGCTCGCCTTCAGGCGGCCGCTCGGCCGGCTCAAGCAGCAGGCGCTCCTGGCTTCCTCCGCGGCGGCGACCCGCCACTTCCGCGCCGCCGAGCGCGCGGCGCTGGGTGGCAACCTCGCGGCCGCCACCGACGCCGACGCCACGGCCGTCGGCGACATCCCGAACCCGACCGCCACCTACACCGCGGCGAAGAAGCTGCGCACCATCGCCTTCAGCCGCGAGGCGCTCCTGCCGGTTGCCACGGCCGCCATCCTGCCGCTCGTGGCAGCGGGCTCGACCCGGCTGCCGTTCGCCGAGCTCTGGAAGATCGCCAAGAAGCTGCTCCTCCTTTGACAAGGGACCTCATGTATCGACTTGCGCTCACCTTTCTCTTCCTGGCGGCCGGGCCCGCCGCCGCGGACCAGCTCTGCGAAGGTTATGCTGGGCTGCCGACCGGCGACGATGCGACCGCCGGCATGGTCGCCATCCCGGGCGGCACCTTCATCATGGGCGACGCCGACGAGCGGCCGGAGGAGCGCACGCCGCACGAGGTGACGCTCTCGCCGTTCATGATCGATCGCCACGAGGTGACCAACGCCCAGTTCCGCGCCTTCGTCGAGGCCACGGGCTATGTCACCGTGGCCGAGGCGGGACTCGACCCGGCAGAGTATCCGGGGCTCCCGCCCGAGCTGCTGGTGCCGGGCGGCATGGTCTTCGACGAGCCCGAGACCGCCGACCTGCGCGGCAGCGTCGCCCAGTGGTGGCGCTACGTGCCGGGCGCGAGCTGGCGTCACCCGGCCGGCCCCGAGAGCTCGATCGAGGGCCTCGACAACCACCCCGTCGTGCAGGTGGCCCACGCCGACGCGCTGGCCTACGCCCAATGGCTGGGGCGCGACCTGCCGACCGAGGCGGAATGGGAATTCGCGGCGCGCGGCGGCCTGGAGGGCGCCACCTACACCTGGGGCGACAGCTACGATCCCGTCCAGGGCTGGCTCGCCAACTCCTGGCAGGGAAGTTTTCCGGTGAGCGACCAGGCGCTCGACGGCCATCACGGCACGGCCCCGGTCGGCTGCTTCGAGGCCAATGGCTACGGTCTCTTCGACATGGGCGGCAACGTCTGGGAATACGCCAGGGACTACTACCTGCCGGGCCATTTTCCCGACCCGGCCACAGACCCGGCCGGTCCCGAGGCGTCGCTCTCCGCCCGCTACAGCCCGACCCGCATGCCGCAGGTCGTGGTCAAGGGCGGCTCCTGGCTCTGCGCCCCCAATTTCTGCCTCCGCTACCGCCCGGCGGCGCGGCAGCCGCAGGAGCCGGACCTCAGCTCCAACCATATCGGCTTCCGCACCGTGCTGCGCGATCGGGCAGGCTGAGCGAACGTGCCGGACCATCCAGCGACGAGGTCGCAAGGAGACGAAATGCCTGAAGGCACCAGAACCAGCATCGCCCTGACCCTGCTCGCCGTGCTCTCGCTCGCTGGCTGCGAGAGCTTCGGCCGGGGCGTCACGCAGGCCGTGCTGGAAGGCACCGGCGAGCCGGCCGAGGACACACGGGCCTGCGAGGTGGAAGGTCGGCCGTTCGTCGGCATCGAGCCCTTCCTCGCGGCCCAGGACGCCCTGCCGCCGTTCGAGGAGGGCGACACGGACCGGCCCGAGGTCAAGGTGCTCTACGTGCACGGCATCGGGACCCACGCACCCGGGCACGGCACGGCCCTGCGCCAGAACCTCGCCACCTCGCTCGGGCTGGAGATCCGGGCCCCCCGGCCGAAGCGCATCGTCATCGCCCATCCGGAGTTCCCCGACCAGGACCTGGGCGAGATCAACGTGACCCGGCTCACCGACGCCAGCCGTCGGCGCGACCTCCTGTTCTACGAGCTGACCTGGTCGCCGATCACGCAGCCCGACAAGGACCTGCTCGCCTTCGACAAGGAGCAGGACTACGTGCTGCGCCGGGCCGCCGTGAACCAGGCGATGCGCACCTTCGTCAACGATATCGCCCCCGACCCGCTGGCCTATGCCGGCAAGAAGCGCGAGCCGATCCTGATGTCGGTCACCCAGTCGATCTGCTGGATGGTGTCGCGCGGCTGGAGCGACCTGCCCGAGCTCACCGAGAACACCTGGTGCGGCCCCGGCCTCCCCGGCTTCGGCGACCGGGTGACCGAGGACGACTTCGTGATCATCACGCACAGCCTGGGCAGCCGGGCGACCCTCGACGCCATGCAGGCGCTGACCCAGCTCCCGGTCACGGCGGACCCGGAGATCAAGCGGCTCGCCGACGATTTCGCCCGTCGTGATATCCAGGTCTTCATGCTGTCGAACCAGTTGCCGCTGCTCGAGGCCGGCCGCGAGGGCCAGCAGGTGGTCGGGCAGGTGGATGCCTATTGCGGGCCGAACGCGACGAAGCCGGGGCGATTCTTCAACAAGACCCAGATCATCGCCTTCTCCGACCCCAATGACCTGATGAGCTACCCGGTGCCGGACCAGTTCGCCGACAGGTACATCGAGTCGCGCCTCTGCCCGAGCGTCACCAACGTCACGATCAATGTGGCCGCGGTGAACTCCCTCCTGGGCCTGGGCGATGTCGCCAACCCGCTCGGCGCCCACACCGGCTACGGGCCGGACGAGCGGGTCGGTGCGTTGATCGCGCGCGGCGCCGGCAACCCGAACGTGGCGCCGGTCATTGCCGAGCGCTGCACGTGGCGCGAGACCGACGAGGGCCTGATGCGGTGAGAGAGGTGAGCATGCCTACAATCCGATCCAAGCGCCAGGATGGCTGGCTCAGGCTGTGCCGGGGCGCGCTCCTGGCGCTGCTTCTCGCGGCACCCGTCGATGCGCTGGCACAGGAGGCCGAGACCGCCGATCCCGCGGCATCGGACACGCTGGTCGTCGAGGACGAGGTGAGGGCGCTCGTCGCCCCCGTCGCCCTCTACCCCGACCCGCTCCTCGCCGTCGTGCTGCAGGCGGCGATGTTCCCGGTCGACGTCGTCCAGGCCGACCGGTTCATCCAGAGCTACCAGGACGACCAGACGCTCGAGCCCTCGGCGGAATGGGACCCGGCGGTCACGGCGCTCCTGGGCTACCCGTCGCTGCTCGCCGAGATGAACGAGCATCTCGACTGGACCCAGGCGATGGGCGACGCCGTCTACGACCAGCTCGAGGACGTCCAGGAGGCGATCCAGGACCTGCGCCAGGGCGCCTACGCCATGGGCGTCCTCGCCTCCAACGAGGTGCAGGAGGTCGTCGTCACCGAGGGGATCATCGAGATCCGGCCGACCTCGCCGGACCGGATCTCGATCCCCCAGTATGACGGCTTCGCGCTCCTCGGCTCGCTCGAGACGGTGGGCGAGGCGGCCGCGGAGGAGGCCGCCGACGCCACGGTGGCCGCCGACGCGGCACCGGCCGACGAGCCGGCCGTCGCGGACGAGGCGGAGGTGGCGGAGGAGGCCGAGGCCGGGGTCGTCGAGGACGCGCCCCCGGCAGAGACGGCTGCCGAGCCTGAGGTCGCCGAAGCGGCGGCGATCGAGGAAGGCGAGTATGCCGAGGAAACCGGCTACGCCGAGGCCGACCCCTATGCGTCGAGCTACGCCGCACCGGTCGATCCGACCTACGCGCAGCCGCCCGTCTATGCCGCGGCACCGCCGCCCGTCGCCTATGCGCCGCCGGCGAGCTCCGCCTGGGGCTCGACGGCGACCTTTCTCGGCGGGGCCGCGATCGGCGGCCTGCTCGGCTATGCCATCTTCGACGATGACGACAACGACAACGACGGCGGCAACAACCGGCGCAACGACATCAACATCGAGGACAGCACGATCGTCGTCGGCGGCGACGGCGATCGCCTGAACCTCGATCGCGATCAGAAAAATCGCGTCAACGCGGAGCTGCGCGACCGTCGCGATCGCAACCAGCAGGTGGCGCGACGCGACCGCGACCGCAATCGTCAGGTCGCGGCCCTGCCCGGGCGCGATTCGACCGGCCGGCAGCGCGAGCGGCAGCGCGACATCAGCCTGCCGCAGCGCGACCGGGACCGCCCGGCCAAGGTCGAGCGCAAGCAGCAGCGAGACACGAAGGCGGTCAAGGCGCCGAAGCAGAGAAAGGGCGCCGTCGCCGACATCAAGCGGCCGAGCCAGACCAAGAAGGACGCGAAGCGCGGCAAGCAGAGCCGCCAAATATCGGCAGCCAGGTCGGGCAAGTCCCGACCGCAGGCAGCGCAGCGCGGCGGCGGCAAGAAGCAGGCGCTGGCGCCCAAGAAGGGTGGCAAGAAGAAAGCGAAGGCCAAATCGAACCGGGGCAAGAAGAGCCGCGGCGGCAAGAAGCGCGGCAGGGGCTGAGGAGCAGATCCATGAAAGAGTTTCGCACCATTGCGTTCGTCGCCGGGCTTGCGGGCGGTTTTCTCCTGGCCGGCTCGGCCTCGGCCGGGCAGCCGGCTTTCGCCGCGCCCGAGGCAGCGCTGGAGGCCTTCCGCGTGGCGCTCGCGGCGCCCGACGGCAGCGCGCTGCTCGAGCTCCTCGGTGACGAGCACCGGGACGAGCTGATCGGTGCCGATCCGGCAAGCGCCAGGCAAACCATGGCCGCCGTGCGCAACGCCGCCGCCGAAGCGATCGCGCTGGCTCCCGGCGACGCGCCCGGCACCTTCGACGTGCTGCTCGGCCGCGCCGGCTGGCCGATGCCGATCCCGCTGGTCCAGACGGCCGAGGGCTGGGTCTTCGACACCGAGGCCGGGCTCGAGGAGATCATCGACCGACGGACCGGCGAGAACGAGCTGGCCGCGATCGCCGCGGCCCGGGCCTATGTCGAGGCACAGCTTCTCTACGGCTCGGTCGACCGCAACGGCGACGGCGTGCCCGAGTTCGCCCAGCGCCTCGTCAGCACGCCGGGCGAGCATGATGGCCTCTTCTGGCCGACAGCGGCCGGCGAGGAGCCGAGCCCGCTGGCCCCGCTCGCCAGCAGCGAGGCCGACTACCTCGCATATCGCGAGAGCGGCGAGCCCTATTACGGCTACCGGTTCAAGGTTCTGACGGCGCAGACCGGGAATGCCCTGGGTGGCGCCTACGAATACCTGATCAACGGCCGGATGCTCGCCGGCTTCGGCCTGCTCGCCTGGCCCGCCGACTACGGCAATTCGGGCATCATGAGCTTCATCGTCAACCAGCTCGGCGACGTCTACGAGGCCGACCTCGGCGAGGGCACCGACGCCGTCGCCGAGGCGATCACGGCATTCGATCCCGCCGCCGATTGGGCCCTGGTCGAGGACTGACAACTTCGGCCCGGCGCTCGCCGACATTGCCTTCGAACGCGGATTCTTCCACCTTCGGGGCGAGCGAGAGCGCCGGTCGACCCGAAGCGCAAGAACGCCCCGGTCAATGGAGGTACATTTCATGAAGCATCTGACGCTGTCCCTGCTGCTCGGCACCGCCCTCGTCCTGGCCGCGCCCGGCCCGGCGAGCGAGGCGGCCACGCCGCCGGACGTGTTCGTCCAGGCGATGACCATCGACGACATCATCACCCTCGACCCGGCCGAGATCTTCGAGTTCTCCGGGGCCGAGTACGGTGCCCAGGTCTACGACCGGCTGATCACCTATCCGGTCGACGACGTCGAGGACATCAGGGGCCACGTCGCCGAGAGCTGGGAGGTCTCCGAGGATGGCAAGACCTACGTCTTCAAGATCCGGGACGGCATCACCTTCCATTCCGGCAACCCGCTGACCGCCGAGGACGTCGCCTTCTCGCTGCAGCGCGTGGTCAAGCTCGACATGTCGCCGGCCTTCATCCTGACCCAGTTCGGCTTCACCGCCGACAATGTCGAGGAGAAGATCCGTGCCACCGGGCCGATGGAGGTCACCATCGAGGTCGACCAGGCTTACGCCCCGACCTTCTTCCTCTATAGCCTCACCGCTGGCGTCGGCTCGGTCGTCGACAAGGAGACGGTGCTGGCCAACGAGGTGGACGGCGATCTCGGCTACAACTGGCTGAAGGTCAACTCGGCCGGCTCCGGCCCCTTCAAGCTGCGCGCCTGGAAGCCGAACGAGAGCCTGACCCTGGATGCCAACCCCGACTACTGGCTCGGCGCACCCGGCGTCACCCGCGCGATCACCCGCCATATCGCCGAGGCCGCGACCCAGCAATTGCTGATCGAGAAGGGCGACATCGACGTCGCCCGCAATCTCGGCCCGGACCAGGTGGCGGCCCTCGAGGCCAACCCCGACATCGTCATCGAGTCGGTGCCGAAAGGTGCGATCTACTATCTCGGCCTGAACCAGAAGAACGAGAACCTCGCCAAGCCCGAGGTGCGCGAAGCGCTCAAGTGGCTGATCCCCTACCAGGAGATGGTCGACACCCTGGTCAAGGGCGACATGGTGGTGCACCAGTCCTTCCTGCCCAAGGGCTTCCTCGGCGTCCTCGAGGACCAGCCCTACTCGCTCGACGTCGAGCGGGCGAAGGAATTGCTCGCCGAGGCCGGGCTGCCGGACGGCTTCTCGGTCACGATGGACGTGCGCAGCATCTCGCCCGTCACCGAGATGGCGCAGGCCATCCAGGCGGTCTGGGCCGAGGCCGGCATCGACCTCGAGCTGATCCCGGGCGACGGGGCGCAGACCCTGACCAAGTACCGGGCGCGCAACCACGACATCTATATCGGCCGCTGGGGCCCGGACTATCAGGACCCGCACACCAACGCCGACACCTTCGCGAGGAATCCCGACAACGCCGACGACGCCCAGTCCAAGCCGCTCGCCTGGCGCAATGCCTGGGACATCCCGGAGATGACCGCCATGGCCGACGCCGCGGTGCTCGAGCGCGACCCGGCGAAGCGCGCCGAGATGTACCGCGAGATCCAGCGCATTCATCAGCAGACGTCGCCCTTCGTCATCATGTTCCAGGACATCGAGACGATCGCCGAGCGCTCGAAGGTCGAGGGCACCATCTGGGGCCCGAGCTTCGACGACAATCGCTACTGGAAGATCACCAAGAACTGAGCGTGGCGCAGGCGCTCCGGGTGCCGGGCGGCCCGCCATGCTGAGGCCGGCCGGCACCCTGCTCAGGCTGCTGGCGACCCTGGCCCTCACGTTCCTCGGCCTGCTCGTCGTCACCTTCCTGATCGGCCGGGTCGTGCCGGTCGATCCGGTGCTCGCCGCCGTGGGCGACCGCGCCTCGCCGGCCGTCTACGCCCGGGTGCGGGCCGAGATGGGCCTCGACCTGCCGCTCTGGCAGCAGTTCTGGCACTATCTCGTGCGGGTGCTCGAGGGCGATCTCGGCCAGAGCGTGCTGACCGCCCAGCCGGTGCTGACAGACATTCTCCGCGTCTTCCCGGCGACCCTCGAGCTCGCCACCGTGGCGACCCTCCTGGGCGTGCTCCTCGGCGTGCCGATGGGCGTGATCGCCGCCGTCCATCAGGGCCGCTGGCCGGACCAGGTGATCCGCCTCCTCGGCCTCGTGGGCTACTCGATGCCGATCTTCTGGCTCGGCCTGATCGGCCTCCTCGTCTTCTATGCCCGGCTCGAATGGGTCCCCGGACCCGGCCGGCTCGACGTCTTCTACGATGACCTGGTCCCCTCGGTGACCGGCGTGCTCCTGATCGACGCCGCCCTCGCCGGCGACTGGCAGGTCTGGCGCAATGCGCTCTCCCACCTCGTCCTGCCCGCCTCGATCCTGGGTTATTTCAGCCTCGCCTATATCAGCCGCATGACCAGGAGCCTGATGCTCGAGCAGCTCCGCCAGGAATATATCCTGACCGCCCGGGTGAAGGGCATCTCCGAGCTCCGCGTCATCTGGCGGCACGCGCTCGGCAACACCGCCGTGCCGCTGGTCACCGTGATCGCCCTGTCCTACGCCAACCTGCTCGAGGGCTCGGTCCTGACCGAGATCATCTTCGCCTGGCCCGGCCTCGGCCTCTACATCACCAACTCGCTGCTCAATGCGGACATGAACGCCGTCCTCGGCGGCACCATCGTCGTCGGCTGCGTCTTCATCGGCATCAACCTGCTCTCCGACGTGCTCTACCGCACGCTCGATCCGCGGGCCCGCTGATGGCGGCCGAGCTCGAGAACGCCGGCTGGCGGCGGTGGCTGCTCACCGACACCCCGGCCTCGCCGTTCCAGGCGCAGGCGGGCCGTGCCTACCAGGGCTGGCGCCAGCTCGCCGCCAACCCGCTCGCCATGCTCGGCCTCGCCATCGTCGTGACACTCCTCCTGGTCGCCGCCTTCGCCCCCTGGCTCGCCACAAATTCGCCGACCGCCCAGAGCCTCACCGACCGCCTGCAGCCGCCCTCGGCGACGCACTGGCTCGGCACCGACGAGCTCGGCCGCGACATCTATTCCCGCATCGTCCACGGCTCGAGGCTGACCCTCTACGTCGTCGGCCTCGTCGTGATCATCGTCGGCCCCGTCGGCCTCGCCGTCGGCACCATCGCCGGCTATCTCGGCGGCTGGGTCGACACCGTGCTGATGCGCATCACGGACATCTTCCTGGCCTTCCCGCGCCTCATCCTCGCGCTCGCCTTCGTCGCCGCCCTCGGCCCGGGCATCGAGAACGCCATCATCGCCATCGCGTTCACCGCCTGGCCACCCTATGCCCGCATGGCGCGCGCCGAGACCCTGACCATCCGCCAGGCCGACTACATCGCCGCCGCCCGCATCCAGGGCGCCGGCCCCTTGCGCATCATCGGCCGGCACGTCGTGCCGATGTGCCTCTCCTCGGTGATCGTCCGCCTGACCCTCGACATGGCCGGCATCATCCTGACCGCCGCCGGCCTCGGCTTCCTCGGTCTCGGCGCCCAGCCGCCGCTGCCCGAGTGGGGCGCCATGATCTCGACCGGCCGCCACTATCTGCTCGACCAGTGGTGGGTCGCGACCATGCCGGGCCTCGCCATCTTCATCGTCAGCCTCGGCTTCAACCTGCTCGGCGACGGCCTGCGCGACGTCCTCGATCCCCGGGCCGACAGATGACCGCCGCGGCCCCGCTGCTCGAGGTCGAGGACCTGCACGTCACCTACCGCACGACCAGGGGGCTCGTGCATGCCGTGCGCGGCGTCTCCTTCACGCTCGGTCGCGAGAAGCTCGGCATCGTCGGCGAATCCGGCTCCGGCAAGTCGCAGACCGGCCGCGCCATCCTCGGCCTCACCACCTCGGCCGCCGACGTGCGGGCGAAGACGCTTCGCTTCTCCGGCATCGACCTCCGCCACGCCAGCCGCCGGACCTGGCGCGCGGTGCGCGGTGCGGGCATGTCGATGATCATGCAGGACCCCAAATACTCGCTGAACCCGGTGATGACCGTGGGCCAGCAACTCGTCGAGGCGGCCCGGCTCAAGAAGGGGCTGGGGAGGGCAGAGGCCCGTGCCTCCGCCCTTGCCATGCTGGAGGCCGTGCGCATCGACGACCCGGAGCGCGTCTTCGCCGCCTACCCGCACGAGCTTTCCGGCGGCATGGGCCAGCGGGCGATGATCGCCATGATGCTGATCCCCGACCCCGACGTCCTGATCGCCGACGAGCCGACCTCCGCCCTCGACGTCACCATCCAGCTTCAGGTGCTGGCGATCATGGACCGGCTGGTCGAGGCGCGCGGCCTCGGCCTCATCCTGATCAGCCACGATCTGGAGCTGGTCGCCACCTTCTGCGACCGCGTGCTCGTCATGTATGGCGGCCGCATCGTCGAGGAGCTCGATGCCGCCCGCCTCGGCGAGGCCCGGCACCCCTACACCCGCGGTTTGCTCGGCTGCCTGCCACGCCCCGAGAAGCGCGGCAGCCCGTTGCCCGTCATGGTCCGCGATCCAGCCTGGCTGGGTGCCCCTTGATCGAAGTCGAGAACCTCGACGTCACCTTCGTCACCGGCAAGACGCGGGTCGCCGCGGTCCGGGGCGTGAGCTTCTCGGTCGCCGCCAGAAGCAGCTTCGGGCTGGTCGGCGAGAGCGGCTCGGGCAAGTCCACCATCCTGCGCGTCCTCTCCGGCCTCAACCCCGACTGGCAGGGGACGATCCGCATCGCCGGCATGGCGCTGGCGAAAAAGCCGCCGCTCGCCTTCTACAAGCGCGTGCAGATGGTCTTCCAGGACCCCTTCGGCTCGCTCCACCCGAGACGCACCATCGACGCCACCCTGCGCGAGCCCTTGGCCATCCATCGCCTGGCCAACGCCGATGCGCGGATCGCCCGCGCCCTCGAGGAGGTCCGGCTCGGCCCCGAGTTCCGCTACCGCTTCCCGCACCAGCTCTCCGGCGGCCAGCGCCAGCGCGTGGCGATCGCCCGGGCCCTGATCCTCGAGCCCGAGCTCCTGCTGCTCGACGAGCCGACCTCCGCCCTCGACGTCTCGATCCAGGCCGAGATCATCAACCTCCTGAACGAGCTCCGCCGCCGGCGCGGCCTCACCTATCTTTTCGTCAGCCACGATCTCGGCGTGGTCGCCCATCTCTGCGACCGACTCGCCATCATGCGCCGGGGATCCATCGTGGAAAGCGTGGCGGGCGACGCCCTCGCCGAAGGCCGGCTCGAGCAGCCCTACAGCCGCCAGCTCCACCTCGCGAGCCAGGGCTACGACCGGGCGGTCATCGACGCCTTCGAGGCATCGCCCGAGGCGACGTGAACCATGGTTGCGGCGAATGGCTGCAATGTCGGGTTGTGGGTCGCGGGCCTGATTGCAGGCTAGTATAAGGCGGCCACGCATCAAACTGTACGCTCTGGCGCTGGACGATCCGGGCCGGGCAGCAAGGAATGGGGGAACGACCAGCATGACCGATGTCGTCATCGTCGCCGCGGGCAGGACCGCGATCGGCAGCTTCAGCGGCGGGCTCAGCAGCGTGCCGGCGCACTATCTCGGCCAGACCGCGATCAGTGGCGTGCTCGAGCGCGCCAAGGTGACGCCCGCCGAGGTCTCCGAGGTCATTCTCGGCCAGATCCTCACCGCCGGCCAGGGCCAGAACCCGGCTCGCCAGGCCTCGGTGAATGCCGGCGTGCCGGTCGAGGTGCCCGCCTATGGCGTCAACATCCTCTGCGGCTCCGGCCTGAAGTCGGTGGCCCTCGGCGCCCAGGCGATCAAGAATGGCGACAGCAGCGTCGTCGTCGCCGGCGGCCAGGAGAGCATGAGCCAGGCGCCGCACGTGGCCCATCTCAGGAACGGCCAGAAGATGGGCAGCCTGGAGTTCAAGGACACCATGCTGCGCGACGGCCTGATGGACGCCTTCCAGGATTACCACATGGGCACCACGGCCGAGAACATCGCCCAGAAGTGGCAGATCACCCGGGAAGACCAGGACAAGTTCGCGGTCGCCTCGCAGAACAAGGCCGAGGCGGCGATCACTGCCGGCCGGTTCAAGGACGAGATCATCCCGGTCACCATCAAGACCAGGAAGGGCGACGTCACCGTCGACACCGACGAGTTCCCGCGTTTCGGCGCCACGCTCGAAGGCATGGCGAAGCTGCGCCCGGCCTTCAGCAAGGACGGCACGGTGACCGCCGGCAATGCGTCCGGCATCAATGACGGGGCCGCCGCCGTCGTCCTCATGAGCGCCGAGGAAGCGAAGAAGCGTGGCCTGAAGCCGCTCGCCCGGATCGCGTCCTGGGCGCAGGCCGGCGTCGATCCGGCGATCATGGGCACCGGCCCCATCCCGGCCTCGAAGGCGGCGCTGGAGAAGGCCGGCTGGACCACCGACGACCTCGACCTCGTCGAGGCCAACGAGGCCTTCGCCGCCCAGGCCATCGCCGTCAATCGCGAGCTCGGCTGGGACACCGACAAGGTCAACGTCAATGGCGGCGCCATTGCGCTCGGCCATCCCATCGGTGCCTCCGGTGCCCGGGTGCTCGTCACCCTGCTCCACGAGATGCAGAAGCGCGACGCCAAGAAAGGCCTCGCCACGCTCTGCATCGGCGGCGGCATGGGCATCGCCATGTGCCTCGCCCGCGACTGAGCCGGATCACGTCAATCGGAGCCGGGCGGTGGCGAAGAGCTGCCGCCCGGCTTGACATTCCGGCGTCTTGAACGAGGCTGAAGGAAGACCGACGAGGTCGGGCACCGACCCGGCGACGATCAGGCCGAAAACGATCAGGGGAGAAGCGACAATGGCACGAGTTGCATTGGTGACGGGCGGCAGCCGCGGCATAGGTGCCGCGATCTCGGTGGCGCTGAAGGCCGCCGGCTACAAGGTCGCGGCCAACTACGCCGGCAACGACGAGGCGGCGGCGAAGTTCAAGGCCGAGACCGGCATTCCCGTCTTCAAGTGGAGCGTCGCCGACTACGACGCCTGCGTCGCCGGCATCAAGCAGGTCGAGGCCGAGCTCGGCCCCGTCGAGGTGCTGGTCAACAATGCCGGCATCACCCGCGACGCCATGTTCCACCGCATGACGCCGCAGCAGTGGAACGAGGTCGTCTCGACCAACCTCACCGGCGTCTTCAACATGACCCACCCGATCTGGCCCGGCATGCGCGAGCGCAAGTTCGGCCGGGTCATCCAGATCAGCTCGGTCAACGGCCAGAAGGGCCAGGCCGGCCAGTCCAACTACTCGGCAGCCAAGGCCGGCGACATCGGCTTCACCCGCGCCCTGGCGCAGGAAGGTGCCCGGGTCGGCATCACCGTCAACGCCATCTGCCCGGGCTACATTGGCACCGAGATGGTCCGCGCCATCGACGAGAAGGTGCTGAACGAGCGCATCATCCCGCAGATCCCCGTCGGCCGCCTCGGCGAGCCCGAGGAGATCGCCCGCTGCGTCGTCTTCCTCGCCAGCGACGAAGCCGGCTTCCTCACCGGCTCGACCATCTCGCCGAACGGCGGCCAGTACATGACCTGAGCGCGGGCCGGCGCCTCGCGATCGGCGGCTGGCGCTACGCCAGCCGCCGCGCATTGCTCCGGGTCTTCCGCCGATAGGGCCGCAGTCCGGCCGTGGCCGTGCGCAGGAGGGCCCTAGGATCGCTGGCGAAGGCCGGGTTGGCGCGCCACGCGGCCGCGGCCGATTCCATCATCGCCTGCTGCTTCTCGGCGACCATCTGCCAGCTCTCGGTGACCGGGAAGTCGCGGCCCGTCGCCATGGCCGTGGCGATCATGGCGAGTCGTGCCTGGATCGTCATGGCAGCGTGGATCCCGGTCTCGGCCGCCTGCGTCCAGAGCCGCCAGGCGGCGAGCGCCGTCCTCGGGTCCATGAGCCGCAAGAGGGCCGCTCCGTCCATCGGCATGCCTGACATCGATTTCTCCTGGTGAGTCGCCCGGACAATAGCGGCAAAGGCCCACGCGCGCACGATCGCCCGCTCCTTCGACTCCGACCCGGCTCAGCCTAACCGTGAGCCCTCTGCAGGGTTCCGACCCCGGTCCCGTATACTGGCCGGCCTGGTCGACTTCCACGTCGACAACCTCCCGCAGCGAACGCTGGAGAAGCGACGCGCTGCCAACGCAACTTACTGTAAATTTCGGGGCGTAGCCCGAAAGCACTAGAGTGTGTCGGTCGGATCGGCCAGTATTGGTCGTGGCCCGGGCGGCTGCCGAAGGATTCGGCTGCACTCGATTGGCCGGACCAAGTGAAGGGAGTCCCCGATGAAGCTTCAGATCCTCGGTGGTGTCGCGGTTGCGGCGCTGCTCGCCGTCTCCGGTGCCAAGACGAGCTTTGCCCAGGCCGAGAACTGCCTGGAGTACATGCCGGTCGTCCAGGCGAAGTTCGATCAGGCTTCGGACGAGAAGAAGGCCAAGGCGAAGGCGCACATGGACGAGGCCCTCAAGGCCCAGTCCGAGAACAACGAGCAGGTCTGCCTCGAGAAGCTGCACATGGTCGACCAGGAGCTCGGCGGCCAGTAAGCCGAACGTTGCAGATAGCGGCTGATCCAGGCGGTCGGCAGCCCCGACCGGGGCGCTCGGATCCTTGAACCAGGGGATGCGCCGCCAGATCAGACGAAGTTCCGGACACCGGTGACCGCCGCTCGGCCACCGGTGTCACGTTTTTTGGTGCGACAATGGCGTCGCCCGCCACGATCGCCTGGGCGGGTTATCGTGCCACGCTCCATGACTGGCCTCGCTGACCTGCCGTTGCCGACCTTCGGCAGGCATCCGTGGCGCAAGCCGCGCCGCAGCCCCGAGCCGGATCGGTGACGCTCGACAGGACGGCGGCAGTGGCCCGCTCTCGCAGGAGCCGGGTTCTGCGGCCGGTCCACGGGGTCGAGATCGCCATTTTGCCGACGCCGATCATCGGGCCGTCCGGCCCGTGCTGCTCGCCGGCCATGTCCAGGCTGCGGCCGACGGGGCGCCCTTCGGGGCGGCGACAGGCATCCGATCCACCGCGTGATCACGGCGACCGTTCCTCCTTGCGCGCCGGATCTGCGGAAAAAATGCTTGCCGTAGAACGAAATGGCTTGAATAGCGCGCGCATGCCGGCAAGACTGCGTCGAGCGAACTCGCCGGGGCGCCGGCAGGTCCTGCGATCGTCGTTTTCAACGTATGGGAGTAACGCCATGAACACGAAATTCCTTGCTGCGGCAGCCCTCGCCGCGGTCTTCTCCGTTTCGGCCGCCGAGACCAGCTTCGCCCAGGCCGAGAACTGCCTGGAGTACATGCCGACCGTCCAGGCCAAGTTCGACGGGGCGTCGGCCGAGGCGCAGGCCAAGGCGAAGGACGCCATGGACGCCGCCATCAAGGCGCAGTCCGAGAACAACGAGGAAGCCTGCCTCGAGCATCTGCACATGGCCGACCAGCAGCTCGGCGGCCAGTAAGGCTCGACCAGCTTCGGCGGTCGGATCACAGCCAGTCGGTCTCGTGCCGACGGGAATTTCCCGGTCTGTCGCACAGGTGCGGCAGAGCGGGTGTGCCGATCTGCCAACTGGATGAATCGCCCATGCCTCCGGCATGGGCGATTCGCGTTTCATGGCGACCCCGGTCGCCGTCGGACCACTGCCTCTGGCCTCGCTCCGATCGGCGATCTCGGCCGCCTTCGCCGTGCGGCTGGGCCGGATCCGCGGCTGACCCCGGCTGTGCCGAATCGTTCAGGGCCAATCCATTCGGGCCATTCGGGTTGGCCTTTCGCTGATCGCTCCAATCCGGGAACGCCACCAGACTCACTGGCACGGCGCTGGTGAAGCATGCGGCACTGTCACATGCGCAACGGCCGCCCGCCCCACCCGCTGTCAGGGCTTCTCAGGCTGCTGCAGCCGGCGCCTGGGGGCGCCAGCGCATCGCCTCGTGCAGCGCTCGCAAGGGCGGCATGGCGTCATCGAGCTGGACCGAGCGGGCCGTCAGCCGGGGTGTGATCGGCAGGTCGTGCGGCACCCGTGTCAGCAACCGCTCGAGCCGGCGGCCGATCAGCGTGGCGGCTCCCGAGCCGATGTCGTCGAGCAGGACGGCGAAACGTCCGGCACCGAGATGCGCCGCCAGGTCCTCGGCCCTGAGGTCACGCCGCAGCATCGGCCCGAGGGCGGCCAGATAGCGGTTCACGGCGGCATGCCCGGCAGCCTCGTTGAGCCGCGGCAGATTGATCAGCTCGACGAGCACCAGCCCGCCCCGCTGCACCGCACCGCGCTCGATGGTGCGCAGATGCTCGAGGAAGAAGCCGTGATTGAAGAGCCCGGTCAATGGCTCGTGGCAGAGACCCCGAAGCTCGTCCTCGGGCGGGGCCAGGAGCCGCCGCTGCAGGGCGGCGAAGCCGAGCCAGAAATCCATGCGGGCCCGGACGAGCTCTGCCGGCTGCGGCAGCATCAACCGGTCGGCCACCGGCAGATGGGCGAGGCGCCGTCTGGCGTCGAGCGGCTCGCCATCGCTGCTCTGGTCGAGCACCAGGATCGTCACCGGCGGATGGTCGGTCGCGAGATCGGTCCAGCGCAAGAGGTCGCGCCGGGCTGCGGCATTGGTGCCGAGAAGCACGATCATGTCGAAGCTGCGGGTGAGGATCGGCCCTTTCGCCTTCTCCAGATTGTCGGCGAAGTTGAGCGCTGCCTGGCCCAGCGCCTCGCCGATCTTGACCTTGTGCTGGCTCGCCGGGCCGATCACCAGGACGCGCGGCCGATCGCCGCCGCCCGGCCGCCGGCGCGACCTGGCAGCCGCCGGTGCGCTAACGGCTTTCGGCGGCTGGAAGCGGGCAAACGTCAGCGCCCGCTCGCGCAGCGCCGCCCGGGCCCGGCCGAGCTGGTGGAGCGCATCGAGCCGGATGCGCAACTCCTCCTCGTCGAACGGATAGGTCAACAGGTCGTCGACACCGATCGCCAGCGCCTTGCTCAACGACAAAGCCTCGGACTCGTCGGTGAGGGCCGCCACGGCGACCCCTTCGTCCGGCTGCCGTCGGCAGAGCAGGGCGAGCCGGGTTGCGTCCTGGTCGGCGGCGACCTCGATCAGCCGCACCCGCGGCGCCGGCGACGCCGCCCGGCCGGCCAGCGTCGCCGGTGTCAGCCGGGTGAGCCCGTAGCCGTTGCCATCGAGCCATTCCGCGAGGGTCGCGAGGCTGCCCGGCCGCGCCTCGACGATCTCGACTGCGAACCCACCCCGCATCTGCCACTCCATCTCGGGCAGCTGCCAGGGAAAGGCGCAGCCGCTGAGCCGGCGATTGGCATGCCACGAAATCGGTTTCATCTCGGTTAACGCCGTTCCTTCATCATGCGACGGATATCAGGGGGTAGGGCCATGGAACCGCCGAACGGCTACTTGGTGCCATAGATCCGATCGCCGGCATCGCCGAGGCCGGGCAGGATGTAGCCGTGGTCGTTGAGCCCGCGATCGACCGCGGCGGTGAAGATGGGCACATCGGGATGCGCCTCGTGGAACCGACGCACACCCTCCGGTGCGGCGAGCAGGCAGGCGAACTTGATGTCCGTGGCGCCGTCGCGCTTGACGCGGCTGACGGCGGCCACCGCCGAGTTCGCGGTCGCCAGCATCGGGTCGACCAGGATCACCGGCCGCTCGGCCAGGTCCTCCGGCACCTTGTAGTAGTACTCGACCGGCTGCAGCGTCGCGGGGTCGCGATAGAGGCCGATATGCCCGACCCTGGCGGACGGGACGAGGTCCAGCATGCCGTCGAGCAGGCCGTTGCCGGCCCGGAGGATGGAGACGAGGCAGAGCTTCTTGCCGGCCAGCGTGCTCGCCTGCATCGGCTCGAGCGGCGTGTCGATGGCGATCGTCTCGAGCGGCAGGTCACGGGTGATCTCGTAGCCGAGCAGCAGCGCCACCTCGCGCACCAGCCGGCGGAAATCCGCGGTTGCCGTATGGCGTCGACGCATCAGCGTCAGCTTGTGCTGCACCAGCGGGTGGTCGACCACAATGAGCTCGGGCATCAGCCTTTCCGTTCGGTGGCGACCCGTGGGGTGGCAATGAGGGCGGCCGCGCGAGCGGCCAGGATTCCGGCAGGATGCTAGAAGCAGCCGCCGGTGATCGCAATGGCGTGAGCCGGGCTGTCGCGCCAGTTGGCGGCCAACTGTGCCAGGGGACCCACAATGCGCACCGCCGGGAGATCGCGCACGGTGAGGTTGAGCTCCTGCCTGAGCCGATCGACCAACCGGTCCGCCAGCGCGATCGAGAGGGCCCTGAGCTCGACGACGATGTCGGAGCCGGGCGGGTGGCGCAGCCGGGCCACCGCGGCGTGGCGCGGGTTGACGAGGCCGAGGCGCAGCATGTCCGCGGCCAGCCCCCTCGTCGCCGGCACGGTCAGCTCCTCGATCCGGCCGAGCGTGATGCCGGCCTCGGCGAGCGGCTCCAAGAGATCCAGGACGAGCGCCTGCAGGAGACAGTGAAACGGGACCAGCTCGCGGCTGCGGTCATCGGCCCAGGCGAGGGGGTGGCGCCAGATGTCACCGGCGATGCTGCCACCGATGCGGACGGTGCTGCCGGCGACCGGATCGAGCAATGGCGCCAGCCGGTCGAGCAGGGCCTGTGCCGAAAGCCCGTCGGCCTGTGCCGGGCCGACGAGGCGGTCGAGCAGCGTGCCGAACCGCCCGTCGGCGCCGAACGTTTCCGGGTCCTGCTCGAGCCCGGCAGCCAGCGCCTCGAGCCGCTGGCGCGGCCCCGGGTCCCGCAGAGCCTTCTGGACCTCGTCTGGCACCGTGACGGCCGTGTCCCCGGCCAGGATGCGGCGCAGGCCGGGTGCATTGAGCGCCGGGCCGTCGGCTGGACGGGTGGTCGTGCCGCCGGCGGCGAAGAGCTGCGCCAGCGCGCCCAGATCGTGATCGGAGCCGTCCGGAGCCATCAGCAACGCCAGGAGCGCCATGTCGGCGCCCGCCCTGGCCCGGCCCTGACCATCGAGCCCCGCCACGCTCGCCGCCAGGCGTTCGACCCCGGCCGGATGATCGCGCTGCAGGCGCGGCCAGAGCGTCGCCAGCGGCGGCCGTAGATCGGGCGTCGTCTCGCGGATGGCCGAGGCCAGGGCCAGCGCAACCATGGACACCGATTCCGGCGACAGGTTGAAATGCTCGCTCTCGCCACGCTCGACCGCGGCGAGCAGCATCCAGGCACGCTCCCGCACGGTCTCCAGACGATGCAGGCGCTCGACGGTGACGGCCTCCTCGGGCAATGCTCTCTCCTGTCCAGAACCGGCCGGCCGCACGCAGGGGCCGCACTCGAGAAAGACCCGTGCGCACGCGCGTCGAGAGCTGTTGTATCGCCTCGCGGGAAGAAGCGGCAATGGCCATGCCGCTCGGCGCCGACCTCTGCAGCGGCGTCGGGCGCGACGGCAGGCTGGACAAATCGCTGCGGCACCGCTTCATGACGGCCATCCAGCAAGCCGACCGGGAAGGATGCCAGGCATGATCGAGGACAACCGCAACCTCACCGAGGACCGGCCGACCTTCGTCACTCATCTCGAATGCAGCATGACCGGCGAGCGCTACGAGGCCGACCGCCTGCACAACCTCTCCGCCGCCGGCAAGCCGCTCCTGGTCCGCTACGACCTGGACGGCGTCAAGGGTGCGTTGACCAAGGCGAAGCTCGCCGACCGGCCCATGGACCTCTGGCGCTGGCGCGAGCTGCTGCCGGTGCGGCGGACCGAGAACATCGTCAGCCTCGGCGAGATCGCCACCCCGCTCATCGAGCTGCCGACGCTGGCGAGCACGCACGGCGCCACCGGCAGCCTGATCGTCAAGGACGAGGGCCGCCTGCCGACCGGCTCGTTCAAGGCGCGCGGCCTCGTCATGGCCGTGGCGATGGCCAAGGAGCTCGGCATCACCCACATGGCGATGCCGACCAACGGCAATGCCGGCGCCGCCCTTTCGGCCTATGCCAGCCATTGCGGCATCAAGACCACCATCTTCTGCCCGGCCGACACGCCCGAGACCAACATCAGCGAGATGGCCCTGCAGGGTGCCGACGTCTACCGGGTCAACGGGCTGATCGACGACTGCGGCAAGATCGTCGGCGCCGGCAAGGAGACGGTCGGCTGGTTCGACACCTCGACCCTGAAGGAGCCGTACCGGATCGAGGGCAAGAAGACGATGGGCCTCGAGCTCGCCGAGCAGCTCGGCTGGGAGCTGCCCGACGTCATCTTCTATCCGACCGGCGGCGGCACCGGCCTGATCGGCATGTGGAAGGCCTTCGCCGAGCTCGAGGCGATCGGCTTCATCGGCACCAAGCGGCCGCGCATGGTGGCCGTGCAGGCGACCGGCTGCGCCCCCATGGTCAAGGCCTACGAGGACGGCGTCGAGCACGCGCCCCGCTGGGAGAACGCCGCCACCATCGCGTCGGGCATTCGCGTGCCGCAGGCCGTCGGCGACTTCCTCATCCTCCGCGCCGTCCGCGAGAGCGGCGGCTTCGCCATCGCCGTCGACGACGATGCCATCCAGGCCGGCCTCGACGAGGTCGCCGGCAAGGAAGGCTTCCTCCTCTGCCCCGAGGGCGCCGCCACCTACGCCGCCTGGCAGACGAGCCTGAAGGACGGCCGCATCCAGCCCACCGACCGCTCGGTCCTCTTCAACTGCGCCATCGGCCTCAAATACCCGCTGCCGAAGATCGAGAAGAGCCTCGACCGGCACGGCCAGATCGACTGGGCGCAGTTCAGGCGGTAAATGGACACGGGTGGCTTGGAATGCCGGACGGCTCGATAGCCATCGAGCCACAGGGCGTTCCTATCGAGAAGGGGTGTCGCGACGGATGCGCGCGAAGCAATTGCCAAGGCCAAGGCGCATGTCGCCACGATGTTCGACGACGAGGGCATCAGCAATATCGGCCTAGAGGAGATCGAGTTCGTCGATGACGGCGGGCTCTGGCAGGTCACCGTGGGATTCTCGCGGGCCTGGGATCAGCCGGCAGGGGTTGCCGCGGCTTTCGGCGGTCGACTCGGCAGAACCTTCAAGGTGGTAACGCTCAAGGACAACGATGGGCGTGTCCTCTCCGTGAAGCATCGCGAGCTGGTTCTTGCCGATTGAAGATAAGTCTTCTCGATACGAGCCTCTTGCTCCTGCTGGTGATCGGCGCGGTCGACAAACGCTGGATTGGCAGACACAAGCGATCAAAAAACTTCGTCGCTCGAGATTGGCAGCTACTGCTCGACCATATGGGTAACGCGACGCTGGTCACCACGCCGCATATTCTCGCCGAGACGAGCAATCTGCTGAGGAAGGGTGGATTGGCCGCTCCGGCCACCGATCAACTGATGTCCAGGCTAGCGCAGTTCATCTCTCTTGCCCGTGAGCAGCATATCCCAGCCCGAGACGTGATCGGCACGCAGCTCTATTTGCGCCTCGGGCTGACGGATGCAGCCATCCTGTCGATCGAGGAGCCAGATGTGCATCTCCTGACAACGGACGTGAATCTGTATATTGCAGCCATTCGACAAGGCCGAAAGGCGACGAACTTCAACCACCTTCGTGATTTTGCCGGCGCATCCCGACTCGCACCCGTCCCGGCCGCCATTTACAACCCGCTGACGGATAACCATAAGCTCCACGCAACAGGAGCAGAGCCATGCGCCCGACCACCCGCTTTCGCCGTCTCGTCGACGCACCCGGGATCCTCGTCCTGCCGGGCATCCAGGACGCGCTGACGGCGAGGATCGCCGAAGCTGCCGGCTTCGCCGCGGTCACCTGCGGCGGCTATGCCGCGACCGCTGCCCTGCTCGGCCAGCCCGACACCTCGCAGCTCGGGCTCATGGAGATGGCCGAGCACTACGCCCGCATCTGCGACGCCGTCTCGGTGCCGGTCTTCGCCGATGCCGACACCGGCTTCGGCAACGTCACCAATGTCCGCCGGGCGGTGCGCGCCTACGAGCGGGCAGGGGTCGCCGGCCTCTTCATCGAGGACCAGCTCTTCCCCAAGCGCTGCGGCCACATGGCCGGCAAGGCCGTGGTTCCGGCCGAGGAGATGGTCGGCAAGCTCAAGGCCGCCCTCGATGCCCGCCGGGACGCGGACCTCGTCATCATGGCGCGCACCGACGCGCTCGCCATCAACGGCCTCGACGACGCCATCGAGCGGGGCCAGCTCTATCGGGCGGCCGGTGCCGACATGGTCTTCGTCGAGGCGCCGCGCGACATCGACCAGATGCGCCGCATCTGCGCCGAGATCGACGCCCCCTGCATGGCCAACAACATCGAGGGCGGCCTGACGCCGTTCCTGCCAGCCGCCGAGCTCGAGGCGATCGGCTACGCCATGGTCGCCTTCCCGGTCGCCACCACCTATGCCATCGCCGCCACCATCGGCCGGTTGATGCAGACGCTGCACGCGACCGGCACCACCGCCGACGCCGCCGACGCCATGCTCGATTTCACCGCCTTCAACGCGCTGGTCGGCCTGCCCGAGCTGCGCGCCGCCGAGGAGCGCGACCTCGCCTTCGCCCGCCGGCTGATGGACGCGGGCGCGCCGAGGCGTTAACCAGAGCCACAAGCCAACCGATCGGGGAGACGCGTGTCATGAAGAGGAAGAGCACCCTTGCCGTCGCCGCCCTGGCGCTGACCCTGCCGCTCGGCAGCCTGCACGCCGAGACGGTCTTTCGCATCAGCCACCAGCTGCCGCCGGCGCATCACATCGCCCAGCTCGTCGAGGCTTTCGCCGCCGATGTCGAGGCCCGCACCGATGGCGCCGTCGACGTCCAGATCTTCGGCGCCAGCCAGGCCTACAAGCCGGATCAGCACCACCCGGCCGTGGCCAGGGGCGAGATCGAGGGGGCCATCGCGGTGAACTTCCAGTGGGGCAACACCATCCCCGAGATGAATGTCGTCACCATCCCCTACTTCTTCACCGATCTCGCCCGCATCGAGGCCTTCCCGGGCTCGAAGGCGGCCGACCTGCTCGACGCCAAGCTGCTCGAGAAGGGGGTCGAGAACATCGCCTGGCTCTACACCACCCGCCAGTCCATCTTCACCTCGAGCAAGCGCCCGCTGATCACCGTCGAGGACTTCGAGGGCGTGAAGATCCGCGGCCTCAACAAGCTGGTCGACGAGGGGCTGGTCGCCGCCGGCGCCGCACCCGCCGCCATGCCCGGCTCGGAGGTCTACCAGGCGCTCCAGACCGGCGTGATCGACGCCGGCCTCACCGACGTCTCGGCCGCCTTCAGCCGCAAGTACTACGAGGTCCAGGAGTTCGGCACGGTCGCACCCTTCTTCACCGTCTACTTCCACCTCTTCGTCAACCCGGCCTGGTATGCGGGCCTGCCCGAGGCCGAGCGCGCCGCCATCGCCGAGGCGGCTGATGCGGCCGAGCTGGAATCCATCCCGCTCACCGAGTCCACCGCGGAGGCGGCGATCGACGAGCTCCAGAAGGCCGGCATGAAGCTGCACATCCAGACACCGGAGGAATCCGCGGCCTTCAGCGCCGTCATGCAGCCGCCGGTGATGGAAGCCTTCAAGGCATCGAGCCCCGACGCCGAGGCCATCATCGAGGCGGTCGAGCAGCTCTGACGGCGTCGGCGCCGCCCGGCGGCGGAGGCGCTCGCCGGCTGGTCGGGCTGCTCGACCGGGCGGTGGCGTGCCTCTGCCTCGTCGGCACCGGCCTCGCGGCGGCGCTGCTGCTCGTCTCGCTGGCGCTCGTCGCCTGGTCCGTGATGATGCGCTACTTCCTCAACCAGCCGATCCCCTGGGTCGACGAGCTGGTGGGCTACCTGCTCGTCGGCCTCGTCATGCTCGCCGCCGCCGACGCGCTGCGCCGCGGCGAGCACATCTCGGTCGACCTTCTGACCGACCGGCTGGGGCCGCGCGGCCGACGGCTGACCGCCGCCGCCGGGCAGCTCGCCGTGCTGGTCGCGGGGCTCGCCCTGCTCATCGGCGGCTGGCAGACCGCGGCCTTCTCGAAGCTGCTCGGCATCTACTCCACCGGCTATCTGGCCGTCCCGGTCTACCTGCCGCAGCTCCTCATACCGCTGGGCGGCCTGCTGCTCGCCGTGGCGGCCGCGGTCGGGCTGCTCCGCATGGCGACCGGCCAGTCGCCCACCTCCGGGCCGGCCGAGCCCGGGGCCGGCGGACTCCGCCCGTGACGCTGCTGCTGCTGCTCGCCGGCCTCGTCCTCGTCATCCTCACCGGCCTGCCCGTCTTCGCCGCTCTCGGCCTTTTCGGCGGCACGCTCATGGTGGTCGACGAGGGCAGCCTCGCGGGGCTCGGCGAGATCGTCTTCGGCAAGCTCAACATCTACCTCCTCGTCGCCATCCCGCTCTTCACGCTGATGGCGCATTTCATGATCCGCGGCCGCATCGTCGACGACCTCTACGGCACCGCCCACACCCTGCTCCGCCACTTGCCGGGCGGGCTCGGCGTGGCGACGGTCGCGGCCTGCACGATCTTCGCCGCGATCTCGGGCTCGAGCGTCGCCACCGCCCTCACCATCGGCGCCGTCGCCATCCCCCAGATGATCCGCTACGGCTACAGCCGGCCGGCGGCCTATGGCGTGGTCGGCGGCGGCGGCACGCTCGGCATCCTGATTCCGCCGTCGGGGCCCATGGTGCTCTTCGCCGTGGTCGCCGACGCCTCGATCGGCCAGCTCTTCATGGCGGGCGTGGTGCCGGGCCTGCTCCTCGCCACTTGCTTCGCGCTTCACTGCATGGCCGCCCAGCGTTTCGCCGGCGCCAAGGCCGTCCGCCGCGAGCCGCGCGCCAGCCTGATGGAGATGCTGACCGCGCTCCGCCGCTCGTTCTGGGCGCTGACCCTGCCGGTCTTCGTGCTCGGCGGCATGTATCTCGGCGTCTTCACCGCCACCGAGGCCGCCGGCGCCGGCGCGCTCGCCGCGCTCCTCATCGCCATGCTCGTCTACCGCACGCTCGGCCCGCTCGACATCTGGCGCTCCGCCATGGACGCCGCGCGCACCTCCGCCATGCTCTTCATGATCCTCGCCGCCGCCGCGGTCTTCAGCCACGTGCTGACCAAGATGCGCATCCCGCAGGAGATCGTCACCCTGGTCACCAGCCACGACCTCGGCCAGATCGAGTTCCTGATCGCCGTCATGGGCCTGATCTTCGTCCTCGGCATGTTCCTCGAGACCATCTCGATCATCCTGATCACGACCCCGATCGTCCTGCCGGTGCTGGCCGCGCTCGGCATCGACCCGATCTGGTACGGCGTGCTCCTGATGGTCAATCTCGAGCTCGCCCTGATCACCCCGCCGGTCGGCATGAACCTCTTCACCATCAAGGCCATCACCAAAGGCCCGATCGAGCCGATCATCCGGGGTGTGCTGCCCTATGCGGCGATCCTGCTCGCCGGCCTGGCGCTGCTGCTGATGTTCCCCGGCATTGCCCTCTGGCTGCCTTCAACGATGATGGGGCGCTGATCGCGTCGCCCATTGCCCGTCCCGCAAGCGGCATTATAGTCGTCGCCACGCCGTGAGTTGTGCAGCGGCAAACCCATGAAGGAGGACATTCATGCGAGGCACAGCCCTCGTGGGTGGCGTCGCCGGCATCATGATGCTCGCCGCGTCAGCCGCGGACAGCGCCGAGCTTGCGGCGTTCGATCTCGAGACCTCGGCCGATCTGGCGGCACTCTGCGGTGCCGAGCCCGACGATCCCAATTTCAGCGACGCGCGCCAGTTCTGCTTCGGCTTCGTCTCCGGCGTCAGCCTCTTCTACACGACCGCGCTGCAGGCCGACCGGATCAAGAAGGTCGTCTGCACGGACGAGCAGCTCACCCGCGAGCAGCTTCGGGCCAACTTCGTCGCCTGGCAGGCCGAGCATCCGGAATACGCCGATGCGAGCCCGCTCGACGGCTTCGTCCGGTCGGCCGTCAACCGTTGGCCCTGCAAGGAATGACCATGAAGGAACTAGGAATGCCTGCTTTGCGCCTGCCACGCCTGGCTCTGGCCATGACGCTGGTGCTGTCCGCCATGGGGCTCGGCGCCTGCGAGAGCAGTGCTGGCAAGGGTGCCGCCATCGGTGCCGCGGGCGGCGCCGCCGCCGGCCTGATCACCGGCGAGAACGTGCTCCGCAGCAGCGCCGCGGGTGCTGCCGCCGGCGCGGCCGGCGGCTTCGTCTTCGACATGCTGAACTGAGCTCGCCCCGCCGGGTGCGAGCCGATCGGGGTTGCCGTGCCGGCGCGCCCACAGGGTGCGTCGGCATGGCTGCCATGCAGTCCCGCGCGTTGCGGGAGGCCGGCCATCGGCCGATATTGCACTGCAGCAAGCAACCCCTGACGAGTGCCCCCGATGTCCGACTTCTTCCCGACCCTCGGCCTCTACGCCCTGACCGCCGCCGTCGTCCTGCTCATCACCCTGCAGTGGGTGCACTGAGCCCGGCGCCAGAGCGACTCGAGGGGCGCGCGCCCTGCGGCACGCGCCCCGGTCGTTCGAACGTGGTGAAGCTCAGCCGCGCGTCGCGTCGATCGCGGTCTCGCAGTCGGCGATCGAGCCCTTGAGCACGTCCAGCCACTCGCTGCCGTACTCGCCGGTGAACCAGTCGTAGATCGGCGCTGCCGCGTCGACGAACTGCGCTTTCTCCTCCTCGGTCGGCACGTAGATCTCGCCACCGGCGTCCTTGAACGCCTGGTAGGCCTCGATCGAGCGCCGCTTGGGGAAGACGATGGTCGTCCAGCGCAGCGCGTCGAAGCCGTCCTCGACGATCTTGCGCTGCTCCGGCGACATCGCCTGGTAGACGTCGTTGTTCATCATCCACATCGCACCCATGTAGGCGTGCCCGTCGAGGGTGATGTATTTCAGGTGCTCGTGGAACTTCATGCCGACGATGTCGGTGATGCCGTTCTTCGTGCCCTCGACCACGCCCGTCGCCAGCGAGGTGTAGACCTCGGGCCACGCGATCGAGGTGGGGGCGCCACCCATCGACTTCACCAGCTCCTGCTGCACCGGCGAGCCGATGGTGCGGATCCGCAGGCCGGCGACATCCGCCGGCGTCCTGATCTGCTTTGCCGTCGTCGCGAAGTTGCGCCAGCCGCCAGTGTTGCCGATGGTCATCAGCCGCATGTTGCCGGTCTGCTCCAGCGTCTTGTCACGCAGCAGCTCGAAGAAGGCGGTGTCGTTGCCGAGCGCGCACTCGGCGACGCGGTCCGACGGGAACATGTAGGGCAGGTCCATCACCTGCGCTTCCTGGACGATGTTGCCGAAGCCGCCGAAGGTGGTGATGAAGACCTCGATGATGCCGCCCTGCAGGGCCTCGAGGCACTCCTCCGGATTGCCGCAGAGCTGGCCGCCCGGATAGATCTCGACCGCGATCGAGCCGTTCGAGGCGGCCTCGACATAGTCCTTGAAGACCAGGGCACCGTCGTAGTCCTCGTCGTCCTGGTTGGCGAGGAAGATCACCTTGAGGGTGAAGTCCTGCGCCATCGCCGGTAGCGCTGCTGCACCCAGCAGGCCCAGCCCGGCGACGGCGCCGAGCGCCGCCCGTCGCAATCCAGCCATCGTCATCTCGACCTCCCTTGTCACATGAAGAGACACGTCAACGCGTTCAACGGATCGATAGCGCAGTCCGGCCACGACGCAAAGCCGAGCAGCCGGGGCAGGGTCAGCGACACCTCGGGCACGTAGGTGATCAGGAAGATCACCGCGATCTCGACCAGAAGGAACGGCATCATCGCCCAGGCGATCCGCTCGACCCGCTCGCCCGAGATGCCGGCGGCGACGAAGAGCACGAGGCCCATGGGCGGCGTCGCGAGGCCGACCGTGACGTTGACGCACATGACGATGGCGAAGTGCATCGGATCGATGCCCATCGACGTCATGGCGGGGCCGAGGATCGGCCCGAGGATCAGGATCGCCGGCCCGGCATCGAGGAACATGCCGACGATGAAGAGCATGATGTTGACGGCGAACAGCAGCGAATAGGGGTTGTCGGCCATCCACAGCACGAAGCCGATCAGCACCTGCGGCGTCTGGAAGAGGCTGATGACGCTGGAGAAGCTGACCGCGGCCGCCACCAGAAGGAGGATCGTGCCGGCCGAGAGGGCCGTCGTGTAGAAGACCTCGGGCAGGTCCTTCACGGTCAGCGTGCGGGTGACGAAGAGCGTGACGACCAGCGCGTAGCCGGCGGCCACGGCCGCGGCCTCGGTCGGCGTGAAGACGCCGGTGAGGATGCCGCCGAGCAGGATGATGGGGGTCAAAAGCGGCCAGAAGGCGACGCGCAGCGCCGTGCCCCGCTGGCGCCAGGTGGCCTTCTCGCTCGCCACCGGGAACTTGTACCGCTTGGCGAGCAGCCAGGTCATCAGCATCAGGCCGAAGCCGATGAGCAGGCCGGGCACGATGCCGGCGGCGAAGAGGCCGGCCACCGAGACGTTCATGATGAAGGCGTAGAGGATCATGATCCCGGAAGGCGGGATGATCGGGCCGATCACCGAGGAGGCCGCGGTGATCGCCGCCGCGAACCGCCGCGTGTAGCCGTTCTGCTCCATGGCCGGAATGAGCATCGAGCCCAGGGCCGAGGTGTCGGCCACGGCCGAGCCCGAGAGCCCGGCGAAGAGGATCGAGGAGAGGATGTTGACCTGGGCGAGCCCGCCCCGGACATGCCCGATCAGCGATTTCGAGAACTCGACCAGCGCCAGCGTGATGTTGCCGCGGTTCATCAGCTCGCCGGCCAGGATGAAGAACGGCACGGCCATCAGGGGAAAGCTCTTCATGCCGTTGAAGAGCCGCTGCTGCATCATCCCGAAGAAGGCATCCGGCCGGCCGTCGATCCACAGGCTGAAGCCCGGGCCGAGCAGCAGCGCGAAGACGACCGGCATGCCGACCATCAGGAGGGCCATGAAGATCCAGAAGGGCAGGAGGGCCATCTACTCGTACTCGCTCGCCGCGATCTCGGCCTCGTGCGTCGGCATCAGCAACGGCTGGCTCGGATCCATGAGGTGGCGCACGGCCTTCAGCAGGATCTCGACGGCGACCAGCAGCATGCCGGCGATGCCGACCGGCATCGAGAGGTAGAACCAGCCGGCCTGCACGCCCAGGCTCGGCACCAGCGAGCCCATGCCGCGGCCGACATAGGTGATCGAATGGCGCAGGAGAACGATCAGCAGCACCAGCACCAGGAGGTTGAGCACGATCTGCAAGGCCGCCTGCCAGCGGCCGACGAAGAGGTCGCGAACCACCTCGATCGCCACATTGGCGCCGGAGCGATAGGCGATCGGGGCGACCAGGAAGGTCATCCAGATCATCGAGTAGATGGCGAGCTCCTCGCTCCAGCCGATCGGGTTGACCAGCACGTAGCGATAGAAGACCTGGAGCAGGACGGCGGCCGTCATGAGCACAACGAGCAGCCAGGCGAGCTGCCTGCCGACCCAGCATGTGACATCGTTGACCCGCTCGAAGCCGGCGATCAGCCGGTTCAGACCCGTCTGCATCGGGCCTCCCTGAAAGTCTTGTGCGCGGAGCATGACGGAACTGGCGCGGGCAGGCAACAGCGCCAGCGCCTCGTCTCGCCATTCAGTTCCTCGTGGTGGCCTGTCCCTCCAGGCGGTCGTGGAGCGCCTTCGTGTAGAAGACCATGCGCCCCTGGACGACATGGTCGATGGTATCGTCGAGGTCTTGGGCCGGCACGCAGAGGGGGGTGCCGGCCACGACCGGCAGGCCCGCCCCTTCGACGAACGCGCGGGCCGCGGCGAGATAGTCGGCCGAATTGGCGCAGATGCCCTCCCAGACAGGCCCGAAGGCGAAGCGGCAGTCGATTCCCTCGGCGGCGCACAGCGCCGCGATCTTCTCCAGGAACAACCGCCCTTCCGCCTTGATGGCCGACGGTGCCAGGGCCTCGGCCTGGGCGATGGCCGGGCCGGCCCCGAGCAGCCGCTCGCGCCCGCGGACATGGGAGTCGTCGAGGAACGGCCAGTCGCGTCCGGTGAGGCTGTAGGGCAGGCCGCGCACGATCGCCCGCAGCAACTGCCCATTGATGAGCAAATCAGCCAATGCCTCGAGCAGCCGATCCGGCGGCATGGCGACCCGTGCCGCACCTGCCGGCCGGGTCAGGAGGTAGCCGTTCCAGGAAATGCCGCGGGTCGGCATGTCGGACGTATGGACCAGGACGACCCGCTTCGGCCGGTGCACCAGGAGCGCTCGCTGCAGCATGCCGAGATCGCCGGCGAAGCCCTCGCCGCCGGTCAGCGCCAATTGCAGGCTGCGCTCGCCCGTGATCCTCTCCCAGGTGGGCGTGTCCATCATCCGCCCGAGCGAGCTGTCGCCCAAAAAGAGCGTGTCGAAGCCCCCGTCGGCGGCGGCGGCGAGCTTGCGCTGCTGCTGATGAAAGTTCGCGAGCTCCGGCAGGGCGGCGATGTCGAAGCGCAGCGCCAGGGCATTCACGCCCGTCAGGAGCACGAAGACGAGCGGCGCCAGCCAGAGCAGCCGGAGCCCGAAGCGGACGAGCGGCGCCCTCTCCCTGGCCGGCCCGGCGCTGGCGAGATCAGAACTGGTAGTAGATGAACGCACCACCGTTGCCGACGCCGATGAGGGAGAGGGACAGAAGCAGCGCGATGGCCAGCGCCCAGCCACCGCTCGGATGGAAGCCGAGCCCCATGGTCCAGCCGGCTGCCCGGCCGACCGGCTCGACGGCAGGGTAGCCGGGCGTGGTCAGGGGCGCCACGGCCGGCTTCATGATCTCCGCCGTGTTGGGCAGGAGCCAGGCGAAGGCGAGGAGGGCAGCCAGCAGGAGCCAGACCCCGGCCGGCGAGTAGAACGGCCAGGCGGTGGCCTCGACGCTCGGGCCCATGCCGGTCATGGCGCCATAGAGCCTGAAGGTCGTGGCGAGATCGGCGGCACGGAAGGGGACCCAGGCGATGGTCACGAGCGCGAAGGTCAGCGCGCGTGCCCCCCAGAGCGGCAGGTCCGGGCCGCACCAGAACCGGCGGCGGGCATGATCGGCGGTGATGAGGAGGCCGTGCAGGAGGCCCCAGAGCACGAAGGTCCAGCCCGCCCCGTGCCAGATGCCGCCCAGGAGCATGGTGACGACGATGTTGCGGTAGCGCCGCCACTCGCCGACCCGGCCGCCGCCCATGGGGATGTAGAGATAGTCGCGCAGGAAGCGCGAGAGCGTGATGTGCCAGCGCTGCCAGAACTCGATGATGGACGAGGCCTTGTAGGGCGAGGCGAAATTGACCGGGAGCGCTATCCCGAACATCCGCGCGAGGCCAACGGCCATGTCGGAATAGCCGGAGAAATCGAAGTAGATCTGAAAGCCGAAGGCGAGCGCCCCGGCCCACGCCTCGCCGGTCGAGGGCACGGCCCCCATGGCGGCGAGGTCGAAGACCGCATCCGAGATCGGTGCGATGCCATCGGCGATGATCACCTTCTTGGCGAGGCCGATCGCGAAGATGACGATGCCGAGCACCAGGTCCGGCACCCGGCGCTCCCTCGGCTGGCGGCCGATCTGCGGCATCATCTCGCGGTGATGCACGATCGGCCCGGCGATGAGCTGCGGGAAGAAGGTGACGAAGAGCGCGTAGCGCCATGGATCCCGCTCGACCGCCTCCTGCCGGTAGATGTCGACGAGGTAGGCGATCTGCTGGAAGGTGAAGAAGGAGATGCCGATCGGCAGCACCACGGTCTGCCAGGCGAAGCTCGCCCCGCTCACCGATTCGACCGTGGCGACCAGGAAATTGGCATACTTGAAATAGCCGAGCAGCCCGAGGTCGAAGGCGATGCCGAGGGCGAGCCAGAGCCGGGCGCGCCTGCCCGTGCTGCCCTCGATCAGGCGGCCGACCAGCCAGTTCACGGCGATCGAGAGCAGGATCAGCGGCACGACCCGCCAGCTCCAGTGGCCGTAGAAGAAGAGCGAGGCGAGCAGCAGCCAGAGCGTCACCCCGAACGACCCGACCCGCGAGCGGGCGAGCAGGCAGTAGCCCAGCCAGACGATCGGCAGGAAAACGAGGATGAAGAGGTAGGAGCTGAAGACCACGTCGGCGGCGCGGGCGGCTCAGAAGGTCACCGGCACCCGTTCCCGCATCGACCGCTCGGCGGCGGCCCCCATCATGACCGCCATGCGCCCGTCGTGCAGGCTGACCTCCGGCCTGCCGCCCTGCTTCACCAGCTCGAGAAAGGCCCGATGCTGGTAGTAGGTCGAGCCATGATGCTGGCCGGCGGCGAGCACGGTCTCGTCGACCGGCACCACCTCCTCGGTCAGCTCGCCCGTGTCGCGCCGGCCGATCCAGAGCCTGGAGGACGGCGTGCCGCACTCGACCTTGCCCCGGTCGCCGACCGCCGCGATCTCCTCCTGGTCCCGCGACACCTCCGCGAACATGCAGAGATCGAGCATCGCCCTGACGCCGTTGGCGAAATCCACGACGACATAGCCGTTGTCGACGATGTCCGGCCGCTCGCCGCCATAAGTCTCGTCCAGATGGTTCACGTCCTGCCCGCCCGAGGCGTAGAGCCGGACCGCCTCGGCCCCGACAATGAGCCGCATCAGGTCGAAATAGTGGCAGCACTTCTCGACCATGGTGCCGCCGGTGTTGCGGGCGAAGCGGTTCCAGTCGCCGACCTTCTTGAGGAACGGGAAGCGGTGCTCGCGGATCGAGAGCATCCGCAGCCTGCCGACCGTCCCCTTGCGCACCTCCTCGATCAGCCGCGCCACCGGCGGCATGAAGCGGTACTCCATCGCCACCCAGACCGGCGCCGCCCGTCCCTCGGCCGCCGCCAGGACGGCGTCGCAATCCTCGACCGTGGTGCAGAGCGGCTTCTCGGTCAGGATCGGCAGGCCGGTCGCGAGCGCGTCCATGAGCACCGCCCGATGGGTGTAGTTCGGCGTGACGATCACCAGCGCATCGATGCCGCCGGCGCCCAAAAGCTCCCGGTAGTCGGCGAAGGTCCGCACCTCCGGCCCGCAGCGGCCGGCCGCCTGCCGCCGCATCCCCTCGTCCGGGTCGGCCAGCGCCACGACGCTGCTGTCGGGCAGAAGCTTGATGTTCTCGATATGCTCCTGGCCCATCATGCCGGAGCCGATGATCGCGTAGCGCATGGTCGTCCCTGATCGGTAAGGCGGTTCAGGCGCCGGGCTTTACGCGCCTTGCCAGGGATTGACCAGCGGCACGCCGAACCCGGCATAGTCCGCGACGTCGCGGGTGGCGACGCCGAGACCATGCACAGAGGCGACGGCGGCGATCTGCGTGTCGGCGATGGTTGCGGGACGGCCGGCGGCGCGCGCCCGGGCTATGAGTGCTCCATACTCGAGCGCTGCCTCGAGATCGAACGGAAGAATTCGGTCGCCGAATCGGTTGAGCACGGCATCCTGCAGCCAACCAGCAACCAGCTCGCGGCGGCGTCCATGCGGCATCCGCTCGACTCCGGACGCCAGCTCGGCGATGACCGTTGCGGTCAGGAACAGAGAGCCCTCGGGTTTCGCCGAAAGCCAGTCGAGCGCTAGTGCATCGGGCTTCGCGCGTGCCGTCTCGCTGACCAGATTGGTATCGAGCACATAGCCGCTCAATCGAAAGTCGCCGGCTGGATCTCTTCGTCCTCGGGCAGCTCCAGCTCGACTCGTGGCGCGCGGCTCATGATCTCGAGGAACTCCCGGCCGCTCATGCCCCGTGGCTCGAGCGCCTCCTCCAGAATGGCGCGATGCTCGGCCTCGACCGACCGCCCATGCGAAGCTGCCCGCCGTTTCAGGCGATCGACCAGATTGTCATCGAGCTTGCGAACGAGGAGCGTCGCCATTTCCAATCCACTCCCAAGCATTGGCTATCGTTATGATAGCAAATGTGCCGCCAGGACTCAACGAGGCTCGACCACAGGCAGGTCGGACTGCTCCACCAGAAACCGCTCCACCTCCGCCCGGCCCGGGCTCATCGCCCCGCTGCCGAAGCCTGTGCACTTGAGCGCTGCCGCGGCGCTGGCGAAACGCAATGACGCCTCGATCCCTCGCCCTTCGCCCAGAGCCAGGGCGAAGGCGCCGTGGAAGACGTCGCCGGCGCCCAGCGTGTCGACCGCCTCGATCGGGAACGCCGGCAGATGCCGGAGCGCGGCGCCATCGAGCCAGTAGACGCCGTCGCCGCCCGCCGTGCAGGCGAGCCAGGCGTCGGTCTGGCGGGCCGCCGACCGCAGGCCCATCTCGATCGACGTGGTGCCGGCAAAGGCCTCGAGCCCCTGCTGGCCGAAGACGACATGGCTCGCGGCTGCGAGCAGCTCGCCCGTCATGCGCCGCGGCACCCGGTCGAAATCGAGCACGCCGGGCACAGCCAGCGCCCGGGCGCGCTGCAGGGCAGGGATTGCGCCGTCCGGCCAGAGGGTGTCGGTCATGACGGCGTCCACCACGAGGTCGTCGAACGGTGACGCGGGCCCGTGGAAGAGGGCCGGATCGCTGTGGTTGACGAGCAGCCGCTCACCCTTGTCGTCGACCAGGATGGTCGAGATGGAGCTCGCCACGCTGCCGAGCCACTCGACCCGGGAAGTATCGACCCCGGTGGCGGCGAGCTCGGCCTGCAGCCGCTCGCCCACCAGATCGTCGCCGAAGCGGCTGGCGAGCAGCGCCTCGCCGCCGAGCCGGACGATGGCGATGGCGGCATTGGCGGCGATGCCGCCGACCACCTCGGCCCGCGCCCTGGCGTAGTGCTTGCCGCCCCCGCTCGGCAGCCGCGCCAGCCCGAGCACCGTATCGAGCACCGCGATGCCCAGGGTCAGAACCCGCGCCATTCCACCGCCGCCACCTGCCTGCTATGGCGGGGCCGATAGCACGGCGCGCGTGAGCAGGTCGAGACAGGGGAGGGTGACGATGCCGACGATCGTGATCAGCGAGTTCATGGACGAGGCGGCGGTGGCCGAGCTCGGCCGGCACCACCCGACCACCTACGATCAGACCCTGGTCGACCAGCCGCAAGCGCTGGCCGCCCTCCTCGCCGATGCCCGAGCCCTCGTCGTCCGCAACCGTACCCAGGTCAGGGGTGCCCTGCTCGAGGCGGCGCCAAGGCTCGAGGCGGTGGGCCGGCTCGGCGTCGGGCTCGACAATATCGACCTCGACGCCTGCAAGGCGCGCGGGATCGAGGTCTTCCCGGCCTCGGGCGCCAACGACCTCAGCGTCGCCGAGTACGTGATCACCACGTCGCTCATGCTGCTGCGCGGCGCCTACGCCGCCAACGCCCAAATGCTCGCCGGCGAATGGCCGCGTAACGCCCTGATCGGCCGCGAGCTCGCCGGGCGCACCATGGGCCTCGTCGGCCTCGGCTCGATCGCCCGGCTGGTCAAGGCGAAGGCCCTGGCGCTCGGCATGAGGGTCGCCGCCTTCGACCCCTATCTGCCGAACGGCGATCCGGCCTGGGACCGCGTGCGCAAGTGCGCGCTCGACGAGCTTCTGGGCGTCGCCGACGTCGTCTCGCTGCACGTGCCGCTGACCGACGGCACGCGCCACCTGATCGACGACGCTGCCCTGCGGCGGATGCGCCCCGATGCCATCCTCGTCAACGCGGCCCGCGGCGGCGTGGTCGACGAGGCAGCGCTCGGCGAGGCCCTCAGGCAGCGCCGGCTCGGCGGCGCCGCCCTCGACGTCTTCGCCACCGAGCCCCTGACCCGCGAGGCGGCTGCCGCTTTCGCCGGGGCACCCAACCTCGTCCTCACCCCGCACATCGCCGGGGTGACGGAGGAGAGCAATGTCCGCGTCTCGAGCCTGATCGCCAGCCGCATCCTCGCCGCGCTCGAAGGCTGAGCCGCCGGCGCACGGCCGCGCCTAGGGGTTCTGGAACGCCTCGGGAAAGAACCGCATCACCGAGCGGATGGGGTTGCCGGCGGCCTGGCCGAGGCCGCAGATCGAGGCGTCGGTCATCGCGGTGGCGAGCTCGGCGAGCAGCGCCTGGTCCCAGGTCTCTCGCTCCATCAGCGCCACGGCCTTGGCAGTGCCGCTGCGGCAGGGGGTGCACTGGCCGCAGGATTCCTCGCGAAAGAAGCGCAGGAGATTGAGCGCTGCCGCCCTGACGTCGTCCTGGTCGGAGAGGACCACGACGGCGTGGCTGCCGACGAAGCAGCCCAGATGCTCGAGCTTGCCGAAATCGAGCGGAATATCCGCCATGCTCGCCGGCAGGATGCCGCCCGAAGCACCACCCGGCAGATAAGCCCGAAAGCGGTGGCCATCGGCCATGCCGCCGCAAAATTCGTCGATCAGCTCGGCGGCGGTGATGCCGGCCGGCGCCAGCTTGACCCCGGGGTCTCGGACCCGGCCGGAGACGGAGTAGGAGCGCAGGCCCTTCGACCCGTTCCGGCCCTGGGCCGCGAACCATTCGGGGCCGCGCTCGACGATGTCGCGGATCCAGTAGAGGGTCTCGACATTGTTCACGAGCGTCGGCCGGCCGAAGAGGCCGACCTCGGCGACAAAGGGCGGGCGATGCCGGGGCAGGCCGCGCTTGCCCTCGAGGCTCTCGATCATCGCCGATTCCTCGCCGCAGATGTAGGAGCCGGCGCCGCGGCGCAGCTCGATATGGCCCGGGGCGACGAGCCCGGCCTGCTCCAGCGCCAGGATCTCGCGGGCGAGCAGATGGCGCGCTTCCGGGTACTCGTCACGCAGGTAGATCCAGCACTTCTCGGCCTCGATCGACCAGCCGGCGATCAGCATCCCTTCGAGAAAGCGGTGCGGGTCGGTGGTGAGATAGTGGCCGTCCTTGAAGGTGCCGGGCTCGCCCTCGTCGGCATTGACGCAGAGATGGCGCGGCCCCGGCTGGGCCCGGACGATCTGCCATTTGCGGCCGGTGGGGAAGCCGGCCCCGCCGAGCCCGCGCAGGCCCGAGCCCTCCAGTCTCTTGATGAACTCGGCGACCGGCCCGCTATCGGCATCGCCGGGCGGCTGATCGCGCAGCCGCTCGAAGAGCGCATAGCCGCCGCTCGCCCGATACTGCGAGAGCTCGATCGCCTCGGGCAGCTCGACAGCACCGTGGCCATCGGTCGCGGCAGCCAGCACCGAGCTCGCCGTGGCATGGCCGACCCGCCGGTGCCCGACGGCGACATTGGGTGCGCGGTGACAGGCGCCCATGCAGGGGGCGGGCACGACCCGGATCTTCGAAGGATCGGCGGCGGCGGCGAGCTCCGCCATCAGGCGGTCGGCGCCGAGCAGCGCGCAGGTGAGGCTGTCGCAGACGCGCAGCGTGACCGGCGGGGGCGGGGTCTCGCCCTCCTTCACCACGTCGAAATGCGCATAGAAGGTCGCGACCTCGTAGACCTCGACCTGGGCGAGCTTCATTTCCTCGGCCAGTGCCGCCAGATGGGCGGCGCCGAGATGGCCGAACCGGTCCTGGATCAGATGCAGGTGCTCGATCAGGAGGTCAGGGCGTCGCGGCCGGTCGCCGAGCAGCTCGCGGATCTCCCCGGCCGCCCGGGGATCGACCTGACGGCCGCGCGCGGTGCGCCGGCCCTTGCCGTCGCCGCGCTTCGCCCGCCGCTGCCCTTCGGCCGTATCGCCCGCCATGTTCGCCCGCTCCCCGCTTGTCCAGGAAGCGTATCAAGGAAGGCGCCAGTGTCACAAGGCCGCTGACACGGCGACCCGCATTCAGGCGGCCGGGTCGCTCGTCCCGGGCTTGCGGGTCTGCCAGTGGCGGCCGGCGGCGACGATGCAGCCGGTCCCGTCCGGGGCGACGGAGAGCACGGTCCAGCTGCCGCTCTCGGCCGAGGCGAAGACCTGCAGCGCGTGGCCGTTGTTCTGCATGCCGAGCGAGACCGGCGCCTCGCCGTAGCGCTTGTCGAGCGCCGTGACGAGCGCCTTGTAGTCGTGGCATGGCCGTGGGACCGCTGGCGCAGCCTCCTCGGCCTTCGCGGCACCGGCCGCGAGTGTGGCGAGGGCCGCGAGGGCGAGACCGAGTTCGCGCATCAGGGGCAACTCCCGTGCTGTCGTCGGGCTGGAGCACCGACCATCTGCATGACAGCACAGCTGTCCTTAACAGCGGGTTACCATCGCGCCGCTTGCACGCGGTGGCGGGGCGGGGCTAGGTCAGTCATGCGAGAAACGGGCAGGAATGGGGAGGCTCCGATGCCGAAAGCCTATGCGAGCACGGTCATCGACAGGCCGGCCAGGGAGGTCTGGGCGGTGGTCCGCGATTTCAACGGCTTGCCGGGCTGGCTCCCGGCGGTGACCCGCTCGGCGATCGAGGACGGCCAGCCGGCCGATCGGATCGGCTGCGTGCGCAGCATCCATCTGGCCGATGGCGCGCACATCCGCGAGCGGCTGCTCACCCTCTCGGACCAGGACATGAGCTTCACCTACAATTTCGAGACGACCCCGTTCGAGGTCGAGAGCTACCTCGCCACGCTCCGCTGCACGAGCGTGACCGACGGCGACCGCTGCTTCGTCGAGTGGTGGACCCATTTCGACTGCGATCTGGCCAAACGCGACGAGTGGCTCGACTTCTTCGCCAACGGCGTCTTCCAGGGCGGCTTCGACGGGCTGAAGGAACGGCTCCGGCGCTGAGGCGCTCGCTGTCCGGCTCGGTGGCCTTGTCGGCAAATCGGGCGCGGGCGCCGACGCTGTCGCACCGGTTGCCACGGCCTCGGGGCAGAAGGTCGGCTTGGACGGTGACGCCGCTCCGGCCCGTGCCATTTTGGCCTCCGCTGTCGAAATCGGCTTTTGCTTCGCTTCGCTCCTGCCTATCTTCCGCCGCCAAGAAAGGGCCGAAGGCGACTTCGCGCCCGAAATGATCGGGGGGTGCAGGAAATGTTGCTCGGGCTCGACCCGCTGCTCGGCGGCGATCTCTTGAAGACGCTGCGCGACATGGGGCACGGCGATTCGATCTGTGTCGTCGACTGCAATTTCCCGGCGCACGAGATCGCCCGCCGCGCCGGCGTGCCCTGCCATGCGCTCGCGACCGACACACCCGGCGCCGCCCGGGCGATCCTCTCGGTCATGCCGCTCGACAGCTTCGTCGACACGCCCGTCCGGCGCATGGAGGTGACGGCCACCCCGGACGAGCTCAACGAGGCCCACCGGGAGCTCCTCGCCACCGTGCACGAGGTGGCCGGCAAGGAGTGGCGGATGGGCTCGATCGAGCGCTTCGCCTTCTACGAGGAAGCCGCCAAGTGCGCCGCCGTGGTCGCCACGCTCGACCGGCGCGGCTACGCCTGCTTCATCCTGACCAAGGGGGTCATCGGCCCCGACGGCAAGATCGTCTGACCTTCTCCAAGCATTCGTCAGGGAGCCACCCATGCGCAAGACCTCGATCGGGACGTGGGCCTACAATGTCGGGCCTTACGGCGAGAACCCGATCCCGTTCGACACCGTGCTGACCAAGCTCGCCGGGCTGAAGTTCGACGGCATCGAGCTCGGCGGCTTCAACGGCTACCCGAACCCGCAGAACCATCCGACGAAGGAGGACCGTGCCGCGCTGAAGGCCAAAATCGCCGGCCACGGGCTCGCCTTCTCCGGCTTCGCGCAGGATCTCTGGAGCGAGCATCTGCTCGATACCGACGATCCGACCCACTACATCGAAAGCTTCAGGGCGAATGTCGATTTCGCCAGGGATCTCGGCATCGAGGGCATTCGGGTCGACACGGTGCAGCCGCCGACCATCCACCAGAAGACCGACTACGACACCCTCCTGAAACGCCTGACCTCGGTCTGGGACCGCTGCATCCGCTATGCCGGCGACAAGGGGCTCTACGTCACCTGGGAGTTCGAGCCGGGCTTCGCCTTCAACAAGCCCTCCGACCTCCAGCGCGTGCTGGACGCCCTGCCGCACGAGAACTTCGGCATCCTCTACGACACCTGCCACGGCCAGATGGTGGCGGTGAACGGCACCCGCCAGGAGGGCGGGAAGGAGATCCTGAAGGGCGGCCAGCTCGAGCTGATCCAGCGGCTCTCGGGCCGCATCAACCACATCCACCTGATCGACAGCGACAACACCTGCCACAAGGACGCCGACGGCAACGACGAGACCAGCGCGCATCCCCCCTTCGGCGAGGGCGTGGTCGACTTCGACGCGCTGGTGCCGGCGCTGGCGAAGGAGCCGGTCGGCCATGACTGGTGGACGGTCGACCTCTGCTTCTGGCCGGATGCCTGGAACGCCACCGCCAAGTGCAAGACGGCCCTCGACGACCTCAATCGCAAGTACGGGTAGGGCCGACGCACATGCAAATCGGCTTCAACCTCCTGCTCTGGGCGACACATATCGAGGAGGGCGACTTCCACCTCCTCGAGACGCTGAAGAAGGTCGGCTATGATGGTGTCGAGGTGCCCCTCTTCCAGGGCGACCTCGCGCACTACAGGAAGCTCGGCCGGGCGCTCGCGGACAACGGTCTCGCCGCCACCACGGTGACGGTCATGCCGGACACGGCGCACGACATCGTCAGCGCCGATCCGAAGGCCCGCCAGGGTGGCGCCGACCATATCCGCTGGGCGATCGACAGCACGGCGGCGCTCGGCGGCACGCTGCTCGCCGGCCCGCTCCACCAGGCGCTCGGCCACTTCACCGGCAACGGGCGGACCAAGGAGGAGTGGGAGCGCGGGGTCGAGGTGACGCGCGCCTGCGCCGGCCATGCCGCGGATGCCGGCGTCGCCCTCTCGATCGAGCCCTTGAACCGCTTCGAGTGCTACTTCCTCAACACCGTCGCGGACGCCGCCGCCTTCGTGCAGCAGGTCGGCAAGCCCAATGTCGGGCTGCTCTACGACACGTTCCACGCGAACATCGAGGAGAAGCACCCGGTCGGCGCGCTCCGCGAGCACCTGCGCTGGATCAACCACGTCCACATCTCGGCCAACGATCGCGGCACGCCGGGCAAGGACCACGTGCCCTGGGCCGAAACCTTCTCCGTCCTGAAGGAGAACGGCTACGACCGCTGGCTGACGATCGAGGCGTTCGGCCGGGCGCTGCCGGATCTCGCCGCCGCCACGAGGGTCTGGCGCGACTTCTTCCCCAATCGGGAGGAGGTCTACACCTTCGGCTACCGGTTCATCCGCGACGGCTGGGACAACAGCTGACCGCCTGCTTCACGGGAGATTTTCGCCATGGCCATCGCCACCATGAAGGGACCGGCGCTGTTCCTCGCCCAGTTCGCGGGCGACAAGCCGCCCTTCGACAGCCTCGACCACATCGCCGGCTGGGCGGCGTCGCTCGGCTACAAGGGCGTCCAGATCCCGAGCTGGGACGGCCGGCTCTTCGATCTGAAGAAGGCGGCCGAGAGCAAGACCTATTGCGACGAGGTCAAGGGCACGGTCGAGAGCCATGGGCTCGCGATCACCGAGCTTTCGACCCACCTGCAGAGCCAGCTCGTCGCCGTCCATCCGGCCTATGACGCGATGTTCGACGGCTTCGCCGTGCCGGAGGTCCGGGGCGACCCGAAGAAGCGGCAGGCATGGGCGGTCGACCAGGTGCGGATGGGGGCGACGGCGTCGAGGAACCTGGGTCTCACCAGGCATGTCGGCTTCACCGGCGCGCTCGCCTTTCCCTATCTCTACCCCTGGCCGCAGCGGCCGGCCGGTCTGGTCGACGAGGCCTTCGCCGAGCTCGGCCGGCGCTGGAAGCCGATCCTCGACCACTACGATTCCTGCGGCGTCGACTACGGCTACGAGCTTCATCCGGGCGAGGACACGTTCGACGGCGCCACGTTCGAGATGTTCCTCGACGCCGTGGGCGGCCACAGCCGGGCCACGATCAACTACGACCCGAGCCACTTCCTGCTGCAGCAGCTCGATTACCTGGCGTTCATCGACATCTATCACGAGCGGATCACGAGCTTCCACGTCAAGGACGCGGAGTTCAACCCGGACGGGCGCCAGGGCGTCTATTCCGGCTACCAGCCCTGGACGAGCCGGGCCGGGCGGTTCCGCTCGCTGGGCGACGGCCAGGTCGACTTCTCGGGCGTCTTCTCGAAGCTCACGACCCATGGCTACGACCACTGGGCGGTGCTCGAATGGGAGTGCTGCCTCAAGCATCCCGAGGACGGTGCGGCCGAGGGGGCACCCTTCATCGAGGACCACATCATCCGCGTTACCGAGAAGGCCTTCGACGATTTCGCCGCGGGCGGCAGCGACCAGGCAGCCAACCGGCGCATCCTGGGGATCGGCTGAGCAGCGGGCCGGGTCGAGAGAGGGGGGAGACGAGACATGGTCAGCGAGAGCACACAGGCGAAGGCCGGACCGCGCCGGCGGCTGCGGCTCGGCATGGTGGGCGGCGGGCAGGGGGCCTTCATCGGTGGCGTGCATCGCATCGCCGCCCGGCTCGACGACCGCTTCGAGCTGGTCGCCGGCTGCTTCGCCAGCACGGCCGAGAAGTCGAAGGCGTCCGGGGCAGAGCTCGGCATCGACCCGGGCCGCACCTATGGCAGCTTCGCGGACATGGCCAAGGCCGAGGCGGGCCGGGCGGACGGCATCGACGCGGTGGCGATCGTCACGCCCAATCACGTCCACTACCCGGCCGCCGCCGCCTTCCTCGAGGCCGGCATCCACGTCATCTGCGACAAGCCCATGACCACGACGCTCGCGGATGCCGCGGCCCTCGCCGCCCTCGTCGCGAGGAGCGGGCTCGTCTTCGTCCTGACCCACAACTACACGGGCTATCCGATGATCCGCCAGGCCCGGGCGATGGTGGCCGCGGGCGAGCTCGGCGCCATCCGCGTCGTGCAGGCGGAATATGCCCAGGACTGGCTGGCCACCAAGCTGGAGGCAACCGGCCAGAAGCAGGCGGGCTGGCGCACCGACCCGGCGCGCTCCGGGCCGGCCGGCTCGACCGGTGATATCGGCACCCACGCCATGAACCTCGCCGCCTTCGTCACCGGGCTCGAGCTCGACGAGGTGGCGGCCGAGCTCTCCACCTTCGTCGAGGGCCGCCGGCTCGACGACAACTGCAACGTGCTGCTGCGCTACAAGGGCGGGGCCCGGGGCATGCTCTGGGCGAGCCAGGTGGCGACCGGCAACGAGAACGCGCTGAAGCTGCGGGTCTACGGCGACAAGGGCGGGCTCGAATGGGCCCAGGAGGACCCGAACTATCTCTGGTTCACGGCCCTGGGCGAGCAAAAGCGCCTGATCACCCGCTCCGGCGCCGGCACCGGGCCCGAGGCCGGTCGCGTGACCCGCGTCCCGCCCGGCCATCCCGAAGGCTATCTCGAAGGCTTCGCCACCATCTACAGCGACGCGGCCGAGCTGATCTGGGCCGCGATCGAGGGCCGCAAGCCGGACGACGGCGCACGCCTCGCACCCTCGGTGCAGGACGGTGTCGCGGGCGTGAAGTTCATCGAAGCCGTGGTCGCATCGAGCGGCGCAGGCGGCGCCTGGACGAAGGCCGCAGTCTAGGCCGTCAGGCCGTGCCGGGGCCGACCACCAGCCACAGCGCCTTGTGATCGGCGCCGGGCATGGTCACCACCTCGCGCTCGAGCAGCTCGAGGCCGCGCCCGGTCAGCGCCTGATCGATCGGAATGCGCAGCGGCCACGGCAGGGTCGCGGGCCAGGTGCCCTCGAGACCCGGCGCCACCTTCAGACCGGTAGCCGCCGCGAAGGCGCGGATCAGGCGACCCCAGGGCACAGAGTTGAAATCGCCGACCACCAGCAGCGGGTCGTCGACACCGGCCAGCATGTCGACGACCTGCTCGGTCTGGTACTCCTGGACACGCTGGCGCCAGGGCGGCAGCGGCTGCGTGAGATGCGTGCCGGCGACGGTGACCGGGCCGAAGCCCGACTCGATTCGTGCCGCGGCGAGGCCGACCAGGCCACGTTCGCCCTTGCCGCTGCGGTCCTCGAGGATCGGCAGGCGGGAAAGCACGACGGTATCGCAGCTGTAGTGACGCGGGCAGGCCGCCCGATAGGGCCAGGTCGCTTCGAGCGCCGGCAGAAGGGACTCCGTCTCCTCGCGTATCTCGGTGAGCACGATGACATCGGGATCGAGCGCCTCGAGCCGCTCGACGACCTCGGGCAGCCGACGGTTCTGGGTCCAGACGTTCGCGAACACGACGCTCAGGCTTTCGCCGGACGTGGTCATGGCCCGGGCGGGGAAAAGGGCCGGCTGCAGGACGGCGAGCTGCAGGATGACGCAGACGACGGCGGCGAACGCAACGAGGCGGTGCTGCAGCACCAGGAAAAGCAGGAACGCCGCCACGGTGAGTGCCGTGGTCTGGATCAGGAACTGGCCGAGGAAGTCGAGCTTGCGGCTGTAGTCGCCGAGGATCGGCGCCAGCGTGAGGCCGAACAAACCGGCCAGCAGCAGCCACGGCCAGTGCAGGAAGAGGGAGCGGATCAAGGGGCGGATCATGCGCCGCAATATGGCGCCGGACCGTTAACAAAGAAAGAACCAGCTTGTCGCGGACCGCACCCCGCAATGCAGCTTGCTGCCATGTCGGCCGCAAGACCAAAGCCCCCTGCCAGCGCGGCGGCGGTCGTGCTAAGGGCAGGTGCAAGCGTGCTCGAACCACCGGGGAGGAAAGCAACATGCCGAGGCCGCTGCGGGTCGCCGTGATCGGTTACGGGTTCATGGGCAAGGCCCATTCCAATGCCTACGCCAACGTCAACCACTACTTCCCGGAGGTGCCCTTCCGCATCGAGCGGCAGGTGCTGTGCGGCCGGGATGCCACGAAGGCGCAGGCCTTCGCCGACGACTGGGGCTACGCCGGGGTGGCGAGCGACTGGCGCGAGGTCGTGGCCCGCGACGACGTGGATCTCGTCGACATCTGCGTGCCCAACAACCTGCACGAGGCGATCGCCACGGCGGCGGCCGAGGCCGGCAAGTGGGTGGTCACCGAGAAGCCCCTGGCGATGAGCGTCGCCGAGGGCGAGCGGATGGTGGCCGCGGTCGAGCAGGCCGGCGTGCCCAACATGGTCTGGTACAACTACCGCCGCGTGCCGGCCATCAGCCTCGCCAAGGCGATGGTCGACGAGGGGCGGCTCGGCCGCGCCTACCACTACCGCGCCCAGTTCCTGCAGGACTGGACGATCGCCGAGGACCTGCCGCAGGGCGGCGCCGCCCTCTGGCGCCTCGACGCGGCAGCCGCGGGCTCCGGCGTCACCGGCGACCTGCTCGCCCACAACATCGACACGGCGATGTGGCTGAACGGCCCGATCACCAGGGTGATGGCCGAGACCGAGACCTTCGTGAAGGAGCGGCTGCACCAGGAGACCGGCAAGGTCGCCCCGGTCGGCATCGACGACGCCTGCCTCTTCATGTGCCGCTTCGCCAACGGCTCGCTCGGCCTGTTCGAGAGCACGCGCTACGCCCGCGGCCACAAGGCCCTGAAGACGCTCGAGCTGAACGGCGCCGACGGCTCGGTGCGCTTCGACCTCCACGACCCGCAATATCTCGACTTCTTCGAGTACCGCTCGAAGGAAACCGGCGACAAGACCGCGGGCCACCTCAATGGCTGGCGCCGGATCCACGTCACCAATCACGAGCACCCCTATATGAGCCACTGGTGGGTGCCGGGCCTGACCGTCGGCTACGAGGCGACCTTCGTCCATGCGCTGGCGGACTTCCTCGCCGGTGCCGAGGACAAGACCTTCAAGGGGCCGACCTTCAGGGACGCGCTCGATACCCAGAAGGTCTGCGAGGCGGTGCTGCGCTCGGCCGAAACCGGCAAGTGGGAAGCCACGGGCCTCGGCTGAGCCGGCAGAATTTCATGACAATCGAGGCCCACGGGGCCGGGCAGGGGAACGACACGATGGCGAAGAAGATCCTGATGCTGGTCGGCGAGTTCAGCGAGGAATACGAGATCTTCGTGTTCCAGCAGGCGATGGAGGCGGTGGGGCATCCGGTGGATGTCGTCTGCCCGGACAAGAAGGCGGGCGAGCTGATCAAGACCTCGCTGCACGATTTCGAGGGCGACCAGACCTACACCGAGAAGCCGGGCCATTTCTTCAAGCTGAACAAGACCTTCGCCGAGGTCGACACCGGCAGCTACGACGCGGTCTACGTCGCCGGCGGCCGCGGGCCGGAATATATCCGCATCCATCCCCGGGTGCAGGCGATCGTGCGCGAGTTCCACGAGGCGAAGAAGCCGATCTTCACCATCTGCCACGGTGCCCAGGTGCTGATCGCGGTGGATGGCGTGGTCAGCGGCAAGCGCGTCGCCGCCCTCGAGTATTGCGAGCCCGAGGTGCGCCTCGCCGGGGGCATCTATGTCGACGTGCCGCCGGAAGGCGCCATCAGCGACGGCAACCTCGTCTCCGCCAAGGGCTGGCCCGGCCTCGCCGCCTTCATCAGGGAGTGCCTGAAGGTGCTGGGCACGGAGATCCGGCACGCCTGAGCCCGGCCCGGCAGCGGCCGTACCCGGCTGATGCCGGGCGGCCGCCCGGCGGCCCTCTCCGGCAGTTAAGTTCTTGGCAGGCCTGGTGCCTTCAGCTAAGCCTCGGCGCAGCCGCAAGAGCCGGCCGGCCAGTGTTCCGGGCGGTCGACAGAAGCGGGAGGCAGGCGAATCTTGGCACATCTTCGGGTCAGTGATGTGGCGCGCCGTTTCGGGGCCGTCACCGCCCTCGACGGCATGAGCTTCGAGGTCGAGGAAGGCGAGTTCTATTGCCTGCTCGGCCCCAGCTCGGCCGGCAAGACGACCACGCTGCGCGCCATCGCCGGGCTCGAGAAGCTGAGCCGGGGCCGGATCGAGTTCGCCGGCCGCGACGTCACCACGGCACCGGTGCAGGGCCGCGGCATGGCGATGATCTTCCAGACCTTCGCCCTCTACCCGCATCTGACCGTCCGCCAGAACTTCGCCTACCCGCTCGAGCGCGAGCGGGTCGACCGGGCCGAGATCGGCCGGCGCGTCGGCGAGGTTTCCGAGCTGCTGCGGGTCGGCCATACGCTCGATCGCAAGCCGGCGACGCTCTCCGGCGGCGAGCAGCAGCGGATCGCCATCGGCCGGGCGCTGATCCGCCGCCCGAAGCTCCTCCTGCTCGACGAACCCTTGACCAATCTCGACGCCAAGCTGCGCCACGACACGCGCGCCGAGTTCAAGCGCCTGCATCGCGAACTCGGCATGACCATGCTCTATGCGACGCCGGACCAGCTCGAGGCGCTCACCATGGGCCAACGGATCGGGGTCATGCGCGGCGGCCGGGTGGTCCAGATCGACACGCCGCGCGCCCTCTACGAGGCGCCGCTCGACACCTATGTGGCGGGGCTCGTGGGTGCGCCGGCGATGAACCTGCTGCCGGGCCGGGTGACCGGCGGGCAGGGGGGGCTCGCCGTCGATTTCGGCGTGGCCGGCATCGACCTCGCGCCCGGTGCAAGGGATCTCGCCGCCGGCACCGAGCTGGTGGTCGGCCTCAGGCCGCACGACATCCGGCTGGGCCGGGACAGCGCGCGCGGCAGGACCGTCGATGCCGTCGTGCATCTGCGCGAGCCTTTGGGCGACGTGACGGTGCTCGACCTGCGCTTCGGCGCCATCGAGGCCAGGGGCGCGATCGAGGCCAAGATGGTGGTGCGCGAGGAGCAGGGGGCCCTGATCCCCGAAGGCAGCGCCATCGAGGTGACCATCGACCCGGCGGACCTCCACCTCTTTCACGCCGAGACCGGGGTCCGGCTCGCTTGACGACACCGACGACCAACCACCTTCCCAAGGCAACGAGGAGAACGAAAAGAATGCGAACGATCAGGGACAGCATGGTGCTGGGGGTCTCGGCGGCAGCCGTGGCCACGGCGCTGCTCGCCGGCGGCACCGCCCGGGCAGCCGACATCACCATCACCATGGCGGCACCCGACTGGCCGCCGACCCGGTTCATGAAGGAGGAGTTCGACCGCTCCTACCAGTCGCCTGACGGGCACAACACGGTGCTCGACATCGACTTCATCCCGTGGCCGAGCTTCTACGAGCGGGTCGCCGCCTCGCTCGCCTCGGGCGAGCAGAAATACCAGATGATCGTGACCGACAGCCAGTGGCTGGGTGCGTTCGTCGAGGGCGGCTACTACATGGATCTGACCGATCTCATGACCGCCGATCCCGAGCTCACCGCCATCATGCAGGACCTGCACCCGGCGCTGGTCTCGGCCTATTCGACCTATCCGCACAAGTCCAAGGACTTCATCGCGGACAATCCCTTCCCGGCGCCGGACACGCGCTATTTCGGCTTCCCGCAGTTCCCGGACACCTACGTCACCTTCTACCGCGAGGACCTTTTCTGCCACGAGGGCGAGGCGGCGGCGTTCCAGGAGAAGTACGGCGAGGCGCTGCCCTGCACCTACGAGGACTGGCAGAACGTCGACTGGGACACCTTCAGGAACGTCGGCGAGTTCTTCCGGCGGGCCAAGGGCGAGCCGCTCGGCGATGGCGTCGCCGACGACGATTTCTACGGCATCGCCTACCAGGCCGGGAAGGGCTACGACTTCTCGACCATGGCGATCAATGCCTTCATCTGGCAGCATGGCGGGTCGATCTGGGACGAGACCAAGGCGCCCGAGGCGCAGGCCGAAGGCGTCGTCAATTCCGATGTCGCGGTCGAGGCGCTCGAGCACTACCTCTCGCTGCTCCAGTACATGCCGCCGGTGGCCCAGACCGGGCAGATGGACATCTTCGTCATCCAGGACCTGTACATGCAGGGCAAGGTGGCGGCGATCATCGACTGGGTCGGTCTCGGCGAGCCGGTGCTCGACCCGAGCAGCTCGGTCGTCGCCGACAAGTCGGCCTTCGGCCCGGCGCCGGGCCTGCGCAAGGAGGACGGCTCGATCGACCGGACCGGCAATATCGGCGGCCAGCCCTTCGTGCTGACCACCTGGAACAGCGACGAGGTCACGAACGAAGCCCTCAACGTCGTCAAGTGGTGGCTGAAGCCCGAGGTGCAGAAGAACTTCGTCGCCGGTGGCGGCCAGTCGGGGCTGGTGAGCGTCATGGCCGATCCCGAGTACAACAGCCTGCGGCCCTGGAACCGGGCGCATGTCGAGATGCTCGACTGGCAGCGTGACGTCTGGCACGTGCCGGACTTCTTCGAGCTCCTGACCCAGCAGCAGGAGGAGTACGACCGGGCGATCACCGGCCAGATCGACGCGCAGACGGCGCTCGACAGCATCGCCCGCTTCCAGCAGCAACTCCTCGAGGATGCCGGCCTGATCCAGTAGGCCGCGGCGCGGCGGCCCGCGTTCCGCCCGGGCCGCCGCGCCTTCCTTCTTCTTCATTCCAACCCCTTGCCGATGAGACCGGACGACGATGGCAGCAGCATCGCCGCATGACCGCATGGCAGCGCCCGAGGGTGCCGGCGGGTTCCTCGCCTGGCTGATGGCGCCCGAGCGACGCGGGCCGCTGCTCGTGGCCCCGGCGGTCATCGTGCTCTTCGTCATGAACATCTTCCCGCTGCTCTGGTCCTTCGGCCTCAGCTTCTTCAACTACCGCGCCAACCGGCAGGACGTGCCGGACTTCGTCGGCCTGCGCTTCTACGAGCGCGTGCTGAGCGACCCGGACGTCTGGGACCGCTTCCAGACCACGGCCGTCATCGTCGGCTCGAGCGTCGTCCTGCAGCTCGTCATCGGCTTCCTCCTGGCGCTGATGTTCGCCCGCGAGTTCCCGCTCCGCCGCATTCTCCTGATGCTGGTGCTGGCGCCGATGATGCTGTCCTTCGTCTCGGTCGGCGTCTTCTTCAAGCTCTACTACGAGCCGACCTTCGGCCTGCTCAGCCAGTTCGTCTCGACCTTCACCGGCGAGCCCTTCGTCCTGCTCGGCACGCCGACCGGGGCGATCGTCGGCATCGTCGTGGCCGATGCCTGGATGTGGTCGCCCTTCGTCATGCTGCTGGTGCTCGCCGGCCTCGTCTCGGTGCCGAAATACCTCTACGAGGCGGCCGAGATCGATCGCGCCTCCTGGTGGCGGCGCTTTCGCACCATCACCTTTCCCTACATCAAGAGCCTGCTCCTGCTCGCCGTGCTCTTCCGGACGATCGAGACGTTCAAGCTCTTCGACATCGTCTACATCATCACCGAGGGCGGGCCCGGCACCGCGACCGAGACGATCGCGGTCTTCACCTATCGTGTGGCCTTCCAGTTCTTCCGCACCAGCCAGTCCTCCGCACTCGCCTACATCATCCTCTTCGTGGTGATCGTGCTCACCAATCTCTATCTCTACGCCGTCAAGCGGCGCGAGCAGGAGGTCGCCTGATGGCCAGACCGCGCGAGATCGGCAAGGCCGGCTGGGGCTGGACCCTGTTCGCGGGGCTGATCAGCCTGGTCTACTTCTTCCCGGTCCTCTGGATCGTGCTGACCGCCTTCAAGACGCGCACGGACGCGCTGGCGGTGCCGGCCAAGCTCTTCTTCACGCCGACGATGCAGAACTTCATCAACGTCTTCTACCGCGAGAGCATCACGGCCGGGGCGGCGCAGGCGACCGAGTTCCCGCTCTATTTCTTCAACTCGATCTTCGTCTCGGGCACCAGCGTGGCGCTCGCCATCGTCCTCGGCACGCTCGCCGCCTACGCCTTCTCGCGCTACCCCTTGCGCGGCAACGACACCTATCTCTTCATCATCCTGACCACCCGGATGATGCCGCCCATCGTCGTCATCATCCCGATCTTCCTGATGTTCCGCCTGACCGGGCTCTCCGGCAGCTACTGGGGCATCATCCTGCTCTACACCGCCTTCAACATCCCGTTCTCCATCTGGCTGGTGAAGAGCTTCTTCGACGAGCTCAACCCGGAGATCGAGGACGCGGCGCGGATGGACGGGGCCAACGAGCGGCGGGTCTTCTTCGGCGTCTGCCTGCCGCAGATCCTGGCCGGCCTCGCCGCCACCTTCGTCTTCGGCCTGATCCTGACCTGGAACGAGTTCCTCTTCGCGCTGCTGCTGACCGGGGTCGAGACGCGCACGGTGCCGGTCGCCATGGCCCGCACCATGGGCGGCGAGGTGGGCGTCGACTACGGCCTGCTCGCCGCCATCGTCACCCTCTTCCTCGTGCCGATCTTCATCGTCACCTATCTCCTGCAGAACCAGCTCCTGCGCGGCGTCACCTTCGGCACGGTCAAGAAATGACGATCGCCCTCCGAAAGCTCACCAAGCGGTTCGGCTCGCTCACCGCGGTCGACGCCATCGATCTCGAGATCGGCGACGGCGAGGTGCTCTGCCTGCTCGGCCCCTCGGGCTGCGGCAAGACGACGACGCTCAGGATGATCGCCGGGCTCGAATGGGCGAGCTCGGGCGACGTGCTGCTCGCCGGCAAGCGGGTCAACGACCTCGCCCCGCGCGACCGCAACGTCGCCATGAGCTTTCAGTTCTACGCCCTCTACCCGAGCCTGACCGTGGCCGAGAATCTCGCCTATCCGCTCTATGGCGAGGGGCTCGGGGCAGCGCAGATCCGCGCCAAGGTCGAGCAGGTGGCGCGGGTGCTGCAGCTCGAATCGATCATGGGGCGCAAGCCCGGCGAGCTCGCCGAGGGCGAGAAGCAGAGGGTCGCCGTCGGCCGCTCGATCATCCGTGAGCCCAACTGCTTCCTCTTCGACGAGCCCCTGTCGCGGCTCGACGTGCAGCTCCGCGAGGAGATGCGCGGCGAGATCAAGGAGGTGCTGCAGGGCCTGCGCCGGGCGACGGTGATCGTCACCCACGACCAGCTCGAGGCGCTGACCATGGCCGACCGCATCGCGGTCATGCGGGCCGGGGTGATCGAGCAGGTGGCGACACCGCACGACATCTTCCAGAAGCCCGAGAACCTCTTCGTCGCCGGCTTCATCGGCACCCCGGCGATGAACCTGATCCCGGCCGAGCTCACCGCCTTCGACGCGGGCAATATCGCCCGTTTCGCGGTCGAGGGCGGGCAGACGCTGGCGGTCGAGGTCGACCCGGCGGTCGCCCGCCTGCGGTCCGGCGCGAAGGTCACGCTCGGTGTGCGGCCGCGCAATCTCGAGGTGGTGCACGAGGACGTGCCCGACGGGCTCTCCTCGGTGATCGACATCATCGAGCCCATGGGGGCCGAGACCCTGGCGCACCTGAACGACGGGCGGCACGACATCCGCGTGGTCACCGACTGGCGCACACCGCTCGAGGAGCGCGACCGGGTGCATGTCCGCTTCCTGCCGGGCTCGGTGCACGTGTTCGACGCGGACGAGAAGGTGGTGCGGGCATGACCGAGACCGGCGCACAGGCAACCGTCAAGGGCGGCATGACCCAGGGCCAGGCGCGCTTCATCGAGTACGCGATCATCACGCTCGCCGTCGTGGCCGTCTTGATGATCTTCCAGCCGTTCTCGCTGACGCTCTTCTCGATCGGCTGCATCGGCGTGGTGGTGGCGGGCCTGGCCTTCAACCTGATCCCGTTCTGCCGGCCGGGCGTGCCGATGCGCACGCTGCTGCGGGTGATCGTCATCGTGCTGGTCATTCTCGGGATCGCGGCGCTCCTCGGCATCGGCACGGCCAATCTCTACGTCTGGTATCTCGGCACCCTGCGCTGAATGCCCGGGCGAACGACAGAATCGAGGGAAGCGAAGCGACCATGAAGCAGATCTATTTCATCGAGCTCGGCACCGGCGTCGACCTGCGCGGCGGCAATCCCACCAAGGCCGCGGTGCGGGCGGTGCGCGACGCCATCGGGCGCAACCTCATCCCGTCCGTCCCGCAGCTCACCGGCGGCGACCTGGACAAGCTGCAGGTGCTGGTGAAGCTGGCGGTGCCGGTGGACGAGCCGATCGACGAGGCCGCCATCCGCGAGGTGCTGCCGGTCGGCACGGTGCGCTTCGAGGTGACGAGAGGCGGCATGGCCACCGACAACGGCATCGGCGACCGGGCGCTGATCGTCAACGCCGCGGTCGTCGTCGGCATCTGAGCGATATTTGTCATAATCATTCTTATCCGATAATCCGACCACCCGCGGGGCTTCGCCCGGACCGCCGCCCCCGTCTCGTCGCCCGGGTGGTCGGCACGGCTCAGCCGACGCCGACGCGGTTCTCGAGCCGTGCGAGGAAGCGGTCGCGCCAGGTGATGATGTCGTTCTTGCGGATCGCCTGCATCATCCGCTGCCAGCGGTCCTGGCGCTCGTCGAGCGTCATGCCGAGCCCCGCCTGCAGGGTGTCCGCCACATGGTGCACGTCGTAGGGATTGACCACGAGGGCACCGTCGAGCTGCTGCGCGCAGCCGGCGAAGCGCGAGATGACGAGCACGCCGGGGTCGTCGGCGTTCTGCGCCGCCACGTACTCCATGGCGACGAGGTTCATGCCGTCGCGCAACGGCGTCACGAGGCCGACCCGGCTGAGCCTGAAGAAGCCCATCAGCGTGCGCCGGGTGAAGCTGCGGTTGATGTAGCGCAGCGGCACCCAGTCGGCCTCGCTGTAGAGGCCGTTGATGTGGCCCGAGAGCAGCTCGACCTGCTGGCGGAGCTCGAGATATTCGGGCACCAGCTCGCGCGACGGTGCCGAGATCTGCACGAACGTCACCTGCCGGCGCAGCACGGCATTGGCTTTCAAGAGCATCTCGAAGGCGCGCAGCCGCTCGACGATGCCCTTGGTGTAGTCGAGGCGGTCGACGCCGATGATGAGCTGGCGGTTGGCGAGGCTCGAGCCGAGCCGTGCCGCCTGCCGCCTCGCCTCCGGCGAGACCGCCATCTCGGTAACGTCGTCGACGTCGATGCCGATCGGATAGGCGTCGACATGCAGGTTGCGGCCGAGCGCCTGGACGCTTCCCTTCCTGTCGGCGCGGCCGTTGATCTCGAGCTCGACGTAATTGTTGAACTGGCGGACATCCGTCGCGGTCTGGAAGCCCAGCACGTCGTAATTGCAGAGATCGGCGGCGAGCTGCCGGTGCCAGGGCAGGCTGGTGTAGATCTCCGGCGCCGGGAACGGGATGTGGAGGAAGAAGCCCATCCGGTTCTCGCAGCCGGCCCGGCGCAGCTCGGTGGCGAGCGGAATCAGGTGGTAGTCGTGGATCCAGATGACGTCGTCGGGCTTGAGCAGCGGCCGGAGCGCCTCGGCGAAGCGCTGGTTGACCTTGCGGTAGGTGGCGTACCAGGGATGCTCGAAGGAGGTCAGGTCGAGGCGGTAGTGGAAGAGCGGCCAGAGCGTGCGGTTGGCGAAGCCGGCATAGAAGCCCTCGTACTCGGCCTCGGGCAGGTCGATCAGCCCATAGGTGACCTTGCCGGTGCGGAAGACCCGGGCCGGTGGCACCCCGGCATCGTCGCCGCGCGCGGTCTCGATGATCTCGCCGCTCCAGCCGAACCAGAGCCCGCCGCTGTCGCGCAGCGCCGCCAGCACGCCGACCGCGAGGCCGCCGGCCGAAGCCGCCTGCCGGCCACTGATCGGGGTAACCCGGTTCGAGACGACCACCAGCCGCGCCAAGCTGCTTCCTCCCTGGATGTCGTTGCCACAACCCGTCTCGGCGTAACGCCCGAATGGCATCGGACGTTCCGCTCGGCCAGGAGCCGGACCCGCTGCCCGCCCGCCGACCCCTCTTGGATCAGACGACATCCTCCCACGGACGGCTCAGCCGCATGGCGCAATTGATCAGCCCGACATGGCTGTAGGTCTGCGGGAAGTTGCCCCAAAGCTCCCCGGTTGTACGGTTGATGTGCTCCGACAGCAAGCCGAGGCGGTTGCGGCAGGCGACCAGCCGCTCGAAGAGCGCCCTCGCCTCGTCGCGCCGGCCGAGGGCGATGAGCGCGTCGACATACCAGAAGCTGCAGATCAGGAAGGCGTTCTCCGGCTCGCCGAAATCGTCCTGGCTGCGATAGCGGTAGACATAAGGCCCGACCTTCAGCCGTTCCTCCACCGCCTTGACCGTGCCGGCGAAACGCGGGTCGTCACCCTGCAGGAAGCCGACCTCGTGGATGAGCAGGAGGCTCGCATCGATGTCGTCGTCGTCGAAGCTGGCGGTGTAGCTGCCGAGCCCGGGATTCCAGGCGCGCTCCTCGATGACGGCGCGGATGTGGTCCGCCCGGCCGCGCCAGTGGATCTCGCGCTCGACCAGCTCGAGCCGGGCGGCGATCCGGGCGAGCCGGTCGCAGGCCGCCCAGCACATGACGCTGGAATGGGTGTGCACCCGGGCCTTGGTGCGGAACTCCCAGAGCCCGGCATCCGGCACGTCATGCAGCGCCCAGGCCTTGTCGCCCAGAAGCTCGAGCCGCTCGAAGGTGGCGCGGCCCGCCGGGCGCCTCAGGCGACGGTCGAAGAAGGCCTGGGTCGCCGCCAGGATGACGCTGCCATAGCCGTCATGCTGGTCGTGCTCGTAGGCCTGGTTGCCGACGCGCACCGGCTGGTTGCCCAAAAAGCCTTCGAGGCTGTCGATGACGCGCTCGGTCAGGCGCTTCTCGAGGCCGATGCCGTAGACCGGCTGGAGGTAGCCGTCCTCGCTCCGGGCGACGAGGTCGGAGAGATAGCGCAGATGGCTCTCCATGGTCTCGACATAGCCCAGGCGGTTGAGCGCCCGGACGACGAAGAAGGCGTCCCGCAGCCAGCAGAAGCGATAATCCCAGTTGCGCCCCTCCCCGTCCGTCTCCGGCAGCGAGGTGGTCGGCGAGGCGATGATCGCCCCGGTCTCCTCGAAGCTGCAGAGCTTGAGCGTGATGGCCGAGCGGATCACCGCCTCCTGCCACTCGAACGGGATGTTCAGGCGGCCGGAGACCTGCAGCCAGTAACGGGTGGTCTTCTCGAGGAAATCCCGGGCCGTCTCGACGAGGCCGCTGCGCAGGCTCTCGTCGGCGCCGAGCAGCAGCGCCACGGTGCCGTCGAGATGAAAGGTGATCTCGTCGAGCACATAGGTCAGCGGCGCGTTGGTGGTGAGCCTGAGCGCCATGATGTCGTCCACATAACGGATGTGGTTGCTGCCCCGGGTGATCACCGGCAGCTGCGCGCCATAATTGTAGAGGGGTCGGCAGGCGATCTTGATGCGCGGCCCCTCGCCCAGCGGCTCGACGATGCGGACGAGGGTGGTCGGATGGAACATCCGGCCGAACTGCTCGAAGCGCGGCGCGAAGTCGAGAATCCTGATGCCGGCGCCACGCGCGTCGCGCATCTCGGTGCGCAGCACGGCGGTGTTCTCGACATAGGCCTGCTCGATGCTGACACAGTCCTCGAGTTCGACGCCGAAATAGCCGCGGTCGCGATCGCCATCGAGCAGCCGGCAAAAGATCGGCTCGCTGTCGAACCGCGGAAAGCAGCTCCAGACGATCCTGGCGCTCGCGTCGATCAGCGCATTGATCGCGCAATTGCCGATCAGTCCGTAGTCCATCATGTGCAGCAGCCCTCGCCCACCGGTCTCCTTCCACGCGGATCGGCAGGGTCCACCCTTTACCGAGCCATGCCGAACGCCCATCTCTAGGCCATCCGACCGCGGGGATGATGCTTGCAAAAGATGAAGAAATCGATGCCGTCGGCGGCCCTGCTCGACAATCGCGCCTGCCTGCGGCTTTCCGGCGAGGATGCGATGGCGCTCCTGCAGGGTCTCGTCAGCAACGATCTGAACAGGCTGACGCCTGATCGGGCGATCTACACGACGCTGCTGACACCGCAGGGCAAGTTTCTTTTCGATTTTTTCGTGCATGCCGACGGTGCCGCGCTGATCCTCGAGACCGCCGGCGATCGGCTGGCGGATCTCGAGCGCCGCCTGACCCTCTATCGGCTGCGCTCCGACGTGACGATCGAGCCGGTCGAGCCGGCACCGCTCGTCGCCGTGCTCTTCGGCGATGGCGCAGCGGCACTGGCCGACCTGCCCGCCGAGCCCGGCGCCACGCGCGAGGCGGACGGGCTGACCTGGACGGTCGACCCCCGGCTGCCGGCGCTCGGCGTCTGGCTGCGCGGCGCACCCGAAGACGTGCGCGCCCGGCTCGACGCGGCCGGGCTGGAGCTGGTGGATGCGACGGACTTCAATCGGCACCGCATCACCTTGGCCGTCCCCGAGGCCGGCAGCGACCTCATCGTCGACAGGTCGATCCTGCTCGAGGCGGGGCTCGACCAGCTCAACGGCGTCGCCTTCGACAAGGGCTGCTTCGTCGGCCAGGAGCTCACCGCCCGCACCCGTTATCGGGGCCTCGTCAAGCGCCGGCTGGTGCCGGTCGAGCTCGTTGGCGCCTCCGTCGAGCCGGGCTTCGCCATCATGGCCGGCGAGGTCGAGGCGGGCGAGATCCGCAGCACCACGGGCGACCTCGCCATGGCGCTCCTTCGCCTCGACCGGCTCGGTGGCGCGCTCGAAGCCGGCGGCGGCGCCGTCCTACCCCGCCCCGCCTTCTGGCAGACCGACCTCATCGAGCGCCTGGCCGAGACGCTCGAGCAGGAGAAAGGGTGAGGCCGGAGGGCCGGCGAAGCTTTCCTCCAGCGCCGGCCGCAGCCGCTCGAGCCCGCGCCTGCCATAGGTCTCGCGAATTGTCGCACGAAGCCAGCTCCGGCTCTGGGCGAGCCGGCGGGCTTCCAGCCTGCCTGCGGCGGCCTGATGGGCAGCATGGCGCGCCAAGGCCGCGACGAGGTCGTCGACCCCTGCCCCGCTGACCGCCGAGAGCCGCAGGACGGGCGGCCGCCACTCGGGGTCGACGGGCGTCGCATGGCGAAGCGCCGCCTCGATCTCGGCCTGCGCCCGGGCAGCGATCTCGCCGAGATCGGCCTTGCCGATGACCACGATGTCCGGGATCTCGACGATCCCCGCCTTGATGAACTGCAGGCTGTCGCCGGAGGCCGGCTGGATGGCGAGCAGGACGCTGTCGGCCACCTCGCCGATCTCGATCTCCGACTGGCCCACGCCGACGGTCTCGACGAGCACCACGTCGAAGAGGGCGCGCAGCACGACCATCAGCGGAAATGTCGCGTCGGCGAGGCCGCCCAGCCGGTCGCCGGCGGCGAGCGAGCGGACGAAGACGCCGCCATCCTCGGGATCGTGGTCGAAGCGGGTGCGATCGCCGAGCACCGCGCCGCCGGTCCGCCTGGAGGACGGGTCCACCGCGAGCACCCCCACCGTCGCACCCGTGCCCCGATACCGGTCGATCAGCCGGGCCAGCAGGGTCGACTTGCCGACGCCGGGCGGCCCGGTGAGGCCGATCACCCGGCCGCGCGGGGCGGCATGGGCCTCATCCAGCAGACGCCGGTGGCGGGTGCGGCCGGCCTCGCTCTCCAGATCGGCGAGGCAGCGCGCGAGCGGAGCCTTGCCGCCGGCGCGAAGCGTCTCGAGCGTCGTCTCCGGCAGGCTCAAGCCCCGCGCAGCGCCGCCTGGGCAGCGGCGAGCCGCGCGATCGGCACGCGGTAGGGCGAGCAGGAGACGTAGTCGAGATTCTGCCGGTGGCAGAAATCGATCGAGGCCGGATCGCCGCCATGCTCGCCGCAGATGCCGAGCTTGAGATCGGGCCGCGCGGCCCGGCCGCGCTCGACGGCCAGCTGCACCAGCTCGCCCACCCCGTCCTGGTCGAGCGACTGGAACGGGTCGGAGGCGAAGATCTCCTCGTGCAGGTAGGTGTCGAGGAAGCGGCCGGCATCGTCGCGGCTGAGGCCGAGCGTCATCTGCGTCAGGTCGTTGGTGCCGAAGCTGAAGAAGCTCGCGTGCAGGGCGATCTCGCCGGCCCTGAGCGCCGCCCGCGGCAGCTCGATCATGGTGCCGATCTCGTAGGTGAGCTTGCGGCCGCGATCCGCCTCGACCGCCTCGGCCACGGCGACGATCCGCGCCTTGATGAGCTCGAGCTCGCGCGCGCTGCAGATCAAGGGGATCATCACCTCGGGCGTCACCGTCTCGCCGGACTTCTCGAACACCACGAGCGCCGCCTCGAAGATCGCCCGGGCCTGCATCTCGTAGATCTCGGGATAGAGGATGCCGAGCCGGCAGCCGCGCAGCCCGAGCATCGGGTTGGCTTCCCGGAGCTCGGCGACCCGCCGGCGCACCAGCTTGATGTCGACGCCGGTCGCCGCCGCCACGGCCTCGTCCTCGGCCGCGGCATGCGGCAGGAACTCGTGCAGCGGCGGGTCGAGCAGGCGGATGGTGACCGGCAGCCCCTTCATGATCTCGAAGAGCTCGACGAAGTCGTCCCGCTGCACCGGCTCGATCTTCGCCAGCGCCCTCCTCCGCCCCTCGACGTCCGGGCTCAGGATCATCTCGCGCATGGCGACGATGCGGTCCTCCTGGAAGAACATGTGCTCGGTGCGGCAGAGCCCGATGCCCTCGGCGCCGAAGCCGACGGCCGCCCGGGCATCGAGCGGGGTCTCGGCATTGGTGCGGACCTTGAGGTGCCGCTTCTTGTCGGCCCAGCCCATCAGCGTGGCGAAGTCGCCGGAGAGCACGGGATCGACCGTCGGCACCTGGCCGAGCATGACGATGCCGGCGGCCCCGTCGATGGTGATCCAGTCGCCCTCGTTGAGCGTCCGGCCGCGCACCGTCACGGTCTTCTCGGTCGCCGAGATGAGGAGCTCGCTGACGCCGCAGATGCAGGCCTTGCCCATGCCGCGGGCCACCACCGCCGCGTGGCTGGTCATGCCGCCCCGGGACGTGAGGATGCCCCTGGCCGCATGCATGCCGTGGATGTCGTCGGGCGAGGTCTCGACGCGCACGAGGATGACGTCCTCGCCGGCCTGGGCCGCCCTGGTCGCGTCATCGGCGAGGAAGACGATCTTGCCCGAGGCGGCACCCGGCGAGGCCGGCAGGCCACGGGCGATCACCTCGGCTGCCGCGTCGGGATCGAGGGTCGGGTGCAGGAGCTGGTCGAGCGAGGCGGCGTCGATCCGAAGGATCGCCTCGTCCTCGCTGATCAGCCCCTCGGCCGCCATGTCGACGGCGATCCTGAGCGCCGCCGGGGCCGTGCGCTTGCCGGTCCGGGTCTGCAGTACGTAGAGCCTCGCGCGCTGGATCGTGAACTCGACGTCCTGCATCTCGCGATAATGCGCCTCGAGCCGGTCGAACACACTGACGAGCTCGGCATAGGAATCCGGCAGCAGCGTCTCCATCGACTCGTCGGCGGAGAAGCTGCCGCTCTCCGCCATGGCCCGGCTCAAGGGCTGCGGCGTGCGGATGCCGGCGACCACGTCCTCGCCCTGGGCGTTGACCAGGAACTCGCCATAGACGCTGCGCTCGCCGGTCGACGGGTTGCGGGTGAAGGCGACGCCCGTGGCGCAGTCGCTCCCCATGTTGCCGAACACCATCGCCTGGACGTTGACCGCGGTGCCCATGGCGCTCGGGATGTCGTGCAGGCGGCGATAGGTGACGGCGCGCGGCGTCTGCCAGGAGCCGAAGACGGCACCGATGGCACCCCAGAGCTGAACCCTGGGCTCCTCCGGAAACGCCTCGCCGGTCTGCTTGCGGACGATGCGCTTGTAGGTCGCCACCAGCTTCTGCAGCGCCGCCGCGTCGAGCTCGTTGTCGAAGCGGCAGTCGGCCTCGGCCTTGGCCGCCTCGAGCGCCTCCTCGAAGAGGTAGTGGTCGACCTCCAGCACCACGTCGGCATACATCTGGATGAACCGGCGGTAGCTGTCATAGGCGAAGCGCTCGTCCCGGCTCGCGGCGACGAGGCCCTGCACCGTCTCGTCGTTGAGCCCGAGATTGAGCACCGTGTCCATCATCCCGGGCATCGAAACGGGAGCACCCGAGCGGACCGAGAAAAGGAGCGGATTCCCGGCATCGCCGAAGCGCATCTCGAGCTCGCCCTCGACCTTCGCGATGGCGGCTTCCACCTCGGCCTCGAGCGCCGCCGGGTAGCTTCGGCCATGCGCGTAGAAGTGGGTGCAGACCTCGGTCGTGATGGTGAAGCCCGGCGGCACCGGCAGGCCGAGCGACGACATCTCCGCGAGATTGGCGCCCTTGCCGCCGAGCAGCGCCTTCATCTTCGAGCTACCGTCGGCGCGACCGCCGCCGAAGCCGTAGACCCACTTCGTCATCTTGGTTCGTCTCCTGACGCGACCATCAGATCGGGGCCGATTCGTCGATGACCGGGAAGTCGGCGATCCGGGCGAGGTCGTCTCGCAACAAGCCCAGCAAGCGCAAGCGGTTGGCGCGCACCGAGGGTTCCCCGGCATTGACCATCACGCACTCGAAAAATCCATCGACCGCCGGCCGCAATCGGGCAAGTGCCGCCATCGCCGCAGCATAGTCCTCGGCCGCGAGCCGTGCCCGGATGACCGCGCTTGCCGCCTCGAGCTCCTCGAAGAGCCGTCGCTCGGCGGGCTCCTGCAGGAGCGTCGGGTCGACCGGGCCGGTGAAGGGCCGGCCCTCCTTCTTCTCCTCGATCGCGACGATGTTGCCGGCGCGGCGGAGCGCTGCCAGGAGATCCGCCCCGTCCGACGTGGCGATAAAGGCCCGAAGTGCTGCGACGCGGGCAACCACGCGCACGAGATCGCCGTCCGGCCGCCCGACCACGACCGCCTCGATCAGGTCGTGCCGCACGCCCTGCTCGCGCTGCTGCACCTTGAGCCGATCGATCAGGAAGGCGACCAGGTCCCGGGCCAACCCACCCGCATCGACGCTGGCGAAGCGCTGCCCGTGGGTGCCGAGCGCCAGCTCGACGACCGCGCCCAGATCGAGCCGCAGCCCGTTCTCGATGACCAGGCGAATCACGCCCAGCGCGGCACGCCGCAGCGCGAACGGGTCCTTCGAGCCGGTCGGGCGGATGCCGGCGGCGAAGAAGCCGGTGAGCGTGTCGAGCTTGTCGGCGAGCGCCACGGCGATGCTGGTCGGGGCGGTGGGGCAGGCATCGCCGGGCCCGAGCGGGCGATAATGCTCGGCGATGGCCTGGGCCACGGCGTCGGCCTCGCCCTGGGCGCGCGCATAGTAGCCGCCCATGATGCCCTGCACCTCGGGGAACTCGCCGACCATGCCGGAGACGAGATCGGCCTTGGCGAGCCGTGCCGCCCGCTCGACGAGCAGGCGGTCGGCGCCGGGGATCGAATCGGCGAGCCGCACCGCGAGCGTCTCGAGCCGGTCGACCTTCTCGCGCATCGAGCCGAGCTCGGCATGGAAGACCATGGCGTCGAGCTTCGGCAGGAGCGCCTCGAGGGTCGATCTCGTATCCTGCTCCCAGAAGAAGCGCGCATCCCAGAGCCGTGCGCGCAGCACCCGCTCGTTGCCGGCGATGATCGCGGCCCCGCCATCGGGAGCCTCGATATTGGCGACGGTGACGAAGGCCGGCGCCAGCCGCCCTGCCCCGTCCTCGAGCGCCAGGTATTTCTGGTTGGCGCGCATGGTGGTCACCAGCACCTCGGCCGGCAGCGCCATGAAATCCGCGTCGATCCGGCCCAGCAGCGGCACCGGCCACTCGACCAGGCCCGCGATCTCGTCGAGCAGGACCGGATCGGGCCGCACGCCGTAGCCGGCGGCCACCGCCAGCTCCTTCGCCTTCGCCTCGATGACGTCCCGCCGATCGGCGGCGTCCAGCATCACCCGGGCCGCGATCAGATGGTCGCGGTAGTCGTCGACGTCGCGCACGACGAGGGCGTCGGGCGCCATGAAGCGATGGCCGAAGGTCTGCCGGCCGCTCTCGATCCCGGCAAACTCGAAGGGCACGACCTCGCCGTCGAGGAGGCAGAGGATCGACTGCAGCGGCCGCACCCAGCGCGCCTCGCCCGTGCCCCAGCGCATCGACTTGGGCCAGGGAAAGCCGGCGAGGATGAGCGGAACGGCTTCGGCGACGATCTCGACCGTCGACCGCCCCGGCTCGGTGTAGCTCGCGACGAGAAAGCGACCCTTCCTGTCCTCGACCTCGCCGAGCGTGTAGTCGACCACCCCCAGGCTCTTCAGGAACCCGTCCCGCGCCTTTTCCGGCGCATCGACGCGCGGGCCGCGCCGCTCGATGGCCCGGTCGGCCGAGACGATCGGCAGATCCCTGAACGCCACCATGAGGCGCCGCGGGGTGGCATGGCAATGGGCCAGCCGGCCCCGCACGCCCCCCTCGGCGAGGGCCTGGTCGAGACGGGTGCTAAGCTCCGATGCGGCCTGCCGCTGCATCCGCGCCGGAATCTCCTCCGACAGCAGCTCCAGCAGCAGCTCAGCCATGCTCGCGGCTCGCCAGCCAGGTCTCGGCGCAGGCCTTGGCCAGGTTGCGCACCCGGCCGATATAGGCCTGCCGCTCGGCGACGCTGATCACACCCCGCGCATCGAGCAGGTTGAAGGTGTGGCTCGCCTTCAGGCACTGGTCATAGGCCGGCAGGGCCAGCTTGTGCTCCAGCGTGCGCTGGCATTCGGCCTCGGCGTCGGCGAAATGGCGAAACAGCGTCTCGGTGTCGGCGACCTCGAAGTTCCAGGCCGAGTACTCCCTCTCGGCCTGCAGGAAGACATCGCCGTAAGTGGCCCCTGCCCCGTTGAAATCGAGATCGTAGACGTTCTCGATCCCCTGCACGTACATGGCCAGCCGCTCCAGACCGTAGGTCAGCTCGCCCGAGACCGGCCGGCAGTCGATGCCGCCCACCTGCTGGAAATAGGTGAACTGGCTCACCTCCATCCCGTCGCACCAGACCTCCCAACCCAGCCCCCAGGCACCCAGCGTCGGACTCTCCCAGTCGTCCTCGACGAAGCGCAGGTCGTGCAGCGCCGGGTCGATGCCGAGCGTGTAGAGGCTCTGCAGATAGAGCTCCTGCAGGTCCGGCGGCGACGGCTTGAGGATCACCTGGAACTGGTAATAGTGCTGCAGCCGATTGGGGTTGAGCCCGTAGCGGCCATCGGTCGGCCGCCGCGACGGCTGCACATAGGCCGCCCGCCACGGCTCCGGGCCGAGGGCGCGCAGCGTGGTCGCGGGATGGAACGTCCCGGCCCCCACCTCCATGTCGTAGGGCTGGAGCAGCAGGCACCCCTGGCCGGCCCAGTAGGTCTGGAGCCGGAGGATCAGCTCCTGGAAGCTCGGCGCGGCCACGTCGCTTATCAACCCGATGGTTTGCTGCGGTGCAGAACCTAGGCTAGGGCGACCGGCCCGGTCAAGCGATCGGCCGGGCGCCGCTCAAGGCTGGGCCGCGCCGACCTCGTAGACGACGAGGCGGCGGTTGCCCCACCAGGTGAGATCATAGCCGGAAGCACCCTCGAAAACCGGGCGAAAAGCGGCCCGCCGGTCGAGGCGGAACCGCTCGGTCGGGTTGCTGTAGATGAAGAGCAAACGGCGCGGCGCGCCCTGCACCGTGCCCTCGAGATGGTCGAGATAGCCTTCGAGCATCGCCCCGCCGAAGGAGTTGTAGAAAAAGACGACGGTGTCGCCGGGCGGCAGCTGTACACACAGCGCGTCGCCATGGACGAGATCGACGGCAGCGGCCCGGCGTGGGCCCCGGTAGCGGTCGAGATTGGCTGCGGCGATGGCGTGCAGCTCCGCCGCGTACTCGACGCCAGCCACCCGCCGGAACGGAAAACCCAGCGCGATCAGCACGATCCGGCCCTTGCCCGAGCCGATATCGACGAATGACCAGTTGGCGAGCGGCTCGGGGATTCGCCCGAAGGCGAAGCGGACATGCTTGAGCGAGCTGGCCTCGTATTTGCAACGGCCATCAGGGTTTTCGACATCGATGCCGAGCGCGACCTCCCCCACGGCAGCTTCGGTCTCGACGCCGTTGGCGCGGTCGAAGTTCCAGGGCGTGCGCCGAAAAACCGACCGGCTGGTGTGAACCACCAGATCGGCGAGCAGGGAGCGCAGGCGATCGGTGGCCGTGCCTGGCGCACGGATCGGCGAACCCGTCATGAGCTGGCGCGGCTCCCTCGCTCTGGTCGTGCGGGAGAGCTAGGGCAGATATGGCCAATCGATCGGGGGTTCGGACCGATAGCGTACCTGGAGTCGCAAACGGTCGAATCACGCCTTCTTGAGGACGCACTCCTCCTTCGACCGGCAGATCGTGCCGTTCGGCACATAGGTGCCGCAATGCGGGCATTCGTAGAGCGTCTCGGCCGGGCCGGGCTTCGGCCGCGCCTGCTTCTCGGGCCGCTTGACGCCAGCATAGTCCGCCGGGTCGCTGATCTTGTCGCGGATCGCCGTCATGAGCTTCCAGCCCTTCCAGACGGCGACGATCAGGAGGGCGGTGAAGAGCAGCTTCGAGAGCGACAGACCGAGCATGGAAAGCGGCGCCATTGGAAGAGGGGGGTGAGGCGGGGCAGGATCGAAACAGGCAGCAGTCTAGCAGGTGGCGGCGGGCGCTGTCTCCCGCAAGCCGGCCGGGCGGCAAGGGGCGGGGATCAGAGCCCGAACCGCCGCCAGTGCGCGTCCGCCTCGAGCTGGCCCAGAAGCTGCGGCAGCAGGGCCAGGAGCCGGTCATCGGCGCCCCCGGCCCCGCCGAGGCGCCGCTGCAGCCAGCCCCGCTGCCGGTTGACGACCACCAGGCGGGCCTGCTTGCCGTGGCGGGAACGCAGGGTCGAGCGCAGCTCGCCGAGCCCGTCGGCGAGGCCGTGCTCGATCGCCCGGTCGCCGCTCCAGACCCGACCCGAGTAGAGCTCCTCGGGCGCCAGGCGGAGCTTCGGGCCCCGCCGCGCCTCGAGCTGCGCCTTGAAGCTCGCGAGGATGTCCTGGTGCAGCTCCGCCAGCACCTCGAGATCGCCGGGCTGCTCCGGCCGGAAAGGGTCGAGCAACGCCTTCCTGGGGCCGGTCGCATGGACGCGCCGCTCGATGCCGAGCCGCTGCAGCGCCCCCTCGAGCCCGAAGCCGGCCGAGATGACGCCGATCGAGCCCAGGATCGACGAGCGGTCGACGAGGATCTCGTCGGCGGCGAGCGCCAGCCAGTAGCCGCCCGAGGCGGCGATGTCCTCGACGAAGGCGACCACCGGCTTTCTGTGCTCCGTGGCGAGGTCGCGGATGCGCCGGGCGATCAGCGAGGACTGGACCGGCGAGCCGCCCGGGCTGTTGATGGCGAGCGCCACCACCGGGGCGCGCTTCATGGCGAAGGCGCTGGCGAGGGCGGATTCGATCGCCCGCAGCGTCAACCCGCCGCGAAAGGGCACGGCACCGATCACGCCGCTCAGGCGAACGACGGGGATCGGCGTGCTGCGGCGAAGGAGCCGGTCGGGCCAGTACCAGGGCAAGGTCGAAATCCCTCTCGTTGGCGCAGGTCGGGCCTCAGCCTTGCTGCAGGACGCTGTCGAGGTCGGCGCCATCCCGCAGGATCGCCTCGGCCGCAGCCGTGTACTTGCCATCGCCGTCATGCAGGACAAGCCCCGGGGCGAGCCGGTCCGCTCCCTTGGCCCCCTTGCGACAGCGAACAATGACCCGCTTGGCCGGCCGGCCGGCCTTCGGCCAGAGCGGCACGATCTCGATCTCGCCCGCCCGCCCGGCGAGCCCGGCAAAGAGCTCCGTCAGCCGGTCGGCGCGCTGGATCAGCACCAGCCGCCCGCCGGGCAAGAGCCGCCGCAGGCAGGCGCCGAGCCAGTCGGCCACGCTCGAGCCCTCGCGCGTCGCCAGCGCCTTGGCGGCATCGGGCGATGGCGGCGTCGCGGCCGGGTGAAAGGGCGGGTTGCTCATGACCAGCTCGAAGGATCGACCGCGGAGATCGGCGGGCGGCGCCAGGATATCCCCCGACGCAATCGTGATCGCCGCCTCGCGGCCATTCAGGGCGACATTGCGGCGCGCCATTTCGGCCGTGACCGCGTCGATCTCGAGCCCCACGATGCGGATGCCCTCGACCCTGGCGGCGAGGCACAGGGCCGCCGTGCCGACCCCGGTGCCAGCCTCGAGCACGGTCTGGCCCGCGTTGGCCGGGACGGCGGCGGCGAGCAGCACGGGATCGATGGCGGCGCGATAGCCCCGGGCCGGCTGGCGGATCGTCAACCGGCCACCCAGCAGAAGATCGGTGGTGCAGGCAGCAGCGAGGGGCGACGCAGCCGGGCCTGTCACCGCTCCCCTGACCCGCCCGACGCCTCGGCGAGCAGGCGCCGGGCGCGCGGCAGGTCATCCTCCGCCACCAGCACCCGACGCTGGATGGCGCCGATGCTGCCCTCGATGCTGCTCGTGTGCTCGTCGAGCACGAGCGTGGCGATCCCCGCCTCGCGCATCAGCGCGTCGACCCACGAGAGGTGGACGAGGTCGTTGCTGCGCACCAATTCTACCAAGATGCGACCATCCGTCGAAGCCAGCTACGCAAGTGTCTGGTTTGCCAGAGTTGAAGCGGGCGTGGTAGCTAGCGCCGCGGGCGTTGGCAAGCGGTCCATCCGGAAGGCCGCAGGGGCGCCCTGTTGAAGTCTGGAGTACGCCTTGGTGACCGCCTTGCAACAGCCCTCCCGCCAGCGGCCGGCGGAAGCGCCGCCTTTGTCGCTGGTCAAGCGGCTGGTGGCGGACGACCTCGCGGCGGTCAACAGCCTCATCCTCGAGCGGCTGCAGAGCGAGGTCACCCTCATCCCCGAGCTCGCCCGCCACCTGATCGCGGCCGGCGGCAAGCGCGTCCGCCCGACGCTGACCCTGCTCGCGGCCCGGCTCTGCGGCTACGAGGGCGACCGCCACATCGCTCTCGCCACCTCGGTCGAGTTCATCCACACGGCCACGCTGCTGCACGACGACGTGGTCGACGAGAGCGACCTCCGGCGTGGCCGCTCGACCGCCAACGCGCTCTGGGGCAACAAGGCGCCGGTCCTGGTCGGCGACTTTCTCTTCAGCCGCGCCTTCCAGCTCATGGTCGCCGACGGCAACATCCGCGTGCTCGACATCCTCGCCAACGCCTCGGCGGTCATCGCCGAGGGCGAGGTCGCCCAGCTCCTGACCGCCGGCGACGTGCAGACCACCGAGGCCGCCTATTACGACGTCATCCGCGCCAAGACCGCCGCGCTCTTCCAGGCCGCCTGCCGCATCGGCGCCGTCGTCGCCGACCGCCCGGCCGTGGAGGAGGAGGCGCTCGCCACCTTCGGCGACGAGCTCGGCATCGCCTTCCAGCTCGTCGACGATGCGCTCGACTACTCCGCCCGCGAGGCGCAGCTCGGCAAGACCATCGGCGACGATTTCCGCGAGGGCAAGGCGAGCCTGCCGGTGCTCCTCGCCTACGCGGCAGGCAACCCGGCCGAGCGCGCCTTCTGGGAACGGGTGATCGGCGAGCCTGCCGGGCAGCGGGAAGACGACCTCGCCGAGGCGCAGCTTCTCCTCGCCCGCCACGGCACGCTCGACGCCACCCTGGCGCAGGCGCGAGCCTCCGGCCAGCGGGCAAGGGGCTGCCTCGAGGTGTTCGAGCGCTCGCCCTGGCGGGACGCGCTCGAGGAGATCGTCGATTTCTCCATCGCCCGCGCCTATTGAGGCATCAGGGTGGCTTGCACCGCCAGATGGTTTCGCCTATCTCTCGCCGCGGCCTCGGAGTGTAGCTCAGCCTGGTAGAGCACCGTCTTCGGGAGGCGGGGGCCGCAGGTTCAAATCCTGCCACTCCGACCACCGAGCGGCGCCGGTTCCGGCGCCGTTTGTGCGTTCGGCTCCTGCGCGCCTCCACTCGTCGAGGGAGAAGCCGCTTTGCGCCTCGAGCTGCTCTATTTCGCCAATCCCATGTGCTCCTGGTGCTGGGGCTTCGCGCCAGCCGTGCAGGCGCTCGCCGAGGCCGGCCACCGGATCACCCTCGCCCAGGGCAGCCTCGGCGCGGACCGTGCCAGACCCATGCGGCCCGAGGACAAGGCCTCTGTCCGCCAGCACTGGGAGCATGTCGCCGAGCGGAGCGGCCAGCCCTTCGATTTCGGCTTCTTCGGGCGCGACGGCTTCGTCTACGACACCGAGCCCGCCTGCCGGGCCGTCGAGGTCGTGCGCCGGACCTTCCCGGCCCTGGCCCTGCCAGCCTTCGCCCGGCTGCAGGAGCGCTTCTACGCGCTCGGCCACGACGTGACCGACCCGTCGCTGCTCCGCGCCGCAGCCGCCGAGTTCGGCATCGCGCCGGAAGCCTTCGATCGAGGATTCGCGGCGGCGGAGACTGCCGACCGGGTCGCCGCCGAGTGGCAGCAGACAGCCCGGCTCGGCGTCACCGGCTACCCGACGCTCCTCGCCTTCGCCGGCGGCCGGCCGGAGGTCGTGACCATCGGCTGGCGGCCGCCGGAGGAAGTGCTCGCTGCCGTCGATGCCCTGGCGGGCACCGGCGCCTGAGACGGCCCGCCGGCTCAGCCGGCCTGCTCGTAGAGCGGCGCAAACAGCGTCCAGAGCGTGATCTGGTCCGGCAGGCCGCTCTCCGGCAGGCCCGCTGCGGCCTGAAAGGCACGAAAGGCGGCGGCGGTGCCCGGACCGAACGCCCCGTCCACCGTCGACGTATAGTGGCCGAGCGCCTTGAGCTGCTCCTGCGCCTTCGCCAGCGATGGCTTGTAGAGCTGGATGGGCTTGCCCTCGGGAACCGGAATCTCGACGATCTCGCTCTTCTTCGCCAGGCGCGTGGGCTTGGTCACCACCACCAGGCGCGCGACGGCCGCAAAGAACATCTCTTCCGGGACGCGCTCGCAGTGGTTGTGCACCAGCTCCATGACGAGCTCGGTGCTCTGCCAGGGGAACATCTCGAAGACGCCGTCGACCCGGTCGTTCAGTGCCGTGACATAGCCGTCGATCCAGCCGCCGGCCAGGTACAGGCCGCGCTCGTCCTGGTTCTTGACGACCTCGAGAAACTGGGAGCAGGTCCAGGAGCCGGCACCCCGCAGCCGGAACACGCCGTCGTCCGCCGCCTGCAGGGGGCGGCCGGCCATGGCGGTTGCGACCAGCAACATCGCAGCCACGGCAAAATGCGCCAGGCGTCTCTTTCGCATGCAGGGCTCTCCGGTTATCGGGCGATCCAGTCGAACGGCCACAACCATATAGCAGGCCCCGACGCCGTCTCAACTCTCCGCCAGAAACTCCGCATGGATCTCGAGCGTCACCTCGCCGCCGATCGCCGGTGCCAGACTGGTCATGCCGAACGCGGTGCGGTCGAGCACGGCCGACGCGGCGAAGCCGAGCGTGTAGCGGCCGGTGACGAAGTTGGTGGCCCCGCCATTGAAGACGACATCGAGCGTCAACGGCCGGGTGACGCCCAGCAGCGTGAAGTCACCGACCACCTCGCCGCTCGCGTCACCGGTGATCCTGATCTCGCGGCTGACGAAGCGGGCCTCGGGATAGGTCTCGGCGTCGAGCCAGGCGGCGCCGCGCAGCGTGTCGGCGAAGCCGGGCACATGGCTGTCGATGCTGCCGGTCTCGACGCTGACCTCGAGGACCGAATCCTCCGGCTGCTCCGGGTCGAAATCGAGGGTCGCGTCGTACCGGTCGAACCGGCCGACGAAGGTCGAGTAGCCGAGATGGGCGACCTTCCAGAGGATCGTCGAATGCTCCGGGTCGAGCCGATAGGCCCCGGCCCGGAGCGCCGATCGCTCGACCGTCTGGTGGTGCGCCGGGATCAGCCGGCCGCAGCCGGCGAGCGCCGGCAGCAGGACGAGGAGGCAGGCAAGAACGCGGCGCATCGGTCCCCTCTCCTTCAGGCGCTGTCGGCCCCCCCGATCGGCAGGACCCGCACGCGCGTGATCCCGTCCCTGAGGAAGCCGAGCACGCGGGCCGCGGCCCGCGACAGATCGATGATCCGGTCGGCGATGAACGGCCCCCGATCGTTGATCACCACCTCGACATGGCGCCCATTGTCGAGATTGACCACCTTCACGGCGGTGCCGAAGGGCAGCTCCGGATGGGCCGCCGTCAGCGCCTCGGGATCGAAGGGCTCGCCGCTCGCCGTCGGCCGCCCGGCGAACGCATCGCCATACCAGGACGCCTCGCCCACCTCAGCAGCGGCGGATGGCGCCGGCAGCGTGGCCCGGGCGATCTCTGGATGAATATCGTGCCTGGCGGCCGCGGCCGCGCCATTTGCGCCGGCCGCCACGGTGGGTGCCGCCGGCGCCGTCGGCAGGGATGGAACGCCGTCCGGTGCGGTGGCGCAGCCGGCGAGCAGGGCCGCGACCACCAGCGGCACGAGCCGGGCGCGGCGCATGCGCCCAAGGGAGCGGCGATCGACCATGGGCTCGTCTCCTCCTTATCGTCCTCGACCCTGTCGGGCCGAGCCGGCCCGGCCGACGCCGCTGTGGCAATCCTGCCGCGGCAACCGGCCGTCACCGGAATTTTCTTACCGGCGTATGATTTAGACGATCGGGGTTAACCTTTGGCTAAGCCGGGCCATTTTTTCTTCGCAGGCTCAGTGGATCTCCGGCTCCGGCAGGCGCTCGGTGCCGGTCAGGAAGTCGAAGTCGCACCCGTCATGCGCCTGCTGGATGTGAGCCGCGAACATCCGCTCGTAACCCCTTCCGACCACCGGCTTCGGCTGCCACGCTTCACGTCTTTTCTGCAGCTCCGCCTCGGGCACGTCGAGGTGGATGGTGCGGGCTTCCACGTCGACCTCGATCATGTCGCCGCTCTCGACCAGGGCCAGCGTGCCGCCGATCGCGGCCTCGGGCGAGACGTGCAGAATGCAGGCGCCATAGGACGTCCCGGACATCCGCGCATCGGAAATGCGCAGCATGTCGCGCACCCCCTCCTTGAGGAGCTTTTTCGGGATCGGCAGCATGCCCCATTCCGGCATGCCCGGCCCGCCGATCGGCCCGGCGTTCTTGAGCACCAGGATCGAATCCAGGGTGACGTCGAGCTCGGCCGTGTCGATCCTGGCCGCCATGTCGTTGTAGTCCTCGAAGGCGACGGCCGGCCCCCGATGCTTGAGCAGCCGCGGCTCGGCGGCCGAGGGTTTCATGACGCAGCCGTCCGGCGCGAGATTGCCCTTGAGGATGGCCGCCGCCTCCTTGCTCACCGGGCTCTCCATGGTGTGGATGACGTCGTCCAGGTAGACCTCGGCACCGGCGATGTTCTCGCCCAGCGTTCGGCCGTTGACGGTCAGGCAGTCGAGGCTGAGCTCCCCCTCGAGCCGCATCAGCAGCGCCCGGATGCCGCCGGCATAGTAGAAGTCCTCCATCAGGTACTTGCCGGACGGCCGGACATTGGCGAGCACCGGGATCTCCCGCGCCAGCTCGTCGAAACGCTCCACCGTGAGCGGGATGCCTGCCCGCCGCGCCATGGCGACGACATGGACCATGGCGTTGGTCGACCCGCCCATGGCGAGATGGCAGCGGATGGCGTTGTCGACCGATTGCGCGGTCATGAAATCGGACGGCTTGAGGTCGTCCCACACCATCTCGACGATGCGCCGGCCGCAGGCCGCCGCCATGCGCGTGTGGTTGCTGTCGGGGGCGGGGATCGAGGAGGCGCCCGGCAGGCTCCAGCCCATGGTCTCGGCGATCGCCGTCATGGTCGAGGCCGTGCCCATGGTCATGCAGGTGCCCACGCTGCGGGCGATGCCGTTCTCGATCTCGTCCCAGGCCTCCTCGGTGATGTTGCCGGCCTTGAGCTCGGCCCAGTACTTCCAGGAATCAGAACCCGAGCCCAGGATCTTGCCGTGCCAGTTGCCGCGCAGCATCGGCCCGGCCGGCAGGAAGATCGCCGGCACGTCCATCGAGATGGCCCCCATGATCAGGCCCGGCGTGGTCTTGTCGCAGCCGCCCATCAAGACCGCCCCGTCGATCGGGTGCGAGCGCAAGAGCTCCTCCGTCTCCATGGCGAGGAAGTTGCGGTAGAGCATGGTGGTGGGCTTGACGATGGGCTCCGCCAGCGAGATCGCCGGCAGCTCCAGGGGAAAGCCGCCCGCCTGCCAGACGCCGCGCTTCACGTCCTCGACCCGCTGCTTGAAATGGGTGTGGCAGCTGTTGACGTCGGACCAGGTGTTGATGATGCCGATCACCGGCTTGCCGGTGTAGTCGACCGCGTCGAAGCCGATCTGCTTGATCCGCGAGCGATGGCCGAAGGCACGCAGGTCCGGCACCCCGAACCAGCGATGGGAGCGCAGCTCCTCGGGCTTCTTCCTGGTCATCTCGTCCCTCCCCTTGATCGTCCTCGTGGCGCGGCCCCGTTGCCCGGCGGGGCATAGCTAGCATCGGCCGGCGCCCTGTGCCATGCCGAGTGCCGCCGCTCTCGGTCGATCACGGCGGGCCTTCCCGCCGAGGCGCCCAGCGGCTAAAGCGGGGCCGGCAACCAGAACGGGGAGGACGTCATGTCGGAGCGGAAGAACGAGTACGAGATCATCGAGCGGCCCTTCGGCAACCTGATCGGCGGCAACATGCGGCTGCGCCAGCTCTGGACCGGGGCCGCCTGGGCCGAGGGCCCCGTCTACTTCCGCGACGGCGACTTCCTCCTCTTCTCCGACATCCCCAACAACCGGATCATGCGCTTCGTCCCCGACCAAACCGGGCTCGAGGGCACGACGAGCGTCTATCGCCAGCCGTCCTTCAACACCAACGGCCACACCCGCGACCGCGAGGGCCGGCTGATCTCCTGCAGCCACGGGGCGCGCTGCGTCTTCCGCACCGAGCTCGACGGCACGGTCACCACCCTGGTCGACAGCTTCGAGGGCAAGCGCCTGAACTCGCCCAACGACGTGGTGGTCAAGTCCGACGGCACGATCTGGTTCACCGACCCGTCCTACGGCATCCTCAGCGACCTCGAGGGCCACCAGGGCGAGCCCGAGTACGGCGGCTGCCACGTCTTCCGCCTCGACCCCGGGAACGGCAGCCTCACCGCCGTCTGCACCGACTTCGTCAAGCCCAACGGGCTCGCCTTCTCGCCGGACGAGAAGCTGCTCTACATCGCCGACACCGGCGCCAGCCACGACCCGGACGGCCCTCGCCACATCCGCAAGTTCGAGGTGCGCGGCGACAACACGCTGGCCGGCGGCGAGGTCTTCGCCACCTGCGATGCCGGGCTCTTCGACGGCTTTCGCTGCGACACCGACGGGCGGATCTGGTCGTCCGCCGCGGACGGTGTGCACTGCTTCGATCCGGCCGGCACGCTGATCGGCAAGATCCACGTGCCCGAGGTCGTGGCGAACGTCTGCTTCGGCGGCGCCAAGCGGAACCGCCTCTACATCTGCGGCACCACCTCGCTCTACGCCGTCTACACCCACGTCAACGGCGCCCAGACGCCTTGAGCAGGCCTGCCGGGCGGGCGGACCCTGGCGGTTGAGCTACTACCTCTCGAAGCTCGCCTGGCTCGTGCTGATGCCGAGCAACTTCCTCGGCCTCCTGCTCCTCCTGGGCGTGGTGCTGCGCCGCTGGTGGCTGGTCCGGGTCGTGGTCGCCCTCCTGGTGCTGGTCGTCGTGGTGCCGGTCGGCCTCTGGCTGCATCTGCCGCTGGAGGACCGCTTCGCCCGTCCGGCGGTGATGCCGGAGCGGGTCGACGGGATCATCGTCCTCGGCGGCGCCCAGGAGCAGCAGGTCACGACCGGCCGGGGCGTGCTGGCGCTCGAGCGGAACGGCGAGCGGCTGATCGAGGGGGTCGCGCTCGCCCGCCGCTACCCCGAGGCGCGCCTGGTCTTCAGCGGCCGGACCGGCGTGCCGGGCGGGGTCGGCGGCAGCGAGCAGATCGTGAACGAGCTGTTCATCGACCTCATGGGCTTCGACCAGAGCCGCGTCACCTACGAGGACCGGTCGCGCAACACCTGGGAGAACGCGCTCTTCACCCGGGAGGCCGTCGATCCGCGGCCGGACGAGGTCTGGCTCCTGGTCACCTCCGCGGCGCACATGCCGCGCTCGATGGGCATCTTCCAGCGGCTGGGCTGGGAGGTCGTGCCCTGGCCGGTCGACTACCGGACACAAGGCGGCCTGCGCTGGCCCTTGAATTTCTCGGCGGCGGCCCGGCTCGACGAGCTCGACATGGCGGCGCGGGAATGGCTCGGCCTCCTCGCCTACCGGCTGATGGGCCGGACCAGCGCCCTCCTCCCGGCACCCCTGCCCGCCCCGGCCTCCTGACGACGGGGTTGTCAAGCCCGCGTCACGGGCTAACCTCGACTCAACGGTTCCTCAGGGAGAGACGAGATGACCACCAACCGACGCACGGCGCTGCTCGGCGCTGCCACCATCGCCCTTGCCGCCACCATCGCCACGCCTGCCGCGGCGCAGGAGCAGTCCTTCATCCTCACCACCGCCACGACCGGCGGCACCTACTATCCGGTCGGCGTGGCCCTCGCCACGCTCGTCAAGGTCAAGCTGCAGGCTTCCGACGGCATCGACATGTCGGCCATCAGCTCGGCCGGCTCCGGCGAGAACATCAAGCTGATGCGCGAGGGCCAGGCCCAGTTCGGCATCCTCCAGGGCCTCTTCGGCCGCTACGCCGCCAAGGGCTCCGGCCCGCTCGAGGGCGAGGGCAAGCAGGAATGGCTGCGCTCGATCTCCATGCTCTGGCAGAACGTCGAGCACTTCATCACCACCGAGGACCTGGCCCCGACCGGCACCATCGACGACCTGAAGGGCTTCGCCGGCAAGCCCTTCTCGATCGGCGCCAAGAACTCGGGCACCGAGGGCTCGGGCCGCGAGATCCTGAACGGGCTCGGCATCGACCCGGAGAGCATGGACCTCGTCTACCAGGGCTACGGGCCCACGGCCGAGGGCCTGCAGAACGGCACCATCGTCGGCGCCAACATGCCGGGCGGCGTGCCGGTCTCGGCCGTGACCCAGGCCTTCGCCGCCCGTGACGACCTCGTCATCCTCGACTTCACAGCCGAGCAGATCGAGCGGGCGAACGGCGGCGACGAGCTCTGGACCGCCTATGTGATCCCGGCGGAGAGCTATCCCGGCCAGGCCGAGGACGCCAGCACCATCGCCCAGCCGAACTTCCTCGGCGTCCATGCCGACATCGACGAGGAGGCGGTCTACAAGGTCACCAAGACCATGTTCGAGAACCTGGGCTTCCTGCAGAACATCCACCCCGCGACCAAGGCCATGTCGCTGGAGGCGGCCCTGGCCGGCCTGCCGGCGCCGCTGCATCCGGGTGCGGTGCGCTACTACCAGGAGGCCGGCGTCGAGATCCCCGCCCGCCTGATGCCGAACTGACGGCGGGTGTCCCGGCCGTGGCGGCGGGGCCCTGCCCCGTCGCCGGCGCCTGATCGAGCCCGATGACCGAGAAGCTGGACGAGGCCGGCGAGCTGACCACGCCGACGCGCGCGGGCACCGGCCCCCTCTACGCCCGCGCCGTGCTGGCGCTGTCGGTGCTGATCTCGCTCTTCCACATCTACGCCAACAGCATCGGCCGGCTCGACGACCTGCTCCTGACCTCCATGCACTGGGGCGGCTTCGCCCTGCTCTGCACCCTCCTCTACCCCCTGCGACCGGGAGGCGGCCGCCTCGTCCTCGGCATCGACATCGCGCTCGGGCTGCTGGCGGTTGCCGCCGCCGTCTACGTCAACTGGGCGTTCGACGCGATCTACGACCGCGGCGTGCGCTTCATCTGGTCGGACTGGGTCATGGCCTGCCTCGCCATCGCCCTGGCGCTGGAGATGGCCCGGCGCACGGCCGGCCTCTTCATCCCCTGCCTCGCGGTCGTCGCCCTCGTCTACCTCGCCGGTGGCGGCGCCTGGGTCCCCGGCATGTTCAAGTTCCCGGGCCTGACGCTCGAGACGACGCTCTTTCGGGCCTATGTCGAGCTGGTCGGCATGTTCGGCCCGATCGCCCGGATCAGCGCCACCTTCGTCTTCATGTTCGTGCTGTTCGGCGCCTTCCTCGTCCGCTCGGGGGCCGGCGCCTTCGTCATCGACCTCGCCCGGGCCGTCGCCGGCCGGGTGGTCGGCGGGCCGGGCTTCGTCGCCGTGCTGGGCTCGGCGCTGACCGGCACCGTCACCGGCTCGGCCGTGGCCAACACCGTCTCGACCGGCGTGATCACCATCCCGCTCATGAAGAAGGCGGGCTTCCCGGCGAAGTTCGCCGCCGGCGTGGAGGCCTCGGCCTCGACCGGCGGCCAGCTCATGCCGCCGATCATGGGGGCCGGCGCCTTCGTCATGGCCACCTACACCCAGATCTCCTACCTCACCATCGTCGCCGTCTCGGTCCTGCCGGCCATCCTCTATTTCTTCTCGGTCGCCGTCTGGGTGCGGATCGAGGCGAAGAAGCACGACATCACCGGCGTCGACGAGGACTCGCCGGGCGCGCTCGACATCCTCAGGCGCGGCGGCATCAGCTTCCTGATCCCCATGGCTGTCCTGATCGTCATGCTGCTGCAGGGCTTCACGCCAACCTATGCGGCGGCCTTCGCCATCCTCGCGGTGATCGGCTCGTCCTGGCTGACGAAGACGCCCATGGGCCTCCTCGCCATCGTCGACGCGCTGGCGCTCGGCGCCCGCAACATGGTGATGACCGCCATGCTGCTGGTCTCGGTCGGGATCATCGTCATGGTCGTCGAGACCACCGGCATCGGCAACACGCTCTCGCTGATGCTCGCCGAGTGGGCCGGCGGCAATCTCATGATCGCCCTCGTGCTCGTCGCCCTCGCGTCGCTCGTGCTCGGCATGGGCCTGCCGGTGACGGCCGCCTATATCGTCCTCGCCACCCTCTCCGCCCCGGCCCTCTACCAGATGATGAACGACGCCGCGATCGTCGACATGATCGCCCAGGGCACCCTTCCCCAGGCGGCGCAGGCGGTCTTCATGCTGGCCGACCCCGACGCCATGACCAAGCTGCAGGGCCCCCTGCCCGCGGCCGAGGCGGCCGCCCTCTACGCCCTGGTGCCGAGCGACTTCTCGCGCACCCTCTACCAGCAGGCGCTCGACCCGGCGCTGCTCACGACCACGCTCCTCTCGGCCCATATGATCATCTTCTGGCTGAGCCAGGACAGCAACGTCACGCCGCCCGTCTGCCTCACCGCCTTCGCCGCCGCCGCCATCGCCAAGACACCGCCCATGGCCACCGGCCTCACCGCCTGGCGGATCGCCAAGGGCCTCTACATCGTCCCCATCCTCTTCGCCTACACGCCCTACCTCAACGGCGACTGGCTCACCGGCCTCGAGATCACCTTCTTCGCCGCCTTCGGCATCTACGCCCTCGCCGTCGGCTTCGAGGGCCACGGCGAGCACCCCATCCCCCACTGGCTCCGCCCGGTCATCTTCGCCATCGGCGTCTTCCTCATCTGGCCCACCGGCCGCCTCTCCCAGATCGCCGCCGTTGTGGCCCTGGTCGCCGTCATGCTCCTCGCGGCGAAGCTGGCGCCGAAGCGGGAGTATGCGTCGCCGGTCGAGACGGCCTGACGTCGCCTCGTCAACCGGCGACCGGCGCCGCGTCCCGCAGCACGAAGAGCTTGGCACCCGGCAGGCTGGCGAGGCGATCGATCGCCTGGTCGCGATCCTCGATGAAGTGCTCGCCGGTGGAGTGCAGCAGGCGGTAGTGCAAGGGCCGGCGTGTCGCGGCCGGCCGCTTCCGGCTCGCTGCGGTCCGTTGCGCCGACGTCGTCACCTTGCGGTCCATTCGACCCTCCCGATCCTGGCGATTCCACCATCCCGGTCGCGACCACCGCGAGCCGGGATCGTCGCCAGCATGCCCCTTGCCCAACGGATCGTAAGGGCCGGAAGTTTCATGCCTAGCACTCGCCGGCGCGGCATCACGAATGCTTATGGCTGCATCCCCCGAAGCACCGCGGCGTTCACCAATGGCGGCCAAGCCCACCCTTCACGGCTCGGGTTGTCGCGGATTCCGCGACAGTTCCGCTCGGGTTGTCGCGTATACCGCGACATCCAGCCCGAGATTGTCGCGCCGGACGCGCCATAAGCATCCGTGATGGCGCGGATTCCGCGACATTTCCCCGGATTGTCGCAGATTCTGCAACAGCCGCCGACGAACGAACCCGACCAAACGACGATCGAACCCGAGGATTCGCTCGAAAAACCCACGGAATCGACGAACGAACCCGGGCTGTTGCCAACGAACCCGGGGCCACGCAAGTCATTGAACAAAAGGATTTTCTATCCCCTGGGCGAGGTTTGCCGCTGGCCCCGGACCCGAGCATGGCACGGATTGCCGAACGGACCCGCAACGGGCTTGCCTCGTGATCGGCAATAGGTTATAAAACCTAGAACAGAGCCCTTCCGGAACCCCGGCCCCCGGCAGCAGTTCGAGCATCCGGGTGTGGGCGATCCTGCCTGATGCAGCGGTCGGTCACGGAACCGGCGCCTCGTGAGAGAGGCGGCGAACATGCGAAAGGGTGCCAGGATGCCGACTGCCTTCGTCGAGAATCTCGATCGGTCCGTGAGGACGGAGATGATCGAGGAATTGAACGCGCGTCTCGTCGAGGCGCTAGACCTCGTGCTGGCCGTCAAGCACGCGCATTGGAACATCAAGGGCCCCTCCTTCATCGGCATTCATCTGCTGCTCGACGAGGTCGCCCAACGCATGCGCGGCCACGCCGACACGATGGCCGAGCGCTGCGTCATCCTGGGCGGGCAGGCGAAGGGCACGGTGCAGGTGGTGGCGGAGGAGACGACGCTCGAGGCCTACCCGCCCGAGATCACGAGGCAGGAAGAGCATGTCACGGCCCTCAAGGAGCGGTTGATGGCCTTCGGCAAGGCCGTTCGCGAGTCCATCTCGAAGGCCGACGAAGCCGGCGACGACGACACGGCGGACCTCTTCACCGCCGTCAGCCGTGCCGTCGACAAGGATGCCTGGTTCATCGGCGCCCACGGCGAGCGCTCATGACGGCTCCTAGCCCCCGCCCTCGTTCGCTGGCCGGTAGAACACGTGATCGCCGACCCGCGCCGTCTCGACATAATCGGCGGCCCAGTCGGGCGTGTCGTTGATGCCGTGGAAGAAGAGGGCGCCGTCGGTGCGATCGGGCAGCTCCTGGTTCAGCGCCCGGCGTGCCACATCGGTGGTGATCGCATAGCGGTCCGGCTCCTCGACATCGTCGGGGCTGCCGTCGCACCACCAGGCGAACTGGCAGGGCCCGCCCTCCTTGCCCTCGGTCACCACGCCGCAGATCGTGTCCGGGAAGGGCTCGGCGGCGAGACGGTTCATGACGACGTTGGCGACCGCCTCCATGGCGGCCACATCCTCGCCCTTGGCCTCCCAGTAGATGGTCCGGGCGAGGCAGGTCAGCGGGTCCTCGAGCGGTGCCGCACCCTCGGGGTCGACCGCCGCCGCCTCGGTCTTCGTCAAGGGCTCGGCTGCCGGCGCGCCGCTCCCCCCGGCCGCCTCCTCCTCCAGCCCCTCGAGCTGCTCCAGCGTCTGGCCCGTCGCCCCGTCCTGCGCCCCTGCCGGAGCGGCGACGGCGAGCGCCAGGAGAAGGCCGGCAGCGATCCAAGGGCCCGGCATCACGCGCCACCCGCAGGCTCGTCGCCGCCCCGCCAGAGGCGGGTGAGCGGGCCGTCAGCGCCTTCGACCGGGTCGGTCTCGGGCAGCGCCACGGCAGCGCAGCGCCCGACCAGGGATGTCATGCTCTCGCCGGCAGGGCGCAGGACGCTCGGCCCCTCCTGGCCCGGCGGGTAGCCACCGACGACGAGGAGGTCGGCGCTGGACGAAAGGCGCTTGTGGCCGGTCCCCGCCGGCAGGACCACCACGTCGCCGGCCCGGACCGAGACCTCCGGCCCGCCCGCACCACCGAGCTGCACCACCGCCTCCCCCCGGGCGATGCCCAGCACCTCGTGCGCGTCGTCGTGGAAATGCTGGTAGGGAAAGATGCCGTTCTGCCAGGTGCCGCCCCAGCCGTTGGCCCGGAACAGCCGCTCCAGCCGATCCCCGAGCCCCGGCCCTGCCTCGCAGGCGGCACGGTAGAGAAGCACCGGCAGCGGCGAGTTCGGCACGTCATGGCCCGGCTCCAGCAGCAGCGTCTCGACCTCCGCCATGTCGCTTACTCCTGGAATCCGTAGAGCCGGGCCGGGTTGTCGACCAGGATCCGACGGCGGTCCGCCTCGTCCGGCGCCCAGTCGAGCAGCGTGTCGAGCAGCATGGCGTCGTCCTTGGGCGCATGGCCCGGGTGTGGCCAGTTGCTCGCCCAGAGCATGCGCTCGGGCGCATCCTCGACCAGCACCCGGGCCAGCCGGCCCACATCGTCATAGGTCGGCGGGCCGACCTTCGAGGTCTCGTAGGGTGCCGAAAGCTTGACATAAGCGCCCGCGCCGACCAGCCGGCGCAGGCAGGCGAAGGCCGGGTGATCGACATCGACCGGCTCGAGATACTTGCCGGTGTGGTCGATGACGAGTTGCACGCCGAGGCCGAGCAGGGCGTCGACATGCTCCGGCAGCAGCCGACCGTCGAGCTGCACCTGCAGGTGCCAGCCGAAGGGCTTCACCATGGCGGCGAGCTCGGGCAGGTCGGCCCAGTCGTAGACCCCGCCCTTGAGCATGAAGACACGCAGCCCCCTGGCCCCGGCCCGGTTCAGCCGGTCGAGCTCGGCCTCGGCGGTGCCCTTGGGCACGACCACGATCGCCCGAGCCGTCTCGCCGATCACCCCGACATTGTCCATGGTGACGGTATTGTCGTAACCGTAGCCCGCCGCCTGCACGACCACGACCCGTTCGAGGCCGAGCCGCTTCTGCACCTCGCGGTACTGGGCCAGCGTCGCCTCCGGCGGGCTGTTCCAGCTCGTCGGCGGCAGGGGCCAGCGATCATAGGGTCCGTAGAAATGCATATGCGTATCGGTGGCGCCGGGCGGCGTCTGCAGCTTCGGTCCGGTCACGATCGGTTCCTCCCCCGGGATTCGACCGGGCCACACTAGACGGAACGCGCGCGATGGTCAGCATCGACGAACGGCTCGCCGACTGGCCATCCGACCTCGCCACGGCGCGGGCGATGCAGGAGATGGTCCGCCACCTCGTGTCCGAAAGGGCGCCGGCCGGCTTCGTGCCGCGGCTCGTCGCCGGCGTCGATGTCCACTTCAGCCGCGACGGCCGGACCGCCTTCGCCGCCGCGGCCGTGCTCGACGCCGGGAGCCACGAGCTCGTCGAGAGCGCCCAGCTTTCCCTGCCCGTCGGCTTTCCCTACCGCAGCGGCTTCCTCTCGTTCCGCGAGGTGCCGGCGGCATTGGCGGTGCTGGGCCTGCTGGCGGCACGCTATGACCTCGTGCTGGTCGATGGCCAGGGGCGGGCGCATCCCCGCCGCTGTGGCTTCGCCAGCCATCTGGGCGTGCTGCTCGACCGCCCGACCATCGGTGTCGCCAAGTCGCGCCTGATCGGCAGCTTCGTCGAGCCGGCCCCCGAGCGCGGGGCCGCCAGCCCGCTGCACGACAGGGCCGAGATCATTGGTGCCGTGGTCCGCAGCAAGGCCGGCTGCCGGCCGCTCTTCGTCTCGGTCGGTCACCTGATCGACCTCGACGGTGCCGTCGCCGCCGTGCTCGCCCTTACCGGGCGCTATCGCCTGCCGGAGCCGATCCGGCAGGCGGATCGCCTGTCCCGGGCACATGGATGAGCGCCTCGCCCATGGCCCGCAGGAGCGCCACCGGCACCGTTGGCCCGGCCGCCTCGACATGCACGGTGCGGGCCGCATCGTGCAGGCTGGCATAGGGGCGAATACCGTCCGCATGCCAGCCGAGATGCCAGCCCCAGCCGGGCAGGGCGTGGCGGATCAGGTCGAGCGCCGCATCGATCGAGGCCGTATAGGCGGCCGGTGGTGCGCCGAGCTCCGCGGCGAGCCGCCGGTCCAGCTCGCGGTCGGCGCCGGTCGCGGCCAGCAGCTCCTCTTTCAGCAGCCCCATCGCAGCGCCGGCGTATGCACGGGCGCATCCCAGAGGCCGGTCGTCTCGGCATCGAGGCGTGTCACCGTCAGCGAGCAGCCGGCCATGTCGAGCGAGGTGCACCAGTTGCCGACGAGCGAGCGGGCGACGGTGAGCCCGGCGGCCTCCACCCGGCGCGCCGCCTCGTCGTAGACGAGGTAGAGCTCCATGAGCGGCGTGGCGCCGAAGCCGTTGACCAGGAGCAGGACATCCTCGCCCTTGGCCGCGCCCAGGTCGGCCAGGATGGCCCCCATCATCTCCTCGACGATCGCCGACGCCGAGGCCAGCGCCACCCGCCTGCGGCCCGGCTCGCCATGGATGCCGACCCCCATCTCCATCTCGGCCTCGCCGATCTCGAAGGTGGGGCCGCCGGCGGCCGGCACGGTGCAGCTCGTGAGGGCACAGCCCATCGAGCGCGTGGCGCCGTTGACCCGCTCGCCGAGCGCCTGCAGCGTGGCGAGGTCCATCCCCGTCTCCGCCGCCGCCCCCAGCATCTTCTCGACCACGACCGTGCCGGCGACCCCCCGCCGGCCGGTCGTGTAGCTCGAGTTCTCGACGGCGACATCGTCATTGGTGAGCACGCGGGCAGTGGCACAGGGCGCCATCTCCGCCGCCATCTCGAAGTTCATGACGTCGCCTTCGTAGTTCTTGACGATGAAGAGGACGCCCGCCCCCGAATCGACGGCCTCGGCGGCGGCCAGCATCTGGTCCGGCGTCGGCGAGGTGAAGACCTGACCCGGGCAGGCCGCGTGCAGCATGCCCCGGCCGACGAAGCCGGCATGCAGCGGCTCGTGACCCGACCCGCCGCCCGAGATCAGCGCCACCTGCCCCGCCGGCGTGACGGCGCGCCGGCGGACGAACAGAGGCGCCTGGCTCAGGCTGACCAGATCGCCATGGGCACGGGCGAAGCCCGCCAGGCTCTCGCCCAGAATGGCGTCGACATCGTTGATGAGCTTCTTCATGGCCGAGCCTCCCGCGGGCGTGATCGCTGTTCTGGCGTAGCATGGAATGCCCGGGGTCCGCCACCGGGCGCCGCGTCGCCCGGTCCGGTCAACGGGCGGACGATGGCGCCAGCACGCCGACGACCGCACCGATCAGCAGCGCCGAGGAGCAGGCGCCGGGGTCCAGATGACCCTTCGAGCGCTCGCCCAGGAACGACGCCCGGCCGCGCTTCGCCACCATGTCGGTGGTGCGATGCAGCGCGTGGCCGGCCGCGGCGATGATCCGCTCGTCGAGGCCATCGGTCTCGTTCTGGTCGACCAGCGAGCGCAGCGTGTCGGCCACCGGGCAGAGCACATCGAGCATCGTCTTCATGCCGACCTCCGCCTTGCCGCGCGCCTTGACACCCCGGATGCCGGCATCGAGCATGACCGACAGATCAGCGAGCGTCGGCGCCGCCTCCGGCGTCGCCTTGCCCATGTCGATGAAGAGCGTGCCGTAGAGTGGCCCCGAGGCGCCGCCGACCTTCATCACCAGCGTCATGCCCGCCTTCTTCAGGGCCTCGCCCAGCGGCAGCGCGGCGATGGCCGCCTTCTGCGCCGCGAGCTCCTTGAAGCCGCGCGCCATGTTGATGCCGTGATCGCCGTCGCCGATCGCCTGGTCGAGGCGGGTCAACTGGTCGGCGTGGCTCTCGATGGTGCCAGCCATGCCCTCGATCAGCCGCAGCACGAGCGTGTTCGACATTGGAGCTCCCCCGATCCTTGCTTGGGGGCGAGCTTATCGCACGCACCGCGCGCGGCAACCACCCTGCCGTTCCGGCTTCACCGCTCTAGGGCTGGCCGAATAACGGTCTCAGGCGGACACCGATCATGCTGCCGGCAAAGGCGGCGACGAGCCAGACCCAGCCATGAAGGCTGCCCGAGGCTATGCCCGAGAAGAAGGCGCCGATGTTGCAGCCGAAGGCGAGCCGCGCGCCATAGCCCATGAGCAGACCGCCGAGCACGGCGCTGCCGATGTCGCCCGCACCGAGCCGCAGCGTCGGCCGAAACCTGCCGCCGAGGCCGGCTGCCAGCATGGCGCCGAGCACGATGCCGAAGTTCATCACCGAGGTGACGTCGAAGAGAACCGAGCGCTCGATGGCGCCGGCCATGCCGCCCCAGTTGTGCCATGCCGCGATCTCGACCCCCAGGGCATCCAGCCCCTTGGCGCCCCAGAGCGCGAAGGCCGAGGTGATCCCCCAGGGCCGTCCCGCCAGCCAGAGCGTGAGGAAGTTGAGGACTGCCAGTGCCGCGGCACCGGCGAGGATCGGCCATGGCCCGCGCAGCCAGTCGCCGGCCGTCCGCGGCCGACTCGACACGCCCCGACGCCGCTCGACCTGGAGCGTCAGCGCCACGATCAGGGCGAAGAGAGCAAGGTGGAGCAGCAGCGCCGGCCAGAGGCCGAGCATGGTGATCGCCGAGACCCCGCCGATGCCCGGCAGCCCGTGCCAGAACGGCAGATGGCCGATGGCGACGACCGAGCCGGCGACGAAGAAGAAGAGCGTCAGCACCATGCGCGTGCTGCCGCCGCCGACCGTGAAGAGCGTTCCCGAGCCGCAGCCGCCGCCGAGCTGCATGCCGATGCCGAAGACAAAGGCGCCGGCGACCACGCCGAGACCGACCGGAAAGACGAAGCCCCCGACCGGGCGGCCGAAGAGCTCACCGGCGGCGAGAGCCGGGAAGAAGAGGCAAACGGCCAGGGCCAGCATCAGCATCTGGGCGCGCAGCCCATGACCTTCGCCGGTCGTCACGAACCGCCGCCAGGCGGCGGTGAAGCCGAAGCTCGCATGATGGAGAACGAGGCCCAGGAGCCCGCCGACCACGGCCAGCGCCGCCATGTTCGGCCCTGCCGCCTGGCCGGCCTGCCAGACGAGCACAACCAGCAGCAGCAGTGCAGCGCCGACGATCCGGCCGTCGATGGTCACCCCCGACGTGCCGACACCCATTGCCCGGCTGCTCAACGTGAATTATCCAAAAGGCATCTCTGCCCTCGTAGATGGGCACGGCAGTCGGGCCTGCAAAGGGTCAGTCGCTCTCGTCCGGCTCGGCCCGGCTGATCGTCAGCACGGACAGCCGGTTGCGCTCACGCTTCTTCACGGTCACGCGGTAGCGGCCGATCGCCAGTGTCTCGCCTTCGAGCGGGATGCGCTCGGCGACGTCGATGACGAGGCCGGCGAGCGTCACCGCGTCCTCCTCGGGCAGATCCCATTCGAGGAGGCGGTTGAGCCGGCGAATCTGAGTGGTGCCGGAGGTCTGCAGGCTGCCATCCGGCAGGCGCTCGATCTCGTCGAACTCGCGATCATCGGCCTCGGAGACCTCGCCGACGATGGCCTCGAGCACGTCCTGCAGCGTCACCAGCCCCTGCAGATCGCCGTACTCGTCGACGACGAAGGCCATGTGCTGCTTCTTCTTGCGGAACTGCTCGAGCTGCTTCCTGAGCGGCGTCGTTTCCGGCACGAACCAGGGATCGCGGGTGATCTCGCCGACCGTGCGGCTCGCCCCCGCCTCGCGATCAGCGACGGCCGTGAGCAGGTCGCGCAGATGCAGGATGCCGACGATGTGATCGCTCGAGCCGCGATAGACCGGAAAGCGGCTGTACGGCTCGTCGCGCAGCCGTGCCACGGCCGCCTCGATGGTCATCGAGGCGTCGAGGGCGGTTACCCGACGACGGTGGGTCATGACCTCGTCGACCGTGACGTGCTCGAGATCGAGCACGCCGTCGAGCATGTCGCCGGCGTGCTTCGCAAGCTCGCCACCGGCCTCGAAGGCATCGATCAGGCCGCGTAGCTGCTGGCTCGCCGAGATGACGTCGCCGCCATGGGTGGGAATGCGCAGGCCGCGGAGCACGAGCCTGACCACCCAGCCGATGGCCGTGGTGAAGGGGCGAAACAGCACGACGAGGACGCGCAAGGGGCCAGCGATGGCCAGGGCGAGCGTGTCGTGGTGGCGGAGCGCCACGGTTTTCGGCACGACCTCGGAGAAAATGACGATCAGCAGGGTCATGACGGCGGTGGCATAGACCACCCCGGCATTGCCGAAGAGCCGCAGCAGCACGTCGGTCGCGAGCGCTGCCGCCATGATGTTGACGATGTTGTTGCCGAGCAGCAGCGTGCTGATCAGCCGTTCGCGATCATTGAGCAGGCTGAGGAGCGTACCGGCGCGGCGATTGCCGCCCTGGGCGAGCGCGGTGGCCCGTGCCCTACCCGTGGCGGTGACGGCAGTCTCGCTGCCCGAAAATGCCGCCGACAGGAGCAGCAGGATCAGGATCGCGACGATGTACAACGTGATCAAGGACTTGTCCCGGCGGCCGACGGCTGGCCTGAGCCATCGCAGTTAGCCTGTCGGCGTCGACGAATCAATCTGCCGGCCGCACCATGCCGCAGGCGAAGCCCCATTCCTACTCGGCCGCCTGCTCCGGCGGCATGGTGATGACCGGCTCCATTTCCGCGAGCAACGCCGGCTCGATATGGCAGGCGATCCGGTGACCGGCCGAGAATTCGCGGATCGGCGGCTCCTCGGTGTCGCAGATGGCCCCGAGCTTGCGCGGGCAGCGGGTCTGGAACGGGCAGCCGGATGGCGGGTCGACCGCGGAGGGAATGTCGCCATGCAGCACGATGATCTTCTTCCGGATCGACGTGTCGGCGATCGGCACCGCCGACAGCAGCGCCTCGGTATAGGGGTGATAGGGCGGCGCGAAGACCTCGTCCGTGGTGCCCTGCTCGACGATCGTCCCGAGATACATGACGACCACCCGGTCGGCGAGATAGCGCACCAGCGAGAGGTCGTGGCTGATGAAGATCAGCGTGGTGCGGTTCTCCCGCTGGATGTCCATCAGGAGCTGGCTGACCGCCGCCTGCACCGAGACGTCGAGCGCCGAGACCGGCTCGTCGGCGACCACCACCCGGGGGTTGCCGGCGAAGGCGCGGGCGATGCCGACCCGCTGCTTCTGGCCGCCCGAGAGCTGGCGCGGCCGGCGCTTGTAGAAGTCCCTTGGCAGCTTGACGATGTCGAGCAGCTCCATCACCCGGGCCTCGACCTTGGCCTGGTCGCTCTCGACGCCGAACTTCCTGATCACGCGGGCGATCTGCCCACCCACGGTGTGGCTCGGGTTCAGCGTGTCGAAGGGATTCTGGAAGACCATCTGCAGATGGCCGACGACCTGCGGCCGGCGCCGCTCCACGGGCGTCTGCGCCAGGTCCTTGCCGTCGAGGATGAGCTTGCCTTCGGTGGCGGTCTCGAGACCCATCATCACCTTGGCGAAGGTCGACTTGCCGCAGCCGGATTCGCCGACGATCGCCACCGTCTCGGCCTCGCGCGCCTCGAAATCGAGCTTCTCGTTGGCCTTCACCGTGCGCACCGAGCGGCCACTGATCAGGGCCATGAGCGAGGGGTCGCGCAGCTCGTAGTACTTCTTCATGTTCTCGACGCGCAGCACCACCTCGCCGAGATTGGCGGAAGCTGCCGCCTCGACCACCTCCGGCCGGGCCTGCCAGTCGATCTCGCTGAACCGTGCGCAGCGCGTGTAGTGCCGCTGGTGCGCCGGCACCGTCGCCATGGCGATCGGGCCCGCATCGCAGACGCCCGCGCGGAAATGGTCGCAACGCGGGCCGAAATTGCAGCCCGGCGGCCGCTCGTGCGGCAGCGGCAGCTGGCCCGGGATGGGCATCAGGGGTCGCGCGTGCTTGTCGGCACCGGGCAGCGGGATCGAGTTGAAGAGGCCCTTGGTGTAGGGATGGCGCATCCGGTCGAAGACCTGCTCGACGCTGCCCTCCTCGACCGCCTCGCCCGAGTACATCACCGTGATCCGGTCGCAGGTCTCGAGGATCAGCCCGAGATTGTGCGAGATGTAGATCATCGAGGTGCCGTAACGCTCGCTGATCTCCCGCACGAGCTGGACGATGCCGGCCTCGACCGTGACGTCGAGCGCCGTCGTCGGCTCGTCGAGCAGGAGCAGGCTCGGGTTCGATAGCAGCGCCATGGCGATCACCACGCGCTGCTGCTGGCCGCCCGAGATCTGGTGCGGGTAGGCGTCCATGATGCGCGCGGGATCGGGCAGCCGGACATCGGCCAGCATCTCCAGCGCACGCTGGCGCGCATCGGCCTCGCTGCAGCCGGCCTCGTGATAGAGCGGCACCTCCATGAGCTGCCGGGCGATGGTCATCGACGGATTGAGCGACGCCATCGGCTCCTGGTAGACCATGGCGATCTTCGAGCCACGAAGCTGGCGCAGCTCCTCCTGCGACATCGTCGTCAGGTCCTGCCCCATGAAGCGGATCTCGCCCGACACGATGCGGCCGTTGCCGCCGAGATACTGCATGATGGCGAGCGCCACGGTGGACTTGCCGCAGCCCGATTCGCCGACGATGCCGACCGCCTCGCCCGGCATCACGATGAGATCGAAGTCGACCACCGCCGGGATCTCCCCGGCCCGGGTGAAGTAGGAGATGCAGAGGTTCCTGCACTCGAGGATCGGCGTCGCGTCGGCCATCTTGCTCAATCCCTGAGGCTCATCTCGCGCAGACCGTCGGCCATGAGGTTGAAGCCCAGGATCAGGCTGGAGACGGAGAGGGCCGGGACCAGCAGCATGTAGGAGAACTTGAAGAGCATGGCGGCGGCCGCCGCCTCCTTGATCATCAGCCCCCAGTCTGGGTCGGGCGGCTGCAGGCCGAGGCCGAGGAAGGTCAGGGTGGTGATCGCCACGGTGGTGTAGCCGAGTCGCAGGCAGGCATCGACGATGATCGGGCCGCGCGCGTTGGGCAGGAGCTCGACCACCATGATCCAGAGCGGGCGCTCGCCGCGAGTCTGCGCCGCGAAGACATAGTCGCGCGTCTTGATGTCGAGCGTCAGGCCGCGGACGATGCGCATGATGGCCGGCGCTGAGGCGAAGGTGACGGCGACGATGATGTTGAAGCCGGACGGGCCGAAATAGGTCAGGATGACGATGAACAGCACCATCACCGGAAACGACAGGATGACGTTGCCGATGAACGAGATGACCTCGTCCCACCAGCCCGCCAGATAACCGGCGACGAGGCCGAGCGCCGTGCCGATGACATAGGCGACGGCGGTGGCGGTGACGCCCCAGACCAGCACGCGCTGGCAGCCCCAGAGCGTGCGGCTCAGCATGTCGCGGCCGCGAAAATCGGTGCCCAGCCAGAAGAACATGTCGCGCGCTTCGGTCAGCGGCGTGACGAAGGGCTGGACCGGCTGGTTCGGGTCGAGGAGCGGCAGGAACGGCACCACCACAGCGATGAAGAGCCAGAACATCACGAGAGTGACGCCGATCACCGCGACCGCGCTCTCCCGCCAGGAGATCACGGCGAGGGCGTAGAGCAGCAAGGTTGCCGGGATCGCCGGGATCAGCACCATGCGGCCGACGCCGAACATCACATAGGCGACGAGCGGCAGCCAGAGGAGGGCCACGAGGCCGAGCAGCACGCGCGGCCGGCGCAGGCGGTCGAGCAGCGACGGGGCCGGGCTGGTCGGTGCGGCGATGGTAGCCATGTCGCCTCCCCCTCAGCCGAAGCGGATGCGCGGGTTGAGCAGGGTGTAGCCGACGTCCGAGACGATCTGCGAGAGCACGGCGACGATGACGGCGACAAAGGTGGCGGCCTGAACGACGTAGATGTCACCGAAGAGCGCCGCCTCCAGCAGCAGCTTGCCGAAGCCGCTATATTCGAAGAACACCTCGACGACGACGACGCCCGAGAGCAGCCAGTTGAGCTGCAGGACGATGACCGTGAACGGCGCTATCAGCGCATTGCGCAGCGCGTGGCGCATGATCACCCGGTTCTGCGGCAGGCCCTTGAGGATGGCCGTTCGGATGTACTGGCTGGTCATCACCTCGGCCATCGAGGCGCGCGTCATCCGGGCGACATAGCCGAAGGAGTAGATGACCAGGGTGAGCACCGGCAGCACCAGCTGCCAGGGATCGAAGCCCTGCATCATGGCGGACTTGGTCGGCAGCCAGCCGAGCCCGAGCGCCAGGAATACGGTGAGCAGGATCGCGGTGGCGATCTCGGGAATGGAGGTGGTGAAAACGGCGACGAAAGAAACGATGCGGTCGCGCTTGCCGCCCTCCTTCATGCCGGCGATCACGCCGAGGGCGAGCGACAGCGGGATCATCAGGGCGAACACCCAGAAAGCCAGGATGCCCGTGTTCTTCAGCCGGTCCCAGAGCAGTGGCCCGACATCCGTGTTCTTCTCGAAGGAATGACCGAAGTCGCCAGCGAGCACGCCGCCGAACCAGTTGACGTAGCGCTGCACGAAGGGGACGTCGAGGCCCTTGTTGACCAGCCACTGCTGGTAGTCCGCGTCGCTCAGCGCCGAGACGGCAAAACCGCCGAGCTCGGCGACCGCGATCTTTTTCTTGAATTCGTCACTGTCGAAAATGAAGAAGAGGACGAGCGAAGCCACCACCATGATGAGCAGCATCTGCACCAGACGCTTGCCGATCAATGGCAGCATGGACATTGCCTCGCAACATCATGACTGCGTCGCATCTTGTTGTTCAGCGCGCCGTCCTCCCCGCGGTACGGAGAACACTAGACCCGCCTTCTCGCCACTGTAAACCCCGGCAGCCTCAGGGCAGCCCGTATAGCCTCGCCCCGCCTTCGCTGCCGACGACCGCGAGGTGGCCCTGGTGCAGGAGGTAGTTGACGTGGGCCAGGGTCTCGCCGAGCGCGAAGCCGAGCTGGTGCGCATCGAACTTGCGGCGGAAGAGCGTCGGGATGATGCGGGCCACGGTCGCGGGCTCGGCGCAGGCCTGAAGCGTCAGCTCCAGCCGCTCCTCGTGATGGCGGACGAGGCTCCGGATCCGCTCGTGCAGGCTCTGGAACGGCGCATCGTGGGAGGGCAGCACGAAGCAGTCCTCGGGCAGCTCGAGATATTGCGGCAGGGTGGCGAGGAAGTCGCGCAAGGGGTCGGCGCCCGGCGTGGTCGGCCAGACCGCGACCACTGGCGAGATCCGCGGCAGCACCTGGTCGGCGGCGATCAAAAGATTGCGCTCGGCGCTGTAGAAGGTGAGCATCTCCGGGCTGTGGCCCTCGCCGATCAGCACGCGCCACGACCCGCCGCCCATCTCGATCGTGTCGCCGGCGGCGACCTGCGTGAAGACGGCGGGGGGCATGCTGACGCTCGTGCGATAGCGGTTGCCGGCGGCGAAGCGTTGCTCGACGACGCCGGCGTCGAGCCCGGCCGCGATGTCGTAGGACCGCCCCGCCTCGGCGTAGCCGCTGGTCGAGTCGAGGGCGAGGAGACGCGCAGAAAGCCACTCGGTCCGGCTCGTCAGCAAGGGCACCCCTAGCCGCTCGGCCAGCCAGCCGGCGAGGCCGATATGGTCCGGGTGAAAATGGGTGGCGACGATCCGCCCGATGGGGCGGGCCATGAACTCCTCCGCCAGCAGGCGCTCCCAGATCGCCCGTGAGCGCTCATCGCCGATCCCGGTATCGATGAGCGTCCAGCCGTCGCCATCGTCGAGCAGCCAGACGTTCACATGGTCGAGCGCGTAGGGCAGCGGCAGGCGGAGCCAGAGGATGCCCGGCGCCACCTCGACTGGCCGGCCGAGCTCGATCGGCTCCATCGGGGATTGGCGGGTGGCGGGTGGCTCGCTGGACAATTCGTGCTCTCTGCCTCGGGGTTGAGAGGCAGTTCTGCCGCGTCGCAGCATTCGTGACAATAGTCCCGGTCGATCGCAGTGTGCCGCGAATGTGCCGGCCCGACGCCGGAGGGCGTACTATTTGATGGTACACGCCGCTTAACACTTTGCGCCGCAGCATGCTTGCCGGAGCTTTCACCACCATGACCGAGACGCCTGCCCTGACGATCCGCCGCCTCGTCCGCAACACCCCGCAGGCGGCTCTCGGCACGCTCGATGCCCAGGGCGCGCCCTATGTCTCGCTCGTCCTGCTCGCGGTCGATCACGACGCAAGCCCGCTTCTGCTGCTCTCCGACCTCGCCGATCATACGAAGCATTTCAGGCGTGATCCGCGTGTCGCGCTGCTTGTCGACGGAACCGCCGGCATGGCGAGCCCGTTGGCCGGAGCACGAGCGACGTTGACGGGCGAGATCGAGAGGACGAACGCACCTCATCACAAAGCCCGTTTCCTCGCCCGGCACCCGGACGCCGGCGGCTATGCCGGCTTCGGTGATTTCAACTTCTACCGCCTGAACCTGCGACGCGCGCATCTGGTCGCCGGGTTCGGCCGGATCCACTGGGTGGAGGGTTCCGACGTGCTGCTGCCGGTAGACGACCAACTCCCGCTCCGGGCGGCAGAGGAGGATATCCTGGCCCACATGAATACCGATCACGCCGCAGCGGTCGAGCTCTACGCAACGCGGCTGCTTGGCCGGCCCGCGGGCACGTGGCGGCTGACCGGCATCGACCCCGAAGGAACGGACCTGCGGCTCGGCGGGTCGGTCGCCCGACTTTGGTTCGACCATCCAGTGCGTGACGCCGAAAGCGCTCGAGGGGCCCTCGTCCGTCTCGCCCGGCGCGCCCGCCGGCCCGACGAACCGACCGGTGAACGATAGATGTCGACCATGAAGGAGCCGAGCATGCGGGAAGTTGCCCAGGACATACTCGATGCGGCCAGGCCTGGCCGGTTGCACTGGAACCTCGTTCCGGCACGGCTGGTCACCATGGCGCTCGAGGGGGGTGAGGCGAGGCTCTCCGCCGAGGGTGCGCTGGTCGCCGAGACTGGGGAGATCACCGGCCGTTCCGCGGACGACAAGTACTTCGTCGACCGCGGCGAGCTCACTTCGGGTGTCGACTGGAGCAAGGCGAACAAGCGTCTCGCGGCGGCGGACTTCAGCGCGCTTCGGCACACCGCACTCCGGCACATGGCCGGGCGCAGCCTGTTCGTCCAGGACCTCTGGGCCGGCGCCGACCCGGCCGCGCGGCTGAAGGTGCGCATCGTCACGGAGCAGGCCTGGCACAGCCTCTTCGCCCGCAACATGTTCCGCCGTCCGCCGGACTGCGAGCTGCATGCGTTCGCGCCCCACTGGACCGTGCTGCAGCTGCCGAGCCTGCGGGCGAACCCGAGCCAGCACGGAACCCGGAGCGGCACTGCCATCGTCATCGATCTCTCCAGCCGTGTCGTCCTGATCGTCGGCACGGCCTATGCCGGCGAGATCAAGAAATCGGTCTTCACGGTGCTCAACCACCTGCTGCCGGCGAGCGGCATCCTCCCCATGCATTGCGCCGCCAATGTCGGCGCCGCGGGCGACGTCGCCATCTTCTTCGGCCTTTCCGGCACCGGCAAGACCACCCTCTCCGCCGATCCGAAGCGGCAGCTCGTCGGCGACGACGAGCATGGCTGGGGGCCACATGGCGTCTTCAACCTGGAGGGCGGCTGCTACGCCAAGGCGATCCGTCTCGACGCCGAGGCGGAGCCGGAGATCTGGCAGGCCTCGACCCGGTTCGGCACCATTCTCGAGAATGTCGTGCTCGACCCGCTTACCGCTGCCGCCGATTTCGACGATGCGACACTGACGGAGAACACCCGCAGCTCCTACCCACTGGAATTCGTCGCAAACGCCCATCCCACCGGCATGGCCGGCCACCCGCGCAACATCGTCATGCTGACGGCCGATGCCTTCGGCGTGCTGCCGCCGATCAGCCGGTTGACGCCCGAGCAGGCTATCTACCATTTCCTCTCGGGCTACACGGCGCGCGTCGCCGGCACGGAGCGCGGCGTGGACACGCCGCAGGCAACCTTCTCCGCCTGCTTCGGTGCTCCCTTCATGCCCCGCCATCCCACCGTCTATGCCGAGCTGCTCCGCCGGCGCCTCGCCGGGAACGATGTCACCTGCTGGCTGGTCAACACCGGCTGGACTGGCGGGGCCGCCGGCACCGGGCGACGCATGCCGCTCGAGGCCACGCGCGCCCTGCTCGATGCGGCGCTCGATGGCCGGCTCGCGGCCAGCCGCTTCAGCGAGGATCCGGCCTTCGGCCTTGCCGTCCCGACGAGCTGCCCCGGCGTCGACGACCGTCTTCTCTCGCCGCGGGCCGCCTGGTCGGACCCGACCGCCTACGACGTGGCCGCGCGGGAAGTGGCCGGCCTCTTCGAGGCCAACTTCGCGCGGTTCGCGGACCGGGCCGATACCGCCGGCAGCCGTGCCGCCGCCTGACTGCTAGAGGAAGGCGGTCACGGCCAGGACCTCGTGGCCGCCTTCCCAGATCATTTTCACCGCCACCACGACGATGATCAGAAGGCCGACATAAGCGAGCCAGCGGTAGCGATCGATCAGCCTGGCGATGAAGCCGGCGGCCACCGCCATCAACGCGATCGAGAGAACGAGGCCGAAGATCATGATCCAGGGGTGGTCGCGCGCCGCCCCGGCAACGGCCAGGACATTGTCCAGCGACATCGAGATGTCGGCGACAGCCACCTGGATGATCGCCGAACGGAAGGTCTTCTGTCCGGCGCCGGCGACGGCCCCGCCGCCCGGTAGGACGTGCGGGATGGCGCCTGCCGCCGCGGCCTCGCCGGCCTTCAACTCGCGCCACATCTTCCAGGCGACCCAAAGCAGGAGCAGCCCGCCGGCCAGGAGCAGGCCGATGATCGCGAGCAACTGCACCGCGATCAGTGCAAAAGCGACACGAGCGAGGAGTGCCAGGGTGGCGCCGATGGCGATGACCCGACGCTGCTGCCAGGGCGGCAGCCCGGCCGCGGCGGTGCCGACCACCACCGCATTGTCGCCGGCCAGCACGATGTCGATCATCACCACGGAGAGGAGCGCCGTCAGCTGGCTCGCGAGATCCGGATGCTGCAGGAGGTCCATCATGTCGAGGAGCCTCTGCCAGATCGGCGCAATCGCGACAAGCCACGCCGCTTGACGCGTCGACCGCGTGGCGTCATGCCGCGCCGATCATGTCCATATTCCTCCCCCGCCTGACGCTGATCCTCGGTGGTGCCCGCTCCGGCAAGAGCCGCCACGCCGAGAGGCTGGTGCTCGAAAGTGGCCTCCAGCCCTGCTATCTCGCCACCGGCCAGGGCGGTGACGCCGAAATGGCGGCCCGCATTGCGGCACATCGCGCACGCCGCGGCGAGCGCTGGCGCCTCGTCGAGGAGCCTCTGGAGCTCGCTACCGCCCTTAGGCATCATGCCGCAGCCGATTGCGCCGTGCTGGTCGATTGCCTGACCCTCTGGGTCACCAACCTGCTGCTGGCGGAGCGCGACATCGAAGCCGAGGTCGCCGGGCTGACCGCGATCCTGCAGGCGCTCCCCGGGCCTGTCGTGCTCGTGTCGAACGAGGTCGGACTCGGCATCGTGCCGATCGACGCGCTGACGCGGGCCTTCGTCGATGCGACTGGGGCGCTGCATCAGCGGCTCGCGGCAATGGCCGACCGGGTCGACCTCGTCACGGCCGGCCTGCCGCTGCGTCTCAAGCCGGAAGGCTGAGACCGTGCACCTCCTGAGCGCCAGGTCGGCCCCGAGCGATGTCGGCGATGATGCCGTCGACCTCGGCCAGAGCCCGGCGGAGCTGGTGATCCTCTCCGCCGCCGAGAGCGAGCTTTCCGGCCTCGCCGCGGCCCATGCCAGACGCGGCGCGGCTGCCCGGCCGACGCTGCGCCTGGCCAATCTCCTGCAGCTCCACCATCCCCTGTCGGTCGATCTCTATGTCGAGAAGACGCTCTGTGCTGCACGCCTGATCGTCGTTCGCCTGCTCGGCGGCCGTTCCTACTGGAGCTATGGCGTCGAGCAGCTCAGGCGGCTCGCCCTGGAGCGCGGCATCGGCCTCGTCTGCCTGCCCGGCGACGACCGGCCCGACCCGGAGCTCGCGCGGCTCTCGACCCTGCCGAACGAGCTGCTCGACGCCCTGCACGGGTATTTCCTGCATGGCGGCATCGAGAATCTTGGGGCCGCCCTCGAATTCCTTGCCAGCGAGCTCGGCTATGATGCGACCCCCCCATCGCCACGAGCACTCCCGAAGGCCGGGCTATACTGCGAGCCCAAGGGCGATGGCCGGCCAATCGCGGCCCTCGTCTTCTACCGGGCCATGGTCCAGAGCGGTGATCTGGCGCTCATCGACGCCATTATCGCAGCCCTCGACGAGGCCGGGCTGAATTGCCTGGCCCTGCACGTCGCCGGACTTAAGGACCCCGAGGTCCAGGCGGTGGTCGAGGCTGCCCTTGCCCGCCATCCGGTCTCGATCGTGCTCAATCTCACGGGCTTTGCCGTCACCACCCCTGGTGCCGCCGCCAGCCGGACACCCTTCTCGGCGACCGGCCGCCCGGTCCTGCAGCTGATCGCCTCGGGCGGCAGCGAATCCGCCTGGGCTGCCGGCACCACCGGCCTCAGCCCGCGCGACCTCGCCATGTCCGTGGCCCTGCCGGAGATCGACGGCCGGCTGCTCACCCGTGCCGTTTCGTTCAAGGGTGACCCGGTCATCGATGCGGCGACCGAGATCACGCTCACCCGTTACCGGCCGGTCCCGGATCGCGTCGCCTTCGTCGCCCGCCTTTCCCGGGCCTGGGTCGATCTGGCGAAGACGCCAGCGGCAGAGCGGCGCGTGGCGGTGCTGCTCGCCAACTATCCGGATCGCGATGGCCGGCTCGCCAACGGAGTCGGCCTCGATACGCCGGCGAGCACCCTGGCCGTGCTCGAAGCCCTCGCCCAGGCGGGCTACCACGTGACGGATGCGCCACCAGACACCGGTGCCCTAATGGCCATGCTCCAGGCGGGCCCGACCAACGCCCTCGCCGACCGTGCCACGCGGCGCTCGACAATCTCATTGCCCGTTGAGACATACCGGCGGCTGCTCGCCACGATCCCGGCGGCTGCGCGGGCGGAAATCGACGCCCGTTGGGGCCCTCCGGAGGTGGACCCGCATGTGGTCGATGGCGCGTTTCGCCTGAGCCTGCACAGTCTCGGCCGTGTCGTCCTCGGCATCCAGCCAGCGCGCGGCTACCAAGTCGATCCGAACGCGACCTACCACAGTCCCGACCTCGTGCCGCCACATGGCTACCTCGCCTGCTACTGGTGGCTCCGTCACATCTGGGGTGCCCAGGCCGTCGTGCATCTCGGCAAGCATGGCAATCTCGAATGGCTGCCCGGCAAGGCGCTGGCGCTGGGCGCCACGTGCTGGCCCGAGATCGCGCTCGGACCGACACCCCATCTCTACCCTTTTATCGTCAACGATCCAGGCGAAGGCAGCCAGGCCAAGCGCCGTGCCCAGGCAATCATCATCGACCACCTCACGCCGCCCCTTACCCGGGCCGAGCACTACGGCGAGCTTGCGGCGCTGGAAGCTCTGGTCGACGAGTATGCCAGCGCCCGTGAACTCGATCCGCGGCGCCTCGCCCCCTTGCGGCAGCAGATCCTGGAGCTTTCGGCACGGCTCGGGCTCGACCGCGATCTCGGACTCGACCCGCGAGACGAAGCATCGCTTACGACGCTCGACAACCATCTCTGCGAGCTCAAGGAGCTTCAGATCCGGGACGGCCTGCACATCCTCGGATCGGCACCGACCGGCTCCCGGCGGACCGATCTCCTGCTGGCGCTGACCCGGCTCAAGCGCGGCCGCGGGGAAGGTGCAGACGCCTCGCTGATCACAGCCCTCGCCCGGGACCTCGGCATCGGCCCGGACCCCATGACCGTCGAGCCGACCGCCGCCGCCGGCACCGTGCCGCCGCTCCTCGGTCGCTGCAGACATATGGGTGACGTCAGGGCGGCGCTCGAAGACATCGCCCGATCGCTGGTCGGCGGCGATCTGCCGCCGGGACCGGACTGGCAGGCCACCAGCGCCGTTCTGGGCTTCATCCAAACCGAGCTGGCGGCCCGTCTCGAATCCGGAGCCACGGCGGAGCTGTCGGCGCTTCTCGCCGGGCTCGATGGCCGCTTCGTCGAGCCTGGCCCGTCGGGTGCGCCGACGCGCGGCAGGCTGGACGTTCTGCCGACCGGCCGCAATTTCTACAGCGTGGACACGCGCGCCGTGCCGACTCCGACCGCCTGGACGCTAGGCTGGCGCTCGGCGGAGACGCTGATCGAGCAGCACCGGCAGGAGCACGGCGACTGGCCCCGGCGCATTGCCCTCTCGGCCTGGGGCACCGCCAACATGCGGACCGGCGGCGACGACATCGCCCAGGCCCTGGCCTTCCTCGGCTGCCGGCCGCTCTGGGAGCCGGCGTCGGGCAGGGTCACCGGGATCGAGCTCCTGCCGCTCGACGTCCTGGACAGGCCACGCATCGACGTGACGATGCGCGTCTCCGGGTTCTTCCGCGATGCGTTCCCAGAGCAGATGGCGCTTTTCGACGATGCGGTCAGAGCCGTGGCCGAGGCCGACGAGCCGGCGGCGATGAATCCGCTTGGCGAAGCCTTCCGCCGGGACCGCGACCGCCTCGTCGCCGAAGGCGTGGACGGGGCCGCCGCACGCCGGCAGGCGAGCTACCGGCTCTTCGGCTCGAAGCCGGGTGCTTACGGCGCCGGCCTGCAGGCGTTGATCGATTCCGGCGGCTGGGTGGATGAGAGCGAGCTCGCCGAGTCCTATCTCGCCTGGAGCTCATGGGCCTACGGCCGCGGCGTCGACGGTCATGCGGCCTCGGGCGAGCTGCGGGATCGCCTCCACGCAATCGAGGTCGTCCTGCACAACCAAGACAACCGGGAGCACGACATCCTCGACAGCGACGACTACTACCAGTTCCAGGGGGGCCTGACGGTGGCGGTGCGGCACCTCGCCGGCCGCCAGCCGATCGTGCTGCATGCCGACCACGCCAATCCCGGGCGGCTGCGGATTCGGGGGCTAAAGGAAGAGATCGGGCGGGTCGTGCGCGGCCGGGCGGCCAACCCGAAATGGCTGAACGGGGTTATGCGCCACGGCTACAAAGGCGCCTTTGAGATCGCCGCCACGGTCGACTATCTCTTCGCCTACGCCGCCACCACGAGGCTGGTCGAGAACCACCACTTCGAAGTGCTGTTCGACGCCTATCTCGGCGACGAGCAGGTGCGCGACTTCATGACGGAGAACAACCCGGCAGCGCTTCGCGAGACGGCCGACCGTTTCGCCGAGGCGGTCGAGCGCGGCCTCTGGCAGCCCCGGCGCAACAGCGCCCAGGCGATCATCGAGGGACTGCGGATGGCTCCGTCGGGCGACGCTGCAGGCTGAGCGCGGTCCTGAGCAGGATGGCCGCCGCCATCAGCGGCGTGGCGAAGAGGGCGAGCAGCATGACGCGGGCGGTAAGCACCCCGAGATCGGCGCTGAGCCCGAGTGCGAGCAGTGCGCCGGTCGGGGCCAGCACCACGATCCCGGCCCAGAGCCAGAATCGGGCACTCAGCAGCCCTCCCGGCGACGCCGTCTCGATATGCGCCTCGGGTGGCTCGGCACGGCCAAGACCGACCATGACGGCGAGGCCGAGCGCCCAGGCGAGGCCGATCAGGCCGAGCCAGAGCCAGCCGATCGATTCCGGCTCGAGCCAGGCGAGCCAGTGGCCGATCGTGTCGTTGGTGCGCAGCACGAACTGGTAGCCGGTCTGCAGCACGGCCGCCGCGAGCTTCCAGAAACGTGACGCCATGTGGGCGCCGGCGCGGGTGGCGAGCACGCCGGCCGCCAGCAGGAGGGCGAAGCAGAGCTGCACGGGCGGGTAGACAACCGCGACGAAGAGAGCGCTCGGCGGCCACACCCCAATGAGTCCGAGCCTGAGCGCCGTCGCGCTGAGGGCCAGCCCGCAGCCGAGACCAGCGGCAAGCGCCACGACGTCACCACGGCGGCGCGCCGTGGGGCGCGAGAGCTGCATGACGGCGCGCAGCAGGATGCCGACGATCACGAAATAGGTAAGTCCAGCGAACAGCGCATGCAGCCCGATCTCGAGCCAGACCGCGTACGGCCAGCCGTCGACCAGGAGCGTCAGCGGCGGCAGTTGTCGCGGCAGGCCGAGCTCGACCGCCCCGCAGACGAGGCCAAGACCGAAGCCGCAGATCAGCAGCCACCGGCGACCCCGAAGTCCCGTCCGGGCGAGGACCGCAAGCGCCACCAGAACGGTGAGCACGAAGCTGGCAGCGAGACACGAAACGAGCATGGCGGTGGTCAGCTCCAGCATTCCCTCGAACGATGCCCCACTCTTGACCCGACAACGACACCGGTGCCACCTCGCACCGTCCCGATCGGCATTATGGCGCGGTGCGCCCGTTAACGTTAGCAGTTGCCGGCAGGTACTGCAGGAGGCCACAGATGACCGACAGCGATGCGACCCACGCCCTGAAGAAGGCCCGCATCAAGGCGGCCAAGGACAAGCTCTACGCCTCGAAGACGATCGAGAAAGGGTTGCTGATCGTCCATACCGGGACCGGCAAGGGCAAGAGCACCGCCGCCTGGGGCCTGGCGATGCGCACGTTGGGGCATGGGCTGAAGCTCGGCGTGATCCAGTTCGTCAAGGGAAGGCGAGACACCGGCGAGCGGCGGTTACTCGAGCGCTTCCCAGACCTCGTCAAGATCAAGGTGATGGGCGAGGGCTTCACCTGGGAGACGCAGGACCGCGCCCGCGACATCGCCGCCGCCGAGGCGGCCTTCGCCGAGGCCGAGGCCATGTTGCAGGATCCGTCGCTGCACATGGTCATTCTCGACGAGCTCAATATCGTGCTCCGCTACGACTACCTGCCGCTGGCGCGGGTGCTCGGGGCCTTCCGCACCAAACGACCGGACCTGCATGTCGTCGTCACCGGCCGCAACGCCAAGCCGGAGCTGATCGAAATGGCCGATCTCGTCACCGAGATGACCCTGGTCAAGCACCCGTTCCGCGCCGGGGTCAAAGGACAGCTCGGTGTCGAATTCTGATCATCCCGGCCTCTCCGAGCACGCCAAGGGACTGCTGATCGTCGCCACCGGTGTCCTGATCCTGACACCCGATGCGCTGTTGCTGCGGCTGATTGAGGCGGATCCCTGGACCCTCCTGTTCTGGCGGGGCATCGGCTTCTTCTCGGTCCAGATGACGGTTTCGGCCTGCCGGCACGGCGGCTGCCTCTGGCGCGTGATTCGCGCCACCGGCTGGATCGGTGTCGCGATCATGGCGCTGCACGGCGTTACCCAGTTGCTCTTCGTGTACTCGATCAACCACACGCTCGTTGCCAACACGCTGGTCATCATCGCCGCCTCGCCACTGGCTGCCGCCCTCCTGGCATGGCTGCTGCTGGGCGAGCGCACGCCGCCCCGCACCTTGATCGCTGGCGGCGTGGCGCTGGCTGCCGTGGCCCTGACCGTCGGTGGCGGCTACGCCACGGGCGGGCTCGCCGGCGATCTCGCCGCGTTGGCTCTGATGCTCGTCATGGCGCTGATCTTCGTCCTCCTGCGCAAGGCCAAGGCCCGGAATATGCTCCCGGCCGTGGCACTCTCCGGCCTGGTGACCGCCGCCCTCGCCCTGCCCTTCGCCCCGACCCTCGCCGTTACCGGCAACGACCTGATCTACCTGCCCATTCTGGTTGGACTGGTCGTGCCGATCTCGTTCATCCTGATCAGCAGCGGACCGCGCTACCTGCCCGCCCCCGAGGTCGGCCTTTTGATGCTGGTCGAGACCGTCCTCGGGCCCTTGTGGGTCTGGTTCGCCTTCGCCGAGGAGCCGACCGGTGCCAGCCTCGTCGGCGGCGGCATCATCATCCTGGCGCTCGGGATCCACTCCTGGATCGGCCTGCGGGCCGAGCGCCGGCGTCGGCGCCCGCCGGCGGCGGTCCAGCCCGCATGAGCGCTGCCCTGATGATCCAGGGCACGTCGTCCGATGCCGGCAAGTCGCTGCTCGTGGCCGGCCTCTGCCGCCACTTCGCCAATCGGGGGCTGGCCGTCCGGCCCTTCAAGCCGCAGAACATGAGCAACAACGCGGCGGCCACCGCCGACGGCGGCGAGATCGGCCGGGCCCAGGCGCTGCAGGCCCTGGCCTGCCGGGTTTCCCCCGACGTGCACATGAACCCGGTTCTGCTCAAGCCGACGGGCGAGCTCGGCGCCCAGGTGATCGTTCAGGGCCGCATGCTGTCGCAGGCCGACGCCCGCGGCTACCACGCGCTGAAGCCCCGCCTGCTGCCGGCCGTGCTCGAGAGCTTCGCCCGGCAGCGGGCCGAGGCTGATCTCGTCATCGTCGAGGGCGCCGGCAGCCCCGCCGAGGTCAATCTCCGCCAGGGCGACATCGCCAACATGGGGTTCGCCGTGGCCGCCGAGGTGTCCGTCCTGCTCGTTGGCGACATCGAGCGCGGCGGGGTCATCGCGTCGCTGGTCGGCACCATGGCGCTGCTCGAACCGTCAGAGCGGGCGCTGATAAAAGGCTACATCGTCAACAAGTTCCGGGGTGATCCTCGCCTCTTCGATTCGGCCCTGCCGCTCCTCCTGGAGCGAGCCGGCCTCACCTGCCTCGGCATCCTGCCGTGGTTCGCCGCCGCGCGCGACCTGCCGGCCGAGGACGTGCTCGGGCTCGTCGGCACCAGGCGACCGGGCGGCATCAGGATCGCCGTGCCCCGCCTGCAGCGGATCAGCAATTTCGACGATCTCGATCCCCTGCGACTCGAGCCGGACGTCGACCTCGTCCTGCTCGAGGCCGGCGAGGCTCTGCCCGGCGACACCGACCTCGTCCTCCTCCCCGGCAGCAAGGCCACGCGCTCGGATCTCGCCGCTCTCCGCGCCGCCGGCTGGGACATCGACATCCTGGCGCATCACCGGCGCGGCGGGCGGGTCCTGGGACTCTGCGGCGGCTTCCAGATGCTCGGCCGGTCGGTGCACGATCCTGAAGGGCTCGAAGGGCCGCCGGGCAGCAGCCAGGGGCTCGGCCTGCTCGATGTCGAGACGGTGCTGGCGCCCGCCAAAACCGTGCGCCAGGCAAAGGCCGTGGACGTATCGAGCGGTCTCGAGGTCGAGGGCTACGAGATCCACCAGGGCCGCACCGAAGGTCCGGACACCATCCGGCCGATGCTCTGGATCGAGGGCCACCCCGATGGCGCCATCAGCGCCGACGGCCGGGTGATGGGCGCCTATCTGCACGGGCTCTTCGTGGCCGATCGCTTCCGGCGATCCTTCCTGGGCCGACTGCGGGAGCGGCCAGCTGGCGGCGAGGCCTACGCGGCGCGCATCGATCGCGTGCTCGACGAGCTGGCGGATCATCTCGCCACCCATCTCGACATGCGCCGGATCGAGGCTATCTCTGGCGTCACGTCAGGCTGAGGCCGCAGAAACCGAGGACGGCGACCAGGACGAGCAGCCAGACCCGGTCAGCGAGGCGCAGCGCCTGTCGGAGCTTCGCTGGGCCGATCTCCGCACTGCCGTCGCCAACCCAGGGCTCGATGGTCGGCTTCCCGCCATAGATCCGCGGCCCCGAGAGGCGAACCCCGAGAGCGCCGGCCATGGCGGCCTCCGGCCAGCCGGCATTGGGCGAGCGGTGCAGGCGCGCATCGCGCCGCGTGATCCGCCAGGCTTCCCGCGCCGTGCCCGTGCAGCTGGCAGCGACGATGACGAGCGACGCGGTTAGCCGTGCCGGCAGCCAGTTCAGCGCGTCGTCGAGCCGTGCCGCCGCCCGACCAAAATGAAGGTGGCGAGGGGTCTTGTGTCCGATCATGCTGTCTGCCGTGTTGACGATCTTGTAGGCGAGGATGCCGGGCAGGCCGAGCAGAAGAGCCCAGAAGAGCGGGGCGATGACCCCGTCGGAGAGGTTCTCGGCGAGCGATTCGGTGGCAGCCCGGCCGATCGCCGGCCCGTCGAGCGTCGCCGTGTCGCGGCCGACGATCCGCGCCACGGCGAGCCGCCCCACCTCGATGCTCTGTTGTAGCCCGGCCGCGACGGCGTCTACATGATCGAGAAGGCTCTTCTGGGCGATGAGCGTGCTCATGATGAGCCCGAGCCAGAGCCAGCCGAGCGGCAGCGCCAGAAGTGCCGTCTGCAGGAACCAGCCGCAGGCCAGACCTGCCAGGGTCAGCAGGGTGATCAGCACCGTGCCCATCCGGCGCTCGCGCGCGGGTGTGTCGGCAGGCCGCCGCAAACGACGCTCCAAAAGGTCGATTGCCCGCCCGACCAGCACGACCGGATGCGGCAGGCGGCGCCACACCGCGTCGGGCTCGCCCGCGACACGGTCGATCAGCAGGGCGGCGGCGATACTGATGAAGAGACTGCCGGTCCACATGGCGTCGCCTTAGCAGGTGCGATAAGCGAAGCAAGCCGGGTCGCAGGACTGCCTTGCGCGGGCCACGCCCCTCCGCCATGACCATCGCCATGCATGCCTATCTGCGCGAGCCCGAGTCGATTTACGCCCGCTCCTTCGCCCTCATCGAGGCCGAGGCGGGCGCGGCGTTGGCGGCATTGCCGGCGGAGCTGCGGCCGGTGGCGCGGCGGCTGATCCACAGTTGCGGCATGACCGACATCCCGACCGACCTCGCCTGGTCCGGCCAGGTCGTCACGGCTGCTCGCAACGCCCTCGAATGCGGTGCGGCGCTCTTTTGCGATGTGGAGATGGTCAAGGCCGGGATCATCCGTCGTCGGCTGCCGGCCGCGGTCGAGCCGAGCTGCACGCTCGCCGATCCAGAAGTTCCGGCGCTCGCGACAATGCTGGGCACGACGCGCAGCGCTGCCGCCGTCGAGCTCTGGCGGAAGCGGCTCAATGGTGCCGTGGTGGTCATCGGCAACGCGCCCACCGCCCTTTTCCATCTGCTCGAGCGGCTGGCCCTCTGGCCCGAGCGCCCGGCGGCGATTTTCGCCTTTCCTGTGGGTTTTGTCGGGGCAGCCGAGTCGAAGGATGCGCTCATCGCGGCATCGCCGGCCGTGCCCTTCCTGACCCTGCGCGGCCGGCGCGGCGGCAGTGCGATGGCCGCCGCCGCCGTCAACGCGCTTTGGGACCCCCAGCAATGACTGGCCACTGGCTCGACGTGGTGGGCATCGGTGCCGATGGCGCCAAAGGCCTCGGCGACGAACTTCGCGCGCTGATCGAGGGTGCCCATCTCGTGGTCGGTGGCCGCCGCCACTTGGCCATGGTAGACGGGCTCGGCGCCGGTGAGCGTGTCGCATGGTCGAGCCCGATGGACGCCGCGTTCGAACGTCTTGTCGCCCAGCGCGGGCGCCCACCGGCTGTCGTGCTCGCCTCGGGCGATCCCTTGTGGTTCGGCATCAGCCGCCTCCTCCTCCAGCGCTTCAACGTCAGCGAACTGCGCTTTCATCCCACGGTCTCGGCCCTGCAGCTCGCCGCCGCGCGACTGGGCTGGCCGCTCGCCGACTGCCTCTGCCTCAGCCTGCACGGCCGGCCGCTCGCGAGCCTCGCCCGCCATTTGGCACCCGGTCGCCGGCTGCTGGTCCTGACCGCGGACGGGGCTTCGCCGGCTGCCATCGGCGAGTTCCTGGCGGGCGCCGGCCATGGCCATGCCACGCTCACCGTGCTCGAACATCTGGGGGGGCCGGACGAGCATCGGGTGAGCTTTCGCGCCGACGAGGCGGCAGCGCGGCGGTTCGCCGATCTCAACACCCTGGGCATCGAGCTGGATGCCGGTGCTGTCGCCGGTCATGGCGTGAGCCAGGGCCTGCCGGACGATGCCTATATCCATGACGGCCAGCTCACCAAGCAGGACATGCGCGCCATCACGCTCGCGCACCTGGCTCCCCGACCGGGCGAGCGGCTCTGGGACATCGGCGCCGGCGCCGGCTCCATCGCCATCGAATGGCTGCTCGCCGGCCGGTCCTGTCCGGACCGGCCGCTCACCGCCGTCGCGGTCGAGGCGCGGCCCGAGCGCCTCGCCATGCTGATCGAGAACGCGCATCGCCTGGGCGTGCCCGAGCTCGAGGTGATCGAGGGCAAGGCGCCGGACGTGCTCCCGGAAGGTCCGGCACCCCATGCGATCTTCATCGGTGGCGGGGTCGCCGAGCCCTCCCTTATCGATCTCTGCCTTGACCGGCTGGCTGTCGGCGGCCGGCTGGTCGTCAACGCAGTGACCCTCGGCGGCGAGGCCCGGCTGCTCGATCTCCGCCGCCGGCATGGCGGCGAGCTGGCGCGGATCGCCATCAGCCACGCCGAGGGGCTCGGCCGCACGCTCGGCTGGAAGGCCAAGGCGCCGGTCACCCAGTGGGTGTTCACCAGGCCAGTGGCCGGCGGGCTCTGAGGGGCGATCGATGACCAGCGGCAAGCTCATTGGCGTCGGCGTCGGGCCGGGCGATCCCGGTCTCCTGACATTGAAGGCGGTGGCGGCCATCGAAGCCTCGCCGGTGATCGCGTATCTCTCGGCCGAGGGGGAAGCAAGCCTGGCGCGGAACATCGTTGCCGCGCACCTGCGCGCCGATCACACGGAAGTCCCGCTCCAAGCACCGATGCGCCTGGAGCCGGAGGTGATCGCGGGCTTCTACGACCAGTCCGCCGACACCCTGGCGGCCGAGCTCCAGGCGGGGCGCGACGTGGCGCTGCTCTGCCTCGGCGATCCCCTGCTCTACGGCAGCTTCGCCTACCTGCTCGACCGGCTGCGCCACCGCTTCGCCTTCGAGGTGGTGCCCGGCATCATGTCCTTCGCCGCCGCTTCCTCGAAGCTCGGCCGGGTGCTGGCGCGGCGCCGGGACAGCTTCGCGATCCTCTCCTCCCTTCTCCCCGAGGAGCGCCTCGAGGCCCTGATCGCGGCGGCCGATCAGGTGGCCATTCTCAAGGTCGGGCACCGCCTGCCCATGCTCAAGGCGATCCTCGAGCGGCAGGGGCGGCTCGCCGATGCGATGCTCGTCGCCTGGGTCGGCTGGCCCGAGGAGCGGATCGTGCCGGTCGCCGACTGGCCGGCCGACGAGGAGCCACCCTATTTCGCACTCGTGCTCGCCGGCCGACCGGCATGAAGCCGCTCGTCTGGCATCTGGGACCGCGCAGCGCCGAACTGGCGGAGCGGATCGCCACGGCACTCGGCGGGGCCACGATTGCCGGGCCGGACGTCCATGAGCTGCGGCGCGCCTTCGTTGGCGGGCGGCCCCTGGTGGCGCTCGCCGCGACCGGCATCGTCATCCGCATTCTGGCACCGCTCCTCGTCGACAAGCGGGCCGAGCCACCGGTGCTGGTCGTCGACGAGGGTGGGCTCTTCGTCGTGCCGCTGCTCGGCGGCCATCGGGGTGCCAACGAGCTCGCGGGGGATCTGGCGGAGGCGCTGGCCGCCCGGGCGGTCGTGACGACGGCGGGCGACGCCCGCTTCGGCCTCGCCCTCGATGCGCCGCCACCGGGCTGGCGACTTGCCGGGCCCGAAGCCGCGAAACTCTTCATGGCACGCATCCTGGAGGGAGCCACCTGCCGCCTCGTGGATCCCATGGGCATCGCGAACTGGCTGCGGGCCGGCAGGCTGCCGCTCGCTACGGACGGCGAGCTCATCCTCGAGGTCACCCTCGAGCATCGGGAGCCGGACCCTCTCCGGCTCGTCTATCACCCGCCGATCCTGGCGCTCGGTGTCGGCTGCGAGCGCGACGCACCGGCCGACGAGCTGCAGCGACTGGTCGCCGGTACGCTCAGTGAGGCTGGCCTCGCTCCTCAGGCCGTCGCCTGCGTCGTCTCTGTCGCGCTCAAGGCGGCCGAGCCCGCGATCCACGCCCTCGCCGCCGGACTCGACGTCCCGGCCCGCTTCTTCACGCGCGAGACCCTGGCGGCCGAGGCGCCGCGGCTGGCGACGCCTTCCGCCGTGGTGGAGGCCGAGATCGGCATTCCGGGCGTGGCGGAGGCGGCGGCCCTGGCGGCCGTCGGCCCCGCCGGCCGGCTGGTCGTCCCAAAACGCAAAAGCCAGCGTTGCACCTGTGCGGTGGCATTGGCACCGGCCGTGCTCGCTCCCACGACCATCGGCCGGGCGCGCGGCCGCTTGCGGGTGCTGGGCATCGGCCCGGGCGATCCCGGCACCCGAACGGCCGCGGTCGAGGCCGCCCTCGGCGAGGCCGACCTCGTGATCGGCTACGGGCTCTATCTCGACCTCGTGGCCGACCTCACCCGTCATGCCGAGAAGCGCACCTATCCGCTTGGCAAGGAACGCCAGCGCTGTGCCGACGCCATCGCCGAGGCGGCCAGCGGGCGCGACGTGGCGCTCGTCTGCTCCGGCGATCCGGGCATCTACGCCATGGCGACCCTGGTCATGGAGCTGCTCGAGCGGAGCAACGACGAGGCCGCCGCACGTATCGAGGTGAGCGTGCTACCAGGCGTCTCGGCGCTGCAGGTGGCGGCTGCGCGCGCCGGCGCACCGCTCGGCCACGACTTCGCCGCCATCTCGCTCTCCGATCTCCTGACGCCCATGGCCGTCATCGAGGCACGCTTGGAAGCTGCTGCAGCCGGCGACTTCGCCCTCGCCCTCTACAACCCGGTATCGCGGCGCCGACGGACGGCGCTGGCGACGGCCCGCCGCATCCTGCTGGCCCACCGCTCTCCCGAGACGCCGGTGGTGATCGCCCGCAATCTCGGCCGCAACGGCGAGACGGTCGACGTCACGACGCTCGGGCAGCTCGAGGTCGACCGGGTCGACATGCTCTCCATTGTCCTGGTCGGCGCTCAGGGAACCCGCAGCTTCAGGCGCGTCTCGGGCGGCTCCTGGACCTACACGCCGAGGGGCTACGACGTTTCATGAGGGTTCATTTCATCGGCGCCGGGCCGGGTGCTGCGGACCTCATCACGGTGCGCGGGCTGGACCTGATCCGTCGGTCGCCGGTGATCCTCTATGCCGGCTCGCTCGTGCCGCTGGAGGTCGTGGCGGAAGCCCCAGGCGACGCCCTGATCGTCGACACGGCCCCGCTGGACCTCGATGCCATCATAGCACTCATGCAGGCGGCCGAGGCGCGGGGTGAGGATGTGGCCCGCATCCATTCGGGCGACCCCTCGCTCTATGGTGCCATCTCGGAGCAGATCCGCCGTCTGGATGCCCTGGGCATCGCCTGGACCATCACCCCCGGCGTGCCGGCTTTCGCCGCGGCGGCGGCAGCCCTGGGCCAGGAGCTGACCCTGCCCGGGATCGCCCAGAGCGTCGTCGTGACCCGAACGGCGGTGCGGGCCTCGACCATGCCCGAGGGCGAGACGCTGGAAGCCTTCGCCGCCACCGGCGCCACCCTCGCCATCCACCTCGCGATCAACAACCTGACCGACATTCGCCGGCGCCTCGAGCCCATCCTCGGTGCCGATGCCCCGGTCATCGTCGTCTATCGGGCGAGCTGGCCCGACCAGCAGATCGTGCGGGGCACGCTCGCCACCATCCGTGAGCGGGTGAAGGTTGCCGGCATCACGCGAACGGCGCTCATCCTGATCGGCCGGGTGCTGGATGCCGAAGGCTTCGCCGAGAGCCGCCTCTATGCCGCCGATCACACCCACGTGCTGCGGCCGAAAAGGAGCTGATCCAGGGTCGCGAGCGCTGCCGCCACGTCCGCCACGGCACCAGGCGCGGGAGCCTCGGATCGTTCGATCATGACGACCGGCAGGCCCAGCTCGCGTGCGGCATCCAGCTTGGCACGGGCCCCCTCGCCGCCGCTGTTGCGACAGAGGACGGCATCAATCCGCTCCGCCTCGAAGAGCTGCCGTTCGGCTACGAGGTCGAAGGGACCGCGGCCGACGACGAAGGTCACATTGACCGGCAAGCACGTCGGCGAATCGACGCCGCGCACCACGAAGCTCATAGGTGACACAGCCAGCAGGTTCAGCGCTCGGGCACCGACCGCGGCGAAAACCCGCCGCGCCTTCGGTGCCAGCGTCATCAGGCCGGCATCGAGGTCGGCAGCGAAGCGCCAGTCGTCGCCCGGACCGGGTCGCCATGGCGGCCGCTCCAGGCGGAGATAAAGAATGCCGGCCATGGCCGCGGCAGCCCGGGCCTGGGCGGTGATCCGGCTGGCGAAGGGGTGGCTGGCATCGAGCACGAGCGCCACCTTTTCGTCGGCGAGCCAAGCCGCGAGCCCATCAGTACCGCCGAAGCCGCCGATCCGATGGCTACCGGCCGGCTGGCGCGGGTTGGTCGTGGCGCCGGCGAGCGAGGTGGTGACCCTGAGCCCGGCACGCCCGACCAGGGCTTCGGCCAGCTCATACGCCTCTTCCGTGCCGCCGAGGAGCAGGAGATGCGGCAGCGTGGCGGACATGGTTCTTCACCAGCCGGGGACATGGGCGAGGATGGCGCCGCCGCGATCCACGACGAGTGCTTCGATCGCCACCGCCGGGCCGGCCGCCTCGCCCGCCGCCAGCCGCGCCCGCTCGGCGATGCGCCGGGCCAGCGCCGGGCGGTGGGCACCGGCGAGCGCCAGCACCTCGCCGGCGGACACCGCGCCCTCGGCAGCACTTCCCGTGGCCGGGTCGAGAGCGCCGAGTTCGGCCGCAAGATCCGCGAGGTCGACGGTCGAGCGGCTGGAATGCAGGTCGAGATGGCCTTGGGCCAGCTTGGCGAGCTTGGCGAAGCCGCCGGCGAGCGTGACCCGCCGGATCGGCCGCCGCCTCAGGTATTTGAGCGTGCCGCCGGCGAAATCGCCCATGTCGATCAGCGCCATGTCCGGCAGGTCGTAGAGCGCCTGCACGGTGCACTCCGAGGTGCTGCCGGTGCAGGCGGCGATGTGGTCGAGCCCGGCGGCGCGGGCGACGTCGACACCCCGGTGGATCGAGTGAATCCAGGACGAGCAGGAATAGGGGATGACGATGCCGGTGGTGCCGAGGATCGAGAGCCCGCCTTCGATGCCGAGCCTCGGGTTGAGCGTGCGCTTCGCCAGCTCGGCGCCTCCCGGAATGGCAATCTCGAGGTCGAGGTCGAGAGGATGGCCGGTGGCGATGGCGAGCGCTTCCAGCGTCTCGGTCATCATCCGCCGCGGCACCGGGTTGATCGCGGGCTCGCCCGGCGGCAGCGGCAGGCCGGCCCGGGTCACCGTGCCCACACCCTCGCCGGCGCGAAACCGCAGGCCGAGGCCGTCGCCGCGACAGCGCAGGGTCACGACAATTTCCGCCCGGTCGGTGACATCCGGATCATCGCCTGCGTCCTTGACCACGCTCGCCCGCGCCCAGCCTGGGCCCCGCTCCTGCCGCAGCAGCGCGAAGCTCGGTTCCTGGCCCCCGGGCAGGCGGATGGTCACCGGGTCGGGAAAGTCGAGGCCGGCCAGGGCCGAGAAGGCCGCCCTGGCGGCGGCCGTGGCGCAGGCGCCGGTGGTCCAGCCGCGGCGCAGCTTCTGCCCCTTGGCCGTTGGCTGGCGGCCGGGGTCGGGCATACTCATGGTGTGACCGAAGCACCGTGACGGCTGGGCATCGACGGGCAAATTCCGCTATCAGACCGGGCATGACCCTCTGCCCCTGAACGCGCATTGTGCCCGAGGGCCATGCCGGAGGCCAGCCTTGACGGCGCCCACCCTGATCGTCGCCGCACCGCAATCCGGCTCCGGCAAGACACTCCTGACGCTCGGCCTGATCCGTGCTTTGGCCCGGCGCGGGCTCAAGGTCGGCAGCTTCAAGGTCGGGCCCGACTATATCGACCCGGCGTTCCATGCCCGCGCCTCCGGGCAGAGCTGCCGTAATCTCGACAGCTGGGCGATGCGCTTCGAGACGCTGGCCGCCCTGCTCGAGGACGCCGGGCGCGACGTCGACATTGTCGTCGGCGAGGGGGTGATGGGTCTTTTCGACGGCGCGCCGGACGGCAGCGGCTCGACCGCCGACATCGCCGCCCTCTTCGATCTGCCGGTCGTGCTGGTCGCCGAGGCGCGCCGCATCAACCAGTCGATCGCCGCCCTGCTCGAGGGCTTCATCGGGTTTCGCCAGGACGTCGAGGTGGTCGGCATCGTGCTCAATGCGGTGGCCGGCGAACGCCATGCCGCAACCCTCCTGAAAGCCTGCGATGAGCGGTTCTCCACGCCGGTCCTGGGCTGGCTGCCGCGCCACGACGAGCTTGTCGTGCCGTCGCGGCATCTGGGCCTCGTCCAGGCGGCCGAGCACCCGGCCCTCGACGAGCTGATCGAGCGCCTGGGCTCGCTGGTCGCCGAGCGGCTCGACCTCGACCGCCTGCTCCGTCTCGCCCGCCGGCCCGGCGTGGCGGGCCTGGGTGGCCAGGGTGCCCGGCCGATCGCCGCCCTGGGGCAGCGGATCGCGGTGGCCCAGGATACCGCCTTCGCCTTCGCCTACCCAGCGGTGCTCGAGGGCTGGCGCCGGCAGGGTGCGGAGATCGTGCCGTTCTCGCCTTTGGCCGACGAGGCGCCCGACCCGGCCGCCGACGCGATCTACCTGCCCGGAGGCTACCCCGAACTCTATGCCGGGCGGCTCGCGGCTAATCGGCAATTTCTGCTCGGCCTGCAGGCTGCGGCCTATCGCGACGTCTTCATCTACGGCGAATGCGGCGGCTACATGGCGCTGGGCGAGGTTCTGATCGACGCGGCCGGCGAGCGTCACCGCCTGGCCGAGCTCCTGCCGGTGGTCACCAGCTTCGAGGCACCGAAGCTCCGCCTCGGCTATCGCGAGGTGACCCTGCTCGGCCCCTCGCCGCTCGGCCGGCCGCCGCTCCGCTATCGCGGCCACGAGTTCCACTACGCGCGCGAGGTCGAGCAGCGCGGCGTGCCCTTCCTGCGGGCCAGCGATGCTAGCGGCAGGCAGCTGGGCGAGGCCGGTTGCCGGCTCGGCACCGTCGCCGGCTCCTTCATCCACTTGGTCGACCGCTGGCCACACCTTGTCGTCGTCCGCTAGCGGACGACGACAAATGGTCTTATGAGACGCAGGATTGTCAGCAGGGAGGTCGAGCTCATGAAACGCCGTTCAGTTCTGGGTAGCGTCGCCGCGGGTGGCGTGGCCGCTGCCGGTCTTGCCGCACCCGCCATCGCCCAGGGCGTCATCGAGTGGAACATGGTCATGCCCTGGCCTCGCGGCACGCCGGGCGTCGGCGTCAATGCCGAACGTTTCGCCGCCCGGGTCACCGAGATGTCGGGCGGCCGGCTGGCCATCAAGCTCTATGCGGCGGGCGAGCTGGTGCCACCCTTCGAGGGCCTCGATGCCGTCTCATCCGGCACGGCGGATCTCGGCCATGCGCCACCCTATTTCTGGGTCGGCAAGGCGCCGGTGCTCAACTACTTCACCGGCATTCCCTTCGGCCTCACCGCCACCGAGCTCGCTGCCTGGTTCCAGTATGGCGGCGCCCTCGAGCTCTGGCAGGAGATCTACAAGGAATTCAACGTCGTCCCCTTCTTCGCCGGCTCCTCCGGCATCCAGGCGGGCGGCTGGTTTCGCGAGCCGATCAACAGCCTGGCCGACCTCGAGGGGCTCAAGTTCCGCATCGCCGGCCTCGGCGGCGAGGTGATGCGGCGGCTCGGCGTCAACACCGTCATCCTGCCGCCCGGCGAAATTTCCCCCGCTTTGCTCTCCGGCGCCGTCGACGCGGTCGAGTGGATCGGCCCCTGGAACGACCGCGCCTTTGGCCTGCAGAAGGTTGCCAAGTACTACTACAATCCCTCCTTCCACGAGCCCGGCCCGGGCCTCGAGATCATCGTCAACCAGGATCGCTGGAACGAGCTGACGCCCGACCTCCAGGCGATCATCCGGGCCGCCGCCTCGGCCACCGCCTTCGATACGCTGGCGGACTTCACCTACAACAACATCGAGGCCTTCCAGCCGCTGCTCGCCGAGGCCGGCATCGAGGCGCGCATGTGGCCGGAGGATGTCACCGACGCCATGGCGCGCGAAACCTGGAACGTGCTCGCCGACCTCGCCGCCACCGACGAGTTCACCGGCCGGGTGCACGCGAGCTTCATGGCCTTCCTCGAGAAGTGCGACTTCTACGCTCAGAGCTTCGAGATCCCCATGCTCCAGCTTCGCCAGCGGGCGCTCGCGCTGCGCTGAGGCTCGAGCATCGGTGCCTGGGGCCAGGCGCCGCGGCCTGGCCTGAACATCAGCTCTACACTCAATCCCGGGGGGGTATCGAGGGGGACTTGGCCGGGGCAGTTTCCGGCTGCTCCACCGGCGGCGGGGCGGGCGGTCTGTGCCAGTCCACTTCGGGAACGACCACCGGCTCGGCTGGCTGGCTGTTGAAATGCGGCGAGAGGATCTGGACGCCGTGCTCGTTGAAGACGTCTTGGATGTGGCCGTGCAGCTCGGAGAGGACGAAGAGCTGGGTCTCGGGATGGTCGATCGCAAACAGCAGGCGGTATTCGACGTAGAAATCGTCGAGGTTGCGCTGCACAACGCGCGGCTTGGGCTGGCGGCGGATGGCACGGGTTCGCTCGGCCGACATGATCAGCATCGCCTGGACCTGGCGCCAGGGCGCGTCGTAGCCGATGGTGACGGTGGTGCCGATGGTCGAGCCGTGCGCGGCATCGGCGTGGCGCGAGAAGTTGGTCAGCGAGGACGTGACGAATACGGCATTCGGGATAGTGACTTCCTCGCGGGTCGCGGTAACCAGCTTGGTCGCCAGCATGCCGACTTCGGTGACTGTGCCCTGGATGGCTCCGACCTCGACGAACTCACCGGTCCTGACCGAGCGCGAGTAGACGACGACGAAGCCGCTCATCACCTGGTTGATGAACCCGGCGGCACCGAGCGAGAGCATGAGGCCGGCGAGCACGCTGATACCCTTGAACGCGTCCGTCTGCGAGCCCGGGATATAGGGATAGGCGACGGTCAGCGCGAAGAGCCACAGCAGCACGATGACCAGGCGGCGGGTGGCGCGCGCGGTTTCGGCCTCGAGCCAGTGGACCCGAAGCCAGCCGGCTTCGACCCGCTTGAAGAAGCCCTTCACCAGATCGGCAACGAACCGGGTCATGATGAAGATGATGGCGACAGTGAAGAGGCCGGGGACCGCGCTCAGGATCGCGTGGCTGAACTCGCCGAGGAGGCTGATGAGCCAGATGCCGAGCCCTTCGCCCCAGGGGCGGGTGTAGGAGAACTGCAGCAGCACGAATGCCAACCACAGATAGACGCACACCAGCTGGGCGGCGACGCCTAGCGCTTTGACGACTGCTGTGCCCGTCGCCCGGCTGTAGGGCCGAAGATCGATGCCGGCGACGGTGATAGCATTGCCGCGGCTCAGTGCCGTGAGCTGCCGGAGCGTCAGTCGGCGCAACCAGACGATGCCCAGGATCATGAGAACGAGCACGGCGGTGGCGAGGCTGGCGAGGCCGAAGCTGCGCAGGATCATCGGCAGGCTGCGCTGCTCGGCGCGAACCCGAAGGGCGGCATTCAGTCGCCCGGCCGCGGCGATCGCCGCCTGCTCCAGGGTCTCGCGCTGCAACGGGTCGACATCCTGGGGCAGCAGGCCGAAAATCTGACGGTTGTCGATCTCGATGAAGTAGCCCTGAAGCGCGCCGAGCTGGGCCGGAACAGCGACCGCCTCGCCGGTCGGCTCTTCCTGCCGGAGAGCCGCCAGCTCCTGCGAAGCGCGCCCGACCCGCTCGGCGGGGGTGACGTTGTCGATCTTCGCCCGCAAGGTGACGATCGGGCGGTTCCAGACGACGAGTTCCGCCGGATCGGCAATTGTGACGGCATTCGTGCGGGCCGACGGCGGTCCGCCACGATCGGCCGCTCCGGTTGCCGGAGGAGGCGCCCCCCCTGTCTGATCTGGGGCCGGCGTACCCTGGGCGGCACCCGGGATGCCGAACGCCAGAAACGACAGAAACAGCAGCAGAATGGGCCAGCTCCGGGGGCCGGTGCTCCGCGCCGACGCCGTACGGTGGCGGGTCATGGCAGCTACGCCCCCTTGTTGGGCGACGCAGCGACACCGGCTTCGGCAAAGGTCGCCATGCCGCTATGGCAGGCCGCGGCGGCGCGCAACAGGCCGAGCGCCAGGGCCGCACCGGTGCCCTCGCCGAGCCTGAGATCGAGATCGAGCAACGGGCGCAGGCCGAGTTCCGCGAGGAGTCTTCGGTGCCCCCGTTCGGCCGAGACGTGGCCAGCGAGGCAATGATCGAGCGCATCCGGTCGCAGCCGCTGCAGGACGGCGGCGGCGGCGGTGGCGACGAAGCCGTCGAGAACGACCGGCGTGCGGCGCAGCCGGCCGGCGACAATGGCACCGAGGATGGCGGCGAGCTCGAACCCACCGAAATGACGCAGGACCTCCAACGGGTCGCCAAGAACGGCCTCGTGCCGCGCCAGCGCCCGACTGATCACCGCCGACTTTTGCGCCATGCCGGTCGCGTCCACGCCGGTGCCGGCTCCGACCCACTGGGCCGGGTCGGGATGCTCGCCAGCTTCGGCGAAGAGGGCCGTGGCGAGCGCGGCGGCTACCGTCGTGTTGCCGATGCCCATCTCGCCCACGGCGAGCACGTCGAGTGCGTCGTCGGGCGCCGTCAGGCCGGTGTTGAGCGCGGCAACGCACGCCGCTTCGTCCATCGCCGGCTGTAGCGTGAAGTCATGGGTCGGTCGGTCGAGGCGGAGCGGTACGACATGCAGCTCGGCGCCGGCGATGCGCGCGAGCTGATTGATCGCGGCGCCGCCCGCCTCGAAGCTTTCCACCATCGCGGCCGTGACGGTTGCCGGATAGGCCGAGACTCCCTGGTCGGCGACGCCGTGATTGCCGGCGAAGACGAAGATGGCGGTGTGCTCGATGCGGGGTGGGTGCCGACCCTGCCAGCCCGCGAGCCAGCTCGCGATCTGCTCGAGGCGTCCAAGCGCCCCCGCCGGCTTGAGCAGAACCGCCTCCCGGGCACGGGCCGCCGCCACAGCGTTGCCGTCGATCGCCGGCAGCTGACGCAGCAGGTAGCGGAGGTCGGCGAAGTTGGCCAGTGGGGTCAGGCTGCTCAAGGCTGCATCCTTCGATTGGCCGGCAACTTGCTTTGACGCGAGCCATTTGTCGAGATAGCCCAGTGCCGTAGCGCCACGATCCGACTGGAATGATGCTGCGGGACCTCGCAATCGCCCTCGTCTTTCTGACCCGCCTGCCGCTCCGGCCAAATGGGCCGGTAGGCATGGGCGACCTCGCCTCGGTGGTGCACTGGTTCCCGGTCGTGGGCGTGCTGGTCGGAGTCGCGGGCGGCGCCGCCTTTACCCTCGCTCATTTTCTCCATCTGCCCTCGTGGCCGGCTGCGGTCCTGGCCCTGGGCGCCATGCTGCTGCTGACCGGTGCCTTGCACGAGGACGGGCTCGCCGACACCGCCGATGCCCTGGGCGCCCTGCCGGACCAGGCGCGGGCGCTCGCGGTGATGCGGGACAGCCGGATCGGCAGCTTCGGCACGCTCGCCCTGATCCTCGTCGTGGGCGGCAGGCTCGGTGCCCTCGCCGGATTCTGGGAGCCCTTGCGCGCCATCGCGGCACTGGTCGCGGCGGCAGCCTTTTCGCGCGCCCTCATGCCGCTGGTGATGTGGGCCCAGCCCAGTGCCCGGAGCCAGGGCCTGGCCGCCACGGCCGGCCGGCCGCCCACCGACCGGGTGCTCATTGGCCTCGCCATTGGCGCCACCCTGACCATCCTGATCCTGCCGACCGGCCAGGGCCTGGGCGCCATGCTGGCCGCCGCCCTGGTGGCGGCGTTCACCGCCAAGGCGCTCGGACGTGCCTTCGGCGGCTGCACCGGTGACACGCTGGGGGCCGTCCAGCAGCTCAGTGAGCTGACCTTCCTCTTTGCCCTCGTCGCCTGGCGCTGAGCGGGCTACTGAAGGCACAACCTTCACGAAGGAACGCCGTGTCGACAGCCACCACCGTCAGCGGCCGCGTCTATCTGGTGGGCGCCGGGCCCGGCGATCCGGAGCTCCTGACGCTCAAGGCGGCGCGGCTGCTCGGGCGCGCCGACGTGGTGCTGCACGATCGCCTCGTGGGAGCCGGCGTGCTCGAGCACTGCCGGCCCGGGGCGGAGCTGATCTTCGTCGGCAAGCGACGTGCGGAGCACCACATGCGCCAGGCGGAGATTCACGCCCTGATGATCGACCGTGCCCGCGCCGGGCTGCTGGTGGTCCGCCTAAAGGGCGGCGATCCCCTGATCTTCGGTCGGGGCGGCGAGGAGATCGAAAGCCTGGCTCTGGCCGGCATCCCGGTCGAGGTGGTGCCCGGAGTCACCGCCGCCGCAGGCTGCGCCGCCCAGAGCCTGATCCCCCTCACCCATCGCGACCTGGCGCAGACGCTGATCCTGGTCAGTGGTCACAGCCAGGACGGCGAGCCGGCGCTCGACTGGCAGGCGCTCTGCCGGCCACGCCAGACGCTGGTCTTCTACATGGGGCATGCGGTGCTGGACCGGCTGACCGCCCGGCTGATCGGGCACGGTCTGGCCTCCGACCTCGCCGCCTGCCTGATCCTGAACGGCACGCTGCCGACCGCCCGCCGGATCACCGGCACCCTCGCCACCCTGCCGGAGCTGGTTAGGGGGGCCGAGCCGCTCGACGGCCCGGCGCTGCTCGTGGTCGGCGACGTGGTCGACCGGGCAAGGGGACCGGCATGAATTTCTCCCGCATCCGGTTCCATCTCAACCGGCTGGGCGAACGGCTCTGGCTCATGCCGTCGATCTACTGCATCGGCGCGGTGAGCGTCACCTTCCTCGCCCGCTTCGCCGATGGCACGGGGCTTGGCGACTGGGTACCGAAGATCGACCCGGAGACTCTGCAGATCCTATTGCAGGTGATCGCCACGACCATGCTGGCGGTCGCCACCTTCGCGGTCTCCTCCATGGTCGGCGCCTACAACTCGGCGAGCCAGGCAGCGACGCCGCGCGCCTTTCGCCTGGTGGTCGCCGACGACCGCTCGAAGCGCGCACTCTCGACCTTCATCGGCGCCTTCATCTTCGGGGTGGTCGGGCTGGTCGCGGTCAGGGTCGGGATCTATGGTCAGGCTGGCAATTTCGTCCTCTTCCTGATGACGCTCGGCGTCTTCGCGGGGGTGGTCCTCACCTTCGTCTACTGGCTGGATACGATCGCCCGGCTCGGGCGCATGGGCGAGACCATCGCCCGGGTGGAATCGGCGGCTCTGCGGGCCTTCGCCAATCGGCGTCGGCGGCCCCGGCTCGGCGGGCGGCCGGTCGAGGGCGGTCAGGATCCCGGCCGCCCGGTCGCCGGCGACTCGATCGGTTACGTCCAGTATATCGACATCGACCGCTTGCAAAGAGCCGCCGAGGCAGCCGACCTGCGCCTCACGCTGGCGGCCTTGCCGGGCAAGTTCGTCGCCCCCGGGCAGCCGCTCGTCCATGTCGCCCGCGACTGGTCGATGCGGGGCGAGGTGCCTGACGACGAGATCGACGAGGACGAGCTCCGGGCGGCCTTTCTGGTCGGCGCCGAGCGGAGCTTCGACCAGGACCCGCGCTTCGGGCTCGTGGTGCTCAGCGAGATCGCCGGGCGCGCCCTGTCGCCGGGCATCAACGATCCGGGGACGGCGATCGCGATCATCGGCGCACAGGTCCGCATCCTCGCGACCCACGCGGCCGAATACGCCGAGCCGGCGGCGGACGAGGTCGCGTGCGACCGCGTGCACGTGCCAGAGCTCGCTTGGAGCGATCTGCTTGATGATGCATTCAACGCGATTGCCCGGGACGGTGCAGGGCTGGTCGAGGTGCAGATCAGGTTGCAGAAGGCGCTTTCGGCTCTCGGCCGGCCGTCATGCGCGGCCCTGACCCGTGCCGTCCCCCACTTCGCGACGCTTGCGCTGGCACGGGCCGAGTTGGCGCTCCGGCTCGACGACGACCAATCACGTGTGCGCGAGGCGGCTGGCCGGGCGGCGGCCGGCGACACCTCGAAGGATAGCGACTGAACCGGGCACGGCTTGAGCAGCGGGCCGGCTTTGCGTACATCAGCCGGACCCCCTCGAGTCACCATCAAACGAGGTCGGGCGAGCCCGACGAGCAGCGGAAGAGCGGACAGCCCACCATGCGACACGAGCTCGTCGTCGGCCTCGGCTACGGCCTGCGCCAGGGATTGTTCTTCCTGCCGCGGGCGCGGCGCATCGGCATCGAGCGCTGGCTCAGGGGCTGGGAGGAGACGCGGCTTCTGGCCCGGGCCGACGTCGCCTTCGTCAGCTACGCCAAGAGCGGCCGGACCTGGCTCAGGACCATGCTCTCGCGCGCCTACCAGCTCGCCTATGGCATTCCCGAGGGCACGGCGCTCGAGTTCGACAACCTGAAACGGCTGGACCCCCGGATCCCGAGCGTGCTCTTCACTCACGGCAACTACCTTCGCGATTATCTCGATCAGTGGACCGATCGCGCGGCGTTCCGGCGAAAGCGCGTGCTGCTCCTGGTGCGCGACCCGCGCGACACCGCGGTCTCGCAATACTTCCAGTGGAAGCACCGCATGCACCCGGCGAAGAAGGCGCTCAATGCCTACCCGCCGCACGGGTCCGGGCACAGCGTTGCGGAGTTCGTGCTGCAGGAGCCGGCAGGACTCGCCGGCGTGCTCGACTTCCTCGAGCTCTGGGAGCGTGAGCTGCCGCAGCTCGATTCCGTGCAGGTCGTCCGCTACGAGGCGCTGCGCGGCCAGACGGCAGCCGTACTCTCCTCCATCCTCGATTTTCTCGGCACACCGGCGCCAATGGGGGCGGTCGAGGGCGCCGTTGCCTTTGCCTCTGTCGAGAACATGCGGCGACTCGAGGCGGCTGGCGCGGATGCCGGCTACAAGGGGCAGCGTCTGAAGCCCGGCGACGTCGCCAATCCCGAAAGCTTCAAGGTGCGGCGCGGCAAGGTCGGCGGCTGGCGCGACTATTTGAGTGCCGCCGAATGCGATGCGGTCGAGGCAATGGTCCAGGCCCGGCCCGGCCAACTCTTCGGCTACAAGACAAACACAATCGGCGACAGCTCGGATACCGGTGCTGCCATCAGCTCAGGTTGAGCATCCGCCGGATCGGCTTGGTCAGCCGCGACAGCCGGCGCTCGATCCCGACAATGCCGCTCATGTCGCGAAAGCTGAGCTGCAGCATGCGCCGCTGGCCAACGTGCTGCTTGTGGCCATGCCAGGCGGTCGGGCCGTTCCTGAAGGCAATGAGCGTGCCGGAGAGCGGCACCACCTCCGTGGCGAAATCCTCGATGTCGCTTTGGTCGCGGCAGATGCGCAACCGCCCGCCTTCGTCTGTCCATTCCTCGTTGAAATAAAGCAGGAGCGTGATCAGCTTCGACCGGTGGTCGCAGTGGATGCGCCCATCGGTCGGCTCGGCAAACGCGCGGATGCCGATGGTCGGCACGGCGTTGGAGAGATCGATGCCGAACTTGTCGGCAATTGCGGCACGGAAGCGGTCGCTTTCCAACTCTAGGATCAACCGGTCGAAGGCCGGCCCCTGCGGCACGTCGCCCGGCTCCACATTGCCAGGCCCCGTGATCGCCGGAAAATCGCTGATCAGCGCCGCCCGGTCCGGCACGGTGACGAAATTCTCGACGAGAACATGCGGGAACGGATCATCCCGGCGCTCCGTGGCTGCGAGCCGCGCATAATCGAAGGGCGGTGGGACCGGCGACAATGAATTGGTCGCTCGAGCAATGGCCTGGGCCATGCCGGATTCTCCCCGATTTAGGCCGGGCACAACGCCATTCGGCTGCACCGTCGCGGGGCATGTCCACATGCCCCGCGACAAAAATTATCATCGGCTTTGGACACCGACAACGCGGTCGGCGGCGACCGGTGTCGCATCGACCGAATTGGCCGCGCTCTGTGGCTTTGGGAGCGCATGCCCCATGAGCTGGCAGAGCCGCGCCACCACCCGGCCGACATCGTCGCCGGCCCGGCCGGTCGGGGCCGGCGGTCGGATGGTGTAAGAGCTTGCAAGGCCGCGTTGCACCAGGAGCCGTTCGAAAGCAGCGAAATCGCGGGTCTGCGCCGAGATGCCGAGCCGGCCGAGCAGCGGGGCGTAGCGAGCGGCGCGGCCGCCGAACAGGCGCTGCACGAGCTCGCGGCGCCACTGGTCGAGCCGGCCGAGCCCCGGGGTCGAGACCGGGATGACGGAAAGGGGCCGGCCGAGTCGCGCTGCCTCGGTCAGCATGGAGATGCTGTCGGCGGTGACGAGGAGCGCATCGGCGAGGCCGAGCAGCGCCAGATAGGGATTGCCGGCGGCCTCGTCGCCCCAGGCATATAGCCGGGCGGCGGGCAGCAGCTCCTGGCGCAGGCGCTCGACCACGGGTTTCGGCGTGCGACGGCTGGTGACAATGAAGGCCGTGCCACCCTCGCCCGAGGCGGTCCTGCGGGCACCATCCAGCACCCGCTCGACCAGCTCATCGTCGTAGCGGAATGGACCCGTCGGCCCACCGAGAAGAAAGGCGATCCAGGGCCGCGGCAAGGCGGCGAGCCGCGGCCGCCAGAGCTCGGCCTCGGCAGCGACCAAGGTCGGATCGATGCGCATCAGCGGCAGATCGATGGTCATCACCCGGGTGGACGGTGGCAGGAACGCCTCGGCGCTGACGATAACGAGGTCGTAGGGTTCGATCGAGCCGGAGGGCTTGCCGACCAGGACCAGCTTCGTCCGGCCTTCCGCCTGTTCCGCCAGCCATCTTGCCGCCATGGACGGCCGCCGGCCGATGGTCAGGACCAGATCGGGCCAGGGCGGCTCCAGCGGATCGGAGGCGGCGAGATCGAGGTGGTCCAGGGTCGAGCGAACCCGCGGCTTCGGCACTACCCATTCCGGCCGCGTGACCAGCCGCTTGGTGATCGAAGGCCAGGGCAGATGCTCGGCGATCACCTCGACCATGCGGTTGTCGCCGCGCTTGTCGCCGAGGAGCAGCCAGGTGACGGGCGCGTCGCTCAAGGTTCGGCGCCGGCCGATGCCGGTCGGGGCGCATAGCCCAGCGCCGGATCGAGCGATGCCGCGACCAGCGCCTCGAGCTCGGCCACCTGCTCGGGCGTGAAGTCCTCGCGATATCCACCGACTCTGGCGCGACGCACCTTGCTGCTCTCGGCATCGCCTCGAATGCCTGGGCGCAGCCCCTTCTGCTTGAAGAACCCGCTGCTCTCGAGCGACTTCAGGTTGTCGAAGCTGCCGAAACGCACCGCCTCGGCGATCTCGTCCGCGCTGAACGGGTCGCCCATCAGCTCGCCGATCCGTGCCAGCTGGCTCGCCGGATCGGCGCGCAACGCCTCGTAGGGTACGGTGATCGCATGCGGCAGCCGGGCGACTCGCGCCTGCCAGGTGTTGAGAAAGGCGATGATGTTGGCGAGACCGAATCCGCTGTGGCGGACGAAGGCCCAGCGATCGATCCGAGTCCGGTCGATCGGCCGGTCGAGATCGGCGTTGATCAGCTCGAACTTCGCGTTCGACTGGCGCTTGGTGACCTGCAGGTACCAGGACGTCGCGATGTCGAGCGGATGGCGCGGCAGGAAGACGATGGGCTTATCGCGAATCGGGCTCGGCGGTGCGTCGACCGCCAGGGCGTCCCCGACCACCCCCTCATAGGAATACCAGCCATTGGTCGCGGAGATGCGCGGGATGGCCGCGTTCCGCCGATGCAGCTCGTCGGAGGTGACGACCAGGTCGGCCGGCAAGTTGTGCCGTGTCTGGTAGAGCCGGGAGAGCAGGACCCGAAGCCACGTGTTGCCGCTCTTGGGATGACCGATGATCAAGAGGTCGGTCCGGGTCGCCTTCTCCAGCTCCAGCCGGGCGAGCCCCGGGCGCCGCAGGCGCAGGCGCCAGGCCGGCGGCAAGGGCTGGCTGGCGGCGAGGACGAGGGCCTTCTTGACGTTGTCGCTAAGCATGCTGCGAGATGTCCGGCTTGAGCGAGCCGCCGAGCGGCCGCGACGGCAGAGAATCGACGACCTCCTTGGGAAAGGCCCGCTTGCTGCAGAGCCACTCGCCGGGCCGCTCCCGGATCCAGCGCTCGAGGCATGCATTGAACGCGGTCATCATGGCCACCGCCTTGGTCTCCTCGTCGCCGACGCCCGCCGGCGGGCGGATCGGCCCTTCGGCGGAGAGGCGGAAGTGGGCCGGCCCCAGGCGCTCCACCCGAACGGCAACGAGCTCGGCACCGGTCCGCAGGGCGAGCCGCGCCGGCGAGAGCGTGGTGCGCTTTGTGGCGCCGAAGAACGGCAGGGACGCCCCCTCGTCGGCACGGTGATCGGCAACGATGCCAACCGGCCGGCCGCTCCTGAGATGCCGCAGCAGCTCGCGGGCACTGCCGTCGCGCGGCAGGAGGCGAGCCGACATGCGCTCGCGGTATTCACGCAGGCGCCGGTCGGCGGCACCCTCGCCGATGGGTGTGTAGATGACGGCGAGATCGACACCCCAGTGCGCCGGTGCCACCGCCAGCACCTCCCAGTTGGCGAGATGGCCCGCGACGAAGACAGTCAGCCGCTCACCGCTGAAGTTGGGCTCCAGATGCGGCGGGATCGCCGATTCCAGACCGACCCCATCACCCGCCGACCGACCGAGCACCCCGAGATGCGGATACTCGCCGATGACCGCCCCCATGTTCGACCAGATGGCCTGCTCGATCCGGTCGAGCTCGCCGCGGCCGGCCTGGGGAAACACGATACGCAAGTTCTGGCGAATCTTGTCGTTCTTGGTGCTCAACCGACCGAGCACCCGGCTGCAGGCGGCGCCCAAGCGCGATGCCCGAGTTGGTGAGAGCCGCGCGCAGATCGCCCAGAAGCTGAGGAGGAAGGCGTCGCGTAGCCCAAGTCGCAAGGACCGCACCACCGCGAGCCGGCGCCAGCGCTTGCGCCAGTAGCGCCTGCGCTCGGCCCACGACATCCCGACGCGGCCGACCGGCTCAGGCCGCCTGCTGGAGGGTCGATCGCTCGAGCATCTCCAGGGCGTCGTGCCTGACATGATTGGCGGCCATCTCGGCCCGCACCATGGCCTCGTCGATATGCCCCTTGTCGAGGCACTCCTTGAGGAGACCGAAGAAGAAGGCCTCCTGGCCCGGGTCCGGATGCCGCTTGTAAGTTCCGAGACCGCCATATCGACCGAGCACTGCCTCGCGTGCCCGACGAAACCAACCGAGCGGGGCGAAGCGTCGGGTCTTGCTCGACGGTGTGAAGTCGACCGGGAGACCGGTCTTCCAGGGCTGGGTCCAGCGTTTGGTGTTGTGCAGCAGCTTCGTCGACGGCGTCAGCCGGTCGAAGTCGTTCCATTCGGGCTCGAGCAGGCCGATGGTCTCGCGCGGCTCGAGCTTGAGGCAGATCCAATCCATGTAGTCACGCTTGCCCTGGAAGAGCTCGTCGAATTGCTCCTCGGCCCGCCAGTGGGTGAGTCTGGCGCAGTCGAGCAGCATGACGCTCGAGGCGAACTCCTTCGAACCGCCGCGCGGCCGGGCGAAGAGCGGCTTCCCCGCCATATCGCGCTTCAGGAGGTCGAGAATGTCGCCGACCGCAAAGACATCGGGATCGACGATCACGGCCCGGCCGGAATAGTTCATGAGCTCTGGTGGGGTGAAGCGCAGAGGTGTGAAGGACTGCAGATCGTCATACAGCCATTCGCGGTCGAGACCGTCGCGCCGGTAGGTCCGGCCCTCGTGGCTCTTCAGCCAGGGGAAATCCTCAGTCGAGATGATGCGCACGTCGAACGCGTCGGGTCTGGCGCTGTTGCGTCGAAACGAATATTCCGACACCCGGGCGCCGAGCATTTGCTTCGGGTTGGTGTGAATGAACACGCAAGGCCTGGGTTCGCTCATCCTGTTCTCCGTCCTACCAGCCGTTCCAACAGCGTTAGACCTCGCTGCCGGACGGGGCCATGACCGTCCGGCGATAGCCGAACACCGGATCGAGGCGTTCATCCACATAATCGAGGATCGAGTCCACCTCGGCGTCGGTGAAGTAGTCGCGAAACCCGCCGACCTTGCCGCGCCGCACCTTGAAGCTCTCGGGATTGCTCTTGTCCTTGGCCATCATCCGCCCGCCGGAAAGCCAGAACCGGCTCTGCCCCTCGAGCTTCTTCATATTCTCGAACGAGGCATAGTCGACCGCTCCAAGGATCTCCGCGGGCGTGCCCGGTGTGCCCACGAAGTCGAGCAACTGCCCGAGGCTGCCGGCCGGGTCGGCGCGCATGTCCTCGTAGCGCAGGATGTGGCAAGCACCGAGCCGCTCGCGCTCGCGGGCCCAGCCATTGAGAAAGTCGATGGTCTTCTCCAGGCCAGCCGGCTGGTGACGGACAAAGTCGAAGACCGACACCTCACCCGCCTCGTCCGGATAGTCGTTGATCACCTTCTTGCGTGGCCGCATCCGAAAGCGCCATTGGTGATACTGCGACACGGCGACGTCGGCCGGATGGCGTACCAGGAGAACCACCCGCTTGCCGTAATAGTCGGCCTTGTTGTCGACGTTGCCGCTGTAGTCCTTCACGTAGTTGTCATGGGTGAAGAAGATCCGCGGCACCGCCCGGTTCATGAAATGGTAGTTGTCGAAGCCGATGAGGAACCGTTCCGACAGGGCGTGCCGCAGCTGATAAAAGCGCGACAACATGACGCGCAACCAAGTCCTGCCGCTCTTGCCGAAGGAGACGATGACGATGTCGGCCTTGCCGAGCTTCTGGCACTGCTCACGGCCGCGCAGCCAGCGCTCCAGTGCCACGCGCCGGTCGGCGGCCATGAAAGGCGCCGTGGGATAGAGGATCACGGCGCGCGTCAGCTTCTTCTCCAGGCTGGAGAGGGCTGGGCGGACCAGTGCGGAAATCGGCGTCATCGAACACCTGAATGCTGCTCCCCGGCTGCCATGCGGGACCACCCGCCTTAACCGCCGAAAGAGAACGCCATCCGGCGACAACAACCTTCCCGTCCCGCCGGGCACGGGACATAGAAGTCGATGACGCTCGAACGTCCGGCTGCAGTCAGCCGACTGCAGGGGATCTAAGGGGTCGTGGCTCTCGGCTCAAGCGACCATCACCCGACTCGTGCCCGGCAGGCGCCCAGCGTCATCCGCTTGCAACAACTGACGCCTGCAACGACTCGCACCAACCGGCGTCTGCAATCAAGGGATGATCGGAACCGCCAATCGACGACAGCTCCTGCAGGCTGCCGAGGCGCGGGCGGAAATAGGCCCGCTTCGTCGTGATCCGCTCGGGCAGCAGGCCGAACATGCCACGATAGCTGAAGCTGACCTCGGCGACGACCACGGTCTGGCCGACAGCGAGCGTGATCTCGTCGGGCAGCGTGGCGGGGCTGCCGACCGTGCCAGTCTCGCTCGGCAGGTCGAGCGTGCCGCCGCTGCGCCGCTGCCAGAGCACGCGCGGCTGATCGCCGGCCGTCAGGCCGACCGCGCTCAGTGTGATGCGGCCGTCGGCGGCGAGATCGAAGGGCCGGACGATATGCGCCCCGGCGGCGAAAATGTCGTCGATCGTAGCGGCGCTCAGCGTGCGGTCACGGGTGCCGAGATCGGCCACCGAGGCGGCGAGCTGGTCGAGCTTCATCTGCAGCAGCACGAAGCGCCCGACCTCGACCGTGCCGAAGCAGAAGAGGATCAGGAGCGGCAGAATGAGCGCGAACTCGAGCGCAATGACGCCCCGGCGATCAGCCGCGAGGTGCCCGCGACACAGGTCGCCCGACAGACGCCCCCGAAGGCCGGCAACCCACATGCGCCATGCCCCGATGTGTGCTGCTCGGGCGAATGCGTAGATGCGCGGACGGGCAGCGTGCGCCACCCCGGGGAGCATGGGTCCACACATGCCTCAATAGGGCTCGTTGCGCACGGCGATGGTCGCCGTATAGCGGATGTCGCCGAAAAGCGGTGCGACGAAGGCGTTCATCAGCCGGCTGCGGTAGTCGACGTTGTAGAGCACAATGTCGCCTGGCCCGCCGAGGCCGGCCGAGCCCATGTCGGCATCCCAGCCGCCGCTCCCGTTGATGTCCTCGTAGGGCTCGCCCGGATCGAAGGTGGCATCGCCGTCCTGGTCGGTGAACGGCTCCGGGCGGCCGATTTCGGTGAAGCTCGGATAGACCAGCGTGGAGATGTCGGCTTCCTCGATATCGATGAAGCCGAAGGTCCGGTCGCGGAGGATCTCGGTGATCGCCGTCAGGCGGTCGGTATCGCCGGCCTGTCCGGTGATGCCGTAGCGGGAGGCGGAGGCCACCGCCGACTGCAGCGAGCCGCTGGTGAAGAGAATGAGGCAGATCTCGAAGATGCCGAGCACCATGACCAGGAAGACCGGCCCGATCAGGGCGAACTCGACCATGGTGTTGCCGGTCCGATCCGGACCGAACGCCCGGGCAGCGCCAAAGCGCTGACGCCGCCCGTCGCTCATCGTGCCACCCTGAGGCTCGACAACTGCCGCCCGATGGCCCGGAAGACGCTCGAGAGGTCGCTGTTGTTCGGCGAATGGAAGTAGTGGCCGGGACTGGTGGCGCAGGTGCGGAAGAGTGTCTGGGTGCCGCTGTTCGGGGTCGGGCCGAAGGTGATCGTGTAGAGCATGATCCCCTCCGCCTTCATGGCGGCGCAGGTGCGGGCCATTCGACGGTCGAGCTCGTCGCGCCCCGCGGCGAGCGAGGCGAAGCCGAAATCGCTCAACCGTCCATAGGCGGTGAAGTCAGAGCCGCTCGGACCGCTTGGCGGGTTGTCGTAGAACTGGTTGTCGCCATCGGTCAGCAGGACCACGACCTTGTCGCTCTCGGCGTCGTTGTAGGCGAGCGGCAGCTCGGCCGGCGTGGCCCCGCCCCAGAGTCCCTGCCAGCGTGGCGAGATCACGCGCCAGCCCCAGACCAGGCCGAGATTGCCGGTGGTGCCACCGCGATGCCAGGGCAGCATCTCCTCGATCGACGCCAGCACCTCTGCCCGGCTCTGGCGCAGCGAGGTGATGGCCGGCCCGCAGCCGAGATTGGGCCCACGGCCGTTGTTCTCCGCAGCATTGCTCTCGTCGAGCGGTGGCCAGTTGTTGTCGGAGCCGCTCGGGTAGAGGTAGCTGGAGAACGGCTCCACCGTCGGCGGATCGTCGGTCTCGTCGAACGGCGCCGGCCGGGCCATGACGCAGCCCTTCCAGCTGCTCGGTGCGAAGGGGTCGACCGGGCCGGCCGGTTCATTCTTGCCCTTCTTCTTGCCGGCGCTCGGCGAGGCACCAGCGCCGATCAAGACCGGGTCGTCAGCAGCCAGCCAACCTGTCCGATGCGCACCGATATTGACGCTGGCGACGTAGGGTACCAGGCCAACCCAGAGATTGGGGTGGCTCTCGCGGCCGCCGAAGACGATGCGCACCAGCTCGGCGGCAGCGTCCTTCATCGCGTTGATCTTGCCGCCGCTGCGCATCGAGCCGGTGTTGTCCATCACCAGCACCAGCTCCATCTGCCGGATCTGCAGGTTGACGACCGTCTGGAGGTCGATGGTGGTCTCGGTCTTGCCGAGGACACGCATGAAGTAGGTCGGCACCGTGGCACGGACCGAGAGATTGATCGATTCGTCCTCGGGCGAGTAGACCGCGTCGAAACCGCTGATTGCGATTTCGTCGCCGGTGGCGCCGAGATTGGCGTCGAAGAAGGCCCGTGCCTCGGTGACAACATCCTCCTCGCGGGCGGCCCGGCCGGCGGCGAGACCGGCGGCGTCGAGGGCTCTCTGCACCCTGGCCTCGACGCTGAAGGCGACCAGCGAATCGATGGCGAGGCCGGCGAAGCCGACCAGCGGCACCAGGATAAGCCCGAAGAACAGGAGAACACCGCCCCGTCGGTCTTCGGCCAGAAGCTCGCGCAAGCGCCGGCCGCATCGTCGCGCAAATCCCGGCAGGGCGGCGGACAGTTGAAGCGAATCGCTCGGCTCGATCGACATCGGCACATTCCCTCGGGCTGTGGTCGCTGCCCCGATGTCCGCATCCTCGCCGCAGAGCCTTAATATTTCGCAAATTCGCTAGCCACCCGGGCAGCTTCGGGCTCTGTCTGCATCTTTGTCGCACTGCTGTACGCCGGCCGGGAATCCGCCGCCGCCCCGCAACCTCTTGTTAGGCTCATTGCCGCAGATTGCGGCTGCCGCCGGTCCCCGGGAGTCACCCGTTCCCAGAATCGGTCGTCACCCTGCCCTGGCCACCCGCTACGCGGATCGCAGGAGAGCCTCCAGAATGCTCGCATCGACCAGCCCCGCCGGACCACCGGTGCCGCCCGAGGCTCGGGCAACGGCGACGGGTCCGGGTCTCTGGACCCCACCGATCGACGGCCACGGTCTCTACAAATCCCTCATCCTGCGCCTGCCGCTCGAGGTGCGCCGCTCGCTCGACCACGAGCAGCTCCTGGCACTGCGGCAGGCGACGGAGGAGCTCGCCTGGGGCGGGCACACGGTCGACATCCGGGTCAGCCTTTGGACGCCACTCGGCCGACGCTATCTGGCGATCGTCGGCGGGCGGGAGCGCCGTGACCAGCTTCGCCTTGCACATGAGCGCTCGCGCCATCCCCTGGTCCGGCTCGGCAATGTGGTGTCGCTGCTGCTCTTCGCCTGCATGGTGCTCGGGCTCGGCGCCTTCTCCGGCCTCGCCGTGCTGGCCCTGACCTATCTCTGAACACTCCTGCCGGCTTGCGGTCAGGGCATCAGCTGGCCGCCATTGACCTCGAGGATCTGGCCGCTGACATAGCCGCTGAGCCGCTCCGAGGCGAGGAAGAGGAAGGCACCGGCGCAGTCGTCACCTTGGCCAAGACGCTGCAGCGGAATCCGCTGGCGGGTCGCCTCGAGCTTGTCGCTGCTCGAGTAGACCTCGTGAAACTCGGTGGCGATGGTGCCGGGCGAGACTGCGTTGACGCGAATCCCGTCGGCGGCGAGCTCGGTCGCGAGTGCGCGGGTGAAGGTCGACACGAAGGCCTTGGCCGATGAATAGAGTGCCGAGCCGGCGCTGCCGCCGGTGCGGGCGGAGATCGACGTCACGTTGATGATCTGGCCGCTACTGGCACGGAGTGCGGGCAGCGCCGCGCGGCTGGCGGCGACCACCGAGCGCGCGTTCAGGTCGAAGACCCGGTCGATCGCCGCGTCGTCCATGGCGTCCAGGGTGATCCGGCCGAGCATATGCCCCGCATTGTTGATCAAGATGTCGAGCCCGCCCAGCGCTGCCACGGCCGCCTCGACGGTGCGGGCCGGTGCTGCGCGCTCCGTGAAGTCTCCCTGCACCAGCGCGACATGGGGGATGGTGGCCGCCTCGGCGGCATCGCGGCGGTGGTGCAGGACCAGTCGCGCCCCGCAGGCAGCCAGCAGGCGGGCTGCCGCCGCACCGATCCCGCGACTGGCGCCGGTGATCAAAACGCGCTTGCCTTCGAGGCCCGGATCGAGTGGTGTCACGGCATTCTCCTTCCCGCCCCATGGCTCACAGGACCGCAGCTTTGGCCAGAACCACCCAGCCTGCCGGTGCCGCTGGCGGCGCCGGAACCACCCTCGTGGACGGCGTCGGCAGCTTCGTCGATCGCTTCGACGCCTTCCTCATCGATCAATGGGGTGTCCTGCACAATGGTGCAGCACCCTATGCGGGTGCGATCGAGCTCTTGGCCGAACTGCACCGTCGTGGCAAGCGCTTGGTATTGCTGACTAATTCCGGCCGGCGGCGCAGCTACAACGCCGAGCGGCTGCTCGAGCTCGGCTTTGACACCTCCGTGCTGACCGGCATCGTCACCTCGGGCGAAGCGACCTGGCTAGCGTTGCAAAACCGCACCCTGGACGCGTTCCAGGCGCTTGGCCGGCGCTGCCTCCTCTTCACCCGCGAAGGCGACATGGGTCCGGTCGAGGGGCTCGATCTCGAGGTGGTGGAGGACCCGGGGCAGGCCGAGTTCGTCTACCTCACCTGGCTCGACACCCTGACCCACGACATGGCCGAGTTCGATCGGATCATCGCCGTCGCCGCGGCGCGCGGGTTGCCCATGGTGTGCTCGAACCCGGACCGGGTCGCACCGACCGAGGGCGGCCTGACCATGGCACCCGGCGCCCTCGCCGAGCGCTATCACAATATCGGTGGCCGGGTGATCTATGTGGGCAAACCCCATGCCCCCATCTACGCCGCCTGCCGCGATATGCTGCCGGGCGTCGCCGCGGAGGCGATCTGCGGCATCGGCGACAGCTTCGAGCACGACATCAAGGGCGCCAAGGACGCCGGCCTCGCCGCCGCCTTCATCATGCGGGGCATCCATGCCGAGGCATTTCCCGAAGGTGCCGACCCGGCCGCCGACCGGGCGGCCTTGGAAAACCTCGCGCGGCGCCATGGGGCGATGCCGGACTACGCCCTGCCGGGCTTCTGCCTCTGAACCCCTGCATTCCCATCGGTTTGACAAGCGGGCCGCAGCTCGGCACGAATCGGCGGTTTCCTTAGCGACGATCCGACCGCGGCAACGAGGCGCCATGACCGATCCCATCCGCTTCACTCTCGATGACCAAGAGGTCGAGGCCGCGCCTGACGAGACCATCTGGCAGGTGGCCGAGCGGCTCGGCATCGCCATCCCGCATCTCTGCTACGCACCGGAGCCCGGCTACCGGCCCGACGGCAATTGTCGCGCCTGCATGGTGGAGATCGAGGGCGAGCGCGTGCTCGCCGCCTCCTGCCTGAGAACGCCCAGCCCCGGCATGAAGGTCCATGTCGGCAATGAGCGGGCGACCCGGGCACGCCACATGGTCATGGAGCTGCTGCTCGCCGACCAGCCGCCGCGGGAGCGGGCGCGCGACGGGGAAAGCCGGCTCTGGCAGTGGATGGAACGAAGCGGGCTCGAGACCAGCCGCTTTCCCGCCGAGGCCCGCCCTGCCCCCGACCCCAGCCACCCGGCGATGCGGGTCAATCTCGATGCCTGCATCCAGTGCACGCTCTGCGTGCGCGCCTGTCGCGAGGTCCAGGTCAACGACGTGATCGGCATGGCCGGCCGCGGCCACCACGAGAAGATCGTCTTCGACATGGACGATCCCATGGGTCTTTCCACCTGCGTCGCCTGTGGCGAGTGCGTGCAGGCCTGCCCGACCGGTGCCCTGATGCCAGCCTCGATCATGGACGAGGACGAGATCGGCGATCGCTCGGTCGAGAGCGTGTGCCCCTTCTGCGGCGTCGGCTGCAGGGTGACCTTCCACGTCAGGGACGACCGCATCCGCTATGTAAGCGGGGCCAACGGCCCGGCGAACGAGAACCGGCTCTGCGTCAAGGGCCGCTTCGGCTTCGACTACGTGCACAGCCCGGAACGGCTGACCGTGCCCCTGATCCGCAAGGCGGACGCACCCAAACGCGCCGACGAGCTGGTCGACGCCGCCAACCCCTGGAGCCATTTCCGCGAGGCCACCTGGGAGGAGGCGCTCGAGACCGCCGCCGCCGGGCTTCGGCGCATACGGGACGCCCATGGCGGCGACGCGCTCGCCGGCTTCGGCTCGGCCAAAGGCTCCAACGAGGAGGCCTATCTCTTCCAGAAGCTGGTGCGGACCGGCTTCGGCACCAACAATGTCGACCACTGCACGCGCCTCTGCCACGCCTCGTCGGTGGCGGCGCTGATGGAGGGCATCGGCTCGGGTGCGGTGACGGCACCCTTCAACGAGGCCCTCCTCGCTGACGTGATCGTCGTCATCGGCGCCAACCCGACCGAGAACCACCCGGTCGCCGCCACCTACTTCAAGCAGGCGGTGAAGCAGGGTGCGAAGCTCGTCGTCATGGACCCGCGCGGCCAGGCGCTCCGCCGCCATGCCACCCACATGCTGCAATTCGAGCCGGGCCGCGACGTGGCGCTTTTGAATGCCATGCTCAACGTCATCGTCACCGAGGAGCTCTTCGACCGTCAGTATCTCCAGGCGCACACCGAGGGGTTCGACCACCTCCGCCAGCATCTCGCCGCCTACCCGCCCGAAGCCATGGCGCCGATCTGCGGCATCGACGCCTCGACCATCCGCACCGTCGCCCGGCTCTATGCCCGCGCCGAGCGCGCCATCCTCTTCTGGGGCATGGGCGTCAGCCAGCACACCCATGGCACAGACAATGCCCGCTGTCTGATCAGCCTCGCCCTGCTCTGCGGCCACACCGGCCGGCCGGGCACCGGGCTGCACCCCTTGCGCGGCCAGAACAATGTCCAGGGTGCCTCGGATGCCGGCCTGATCCCGATGTTCCTGCCGGACTATCACCGCGTCGACGACCCGGCCTACCGCGAGCAGCTCGAGAGGCTCTGGGGCGCCACGCTGCCCGAGCGGCCGGGCCTCACCGTGGTCGAGATCATGGACGCGGCGGTCGATGGTGCTATTCGCGGCATGTACGTCCTGGGCGAGAACCCAGCCATGTCCGACCCCGACACGAGCCACGTCCGGGCCGGGCTCGCCAAGCTCGAGCACCTCGTCGTCCAGGACATCTTCCTGACCGAGACCGCCTCCTTCGCCGACGTCGTCCTGCCGGCCACCGCCTGGCCAGAGAAGACCGGCACGGTGACCAACACCAACCGGCAGGTGCAGCTTGGTCGGCCGGCCCTGCCGGCCCCGGGCGAGGCCCGCCCCGACTGGTGGATCGTCCAGGAGCTGGCGAGGCGGCTCGGCCTCGACTGGCGCTACGACGGACCCGAGGAGGTCTTTGCCGAGATGACCCTGGCCATGCCGTCCCTCGCCAACATCACCTGGAAGCGGCTGGAGCGCGAGGGCACGGTCGGCTACCCCTGCCCGGCCCCGGACCACCCTGGCCAGGGCGTCGTCTTCGCCGACCGCTTCCCGACCGCCAGCGGGCGCGCCACGCTCGTCCCGGCCAGCGGCCTCGATCCCGCCGAGGCGCCGGATGCGCGCTATCCCATGGTCCTGACCACCGGCCGCACGCTCGAGCACTGGCATACCGGTGCCATGACCCGGCGGGCGACGATGCTCGATGCGCTCGAGCCCGAGGCTTTCGTCGCCATGAGCGGCGAGGACCTGGGCGAGCTCGGCATTGCCCCCGGTGAGCGGGTACGCATCTCGACCCGCCGCGGCACGATTGAGCTGATGGCGCGACGTGATCCCGCCGTCGCCAGGGGTATGCTCTTCATCCCCTTCTGCTTCGTCGAGGCGCCGGCCAATGTTCTGACCAATCCGGAGCTCGATCCGTTCGGCAAGATTCCGGAGTTCAAATTCGCTGCCGCGCGGATCGAACGGATTGGCGAATCTGGCGGGACCGCCTGACCGCCGAGGTGCTCCACCTGCCGCGTTAACGGTTGAGCAAGCATGGCGGACCTATCCTCGCTCAAAGGATAGCCGATCGCGGATGCCACAGCGGCGCGCGGTCGCCCTTGAGGTGGGTCCCGTCCGGCATGCTGCAAACCCGACCGGAATCCCGAAAGTCGCCAGCCGACGACGGCATGCATGCCGCGCGCTACCAGGCCACCCGGGCCGATGCACCGTCCGGGACACGCCTCGATCCGGCACCTGCCGAATCGCCGACCGACGGCTTTCTCAAGCTGATGCTGATTCTGCTCGCCTTTTTCGTCGTGCTCTACAGCCGCTCGGAGATCAGCGCCACCAAGGCCGGACCGGTGCTCGAGGCGCTGGCCGATCGCTTTGCCGGCCCCTCCGGCAGCGCCGCCGACAACGAGCCCCTGGACGGTTCGGTCCGCGCCGAGCAGCAGTTGCGCCGCCGGCTCGCCGCCTCGCTGCCCGTGCAGGCCAGCGCCCGGGAGCTGCCCGGCATGCTCATCGCCTTCGAACTCGGCGAAGGGGATCTCTTCGCATCACCGGGCAACGCCGTCCGGCGGGAACGCCTCGTGCTGCTCCGCCGCCTCGCTATCGCGCTCGCCGGCCGCGACGCCGCCTGGGACACGCCACTCGTGGTGACCACCGCATGGCCCGAGGCGGTGGGCGATCCCGCCCGGGACCGCCTCGCCGCTCTCGCCGAAGTGCTCGCGGCCAACGGTCTCGCCGGCGCAGCACTCAGTCTCGGCTTCGCCGCCCTCGCCCCCGGAACCTGGCGTTTCGCCGTGCCGCGTGTGGCCGTCAGGCGAGCCGATGCGGGCTGAGCGGCACCTCGCCGGCCAGCGAGCCTGGTCGATCATGCTGGCCGATGTGGTGGCCCTGCTGCTCACCTTCTTCGTCCTCGGCCTCTCGATGCGCGAGCTCGACGGCGGACCAGCGACCGGGCTCATGCCGATCGACCCGGATCGGCCGGTGATCGCGCTCGTAATGCAGGGCACCGTAGCGGAGCGGGCCGCGCCCGAGATCAGCGCCGAGGCCGACCGATCCTTCGCCTATCTGGCGGCGCTGCTCCGCGAGCAGGGAGACTTGGCAACCAGTGCGAATATAAGCTACACTGAATTTCAACTTAACATTGACATGGCCGATCCGGCATCTTCCGCGTCGTCGGCCGAGCGGAGTGCTCTGACCGAGCTCATGGCCACCTATGCCTACCTCGCCCGGAGATTTGCGTTGCAGGCGAGCTTTCGCCTGCCGACCAGAGTCGATGAGACGCTGCCGGCTCGGCTCGACCGCGTCCTGGCATTTCAGCACCGGCTCACGCAGGAGCTGGGCCTGGTCGATGCAGAGGTGGTCGTCGCCGCCGCGGGCGAGCCGGGTGGCGATCGGCTGCGCCTGGCCCTGCGCACCCAGCCGCCGCCGGGAGACACGTTGACCAACCCACCATGAGCTGGCGCCTCCTCCTCGTCCTCTGGGCGCTTCTCGATACCGGGATCGGCCTTCTGCCAGACGTTGCCCGGGCGGCAGAGGCAATGGTCCGCATCGGGCTGCATAACAACTATGGCCGGCTGGTGATCGAATGGCCTGCGCCGGTCGAGATCCAGACCGCGCGCGAGGGTGCCGGGCTGAAGGTGCAGGCGAGCCACCCCTTCCCGGCCCGGCTCAGCGAGTTGAGCGGACGGCTCCATCGCTACCTCGCAGCGCTCAAGGTCGATGCCGACGGTGCCGGCCTCGCGGTCGAGGCGACGCCCGGGGTCGATCTCACCTTCGAGCTGCTCGACGAGCGCCTTCTGGTCCTCGATTTTCGCGCCGCGCCGACCGAGCTTCGGCTGCGGGTCGGCCAGCATCCGGGTTTCGTCCGCCTTGTGATCGAGCCGGTCGCCACTGCCGCCAGCCTGCTGCAACGAAGCCCCGCCGGGCTCGAGCTGGACCTGCCCGGCCCACTCAGCGCTTGGGCACTCGGTCGACTGCGCGAGGTGCCGGGGATCACCGGTGTAACGCTCGACGGAAACCGCGTGGCGCTCGGCCTCGCGGCGACCGCCACCGCCCGCGACCTGCTGGTTGAACCGGACAAGCTGGTCATCGACGTCACCCCACCGCCAGACGCCATCGGCGCTCCCGCCGACACCGTCGTGAGCCCCGCGAGTCCAAACTTTCCGCTCCCCCATGCCAGACCCACGCCAACGGCGGTCGTTGCCGACACGGGCATGCCGGCCGAGAAGGCCCCGATCGTCCACGCAGCGACCGACCTCGGCGACGCGCCGGTGGCACCGGCGGCGTTGCCCGTCGAGGGTCCTGTCGTCATCACCGGCACGCGGCGGGGCGTCGCCTCGACCGAGATCGCCTTCCGCTGGGCCGCCCCGGTGCCCGCCGCCATCTTTGTTCGTGGCCGCAGCCTGTGGGCCGTCTTTGGCGCGCAGGCGAACGCCATCGAGATCGACACCGAGGCCTTCGCGACAGCGGTCGGGCAGCATATCACCGGATTGCGCCGCGAGCGTCACGGGTCCGCCACCGTCCTCCGCCTGGCCCTCACCGACGAGCGGTCGGCGCTCGTCCATCGCGACGATGCGAGCTGGGTGGTGACCTTGCGGCCACCCAGGGAGCCAGCCGGCGCGACTGGTGCCCCGGCACTGGCGCCCGAGGCCGACGGCCTCCTGCTGCCCGGCATCACGTCCGTCGCCTCGCTGGTCGACCCCGTGATCGGCGATCATCTCGGCGTCGGCCTCGCCCTGGCGCCGACCGGGCCGCGCCTGGTCGAATCCCGCTTCGTCGGCCTGAGGCTCCTGCCCTCGGCCCAAGGTGCCGTGTGGCGGGCGCTGGCGGAGCCGGTCGAGCCGGACGACCTGACCACGGCCGGCCTGCTGCTGGCTCCCGCCCATGGCGTCCTGCCGACCGCCGCACCACCGGCCGTCGTCGCCGCCCCCTCGACCGAGCCGACCTTCGCTCACCTGCCGATGGAGGAATCCGCCCGGCTGCCGGTCGACTCGCACGCAGCGGACGACAACGCTGGGCCACATCCCGTGCCTCATCACGAACCACCAGGCGAGCATCGGGCCGAGGCGCATTCGCCACCGTCACCGCTTGGCCTCGCCCGGTTCGCGGAGGATGATTTCAGGACACGCCGGGCAGCGCTCCTGACTGCACTCACGACCGCCGACAGGCCCAGCCGTGAAGCAGCCCGTCTCGACCTTGCCCGGCTTCTCGTCGTGAACGGTCTCGGCGCTGAGGTGCTCGAGCTGCTCGATGCCGCGACTGTCGAGACCGCTGAGCCCGGATCGACATCGCCCCCCGCGCAGGCGGCCCTGACGGGCGCCGCGCTCCTGCTCATGGACCGTCCGGCCGAGGCGGCCGAACAGCTCGCCGACCGAAAGCTCGCTGCCGACGACGAAACAGCGCTCTGGCGTGGCGCCGCAGCAGCGGCCACGGGCGCCTGGGACCAGGGACTCGCCGACTGGCAGCGGGGCTTCGCCCATCTCGCCACCTACCCTCTGGATCTCCAGGCAACGCTTGCTTTGCCGGGTGTCCGACTGCTGCTGGAGACCGGCCGGGCCGATGCCGCCTTCGAGCTGATCGACCGGCTGACGGTCCAGGATCTTCGCCCGGACCGGTTGCGCAGCCTGCGCCGGCTCGAGGCCACGGCCCTCGAGCGCGACGGTGCGACCGACGAGGCGCTGGCCGCCTGGCAGGCGCTGGCGGGGAATGGCCCGCTCGAGGAGCGGGCGGTCGCCCGTGCCGCGGCCACGGCACTCGCTTTGGCCGCCGGGCAGATCTCCATCGACGAGGCGATCGCCACGCTCGAGGCGGATCGCCGGCACTGGCGCGGTCAGCAGGAGGAATTCACCCTCTGGCGGCGCCTCGCCGGGCTGCAGCAGGAGGCCGGCCGAATTGACGAGGCGCTGGATACGTTGCGGACCGCCATGCATCGCTCACCGCCCGCCGCCGAGGCTCAGGCCATCACCAGGGAAATGGCCGCGTTTTTCGCCGAAGCCCTGGACGAGCTTGCGGCCGGCCAGCGCTCGCCGACCTCCGCCCTCCTCCTCTACCGCCGGTTCGCCGAGCTGATGCCGGTCGGGCCGGAAGGCGACGAGGCGGCCGCCACCCTGAGCGCGGCGCTGCTCGCCACCGGCCTCGCGACCGCCGGCACCGGGATCCTCGACGACCGGCTCGGCCTCCATGCCGAGCGCGACGCCAGACGGGCGCGGCTCGGGCTCATGCTGGCCCGACTGCACCTCGCCTCGGGAGCACCCGACCGCGCGCTGGCGACGCTCGTCGACAGCACGCCGCTCGGCGCGGTCGACGCCGAGCTCACCGCCGATCGCCAGCAGCTCATGGCCGAGGCGCTGGCCGCCAACAGCACCGCCACTGTCCTGACGGACGGGCCTGCGGCCGGGCTCCTGCGGGCGCGCGCCGCTTTCGACGCCGGCGACTGGCCTGCGGTCCGCGTCGCCGCGTCACCGCTCGAGGTCGCCCTGCCGGAATCGGGCCCGATCGACACGGAAGCCGGCGAAATCGTGCTGATGCTGGCGACCGCCGCCCGGCAACTGGGCGACGCCGAAGAGGTTCGCAGACTGGCCAGGCGCCATGCCGAACGGCTGTCGAGCGAGCGTGACGCCGCCCTGCTCGGGCTTCTCGCCGGCCTGCCCGATTTCGCCGGCGATACCGATCGCGTGCTCGCCGACGCCACGCGGCATTTGCATGAGGCGCGCGATGTCCTGGCAGTGCTCGGCAGACACTGACCCGCCAACGCTAGCCGGCGTCGTCGCCAGGCCGCTTCAGCGGCCCCCGGCGCAGCTCCTTGACGATGCCGCGCATGAGCTGGACCTCGGGTGCGGTCAGGCGCATCCGCTCGACCATGGCGGCGATCGCCCGGCCGAGCGAGTCCCGCCGGTCCGGCGAGCGGAAGTAGCCGGCCGCCTCGAGCTCGACGAAAAGGTGTCGCAGGAGCCCGTCGAGCGCCGCCTTGGGCGCCGGCTCCGGTGCCGTCATGGCCGAAGGCTCGGCCCCCTGCCGCCGCCATTCATAGGCGCAGAGCAGGACTGCCTGGGCGAGGTTCAGCGACGGAAAGAGCGGGTTGACGTCGATCCTGACAAGGCCGTCGGCCAGCGCCAGCTCGTCATTGTCGAGTCCGGTGCGCTCGGGGCCGAAGAGCAGGCCGACCCGGCGCCCCGCCGCCACCTGTGCCCGGGCCGCGGCGGCGGCACTCGCCGGGTCGTGCTGCTCCTTGACGAGCCCGCGGTCGCGCGCGGTGGTCGCATAGAGGTGGTGCAGGTCGGCCGCCGCCTCTGCCACGGTCGGAAAGATCTGCATCCGGTTCAGGATCTCGGCCGCACCCGAAGCCGCCGCCACCGCCTTGGCGTTGGGCCAGCCGAAGTCGGGAGCCACCAGCCGCAGCTCGCCCAGACCGAAATTCAGCATGGCGCGAGCGGTCGTGCCGACGTTCTCCGCGAGCTGCGGGCGTACGAGGATGACGACGGGCGCAGCTTCGAGCGCGTCGATGCCGCCGCGCGCAGCCTTGGTCCGCTTGAAGGCGACCGGCGGCGCATTGTCGGGCCCGCTCGTCATCTCAGCGTTCGGCAAGGCCATCGAGCAGGAGCTTGTAGGTGATCGCGTCGTGGAGCGCGTTGTAGGAGGCGTCGATGATGTTGCCGGAGACCCCGATGGTCTGCCAGACCCGGCCGGCGTCGTCGGCCGATTCGATGATCACCCGCGTCACCGCCGCCGTGCCGGCCTCGGGCGAGAGAATGCGCACCTTGTAGTCGACCAGCTCCATGCCGGCGAGCGTCGGGTAGGTCGGGGCCAGTGCCTGGCGCAGTGCATGGTCGAGCGCATTGACCGGCCCGTTGCCGTCGGCGACCGTGTAGAAATCCCGACCGTCCACCTGAACCTTGATGGTCGCCTCCGACTGGGTGACCAGCTCGCCGACCGCGTTGAAGCGGCGCTCGTCGATCACCCGAAAGCTCAGGAGCTCGAAATGGTCGGCGAGCCGGCCGAGCGTGCGGCGCACCAGGATCTCGAAGCTCGCCGAAGCACCGTCATAGGAGAAGCCCCGGGCCTCGCGCTCCTTGATGGTGGCGAGGAGGGCTGCCACCTCGTCGGGGGCGGGCTCGATCTCGAGCCCCATCTCGGCGAAGCGCTGCATCAGGTTGGAGCGCCCGGCCTGGTCCGAGACCAGGATATCGCGCTGGTTGCCGACCAAGGCCGGGTCGACATGCTCGTAGTAGCGCGGGTCCTTGCTCACCGCCGAGGCGTGCAGCCCGCCCTTGTGGGCGAAGGCGTTGGCACCGACATAGGCGGCACCCCGGCTGGGCGTGCGGTTCAGCCGCTCGTCGAAGCCGCGGCTGAGGGCTGTCAGCCGGGTCAGCGCCTGATCGTCGATGCCGACATCGTAGCCCATCTTCAGCTTCAGCGTCGGGATCAGCGAGACGAGGTTGGCGTTGCCGCAGCGCTCGCCCAGCCCATTGAGCGTGCCCTGCACCTGCGTCGCCCCCTCGAGCACGGCCATGAGGGTGTTGGCAACCGCATTGCCGGTGTCGTCGTGGGTGTGGATGCCGAGCTTCTCCCGCGGCACCAGGGCGGCCACGCGGCGGACGATGCGGGTCACCTCTTGCGGCAGCGTCCCGCCATTGGTGTCGCAGAGTACGATCCAGTCGGCCCCGCCTTCGAGCGCCGCCTCGATACAGGCCAGCGCATAGGCCTCGTCGGCCTTGAAGCCGTCGAAGAAATGCTCGGCGTCGAGCATCACCTCCTCGCTGTGGCGGCGGCTTTCGACGAGGCTCTCGCTGATCATCCGCAGATTCTCGTCGCCGTCGACGCCCAATGCCCCCTCGGCGTGGCGCCTCGAGCTCTTGCCGACCAGCGTGATCACCGGCACCTTCGCCTGGAAGAGCGGCTGCAGGCCCGGGTCGTTGGCGGCCGAGCGTCCCGCCCGGCGGGTCATGCCGAAGGCGCAGAGCTTGGCGCGACCCAGCGCCGGCGGGGTCGCGAAGAAGGCATCGTCGGTCGGGTTGGCGCCCGGCCAGCCACCCTCGACGTAGTCGATGCCGAGCGCATCGAGATCCGTCGCGATGCGCCGCTTGTCGGCGGCGCTGAAGGTGATGCCCTGGGTCTGCGCCCCGTCACGCAGCGTCGTGTCGTAGAGCCGGAGCCGCTCGGTCATTGGCCGCTGCGCCAGGTGGTGCCACCCGGTCCGTCCTCGAGCAGGATCCCCTCGGCAGCCAGCTCGTCACGGATCGCATCCGCCCGGGCGAAATCGCGGGCCTGTCGTGCCGCCTGCCGCTCGGCGACAAGACCGGCAATCCGGCTGTCGTCGAGCGTGCCGCGCAGCCACTTGGAGGGCGGTGCTTCGAGCAGACCGAGCAGCCCAGCCGACGCCTTGAGCCGGCCGGCAATGGCCGGTGCCGCACTGTGCGAGGCGCGGTTGAGCTCGTGCAGCAACTCATGCAGCACGGCCAGCGCCTTCGGCGTGTTCAGGTCGTCCTCGAGAGCGGCGATCAGCTCCGGATCGGGCACATCGGCGGTCGTCTCGCCGGCCCGCTCGAGGGCGCCGTAAAAGCGATCGAGCCGGGTCCGCGCCTCGGCAAAGCCGGATTCGCTGCAATCGATGGGGGCACGGTAGTGGGCGCCCAGCATCCACAGCCGGATCGCCTCGCCCGGCGCGGCGGCGAGGGCGTCGTCCATGGGGAGCACGTTGCCGAGCGACTTCGACATCTTCTGGCCGCGCATGTCGACGAAGCCGTTGTGCAGCCAGTAGCGAGCCATGGTCTCGAGCCCATGGGCGCAGCAGCTCTGCGCCATCTCGTTCTCGTGATGCGGGAAGATCAGGTCCTGGCCGCCGCCATGGATGTCGAACGGCAGCCCCAGATGCTTCTCCGCCATGGCCGAGCACTCGATATGCCAGCCGGGCCGCCCCCTGCCCCAGGGGCTCGGCCAGCCCGGCTCGTCCCCCGCGGCCGGCTTCCAGAGCACGAAGTCGGCCGGGTCCCGTTTGTACGGGGCGACCTCGACCCGGGCCCCTGCGATCTGGTCGTCGCGGTTGCGGCCGGAGAGCCGGCCATAGGCAGGCATGGAAGGCGTGCTGAACAGTACGTGCCCCGCGGCCGCATAGGCGTGGCCCCGCTCGATCAGCCGACCAATCAGCGCCACCATCTCAGGGATGTGTTCGGTGGCCTTCGGCTGGATCGTCGGCTCGAGGCAGCCGAGCGCCGCCGCATCCTCGAGGAAGGCCGCCGTGGTGCGGGCGGTCAGGGCCTCGATCGGCTCGCCGTTCGCCCGTGCCTGCTCGATGATCTTGTCGTCGACATCGGTGATGTTCCGCACATAGGTGACGCGCGGATAGAGATGGGAGAGCAGGCGGAAGAGCACGTCGAAGACGATGAGCGGACGCGCATTGCCGACATGGATGCGCTGATAGACCGTGGGTCCGCAGACATAAAGCCGCACATGCTCGGCCACGAGTGGCGAGAACGGCTCCTCGGCGCGGGTCAGCGTATTGTGGAGGACGAGGGTCAAGGCTCGGGCAACTCGCTCACGGGACAGGTGTGTCAGGCGGTCAGGCCGCGCAGTCGGCGGAGAACGCGCTCACGGCCGAGGAGCGGTAGCAGATCGGCCAGCTTGGGTCCATCCGTGCGGCCGGTGAGCGCCAGCCTGAGCGGGTGGTAGAGTGCCTTGCCGCGTCGCCCGGTGCTCTCCTGCACAGCACCGAGCCAGGCCGCCGCCGATGCATCGTCGAGCGCGAGCGGCAGGAGATCGGCCGCGGCGCCGAGCAGCTCGGCGTCCTCGCGAACCGGCTTGATCGGTTCCTGCAGCACGGCGAGCCAGCGGGCCAGCTCCCCGGCATCCGCCACGTTCGGGCGAAGGGCCGCCCACTCGGCGGCAGCAATCCCGGCGCAGCCCGGCCGGTCACGCACCGCCTCGAGCGGCAGTGCGCGAAAGACGGCCCGGCTCATCCGCGCGAGCTGGTCCGCATCGAAGACGGCGCCCGCTCGTCCGAACCGGCCGATATCGAACTCCCGAATCAGCGCCTCGCGGCTGGTCTCCGGCGGTGCCACGCGGTCGGTGCCGAGGCTCGCGAGATAGAGGCGGATCGCATGCGGTTCGATGCCGCGCGCCCGCCAGTCGCCGAGGCTCCAATCGCCGCTGCGCTTCGAGAGCGGTGCCCCGCCCGCACCCAGGATGAGCGGCAGATGGGCGAAGACTGGCGGCATGCCACCCAGCGCCCGCATCAGCTCGATCTGCACCGCAGTGTTGGTCCGGTGGTCGTCGCCCCGCACGATCTGCGTGATACCGCATTCGAGATCGTCCACCACCGAGGCCAGCGTGTAGGTGGCGACGCCATCCGCCCTGACCAGCACCGGATCGCTCAGCGCCGCCGTCCCGATCGAGACCGATCCCTGGACCAGATCGGTCCAAGCAATTGCAGCCCCGCTCAGCCGGAAGCGCCAGTGCGGAGCCCGGCCCTCGCCCTCCAGCTGCGCCCGATCGGCCGCATCGAGAGCAAGCGCCGCACGGTCGTAGCGCGGCGGCTGGCCCAGCCTGCGCTGCGCCGCCCGCTTGTCCGCGAGCTCCTCGGCCGTCTCGTAGGCCGGGTAGACCAGCCCCTGTTCCCGCAGGCCGGCAAAAGCCGTCGCATATAACGCCGCGCGCTCACTCTGCCTGATGCAGACATCCCAGTCGATGCCGAGCCAGGCGAGATCATCGGTGATGCTCCGGGCGAAGGCCTCGGTCGAACGCTGCCTATCGGTGTCGTCCAGGCGGAGCACGAAGCGGCCACCCGCCTGGCGGGCCTGGAGCCAGTTGACCAGCGCCGTCCGGGCATTGCCCAGATGGAGTCTGCCGGTCGGGCTCGGCGCGAAGCGCAGGTTGAACGTCATGGCATGGGACTGCCGAAGGTGGGGGCGGATCAGCCCTCGGCGTAGTACCGGAGGAGCTGGCGCCGCACCACCCGCGATTCGCCGGAGCCGAGGCCGAGCTGCGCATCCGGATCGACGCCCGTGAGCACGGCCAGCACCGGCCGTCCCGGTGCCTGGCCGAGCTGGCTCAGCGCATGGGTCGCCAGGGCCTGCTGCGTGGCGTTCCAGCGGACCAGCAGGAGCACGGCGTCACACAAGGGCGCCATCACCCGGGCGTCGCCCACCGCGAGCAGCGGCGGGCTGTCGACGAGCACCAGGTCGAAGTGGCGGCGCGCCTCATCGAGGAGGATGCCCATGGCGGCGGGGCCGAGAAGCCGGGTCGGCTGGCTGACCCGGGCACTGCCCGGAATGAAGCTCAGCCCGCTCCGCCGGTCGACCCGCAGCACGGCCTCCGCCTCGCGTTCGCCGCGCAGGATCTCGACCAGCCCCGTCTCCCCCTCGAGGCCAAGCAGTGTGGCCAGGATCGGCCGACGGAGATCGGCGTCGATCAGCAGCACCTTCAGCCCTTCGGCAGCGGCGAGCCGCGCCAGGGCAGTGGTCGTCGTGGACTTGCCCTCGCCCGGCACCGACGAGGTGACGAGGACGACCCGCCCGGCACCCTCGACCGCCGGGCCGACGAGGCCCGCGATCAGCGCTCGCAGACTCTCGGCGAATCGCGATCGGGGCCGTTCGAGCGGCAGGTCGGCCAGCGCCAGCCCGCGCCGGCGGCGCCGGTCGACGAGCGGCACGGCGCCGAGGCAGCGCAGCCCCAACCCCTGCTCCAGCGCCCGGACACTGCGGAAGCCATGGTCGAGCTGCTCGAGGAAGAAGACCAGGAGCAGCCCCGTGCCCAACGATGCCGCCCCGAAAAGACTGAAGATCAGGGCCGGTCGTGGTTGGCTCGGCCTCGGCGGCACGGTCGCCTCGGAGATCAGCCGGGCGTCCGGGCGCTGCGTGTCGCCGGCATCGGCCACCGCCTGGTAACGCGCCAGATAGGCCTCGTGCAGGCGCCGGGCGCGATCGGCCGCGCGTTCGAGATCGGCGATCCGCGCTTCCGCCTGAGCCAGTGCGCTGTTCTGGCTCTTCAGCCCCTCGAGCTCCCGCTGCAGCGCCGCCTCGCGTGCCCGAGCCGCCGCGATCTCTGCCTCGACGCTGCCGACCAAAGCGAGCTGCTCCGCCCGGATGCGCCGCTCGAGCTCGCGCCGCTCGGCGCGCACGTCGAGGATCAGCGGATGCCGGTCGCCATACTGCGTGGCGAGCTCCGCCTCGCGCCGGGTCGTCTGGTTCTTCAGGTTGTAGAGGTCCTCGAGGACCTCCGAGCCACCGAGCTCCTGGAAGGCGAGATCGGAATTGTTCTCCGCGAGCACGCGGCGCAGCCGACCCAGCTCGGACTGCCTGGCGGCGCGCTCGCCCGCGACCGCCACGAGGTCGCGGCGGAGGTTGACCACGTCCACGCCATGCAGGGCGAACGCATCGGCGTAGTCGTCCTGGACATTCTCACGAAAGCTGGCGAGCTCGCTTTCGGCCACCTCCAGAACCTCGCGGCTCGAGTCGAGTGCCGTGCGCAGCCAGTCGGCGGCATCCCGGGTCGCCCGCGCCTTGGCCTCGAGCTGGCCCGCAATGTAGCGTTCGGCCACCCCGTTGGCGACCTGGGCCGCCACGCCGGGATCCGAGCTCCTGAAAGTGATGCGGATGACATGGGTCTTGCCGTCGCGCGCCACCTCGAGGCGCTCGAGGAAGCGGTCGATGAGGCCGATGGCATCGTCCTCGCGAGCGGCTGCCCGGGCGACGCCGGCGAGGTCGCCGAGCCGCTCCGCCACGTCGAGGGAGCGTTGCAGCTCGGGCTCCGTCTCGAGCCCCATCGCCTCGATCACCTGGCGCGCCATGCTGCGCGAGGCCAGCAGCTTGACCTGGCTGTCGATCGCCGTGCCGTCGTCGGCGATGCCGGCGGCAGGCAGGGCACTGTCTTCCGGCCCTTGACGCATCGGCTCGATCATCACCTGGGCGGTCGCCAGATAGACCGGCGGCAGCCAGGCGAGGAGCAGCACCGCCATGCCGAGGCCGACGCCGAGGGCGCCAGCGAGCAGCAGCCGATAACGGCGGAGCACCGCCAGCAGCTCCGGCAGGGAAAGCTCGCGACCCGCCTCCGGCGGCGGGCCAACCGCCGGATGGGCCGCATGCGAGGGATGCATGACGGGATCGGCCTGGGCTACCGATTGGTCGTGGCGACCGACGTCCATGCGGTATCGGCGAGTCCCATGATCTCGACCCGCAAGGGCGGTGCCGCCGCGTCCAGCGGCGGACGGGGCATACCAGCGGCCGGAGCCACCTGCTCCAACGTTCCGGCCAGCATCACCTTGAGATCGTCGGCCACCTCAGCCGCCAACACCGGGGCCACGATGGAATCGGTCGCCGAAGGCCGTGGAGTCGGCTCCCGGGCTGGCTGCCGCTCCGTGGCCAAGGGCAATGTCAGCGCCTGAACGCCACCGCTGCCGAGCAGTCCGATCCCGCTCCCGGGCACGAAGGTGGCGGCGGCATCGCGCCGGTCGACGAGCGCCGCCACCGAGTAGAGCAGCAGTCCGCCGACCACCAGGAGCAGTGCCGCCATGAGCGGACGAGCCAGAGCGTGGTGGCGCAGCGTGTCGATCCGGGCAAAGGGATGCGTCGGGTGGGCGAGCATCGGCCTAGCCTCCTGGTTGCAATACAATTCAATTTAATTGTATCATAAGTTGAAATCGATTCAACCGCAATGGTGCCTCAGCGCATCCATGGCCGGTCGCCCGCCCAGTCGGCCACGGTTTCGACCCGCACCCGCCCGTCCGCGATCGTGAGCGCCACCCCGCCGCTCCGCCAGAGGGTGCGCGCGCCCAGGCTCGGCGTGCCATTGGCGCAGCTCTCCGGGCCGGCGAGCAGCAGGACGAACCGGGCCCGGTCGCAATCCTCCGCGGCCGCCTCGGCGGTCAGCGCGATGGCCACCCGGCGGGCCGGCTCGGGGCCGACGACACAGCCCAGCGGATCGCAGGCCAGCTGCCCGTCCGACCGTGTTTCGAAGGCGCTCGCCTCGCCGGAGCCGGCGGCTCGCACGAGCTGCTCGGCGAGCCAGCGGTCGCGCTTCAGCTCGAGCAGGTGAACTTCGCCGCCGGCAGCGCGATAGACGACGAGATCGCCCCGTCGGTCGACCAGGAGGTCCGGCGGCCGTGTGGTCAGGGCCAGGACGATACCCAGGGTACAGGCAGCCCCCCCCCAGAGCCGCCAATACTGCCGCCAGAGACAAAGCCAGAGCCCGCCCAGCGCCAGCAGCAGCAGGCTCGAGGGCGGCCAAGGGCTGACGTCGATGCCGGCGCCGGGCAGCGCCGCGACGAAAGCCGCGACGTCGAGCACGATGCCGATTCCTGCTCCCATCACATGCAGGATGGGTGCATCCAGCCCGAATGGCATGAGCAGCAGCGCCAGGAGCCCGGCCGGCATGATCCAGAAGGCGGTGAGCGGCACCGCCACCAGATTGGCGAGGACGCCATAGGTCGCCACTCGCTGGAAGTGGTAGGCGGCAAAGGGCGTGGTCGCGAGGCTGGCGATCAGCGTGGTAACCAGAATACCTATGAAGTAGACGAGAAGCAGCCGGGCCGGCCGTTGTCGGTCGTTCTCCGGCGGCGTGAGGGCGAGCTGCCCAAGGCGCAGCTCATAGAACGCGACGAGGCCGGTGACCGCGGCGAAGCTCATCTGGAACGAGGGACCGAGCAAGCTCTCCGGGGCGATCACCAGGACGACGAATGCCGCCATTGCCAGGAGCCGCATCGAGACCGGGTTGCGGTCGAGCAGCACGGCGAGCAGCGCCACCGCCGCCATCATGAAGGCGCGCTGGGTCGGCACGGTGGCACCGGCGAGCAGCAGATAGCCGAGGGCTGCCAGGAGCGCCACGACCGCGGCCGGCTTCTTCGGCACCACGCGAAGCGCCAAAGCCGGCCACAAGGCGAAGAGGGCGCGGGCGACGACGAAAACGGTGCCGGCGATCAGCGTCATGTGGAGCCCTGAGATGGCGAGCAGATGGGCGAGCCCGCTCGCCTGCATGTCGTGCCACACCCGGTCGGGTATGGAGGCGCGCAGGCCCGTCAGCAGGGCCGCGGCCACAGCGCCATCGGCGCCCGGGATGATCCGCTCGGCGCGAGCCGCAACGGCATGACGCAGGGTGGCGATCGGTCGGGTCCCGGTTCCCGGACCGGCCGCCAGCAGCTCGGGCGCCCCGAGCGCGAAGCCGACACCGCCGAGGCGCTCGAACCAGGCCCGCATCGCGAAATCGAAGCCGCCCGGCACCGCCGCACCACTCGGTGGCTGCAGGCGGGCACGCGCCTTGATCCGCTGACCCGGCAGGAAGGGCACCTCCGTGCGCCGCACGGTGAAGCGCACAAGGGCCGGTGTCGCCGCCTCTTCCAGGCGCTCGATCACGAGATCGCCGAGCAGCAGGCGCTGGCCGTCGTTGCGCGGCTCGGCGGCCCTTATCACCCCCTCGACATGGTAAACGCCGGAGCGCGGCAGCACCGGGGCGGCCACCTGGAGCGTGCGCAGCTGCGCCACAGCGAAGCCGGCCAGCGCCAGGGCCAGGCCGAGCCAGAAAAGAACGGCGAGGCCGGCGGCCCGTCGCGCACCAGCGATGGCGCCGATCACCCCGAGCGGTACCAGGGCCAGCAGCCTCGGCGACGGCTCGACCGGCAGGGCGAAATAGACGAGAATGCCGACAGCAAAAGCGATCGGCGCCCAGAGCGGCCAGCGTGGCCGCTCGGCATGCAGCGACTCCAGCACGACAGCAACCAACGCCAGGAGCAGCCTGGAGCCGCCCGCCGGGCGTGGCGCCCAGGATCTGGCGGATGGCACGAGGGCCGGCTGCTGCAAGTCCGTTCCGATCGTGTTACGAGGCCGCGCCGTATCCTTTCATCTCCTCCTCGAATTCCGGCGAAAAATCAACCATGAGTGTTATTGTCCGCTTCGCTCCTTCACCTACGGGCTATCTGCACATCGGCGGTGCCCGCACCGCCCTCTTCAACTGGCTGTTCGCCCGGCACCATGGCGGCCGCTACTTGCTGCGCATCGAGGATACCGACCGGCAGCGCTCGACCGAGCCGGCCATCGCGGCGATCCTCGACGGCCTCGGCTGGCTCGGCCTCGAGTCGGACGAGCCGCCAGTCTACCAATTCAGCCGGATCGAGCAGCACAAGGCGGCGGTCCAGCGCCTGCTGGAGCAGGGTCTCGCCTATCGCTGCTGGTGCACGCCGGAAGAGCTCGAGGCGATGCGCGAGCGGGCACGGGCCGAGAAGCGGCCGATCCGCTACGACGGCACCTGGCGCGAGCGCGACCCGCGCGAGGCGCCGGCCGGCGTCGATCCGGTGGTGCGCTTCAAGGCGCCGCTCGACGGCGAGACGGTGGTCGAGGACCGGGTCCAGGGCACTGTCCGCTTCGCCAACACGCAGCTCGACGACATGATCCTGCTGCGCGCCGACGGCACGCCGACCTACATGCTCTCCGTCGTGGTCGACGACATCGAGATGGGCATCACCCACATCATCCGCGGCGACGATCACCTCAACAACGCCGCCCGCCACGCCAATCTCTTCCGGGCCCTGGGCCACGAGCCGCCGGTCTTCGCCCATATCCCGCTGATCCATGGCCCCGACGGCGCGAAGCTCAGCAAGCGCCACGGTGCCCTCGGCGTCGACGCCTATCGCGAGCTCGGCTACCTGCCGGAGGCCATGCGCAACTACCTGCTGCGGCTGGGCTGGGCGCATGGCGACGAGGAGATCATCTCGACCCAGCAGGCGATCGCCTGGTTCGACCTCGACGGCATCGGCCGCTCGCCGGCCCGCTTCGATTTCGCCAAGCTCGATTCGGTGAACGCCCACTACCTGAAGGAGCGGGCCGACAACGAGCTCGTGACACTCGTCGCACCGCGGCTCGAGGCAGCGGGCCATCGGCTCGGCGAGCCGGAGCGCCGGCGCCTGGAACAGGCGATGCCCGGGCTCAAGCAGCGCGCCCGCACGCTGGTCGACCTCGCCTCGAGCGCCGCCTTCTATATCCAGGCGCGCCCGCTGCCGCTCGACGCCAAAGCGGCGAAGCTGCTCGACCCGGCCGCCCGGGCCGAGCTCGCCCGACTCGCCCCGGTGCTGGCAGCGGTCGAGCCCTTCGCCGAGGCCGGGCTCGAGGCGGCGGCCCGCGCCCATGCGGAACGGCAAGGCCTCGGCTTCGGCAAGCTGGCCCAGCCGTTGCGCGCTGCCCTCACCGGCCGCACGGTTTCGCCCGGCCTTTTCGAGGTCATGGCGATCCTCGGGCGCGAGGAGGTGCTGCTGCGGCTCGAGGATGCTGCGACTGGTCGCAATCCCGCAATGCAGCAGAGCGATTGAAGCCGCGGCTCCCGGGCTCTACAGTCGGCCGACCGTCGAGGAAGCATCGAGCCGGACGCGGCGACCGCACGCCCCATTCGCGCGGCAGCGGACGACGGACGGCAGCCCCGCCAATGCGCGCAAACCGGCCACCAGCGCCGCGCGAAAGCCAAGGAGACACGCGATGACCGAGAGCACGACAGAAAAATCGGTGAAGATCGGGCGGGGCAACCAGCAGTCGGAGTTCCCCGTGCTCGAGGGGACGATCGGCCCGGACGTGATCGACATCCGCAAGCTCTACTCGGCGACCGGCCACTTCACCTATGACCCGGGCTTCACCTCGACCGCGTCCTGCCGCTCGAAGATCACCTATATCGACGGCGAGGCCGGCCTCCTCCTGCATCGCGGCTACCGGATCGAGGAGCTGGCAGAACGCAGCAACTTCCTCGAGACGTGCTACCTCATCCTGTTCGGCGAGCTGCCCAAGGCCGACGAGTACAAGAAGTTCGTGGACGGCGTGACCAACCACACCATGATCCACGACCAGATCAATTATCTTTTCCGCGGCTTCCGTCGCGACGCCCACCCCATGGCAGTCATGGTGGCGGTCGTCGGCGCCCTCTCGGCCTTCTACTACGAGGACCTCGATACCCAGGACCCGAAGCACCGGCTGATCGCCAGCTACCGGCTGATCGCCAAGATCCCGACGATCGCCGCCATGGCCTACAAGTACTCGGTCGGCCAGCCTTTCCTCTACCCGCGCAACGACCTGAATTACGCCGAGAACTTCCTCTACATGATGTTCGGCGTGCCGTGCGAGCCGTGGAAGGAGAAGCCGGTGCTCTCCAAGGCGCTGGACACGATCTTCATCCTGCATGCCGATCACGAGCAGAACGCCTCGACCTCGACGGTGCGGCTCGTGGGCTCCACCGGGGCCAGCCCCTATGCGGCGATCTCGGCCGGCATCGCCTCGCTCTGGGGGCCGGCGCATGGCGGCGCCAACGAGGCCGTGGTCAATATGCTCGAGGAGATCGGCACCGTCGACCGGATCCCCGAGTTCCTCGCCCGGGCCAAGGACAAGGACGATCCGTTCCGGCTGATGGGCTTCGGCCACCGCGTCTACAAGAACTACGATCCGCGCGCCGGCGTGCTCAAGGCCAGCGCCGACGAGGTGCTGGACGAGTTGGGCAAGGGTGGCGAGCCCAAGCTCGCCATCGCCCGCGAGCTCGAGCGGATCGCCCTCGAGGACGCGTACTTCCAGGAACGCAAGCTGTTCCCCAATGTCGATTTCTATTCCGGCATCATCCTCGAGGCGATGGGCATCCCGACCAAGATGTTCACCGCCATCTTCGCCCTCGCCCGCACGGTCGGCTGGATCGCCCAGTGGAACGAGATGATCGAGGATCCGGAGCAGAAGATCGGCCGGCCGCGGCAGCTCTATACCGGTCCCGCCGAGCGCTCCTACGTGCCGCTCGACCGGCGCGGCTGAACATGTGGCCGGCGGCTCAGCCGCCGGCCACCTGCTCGCGACCGAAGAGCTTGGCGTTGAACACGGCCTCGGCGGCCACCTGGCCGCCGACCACGGCCCGGCCCTTGAACCAGTGGATGCCGAGCCGGTGCTTCTGCAGCTCCACCTCGAGCCTGAGCTGGTCGCCGGGCCGCACCGGGCTGCGAAAACGGGCCTGGTCGATACCCATGAAATAGACGAGGTCACCCTTGCCCTCGCGCTCCTGCCCCGCGATCACCAGCGCCGCCGCGGTCTGCGCCATCGCCTCGACGATCAGCACGCCGGGCATGATCGGATCGCCGGGGAAGTGCCCTTGGAAGAACGGCTCGTTGATCGTTACGCACTTGATCCCGGTCGCCCGCTCGGGCGCCTCGATCTCGGTCAGCCGGTCGATCAGCAGCATCGGGAATCGGTGCGGGATCAGTTGCATCAGGCGACCGACCTCGATATCCGGCATCGCCCGCCCCGGCTTCCTCGCGGCCTCGCTCATCGCTTCCCGCTCCTTTCCTGACACTACCGGCACCCGCGCCGGGGCCGGAAACCAGCACAGGAAGGCGGCGAGGCCAAGCCTTTTCGCCACCCGGCCCCGAGGGCCGGTCCGCGCCATCACCGCAGCACCTATTGCGGCGCCCGCTCCGGCACATCGACCTCCGGCAGACGCTCGTCGAGAGCTGCCAGCACCTCGTCCGTAATGTCGATCTGAGGCGAGAACAGGAGCACCCCGGCACTCGGCAGCACGAGGTTGAAGCTGCGCACCTCGGCGAGGTCACCGACGATCTCGATCACCGCCTCGCGCACCTCGGCGAGCGCCATGGCCGAGACGTCGTCGAGCTGGCGCAGGCGCTCCTGCACCTGTCGCTGGATTTGCGCCACCTCCTCCTCGAACGCCTTTCGCTGCTCGGCATAGGCATCCGCGTCGAGAATCCCGCGCTGACGGATCAGCTCACGATCGGTGTTGCGCAGCCGTTGCTGGTCAGCCTCGATCTCCTGCTGGTAGCGCAGCCGCCGCGCGTCGACCTGGGCACGAATGCTCTGGGCGGCGAGCGCCTCGCGCATCACCCGCTGATAGTCGATCACCGCAGCGGTCGCCGGCGGCAGCGGCTCCGCCATCACCGGCAGGCCGGAGGCGAGCAGGAGCAGGGCGGTGAGGGCGAGCTGCCGCCACCGGCGCCCGGCCGTCATGCCCGGCCACCAGCTAGAAACGGGTGCCAAACGAAATGCGGAAGAGCTCGGTCTCGTCGTAATTCTCCTTGCGCACCGCCTGGGCGAGATCGATCGCCAGCGGGCCGAGCGGCGAGAGCCAGGAAAAGCCGAAGCCGACCGCAACCCTCAGGCTGCCGCTGTCCTCGAGCGTCGGGCCATTGACGTCGATTTCCGTGAGCGTGCCGGCATCGACGAAGGTGCGGCCGAATATCCGCAGCTCGTCCGGCAGGCCCAGGGGAAACCGCACCTCGGCCGTGCCGGTATAGTAGAGATTGCCACCCAGCGCGTCATTGGAATCGCTGTCGCGCGGACCGATACCGGCAAAAGCGAAGCCGCGCAGCGACGAGCCACCGATGAAGAACCGGTTGGAGAGCCCCACGTCGTCTCCCAGTCCATGGATGTAACCGACACCGGCACCGACGTTGAGGACCACGTCGGGGAAGATAGAGTAGTAGTAATCCCCGCGCACGTCGTTGCGCAGGAAACGGTTGTCGCCGCCGAGCCCGGCCAGATCCTGGTCCAGCCTCAAGATATAGCCCTCGGACGGCAGGAAGCGCGTGTCTCGCACGTCATAGGTGAAGGTCTGGCCGACCAGCGAGGTGACAGAGGTCCCCTCCTCGTCCTGAATGAACACCGAGGCGTCGTTGTCGACGTTCCTGATCTCGTCTTCGCGCAGCGTGTAGCGCACGCCGTGTCGGAGGTTCTCGGTAAGCGGATAGCCGGCGCGCAGCGTGCCGCCGACACTCTCTTCGTCGAACGAGCTCTCCGACTGGTAATCGGTCTCGCTGAGGAAGAGATCGAAGCCCGCCGCCAGATCCCGGTTGAGGAAATAGGGGTGCGTGTAGCTCACGATGATGTCCTGCCGGCGGCCGGAGATCGTGAAGTTGGCGGAGACGCTCTGTCCGGTGCCGAGGAGGTTGCGCTCGGCCAGGCGGATGTCGCCGAGCGGGCCGTCGGCGGTCGAGAAGCCGGCACCGAAGGAAAGCTCGCCAGTCGACTGCTCGGCCACCTCCACCTGGATGACGATCTTGTCGGCGGCGCTGCCGCGGGCGGTCCTGACGTTCACCGTCTCGAAGAAGCCCAGGTTGCGTATGCGCTGCTCGGAGCGGCGCAGCAGGGCCAGATTGTAGGGGTCGCCCTCGGCGAGCCGGAACTCGCGGCGAATCACCTTGTCCAGGGTACGGACATTGCCGACGATGTCGATCCGCTCGACATAGACCCTGGGCCCCTCGTTGATCTGGAAGATGAGGTCGACCAGAAGCTCGTCCGGATTCAGCTCGGTGATCGGATCCACTTCGGCGAAGGCATAGCCGAGCTGGCCGAGCCGGTCGGTCAGCGACTGGATCGACTTCTCGACCTCGGTCGCGTTGTAGACGTCGCCCGACTTCGGGGTGATCAGCTCGCGTAGCGCATCGAGCGGCAGATCGGGGATCGAGCTCTCGAGCTCGACCGAGGAGAGGGTGTATTGCGGCCCCTCCTCGAGCGTGAAGGTGATGAAGAAGCGGTCGCCCTCGGGCGTCAGCTCGGCGATGGCGCTGACGACCAGGAACTCGAGATAGCCGCGTTCGAGATAGAAGCGCCGCAGGAGCTCCTGGTCGAACGCCAGGCGGTCCGGATCATAGGTGTCGGTGCTGCTGAAGAAGCGGTACCAGGCCGCCTCCTTGGTCTCGATCACGCCACGCAGCGTGTTGGCGGAGAACGAGGCGTTGCCGATGAAGCTGATGCCCGCGACCTTCGTGAGCGGACCTTCCTCGATCTCGAAGACCAGATCGACACGGTTCTGGTCGAGCTCGATGATCTTCGGATCGACGCTCGCGGCATAGCGGCCATTGCGCCGATAGAGCTCGAGGATGCGGGTCACGGCCGCCTGCACACGGGCCTGGGTGAAGACCACTCGCGGCCGGAGCTGCACCTCGGCCTCCAGCACCTCGTCGTCCAACCGCCGGTTACCCTCGAACGCGATACGGTTGATGATCGGATTCTCGACCACCCTGACGATCAGCGTCGAGCCGACCCGCTCGATCGCCACGTCGTCGAAGAGGCCGGTGGCGAACAGGTTGCGCAAGGACTGGTCGAGCGCATCAGGGTCGAACGGATCGTTGCGTCGCACGGTGAGGTAGCTTTCGACGGTCAGCGTCTCGATGCGCTCGTTGCCCTGGACCTGGATATCCAGGATCCGGTCCTCGACCTGGGCCCGGCTCTCGTGCCCGAACGACCCGGCCAGCAACAAACAGACGCTCACGATCACGCCGAGCGCACGCCTCATCCCCTACCCCCGTTTTCTTGCTTGGCGCCGCGACGTGACGGATGCCGGCGGTCCGGTCCGCAATCCGGCCGCTCCTAGGAGATCAGGCCGGTCACGAACTTGACGACGTTCAGTTGCACGAGATCGTTCCACGTCGCAAAGACCATCAAGGTCAGCACCATCGCCAGCCCGACGCGAAACGCCATCTCCTGAGTACGCTCACCCAGTGGCCGGCCTATCACGGCCTCGATCGAATAGAGCACCAGATGACCGCCGTCCAGCATCGGGATGGGAAAGAGATTGATCAATCCGAGGTTGATCGAAAGAATTGCCGTGAACCAAATCGCCGGCACCAGGCCGTCCTTGGCGATAGTCCCGGACATCTGTGCTATCCGCAGGGGTCCACCGAGCTCGTCCGTGCCGCGCGTGCCGACCACCATCTCGCCCAGCGCCTTGAGCGTCGCGCCGATCATCCGGCCGGTCTCGGCGGTGGCCTCGAAGACCGCATAGGCCGGGTTGCTGCGCCGGAACTCGATGCCGGTGCGGCTGATGCCGACGAGGCCGACCCGATGCACGTTGCCGAACCGGTCCTCGATCTCGCGCAGGGCCGGGACGACCGTCACGGTGAAATTGGCGCCGTCGCGATCCACGGTGAACTCGAGCGGCACCTCCGCCAGGTCGCGGACCGCAGCCTGCAGCGATTCGAAGCTGTCGATCGCCTGGCCGTCGACCGCCGCGATCCGGTCGCCCGGCTCGAGCCCGGCGGCGGCGGCCGGGCTCTCGGGCTGCACCTCGCCGACCACGGCCGGGGTGAAGGGCCGGCCGCTGGCAACGAAGAGCACGCTCAGCACCACGATCGCGAAGAGGAAGTTGGCGGCCGGTCCGGCGGCGACGATCGCCATCCGCTGCCACACCCGCTTCGCCGGGAAGCTCTCCTCCTGCCAGGCGGTGCTGGGATCAGGGAGCGCGCTGGTCGCATCGGCGTCGCCCAGCATCTTCACGTAGCCGCCGAGCGGTATGAGGCTGAACTTCCAACGCGTGCCGTGGCTGTCGTTGAAGCCGAAGAGCTCACGCCCGAAGCCGATGGAGAAGACCTCGACGCGCACGCCGTTGCGCCGCGCCACCCAGTAGTGGCCATACTCGTGCACGAAGACCACCACCGAGAGAATGATCAGGAACGGCACGGCATAATTGACGACGAGGTCGATCAGATCCATGGGTCGGCTTTCCATCCGGGCTCAGGCATGCTGCGCGGCACGCCTTGCGACTTCACTGCGGGCGACCCTGCGAGTCACGCCGTCACATTCCCTTATATCGTCGATCGTGCGGGGTTCGTCACCCGGCAGTTGCATCAAAACCTGCTCGACAACGGCGGCAATGTCGAGAAACCCGATCCGCCGCTCGAGAAACGCCGACACCGCCACCTCGTTGGCCGCGTTCAGCATAGCCGGCACCGTCCCACCCGAACGAAGCGCGTCACGGGCCAGGCGCAGGGCCGGAAAGCGCTCCGCGTCCGGGGCCGCGAACTCGAGCCGGCCGACCTTTGCCAGATCGAGCTGCACCCCCTCGACTGCGAGCCGCCCCGGCCAGCCGAGACAGAAGGCGATGGGGACCCGCATGTCCGGCACGCCGAGCTGGGCGAGCTGCGAGCCGTCCCGGTAGGCGACGAGGCTGTGGATCACCGATTGCGGGTGGATCAGGATCTCGATGCGGGCCTCCGGCACGCCAAAAAGGTGGTGCGCCTCGATCAGCTCGAGCCCCTTGTTCATCATCGTCGCACTGTCGATGGTTATCTTGGCACCCATCGACCAGTTGGGATGGTTCAACGCCTCCTCGACCGTCACCTTGGCCATGGCAGCCCGGTCGAGCGTGCGGAACGGCCCACCCGAGGCGGTCAGGATCAGTCGCTCCACCGCCGCACGGTCATGCCCGACCAAGGCCTGGAACATGGCGTTGTGCTCGGAATCCACTGGCAGCACCACGGCCCCGCTTGCCTTCGCCGTAGCCAGCAGCAGACCGCCGGCCGAGACCAGGCATTCCTTGTTGGCAATCGCCACCATCCGTCCGCGCCGCAGCGCCTCGAGCGTCGGTGCGAGGCCAACGGCCCCGACAATCGCGGACATCACCCAGTCCACGGGGCGGATCACCGCCTCCAGCACCGCCTCGGTTCCGGCCGCCGCCTCGATCCCGCTGCCGGCCAGCGCTGCCCGGAGCTCCGGATAGGCCGCGGGATCGGCGACCACGGCGAGCCTCGCGTCGAACTCGCGGGCGAGTGCTGCGAGAGGTGCGGCCCGGCTGCCGGCGACAAGTGCTGTCACCCGGTAGGCGGCGGGATCGGCCCGAACGAGGGCCAGCGTGCTGCGCCCGACCGAGCCCGTGGCACCCAGCACGGTGATGCTCCGTGGTGCTGCGGCACTCGGCGGCCGATGCACGGGGGACGCGGCCATCAGCCTAGGCGCCTGTCCGTGCGATGGCGACGAGCAGAGCGAAGACCGGAGCGGCGAAGAGAAAGCCATCGAACCGGTCGAGCACGCCGCCGTGGCCGGGAATGAGGTGGCCGCTGTCCTTGACGCCGGCCCGCCGCTTCATCGCCGATTCGAAGAGGTCGCCGGTCTGCGCCACCAGTGCCAGAACGGCGCCAGCGAGGCCCGCCTGGAACCAGCCCCAGCCGACCCACCCGGCGAGCAACGCCCCGGCGACCGCCGCGGCCAGCATGCCGCCGGCCAGCCCCGACCGGGTCTTGCCCGGGCTGATTCTGGGCGCCAGCTTCGGGCCGCCCACCGTGCGGCCGACCAGATAGGCGAAGACGTCGGTGCAAACGACGACGGCGACCAGCCAGAGCACGAGATGGAGCCCGTCGGGCAGATCGCGCAGCGCCAGCAGAGCAACCGCCGGGACGCCCAGATAGAGAATGCCGAGCACCGCCCAGCGCCGTTCGCTCCAGCCGCCGACCCGGCGGATGAGCCATCCACTGACGAGGAGCAGGACGGCGCCGAGCGCGCCGCCGACCAGCGCCATGTCAGTGCCACGCCATGCGGTGATCGCCTGATGGGTGCCGGCCAGGATCGCCAGCGGCAGCAGCACCATACCGAGCACGGCGTAGCGCTTGCGGCTGTCCTGCAGGGTCAGCGCCGCCCACTCGCCGGCGGCGAGGACAACGACCAGCATCAGGACGGCGACCAGATACCAGCCGCCCAGCACGATCACGAGCCCGGCGACGAGCGCCATCACCACACCGGCAATCGCCCTCTTGGCGAAATCGGCGGGCACCCTGCCTTCAACCGGCGCAGGCGCCATAGCGTCGCTCGCGCCGGCCGAACTCCTCGAGCGCCAGGCGCAGATGCTCCTCGCTGAAGTCCGGCCAGTGCACGTCGAGAAAGACCAGCTCGGTGTAGGCCAGCTGCCAGAGCAGGAAATTGCTGATCCGCTGCTCGCCCGAGGTGCGGATCAGCAGGTCGGGATCGGGCACGCCCGAGGTGTCGAGCGCGGCGGCGAACTGCCCGTGGTCAATGGTCTCGGGCGCCAGCTCGCCGGCCACGGCGGCAGCTGCCAACCGGCGCGTGGCGCGCACGATCTCGTCCCTGGCGCCGTAGTTGAGGGCGACGATCAGCTCGAGCGCCTGATGCTCGCGGGTCAACGCCTCCGCGTTGTCGATCAGCTCGAGGATGTCGCGGTCTAGCCTGGAGCGGTCGCCGATCACCCGCAGCCTGACGCCATTCCTGTGCAACGCCTCGATCTCCTTCCTGAGATAGAAGCGGAGCAGGTTCATGAGCTCGGTGACCTCGCCCGCCGGGCGCTGCCAGTTCTCGCTCGAGAAGGCGTAGAGGGTCAGATAGCGAACCCCGAGATTGCCGCAGGCCTCGACCGCCCGCCTGACGGCATCGGCGCCGCGCCGATGGCCGAAAACCGGCGGCATGCCGCGGGCCCGCGCCCAGCGACGATTGCCGTCCATGATGATCGCGACATGGACCGGGGCCGCCGAGGCGCCGGTTGCAGGTGTTGCTGAGCGGAGCGCTGGAGCTGACACGTCCTATCCGGCTGCTGGCGTCACCGACTAGACGGTGACGATGTCTTTCTCTTTGTGCTGCAACAAGTCGTTGACCAGCTCGACATGCCGGTCGGTCAGGGCCTGAATCTCGTCAGCCCAGACCTTGTGATCGTCCTGCGAGAGCCCGCCATCCTTCTCCAGCTTCTTCAGCTGGTCCATGCCGTCGCGGCGGACATTGCGGATGGCGACCCGGGCCTGCTCGGCATAGCGATGCGCCACCTTGACGAGCTCGCCACGCCGCTCCTCGCTGAGCTCCGGCAGGGGAATCCGCATCAGCGTGCCGTCGACCTGCGGGTTGAGGCCGAGGGCGGAGTTGCGAATGGCCTTCTCCACCGACTTGACGAGACCCTTGTCCCAGACCTGGACCGAGATCATCCGGGGTTCCGGCACGTTGATGGTGCCCACCTGGTTGAGCGGCATCGACGCGCCGTAGGCGTCGACCGTGATCGGCTCGAGCAGGCTTGCCGAGGCCCGGCCGGTCCGTAGGCCCGAGAATTCCTTCCGCAGCGCCTCGACGGCACCGTCCATGCGCCGCGTCAGGTCGTCGATATCCGGCTCTCCATCGCTCATGCTGCCGCCTCACCCGAGATGATCGTGAACATGCCCTCGCCGCGCAGCACCCGCGCCAGGGCACCTGGAACATGCACCGAAAAGACCAGGATGGGGATGTTGCTCTCGCGCGCCAGCGAGATCGCCGACGCGTCCATCACCCGCAGGTCCCTGGCCAGGACATCGAGATAGCTCAGCCGCTCGAAGCGCGTCGCGGTCTTGTCCCGCTTCGGGTCGGCATCGTAGACGCCGTCCACCTGGGTCGCCTTCAAGAGCACGTCGCAGCCCATCTCCGCCGCCCGCAAGGCCGCCGCCGTGTCGGTCGTGAAGAACGGGTTGCCGGTGCCGGCGGCGAAGATCACCACCCGCCCCTTCTCCAGATGGCGGATCGCCCGGCGCCGGATATAAGGCTCGCAGATCGACGACATGGGAATGGCCGACATGACCCGCGTGGCGAGCCCGGCCTGCTCGATGACGCTCTGCACGGCGAGCGCGTTGATCACCGTGCCGAGCATGCCCATGTAGTCGGCGCTCGCCCGCTCGACACCGGCTCCGGCGAGGGCCGCCCCGCGCACGATGTTGCCGCCGCCGATCACCATGCAGATCTCGACGCCGAGCGCGTGCGCCGCCTTGACCTCCGAAGCGAGCTGACGGAGGACCTTGCTGTCGTGGCCGAAGCTCTGATCGCCGAGCAGCGCCTCGCCCGACATCTTCAGGAGCACGCGGCGATAGCGTGGCGTCACTGTCTCGGCCTCGCTCATCGCCCGACGACTCCTCTCATGCGCGCCTTCCCGATCCCAGGATGTCCCGTCAGACCGTGGTCAGCTTGGCGACCTCGGCGGCGAGATCGCTCTCCTCCTTGACGATCCCCTCACCGAGCGCCAGGCGCTCGAAGCGGGTGACCTTCACCGGCGCCCCGGCCGCCTTGGCGGCATCGGCCACGGCCTCCTTGACCTTCTTGTCGGTGTCGATGACCCACGTCTGCTCGAGCAGCACGCTCTCCTCGTAGAACTTGCGCAGGCGCCCATCCACCATCTTCTCGATGATCGATTCCGGCTTGCCCGACTCCCGCGCCTGATCGGCGAAGATCGCCCGCTCACGCTCGATCACGGCAGGATCGAGGTCGGCGACGGCGACCGATTGCGGGTTGGCCGCGGCGACGTGCATGGCGAGCTGCTTGCCGAACTCGGCCAGCACCGCCTTGTCGCCGGTCGATTCGAGCCCGACCAGCACGCCGATCCGACCGAGCCCGGGGGCAACCTGCTGGTGCAGGTAGCCGCCGACGACGCCCGTCGGCACCGTGACCTTCACCGCCCGGCGCAGGTTCATGTTCTCGCCGATCACGCCGATCGCGTCGGTGAGCGAATCGGCGACACTCTTGCCGGTCGTCGGCAGGGTCGCGGCACGCAGCGTCTCGACATCGCCACCGGCGGCGATGGCCTCGCCGGTGATCGCCGTGACCAGCGCCTGGAAGGCGTCGTTGCGGGCGACGAAATCGGTCTCGGAGTTGACCTCGACCAGGGCCCCTTCCGTCCCCTCGAGCGCCATGCCGATCAGCCCCTCGGACGCTGTCCGGCCGGCCTTCTTCGCTGCAGCGGCCAAGCCCTTCTTGCGCAGGAGGTCGATCGATCCCTCGATATCGCCCGCGGTCTCGATCAGCACCTTCTTGCAGTCCATCATGCCAGCCCCGGTCCGCTCACGCAGCTCCTTGACCAGTGCAGCCGTTATCTCAGCCATAATCGCTTCCGTATCCGTGTTGTCTCTGCGTCTCGGCCCGCCCGCTCAGCTGGCGGCAGCGCCGGAGGCCTTCGTGTCCTCGACCGGCGCCATCTCGGGCCCGGTCTCCTCGGGCGCGTCGGCCAGCGGCTGCACCGGCGCCGAGTGGACCAGCTCCTGCTCGGCCAGCTCCGGCTCCGCCAGCTCGGGCTCGATCGGCTCGATCTCGCCGAGATCCATGCCGCTCGCCGTCATCTCGGCCTGCAACCCGTCGAGCACGGCCTGGACGAGGAGATCGCAGTAGAGATTGATTGCCCGGCTGGCATCGTCGTTGCCCGGCACCGGGTAGCGGATGTGCTCGGGGCTCGAGTTGCTGTCGAGGAACGCCACCACCGGCAGGCCGAGCTTCTTCGCCTCGGTGACCGCGATGTCTTCCTTGTTGGTGTCGATGACGACGAGGATGTCGGGCAGGCCGCCCATCTCCTTGATGCCGCCCAGCGCCTGCTCGAGCTTGTTGCGCTCGCGGCTGAGCTGCAGAAGCTCCTTCTTGGTCAGGCCGCTCTGCTGCTCGCCGAGCCGACTCTCCAGCTCACGCAGCCGGCGGATCGAGTTCGAGATCGTCCGCCAATTGGTCAGCATGCCGCCGAGCCAGCGGTGGTTGACATAGTATTGGCCGCAGCGCTGCGCCGCCCGGGCGACCGGCTCCTGCGCCTGCCGCTTCGTGCCGACGAAGAGCACCCGGCCGCCGCCGGCGACCACGTCGCGCACTGCCTGCAGGGCGCGATGCATCAGGGGCACGGTCTGCGTCAGGTCGAGGATATGCACCCCGTTGCGCACGCCGAAGATGTAGGGCTCCATCCGCGGGTTCCAGCGCCGCGTTTGATGCCCGAAATGCACGCCAGCCTCGAGCAGCTGGCGCATCGTGAAGGTCGGGAAAGCCATTGGTCGTCTTTCTGTGTCCGGTTGAGCCGCCGCGGATCTCGATCCGGCTGGCGCCGGACACCGGTGCAGGCACGTGGCCCGCTAGCGATCCGCGTGAGAGATGGTGCGCTCTCTACGCGCGCCGACCGACAAAAGCAAGCCGGCCGGGGACGTCAAATCGCACTCATCAGCCGCCTTCGCCGAGGAGCCCGGCCAGCGCTCGGCCGGAAAGGAAGGCTGCCTCCACGTTGCGGCTGAGGCACCAGTCGCCGCAAAGGCCGAGCCCGGCCCCCGGATCATGCACCGCGGCCACGCCGAGTGCCCGGGTCACCTGGGCCTGCCGCCAGCAATGCGCTCCCGCATGGAATGGAACATCCGCCGTCCCCGTCACCGCCCGAAATGCCGGCACGAGCTGCTCGAGGACCGCCTCCGGCGACAGCTCGAGATGCGCGGCGGACCAATCCTGCGTCGCATGCGCCGTCCAGGAGTCGCGCCCTTGCCGGCCTCGCTTGGTGGTGTTCCGCGCGATCCAGGCGAGCGGCCCCTCATCGATCACCCGCGCATCGAATCCGTGGAGGTCGAGTGGCGGGTCGAAGGCCAGCAGCAGCGCCCAGCAGGGCGCCAAAGCCGCCGCTGCTGTTGCGGCAACGAGCGCCTCAGGCGGCGCCTCGACGGTGCCCAGGAGCTGGCCCGCGATGACCGGCGGCAGGGCCAGCCCTACGCGGTCGAACGGCCCGTGCCGGGCACCGCCCTCGTCCTCGAGCCACCAGGACCCGCCATCTCGCGAGAGCCTGACAATCTGACAGCCGGTCCTGGTCTCGATCCCATGCAGCAGCGCCTCCAGAGGCGCTGCCATTGTCGGGCGGCCGACATAGGCCGCCACCCCGTCGCGGTCCGCCGCCGGCCAGCGAGCGGCGACGCCGGCGGCGACGCCGGCCTCGAGCAGCGCCTTCAGAACCGGGTCGCGCGGCCGGACGAACTGGCCGCCGTAATCGAAGACGGCGCCCTCTTGGTGGCACTGTGCCAAGCGGCCACCGATCCGGGGCTCGCGCTCGTGGATCGCTACTCGCCAGCCCGCATCGGCCAGTGCCCGGGCGCAGGCGACCCCGGCCACTCCGGCGCCGACCACCGCGAAGCGCCCGCTCAATGGTCCCCTCCACCCAATTGCTTCAACAGCATCTCCCGGTCCAACTTGAAATCGCTGGCGATCCAGGCGTCCTCCAGCTCCCGCAGCCTGGCCCCCAGCCCCGGCCCCGGCGCCATGCCGCGGGCGAGCAGGTCCTTGCCACCGACCGGCAGCGATCGCCGACCGAAATCCCGGACAATGCGCCGGGCCTCCGCAACCGTGTCGGGTGCCACAGCAGTGCGGGCGGCCGCAACCACCAGCCGGTCGTCGGCGCCTTCGGTGCCGAGCCGGTAGGCCAGCCGGCGCAGCGTCACCGGTCCTGCATCGATCCCAGGAAGCTCGCCCGACATCGCCTGAGCCAGCCGCTCCCGCTCGGCGTTCGAGAGCCTGAGCCGGGCCGCCACGGCAGCGGGGTCGCTCCGGTCCCGCAGCAGGCAGGCGAGCCGCAGGATCGCCGTCGCGTCCGGTGCGAGGTCGAGCAGTCGCCGGAGATCTTCCAAGGCCGGCTCGCCGGCGAAAACCTGGCGCCAGACGCCGCAGGACCGCATCAGCTCCAGCGCCGCGAGCACGCCCGGCGCCATCAGCAGCCGCAGCACCTCGCTCCGCACCCGCTCGCCCGAAAGGAGGTCGAGCCCGGCCCGTTCAGCCGCCAGGGCGGCCAGCGTCGCCGTATCCGGCGGCACCCGCCCGAAACGGGCCTGGAAGCGAAAGAAGCGCAGGATCCGCAAATAGTCCTCGCGGATCCGGGCCGTCGGCTCGCCGACGAAACGGACGATCCCGGCAGCGAGGTCGGCGCGGCCGCCAAAAGTATCGAAGACGCGCCCGAAGCGGTCGCAGGAGAGCGTGTTGATGGTCAGGTCGCGCCTTGCCGCGTCGGCCGTGAAGCAATCTGTATAGGTGACGACCGCGCGCCGCCCGTCGGTCGCCACGTCCCGGCGGAGCGTGGTGATCTCGAAGCTCCGCGAACCCGTGTGGGCCGTGATCGTGCCGTGTGCAAGGCCGGTCGGGAAGGTCTTGATCCCGGCGTCGGCCAGAAGCTCGAGATTGCGCTCCGGCGTCGCCACGGTGGCTAGGTCGAGGTCGACGATGTCGAGTGTGGGATCGAGCAACGTGTCGCGCACGCAGCCGCCGACGAAGCGCACCTCGGTTCCGTCCCCCTCCAGCGCATCGAGCACGCGCCGGCTGGCCCTGGCCCGGAGCCATGCGGCATGGGCGAGCGGCCGCTCCTCGATCATTGCGGCTCGCTGGCATCGCCATCCGCCGGCGCGCCCTCGTCCGGCACCTCGGCCAGGGGCGGCCGGACGTGGCCCGGCACGACCCGGCCATCCTCGAAGCTCGGCGGCACATAGACGCCCTCCTGCGCCTCGCCCCCGAAGAGCGCGAAGCTGACCAGCGTGCCGGCGACCAGCGCCATGCCGATCACCGAGAGCACGAACCAGGGTGTTCGCCGCAGGAGCGGCTGGCCGCTCGTCATCAGCAGCCGGTAGAGGAAGAAGGCGGCGAACGGCAGAATGAACGGCAGCAGATATGAGATGACAATTCGCAGCATGTCGGGCCCCTGCTGCGGGCTCTCAGGCTCGGAGCAGCCGCGCGAAGTTGACGAGAATACCGGCCGTGGCACCCCAGATATAGTGATCGGCATGGGGCAGGACATAGAAATACCGACGCTGGCCGTCTCTCAGATAGGACTCGCGGGTGTGATTGGCAGGGTCGAGGACGAAGGCGAGCGGCACCTCGAAGATTTCCGCGACCTCGGCCGGGTCGGCCCGCCAGGCCGGCGGATCGGCGACCCAGCCGACCACCGGATGGATGCGAAAGCCGGTGATCGTGTCATAGGAGCGCAGCCCACCGAGCACGGCGACCCGGTCCGGCGGCAGGCCGATCTCCTCCTCGCTCTCGCGCAGCGCGGTCGCCACGGCGCTGACGTCCTCGGGCTCCATCCGGCCGCCCGGAAGGCTGGTCTGGCCGGCATGCGCCTTGAGATGGGCGGCCCGGCGGGTCAGCACGAGGGACGGCCCGCCCGGCCGCTCGACGAGGGCGATCAGCACCGCCGCCGGTCGCAGCCGCGCCGGCTCCAATGGCCTCGCCACCTCGTCCCCGCCGATATGCCGGGGCCCTTCCTCGGCCAGCGCGTCGCGCAGCCGCTCGGCCAGCCGGTAGGGCGTCCAGGACGAGGCCGACACTCTCAGGCGCCGCTTTCCACGGACCCGAGCGGCACGAACCGCCCGGCGCTCCAGACGCCGAGCAGATCTTCGTCATCCGCCGCCGGCTCGGCCAGCTCCACCAGATGATAGTAGACCGCCCGGGCCAGGCGGGCCTCGAGACCCGGCCGCACGGTGACGTAGGGTGCCGGAACCCCGCCCCCGGGCGGTGGCCGCATGACCAAAGGGTGGTCGGCGTCGAGCCGCAGCCACTCGTCGAGCCCGGTGCGCAGGTGAATGGTCCGCCCCTTCCCCTCGCCTTCGACCTTGAGCTCGACCACGACGAAGGGCACATCCTCGACCTCGACACGGCCGGCCTCGAACGGGGTCACCAGCCAGTAGCTGCCATCGGCGGCCCGCCGCAGGGCGGTGGAGAAGAGTCGCGCCATGCCGGGTCGAGCGATTCGCCGTCCCTCGTGGTGCCAGTGCCCTTCGGCGTCGATGGCCATCCGGAATTCTCCCTCACCGCCTTTGGCCAGCAGTGACTCGAGCCGTGCCACGACATCGAAGGGCCGCCTCATCTCGAAGGCTTCCCGAGCCGCCTCCGGTTGGGCCGCACCACAGCCGTGTGAGTTCTCAGCATCAGCCCTTGCCATCGCTCGACCGTCATGCAGATATTCGTTACCTATACGCGACTTGTGCGCTCTTCCAGTTGAGATCGAAAGGTCGAGCCGCCACTCGAGCACCGCCCCTGCCGGGCGAGGGAACAGGCGCTTGCAAAGAGACACGACCGCCGCTGCCGCCGCCAGCGAGATCGAACAGGACGCCGATCGCGCGATCGAGCGTTTGGCCGGCATGAAAGCGGAGATCGGCCGCGTCATCTTCGGCCAGGAGAACGTGGTCGAGGAGGTGCTCATCGCCCTGCTCGCGGGCGGCCATGCCCTGCTTGTCGGCGTGCCGGGCCTCGCCAAGACGAGGCTCGCCGAGACGCTCGGCACGGTGCTCGGGCTCACCGAGAAGCGCATCCAGTTCACCCCCGACCTCATGCCCGCCGACATCATCGGCTCCGAGGTGCTCGAGGAGGATTCCGGCGGTCGCCAGCATTTCCGGTTCATCGAGGGGCCGATCTTCACCCAGCTCCTGATGGCCGACGAGATCAACCGGGCGAGCCCGCGTACCCAGGCGGCGCTGCTCCAGGCGATGCAGGAGCGCAAGGTCACCGTCGCCGGCCACGACCACCGCCTGCCGGCCCCCTTCCATGTGCTCGCCACGCAGAACCCCATCGAGCAGGAAGGGACCTATCCCCTGCCCGAGGCGCAGCTCGACCGCTTCATCATGCAGATCGATGTGGACTACCCCTCGGTCGCGGCCGAGCGGCAGATGATGATCGCCACGACCAGCGGCAACGAGGCCCGGCCGCAGGCGGTGATCGACGGTCCCGAGCTCATGGCCATGCAGGCCCTCGTCCGTCGCCTGCCGGTCGGCGAGAGCCTGGTCGAGGCGATTCTCCAGCTGGTCCGCGCCGGCCGACCCGAGGCGAGCCCGGTCGACGGCATCGCCGAGCAGGTCGCCTGGGGCCCGGGGCCACGCGCCAGCCAGGCCTTGATGCTGGTCACCCGGGCGCGCGCCCTTCTCGGCGGCCGCCTCGCCCCCTCGCTCGAGGACCTGCAGGCGCTCGCCGGGCCGGTGCTGCGCCACCGCATGGCCGTCACCTTCGCCGCCCGCGCCGACGGGATCGGTGTCGAAGACGTCATCGAGCGGCTGGTCCGGCATGTCGGTTGAACCGGCGCATGGTGTCTGAACCGACGGCAGCACTCGAGGCCGGTCATGTCGCGGCCCTGCGCGGCGAGGCCGAACGCCTCGGCGGCCGCCTGCCCGGCCTCCTGGTCGAGGCCGAGCGGGTCGCCACCACCGTCAGCCAGGGCGTGCACGGCCGCCGCCGGCCGGGGTTGGGCGAGACCTTCTGGCAGTTCCGCCAGTACCAGCCGGGCGATGCCGCGGGCTCCATCGACTGGCGCCAGTCGGCCCGCTCGCGCCACCTCTTCGTCCGCCAGCAGGAATGGGAGGCGGCCGAAAGCGTCTGGCTCTGGGCCGACCAGTCGCCGTCGATGCGCTACCGCTCGAAGCCGGCCTTGGCGACCAAGCGCGAGCGGGCCCTCGTGCTGCTGCTCGCCTTGGCTGGGCTCCTGGTGCGCGGCGGCGAGCGAATCGCGCTGCTCGGCACCGGCGAGCGGCCGCAGGGCGGTCGCTACGGCTTCAATCTGGTGGTCGAGCGGCTGCTGCGCGGTGCCGCCGGCGCCGGCTTTCGCCTGCCGCCCCAGCCCTTGCCACGCCATGCCCGCCTCGTGCTCGTCTCCGACTTCCTCGAGCCCGCGGACCACCTCGCCGAGCGGGTCCGCACGCTGGGTGCGCTCGGGGCCGAGGTGTCGCTCATGATGCTCGCCGACCCGGCCGAGGAGACGCTCGACTTCCAAGGCCGCGTCCTCTTCGAGGGGCTGGAGGGCGAAGGGCGGGCGCTGATCGGCAATGTCGAAGCCATCCGCAGCGACTACCGCGACCTCTACCGCGCCCATCACGAGCACCTGGCCGACCTCGCCCGCCGCCATGCCTGGCAGTTCGCCCGCCACCGCACCGACCGACCAACCGAGACCGGCCTGCTAACGCTCTACCAGATGCTCGCTCCGCGCGCCGCCGGCCGTCATTGACGATGCTAGCGTTGGGCCCCATCGCCTTCCTCCAGCCATGGATCCTGGCCGGGCTCCTCGCCTTGCCGCTGATCTGGCTGCTGCTGCGCCTCCGCCCACCCGCACCCCGCCGGGTCGCCTTCCCGCCACTCGCCCTGCTGCTCAGGCTCGTGGCACCGGAGGAGACCCCGGCGAGGACACCGTGGTGGCTCCTGCTGCTGCGCCTCGCCATCGCCGCCCTCGTCCTCCTCGCCCTCGCCGGGCCGGTGCTCGACCCGGCACCGGTGATCGGCGGCCGGGGTCCCGTGCTGCTGGTGGTCGACGATGGCTGGGCCGCGGCCCCGAACTGGCAGCGGCGGGTCGGTCTCGCCCGCGGCCTGCTGGAGCAGGCGGAGCGCGACAGCCGCCCGGTCGTTGTGCTGAAGACCGCCCCGGACGGCAGGTCCACCCCGCTCGAGCCGCAGCCGGCGCGCCAGGTGCTGGAGGGGCTCGCCGGCTGGCAGCCCCATCCCTGGCCCGTCGACCATGCGGCGGCGCTGGCGCGCCTCGAAGCATCGGCCCTCAGCGAAGCCAGGCCCGTCTGGCTGAGCGACGGACTCATCGACCGCGATGGCGAGGCCGAGGCGGCCCGGGCGCTGGCGACGGCGCTCGGTGCCATCGGCGAGCTCTCGATCCACGCCGACCCCCCGGCCGAGCGTGCCCTCCTGCTCAGCCCGGACGACCTGGCCCGCGACCTCCAGTCGGTGAGTGTGCTGCGCCCGGCCGCCGACGCTCCCCTGCCGCCGGAGCTTTTCGCCATCGGCCCCGCCGGCGAGGTGCTCGGCCGCTTCCCCATCACGGCACCCGGCGGCGACGACGCCGATCCCCTGCGTGCCACCGTCGAGCTCGACCTGCCGCTGGATGTGCGCAACCGCATCGCCCGCCTCACCCTCGAAGGCAATCACGGCATCGGCGGCGTGCTGCTCTTCGACGAGCGCTGGCGGCGGCGCACGGTCGGCATCGCCGGCCCGCCCGGGGCGGCGGCCGCGCAGCCGCTTCTCGCCGAACCCTATTTCGTCGAGCGCGCGCTCGCCCCTTTCGCCGAGCTGCGCACCGGGCGGATCACCGAGCTGGTCGAGGAGCCGCTCTCGCTGCTCGTCATCACCGATCGCGGCCATCTCGATCCGGCCGAGGCGGCAGCGCTCGAGGCATGGGTCGAGACGGGCGGCGTGGTGCTGCGTTTCGCCGGCCCCAGGCTCGCCGGGCTGGACGAGGCGAGCCAGCCGGTCGGCGAGGTCGAGCACGATCCGCTCCTGCCCGTCCGGCTGCGCTCCGGCGACCGCCAGCTCGGCGGTGCGCTGTCCTGGTCGGAGCCCCTGCCGCTGGCTCCCTTCCCCGCCGACAGCCTCTTCGCCGGGCTCGACGTCAGCGAGGAGGCGCTGGTCTATCGCCAGGTGCTGGCCGAGCCGGGCCCGGACCTCGCCGAGGCGACACTGGCGAGCCTCGCCGACGGCACGCCGATCGTCACCGGCCGCAAGGCGGGCGACGGCTACATCTTGCTCGTCCACACCACCGCCAACACGAGCTGGACCAGCCTGCCGCTCTCCGGTCTCTTCGTGGAGATGCTGCGCCGCGTCGTCGATCTCGGCGTCGGCGCCGGCGAGCGACTCGACGGCCTCGTCCGCGCCGACCGGGTGCTCGCCGCCGACGGCAGCCTGGTGGAGCCGCCGGCCGACCTCCAGCCGATCGAGGCGGCAGCGCTGGCCGACCTGCCGGTAGGCCCCGCTAGCCCCGCCGGCCTCTATGCGCCCGTCGATGCCGGCACCACCCCGGGGGATATGGCCGAGGACGAGCGCGGCCGCGTCGCCCGCAACCTGCAGGACTCCCTCGACCGGCTGGAGAGCCTCGACGTCGCCACCCTCGGCGAGGGTGCCCTGCCCTATGCCCAAGGCACCGAGCGCGATCTCCTGCCGCCGCTCCTGACGCTCGCGACCATCCTCGCCCTCGTCGACCTCGCCCTCTCCTTCGCGCTGCGCGGCCTCCTGCCGCGGCTGCGGCCGGCGGCGAGTGCCGCCGCACTCCTGGCCATCTGCCTGCTCCCCGGGCTGGCGAATGCCCAGGAATCGATCGACGAGGCACGCATCGCCGAGCTCGCCGCCATCACCCGGCTCGGCTATGTCGAGACTGGCATCGCCGACCTCGACGAGCGCAGCCGCGCCGGGCTCTTCGGCCTCGGCCGCGTGCTGGAACAGCGGACCTCGATCGAGACCGGCGACCCCGTGGCGGTCGATCCTGCCGTCGACGAGCTCGCCGTCTTCCCGCTCCTCTACTGGCCGGTGCCACCCGAGCATCCCGCCCTGGACACCGCAGCCATCGACCGCATCGAGGACTATCTTCGCCAGGGCGGCATGGTCCTCTTCGACACCGGCGACGCCGCCCGCCTCCTGCCCGGCCAGAACATCGTCGGCCCGGGAGAGCAGCGCCTGGCCGAGCTGCTCCGCGACCTCGATCTGCCGCCTTTGGAGCCGATCCCCGACGATCACGTGCTGACCCGCTCGTTCTACCTCATGCAGGACCTGCCCGGTCGCTTCGCCGGTCGGCCGGTCTGGGTCGACCGCATGCCGCAAAGCGTCAACGACGGTGTGTCGAGCGTGGTGATCGGCGCCCATGACTGGGCCGGCGCCTGGGCCGAGGACGAGTACGGGCGCACCCTCTATCCCGTCGTGCCGGGCGGCGAGCGCCAGCGCGAGATGGCCAGGCGCTTCGGCGTCAACATCGTGATGTACGCGCTGACGGGCAACTACAAGACGGACCAGGTGCACATTCCGGCGCTGCTCGAAAGGCTCGGCCAGTGACCGCCGCCAGCCTCGTCCTCCAGCCTTTGATCCCGCTCTGGCTCTGGGCGACCCTCGCCATTGTCGCGCTGCTGCTCTTCGCCTTCGGCCTCTGGCGGCGGGCTCGCGGCACGCTCTGGCGCGGCCTCCTCGCCGCCTTTCTCCTGCTGGCCCTCGCCGGGCCGGAGCTGCAGCGCGAGGAACGCCAGGCGCTCGACGACATCGTCATGCTGGTCGAGGACCGGAGCCCGAGCCAGCGCATCGCGAACCGCCCGGAAGCGACGAGCGAGGCGGCGGACGGCCTGGCCGAGCGGCTCGCAGCACTGCCCGGCATCGACCTCAGGCGCGTTACGCTCGAAGGCAGCGGCCGGCGCGGCACCGACCTCTTCGCCACGCTGCGCGAGCGTCTGGGCGAGGTCGACCAGCAGCGCCTCGCCGGCATCGCGGTCGTCACCGACGGTCGCGTCCACGACGCCCCGCCCACCCCGGACTGGGGCGTCGACGCCCCCTTCCACGTGCTCCTGACCGGCCGGCCGGACGAGTTCGACCGGCGGATCGTGGTGGAGCAGGCGCCGACCTTCGGCGTGGTCGGCGAGCCCGTGCCGGTCACGCTGCGCATCGCCACGACCCCGGAGGCCGCCGCCTCGGCCGAGCCTTTGCCGCTCACCGTCGAGCGCAATGGCGAGCCCTTCACCGAGCTCGTGGTGCCGCCAGGCGAGCCGGTCTCCCTCGACCTGCAGCTCGAGAATGCCGGGGCCACGGTCTTCGAGTTCCAGATACCCGTCGCCGACGGCGAGCTCACCGCCCTCAACAACCGCCAGGCGATCACCGTCAACGGCATCCGCGATCGGCTGCGTGTGCTCCTGGTCTCCGGCCAGCCTTATCCGGGCCTGCGCGTCTGGCGCAACCTGCTCAAGTCCGATCCGGCTGTCGACCTCGTCCACTTCACCATCCTGCGCCCGCCCGAGAAGCAGGACGGCACGCCGATCCGCGAGCTGGCCCTGATCGCCTTCCCGTCCCGCGAGCTCTTCGAGGTCAAGCTCGGCGAGTTCGACCTCATCATCTTCGACCGCTATTCGAGGCGCGGCCTGCTGCCGCTCGTCTATCTCGACAACGTCGCCCGCTATGTCGAGGAGGGCGGCGCCCTGCTCGATGCCGCTGGTCCCGAGTTCGCCGACCCGCAAAGCCTCTACCGGACACCCCTGTCGCGCGTCCTGCCGGGCCGCCCGTCGGGCGAGGTCTACGAGCGCGCCTTCCGCCCGGAAGTGACCGAGCTCGGCGGCCTCCATCCGGTGACCTCCGGCCTCGATGCCCAGAACGACACCGAGGAATGGGGCCGCTGGTTTCGTCAGATCGACGTCGAGACGGACGACGCCCAGGTGCTGATGACCGGCGTCGCCGACCGTCCGCTCCTGGTGCTCGAGCGGGTCGGCCAGGGCCGCGTGGCGCAGCTCCTCTCCGACCATGCCTGGCTCTGGGCACGCGGCTTCGACGGCGGCGGCCCGCAGGCCACCCTGCTCCGCCGCCTCGTTCACTGGCTGATGCGCGAGCCGGAGCTCGAGGAGGAGGCGCTGCGCGCCCGGGCGGTCGGCGACGGCCTCCTGATCGAGCGCCAGTCGCTGCACGCCGAGCCGGTCGAGGTCGAGGTCACCGCCCCCTCCGGCGCCACCACCACCGTGCTGCTCGAGCCGACCTCGGAGGGCCTCGCCACGGCCACGGTCGAGGCCGACGAGGACGGGCTCTACCGGGTCGGCGACGGCAAGCTCCTGGCCTTCGCCACACCCCGCCCGATCGCCCCGGTCGAACTCGCCGACATGACCGCGACCGAGGAGGTCCTCGCCCCCTTCGCCGCCGCCACTGGCGGGGCCGTGCACTGGCTCGAGGAACGGGGCCAGCCCGACATCCGCCGGGTCGAAGCCGAGCGGCGCGCCAGTGGTGCGGGCTGGATCGGCTTCGAGCGCAACCGCGCCTACGCCGTGCTCAGCCTGCGCCAGACACCGCTGGTCCCCGCCTGGCTCGCCGCCCTCGTGCTGCTCGCCGCCGCAGCCGCCGCCTGGTGGCGCGAGGGTCGCGGCTGATCAACTGTGCGTGACCTGATTGTCTCGCCATCCCCTGTCGGCCAATGTATTTTCGTCTTCAGGCATACGGGAGGGATACGACATGTCGCCCAGGCTTATCGCCGCCATCGCGGCGCTCGGCATCACCGCCATCGCCGGCTTCGCCAGCGCCGACCCTATCGAGACTCGCCAGACGATCATGAAATCGATGGGCGCCGCCGGCAAGGTTTCGGGTGAGATGATCAAGGGCAACCTGCCCTTTAATCAGGACGTCGCCAACCTGGCGCTCGCCACCTTCGCCGCCGCCTCCCTGAGCTATCGTGAGTTTTTTCCCGAGGGCAGCCAGGCCGGCCATGACACCCGCGCCAAGGACACCATCTGGACCGACCGTGCGGGCTTCATCGCCGCCAACGAGAAGTTCGCCGAGGCGGCGACCGCCGCCGTCGCCGCCAAGCCAGCCGACCTCGACGCGTTCAAGGCCGCCTTCGCCCCGATCGGCGAGAACTGCCAGTCCTGCCACGAGACCTACCGCACGCCCAGCAGCTGATGGCCTTTGGCCGTTTCCTTGCCGCCGCCGCGGCGCTGGTCGTCGCGGCCGGCGGCAGCTTCTGGTATCTCACGATACCCGAGCGCTACGATCCGCTCGACCTGCCGGCCCACGAGCCCGACCTCGCCAATGGCGAGCTCCTCTTCTGGGCCGGCGGCTGCACCTCCTGCCACGCCGCCCCGGGGGCCAAGGGTGAGGCCCGCCTCCTCCTGGTCGGCGGCGTCGCCCTCGAGACACCTTTCGGCCGCTTCAACGTGCCGAACATCACCCCCGACCCCGATAGCGGCATCGGCGGCTGGACCATGGCGGAGTTCGTCACCGCCATGCGCTACGGCACTTCGCCCGCAGGCCGACACTACTATCCGGCCTTTCCCTACACCTCCTACGCCCGGATGACGGTCACCGACGTGATGGACCTCAAGGCCTGGCTCGACACGCTGCCGGCCGAACCGAGCATCGTTCCTGATCACGAGCTCGCCTTTCCCTACAATTTCCGTCGCGGCCTCGGCTTGTGGAAGCTGCTCAACCTCGACCCGGCCCCAGTCGTCGACGTCGGCGCCGACCCCGAGCTCGAACGCGGCCGCTATCTAACCGAAGGTCCAGGCCATTGCGGCGAATGCCACACACCCCGCGACGTCACCGGCGGGCTCGAGCTGAAGCACTGGCTCGCCGGTGCGCCCGCCCCGGACGGCAAGGGCCGCATTCCCAACATCACCAGCGGTCCTGACGGCCTCGCCGACTGGTCGACCGGCGATATCGCCTACGCCCTCGAGAGCGGCTTCAAGCCCGACTACGATACGCTCGGCAGCACCATGGCCGAGGTCCAGGCCAATCTCGCCAAACTGCCGGCCAGCGACCGCGAAGCCATCGCCGCGTACCTGAAGGCCACGCCACCTTTGCTCGAGGGCAGCTGAGCGAACCATTCGGCCCTTTCGGACGTATCGAGGAGAGAACCTCCGAAAGGCATTCCCTTGGGTCTACTGAGCTTCCACGAGCCAATCCGCGCCGCCGTGATCGGCGCCTCCGGCGGCATCGGCCGCGCCTTCACCGAGAACCTCGTGGCCGACCCCGCGGTGCGGGCTGTCCTCGCCACCTCGCGGCAAGGTGCGGTGCCTGAGGACGAGCGCATCCAGGCGCTTCGCCTCGACCTCGAGGACGAGGCGAGCATCGAGGCGGCGGCCGCCAGCGCGAACGACCGGCTCGGCGGCCTCGACCTCGTCGTCGTCGCCACCGGCATCCTGCACGGCCAGGGCATCAGCCCGGAGAAATCCTATCGCCAGCTCGACCCCGCCGCCATGGCCCGGGTCCTGGCGCTCAACACCATCGGCCCGGCGCTCGTCGCCAAGCATTTCCTGCCGCTGCTGCCGCGCGAGGGACGCTGCATCCTGGCCGCCCTCTCCGCCCGCGTGGGCTCGATCGGCGACAACGCACTCGGCGGCTGGCACAGCTACCGGGCGTCCAAGGCCGCCCTCAACATGCTGATCAGGAACTTCGCCATCGAGCAGGCCCGCCGCAACGACCAGAGCATCATCGTCGGCCTGCATCCCGGCACGGTTGCCAGCGACCTCTCCGCCCCTTTCCAGGGCGGCGTTCCCGCGGGCCGGCTCTTCACGCCCGAGCATGCCGCGAGCCGCCTCCTCGCCACGCTCGACGCGCTCACACCGGAGGACTCGGGCGGCATCTTCGCCTATGATGGCGAGCGCCTGCCCTATTGACCGCCGCGCTCAGCCCCACTCGGCATAAGGCTCCCCGAGCAAAGGCTCATCGAAGAACCGCGCCAGCAGCCCGTCGAGCGACAGGACCCCGGCCCCCTTCACCATGAGATAGACCAGCGGCATCAACCAGAGCGTGCGCTGGTCGACGATCACCGAGCCCGAGACACGGTCGAAGAGGGCGCCGATGGTCGCCTCGTCGGCGCCGTGGAAGGCAATGTCCACATAGCTCTGGACAACGACGAAGCCGATCATGCCGAGTGCTGCGAGCCGGGTGAAGAGGCCGAGCACGACCAGCACCGGCAGGACGAACTCCGCATAGGTGCCGAGATGGACGATGAGCCCGTATGGCCAGAAGGCCACGGCCGACGGATCGTAGCCCGCCGCCTCCATCGCCCCCGGCACGATCTGGATGTAGGCGCCCGGTGTAAGCTGCAAGAAGCCGAAGAAACCTGCCCCGATCTTGGTCATGGCCGAGCTCAGGAAATAGACCAGGAGCACCCCGGCGAAGACGAAGCGGGCGAAAAGCCCGAGGAACCAACCATCGAGCAGCCGCTCCAGGCCGCGGAAGAAGCGCTGGTGCAGCTCGACCACCTCGTCGATCATCGAGAGTCTCCTTCAAAAGAGGATTGGCGCAGCCCGACGACGGCACCCAGGGCAAAGAGCCGGCCGAGTGCCGGCCCGAGCTCGAACCCGGAATCGGCCCGCATCGCCGCCTCGGCGGCCGCTCCGAGCGGCTGGTCATCGGCCAGGGTCGCAACGAACGCCGCCATGCCCGGTGTCAGCGACTCCACCACGACAAGCTCCTCGGGCCGCACCACCAGCGCCGTCTCGGCCCGGTCGAGATCGACCGCCTCGTGCGGCCCGCGACCGGTGTTGGCGGCCCAGAGGGCGACGACCGGAAAGGACGAGACGACGAGCCGCAGGCTCGGGTGCGGCACGAGCCGGCAACGCCCGAGCACCGCCTCCGGCATCTGTGCCAGCGCCGCGATCGGCAGGGGCGCCGCCTCGGCTGCGTGATAGGCCAAAAGCCAGGCCCGCTCGAGCCGTGCCACGGGTGCCAGGTAAGGAAGCCCTGCCGCCGGTCGGAAACTCCCCAGAAAGCCCGCAAAGCCGCCGCCGTAGTCGATCAGCACAGGCGAGCGCGGCGGCTCCCGCCGCACGAAATCGGTGGCGGCCGCCCTGAAGAACCTCTCGCCGACGAGGCTCCTCACCGCCGGATAGGCGGCACCGAGCGCCTCGACCAGGCCGGCCACCACGTTGTTGCGATGGACAGCGAACCGTCCGGCCGGAAGCAGACCCGCCGGCGCCGGCCGGTCGGCGGCGAGGAGTGCGCCGGCCAGCTCAGCCTGCGCGGGCATGACGACAATTGTCGAGGAGTCGCTGGGCCAGCACCGCCTCCCGGTGCAGCACCGGCCACGCCGGCACGTCGTTGTCCCATTCGACCAGCACCGGCAAAACGCCGGTCCGTTGCAGCACGAGCGCCAGAAGCGCCCAGACCGGATCCGCCACGGCCCGGTCATGGGCGTCGACGAGCAGCCCATCCGGCTCTGTGGCATGCCCGCCCAGATGGATCTCGCCGACCTCGTCGAGGGGGAAGGAATCGATGTAGGATTCGGGTGTAAACCCCAGATTCTGGGATGAAACAAAGACATTGTTGAGGTCGAGCAGGAGGCCGCAGCCGCTCCGCCGGGCGATCTCGCCGAGAAATGCAGGCTCCGCCAGCGTGCTCTCCTCGAAGGTGAGATAGGAGGACGGGTTCTCGAGGAGAATCGGTCGGCCGAGCCCTTCCTGCAGACGGTCGACATGCTCGACCACCCGTGCCAGCGTTCCATCCGTGTAGGGCAAGGGCAGGAGGTCGTTGAAATAGACGCCCTCGTGCGACGACCAGGCCAGATGCTCGGAGACCAGCCCCGGCTCGTAGCGCTCCACCAGCGTCCGAAGACGCGCCAGATGCGCCGCGTCCAGCGGCCCCTCGCCGCCGATCGAGAGGCCGACACCGTGCAGCGACAGGGGATAGTCCCGGCGGATGGCAGCGAGCCGGCGATGCGGCGGTCCACCGGCGCCCATGTAGTTCTCGGGATGCACCTCGAACCAGCCGACCCGGGGCCGGCTCGCCAGGATCTCGGCACAATGTCGGGACTTCAGGCCGAGGCCGGAAGCCCTTGGAATGGTTGCGGCAATCATCACAGCACATGGACCCGAGCGGGGCGGTGCCGAAGCACCGCGCCCGCTGCAGGTCCGATCCCGTTCAGGCCGGAACGTCGCGGGCCAGCGGCTCGAGAGAACCCTCGCGGTCGCCCGGCAGCTCGTACTTGGCCTCTTCCGTCGACGTGCCGTAGAGCTGGCAGGTGCCCTCCGGCACCAGCTTCCAGGCATTGCCCTGGTAGTCGACCGTCGACGTTCCGGCACAGGTCGTGCCCGGACCGGCGGCGCAGTCGTTCTGCCCGGCCAGCGAAATGCCGTAACACTTCTCGTTCGCCGCGTGCGCCGGGCTGGCGAAGCCGCCCGCCCCGGCGATTGCCGCCGCGAGGGCGCCGGCCAGCATGGCGGTTGAAGTCCTGGTGCTGTCGTTCATCTGCAATACTCCTTGGCGTTCCCGATCACCCGCCGATCGGGGCGAGCGTCTCGTAGGTGCCGGCGTTGTCGTCCATGCTGGTCCAGGACTTGCCCGAGGCGGCATCGCCCTCGATCCCTGGCCAGTTGGTTTCGGCGGCCTCGATGTTGCCGTCCACATCGGCCGTCCAGAAGCCCTGCACCGTGGGCGTGATGTTTACGTAGAGCTGGCCCTCGACGATGCGCCAGAGGTTCGGATTGGCCGGCACCTTGCCACCTTTCGCCACGCCATAGGCGCAGTGCCCGTCATAGGCCGGCGCGTAGGCTTCGGGGTCGGCAAGGAACTTGTCCCGGTTCTCGGCCGTGGCAAAGGCCCAGGTAGCACCGTTCCAGTCGGCCGTGATGTCGGCGCGCCCGGGCACGGCATGCGGCTGGGCCTCGCCGAGCGGCGGCTGCTCCAGCGTGAAGTAGGCGACGGGATCGTAGCCGCTCAACGCATAGCCGGTCTCGTCCACGTATTGGGGCCCGGCCATGGCCATGCTGGCGCTGGCCAGAAGGACGACCGTGGCGAGCGCACTCCTGCGGAACATGATCACATCCCCCTTCGCTGCTGGTCCGATGCCGGAACCTAGGCGGCCGAATGCGGGAACGGCAAATCGCGTCTCGTAACGAACGCGTGGGCCGCTCGTGAGAAGTCCGGGGCGATAAGCATCGCTGTTGCGCCCGATAACGAAAGAGCGTTTGCCAAACCCGGCATCGCTGGGCTCGATGGCCGTCCAACAACCGGGACCGTCCGCCATGCCCGAGAGGCTGCTCGTCATCGGCAACAGGAACTACTCCTCCTGGTCGCTCCGCCCCTGGCTCCTGCTTCGCCAGCTCGGCCTGCCCTTCACCGAGGAGCGGATCGCCCTCGACCAGCCCGACACCAAAGCCCGCATCCTGGCCCGCTCCCCGGCCGGCCGGGTGCCCGTGCTGATCGAGGACGAGCTCGGCGTATGGGAATCACTCGCCATCATCGAGCACGTGGCCGATGCCAACAACGCTGTCTGGCCCACCGAGCCCGCCACCCGCGCCATGGCCCGCTCGATCTCGGCCGAGATGCACGGTGGCTTCACCGCACTCCGCAACGAGCTGCCGATGAATGTCCGTGCGGCGGGCCGCAAGGTCCGCACCAGCCCGGCCGCCGATGCCGACATCGCCCGCATCAAGGCCATCTGGTCCAGCGCCCGTGAAGCGCACGGCGCCGCCGGCCCCTGGCTCCTCGGCGCCTTCTCTGCGGCGGATGCCATGTTCGCGCCCGTCGCCTCACGCTTTCGCACCTACGGCATCGACCTGCCGGACGCCCTCGCCCAATGGCAGCGGACCGTGCTGGAATGCGCCGCCATGCAGGAATGGGCCACAGCGGCAAGGGCCGAGGCCGAGGTCATCGAGCACGAGGAGGTCGGCTGAGCGGGGCCGACTCCCGCCGGACCGACGCTCAGCCGGCTTCCCGCAGGATGAGCGCGAAGGCGATGACGCCGGTCAGGAACTGGAAGAGCCCGATCGCGAGATTGGCCCGATGCAGGTGGATCGCGGTCGCCATGGCCGATCGCTCGCCGGCGAGGCCGCGGCGGCCGTAACGCTCGATGGCGGGGCCGAGCCAGAAGAGCTGGATGAGCAGGGTGGCACCGACCATCACCAGCAGCACGCCGGCGAGCTGGCCGATGACCAGCAGCCCGGCGACCAGCGCTCCTGCCGCGGCGCCGCGCTGGCAGGTCGGCTGGATCTCGCGCACGAAAGGTCCAGCCGTGGCCGGCGCCAGATAGCGCATCGCGAGGTGCGGCAGGACGAACGCCGAGGTCAGCATGAAGCCGAGCAGCATGCCGGTGAGCAGGAGCGTCAGAAAAGCGACCATCAGCCTCCCGTCACCCGTTCCCCGGATCGGCGCCCACGGCACCCCTGGGCGGCTCGCGGCGGATCTGGGTGCCGATGCCGTGCTCGGTGAAAAGCTCGAGCAGGAGCGCGTGCGACACCCTGCCGTCGAGAATGGTGGCGGCACCTACGCCCGCCTCGACTGCATGCATGCAGGTCTCGACCTTGGGAATCATGCCGCCAGAGATCGTGCCGTCGGCAATCAGCGCCCGCACCTGATGGAGTGTCAGCCACGGCAGGAGATTGCGGTCGCCATCGAGCACACCCTTGACGTCCGTGAGCATCAGGAGGCGGCGCGCACCCAGGGCCCCGGCGATCGCACCCGCCGCCGTGTCGGCATTGATGTTGTAGGTCTCGCCCGCTGGCCCCGCGCCGATCGGGGCCACCACCGGAATGATCTCGGATTGCGCGCAGAGATCGAGGATCGTCCGGTCGATGGCCACCGGCTCGCCGACGAAGCCGAGATCGACGACCTCCTCGATGGCGCTTCCCGGGTCGCGCCGCCTGCGGCTCAGCCGCTCGGCGGTGATCAGCCGCGCATCCTTGCCGCAGATGCCGATGGCCTTGCCGCCGGCCGCCTGGATGGCCGTCGCGATCTCCTTGTTGATCCGCCCGGCGAGGACCATCTCGACCACCTCGACCGTGGCGGCATCCGTCACCCTGAGCCCGTCGACGAACTCGCTCTTGATGGCGAGGCGGTCCAGCATCGCCTTGATCTGCGGCCCCCCGCCATGCACCACGATCGGGTTGATGCCGACCTGCTTGAGCAGCACCACGTCGCGGGCGAAGTCGCGGGCCAGATGCTCCTCGCCCATGGCATGGCCGCCATACTTGATGACGAAGGTGGCGCCGGCATGGCGCCGCATGTAGGGCAGCGCCTCGATGAGCGTGCTGGCGATGGCGGTCTTGTCGGTCGTGCCGGGCATGGCGGTTCGCTTCCTCGGGAACGCTGTCGGCCCGGTTCTAGCAGGCGCCCGGCCCGGGGTCAGCACGCCACGTCGGCCCTCGGCCGGGACGGCCGGGTGGGCGCTCAGCCCCTGGCCGGGTCCTGCAGCAAATCGGCGAGCAGGCGGCGGAGCGCGTCGAGCCCTTCCCGCTTCCTGGCACTGGTGATCAGCACCTCGGGCCAGGCCGCCGGCTTCTTCGCGAGGGCCGCGAGAATAGTTGCCCGACGCTCGGCGAGCTCGGCGGCGCCGACCAGATCGCCCTTGGTGAGCACGACGACGAACGGCACCGCGGCCTTGCCGAGCAGGGTCATGGCCTCCTCGTCATTGGCCTTCAGCCCGTGCCGGGCGTCGATCAAGAGGACGACGAGGCGAAGCGGGGCCCGGCCACGCAGGAAGGCGAAGACGAGCTCGGTCCAGGCGGCCACCTTCTCCTTCGGCGCCTTGGCATAGCCGTAGCCCGGCAGGTCGACGAGCCGGAGCCGACCGTCGAGCTCGAAATAGTTGAGCTCCTGGGTGCGCCCGGGGGTGTTGGAGGTGCGGGCCAGATCGGAGCGGCCGGTGAGCGCATTGATGAGGCTGGACTTGCCGACATTGGAGCGGCCGGCGATGGCGACCTCGGGTCCGGCCACCTCGGGCAGCTGGTCGAGCGCCACGACACCGCGCAGGAAGGCCGGCGGCCGGGCGAAGAGCAGCCGCGCCACCTCGTCGAGCCGGGCCTCCCTCGCCGCCGCGTCCTCGACCAAAGGCGCCTCAGGCACCGGCACGCTCCACCCGGCCGATGAACGGCAGATGCCGGTAGCGCTCCGCATAGTCGATGCCGTAGCCGACGACGAAGACATCCTCGATCTCGAAGCCGATGAAGTCCACCTCGAAAGGCACGACCCGACGCGACGGCTTGTCGAGCAGCGCCGCGCTCCAGATCCGCCCGGCACCGTTCTCGCGCAGAAGATCGGCGGTGAAGGTCAGCGTGCGGCCGGTATCCTGAATGTCGTCGATCAGCAGCACGTCCTTGCCGCTCACCGTGTCCGGCATGCCGCCGATCACCTTGACCCGCCCGCTGCTCTGCCGCTCGAGCCCGTAGGAGCTGACCTGCAGGAACTCGACATAGGGGCTGAGCCCGTGCCGATCGAGAGCACGGATCAGGTCGGCGGCGAACATGAAGCTGCCCTTGAGCAGGCCGACCACGGTGACGTCCTTCGGCACCTCCGCCGCGATCGACGCCGCGAGCTGGTCGATCCGCGCCGCGATCGCCGCGGCCGTGAACAGCGGCACCACCCGTTCGTCCGTGGTCATCGGAACACCTCCTCCTGCCGGCGCCGTCAGCTCGCCGGGACGCCCATCCGCTTCATGATCAGCCACTGCTGGCTGATCGAGAGAAGATTGTTCCAGGTCCAGTAGATGACGAGGCCGGCCGGGAAGGTCGCGAAGAGGAAGACGAAGATGAACGGCAGGAGCCCCATCACCTTGGCCTGGATCGGATCGGCCGGCTGCGGGTTGAGCCGGAACTGCAGCCACATGGTGACGCCCATGAGCACCGGCCAGACGCCGATCATGAGGAAGGCCGGCACGGCGAAGGGCAGGAGGCCGAAGAGATTGAAGATGCTCGTCGGGTCGGGCGCCGAAAGGTCGTGGATCCAGCCGAAGAACGGCGCATGCCGCATCTCGATGGAGACGAAGAGGACCTTGTAGAGCGCGAAGAAGACGGGGATCTGCAGCAGGATCGGCAGGCAGCCCGCCATCGGGTTGACCTTCTCGCGCTTGTAGAGCGCCATCAGCTCCTGCTGCATCTTCTGCTTGTCGTTGGCGTGCCGCTCGCGCAGCTTGACCATTTCCGGCTGCAGCTTCTTCATCTGGCTCATCGACCGGTAGGACTTGTTGGCCAGCGGGAAGAAGACGATCTTGACCAGCAGGGTCAGAGCCAGGATGGCGAGCCCGTAATTGCCGAAGACGTTGTGGTAGAAGAAGGTCAGGATGTAGAAGAAGGGCTTGGTCAGGAAGTAGAACCAGCCGAAATCAACCGCCCGGTCGAAAAGCGGGATACCGTAGGTCTCGCTGTACGCATCGAGCAGCCGGACCTCCTTGGCCCCGGCGAACAGCCGGTCGGTCACGGTGATCGTGGCCCCCGGCTGGATGACCCGCGCCGTGCCCAGATAGTCGACCTGGTAGCGGTCCTGGCCGTCGCGCACGAAGTGGCGGAAGTTCGCCTGCAGCTCCTCGGCCTGGTCGGGGACGAGCGAGGTCAGCCAGTACTTGTCGGTGAAGCCGGCCCAACCGCCCGTGCTGCTCAGGGTGATCGGCTCCTCGTGCAGGTCGTCGTAGTCGATCTCCTTGAGCGTGCCGTCGAGCACGCCGATCGGCCCCTCGTGGAGAATGTAGAAGCCCGCCGTCTTCGGCGTTCCCCAGCGGCTCAGGAGGCCATAGGGAAAGAGCGTCACCGGCTGATCGGAGGTGTTGGTGACCGAGCGCTCGAGCGTGAACATGAAGTTCTCGTCGACCGCCACCTGCTTGGCGAAGAGCAGGCCCTGGCCGTTGTCCCAGCGGAACTCGACCGGCACCTCCTGGGTCAGCTTGTCGCCGACCTGCTCCCAGAGCGTCTCCGCGTTCGGCACCACGATCTCGCCCTCCGGCACCCAGCCGAACTCGGCGAAATAGGTGTCCCTGGCGCCGACCGGGTTGAGCAGCTCGATCTCGGGCGAATTCGGGTCGACGGTCTGCCGGTAGTCGACCAGCGTGACGTCGTCGAACCGGACGCCGTCGAGGGCGAGGGAGCCGTGCACGCGGCCATTGGCGATCTGCACCCGCGGCAGGCGCGCCAGGGCCTCGGCCCGCGACGTTGCGAGGCCGGCGTTGGGATCCAGCGCCGCACCCACGCCGGCGCTGCTGGCCGGCGCGCCACCCGAGGCGGCGCCGGACGAGGTCGGGGACGGCGGGACCACGCCCTCGCTCCCCTGGCCCGTGTCCTGGCTTTCCGTCAGCTGCTGCTGCCGCTCCATCCGCGGCATCTCGTAGAACACCTGGAAACCGAGGATGATGCCGACCGAAATGACGATCGCGAGAATGAGATTGCGTTGATCTGTCATCGTTGCTGACCGATCGGCTCCTGACTTGCTGCGGGCAGGCTGTCGGGACACCGGCAACCGCGCCTCGGCGCTGCGGCAGGGACCGGATCATAGCCGGAGCCGCCCCATGGATGGCAGGAAGCGAGGCGCCGCAGCGCCAGGCCTCCGCCGGTGATCGCACCGTGCCGGGCAAGCGCCTCGAGCGCGTAGAGCGAGCAGCTCGGCGCAAAGCGGCAGCCACGCGGCAGGACCGGTGCCAGAAGATAGCGATAGGCGTGAACCAGAAGCCTTAGAAAGCTCGCGACAATCAGATCGACCGCCCTCGCAAGACGTCGCCACTGCACGGCCGCGCCCAGCGTGCCAGTTCCTTCAGAGCCGCCGTCAGATCGGCTTCCAGTCGGCTGTATGGGCATGTCAGCACCGGCGTCCGGGCGACCAGAACATAATCGAACCCGCGATGCGCCAGCTCCGGCATGACCGCGCGGGCAACCGCCCGCAGCCGCCGCTTGGCGCGGTTGCGCTGCACGGCACCACCGACCTTGCGCGAGGCCGTGAAGCCGATCCGCCAGGCTTCCGTCGCGACGTCGCCATCGTCCACGTCTCCGGATACTGGCCCGGGTGCCGGCGCCATCTGGACGACGAATGCGGGGCGCACGGCCTTGCGACCTCGCGCCACCCTGAGGAAGTCCCGACGCTTTTCGAGCCGACGGAGCAGGCGATCACCGGAACCGGCGGTCTGGCTCAGGCACTCAGCCGCTTGCGGCCCTTGGCCCGGCGGTCGCGAATGACCCGCCGGCCGCCCACAGTGGCCATCCGCGCCCGAAAGCCGTGGCGCCTTTTGCGCACGAGCCGGCTCGGCTGGTACGTTCTTTTCACGGTCAATTCCTCGTTATTCGGCAAAAAGACAGGACGTGCGGGCCGGCGAACCCCGACCGCGGCGCACACATAGGGTGAGCCGGGTTGCAAGTCAAACGACGAGAAATGCAGGAAGTCGTCCGCACCCGCGCCACCGGCGCGAAATGCTGGCCGACGTTGAGGCGATCGACATCTGCCGGTATGACTGATGCCCCAACGACACGGTCGATCGAGGCCTCTTGAACCTCCGCCGCCCCAGCCGGGGCTTATCCTGGCACTTGCGCCCTGACCGCCCGCGCGGGCGCTGCGGTTCGGGCCGGTCATGAGGCCGCCAGGAGATCGCCCGCCATGGGGTCGGAGCCTCTCGGCGCGCCTGCTGCTGCTGACGGTGGGCTTCCTGCTGCTCGGCGAGATCCTGATCTTCGTGCCGTCGATCGCCCGCTTCCGGCACGTCTATCTCGAGGAGCGCATCGCCGCGGCGCATCTCGCGACCATCGGCGTCGCCGCCCGCGGCCAGCCCCCTTCCCTGGCGCTCGCCGATGCCCTGCTCAGCCATGCCGGGGTGCTCTCGATCACGATCGAGCGCGAGCGGCCGGTGCTGATGCTCGGCATGCTGCCGCCGGTCGAGCGGACGATCGACATCACCGACCGGGACTGGGTCGGACTGATCCTCGAGGCCTTCTCGACCCTTTATCATGGCGGTCAGCGGGTGGTGCGGGTGGTCGGGCCATCACCCATGGAATACGGCACCACCGTCGACATCACCCTGACCGAGGCGATGCTCCACGCCGAGATGATCGACTATGCCCGGCGCATCATCCTCCTGTCCTTCGCGCTCTCGCTGATCGTCGGGCTCCTGCTGCTCGCCAGCCTGCGCTCGCTCATCGTCCGGCCGCTCGCCCGGATCACCGCGAAGATCGCCCATTTCCGCAAACGTCCCGAGGACTCCTCGCTCGATACGCCGGCATCACGACGCAGCGACGAGATCGGCATCGTCGATCGCGAGGTCGATGCGATGACCCGCGACCTGCGCCAGGCCCTGGCCCAGAAGACCAGGCTGGCGGCCCTCGGCGAGGCGGTCGGCAAGCTGCACCACGACCTGCGCAACATCCTGGCGACCGCCTTCCTGCTCTCCGACCGCCTTGAGGGCAGCGCCGATCCAGCGGTGCGAGCGGTGACGCCGAGGCTCGTGCAGACGCTCGAGCGGGCTATCCGCCTTTGCCAGGAAACCCTTGACTTCGCCCGCAGTCGCCCGCCCCGGCCAAGCACCGCGCCGGTGGCGCTGCGCGCGCTGGTCGACGAAGTGACGACCCTCCTGTCGCCGGCCGGGACGCCCACCACCATCGTCAACGAGATCGCCCCCGACGTCATGGTCGTGGCGGATCCGGACCAGCTCCACCGCCTCTTCCTCAACCTCGCGCGGAACGCCCTGGAAGCGATGCCCGGTGGCGGGCAGCTGACGTTCCGGAACCGCCGCGTCGCCGACCGGTTTGTGGTCGAGGTCGAGGATACCGGGCATGGCCTGCCGGAGACCGTGCGCGATCATCTCTTCGAGCCCTTCACCACCTCGAGCTCCGGCAATGGCGCCGGATTGGGCCTCGCCATCTGCCGCGAGATCGCCCGGGCGCACGGCGGCGATCTGCAGGTGCGAAAAAGCGACGATTCCGGTACGGTCATGACCCTGACGCTGCCGGCAATGGCCGGCAGCGTCGGCACCTGAAGGGGAATTCGCCAATGCGTCCAGCGGTAGGATTGGGCATGGGGCTTCTGGTCCTGGCGGGCTGCGCCGGCATGAACTCGCTGGCCGGGCGCGAGGGCCTCGTCGTGCCGGTCAAGAACTATTACGCCGATCATGCCACGGAGGAAGGCGGCCTCTGCCCGACGCCCCTCATGCGAGCGATCACCCAGACGGAGATTCTCGAGGAGACCGACGAGCGCCTCGTCCTGCGGTTGCGCTATACCTACCAGGACCGGTCCTTCAGCTCCGTCGAGGTCGACGCGCTCGGCTTCATCCAGCCGCAGAGCTGCGTCGGCTTTGCCACCCGCACCTTCACGATTTCGGTCGGCCCCGAGGGAGGTGCGGCAGAGGTGCTCGAGATGTCCGGCCCACAGCGCGACATCAGGAAGAATTTCGGCGTGGGCGGCCGCACTCCCTGAGCGCGCCAGACCTCAACCGTCCTTGAACGCGCGCTCCTTCACGCGCGTCAGGCTGTCCGTGAAATAGGAGAGGATCGTCCGCTCGCCGATGCGGATCTCGACGTCGACCGCCATGCCGGGCAGCACGGGGAGGCTGCCGTCGGGCGCCAGCTGGTCCTGGTCCGTGGCGATCCGCACCGCGAAGCTCGGCGGCTCGCCGGGCGTTTCGGCGGCGATGGCATCCGCGCTGATCTGCTCGACCGTCCCCTCGATGGCGCCGAACCGCGCGAACTCGTAGGCACGGACCTTGATCGTCGCTGGCATGCCGATCGCGATTCGACCGATATCCGCGTTCGCGACGAGCGCGTTGACCACGATGCCCTCGCCTGTGGGCACGAGCTTGAGAATGGCTTCGTTCGCCGCCACGGACTGTCCGACCACCGCCGGCTTGAGCTCCTGGACGATGCCGTCGACCGGTGCGGTCAGCACCAGCTCGTCGAGCATGGCCGTCTTCGCCCCGAGCTGCTCGGTCAGGCGATCCCGCTCGGCCAGGGCCTCGGCCAGGCTCTCGAGCAGATGTCGGCGCCAGTCCTTGTCGAAGCTGGCGAGCCGGCTCCGGCTCTCGGCGAGCGCGGCCCGCGCCGAGACCACCGCCGTCTCGGCCTTGACCAGCTCCGCCCGGCTATCCGCCAGCTGTCGCTCGATATCCATCATCTTGAGGCGCGGGTAGAGCCCCCGCTCGGCGAGCTCGCGGACGGCCCGGAACTGCTCCTCCAGCAGCCGGCCGCCGAGCTCGAGCCGGGCCACCTCCGCCTCGGCACCACGCAACGCCGACTGGTGGCCCTCGACATTCCGCTCGAGCGCCTCGCGATCGCCGTCGCGGGCCGCGCGCCGCGCCGCCAGCAGGGTCCGCGCCTGCTCCGCGAGGTCGGGGCGCGCCGCCTCGAGCTCCTCGGCAGCAGCCAGGTCGCTGCCATCGACCTCGGCCTGCAGCCGCTGGATCTCGGCCGTGCGGACATGCCAGCGGCCGAGCAGCTCGGCATGCTCCTTGGCGTCGATCTCCGGCGCGAAGGTCAAGAGCACCCGTCCCGCCTCGACCCGATCCCCCTCGGCGACCTCCAGCGTCGCCAGGCGGCCGCCATGCGGATGGTTGATGAGCTTGACCCGCGCCACCGGCTCGACCCGGCCCGAGGCGCGCACCACCTCGTCGATTCTCGCCCACGCGGTCCAGGCCAGCCCGGCCGTGAGCAGCAGGGCGACGCTGCCGATCAGCAGACCCGCGACAGGCGAGCGGCGCTGCTCGAGAAAGGCCCGGATGTCGTCCGGCAGCAGATCCGCGTCCTCGCCGGTCACGGCCGCAGGCCGCATCGGGACGTTCGAGACCTTGCCCATCAACCGTGTCCCCTCATGCCCTGGCTGCATCATGCGCCACCGGCTGCCGCGCCCGCCGGGCCACCTCGGCGGGTGCGCCGGCCATCACCAGCCGGCCGGCCTCGAGCAGGATCGCCCGGTCGCACATCTCGATGACCGACAGGCGGTGGGTGATCATGACGATCGTGCGGCCGCTGCCGGCCCGGCGCAGGTTGCGCAGGAGATAGGCCTCGCTCGCCAGGTCGAGCGCGCTCGTCGCCTCGTCGAGGACCAGGATGCGCGGGTTGCGGACCAGGGCCCGGGCGATGCAGAGGAGCTGGCGCTGGCCGAGCGACAGGCCGTTGCCGCGCTCGCCGAGCTGGGTGTCGTAGCCGTCGGGCAGGCGCTGGATCGTGTCGTGGATGCCGACGAACTTGGCCGCCGCGATGATCCGGTTGAGCGACCGGTCGACCGAGGCGATGCCGATGTTCTCGGCGATCGTCCCGGCGAACAGCTGGATCTCCTGCGGCACGACCCCGAGCTGGGCGCGAAAGGCCGCGTGCTCGAGCCTTGCGATGTCGACGTCGTCGACCAGCACGCGACCCGATTGCGGCCGTTCGAGGCCGATGAGCAGCTTGGCCAGCGTGCTCTTGCCGGACCCGGGCGGGCCGACGACCGCGAGCATGCAGCCGGGCTCGATCTCGAGGTCGAGCCCGTCGAGCGCCGACGGCTTCGCCGGGTCGTAGCCGAAGCGGACTTCCTCCATGCGAAACCGGCCGCGCAGCGGGTTGGGCAGCGGCAGGCTGGTGCCCGAATCCTCGGCCGGCTCGCGCATCAGGTCGCCGAGCCGCGCCATGGCGTCCCGCGCCTGCTGCAATTGGTGCCAGGCGAAGAAGATCTGGCGCATCGGCGCCAGCGCCCGGGCGGAGAGGATGCTGCAGGCAACGAGCGCCCCGATGCTCATCTCGCCCGAGACGATCATCCTTGCCCCGAGATAAACGACCAGCAGGCTCACCAGATGCTGGAAGACCTGGCCCGTCGCGGCAACCCCGTTGGCCAGCCGGCTGGCCCGGAACCCGGCCCACGCACTCTCCACCTGCCGGTCCTCGAAACGTCGCTGCATCTCGGATTCCAGACCCAGCGCCTTCACGGTCAGCGCCTGGGCCACGGTCTCGGCGAGGCCGGTCGACTTCTTCGCGGTGGCGCGGAAATTGGCCCGGACGAGCCGGCTCTGGCGGACCTGCGCCAGTGCCGAAAGGCCGAGAAAGAGCGGCAACGCCAGCAAGGTCACCCAGCCGAGCGGCGGGCTGAAGACGAAGATGGCGGCGATGAAGAGCCCGACGAAGGCGAAGTCGACCAGCAGCAAGGGCAGGTTGCCGGAGAGGAAGGTGCGGAGCTGGTCGAGCTGCCGCAACCGCTCCATGAGCTGGCCGCTCGGCATCGCCTCGAAGACACGGTACGGCAGCCGCAGCAGGTGGTGGACCACCTCGCTGCTCAGGGCGAGGTCGAGCTTGGCGCCGGTGTGGCTGACGACGTAGCCGCGCAGGGAACGCAGCACGAGCTCGAAGCCGAAGAGCGACACCATGCCAATGGCGAGGACGTCGAGCGTGCCGACCGAGCCCTGGCCGATCACCTTGTTGTAGACGGTCATCATGAAGAGCGGCATGGCGAGGGCCAGGAGATTGATGCAGACCGAAGCCAGGCCGACCTCGAGGAAGACCGGCCGCAGGCGCTGCCAGACGGCCTCGCGCCAGAGGGCGCGGCCATCGGCCCCGGCGGCACGGCGGACCCGCGGAACCAAGATGCGGGCACTCCTGGCCTCCAGCTCGCCGGCGCTCACCGGCCGGGTGGTCCCGCTGAGCGGATCGACCAGCAGGAGCCGGGTCTTGATCCGCGCCCGGATCAACCAGGACCGGGCACCGTCCTCGCCGACCAGCAGGAAAGGTGCGCGCAGCGTCTCGAGGCGCAGCCGGGTGGCAGGCAGCACCTTGATGTCGAGCCCCTGCCGGTCGCCGAGCCGGACGAGCGATGCCAGGTCCGCCTGCCGGCCGCCGCCGGCGATGCTCTGCAGCTCGGCCTCGGGCAGCGGCCGGTCGAGCTGGGCGCACAGCCGGGCGAAGCTCGCGACGAGCGTGTTGGGCGCTGCCGGTTCGGGCGCTCGCTCGGCGCCGCCGGCTCTGAATCTCGACAATGACTCGACCTCGGCTGTTCACGCCACGGATCGAGCTAACGTATATTGCTAAATATGACGGCGATCAACAACCAACAGTTGAATTACTCAATCCAGCGCATAGGCGAGGAACTTCAGATAGGCCGTCTCCGGCAGGGCCGGGTGGATCGGGTGGTCCGGCGCCGCACCCGCGGCATGCAGCAGCCTCGCACCGCGCCCGGCGGCCTTGATGCCGGCGAACACCTCGGTGGCGAACGCCTCGGGCGACACGTTGTGCGAGCAGCAGGCGATGCAGAGGAACCCGGCCTCGCTGACCAGGCCCGCCGCGTCGCGGGCGAGCTTGCGATAGCCACGCAGCCCCACCGGCAGATCCTTCTTCGCCCGGACGAAGGCCGGCGGATCGGCGATCACCAGCTCGAACCGTGCCTTCTCGGCCGCAAGCGCGTCGATCGCGGCGAAGACGTCGCCGGTGCGCGTCTCGAAGCGGTCCGCCACACCCTGCGCCCGGGCACTTTCCGCGGCGAGCGCCAAAGCACTGGCCGACCGGTCCACGGCGAGCACCGACTTCGCCCCCCTGGCGAGCGCGGTCAGCCCGAAGCCGCCCGAGTAGCTGTAGAGATCGAGCACCTTGGCACCCCGGGCCAGACGGCCGGCAAAGGCGCGGTTCATCGACTGGTCGTAGAACCAGCCCGTCTTCTGCGCGTCACCCGGGGCCACGGCGAAGGCGAGGCCGTTCTCCTCGATCGAGATGCGCTCCGGCAGGGCGCCCCGCAGCACGGTGTCCTCGCCGGCGAGCCGCTCCATGGCCCTGCCTGACGTGTCGTTGCGGGCGAGGATCACCTGCGGCCGCAGCACATCGTCCAGGGCGGCGACCAGGGGCTCGACCAGGGCCTGCATGCCGGCCGTGTTGAGCTGGACGACCAGGAGATCGCCGTAGCGATCGATCACGAGGCCGGGCAAGCCGTCGCCCTCGGCATGCACCAGCCGATAATGCGATGTCGCATAGAGCTGCTCGCGCACGGCCAGGGCCCGGGCGATCCGGCGCTCGAGGAATTTCGCGTCGACCACCGCGTCCTTGTTGCGGGTCATCACGCGGGCCGCGATCAGCGAGTGCGGGTTGAACTGCGCCACGCCGACGATCTTCCCCGATGGCGCCATCAGCCGGACGAGGCTGCCCGGCGTCAGCGCCTTGGCGTCGTCGTCCATGCGCAGCTCGTTCGAGTAGAGCCACGGTGCGCCGGTATTGATCCGGCGGTCACGGCCGCCTTGAATCTTGATCGTCGGATAGGAGGTCATTTTGCGTTCCCGGGTTGGCCAGCCTACATGCCCGAGCCGGTCATGAGCAGCAAGCGCGCTTTGCCCGGCTTGTCGGGCTCGCGATCACCAAGGGAGGCATCCATGCACGTTCGCGCCATCCTCGCCCTATCGGTCCTGGCTATCGGCACCGCCCATGCCGAAGCGCCCCAGCAGCCGGAATCGACCATCGCCATCGCCGAGTCCGCGGCGGTCACCAGCTCGACCTTCATGGTCAGCGCCGCCCATCCCGAGGCCTCGCGGGTGGGCCAGGCGGTCCTCGCTGCTGGCGGCAACGCGATCGACGCCATCGTGGCCGTGCAGTTCATGCTGAATCTGGTCGAGCCCCAGTCGTCCGGCATCGGCGGCGGCAGCTTCCTCCTCTACTGGGATGCCGCCGAGGAGCGCCTTTGGACCTTCGACGGCCGCGAGACGGCCCCGGCAGCGGCCGGCCCCGATCTCTTCCTCGATCCCGCGACCGGCGAGCCCATGGCGTTCTGGGATGCCGTCGTCGGCGGCCGGTCGGTCGGCGTGCCGGGCACCCTGAAGCTGCTCGAGACCGTCCACGAGCGCTTCGGCAGCCGGCCATGGGCCGAGCTCGTCGAGCCGACCATCGAGCTGGCGGAAGCCGGCTTCACGGTGTCGCCGCGCCTCGCCGGTGCCATCGCCGAGGCCATCGAGGACGATCTCGGCCGCTTCGCCGCTACCCGCGAGTACTTCCTCGATGCCGACGGTGCCGCCCTCGCCGCCGGCAGCACGCTCGCCAACCCCGCCTTCGCCGCCACCCTCCGCCAGATCGCGGCCGAGGGCAGTGCCCCCTTCTACACGGGCGACCTCGCATCCCGGATCGTCGCCGTCGTGACCGGTGCGGAGGGCAATGCCGGCCAGATGAGCCTCGACGACCTCGCCGGCTATGAGGTCCTCACCCGCGACCCGATCTGCGTCGACTATCGACGGAATGCCGTCTGCGGGATGGGGCCGCCCTCCTCGGGCGGGCTCACCGTGGGTCAGATCCTGGGCCTGCTCGGGCATGTCGACATGCCGGGCCTCGGCTACTCGCCGACCGCGGTGCATCTCTTCCTCGAGGCATCGAGGCTCGCCTTCGCCGACCGCGCCCTCTACATGGCCGACGCCGACTTCGTGCCGATGCCGATCGCCGGCCTGCTCGACCCCACCTATCTCATGCTGCGCGCCCAGGCGCTCGATTTCGACGCCAGCATGGGCAAGGCCCGGGCCGGCAACCCGCCCTGGCGCGACGCTCGCGTGCTGGCCCCGCAAGACCAGCCGGAGCCCGGCGGCACGACCCATGTCTCGATCGTCGACTCTGCCGGCAATGCCGTCTCCTTCACCAGCTCGATCGAGACCGGCTTCGGCAGCCGGCTGATGGTCGGCGGCTTCCTGCTCAACAACCAGCTCACCGATTTCTCCTTCCGCCCGATGGCCGGCGGCCGGCCCGTCGCCAACCGGGTCGAGCCCGGCAAGCGACCGCGCAGCTCGATGGCGCCGACCATCGTCTTCGGTCCGGACGGGGAAATCCGCCTCGTCGTCGGCTCGCCCGGCGGGGCGCGCATCATCGACTATGTCGCCCAGACCCTGGTCGGCGTGCTCGACTGGGGGATGAACATCCAGGCGGCGATCGACCTCGGCCACTTCACCAATCTCAACGGCGACACGACCCTCGAGGCGGCGAGCGGTGCCGAGGCGCTGGCCGGGGCGCTCGAGGCGCTGGGTCACGAGGTCAAGATCGCCGACCAGAACAGCGGCCTGCACGGCATCGAACGACTGCCCGAAGGCTGGCGCGGCGGCGCCGACCCGCGCCGGGAGGGGATCGTGCTGGGCGATTGAACATCTGCTCATCCCTCGCCACCCGGTGAGCGATCAAACGCCGCAGTGGTCGACCGGCACCTTCCCCCGGGACCTGCCGGTGTTATCTCGGATCCAGCCCACGAGGCGGCAACCCGAGAGGACCGGAATGGGCCGCAGGATCGCCTTCGATCGACCGATCGCCACGCTCGACGAGCTCGAGCACGAGCTGCGCACACCGCTGACCTCGATCCTCTCGATCAGCGAGCTGCTCCGCGACCACCCCGACATGAGCGAGAGCGAGCGCCGCCGCTTCGTCGATGCCATGGTCGACGAGGGCGAGCGCCTCGCCGCCCTGATCGAGCTCCTGCTGGCCAGCGGCCGCCTCGGCGCGGTGCTCAGCCGCGATGCGGCTCGGCCGGCACCAGGGCGCCACCCCGCCTGACCGGCTCGATACGCGTGGCGAGACCAGTCTTCGGATCGGTCTCGACCAGAACGGCGCAAAGGGTCGCCGCCCCATCCGCCGGCTGCAATCGTGGGCCCGGCACGCTGGAGCGCCAGCGCTGCAGCGAGATCGCCTTGTCCATGCCGATCACGCTGTCGTAGTCGCCGGTCATCCCGACATCGCTGATATAGGCCGTGCCGCCCGCGAGGACCCGGTGGTCTGCCGTCGGCACGTGGGTATGGGTGCCGGCGACGAGGGTCACCCGGCCGTCGAGGAAATGACCGATCGCCGTCTTCTCGCTCGTCGCCTCGGCGTGGACGTCGACGATGATGGCATCGGCATTGCCGCCGAGGAACCAGGAGGCGAGCGCCTCCTCCAGATGCCGGAACGGATCGCCGTAAAGGCCCATGAAAAGGCGGCCCAGGACCTGCAGCACCACCACCTTGCGGCCGCGCGCGGTGCGGAACTGGGCGATTCCCTGCCCCGGCGTGCCGGGCTGCATGTTCAGCGGGCGGACAATGCGCGGCTCATTGCCGATATGGCCGATCAGGTCCCGCTGGTCCCAGGCATGATTGCCGAGGGTCAGGAGATCGGCGCCGGCCGCCAGCAGCTCGTCGCCGATCGCCGGGGTCAGGCCGAAGCCGCCGGCCGCGTTCTCCGCGTTGACCACGACCATATCGAGAGCGAGGCGCTCCCGCAGGCCGGGCAGCTCGGCCTTGACCAGTGCCCGGCCGGCCCGGCCGACGACGTCACCGACATGGAGAATGCGCAAGGTTCGATTTCCAACATCACTAGAGATCACCTGAAATGGCGCACGGCGGACTCCGTCACGATGGCCCGCAAGCACCGGTCGGTCGGCAACGCCGGCAGCAGCGGCACCTCCTGGGCAGCGAAAGCCAGCCCGATCGCCTCGACCCCGTCACCCAGCGCCGCCAGGGTCCGGTCGTAATAGCCGCCGCCATAGCCGAGCCGGTGGCCCTGGCGATCGAAGGCGACGAGCGGCACGACGACGATGGTCGGAATGCACACCGGCGCCTCGGCCAGGGGCTCGAGGACCCGCATCGGCCCCTCGAGCAGGCCGTCGCCCAACCGGTAGCGATGGAAGACGAGGGCCTCTGTCCGGCCGGTCATCCGGGGCAGGCAGGTGGCGATGCCGAGTGCCCCCATGGCCCGAAAGAGCTGCCGACAGTCGATCTCGGAGCCGAGCGGCCAGAAGGCCGCGACGACGCTGGTCGGCTCGAGCGGCAATAGAGCCACGAGGCGGACGAGCGCCTGCCGGCTGGCCTCCCCGCGAACGTCGTCGGCGAGCCCGTCCCGCCGCGCCATCGCCGCCTGCCGCAGGCGGCGCTTCTCGGCCAGAACGGCTTCCGGCTTCCCCGGTCGCGGCTCTGGTCGGCGGCTCATCTCGACCCGAAGCGGTCGAGATGGCATTCGGGCGGACGATCGATGAAGGGAGAAGCGGAGCCACCCTGGCCGTTGACATCGACTATGTCCCTGGGGCCTGACGAGCAGGTGGGCGCCGTGATACCCGGACCAGGGCCCGGACAGAGACAGCTCCCGTAGGAACACATTAGGCCCAGAGCGTGATGAAGACGCTGACGCACCGGGTAGCTCCAAGCCGTAGTTAGGTCGTCTCGACCGCCGCCGCAAGCTGCTCCAGTCGATCTGCGAGACGTTCGATCAGCGCAGCCGTGGCGCCGTCGTCGGCGGCCTCGGCGCGACTGACGCCGCCCTGCAGCCGCTTGATCTCGGAAAGCGCGTCGTCGAGCTCGTCGGCGATGAGCAGGCTGGTCAGGACGAGGAGCCGGGCATCGCCGATCTGCCCGTGCGCCGCTGCCTGCTCCCTGACCCGCGCGTCGACATAGGCGGCGAGCCGCTTGAGCCGCAGCTCCTCGCCCTCGCCGCATTGAACGCCGTAGGTGCGGCCGTGAATGAGGATCTCGAGCCCTGGCATTGCTATGCGCCGCCCCCCCTGGACATGCCGTTCAACCCCGCCTCAACCCTCGACAAGCGAATCGAGCTCGGAGATCGCGGCATCGAGCCGCCCCCCCATGGCCGTCATCGAGCCCTTCAGGCGCGCATGCCGCGCCTCGGCATTGGCCAGCCGCTCGCGCAGCGCCGAGCACTCGTCGCGCAGGCCCTCGACCTCGCCGACCAGGGCGACATCGGCCGCGGGCGCCTGCGCCCGACGGGCGGCGATCGCCTGCTCGAGTCGGGCCAGCGCTGCCTCGAGGCGGGCTTGAGCTTCATCAATGGAAGGCATGTCGCCTTATTCACGCGGTTGACACTGAATGGTTGCCGCTCGATGACATAGCCACCCGCGCCCGTCAACCAGACCGGGTGGTCAGCCTGTCGGCCCGTGACCAAATGGCCGTTGATTTTTCCGGTGGTTCGGCCAGTGTCCGCGGCGTCGATAGCCGTGTCGGTGCCCTTGTCAGGCGGGATCGCGCGTGATGCCGAGGCCGATCGGATCACCGGCGAGGAAGCTGGCTTCCGTGCAGCGAGTTGAGGAACGATGACCGACCGGGCTGTCACCCACGCAGATCTCGCCAACGCCATCCGGGCGCTGGCCATGGATGCCGTCGAGCGGGCCAAATCCGGGCATCCCGGCATGCCCATGGGCATGGCGGACGTCGCGACGGTCCTCTTCACCCGCCACCTCCGCTTCTCGGCGGCGCATCCGGCGTGGCCGGACCGCGACCGGTTCGTGCTCTCCGCGGGCCACGGCTCGATGCTGCTCTATGCCCTGCTCCACCTCACGGGGCATGCCGACATGACGATCGACGAGCTGAAGCGCTTTCGCCAGCTCGGCTCGAAGACTGCGGGACACCCCGAATACGGGCACGCCGCCGGGATCGAGACGACGACCGGCCCGCTCGGCCAGGGTCTGGCGACCGCCGTCGGCATGGCCATGGCGGAACGCCTCCTGGCCGTGCGCCATGGCGACGACCTCGTCGACCACCGGACCTATGTGATCGCCAGCGACGGCGATCTGATGGAAGGCATCAGCCACGAGGCGGTGTCGCTTGCCGGCCATCTCCGGCTCGGCAAGCTGATCGTGCTCTTCGACGACAACGGCATCTCGATCGACGGGCCGACCTCGCTGTCCTGCTCCGACGATCAACTGGCGCGGTTCGAAGCCAGCGGCTGGCACGCGATCGCCATCGACGGCCACGATCCGGCGGCGATCGACAGTGCCATCGATGCCGCGAAGGCCGACGCCCGGCCGAGCCTGATCGCCTGCCGCACCACCATCGGCCTGGGTGCGCCGACCAAGGCCGGGAAATCCTCGAGCCACGGCTCGCCGCTCGGTGCCGCCGAGATCGAGGGCGCGCGCAAGGCCTTGGGCTGGGATCACCCGCCCTTCGTCGTGCCCGAGCCGATCCAGGCGGCCTGGCGGGCCGCCGGCGAACGGGGCGAGAGCGCCCGCCACGACTGGGAGGCGCGGCTGCAGGCCGCACCCGACGATGTCCGGGCCCAGTTCCTTCGCACCCTGGAAGGCCACCTGCCGGACGGCCTGAAGGCCGCCGTCGAGGCCATGAAGACCCGGCTCTTCGCCGAGCGGCCCGAGATCGCCACCCGCAAGTCGAGCCAGAATGCGTTGGCCCTCCTGACCGAGCTGGTGCCCGAGCTGATCGGCGGCTCGGCCGACCTCACCGGCTCGAACAACACCGACACCAGGAGCACGCCGCCGCTCGATCCCGTCACCTTCCGGGGCCGCCACATCCACTACGGCATCCGCGAGCACGGCATGGTGGCCGCCATGAACGGCATGGCGCTGCATCGCGGCATCATCCCCTATGGCGGCACGTTCCTCATCTTCACCGACTACGCCCGGCCGGCGATCCGCCTCGCGGCCCTGATGCGGCAGCGGGTCGTGGTCGTCGCGACCCACGACTCCATCGGCCTCGGCGAGGACGGGCCGACCCACCAGCCGATCGAGCAGCTCGCCTCGCTCAGGGCCATCCCCAACCTCCTGGTCTTCCGCCCGGCCGACGCCATAGAGGTGCTGGAGTGCTGGCATGCGGCGCTCGAGCACGGGACCGGACCATCGGTCCTCGCCCTGACCAGGCAGAACCTGCCCACGCTCAGGGCAAGGGACGAAGCCGAGAACCTCGCGGCGCGCGGCGCCTATGTCCTGGCCGAGGCCGAAGGACAGCGGGCCGCCACGATCATCGCGACCGGCTCGGAAGTGGCCATTGCCATGGAAGGCAGGGCGCTGCTGGCGGCCGGGGGCCTCGCTGTCGCCGTCGTCTCCATGCCGTGCATGGAGCTCTTCGAGCGGCAGGATGCCGACTATCGCGCATCGGTTCTCGGCAACGCGCCGCGAATTGCCGTCGAAGCCGCTTCACCTTTCGGCTGGACGCGCTACGTGCAAAGCGAGGAGCACGTCGTCGGCATGACGAGCTTCGGCGCCAGCGCGCCGATCGACGACCTCTACGCCCATTTCGGCATCACGGCGGCTGCGGTCGCGGAACGCGTCCGGGCACTCGCCTGAACGGCCTGCACACCTGAGGGAGAACGACAGATGACTGTCCGCGTCGCGATCAACGGTTTCGGTCGAATCGGTCGCAACATCCTGCGCGCCATCGGCGAGAATGGCCGTACCGACGTGCAGGTCGTGGCGATCAACGATCTGGCTCCCCCCGCCACCAACGCGCATCTCCTGCGCTATGACAGCGTTCATGGCCGCTATCCGGGCAAGGTGACCCTCGAGGGCGACGTGCTCGATATCGGCACCGGCCCGATCAAGGTCTTCGCCGAGCGGGACATGGCGAAGCTCCCCTGGGGCGACGTCGGCTGCGACATCGTGCTCGAATGCACGGGCATCTTCACGTCCCGCGACAAGGCCCAGGGCCATATCGACGCCGGTGCGAGGAAGGTGCTGATCTCCGCTCCCGGCAAGGACGAGGACATCACCGTCGTCTACGGCGTCAACCACGACAAGCTGAAGGCCGAGCACACGATCGTCTCCAACGCCTCCTGCACCACGAACTGCCTGGCCCCGGTCGCCATGGTCCTGAACCAGACCGTCGGCATCGTCCGCGGGCACATGACGACCATCCACGCCTTCACCAACGACCAGAGCCTGCTCGACGTGTTCCACAAGGACCTCCGCCGGGCCCGTGCCGCCACCGCCTCGATGATCCCGACCTCGACCGGTGCCGCCAAGGCCGTGGCCCTCGTCCTGCCGGAGCTCAAGGGCAGGCTCGACGGGGTCGCCATCCGCGTGCCGACCCAGAACGTCAGCCTCGTCGACCTCACCTTCGATGCCGGCCGCGCCACCACGGTCGACGAGATCAACGGCGCCTTCAAGGCGGCCGCCAACGGCCCGCTGAAGGGTGTCCTGGCGGTGAGCGACGAGCCGCTCGTCTCGATCGACTACAATCACCAGCCGGCCAGCTCGACGGTCGATCTCCAGTCGACCAAGGTCGTCGACGGCTCGCTCGTCAGGGTCGCCAGTTGGTACGACAATGAATGGGGCTTCTCGAACCGGATGGTGGATACGGCTGCCTTGATGGGTCGCCTCTGAGGCACCTGCCCGCACGCATCTGTGATCCGCCTCGCCTGGTGGACAGGGCGTGATGGGCCACATTAGAAACGTCGGTTCCCACGCGAGGGACTTGGTGGTGCGGTACTCGCTCCTGGTGATGGTGATGGTTGCTTTGGCGTCGCTTTGGCCCGAGCGCCATGGTGTTGCGGCCGCGCAGGCGACCGTCGAGGTCGTGATCGACCCGGCCACCGGCCAGCCGCGCTACGAGCCGCCGATTCTCTACATCGAGCCGGGTGATTCGGTGCTCTTCAAGAGTGCCGGAAGCTCGCATGCCAGCCGGGCCATTCCCGGGATGCAGCCCGAGGCGGCCGATCCCTGGTGGGGCCAGGTCGGCACGGATTTGATCGTGACCTTCGACGAGCCGGGCATCTATGGCCACAAGTGCGGCGCGAACTACCGGCTCGGGCTCGTCGGGCTGATCGTCGTCGGCGACGCCCCCGTCAATCTCGCCAGTGCCCGAGCCGTCCCGCACCCGCCGGCCGCTGCGGCGGCCTTCGACGAGCTCTTCGCCGAGCTCGAGGCGCACTACCGGGCGAAATAGGCGAACGGCAGCAGCGGCCCGTGCCCCCGAGCACTGTCGTGATGGCCGGGATGGGCGGCCATGCGCACCAGATGCTCGCGCATGTCCTCGCAGTTGCGAATGGGCGTCACGTGGCTGCCACCCAGCCGGTGCCGGGCGAGCACCAGGGCCGCGAGGCCGGCGACAAATGGTGTCGCCATCGACGTGCCGCTGAGCTTGGCGTAGCCGCCTTGCCGGTAGGTCGACCAGATGTCGCTACCCGGCGCCATGAAGTCGATCGAAGCACCGCGCGACGAGAAGCCGCTCGGCTGGCCGTATCGATCATGGGCGGCGACGGTGATCACGCTGCCGTAGCGCCCGGGAAAACCGATATTATTGGCGAAGAGCTCGCCCGTGTTGCCGGCGGCGCAGACGATGATGACACCCTTCGCCAGCGCCGCATGAACTGCCCGATGGAGCTCGGGGCTGTCCGTGGTCGAGCCGAGCGACATCGAGATGATGTCCGCGCCCTCATCCACGGCCCAGTCCACCGCTTCCGCCACCGCCCCGATGGCGCCCGATCCGTTGTTGGCGAGCACCTTGCCGATGAGCAGCGAGCTCAGGGGTGCGGTGCCGACGAAGCCGACATCGTTCGCCCGCGCGGCGACGACGCCGGCACAATGCGTGCCGTGGCCATTGAGGTCCTCGACGCCTTCACCCGTGAAATCCCGCATCTTCTCGATGGCGCCCTGCAAATCGGGATGATCCGCATCGATCCCCGTATCGAGGATCGCGACCCTGACACCCTGGCCGCGTGTCAGGCGCCAGACCTCGGGCAGGCGGAGCAACTGCTCGGCCCAGCGCAGCCGCTCGGGCTGACGCCGGGCGATGTCCTCCAGGCCGCCAGCCGTATGGACGAGCTCCACCAGCTCGTGGAAAGGCAGCCGCATGGCGCTGGCGGCGGCTGGTCGGTCGACGGGCATGGGCGGACCTCACGAAGCCGATGGCACAAGTGAGGTTTTTATACCTAGGTTGATTATCCGTCAAGCGGTCCCCGCCGGACGTAGATCTCGACCCGCCGGTTCGCCCGGCGGCCCTCGATGGTGCCATTGGACGAAACGGGCCGGTCCTCCCCCAGCCCCTCCGTCTCGACCCGCTTCGGGTCGACGCCGAAATCGGCCACCAGGACGTTCCTGACCGCATTTGCCCGCAGCAAGGACAGCTCGCGATTGACCGCCGCATCGCCATAGCTGTCCGTGTGGCCGACAATGCGCACCGGTGCCCCATCGAAATAGCCGAGGAGTGCGGCAACCTGCGCCAGCGCCTGCTCGGCGCCGGGTGCGAGGTTCCCGCTGCCGGGCGCGAAGACGAGGCCATCGGGCACGGTCATCCACCAGCCATCACCGGTATCGACCGCATCGAGCTGGCCGAGAACGCTCTCGGCGTTCCCGTTGGCGGCAGCGGAGGCGACGAGGACCTCCGGCGTCTCGGGCTGATCCGCGGCGCGCAGCCCGGCCAGCTCGTCCACCAGCCGAGCGTTCTCCGCCTGCGCGGTTTCCAGCTCCCGCTCCAGCAGCCCGAGGCGCTGGGCCAGCGCGTCGGCGTCACCAGCCTCGCCGAGGGCGACGAGCTGCTTGTCCCGGGCGATGAGCTCCTCGTTGAGGGCGCGCATCTGCTCGCGCGCCGTCGCCAGCTCCGCATCGAGCGTCTCGACGATCGCGTCACTGGCGACCAGGGCCACCGGCCCCTCCGCGCCACCGTCGCGCATCGCTGCCAGCTCCGAGACATAGATCTGGATATCCTGGCGCATGGCCGCGAGCTCCTGCTCGAGCGCCGCCCGGCTCGCACGGGCCTGCTCGAGGGCGGCGCCCAGCTCGTCGTTCTCCCGCAGCGACGCCAGCAGCTGCTCGCCGATCCCCTGCACCTCGATGACCGAGTTGCTCGCCACCTCGCGCAGGGCCACGAGCTCCAGCTCCAGTTGGGTGGTGGCGTCGTTCGCCTGAGCAAGCGACTGCTCGGCGGCAATCGCCCGCCCTTCGGCGGCATCCCGTGCTTGCGTAGCCGCCGCGAGCAGCCGGCCCTCCTGGTCGAGCCGCACCTGAAGCTCGAGGGCCGCGTCGCCAGCCGCCGTCAGGCTCGCCTCGAGCTCGGCCACCTTTGCCTGATGCGCCCGGGATTGCTCCTCCAGTGCCGCCCGGGCTGCCTCCAGGTCCGCCGCCGTGGCGTCGCGTGACGTGGCGGCCGTCGCCAGCTCCGCCTCGAGCGCGGCGATCCGGTCGGCATCCTGGCTGGCGAGCTCCACCGCCGCCACCCGCTCGGCTTCGACCTCGGCCCTCGCTACCTTCGCCTCCTCGAGCGCCTGCGCCAGCGCCTCGCGTGCCTCGACCTCGCGCTGCCCGGCCGCGGCAACGCTCGCCTGGAGACCACGAGCCGTCTCGCGCTGCGCCTGCAGCTCGGCCATCAGGGCGTCCCGCTCGTCCCGCAGGAGGCCGGTGCTGCGCGTCAGCTCGGCGATGGCGTCGCGCGCGGCCCGCAGCTCCGCCGCCAGCTCGCCGCCGCCCGAGCTCTCTCGCTCCGCCTTCTGCTCCGCCACTTGGCGCCGGATGGCATCGATGGCGGCCTGCAGTTCGGTCGCCGAAACACTCGCCGCCGCCTCGCCCGTGACCTTCGTTTCCTGCGCGTGGAGGCCGGACGGGGTGAGGGCGGCGAGCAGCAGCAGCGCCGAGCCCGAACGGACGATCGCACGAAGCCTGACGAGCGCATGCATGGGCATTTCCCCTGGGGGCGGTCATGGCAGCCGCCCCGCTCTCTACAACTGGATGACTCGATAACGCTTAGTGGCCGGGGCTTCAATCGACCGGCATCGGCACCGCTCGATCATATTCCGGCACATCACCAGGCACGACCGCTGGCGCCCACCGCCACGGTGAGCAGCCCGAGCACCAGGTTGACCAGGACGATCAGCCGGATCTGGCCGAGCCACCGCGCGGCGTCGCCAGAGTTGCCATCGGCCAGGGCGCGTCGGTAACGCCGCCACGGCACGAAGTAGAGATGGAAGAAGAGCAGGAACATCAGCCAGCCGGTCAGATGCATGACGTGGACATGCAGCCCGGCACCGCCGAATCCGCCGAGAACGAGGAAGAGCAGCCCGTATCCGGTCGCCAGCAGCACGGCGATGGCGGCGAGAACCCAGGGAAAGAAGCGGGTGAACACGCGTTGCCAGAGCGCCAGCCGCTCCGCCGCGGCCGTCTCGGCGAGGCTCGGCCGCAAGATGACATAGGCGAAGAACATGCCGCCGACCCACAGGGTGGCGGCGAGGTTGTGCAGCAGCAGCGACAGCGCCGCCATGTTCGCGATCCCCGATATCGTGGTCGAAGCCGGCGCTCAGTTGGCCATCAGCACCGGCAGGTTGGCCTCGGCGAGAATGTGACTCGTCGCCCCGCCGAAGATCATCTGGCGCAGGCGGCTCTGCGTGTAGGCGCCCTTGATCAGCAGGTCACCACCCACGGCCGCCGTCTCGTCGAGGATCGCCTTGCCGACCGCCCGGTCACCGGGCTGCACGTCGCGGAACTCGGCCTCGATCCCGCGGCGCTGGAGGTTGCGGGTGAGCTCGGCACCGCTCGGCCCCGGCACGCTGCCCTTCTCGACGGTGACGACAGTGACCCGCTCCGCATCCACCAGGAACTGCTCGGCCAGGCCGATCGTCCGCGCGGTCTCGGTGCTGCCGTTCCAGGCGATGACCACATGCTTGCCGAAGGCTGTCGGCGAGGCCGGAGGGGCGACCAGCAGCAGCCGGCCGCTGTCGAAGAGGGCCGCCTCGAGCGCCGCGATGCTCGGCGTCACCTGATCTGCCAGGGGGCGCCCGACCACGATGAGATCGAAGATCCGCCCCCGGTTGCCGAGTGCCGTCGGCCCGCTCGCCGTCTCGACCCGCCAATCGGCGGCGAGGCCGGCACCCTCCACTTCGGCGGCACGCTTGAGTGAGTTCTCGGCCATGAACGCCTGGAAGCGTTCGGTGGCACGTTCGGACCTTTCCCTGGCCTCGCGCTCGAAGCCGGCGACCAGATCCGGTGCGGCCGCCACGAAGCCGTCGGCACCCGCCGCAATCACATCCGGCTGACCCGGCCGCATGTGAAACCCCTCGATGTACGAGGCGTAGCGTCGGGCGACGATCAGGGTGCTCGCGAGCACCGAGTCGAGGACAGGGCTGATTTCGAGATGGGCCAGAATCGTCCGCATCTTGGCCTGCTCCGGCTGTTGCAATTTTCTTGGGCGTGCGCGGGACCGTGACGCCGCAAGCGTTGCCCGACGCCGCTCGACACGTCAATGATGTCGATGCGGCGAGCCTCGGCGAACATAGCATGACTTCAGCGTCACTGCGATGGATCGCTGCCGGCCGAGGCCTACTCGACTACCGTGTCCGCCGCCATTTGCAGCCGCCGATAGAGCTCCGGACGACGGGCTACCGTGCCGTGACGCTCGCCCGCATGAACCCGAAAGAGGCTCAGGCCGGCCTGCATGGCTCGCTCCGCCGGGCGGCCATCGGCGTTCGCCACGGCGCAGCTGCCGGGACCACCGAAGAGGCAGACTGCTGCGCCGTTCTCCAGCGCCCGGACAGTGGCCAGGGCCTGAAGCGCCTCCTCCGGGCAGGCGGGCGAACCCACCAGGGCGCCGACGAGCAGCTCGGCGCCGAGCGCGCTCAGCGCCCGGCCGACCTCGGGTGCGAGAGGATCGAGACCGCCCATCAGCCCGACCCGCAAGCCGCCAAGGAGCGCGATGGTCAGCCAGTCGCCGGGTCTCCAGCCGGCCTGCAGGGCAGCCTTCGACAGATGGGCGGCGCGGCAGTTCGCCGTCGCACGGCCATCCGCCTGGACGAGCTGCAGGGCCAGATGCGTGTTCCCGCTGCACGCCTCGGCATAGGTGAAGAGGATGGCGATGCGCGCCTCGCCGGCCCGTTCGCCCATCCCGGCCGCCAGCGGCCCGTCACAGGGCTCGGCAGCCCTCTCGCCGTGCAGGGGCAGCAACAGCAGATCGGCGCCGCTCCGGGCGGCCAGCAGGGCCGCCTCCGCCACGGATTCCGGCTCGGTTGCCTCGGTCGGCATGGCCAGCGTCAGCATTGCCGAAATCCGGGCCGAAAGTGGAAAAAGCAAGACGTGACAGCGATTTCATGTCGCAGCCACGCGGCAGAGAAGAACCTTTCCCATCTTGCGGGGCGAGAACGCTGTTTCGCTGTCGAACCGCTGGCGGTCACTGCAAATCGAGGCCATATGTCGGGTATGAAGGTTCTGGTCATAGAAGATGATGTCGCCGCGGCGTCGTACATGGTTCGTGGGCTCGAGGAAAGCGGCCATGTCGCCAGTGTCGCCCACGATGGTCGCGATGGTCTGATGCTGGCGGCGAGCCAGACCTTCGATGTGCTGGTGATCGACCGCATGCTGCCGGGCCTGGACGGGCTCGGTGTCATCCGCACGCTCCGCGCCACCGGCAACCGCACGCCCGTGCTCGTGCTATCGGCGCTGGGGAATGTCGACGACCGGGTCGAGGGGTTGAAGGTCGGCGGCGACGACTACCTGGTCAAGCCTTATGCCTTCAGCGAGCTCCTGGCCCGTCTGGAGGCGCTCACCCGCCGCGGCCAGCCCAACGCCGAGCAGGCGCCGACCACGCAGCTGCGCTACTCTGACCTGTCGATGGATCTGCTCGGCCGCCGCGTCGAGCGCCGGGGCAAGCGGATCGACCTGCAACCCCGGGAATTCCGGCTCCTCGAGGTGCTGCTCCGGCATCCGGAGCAGGTGCTGACCCGAACCATGCTGCTCGAGAAGGTCTGGGACTATCGCTTCGACCCGCAGACCAACATCATCGATGTCCATATCAGCCGACTCCGCCAGAAGATCGACCGCGATTTCGAGCCACCGCTCATCCAGACTGTCCGAGGGTCAGGCTACGCGCTTCGCATTCCCGACCAGACCGCTTAATTCCTCCACCTTCCGCCTGGCGGTCGGCTATTTCGCGATCTTCAGCGTCTCGGCGCTGGCGCTGCTCAGCTTCGTCTATATCGCCGCCGTCGATTTCATGGAGCGCCAGACGGAGGAGACCATCGAGGCCGAGCTGACGGGGCTCAGGGAACAGTACCGGGATCTCGGCATCTTCGGGCTCGAGCGGATCATCGCCCAGCGGGCCGCCGAGGAAAAGCACCTGGCCAGCATCTATCTCCTGATCGACAAGCGGGGCGTGCCGATCGCCGGCAACCTGCCGGCCTGGCCGACCGATGTCGAGACCGTCAGCAACCGCTTCCGCTTCTCCCTGGACCTGCCGGGCAGCTCGGGGCCGAGGCGGTTCCTCGGCCGCTCGGTCGAGCTCGATCAGGGCTTTCTCCTCGTCGCCCGCGATATCGAGGACAAGCTCCGGACCCAGACCCTGCTCGTCAACGCCATCGCCCTGGGCAGCGGCCTGATGCTCGTCTTCGGCGTCATCGGTGGCTTCGTGATGAGCCGGTGGATGCTCACGCGGATCGAATCGATCAACCGGGCAACGGGCCAGATCATGGCCGGCGATCTCGGCCGGCGCATCGCCGTGGACGGCTCGGGCGACGAGTTCGACGAGCTCGCCACCAACCTGAACGCCATGCTCGAGCGGATCGAGCGGCTGCTCGCCGGCATGCGCGAGGTCACCGACAACATCGCCCACGACCTGCGCACCCCCCTGACGCGGCTGCGATCGCGGCTCGAGGTGGCGCTGATGAAGGATATCGACCCGTCCCGCACGCGGCAGCTGCTCGAGGAGACGGCGAGCGATGCCGAGGGCCTCATCGCCACCTTCAATGCGCTCATGAACATCGCCAGGGCCGAAGCCGGCGAGCAACGCGCGTCATGGGAGCTCGTCGATCTGGGCGAGCTCGTGCAGGACATCTTCGATCTCTACGAGCCGCTGGCGGAGGAGCGCGACATCGGCCTTGCGCTCGAGAACGCCGCCGGCATCACCGTCGCGGGCAATCGCCAGATGCTCGCCCAGGCCCTGGCCAACCTGACCGACAATGCCATCAAGTACACACCCGAGGGTGGCCACGTCACCCTGGCCGCCGCCCAGACGCGGGAGCAGGCTCGGCGGATCGCCAGGATAACGGTCAGCGACGACGGGCCGGGCATCCCGCCGGAAATGCGCCAGAAGGCCCTCGAGCGCTTCGTCAGGCTCGAGCCCGAGCGCCACACGCCCGGCAATGGGCTCGGCCTCAGCCTGGTGAGCGCGGTCGCCAAGCTGCACGACGCCCGTCTCGAGCTCGCGGACAACGAGCCCGGCCTGCGTGTCTCGCTCGTCTTCGAGCGACCGGTCGAGACGGCGCCGCCCGGCGCCTGACCGGCAGCACGGGGCCGGAACCGGTGGCAAGCGGCCGAGCGACGCAGTATCGTCCGGCACCGGCGATGATGACCGCGCCCGGCCGAGACCGCCCCGGCGCCCATGGATGTGCTCGATGACCCAGCACCAACGGCTGCTCACGCCAGGCCCCCTGACCACGACGGAGCGTGTGAAGCGGGCGATGCTCCGTGACTGGGGCTCCCGCAACGCGGACTTCATCGCGCTCAACCGTGCGGTCCTGGATCGCCTGGTCGAGCTGATCGGTGGGGGCGACGAGCACGTTGCGGTGCCCATGCAGGGCTCGGGCAGCTTCGCGGTGGAGGCCATGCTGGGCACGCTGGTCCCGCGCGACGGCAAGCTCCTGGTCATGGTCAACGGCGCCTATGGCGCGCGCATGGTCGAGATGGCACGGTACATGGGCCGGGCGGTCGTCGCCATCGAGGACCCCGAGGACCGTCCCGGCGACACGCGCCGCCTGGAGGAGACGCTGGCCGCCGATCCCGCGATCGGCCATGTGGCCGCCGTCTACTGCGAGACGACGTCCGGCATCCTGAACCCGATCGACGAGATCGCCAGGATTGCCGCCCGGCATGGCCGTGCCCTGCTGATCGACGCCATGAGCGCCTTCGGCGCCCTGCCGCTCGACGCCGCGAGGATCCGCTTTGAGGCCGTGGCGGCCTCGGCCAACAAGTGCCTCGAAGGCGTGCCAGGTATGGGCTTCGTGCTGGCCCGCAAGGACGCCCTGGCCGCGGCCGAAGGCAACGCCCACTCGCTCACCCTCGACCTCGCCGCCCAGCACGCGGCCATGGTCAGGACCGGCCAGTGGCGCTTCACCCCGCCCACCCATGTCCTCGCCGCGTTCCACGAGGCGCTGGTCCAGCATGAGGAGGAGGGTGGGGTCGAGGGCCGCGGCCGGCGCTATCGGGAGAACTGCCGCGTCCTGGTCGACGGCATGCGGCGGCTCGGCTTCCAGCCGCTCCTCGAGGAAGCGTTGCAGGCGCCGATCATCGTCACCTTCCGCATGCCCCGGGACCCGGCTTTCGACTTCCTGCAGTTCTACGATCGCCTGGCCGCGAAGGGCTTCGTCATCTATCCCGGCAAGCTCACCGTGGCGCCCAGCTTTCGCATCGGCTGCATCGGTGCCCTCGGTGCCGACGACATGCACGCGGCCATGGCGGCTATCGAGGCGACGCTCGGCGAGCTCGGCGTGGCGAACAGCCGACCCTGAGCCGCAACAGAGAAGAAGCGAGGAAGAGCGACATGTACGCCTATCGCTGGCAGCGCCGCTATGTCGGACCGGTCCGTGCGGTGATCTTCGACATGGCCGGCACGCTCATGGACTTCGGCTCCAGAGCGCCGGCCGGCGTCTTCGTCGAGGTGTTCAGGCGCCGCCGGGTGGCCATGACCGTCGCCGAGGCGCGCGGCCCCATGGGTGCCGAGAAACGCCGCCACATCGAGATGCTGCTCGAGCTGCCTGCCGTCGCCGAGCGGTTCGCGGCGGCCCACGGCCGGGCCTGGAGCCAGCAGGACGTCGACGAGCTCTATGCGGCGTTCATCCCCTTGCAGATCGAGAGCCTGCCGGCTTTCGCCGGGCTCGTGCCGGGTGCCCTCGATGTGGGCCAGGCGCTCGCCGAGCGCGGCATCGGGATCGGTGTCAACAGCGGGTACTCGCGGGACATGCTGGAGGTCTGCCTCGCCGAGGCGAAGCGGCAGGGCTTCGCCTGGCAGAGCGCGGTCGCCGCCTCGGACGTCCCTCGTGCCCGCCCCTGCCCGGCGATGTGCCTGAAGAACGCCGCCGAGCTCGCGGTCGCGGATGTCGCGGCCTGCGTCAAGGTGGACGATACGGTGCCGGGCATCCTGGAGGGCCTGGCCGCCGGGATGTGGACGGTGGGCCTCGCCATCAGCGGCAACGAGGTCGGGCTCTCCCATGCGGACTGGCAGGCGCTGCGCCCGGCCGAGCAGGAAAAAAGGCGTGAGCGGGCCGTGGCGCGGCTCGCCGAGGCCGGGGCCCATTACGTCGTCGACAGCGTCGCCGATCTGCTGCCCTGCATCGCGGCGATCGAGAAGCGGCTCGGACGTGGCGAGCGCCCCTGAAATGCAACGGCCGGCGCGGCACCGTTCGGCTGCTTACCGGCCGATTCACCGAAAAAGTTCAGAATTCCTTAAGATTCTTCGGGTCTGATGCGTCACGTTAATGGCGTGGTAAGGAATTCGGCTATGCTTCGGCCAGCAGAGCGTTTCGCCGTCAAACTGCACGACCCGATCGGTGCGGCCCGCGCCGAAGCCGGCCGGCGCGCGGCAGCCGCCTGCCGTCCGGCCTGGCTCCTGCTGCCGATGGCCCTCGTCCTTGGCCTGACCGCGGCATGGCTGGCCCAGCTCGGCCGCCCGGCCGTCGAGACCAGCCGGATGGCGGGGGAGCCTTCGACCCCGGGTCGTCCCGCGGAGATCGAGCCGGCGCTTGGTGGCGACAGCGCCGCCGGCTGGCTCGGCGACGTCCTCCCCGCCTCGCTCCTCGGAACCCGTCCGGCCGGTCGCGACGCGGGTTGGCCGGTCGTCCTGCATCGGGCCGGCGACGGCGCCTTCTATGCCGACATCCTCGTCGCCGGCGCGGCGCTCCATGCGCGCATCGATCCGACTGGCGCCGAAGCCCGGCTGGCTGCCGCCGACCTGCCGGCGGGTGCCGTCGTCGAGGACGAGCGATGGCTCGCGGCTGCGGTCGAGCTCCAGCACCTGCGCCTGCCGGAGGTTGCATTCCGGATCGTCGATGCGCCGACGGAAGCGGTGCTCGGCATGGCCGGCCTGAAAGCCGCCGTCGAGGTCGAGGAGTCGCCGGATCGCCTGCGCCTCGTGCCGACCCGGCGCCGGAGATAGGGGAGCGCTGTCCTCGACCTTCCTGTGGAGCCTGGGAGCCCTTCCGACAACTCGTCGGACAGGCTCCTAGCCCTCGAGTGCGCCGACCACCACGGGCCGAGGGTTGCTGCTGGCGGTCAGCTCGTCCTGCGGCAGATTGAAACTGTAGCCGAGCAGGGCGCCGGCGATCGCGACACCGGCCAGCGTCAGCGCACCTTCGCTCAACCGGGCTACCCGACTCGTCAGCGCCGCCTCGGCGACATAGGTGCGCAGGCCGCTCGGCAGCTCGACGAAGGCGCGCCGGCGATCGTCCAGCTCCTCGATGTGAACGAGCTCGACCGGCTCGCCGGTCTCGCGCAGCACGAGTGTGCGGGCCCAGCCCGACAGGCGTATCACCACGTTCCGTTCCGACGGCATCCACGGCTCCTCGAGCACAAGCTGTAGTGTAGGATCATGTTCCTACTTCTGTTCAGCGCCACGGTCAAGCGCCGATGCGGTGGAACAAGCCCTACAGCAACGCCGATGAATGAACCGTTAACGTCACCCGCAGAGCGAGGCGTGTCGGTGGGCACGCTGGCGGGTGGTCATTCCCGCCTTCCCTGGATCGTTCTTGAAAACGCGCACGGCACGCTTGTGCGCACCGTCGCGCTTTGACACGCTTGGTGGCAGAATGGCGGCCAGCCGCCGATCGGCTCCGCCGGTCGTCGGCCGGCGCACTCCATCGACCATGCAGTCCAGGTGAACGAGAAAACCCTCTCCCGCTCCTTCTACGCGACCCAGCCCGGGCCCTGCCCCTATCTGCCCGGGCGCGTGGAGCAGCGGATCGTCACGCCGTTCTCGCTGGACGACGGGCCGGCCCTGTTCGACAGCCTGAACCAGGCCGGCTTCCGCCGCAGCCACGGCTTCCTCTACCGGCCGGCCTGCCCCGGCTGCCACGCCTGCGTGCCCGTGCGCGTGATCGTCGACCGATTCGTTCCGAGCCGCCGGTTCCGCCGGGTCGAGAAGCGCAACAGCGACCTCGTCGCCACCTGCGCGCCGGCGGTCAGCAGCGACGAGCAGTACGACCTCTTCAAGCGCTATCTCGAGGCGCGCCACGACGATGGCGGCATGGCGCGGATGAACCGTGACGAATATGCTGAGCTGGTCGAGCGGGCGACGGCCGAGACCTTCATCGTCGAGTTTCGCCTGGCCGGCGCGCTCGTCGCCGTGGCGCTCACCGATCGCCTCCTATCGGGTCTCTCGGGAGTCTATACTTTCTTCGATCCCGACCTCGCCGCCCGCAGCCTCGGGACCTACACGATTCTCTGGCACATCGCCGAAGCGGCAAGAGCGGGACTGCCGTTCTTCTATCTCGGCTATTGGATCGATGGAACGCGCAAGATGCGCTACAAGACCCAGTTCCGGCCGATCGAGCAGCTCACGGCGACCGGCTGGCGCCCGCTTCCGCCCGGAACCGGAACCGCCGCCTGAGGCAACCTGCCGATTGTCAGCGCCCGGCCCAGCCGCTATGCAGCCCGCGACGTCCGCTGGCCGTTCCCGACAGATCCATCATCGGGCCAAGCGCAGGGAGTATTCGCTTTGAATCGTCGCAAGATCGTCAAGTCGCTCGGAGCCGGTGGCCTGGCATCGGGCGTGGCGGCGGCCTCGTCCTTCCCGAAGCCGGCGTTGTCCCAGGGCCGCCAGCAGTGGCGCCTCGTCACTGCCTGGCCCGCCAACTTTCCCGGGCTCGGCACGGGCGCCAACCTGCTCGCCGAGCTGATCGGCAAGATGTCCGATGGCCGCCTGACGGTCGAGGTGTTCAGCGCCGGCGAGATCGTCCCGGCCTTCGAGGCGATGGACGCCGTGGGCAGTGGCACGGCAGAGATGGGGCATGGCGCCCCCTATTACTGGCAGGGGAAGGTCAACGCGGTAGCCTATGTTTCGGCCATCCCGTTCGGCCTGACCGCGCAGGAGCAGAATGCCTGGTTCTACTTCGGTGACGGCCAGCGGCTCGCCGACAAGATCTATGCCGAGATGGGCACGAAATTCTTCCCGTCCGGCAATACCGGGACCCAGATGGGGGGCTGGTTCAACAAGGAGATGAACAGCCTCGCCGACTACCAGGGCCTGAAGATGCGGACCCCCGGCCTGGGCGGCAAGGTGGTGGCGGCCGCCGGTGGCAACGTCGTCAACCTGCCGGGCGGCGAGATAGCAGCGGCGCTGCAGTCCGGCGCCATCGACGCCATCGAATGGGTCGGCCCCTACAACGATCTGGCCTTCGGCCTGCATCAATCCGCCAAGTACTACTACTACCCGGGCTGGCAGGAGCCGGGGGCCGTGCTCGACTGCTTCGTCAACCTGGCGGCATGGGAGGGCCTCTCGGATGATCTGAAGGCCATCGTCGAGGTGGCGAACCGCGCCGTGAACCTCGCCGTCCTTTCCGAGTTCGCCGCGCGCAACAAGGAGTCGCTGGAGGTGCTGGTCAACGAGCATGGCGTCGAGCTTCGGGCCTTCAGCGACGAGATCCTGATGGGTCTCGGCCAGCTCGCGGGCGAGGTGATGAACGACGACGCGTCCAAAGACCCCCTGTCGCGCGAGCTGATGGACAGCATCCTGAAATTCCGCGCCACCGCCGTGCCCTATGGCGGCATTGCCGAGCAGGCGGTCATGGCCGCGCGCATGCTCCCTTACGAGTTCGCGCAGCCTTCCGGCGGTTGAAGCCGTGCCGCATCGGGCTCAGCAGTCCCGATGCGGCCATTCGACGATCCGGTCCTCGAGCGCGTCCTCCGCGACCTCGCTCTCGCTGACCGCCCGGCCGCGCACCGAACGCCCGGCCCGGTGGATCGCCGACCGGTCGCCCGACACCAGGTGATGCCACTCCGGCAATCCCCGCCCCTCGGCGATGCGCCGATAGGCGCAGCTCGGCGGCATCAGCTCGAGCAGCCCGAGGCGGTCCGGGCCGAGGCGGCGGCAGCCGGGCACAAGGCGGCTGCGACTGGCATAGTCGGTGCACCGGCAGGTCGCGAGATCGAGCAGGCGGCAGGCGACATCGGTGAAATACACCGTGTCCGGCGCAGCCTCGTCCTCGAGCTTGACGAGGCAGCATTTGCCGCAGCCGTCGCAGAGCGATTCCCACTCCTCCGCCGTCAGGGCGGCGAGTGGCTTCGCCTGCCAGAAGGGCCTGGCCTTCGGGCCCTCGCTCATCCGAAGATGACGGAGGGCAGCCAGGTCGCCAGGGCCGGGAAGAGGGCGAGCAGGCAGAGACCGATGAGCTGGATGATCACGAACGGCACGATGCCCCGGTAGATGTGCATCGTGGTGACCTCCGGCGGCGCCACGCCGCGCAGATAGAAGAGCGCGAAACCAAAGGGCGGTGTCAAAAAGCTCGTCTGTAAATTCATGGCGATCATCACGCCGAGCCAGATCGGGTCGAGGCCCATCATCAGGAGGATCGGGCCGACGATCGGCACCACCACGAACACGATCTCGATGAAATCGAGGAAGAACCCCAAAAAGAACATCAGCGCCATGACGACGAACATGGCACCGAAGGCGCCACCCGGCATCGCCGAGAGCACGTCCCTGACGATCTCCTCGCCGCCGAGGCCGCGAAACACCAGCGAGAACACGGAAGCGCCGAGCAGGATGACGAAGACCATGCAGGAGATCCTGGTCGTCGCCTGCATGACGTCGCGCAGGATGGCGAGGTCGAGCTGGCGCCGCAGCACGGCGAGGAGCATCGCACCGACCGCCCCCACGGCGGCCGATTCGGTGGGCGTGGCGATGCCGCCCAGGATGGAGCCCAGCACCGCGATGATCAGCACGGCCGGCGGCAGCAGCGCCGTCAGAACCTCCCGCAGGAGGCCCTTGTCCACATCCACCACCAGAGGTGGCGCCACCTCCGGGTTGCGCGTCGCCACGAAGATCTGCCAGGCGATATAGAGACCGACCAGCATCAGGCCCGGCAGCATGGCCCCGGCGAACAGATCGACGACGGAGACCGGCTTCGGCGCGAAGTTGCCGAGTGCGAGCTGCGCCTGCGAATTCACCCCCTGCATGATGTCGCCGAGGATGACCAGGGCGATGGACGGGGGAATGATCTGGCCGAGCGTGCCGGCAGCGCAGATCGTGCCGCAGGCGAGCTTCGGGTCGTAGCCCGCCTTCAGCATGGTCGGCAGGCTCATGAGGCCCATGGTGACGACCGTGGCCCCGACGATGCCGGTGGAGGCCGCCAAGAGCGCGCCGACGATGGTCACCGAGACGGCGAGGCCACCCCGCACCCGGGCGAACAGCATTCCCATGGTCTGCAGCAACTGGTCGGCGATGCGCGCCCGTTCCAGCATCACCCCCATGAAGACGAATAGCGGCACGGCGACGAGCACCTCGTTGACCATCACGCCGAAATAGCGCGAGGCCAGGCCGCCGAGCAGCCGCAGGTCGAAGATGCCGAGCCACCAGCCGAGAATGCCGAAGGCCAGCGAGGTTCCGGCGAGCGAGAACGCCACCGGGAAGCCGAGCATCAGGACGAGGCAGGTCACGGCGAACATGACGAGGCTCATCACCTCGCCGAGAAAAGCCGAGCTCAAACGCCGAGTTCCGCCGCGGTCCGCTCCTCGGGAGCGAACTCGGGATGCCCGGCGAGGACGAGCACGCTGCGCCCGGCGAGCGACAGGCCCTGCAGGCCGATGAGCAGGCAGAAGACGGGGATCACGGTCTTGTAGAGGAAGAGCCCCGGCAGCCCGCCAGCCTCACGGCTCGATTCCCAGCGCAGCCACGACGCCTCGACATAGGGGATCGAGACCCAGAGCACGACGCAGATCACCGGCAGCAGCAGGAGCAGCGAGCCGAAAAGGTCGACCCAGGCCTTGAAGCGGCGACTGGCCGGCCGATAGAAGACGTCGACCCGCACATGTCCATCGTGCAGCAGCGTGTAGCCGGCGGCCAGCATGAAGATGCAGCCATGCATCCAGACATAGGTCTCCTGGATCCACACCCGACCCCATGAAAAACCGTAGCGGGCGACCACGACGAGGAAGGTGACGAGAACCATGGCCAAGGTCAGCCACGCAGCGGCGCGGCCAATGGCATCGTTCAGTCGATCGACCGCCCGCACGAAACGCGTGAGAGTCTCCATATCCGGTCCCGAGATCGATCAGGTCCTGAGGCGGACGATTGGCCACCATTTGGCGTCGCTGCTTGTACACAGCCGGCACTCCCTGGGCAACGTGGTCCGATCGACCCCGGCGACGCACCCACAAGGGCACGCCCGGCCGACAGGCCGACCCCCACAAGCCCGCACGGCATGACCAGGCAGCAGCTCGGCCCGCCTGGAGCGAGCCGCGGTCGCCCGCCGCGTCGCCAGCGGCCGAGCTGGGCGCACCAGCGACCAGGCGCGCCCTGCTCCGCCCGCCCGGGCGGCCCTGCCTCAGACCCGCGTTGCGCGCTGCTCGGCCTGCTCCGCCAGCCATTCGGGCACGCTCTCGCCCGCCATCGGCCGGCCGACGAAGAGGCCCTGCAGCTCGTCGCAGCCGATCCCGGCCAGGCGGTTGGCCGCTCGGCCGCTCTCGACCCCTTCGGCGATGACCTTCAGGCCGAGCCCGTGCGCCATCCTGACGATCGAGCGGATGATCACCGAGGCGCTCTGCTGCTCGAACAGCTCGCCAACGAACGTCCGGTCGATCTTGAGCGCCTTGATCGGCAGGCGCTGCAGCAGCGGCAGGGACGAATACCCGGTGCCGAAACCGTCGAGGGCGATGCCGACCCCGAGCTTCGCCACGTTCTCGAGCGTGCGGATGGTGCCTTCCGGATCCAGCATGACCGCCGATTCGGGAATCTCGAGCATCAACTGATCCGCGCGGCCCTGCGCGTTGCGCAGGAGGAGACCGAGGATCCTGGGAAAGGCCGGGTCCTTCAGCCACTTGGCCGAGACATTGATGGACACCGGCAGCTCGATGCCGAGATGGCGCCAGCTCCGCTGGGCTTCGAGGCACTGGTTGAGCACGCTCAGCGTGAGCGGCATGACGAGGCCGGTATGCTCGGCGATCGGCAGGAAGTCCGTGGGCTCCAGCAGCCCCTCGATGGGATGCTGCCAGCGAACCAGCGCCTCGAGTCCGAGATTCGTCCAGCCATTGGCCGCGACCCGGGGCTGAAAGAGGACGCGCAGGTCGCCACGCTCGATGGCGACGCGAAGATCGCGCTGCAGCGTCAGCCGGCGGGCGCTGCCGATCGCCTGCACCGTGTCGAAGACACTGAAGCCGCTCTGCTCGCGCTTGGCCTTGTACATGGCCACATCGGCATTGCGCATGAGCGTGTCCAGGTCGGTGCCGTGCTCCGGATAGAGCGCCACCCCGACGCTGACCCCGAGCTCGAGGCTCATGCCATCGATCGTGATCGGGTCGACCAGGCTTTCGGTCAGTCGTTCGGCGCTCGCCGTCGCCTTGTCGAAATCGACCGCCGGCGGCAGCAGCACGGCGAACTCGTCCCCGCCCAGACGGGCCAGGGTATCCGACTTGCGCAGGGCCCGGACCAGTCGCGGCCCGATCGCCTGCAGCAGCCGGTCGCCAGTCGCATGGCCGAGCGTGTCGTTGATCTGCTTGAAGCGGTCGAGGTCGAGCAGCATCACCGCGAACGATTCGCCCTGGCGCTCCGCCACGGCGATGGCCTGCCGGGCACGATCACCGAACAGTGTCCGATTGGGCAGGCCGGTGAGCGCATCGTGCAGCGCCAGGCGTTCCAGCTCGGCCAGCCGCTCGGCCCGCGCCGCCACGCTGGTCAGCCTCGCCTGGCCCGACCAGGCGCCCGGCGCGTCCGCTGCCCAGAACACCGCCTCCACCCGATGGAAACGGGTCGACTCGTGCTGCAGCTCGGTCTCGAACCGATGGCCGATGAGGCTGTCGACGGTCGGACAGCTTCGGGCGAGGCGCGGCAGGTAGCGATAGAGCGACCGGCCCAGCGGGTCGCCGCCGAGCATCTCGCGCGCCGTGGCGTCGGCTGCGAGGATCGTTCCCGTCCGGTCGAAGGTCAGCGCGCCGTCGCCCTGGACCTCGGCCGAATGCGCGACGAGCGGCAGGTCGCTCGGTTGTCGTGGACCGGTGGCCGCATCCGGAGACGCGGCGGTCGTCGTGGCGGTCGCCATCGCCAGAGCGAGCGCCATGAGCAGCGCCGGCTCGACGACGCCGATCAGGACTCCGCCCAGAACGGAGCAGACGAGGATTGCCGTCCGCCTGACCGGCGGTCGCAGAAAGCGCAGCAGGCTTTCTGTCGCCAGGGGCAGCAGCAGCGCCAGGAGCACGAGCCCGGGCCGGCCGTCGGCCGCGGGAAGCGCCGAGCCGCTCGGCCAGATATGCCCGAGCCCGAGCGACAACGGTGCTGCCGCCGGCGCCAGAAGCGCCAGGCCGGCGGCCAGGATCGCCGCAGCAGCGAACAGATACGACCCGGCCCGCCACACGTTCGCGCATCTCTCCATGGCACATCGCCAGCGGGTGCTTCTGCCGCCGGTGCGAGACGCAATCTACCGCGAGACGCTTAAGATTGGGTTGTCAGGCGCACCGCGGCGCCGGGCAGCAGGCATGAGAAAGAGCGGCTCAGAGCTCCTGGCGGTAGTTGGGCGCCTCGCGCGTGATCGCCACGTCGTGGACGTGACTCTCGCGCGCGCCCGCGACCGTTATGCGGATGAAGCGGCAGCTCTGCTGCATGGCCGCGAGGCTGGCATGCCCGGTGTAGCCCATGGCGGACTGCAGGCCGCCGACCAGCTGGTGGACGATGTTGCCGACCGGCCCGCGATAGGGAACGCGGCCCTCGATGCCCTCCGGGACGAGCTTGAGCTGGTCGCGGACCTCCTCCTGGAAGTAGCGATCGGCCGAGCCGCGCGCCATCGCACCGAGCGAGCCCATGCCGCGATAGGACTTGTAGGACCGGCCCTGGTAGAGAAAGACCTCGCCCGGCGCCTCGTCCGTGCCGGCGAACATCGACCCCAGCATGACACAGTCCGCACCCGCGGCGATGGCCTTGGCGAGATCGCCGGACGACCGGATGCCGCCGTCGGCGATCAGCGGAATCCGCTGCGGGCGGCAGCGCGCCGCGACATCGAGGATGGCCGTCAGCTGCGGCACGCCGACCCCGGCGACGACCCGCGTCGTGCAGATCGATCCCGGGCCGATGCCGACCTTGACCGCGTCGGCGCCGACATCGATCAGCGCCTGGGCGCCATCGCCGGTGGCAACATTGCCGGCGACGATCCGCGCGGCGTTGGTGTCTCGGCGGACCTGCGCCACCGCGTCGAGCACGCCCCTCGAATGGCCATGGGCGGTGTCCACGACGAGCACGTCGACGCCGGCGTCGACGAGCGCGAGGGACCGCTCGATCCCGGCGCTGCCGGTGCCCGTCGCGGCACCGACCCGCAGGCGCCCCTGGCCGTCCTTGGCGGCGAGCGGGAAGCGCTCGGCCTTCTCGATGTCCTTGACGGTGACCAGCCCGATCAGCCGCCCGGCATCGTCGACCACCAGGAGCTTCTCGATGCGATGGCGGTGCAGGAGCTCCATCGCATCCTGACGTGCCACCCCCTCGCGCACCGTGACGAGGTTCTCGGAGGTCATCAGCTCCTGGACCGGCCGGCTGCTCGACGGCACGAAGCGGACGTCGCGATTGGTCAGGATCCCGACCAACCGCTTCTCCGGGCCCTCGACCACCGGCAGGCCCGAGATCCGGTTCCGCTCCATGAGCTGCAGGGCGTCGGCGAGCGGCGTCTGCGGGGTGACGGTGACCGGGTTGACGACCAGGCCCGCCTCGAACTTCTTGACCTGCCGGACATGCGCAGCCTGCTCGGCGATATCGAGATTCTTGTGAATGATGCCGAGCCCGCCGAGCTGCGCCATGGCGATCGCCATGGGCGCCTCGGTCACCGTGTCCATGGCCGCGGAGAGGAGCGGAATCCGCAGCGGTATGTCCGGCGCCAGCCTCGACTGCACGTCCACCGCGGCGGGCAGCACCTCCGAATAGGCGGGCTCCAGGAGAACGTCGTCAAAGGTCAGGGCATCGCGAATGGCAATCTCACTCGCAGGCGACATGGTCGGATCCCGGAAGATGGACGCCGATCAGCTCGTCTGGTCGGCGATCGGCGGTGCAGGCGCCTCTATAGAGCTATTGCTGCAACGCCGAAAGCCCGGGTCGGAGGCCGTGCGGCTAGATGAGCTCGAGCGACGCCAGCACCTGCCGCGCCGTGGCCTCCTCGGCGGCGAGGAACGCGGCGAACTCGGCCCCTGAATGGTACAAGGGCTGCCAGGCATAGCGTCGGCGAACCTCGGCCCAATCGGGCGAGCGATTGAGATCGGCCAGCAGCCCCGCATGGCTGGCGGCGACCGCCGCCGGCAGGTTCGGCGGGCCGAAGAACCCCCGCCAGTTGACGAAGGTGACGTCGTGCCCGAGCTCGCGCATGGTGGGCGCATCCGGCACTTCGGGCACCCGCTCGGGGGCCGAGATGGCGAGAATGCGGATCTCGCCGCGGCGCGGGGACGCGACGAGCTCGCCCAGCCCCGTCGCCAGCGCCTCGGTCTGGCCGGCCAGCAGGGCATCGAACGCCTCGCCACCGGCGTCATAGGGATAATAGACCACGTTCAGGGGATTGACCCCGGCCGCGAGGCTGAAGGCGCGCACCGCGACAAGATGGTCCATGCCGCCCCGAACCGACCCGCCGGCCACCTTGGTGCTCGAGGGATCGCGCTTGACCGCCGCGGCCAGCGAGGCGAAATCGCGATGCGGGCTGTCGCTGCGCACGGCGATCGCCGCGTAGTCGCCGATGAGCGCCGCGATCGGCGTCAGCTCGTGATAGGTGCTCTTGGCGGCACCACGCACCGCCCGAAGGACGATCGGCGTCGAGCTCACCATCAAGGTGCCCTGCTGCCGCTCGGCGGTCGCCACCATGTAGGCGATCGCCCGGCCGCCTCCCTCGCCCGAGAGATGCTCGAACGTGACGGTGTCGACGAGCCGGGTGCGGGTCAGCGATTCGGCCACCGCCCTGGCGGTCTGGTCCCAGCCGCCGCCGGACGCGGCCGGAATGAGGAAGTGCAGGCGCCGCCGCTCCTGGCCCGAGACCGCCACAGGCACGCCCGCGGCCAAAAGGCCCGCGCCCAGACCATGCAGTGCTTGCCGTCGTGACCAGCCCCCGGCTGCGGCGGGCATCTGACGATGAAGTCGGGTCTTGCGGTTCATGAGCCGGCTGGCCTCCATATGGAAATCGCGATCATCAGGATTCAACGTCGGCGCGATGGATACAACCACAAAATTCAAAGTCGACCACCGCCCCTTCGCCGCCCGCACGCCGCAGCGATCGATTGCAGCCCTCTGACGAGTGATGGTAATGGGGACCGTGCTTTTCACTGGATCGATGGGAGACGGCTCGTGGCCGAGAACGAGAAACGGCGCCTGCGCAGTCAGGACTGGTGGGACAACCCCCACGAGGCCGACATGACGGCGCTCCACCTCGAGCGCCAGCTCAATTTCGGGCTGACCCGGGAAGAGCTGCAGTCCGGCCGGCCGATCATCGGCATCGCCCAGACCGGCTCCGACGTGGCACCGTGCAACCGGCACCATATCGACCTCGCCAAGCGCGTCGCCGACGGCATCCGCGACATGGGCGGCGTGCCGCTGGAGTTCCCGATCCATCCGGTGCAGGAGACGCTCAAGCGCCCGACCGCGATGCTCGACCGGAACCTCCAGTACCTCTCCCTCGTCGAGATCCTCTACGGCTATCCGATCGACGGCGTGGTCCTGACGACCGGCTGCGACAAGACCACCCCCGCCTGCCTCATGGGCGCGGCGACGGTCAACATCCCGGCCATCGTGCTGTCCGGCGGGCCGATGCTGAACGGCTACTACAAGGGCGAGCTCGCCGGCTCCGGCATGGTGGTCTGGCACGCGCGCCAGCTCATGGCCAAGGGCGAGATCGACTACGAAGAGTTCATGGCGATGACCTGCGCCTCCGCACCGTCGGTCGGCCACTGCAACACCATGGGCACGGCGAGCTCGATGAACGCCATGGCCGAAGCACTCGGCATGTCGCTGCCCGGCTGCGCCGCCATCCCGGGGCCCTATCGCGAGCGCGGCCAGATGGCCTATGCCACCGGCAAGCGCATCGTCGAGATGGTGCACGAGGACCTGAAGCCGTCCGAGATCCTGACCCGCAAGGCCTTCGAGAACGCCATCTTCGCGGCCGCCGCCGTCGGCGCCTCGACCAACTGCCCGCCGCACGTCATCGCCATCGCCCGGCACATGGGCGTCGAGCTCGACATCAAGGACTGGGAGATGGGCTTCGACATCCCGCTCCTCGTCGACATGCAGCCGGCGGGCCGCTTCCTCGGCGAGGACTACTACCGCGCCGGCGGGCTGCCGGCCGTGGTCAAGGAGCTCATGGGCAAGGGCCGCTGGCACGAGGATGCGCTCACCGTCACCGGCAAGAGCTACGGCGAGAACATCAAGGGCCTCGACCTCTACATCGACCGCAACGTCATCCGCCCCTATGACGATCCGCTCATGCCCCAAGCCGGCTTCGTCATCATCAGTGGCAACATCTTCGATTCCGCCGTCATGAAAACCTCGGTCGTGACCAAGGAGTTCCGCCAGAAGTATCTCGAGCACCCCGACCATCCGGGCGTCTTCGAGGGCCGGGCGGTCGTCTTCGAGGGGCCGGAGGACTACCACGAGCGGATCGACGATCCGAGCCTCGAGATCGACGAGGACTGCTTCCTCTTCATCCGCAACTGCGGGCCGGTCGGCTACCCGGGGGCGGCGGAGGTCGTCAACATGGCGCCGCCGGCCGCCCTCATCAAGAAGGGCATCAAGGCGCTGCCGACGATCGGCGATGGCCGGCAGAGCGGCACCTCGGAGAGCCCGTCGATTCTCAACGCCTCCCCCGAGGCAGCGATCGGCGGCAATCTCGCGATCGTGCAGACCGGCGACCGGGTGCGCTTCGACCTGCCCAACCGGCATCTCGACCTGATGCTCGACGCCGCCGAGATCGAGCGGCGTCAGGCGAAGATCGAGACGAAGGTCTCGCCGAGCCAGACCCCCTGGCAGGAGATTCAGCGCAGCATGGTGGGCCAGCTCTCGACCGGCGCCTGCCTGGAGCCCGCCGTGATGCATCTCCGGGTGGTCCAGACGCACGGCACGCCACGGCGCAACCACTAATAGGGGTGACGAAGCGAGCGGCACACCACCTCGTCATCGGACTGGCGCTGTCGGTCCTGACGGGTGGCATGTCGCTCGCCGCCGATGACGCGCCGGCGGACTGGCGGGAGCTGAACGACCGCGGCACGGCCGCGGCGGCGGCCGAGGACTGGAGCGAGGCCGAGAGTGCCCTGCGCGCGGCGCTCGCTCTGCTCGAACCCGAAGCCCCGGGCACGGCGGCCACGCCCGACGATGACGCCCGGATCGCCGTCGTCGCCGCCAATCTCGCCATGGTGGAGCTGGCGCAGGGCGACACGGCAGCGGCGCGCGCGCTCCTGGAACGCGCCCTCGCCATCCGGCGGGCCGTCTTCGGCGACAGCGAGCCCGGCATCGCCGCACTCCTCAACAACCTGGGCGAGCTCGAGCGGCGTGCCGGCAATCTCGACCGGGCGCGCCAGCTTCACGAGGCGGCCCTCGTCATGCGTCGCACCCTGCGCGAGCCCGGCCATCCGGACATCGCCGAGAGCCTGAACAACCTGGGTGTCACCTTGAGCGACCTGGGACAGCTCGACACCGCCGGCGGGCTGGTCCAGGACGCACTCGCCATGCGTCGGGAAAGGCTCGGCCCCACCCACAGGGCAACGCTCGAGAGTACCGCCAATGCGGCGGCCATCGCCACCGAGGCCGGCGACCTCGCCGCGGCCGAGACCCTCCTGCGGGCGCCGCTCGAGGCCATGGTCGCCGCTTCGGGCGATGCCCACCCGGACGCCGAGCTCGTCGCGCAGCTCTGGCGCAACCTCGTCGAGGTCCTGCTGCTGCAGAACGCCGACGACGCCGCCCTGCTCGCCTGCGAGGAGCTGGTGGCCGACCTGCCGCCAGCCGATCGGCAGGCGACCACCGACCTCGTCACGGTCTGCGTGCGCGCGTTCAACCGCGTCGGTGCCGAAGAACGGGCGACCAGGCTCCTGGAGCAGCAGCTCGAGCTCGACGAGGTGCCGCGCGCGGCCAGGCTCCAGCTGCGCTGGAGCCTCGCCGAGACGGCTGCCTCGGCAGGCGACTTCGAGGCGGCCCACGAGCAGATCGACACGGTGATCGAGCTCCTGGGGACGGCCACCGACCGCCGCCTGCCGCTCGCCCTCAACAATCGCGCCTATTTCGCGTTCGAGCTCGGCCGTCCGCTCGACGCCGCCACGGACCTCGAGGCGGCCTTGGCGGCGATCGAGGCATTGCCGCCGCCCGGGGATGCCGCCCTCGAGCGCGACGTCCTCAACAACCTCGCGAGCGTGCTGCGGTCGCTGGATCGCGGCGACGAGGCCGCGGCGGTCGAGGAGCGCCTGCTCGACACGGTCCCGGCCGACGCGCCGACTGACGGGTCCGGCGCCCAGCCGGCCGCCGGGCCGCCGCCCTCAGGCGACTGAGCCGCCGGCGCCGCCAGGATCGACCGCCTCGATGTCGAAGGCGGCCGCCATCAGCGCTCGCGTATAGGCCGTGGCCGGCGCCGCGAAGAGCTGTGCCGCCGTCCCCTGCTCCACCACGCGACCGCGCCTGAGGACGATCACCTCGTGGCTGAGGGCCCGCACGACGCGCAGATCGTGGCTGATGAAGAGATAGGCGAGACCATGGCGGACCTGCAGGTCGCGCAGGAGATCGACGATCTGCGCCTGGACCGACATGTCGAGGGCCGAGGTGGGCTCGTCGAGAACCACGAAGCGCGGCTTGAGCACCATGGCGCGCGCGATCGAGATGCGCTGCCGTTGGCCACCGGAGAACTCGTGCGGGTAGCGGTCCCGCATCGACGGGTCCAGCCCGACCTCCAGCATCGCCGCCGCGACCAGCTCCGAGCGCTCCGTCGCATGGGCGCCGATCCGATGCAGGACGAGCCCCTCCTCGATGATCTGGCCGACCGACATGCGCGGGCTCAGGCTGCCATAGGGGTCCTGGAAGACGATCTGCATCTCCCGGCGCAGCGAGCGAAGCTTCGCCCCGGACCAGTCGGCGATGGCCTGCCCGGAGAAATCGATGCTCCCGGTGCAGGGCAGGAGCCGGAGCAGGGCCAGGCCGAGCGTCGTCTTGCCCGACCCGCTCTCGCCGACGACCCCCACCGTCTGCCCGGCGCGCACCTCGAGCGTCACGCCGTCGACCGCCTTGACATGCCCGACCGTGCGCCTGAGCAGGCCGCGCTGGATCGGGAAATGCACCTTGATGTCCTGGCCGGCGAGGATCACCGGCGCCGAGCCATCGGCGACCGGCGGCGCCCCCTTGGGCTCGGCGGCCAGCAGGTGGCGCGTGTAGCTGTGCTGTGCACCGGTGAAGATCGCCTCGGTCGGCCCCGACTCGACGATCTCGCCCTCGGTCATGACCGCGACGCGATGCGCCACCTTGCGCACGATGGTGAGGTCATGGGTGATCAGCAGCACCGCCATTCCCAGCCGCTCCTGCAGCTCGGCGATCAGCGCCAGGATCTGCGCCTGCACTGTTACGTCGAGCGCCGTCGTCGGCTCGTCGGCGATCAGGAGGTCGGGCTCGTTGGCCAGCGCCATGGCAATCATGACGCGCTGCCGCTGGCCGCCCGAGAGCTGGTGCGGGTAGGACCTCAGGCGGGTCTCGGCCTCATCGATGCGGACCAGCTCGAGCAGCTCGAGCACGCGCGCCCGGATGGCATCGCCCATCAGGCCCCGATGCAGCTCCAGCACCTCGCCGATCTGCTGCTCGACCGTGTGCAGCGGGTTGAGCGAGGTCATCGGCTCCTGGAAGATCATCGATGCCCGGTTGCCCCGCACCTGCCGCAGCACGGCATCGGACTTGCCGAGCAGCTCCTCGCCGTCCAGCCGCACGCTGCCGGACGGATGCCAGGCTTTGGGATAGGGCAGGAGCTGCAGGATCGAGAGGGCGGTGACCGACTTGCCCGAGCCGCTCTCGCCGACGAGCGCCAGCGTTTCGCCCCGCTCGATGGTGAAGCTGACCTTGCGCACCGCCTCGATCTCGAGCTCGCCGGCACGAAAGCTCACCGAAAGATCGTCGACCGCCAGGAGGCTCATGCGTGCCCTCGCGCGTGCGGTGCGGCATCGACCGCCAGCGCCGCGAACGTCTTGCGCGGATCGAAGGCATCGCGAACCGCCTCGAAGATGAAGATCAGGAGGGACAGCATGATGGCGAGCACCATGAAGCCGGAAATGCCGAGCCAGGGCGCCTGGAGGTTGTTCTTGCCCTGGGCCAGAAGCTCGCCCAGCGACGGCGAGCCGGGCGGCAGCCCGAAGCCGAGGAAGTCGAGGCTCGTCAGCGTGGTGATCGAGCCGTTCAGGATGAAGGGCATGAAGGTCAGCGACGCGACCATGGCGTTCGGCAGGATGTGGCGGAACATGATCGTCGCGTTGCCGACGCCGAGGGCGCGGGCGGCGCGGACGAAATCCAGGTTGCGCGCCCGCAGGAACTCGGCGCGCACCACGTCGACCAGCCCCATCCAGCTGAACAGCAGCATCAGCCCGAGCAGCCACCAGAAGTTCGGGGTGACGATGCTGGCGAGGATGATCAGGAGATAGAGGGTCGGCAGGCCCGACCAGATCTCCATGAAGCGCTGGAAGCCGAGGTCGACCCAGCCGCCGAAATAGCCCTGCAGCGCCCCTGCCGCGATCCCGACGATCGACGACAGCACGGTGAGCGTCAGCCCGAAGAGCACCGAGATGCGAAAGCCGTAGATCACCCGGGCCAGGACGTCGCGCGCCTGGTCGTCGGTGCCGAGCAGGTTCTGCCACGTCGGTGGCGAGGGTGCCGGCGTGCCGAGATCGCGGACGATCGTGTTGTAGCTGTAGGGGATTGGCGGCCAGAGGATCCAGCCGTTCTCCTCGATGAGCTCGCGCACGAACGGATCGTGGTAATCGGTGTCGGTCGGGAAAAAGCCGCCGAACTCGGTTTCCGGGTAGCCGACCAGCACCGGAAAATAGAGCTGCCCGTCATAGGAGACGAGCAGCGGGCGTTCGTTGGCGATGAATTCGGCGAACAGGCTGAGCACGAAGACCAGGACGAAGATGTGCAGTGACCAGTAGCCGCGGCGGTTGTTGCGGAAATTCCAGTAGCGGCGTTCATTGATCGGATTGAGACGCAGGCGGAAGCCGAGAAGGCGGGGCTCGTGCCGCATCACCCCGCCCTGCCCTCGAAATCGATTCGCGGATCGACCAGCACATAGGTCAGATCGGAGATCAGCTTCACCACGAGACCGAGCAGGGTGAAGATGAAGAGCGAGCCGAACATCACCGGATAGTCCCGGCGGAGCGCGGCCTCGTAGCCGAGCAGCCCGAGCCCGTCGAGCGAGAAGATGATCTCGGTCAGGAGGGCACCGGTGAACAGGATGCCGATGAACGCCCCCGGAAAGCCGGCGATGACGATGAGCATCGAGTTGCGGAAGACGTGATGGTAGAGGACCCGGCGCTCGGTCAGCCCCTTGGCCCGCGCGGTCACCACGTACTGCTTGTTGATCTCGTCGAGAAAGCTGTTCTTCGTGAGCATGGTGAGGCCGGCGAAGGCACCGATCATCAGCGACAGCAGGGGCAGCGTCATGTGCCAGAAATAGTCGACGATGCGCATCGGCCAGGAGAGATCCGACCAGTTGTCCGACACCAGCCCACGCAGCGGAAACCAGTTGAGGTAGCTGCCCCCAGCGAACAGGACGATGAGCAGGATGGCGAAGAGAAAGCTCGGGATGGCGCTGCCGACGATGACCACGCCGCTCGTCCACACGTCGAAGCTGCTGCCGTCGCGCACCGCCTTCCTGATGCCGAGCGGGATCGAGATCAGGTAGGTGAGCAGGGTCGTCCAGAGGCCGAGCGAGATCGAGACCGGCAGCTTCTCCCCGATCAGGCCGATGACGCTCTTGTCCGAGAAGAAGCTCTTGCCGAAATCGAGCCTGATGTAATTGCCGAGCATCAGGAAGAAGCGCTCGCCGGCCGGCTTGTCGAAGCCGTACATCCGCTCGATCTCGGCGACGAAGCGCGGGTCGAGGCCCTGCGCGCCCCGATACTGGCTGCCCGGTTCCTGCGCCGGGCGCCGCGGGCCGTCCCCGCCCCCGCCGGTCAGCCGGGCCGTGCTCGCCACCGCCGTGCCGGAGATCTCGGCGATCATCTGCTCGACCGGGCCGCCGGGTGCTGCCTGGATGACGACGAAATTGACGACCATGATGCCGAAGAGCGTCGGGATGATCAGCAGCAGGCGGCGGACGACGTAGGCCAGCATTCGCTGCAGCCGGCTCCGCTACCGGCCGGCGGCGTCTTGCGTCAGCGCCCGCTTCTGCTCGGCGACCTGCTGCTCCTTGCCCTTGTCGACCCACCAGGCATCCAGGTCGAGGCCGAAGCGCGGCAAGACGTCCGGATGGGCGAGCTTGTCCCAGTAGGCGACCCGGATGATGCGGCTGTGCCAGTGCGGAATGACGTAGTGGCCCGCCAGCAGCACACGGTCGAGGGCGCGCGTCGCGGCCACCAGATCCTCGCGCGACTCGGCGGCGATGACGCGATCGACGAGGGCATCGACCACCGGGTCGCAGATGCCCGCCAGGTTGCGGCTGCCGGGCGTTGCCGCCGCCGCGCAGGACCAGAAGTCCCGCTGCTCGTTGCCCGGGGACATCGACTGCCCCCAGGTGGTCACGACCATGTCGAAATCGAAGGAGTCCAGCCGGTTCTGGTACTGGGCGGTATCGACCGTCCGCATCGTCGCGTCGATGCCCAGCCGCTCGAGGTTGCGCAGCATCGGGCCGACGATCCGCTCGAAGGCCGGGTCGACCAGCAGGATCTCGAAGCGCATCGGTTGCCCGGTCGCGCTGTTCACGAGCTTCCTGGTGCTCCGGTCGATCTCCCAGCCGGCCTCCCGCAGCAGCTCCAGCGCCGTCCGCAGGTTGTCGCGCAGCTCGCCCGAGCCGTCCGTCACCGGCGGCTCGTAGACGGTGGTGAAGACCTCCGGCGGCAGTTCCGCGCGGAACGGCTCGAGGATCCGCAGCTCGCGCTCGTCCGGCAGCTCCCGCGCCGCCAGATCGGTGTTGGAGAAATAGCTCTTGGTCCGCGCGTACTGCCCGTAGAACAGCGTCTGGTTGGACCACTCGAAATCGAAGGCATAGGCCAGCGCCGCCCGCACCCGCGGATCGGAGAAGATCTCGCGCCGCGTGTTGAAGACGAAACCCTGCATGCCGTCCCCGGTCTCGTCCTGGATCTCCTCCTTGACGATGAGCCCGGCATCGATGGCCGGCCCGGTGTAGCCGGTCGCCCAGAGCCGGGCGATGTTCTCGATGCGGATGTCGTACTGCCCCGCCTTGAACGCCTCGAGCGCCACGTTGCCGTCGCGGAAATACTCGTAGCGCATGCGATCGAAGTTGTAGCGGCCCTTGTTGACCGGCAGATCCTGCCCCCAGTAGTCCGCCACCCGCTCCAGGGTGAGCGACCGCCCCGGATCGACCCTGGCCACCCGATAGGGGCCGCTGCCGAGCAGCGGCTCGAGGGTCGTCGCCTCGAAGTCCCGCCCTTCCCAGAAATGCTTCGGCAGGATCGGCAGCTCGCCGATGATCAGCGGCAGCTCGCGATTGAGCTCGCCGTCGAAATGAAAGAGAACGCGCCGCTCGCCGGCCGGCTCCGCCCCCGTCACGTTGGCGTAGTAGGCGCGGTAGAGGGGATGGCCCCGGGTCTTGATGGTCTCGAGGCTGAAGATCACGTCCTCGACCGTCACCGGCTGGCCGTCGTGCCAGCGCGCCTCCGGCCGCAGCGTGAAGGCGACCCAGGACCGGTCCTCGGGCATCTCGATGGTCTCGGCCAGAAGGCCGTAGGCGGCGAACGGCTCGTCGCGCGACCGCTCCGTCAGCGTCTCGAAGACATTCGCCGCGCCAGCGGCGGCCTGGCCGCGCAGGATGAACGGGTTCAGGCTGTCGAAGCTGCCGATCGCCGAGAAGACGATCTCGCCGCCCTTGGGCGCAGCCGGGTCGGCATAGGCGAAATGCGTGAAGTCCGGCGGATAGGCGAGATCGCCATGCATGGCGACGCCGTGCGACGGCGTGGCGGTCTCCGCGGCACCGGCCACGGAGGCGACTGCCAGCGTGGCGGCCAGCGCGATCATTGCCGTACGGGTCATCCGTTCCTCACATCTGCGGTCCCGGCACTCCCGGCTCTGGCTTTAGCGGTGCGCCGCAAGGATGCAAATGAAGGTTCCCGCATCAACGGGCAATCATCTCACCATGCGGACAGGAAGCGGCGCTTCACTGCCCTTCGAGCGGCACGGGCGAAGCGCTGAGCGAATGCAGATAGGCGATCAGGGCCGCCCGGTGCTCTTCCTTGCGCACGCCGGCAAAGGCCATCTTGTTGCCGGGCGCGAATTCCTTGGGATTCGCGAGGTAATGATCCAGCTTCGCGACGTCCCACTCGCCCGGAATCTCCTGGAGCGCCGGCGAGTAGTCGAAACCTTCGCCCGTCGCGACATCGCGGTCATAGACGCCCCAGAGCGCCGGCCCGACCCGGTTGCCGCCGCCTTCCTCGACGCTGTGGCAGGCGGCGCACTGCCGGAAGAGCTTCTGCCCGGCCGCCGGATCCGCCGCCGCAACCATGGCCACCATGCCGTCCGCGCCTTCCGCCGCAGGAGCCTCCTCGGCCGCCGGCGCGGCCTCGGCCGTTGCGGTCTCCGCCGCCTCGGCAGCAGGAGCCTCCTCGGTCGCCGGCGCAGCCTCCGCCGTCTCGGTCTCCGCCGCCTCGGCCGCAGGAGCCTCCTCGGCCGCAGGGGCCTCCGCGGCTGCCGGCGCCGCTTCGGCCCCGTCCGCTGCCGCCGTGTCAACCTCGCCCGCCGACTCCTCGACCGGCGCGGCCTCGGGCAGCGGCACGGGATCTTCCGAAAGCGTCCGGAGATAGGCGATCAGGTCGGCCCGCTTCTGGTCGTCCTTGATGCCGGCGAAGCTCATGGCGGTGCCGGGAACATAGTCGCGCGGCGCCTTCAGATACACGTTCAGCTTGTCGTAGTCCCAAACACCCTCCACCCCCTGAATGGCGTCGGAGTAGCTGAAGCTCCCCACACCGGCCACGTCGCGGCCGACCACGCCCCAGAGATGCGGGCCGACCTTGTCCGGCCCGCCCTCCTCGAAGCTGTGGCAGGCGGCGCACTGGCGGGTCAGCCCCTCGCCGGCGGCCGGGTCGGCCGAGGCGAGCAGGGTCTCGAAAGGCACCGCTGCCTCCTCGGCCACGTCGCTCGGCTCATCCGACACGGCGACGCTGAACGCGTGCTCCCCGTGTTGCTCGGCCGGACCATAGAGGATGCCGGCGACGATGCCCGACGCGGAAGCGATGATGCCGGCCGTCAGGATGCCCGCGATGACCTTGTTGAGTTCGAGGGATGATGCCATAGGAAATTCTGTTCCCCAGTCTGCCGAGGCCGCCCGTCTTGCCGCCGCACCGCGCACGCGGATGCTTCCGTCCAGGCAGTGTGGTCGGTAGCGGACCGGGGCGTGAACCGTCAAGCCACCACCACGTCGCTACCGAGAGACTTACCGACCGGAGCCGAAAATTGAGTTCTACGGAAACCGCCGGCGTCAATTCGTCGCGCAATGTGGTGCTCATCCCGGCACGCCTGCGCTCCTCGCGGCTGCCCGACAAGCCCCTGGCCCTCATCAAGGGCGAGCCGATGATCGTCCACGTCTGGCGCCGCGCCATCGAGGCCGGGATCGGCCCGGTGGTCGTCGCCTGCGCCGAGCCGGCAATCGCCGAGGCGATCACGGCGGTGGGCGGCCGCGCCGTGCTCACCGACCCCGAGCTGCCCTCCGGCACCGACCGGATCTACGCCGCCCTCCTCGAGATCGACCCCGACGGTGCCTTCGACCGCGTGATCAACCTGCAGGGCGACATGCCGACACTCGACCCGCGCTGCCTCCACGACGTCCTGGCCCCCTTCGCGCTCCCCGGCATCGACATCGCGACGCTCGCCGACGCCACCGACGACGAGGCCGAGAAGACCGACCCCAACACGGTCAAGGCCATCATCTCCTTCCGTTCCGCCGAGATCGGCGAGGCGCTCTACTTCACCCGCGCCAACGCGCCCTGGGGCGACGGTCCCGTCTACCACCATATCGGCCTCTATGCCTTCACCCGGACGGCCCTGGACCGGTTCGCCGCCCTGCCCCCGAGCCCGCTCGAGCGGCGCGAGAAGCTGGAGCAGCTGCGCGCCCTCGAGAACGGTATGCGAATCGGCGTAAAGCTCGTACAAGCCGTGCCCTTCGGGGTCGACACCCCGGCGGATCTCATAAAGGCGCGAAAGATTCTCGGCGATGGATGAGCAGGCGAATGACGAAACGGTCGATCCGGCAGGCGCACACCAGCGCATAGCGTTCCAGGGCCGGCCCGGCGCCTACTCGCACATGGCCTGCCGCCAGGCCTATCCCGAACTCGAGCCCCTGCCCTGCGAATCGTTCGAATCCGCCTTCGCCGCGGTTCGCGACGGCCTCGCCCGCTACGCCATGATCCCGGTGGACAACACGGTCGCCGGCCGCGTCGCCGACGTGCACCACCTGATGCCGCATTGCGGCCTGCACATCATCGGCGAGCAGTTCCTCAGGGTGAACCACCACCTCCTGGCCGTGCCGGGTGCGACCATGGCCACGGTCCGCCACGTCCACAGCCATGTCCACGCGCTCGGCCAGTGCCGCAAGTTCCTGAACGAGCACGGGCTGAAGCCGGTGGTCGCCGCCGACACGGCAGGTGCCGCCGCCGACCTCGCCAGGACGGGCGACCTCGCGACCGCCGTCATCGCCTCGCACCTCGCCGCGGAGATCTACGGCCTCGTCAGCCTGACCGCCGATGTCGAGGATGCCGAGCACAACACCACGCGCTTCCTCGTGCTCGCCCAGGAGCCCCGCTATCCGGGGGTCAAGGACGGGCCGGCCATCACCAGCTTCCTCTTCAAGGTCCGCAACGTGCCGGCCGCGCTCTACAAGGCCATGGGCGGCTTCGCCACCAATGGCGTCAACATGCTGAAGCTCGAGAGCTATATCGACCCGACCTTCCAGCAGGCGCAGTTCTACGCCGACATCCTGGGCCATCCGGACGACGAGGCGGTGCGCTTCGCCATGGACGAGCTGCGCTTCTTCGCCCACCATATCGAGGTCTTCGGCGTCTACCCGACCTCACCGTTCAGGGAACGCTTCCGCTAGGCGCCGATCTCGGCGAGCCGCAGCTCGATCTGCGGCAGCCGGTCGAAGCCCCAGAAGGGCTCGCCGTCGACGAAGAAGAAGGGCGAGCCGAAGACTCCCCGCGCCACCGCCTCCTCGGTCGCCGCCCGCAACCGCTCCTTGACCTCCGGCGTGGCGATGGCGGCAAGCCCGGCGGCCGCGTCGCCTCCCGCGCTCTCCAGAAGATCGGCGATGACGGCCCGATCGCTGATGTCCCGGTCCTCCGCGAAGAACGCGCCGAACGCCGCCTCGGCGAACGGCACGGCCTGCGTCGGGCTCGTCTCCTCGAGCCAGTAGTAGGCGCGGGCGGCGGCCAGCGTGGCGAGCGGAAAGCGGCGCGGCAGGCGAAAGGGGATGCCGGCGAGGCGCGCCGTGCGCACCAGATCCACCTTCATGTAGTCGCCCTTGAGGGGAATCTCGACGAGCGGCCGGCCGCCCGTGGCGGCGAAGGCCACGCCCAGCATCATCGGCCGCCACGCCACCGCGCGTCCCCATCGCTCGGCGAGAGTCCCGATCTGGCGGCTCGCCAGATAGGCGTAAGGGCTTGAGAAATCGAAATAAAAGTCGATCGGCTCGGGCATTGGCTCAACCCGCCCGCCGGCCGACCGCGTCCGCCAGCACGCAAAGCAGCTCGAACATGATGTTGACCCCGACCCAGGCGGTCTGACCCGAAGGATCGAAGGGCGGGCTGACCTCGACCAGATCGGCGCCGACCAGATCGAGCCCCTGCAGGCGGCGCACCATGCGCTGCGCCTGATGGGTCGAGAAGCCGCCGATCTCCGGCGTCCCGGTGCCCGGCGCCATCGACGGGTCGATGCCGTCGATGTCGAAGCTCACATAGACCGGCCCGGCGCCGACGATTTCCCGCGCCTCGTCCATCACCGCGTCGGTGCCGCGGTCCATCAGCTCCTCGATCATGACGATGCGGACCCCGTTGGCCCTGCCCCAGGCGACGTCCTCGCCGTCATAGGCCGTGCCGCGAATGCCGATCTGGACGATACGCCTGGGATCGAGCAGCCCCTCCTCGCAGGCGCGCCGGAAGGGCGTGCCGTGGGTGTAGCGATAGCCGCCGAAATAGCTGTCGTAGAGGTCGGTATGGGCATCGAAGTGGATCATGCCGAGGGTCCGGCCCCGGGCGATGCCGCGCAGCACCGGCAGGGAGATCAGGTGGTCGCCGCCCGCCGTCATCGGCACGATGCCGGCCTCGCCGAGACGCGCATAGAAGGCGGCGATCTTGGCGAGCGTGTCGTCGAGGCTCGCCGGGTTGACCGGGCAATCGCCGAGATCGGCGCAGCGCGCCTGGTGGAACGGCCTGATGCCGCTCGCCTGGTTGACGAGGCGGATCATGGTCGAGAGATCGCGCAACTGGCGGGGGCCATGGCGGGCACCGGCCCGGTTCGTCGTGCCGCCGTCCCAGGGCACGCCGACCAGGCCGATCTGCACCTCGGCTGCGCGCGGCTCGTCGAGGTCCACCTCCGGCAGGCGCATGAAGCTGACCGGCCCGGCGAAGCGCGGCAGGTCCATGCCGGAGCGCGGCACGAAGCCGTGGGGGTCGCCTGTATCCGCCATGCACGCCACTCCAGGTTCTGTTGCGGGCTTCAGAAGATCGGGTCCAGCGCCTGCACGCAGGCGACCGCGCTCATGTTGACCAGGCCGCGCGTCGAGATCGACGAGGTGACGATATGCGCCGGCAGGCGCGGGCCTATCAGGATCGGCCCGACCGAGACGACACCCGTCACCGACTTCACGAGGTTGTAGGCGATGTTCGCCGCGTCCAGGGACGGCATGATCAGGAGGTTGGCGCGGCCGACCAGCCGCGACTGCGGCATCAGGCGATCGCGGATCACCGGCGAGAGGGCACTGTCGGCCTGCATCTCGCCGTCGATGTCCAGCTCCGGCTCGGCCTTGCGGATGATCTCGAGGGCGGCCCGCAGGCGCCGTGCCGAAGCCTGCTCGCGACTGCCGAAATTGCTCGCGGAGACGAGGGCCACCTTCGGCTCGATGCCGAAGCTGCGCACAACCCCCGCCGCCGCCAGCGTCGTCGCGGCGATCTCCTCGGCATCCGGCTCCTCCGAAACATTGGTATCGCCGATGAAGAGCGGCCCCTCGTCGAGCACCAGCGCATGAATCGTGGAAGCCTCCTCCATCGTCGCCTTCAGCCCGACCACGTCGGTGATGTGCCGAAGATGGCTGGCGAACGAGCCGACCGGGCCGGCGAGCAGCGCATCGGCCTCGCCCCTTGCGATCATGATCGCCCCGATCACCGTCCGCCGCGTGCGGACGATGTCGCGCGCCGCTTGCGGGCTGACACCCTTGCGGCCCATGCGCTCCTGATAGAACGCCACATAGTCGTTGTAGCGCGGGTCGCTGTCGGGGTTGCAGAGCTCGAAATCGCGGCCGTGGGCGAGCCGCAGCCCGAGCCGCTCGATCCGCATGGCGATGACCTCGGGGCGGCCGATGAGCACCGGGCTGGCAAGGCCCTCGTCCACGACCACCTGCACCGCCCGGAGCACCGCCTCCTCCTCGCCGTCCGTGTAGACGAGCCGCTGTGGTGCCCCGGCGGCCCGCTCGAAAAGGGGCTTCATCAGGAGCCCCGAGCGGAAGACCCGCTCGGACAGCCGCTGCCGATAGGCGCGAAAGTCGGTGATCGGGCGCCGGGCGACTCCGGACTCCACGGCCGCCCTGGCCACCGCGATCGGCAGCTCGACGATCAGCCGCGGATCGAAGGGCTTGGGGATGAGATAGTCGCGCCCGAACGACAGGCTGTCCTGGCCATAGGCGGAGGCCACCGTGTCCGGGGTCGTGCTGCGCGCGAGGCTGGCGAGCGCGTCGACGCAGGCGCGCTGCATCTCCCGGTTGATCGTGGTCGCCCCGACATCGAGCGCGCCCCTGAAGATGAAGGGGAAGCAGAGGACGTTGTTGACCTGGTTCGGATGGTCGCTGCGGCCGGTGGCGACGATGACGTCCGGCCGGGTCCGCCGTGCCAGCTCCGGGTCGATCTCCGAGACCGGGTTGGCCAGCGCCAGCACCAGGGGATCCGGCGCCATGCGCGCCAGCATCTCGGGCTTCAGCACGTTGGGTGCGGAAAGGCCGAGGAAGATGTCCGCCCCCTCGATCACGTCGCCCAGCGTGCGGTGCGGCGTGTCCTGCGCGTAGCGCGCCTTGTAGGGGTCCATGGAAGCGGTGCGGCCCTTGTAGACGACGCCGTCGATGTCGGTGACCGTGATGTTCTCGAGCCGGAGCCCGAGTGTCACCAGCAGATCGAGGCAGGCGAGCGCCGCCGCGCCGGCGCCGCTGGCGACCAGGCGGCAGTCCTCGAGGCGCTTGCTCGCGAGCAGCAGGCCATTGACGATGGCGGCGGCGACGATGATCGCCGTGCCGTGCTGGTCGTCGTGGAAGACGGGAATCTTCATCCGCGCCTTCAGCTTCTCCTCGACGACGAAGCACTCCGGCGCCTTGATGTCCTCGAGATTGATCGCCCCGAAGGTCGGCTCGAGCGCCGCCACCACCTCGACCAGCCGGTCGGGGTCGAGCTCCGCCACCTCGATGTCGAAGGCGTCGATGCCGGCGAACTTCTTGAAGAGCACCGCCTTGCCTTCCATCACCGGCTTGCCGGCGAGCGGCCCGATCGCCCCCAGGCCCAGCACCGCCGTGCCGTTGGTGACCACGGCGACGAGGTTGGCCCTTGCGGTGTAATGGTCGGCCGCTTCCGGGTCCCGCTTGATCGCCTCGCAGGCGAAGGCGACCCCGGGCGAATAGGCCAGCGAAAGATCGCGCTGCGTGGCGAGCGGCTTGGTGGCGGTGACCTGAAGCTTGCCGGCGGTCGGTCGCGAATGGTAGTCCAGCGCATCCTGCTCGAGCCGGTCGGTCATGCCGCTTCCCTTCTTCAACACTGCGCCGGCACCCGTTCAGCCAGAGGAGACGGCATTGCTGGATTCGCTGCCGGCTGGTAACGAATTCGCCCCACCGCCGCAAGGCAGGGTGGCGGCCCCGGCCCGGCAAGCTGCCGGCCTCGAATGGCGAAGATCGCACGAACCCGTCGCTTATGACCATTCACTTCGCGTAATGGAGGAGCGCGTGGCGGCCATCGTGGCCGGCCACGGCCAGGAGCTGGTCTGGCTCCTCGAGCATCCACCGCTGGTGACGGCCGGCACCAGCGCCGTCGACACCGAGCTGCTCGAGCCGACGCGGTTCCCGGTGCACCGCGCCGGTCGCGGCGGCAAGTTCACCTATCACGGGCCCGGCCAGAGGATCGCGTACGCGGTCCTCGATCTCGAGCGGCGGCGTCGCGATCTGCGCTGGTACGTCCACAACCTCGAGGAATGGGCGATCCGCACCCTCGCGGCGTTCGGCGTGCAGGGCGAGCGGCGCGAGGGTCGGATCGGCATCTGGGTGACGATGCCGGGCGGCCGGGAATGCAAGATCGGGGCGATCGGCGTGCGCGTGCGTCGCTGGGTCGCCTATCACGGCATCGCCCTGAACGTGGCGCCGAACCTCGAGCATTTTTCCGCCATCGTGCCCTGCGGCATCAGCGAGCACGGCGTCACCTCGCTCGCCGATCTCGGCATCCAGGCGACGATGGCCGATGTCGACCGGGCATTGCGGTGCTCCTTCCCCGGGCTTCTGGCCCCCTAGGGCCGGTCGGCCAGTGCCGATACCCGCGCGTCGCATGGCGACGCAGGCGGTGGCCATTTCCGGGACAGGCTCCTAGGTTGGAGAAGATGCGAAGGATAGGGAGCAGCGATGCGCGCGCGTGATCGGTTTGTCCTGGCTTTGGCGGCCGGAGCGACGCTTGCGCTCGTCAGCGGTGCCGTTGCCCTGGCGCAGTGCACGGCGTTCGCCGCACCCGGCGTGGAATGGCGACGCTGCCTGCAGGACGGCAGCAACCTGCAGGGCGCCCAGCTCACGGGCGCCGACCTGCGCGACAGCTCGTTTCGCCGCACCGTGTTCGACGGGGCCGATCTCTCCGGCATCCGGGCCCGGCGTGCCCGGTTCACCTCGGCATCGATGAAGGGCGTCGATCTGTCGACCGCCGATCTCACCCTCGCCGACTTCACCAGTGCCGACCTGAGCGACGCAATCCTGCGCGACGCCACGCTGCGCCGGACGAGCTTCGTCAACGCCATCCTGCGCGGCGCCGATCTCACGGGCGCCAATCCCCTCGAGGCCGACTTCAGCCGCGCCGATCTCGCCGGTGCTACCTGGGTCGACGGCCAGACCATCTGCGACGAAGGCTCGATCGGCCGCTGCCACCCGTCGCCCGCCGCCGATGCGGGCGCCATCAGCAACTAGCCACGCCTCGAGCCAGCAACCGGCGCGAGACGGCCCGGGATGTCGCGGAAAATGCAACATCATCCTCGGGTTGTCGCGTATAGCGCGACATTGTTATGACAAATGTCGCGTCTGGCGCGACATTCGCGGCGCCGGTGTCGCGCCAGATGCGCCATTTTTCCCGGGTTGGCGCATCCGAAGCGACATTTCCCGACGAGCGAACCCACGAAAACGACGAATGAACCCAAGGATTCGACGATCGGACCCGGGGAATCGACGAACGAACCCGAGCTCGCGCCAACGAACCCAAGTCCCATCAAGATATTGCTCCAGAACGCTTTTTGCCGTCCACCTGACGTCCCGGCAAAGGGCGGGCGAACCAGAAAGCCGAAAATGCCGAACGAACCGACGGCGACCTTGCTTTCACGGCCCCATCATGATAGGAGCATAATCCGAAGCACATCGACGCGAAGCGTGAGCTTCCTTGACGGGCGCTAGTCGCCGAAGCGCTGGCGCACCTTGTGGGCAGCATAGAGGGCGAGAACCAGCAGCACGACCAGCACGACGATGTTGAACCAGGGAATCAGCCGCTCATCCGGCCCCGTGGCCGGTCGAATGGAGATCGCGTTCGGGAACTTCGAAAGGAACGAGAAGCGCCAGCCATAATGCGTGACGACGGACCAGCGCGGGTTGGCCGCGTTCGAGACCGCGTCATCCGCCCGCGCCGCGAGATCGGCGCTGTCGAATTTGAAATAGGGCGGCCACCAGCCCGTGTCCTCGTTGCGGTAGACCCTGGTCTCGCCGTCCGGGGTCACCGCCTTGATGTAGCGGACATCCCGACTCACCATCGTCTGCTCGCCCCGGTCGTTGGTGACCTCGACGGTCTTGCGCGCGATCTCGGTGCCGAGGATCCGCACGATGTCCCGCGACGGCAGGGTCCAGCTCAGAAACCCGCCGATGACCAGGACGAGCACCGCCAGCAATGTCCAGAGCACGTATCGCATATGGCCAATATCCAATCCTTCGGGTCGACGGGCAAGTGGGCGCGGTCATCAGATGTCCGGCGAGGCATTGGGCGCGCCGGCCCCGCCGAATGCCGAAGGGCGACCTTCCGGCCGCCCTTCGTTGCACGTTCGTCCGATCGGTGGCCGTCAGTCGGCCACCATCCGTCTGGTCGGTCCTTGCGGTCGGCCCGTCTAGGAGCCTGTCCGGGAAATGGCCATGACCTGCACGCGCCAACCCCGGCTTTGGGCGAGGAAACCGGCCTGCCGCGATGCGGGGCCATCGTCAGGACCGGTCGACGTGGCCCAGAGCCAGGGCTGGCGCGTGCAGGTCGTGATCCCTTCTCGGACAGGCTCCTAGTCGGCGAAGAGGATCTCGACGCGCCGGTTCTGCGGCTCGCGCACGCCATCCGCGGTCGGGACACGCAGCTCGGTCTCGCCGAACCAGGTGACCTCGAGCGCCGTTTCCGGAACGCCGCGCGCCACCAGCTCCGCGGCAATGGCCCGCGCCCGGCGCTCCGACAGGCGCAGGTTGTAGTCCGCCGTGCCCGAGGTATCGGTATGGCCCGCCAGCACGACCCTGGGAATTTCGCCGTCCTTGTAGTCCTGCGCCACCTGGTCGAGGATCGTCGCGGCGACCGGCGTGACGTCGGCGCGGTCCCAGGCGAAGAAGACGAGATAGACGTTGCCGATATCGGTCGCGAGGGCACGCTCGACCTCGGCCATGGCGTCCTCGAAAGCCTTCTTGCAGGCCGAGATCCCGGCCGCGTCGTTGCTTTCCTCGAAGGCCAGCCAGCAATCGAACGAGGTCTGCGCCCGGGCCGCCGCCGCCGGCGCCTTCTGCCGGCCACCGCCGTCCAGTCCCGCCATCAGCCGGGCCCGTGCCGCGGTCAGCTCGTCGATCTGCCCGGTGCTCAGGGTGCGCAGGCTGACGAAGTCCGGCTGAACCGCCTGCCCCTTGGCCGAGCCGACCGCCTTGCGCTGGAAATGCCTGGAATTGGCCAATCCCATCGCCACGGTCTCGGAATCCGCCAAGGACAGATAACCACTGCGCAACCCTTGGGTGAAGGGAGCACCTTGCGGGGCCATGCTCCGAACATCGTCGATGTCGTAGGCGTAGAGGTCGGCATCGTCGTGAATATTCGGATCGATGCCGCCGCAGGCGACCAACGCACTGCACAAGGCGCCCGCCGCGAGCAATCTAGCCCCATTTCGCATCACATCGCCCCTCTGAACCGATGAGGATATCGCCGCAGTTACGGGCGTTGGCCCGATGGACTTCAGGAGTCACCCCGAAAAAACTGGCGCGATATCAGTCGAAATGGACGGCTCAATCAAGGGAATTCTGGCGCGTCGAGATGTTGAACCTGCGGTGTTGCCACGATCCAACGTCAGGTCGATCAGACCGCAAATGCCGCTGACAAGACGGGCAATCAGGACGGCGCATTCACCGGCGGATTGCCGGGCGAAACGGCACCGATCAGCCTCGCCCGAGATGTTTCTCCAGCAGTTGTCGCGTCGCTGCCAGTGCGTCCTGCAGTTGGGCCAGCCGCCCCGGGTCCGGCTGGCCGTGCTCGGCGGCCAGCGCGAGCTCAGCCACGGCATCGGCACCGATATTGGCCGCCGCCCCCTTGAGACGATGCGCCTCCGCCGCCCAGGTTTCGGCGCATCCCATCGCCCGATGCATGTCGTCGAGATAGCGATCGGCGGTCACGAGGAACATGCCGCACAGCTCCTGCTCGAGTGTCCGGTCATCCTCGGCGAACGACGCCAGCCGGGCGAAGTCGAAAAGTGCGCTCATCAGCCATCGTCCTGCTGCCTGACGCCGGCGAGCCTGTCGCCGGCAACGGCTGCCCGGACTATCATCGAAGCCTTAACGCTTGCCTAACGCGGCCCGCAACGCCGCGGCTGGCAGGCTCTCGCGCCTGGAGTTTGCCATGCTCTGCGGAACGGTTCTGTCGACACAAGCCATGGCGCAGGTCGATCGCGCGGCGATCGCAGCCGGCATCTCCGGCGCGCGGCTCATGGAGAACGCCGGAGCCGGGGTGGTTCGAGCCATCACCGGGCGGCTGTCGCCAGGTCGTGTCCTCTTGCTCTGCGGCCCCGGCAACAACGGCGGCGACGGCTATGTCATCGCCCGCCGACTGGCGGCGGCCGGGTGGCCGGTCCGGGTCGCCGCCCTCGGCGATCCCGCGCGACTGAAAGGTGACGCGGCGCTTGCCGCCGCCCGCTGGAACGGGCCGATCGGGCGGCTGACCGAACCGGCCGCCGGCTCGTTCGACATCCTGGTGGACGCGCTCTTCGGGGCTGGCCTCGACCGACCACTCGACCCGGCCCTCGGCGCGCGACTGCACGAGCTGGCAGCCGGGCGGCCGCAGGTGGTAGCGGTCGACGTGCCGTCCGGGGTCGACGGCACGACGGGCACGGTTTCACCCGACACGCTGCCCGCCGACCTGACCGTCACCTTTGCCTGCCTGAAGCCGGCCCATCTGCTGGAGCCGGCCCGCTCCTTCATGGGCGAAATCCGCTGCGTCGATATCGGCATACCCGAGGCTGCGGTCGCTGCACACGACACCGGCCTGCGCGTCAACGGACCCGCCGAGTGGGGCGCCATGCTGCCGCGATGGGCGGCGCAGGAGCACAAGTACAGCCATGGCCACGTGCTGGTGCTGGGTGGCGGCGCGACCTCGACCGGCGCCGCGAGCATGGCGGCGATCGCCGCCGCACGGGTCGGGGCGGGCCTCGTCACCGTTGCGGCACCGCGCGAGGCGCTGCCGATCTACGCGAGCCATGCACCGACCCTGCTCACCCGCCCGATGGAGAACGTGGCAGATCTCGGACGGCTCCTCGAGGATCGCCGCTTCACCGCCATGCTGGTGGGCCCGGCCTTCGGGCTCGGCAGGCACAGCCTCGCCGTGGTCGAGCGCGTGCTTGACGCCCGTCTGCCCTGCGTCCTCGACGCCGATGCGTTGACCGCGCTCGGCGACTCGCATCTTTCGATCGATGAGCGGAAGCTGCCGGCAAGCACCGTTCTCACCCCGCATGACGGCGAGTTCGCACGGCTCTTCCGGTTCACCGGCGACCGTCTCGACCGCGCCCGGCGAGCGGCGGCATGCGCCGGCTGCATCGTCCTGCTCAAGGGCGCCGACACGGTCATCGCGACACCCGATGGCGGCGCCCGCATCAATGCCCAGGCACCGGCCAAGCTCGCCACCGCCGGCACCGGTGATGTCCTGGCCGGTCTGGTCGTCGGCCTGATGGCCCAGGGCATGCCTGCCTATGATGCGGCGGCGGCCGCCGCATGGCTGCATGCCCGGGCCGCCGAGCGATGCGCAACACCGATGCTCGCCACCGATCTCGCGGGCTGGATCCCGCAAATCCTGGGCGAGCTGTCAGGTGATTGAACCGCCGGACAACATAGCGGCGCCGTGCCGGGAATCCATGCATGGCATCGGCGTGGCGGACAAACGGACTCTACTTGCGCTTAAGGCTAATATGCGCAATTATTTTCTCCTATAAGTAGTTTCATGCTGCTGGATCGGCCGCCTTCCGAAGCTGCGATGATCTCCCCTCGAGCCGGACCATTGCGTGTCGCTGGTGTCTGAACTGTCGAGCCAGGTGCTGCCGGCTCAGCCGCTGCTCGATGCCTTGCCCATCGCGGCCGCTCTCCTGGACAGCAGTGGTCCATCACCGGCCAGCGTCCGCGTGGTCGCTGCCAATGCGGCCTGGCTGGCGCTCTGGCAGGATGGCGAGCTTACGGGTGACGCAGGCCCCTCCCAGGGCGAAACCTGCTTCGTGGCGGCCGCCGATCATGCTGATGCAATGGCCCACATCGCCGAACGGCGCGACTTCGATCGCGAGATAGCGCTCGATTGCGATGGTCCGGCAGTCGTGCGGCTGCACGGTCGCCCGGCCGACCCCGCCTACCTCATGACCGCGGAGCTGGTCTCGGATACGGACACGCTCGCGCGTGCCTGGCCTGGAACCGCCTTGCTGCCGCCGCCACCTGGCTCGTTTCGCTACTTCGCCGTCCTGGCACCCGACGGAAAGTGGCGGATAGTCGCGAGCCAACCGAGATTCAGCCGGGTGCTGGGGCTCGCAGACACCGCCGAGGGCTGGCTGCACCTCGCCGAGCGGGCGGCCCGCCCGGCCCTTCGCCGGCGTCATCTGGAGCTCCTGCAAGGCGTACCTCAGTCGTCGACCTATCGGCTGTGCCACGCGGCCAGGAGCCGGATCACGCTGCATGACACGGCGGTTCCCGTGCGGCATCCAGCAAGTGGCGAGGTCGTCGGCCTCCAGGGCTGTGCATGGATCGTCGATCCGCTGCCGGATCCACGGCCTCCTGGTGCGATCGAGCCGTCCTTTGCCACGCTGCCCGCGACGCTCGGCAGCACAAGCGCGCAGTCGGCTCTGGTCGAAGCCCTCGGGCTTCTGGGTGTCTCATCGATCCTCCTCGACCCGACCGGCCATGTCGTCGGTTGCTCCGGTGATTTCGGCGCGGCGCTCGGTCAGTCGACCGAAACGATCATCGGACAATCGATCCGGTGTTTGTCGCTGCCGGACTCGGTTGCGGTCGAGCAGTTCGTCCGCGGCGGGAAGGATCCGGCGGCCGCGCCATCGCTGACGGTGCCCGTCGGCGCTCCGGCGCATCTGACGCCGCGGTTTGTGCTGCAGCGACTGTCGATCTGCGGCGGGGGTCATGTGCTCGTGACGCTCGCTGGCGAGGGCTCTTCCGGCCGCTCGCTGCGCGACACGCTCTATCACGATCCGGCCACGGCCCTGCCCAACCGCTTCCTGTTTCTCGACCGCCTGCGGCAGGCCGTGGCACGGGCGACGCTTGCTGGCTCCGGCTTGACGGTCATGGTCCTCGGTATCGATCGCCTGAATCTCGTCGAGCGCTCCTTCGGTCGAGCAGCCATCGACCAGCTCCTGACGGCCCTTGTGCGCCGCCTCGAGCAGTCAATCGGCCGTCTCGACACCCTGGCGCGAACCGACGAGATGCGCTTTGCAATTCTCGCCTTCGGTCATGAGGGCGCCGACGGCGCTGCCAAGCTGGCTCGTGTGATGCTGGACGAGCTGCTGGAGCCCGTCGTGGTGGACGGTCGGGAGATCGCCGTCGGCGGCATGGTCGGCATCGCGGTGTTCCCGAACGACGGCGATCAGGCGGAAACGCTGCTCGCCAACGCCGAAGCGGCACTCGACCGGCTGCCGGCAGGGCGCGGCCAGGTCTTCCAGTTCTTCAGCAATGCGCTGAACGCCGTCTCCTTCGATCGCCTGATGCTGGAGCGACAGCTGGTCGAAGCGGTGGAGCGGGGTGAATTCCTCCTCCACTACCAGCCCCAGATCAGCTTCGCCTCGTCGCGCATTGTCGGCATGGAGGCGTTGATCCGCTGGCAGCATCCGGAGCTGGGCATGATCCCGCCCGGGGAGTTCATCCCGCTTGCCGAGGAGACCGGTGCCATCATCGCCATCGGCGAATGGGTCCTCGAGGCCGCCTGCCGCGAGCTTCAGACATGGTTCGATGCCGGCATCGCCCCCTTGCGACTGGCCATCAATATCTCCGGGCGGCAGTACAACAACCGCAATCTCGTGCCGCATGTCCGCCAGACCCTCGAGGCGACACGGTTCCCGGCGCGTCTGCTCGAGTTCGAGCTCACCGAGAGCGTCATCATGGAGGATGTGATCGATGCCACGCGTCGGCTGGGCGAGCTCGACGAGCTCGGGATCAGCCTCGCCGTCGACGACTTCGGCACGGGCTACTCGTCGCTCTCCTATCTCAAGCGATTTCCCATCCGCTCGCTGAAGGTCGACCGTTCCTTCGTGCGGGACATCGCGCACAATGAAGCAAGTGCCGCGATCGCCCGCGCGATCATCGCCTTCGGCTCCGCTCTCGGCCTCAAGATCATCGCCGAAGGCGTCGAGTCGCCCGAGCAGTACGAGATTCTGCGCGGCTGCGGCTGCCACGAGCTGCAAGGCTATCTGTTCAGTCGGCCGATTCCGGCGGAAGAAGCCCACAAGCTCGTGCTGGGGAGCCGGCAGATGACGCTGGCCGGGCGCCAGATCGAATAGACCGAGGGCCGGCCCGGAGGGGTCAGCCGCCCGTCACGCTCATGTGCCGCGCCAGCGCCGGGCGCTTGCGGCGCCGGTCGATGACGAAATCATGACCCTTGGGCTTGCGCCCGATGCCGGCCTCGATGGCGGCGACCACCGGGCCGTTGTCCTCGGCACCGCGCAAGGGTGTGCGGAGGTCGATCGCATCCTCCTGGCCGAGGCACATGTACATCGTACCCGTGCAGGTGACCCGGACGCGGTTGCAGGACTCGCAGAAATTATGGCTCATCGGCGTGATGAAGCCGAGCCGTCCCCCGGTCTCCTCGACCCTCACATAGCGCGCCGGCCCACCGGTCGAGCAGTCGAGATCGGTGAGCCTCCAGCGTTGCTGCAGGCGGGCGCGGACCAACGACAGCGGCAGATACTGATCGGTGCGGTCGCCATCGATGTCGCCGAGCGGCATGGTTTCGATCAGGGTAAGGTCGTAGCCCTCGGCACCGCACCAGGCGATCATCTGATCGAACTCGTCCTCGTTGACATCCTTGAGCGCCACCATGTTGATCTTGATCGCGAGCCCCGCCGAACGCGCAGCGGCGATGCCCTGCATCACCTGTTCGAACCGGCCCCAGCGGGTGATCGCCTCGAAGCGACCGGGTCTGAGCGTATCGAGCGAAACATTGATGCGGCGGACGCCGGCGGCGACCAGTCCCTCAGCATGGCGCTCGAGCTGGCTGCCGTTGGTCGTCAGCGTCAGCTCCTCCAGGGTTCCGGGCACCGGGCCCAACCGGCGGCCCAGCGCCTGTATCAGCGACATCACGCCACGCCGCACCAGAGGCTCGCCACCGGTCAGCCGGATCTTGCGGACACCGGTCTGGATGAAGGCATCACACAGCCTTTCCAGCTCCTCGAGACTGAGGAGATCCCGCTTCGGCAGGAAGACCATGTTCTCGGCCATGCAGTAGACGCAACGGAAATCGCAGCGGTCGGTAACCGACACCCTGACATAGGAAATCTGCCGGCCGAAGCCGTCGACGAGCATGCTGTCCTCCACCTCGAGCGCCAAGCCGCTGGCATTCCCGGCTTACGCATTCTCCCTAAAGCTAATACGCTCGACCCCGCTTGTGAATGGACCAGCTTCCGCGCGGACGCCGCCGACGGCATTTTCGCCAGCTGCTCACCCGGAAGGGCTCGCATCGCATGAGGCTCGGGTTCCTCGCCGCCGACACGCCGGATGCCGGGCGTGCACTCCACGATCTGACGGCCCGTTACCCATCGGTGGAAGCGGATTCCGCCGACGTGGTCGTGGCGCTCGGCGGAGACGGATTCATGCTGGAAGTGCTGCATCGCTTCATCGATCGCGACGTCTCGATCTACGGCATGAACCTCGGCACGGTCGGCTTCCTCCTGAATGCCTACACGCCGGACGATCTCCTCGGTCGCATCGCCGGGGCAATGGCCGTGGATCTCTACCCTCTTCGCATGTGCGCCGAACGGGCGAGTGGCGGCGAGGTGCGCGGCCTCGCCATCAACGAGGTCTCGGTCTTCCGCCAGACCCGCCAGGCAGCGGCTCTCAGCATCGAGATCGACAGCGTCAAACGATTGCCGGAGCTGGTCTGCGACGGTGTCATGGTGGCGACCCCGGCGGGCTCGACCGCTTACAACCTCTCCGCGCACGGGCCGATCATTCCCCTGGGCTCCAATATCCTGGCGCTCACGCCAATCAGCGCCTTCCGTCCCCGCCGCTGGCGTGGTGCGCTGCTCGGCAGTCGAACGCGATTTCGTATCCGCGTTCTCGACCCGATCAAGCGTCCGGTCAGCGCGGTCGCCGACTTCACCGAGGTGCGCGACGTGACTTCCATCGAAATCTGGGAAGACAAGACCCATGGATTTCGGCTCTTGTTCGACCCCGAGCACAACCTGGAGGAACGGATCTTGAAGGAGCAGTTCATCCCATGAGCGGCAAGCGGAGCTTCGGGCGGCGCGGCGTCCTCGGGGTTATGGCGCTGCTGCCTGCCGCATGGGTTTCCGGCAGTGCCGCCCAGGACGCGGGTGGCACGCCACAGGAACGTCTCGCGATCGAGCCGCTCGCCATTCGCACGAAGGCGGGGACTGTTCACTTCCTGGTCGAGATGGCCCGTTCTCCCGCCGAGCAGAGCAAGGGTCTCATGTTTCGCGTCGATGTTCCGGACGGCACCGGGATGCTTTTTGTCCACGAGCCGCCGCGTCCCGTAGCCATGTGGATGAAGAACACGCCGACCAGCCTGGACATGCTGTTCATCGACGCCACCGGCCTCATCCGCAAGATCGACGCCCGCACGACCCCGTACTCGGAGGCCGTGCTCGCCTCGGGCGGCCCGGTCGCGGGCGTGCTCGAAATCCGCGGTGGCGAGGCCGAGCGTCTGGGAATCGCCGTCGGCGACGTCGTTCACCATCCACATTTCGGCCGATAGACGGCTGGCGTTCAGCCCAGCTTCTGGCAGGTGGCGATGATCCGCTTGCCGGCTTCCTCGAGCTGCTCGGTCGCCGTCGCATAGGAAATGCGGAAATGCGGATCGAGGCCGAAGGCCGACCCATGCACCACGGCGACACCACCATCCTCCAGAAGGAATCGGGCGAATGCCTCGCTCGAATCGATGACGGCCCCGTCCGGCGACTTGCGGCCGATCACGCCGGCGCAGCTCGGATAGACATAGAAGGCACCCTCCGGTGACGGGCAGCTCAGCCCCGGCGCCTCGTTGAGCAGGTCGACGATGAGATCACGACGCTGGGCGAACACGGCATTGCGCTCGGGGAGGAAATCCTGCGGGCCATTGAGCGCTGCCACTGCGGCTGCCTGGCTGATCGAGCTCGGGTTCGACGTGCTCTGCGACTGCACCATGCCCATGGCCTTGATGATCGCGGCCGGGCCACCCGCATAGCCGATCCGCCATCCGGTCATCGCATAGGCCTTCGAGACGCCGTTCACCGTCAGCGTCCGCGCCTGCAGGGCCGGCTCGACCTGCGCGATCGTCGTGAAGCGGAAATCGTCGTAGACAAGATGCTCGTACATGTCGTCGGTCATGACATGCACCTGTGGATGGCGCAGCAGCACGTCCGCGAGCGCCTTGAGCTCGCCTTCCGTATAGGCGGCGCCAGTGGGGTTGCTCGGTGAGTTCAGGATCAGCCACTTGGTCGCCGGCGTGATCGCGGCCTCGAGCTGATCGGGCTGCAGCTTGAACGCCGCCTCCGCAGTGCAGTCGATCGCCACCGGCTTGCCGCCGGCGAGCAGCACCATGTCGGGATAGGAGACCCAATAGGGTGCCGGGATCAGCACCTCGTCCTCGGGATCGAGGGTCGCCATGAAAGCGTTGTACAGCACCTGCTTCCCGCCGGTGCCGACCGAGATTTCCTGCATGCCGTAGACGAGGCTGTTCTCGCGCGCGAACTTGGCGATGATCGCCTCCTTCAGCGCGGGCGTGCCGTCGACCGCCGTGTACTTCGTGTCGCCGGCGCGAATCGCCTCGATCGCCGCCTCCTTGATGTGCTCCGGCGTGTCGAAGTCCGGCTCGCCGGCGCCGAGGCCGATGATGTCGCGACCGGCCGCCTTCAGCTCCCGCGCCAGATTGGTCACGGCGATCGTCGGTGACGGCTTGATGCGAGCCAGACTTCGGGCGATGAGCGCCATTGGCATCCTCCAGGAGCAGTCGATGGCGGCATCGTATGCCGTGAAACTCGACCCGCAACAAGGGCGCCTGCCGCTCAGGCGCGTGCCAGTCGTGACCCCATCCTGGCCGCAAACGGAGCCATGACGTTGCGGGTGTCGACCACCAGCCGCGCCGCTTCCGCCACGAGCGAATAGTCGACGGAACCATGGTCCGTGACGATGACCACGAGATCGACCGCCCCGACCACCGCCCTGTCGAGCGGCACCGACCGGGAGCCGGTGAGCGAGGCGTGCTCGCGCGTCGCGGGTATGACCGGCACGTTCGGGTCGTGATAGGTGACCGTTGCATCCCGATCGCGCAGCAATTCCCAGATTGCCAGCGCGGGGCTCTCGCGCATGTCGTCGATGTTCTTCTTGTAAGCCACGCCGAGCAGCAGAACCGTGGCGCCGGAAAGGCCCTTGCCCTGCTGCCGGTCGAGGGCCTCCGCCGCTCGCCCCAGGACGTATTGAGGCATCGCGGTGTTGATCTCGCCGGCCAGCTCGATGAACTTCGTGGCGATGCCGAACTCGCGTGCCCGCCAGGTCAGGTAGAAGGGGTCGATCGGGATGCAGTGGCCGCCCAGCCCGGGTCCGGGATAGAAGGGCATATACCCGAAGGGCTTGGTCTTCGCGGCGTCGATGACCTCGAAAATGTCGATATCCATGCGCTCGAGGACCAGCTTCAGCTCGTTGACCAGGGCGATATTGACCGCCCGAAAGATGTTCTCGGTGAGCTTGACCGCCTCGGCCGTGGCGGGGGTCGATACCGGCACGACATGGCTGACGAACTGGCGATAGAGCGTGCAGGCCAGCCTGAGCGCGGTCTCGCCGTCACCACCGACGACCTTCGGGATCGTGCCGGTCCGGAACTCCGAATTGCCGGGATCCTCGCGCTCGGGGCTGTAGGCGATGAAGATGTCCGAGCCGGAATGGAAACCTGCCGCCTCGACGAGCGGTCTGACGATCTCGTCGGTGGTTCCCGGCCAGGTGGTCGATTCGAGCACGATCAGCTGGCCCGGCTGCAGATGGGGTGCCATCGCCTCGATCGTCCCGACCACATAGGACAGATCGGGCTCCTTGTGCCGGCCGAGCGGTGTCGGCACGCAGATCAGGATGGCATCGGTTTCACCGATGCGACCGAAATCACCCGTCGCCTCGAAGCGACCCGATTCCCTTGCCGCGGCGATGGGCGCATGACCGATATGGGCAAGCGGGCTCAGGCCGGCGTTCAACCCTTCGACCTTCGGCAGGTCGATGTCGAAGCCGATCACGCGGAACCCGGCTCCGGTAGCCGCCAGCATCAAGGGCAGGCCGACATAGCCCATGCCCATGATGCCGAGCGTCGCCGTGCGAGACGAATATCGATGCTCCAGCTGGGCGGCATCCACCGGCGTCATTGGCAGCCGACCCAAATCCGGTCATCGCGTCCGTGAAAAACGATGTCGGGCAGCGTGGCTCACTCAGGCAACTTGTGCGGCCACGATCAAGGCGACGGCCGCGCATATGCCCGCGGCGATGATCAGGAACCCGAAATCATGGAGGCGCATGGCTGAACCCTTCCGTTGGAGGCTGCTCGAGACCGGTACCCGGGTTTCGTCTTAGACGATCGTGGCGGGGCGATCCATCACGTTGCGCCGGCGACGCGGCTCCGGAATTCGGCACGCTGCATTGCGGCAAGAGCGCATCTTTCTCGAGCCCGCGTTCCCTGATAGGCGAAGCACACAGTCGGCAGGCCATGCAGGAAAGCGGAACGATGACATCACCCAAGGACGGCCCGCGGCACGAAGCGTATGAGCGGTTGATCGAGACGACCCGGCGGCTCTCGCCGACGCCGACCGTCGTCGCCCATCCATGCGATACGGTGTCACTCGAAGGCGCACTCGAGGCTCGCGCCAGCGGCATCATCGAGCCGCTGCTCGTCGGCCCGCGCTCCCGCATCGAGGCGGCGGCCGCGGAGCTCGGCAGGTCGCTGAAGGGGCTCGAGATCGTCGACACCCCGCACAGCCATGCCTCGGCGGCCGAGGCGGTGAAGCTCATCCGAGCCGGCAGGGGCGAGCTTCTGATGAAGGGCAGCCTGCACACCGACGAGCTGATGGCGGAGGTCACGCATCGCGACACCGGCCTGCGAACCGAGCGGCGCATCAGTCATGTCTTCGCGATGGCGGTCCCGACCTACGCGCAGCCGCTCTTCATCACCGATGCCGCGGTCAACATCTTTCCCGACCTCGATGCCAAGCGGGACATCGTGCAAAATGCCATCGATCTGGCCATCGCCCTGCAGCTCGAGGCGAAGGTGGCCATCCTCTCGGCAGTCGAGACGGTGACCAGCAAGATCCCATCGACCATCGATGCCGCCGCATTGTGCAAGATGGCCGACCGGGGCCAGATCACCGGCGGGCTTCTCGAGGGGCCGCTGGCTCTGGACAATGCGATCAGCCCGGAGGCGGCGAGGATCAAGGGCATTGTCTCGCCTGTCGCCGGCCAGGCCAACATCCTCGTCGTACCAGATCTCGAGGCCGGCAACATGCTGGCCAAGAACCTGACGTTCCTCGCCAATGCCGACGCGGCCGGCGTCGTGCTCGGCGCGCGGGTGCCGATCATGCTGACAAGTCGCGCGGACGCGCTCCGGGCCCGCATGGCATCGGCGGCGCTGGCCGTGCTCTTCGCGGAGTACCGCAAGGCCAACCAGCCGGTGGCCAGCTGAGCGCGGCAGCGGCCGGGATCAGCGGGTTCCGCCCCCCGCGCGAGGCAGGCTTGCCAGCGCCAGATAGCGACGGACGAGCTCGGCGAAGTCGCGACTGAACCCGGGGCGGGTCGCCTTCACCACGTAGCCGACGATGCCAAGAGCGTGCGCCCGCTCGATGTCCTGGCGGCGCGAGGAGGTCGTCATCACGAGCACGGCCGCCGCACCGAGGCGGGGGTCGCTCGCCCGACGCTCGAGCAGCTCGAAGCCACCCATCCGCGGCATGTTGAGGTCGAGCAACATCAGCACCGCGTCGAGCCCACGCTCGAGCAACGCCCCGAGCGCCTCCTCGCCATCCCGGGCGATGATCAAGGGAACATCGATACCCACCTCGGCAAAGGCGCGGGTGAGTGCGATCACGTCGATCTCGTCGTCGTCGACGAGCAGGATATGCGTGCCCGGGCCGTCAGCCATCCGGCTTGCCACATCCGACCAGCGGCCAGGTGAAGCAGAAGGCCACTCCCCGCCCGGCATCGGCCCCGGGCCCGTCCTCTATCCAGACGCGGCCGCCCTGACGCTCCACGGCTCGCTTGACGAAGGCGAGACCCATCCCCGAGCCGGGACCCGCCCCGCCGAGACAGTGAAAAGGCTCGAACACACGCTTGCGATAGCGTCGAACGATGCCCGGTCCGTCGTCGATCACCCTGAACCTTTGCCGTCCCCTGCCATGGGGCCGGGCCTCGATGCGCAGCATCCCGGACTTTCGGTCATGATGCTTGAAGCTATTGTCGAGCAGATTGCGCAGCACCAGCGACAGGGCGGTTCGATCTGTCTCGACCCGGACAGGCTCGACATCGACATCGAGCGTAAAGCCGTCCGGCAGTCCGACCAGCTCGCCGAGCTCCACGCCCAGTGCTTCGAGGTCCACGGTCTCGATCTTCCCGGCCCGTCGATCGACATGCACGTAGGTCTGCAGATCATCGAGCATCCGGCTCATCTTGGTCACCTGACGGTCGAGCTTGTCCAGATGCTCCAACACCTGCGGGCTGGCCGCGTCTCCCAGGTCCTCCCGCAGGAAGCTCGCCAGATGATGGACACCGCGCAACGGCGACTTGAGATCGTGGCTGACGATGTGGGTGAACTGCTCGAGCTGGCGGTTCGCGGCTGCGAGGTCGGCAGCACGTCCTCGCAGGAGCTCCTCGCTGCGCCTTCGCTCCGTTTCGTCAACCATGATTCCGGCGAGGATCGGTGTCGGGATGGTCCGGGCTCGTCCGACCATCCTGATGGCGTCGATCGCTGCGTGATCGACGACAACAAGCTCCACATCCACGGCCAGGTCGTGACGCGGCAAGTCGGTGAGAATTTGGGCGAGCTGCCGGCCAGTCGTTGCGTCGAGCCTGGTGAGCAGCCGCTCGACCCTGAACGCTTCGCCGGCATCCGGCTCACCGAGCAGACGCTTCACCAGCGGACCACCAGCAATCAGACCGGAGGCCACGTCGACCCTGAAATGGTTCATCCCGCCGATCGCGAAAGCGAGATTGAGGCTGGCTCGCTGATCTTGCTCTTCCTCGTCCGTCATCAGCGTTTCGCGAACAGCCAAAGGTTGAAAAATACTATATCTATTTCTACCTGTTTTTTCAAGCCATTACCGCATCGGACAGCACACGGAACCTGCTCAATTGTCCGAGGGCACGGTCTCGATCGTCAGAGTCGAGGCGATGGGCCTTGCCGCCGTCTGACCGAGCGCCGCGTCGAGCGCAGCCAGATAGGTATCGGCCTTCTCCGTTGGTGGGCGTGCTGCGGAAAAGAGCGGCGCCGTGCTTGCGAGCACGAGAATCACCTCGTTCCCCGATGGCGGGCCGATCCGCAGTGACGATCCATCGAGCGGATCGCCGACCACGATCTCCGTGAACGGCGCCAGCCTCGTTGAGCCGCCGGCAGCTGCGCGAAGATGCACGACCATGCCGTCGGCGGTGAAGTAGTCGACGATCAGATGGCTGGGCTCGGCCGGCGTCTGCACCTGGATCATGAGCTCTTCGCCATAGCTCAGGCGGTGGCTGGTGCGCCGCGGGTAGAGACGGGCCAGCCGGGGCCAGGCGATCGCCGTTCGCCTCTTCAGGATGTCGTAGAGGTTGCAGAAGCGGTTGGACTCGTCGATGTCAATCGCCGTATCGACAGCTTCCTCCAGCGTGTCGAGCCTGGCCATGATCGACGCCCGGTCGGAAGCACTGGCCGTTCGCCCGACCAACCGCAGATCCGGGCCGTTCCGCTCGATCTCCAGCCGCTGGCACGGCCGATTATCGGCGTTTTCCAGAATCTCGCGCAGCACTGTCTCGGCAGTGGGCCGGTCGGGCTCTTCGGGGAGTGGCTGATCGGGCAGCGCGGCAAGCAGTTCCTCCAGAGCCTCTTTCTCCTCGACCGCCTCCGGCGTCGGCACGTTCGGCCCGCTCGCCTCCCGCCCGGCTGGAGCTTCGACCTGCGGCGCCGGGCGCAGCAGAAAGATCGCGGCGCCACCGAGCAGCAGCAGGCCGCACAGCATCAGAAGCAGCGACCGATGACCCGCGCCCGGACGGCGGCGCCGGGCGTTCACGGGCGAGGCCGGCGGCTCGACGCTTCGAGCCTTCTGAACGCTCGTGGCAGCCGCCTCCAGGCGGCCGGCATTCGCAGGTGGCTCGCCAGCGGTCAGCGCCAGCTCGATCGCCTCGGCGATTTCGTTGCCGGATCGGAATGCCGTGGCCGGATCGGACGCCCCACACCGTGCCAGAACGGCGCGCATCGCCGCCGGCAACTCCTCGATCCTCTCCATCCCGCCGAGCATCAGGGCGAACGTCTGTCCGAGACACTCGAAATCATGCTGTCGCCCGTTCGGTGCAGATGCCCCCGCTGTTGCCGAGGCATGGACCTCGTCCGCCCCCACGCCCTTCCCGGGCGGCAGGGGATCGGCGAGACGCACGGCGCCACCGACGAAGAGCACGGCCAGCGGTTCGACGCCTCCGTGCACCTTGCCGCTGGCGTGCAGCCGGTCGAGCAACCGGGCGATCTCGGCCGTCAATCCAGCCGCCTCACGCCACGGCAGTGGCCCGTCGCGCTCCAGTCTGGCCGCTAGAGAGGGAGGTTCGATTTGCAACAGCGCAACTTCCGATTTCCATTGGTTGTCTGATCAATACTCCGACCGGGCTGCAATTGGCAGCACAGCACCGCCTGCTCTGCCGACCGGTCGCTGCACCAAGGTAAGGATCTCGCTGCAATTTGGCGGCGGGGGTTGCAGGCGTGACACAACTCCACTTCAATCCACAAACTGCAACGAAAGTGTCATGATCCCGCATTGCGTTCTGCGGTCGCTATGCCAGATTTCAAGGTCAGTAGGTTTCTGTGGTTAAGACAATGGCTGCACGCCTGCGTATCTATGGTCGGGTGCAGGGGGTAGGCTATCGAGCTTGGCTGATACGGATTGCCGAGGCGAGAGGCATCGACGGGTGGGCGCGCAATCGGGCCGATGGGTCGGTCGAGGCGTTGCTGCATGGTGATCCCGAGATGGTGCAGGCGGTCGTCGAGCGTTGCCACCGGGGGCCGCGACTGGCACGGGTCGACCGGATCGAGCAGGCGCCAGACGGATCGGTCCCCGATCGGGGATTTGTACAACGGCCTACCGCCTGAGCTGTAACGAACGATTTTGGAGAAGTCAGGATGAGAGTTGGACCGGTTGGCGAGGCCGCGTGCCGCAGCACGGATGGGGTCAACCGCCGGCGCTTTCTGGTTGGTGGCATCGCGGGCCTCGGCTGCTTGGCCTTGCCGATGCCTTCACTGGCGGCGACGATGCCGATGAACCGGACGTTCGCGATTTTTCGCGAGGGTGACGAGATCGGCCGCCATCATGTCCGCTTCACTCCTGCCGACAACGGCTTTCGCGCGCGCACCGAGATCGAGATCGAGGTGAAGGTCGCCTTCTTCACGGCCTTTCAGTTCAGGCAGACGGCCGATGATCTGTGGATCGACGGGCAGTTGCGCGAGAGCCGGGCCAGCACCGACGACAATGGTGATGTCAGCGAGACCTTCATTCGGGCGACGGGCAATGGCCTGGCGGTCGAGGGTGGCGAGGCCAACCGGGCGATTCAGGTGCCACTGGGCACAATGACCGATCTCGCCTTCTGGAATGTCGCCATCGTTCGCCAGCAGGCGCTGGTCGACACGCAAAAGGTCAAGCTGACCGACCTCGCGGCCAAGCCGCTCGGCATCGAGACCGTCGAGGGCCCCCATGGCCCGGTGACGGCGGATCGCTTCACCTGCGCCGCCACGACCGGGCGCAGCGGCGATATCTGGTTCGATTCCGACGGCAACTGGGTCAAGGGCATCATGTCGGTGCGTGGCGAGACACTCGCCTACCGCCTGATCGCCTGACGCTTCGCGCCCGAAGCCTGCGGGCTAGGCACCAGCGCGGTCCGCGATGGCTTCGGCCAGCGCCACGATTCGTTCAGCCTCCGCCACATGCAGGTTCTCGACGAGCTTGCCGTCGAGCACGGTGACGCCCTTGCCTGCCCGCAGCGCCTCGGCGTAGGCCTCGATGATCCGCTTCGCCGACTGGATGGCGTCGTCGGTCGGACCGAAGGTGTCGTTGGCGGCCGCGATCTGCTTCGGGTGGATCAGCGTCTTGCCGTCGAACCCGAGATCGCGGCCCTGCTCGCAGGCCGTCACCAGACCCGCTTGGTCGTCGAGATCGAGGTAGACGCCATCAATGATGGCGATGCCCGCGGCGCGCGCCGCGAGCAGGCAGAGGCCGATTGACGGCAGCATCGGCAGGCGCATCGCCGTGTGTCTTGCCATCAGGTCCTTGGTCAGGTCGGAGGTGCCCATCACCAGGCACGCGACCCGATGGTGGTCGGCGATGGCCTCGACCTGCAGAATGCCGCGCGGTGTCTCCATCATGCACCAGACCATCAGATCGGCGGGCGCACCGGCATTGTCGAGCACCGCGACCGCCCGCCGCACCATGTCGGCGCTCTCCACCTTCGGCAGGAGGATGGCATCCGCACCGGCCTTCGCCATCGCCACCAGATCGCCGTGACCCCACATCGTGTCGAGACCATTGACGCGCACGACCAGCTCGCGCGCCCCGTAGCTCTCCCGTTCGGCGAGCGCCCCGGCGATTTCCTCGCGCCCGGCCTCCTTGGCGTCGGGAGCGACCGCGTCCTCGAGGTCGAGGATCAGGGCATCGGCCGGCAGCTCGCGACCCTTGACGAGCGCCCGCCGGTTGGAGCCGGGCATGTAGAGGACACTCCGGCGCGGACGGATCGAAACCGACATTCGTTACTCCCGAGAGACAAGCATGATAGCAGATGGCCATGGCATATCGCACCATCGCCGCAGATTGAAGCCGATCGGTCGACCTTGACCATCTCACAACCTAAAGTTTCTATAGCTGCAGTTAGAATTCGATTTTAGAGTGGATACCTGATCCATCTCCAATTGGCCCGTCCGTCAGAGAGGAATGTTCTGGCATGAGGTCAGCTCCAGCCCGCCGCGATGCCCTCCGCCTGCTCGCCGCCAGCCTGGCGATGAGCGCCACCCCGGCCGCCGCCATCCCACAAAGACCGGCCGAGCCACCCTTGACCTTCGGCGTTTTTCCCTTCCTGCCGGCCCTCGAGATCGGGCGGCGTTTCGGGCCGGTATCGAGTGCCCTGGCGGAGATGCTCGGGCGGCCGGTGGCGCTGCAGACCAAGACGGATTTCGAGGCCTTTCGCCGGTTTCTGCTGGATGGCCGCTACGATCTCGCCTTCCTGCATCCGTTCCTCTACGCGGACGCGGCCAGTGCTCAGGACTACCGGCCGCTCGGTCGGATCCGGGAGGACCTGGCGGCCTTCATCGTCGCCCGCAAGGAGGAGCGATGCGCGAGCTTCAGGGACCTGTGCGGGCGGGTGCTGGCCTTGCCGCCCAAGCTCTCCGGCGTCGCCCAGCTCGCCTTCCACGAGCTCGAGGAGCAGCGCCTGCTGGGGCCGGGTGACGTGCAGGTCGAGTACCATCGGACGAAGTCGAGCTGCATCCATGCCGTCATCAGCGGTTCTGCGGCGGCCTGCGCGTTGCCGGGCTTCGTGCTGAGCCAGCTCAAGGCTTTCGCACCGATCGAGCTCGAGCCCAAGTTCCAGACCCGGGCGGTGCCCGGCCTCCTCCTTGCGGCGCACGGGCGGCTCGGCGAGCCGATGCTGGACCAATTGCGCGATTTGGTCATCGGGCTGGAGCGCGTCCCCGCCGGACAGAGCCTGCTGGCCGGCTTCGGCTGGACCGGCTTCGTTCCGGCGCCGCCGGCGCAGTACGACATCACCCACCTGCGCGGTCTGGTCGGCGGTTGATGCTGCGCGGCCTGTCGCTGCGGTGGCGGATCGTGCTTGCCCTTTTCGCCCTGCAACTGGCGCTTTGCGCGGCGATCCTGTTCTTCACCCTGCGCCAGCACCTGGCGAGCCAGGTCGAGCTCTGGCAACGCTCCGATCGCTATTTCGTCACCCTCTTGAGCGATCTCGGGCGCGTCGCCCTCCTGACCACCGACTACACGGAGCTGCAGGCCTTCGTCGCCGAGACCACGAGCTCGCGCAAGTTCACCGACATGGTGCTGGTCGATCTCGGCGGGCGGATCGTCGCCTCCAAGAACCTGAACCGGATCGGCAGCATGTTCGAGCCGGACACCTCGAAGCTCGACGAAGGCCAACGGATCGTCGATATCAGCGCCGGCAGCCACAAGCTCGGCACGCTGGCCCTGACCCTGAGCGACGACGCGCTGCATGCCAGCTTTCGCGAGGCCTATCGCCGCGGTGCCATGGTCGCGGGCGGGGGCATCATCCTCATCGCCCTTTCGGCGTACTGGTTCGGCCATCTCCTGAGCCATCGGCTCGAGCGCCTGGCCGCGACGGCCGACCGCATCAGCCTGGGCGACAACGAGGCGCGCGCGACGATCGAGGGCCAGGACGAGATCGCGCGGGTCGGCCGGGCGGTCAACACCATGCTGGACCGCCTGACCGACAACCTGAGCGCGCTTCGCCTCGCCCACGATCGGCTGACCCTGCCGACCGAGGCGATGAACGAGGGCTTTGCGATCTGGGACGCGAACGATCGCCTGGTCCTGTCCAACACCCGCTTTCGCCGATTCTTCCGGAACGTCCCCGTTGCGGCCATCTCCCTCCCGTTCCCCGAGCTTCTCGATCGACATATCCGACCGCTGCTCGCACTCGACGACGCGGCCTATGCCACCTGGCGGCAGGCCCGCCTCGCCTGCCGGCGCAACGGGGGGATCTGCCAGTTCCAGTTTCTCGACGGCCGCTGCATCGAGATCAGCGAATCGCGCATGGAGGATGGCGGGACGGTCGGCATCTATTCCGACATCACCGACGCGGTCGCCCGCAAGTCCGCGCTCAACCGCAGCGAGGCGCGACTTCGCACGATCATGGGCTCGGTCACCGAGGCCATCGTCACGTTCGACGGGCAGGGCCTGATCGACAGCGCCAACCCGGCGGCCGAGCGGCTGTTCCAGACGACCGGGGAGATGCTGCGCGGCCGCCGGATGGCCGAGCTTCTGACCTGCGACGACGCCGAGGCCGGCGAGTTGCCGCGGCTGCTCACCGGCACCAAAGGCCAGTCCATCGAGGCGACCGGCAATCGCACGGACGGCAGCCAATTCCCCCTCGAGCTGACGATCAACCGGGCATCCCTCGAAGGCAAGTGCTACTACGTCGCCGCCCTGCGCGACCTGACGCGGCAGAAGGAGGCCCAGGCGGTCATCCTCCATCAGGCGACCCACGATCCCCTGACCGGCCTGCCGAACCGCACTCTCTTCAACGAGCGGCTCGGCGAGATCCTCAAGCACGCGCAGCGGTGCGGCGAGCTGGTCGCTGTCGCCTTCCTCGACCTCGACCGCTTCAAGGCGATCAACGACAGCCTCGGCCACGCCATGGGCGATGCCCTGCTGGTGCAGCTCGGCGAGCGCCTGCAGCGATCCGTCCGTGACGAGGATACCGTCGCCCGGATGGGGGGCGACGAGTTCATCTTGATCCTGCGCGGCCTGCGCAAGCCGCACGATGCGACCATCCCCGCCCGCAAGATCCTGGCCAGCCTGCAGGCACCGATGCACCTCGAGGGCCACGAGCTTCGGGTCACCGCCAGCCTCGGCATCAGCCTCTATCCGATCGACGCCGAGAACCGCGACACGCTGCTGCGCCATGCCGACATGGCGCTCTACTGGGCGAAATCACAGGGGCGCAACACGTTCCGCCTGTACGACGCCGCGCTGCACAGCGACACGGCCGAGCGGGTGCGCCTGGAGAGCGACCTCAGGCGGGCCGTGGACGATGCGGAGCTCGGGCTCGTCTACCAGCCACAGGTCGAGGTCGGCTCCGGCCGCGTGGTCGGCTTCGAGGCGCTGATGCGCTGGTCGCACCCCGAGCGCGGCCAGGTGCCGCCCGACCAGTTCATCGGCCTCGCCGAGGATTGCGGCATGATCGGGCAGCTCGGCACCTTCCTGCTCGACCGCACGACCTCCGACCTGAAGGTCTGGCAGCGTCGCAACTTCGTGCCGGACCGGCTCGCCATCAACATCTCGCCCCTGCAGATCGGCCGGGGCGACCTCGTCGGGCAGATCCGCCGCTTCCTGGACACCTCCCGGCTGCAGCCCGAGCAGCTCGAGCTGGAGCTGACCGAGACGGCGCTGCTCGAGGCCGATCGGCGCAGCCAGCGGACGATCCATGCGCTGCATCGCCTGGGTGTCAGCCTCGCCCTCGACGACTTCGGCACGGGCTTCTCGTCGCTCAGCAACCTCCAGCGCTTTCCGGTCCAACGGGTGAAGATCGACCGCTCGTTCATCCGCAACATGCCGAGCCGGTCACGCGATGCGACGCTCGCCAAGGCGATCATCGGGCTCGCCCACGGGCTCGGCATGCGGGTCGTGGCGGAAGGGGTCGAGAGCACCCAGCAGCTCGACATGCTGAACGAGTTCGGCTGCGACGAATGGCAGGGCTTCCTCAAGAGCCGGCCGATCCCGGCCAACGCCGTGCCCGATCTCTGCCTCACCGCAGCCTGAGCGTCTTCTGATCTTATTCCTATCATTGATGCACCGGAAAAGCAAGCCCGCTTCGGTTCGTTCGCCATTTTTGGCATTCTGGTTCTCACGCCCTTTGTCGGGACGTCAGGAAGAAGGCAAAAAACGTTCTGGATCAATATCTTAATGGGTCTCGGGTTCGTTGGTGCGAGCTCGGGTTCATTCGTCGAATACTCGGGTTCGATCGTCGAATCGGTGGGTTCATTCGTCGTTTTCCTGGGTTCGCTCGTCTGAAAACGTCGCTTCCGACGCGCCAACCCGGCAAAAATGTCGCGTCTGGCGCGACATCCCGGCGGCAAATGTCGCTTCTGCCGCGACATTTGCCATAACAACGTCGCGCCAGACGCGACAACCCGAGGATGATGTTGCATTTTCCGCGACATCCGGGGCGGGGCCGCTATCGACAGGCATCGTTTCCGGGCCGATGGTGATGCCAGATTGTCCCGGCCCACGACCATTCAGGGAACCACGCCGCCCATGCCCGACAGCGGCCTCGCCACGGCAAATCCCGCCCGACTGGATGCGACCACGGCAGCGGACCGGATCGCCCGGGGTCGTCTCGCGATCGACCGGCTGACCGATGCCTGCCTCGACGTCGTGGCGGCGCGCGAGCCCGAGCTTCTGGCCTGGGCCTTCATCGATCCGGCGTATTGCCGGCGCCAGGCCAGCACGTTGATCGACGGGCTGGCGAAGGGGCAGACGCCGGGGCGGCTTCTTGGCGTGCCGGTCGGCGTGAAGGACATCTTCGCCACGGCGGACATGCCGACGGCCAACGGCACGGCGCTGCATGCCGGACGCCAGCCGGCAGCCGATTCGGCCGTGGTCGAGCGGCTGCGGGCGGCCGGCGCCATCGTGCTCGGCAAGACCGTGACCACCGAGCTCGCCGCCTTCACGCCCGGGCCGACGCGCAACCCGCACGATCCGACCCGCACGCCCGGCGGGTCGTCCTCGGGCTCCGCCGCCGCTGTGGCGGCCAACATGGTGCCGCTCGCCATCGGCTCGCAAACCAACGGCTCGGTCATCCGGCCGGCGAGCTATTGCGGCGTCTATGGCTTCAAGCCCTCGTTCGGCCTGATCAGCCGACGGGGCATGACCCTGCAGTCGCCCACGGTCGACCATGTCGGCGTCTTCGCCCGGCGCCTCGCCGACGCGGCGCTGCTGGTCGAGGTGCTCGCCGGCTATGACAGCGCCGACCCGGCGATGCGCCCGCGGGCGACGCCGCCTCTGGTCGCCGCGGCTCTCGCCGGACGGACCAGGGCACCACGCCTCGCCCTGATCGACGACTTCGCCTGGGAGACGCCCGGGCCCTCGACCCTGGCCGTCTTCGATGAGATCGCGCGAGCGCTTCCCGGGGTCGTCGACCGGACGGAGCTGCCGCCGGGCTTCGCGGCGGCGAAGGACGTGCACCAGAGCATCAGCTGGGCCGAGCTGGCGCACGAGCTGGCAGATCTCCACGCTGCGCATCCGGAAGGGCTGAGCGACGGGCTCAGGGCCATGATCGAGTGGGGCCAGCGCCTCGGCGCTGGCGCCTATCTCGCCGCCCTGGCGGAGCGACGGCGCCTGCAGGCTGCCGTCCTGCCGCTCTTCGATGAGTTCGACGCCATCCTCACCCCGGCCGCCGCCGGCGAGGCGCCGGTCGGGCTCGGCTCCACCGGCAGCCCGGGCTTCTGCACGCTCTGGTCGCTGCTCGGCACGCCGGCCGTCTGCCTGCCGCTGCGCCATGGGCCGAGCGGCATGCCGCTCGGCGTGCAGCTGGTCGGCCGGCTCGGCGAGGACGCGAAGCTGCTCGCCACCGCCGCCTGGCTCGAGCAGGCGCTGGCACCCGGGAGCTGATCGGGACCGCTTGCACGCCCGGCCGCCACGCCTATATTACACTTATCCGATTTTGCATGTGAGGACGGGCATGAGCATTCATGAAGTCGATCCGGTCGTGGTCGCCGACTGGCTCGCCGCTGGCGGCGCGAGTCTTGTCGATGTGCGCGAGGCGGACGAGTTTCGGCGCGAGCACATCAAGGGTTCGCGCTCGATGCCGCTCGGCGCCTTCGACGTGCCGGCTTTCCAGGATCAGGTCGGTCGTGAGCCGAGCCGGAAGGTGGTGCTGCTCTGTTCCAGCGGCGCACGCGCCCGGCAGGCCGCGCAGGCCATCACCGAGGCGGCAGGGGCCGAGGTCTGGCTCCTCGCCGGCGGGCTCCAGGCCTGGAAACGCGCCGGCCTCGAGGTCGAACGGGGGACGAACGCTCCCCTGCCCCTGATGCGCCAGGTGCAGATTGTCGCCGGGGGGCTGGCGCTGCTCGGCTTCATCCTGGGCGTCCTCGTCTCGCCCTGGTGGCACGCGCTCAGCGGCTTCGTCGGCGCCGGCCTCCTGATGGCCGGCGTCACCGGCTTCTGCGGCATGGCGAACCTGCTCCAGGTCATGCCCTGGAACCGTCCGGGTGGCCCGGCCCGGGCGGGCTCCTGACCTCGCCGACGTGAGAAGCGGCCGCCCGGAGGGGCGGCCGCGAGGACGAGAAACGACAAGGAGATATTCACTCGATCTGTAGAGTGCGGCGGCATCGTTGCACACCTGAGCGACGCCTCGTTGCCAGCGGTCTCGCCGGCGCTTAGGCTGAAAAAAACCGGGGAGCGCAACCATAGTGCGTGCAGCAAGTCATCTGTCGGACGAGACAGCATGCTTGCGGCCTGCCGGTGGCGGCATTGTCGCCAGGCTTGCCGCGGTGGCACTTTGTCTGCTTTCCACACCTTTGCCGACCAATGCCCAGGAAACGACGAGGACGCTGCTGCCGGCACCCGTGATCCCCGTGCCAGCTTCCATCGACCGGGCGGACGTGGATGTGGGCGTCGCGGCACTCGACGGGATCGTGAGCGAGGCCATGCAGGCCACCGGGGTTCCGGGCGTTGCTGTCGCGATCGTCTATCAGGACGACGTGATCTTCGAGAAGGGCTACGGCTTGCGCGAAGCGGGCCGGCCCGAGCCGGTCGACCCGGATACCGTCTTCCTGCTCGCCTCGCTGTCGAAGCCGATCACCTCCACCGTCGTGGCGCGACTGTCGGACCTGCACCACTTCGAGCTGGACGAACCGGTGGGGCACCACGATCCCGACTTCCGGCTCGCCGATCCCTATGTCAGCGAGCACGCCACCTTCATCGACCTGCTGTCCCATCGCTCCGGTCTGGCGACGGGTGCCGGAGACTTTCTGGAGGATCTCGGCTTCGACCGTGACACGATCCTCGACAGGTTGCACATGCAGCCGCTCGATGATTTCCGCTCCACCTATCACTACAGCAACTACGGCTACACCGCCGGCGGCGTGGCGGCGGCCAAGGCGGCCGGCGGGGTGTTCGAGGAGCTTGCCGAGGAGGTCCTGTTCCAGCCTTTGGGCATGACGCGCACGAGCTACCGCAACGCCGACTATCTCGCGCACGAGAACCGGGCGCGCATCCACGTCCGCAACGATGCCGGCGAATGGGAGGCGCGCTTCCATCGCGACCCGGACGCGCAGGCCCCCGCCGGAGGCGTCTCCAGCACCGTCAATGACCTCGCAGAGTTCCTGCGCCTCCAGCTCGCCGGCGGGATGCGTGATGGCGAGAGGCTGATCGACCCGGCGGTCCTGACAGTCACCCACAAGCCCCATTCGGTGAGCAGCAACCGCCCCGACAGCGCCGCGCGGGACGGCTTCTACGGGCTCGGCTGGGGCGTTTCCTACGACGACATCGGCCGCGTCGTGCTCAGCCATTCCGGCGCGTTCGATCTCGGCGCGGCAACCAACCTGACCTTGCTGCCGGGCGAGGGACTGGGCATCGCCGTCCTCTCCAACGGGATGCCTGTCGGGGTGGTGGAGGCGATTGCCACGACCTTCGTCGACATCGCCACCCATGGCGAGCAGACGGTGGCGTGGCTGGCGCTCTTCGGCGGCGCCTTCGATGCGATGCGCGAGGGCGAGCGCGCCGACGCCGCCGCCGCGATCCCGACCGGCGACCCCGGCCCCGAACTCCCTCTCGAGGCCTACACAGGCGCTTACGCCAACAGCTACTTCGGGCTTTTGGAGATCCGCGTCGAGGGCGGGCAGCTCATGGCGACCATGGGGCCGCGAACAGCGCCCGTCACCTTCACCCTCACCCGCGACGAGGGCAGCAGGTTCGTGTTCGAGACGATCGGCGAATGGGCCACTGGCCCCTCCGTCGCGTTCTTCTCGGGCGCCGAGGGCGGCAGGCCTGCCCGGGTGCTCTTCGCTGCCTATGACATGCAGGGGCTCGGCACGTTCGAGCGCGAGTGAGGCCGGCGCGGGGCCCGGGGCCTGACAGGACCTCGATCCGATCTCCGGAAGAGACGCAGCCACTCCCTGCAGGAGGAGGCGGGCACGGTCTGCATGCCGTCGCCAAAAGAAAGGGCCGCCCCGAGGGGCGGCCGAAGGCGATAGGATGAGAGGAGAGAACGCACCCTCACTAGCCGGGGTGGGCGGTCAGAACCGTGACGATGGTTACAGGATCGGCCTTTTTTCTCGCCTGCCCCGACTTTTCTTCCTGCTCGGCGGATCAGCGCAGGCGCTCGAGGAACCAGCTCGCGAGCTGGCGCCAGACCGCATCCTTCTCCGCCTGGTCCTCGATACCGTGATTGAGGTCGGGATTGTCGTTCACCTCGATCACCACGATACCCTGTGGCGTCTCCTTGATGTCGACGCCGTAGAGGCCGCGGCCGATGAGGCGGGCCGCGCGGACACCGATGTCGATGACCTCGGGTGGTGCCGCCGTGATCGGCATGGTGTTGAAGCGGCCCGCCTCGGTGCGCCCGTCGCTGCCGTGCTTGACGATCTGCCAGTGCTTCTTCGCCATGTGGTACTTGCTCACGAAGAGCGGCTCGCCGTTGAGCACGCCGACCCGCCAGTCGAAGGTGGTCGGCATGAAGGCCTGGGCGAGGATGAGGTCGGATTCCTCCAGCATGTCGGCGACGAGGCGGTCGAGGGCGGCGCGGTCGTCGGCCTTCTTGACGCCGCGCGAGAACGAGCCGTCGGGGATCTTCAGGACGATCGGGTAGCCGAGCGCGGCTGCCGCCGGCTCGATGTCGCGCCGGCCGGCGATGATCCGGGTCGGTGGCGTCGGCACCTTGTGCGCCGTCAGGAGCTCCGCGAGGAAGACCTTGTTGGTGCAGCGCATGATGGAGTGCGGGTCATCGATCACCGGCATGCCTTCCTGCTCGGCGCGCTGCGCAAAGCGGTAGGTGTAGTGGTCGATATTGGTGGTCACGCGAATCCACAGCGCGTCGTAGGCGGCGAGCTTGGCGAGATCGTCCTTGCCGATCAGGTCGACGCCGAGCCCCATGCCCTCGGCGATCCGGGCGAAGCGGCGAAGTGTCGGCAGGTCGGATGGCGGCAGCGGGTCCTTCGCGTCGTAGAGCACGGCGAGGGTGAAGCGCGGCTCGCTGCGGCCCTTGGGCTCGAGCCAGCGCCGGTCCACGTAGCGGGCGATGGCCGTGGCCAGGGTGGCCCGGTCGTCGGCGTCGAGGTCGCCGAGGGCCAGCATCGCCACCCGCTTGATCCGCCACCACTCGCCCGGCTGGATGGTGATTTCGAGGACGGGTGCCCGGAACCAGTCGAAGACGAGCAGGCCGAAGCGGGCGAAGCGCTGGTCGCTGGCGCGGCCGAGGAAGAGCCGGAGGCGGAAGGCCTCGGTCGGCGGCTCGGCCAGGCGGCGCGCCGTGCGGTTCAGCGCCTCCTCGAGGTCCGGCAGGGCGAAGGCGTAGCCGGAGCGCCGGCGCAGCGCCAGGATGGTCGCCACCGACGGCACCACCTTGTCGCCGCGCGCCTCGGCGAGCAGCGAGACGTAGTAGCCGCGGGCCTGGTAGCTCGTGTCCCGGGCGAGGTTGAGCACCTTGCGCACGGCCCGCCCCGTCCTGACACCCAGCGCCAGATAGTCGCGCGTGCCGATTGCCGCGGCACCGCTCGGCATGGCCGGAAAGTCATCCTTGCGGTCGGCGACGATCAGCCAGGCCGACGTCTTCTTGTCCATGGAAATCCAATGCCATGCGTAAGGCGGTTGCGCCGTCCTCGTAATAGCCCGGGCGCGTTCCGAACAAGCGAAATCCACTGCTCTCGTAGAGCTTGATCGCCTTCTGGTTGTCGGCCCGGACCTCGAGCCGAATCCCTCGGGCACCGGCGCGTCGCGCCGCCTCCAGCGCCGCCTGGACCAGGGCGTGGCCGGTGCCGGGCGGCGCCTCCCCCTCGGCGCGCACGATGGAATAGAGCCGCCACCACGAACTGCGGCTCGGGCACAACAGCAGCGCGTAGCCGACCACCCGGCCGGCCCGATCGCTGACGATCATGTGGGCTTTCGGATTCCGCAGATGATGGCGCAATGCCCGCCGCGACAGCCGGTCGCCGGGAAACAGCCGCTCGAGCTCGACCAGCCGGTCGAGGTCGGCCGGGCGCGCCCGGCGCAGATCCGGCCGCCCGAATGCGGCGTTGCTCATACTCCGTGTCGCATCACGGGAGCGACGAGCTCTTGCGCCGGGCACTCACACCGCTATCTCCAGCATTGTCCGAGGACGCTCCCCCTTCCTGGCGCGTTGCCGTGCTGGGCGTCCGCCGCCTGAAGGGCAAAGATCGGAGGCTTGAAGCTTGGCAGTCACCCGTCTGGCCGCACTCACCCTGCTGCTGCTGGCCGTCTCCGCCTGTCAGGCGGCCGACTGGACGCATCGCCATGGCGCGGACCATCCGTTCGCCGGTGCGATCGTCGACCTTCGCTCGCAGCGCGTGATCGACGAGGCGGCGCTGCTGGCGGCGCTCGGCAACGCCGACATCGTGCTGCTCGGCGAAACGCACGACAATCGCGACCACCATCTGTTGCAGGCGCGGCTGGTAGGGGCCATGGGCTCGTCCGTCAATGGGGTCGTCTTCGAGATGATCGACACCGATCGCCAGCAGGCGGTGATCGAGCATCTGCAGGAGCATCCGAGGGACACGGCCGGGCTCGGCGCGGCCATCGGCTGGGAGGAGAGCGGCTGGCCGGACTGGTCGATGTACGAGCCGATCGCGGCGGCCACCCTGGCCATCGATGCCCAGATCGTCGCCGGCAGCCTGCCGCGCGAGGCGATCCAGGGCCTCCTGGCCGACGGCACCAAGGGTCTCGACCCGGCCCTGGCCGAGCGCACCGGCCTCACCGAGCCGCTCGAGCCGATGCTCGAGGCGAACATGCTGGCGACGATCAGCGAGGCGCATTGCGGGCTGACGCCGGCGGAACGCCTGCCCGCCATGCTGCTGGTGCAGCGGGGCCAGGACGCGATGATGGCCGATCGGCTGGCCGCCATCCGGGGACGCGACAAGAGTGTCCTGATCGCCGGCTCGGGCCATGTGCGGCGCGACTGGGGCGTGCCCCTGTACCTGCGGCGCTCCGAGCCGGGTCTGCGCGTGCTGAGTGTCGCGTTCGTCGAGATCGACCCGGAGCTGGAGGCGCTGCCGATCGACCTGCCCTATGATTTCGTCTGGTTCACCACCCGCCGCCAGCCTTACGGGTTCGATCCCTGCAAGGCGTTCCGCGAGCAGCTCCAGCAGATCGAGGCGCGCGCGGCGGGGTTGCCGACCCTCGGCTGAGGAAAAGCCCTTTGCAACATTGATCGGCAGCGCCACACTCCGGCCAACGATTGGCCCTGGAGAAACTGGCATGTCCCGAGACTTGTTGGCACGGCGTCGGATGGGTGGCGCACTGCTCGGTTCCACAGCACTCTGCCTGGCGATGTTGGCCGGCGCTCCCGCTCTTGCGGAGCCGCTGGAGGTCGCCGCCATCTACACGGTGCCGGTCGAGCAGCAGTGGGTGAGCCGTATCCACAAGGCGCTGAACGCCGCCGTGGAGCGGGGCGACATCACCTACAGCTTCTCCGAGAACGTCTCGAACACCGACTACGAGCGCGTGATGCGCGAATATGCCGAGCAGGGCGTGGACCTCGTCTTCGGCGAGGTCTTCGGCGTCGAGCGGGCGGCGCGCGAGGTGGCGGCGGACTATCCGGACGTCGCCTGGGTCATGGGCTCGAGCTTCGGCCCCGAGGAGCCGAATTTCTCGGTCTTCGACAACTACATCCAGGAATGCTCGTACCTCACCGGCCTCGTCGCCGGGGCCAAGACCGAGAGCGGCCTGATCGGGATGGTCGGCGGCTACCCGATCCCCGAGGTGAACCGGCTGATGCACGCCTTCATGGCGGGTGCGCTCGAGGTCAACCCGGAGATCGATTTCCTCGTGACGTTCATCGGCTCCTGGTACGACCCGCCCAAGGCCAAGGAGGCCGCCTTCGCCATGATCGATGCCGGGGCGGACATTCTCTACGCCGAGCGCTACGGCGTCGCCGACGCCGCCAAGGAGCGCGGCGTGCTCGCCGTCGGCAATGTCATCGACACCCAGGAGGAGTACCCCGGCACCATTGTCGCCAGCGCGCTCTGGCACATGGAGCCGACGGTCGACCAGGCGCTCGGCAAGGTCCAGGTCGGCGAGTACGCGGCGGAGAACTACGGGCCCCTTAGCCACCTCGCGGTCGGCGGCTGCAGCATCGCACCGATGGACGACGCGCTCGTCGCGGCCGATGTCCAGGCGATGGTCGCCGAGAAGGAGGCCGCCATCCGCGACGGCAGCCTCGCCGTGGCGGTCGACGATTCGGAGCCGACCTCGACCCGGTGACGACATCTCGGGACGAGCCGCCGCTGCTGCGCCTGCGCGGCATCACCAAGCGTTTCGGCGGGCTGGTCGCCAATGACGGCATCGACCTCGATCTCGCGCGCGGCGAGATCCTGGCGCTGCTCGGCGAGAACGGGGCCGGCAAGACGACGCTGATGAGCATCCTCTTCGGCCACTATGTCGCCGATGCGGGGACGATCGAGGTGACCGGGGCGGATGGTGCCGCGCACCAGCTCCCGCCCGGCTCGGCCCGGGCGGCGCTGGCGGCGGGCATCGGCATGGTGCACCAGCACTTCACGCTGGCCATGAACCACTCGGTGCTCGACAACGTGATCCTCGGCACGGAGCCCTTGTGGGCCTGGCGGCAGGACCTCGGGGCGGCCCGGGCGAGGCTGGCAGCACTGATCGAGTCGACCGGGCTCGCCGTGCCCATGGACGCCCGGGTCGGCAGCCTCTCCATCGGCGAGCAGCAGCGGGTCGAGCTGCTCAAGGCACTCTATCGCAGTGCGAAGGTGCTGATCCTGGACGAGCCGACCGCGGTGCTGACGCCGCAGCAGAGCGCGCTTCTCTTCACCACACTCCGCCGCCTCGCCCAGGGCGGGCTCGGCATCGTCTTCATCAGCCACAAGCTCGAGGAGGTGATGAGCCTGGCCCACCGGGTGGCCGTGCTGCGCCATGGCAGGAAGGTCCTCGAGGTGGCGGCGACGGGCACCGACAAGGCGCGGCTCGCGCATGCCATGGTGGATCGGCCGGTCGAGCTGCCCAAGGCGCTGCCGCAGCCGGCGGGCGCGCCGGCGCTGGAGCTCCTGGGCGTCGGCGTCGCGCCGGCGGCGGGGGTCGAGCCTCTGGTCGATGTCGACCTCACCGTCCATGCGGGCGAGATCGTCGGCATCGCCGGCGTCTCGGGCAATGGCCAGCGCAGCCTCGCCGGCCTCGTCGCCGGGACGCTGCTGCCGGATCGGGGCAGCCTGCGGCTCGCCGGGGCACCCTGGCCGACAGGGGGGCCGAAGGCGCTGATCGCCGAGGGGGTCGGGCGCATCCCCGAGGACCGGCACCGCCAGGGCGTGGTCGGCGACATGACGATCTGGGAGAACCTGGCGCTCGAGGGCTACGACGCGCCCGACTGCCGGCGCTTCGGCCTGCTCGACCTCGCCCGCTTCAGAAGGCGCGCCCAGGCGCTCCGTGAGCGCTACGACATCCGCGGCGGCGGCAGCGAGACGCCCGCCCGGCTGCTCTCCGGCGGCAACATGCAGAAGCTGATCCTCGCCCGCGTGCTCGAGCCCGGGCCGCGCCTGATCCTCGCGGCCCAGCCGACGCGCGGCCTGGATATCGGCGCGCTCGCCGAGGTCCATCGGCACCTGCTGGACGCCAGGGCCAGGGGTGCTGCCATCCTGCTGATCTCGGAGGACCTCGACGAGCTCATGCAGCTCGCGGATCGCGTGGCCGTGCTCTATCGCGGGAAGCTCGGCCCGGCCCGGCCGCGCGCCGGGCTGGAGCTGGCGCGGCTGGGGCTCGAGATGGCGGGCCAGGGCCCGGCTGCAGCCGATGCGGCTTGAACCGCGCGCCAGCACCGCTCCCTGGCTGAACGTCGCGGCTCCGCTCGGTGCGGCGCTGCTGGCGCTCCTCATCTGCGCCCTCCCCCTCGCCCTCGCCGGCGCCGACGTGCCGGAGGCCTACCGGCTGATGCTCGCGGGCAGCGTCGGAACCCGCTTCGCGCTGACCGAGACCTTGACCAGGGCCGCCCCCCTGATTCTGACGGGCCTCGCCGCCGCCATCGCCTTCCGGGCGCGCTTGTGGAACATCGGCGCCGAGGGCCAGCTCTATCTCGGCGCCCTCGCCGCGGTCGCGGTCGGCACCGGCTTCGTCCCGGTCCCGGGTTTCCTGCTGCTGCCGCTGGTCGTGGTGGCGGGTGCCCTGGCAGGAGCGCTCTGGATGCTCGGGCCGGCCTGGCTCCGCCTGCGCTTCGGCGTCGATGAGGTGGTGACGACGCTGCTCTCCAACTTCATCGTGCTGCTCTTCGTCGGCATGATGCTCGAAGGGCCCCTGCAGGACCCGATGAGCCTCGGCTGGCCGCAGAGCGCGCCCATCCTGGACGAGGCGAGCCTGCCGAAGCTGGTGGAGCGGACCCGCCTCCATTTCGGCCTCGTGCTGGCGCTGGCCGCGGCCATCCTGACCTGGCTCGGCATCCAGCGGACCCGCTTCGGCTTCGAGCTGCGGGCGGTCGGCGCCAATCCCGATGCCGCCCGCTTCGCCGGCATCGCCGAGCGCCGGGTCATGCTCAAGGTGGCGCTCTTCTCGGGGGCCATGGCCGGCCTCGCCGGCGTCGGCGAGGTGGCGGGGCTCAAGGGCTACCTGACCCAGGACCTGTCGCCCGGCTATGGCTATGCCGGCATCGTCGTGGCGACGCTGGCGCAGCTCGGGCCCGTCTCGGTGGTCGCTTCCGCCATCTTCATCGCCGGCGTCTTCGTCGGTGCGGACAGCATGAGCCGGGCCATCGGTGTTTCGAGCTACATCGCCAACCTGATCGTCGCCACGGCCCTCTTGACCATGCTGCTCGCCGGGCTCGTCACCCGCTACCGGATCCGCCGATGAGCAAGGGCCGCGTCGTCTCGACCGGCGAGAACCTCAGGGCCGCGGGGCTCGTCTGCCTCGTCACCGCCCTCTTCGCCGTCAGCGACACCGTGATGAAGCACCTCTTCCAGACCGTGCCCGTGGGCCAGGTCATGGGGCTGCGCGGTATTTTGATCTGCCTCCTCCTGCTCGCCGTTCTCGTGCTCCGTCGCCGGCGCTTCGTCTGGGCGCATGCGGCGAGCCCCGTCTCGCTCGCGCGGGCGATCCTCGAGGTCGCCATCTCCCTCTCCTTCTTCATGAGCCTGCTCTTGATGCCGCTCGCCGATGCCACGGTGCTGCTGTTCGCGGCGCCGATCATCATGACGGTCATGGCGACGCTCTTCCTCGGCGAGCAGGTGGGTGTCCGCCGCTGGTCCGCGGTGCTCGTCGGGTTTCTCGGCGTGCTCCTGGTCGCTGGCCCGACCAACCGCACGCTGGGCGTCGAGGCTGTCTTCCCGCTGCTCGCCGCGACCCTCGTCGCGATCCGCGACGTCATCACCCGCTACGTGCCGCTCGAGCACGATTCGACCACGGTGGCCCTCACCACGGCGATCGCCGTGTCGCTGGCCGGCTGCCTCAGCCTGCCGCTCGGGTGGACCGGGCTCATCGCCCCCTGGGTCTGGCCGGGCCTCGCCGATCTCGTCAAGATCGCGGTCGGGGCCGTCCTGATCGCCACCGCCTACATCGCCGTCGTCGCCGCCTACCGGCTCGGCGAGATGTCGTTCCTCGCCCCCTTCCGCTATTCCTCGATCCCCCTCGTGGTGCTCCTTTCATGGACCGTCTTCGGCGACCGGCCGACCCCGTCGATGCTGGTCGGGGCCGCCATCATCACGTTTTCCGGCATCTTCATCTTCACTCGCGAGCGGCAGCTGGCGCGGCGGGCACAGACAGCGGGACCGGGCTGAATGGACGTCCTCGAGATCCTCCTCCAGGCGAGCTTCTGGGCGGCCACCCTGCGCATCGCCACGCCGCTGATCTTCGGCACGCTCGGCGAGCTGATCTGCGAGCGGGCGGGCGTGCTCAATCTCGGCATCGAAGGAATCATGACCATCGGCGCCATGTCGGGCTGGCTCTTCGTCTTCCTCGGCGTCGATCTCTGGACCGGCATCCTGCTGGCGGCGGCGATCGGTGCCGGCTTCGGTCTCCTGCACGGCCTCTTGACGGTTCCCCTCGGCCTGTCGCAGCACGTGACCGGCATCGGCATCACGCTCCTGGCCTCCAGCCTCGCCTATTTCACCTATCGCGTGCTGCTGCCAGACGTCGCGACGCCGCCGCGCATCGAGCCGTTCCAGCCCATGGCACCGGACTGGCTCCTGGCCGTGCCGTTCCTGGGGCCGGTGGCGGCCCAGCAGACCGCCCTCACCTGGCTCGCCCTGGGGCTCGTGCCGCTGCTCTCCTGGGTGCTCTACCGGACACCGCTCGGCCTGGCGCTCCGCACCTGCGGCGAGAACCCGGTGGCTGCCGAGGCGCAGGGCCTCGATGTCTATGTCATCCGCATCGGCGCCGTCATGGCCGGCAGCGCGCTCATGGCGGTCGGCGGCGCCTTTCTCACCCTTTCCGCCTTCAACGCCTTCTTCTTCGAGATGGTCAGCGGCCGCGGCTGGATCTGCATAGCGCTCGTGGTCTTCGCTTCCTGGATACCCTGGAAGGCCCTGCTCGGTGCGCTGCTTTTCGGCGCCTTCGACGCCTTCCAGGTGAGGTTGCAGCAGGTGGTGGGCGGTGCGGTTCCCTACCAGCTCTTCTTGATGCTGCCCTATGTGATGAGCATACTGGCGCTGCTGGTCATGGCCCGTCGGGCCGCCTATCCGCAGGCTCTCATGCGCCCCTACGTCAAGGGCCAACGGTAAGGAACGATGCCTTGGAGGCGGACCTCATCATTCGCGACGCGACGCTGCCGGATGGCCGCGGCGGCTGCGACATCGTCATTGCCGATGGCCTCGTCCAGGCGGTGGGGCCCTCGATCCCTGCAGCCGCCCGGGAGGAGATCGACGCCCAGGGCCGGCTGGTCAGCCCGCCCTTCGTCGACTGCCACTTCCACATGGACGCCACGCTGTCGCTCGGCCTGCCGCGCCTCAACCAGTCCGGCACGCTGCTCGAGGGCATCGCACTCTGGGGCGAGCTCAAGCCGCTTTTGACCCACGAGGCGGTGATCGGGCGGGCGCTGGCCTATTGCGACCTGGCGGTGGCGCGCGGCATCGGCGCCATCCGCAGCCATGTCGACGTCTGCGACGACCGCCTGCTCGGCGTCGAGGCGCTGCTCGAGGTCAAGGAGCGCGTGGCCCCCTATCTCGAGCTTCAGCTCGTGGCCTTTCCCCAGGACGGCCTCTATCGGGGCGCGACCGCCCGGGCCAACCTGCTCCGGGCCCTCGATCTCGGGGTCGAGGTGGTGGGCGGCATCCCGCATTTCGAGCGCACCATGGAGGACGGTCGGCGGTCGGTCGTCGATCTGTGCGAGATCGCGGCCGAACGTGGCCTTCTGGTCGACCTGCACTGCGACGAGACCGACGACCCGCATTCCCGCCACATCGAGACGCTCGCGGCGGAAACCGCAAGGCTCGGCCTCGGCGGCCGGGTGACGGGCTCGCATCTGACCTCGATGCACAGCATGGACAACTACTACGTCTCGAAGCTCCTGCCGCTCATCGCCGAGGCGGGTGTGGCGGCGATCGCCAATCCCTTGATCAACATCGTCATCCAGGGCCGCCACGACACCTACCCCAAGCGCCGCGGCCTCACCCGAATCGCCGAGCTGCAGGCCGCCGGCGTGCCGGTCGCGTTCGGCCACGACTGCGTCATGGACCCCTGGTATTCGCTCGGCTCGGGCGACATGCTCGAGGTGGCGCACATGGCGGTGCATGCCGCCCAGCTCACCAGCCGCGAGGCGATGCGGGCCGCGTTCGCCGCGGTGACGAGCGTGCCGGCCGGCATCCTCGGGCTCGACGGCTACGGCCTCGAGCCCGGCTGCCACGCCGACCTCGTCCTGCTCGACGCCGAGGACCCGATCGAGGCGATCCGCCTGAAGGCGACACGGCTCGTCGTCGTCCGTCGCGGCCGGATCGTCGCCGAGACGCCGGCCGCGGTCAGCCGGCTTCATCTCCCCGACCGGCCGCCGAGCGTCTCGGCGCGCCGCTCGGCGCCTGAATCGAGCGCCCACTAACCGACGCTTAACTCTCTTGTGGCAGCTTCGAGGCTGTCTCTCGGGAGCGGTTGGATGTTGAGCTCGAGGCCTCTAGACGAAATGTCCCTGGCGATGGTCAACCGGCGGGCCCTCAATCGGTTCGCCTGGATCCTTGGCTGCGGACTCGCTCTGGCCCTTTCCCTGCCGAGCATTCTCTTCGCCGCGACCTTCGGCTCGTTCACCGGGATCGGCGCCGGGATCGTTGCAACGGTGGCACTCCTCGCCCGGGAAGAGCCCCTAGCACCCCATCTCACGCGCTGGGACATCGCTGCCGCCCTCTATGCGGCGAGCCTGTTCGCCGGGCTCTTCGTCGATGTCGAAGGCGTGCGGCACTACCTCCTGATGCAGCAGCACGGGTTTCCCTGAACGAAGCAGCGAGGCGATGTCGATGCACGACCTCGCCTCGCCGAATGCTCACCGTGCTGTGCGGCAGCGGCAAGGTGTCGAGGGCAGATTCCATTTGGCGATTTCGACGAACGCGGGCGCAAGCTTTGCGCGCAGCGAATGAAGCCTGCCTCCGACAAGGGCAAATCTCCCAAGGATCATTGGTTCCTCGTGAGTTCCCGCTGAGCGCGATGCTTGCCGATACTCGCAGTCACGCCGGCGCGTCCAAGCGCCGTCGGATCGGTCGTAGTTTTCGCTTCCGCAAGCCCGACTCCGCCGGTTTTCGCGACATTGCCCGCGGCAGCGCGCATCGCTTTTTCATATTTGCGCTTGGCGCTTCTTCCAAACTCTGCCATCTACGCCGATCAGTGCGCCGCTCGCCCCGGCAATGACAATCAATAAGACGAAGAGCAACGGCAGACTGATGCTCGCCTTCAACCGAACCGATCTCGAACGCCTGTTCTCCGAAGCGATCTGGCTCAAGGCCGAGCATCTCGTCGGGGACGGGGCGGTGGTCGATGTGAGCGTCGAGCGGGACGGCAAGTCGATCACCGGCCAGATCAAGGGCGGTCGGCGGACGCCTTTTCTCACGCGGATCAAGATCGCCAATGGCCGGGGCGGCCGGGTTCGACTGTCGAGCACCTGCTCCTGCTTCTATCCAGAATGCGAGCACGCCGCCGCCACCCTGCTCGGCCTGCTCGACCAGTCGACCACGCTCGACCCCGAGGACGGCTCGGTGGTCGTCGAAGCCGAGCTCGAGAGCTGGGTTGCCGCGGTCAACGCCGCGACCCGCAATGGCCATGCCGATGCGGCGGACGTCGTCCTCTATCTGCTCGAGCCGGCCCAGCGCTCCTGGCGTGACGGCAGCCTCGCGCAGCCGGTGCTGATCAACACCGCCCGGGCCAAGCGGTTGCGCTCGAACGCCTATGGCCGCGAGAACCCGATTGCCATCGCCAATCTCCTCGCCGATCCTGCCCCCGGCTATGTCGGCCTGCAGGACCAGGTGATCGGGCGCCTGCTCGGCGGCGGCACCGGCCAGAGCCGCCGGCTCGGCAGCCGGGCCGATGGCGAGGCCCTGATCCGCGTGCTGGAGACCGGCCGCTGCCACTGGCGCAACGCCGCGGGCCCGCCGCTCCGCTTCGTCGCCGAGCCGCGGCGCGGCGGCTTCTTCTGGCGGTTCGACAGCGAGGGTCAGCAGCATCTGGTCTGCGAGGTCGACGACCGGCACGACGACCTCGTGGTCGTGGCGCTCGGCGAGCCCTGGTACATCGATCTCGCCACGAGCGAGGTCGGCCGGGTCGAGACCGGTGTCGATGCCGCGCTTGCCGGCCATCTCGTCAACGCGCCGGCGATCCCGGCGGCGGCCGCCACCATCGTCCGCCAGCGGCTGATCCCGAGCGGCGAGCGCCTGCCGCTGCCCGAGCCTTTGAAGAAGCGCGAGCGGCTCGAGACCAAGCCGCAGCCGATCCTGCTGCTGCACTGCCCCAGCCTCGTCGTGCATCGCGGCACGGGCTGGCGGCGCGAGGAGCAGGAGGTCGACTGCCCGCTCGCGCGGGTCGCCTTCGACTATGCCGGAGCCGAGATCGGCTGGCAGGATGGCCGGCCCGAGATCAACCACGTCCAGAACAACCGTCTCCTGGTCCTGCCGCGCGACACGATTGCCGAGGTGCAGGCGATCGAGCGGCTGAACACGCTGGGCCTGCAGCCGCTGGGTCCCACCGGGCTCGGCCGTTTCGCGCCGGAGCCGCTGCGCCAGGATTTCACCTTCGAGGAGGACGAGGACGACGACGTCTCGGTCCGCTGGGTCGAGTTCAACCATATCGACGTGCCGAAGCTGCGCGGCGAGGGCTGGCGCGTCGTCTATGACGAGACCTATCCCTTCCAGGTCATCGACAAGCCGGTTTCCTGGCAGATCGATCTCAACGATTCGGGCATCGACTGGTTCGAGCTCGATGTCGGAATCGAGCTCGACGGCGAGCGGATTCCGCTGCTGCCGGTCCTGCTCGATCTCTTCCAGCGCTCGCCCGACGACATGACGCCGGCGGCGCTCGCCGCCTATGGCGAGGAGCCCGTCTACGGCACGCTGCCGGATGGCCGCCTCCTGCCGATCCCGGCGGCTCGCCTGATGGCCATGCTGGAGGCGCTCTACGAGCAGTTCGTCAACAACCGGGTCGATCCGCAGGGGCGGCTGCGCCTGGCGCCGGCCGAGGCGTCCAGGCTCACGGTCATCGACCGGACGATGACCGAGGACGAGGTCGTCTGGACCGGCGGCGAGCGCATCCTGCGCCTCGCCCGCCAGCTCGGCGACAACGACCGCATTCCGACGGTGGAGCCGCCCAGGGCCCTGCAGGCCAAGCTTCGCCCCTACCAGCAGCAGGGCCTGAGCTGGCTGCAGTTCCTGGCGTCGGTCGGCCTCTCGGGCGTGCTCGCCGACGACATGGGCCTCGGCAAGACCCTGCAGACCCTGGCCCACATCCTGGCCGAGAAGGAAGGCGGCAGGCTGACCAGGCCGGCGCTGATCGTCGCGCCCACCTCGCTCATTCCCACCTGGCGGAGCGAGGCAAGGCGCTTCGCGCCGTCGCTCAACATGCTGACCCTGCACGGCAACAACCGCGGCGATCTCTTCCGCCGCATCGAGCGCAGCGACATCGTGCTGACCAGCTACGCCCTGATGCTGCGCGATCGCGACGAGCTGGTGCGCCGCACCTACCGGATGGTCGTGCTGGACGAGGCGCAGGCCATCAAGAACCCGGCGACCAAGCTCGCCAAAGTGTCGTGCGAGCTCCAGGCGGACCACAAGATCGCGCTCTCCGGCACGCCCATGGAGAACCATCTGGGCGAGCTCTGGTCGGTCTTCCATTTCCTGATGCCGGGGTTCCTCGGCGACCGCGAGGCCTTCCGGCGGATCTTCCGCCAGCGCATCGAGAAGGACGGCGACGCCGACCGCCAGGCGCTGCTGGTGCAGCGCGTCCGCCCCTTCCTTTTGCGCCGCACCAAGGAGGAGGTGGCGTCCGAGCTGCCGCCGAAGAGCGAGTTCATCCGCGAGATCGAGCTCTCGGACGACCAGCGCGATCTCTACGAGAGCGTGCGCCTCGCCATGCATGCCCGGGTGCGCGAGGAGATCGAGCAGCGGGGCCTGGCGCGCTCCAACATCGCCATTCTCGAGGCCCTGCTGAAGCTCCGGCAGATCTGCTGCGATCCCCGGCTCCTGAAGAAGCGCGACGGGCCAGCGCCAGCCAGCGCCAAGTACGAGATGCTGATGAGCATGCTCGAGGGCATGGTCGAGACCGGGCGGCGGATCATCGTCTTCTCGCAGTTCGTCGAGATGCTGGAGCTGATCGTCGAGGGGCTCGAGGAGCAGGGGATCGGCTACACCATCCTCACCGGCCGGACCCGCGATCGCGAGGCGCCGGTGAAGAAGTTCCAGAACGGCGAGGTGCCGGTCTTCCTGATCAGCCTCAAGGCCGGCGGCACCGGGCTGACGCTGACCCGGGCCGACACCGTCATCCACTACGACCCCTGGTGGAACCCCGCGGTCGAGGCGCAGGCCACCGACCGGGCGCATCGCATCGGCCAGGACAAGACCGTCTTCGTCTACAAGCTCGTCGCCAGCGGCACCGTCGAGGAGAAGATGGTGGAGCTGCAGGAGCGCAAGCGCAGCCTCGTCGAGGGCGTGCTCGGCGGGGTCAAGGGCGGCGGCGTCGGCCTCTCCGAGACCGACATCGAGGCGCTCTTCGCGCCCCTGCCCGACTGAGCCACGCTCTCAGGGCGACCGCGTCCGGACGCCGAACTCCCGCCCGGCTTCGTGCAGCAATGCTTCGACATAGGGTGCCAGGGAGCGGTTGACGGCGAGGCGCCAGCGGTCGGCGGCCAGCCGGTCCAGCACGATCTCGGCCTTGCCCAGCATGGTGCGCGTGGCGGCATCGACGGCGAAGCTGCTGTCGTGCAGGTCGAGCGGGCAGGCAGCGGCCAGCGCCTGGCGGACCATCGGCCCGGAGAGCTCCAGCGCGGTGAGGCGGGCCGAGACATCGACCAGGGCGTGGTGGTGGTCGGCGAGCGCCGGCCGAAGGCGGTCGACGAGGCCGGCCACCGTGGTACGCGCCACGAGCATGAGAAATTCGTCGGGGCCGAGGCGCAGGGTCCGGTCGTCGACCTCGCCTGCCGCCCGGTTGATCGCGGCGGGCCAGGGCCGGCCGAGCACGTCGGCTGCCAGCTTCGCCACCTCGTCGGTCGCCCTGAGCGTCAGCTTGCCGAGCTCGGGGCGGGGCCGCAGCTCGATGCCTGCCGCTTTCTCGTGGTCAGCCATGGAGGCGGCTCCCCTCCGGATCGATGAAGAGGGGCTTCGTCACCAGGGCGGCGATCGACTGGCCTGACGGCATCGGGACGTGGAGCGTCTGCCCGTGGCGGCCGTGGCCACCTTCGACCAGGGCCAGGGCGATCGAGCGGCCGAGATTGGGGCTGTGGTAGGCCGAGGTGACGTGGCCGACCATCCGCGCCGGCACGGCGGGGTTCGCAGCCTCGGTGAGCTGGGCGCCCTCCTCGAGGACGCGCTCGGGCTCCGCGGTGAGCAGGCCCACGAGCTGGCGGCGATCGGGGTGCTGGAGATCCTCCCGGGTGAGGCCGCGCTTGCCGATGAAGTCGCCCTTCTTCTTCGCGATGATCCAGTCCATGCCGAGGTCCAGCGGCGTCACCGTGCCGTCGGTCTCCTGGCCCACGATGATGAAGCCCTTCTCGGCGCGCAGGACATGCATGGCCTCCGTTCCGTAGAGCTCGACATCGTGTGCGCGGCCCGCCTCGAGCAGGGCTTCGAGGATCTCGGCTCCCCGGTCGGCCGGGACGTTGACCTCGAAGGCGAGCTCGCCCGTGAAGCTGATGCGGAAGATGCGGCCCGCGATGCCGGCGATGCGGGCGGGACGCCAGGCCATGTGGGGGAAGGCATCGGCGGCGAGATCGCATCCCTCGACCAGGGGGGCCAGCACGTCGCGCGCCTTTGGGCCGTTGATGGCGATGGCGGCCCATTCCTCGGTGACAGAGGTGAGATAGACCTCGAGGCCGGGCCACTCGGTCTGCAGCAGGTCCTCGAGCCAGGCGAGCACGCGGGCGGCGCCGCCCGTGGTCGTCGTCATGTGGAAGTGCCGGTCGTCGAGGCAGGCGGTGACGCCGTCGTCCATGACGAAGCCGTCGTCGCCGAGCATCAGGCCGTAGCGGCACATGCCGGGGGCGAGCTTCGACCAGGCGTTGGTGTAGACGCGGTCGAGGAAGGTTCGGGCGTCTTTGCCCTGCACGTCGATCTTGCCGAGCGTGGAGGCATCGAGCAGGCCGGCGGTCCGGCGCACCGCCGCCGTCTCGCGGGCAACGGCGGCATGCATGTCCTCGCCCGGCTTCGGGAAGTACCAGGCGCGCTTCCAGGTGCCGACATCCTCGAAGACCGCCCCCTTCGCCGCGGCGATCTCGTGCATCGGAGTCCGGCGGACGACGTCGAAGAGCGCACCCCGGCTGTGGCCGACGATGGCGCCGAAGGCGAGCGGCACGTAGGGCGGGCGGAAAGTCGTCGTGCCGACGTCGGCGACCGGCTTCGCCAGCTTCTCCGCGACCAGCGCCAGGGCGTTGACGTTCGAGGTCTTGCCCTGGTCGGTGCCCATGCCGGTCGTGGTGTAGCGCTTGACGTGCTCGATCGAGCGGAAGCCTTCGGTCAGCGCCAGGCCCAGATCCTTCGCCGTCACGTCGTTCTGGAAGTCGACGAAGGCCTTGGCCCTGACGGACGGCCGGTCGGCCGGCACCGCCCAGAGCGGGCGGAGCGGGGCAGGATCGCCGTCGAAGCCGCTGAAGTCGCCGGCGCAGGCGCCGACGCAGCTCGTCGCCTGCACGGCCTCGCCCGGCACGAAGGCCTGCAGGCGCTCGTCGAAGCGGAGCCGGCCGCGGCTCTGCGAGAAAAGCGAGACATTGGGGTTCCAGCCGCCCGAGACGAGCAGGAGATCGCAGGCCATGGGCTCGCCCAGATGGCCTGCGAGGCCGCCATCGCCAGCGAGCCGCGCCACGGCCGCCTGCGTGATGCGCCTGCGTCCCTCCGTGCCGGCGACGACGGCATTGGTGACGACACGGATGCCCGCGGCCCGGGCCGCGGCGACATGGGCGCCCTCGGGGTTGGCCCGGGCGTCGACGATGCAGGCGATGCCGACACCTCTGGCGGCGAGATCGAGGGCCGCGACATAGGCCGTGTCGTTGTTGGTGAAGACGACGGCCCGCGTGCCGGGGCGGACGGCGAAGCGGTTGAGATAGGCGCGCGCGGCCGAGGCCAGCATGACGCCCGGACGGTCGTTGCCGGTAAAGACGATGGGCCGCTCGATGGCGCCGGTGGCGAGCACCACCTCACGGGCGCGAATCCGCCAGAGGCGCTGGCGCGGCAGGTCCGGGTCGGGATCGGCGAGATGGTCGGTGACCCGCTCGAGGGCCACGACATAGCCGTGGTCGTAGTAGCCGGTGACCGTCGTCCGGGTCAGGAGCGTCACCTCGGGCAATGTCGCGAGCTCGGTGAGCCGCCCGGCGAGCGCCAACGGCACGTCCGGGCGTGCCAGCCAGCCGCCGCCGAGCTCGCTCTGCTCGTCGGCGAGGATGACGCGCTTGCCGGCACGCCCGGCCATGAGGGCCGCATCCAGCCCGGCCGGGCCGCCGCCGACGACGAGCACGTCGCAATGCGCGTGGCGGTGGAGGTAGCGGTCGGGATCTGGTTCGGTCGGGGCCACACCCAGCCCGGCCGCGGCCCGAATGCGCGGCTCGTAGACGCTCTTCCAGAAGGAGGCCGGCCACTTGAAGGTCTTGTAGTAGAAGCCGGCGGGCAGGAGCGGCGAGAGGAGGTCGTTGATGGCGCCGATGTCGAAACCGAGGGAAGGCCAGTGGTTCTGGCTGCGCGCATCCAGCCCGTCGATGAGCTCGACCACGGTGGCCCGCATGTTGGGGTCGCTTCGCCCGCCGCCCCGATCGAGCTGGAGGAGCGCGTTGGGCTCCTCGGGGCCCGCGGTCATGATGCCGCGCGGGCGATGATACTTGAAGCTGCGGCCGACGAGATGGATGCCGTTGGCGAGGAGCGCCGAGGCGAGCGTGTCGCCCGCGAAACCCTGCATTTCCATCCCGTTGAAGCGGAACCGCAGCGGCCGCTCACGGTCGATCCGCCCACCTTCGGCGAGGCGAAAGTTCTCTGCCATCACGTCCGGCCCAGGTCGGGCGGCGGGCTGCCCATGGGATAGACCGCCAGGATCTCGTCGCTCACCGTGTCGCGCGCCACGTTGAACCAGCGCTGGCAGCCGTGGATGTGGTTCCAGCGCTCGAGATGCAGGCCTTTCGGGCTCCGGCGCAGATAGAGATAGTCGCGCCAGGCCGCGTCGCTCGTCTCCTCGGGCGAGGCCGGCCGGGCGATATGGGCCTCGCCGCCGCAGCGGAACTCGATCTCGGCCCGGGGGCCGCAATGGGGGCAGTCGATCAGCAGCATCGGGCTCGTCCTAGTGCGCCACGGCGGCGGCGGCGGCCTCGTCGATCAGGCGGCCGGTCCTGAAGCGATCGAGGGTGAAGGGGGCGTTGATCTTGTGCGGCTCGCCGGTGGCCAGCGTGTGGGCGAAGACGTGGGCCGAGCCGGTCGTCGCCTTGAAGCCGCCCGTGCCCCAGCCGCAATTGACGAAGAGGCCCTCCACCGGGGTCTTGCCGATGATCGGGCTGCGGTCGGGGGTGACGTCGACGATGCCGCCCCACTGCCGGAGCATGGCCATGCGCGAGAACATCGGGAAGAGCTCGAGGATGGCTTCGAGCGTGTGCTCGAGGATCTGGATGCCGCCGCGCTGGCTGTAGCTCACATACTGGTCCGTGCCGGCGCCGATGACGAGCTCGCCCTTGTCGGACTGGCTGATATAGGCGTGCACGCTGTTGGACATGACCACGCAGGGAAAGACGGGCTTCACCGGCTCCGAGACGAGCGCCTGCAGCGGGTAGGATTCGAGCGGCATGCGCACGCCCGCCATGCCCATGACGACCGGCGTGCTGCCGGCCGTGACCACGCCGACCCGCCTGGCGGCGATGAAGCCTTTCGCGGTCTCGACCCCGACCACGCGGTCGCCCTCGCGGCGGATGCCGGTGACCGGGCAGTTCTGGATGATGTCGACGCCCCTGGCATCCGCACCGCGCGCATAGCCCCAGGCGACCGCGTCGTGCCGTGCCGTGCCGCCGCGCCGTTGCAGGGCGGCGCCCACCACGGGGTAGCGGGCATGGCGGTCGATCGACAAGGGCGGGCAGAAGGCTTGCGCCGCCTCGGGTGTGAGCCACTCGTTGTCGACGCCGTTCAGGCGATTGGCGTGGATGTGCCGCTTCAGCACCTGCACGTCGTGGGTGTTGTGGGCCAGCATCATGACGCCGCGCTGGCTGAACATGACGTTGTAGTTCAGCTCGGCCGAGAGCCCTTCCCACAAGCGGACCGAGTGGTCGTAGATGGCGGCGCTCTCGTCGTAGAGATAGTTGGAGCGGATGATCGTGGTGTTGCGGCCGGTATTGCCGCCGCCGAGCCAGCCCTTCTCGATCACGGCGACATTGGTGATGCCGTGCTCCTTGGCGAGATAGTAGGCCGTGCCCAGCCCGTGGCCGCCGGCACCGATGATGACGATGTCGTATTCGGGGCGCGGCTCGGGGCTCCGCCAGGCTTGGGGCCAGTTGCGGTGACCGGTGAGCGCGTTCCGCGCCAGCGAGACGATCGAGTAGCGTTGCATCGGCCCCTGCCGGCTCCCCTCTGCCCGTCGACGACCTAGCCCATGACGCGGACCGGGCTTTGCCCGGCGCGACCCCTTCATGCGCCGGCGCGGCGGGCGGCGGCGGCACGCCGCTCATTAACCACGATTCCGGCGGGTCCGCCACCGAGGGACGGCGCTCGCCAGGGCCGAACACCGTTCGCCTGCGGCAAGAGCACGCGGAACGCGCTCGCCAGCTTAGCAGTTGATTTCCGTTGGGCCGACTTCGCGGCTTCACTCTGCACACGGAGAGGAAACACCATGGAACCGACGCTCTATCTCTTCTTCAAGGGCAACTGCCTGGAAGCGATGACCCACTATGCCGAGACGCTCGGCGGCAAGGTCGGCGACGTCTTCCGCAACGGCGACGCGCCCGATCCGGAGAGCCGCATGCCCGGCGGCGACGACATGGTCATGAACATGAGCATGCAGCTCGGCAACGCGACCGTCATGGCGTCGGACAACAGCGACGGGATGTACGAGAAGCCGCGGGGCTTCGCCGTGTCCATCGCCCCGCCATCGCTCGCCGAGTTCGAGCGCATCCATGCGGCGCTGGCGGAGGATGCGCAGTCCGTGGCGATGGCGCCCGGCGAGACCTTCTGGGCGGAGCGGTTCTCCATGTTCACCGACCGCTACGGCACGCCCTGGATGCTCAATTACGAGGGCGACAAAGCGCAAAGCTGAGGGAGACTGCCGATGACCGAGCTCGTCACCTGCCTTTGGTTCGACCACGGTGAAGCGAGGAAAGCGGCGGAATTCTATGCCGCCACCTTTCCCGACAGCCAGGTCGGGCGCGTGAATGCCGCGCCCGGCGACTTTCCCGGCGGGCAGGAGGGCAGCGAGCTGACCGTCGAGTTCACGGTGCTCGGCCGCAAGTTCGTCGGCCTCAATGGCGGGCCGAGCTTCACGCCGGACGAGGCGATCAGCTTCATGGTCGTCACCGACGACCAGGAGGAGACCGACCGCTACTGGAACGCGATCGTCGGCAATGGCGGGGCGGAGAGCGCCTGCGGCTGGTGCAAGGACCGCTGGGGCTTCTCCTGGCAGATCACGCCGCGGCTGCTGCTCGAGCTGACGACGAGTGCCGATCGGGCGAAGGCCAGGCGCGCTTTCGACGCGATGATGAGGATGAGAAAGATCGACCTCGCGGCGCTCGAGGCCGCGGTGGCGAAGAGCTGAGGCGACAGCAGCACCCAAGCGAAAGGGAGCGACCATCATGGCCTACGTCGACGGCTTCGTGATCGCGGTGCCGACCGCCAACCGGCGGAGGTTCATCGATCACGCCAACAAGGCGAACACCGTGTTCATGGAGCTCGGCGCCACGCGCGTCCTCGAATGCTGGGGCGACGACGTGCCGAAGGGCGAGACCACGGATTTCCGCATGGCGGTCAAGGCGAAGGAGGACGAGACGGTGGTCTTCTCCTGGGTCGAATGGCCGGACAAGGCGACCCGCGACGCCGCCATGGGCCGGATGCGGGAGCTGATGAAGACCGACGACCGGTGCAATCCGGAGAAGAACCCGATGCCGTTCGACGGCAAGCGGATGATCTTCGGCGGCTTCGAGCCCGTGGTGGAGCTCTGAGGCAGGGCGGCTGCGACCGCCAAGGGTCGCAGCGGGGGTCGGCGCGCGCCTGCGTTGTGGTTGGCTGGAAAAAACTGTGTTAGGCCGTGCCGATGTGAGCGAATGGTGACGGTCGATGCAGGTGGTGACGGCGGCGGGCGCGGCGGTCGATACCGAGACGGTTGCGTTCTTTCTCGTCCCCGATTTCTCCATGATCTCGTTCGCGAGCGCCGTCGAGCCGCTGCGCATCGCCAATCGGCTGTCCGGCCGCAGCCTGTACCGCTGGCTGCTGCTGTCCAAGGACGGTGGCCCGGTGCGCGGCAGCAACGGCATCAGCGTCAATGTCGACATGGCGATGGACCGGATACAGGCGAGCTTCGGCCAGTCCCTGCCGACGATCTGCCTCGCCTCCGGCCTGCACGGTGAGCGCTACGCCGACAAGGACGTCTTCGCCTGGCTCAGGCGCATGGACCGGCACGGGGCAGTGATCGGGGCACTCTGCACGGGTGCCCACATCCTCGCCAAGGCCGGGCTGATCACGGACCACCGCTGCACCATTCACTGGGAGAACCTGCCCGGGTTCGTCGAGGCCTTCCCGGATATCGACGTCGCCGCGGACCTCTACGAGATCGACCGCAACCGCTTCACCTGCTCGGGCGGCACCGCACCGCTCGACCTGATGCTGAGCCGGATCGCCGCGGCCCATGGCGAGGAGCTCGCCACCAAGGTCAGCGAGCAGTGCCTGCTCGACCGCATCCGCGGCCCGCATGACCGCCAGCGCATGCCGATCCGCATCCGGCTCGGCGTGCACCACCCCAAGCTGATCAACGCCATCGAGCTGATGGAGGCGAACATCGAGGAGCCGCTGCCGCAGGAGCAGCTCGCCCACTATATCGGCCTCTCCCGCCGCCAGCTCGAGCGGCTGTTCCGCCGCCACATGGGCCGCACGCCAGCCCAGTACTATCTCGAGCTCAGGCTCGAGCGGGCGAGGCACCTGCTCTACCAGACCGACCTGCCGATCATGAGCATCGCCTGCGCCTGCGGCTTCGTCTCGGCCTCGCACTTCTCCACCTGCTACCGGCAGATGTTCGGTCGCACGCCCCGGGCCGAGCGCAACGTCGCGGCATGAGTCCTCGAGGTTGGGCTCACCGAAGATTTCCTGACATCTTCGATTGATTGTAGCCGGCGCTACAGCCGCCCGGGCCCTTCGTAACGCATGATCGGCTCACATCGAGGCAGTCAGGCACGAGGCCGATCATGCGTTGCAATGAACCACCTCCCGAATACACCGATTCCCTGCACCCGTTGGTGTTCGACTCGCTGCTGCCCGCGGCGGGGTCCAGCGTTGTCCTGGTGATCATTGCGTTCCTGGGGCTCGCTTTTCTCTGAGTGACCGCGTCAGGCCTTGACGCCGGCACCGCCGAGCGGCTCGGCCTCCGGGTCGAGCGGCCAGCGCGGGCGGGCGGCCACGTCGAGGCCGTCGGTCAGGCCGAGCGCCAGCCGCTCGATCCCTGCCCAGGCCACCATCACCCCATTGTCGCCGCAGAGGGCCGGTGGCGGGATGACGAGCCCGGCACCATGCGCCACAGCCAGCTCCTGGAGCCGGGCGCGGATGTGGCGGTTGGCGGCGACACCACCGGCGACCACGAGTTGGCGGGCGGCGGCGGTTCCTGCCTGCCGCTGCAAGGCTCTCGCCGTTCGATCGGCAAGGCAGTCGGCGACGGCCGCCTCGAAGCTGGCGCAGAGATCGGCGACGAAGGCGTCGTCGACAGCGTCGGCTGCGAGGATCACCTGGCGAACCGCCGTCTTCAGGCCCGAGAACGAGAAGTTGCAGTGCGGCTGAGCGTAGAGCGGCCGCGGCAGGCGAAAGCGGTGGGGGTCGCCGCCCTGCGCGGCCGCTTCCACGAGCGGGCCGCCCGGATGGCCGAGCCCGAGCATCTTCGCCACCTTGTCGAAGGCCTCGCCCACCGCATCGTCGATGGTGCTGCCGAGCCGCGTGTAGCGGCCGACACCCTCGACGAGCTGAAGCTGGCAATGCCCGCCCGAGACGAGGAGGAGCGTGTAGGGGAAGGCGAGGCCGTGGGTCAGCCGGGCGGTCAGGGCATGCGCTTCCAGGTGATTGACGGCGACCAGCGGCAGGCCGGTGGCGAGGCAGATCGCCTTGGCGGTGACGATCCCCACCATCAGGCCGCCGATCAGGCCGGGGCCGGCGGTCACCGCGACGGCGTCGAGCCCGGCGTAGTCGAGGCCCGCCTCGGCCATCGTTCGCTCGATCAGCCGGTCGAGGCGCAGGAGATGGGCGCGGGCCGCGATCTCCGGCACCACGCCGCCATAGAGCTTGTGCTCGTCCTCCTGGCTGAACAGCGACTGGGCGAGCACCCGGCGCTCGCCATCGACGATGGCGACGCCGGTTTCGTCGCAGGATGTCTCGATGCCGAGGACGATCGCCACTGGCGGCAGGGCTCCGGTCTGCTAGGTCAGGTCTGGAGATGATCGGTTAGGTGATGGATGGAATGGACAAGGGCCGCAAGCTGAAGATCGGGACCCGAGGCTCGCCCCTGGCGCTGGCCCAGGCGGAGCTGACCCGCCAGGCGCTGGCCGACGCGCGGCCGGCAGCGCTCGCGGTGCCGCTCGAGGCGACGGAGATCCGGGTCATCAGGACGACCGGCGACCACATCCTCGATCGGCCGCTCGCCGAGGTGGGCGGCAAGGGGCTCTTCACCAAGGAGATCGAGGAGGCGTTGCTGGCGGGCGAGATCGATCTCGCGGTGCATTCCATGAAGGACATGCCGACCCGCCTGCCGGAGGGCCTGGTCATCGGCGCCATGCTGCCGCGCGAGGACCCCAGGGATGCGCTGATCCTGGGCCCGGAGCTGGCCGGCCGTTGCCACGGCATCGCCGGGCTGCCGCAAGGGGCGCGGATCGGCACGGCGTCGCTGCGGCGCATGGCCCAGCTCAAGGCGGCGCGGCCCGACCTCGTCGTCGAGACCCTCCGGGGCTCTGTCGGCACGCGGCTCGGCCGGATCGCGGAGGGCCGGTTCGACGGCACGCTCCTCGCTTTGGCCGGGCTGCAGCGCCTCGGCATGGCCGACCGGGCGAGCGTCGTCCTCGGTATCCGGGAGATGCTGCCGGCCGTGGCCCAGGGGGCCATCGGCATCGAGTGCCGGGCGGACGACGCGTGGCTCGTGGAGCGCCTCGCCGCCATCGGCTGCCGGGCGACCGCCGCCTGCGTCGATGCCGAGCGCGCGGCGCTGGCTGCCCTCGACGGCTCCTGCCGCACGCCCATCGCCGGCCTTGCGGGAATCGACGGCACGGAGCTGCTGCTCCAGGTGCTGATCGCCCGGCCGGATGGCAGCACGGTGCATCGCGAGACGGGCAAGGCCCATGTCATGGACGGTGTCGCCCTCGGCGAGGCCCTCGGCCGCAAGCTCCGCGAGCGCGGCGGCCCCGACTTCTTTCGGGATTGAGCCCGGGCCATGCACGTCCTGGTGACGCGACCGGAGCCGCAGGCCACGCGGACGGCCGAGTTGCTGGCCGAGCGCGGCCATCGGACGCACGCCGCACCACTGGCCGTGATCGAGCCCCTCGAGGCCGAGCTGCCAGCGGCAGTAGCGGTGGACGCCGTGCTCCTGACCAGCGCCAATGCGGTGCCGGCGCTGCAAGCCTATCTCCACCTGCCGGTCTACACGGTCGGCGATGCGACGGCGGCGGCGGCACGGGCAGCCGGCGCCGGGCAGGTGGTGTCCGCCGATGGCGACTGGGTGCGCCTCGCCGCCCTGCTCCGGGGTCCAGCGGGCCCACCGGCCGGGTCGCGGCTCCTCCACCTCTCCGGCACCGTCATCGCCGGCGATCTCGCGGGCGCCGTGCGGGCCGCGGGCTTCGCCTGCGACCGCCGCACCGTCTACACCATTCGACCCGCAACGACGCTACCGCCGGAACTGCTGCGCCTGCTCGCCGTTGGCACACTGGACGCGGCGCTCTTCTTCTCGCCGCTGCATGCGCGGATCTGGTGCCGGCTGGTGGCAAAGGCAACCATGGAAGCGGAACTGGCCGGGATTCGGGCGGTTTGCCTGAGCGAGGCGGTGGCACAACCATTGAGGGAACTGGGGTGGCGAAGTGTCGAAGTGGCGGCTGCGCCGACCCTGCCTGCGCTGATCGACTGCCTTGAAGGCCCCGGATGAAGATGGTAGCCCATGCTCGGGACTAGGACGTCGGCGAGCCTGCGCCTCTCGGGATGGCAGCCGGCCCATTCGACGCACGCGCGTCGCTGTCGGACAACTGGGGAGAGCATCGCCGATGTCGCGAGGACGATCGCGCAACCCGTCGCAGGGACAGCCGAAGGCTCAGGACTCGCGGCCGGACCACGCAGCAAAGCCGGCTGACCCGCAGGGCGCGTCGGCAACGCCCGCCGGCCAGACGGAGCCGAGCAAACCGCCCCAGGCCGCTGCGCCGCCGAAGGATTTCTCCGGCCCGGAGTCAGCGAAGCCGGTCGACGCTGCACGCCCGACGACGCCGCCGAGCCCCCCCTCGCCTGCCGCTTCATCCGCCAGCCCGGGTGACAGGCCCACGGGCGGCCCGATTGCCGACAAGGGTCCGACCCCGGGCGATCCGGCCGCGCCGGCTGCTTCCGCCAGGCCCGGCGAAGCGCCGAGGAGCCCGGCGCCTTCGTCACCTGCGCCGGCGTCGGGCAAGCCCGGCGAAGGGGTCGAACGGCCAGCGAGTGCCGCTGCCGCGCCGGCAGGCGGCGCGCCCCGGACGCCGCCCACCGGCGTCGGCACGACGAAATCGGCGCCGGCGGCACCACCGCCCCCGGCTCCAGCGCCGGCGAAGGGCGGCGGGGGCTATGTCGCCGGAATCGTCGGCGGCATCATCGGCGCCGTTCTCGTCGGTGTGGGCCTGCCGCTGGTGCAGGGCCCGCCGCCGCTGGCGCCCGAGGCCGCGCAGCGCGTCGCGGCGCTGGAGTCGAGCGCTACGACCCTGGACGAGCAGCTTGCCGCGGCTACCGAGCAATTGAGCACCGCCAACGAGCAGATCACCAATCTGAACCGGCTGTCGGCGGAGCTGGAGAGCACGGTCGAAAGCGCCGTGGCCGCGGCTGTCGAGCGCATTCCGTCACGCGATGGTGCCGCCATCGCCACGGTCGGAGAGCGACTGGACGAGGTTTCGTCGAAGGTCGACGAGCTGGTCGCTTCGGCCGCCGCCGCGACCGACCCGGCACCTCTGCTGGCCGCCCAGGCGCAACGGCTCGAGGCGCTGCAGGCAGCGCTGACCAGCCTGGACAACCGCCTGGCCAGCGAGGTGCTGCGGCTCGAGGCGGCGCGGACCGAGACGGCAACGGGCCTCCAGGCGTCGATCGACGAGACCGCTGCAGCGGTGGAGACGGCGCGCCAGGCAGCTAAGGACGAGCTCGAAGCCGCTCGCACGACCCTCGCCGAGGGCATCGCCGCCTTCGAGACCGATCTCGAAGCGGTCCGTGCCGACATCGCCTCGCTCGAGGCGACGGTTGCGGACATGCAGCTCGCCCGCAACCGGGCCGCAGCCGCGGCGCTCCTGGTGCGCGACATCGACCATTCGATCACCGCCGGCGAGCCCTTTGCCGAGCCCCTGGACCGCCTCCAGGCGATGGGCACCGGCAATGCCGAGCTCGAGGCCACCCTCGCCAGCCTCGCGCCGGCGGCGGCTTCCGGCGTGCCGACGATCGACGAGCTGCGGCAGGGCCTCGTCGAGCTCGAGGCGCGGCAAGCGGCACCGCCGATCGGTGGGTCCGAGCTGCTCGGCGGCACGGTCGGCAACATCCTCGGGCTGGTCGAGGTCCGCGACCGCGACACCGACGGCATGGCGGCCACCGGCCTGCTCGGCGAGGCGGACGCCGCCCTGCGCCGGGGTGATCTCGCTGCGGCCATGAGCCATGTCGAGGCGACCAGGGACATGCCGGACGGCCCCGATCCGGCCGCGATCGACGCCTGGCTGGAACAGGCTCGCGCCCGTGCGACCGCGGTCGCCGCGCTGGCGGCGCTCGACGCGCAGATTCGCGACTTGCTCACCGCAACGGTCAACTGACGGCGACGCGGCACCGAGGTCATTCGATCATGCTCAGACTCATCGTGTTTCTCATCGTTGCCGCAGCGCTCGCCTGGGTCGCCGTCTGGCTCGCCAACAGCCCGGGCGAGGTGGTGCTGCGCTGGGAGGCGACCGACACCGTCCTGCCGGTCGGCATCGCGGTCGCCATCGTCGCCGCCATCTCGGCCGCCGCGATCGTCGTCTACGAGGTCTGGCGCTGGCTCGCCCAGCTGCCGCGTCGCGTGCGCTCCAACCGCCAGCAGAAGCGCCAGCTTCGGGGCTACCAGGAGCTCAGCCACGGCCTGATCGCCGCCGCCGCCGGCGACGTCACGGGGGCCCGTGCGCATACGCGGCAGGCCGAGAAGCTGCTGCAGGCCAATGCGGCGACCCTGCTGCTCTCGGCCCAGACCGCCCAGCTCGAGGGCAAGGAGGACGTGGCCCAGCTCAAGTTCAACCAGATGCTCAAGCGCCCCCAGACGGAGTTCCTGGGAATCCGCGGCCTGCTCGCGGATGCGGTCAAGCGCGGCGACCAGAAGGAGGCGCTGGCGCTGGCGCGGCGGGCCTACGAGCGCAGCCCCAACACGTCATGGGTGCTGACCACCTATTTCGACCTCCTGACGCGCTCCGGCAAATGGGCCGACGCGCTCAAGCTGGTCAACGACCTCGCCCGCGAGAAGCTGGTGAGCGGCCCCGAAGCGACGCGCCGCCGGGCGCTGATGAAGCACATGCTGGCGGTCGAGGCGGTCGACGAGAAGCGCTACGCCGAGGCCCTGGCGCAGGCGCGCAAGGCGACCGGCCTCGCCCCCACCTTCGCGCCTGCCGCCGTGACCGCAGCCCAGGCGGCCAATGGCCAGGGCAAGCTCAGGCTCGCCCGACGGCTGCTCGAGGACTGCTGGCGGCTGGAGCCGCATCCGGAGCTCGCCAGCGCCTATGCCGCACTCGTCCCGGACGAGACCGCCGCCGAGCGGCTGCGGCGCCTCGGCCGGCTGGAGAGCCTCGTGCCGAACCATCTGACCACCCAGCTCCTCATGGCCGAGCTCGCCATGAACGCCCGCCAGTGGGACACGGCCAAGCGCCATCTCGACAAGGCGCTCGGCCTGGAGCCCACGGCCGGCGCCTACCGGCTCTATGCCGAGTACGAGCGGGCCTCGGGCGGGGGCGACGCCAAGGCGCGCGACTGGCTGGCCAAGGCCGCCGACGCGCCGGCCGACAAGGTCTGGGTCTGCGAGGACACGGGCGAGGTCCTGGCCGAATGGCAGCTCTTCGGCCCGTCCGGCCGGTTCGACTCGGTGCACTGGGACAGCCCGCCCAAGGTGGCGCCAATGATCCGCGACCACCGCCCGCCGGTCGTCCTGGTCCACGACCAGCGCGCCGTCGGCGAGCCCGCCGAGCCCGTGACCGAGGTCGACGATGTGAAGAAAGAGAAGGACAAGGCACCGGGCACGTCGAAGACCGGTGCCACCGAGCAGGGCCTGAAGGCGCCGCCACCGATCGAGGCCACGGTGAAGGCCGCCGGCAGCGTCGGCTGACCGCCCTTCGCCTGCCGCCTTTTCCCTTGCCCCGCACCGACCCGCCGGGCTATCTCCCCACCGCACGCCGCAGTAGCTCAGCTGGTAGAGCACATCATTCGTAATGATGGGGTCGGGGGTTCGAGTCCCTCCTGCGGCACCAAATTTCCCCGAAAATTCAATAACTTATAGTTGACCACCAAAGACTCGGACACCGCGCTTGAAAACGTGTCCGCACAGTGTCCGCAATTCGGGATGGGCGGCCGGACTGTTCCACGAACCGCCAGCGGCCAGTTCAAGTCCGCACGATCACATCGCCATCGGCAGCGCCGACATACCTGGCGCGACGCCAACGGACGACGGATCACCCTCGGCGATCTTCAAAAGCATTCCTGATGGTGACCGCTGCAACGCGATTGATCTCCGCTTCGATCGGACGTTTTGGCTCTAGCGTTTGCACCATCGCGAGCGCTTCTGAGATTGCGTCATGCAACTGTTCGGTCGTCATGATTCCGCGCTCTTGGAGCACTCGACAAAGCTGTTGAATGCACGCCATCGCGGCCAACCCCGTGCCGCGCGCGGTGATCAATTCGTTTCGTTCTTCTTCGGTCATGAACGCGTCCCCCCACATCTCGGCATTTTGCCAAGATTGCGGCGGACAGCGGCGCCCGTCTAGTCGGAAATGGCCAGTCGACTAAGCTCGGCCGCCGCGGCGTTGACCGCGACCCGGCCGTGCTCGGCGGGCTACCGGAGGAGCGCGGCCACGCCGGCGCTCGGCGCGACGACGGGCCGCCTGCCCACGTAGGGCGACGGTGCCGCGGCCCGGCCGGTGACCGCCCCCAGGATGCCCAGGGCCTCCCTGAGGGCGTCGCGGGCGGCGGCGAGAGCCTTCGGGTCAATGTCGTCGGGTAGGGCCGCCCATTCGTCCAGCGCGTCCTGAGCGAGCTTGAAGGCCGCTTCCCGGGCCGGATCGCCGTCCTCGAGCCGAGGGCGGGTGACGACAACCATGTTGCTGCCCGGCCGCGCCCTGCCGGTGAGCGCCAGCTCGCGATAGTCGGTCTGCCTCACTGCAGCGGCCCGCGATCGATGTCGTCGGCCCAGCCGACCAGGCTGAGCAGCTTGGCCACCTCGGCCGGCTCGAGGCCCGCTGCCTTGGCGCTCGCCATGGCTTCGACCATGCCGCTGAAGGCTCGCGCCTTGCCGCCGGCATCCCAGGCTTGCAGCGGCCTCATGACGTCGATCTTGACCGGGCCGCCGAGCTTGGCCCCGGCTTCCTCGGCGATCAGCTCGGCGATGGGCTGGAGGGTCCACCCGGCCAGGTGGCGCTGCGCCTCGCGAATGAGCGGCCCCGTCGCCGCCGGGTTGAGCAGCGCCGGCAACACCCCGAAGGCGCTGAGGATGCTGTCGCGGGCGGCGGCAAGGGTCTCTGCCGTCATGCTCCGGCTCAGGTCCGGCGAGATGCTGGAAGGCCGCCAGTCGGCGGCCGGTGCCGGGCCGCCGGCCGCACTGACGTTCACGCTCTCGCGCAGCACCACCTTGCCGCGCTGTCCCCTGAAGCTCCGGCCGAGCGCCTGCAAGTCGGTCTCCGGCGCCTCTGGAAACGGGACAATCTGGCTGCCGATCGGGCTCTGCGCGAACACCTCGGCCAGGGCGGCCTCGACGGCGTGCAACAGCTCGCCCGTCAGGCTGGCCCGCCGGAGCGGCGCTGTCCCGAGCCATGGCGCAGCCGGGTCCGAGCCGATGCGGATGTGGATCACCTCGGCGGCCAGAGCGGTCTGCGTGCTGCCGCCGCCGGCTTCGCTCAGGCTGATCCTGTACGCCGTCGGCACGCCGTCCCTGGTGCGCAGATCCCAGTCGCTGCACGGCACCAGGCGATCATCGCGGATGAGAAAGACGGCCTCGCCCCGCAGGGCCACGGATCGCGCCAGGAGCGCCATGAGCGAGCGCGGCAGCATATCGGTGCCGGTCACGTCGGCCAGGGCCAGAGCGCCTTCCCAGAGCGATATGGCGCCCTGCACCGTGGCGGTGAGCTCGCCGAGCCCGCGCCGGCCGCTGATGTAGCTCTCGCGCGCCGCCATGATCTCGGCCGTGAAGCCAGAGCCGCTGGCACGGCGCTCGATCTTCTGCCGGCGGAATGGCCACCACCTCATCGCAGCGCCCGCCATGGCCGTAGAAGATCAGCGGCCCCCGAGAGCACCATCGCCCGGGCTGCCCATGCGCTCGGTCGACCCGTGTGGCTGTAGTCGCCAAGCGTCTCGCTCGTGTAGCCGGCCATCGTGGAAGGCTCGGCAGCGATCGAGGCGAAGAACTCGGCCAGCCGTCGCGCCGCCTCGAGCACCACCGCCGGCGGATCGGTATCGTCGCCGACAGTGCCGGTGAAGCGAAAGGACGTGTCCGCATCGAGCGCGTAGCCCAGCGGTGCCGCCATCTCGGCGAGGCTGGCCGATGCCCAGGTGCCGCCACCTGCCCAGCCCTCGACGGTGGCGATCGAGAGCGGTGCCAGCGGCGGCAGGAACGTGCCCGGGCCCTCGACGATCATCACCACCGGACGGGCGGGCCAGCGATGGCTGATCCAGGCCTCGAGGCGCTGCCAGGTGGCCGCGGCATCGGCAACGGTGCCGGTGAAGCCCGGAATGGCGGGCCAGCTCGCCGGTTGACCCTCGGTGATCGAGAGCACGGTCGCCCGGGTCATCGCCGCCACCGCCGCATCGCCGCCAGCGGGCTCGGCACGGCCGGCCGTCCGGGCGTCCAGCACCGGGCCTCGACCTGAGCCGCGTCGTATGCCGGCCGGGTCACGATGCTCAGCTCGAAGAGCAAGGCCTGCAAGATCGTGCGGATCAGGGCGCCGTGCATTCCGGCCTCTGGCCGCATGGGCTCTTCCTCGATCCGCTCGGCCTGGTCCCTCGGCACGGCCCGCTCGGGCGGCAACCTGAAGCCCGGGCTCAACCCGACAGCGAGTCCGGCAGCGATCAGCGCCAGGGCATCCCGGCCGAAGCTCGTCTCCGCAATCGCCTGGCTGATCGTCGCCTCGAACGTCAGGGCCTCATCGCTGTCCGTGAGCCGCAGGGTGCCGGCGCCGCGGCTGGCCAAGGGCTTGGCGAAGTCGTGTCCGACCAGCAGATGGATTTCCTCGCTCGGCTGATCGACCCGAAAGCCGAAGGCGCGCGGCGCGAACTGCTCTTTGCGCGGCCTGCCGTTCCGCCCGCCGTCGCTGAGCACGGCCAGCCGGTTGTACGGGAACCGGCCGGCCAGCCGAGTCGAGCCGTCGGCCTGGCGCCGCAGCTCGAGCCCGGTTTCGCTGGCCCCGAAGAGGATCATGGGCCTCAGCCGCCGGCGAGAACGTGGCGCTTGATGTTCGTCAAAACCTCGAGCTGCGCCGAGCGGGAAATCGTCACGTCCACGGTCGCCAGGGCGGTGACCCTGAGCCCGCCGGACTGGGCATCGCTGTAGGGATCGCGGATCAAATCGATCGCGCCCCACAGCCCCACGAAGATCGGCGCCACGCCGCCGGCAGTCGTCGTGAGCAGCGCCGAAGTCACCAAGGGATCGCCCGCCGGTGCGGCGAGCGCGTTGCTGCTCAGAGTGATGTTGCCCGCGCCCATCGCGGCAACAACTCGATCCATTTCCCAAATCGGATACCCGTCGCCGGCCCGCATCGCGTCGAGATCATCCCAAACTTCCGGCCTGAACATTGCTCGGACTTGCGTCGGTGCCGAAACTGCATTGCTCAACATGAACCGGACAACGGCCTTGCGGAAGATCGCCCACGAGGGCTCGGCGCCGATGCTCGTCTCGGTGATCCCGTAGGTGCTGGCCTTGGCGATGACGCCGCTCGGCTCGCCCGAGGCACCAGCGCCGAGGAAGATCGCCTTGTCGATCGCCGCCTGCATCGCGCCGGCCATGTCCCGGCGAACCGCTTGCTCGAGGCTGGCGCCGGACTGCTTCAACGACTTGCGGGTGAGCTTCATCTGCACGCCGAGGGTGTTGTCCGGCTTCAGCGGCCGATCCGTCGTCGCGTAGGCGCTCGGACCGCCGACATTGCCGGTTTCCGTCTGCTGCCAGGCGACGGTGGCACCGCTGGTCGCGACCGGGAACTCGACCTCGCCCTGCGGGATGCTGATCATCTGCGCGCCCATCCGCAGGGCCGCGGAGTCGGCGAACAAACGATCGATGATCGGCATGGTCGCGATCGGGTTCGGCACGCCGCTCGCGATGGTCTCGCCCGCCCGGCGCTCGAGGACCAGGCTCTCGAGCGGGATCGGATAGCCTCGGTAACCGCCCGAGCTGCGCAGTTCCTCGACGACTTCCGCCGTGGCCCCGTCGAGCTTCCTGCCCTCGTCGAGGGCGAGGGCCACTTGGCGCAGCTCGAACCGCTGCACCAGGTCCGACCACTGGCGATCGCCGCGCGTCTCGAGCTCGCCCTTGGCGTCGCGGCGCTCGACGTCTTCGGCGACCAAGGCGGCGCGGTAGCGCGTCTCGTTCGTGCGGTACTCGCCGTCGAGCTTTTCCATAGAGCGGGTTTCGTCCTCGGACGGCTCGGCCTTCGCGGCGAGGGTCGCGAGTTCCTGCCTGATTTCGGACTGGCGGCGGGCGATCTTGACGCTTTCGAGCATGTGGACTCCGGTCGGTCTACTTGCGGCCGGACAGTTCCTTGACCGCGGACAACCACGCTCTTGCGCCTTCGCCTCTTTCCGGGCGTCCGATTTCTCGACGAGTCTTCCTGCTGTGACAGCTCGGACACAGCGCCTGCAGGTTGTCGAGCACCCATCGCAGCTCGGGATGCGTCCGCTCAGGCAGGACGTGATCCACCTCGAGGCGGCCCCTGGCACCGCACTGCACGCAGCGAAATCCGTCGCGCCGCAGGGCAAGCAGCCGCAGCCCCTTCCATCGCCTCGAGCTGGTCGTCGCGCGGCTGTAGCGGTGCCAGCGGTCTTTCAAATGAAGATCAACTTCGCCGGCCGCGGCGCGGGCCTCGCCGTCATGCGCGCGCCCTCGGCCACGGCCAGGACGGCAGCGGCGGCCGCGTCGATGCGGCCCATCGAGCGGCCCTTGGCGAGCTTGCTGTTCCCCGCTGGATCCTTCAGGCATACCGCGTCGCCCAAGGCTGAGCGCATCAGCAGCGAAGACGCGGCCAGCACCTTGCCGTCGTAGACCGCGCGGCGGAATCGCTCGACGTCCTCGGCGCCGTCCCGCCAGCCCATGCCGCGCCACACGATCGGCGCCCGCACCTTCGCCCTGTCCATGGCTTCGCCCAGCTCGGCGGATTTGTAGCGGTCAGCGCAGAGCGCGGCGACGTGCTGGCCCTGCACCCGGGCCATGATGGCCTCGAACCAGGCGGCGACTGGAACCGTCCTCTCGCCGAGCGTCGCCAGCTCGCCGCGATCCTGCATCACGCAATAGCGATCGCCGACCCCATCGGCCTGCCCGCGGTGCAAGAGGCTCGGCGCGCCCGGGAACCAGGCCTTCACCTCGAGGCGGTGCGTCTCTGGCCAGAAATAGGCCGCGGCGCTCATGCTGGCGCTGCCGCCCAAGTCGCAGCCGATCACCACCGGCCCCGATCGCGGCGGCAGCGGATCGGCCTCGCACGCCATCCACTCGTCTACGGTCAAGAGCAAGTCGCGGGCCTCGCCGCTCACCCGCTCGTTGCGATTGTACAGCCTGAAGCCCAGCAGCGCGGAACCGCCCCGTGCGATCGCCCGCTCGGCCGCCGCCTTCAGCCATGCCGGGCTCGACCCGATGCCATGCCGGGCGCCCGGATTCGCCAGCAGCAGGGACTCAAGATCGTCCGGCGGCAGGCCTGGCGCTGGCCGGTGTTCCTGGACGAAGGCGCCGGGCGGCGGTGCATCGAGCCAGCGCGAGAAGGGATGGGCATCGTCGGCCGCGCTGGTCGAGATTACCAAGGCCTTGCCGCCCCTTTTGCCCAGGCCCGACAGGATCGCGCCCTCGAGTTCATCACCCCGGCCGCCTGGCCAGTGGCCGCGCTCGTCCAGGATCGCGAGCGTTGGTGCACCGCCGAGGATGCTTTTTCCGTCGGCGGCGATTGCCCGCAGGACGTGGCCCCCACCGTCGCCGTGAAATTCTATCTCTGCCCTCGGCGCCCGGCGCAGTTGCAGTCCTTCCCGCGTGTCGTCGTCGAGGCTCTGGGCCAGCCCCCAGGCCAGGGCGAGCGCCACCCCGGCCTGGTCCCGACTCCTGGCTGCGATCAGGATTTCCCTTCGAGGCTGGCGCTCGAGGTGGCCAAGCAACTCGGCCAGGGCGATGCCGGCGGCGAGGGCGGTCTTGGCGTTGCCTCTGGCCACGCTGAGGGCGGCAACCGAGGTGCTGGGCTTGAGCGCGCCTCGGACGAAGGATCGCTGGAAGGGTGCGAGCTTGAGCGGCTTACCGGCCCGAGGCCCCTCAGGAACCCGCAGGCCGGCCAGGAAGGCGAGGGTCCGTTTTGCCGCCGTCATCGGCCGCCTCGGCGAGCGAGAAGGGAAAAGCCCCCCCTGCGTGCTGCGCCCCCCCAGACAATCGCGGCATTGGGACCAATCTCATTCATCGTCGTCGCCTTCGCCGTTCCAGCGCTGGTCATGCCAGCCCTCTGGCCACACCGGCACGCCGTCGTCGTCGTGCTCGATGTCGTCTTCAACGAGCATAGCGAGGCGCAGGGCGTGCCCCCCAATCGGATGACCGTCTTGTCGTTCGTATTCGTCGGAAATCGATTCCAGTCGATCGTGCAGCCTCAGCCGATCCCTCTGGGCAAGCCGCTGGACGGTGCCGGCCTTGATGGCTCGCTCGGCTCGTTGAAGCGCGCCACCAGGCAAGGGCTCAATCCACAATGCCTTGAGGTCTTCGATGTGGTTGGCTTCGTCGTCCTGTCCTTCATGCCTGTGAGGCACAGAGCGCGCCGACGGCTTGCCCGTTGGCGCTGTGGGTACAGAACGGATGTAAGATTCCTCGGATGGCGTCCCCCCGTAGGGGACGGTTCCACGCGAAAAGGGGACGGTTCCGCGCGAAAAGGGGACGGTTCCGCCATGCCCATCCTGGTCGGTAAACCGTCCCGCATGGGGGACTGTTTGGGCGGCTGCCGTGAAGGGGCAATCAGCCGGTATCCGATCCCATGCCGGGGTGTACTCGTTCGCCCTGCCGGGTCCGCCACCGGGCCGGCGTCCGCCACCGGGCCGGACGGTGAACAGCCCGAGCTCTCTCAGGCGCGAGAGCGCGGCAGCAACCTTGCTCCGAGACGCGCCGAGCTCGCCCACAAGCTGTTCGTAGGGCGGGTAGGCGAAGCCGCGCTTCATGTTGGTGAGCGAGACGAGGCGAAGGGCCACGCGAAGCTCGAGGCGGCTCAGATCCCGGCGAGCGGTGAGCAACTCGACGAAGCGCATTTTGTCCAGCAGCGCCTTGCCCGGGCGCGTCTTCAGGGGGATGATTTCAGCGGCCATGCGTGCGGGCTACTTCTCGCAGGCGCCGACTCGTGGTAGATCACCGGGGTCAGGTGGCGATCCGCGTGAGGTGGCGCTTCTGGTGGGAATTCCCGAACGGGCGGCGTCTCGCGAACGTCGCCCGTTTCGCGTTCACGGGCGTCAGGCAGCGCGCCTGGCCCTGGTCGGGTTGGGCCGGCGCTCGCGAGCCTCGAGCCAGGCCATGACCGAGGTCATCTTGTAGAGGCGCCTTCCGCCGATGACGGTCACCGGTAGCCCGTTCGGCTGAGACTCATATCTTGCGATGGTGCGTTGGCAGACGTTCAGCTCTTTGGCGAGCGCTGCCCGGTCGAGGTATCCAGAAAGCAGTTCACTCATTGGTGCGGTCCAGTTCTGTCGTGGAAGCCGCTATCCATCTGTCATGCTCGCCGGCTGTTGTCGTCCAGAATCAGTGCGGAGCTATTCGCGCTTTACTCCGCACTTTTCAGCAGCTCGGCCAGCCGCTCGTTTTCCATGTACATCGGTCGGTCGAGGGCGAAGTCGGCCGGCGCCGACGCAATCTTGGCCTGCCATGCGGCCAGACCGATCCGCTTCTTCTCGTCCCCGATCCAATCGTGAACCGTCGTGTCGGCCACCCCGTAGAAGTCGGCCAGCCTGCCCTCTGCTTCCTTGTGGAGCAGTCCGATCGCTTCGGTCAGGAGGATGAAGAAGCCGGCAGCCTGCATTTTCTTCGCCCGCAGGTCGTCGTCCCGCCGCGGGCCCCTCGGCCGCTTCACCTTTCCCTCGCCGATGGCGGCAAGGAGGTCGCGCTCCGGCTGAATCAGCTCGACGCCCGGGTCGCGCAAGCGCTCGAGCAGCGAGGTGCGGTCACCGGCGAGCGCCTTGTCGCGGCTGCGAAAGCCAGTGAACCACGCCGCCATCTGGTCGAGCTGGTCCTGGAGCGTCACCGGCCGCGGCCCGGAAAGGCAACTACTTCGCCCGGTGTCACCAGCCGCTCGATGTGCCCGGCCCATCGCTCCAGGGCGTCGCGCATCTCCGGCCCATAGTGGTGGTGGTCGTATCCGCTGCCGGAGCCGCGCGCCGGCGCATGGTCGAGGATGAGGTCGCGGACGTGAGGCGCGATGCCCAGCTCGGCCATGCGCGTCTCGACGGTGTGGCGGCAGGCATGAGGGAAGAAGTCGTCTACGCCAGACGCAGCCTGGACGGTCCTCTGGAACGGCGTGCCGGGATCCATGTGAGTGCCCCGCACCCGGCCGCGGAAGACGAAGGGACTCGCATCCGTCGCATCCGCGGGTGGCCGTAGCGGCTCAATCGCGGCCAGCGCCAGCCGGGGCAACGGCACCGCGTGCAGCCGCTTTGTGCGCCGTCGCAGGCGGTTGTCAGCCGGAGGCGTCCAGAACCCCGAGCCGTCGATCTCACGCCACCGCATTGCAGCAAGCGCGATCTTTCTCTTGCCGGTCAGGAGGAGAACCTTGAGGTAGGCGCCGGCCGTGCCGCTGATCTCGTCCGAGGCCTGCCAGAGCGCTCGGAGCTCGTCGTCGTTGAATACCCTGTCTCGTGCCTCTTCGCCCTTCCACGGCTTCCTGAGGCCGATCATGGGCGATGCCTTGACCTTCTCCACGCCGGGCTCGGCGCACCAGCCGAAGAAGCCCGAAAGCAACGCATGGGTCTTGACCGCGAGATATGGGCGAGGCGCGGCGTCGTCGTCGCCATCGCGGATTGCCTCGACCAGCGCCCGGATGTCTCGGCCGTCGATCTCCGCGACCGGCCGCGAGAGCCAGCCGGCACATGCCCGCAAGAGGATCTTCTGGACCTCGCCAGCGGTGGCGTTCTGCCTCCGTCCCTTCTGCTCGCGCGTGACGTAGTCGGCGACCGCCTCGGCGAATGTCTCCGCTCCCTTGCGGACCTTCGTCTCGCTCCGAGCCGCATGGATAGCGGCCATCGGGTCTTCGCCGCGATCAACCGCCTGCCGCAGCCGCTTCGCTTCCGCTCGGGCCGAGGTCGTCTTCCAATCCGGCCACCGCCCGATCGTGAAGCGTCGCTCCTTCCCGTCCCGAGCCCGGTAGTTCAGGACGAAGGCCCGCACGCCCTTGGCCGTGATGCGGACACCGAATCCTCGAACAGTTTCATCGTAGTGCACGCGATTTGCGGACACGGGCACGGGCAGATTTTTCACCTCGTCATCGGTGATGATCACGGTCGAGGCTCCTTTTCCCTACAGGAACGCGCCCGCTCGTGTCCGCACAGTGTCCGCACGAAAAGTGTCTATCGGGCGCCTTTTCGTGTCATTCTTTTGACATTCCGTGTCCGCATTAGTCAAGATGCCCTTGTCTAGATTCAACGGGTTAGATAGCGAAAACCTGTCATTTCAAGAGCTTGGATTCCTGGGCGCCGCGACATTCGTAATGATGGGGTCGGGGGTTCGAGTCCCTCCTGCGGCACCAGCCGAAGCTCATTCTGCACAAACCTCACCTCACTCACATGACCGGCCGATTCAAGGGCCCTCCCTGCTCCAGCGGCAGTTTGCCGGGTCGATCTGGAGGCGCACGGGCGTGCCCGGTGGGTATTGCAGGTGGCGCGGGGCGAGGACGCGCAGGCGGAGGTCGCCGAGGCGGACAAGATAGCGGACTCGGGTGCCGAGGAAGATGCGGGCCTCGATGGTGGCTTCGAGGCCGGGCTCGGACGGGTCGGCGAGGGTGATGTCCTCCTGGCGGAGGACGAGCTGGCGGGGGCCGGGGCCGGGTGCGCTGGCGAGCTGCAGGCGCTGGCCGTCCTCGAGGATGGCGGTGTGGCCGTCTTCGGTGGCTTCGACGGTGACGGGGACGAGGTTGGCAGCACCCAAAAAGTCGGCGGCGAAGGCGGTGCCGGGGTCGTCGTAGAGGGCGTCGGCGGTGGCGTCGCGGTCGATGCGGCCCTGGTTCAGGAGGACGACGCGGTCGGCGAGGCTGAGCGCTTCCTCCTGGTCGTGGGTGACGAAGAGGGTGGTCAGGCCGAGGCGGCGGTGGAGGGCCTGGAGCTCGATCTGCATGTCCTCGCGCAGCCGCGCGTCGAGGTTCGAGAGCGGCTCGTCGAGGAGGAGCACGCGCGGCTCGGCGATGATGGCACGGGCGAGGGCCACGCGCTGCTGCTGGCCGCCGGACATCTCGCGCGGCAGCCGCTCCGCCAGGTGGTCGAGGCCGACGAGGGCGAGGGTTTCCATCGCACGGCGGCGCTGCTCGGCCGCACCCTCCCTGCCCTGCATCCTGAGCGGGAAGCGGACGTTCTCGAGCGCCGTCATGTGCGGCAGGAGGGCGTAGGACTGAAACATCATGGCGAGTCGGCGGCGTTCGGGCGGCAGCCGGGTGATGTCCTCGCCGTCGACGGTGATGCGGCCGAAAGTGGGCGTCTCGAGGCCGGCGATGATGCGGAGCAGCGTGGACTTGCCGCAGCCCGAGGGGCCGAGGAGGGCAACGAAGCTGCCCCGCTCGATGCCTAGCGAGACGCCATCGAGGGCGGTGGTGTGGCCGAAGCGCTTGCCGACATTCTCGATCGCAAGGAACGTCATGTCGCGACCTTCCGCAGGCCGAGGCTTCGCTCGATGGCGACGACGACGAGGATGGTCATCAGGATCATGAGGGTCGAGACGGCGGCGACCGCCGGGGTCGGGGAGAACTCGAGCTGGCCGTAGATGCGCATCGGCAGGGTCTCGACGCCGGGGGTGCGCAGGAAGAGGGCGATCACCGCCTCGTCGAAGGAGACGTTGAAGGCGAAGAAGGCGCCGGCGAGGATGCCGCCCTTGGCCTGCGGCAGGACGACGAAGCGGAGCCGGTCGACGGGCCCGGCACCCATGGTCCGGGCCGCCTCCTCGATCGCGGGATCGGCGTCGGCGAGCACGGCCGCCACGGTGCGCACGACATAGGGCATGGTGAGCACGGTATGGCCGAGGGCGAGGGCCAGGAGCGAGGGGCCGTTGCCCCAGATCGAGAAGACGATGAGCAGGCCGATGCCGAAGATGATGGACGGCAGGACGAGGGGCGAGAGGAAGACCCCGGCGAGCAGCGCCCTGCCCGGCAGCCGGCGGCGGCTGAGGCCTATGGCGGCGGCAGTCCCGATGACCGTGGCGGCGATGGTGACGAGGGTGGCCACCTTCAGGCTGGTCCAGGCGGAGGAGAGATAGGCCTCGGACGCCAGCACGTCGCCGTACCAGCGGAACGACAGGCCCTGCGGCGGGAAGGTCAGGAACTGGCCGGCGGTGAGCGACGCGGCGACGACGACGCCGAGCGGCAGCAGCATGAAGACCAGGATCAAGGCGAGCGCCAGGCCGCCGAGGACGAGAGCGCTCGGGGGAAAGCGGCCGACCATCTCAGACCCGTGCCCGGCGCATCAGCGCGAGGTAGGGGACGAGGAGGCCGAGCACGGCGATCAGCAGGAGCGTCGACTGGGCGGCGGCGAAGCCCCAGTCGAGGGTGTGGATGGCCTGCTGGTAGATCGCACTCGCCATGACCGGCAGGCGCACGCCGCCGATCAGGTTGGGGGTGATGAAGGAGCTCATCGAGATGGCGAAGACGAGGAGCGAGCCGGAGACGAGGCCGGGCAGGCTGAGCGGCAGGACGACGTGGCGCAGCGTCCGGTAGAACCCGGCCCCCATGGTCCGGGCCGCCTCTTCCAAATGCGGGTGGATGCCGGCGATGACGCCGAGCGTGGTCAGCACCATGAAGGGCAGCAGCACCTGGACCATGGCGACGACGATGCCGGTCTCGGTCTGCAGCAGCACGGCGCTGCGGGCGGAAAGGCCGAAGAGCATGAGCAGGTCGGTGACCGGGCCGCCGCGGCCGAGCACCATCATCCAGCCGAAGGTGCGCACCACCACGCTGGTCATCAGCGGCAGGACGGTGAGCAGCAGGAGGAGGAAGGCGAGCCAGCGGGGTGCCCTGGCCATGGCGTAGGCGAGCGGGAAGCCGATCAGGGCGGTCGCCGCCGTGATGAGCAGCGAGAGGCGGAAGGTCCGCCAGGCGACGCGTAGGTAGTAGTCGTCCGCGAAGAACCGGGCGAAATTGCTCCAGGCGCCGAGCTCCTCCCCGGACGGCACGACGCTCAGGACGAGGATCTGGCCGACCGGGAAGAGGAAGGCGCCGAAGAGGAGGGCGATGCCGGGGGTGACGAGGACGATGGGCTCGACCAGCCCCTGCCCGCCTTTCGCACCCGGCATCGGGCTCAGCGGGCGATGGTGCGGTTCCAGGCGTCCGTCCAGGCGGCGCGCTCGGCATTCACCTTCTCCGGATCGAAGCGGACGACGCGGTCGATGGCCTCCTGGCCGTAGACCATGCCGGCCGTCATGTCGTCGTCGAGCACGACCTCCTTGTTGGACGGCGAATAGCGCATGGCCTCGGCCCAGCCGGCCTGCGCCTCGGCGCGGAGCGAGAAGTCGACGAAGGCCTTGGCGAGCTCGGTGTTGGGCCGGCCGGCCACCACGTTGGCGGTGATGAAGAAGGCGGGCGAGCCTTCCTCCGGCTGGACGAACGCGACCGGCATGCCGGCGGCCCGGAGCGTGTGGGCGTAGTCGGCGGCGTAGGCGGCGAAGTTGGTGGAGCCCTGGGCGAAGGCGGTCTGCAGCTCGGGCGAGGAGGTGACGATTTGCGCGCCATTGTCGAGCAGCTCGGCCACGGCGTCGAGGCCGGGCTGGATGTCGTCGAGGTCGCCGCCCCTGATCTTGTTCAGCATCAGAAGCGTGAGCAGGCCGTAGGTGTTGGTGATGTCGGGGATGGTGACGAGATCGCCGTCCTCTGCGGTGAAGAGGTCGTTCCAGCTCGTGGGCGCGGGGTCGATCCGGGTCTCGTCGTAGAGCAGGCCCGCCACCGAGATGGAGTAGACCGGCCCGTGGCCCTTCTCGATGCCCTCGACGGCGATCGGGTAGAGCTGGTCGTAGTTGGTGAGCTCGGAGGGCTGGATCGGCACGAGCAGGCCCTCGGCCGCGGCCACGACCTCCTGGCCGCCCGAGAAGTGGACGACGTCGAACTGCGGGTTGTCCTTCTGGGCACGGAGCTGCGCCAGGGTGTCGGCGGAGTAGAGGGTGACGACCTCGATCGTCACGTTGTGCATCTGCTCGAACGGCTCGATGACGAGGCGGCGGTGGTTCTCCTCGTAGACGCCGCCGAAGGAGTTGATGACGAGGCGCTGCTGGGCGATGGCCGGCAGGGCGACGGCGACCAGGGCGGAAGCGAGGAGGAGCGTGCGAGCCGACTTCTTCATGGTGCGTTTCCTTCGCGTGTGCTGGTCAGGCGTTGCGGCCGAGCTCGACCGTCTTCGCCCCTTCCCAGCGGATCTTCGCGCATTCGGCCTGGAAGCCCTCGAGGTTCTCGGTGATGCGGCCGAAGATGTTGACCGGCGTCCAGCCGAGCGGCCCGAAGACGCGGCCGCCGTCGCCGTAGAAGATGCCGATCTCCCAGAGCTCGTCGGCGAGGCCCTTCATCAGGTTCTTGCGCTGGTAGAACCACAGGCACTCGCCGGCCTTGGGGAAGCAGTCCTGGTTCTCGGCCGGCATGGCGGCGGCATCGAAGGTCTGCGCCTCGGGCGGCAGGCCCAGCATGATCTCGGGCCCTGCGAACATCGCGTGCAGGGCCGGGGAGCGGATCGGCCGCACCAGCGCTTCCCAGATCGTCGCACAGGTGACGGGCGCGTTGTCCTCGTTCAGCGTGATGATCGAACGAACGCGGGCTTCCGTGAACTCGACGTAGAGTGAGCGCGCCATGATGCCGACCATCCCCCCTTATCGCTGCATTCTGCCACTGCGAGGATTGCCAGTCGCACCGCGGCTTGTCCAACGGGAAGTTCCGTTACGGCCGTGCCCCGATCAGGCGACGAGCCTGGCGTCGAAGCCGGCCTCGGTCGAGCTCATGAGCGCCTTCTTGCCGCGCAGCCGGGTCTGCAGATAGACGTCGTGGCGCCAGAGGGTGCGGACGTGCTGCAGGGTCTTCTCGGCACTCGTCATGTCGAGGTCGCGGCCGTCGTGCTCGTGGCGCAGCATCAGCGCCCGCCGGCCGGCATGGTCGGCGTCGATGACGCTGATCACCGGCAGGCTGCCGGTGCCGATCTGGGCGAGCAGCTTCGCCTTGACCTCCTCCCAGTGCGCCTCGTCAGAGACGCGGTCGACCACCAGATGCTCGCCGCGGGGCTTGTAGGAGAAGAGATCGAGCTCGCGCATAAGCTCGGGGGTCAGGAAGCGGCGCAGGAAGGCCGTGTCGCGGTCGCTCTCGCGCACCTCGAAGAGCTTGGCGCGGCCCTCTTTCGAATCGGCACCGCCGAAGCGCCGCTCGATGTCGTGCCAGACGACGAAACCCAGGTGGTAGGGATTGAGGCTGCCCGGATGGGGGCAGATCACCTGGTTGTGGCGGACCATGAACTCGAGCCGGATCGCCTGGGGCAGGTCGAGGGACATCATGATCTTGTGGTGCCAGTAGCTGGCCCAGCCCTCGTTCATGATCTTGGTCTCGATCTGCGGGATGAAGTAGCGCGCCTCCTCGTCGACGATGGTGAGCAGGTCCGCCTCCCAGGCGGCGATGTCGGGGCTGTGGTCGCGGATGAAGAGCAGCAGGTTCTGGTCCGGCTCGAGCGGCACCCGGTCGAGATTGGGAGTCGGTCGCTCGGCTCGCTGGACCAGATGGGCGAATTCGTCGTGCGGGCCGGCCGCTTCCTCGTGCAGCCGGTCGGCCTGCTCCCTGCGGCTGAGCTGGCGGATCGCCTGGTTGCGCGACCGGTTCATCGAGAGCGCGTGCGCCGCGTCCAGCAGGCGCTCGACCGCATCGGTGCCGATCGACGGGTCCTCGAGATAGGCCCTGACCCGGTCCGCCCGCGTCTTGAACGAGCTGATGGTCTCGCCGGCCCGGGTGGCGCTGGTGAAGGTGAAGTTGTTCTTGAAGAAGTCGTTGTGCCCGTAGACGTGGGCGATGGTCAGGACCTGCAGGCAGAGCGAGTTGTCCCGCATGAGGTAGGCGAGGCAGGGATCGGAGTTGATCACCATCTCGTAGGGCAGGCCCTGCACGCCATAGGAGTACATGGTCTTGAGCTGCTCGAAGCTCTTGCCGTAGCTCCAGTGCGGGTAGTGCGACGGCATGCCGTGATAGGCCATGTAGCCGAGCATGGCGTTCTGGTCGCAGACCTCGAACTCCTGCTCGTACACGTCGAGGCCGAATTCCTTGACCTTGGCGCGGATCCGCTCGTCCCAGGCCTCGAGCTCGTGAAGGTTCCATTCGCTCATCGCCGTCAGCTCTCGCCCGCCACGCGGTCCTTCGACATGAACGCCTTGAAGGCCGGCCAGATGTCCTCGCGCCGCTCGATCAGGACCGACTGGAAGTTCGGCGCCTCGAGCTTGCGGAAGCGGTCGATCATCGAGCTCTCGTAGTAGTGCGAGCCCATCGGCTTGATCTCGCCATAGCCGAAGAGGTTGCAGGTATCGCAGAGCTCGCGCGCCGCCTTCAGCGCCTCGGCATTGTCGGAATCGAAGTTGTCCCCGTCGGAGCAATGGAAGGCGTAGATGTTCCAGTGGGCCGGGTGGAAGCGGTCGCGGACGATCTCCAGCGCCTTCTGGTAGCCCGATGAGATCAGCGTGCCGCCGCTCTCGCCCTTGTGGAAGAACTCGTCCTCGTCGACCTCCTTGGCCTTGGTGTGGTGGCCGATGAAGACCAGCTCGGTGTTCTGGTACCTGGTGCGGACGAACTGGTAGAGGAGGAAGAAGAAGCTGCGTGCCAGGTACTTCTTCAGCCGGTCCATCGAGCCCGAGGTGTCCATGATGCAGATCACCACGGCGTTGGACTCCTCGCGCGTGTCGACCCTGAGGCGCCGATAGGTCAGGTCGCCCCGGCGGAAGGGGAAGCGCTCGGCCGGAGCACCGCCCTCGGCCTCGGCGCGCAGGGTCTCGACATTGCCGGTCGCGATCTGCCGCTTGAGGCGCTCCTTGACCGTGCGCTTGCGGTCGAGATGGGCGCGAACACCCTGCTTGCGATAGCCGAGCCGCTTGGCCACCCGCTCGGAAAGGGCCTCCTTCAGGATCTTCCGCTCGAGATCCGGCAGCTCCAGATCCTCGAACATGATGTCGACCAGCTCGTCGAGCGTGATCTCGGTCTCGTAGATGTCGGCGCCCGGCTCGTTGCCGCCCGGCCCCTGGCCCTGACCCTGGCCGGGCTTCTGCCCGGCCTTGCCGACGACCTGGCCGGGCTCGGTGCCACCCTCGCCCGCCCCGACCCCGCCCTCGTTGTCGCCGAAGACGAAGCGGTATTCCTTGATGCCGCGGATCGGCACCTTGACGATCCGGTCGCGATCGCGACCGATGATGCTCTCCTCGGCGATGATGTCGGCGATGTTGTCGCGGATGGAGCGGCGCAGCTTGTCGCGGTGCCGCTTGCGATCACCGGCGCTGCGGTCCGAGCGGAGCGCGTCACCTTCGGCGTAGGGGCGGAATACGGTCATCTACTTGAAAATGGCCCCTGCCCAGCCCCCTCTCAATCCTTCCAGAGGTGGTTGGCGGCATATTTGAGGATCGTGTCGATGCTCGCCTCGGTGTAGCCCTGCCCGATCAGGTTCTCCACCATGGCATCGTACTTCTGCCGCTGCTCCTCGTCGCGGGTGCGCGCCTTGGTGATGATCCGGCTGATGTCGCGGACCGAGTTCATCAGCTTCTTCTCGATCGCCTCCTTCAAGGGCTCGTATGATTCGTAGTCGATCTTCTCGCCGCGCCGCGTGGCGGCCCAGAGATAGGCGATGACCTCCTGGCGGAAACCGTCGGCGGCCGGGCCGATGATGGCGATCTGCTCCTCGATCGACTTGAGGAAGCCCTCGTCGGGCTGCATCTCGTCCCTGGTCGCCGGGTCCTTGACCTTGGTCTTGGTGACGTAGGCCTCGGCGTGGTCTAGGTAGTTCTGGAAGAGGGTCTCGGCCTGGCCCTTGAAGGAGAAGACGAAGGCCTTGGTGATGTCCTTCTCGAGCAGCTCCAGATAGGCCTTGTGCAGCGTGTCCTGGAGGAACTCGAGATAGTGCTTGCGCGTGTCGTCGGCGATGTCGGCTTCCTTCACCATGCCGATCAGCGCCTCGCGCACATTGATGGGGTGGATCGAATCCTCGTTCTGCGCCAGCGCCGAATCCAGCGCCTTCATGATGAACCGGGTGGACACGCCGAACAGCCCCTCGCGCCGCGTGTCGTCGCGCAGCTCGCGCACCGTCAGCTTCTTCGGCCGGCCCTTCTCCAGGACCTCCTCGCCATTGTAGATCTTGAGCTTGGTCATGAGATCGCACTTAGCCGAGGGCTCGAGCCGCGAGAGGATCGCGAACATCGACGCGATCTCGAGCGTGTGCGGGGCGATCACCGCCTCGAATTTCGAGCGGCCGAGGAACTTCCGGTAGATCTTCACCTCCTCGCTGAGCCGGAGGTTGTAGGGCACCTTGACCACGACGATCCGGTCGAGGATCGCCTCGTTGGTATGGTCGGCCTTGAACTTCTGCCATTCGGCCTCGTTGGAGTGGGCGACGATGCAGGTGTCGACATAGACCGTGCCGTGGCGGCCCGGTGCGGGCACCATCTTCTCCTGCGTCGCGGTGATCATCGTGTGCAGGTACTCGGTCTCGTTCTTGAAGACCTCGATGAACTCGACGAGCCCGCGATTGCCGACGTTGAAGGCGCCGGAAAGCTCCAGCACGCGGGGATCGCCCTCGGAGTAGCGGTCGAGCTTGGAGATGTCCTCCGAGCCGATCAGCACGGAGGTGTCCTGGTTGTTCGGGTCGACCGGCGGCACCACGCCGACCCCGCGCCTCCCGCGAATCGAGAAGCTCATGGTGCGGACGGGCATCTTCTCGTACTCGCCCTTGAACTCGGTCATCAGGCGATGGCGGGTGATCGGGTCGATGTCGCCCTCGATCCTGACGCCGAGCATCTCCTCGAAGGCCGGCCGCAGGTGGCGCGGGATCAGGCAGAGCGGGTTGCTGTAGTTGGGCGAGCCGTCGATGACGAAGATCGGCTCGAGCTCCTCGAGCCCCCGCTTCAGGCGCTCCATCAGGCTGCTCTTGCCCGACCCGACGGGACCCATGAAGTACAGCACCTGGCGGGCTTCCTCGCCGCCCATGGCGGCGGCATGGAAGTAGCGGACGATCTTCTCGAGCGTCCGCTCCATGCCGAAGAACTCGTCCTTGAAGAAATCGTAGACCTTGACGGGCTCGTCGCCGAAGACGCGCTTGGCGCGCGGGTCCGCCTCGAGGTCGAGGTCGGCGACCCCCCGGCCGGCGATCATGTGGTAGACGCGGCGATGAGCGAGGTCGGCGAGGTCGGGCTGCGCCTTCACCAGCTCGAGATATTCGAGAAAAGTACCTTGCCATTCCTGGCGCTGACGTTCGATCCGGTCGTTCTCGATCAGAGCGGCAAAATCGACCTTATCAGCCTGCATCCACAACACCCCTTGCCGGTTGCACGTGCTCTCGCGCCCTCCCTCATCTCGCGAGATTCGACTATGGACAAGGTAACACGACCGCCCGACGAATAAAATTAAACTTCGGCATCCTCTTTCAAAAAGGCGGTTTTTTCCACGGATCGAAATACCCGAAGAAAGACGCCAAATCGATTATTACACACAAAGCAGCAAGACACCCGTCCGCGCGAACGTCACGCCCGTGCCGGAAGCGGCGGATCCCCAAAATTCGGATGCCACATCCGAGTTTAGGGTGCGCCGGGGCTCGGTCAATAGGCGAGCCGAAAACAACCTCGAGTTTTTTTCAGATGTACGAATTCCCGCATCAGGCACCCGCTCGGCGCGTGCCGCGGCAAGGTGTCAGCCGGCGTCGCCCAGCCGACCGGCGGCGAGCTCCAGATCCTGGAGATGCACCCAATCCGGGTCGCTCGGCTGGACATGCTGCCGTGCCCGGCGGAGATAGAGCTCGGCATCCTCCGGCTTGCGCAGCAGCACGGCGTTCTCGGCCAGCGCCAGCGAGGCACGGCCCTGGTTGCCGAGCCGCCCTTCGGCGACGCCCAGGAACCGCCAAGCGTAGGCGTTTTCCGGCTCCAGGCGCACGACCTCACGCAAGAGGACGGCAGCCTCGTTCACCGCCTCGGGCTCGGGCGATTCGAGCAGCGCCCGACCCAGGCCGAAACGGATCAGCGCCGAATCCGGGCGCCCGGCCAAGGCCACGCGGTACGGCTCGACCGCTGCGGCCACCCGCCCGCTCTCGAACAGGATCTGGCCACGCAGCTCGTGGAGATAGGGGTCCTCCGGGCGCTCCACGATAAGGCCGTCGACCAGCTCCAGCGCCCGATCGGTTTCGCCACGGCGAAATAGAGCGACTGCCCGGGCGTAACGCTCGTTGTAGGTATCGCCGGTGTTCCGCTGGATGACCTCCATCGGCTCGAGCAGGAAGCCCTCGAGCTTGGCCCGAACCCGGCCGTGCGCCTCTTCGACCTCCGGCGGGTAGGTTCGGCCGGCATAGGGCGACCGGGCGGCCTCGCCCTCGACGAAGGTGATCCGATCGCGGGTCAGGGGGTGGGTGCGCAGATAGGACGGGCCTTCGGAATTGATCCGCAGGTTCTGGTTCTCGAGGACGCGGAAGAACTCGGCGAGCCCCGTCGGCGGCAGTTCCTCCGCCGCCAGATACTTGATCGCCGCCTGATCAGCGGCCTGCTCCTGGCCGCGGCTGAATTTCAGGAGGTTGCGCTCGGCGACGGTGGCGCCGCCGGCAATGATGGCGGTGCCGACCTGTGGTGCTCCGGCGACGATGGCCGCGGCACCGAGCAAGGCACCGATGATGGCCTCGGTCTGGGCCTGGCCCATGGCGTCGCGGGACCGCGACAGATGCCCGCCGGCGATGTGACCGGTTTCATGGGCGATCACGCCGGCGAGCTGGTCCGGCGTCTCGGTGCGCAGGATGAGCCCGGTATGGATGAAGAGGTTCTGCCCGCCGGCGACGAAGGCGTTGAGCGTCGGGTCGTTGATCATGTAGATCCGCACGCTCTCCGGGTCGAGCCCGGCAGCAGCGAAGATCGGCTCGGCGATCAGCCGGAGCTCCGCCTCCACCTCGGCGTCGCGGATCAGGCCCTGCGCCAGCAGCGGCCGCGCCGTGCCCCCGACCAGCACCAGGACCAGAACCAGGACCGCGCGCCAAGCCTTCACCCGCAACCTCCAAAGCTCGCCGGCCCCGGCAACCGGGCCAGGGCACCTCTCATCCTGTCGAGCCTAGCAGATCCGCAGTGAAGGCCTGGTGAAGATGCGCGACGCCGCCCGCGGCAGGACGGGCGCCTCAGCGGACCCACCGACTCCACCATCCCTGCCGGGCCGGCTGCGGCTCGGGCGCCTCGTCGGCCAGCGCCATCTCGCGTTCCTCCCGCAGAGGCTGCGCCGTCGGCGCATCCAGCGGTTCCGGGGCCGGTTCCGGGATCGCCTCGGGAGCCGGCTCGTACGCCGGCTCCGGGGCCGCCTCCGCCGCCACGGGCTCCGGCACCTCGACGGCCGGCTGCCCGGGCAGCGGCTCGACCGGCAACGGCTCGGATGGGGCCGGCTCGGATGGGGCCGGCTCTGGGTCGTCGGCAATCGCAACCGGCGCCGCGTCGTCGCCGGCCACCGCCTCTGCCGAGGCCGCAGGTGCGTCGTCCACATCGTCGGCCGAGGGCGCCTCCGTGGCCGCCGCCTCGTCCGTCGGGCGACGGGTCCGCCGCCGCCGCCGCGGCTTCCGGGGCTCGGCCGGCGGTGCTGCCGCGTCCACCGCTTCCGGCGACGCCGCCTCGACGCCGTCCGGCGACGCGGCCTCTGCCGGGACCACCACCGTGTCGCTCACCTGAGCCTCCGCCGGGCCATCGGGAGCGCTCGCTGCCGGGCTCGACGGTTCCTCGTCGGCCTCGCCTTCCGCGGCCGCATCGGCACGGGCCGACGCCTCGCCGCCATTCTCCTCCGGCCGCCGCCGCCGACGACGACGACGCCGACGCCGACGGCCGCCTTCCTCGTCATCCTCGACCTTCGCCGTCTCGCGCGTCCCCGTCGGCGCCCGCTCCACCGGCCTCTCGTCCGCCTCGTCGGCGTCGTCGGCGTCGTCCGCCTCGGCCGTCGCCGGCTCGACCGGCTCCTCGACCATGGCCGGCCGCGGCGGCACGACCTCGTGGGCCGCCCGGCGCTGAACCACCTCGACCGAATGGTGACCCGGTGTCATCTCCGGATCCACGACGATCTCGACCCGCATCGCGTAGCGCTGCTCCACCCGCACCAGACCGTCGCGCTTCTGGTTCAGCAGATAGAGCGCCACCTCGCCCGGCAAGGTCAGCCGCAGCACCTTGGCCTCGTTGCGGATGCCAGCTTCCTCGGCGAGCCTGAGCGCCTGCAACGCGCAGGATTCGGTCGAGCGCACGGAGCCCAGGCCCTGGCAGGTCGGGCAGGGCCGCGAGCTCAGCTCCTGCAGGCTCGGCCGCAGCCGCTGGCGCGACAGCTCGAGCAGGCCGAACATGCTGATCTTGCCGAGCTGGATCCTTGCGCGGTCGATCTTCAGCGCATCCCTGACCCGGCGTTCGACCGCGCGCTGATGGCGCATCTCGCCCATGTCGATGAAGTCGATCACCACGAGCCCGGCGAGATCCCGCAAGCGCAGTTGCCGGGCGATCTCGTCCGCGGCCTCCAGGTTGGTCTTGACCGCGGTCTCGTCGATGTGCCGCTCGCGCGTCGACTTGCCCGAGTTGACGTCGATCGCGATCAGCGCCTCGGTGGCGTGCATGACGATCGAGCCGCCCGACGGCAACTGGACGATCGGGCTGTGCATCGCGTCGAGCTGGTCCTCGACCTTGTGCTTGAAGAAGAGCGGCAGCTCCTCCTTGTAGAGCTTCACGTGACGGGCGCGGGACGGCATCATCATCGTCATCAGGCGCTTCGCCGACTTGTGCGCCTCCTCGCCCTCGACCAGCACCTCGTCGATGTCACGACTGTAGAGATCGCGCATCGCCCGCTTGATGAGGTCGCCTTCCTCGTAGATCAGGGCCGGCGCCACGCTCTGCAGCGTGGTGTCGCGGATGTCGCTCCAGAGGCGCATCAGGTAGTCGTAGTCGCGCTTGATCTCGGCCCGGCTGCGCTGCTGGCCGGCGGTGCGCACGATCAGGCCCATGCCCTGCGGCACATCGAGCTCGGCGACGATCGCCTTGAGCTTGCTGCGGTCCTCCGAGCTGCTGATCTTGCGGCTGATGCCGCCGCCCCGGGCGGTGTTGGGCATCAGGACGCAGTAGCGGCCGGCCAGCGACAGGTAGGTGGTGAGCGCGGCGCCCTTGTTGCCGCGCTCCTCCTTGACGACCTGCACCAGCATGATCTGGCGCCGCTTGATCACTTCCTGGATCTTGTATGAGCGCAGCAGCTTGGCCCGGCGGCGGGCCTGCTCGCTCATGACATCGGCGGTTTCCTCCTCGGAATCCTCGCGGACCCGGATCGGCCGCTCGTCGTCGTCGGCCTCGCCGTCCCGTGCCTCGCCGTAGGCAGCATCGCCCTCGGCGGCATCGCCCTCGGCGGCATCGCTCTCGTCCTCCGCCGCTTCGGCCCGGCGCTTGCGGCCGCGCCCGCGGCGGGCGTCACCGTTGGCCGCGTCGGCCTCGACGCTCTCGCGCTCCAGCTTGGCCAGAAGCTCACGGTCCGCCTGCGGGATCTGGAAATAGTCCGGGTGGATCTCGCTGAAGGCGAGGAAGCCGTGCCGGTTGCCGCCATACTCGACGAAGGCGGCCTGGAGCGACGGCTCGACCCGCGTCACCTTGGCGAGGTAGACATTTCCCTTGAGCTGCTTCTTGGTCGACGATTCGAAATCGAAATCAACGAGCTGCTGGTCCTGCAACACGACAACCCGGGTCTCTTCCGCGTGTGTCGCATCGATGAGCATGCGTTTGGTCATTGAATGGAATCTCCCGCCCTGAGTCGCGGCCGGCGCCGGGGCTGCGGCGACGAAACGGGCGTCTGATGGCGCACCACCGCGCTGGCGCGGTCGGCGGGCTGGTTGTGATGCGACGCGTCGCCACCGTCACGCGGCATGCCGAGGCATGCCGGACGGTCGCCACGCGTCGAGCCATGGCAGTCTCGAGTTTCGGGGCGACGTTCGCGTCGCGGCCGGCGGGCCGGCCGCCATTGCTGGCGGCCTCCTGGTCGAACGCCGGCCGCAGCCTCGTGCCGACGGGTATTCCGCCGGTCGATCCCGCGATGTCGTTGAGAAGGCTCGACAGGTGAGCGGGCAACGCCATGCGGACGACAGGCGAAGCAGCCGGCCTGGCCACTCGACTCGTTCCTGTCATTGCCCTACTCGTACCATGGACGGGACTATAATAACTGTCCCTGGCGACTACAATGCGATAATCAGCCCACGACATGGAGTAGCGACGGGTTGCGGATGCACCAGATACGGTTCCACGCATCGGCCGGCCGGTCGGCGACGCGGTTGCTGGCGACCGGCCTTGCCCTCTTCGCCACGGTCGTCCTCCTCCTCTTCGGCAGGGCGCTGGCGAGCGAAACCCCGGAGGTCGTGGGCGTGCGCTTCGGCATCAACGAGGCGGTCACCCGCGTCGTCCTGGACGTGGACCGGCCAGTCCGCTTCGGCGCAACGGTGCTCGCCGATCCACCGCGGCTCGTCGTCGACCTCGACGACGTGCGCTGGCGGGTGCGCGAGCACCCGCAGAACCGTCCGGTCGGCCTGGCGCAGAGCGTGACCTACGGTCGGCTCGGGCCGGAGCGGGCGCGACTCGTCGTCGATGTCGGCCGACCGTTCCGCATCGTCCGTCAGGAGCAGTTGGCACCATCGGCCGAGGTTCGCCACCATCGCATCCTGATCGACATCACCGCCCTGCCGCCACCGGCGCCGGCTGCCGTCGCTGCCGCGCCGGCGACCGCCCGGCCGGCGGCCGCCACTGCCCGTGCGCCGCAATTCGCCAGGCCGCTGCCCCGCCCGGTGCGGGTCGCCCGGGCGACGGCCGACCCGGCCCTCGGGGCGATCCCGGCCCCGCCGAGCGAGCGGCCCGAGGACGTCACCCTCGCGGCGGTTCCGGCGGCACCGCTGCGCCCGGCCGACCCGCCGCTCCGCCGCCGGGTCGTCGTCATCGACGCCGGGCATGGCGGCATCGATCCCGGCACCATCGGCATCAATGGTGTGCCGGAGAAGGTGATCACGCGGCAGATCGCCGACCGCCTGACCGAGCTGATCGAGGGAACCGGCCGCTACGACGTGGTGCTCACGCGCCGGGGCGACGAGTTCGTGGCCCTGCGTGATCGCATCCAGCGCGCGCACGGGGCCAATGCCTCGCTCTTCATCTCCATCCATGCGGACAGCCTCGCCGATGCGCGGTTGCGCGGGGCCTCGGTCTACACGCTCTCCGACACCGCCTCGGACAGCGAGGCGGCGCTCCTGGCCGCCAAGGAGAACAAGGCCGACATCATCGCCGGCACCGATCTCTCGGCGCATGACGAGGTGGTGGCGGGCATCCTGATCGACCTGGCGCAGCGCGACACCAACAACAAGTCGATCGAGTTCGCCGACGTGCTCACGGCCGAGCTCGGCGAGGTCACCAGGCTCCTGCGCAACACCCGCCGCTTCGCCGGGTTCGTCGTGCTGAAGTCGCCGGACACCCCCTCCGTGCTTCTGGAGCTGGGCTATCTCTCCAACCCGACCGATGCCGCCAACCTCGCCGATCCCGCCTACCAGAAGCGGCTCGCCGAGGCGACGCTCAGGGCGATCGACCGCTACTTCGGGGTGACGCAGGCACGCAGTTGATGCCCGACCATTGGCGATCGGCCACGCCTCGACCATTTGAGAGGGCGACGGACATGTCGCCGGTGGACAGGGGTCCGCCCCGGGCTGTACGTCCGGTGCCGCTGACGCCGGTCGCTGCCGTCCCGTCGCCGATCGGCGGTGCCCCGATCGGCGGTGCCCCGTTCGGTGCTGCATAGAGAAGGAATGAGCGTCTTGCGCTGGCTCGTCAAAGCCCTGGCCTGGCTCGGCGTCACCGCGGCGGTCTGGCTGGTGATCGCCGGAGCGGGTGTCGCCTATATCGTGCACCGCTATGCCGCCGACCTGCCGGATTTCGCCCGTCTCGCGGACTACCAGCCGCCGACCGTGACCCGCATCCATGCCGCCGACGGCCGGCTGCTCGCCGAGTACGCGCACGAGAAGCGGGTCTTCGTGCCCGTCGACGCCATTCCGGCCATGGTCAAGCAGGCCTTCATCTCGGCCGAGGACAAGAGCTTCTACCAGCACCCCGGCATCGACCCCGTCGGCATCGCCCGGGCGGCGATCGACAACTTCAAGGCGCTCGGCACCGGCCAGCGGCCGCAGGGTGCCTCCACCATCACCCAGCAGGTGGCGAAGAACTTCCTGCTCACCAACGAGGTCTCGCTCGAGCGCAAGCTCAAGGAGGCGATCCTGGCGCTCAGGATCGAGCAGGCCTTCACCAAGGACCGCATCCTCGAGCTCTATCTCAACGAAATCTTCCTCGGCCGCCGCTCCTATGGCGTGGCGGCGGCGGCGCTCAGCTATTTCGACAAGGCGCTCGACGAGCTGACCCTGGCCGAGGCGGCCTTCCTCGCGGCCCTGCCGAAAGCGCCCTCGACCTACGACCCCGACCGCGCTCCCGAGCTCGCCCGCGGCCGCCGCGACTACGTGCTCGACCGGCTGCTCGCCGACGGGGCGATCACCGCGGCCGAGCATGCGGCGGCGATCGCCGAGCCCCTGGTCACCCGCAGCCGCGACAGCATCGACTATGCCAGGGCCGATTTCTTCACCGAGGACGTCCGCCGCCAGCTCGTGCGCGAGTTCGGCGAGGACGGCTTCTACCAGGGCGGCCTGTCGGTCCGGACCACCGTCGATCCCGAGCTGCAGGCCAAGGCCGACAAGGCGCTCCGCGAGGGCCTCGCCACCTATGACCGGGAGCGCCAGGGCTGGCGCGGGCCCCTGGGTGTGCTGGACCTCGCCGCCACCACGGACTGGCCGGCCGCGGTGGCCAGCTTCGATCCGGGCTTCGAGGTCGAGCCGTGGCGTGTCGCTTTGGTGCTCGAGGCCGGCAGCGGTGCCGCCGGGATCGGCTTCGCCGATGGCAGCAGGACGTCGCTGGCCCTCGCCGACGTGCGCTGGGCCACGCCCGAGCTGGGTGATGGCGAATTCGGGGCACCGGTCGACGCGGTGAGCGATGTCCTGGCACCGGGCGACCTCGTCGCCGTCGAATGGGTCACGGACGGCGAGGAGGCGGGCGGGCGCTGGGCGCTCCGCCAGCGGCCCTCGGTCGAGGGGGCCCTGGTGGCGCTCGATCCGCATACCGGCCGCGTGCTGGCGATGAGCGGCGGCTTCAGCTTCCGCCAGAGCCAGTTCAACCGGGCGACCCAGGCCTATCGGCAGCCGGGCTCGGCGTTCAAGCCGTTCGTCTACCTGGCGGCGCTGGAGAACGGCTTCACCCCCGCCAGCATCATCCTCGACGCACCTCTGGTGATCGACCAGGGCCCCGACCTGCCGGTCTGGAAGCCCGAGAACTACAGCGATAACTTCTACGGCCCGAGCACGCTGCGCGTCGGCGTGGAGAAGTCGCGCAACCTGATGACCGTGCGCCTCGCGCGCGAGATCGGCATGGACAAGGTGGTCGACGTCGCCCGCCGCTTCGGCATCGACCGCGGCCTCGGCACCAATCTCGCGGCCTCGCTCGGCGCCAACGAGGTCGACCTGATGAGCCTGACCGAGGCCTATGCGATGCTGGTCAATGGCGGCCGCGAGATCGAGGGCCGGCTGGTCGAGCGCATCCAGGACCGGTTCGGTCGCACGGTGATGCGGCGCGACGAGCGGCCTTGCCCCGATTGCCGGAAGCTCGCCTGGGACAGCGAGCCGCCGCCGGTCCTGCCCGATACCCGCCCGGTGGTGGAGGATGCGCCACGCGCCTACCAGATGGTCAGCATCCTCGAGGGCGTGGTGCAGCGCGGCACCGGGGTCGCGGCGAGCCGGATCGGCAAGCCGCTCGGCGGCAAGACCGGCACCACCAACGATTCGCGCGATGCGTGGTTCGTCGGCTTCTCGCCGGATCTCGTGGTCGGCGTCTATGTGGGCTTCGACCAGCCGCGCAATCTCGGTCGCAAGACCACCGGCGCCAATGTCGCGCTGCCGATCTGGATCGATTTCATGGCGGCCGCCCTCGAGGATGCCCCGGCGACGCCGTTCCGCACCCCGCCCGGTGTGCGGGTCGTGCGGATCGACGCCGATACCGGGCTCCTGCCCGGCCCCGCCACGACCTCGGTGATCGCCGAAGCCTTCCTGCCGGGCACCGAGCCGACCGAACGGTCGACCGGTGCGCCGACCGCCGCGAACCCCGATCCGAACGGCCAGGCGCTGCCCAGCCTGCCACGCACGGCGGGGGGCGGCAGCGCCGGCGGCCTCTACTGACCTTCCCCTCCAGTTCCCTGCCAACGAGCGAAAGCGAGATTTTGCCATGCGGGCCGAGATCATCAATCTGAACGACGCTGTCGAGCAGGGCCTGGTCCTGCTGCGGAGGCATCTTTGACTGGGACAATGCCCGGCGACGTCGCGACGAGCTGGACAGCCTGAGCGAGGACCCGAACCTCTGGAACGACGCGGAGAAGGCGCAGGCGCTGATGCGCGAGCGCCAGCATCTGGCCGATGCCATCGACGGCCAGCTCGCCATGGAGCAGGCGCGGGCCGATGCGCTGGAGCTCGCCGAGCTCGCCGAGCTCGAGGACGACGACGCCACGCTCGACTCGATCGAGGCGGAGCTGCGCGGCATCAAGGCGCGGATCGACAAGCTCGCCCTGCAGGCCCTGCTCTCGGGCGAGGCGGACGGCAACAACGCCTTCGTCCAGGTCCAGGCCGGGGCCGGCGGCACGGAGAGCCAGGACTGGGCGGAGATGCTGCTGCGCATGTATCTGCGCTGGGCCGAGGCGCATGGCCACAAGATCGAGTGGATCGAGGAGAATGCCGGCGAGGAGGCCGGCATCAAGTCGGCGACCATCAAGGTGCTCGGCACCAATGCCTATGGCTGGCTCAAGACCGAGTCAGGCGTGCACCGCCTCGTGCGCATCTCGCCCTATGACAGCGCCGCCCGCCGCCACACCAGCTTCGCCAGCGTCTGGGTCAGCCCCGAGGTGGACGATTCGATCGAGATCGAGATCAACGACAAGGATCTCAAGGTCGACACCTACCGGGCCTCGGGCGCCGGCGGCCAGCACGTCAACCGGACCGATTCCGCCGTCCGCCTGACCCATCTGCCGACCGGCATCGTCGCCGCCTGCCAGAACGACCGCAGCCAGCACAAGAACCGGGCGACGGCCATGAACATGCTCAGGGCCAAGCTCTACGACCTCGAATTGCAGAAGCGCCGCGCCGAGCAGGACGCCACCGAGGCGACCAAGTCGGACATCGGCTTCGGCCACCAGATCCGCTCCTACGTCCTCCACCCCTACAAGATGGTGAAGGACCTCAGGACCGGCACCGAGAGCCCCAACCCCTCCGCCGTGCTCGACGGCGACCTCGACCCCTTCCTCGAAGCCTCCCTCGCCCAGGGCGCGGGGCACACGCGCGTCGAGGAGGCGCAGTAACCGACAAGGGATGCGAGGAGGCACGGCCTCCTCGCGCTCCACCGGAATATTGGCTGGTGGTGTTGGCCGGCCTCAGCCTTCACCGACGACGAGGAACTCGATGCGGCGGTTGCGGCTGCGGTTCCAGGGGGTGTCGTTGGGGGCGACGGGGCGAGTTTCGCCGTAGCCGATGGACTGGAGGCGGGCGGCGGGGACGCCGTGCTCCTCGAGGTAGGTGGTGACGGAGCGGGCGCGGGCTTCGGACAGGGCCTGGTTGAGCTCGTCCGGGCCGACGGAATCGGTATGGCCGGCGACCCGCACGGCGACGCCCGGGCAGCGCTCGACGATGGCGACCACGGTATCGAGGAGCGGCCGGCTCTCCTGGTCGAGCACGGCGCTGCCGGTCCGGAAGTAGATGGCCCCGGTGCGCGACATGATGTCGAAGCGGCCGGCGCATTCCTCGGCGGAGAAGTCGCCCTTGGTTTCGACGGCGGTGGCGGCGCCGGTGGTGTCACTCGTGGCGCTCGGGGCCGCGGCGACGATGACCGGGCCCGTCGCATCGTTGCGGCGGAAGACGAAGTCGAAGGTGACCGAGCCCGAGGGGATGACCGAGACCGAGGCCGCTTCCTCCAGCTTCTTCAGGCCATCGGTGAGGTCGAAAAGCTCGGTGCCGATCGAGATCGGCCGGCTCGAGGCGACCGAGACGAGCTCGTCGGTCAAGAGCGTCAGCACGACCTCGGTTTCCAGCTCCTTGGTGATGCCGTGCAGGTCGAGCTCGAACGGCAGGGTCAGGTTCAGCCGGCGGCGGCTCTCGAGGTCGCCGAGCATCGCCCGGTCGAGCTGCACGGTGACGACCGCTTCAGGATATTTGAACGTCTCGAAGAAGAGGAAGCGCATGCGGACATTGCGCAGGTCGACGCCCGTGTCGATGCTGTTGAGCTGGATGGTGACGGTCGCCTGGCCATCCGGCGCGATGGCGCCCTCGAAGGCGGCAAACGTGCTGGATTCGACCTTGGTCTCGTTCTTCACCGACTGGACGTCGAGCTTGGAGAGCTCGGGCGCCATGGTCCAGCCCGGGGCGAAGGGTTCTTGTGCCACGGCACCGGCACCGGAGAGCACCAGCAGCGCGGCGAGAAGAAGAGCTGCGGGGCCGCGACCGCGCGCGGCAATCGCAGCAGGACTGGCAGAAATCATCCGTTCACTCCCTGAACGTCGTTCGCCGGATTGTCGAGACTAGAGAGGTCGCACGGTCGACCCGTGCATGCAAGTCGTCGGCGGCACTTGATTTTCCGGTAGTGCCAGCGATACCTTGGGGCATGCGCTGGTTGGCATTGAAGTCAGGATTCTTTCGTTGCGTCGGGGTGGTGCTGGCCGCCCTGGCCGGGGTGGCGACTCTGGCGCATGCCGGCACGGCGCGGGCCGAGCAGCGCATCGCCCTGGTGATCGGCAACGCCGCCTACGAGATCAACCCCGCCCTGGACAACCCGGCGCATGACGCGCGGCTGATGGCGGAGACGCTCGGCTCCCTCGGCTTCGAGGTGATCCAGCTCATCGACGCCGACCAGGCGACGATGAAGGACGCCATCGCCAATTTCGGTCGCAGCCTCAGGGCGGGCGGCCCGGACACGGTCGGGCTCTTCTACTATGCCGGGCACGCGGTGCAGGCGAAGGGCAACAACTACCTGATCCCGATCCGCAGCACGATCCGCGACGAGGCGGATCTCGACCTCGTCGGGGTCGAGGGGCGCTGGGTGCTGCGGCAGATGGAATCGGCGCGCAACATCACCAATATCGTCATTCTCGATGCCTGCCGCGACAACCCGTTCGCCGAGGTGGGCGCGGTCGAGCAGGGCCTGGCGCGCATGGATGCGCCGACCGGGACCTTCATCACCTATGCGACCGCGCCCGGCAGGGTGGCTTACGACGGCACCGGCATGAACAGCCCGTTCACGGCCGCCCTCGCCCAGGCGATGACCCAGCCCGGCGTGCCGATCGAGCAGATGTTCAAGGATGTCCGGGTGGCGGTGCTGGAGGCGACCAACGGCGCCCAGACGCCCTGGGACAGCTCGTCGCTGGTGCGCGACTTCACCTTCCGGCCGGCCGAGATGCCGACGGCCCAGGAGCAGGCCGAGCGGCGGCTGTGGGAGGCGGTCAGCGCCACGCGCGACCCGGTCCAGCTCGTGCTCTTCCTGCGCAATTACCCGGACAGCCCCTATGCCGACGAGGCGCGGAGCCTCGTCAACGAGGCGCTGCTCGGCGTGTCGGCCGAGCCTGTCCCGGCGCCCGGAGAGACGGGGTCGGGCGCTGCCGAGGTGGAGGTCGAGCTCGCCGCGGTGCCGGGTGCCCTCGGCTTCAGCCTGCCGCTCGTCAGCGACGACCCCTCGATCTCCGGCCGGTCGATCGAGCAGATCATCAAGGGCTCGCCGAAGTTCACCCCAGTCGAGGGTCTCGACGACGCGGCCTGGAAGGGCCAGACCTGCAGCACCTGCCACCAGTGGACGAAGGAGGCGCTCTGCGACCAAGGCAAGTTCTACGTCAAGGAGGGCGAGGCGCGCACGCAGTCGAAGCTGCATCCGCTGGGCGGCGCCTTCAAGCTGGCGCTGTTCGAGTGGGCCGGCGCCGACTGCCCCTGAGGTCGTTGGCCGCCAATTCATCCATCCGGCAGAGCGCCAGCCACGCCTCGATGACCGCGCGGCCGAAGCGCTCGGCGCGCTCCTGGTGGCGGACGGTCTCGGCGCCGATGCGCACACGAATGGCGGGGTTGTTGCTGGCGGCACTGCGGATCGCGGTCCAGCGGCGGATGATCTCGGCCGTCGCACCCGGATGGAAGCGCAGACCGTAGACGCGATGGCCGACGCGGAAGGCCTGGGAGCGGGCGCGGCCGCAGACGGCCAGGATCGCGACTTCGTCCGGCAGATCCACTGCATCGTCGTGCCATTCCATGAACGGCAGGCCGGAGCCGAGGGCACGGAGAACCGGGTCGGCTTCGGTCAGGGCGGTCGGGGTCAGGTCGACATAGTTGAACTCGTGCGACCCGCCGGCCCGGACCGTCCCGCCGCAGGCGAGGGCCAGGAGGGCGGCGCCGGTATCGAGGGCGAGGACAGGCTGGTCTTGGCGGACCCGCTCCCGGAGGACTGCCACGAGCGGGCTTCCCGGGTCGAGGGCAACGGCGGCACTACCGAGGACGATCAGGGCGGCGGCACTGCCCAGGACGTCGAGGGGTGTTTCGTCACGGGCGTCGATCATCGTCAGATGCCGACCGGACGCCTCGGCGACGGCTTCGATCAGGCCCGGTGGCGCTTCCGTGTCGAGCTGGACGAGCAGGATGTCCGCGGGATCGGGCATGCTCAATCGGCCAGCCGGTAGTCGATGGTGGTCACCACACGCACCGTCTTGGTCACCTGCAGCTCCTCGCTCTGGCCGGGCGCGTTGTCGCGCGGCAGGATCTGGAAGAGGCCCTGGCTGGCGCGCTGGATGCCCTGGATGGCGCTGCCGCTGTCGCGGGCGAACTGCTCGGCCCCGGCGCGGGCATTGGCGGTGGCCTCGGCGATCATGCCGGGCTTGACGTCGTTCAGGCCGGTGAAGAGGTAGAAGGGGCCGCGCAGGCCCTCGCTGGTGAGAACGACGCCGGCCTCGACCAGCTTGCCGACGTCCTGCGAGAGCGCCTTGATGGCATCCACGTCGGCGAAGCGGACCATCAGGTTCTCGCCGAGGATGTAGCGGCTTTCGACCGGGCCGCTGCGATAGGCCTGGGCCAAAAGGTCCGTGACGTCGATGCCCTGCACCTCGATGGCGTCGCGCTGGATCCCGCCCGCGGCGAGGAAGGCGAGCACGGCGGCCTCGGCCCGGGCGAGCGTGGCCTGGGCCTCGGCCAGATCGTCGCTGGTGGCGACGAAGCGCATGGGCCAGAGGGCAAGATCGGCCCGGACCTCGCGCTCGGCGAGCCCCTTGACCGTCACCACGCGCTCGGCGGTACGGCCCTGGCGGAAGCCCTCGCCGACGAACCAGCCGGCGGCGGCGAGGCCGGCGCCGACGAGGGCGGCAGCAACGAGACGAACGACCGGCTGCATGGGCGGGCTCACTCCTGCAAGGCTTCGAGGTCGCGATAGAGGTCGAGGGCCTCGGGGTTGGCCAGGGCCTCGGTGTTCTTGACCGGCCGGCCATGGACCACGTCGCGCACGGCGATCTCGCTGATCTTGCCCGAGCGCGTGCGCGGGATGTCGCCGACGGCGACGATCCGGGCCGGGACGTGGCGCGGCGTGCAGTTGGCGCGGATGCGGCTGCGGATCGCCTGCTCGAGTGCTGCATTCAGCACGGCGCCCTGGGCGAGGCGGACGAAGAGGACGACGCGGACGTCGCCTTCCCAGTCCTGGCCGACGCAAATGCTCTCCTGGATTTCGGGGATCTGCTCGACCTGGCGGTAGATCTCGGCCGTGCCGATGCGCACGCCGCCCGGGTTCAGCACGGCGTCCGAGCGGCCGTGGATGACGATGCCGCCCGTTGGCGTCAGCTCGGCGAAGTCGCCGTGGCACCACACACCGGGGAAGCGCGCGAAATAGGCGTCGTGATAGCGGCTGCCGTCCGGGTCGTTCCAGAAGCCGACCGGCATGCAGGGAAAGGGTGCCGTGCAGACGAGCTCGCCCTTCTCGCCGGTGACGGGCCGGCCCTCCTCGTTCCAGACCTCGACCGCCATGCCGAGGCCGCGCATCTGGATCTCGCCCCGATGCACGGGTCCGGCCGGGTTGCCGAGGACGAAGCAGGAGACGATGTCGGTGCCGCCGGAGATCGACGCGAGCTGCACGTCCGATTTTATCGCGTCGTAGACGTAGTCGAAGCTTTCCGGGACGAGCGGCGAGCCGGTCGAGAGGATGGCGCGCAACCTCCCGAGGTCGTGTGTATCCTTCGGCCGCAGGCCGGCCTTCTTGCAGGCGTCGATATACTTGGCACTGGTGCCGAAGACAGCGACCTTTTCCTCCTCGGCGAGGTCGAAGAGGGCGGCGGGCTCGGGATGGAAGGGCGAGCCGTCGAAAAGGACGAGCGTCTCCTCCGCGGCGAGGCCGCCGACCAGCCAGTTCCACATCATCCAGCCGCAGGTGGTGAAGTAGAAGACACGCTCGCCGGCCCGCGTGTCGCAGTGCAGGAGGTGCTCCTTCAGGTGCTGGAGCAGCGTGCCGCCGGCGCCGTGGACGATGGCCTTGGGCTTGCCGGTCGTGCCGGAGGAATAGAGGATGTAGACCGGGTGGTCGAAGGGGAGCTGGACGAAGGTCAGTGGCTTATCGACGTTGATGCAATAGTCGCCCCAGGACACGCCCCGGGGGATGCCGCCGAGGTTCGGGTCGCTCTCGAGGAAGGGGGCGACGACGGTGCGGCGGAGGCCCGGCAGGCCGGCCGCGACATCCCTCACCTTCTGGCGGATGTCGAGGCGCTTGCCGGCATAGTGGTAGCCGTCGACGGTCACCAGCACCCTGGGCTCGATCTGGCCGAAGCGGTCGAGCACGCCGGCGACGCCGAAATCGGGCGAGGCGGAGGACCAGATGGCGCCGAGCGCGGTCGTCGCCAGCATGGCGATGATGGCCTCGGGGCAGTTCGGGAGATAGCCCGCGACCCGGTCGCCGACGCCCACGCCGTCGGCCGCGAGCTCCGCCGCGAGGGCGCGGACCTCGGCCTGGAGCGCCGACCACGAGAGCTCGCGCCGCGTGCCGTCCTCGCCCCGGAAGATCAGGGCCGGCGTCGCGTCGTCGCGGCGAAGCAGGTTCGCTGCGAAGTTCAGCCTGGCACCCTCGAACCAGCGCGCACCGGGCATCTTGTCGGCTTCGGCGAGCACTGTCCCGGCCGGCACGCTCGCCTGCACGCCACCCAGCTCCCAGACCCCGGCCCAGAAGGCGGCGGGCTCGGCCACCGACCAGCGGCGCAGCTCCTCCACCGCATCGGCGCCGGTGAAGCCCTGGCGCCTCGCCATCGTCATGATCGCCGTGCCGTTTGCCCGCTCGGCACCCGGCTGCCAGAGAATGCCGTTCATGCCTCTCCTCCCCGCTCGCCGCCCCCATCAAGCGCGCCCGGCGCCTGACGGCAAGCCCGGGATGAAGTGGCGCCGTTCTTGCATCGAATTGGCGGCTTCTCTACCAGCAGCACGACAAACCAACAGGAGCGCCAGCCCGTGATCCGCCGCACCCTTCTCGCGACCACCCTCTTCGCCGGCCTCGCCGCGACCACCACACTCGCCCTGGCCCAGGACGATCCGTTCAAGGTCGGCTTCGTCTATGTCGGGCCGGTGGGCGATCATGGCTGGTCCTACCAGCACGACCAGGGGCGGCAGGCGCTGGAGGCGCATTTCGGCGATGCGGTCGAGACCACCTTCGTCGAGAACGTCAGCGAGGGCGCCGATGCCGAGCGGGTGATCCGCCAGCTCGCCAGCTCCGGCCACGACATGATCTTCACGACCTCCTTCGGCTTCATGAACGCCACGGCCAAGGTCGCCCAGCAGTTCCCGGACGTGATCTTCGAGCATGCGACCGGCTACCAGCAGGCGGACAATCTCGCGACCTATCTCTCGACCACCTATCAGGGCCGCTACGTCTCGGGCTTCCTCGCCGGCAAGGTGAGCCAGACCGGCAAGATCGGCTACATCGCCTCCTTCCCGATCCCCGAGGTGATCCGCGACATCAATGCCGTGATGCTCGGCCTGCAGGCGGTGCGCGACGACGCCGAGCTGGTCGTGATCTGGGTCAACACCTGGTACGACCCGGCCAAGGAATCCGACACGGCGCGCGTGATGATCGACCAGGGCGTCGACGTCATCATCCAGCACACCGACAGCCCGGCCGCCATGCAGGTCGCCGAGGAGCGCGGCATCTGGGCGGTCGGCCAGGCCTCCGACATGAGCCGCTTCGGGCCGAAGGCGCAGCTGACCGCGGTGATCGACGACTGGTCGCCCTACTATATCGAGCGGGTCCAGGCGGCGATGGACGGCACCTGGGAGACGCACGACATCTGGGGCGGCATGCACGAGGGCATGATCGTGATGGGCCCGATCAACGCCGCCGTGCCGGCCGAGGTCGCCGACGAGGCCACGGCGATCGCCGCCTCGATCGCCGATGGCAGCTTCCACCCGTTCACCGGGCCGATCAGGAACCAGGCAGGCGAGGTGGTGATCCCCGAAGGCACCGTCATGTCGAACGAGGAGCTTGCCGGCATGAACTGGTATGTCGAGGGCATCGAGGGCAGCGTGCCGCAGTAGCGGGGATCAGGCGTCGAGCTCGAGGCGGAGGCAGACCGAGCCGACCGCCCGCTGCATGGTCGCGAGCTCGGCCCCCGGCACTTGCAGCGTCATGGCGCGCCCAGGCGACGAGGGGCGCTCGGCCGGCACGAGCACCGGCACCGTCGTGGCGCGCCGGAGGAAAAGTACCAGCCTGAGCTCGTCATAGCTCGCCTCGACGGTCAGGCGGGAATGACCCTGCGGCGCCGCGCCGTCGCAGCGGAGGAGATGGCCGAGAGCCAGGACCGCCCGGGCGAGCAGCTCCTGGCGCAGGCCCCAAAGACCCGCCTGTACGGCGAGAAAGGCGGCGATCTCCCTCTCCGCCTGCGAGAGGTCGGCCACGACGAGCCGGGCGCGCCGGTGAATGCCGATGCGAAAGACGAGGTTGAGGACGACCGCAACGACCATGCCGAGCGCTAGGCCCGAGCTCGCGAAAGGCTGCAGTGCCACCGGCAGGGCCAAGGCGAGCTCCGGCATTGCCCGAAAGCTGGTGGCGGCGATAATGGCGGCCCCGACCACGAGCGCCCGGCGCCGGTCGAGCACGCGCGAGCCGATCAGCTCAATGCCGTTGGCCACCATGTAGATCGCGGCGAAGGCGAGCACCCCGCCGAGCACCATGCCGAGCATGAGCTCGAACAGTGCGGCGAGCTTCGGCATGCAGGCCATGGCGGCCAGCCAGCCTGCCAGGGTGAGCGCGATCCAGCGGCTCGTGGCGCCGGTGGCACCGGAGATGCCGACGGCGCTCGTCGCCGAGTTCTGGCCGGTGCTGCCGAGGAGCCCGGCACAGATCGAGGCGAGCCCGTCGCCGAAGACGCCCCGCCGGAGGTTGCCGGCGTCGGGTCGGCTCCAGTCGGCATCGTTCAGGCGCTGCGCCGTGCTGACGGCACCTATGGTCTTGAGGGTGGCGGCAAAGGCGGCGAGCCCGAAGGCAAGAAGCAGGGTCGGGTCCGGGCTGATGGTCCAGGTGAGATGACCGAGGCGCGGCAGGGCAAGCCATGGCTCGGCGTCGAGATGCCGCCAGCCATCCGGGGCGATGGCGCCCAGCGACGCCGCGAGCACGACCCCGGCCGCCATGCCGATGAGGGCCGCATAGAGCCGGAAGGCCGGGCCGCCGAAGACGCTGACGGCGGCCGCCACGCCGAAGGTGGCGAGGCCGATGCCGAAAACGATCGCGGCGAGCGTCGCCGAATCGACGCCGGCTGCCCGGGCGACGAAGACCGGGACCACGAGCGAGGAGGCGACGATCGCCATGTGCTGCAGGCCGAGCAGGACCAGCGGTGCGGCCGGCGGCCGTTCGTCGACCGCATAGATCAAGGCGGGTGGTCGTGCGCCGCGCATCGACGGAGACGGGGTGTCGACTGCATCCGGCAGGGAAAGCGAAAGACCTCCCGGATCGAGCGAGCTTCTTGTCGTCATCGTTGTTCTTGCTCCTGCCGAACAAAGTAGTCAGGAGATCGCTTCGATTTCCCGGTTATCTGTCGACAAGAGCAGGATGCTGGCTGTGCGATTTGTCACATAAGAACAATTGATGAGGCTTACGACTCAACTCCCGTTGCCGGCCGGTTTCTGCCGACGCCGAGCCGATGGAATGTCACCGGCCGATCCAGGCCGTGCAGCCGGGTCGTCTCCTTCTGCTGCTCGAGCCCGGCCAGGACTGCGGCCACCGCCGGATCGTCGTGCAGGGTTGCCGAGACGACGATGTCGTGGCCGCGGCTCTGTCCCTGAAGGCGCGCCGCGAGGTTCACCGCGGCGCCGAAATAGTCGAGCGTGCCGGCCGTGGTCACGGCGATGCATTCGCCGCGATGCAGGCCGAGCTTGATGGTGATGGCGTTGGCCGCGTGCGCGGCGTTGAATTCGGCGACACGCGACTGGATGGCGAGGGCGGCCCGGGCGGCATTGGCCGGCTCGGCGAAAGCCGCCATCACGGCGTCGCCGATGGTCTTGACCAGGATGCCGTCATGCTCGCGCACGTGGGTCGCGAAGAAGGCGAAGTGGTCGCGGATCAGGCTGTAGGCTGCGCTGTCGCCGATGCTCTCGTAGAGGGCGGTCGAGCCCTCGAGGTCGGAGAACATGATGGTGACCTGGCCGATGACGACGTCGTCGCCGGGCCTGAGCACCTGGGTCGGGCACAGCTCGCGGAAGACCGGCATGGCGATCACCCGGTCGCCGGTGAGCGCGTCCTTCGACCAGCTCCGCTCCTCGATCACGAGGTTGAGCGGCCGGTCGCTCGCGTTGCGCAGCAGGACCGTCCCGGGCCCGGCCAGGGGGCCGGCCACGACCGTGCCGCCGCTGGCCACGACCTCTGGAAAGGCGCCGCCCGGATGGTCGACGTCGCTCTCCCCCCCGGCCTCGACCGTGCGCAGCCGGTAGGCGCCGGGCTCGATCACGAGCGGCAGCGCCAGGGCGGCACCGGCCGCCACCGCGTGCTGGACCAGCACATGCGGCGTCGCGGCCGGGCTCATCATGCAGAAATCGGCGGCGGGCAGCGCCCGGAGCCAGCCGGCGGGCTGGAAGACGAGCTCCACATTGGCGGCGAAGTCCCGCTCGTAATCGATGTTGCAGCTCTCGCAGTGCACGCCGCGCGGCATCTCGTAGAGATTGGTCACCACGGATTTGCCGACCCGGCAGCGCGGGCAGAGGATGGCCCAGCGCATCTCCAGGAGCCCGGCGGCCTGGGCCGCGACGCAGAGCTCGACCACCGCCGTCTCCGGCGCACCCCAGGCCCTTGCCAGGGCCAGTGGGCGGATGCGCTTGAGGTCGGCGCGCGCGGCGGTGGTGAGGTAGCCGGCGAGGCGTGACGTCAGGCCATGACCAAAGGGCCCGCGCTCGATCACGGCCAAGGCTTCCCGCAGCCGCGCCTCGCTCGCCGCCTCGAGCGGGTGCGGCTTCGGCACGGGTGCGAGGGCCGGATCGTCGAGGGCGGCGATGCGCCGGTCGTTGGTCCCGATCAGGTTCGTGGCGACGCGGGCGAGCACGCCGAGGCGGTCGATGACGTTGCCGAGCAGGGAGTTCCAGAAGGCCTCGAACACATAGGTCACGCGCGTGCCGCCGCCGTCCGCATCGAGGCGGACATGCATGCCGATCGTGTCGACGGGCCCCTTCGTGTAGCGGCGCACCTGCGAGAACGAGCGCTGCTCGACCCACTCGCCGAAGCCCTCCTCCCATTCCACATCGAACGGCCCGAGCCGGCCGCGGCCGCGACGCAAGACCGTGCCGTCCGGCCGGGCGGTGTCCTCGATGGTGTAGGCGTTGAGCCCCTCGGTCAGCTCGTTGCCGCGCTCGGTGTCGGCGACGATGGCCCAGATGTCGACCGGCGGCCGCGCGTAGCGCCGCTCGAACTCGAGGCGGCGTTGGCGCATCGCCGGCGGCCTAGGCCCCGCCCTGAGCCCGCTCCATGGCGACGCTCAGCTTCGGCCCCTTGGCGATGGTCTGGTAGACGACGCAGTAGCGCTCGGTGAGCTTGAGAAGCGTGTCGAGCTGCTCCTGCGAAGCGTCGGTGGCGACGTCGAAGCGCAGGCGGATGGCCTCGAAGCCGACCGGGGCCTCGCGCTCGACGCCGAGCGTGCCGCGAAAGTCGAGATCGCCCTCGGCGGTGACCCGGCCGGAGCGCAGCTCGATGCCGAGGGCCGTCGCCACCGCCTTCAGGGTCACCCCGGCGCAGGCGACCAGCGCCTCGAGCAGCATGTCGCCGGAGCAGAGCTCCTGGCCGGTGCCGCCGGTGGCCGGGTGGAGCCCGGCGATCTGGATGGCACGGCCGGTCTCGACCTTGCAGGCGATGGCCTGGTCGTCGATCTCGCCCGAGGCCTTGAGTGTGATCCGGGCGGCCTCTGCGTCCTCCCGGTAGCGGCTCTTCAAGGGGGCCTGGAGCGCCTTCAGGGCGGCGGCGTCGAGCATCGGCTGGTCTCCCGTGGTTTCGTGAGGCGACTGCTACCAGCCGCCGACAGCGACATTGGCCTGGGTGCTGGCGCGCTGGCGGGCGAGGCCGAGCGAGCCGTCCAGAGCATGCAGCACCCGGCGCTCGATGGCGATGAAGGCGTCGTCGAGCCGGTGGCGCGGGCGCGGCAGGTCGATGCGGATCTCCTTGAAGACGCGGCCCGGGCTCGGCTGCATGACCACCACCCGGTCGGCGAGGAGAATGGCCTCCTCGACGTCGTGGGTGACCAGCGCCAGGGTCGGCCGGCTGGCCTCCCAGAGGGCCAGCAGCGCGTGCTGCAGGTCGGCCCGGGTGAAGGCGTCGAGGGCCGAGAAGGGCTCGTCGAGGAGCAGCACCTTGGGGCGGGCGACGAGGGCGCGGGCGATGGAGACGCGCTGCGCCTGGCCGCCCGAGAGCTCGCGCGGCCAGGCGCTCTCGTAGCCGGCGAGGCCGATGCGCTCGAGGGCGCGGACAACGCGTTCATGACGCTCGGCCCTGGGCAGGTGGGTGAGGCCGAAACCGATATTGCCCGCGACGTCGAGCCAGGGGAGCAGGCGCGGCTCCTGGAACACGATGCCGACCGCCTCGTGCGGGGTGGTGATGACCGTGTCCTCGACCGAGACCGTGCCCGAGCTCGGCCGGTCGAGGCCGGCGGCGAGCCTGAGCAAGGTGGACTTGCCGCAGCCCGAGCCGCCGATCACCGCCACGATCTCGCCGGCGTCGAGCTCGAGCGAAAGGTGCGTCAGGGCGTGGGTGCCGTTGGGGTAGATCTTCTCGATCTGGTCGAAGCGCAGCATGGCGGCGGGCGGGGCGGCGGCTCAACCGGCCGGCGCGTAGCCGTCCTTCCAGCGGAGGAAGGGCCGGGTGGCGGCCACGAGCAGCGCGTCGGTGAGCTTGCCGAGCACGGCGAAGACCAGGATCGAGGCGATGATCTGGTCCGGCTTGCCGAGCTGCTGGCCGTCGACGAGCAGGTAGCCCAGCCCCTGCGAGGCGCCCATGAACTCGGCGGCCACGACGAACATCCACCCCAGGCCGAGGCCGGCCCGGAGTGCGAGGATGTAGGCCGGCAGGATCGCCGGCAGGAGGATGCGCCGGACCAGGGCCGGGCCGGAGAGCCGAAAGACCCGGCCGACCTCGACGATCTTGCGGTCGACCGAGAGGATCTCGCCCATCACGCCGAGATAGACCGGGAAGAAGACGCCGACGGCGATCAGCGCCACCTTGGATTCCTCGAAGATGCCGAGCCAGAGGATGAAGAGCGGCACCCAGGCGATCGACGGCACGGCCCGCAGCCCCTGCAGGGTCGGGTCGACCAGCCGGCGCGTCAAACCCGAATAGCCTGCGGCGGCGCCCACCAGCGTGCCGGCGATGGTGCCGATGACGAAGCCGACGGCGACGCGCCAGGTGGTGATCCAGATGTGCTCCCAGAGGTCGCCATTGGCGGCGAGCTTGAAGAGCGTCGCGAAGATCGTGCTCGGCGGCGGCATCAGGCGGCGCGAGGTGAGACCGAGCGCCGCCGCCGCTTCCCAGACCAGGGCGAGCAGGACGGGCAGCGCCAGGCCGAGCACGAGCGGGCTGGTGAGGATGGCGGCGAGGCCACCACCCGCCCTGGCACGCCGGGCGGCGGGCGCGGGACGCCCGACCAGATCAGCGGTCAGCTCGGCTCTGGCCATCGATCCGGTTCTTTCTCCGCCCCCGCGCACGCACCCATCCCGTTATCGGCTCAATCGGCGAGCGCTTCACCGAAGCTCGGCTCGATCAGCTCGTCGAGCACCGCCTCGACATCGACCGATTCCTCGATGACGCCCGCCTGCTGGAGCGCCAGGCCCGCCTCGAGAATGGTCGCCCGCTGCTCCGCGCCGATCCGGTTATGGGTCAGCTCGGTCCGCTCACCAAGCTGCTTTTGCGCCACCTCGACGGGAATCCCGGCCTCCTCGGCGAGGAGCGCGGCCAGCTCGTCCGGGTGCTCGAGCGCCCATTTGCGGCCCTCCTCATAGACGGCGAGGACCCGGGCGATGATCTCCGGATGCTCGGCCGCGAACTCCTCGCGGACGTTGAGGATGCCCCAGCTGTTGGCGTCGGCGTTGCGGTAGAAGAGGCGCGCACCCTCCTCGAGCTCGGCCGAGGCCATCATCGGGTCGAGCCCGGCCCAGGCGTCGACATCGCCGCGCGACAGGGCGGCGCGGCCGTCGGCGTGCTGCAGAAGGACGAAGTCGACATCGTCCTCGCCGAGCCCCGCATCGGCGAGTGCACGCATCAGGAAGATGTGCGGGTCGGTGCCGCGGGTGACCGCCACGCTCTTGCCCTGGAGGTCCTCGACCTTCTCGATCGGGCTGTCGGCGGTGGTGACCAGGGCGGTCCATTCCGGCTTGGAATAGACGTAGATCGACTTGATCGGGTTGCCGTTGATGCGCCCGACGAGCGAGGCGGCACCGGCGGTCGAGCCGAACTGGATGGCGTCGGCGCTGAGAAACTCGAGCGCCTTGTTCGAGCCATGCGACTGCACCCAGCGCACCTCGATGTCGTCCTTGGCGAACTCCTCCTCGATCAGCCCCTGGTTCTTCAGGACCAGGCTCACCGGGTTGTAGAAGGCCCAGTCGACGACCAGCTCGTCGATGTCGGCGGCTCCGGCCGAATGCCAGGGTTGCAGCAGGAACGCCGCGGCGGCGGCGGAAAGGAGCAGGCGGCGGGCGAACGTCGGCATGGCGTGTCTCCCAATTACTCTATTTTGGCTGTAAAATTTATTTTTCACAGCTCCGAGGTGGTGGAGAGCTAGGAGTCGGCCCTTCTCTTGTCAAGCGGCGGTGCCGGCCGGCGGGGGGCTTGCGGTCGCGCCGACGATGGGCGACGCTGCGCCGAGCTTCACGTGTCGAAGGTAAATGTAGCGCCATGTCGTCGACCGAAAAAGTCGAGCTAGACCCTGCCATCCGCGACGCCTGGCACGTCTGCGCCGTCGCTGCCGATATTGCCCCGGGGGCGACCGCCATGCATTGCCTCTTCGGCCAGCGGCTCGAGGTGGCGCGGGACGCCGCCGGGCGCCCGGTCGTCAGAGGTGACGGCCGGGTCCTGCCCGCGCTCGAGCGCTACGGCTTCATCTGGACCTCGCCCGGCACGCCGCCCGAAGATCTCTTCCCCCTGCCCGGCTACGACGAGCCCGATCGCAAGAACGTGGTGACCGGCTCGGTCGGCATCCGGGTCTCCGCACCCCGGGCAGTCGAGAACTTCCTCGACATGGGGCATTTCCCCTTCGTGCATACCGGCATCCTCGGCGAGGAGCCGCATACCGAGGTCAAGGAGTATGCGGTCGCGATCGACCCGGTGGCCGACGAGGTGGTGGCGACCGAGTGCCAGTTCTACCAGCCGCGCGCGGCGGTAGGTTCGAGCGGCGGGGCGAAGACGGAATATGTCTACCGCGTGCCGCACCCGTTCTGCGCCATCCTCTACAAGACGAGCCCGTTCGACGCGGTGCGCATGGACATCGTCGCCCTCTTCGTCCAGCCGGTGGGCGAGGAGGAGATCATCGGCCACACCATGATGTCGATCATCGACGACAGGAGCACGGCGACCGAGGTGCGCCATTTCCAGCTCACCATCTTCGGCCAGGACAAGCCGATCCTGGAGAACCAGCGCCCGCGCAAGCTGCCGCTCGACCCGCGCGCCGAGACGCCGATCCGCGCCGACAAGTCCTCGATCATGTATCGCCGCTGGCTGACGTCAAAGGGCGTCGCCTATGGCGTGATCCCCGCACCCTGATGCTGATCGCCCTCCAATGCTGAACGACGAGCAGCGCCGGGCCTGGCAGCCGGTGGCGTCGAGCACCGATCTGGTGGCCCGCCACGTCTTCGCCGGCGCGATCTGGGGCCAGGAGCTGGCCCTTTGGCGGGCCGATGACGGCCATGTCAATGCCTGGGAGAACCGCTGCCTGCATCGTGGCGTCAGGCTGACCATCGGCGTCAATCTCGGCAGCGAGCTGATGTGCCAGTATCACGGCTGGCGCTACGCCAACCGCACGGCGGGCTGCACCTATATCCCGGCGCACCCGGCCGACGCGCCGGCGCGCACCATCTGCAACCGGGTCTACCCGGCGGTCGAGCGCCACGGCCTCGTCTGGGCGGCGCTCGAAGGCACGGTCGAGGGGGCGGCCCTGCCCGAGCTGCCGATGGACGGGCTCGTGCTGCGGCCCGTCCCGGTCGACGTGCCGCCGGCCGAGGTCGAGGCGGCGCTGGCAGCGGAATTCGGCCGGGACCGCGTGCGCTGGCTGGTCCAGCCGGTCGATGCCGGAAGATCGATCATCCGCGGTGTCCTGGCCGAGCAACCGGCGGAGCCCCTGCCCGTGCTGCGGCGGTGGTCGGCCCGGCTCGGCCGGCTGCGGGATCGGCTGGAGGCCCTGCCCCGGCCGCCCGTCGCGCCAATTCCGCCTGAGCTGCACCGGGTCGATCCTGCCTTGGCCGGCCTGCCCGAGCCCGGGCCGGCCGGGACGAGCCTGCGCCTCCGGGTGGCGCGCAAATGGCCGGTGGCGGAGGACGTGACGGCCTTTCGCCTGGCCCCGCTCGCCGGCGAGCTGCCGGCCTTCCAGCCGGGTGCCCATATCGATGTCGCCCTGCCCAACGGCCTGACCCGCCAGTACTCGCTGACCAACGGCCCGGACGACACGGCGGCCTGGGTGATCGGCGTCAAGCGCGAGCCAGCCGGGCTCGGCGGCTCGACCTGCCTGCACGATGCGGTGCGCGAGGGTGACGTGCTGGCCGTTTCGCCGCCGCGCAACAACTTCCCCCTCCGCCGCGACGGGCTCCTCACCCTTTTCATCGCCGGCGGCATCGGTCTGACACCGCTGCTCGCCATGGCGCGAACGCTGCACCTCGCCCGCCTGCCCTACCACTTCCACGCCTTCGCCCGCTCCGTCGCCCACCTGCCGTTCGTCGATGTGCTGGACGGCCTCGGCGACGCGGTCGAGCGCCACATCGGCCTCGACCCGGCCGCCACCACGGCAAAGCTGGAGGCGATCATCGGCACCCAGGGCGAGAAGCACGAGCTCTATGTCTGCGGGCCGACCCCCTTCCTCGATGCCGCCCGGGCCATCGCCGCCGCCAAAGGCTGGCCCGATACGGCCGTGCATTTCGAGTACTTCAAGAACGAGCGCCCACGCGACGCTTCGAACGCCTTCGAGGTGGCGCTGGCACGCTCCGCACTCACCCTCGACGTCGCTCCGGGCCAGAGCATCGTCGAGGCCGTGGCCGCCCACGGCATCCACATTCCGACGTCCTGCGCCCAGGGTGCCTGCGGCACCTGCCGGGTCGGCGTGATAGAGGGGGCGATCGACCATCAGGACGTGCACCTGACCCCGTCCGAGAAGGCCAGGGGCGACTGCCTCATGGCCTGCGTCAGCCGGGCGGCGGCCGGTCGGCTGGTTCTGGATCTTTGACAGCCATGCTGACGCTTTACGACTACGAGCTCTCGGGCAGCTGCTACAAGGTGCGGCTGATGCTGGGCTTTCTCGGGCTGCCGCACGAGACGCGGCATGTCGATTTCCATCCCGGCCGCGAGCACAAGTCGGACGCGTTCCTCGCGATCAACCCGCTCGGCCAGCTCCCGGTGCTCGACGATGACGGCTACGTGCTCAGGGACGCCAATGCCATCCTGACCTACCTCGCCTCGGCGCATGACCCGGGCGGGCGCTGGGGTTTCGGCGGCGACGCGGCGAGGAACGGGCGGATCGCCGAATGGCTCGGCTTCGCCAGCGACCTCACGGGGACGATCGGTGCTGCCCGGCTGCACGATGCCTTCTTCCACGACATCGACGCCGATGCCGCCCGAGCGGGCGGCAAGCGCCTGCTCCGCATCCTCGACGAGCATCTCTGGTTCCAGGAGCGGCAGGGTGCGGCCTGGCTGGCGCCCGGCGATCATCCGTCGATCGCCGACATCGCCTGCTTCCCCTACACGGCCCTCGCCCAGGACGCCGATCTCGACCTCGCGGACTGTCCAGCGATCCGCCGCTGGCACGATCGCTTCAAGCGCGTGCCTGGTTTCACGGTCATGCCGGGGGTGTTCCCGGCGCGGGAGTGAAAGACGCTCTCAAGCCTCGGCGTCAGCCGCCTCGAGCGTCGCCCATTCGAAAACGCGCTCCTGCTGTTCCCTGAGGAACGCCGACTCGTCGGTCACCTCGTGACCGAGCTCTCGCGCGGCGGCAACGAAGCCCTGCAGGGTGTCCGGCTCCATCTTGCCGCTCTTGACGTTGGGCTTGTTGACGACGATCGCACTCAGCATCGGCCAGTCGCGGCGCTCGGCATACTCGACCAGGCGGCCGAGATGCTGGCCCATCGTCAGATGCACCCGGTTCCAGGTCGTGCCGCTGGCGTCGGCCAGCTCCTTGTAGCTGACGAACCGCCGCTCCCGGGCCGCCGCCTGGATGACGTCGAACGATTTCTGGAACTCCAGCCCCTTCCCCTTGCGCCGATCGAACTCAGCCAGTGCCGCCAGATACAGGTCGGCCTGGACGGCTCCCTGCCGGCGGTGATTCTCGATCAGGTTCTTGAGCTGTTGGTCGGTCTGTTCCTGCAGGTCGGTAGACATCTTGACTTCCAATTGCGCAAGCGCCGCGGAATCGCGGCGCGATCTTCGGCTCAGCCCACGAACTCGGCCACCAGCCGGTTGAACTTCGTCGGGTTCTCCATGAACATGAAGTGGTTGCCGCCCTCGTCCTCCTCGAAGATCTCGAGCTTCGAGCCCGCGATGACGCTCTGGATCCAGACTTGCGAGCGCCAGTCGATCAGGCTCTTGCGGCCGCCGATGACCAGGGTCGGCAGCTCGATGCGGCGGATGACGTCGCGCCAGTCCTGGGTGGCGTGGTTGTAGAGCAGCGTGGCGGCGTGGCGGCGCGGCAGCTTCAGGTTCTGCTCGATCGCCCAGTCGACCCTCGCACGGTCATAGGCGTCGGTGAACATCCCGCCGACGAACTGCCTGGTGACTTCGGCCCCGCCCTGGCTGGCGAGGCCGTTGATGGTGGGGTAGAGGCTCTCGTGGTCGAGGATCGGGCCGGCGGCGAGGCGCTCCTCCTCGGCCCACACGGGATTGGCCATGATGCAGGGCATCTGGTCCACCAGCACGAGACGGCTCACGCGCTCGGGGCCGAACGTGTCCAGGTAGCTCCAGATCACCGAGCAGCCCATGGAATGGCCGAGCAGCGTCACCTCGTCGAGATCGAGCGCTTCGAGCACGTCCCGCACGTCCTTCGCCAGCCGGGCGATGCGGTAGCCGTGCTCGGGCTTCTCGGATTCGCCGTGGCCGCGATGGTCGAGGGCGATCAGCCGGTAGCGATCCTGCAGGCCCTCGAGCTGGGCGCCGAACTGGGCCGCGGTCTGCGACCAGCCCGGGATCAGCAGGATCGGCGGACCGCTGCCGGCCTCGTCATAGTGAAGAGCAACACCGTCGCTCGTTCTGACACTCGGCACCGTGAGCCTCCCTCGCCAGTCGGTCCCTTCATTTGGACCTACCAGTCGTGCCACGGATCGGTGGTATCTCCAAGCCCGGCGGCCACGGTTCACGCGCGCCGGGCAGCGGTTTCGAGCTCGTGCCGGTGGTCGTCGTCGAGGCCGTGGATGTGCAGCGCCGGCGTCGGGCACGGGTGGCGGTGGATGATGGCGGGCTCGAGCCGGCCGCCCTGCAGCACGACCGCGCGGGTGGCGAGCCGCTCGAGCGCCGGGCGGTCGTGCGAGACGATCAGCATGGTGGCGTCGAGCCCGGCCAGAAGGTCCAGCATGCGGGCCCGGTTGGCGTCGTCGAGGGCGTTGGTCGGCTCGTCCAGCAGCAGCACCTCGGGCGCCATGGCGAGCAGGCCGGCGAGGGCCACCAGCCGTTTCTCGCCGCCGGAAAGGCGGTGGGTGATGCGCTCCGCCAGATGGTCGAGGCCGAGCCGGTCGAGGGTCGCCCTCGCCGTGGCGAAGGCGGCCTTCGGCGTCTCGCCCAGGTTGAGCGGGCCGAAGGCGACGTCCTCCTGCACTGTCGGGCAGAAGAGCTGGTCGTCCGGGTCCTGGAAGAGCAGGCCGACCCGTCGGCGCACGGTGCGGAAATCGGGCTCGTCGGCGCAGGGGCGGCCGAAGGCGACAACGCGGCCGGCCGTGGGCTTCTCCAGGCCGACGAGGGCGCGCAGCAGCGTGGTCTTGCCGGCGCCGTTGGCGCCGACCAGCGCCAGCCGCTCTCCCCGTTCGAGGCGGAGGTCGGCACCATCGAGCACGCGGCTCCCGCCCCGCGCGAGCACGACGCCGTCGAGGGCAAGGACGGCGCTCACCGGATCCCGATCACGGCGAGCAGGGCAAGGGCGAGAACGCCCGTGCCGAAGGCGGCATCGGCCCGGCCGAGCCGGCCGGGTGCCGCCACCGGCAACGCCCCCTGCCAGAGGCGCAGGCGCATGCCCTCCTCGACCCGCTCCGCCCGTTCGAGGGCGCGCACCAGCGTCATGCCGGCGAGCCAGCCGAAGCTGCGCAGCGCGTGGATGGAGAGCCCGCCCCGAAAGCCGCGCGCCCGCGCCGCCTCGCGCATCCGGCGGAGCTCCGCCCGCAGGAGGGCGCCGTAGCGGAGGACCAGGAGGAGGAGCTGGACCAGGCGCACGGGCGTGCGCAGCCGGGCCAGCGCCTGGCCGAGGCGGATGGGCTCGACGGTGGCGAGGAGGGCCAGGACGATGAGCGCCGAGGCGGTGACCCGCAGCATCAGGCCGAGCGCCAGCAGGAGCCCGTCGCTGGTCGCGGTCAGCGGCCCTAGGTGAAGCACGGTCGTGCCGGGCGTGGTGAAGGGCAGGACGAGGAAGAGGGCCGCCATGATCCCCTCGACATGCACGAGCCGCCGGGCGAGGCCGGCCGGCCGCCAGCCGGCCGCCAGCGCCAGGCCGAAGGCGGCGGCGACGGCAAGGAGGCCCGCGGCCGGGCCATCGAGGCTGAGCACGGCCAGGATGAGGGCAAGTGCCCCGAGCAGGCGGGTGCGCGGGTCGAGCGGTGCGAGGAGATCCCGGCTCAAGACGTGCTGCCACGGCGGCGGGCGGTCGCCCACAGGGCGGCCCCGGCGATGCCGGCGATCATGCCGATCCCGGCCATGACGTCGCTGAAGCGCAGCCGCGCCTCGGCTTCGGCCAGGGCCTCGAGCAGGGGCCTCGTCTGGCGCGCCACGGCGGCCTCGACCCGCGCCTCGATCAGCTCGGCGAGGCCGTCGGCGTCGGCGGTGCAGGCCTGATCCTCGCCGGTGTCGGACGGGGCGAAGCGTTCGGCTGCCAGGGTGGTCTCCGCCCGGTGCCCCTCCCCCGCGTCGAGCGCCAGGCGGAGCGGGCCGGGCCCCTCATAAGCGAAGGCGAAGCTGCCGTCGGCATCGACCGGCAGGCCGGCCACGACCGGCGCCTCGCCGACCGCGGCGGTCACCAGGGCATTCGCCGCACGGCCGCCACCGACGAAGAAGCCGTAGCCGGTGACCGTGCCGGCCTCGACCGTGGCGAAGAGCTTCAGTTGATGGGCGGTGGCGGATGCCGGATGGCCCGCGACGAGGAGCGTCCCGAGAAGCAGGGCCAGCCTCATGCGGCGAGCGCCGCCGATGGTGCCAGCAGCTCCGGCCGGACCTTCTTCAGGAAGCCCACGGCGAAGGCCGTGACCACGCCCTCGACCAGCATCAGCGGCAGGTTGGCGAAGCCGACCAGCGGGGCGGCGCCGGCGAGGCCCTCGCCCGAGAGGGTGAGCGCCAGCGCCACGCCGAGGGTGGTGAGGGCCACGGCGAGCGCCGCACCCAGCCCCGCCGCGAGCATGGCCGGGCCGGGGGCGGCGCGGGCGACGAAATTGCGCAGGAGGGCGCCGACCAGCACGCCGGGCAGGGCGATGTCGAGCGTGTTGATGCCGAGCGTCGTCAGCCCGCCGACGCCCGCCAGCACGAGCTGCAGGACGAGACCGACCAGAACGGCCGGAAAGGCGGCGCTGCCGATGGTGAGGCCCATCAGCGTCGCGAGGAGCAGATGCACGCTCGACGGGCCGAGCGGGATCATGACCAGCGAAACGGCGAAGAAGGCGGCGGCGAGGATGGCCGTGCGGGCAAGCCGCGTCTCGTCGAGCTGGCGCAGGCCGATGGCCACGCCGATGCCGGCCGCGGCTGTCCCGGCGAGGAGGACCGGCCAGGCGAGCACGCCGTCGGCGATGTGCGCCATGGCCCGGCTCAGTCCGCGCGCACGACGTCGGTGGCGCGAACCCAGATGAGCCCGCCGAGCTCGACCGTGGCGGGGGTGCCGTCGGGCGCCGGCAGCGTCTCGTCGGCCTCGGTCAGGGCGGCGAAGCCCCACCAGCCGGCGAACGGCATGGCGTAGGCGAAGACACCCTGGGCGTCCGCCTTGATCACCTGCGAGCCGAAAGCGTCGTTCGGCAGGGCGATGCGGCCGTCGTTGACGAACGCCACCTCGATCTCGGCGTAGGGCACGGGCTCGCCATGGGCCCGGACAACGCCCCGGAAGAGATTGCCGGTCCAGAGCCCGGTCGGGCGGGCCAGAGGCTCGATCTCGACCGGCAGGCCGAGCTGCTCGTCCCAGCCTTCGCCCGAGGCCCAGCTGTCGACCACCACCTTCGCGTAATGGACGATGTGGCGCCCCTCGGCCGGCTCGAAATAGGGCTCGGGCTCGACGAAGAGCACCGCGGCACCCGGCTCGGGCAAGGCGACCTCGGCCCGCCAGGCCGAAGCGCCGTCGACGGTGAAGGGCTCGAGGCTGGCGAGAAGATCGACGGTTTCGCCGCCCCGCACCATGCCGAAGCGCCGCGGTGCCGCCATGGCCATGGCCGGGCCGTCGAAGGCGGGGTGCGTGAACACCAGATCGATCGTCACCGTGCCGCCCTCGGGCAGCACGTCGGCGCTCGGCAGGATGGTCTGGAAATGCGCGGCGGCGGGCGACGCCACGAGCCACAGGACGCCGACGAGACCGAGGCGAAACGACAAGAGGCTCTCCCGAGGCTGCCGGCGCGTATGAAGTTTCAAGCGAAAGCTCACACACGCCGCGAGGCCCGTCAAGGCGGCCAGCGGCGGAACGAGCCGATTGTGCGGACCACCGGACCGTTCGACAATCCGGGCGAAGCCCGCTATCGCTCGGCAGCTTTCCGACCCCAGCCTCGAGGACTTCCGCCATGGCCGATCCATCCCCGCTCCGTATCGGCATGATCGGCCATGGCATGATGGGGGTCTGGCACAGCCAGAACCTCGACGATCTCGCCGCCGTGAAAGGGACGATCGTCGGCCGCCGCCAGGAGCCGACGGAGGCCTTCGCAGCCGAGCACGGCTATGCCAGGGCGACGACCGATCTGGACTCGATGCTGGCCGATCCCGCCATCGATGCCGTGGTGGTGGCGAGCCCGTCCGAGGCGCATGTCGAGCATTGCCTCGCCGTGCTCGCCGCCGGCAAGCACGTGCTGCTCGAGATCCCGATCGCCCTCGACCTCGCCGGCGCCGAGCGCGTGGCGGCGGCCGCGGCGGCGAGCGACCGGGTGGTCGCCGTCTGCCATCCCTGGCGGCACCGGCCGGAGTTCATAGCACTCCGGGAACGGCTCGCCGCCGGCGAGGAGAAGCTCGGCATGATCGAGGGCCGCTTTCTGATCCACCGGCTCGAGAATGTCGGCGCCACCGGCTACCGGCGAAGCTGGACCGACAACATCCTCTGGCACCACGGGGCGCACCTGATCGATCTCGCCTGCTGGCTGATGGGCGAGGTCGACGAGGTCACGGGCTACATGGCGCCGGTCGACCCCCGGACCGGCATCCCGATGACCACTGCGATCAATATGGCCCAGAAGGACGGCACCTCGGCGCACCTCCTGCTGACCTATCTGAGCCAGCTCAAGCACAACGAGGCCATGGCGCTGACCGATCGGGACAGCTACCGGATCGACGTCCCCAGGCACGAGCTGCTGACCGCTTCGGGCACCCTCAAGATCGATGCCGAGCCGGACCTCTGCCGGCGCGTCATCGAGGATTTCGTCGACGCCTGCCGCCACGGCCGGCGGCCGCGCGCGACGCCGGCCGACGTCATGCCGGCGATGCGGGCGATGCAGGTCGTGCAGGACGCCTGGGACGCCCGGCATGGCGTGCAGAGCCTGCCGGGGCGCGACCTGGCGCGGCTGGGTCAGGGCCGGTAGGTGCCGAAGCTCCACAAGCGGCCCTCGCAGTCCCGGGCGGAGTACTCGCGCGAGCCGTAGTCGGTATCGCGGGGCTCGATGACGATTTCCGCCCCGGCGGCGCGGGCGCGCGCGCAATGGGCGTCGACGTCGTCGACGACGACATAGATGCCGATGGGGTTGGCGGCCCAGGGGTTGCCGGGCTCGTCGCGGGCGCTCCCGACCATCAGGATGCCGTTGCCGAAGCTGAGCTCGGCGTGGGCGATCTTGCCGTCCTCGGTCGGATAGACGGCCTTCTCCGCAAAGCCGAAGGCGTCCTGCAGCCAGCGCACGGCGTGCGGCGCGTCGGCGTAGGTCGTCGCGGGAAAGAGGCTCGCTGTCACGGTCGCCTTCTCGCTCATTTTCGCTCCTCCATCCGGAGGGCCGGTAGCGGCCAGCTCGTTCGTCGATCCCTCTAGTAGAACATCTGCGGAATCGCCAGCGACAGCGCGGGTATGTAGGTCACCAGCATCAGCACGATGAACATGGTGAGCCAGAAGGGCCAGAGCGCCCTCGCCACCTCGTCGACCCTGACCTTGCCGATGGCGCAGCCGACGAAGAGCGTCGTGCCGACCGGTGGCGTGACGAGCCCGATGCCGAGATTGAGCAGCATGACGATGCCGAAATGGACGGGGTCGACGCCGATCGCCTTCATCACCGGCAGCAGGATCGGCGTGCAGATGAGGATGAGCGGCGCCATGTCCATGAACATGCCGAGCACGAGCAGCATCAGGTTGATGAGCAGCAGGATGACGATCCTGTTGTCAGAGATGGTGAGGAAGAAGCCCGTCACCTTGGCCGGGATCTGCATCAGCGTCATCAGGTAGGCGAAGGACGAGGCGAAGCCGATCAGGATCATCACCATGGCGACGGTCTTGGTGACCTCGACCATCATGCCGGGCATCTCGCGCCAGCGCAGCTCGCGATAGGCGAAGGCGGCGACGAGGAAGGCGTAGATGACGGCGATCGCCGCCGATTCGGTGGCGGTGAAGATGCCGCCGATGACGCCGCCGACGATGATGACGACGGTGAAGAGGCCCAAGAGCGCGCCGGCCATGGTGCGCACCGCCTCGCCGAGCGGCACCAGCTCGCCCTTCGGGTAGCCGCGCCGGACGGAGAGGATGTAGGTGAGGATCATCAGCGCCACGCCGACCATCACGCCCGGCACGATGCCGGCGAGGAAGAGCTGGGCGATCGAGACCGTGCCGCCGGCGGCGTAGGCGTAGATGATGGCGTTGTGCGACGGCGGGATGATGATGCCCTGGGTCGAGCTGGTGATGGTGACGTTGACAGAGAACGCATCGTCGTAGCCCTGGCGCTTCATCATCGGGATCATGATCGAGCCGATCGAGCTCGTGTCGGCGACCGAGCTGCCGGAGATCCCGCCGAAGAACATCGAGGCCAGGATGTTGACCATGGCGAGCCCGCCACGGATGAAGCCGACGAAGACGTTGGCGAGGTTGACGAGGCGCACGGCGATGCCGCCCTGCGCCATGATCGCCCCGGCCAGCACGAAGAACGGGATGGCGAGGAGCGCGAAATTGTCGACGCCGTCGGAGACCTTGAGCATCATCGCCTCCGCCGGGATGCCGATGTAGAGAGCGGTGGCGAGCGAGGCGAGGCCGAGCGCATAGGCGACCGGCACGTTGATGAGGATCATCAGGAAGAGGCCGCCGATCAGGATGATCGGGCCCACGGCGCCGCCCATCAGACCGCCTCCCCGGCACTCGGCGGTGCGCCGAGGACGAGGCGCTCCCCGGCGAAGAGCAGGGTGACGAGGCCGCTCAACGGCACGGCCGTGTAGACGAGGCCGACGCGGATCTGCTGGAACTCGGGATAGACCTGGAACCAGGTCGTCCGCACCAGTCCGGTGCCGTACCAGATCATGGCGAGCCCCAGGACCATGACGAGCAGGTCCACGAGCCGCTCCGCGGCGCGGTGCATTCCGTTGTCGGGCAGCAGGCGCGTCACGACGTCGATGCTGATGTGGCCGCCGACCCGGTAGCAGGCCGCCGCCCCGAAGAAGGTCATCTGCACGGCCAGCATGATGGCGATCGGCTCGGCCCAGAACGAGCCGAGATTGAGCCAGTAGCGTGTGTAGACGCTCCAGGCGATGATCAGCGTCATGCCGATGATCGCGAGTGCTGCGAAGCCCATGCAGAGAGCCTGCAGCAGCTCCATGGCGCGGAGATAGGCGTGCTTGGTGGACGGCATCGAACTGGTCCAGCGGCGGGCGGGGTGCAGAAGCGAACGGGGTGGCGCGAGCCACCCCGTCAGAGATTTTCGAAAGGCTCTTCCGTCCCCGTTACTGGACCGCCTCGATCTTGCCGAGAATTTCGGCGTATTGCTCGCCGAACTTCTCGCGCACCGGCGCGGTCGCCTCGATGAACGGCTGCTTGTCGACCTCGTTGATCTGGACGCCCATTTCCTGAAGCTTGGCCATCGCCTGGTCCTCCATCGCCTTCCAGAGCTCGCGCTCCTTCTCGGTGGCGACCTTGGAGCATTCGCGGATGGCCTGCTGCTGCGCCTCGTCGAGCGTTTCCCAGACGTTCTTCGAGAAGACGAAGATCTCGGGCACGATCAGATGCTCGGTGAGCGAGTAGTAGCCGGCCTGCTCGTAGTGGTTCTGGGTCAGGTAGGAGGGCGGGTTGTTCTCGGCACCGTCGACCACGCCCGTCTGCAAGGCCGTGTAGAGCTCGTTGAAGGCGATCGGGATGCCGTTGCCGCCCATCGCCGTCATCATGTCGATGAAGATCGGATTCTGCATGACCCGGACCTTGAGGCCCTGAAGATCCTCGGGCTTCTCGATCGGCCGCTCCTTGTTGTAGAAGGACCGGGCGCCGGCATCCATGAAGCCGAGCCCAATGAGGCCGCCGGCCTCGAGCCGGGCCAGCAGGTCCTGGCCGATCTCGCCGTCGACGACCTCGTGCGAATGGTCGATCGAGCGGAAGACGTAGGGCAGGTTGAAAGCGTTGAAGTCGTCGACGATGGGCCCGACCACGCCGACCGAGACGCGGGTCATCTCGAGCGCGCCGAGCTGCACCTGCTCGAGCGCCTCCTTCTCGCCGCCGAGTTGCATCGAGTGGAAGATCTCGATGGACATGTCGCCGTTCGTCTTCTCTTCGAGGCACTCACCCATGGCGGCGATGGCGTCAGTGGTCGGGTAGCCCATGGCGTGGACGTCGCTCGACTTGATCACGAGCGCCTCGGCCGAAGTCGCCGCGGCGAACGTCACGGCGACCGCCGCGACCGTGCCCTGCAATGCCAGTCGCATGACCAGCCTCCCTGTTGCTTGTTTGCGATGCCGCGTTATTGCACCTGACGTCATGCTCGTCGAGAGCTGCCGTGCCGCGCCGGCGGCACTCCTTGATGCGCCTCTTGCCCGCATAACGATGCTGCGCCACAAGGGCGCGGAGCCGGACGACCGCCAGGGAGCCGCGTTGCTTTTCGCCGATCCGCCAGCGATGCCCGGACCTTGAGCCGGGCACGGACGAGCCCGCGACAGCTCCTGGCCTGGGCGGTCTACGACTGGGCGAGCTCGCCCTATTTCGCGGTGATCCTCACCTTCGTCTTCGCCGCCTACTTCACGCAGGGCGTGGCGGCGAACCCGATCGACGGCACCGCCCAGTGGGGCCTCGCCATGTCGATCTCGGCCCTGCTGATCGCGTGCCTGAGCCCGGTGCTCGGGGCCGTCGCCGACGCGGGCGGCCGGCGCAAGCCCTGGCTCGCCCTCTGCACCGGCGTCGCCGCCGTCGCCATCGGCCTGCTCTGGCTGGTCCGGCCCGAGCCCGGCTTCGTTCTCCTGGCGCTCGTTCTCATGGTGATCGCCAACACCGTGCTCGAGCTCGGCCAGGCCTTCTACAACGCCATGCTCGCCGACCTCGCCGACCCTACACAGCTCGGTCGCTGGTCCGGCTGGGGCTGGGGCCTCGGCTATCTCGCCGGCATCGCCGCCCTCGGCCTCGTGCTCGTCCTCTTCATCCAGCCGGACCCGCCGCCCTTCGGCCTCGATGCGGCGACGGCCGAGCCTGTCCGCATCGTCGGCCCGCTGATCGGCCTCTGGCTCGTCGTCTTCGCCCTGCCGCTCTTCCTGTTCACGCCGGACACGCCGACACGCGGCATCGGCTTCGGCGCCAGTGTGCGGGCCGGCCTCGGCCGGCTGCTGGAGACGCTGCGGGCGCTTCGCCAGGGCAGCCAGGTGACGCGCTTTCTCGTCGCCCGGCTGATCTACAATGACGGGCTGAACACGCTCTTCGCCTTCGGCGGCATCTACGCCGCCGGCACGTTCGGCATGGCGACGGACGAGATCATCCTCTTCGCCATCGCCCTCAACGTCACGGCCGGCATCGGCTCCTTCGCCTTCGGCTTCCTCGACGATCGGCTGGGCTCCAAGCGGACCATCCTGCTGGCGCTTGCCGGGCTCGTTGTCTTCGGTACGGCAGCGCTCCTCGCCCCGGACAAGGCGACCTTCTGGACGGTCGGCGTCATGGTCGGAATCTTCGTCGGCCCCGCCCAGTCGGCCAGCCGCACGCTGATGGCGCGGCTCTCGCCCGCGGGCCAGCGCAACGAGATGTTCGGCCTCTACGCCCTCTCGGGCAAGCTCACGGCCTTCCTCGGCCCCTTCCTCTTCGGTGCCGCCACCACGCTCTTCGCCACCCAGCGGGCCGGCATGGCGGTTGTCGTGCTCCTGCTGCTGGCGGGCGGCCTGCTCCTCCTCCTCACCGTGCGCGAGCCCGCGCCGCAGGGCTGAAGCCATGGTTCGCCTCGCCTCCTTCACCGCCCTCTTCGTCTCGGCCGGTCTCCTGCTCGGCGGCAACGGGCTCTTCGGCACGCTGATCGCCGTCCGCGCCAATCTCGAGGCCTTCTCGCCGACGATGATCGGGCTTCTGGGGTCGGTCTTCTATGCCGGCTTCGTCGCCGGCTCGCTCTACGCGCCCAGGCTGATCATCCGGGCCGGGCATATCCGCACCTTCGCCGCGGCCGGCGCGATGTATGCCGTGGCGGCCCTGCTGCACGCGATGCTGGCCGAGCCCTGGCTCTGGCTCCTGCTGCGCACGCTCGGCGGCTTCTGCTTCGCCGGCCTGACGCTGGTGCTGGAGAGCTGGCTCAACGAGCGCACGCCCAACAGCGACCGCGGCCGCGTGCTGAGCCTCTACCGGCTCGTCGACCTCGCCTGCGTCACGCTCGGCCAGCTCGTCCTCACCCTCGCCGACCCGCGCGGCTTCGAGCTCTTCTCGCTCGTCGCCATCCTCTTCTGCTGCTGCCTCGTGCCGCTGGCGATGACCCGATCGACCCTGCCGGCACCCCTGCAGACGCCCAGGCTCCGCCTCGGCCGGCTGATCGCCGTCTCGCCGCTCGGCACCATCGGCGTCTTCTCCGTCGGCCTGGTCAACAGCACGTTCCGCACGGTGGCCCCGGTGGCGCTGCTCGACCAGGGTCTGACGATCGCCGAGATCGCCTGGCTGATGAGCGCCTTCATCGCCGGCGGGGCGGTGATGCAGTTCCCGATCGGCGCCCTCTCGGATCGGCTCAGCCGGCGCACGGTGCTGCTCGCCACGACCACAGGTGCCATCGCCACCAGCTTCGCCATGTCGGTCGCGACCGGGCTCTCACCCACGGCGATCATTCTCACCGGCTTTCTCTTCGGCGGCTTCGCCATTCCGATCTACTCGCTCTCGGTGGCGCACGCCAACGACCTGGCGCAGCCCGACGAGTTCGTCGAGGTGGCGGCCGGGCTCTTCTTCGTCTACGGCATCGGCGCCATGGTCGGGCCGCTCCTCGGCGCCGGTGCCGTGGCCCTCCTCGGGCCCCAGGCGCTCTTCTGGTACACCTCGGGCGTGCACGGCTTCTTCCTGCTCTTCACCGTCTACCGGATCAGCCGCCGGCCACGACTCCCCACCACCGGCCGCGAGGGTTTCGTCGGGCTGATCCGCACCTCACCCGGCATCTTCAAGCTCGATCCGCGCGGTCGCGAGCGAAAGTGAGCGGGCGCCGCATCAGGCGGCTTGCCGCCCCGGACCGATCGTCTAGATTTGAATCGATCTAAACCCGGAGCCTCGATGATCAGCCTCTTCCCCCTGCCCCGCTTCGGCGGCAAGCGTCGCTTCGACCAGCTAAGTGAGCAGGAGATCCTGGCCCTGGCGATTTCCGCCGAGGAGGAGGACGGGCGCATCTACGCCCTCTATGCGCAGAAGCTGCAGGACGCCTACCCGGCCTCGGCCGCCGTCTTCATCGGCATGGCAGAGGAGGAGAACCGCCACCGCCATCGCCTGATCGAGCTCTACCGCAAGCGCTTCGGCGAGCTGATCCTGCCGATCCGCCGCGAGCACGTGGCCGATTTCTACAGCAGAAAGCCTGTCTGGCTGGTGGAGAACCTGGGCCTCGAGCGGATCCGCGAGGAGGCCCAGGCCATGGAGCGCCAGGCGCACGCCTTCTACGTCGCCGCCGCCGGCCGCACGGCCGACGCCGAGACACGCAAGCTGCTCGGCGATCTCGCCGCCGCGGAGGCCGGCCATGTTCGCAAGGCAGGTGATCTGGAGGCGCGCCATCTCGACGACGACACGCGCGGCGAGGAGGACAGCGCCGCCCGGCGCCAGTTCATCCTGACCTGGGTGCAGCCGGGCCTCGCCGGGCTGATGGACGGCTCGGTCTCGACCCTGGCGCCGATCTTCGCCACCGCCTTCGCCACCCAGAGCACCTGGACGACATTCCTCGTCGGGCTTTCCGCGTCGATCGGCGCCGGCATCTCGATGGGCTTCACCGAGGCCGCCCACGACGACGGGAAGCTCTCGGGCCGCGGCTCGCCCATCAAGCGCGGCCTGGCATCCGGCATCATGACCACGCTCGGCGGCCTCGGCCACGCCCTGCCCTATCTCATCCCCGAGTTCTGGACGGCCACTGTCATCGCCCTCATCGTCGTCTTCATCGAGCTCTGGGCCATCGTCTGGATCCAGAACCGCTACATGGAGACGCCCTTCGCCCGGGCGACCTTCCAGGTCGTGCTGGGCGGGGCGCTGGTGCTGGCCGCGGGCATCCTCATTGGCGGCGCCTAGGGTCCGAGCTCGGCTGAAATAGGGAGCCGGACCGTCGGAATCGGCCACGGCAAGGAGGCCTGCAAGGAGCCCTGGCGGGGATGGGCGCCTCACGGGCTCCCGTCGCGTGGCGATGCTCGCCCGGATGCTCCGCGAGACTGTCGCCCGCGTCACCGTCCACGTGCTCGGGGTGTGATCGGGCCCAGACCCTGGTTCAGGCAGTCGCCTTGACCCGGTCCCGGGCCCAGCGCTGCAGCGTCTCGTCCGCTCGGTCCGGCAGGAGGATCTCGAGCCGCACGAGCTGATCGCCCTGGCGTCCGCCCTGGCCGATGCCGCGCCCCTTCAGCCGGAGCGTGCGGCCGGAGCTGGTCCAGGGAGGGACCGTCACGGCCACCGGGCCGTCGATGGTCGGCACCGTCACCCGGCCACCGGCGATCGCGAGGTCGAGCGGTATGCTGTGGTCGAGATGGATATCGAGCCCGTCCCGGCGAAAGCCTTCGTGCGGCCGCACCTGGACCTCGATCAGGGCGTCGCCACCGGCCATGCCCTGGCCCTTGAGACGCAGCACCCGGCCGTTCTCGATGCCGGCGGGGATGGTCACGTCGAGGTGCCGTCCGTCGGGCAGCCCGACCCGGCGCTTGCCACCCTTGACGGCTTCCAGGAAATCGACGCTGACGGTGAGCTTCAGATCCTCGCCGCGTGCCCGGGCATTGGCACGCCGGCCGGTCCTGCCGCCGAAGAGATCGCTCAGCACGTCGTCGAAGCCGGCAAAGCCGCCGAACTCGGCGTTGGGACCGGCACTGCGGTGGCCGGCACTGCGGTGGTAGGTCCGACGCGCGCCGGCGCGTCCCGGATCGAAGCCGCCGAAGCCGCCGCCGAAGCCCTGCGGCCCGCGCTCGTTGCCGTCCGCGTCGATCAGGCCGCGGTCGTAGCGCTTGCGCTTGTCCGGATCACCCAGGATCGCATAGGCACGGCCGAGCGCCTTGAAGCGCTCTTCCGCCCGCTTGTCGTTCGGGTTGGTGTCGGGATGACAGGTCTTGACCAGACGCCGATAGGCCTTGCGAATCTCGTCGTCCGACGCCGTCTTGCCGACCCCGAGTGTCGTATAGAGCTCGTCGCTCATCCAGCCCTTTCCAGGGGAAATTCGTCCGGCATCCGGCCCGTCCGCTGCCCGGGCAGGAAGCTAGCCTGGCGGGCCGCGACCCGCCAGGCTTTCGGATGCTCGTCAACGTCGATCGGTGGTGCCTCAGGCAGCCTGCTCGACCGCCGCGGCCTCCGGCTGTGGCGCCGGCTGGCCAGCGGCCGGGGCGGCGATCGCGATGGTCCGCGGCTTCATCGCCTCGGGCACGCGCCGCTCGAGCTCGACGCGCAGGATGCCCTTGTCGAGCGACGCACCCGCGATCTCGATATGCTCGCCGAGCGTGAAGCTGCGCTGGAACGAGGCCCGCGCGATGCCGCGACGGATGTAGTTGGCGCGGTTGCCGGCCTTGGGCTCGCCCTTGACCACGAGCTGGCGGTCCTTGGCGGTGATCTCGAGCTCGTCGAGATCGTAGCCGGGCAGGGCCAGCGCAATGGCGAAACGGTCCTCGCCCTGGTCCTCGATGTCGTATTCCGGCGCGAAGCCGCCGCGGCTGCCGAGCAGCTCGTCGGTCATGCGGTCGAGGTCACGGACGGTGCGAAAGAAGGGATCGAAACGGACAGTGCTCACGGTATCCTCCAGTTGAGCGATACTGACAGGCTCGGCGCTCCATGCGGACACGCCTTGGCCGATACTTGCCGAACTCGCGGTGCGACCTTCGGCTCCCAAGAGATGGGCAGTCGCGAGGGCGGTTCAAGAGGTGCCGGCAAGCGTCCGACGTGCGAATCCTCCCGGCAACCTTGCCGGGAGGTTAAAGGCGGGGCAGCACCGTCGTACGCGGCCCCGGGGCTTCTCTGGTTAACCGGTCATTCAGCTTTTGACCCGGGCGGGGGCTCACCACTATTCAACACTCGACCCCCTGTCGCCCCTCGAAGCCATGTGGCGTGGAGCCGGCCCGATGCACAGCAATCAGACGATCGATGTCGTGGCACCACAAGCCGACTTCGCCTTCGACGCAGCCAGGACTTTCGTCGGGCCGCATGCCAGCTATTACGACGAGACCTGGCGACAAATGGCGTGGCGCGGGCGGCAGACGAGCTGGAACCGCCACGCCGCGCTCTATGGCCCCTTCTGGTTCGCCTATCGGCGACTGCGCCTGGTCGCCCTGGCGAGCGTGCTCTGGCTCCTGCTCTGGCTCGAGCTCTGGCGCCACGGCTGGTCGCCCTGGTTGCTCTGCGGTCTTCAGCTCGCCGCGATGTTGGTCCAGGGCACGTTCGCCAATCGTCTCTATCTGGGCCGCTTCACCGCCCTCGGCCGCCGGCTCGAGCGATCGCTGGTCGATGCGGCGGCCCGCGAACGGGCCATGGCCAGGACTGGCGGGGTCAGCCGCCGCGATGTCGTGGCGGCCATGCTGGCCCTCGCCCTCGGCCTGGCCCTGCTCGAGCTCCGGCGCTAGGAGCCTGCCCGCGCGGCAGGGTGCTCGCGCCGGAACTCCGGGCCATGCCCTCGATCATGCGCTGGCCGCGGCCCGCTCTCTCACCGCCTCGTCGGCGAGCGTGCCGAAGAGCCCGGCATTGGGACAGAAGCTCGCGGCCTCGGCGGCCGGCCCGGGTCGTGCCAGCCAGGCGGCGCAGCGCGCGATCCGCACGCAGCCGGCGCAGCGCGCATCGGCAGCGACGAGCTCCTGCCAACGCGTGTCGGCCGCCCGGTCGGGATCGATCGCGAATGCCTGCATCATGCGGGCCATGCGCTGGCGGTGGTCGGCATTGCCCGGCCAGGCGCGAAAGAGATCGCCGGGCGCGCGGCAGACGCGGCCGAGCGCACGGGACAGACCTTCGGGCGAGGTCCAGTCGAGCCGCACGGTGAGCGGCCAGGGCGGCGACCAGGCGAGCCGCTCGGGCGCGCGGCGACGGATCACCGCCTCGAGCACGTCGAGATAGGCCTTGATCGACGGGGCGAGGGCGAAATGCTCGGCCCGCGCGCGCAGCCGCTCGGGCTCCGGCCGGGCCGCGAGCGCCGCCAGGATGGCGCGACCCATGGCTTCGGCGTCGCCGACGGGCACGAGGGTGCCATGAGCACCGTCCTCGAGGATCTCCGCCGGGCCGCTCGGGCAGGCGGTGCTCACCACCGGCAGGCCGCAGGCCAGGGCCTCGACGAGCACGCCCGGCAGGCCCTCCCAGAGCGAGGAGAGGACGAAGAGGCGCGCACGGCACATCCAGGCGAGCGGGTTGTCGACATAGCCCGGCATGAGCACCCGCTCGCCGAGGCCGAGTGCCTTTGCCCGCGCGGCGAGGGTCTCGCGACCGGGGCCGTCGCCGAGGATGACCAGGCGGGCGTCGCAATCACGCGCGATCCGACGAAAGGCCTCGAGCAGCGTCGGAAAACCCTTCTGCAGCGTGAAGCGGCCGGCGGCGAGAATGACGGGTGGGCTGCCGGGTGCCAGCCAGGGATGCTCGAGCGGCTCGGCCATGCGCCGGCGCAGTCGGGCGGTGAGCACCGGGTTGTCGATGACCGTGATGCGTTCCGGCGGCAGCGCCGTGAGGCGGCCGAGCTCACGAGCCACACCGCTCGAAACGGCGATGATGGCATCGGCGCGGGGATAGAAGCGGCGGGCCAGCCATTTGAGCCAGGCGCGGACGAGGCGCTGGACCGGCGGATGGTGGGCGAGATTGCCCGACGGATGGTTGCTGGCGCGAAGGACGAGCGGGATGGGCCTGCGCGACAGCCGTGCCGCCGCCACGGCGACGAGATTGACGTGGCTGGCGGCGGACAGCAGCACGTCCGGCCGGCGGCGCCGAAGGTAGCGAGCGAGTGCCGGAACGGCGAGAGCGGTCTGCAGGCCGCGTGGCGCGCCACGGCGGCAGGCCGCGGCATGCAGCCGGCCGTAGCCGTCGCCGAGATCGACCAGCCGCACGCGCGGCGCCAGCTCGTGGTGGATGACGCCCCGGGCGTGCACGACGACGAGATCGACATCGTGGCCGCATTCGGCGAAGCCGTTGGCCAGGGTCACGGTGCGGCGTTGGGCACCGCCACCGGTCAGGGCGTAGATGAAGACGGCAATGTGCTTGGCGGGTGTCGACGGCACCAGGGCATGCAGTGCCGCGGCGTCCTCGGCGAACACGCCATCATCGGTGTCGATGGTCATTCGAGCTCCTTGTCGAGCAGCAAAGCGAGGTAGCGTTCGGCGATCGGGCCGAGGGCGTAGTCCCCGGCCCGGCCGACGAGCAGGGCCCGCGCTGGTGGGTCGTCCATTGCGGCGAGCATGGCCTCGGCGAAGGCCCCGGCGTCGCCGGGCGGCGCGAGGCTGCCGTAGCGCCCGCCGTCGAGGATCTCGCGCGGGCCACCGGGAATGTCGCTGGCCACGACCGGGCAGCCGGAGGCCAGCGCCTCGACGATGACGTTGCCGAAGCCTTCCTGGCTCGAGGTCAGCGCCAGGAGCCGGGCCCGCGCCATCCAGGCGAACGGGTCGTCGACGAAGCCCGGCATGACGACGTCGGCGGCGATGCCGAGCTCCCGGGCACGGGCCTCGAGCCGCTGGCGCTCCTCGCCCTCGCCGAGGATCGCCAGCCGCGCCGGCCGTCGCCGCCGAACGAGGGCGAAGGCCTCGAGCAGCGTGGCGAAGTCCTTCTGCCAGTTCAGCCGGCCGACGCCGAGGATGAGCGGCGGCTGATCCGGGCCGAGCCAGGGATGGGCCGGGGCGTTTCCGGCCCGGTCGTCGGCACCTCTGTCCTCGGGCTCGGGCACTGGATTGGGGATGGTGGTGATGGTGTCGGCGGCGAGGTGGCAGGTCCGGGCGAGATCGTCGGCCACGGCACGGCTGACCGCGACGATGCCGTCGGCCTCGGGATAGGTGCGCGCGACCAGGGCCGGGTAGGCGCGGCGAAAGCGGCGGCGGGTGTTGGCGACCACCAGCGAGAGGGTGTTGCGCTCGCTGACGACGACGCGCGTGTGTGTGCCGGCGAGGCGCCGCGCCCAAAGGGCGGCGAGGTTGCACTGCGTGCCGAGCGCCAGCAGGGCCGTCGGGCGGGCCAGGCGGAGATAGGCGACGAGCGCCGGCAGATGGGCGAGGATGCCCGGCCCACCGCCGAGCAGCAGCGGGCGGAGTGCCGTGCGCTCGCGCCAGCCGGCGCGCAGCGCCAGAAGGCGCCCGGTGACATGGCTGCCCCCTGCCAGCGCCACGAGCCGGGCCACGCTCTCGATGCCTTGGCGGATCGGCCCGCTCACGTCGGTGGCCAGAACGTCGACCGGATGGCCGCGCGCGGCGAAGGCGCCGGCCAGCCGCTTCGTGTTGCGCTGCATGCCACCGCCGTCGAGGGCCCGAACGAGAATGGCCAGACGCCGCTCCTGCCGGTCCATCAGCCGGCCCTTCGAAGGTGCCGATCGGGTGCCGCGACGGCGGTCAGCACCTCGAGATAGCCATCGACGGCGCGACCCACCGAGAAGCGGGCGGCGCGCGCCCGCTGGCGGCCGGGATCGGCCGGATCGTCGAGCGCCGCGAGCATGGCCTCGGCCATGGCCGAGGCGTCGCCCACCGGCACGAGCCGGCCATGCCGGCCTTCGTCGAGCAGCTCGCGCGGGCCGTGCGGGCAGTCGGTGCTGACGATGGTGCAGCCCACGGCCAGCGCCTCGGCCAGCACGTTGCTGAAGCCCTCGAAGCGGGAGCCGAGCACGAATACGCGGGCACGCGCCATCCAGGCGAAAGGATTGGCGACGAAGCCCATGAAGGCCACGTCGGCGGCGATGCCGAGCCGGCCCGCGAGGTGCACGAGCGACTGCCGCTCCTCGCCGTCGCCGAGCACCACGAGCCGTGCCGGACGCACGGCACGGACCCGGGCGAAGGCCTCGAGCACGGTCGGGAAGTCCTTTTGCGCCTTGAGCTTGCCAACGGCGAGGAGGAGCGGCGGGGCCGTGGGCTCGAGCCAGGGATGACCAGGGTCCTGCCCTGCCAGCGCCTGGATGCGCGCAGTGTCGATCGGGTTCATGACGACGGCGATGCGCGCGGCCGGCAGGTCGAGCATGGCCGCGGCATCGGCGGCGACACCGGCCGAAATGGCGACCAGCGCATCGGCCTCGGCGTAGCACCGGCGCATCAAGGCGCGGAGCGGCCGGCCCCCCCGGCCGAGGCCCCCGCTCACCGCCGAGGGCGGCAGATTGAGGGTGAGGACCAGCGGCACAGCCGGTGCGGCGCGGCGGCGGACCAGGGAAGCGGTGAGGTTCGCCGGTGTCGAGCTGGCGAGGAGGACATCCGGCGGTGCCGCCCTGAGCCGCCGGCCGAGGGCGCGGGCGGCGAGCGGCACCCAGAGACCGCGGTGCCGGCCGATCAGGGGCAGGCGCCGCCAGTCGGCGCCGAGTGCCACGAGGCCGGCATCGGGCGGCACCTCCGCGCGGAAAGCACCCTCGGCAGATGCCACGAGGATGTCCACCTCATGGCCACGGGCGGCGAACCCCCGCGCCAGGGCGAGCATGCGGCGCTGCGTGCCGCCGCCGGCGAGCCCCGAGAAAAACATCCCGATATGCATGGAGCCGAGGATCCCGTTGATCGGGCAGGCCGCCTCTTGCGGCCGCTTCTTGCCGGCCGCGTCGGAAATCGGCATAGGGAATGCCGAATTCGTGGTCAAGCCAAGCCGTCATGGGGTTGCCGGCGACGGTGCCGTGGTAGCCGATCGTCGATTGCCCCAGCTGCCGACCGAGGAACCTTGCGCCGCCTCTTCGACGACCATCTCCTGCGCCGGATCGCCCGCAACACCGGCCTGTTGCTCAGCGGCAACGGTGTCGCGGGAATCCTGGCGCTCGGCTCGGTGACCGTGGCGGCGCGCGGCCTCGGCGCCGAGGCGTTCGGCGTTCTCATGATCTTTCATGCCTATGCCATGATCATGGGTGGCCTTTGCCGATTCAACGTCTACCAGGCCATCCTCCGCTACGGGGCGAGCTGCCTCGCCGACCAGCGCCGGCGGGATCTCCAGGGATTGCTGACCCTCGGAGTCGGGGTCGAGCTCGCCGGCGTGGCGGCGGCGATGGCGCTGGGCGTCGTGGCGCTCGGCTGGCTCGGCCCGCGGCTCGGCCTCGACGAGGCCTATCGGGAGACAGCACTTTGGTACTGCCTCGTCGTCATCGCCTCGAACGGCGCCACGCCGATCGGCATCCTGCGCCTGCTCGATCGCTTCGCTCTCATCGCCTGGACCCGGCCGGTGACGCCGACGCTCCGTCTCGTGGGCTGCCTCGCCGCCTGGGCCGGCGGGGCGGGCCTGCCGGTGTTCGCTGCCGTCTGGGCGCTCGCCGGCAGCGCCGAGGCGCTGCTGCTCTGGCGCCTCGCCCATCTCGAGCTGCACCGGGGCGGCTGGCTGAAGGATCTCAGGCTGCGCGTGCGCGGCCTCGTCCGCCCGCACCAGGGGCTCTGGCGCATGCTGCTCTGGACCAACCTGCAGGGCACGCTCGGCATGGTCTCGGGGCGCCTCGCCACCGTGCTGGTCGGGGCCATGCTCGGCCCGGTCGCGGCGGGGCTCTACCTCGTCGCCTATCAGGTGGCCGCCGTCATCGAGCGGCCGCTGCAGATCGTCAGGCGCGCGGTCGATCCCGAGTTCGCCCGCCTCGTGGCAGCGGCCGACATGGCGACGCTCTGGCGCCTGTTTCGCCGCACGCTTCTGGGCACGGCCTGCTTCGCGGCCCCGCTTCTCGTCGTCCTCGGGCTCTTCGGCGACCGGCTCCTGGGCTTCTTCTTCGGCGAGGCGTTCGCCGCGGCCCATCCGGTCCTCGTCCTCCTGGCGCTGCAGACCGCGCTTCTGGCGCTGGTGATGCCGTCCGCCTCGGTGCTGGTCATGCTCGGCCACGCCGGCCGCCTGCTCCTGGCGCAGGCCATCGGCCGCGGCGCCCAGCTCCTGGCCCTCCTCGCCCTGATGCAGCACTTCGGCCTCGTCGCGGCCGGAGCCGCCGGCGCCGCCGCCGCCGGCCTCGAGCTCGTGCTGGTCACGGGCTTCGTGCTGGCGACCCGGCGGGCCGCCGCGCCCGACGCCGCGACCGCGGCAGGCGGGTGCGCCGGCCGATGATCGCCCCGACGCACCGGCACGCTCGCCGAACAGGGCGAGCATGCCGAAAGGCGCTTTCTCGTCGATCCGACCGATGTTCCTTTCGTTTTTCTCGCGCGTCCCGGCGCCGGGCGCTCGGCCATCGTGCCGTTCGGGCGAGGCCGCCTGCCCGCCTTCGACGCACGGCTCAGCGGATCGCTCGCCGCCCTTCTCGGCATGCTGCACGGCACGCTCGACGGCGAGCGCTTTCTCGCGGTCAACGGGGTGCAGACCCTGTCCTTCGCCCATGCCAGCCTGATCGGCGATCTCGACCGGCTGACTGCCGCCGGCGTCGGCTCCTTCCGCCTGTCGCCGCACACCGTCGACATGGTGGCGCTGGCCGAGCCCCGCCGTCGAAGGTTGGATGGCGAGGCCGGCCGCGCCCGCGGCGCCGCTGCCGGATGCCCGTTTCGCGAACGGCTTCCTCGACGGGCCGCGCGGCGCCGCCTACACGCCGCCCTGACCGTTCTTGAGCACCGGCTGCATCTCGAGGGCGACGCGGTTCATGAAGCCCGCGTCGTCGCCAGCCACGAGCAACGGGGCGGCGACCGCGATGCCATCCAGCATCGCCTCGAGCCACGGCCGGTCGGCCTTCTGAAAGTCGCCGAGGACGTGGCCGGTCACCCGGTCCTTGTGGCCCGGATGGCCGATGCCGATCCGCACCCGCTTGAAGTCGCGGCTGCCGAGATGGGCGTCGAGGCTGCGCAGGCCGTTGTGGCCGGCGACGCCGCCGCCCTGCTTCACCCTGAGCCGGCCCGGCGCCAGGTCGAGCTCGTCGTGCAGCACGACGAGGTCGTCGAGCGGCAGCTTCAGGAAGCGCATGGCCTCGCCGACCGCCCGACCGGATTCGTTCATGTAGGTTTGCGGCTTCAGCAGCATGACCCGCTCGCCGCCGATCGGCCCCTCGGTGACCAGGGCCTGGAACTTGCGCCGCCAGGCGGGGAAGCGGTGGCGCTCGGCCACCGCTTCCACTGCCATGAAGCCGACATTGTGCCGCTGCCCGGCATAGGCGGCGCCGGGATTGCCCAGCCCGACGAGCAGCCGCATCCCGCCGGTGCCCGAGCCTGGCGGGCTCAGTCGTCGGCCTCGCCGCCCGCCTCGGCCCCCTCGCCCTCGCCTTCCTCGTCCTCGTCGGCGGTCGGGCCGCGGCCGACCACGGCGCAGATCGTGAAGTCACGGTCGGTGATGGTCGGCGTCACGTTGGCCGGCAGGGTGACGGCGCTGATATGCACGGAATCGCCGATCTCGACGGCGGCGAGGTCGACGTCGATGCGCTCGGGGATCGCCTCGACCGGGCAGACCAGCTCGATCTCGCGCCGCACGATGTTGAGCACGCCGCCGCGCCGGAGACCCGGGCAGCGCTCCTCGTTGAGGAAATGCACCGGCACCTCGACGGTCACGGTCGAGCCCTTGGCGGCGCGGAGGAAATCGACGTGCAGGGGGTGGTCCTTCACCGGATGGAGCTGCGCCTCGCGCGGGATCACCTGGATCACCTTCTTGCCCAGCTTGAGCTCGACGACCGAGCTGAAGAAGCGCGGGTTCAGCTCGAGCTGGCGGCGGATCTCCCGGTCGACCAGCGCCACCTTCTGCGGCGGCTCCTTGCCGCCATAGACGATGGCCGGCACCATGCCGGTCTTGCGGAGCGCGCGCGCCCCTTCCTTGCCGGTCCGCTCGCGCGGCTCCGCCGTCAACTGGATGGTCTCGCTCATCGGTCTTCCCTTTCACCCCTCCGGCACGCGCGGGATTGCCGCCCCGGACAGGTCATTTCTGGTTGAACACTCGCACCATGGTGCGGCGCCGCTAGTCGAACAGGCTCGACACCGAGCTTTCGCTGGCGATCCGGCTGATCGCCTCGCCCATCAGCTGGGCCACGGAGAGCACCCGGATCTTCTCGGTCACCCTGACACCCTCGGTCGGCCGGATGCTGTCGGTGATCACCAGCCGGTCGAGCTTGCTCGCGGCAATCCTGGCGACCGCCCCCGCCGACAGCACGCCGTGCGTGACGTAGGCCTGGACCGACACCGCGCCTTCGGCGAGCAGCGCGTCGGCGGCATTGCACAAGGTGCCGCCGCTGTCGGCGATGTCGTCGACAAGCACGCAGTGGCGACCGTCGACCTCGCCGATGACGTTCATCACCTCGGAGATCCCGGCCCGCTCGCGGCGCTTATCGATAATCGCCAGATTGGCGTCAAGCCGCTTGGCGTAGGCGCGCGCCCGGGCCACGCCGCCGACATCCGGTGAAACGATGACCACGTCGTCCGTGCCGAAATTGCTCTGCACGTCGGGGCCCATCAGGGGCGCGCCATAGAGGTTGTCGACGGGGATGTCGAAGAAGCCCTGGATCTGGCCGGCATGCAGCTCGAGCGTCAGCACCCTGTTCGCCCCGGCTTCGGTGATCAGATTGGCCACGAGCTTGGCCGAGATCGGCGTCCGGGGGCCGGGCTTGCGGTCCTGCCGCGCATAGCCGAAATAGGGGATGACCGCGGTGATGCGCCGCGCCGACGCGCGCCTGAGCGCATCGATGCAGACCAGGAGCTCCATCAGGTTGTCGTTCGCCGGATACGAGGTCGACTGGATGATGAAGACGTCCTCACCGCGCACGTTCTCGTGGATCTCCACGAAGACTTCCATGTCGGCGAAGCGATGCACCGTGGCCTTGGTCAGGTCGACGCGCAGATAGGCCGCAATCGCCTCGGCCAGCGGCCGATTGCTGTTGCCGGCGAGCAGTTTCATCAAAGGGGCCTATCGAGGCTGGGTGGCGGTGACTGGCGCGCTTCTATCAACCCGTCGCCGCCAAGTAAACGCCACAGCGCAGCCGGTCGCACAGGGGCGGCGAAAGGCCCCGGCATCTTGCGCTTCACAGCCCCAGAGCCTAGCAGCAACCGGCACCCCAGCAAGCCAAGCACATCGGGAGAGCCCGCCTTGGAATACGAGACCGCCTGCCTGGGCCAGCCAGCCCCCCGGAGCCGCTGACATGGCGCAGTGGCTGATGAAGACCGAGCCCGAGGACTACAGCTGGGACCGGCTGGTCGCCGAGGGCGGGACCGGCTGGGACGGCGTGCGCAACCACCAGGCGGCCGCCAACATGCGGGCCATGCAGAAGGGCGACCGCGCCTTCTTCTACCGCTCGCTGGTCGACCCCGCCGTCATCGGCATTATGGAGATCACCCGCGCGGCCTATGCCGATCCGGATGACCCGGCCGGCAAGTGGGTGCGCGTCGATGTGGCGCCCGTGCGGCCGCTGCCCCGGGAGGTGTCCCTGAAGGCGATCAAGGCCGACCCGGCGCTCGCCGACCTGGCGCTGGTGCGCCAGTCGCGGCTTTCGGTCATGCCGGTGAGCGACGCCCACTGGGCGCTGATCACGAGGATGGCGGGGCTCGACGCCTGAGCGGGCGGGTGCGCAACCCTCTCACCGCCGCCCAATGGCGGGGCCTCGGTCTCGCCTTGGCCATCGGCTTCGCCGGTGGCCTCCTCTTCTCGTGGCTCGGCTGGCCGCTGCCCTGGATGATGGGGCCGATGATCGCCACCACCCTCGCCGCCCTGACCCGGCTGCCGGTCGCGGTGCCGGTGACCCTGCGCGACCCCATGATGGCGATCATCGGCGTGCTGCTCGGCAGCGGCTTCACGCCCGAGCTCGTCGCCAATCTCTGGACCTGGCTGCCGACGCTGCTCGTCCTGCCGATCTATGTCGCCCTCGTGGCCGTCTCCAGCATGACCTATCTCAGGCTGGTCACCCGCTTCGATCCAAGGACCACGTTCTTCGCCGGCATGCCGGGCGGCTTCGGCGAGATGGTCCTCCTGGGCGACCGGGCCGGCGGCGACGCCCGGCGCATTGCCCTGGTTCACACCGTCCGGGTGCTGCTGATCGTGCTCACCGTGCCGCTCCTGGTCCGCGCCTTCGGCATCGAGCTGCCGTCGGCGCTGCCGGCGGCAGCGAGAGCCGGCTGGCTCGAGGTCGCGGGCCTGCTGCTCGCGGCGGGAATCGGCGGCTGGCTCGGCACCATGCTCAGGCTGCCGGCCCCCACCCTGCTCGGCGGCATGGTGGTCAGCGCCATCGGCCATCTCACCGGCCTGCTCGAGGGGGCACCGCCAGTGCTCTTCGTCGCCATCGCCCAGCTCGTCATCGGCTGCTCGATCGGCGCCCGCTTCGTCGGCTTCAGGCTGCACGACGTGCTGGCGACGATGATCGCCGGCATCGGCCTCACGCTCGTGATGTTCGCGGCATCCTTCGTGGTGGCGGCTCTGGTCCATCTCGCCACCGGCACCGAGCCCCTGCTGCTGCTCCTCGCCCTGGTGCCGGGCGGGGTCGCCGAGATGAGCGTCATCGCCCTCGCCCTCGGCGTCGATCCGGCCTTCGTCGCGACCCATCACATCGTGCGGATCGCCATCGTCGTCATGACCGCACCCTTCGTCTTCCGGCTGCTCGAGCGCCGCTACCGTCCACCCGGAAGCAAGGACGCCGGCCCGAAGGCCGGCGTCTGAAGCTGCAGGAGTGTTGTCGTCTGGCGCCGCTCAGGCGCCGGGCTGGGGCGCCGGGTCGCCCGACGGGCCGTCATCGGCCGGCCGGGTCGTCGGCACCGAGCCACGCCGGCCCGAGGGCGGGGACGATGCGGCATCGTCGCCGGCCTTCCTCGGAGCCGGCATCGGCTCGCCCTTGAGGATGGCGGTGATCTCCTCGCCCGACAGCGTCTCGTGCTCGAGCAGCGCGTTGGCGATGGCGTGCAGGTCGTCGGCCCGGTCGCGCAGGGTCTCCTGGGCCAGGTGATAGCCCTCCTCGACGATCCGCCGGATCTCGCCGTCGATCTGCTGCGCGGTGGCCTCCGAGACGTTCTTCGACTGGGTCACCGAGTGGCCGAGGAACACCTCCTGCTGGTTCTCGTCGTAGCCGATCGGCCCGAGCAGGTCGCTCATCCCCCACTGGGTCACCATGTAGCGGGCGATCTTGGTGGCCTGCTGGATGTCGGACGAGGCGCCCGCGGTCACCTTCTCGTGGCCGAAGACCTGCTCCTCGGCCACCCGGCCGCCCATGGCGACGGCGATGTCGGCCTTGAGCTTCTCGCGGCTGACCGAGATCCGGTCGCCGAGCGGCAGGCGCATGACCATGCCGAGGGCGCGGCCGCGCGGGATGATCGTCGCCTTGTGGATGGGATCGGAGGCCGGCGAGTAGTAGGCCATCACGGCATGACCGGACTCGTGAAACGCGGTGAGCTTCTTCTCCTCCTCGGTCATCACCATCGAGCGCCGCTCGGCGCCCATCATGACCTTGTCCTTGGCCGACTCGAAATCGTCCATGGTGACCATGCGCTTGCCGCGCCGCGCCGCGAGCAGGGCCGCCTCGTTGACGATGTTGGCGAGGTCGGCGCCGGAGAAGCCGGGCGTGCCCCGGGCGATGACGCGCGTGTCGACGTCCGGCCCGACCCGGACCTTCTTGACGTGCACGTTCAGGATCTTCTCGCGGCCGAGCACGTCCGGGTTGGAGACCACGACCTGGCGGTCGAAGCGGCCTGGCCGCAGGAGGGCGGGGTCGAGCACGTCCGGGCGGTTGGTCGCGGCGATCAGGATGACCCCCTCGTTGGCCTCGAAGCCGTCCATCTCGACCAGGAGCTGGTTCAGGGTCTGCTCGCGCTCGTCGTTGCCGCCGCCGAGCCCGGCACCACGATGCCGGCCGACCGCGTCGATCTCGTCGATGAAGACGATGCAGGGCGCGTGCTTCTTCGCCTGCTCGAACATGTCGCGCACCCGGCTGGCGCCGACGCCGACGAACATCTCGACGAAGTCCGAGCCGGAGATGGTGAAGAAGGGCACGTTGGCCTCGCCGGCGATGGCGCGGGCGAGCAGCGTCTTGCCGGTCCCGGGCGGGCCGACGAGCAGGCAGCCCTTGGGGATGCGGCCGCCGACCTGCTGGAACTTCTGCGGGTTCTTGAGGAACTCGACGATCTCCTGCAGCTCCTCCTTGGCCTCGTCGATGCCGGCGACGTCGGAGAAGGTGACCCGGCCGTGCTTCTCGGTCAGCAGCCGCGCCCGGCTCTTGCCGAAGCCCATGGCCTTGCCGCCACCCGACTGCATCTGGCGCATGAAGAAGATCCAGACACCGATCAGCAGCAGCATCGGGAACCAGGAAACCAGCACGCCGAGCAGCGACGGCATGTTGTCGTCGTTCGGCTGGGCGCTGATCCGCACGTCGTTGGCGGTCAGCCGGTCGACGAGGTTCGGGTCGAAGGGCGCATAGGTGGAGAACTGGCGACCGTCGGCGAACGTGCCGGAGATCGAATCCCCCTTGATGGTGACCTCGTTGACCCGGCCGGCCTCGACCTCCGAAAGGAAATCGGAGAACGCCATGGAGGTCTGCGGGCCACGCGACGACGGACCCTGAAACAGATTGAAAAGCGCTATCAGCAACAGGCCGATGATGATCCACAAGGCCAGGTTCTTGCTGAAATTGTTCACGTGAGAGCCTCGCAACTGGCGTTCGTTGGAAAGCGGCCACTCCGTTCACCTCGACCGGCAAGGTGCCGGGAAAGGTCGAAGCGACGATGCTTCCCTATGGTTTACCCAAGATAAGTCAATTGTTCGTCGGCGCAACAGACCGAAGGTGCGGAACCGACCGCCGTCATGGTATGCGTCGGGCGAAAGACCACAGCCAGAACGCCGCGCGCGGCGCCTGCCACCCAGGGGCCGAGCGCCAGGACTTGCGCATCGCGCGAAACGAGCGGCAGGGTCGCGAGGACCAGGGCCGGCAGCGCCGCTGCCGGCTCGGGGGCGCCGACGGCGGCGAGCCAGGCGCGCAGGGCCCGGGCTCCGCCTGTGTCATCCCCCGCCGCGCGCAGGCTCGGCGGCCCGCCCGCGGTCGCCTCCGCGCCAAGCCAGTCGATGCGAAACCGGCCGTCCCAGATCGTGCGGCCGCCTGCCAGTGCCAGCTCGGCCGGCAGGCCGCGGGCCTCGCGCAGGACCCGCAGGCGCGTCCGGCGCCGCTCGACCAGCGTGCCGCCGAGCGAGCAGCGCGGCGACGAAGGGTCGCAGAGCCAGGCGTCGAGGCGGGCGAGCGAGCGACCGCGCGGGGCGAAGGCCCGCCCGCCGACCGCCGCGACCAGCCGGCCGAGGAGCTGGCGGCGCTCGTCTGCCGCCAGGGCCGAAAGCGCATCCAGAGACAGCTCGACGAAGCCCGCCGGGTGCACCTGCGCATGGCCGGCCAGGAAACGGGCGAGCCGATGCTCCAGGGCGGCACGTTCGGTCGTGTCGTTCACAAGGGCCGGCAGCTCGCCCGCCGCCCGGGCCCGCGCCCGCCAGAAGCGCGGGTCGCGATTGCTCGGGTCCTCGAGCCAGTCGACCGACCGGGCCCGAAGCAGCGCCCGCAGCCGTGCTGGCTCGACCGGCAGGAGGGGTCGCAGGAGGCGGACGGCGCAAAGCTCGCGGATCGGCGCCATGCCGGCGAGCCCGCGCGGGCCACTGCCGGCGGCCGCCCGCATCGCCACGGTCTCGCGCTGGTCGGCAGCATGATGCGCGACCACCAGGTGCAGCATGCCGGCCCGCTCGGCCGCTGCCTCGAGCAGCGCGTAGCGCCGGGCTCGCGCGGTGGCCTGGATGGACCCGGATGGCCAGTCGCCCGTGACCCGGAGCACCAGGGCTGCGATGCCGAGTGCCGCGAGACGCTCGACCACCAGCGCCGCCTCGTCGGCGGATCCCGGGCGCAGGCCGTGATCGACCACCAGTGCCAGAAGACGCCCGTCGCGGCTCGCCACCCAATCCCGCAGCAAGAGGGCGAGGGCCATGCTGTCCGGCCCGCCCGAGACGCCGGCGGCGATTGCCGGGCGGGGCTCGAAGGGGCCGAGTGCGGCCATCAGCGCCGCGAACTCGGTATCGCTCAGCGGCGCCCGCTCGCCGGAAGACTCAGCCGCAGCCGGCGGCGCGGCTCTCACGCTCCCTGGCCTGCAGGAGTGCCGGCGACGCGTTGGGATAGCGCCGCTCCATCTCGATGAAGGTCTGGCAGGCGCGCGACTGATCGCCCATCGCGGCCAGCGCCGTGCCGAGCTTGAGCAGGTTGTCGGGCGCGCGCGGTGCCTGGTCGCCATAGGTCCGGTAGTTGCCGGCGAAGGTCGCGGCGGCGGTGGCGAAATCCTCCCGTGCCAGCTGCGATTCGCCCAGCCAGTAGGCGGCCACGGGCGCCTGCGGGTCATCCGGGAAATCCGCCAGCCAGCGGTCGAAGGCGACCTCGGCGGCGCTCCAGTCGCCGGTCTGCAGGAGATCGAGCGAGGCGGTGAAGCGCGCGGCGGCCGTCCCCTCGAGGGTGGCGCGCGGCGCCGTGCCGGACGGGCCGCTGCCATCGGGCTGCGGCAGGCCGAGCACCGCATCGCGCGGGATGGTGCCGAGCACATGACCTTCGCGCGCCGCCGGGTCGGGCTCGACATCTGCCGCCGCCGCATCACCGCCGGCTGCCCCAGGTGCAACCAGTGCCGGCCCGACCGACCCGGCATCGTCGGCGGGCGGGGGTGCCGCCCGGCCCTCCGGCGCGGTCTGCGCCATCGCCGCCTGATCGAGCGCCATCAGCCGCCGATCGAGATCGGCGACCAGATCGTCGATCCGCTGGCGCGTGCGCTGGTCCTGGAACTCGGCCTCCTCGAGCCGCCCGGTCAGGCGCCGCACCTCCTCCTCGAGCGCGGCGATCCGGTTCTGCATCACCGCCATCGCCCGCCCGTCGACCGCCTGCCCCGCGGGCGCCGCCGCACCCGGTTGCTGGAGCGGCGCCGGCGCCGGGGCGGCCCGCTCGATGCGCAACGGTTGCGGATCCTGGGCCACGGCCGGTGTAAAGCCGACGAGGCAGGCGGCGAGCGAGACAGCGAGACGCAGGGACATGATGGCGAAGGTCTCCCGCTTCAGGCCGGACAAGCCGGCGGCCGAGCCTCGTGCCCGGCCGCCATCGGCAGGAGCCGGGCCGGCTAGTTGACGAGGTTGATGACGGTGACCGCGCGGCGATTCTGCGCGTAGGCGGTCTCGTCGCGGCCGGGGTCGACCGGGCGCTCCTCGCCGTAGGAGATGGTGAGCAGCCGGTCCGGCGTGACGCCGAGTGCTACGAGGTAGTTCTTGACCGCGGTGGCGCGCCGCTCGCCCAGGGCGAGATTGTACTCGCGCGTGCCGCGCTCGTCGGCATGGCCCTCGATGGTCACGGACGTCGCCGGGTACTGGAAGAGCCAGGACGCCTGCCGGTCGAGCGTGGCGCGGGCATCGTCGTCGAGCGTCGTGCTGTCGAAGCCGAAGAACACGCGATCGCCGACATTGATCTCGAAGTCCTGCTGGCTGCCGGGGGCACCGCTGGCGAAGAGATCCTCCTCGACGATCACCGTGGAGCTGCCGTCGCCCAGCTCGGTCGGGGCACCGCCGGCACCGTAGGCACCGTCGACGCTGGAGGTGGCGCCCCCCGCCTGCTCGTCACTGCCGAGCGTATCCTCGGGCGTGGAGCTGCAGGCGGCGAGCAGGAGCAGAGCAGCCGGCAGGATGGCGAAAAGCGGTCTCATGGGCTGACACCTCGTGGCAGGAGGGTTTGGCGCGGGCGCCGGGAACATTGGCGACGATGGACGGGACCGCCCCTGCGGCACGGCGGCTTCCCGTGGATACGTGGCCGGCCTCAAGGAATCAAGCCGGACCAGGCCGGGTCGGATGCATCGAGCGGCGTCGGCAGCTCGCGCTCGTTGTAGCCGGTGATGTCGATCGTCATGAGACGCGAGCGGTCGGTCCTGGGATCCTCGCGGGTGAAGACGATGATCCGCCCGTTCGGCGCCCAGGCCGGGCTCTCGTCGAGGAAGCTCCGGGTCAGGAGCCGCTCGTTGGCGCCATCGGGCTCCATGATGCCGATGTGGAAATAGCCGCCCTGGATCTTGGTGAAGGCGATGAGATCGCCGCGTGGCGACCAGGCCGGGCTGCCGTAGCGGCCGGTGCCGAAGCTGATGCGCTGCACGTTCGAGCCGTCGCGGTTCATGGTGTAGAGCTGTGGCGTGCCGCCCCGGTCGCTGTTGAAGACGATGCGATCGCCCCTGGGGCTGAAGCTCGGCGAGGTGTCGATCGCCGGTGACTGGGTGAGCTGGGTGGTGCGCCGTGTCGCCGTGTCGAACGAGAAGATGTCGGAATTGCCGTCCCGGGCCACCGTGAGCAGCAGGACACTGCCATCGGGGGCGAAGCGCGGCGTGAACGACATTCCCGGGAACTCGCCGAGTGGGGCCGAGCGGCCGGTCGCCAGATCGAGCATCATGATCTGCGGCACGGGCGTGCGCAGCACGAAATAGGCGACGCGCCGGCCGTCCGGGGCGATCTGCGGCGTCAGCACGAGCTGGCCGCCATCGGAGAGGAAGCGGTGGTTGTGGCCGTCCTGGTCCATGACGGCGAGGCGCTTGACCCGCTGCGTGCGCGGCCCGCTCTCGCTGACATAGACGATGCGGGTGTCGAAATACCCGGATTCCCCGGTCAGCCGCTCGTAGGTGACGTCCGAGATCTGGTGCGCCACCCGGCGCCAGCCATCGGCCGCCAGCTCGTAGCGCAGGCCGCGCAGCTGGCTGCCGCTGAAGACGTCCCAGAGCCGGAACTCGATCACCAGCCGGTCGGCGGCGGGCCGCGAGACGACACCGGTGACCAGCGCCTGGGCATTGATCGGCCGCCATTCGGCGAAGCGCGGCGTCTCGCGCAGGCTCTCCGGGTCCTGGATGTAGGCCCGCCGGTCGATCACCCTAAAGAGCCCCGAGCTCTCGAGATTGGCAGCGATAACGTCGGCCACGGCCCGGCCGATGTCGCGCGTGCCGACATCTTCGCCAGCGAACGGGCTGACCGCGATCGGAATGGGCTCGACGACACCCTTGGTGATGTCGAGCCGCACCTGGGCGGCGGCCCCACCGGCCATGGCGAGGAGCCCGAGGCCGGCCGTGGCGCCGGCCAGCATCGCCCGTCGCGTCGGCCCGCCCGGCCGCCGGTCCTTCAAGTGATCAGCCACTCAGCGCATCCCCGGGAGAGAACGTCAAAACCATGTCGCGCCAGACCGCGTACTTCTCGGCCGGCAGGTCGAGGCGGCAGCTCAGCACCGCCCGCCTGGCACTCTCGGCCACCGTCCGAAAGCCGTGATCGGCGTCGAAGCGGCCGCTTTCCTCGATGCTCACCTCGCGCACCGAGCCATCGGCCTCGAGCTGGATCCTGAGACTCACCCGCATGGCCTCGATGCCCGGCACGCCGATCGGCACGTTCCAGCAGCGCTCGATCTGCCGGCGGATGCCGGCCAGCTCGCTCGCCGAGAGGGCCACGGGTGCGGCCATCGCCGCCGGCGGGGCCGTTCGCGCGGCTTCGGCGTTGCCGGTGCCGGGCCGCCGCTCGGGCGCCTCGACGCGCCGGTTCTGCTGCTCGACGCTGCGCAAGAGCGCGTTGAAGTCGTTGTCGTCCTTCGCCACCGGCGCCGGGCTCGGCTCCGCCTTCTTCGGCGGCGCCGGCTTCTCCGGCGGCTTCGGCCGGGCCGCCACCTTCACCGCCGGCGGCTCGACCTTGGGCGGCTCGGGGCCGGCGGCTCGGGTGCGGGGGCTGCGGTCTCGACCGGCTTCGGCGGCTCCGGCCGGGCGCGCAGCCGCGCCAGCGGCACCGGTGCGGCGGCCTGGGCCGGCACCGGCTCGGCGGCCGGCGGGGGTGGCGGAGGCGGCGGTGGCTCCGGCGCCGGCGGGGGTGGCGGCTCGGGTGCCGGCGGAGGTGGCGGCGGCTCGGGTGCCGCCAGCTGCTGGGGCGGCTCCGGCGCTGGCTCCGGCTCCGGCTCGGGCTCGGGTGCGGGCGGGGGTGGCGCCAGGCTCGCCGCCCTGGCGCGGCGGCAGCGGCGCCGCCTCGGCCGGCGGTGGGGCCGGCGGCTCCTCCGTCGGCTCCGGGGCCGCCGGGATGCCGACGATCTCGACCGTGAACGGCTCGTCGATCGGCAGGCGCTCGGCCATCCGCGGCAGGCCGAGCACGGCGAGGCCGATGAAGACGAGGTGGAAGAGAACGGAGGCGATGAACGACCGGTTCATGCGCTCACTCGGCCACCACGAGGTCCGGCTGCTCGGTGAGCAGCGCCACCTTGGTGAAGCCGGCCCGGTTGAGGTTGCCGATCACCGCCATCACCCGCCCGTAGTCGATCGCCCGGTCGCCGCGCACGAAGATGCGCGCCTCGGCGTTCTGCTCGGTGATCGCGAGCAGCCGGGGTGCGAGCTGGTCGAGCTCGATCGCGGTCTCCTGCAGGAAGATGGTGCCCGAGGCATCGATGCTGACCGAGAGCGGCTCGTCCTGGCCGGGCATGGGCGAGCTGTCGGCGCGCGGCAGATCGACCGAGACCCCCATGGTCAGCATCGGTGCGGTCACCATGAAGACGATGAGCAGCACCAGCATCACGTCGACGAAGGGCGTGACGTTGATCTCGCCCATCTGTCGCCGCTGCCGGCCGCGGCGCCACTTGCCGCCCCGGCCACCCGTGCCGCCAACCGCCGTCGCCGCCATCAGGGCACGACCCGGCTGCTGTCGAGCTCGCGGCTGACCACGACGCCGAACTCGTCGGCGAAGCTGGCGAGACGGTCGCCGAGCCCGTCGACCGACGTCGAGATCTTGTTGTAGGCGATGACCGCGGGAATGGCGGCGAGCAGCCCGAGGGCGGTGGCGAAAAGCGCCTCGGCGATGCCCGGGGCGACCACGGCGAGCGTGGTGTTCTTGGTCATGGCGATCGACTGGAAGCTGTTCATGATGCCCCAGACCGTGCCGAAGAGGCCGACGAACGGCGCCGCCGAGCCGATGGTCGCGAGCGTCGAGACATTGCGCTCGAGCCCGCGCATCTCGCGCTCCAGCGTGAGCTGCATGACCTGGCCGATGCGGCCGACCAGCCGGTCCTGGGCGTCGCCGCTGACCGCCTTGGGCCCGCCCCGCCACTCCTCCATGCCGGCCGCGAACATCAGCGCCATGGGGTGGTCGATGCGCTTGCCGAGCCGGCGATAGAGCTCGCCCAGGGGCGTGCCCGACCAGAAGGCCTGCTCGAACAGCGCCGTCTGGCGCCGCAGCCGGACCAGGCGAAAGCCCTTCTCGAAGACCACGGCCCAAACCCAGAGCGAGGCCACGAGGAGAAGGAGCATGACGAACTTGACAACGATGTCGGCTTCGAGCGCCAGAGCCAGAATGCTCATGCCGGCGGTCGGTTCGCCGAGCATCGCGGAGCTGATGGGATCGGATTCCATGCGGTCAATCGCGTTGGTCGCGGAGGGGAAGCGACACGGCGGGCCGGCAGGCCCGGATATGGTGGCGGTGATCCGTGGCGGCCCGTCGCCGGTGGCCTGCCGGGGCGGTTGCCTTGGCCGAGCGTGCTATCGGCCACGCCCGCGACGCTTGTCAAGCTTCGCCAGCAACCGAATGGCCGGCCTCGGCAAAACGCAGGGCGAGCCAAGGCGGTAAGCGGCGCGGGCGCAAGTCGGAGTTGATGAAGACGATCTCGACCTTAATGGAAACAAGAACTTGCCCGCCGCGCGTGATGTTCTGCAGCAGGCCGAGCCGCGCCCCGCGGACATGGCGGAGCTCGGTCTCGACGACCAGCGCGTCGTCGAGCCGCGCCGGGCGCAGGAACTCGGCCACCGCCCGGCGCACGGCGAAGACGCCGTCCGCCTCGTCGCGCAGCACCCGCTGCTCGACCCCGAGCGAGCGCAGCATCTCCGTGCGCGCCCGCTCGGCGAAGCAGAGGTAGCGGGCGTGATAGACGATGCCGCCGGCATCCGTGTCCTCGTAGTAGACCCGAACCGGCAATCGATGCGCGGCGCTCAAGGCTCGCCCTCGCCGGCATCGTCCGGCCCGGCGAAGAGCTCGGCCTGGGCGACGGCGCTGGCCGGCATGGCGAGGCCGAGATGGCGCCAGCTCGCCTGGGTCAGGAGCCGGCCGCGCGGCGTGCGCTGCAGGAGGCCCTGCTGCAGGAGATAGGGCTCGACCGTCTCCTCCAGCGTGTCGCGCTGCTCCGAGAGGGCCGCCGCCAGGGTCTCCACGCCGACCGGGCCACCGCCGTAATGCACGGCGATGGCGTTGAGGTAGCGGCGGTCGAGGGCATCGAGCCCGAGCCGGTCGACAGCGAGGCGCTGCAGTGCCGCATCCGCCCGGATGCGGTCGACCGGGCTCGCCCCATTGGGCTGCTCGACGGTGGCGAAGTCGCGCACCCGCCGCAGCAGGCGGGTCGCCACGCGCGGCGTGCCGCGCGACCGGCGGGCGATCTCGGCGGCCCCCTCGCCGGTGAGCCCGAGCCGCAGCAGCCGGGCACCCCGCTCGACGATCTCGAGCAGCTCCGCCTGCCCGTAGAACTCCATCCGTGCCAGGATGCCGAAGCGGTCGCGGAGCGGCGTGGTCAGGAGCCCCGTCCGGGTGGTGGCGCCGACCAGGGTGAAGGGGGCGAGGTCGATCCGGACCGAGCGCGCCGCCGGCCCCTCGCCGATCATCAGGTCGAGCTGGAAGTCCTCCATCGCCGGGTAGAGCACCTCCTCGACCGTCGGGCTGAGGCGGTGGATCTCGTCGATGAAGAGCACGTCGCGCGGCTGCAGGTTGGTCAGCAGCGCCGCCAGATCGCCCGCCCGCTGGATGATCGGCCCCGAGGTCATGCGAAAGCCGACACCGAGCTCGGCCGCCACGATCTGCGCCAGGGTCGTCTTGCCGAGCCCTGGCGGGCCGGCGAAGAGCACGTGGTCCATGGCCTCGCCGCGCGACCGGGCGGCCTCGACGAAGACGGCGAGATTGCTCTTGAGCTGGGCCTGGCCGATGAACTCGGCGAGCCGCTTGGGCCGAAGCGAGACATCGGCGTCCGCCGCCTGCAGTGCGCCACCGACCAGCCGACCTTCCTCGCCCTGCGGCCCGCTCATCGGGCGAGGCCCTTGAGGCTGGCGGCGAGGAGCTGCTCGAGCGTGGCGTCGATTCCGAGCTCGTTCTGGACCCGCGCCACCACCGCATAGGCCTCGCTCCGGCCGTAGCCCAGGTTCTGCAGCGCCGCCAGCGCATCCTCGACCACGCCGCCGGCCGGCGCCGGTGCCGGCCTCGCGGCACCGCCGATGGCGAGCGCTGCCGGCAGCTTCGCCACCCGGTCCTTCAGCTCGGCGACGATCCGCCCGGCGAGCTTCGGCCCGACGCCGGCGGCCCGGGTCAGGGCCCGGGCATCCTGGGCGGCGATGGCGCGGCCGATCTCCTCCGGCTCGAGCACCGAGAGCACGGCGAGCGCCAGCCTGGCGCCCACCCCCTGGATGCCCTGCAGGATGCGGAACCACTGCTCCTCGACCGGCGTCAGGAAGCCGTAGAGCGTGATGCTGTCCTCGCGCACCTGGGTGATGATCCGCAGCTCCGCCCGCTGGCCGGTGGGCGGCAGGCGGTGCAGCGTCTTGCCGGCGCACTGGACGAGGTAGCCGACCCCGCCCGCCTCGCCGCCGGTGTCGATCACCACGTGGTCCTCGCCCTGGGCGGCGATCCGGCCGCGCAGCAGCGCGATCATCGCACGGTCGCCATGACGGCGCCATGGATGCGCGCCAGGGTCATGCGGTTGTGGGCATGGCAGATGGCGACGGCCAGCGCGTCGGCCGCATCCGCCGTCACCGGCCCGGCCCGCGGCAGGAGCACCTGGACCATGTGCGCCACCTGCGGCTTCAGGGCACCGCCGGTGCCGGTCAGCGCGCGCTTGACGTGCTTCGCCGCATACTCGGCGACCGGCAGGCCGGCCCGGGCCGCGGTCAGCAGCGCCACGCCCCGGGCATGGCCGAGCTTGAGCGAGCTCAGCGCGTTCTTGTTGACCACCGTCTCCTCGACCGCGACCTCGTCCGGCACATGCTGCTCGATCACCAAGGCGATGCCCCGGTCCAGCGCCAGGAGCCGCTCGGCCAGCGTTTCGCTCGAAACGCTGGCCACGACCCCGGCGGCGACGAAGCCGAGGGCGGGCCCGTTCACCGTGATCACGCCCCAGCCGGTGCGCTGCAATCCCGGATCGAGGCCCAAGAGGCGGATCACGCCTGCAGGTTCGCCATGGCTTCGTCGGAGACCTCGAAGTTGGCCACGACGCGCTGCACGTCGTCGCTCTCGTCCAGCACCTCGAGCAGCTTGAAGAGCGTCGGCGCCTTGTCGTCCTCGACCGGCACCGTGACCTGCGGCCGCCAGGTCAGCAGCGACGCCTCGGGCGTGCCGAACCTCGCTTCCAGCGCCTCGGTCACCTGGGCCAGGTCGTCGGGCGCGCAGGTGATCTCGTGGCCGTCCTCGCTGGACTGGCAGTCCTCCGCCCCGGCCTCGATCGCGGCCTCGAGCATCGCCTCCTCGTCGGCCACCTCGGCGGCGAACCGGATCTGGCCGATCCGGTCGAACTGGAAGCTCACGGCATTGGTCTCGGCGAGGCTGCCGCCGTGCCGGCTGAAGGCGGCCCGGACCTCGCTGGCGGTCCGGTTGCGGTTGTCGGTCAAAGCCTCGACGATGAACGCCACGCCGCCCGGTCCGTACCCCTCGTAGCGCACCTCGTCATAGCTCTCGGTGTCGCCGCCCTGGCCCTTCTTGATCGCCCGCTCGAGATTGTCCTTGGGAACATTGGCCGCCTTGGCCGCCTGGATGGCAGCGCGCAGCCTGGGGTTGAACGCGGGATCGGGCAGCCCCATGCGCGAGGCCACCTGGACCTCGCGGGTCAGCCGGGTGAAGAGCTTGGCGCGGACCGCATCCTGGCGGCCCTTGCGGTGCATGATGTTCTTGAACTGTGAATGGCCAGCCATGGCCCGTCCTTGCTACGCTGGAAAAGGTCGGCGGCAGGCGTTGCCGCGCGTTGCGCCACGCTCTAGCGCAGTTGGCGACCGGCGCCAAGAAACACCCGGGCCGAGGCGCCACCGACAGGCCGACGCGCGCCCATCTCTCAACTCATGCGCGAACAGATGAAGGCGCTGCAACCCCTTGCGGATCATCGACAAACTCCGCGCATGCAGCGGCTGCCGACCGACCGCCCCGCATGCCGCCATTCGTCCATCGATCGCTCCAGCCGACTGAATTTACGAATATTTTTATCGTCATTTGATGTGAAGACTAAACTAAATCATCAGTCTCGAACTTCGTTAAAATTCATACGAATTTCGTGTCAAAGCGCAATCGATACCCGACGAATTCGGCGATTTTATTGTTGCTCTCAACCATAGGTTAAGTTAGCTTCCGACTCGTCAAGTCAGACGGTGCCTCCCTCCCCTTGGCCCCCGGCAGGCACCGCCTCCCGGGGGCCCCTTTTTTTGTAGAAGCTCCCCTTCATCCGCCCTCGCTCATCCGACTGCTGGGAAAGCCCGCCATGACTCATCAGGCCGCCGTCAACGACAACCAGCCTGCCCTCCCCGAGCTCGAGCTCGCCGATCTCGAGCTCCCCGATGAAGTTGCCGCCGCCCTCGACGACCCGCGCCTCGAGAACGTCGTCGGCGCCGCCATGCTGGTCGCCACGGCCTTCCGCCTGCGCGACGAGGAGGCGCTCATCATGATGCTGCGCCGCCTGACCAACGCGGTCGAGGGTCTTTCCCGCGACGAGGCGCCGGCCCGCCGCGCCGCCTGCGGCTGAGGGTTCCCGCCGCCTCTCCTCCCCCCCACCGCCACGGCCGACGGCACCCGCCGCCGGCCGTCTCCTTGACGATCCCCCCCGCCCTGCCCAAATGCCGCTCTCGACCGGGCGCCGCGGCGTCCGGACAGGCAAGGGCGCAGGGCGGAAACATGACAGGAACGGATGCCAGCCTCTGGCATGGCACGACCATCCTCGCGGTCCGCAAGGGCGGCCAGGTGGTCATCGCCGGCGACGGGCAGGTGAGCCTCGGCAACACGGTCATCAAGGCCAATGCGAGGAAGGTCCGCCGCCTCGGCGGCGGCGCCATCATCGCCGGCTTCGCCGGCAGCACGGCCGATGCCTTCACCCTGCTCGAGCGGCTCGAAGGCAAGCTGGAGCGCCATCCGGGCCAGCTCATGCGGGCCTGCGTCGAGCTCGCCAAGGACTGGCGCACGGACCGCTATCTGCGCCGCCTCGAGGCCATGATGGCCGTTGCCGATGCCGAGGTGTCGCTGGTGCTCACCGGCAATGGCGACGTGCTCGAGCCCGCCGACGGCCTGATCGGCATCGGCTCGGGCGGCAATTTCGCGCTCGCCGCCGCCAAGGCGCTCATCGACATCGACGCGCTCGATGCCCGGGCGGTGGCCGAGAAGGCCATGGGCATCGCCGCCGAGATCTGCGTCTTCACCAATCGCCAGCTCACCATCGAGACGATCGGGCAGCCATGACCGCCCTCACCCCCCGCGAGATCGTCTCCGAGCTCGACCGCTTCATCGTCGGCCAGAACGCCGCCAAGCGCGCCGTCGCCATAGCGCTCCGCAATCGCTGGCGCCGCCAGCAGCTCGACCCGGCGCTGCGCGACGAGGTGCTGCCGAAGAACATCCTGATGATCGGCCCGACCGGCTGCGGCAAGACCGAGATCGCCCGCCGCCTGGCGCGGCTCGCGCAGGCGCCCTTCGTCAAGGTCGAGGCGACCAAGTTCACCGAGGTCGGCTATGTCGGCCGCGACGTCGAGAGCATCATCCGCGACCTCGTCGAGGTCGGGCTCAAGGAGACCCGCGCCCGGCTCCGCAAGGACGTGAAGGCGCAAGCCGAGGCCAATGCCGAGGAGCGCGTGCTCGATGCCCTCGTCGGCCCCGGCGCCGGCCCGGACACCCGCGAGAAGTTCCGCCGCATGCTGCGCGCCGGCAGCCTCGCCGAGAAGGAGATCGAGCTCGAGCTGCGCGACACCTCCTCCGGCATGCCCGCCTTCGAGATCCCGGGCATGCCCGGTGCGCAGATGGGCATGGTCAATCTCGGCGACATGCTCGGCAAGGCGCTCGGCCAGCGGACCAAGCGCAAGAAGATGAAGGTCGGCGAGAGCTACGACGCGCTGATGGCCGAGGAGAGCGACAAGCTGCTCGACGAGGACCGGGTGCAGCGCGAGGCGATCGAGGCGGTGGAGCAGAACGGCATCGTGTTCCTCGACGAGATCGACAAGATATCGGGCCGCGAGAACCGCGGCGGCGACGTCAGCCGCGAGGGCGTGCAGCGCGACCTGCTGCCGCTGATCGAGGGCACCAGCGTCACCACCAAGCACGGCGCCGTCAAGACCGACCACATCCTGTTCATCGCCTCCGGCGCCTTCCACCTCACCAAGCCCTCGGACCTGCTGCCCGAGCTGCAGGGCCGCCTGCCGATCCGGGTCGAGCTCGATGCGCTCACCCGCGACGACCTCGCCCGCATCCTGCGCGAGCCCGAGGCGAGCCTGGTCAAGCAGTACAAGGCGCTCCTCGCCACCGAGGAGGTGACGCTCGACTTCGCCGAGGAGGCGATCGAGGAGATCGCCACCCTCGCCCACGCCATGAACAGCCGGGTCGAGAACATCGGTGCCCGTCGCCTGCAGACGGTGATGGAGAAGCTGGTCGAGGAGATCAGCTTCAAGGCCTCGGACCAGGCCGCCGCCGAGACCGTCACCATCGACCGCGACTACGTGCGCCGGCAGGTAGGCGATCTGATCCAGGGCGCCGATCTCTCCAAGTTCATCCTCTAGCCCGACCGGCAGCATCGCATGGGCAGCGCCGTGGCCCAGGCCCGGGTGATGCTGGTCCTCACCATGCTCTTCTGGGGCGGCAACGCCGTCGCCGGCAAGCTCGCGGTCGGCGAGGTCTCGCCGTTCCTCCTCTCCTGGTTCCGCTGGACGATCGCCGCGCTCGTGCTGGGCGCCTTCGCCTGGCCGCACCTGCGCCGCGACTGGCGCACCATCAGGGCCCGCCTGCCCTACTTCGTTGCCATGGGGGCTCTCGGCTTCACCGTCTTCAACGGCCTCCTCTACTACGCCCTGATCAGCACGACGGCGATCAACGCCACGATCATCCAGGCGGCGATGCCGATGTTCATCTTCGCCCTGAACTTCGTCATCTACCGCACGACCGCCACACCCTGGCAGATCCTGGGTTACACGCTGACCCTGGCCGGCGTTGCCGTCGCCGCCGGCCGGGGCGATCTCCTCGGCCTCGCCGGCCTCGATTTCAACCTGGGCGACGTCTTGATGATCGTGGCGACGGTGATCTACGCCGCCTACTCGGTGGCCCTGCGCCAGAAGCCCCAGGTGCACTGGCTCGGCTTCGTCGCCATGCTGGTCGGCATCGGCTCCCTGGCCAGCCTGCCCTTCGTCGCCCTCGAGGCGCTGACCGGCACCTTCATCTGGCCGCGCACGTCGCTCGCCTGGACGGTCATCGTCTATGCCGCCGTCTTTCCCTCGATCGTCGCCCAGGCCTTCTTCATCCGCGGCATCGAGGTGCTCGGCAGCAACGCGGGCGGCCTCTATCTCAACCTCATGCCGATCATGGGTGCCCTGCTCTCGATCGCCCTTCTGGGCGAGCGCTTCCACCTCTTCCACGCGGCCGCCCTGGTGCTGGTGCTGGGCGGCATCGCCCTGGCGCAGCGGCGGCGGGCACCCGCGCATTCCTGATCATCGCTCGGCTGGTGCGGAGGAGCGCTTCCGGCTCAGGGCGGAACCTGCGGTTGGCGGAAGCGTTCAGGGTGGCAACGGCGACCCACCCCGATCTTTTTGGTGCGTCGTCGGATGCAATCCACTGAACGAGACAGGAGACTGGCTATGCGAGTGCGAATGGCTGCAACCTTGGCGCTCTTGACCTCTACCGCCCTGGCCGGCGCCGCCTTGGCGGACGAGGCGAAGATCCAGGCCACCGAGCCGGCGACCGGATCGATGGCTACGGCCGATGGTGCGGACGCGACCCGCTCCGCCGCCGATCAGGGCGTGCCGGGCAAGCGTGTGCCGGCCGGTGCCGAGCAGCCCGACGAGGCGCAGCTCGAGGCGGGCGTCAACACACCAACCGATCAGGCCGGGGGCGAGGCGCTCAGCCAATCTCCGGTGAACCCGGATGCGCAGATCGCCGACGACCCGTCGGCCGGCCCGGGCTCGCCCACCTATGCCGGCGATCAGGGCCAGCCCGGCAAGCGCGTGACCGGTGAGGAGACGACCGAGGCGACCGAGGCGACGCCCGCGGACGAGTCGCGGGAGTATCGCTCTTACGCCGCCTCGCCGGACATGGGTGGCGCCGTCCTGCCCGCCGGCTACAGCGCCGAGGACTTCCTCGATCGGGAGATCGTCAACGAGCAGGGCGAGGAGGTCGGCGAGGTGGTCGACCTGATGGTCGACGGCAACAATCACATCACCAAGGTCGTGGCAGATATCGGCGGCTTCCTCGGCATCGGCGAAAGTCGTGTGGCCATCGACATCGAGGACATCACGGTGGAGGAGGGCAGTGGCGACCTCCTGGTGATGATGGACCAGTCGTCGCTCGAGGCCCTGCCGACCTACGAGGAGGAGGACGGCATCTGGTCCCCCGACCGCGATTGAGCACGTCCCCGACGGCCGGAGGACTCGGAGGGCGCCCAGCGCCCTCCTTTCTTTTGTCGCGCCCCGTTCCATCGCCTCGGCGCTTGACGCGGGTGGTGCCCGGACGGTTAGTGGCGCCGACGCGGCACAGAGGGGGACGCACCATGGACATGCAGGAACGCCGCCGGCTCGGCGGCTCCGAGGTCGAGGTCACGACGCACGGCTTCGGCGGGGTGCCGCTCGGCAACCTCTACCGCAAGTGCTCCGACGAGGACGCGAAGGCCACGCTGGAGGCCGCCTGGGCCGCCGGCATCCGGTTCTACGACACGGCCCCCCTCTACGGGCACGGCATGTCCGAGCACCGCATCGGCCATTTCATGCGCCAGCACCCGCGCGACGAATGGGTCCTCTCGACCAAGATCGGCCGGGTGCTCAAGGCGAAGGACCCGGCGCTCGGCATCGACACCCGCAACTTCGTCGACTACCACCCCTTCGAGGCGGTCTTCGACTACACCTATGACGGCGTGATGCGCTCCTTCGAGGACAGCCTGCAGCGCCTCGCCACGCACCGCATCGACGTGCTCCTGGTGCACGACATCGACATCTGGACGCATGGCAGCGAGGCAGCCCGCAAGGCGAAGCTCGAGGAGCTCATGGGCTCGGGCTACAAGGCGCTGCGCGAGCTGCGCGACAGCGGCACGGTCAAGGCCATCGGCGCCGGCGTCAACGAGGTGCAGGCCATGCTCGAGTTCGGCCGCGCCGGCGTCTTCGACTGCTTCCTCCTCGCCGGCCGCTACACCCTGCTCGAGCAGGGTGCCCTCGACGAGCTCCTGCCCTGGTGCGAGGAGGCCAATGTCTCGCTCTTCATCGGCGGCCCCTACAATTCCGGCATCCTCGCCACCGGCGCCGTGCCCGGTGCCAAGTACAACTACCAGGACGCACCGCCCGAGATCATGGAGCGCGTCGGGCGGATCGAGGCCGTCTGCGGCCGCCACAACGTGCCGCTCAAGGCCGCGGCGCTGCAGTTCCCGCTCGGCCACGACCGGGTTGCGAGCATCATCCCCGGTGCCCGCTCGGCGGCGGAGATCAACGAGAACGTCGAGACCTTCACGACGCCGATCCCGGGCGACCTCTGGGCCGAGCTGAAGCACGAGGGGCTGGTCCGCCAGGACGCGCCGACGCCGTCATGACGGTGCTCGATCGGTTTCGCCTCGACGGCAAGCGCGCCCTCGTCACCGGCGGCAGCCGCGGCCTCGGCCGCGCCATGGCCACCGCCCTGGCCGAAGCCGGTGCCGACCTCGTCATCGCCGGCCGCGACGCGGCGCGCCTCGAGGAGGCGGCCACCGCCCTCGGCGCCACCGGCCGCAAGATCGATACCGTCCAGGCCGACCTCGGCGTGCCGGCGAGCTGCGAGGCGGCCATCCAGGGCGTGCTCGCCGAGCACGGGCCGATCGACATCCTGATCAACAATATCGGCGGCCGCCGCGACCCGGCGCCGCTCACCGAGATGTCGACCGCCCGCTGGCAGGAGCTGATCGACCTGAACCTGACCAGCACCTTCATCTGCACGCGCCTCGTCGGGGCGACGATGCTCGAGCGCGGCCGGGGCGGGCGGATCATCAATATCGCCTCGATCAACGCCTTCGTCGCCGGGCAGAACATCGGCGGCCGCCACTACGAGACGGCGAAGGCGGCCGTCCTGCAGTTCACCCGGGCGGTGGCCGCCGACTGGGCGCCCTTCGGCGTCACCGTCAACGCCATCTGCCCGGGGGTGTTCATGACCGAAGCCAACGAGCGCTGGGCCAGGGAGAAGCCGGAGGTGATCGAGGGCGTCGTCGCCCGCACGCCGATGGGCATCACGGGCGACCCCCGGGACCTGGGCCCGCTCGCCCTCTACCTCGCCTCCGACGCCAGCCGCTTCATGACGGGCGCCGCCCTGGTCATCGACGGCGGCTACACGCTCTGGTGAGCGGCCCGATCGCCCGCCATCGCCAGGGAGGCCGGCACCCATGATCTCCGTCATCCCCGACATTCTCGATTTCAAGGCCGTGGCCCTGCTCAGGTCCGAGCTCCGCTCGCTGCGCTTCACCGACGGTGCGGCGACGGCCGGCAAGTTCGGCCAGTCGGTCAAGAAGAACAGCCAGCTCGAGCAGGGCCCGCAGGCCCAGAAGATCCAGCAGACCATCCTGAATGCCGTGCTCGCCAGCCTCGAGTTCGAGATGGTGGCCCGGCCGCTGATCGTCCGGACTCCGCTCGTGGCGCGCTACGAGCCGGGCATGGCATACGGCAGCCATGTCGACAACGCCGTCATGTCGGGTCGCCCGCCGATCCGCTCCGACATGTCCTTCACGCTCTTCCTCGAGGATCCCGAGAAGTACGACGGCGGCGAGCTCGTCATCGAGAGCACCTATGGCGAGCAGGAGATCAAGCTGCCGGCGGGCGCGCTCGTGCTCTATCCCACCTCGGCCCTGCACCGCGTCGCCGAGGTGACCCGGGGCCAGCGCCTCGTCGCGGTCTCCTGGGTGCAGAGCATGATCCGCGACCCGGCACAGCGGGAGCTGCTCCACGAGCTCGACACGGCCCGCCGCAGCCTCTTCGACCAGCACGGCAAGACCACCGAGTTCGACACGATCACCAAGACCTTCCACAATCTTCTACGGATGTGGGCCGAGGTCTGACGCAACCATAGCGTTGCCCGCCGGTTCGTTGCATGTCCGCGTCGCCTCGACAGGACGATCGACCGGAGAAATATCCTGCGCTGGATCCTGTATGCTCTTCTGCTGATCGTCGGCCTGCCGACCGTCCTGCTGGCCGGCGCCTGGCTGGCCCTGCGGCAGGGCTGGCTCAACGGCGTGATCGAGGCGCGGGCCAGCGCCGCCACGGGCTACGACATCGAGCTGGGGGACGCGCCGGACCTGGCGTGGAAGGACGGCGCCCTGCGCCTGACGCTGGGGCCTCTCGCCATCGCCAACAGCGAGGACGAGGAGCTGGCGACCGTCGATCGGGCGGCGGCGGAGCTGGCACTGGGGCCGCTCCTGCACGGTGACATCGTCCTGCCGAACGTCGAGGTCGAGGGGGTCGATGCGGAGGTCGTGCGGGGCGAGGACGGAACGCTGAACTGGCAGCCGGCGGAGCGGCCGACGCCATCGACCGACGGCCCGCCGATCCCACCGCTCATCCGCCACCTCGTCGTGGAAGATGCGCAGATCGACTACCGCGATGGCGAGCGAGACGTCACGCTCGTGCTCGACGAGCTGGAGGGCAACTGGGGTGCGACCGAACCCTTGACCCTGACCGGTGCCGGCCGGCTCGGCGATGCGCCGCTGTCGATCGAGGGCAGCGGGCCGTCGAGGCAGGCGCTCGTCGACGGCGCCGACGAGCCGCTGCAGGCGACGCTCGACGCGGCCAGCACATCGATCACGGCCGCCATGCAGCCCGCGGCGGGCACGTTCTCCCTCGATCTGGAGGCCGGCGACGCCTTCGCCGATTTCCTCGCCACGCTCGGCCTCGCCGTCCCGACCCTCCCCGCATTCGAGCTCGATCTCGAGGGCGAGCTGCAGGGCGAAGGTGCGGTGGTCGACGCTCGGCTCACCATCGACCGGACGACCCTGCAGTTCGACGGCAGCGTCGATCACTTCGGCGCCGCAACCGCCCTGCACGGCACGTTCCGCGCGGCGGGCCCCAATCCCGGCCCCATCCTCGCCAGCCTGGGCCTGGCGCAGATCGACACGCCACCCTACGACCTCGAGGGCGAGCTCACCCGGGAAGGATCGGTGCTGACGCTGGACGGCATCAGCGGCACGATCGGCGACAGCGACATCGCCGGCAGCCTGCGGATCGACCGGGCCGCGCAGCCGCTCGCCGTCGAGGCCGACCTCCGGAGCCGCTCCCTCGATTTCGACGACCTCTTCCCCATCGTGGGCCTCCCGCCGCAAACCGGCGCCGGCGAGACCGCGAGCCCCGAGCAGCGGCAGGAGGCGCAGACGCTCGATCAGCGGCCGAGGCTCATCCCCGACTTCCGGATCGACCCGGCGATCTGGCGCGGCATCGATCTCGACATCGAGCTGGACGCCGCGGAGGTCCGCTCCGAGCTCTTCCCGATCGACCGCCTCGCCATCCATCTGGTCACCCGCGAGGGCTGGATCACCATCGACCCGTTCACGACCGGCCTCGCCGACGGCCGGCTGGTCCTCTTCTTCTCGTTCGACACCACCCAGCGCCCGCCGGTCGGCCGCGTCGATCTGCGCCTCACCAACCTCAGCCTGCACGACATGCTGGCCCGGATCGGCGAGGCGAACGAGGCGGCCGGCCGCGTGGACGGCCGGGTCCGCCTCGAAGGCCGGGGCTATTCCCTGGCCGACCTGCTGGGCAGCAGCGACGGGCAGGTCGGGCTGGTCATGTCCGACGGCTCGCTCGATGCCTTCCTGGTCGAGGCCGTCGGCCTCGATCTGATGGAGGGCCTGATCACGCTCATCACCCCGGACGACGCGGCGAATCGCGTGCCGATCCGCTGCGGCGTCGCCAACCTCCAGGTCGCCCGGGGCATCGCCACGGCGCGACCGCTCCTGCTCGACACGGCCGACACCAAGCTCACGGCCGCCGGCACGATCGATCTCGAAGCCGAGACCATGGACCTCCTGATCGAGGCGCACCCGAAGGACCCGAGCCTGCTCAGCGGCAACCAGCCGCTGCAGGTGGAGGGCGACTGGCGCTCGCCGACGATCGCCCCGGCCCCTGGCGAGGTCGAGAGCAACACGCTCGGCTGGCTGCTGGCACCCATCGCCGCCCTCGTCCCCTTCTTCGACCTCGGGCTCGCCGAGGACGCGCCCTGCGGCCAGCTCCTGGACGAGGCGAGGAAGGCCGCGGCCGAGGCGCCGGACGAGTAGCAGGGGGCGTCAGTCGGCCCGGATCTTCTGCGCGTAGACGTTGATCACCAGCGCCAGGAGCAGGATCAGGCCGCGAATCAGGATCTTCAGGAAGCTGTCGATGTCGACATGGTCGAGGCCGTTGTTGAGCACGCCCAGCACGAAGAGGCCGATGATGGTGTTGGGGATGCCACCCCGGCCGCCGAACAGGCTGGTGCCGCCGACCACGACCGCGGCGATGGAATCGAGCAGGAAGTCGTCGAACTGGTTCTGCTGCGCGCTGCCGTAATAGGCGACGCCGAGCATCCCGGCGACGCCCGAGCAGAAGGCGCCGATGATCATCACCGCCGCCACGATCAGCTTGACGTTGACCCCGGCATACTCGGCCGCCTCGCGGTTGCCGCCGACCATGTAGACGTAGCGGCCGAAGCGCGTGTAGCTCAGCACGAAGTGGCCGACCGCGAGAAAGAGCGTCGCGACGATGACGATCCAGGGTATGCCGGCGATGCTGCCGGAGCCCAGCGTCTTCACGAGGTCCGGCACGTTGTAGGCGATCTGGCCGCGCACCAGCAGGGCCGAGATGCCGGCGCCGATCTGCATCATGGCGAGCGTCATGATGAAGGAGGGGATGCCGATCACCACGACGCCGAAGGCGGTGATGCCGCCGAGTGCCAGGGCCGCCATGATGGCGAAGAGGATGGCGAACCCGCCCGGCAGCGGCACGTTGGCGATGTTCACGTAGGCCGCCTGCAGGGTGAAGAAGGCGACGAGGATGCCGACCGCGTTGGCGACGCTGGCGACCGACAGGTCGATCTCGGCGGTCAGGATGACGAAGGTGAGGCCGGTCGCGATGATCGCCGTGATCGAGACCTGGCGCAGGATGTTGGCGGCGTTGTCGATGGTGGCGAAGGACGGGCTCGCCGAGACGAAGATCGCGACGAGAAAAAGCAGCGTGATCAGCGGTGCGATCGCCGTCAGCCGCCGCAGAACCCAGACCTTCATCGATCGCGTTTCCTCATGCGCAACGGCTCAGGCGGCCGCCAGGAGTTGATCCTTGCCGACCGCCTCGGCCACGAACTCGCGGGTGAACCGGCCGCGTCGCATGACCAGGATGCGATCGGCGAGCGACAGCACCGTCTCGGGCTCGGTCGAGACCACGATCACGCCCATCTTCTGCTCCTTCAGGGCGCGGATGATCTTCACAACGTCGTCCTTGGCGCCTACATCCATGCCGCGCGTCGGCTCGGCCAGCACCAGCACGTTCGGCCGGTAGGCGAGCCAGCGCGCCAGCGCCACCTTCTGCTGGTTGCCGCCGGAGAGCGTGCGCAGTGCTACCGTCTCCGAGCCCGCGCGAATCCGCAGCTCCTCGATCTTCTCGCGCGCGAGCTGCCGCTCGGCGACCGGCTTGACGAGCCAGCGCGAGATCCGCTCGAGCACGCTGATCGAGATGTTGCGGTAGATGGGCGAGTCGGCGAAGAGCATGCTGCGCCGGCTCTCCGGCACCAGCGCCACCCCGGCCCGCTTGCCGGCCGCCGTGTTGGCGAGCCGCCGCTCGACCCCGCCGATGACGAGCGTGCCACGATCGGCCTTGAGCTTGCCGACGAGCGCTCGCACCAGCTCGAGCTGGCCGCAGCCCATGAAGCCGTAGATGCCGAGCGCCTCGCCCTCGTGGACGGCGAGATCGAGCTCCTCGAAGGCGCCCTTGAGGGTCAGCCCGCGCACCTCGAGCAGGGTCGGCGCAGTCGAGGCGGGCGGCAACTCCAGCGTGCCGAGATAGCTCTCCTCCAGCTCCTCGTGGCCGCGGCCGATCATCAGCTCGATGATCTGCCCCTTGTCGAGCTCGGCTGCCGGTGCCGTCCGCACGTGGCGGCTGTTCCTGAAGATCGAGACGGTGTCCGAGATGGCGAGCACGTCGTCGAGGAAATGCGAGATGAAGATGAAGCTCTTGCCGCCCTGCCGCAGCCGGTCGATCACCTGGAAAAGCCGCTCCACCTCGGGCGGCGAGAGGGCCGAGGTGGGCTCGTCGAGGATGATGATCCGCGCACCCGAGAAGAGCACGCGGCCGATCTCGATCAGCTGCTGCAGGCCGAGCGAGAGCGAGCCCGCCTCGACCGTCGGATCGACCTCGATGCCGAGATTCTTCAGGTGCGCCTCGGCCTCGCGCGCCATGTGCCGCCAGCGCACGACACCCAGGCTGCTCACCGGCTGGTTGCCGAGAAAGACGTTCTCGGCAACCGAGAGATGCGGCACGATCGAGAGCTCCTGGTGCACCATGCCGATGCCGCGGGCCAGGGCGTCGCGCGTCGAGCGCAGGCGGACCGGCTGCCCGTCCAGGCGGTAGCTGCCCTCGAACTCGGTGTGCACGCCGGCGATGATCTTCATCAGCGTCGACTTGCCGGCACCGTTCTCGCCGACCAGCCCGTGCACCTCGCCCTCGCGCAACACGAAATCGACGTTCGAGAGCGCCGTGACGCCCCCGAACGTCTTGCCGATTCCGCTTAGCTCGATGAGCGGCGGACGCTCGCTACCGTCGCTCACCCCCGGCCCTAGATGAGAAAGTGCTTCTGCATCCAGAGCATGCCGGGCGCGTTGGCCTTGGTCACCACCGGCCCGTCGGTGATGATGTGCTTGGGGATGCCGTCCCCCGTCTTCTCGCCGGTCAGCACCGCCGCCACGCCGGCGACGATCGAGCCGCCGTGGATGCGGCAGGACGGGTTGCGGACGGTGGCGTACATGTGCCCTTCCAGCACCGCGTCGACGGCCGGCGGCATGGCGTCCACCCCGCCGATCAGGATGTCGGTCCGGCCCCGGGCCTGCATGACGTTGTAGGCGGCCAGCGCCATGTCGTCGTTGTGGAAGAAGGCGGCCGAGATGTTCGGGTGCTTGGTGAGCAGGCTGTCCCAGATGCGCGACGCCTTGGTCACGTCCCAGTCCGCGGGCTGCTCGTCGAGCACCTCGATGCCCGGATACTTCTCGATGACCGAGAAGAAGCCGCGGGCACGCCCCTGCGCCCCGGTGTGGCCCAGCGCCCCCTGGGTCATCACCATGGTGCCCTCGCCGCCGATCGCGTCGACCAGCGCCTGGGTCACCGACGCCCCCATGAACTCGTTGTCCGGGGCGAGGAAGCTGTGGACGTTGATCTCCTCGAGCGGGGCGATCAGCGTGTCCATGTCGATGACCGGGATGCCGCGATCGATCATCTTGTTGACCGGATCGGTCAGCGTGCCGATGCCGAACGCCTGGATGGCGACGAAGTCCCAGTCCTGGGTCGCCATGTTGTCGATGGCGGCACGCTGCTTCGGCGCGCTGAGCTCGCCGTCGAACCAGGTCACCTCGACATTGAAGAGCTTGCCCCAGAACTCGGCCGCCTGCTTGCCCTGGGCGCACCAGGTCGCCTGCAGGCCGGCATTCGAGAAGGCCGCCTTCAGGGGCTTCTCCGAGCGCCCCATCTCCTGGGCCATGGCGCTGGCGATGAACGGATCGAAGCCGAAGCCGCCGAGCATGGCGCCGGCGGCAGCGCTGGACAGGGCCGCCTTCTGGATGAAGGAGCGCCGGGAGTCCGGTGTGTGAATGGGTGTCTTGCGCAAGACTTGCCTCCCTGATCGTTGCACGCCGGTGCCAACCCGGCGACCGCGCGGATATTCCTTTCTGATGCCACCGGATGCAAGCGCGATGAACAGCCGACTTGCGCTATACCCGCCAGGGGCGACATCGAGGCCTTCAACCGGAACTGCCGGGCAGCCAACAGCATGCGCAAGCTCCTTCTCCTCGCGGCCCTCGCCACTGCCCTGGCGCTCGGCGTCTGGTGGTGGCTGCAGCGCCCCCTGCCCGTCACCACGGCCGTGATTGCCCGGGGCAGCGCCGCGGAGGTGATCTACGCCACCGGCCTGGTCGAGCCGGATCGCTGGGCCGAGGTGACCTCGCTGGCCAGGGCGCGCATCGTCGATACCTGCCGCTGCGAGGGCCGCTTCGTGGAGCTCGGCGCCGTCCTCTTCCGCCTCGACGATTCGGCAGCCATGGCGCATGTGGCCGAGCTGGAAGCGCAGCTCGACCTCGCCCGCAAGGACCTGCAGCGGGCGAGCGACCTCCAGCGTCGCGGCATCGCCACCGAGGAGCGCGTCGACCAGGCGACGGCGGCGGTCAGCCAGCACAGTGCCGCCGTCACCCGCGCGCGCAGCGAGCTGCGCGACTACGTGATCGTGGCACCCATGGCCGGCCAGGTGCTGCGCCTCGACGGCGAGATCGGCGAGGTGGTGACCCCGGGCGAGCCCCTGGCCTGGGTCGGCCAGCCGCAGCCGCTCCTGGTCAATGCCTCGGTCAACGAGGAGGATATCCCGCGCGTCGCCCTGGGCCAGCGGGCCCTCCTCAAGGCCGACGCCTTTCCGGGCCGCCCGCTCGACGCCACCGTGCACGCGATCACGCCCATGGGCGACCCCGAGCTCAAGACCTACCGGGTCCGCCTGGCGCTGCCCGACGACACGCCGCTCTTCATCGGCATGTCCGTCGAGGTGAACATCCTCGTGCGCACGGTCGAGGCGACGCTCCTCGCCCCGGCCCCGGCCGTGGTGGAGGGTGCCGTCTTCGTCCTCGGCCCCGACGGACGCGCCCGCCGCCAGCCGGTCGCGACCGGCATCGTCGGCGCCGAGGCGGTCGAGATCACGGGCGGCGTCGAAGCCGGTGCGACCGTCGTCTCGCCGGTGCCGGCTGGCCTCGGGGACGGTGCGCGGATCGCCGTGCGGGGGCCCGGATGAGGCTCCTGCTCGCCATCGCCCTCACCCATATCGCCGGTCGCGGCAGGCAGACCATCGTCTCGATCCTCGGCGTCGCGCTCGGCGTCGGCTTCTCGATCGCCATGGCCGCCCTCATGGTCGGCAGCCAGCGCGACTTCACCGAGACCCTGATCGACGCCGTGCCGCATGTCCGCATCACCGACGAAACACGCACCACGCCGCGCCAGCCGGCGAGCGAGGCCTTCGCGGCCGTCGCCTATTCGGGCCTCAGGCCGGTCCCGGACCCGCGCGGCATCCTCAACCCGACCAGGGTGCTGGCCGGCCTCAGGAGCTGGGTCGACGGGAGCATGGTGGCGACCCTCCAGGTGGAGGCCGTGGTCCGCTTCGCCGGCATCGACATGGGGGTCGCCCTCATGGGCGTCGAGCCCCTGGACGAGCTCCGGGTCTCGACCATCGCTGGCGACATGACCACGGGGCGCTTCGAGGACCTCATCGGCGCCGGCTTCGCCGTCATCATCGGCGAGCGCCTGGCCGAACGCCTGGGTGCCGGCATCAACGATCTCCTGACGATCACCGTGGCCGGCGGCAATGCGCGCCAGTTCAAGGTGACGGGGCTCTTTCGCACGGGCTCGGTGCAACAGGACGAACGGGTCGTCTACACCACGCTCAAGCGTGCCCAGGTCCTCGCCAACCGGCCCGAGGCCATCAACGAGATCCGCATCCGCCTGGCCGACATCGATTCGGCGCCACTCGTTGCCGCCCGCGCCGAAGCCATGCTCGGCATCAAGTCGGTCTCCTGGCAGGAGAGCAGCGAGGATCTGCTCAACGCCTTCGAGATCCGCAACGTCATCATGTTCACCGTCGTCGGCGCCATCCTCCTGGTCGCCGGCTTCGGCATCTTCAACATCGTCTCGATCATCACCCACGAGAAGGCGCGCGACATCGCCATCCTCAAGTCGATCGGCTTCCCGCCGGCCGACATCCGCGGCATCTTCCTCTTCGAGGGGCTGGTCATGGGCGGCTCCGGGGCGCTCCTCGGCTGCCTTCTGGGCTTCGGCCTGACAGAGGTGCTGGGCAGCATCGCCTTCGAGTTCCGTCGGAACACCGAGCTCACCCACCTGCCGGTGGTCTACGAGGCCGCGCACTACGTCATGGCCTCGGCCCTCGCCATGCTGGCCGCCGGCATCGCCGGCTACCTGCCGGCGCGCAGCGCCGCCCGGCTCAACCCCGTCGACATCATCCGGGGCGCCACTTGAGCCCCGCTGCCCCGCTGGTCGAGGCCAGGGGCGTCACCCGCGTCCTCGCCGGCGCCGTGCCGGTCACGCTGGTTGCCGACATCGACCTGGCGATCGGGCGGGGCGAGCTCACCGCTATCACCGGGCCCTCGGGCTCCGGCAAGTCGTCGCTCCTCTATCTCCTCGGGCTGCTCGACCTGCCGACCACCGGCGAGGTGCTGATCGACGGCCGCGAGACCAGTGCCATGGCGGAGAACGAGCGGGCGGAATTCCGTCTCGCCACGCTCGGCTTCGTCTTCCAGTTCCACTTCCTGCTGCCGGAATTCTCGGCCTGCGACAACATCATGATCCCGATGCGCCGGCTCGGCCGGCTCGACGCCGCGGCGAGGCGCGAGCGGGCCGAGAGCATCCTCGCCTCGCTCGGCCTCGCCGAGCACGGCCACAAGCGCCCGGACCAGCTCTCCGGCGGCCAGCGCCAGCGCGTCGCCGTCGCCCGCGCCCTCGCCAACGACCCACCGCTCATCCTGGCCGACGAGCCGACAGGCTCGCTCGACAGCCAGTCCTCCGAGCAGGTCTTCGACATCCTGAAGACCCTCGTCGAGCGGGACGGCCGCACCGTGGTCGCCGTCACGCACGATCTCGACCTGGCCGACCGCATGCATCGCCGCATCCACCTCGTCGACGGGCGCATCACCGAGGATCGCCCGGCCGGCGGGCGAGCTTCCCCCGGCCCGACGATCAGCCCGGCAGGCCGGCGAGGCGCAGGCCCTCCCGCAGATGCCGCCGATCAGCGGCTTCCCTGAAGGGGCGCATCGTCATGAAGACGTCGACCCTGAAGTGCGGCTCGCGGGCCATGAGGCGCGCCGCCGCCTGCCGCGCGCCCGCCGCGTCACCCAGCCGCGCGAGACTCGCCGCAAGGCCGGCAAGGACGCCGGTCTGCGGCATCGCGGCCGCGGCATAGGCGGCCGCCGCCTCGGCGTAGCGACGGGCCGCGTAGAGCGCGAGGCCGTGATTGCTGGCATACCAGGGCGGCGGGAAGGGATCGAGGCGCAAGGCCCGCTCGATCAGCAGGACACCTTCCTCCGGCTTGCCGAGATAGACGGCGAGCGGCGAGCGCAGCGCCAGGATATGCGCATCGAACGGGTTGAGCGCCGTCGCCCGCTTGTGGTGCACGGCGGCGAGGTCGAGATCGCCCGCATACATCGCGACCTGCCCGAGCACGAGCTGGCACCACCCATCGCCCGGGTCGAGCGTCGCCGCCCGGCGGGCACGCTCGAGCACCGGCTGCAGATCACCGCCCCCGGTCGGCGCCCAGCCCCAGCGACGGAGCTGCATCAGCGCCTGCCAGGCGAGCGCCAGCGGATAGTCCGGCTCGAGCGCCAGCGCCTCGTCGAAGAGCCGGAGTGCCGTCGCGGTGGCCGCCGGCTCGGTCTGGTGCGCGTGGAAGATGCCCTGCAGCACGAGGTCGAAGGCGGCCGGGCTGGCTGGCCGCCGGCGGATCGAGTCCGCCTGCCCTGCCGCGGCGATCCGCCCGGCCAGTGCCGCCACGACCCGCTCGACGATGGTGTCCTGCGTGGCGAGCAGGTCCGAGGCCGTGCCCTCGAACCGCTCCGCCCAGAGCACCGGGCCGGTCCCGGCCGCGACCAGCTCGATGCCGATCCGCAGAGCGGCGCCCTCCGCCACGCAGGTGCCGCGGACGACGAAGCCCACACCCAGATCCGCCGCCACCCGGCGCGGGTCGACCGCCGCTCCCCGATAATGGAACGTGGCACCGCGGCCCATCACCGCCAGCGTGCGGAACCGGGCGAGCCCGGCGATCAGGTCGTCGGCGAGGCCGTCGGCGAGATAGCCCGCGACCTCGCCCGAGGGGTCGGTGAACGGCAGGACGGCGACGCCGAGCCGGCGCTGCTCGAGGAAATCCTCCCGCCCCGGCTCGCCGAGCCTGATCCGCAGGACCTCGATCGGCGCCTCGATGTTCTTGAGGATGCGCTGCCCGACCGGCTCGAGCACCAGGCCGTCGAGAGAGCCGAGCGCGTCGCGCACCGCCGCGGAGATGCAGATGCCACCGGTGTTCGAGAGACCCTCCAGCCGGGCCGCAATGTTGACCGTGGCGCCCAGGAGATCGGTCTCCACCCGATGCACCGGCCCCAGATGCACGCCGATGCGAAAGCGCATCAGGAGCGCCCCGGCCGCCAGCGCCGTCTCGATCCCGCGCTGGATCGCCACCGCGCAGCCCACGGCACCGTCGGCACACCCGAACTCGGCGAGGATGCTGTCACCAGCCGTGGCGAAGATGCGCCCGCCATGCTGCCGGATCAGCGGGTCGATCAGCCGCCGGCTTGCCCCGAAGGCACCCAGCGCCGCCGCCTCGTCCCGGCTCATCGCCCGGCTGTAGCCGACCGCGTCCGCGACGAGGATGGCAACGTCGAGACTCCCGCTTTCGGACGACGCGCTGGTGCCTGCCGACATGATCCGCTCACCGCCACGGCCCTTGCGAGCGGCCGCCGGCGCCAGTCTATCGCGGCCCGTTTTGGCCAGCCAGCCTAGGCGCCTACCGCGCCACCCGCCGCTCGCTGGTGAGGATCGACCAGCGCAGCCCACCGCCGACGCCGATGGTCAGGTCCTGGCGGTGCAGCGGGCTGTCGTCGTTGGCGGAACCGCCCCAATAGCCGAGCTGCACCCCGCCGAAGAGGCGCAGGTTCTCGCGGATGCCCCAGGAGAGCCCGGCGCTCAGCTCGGTGCCCATGTAGCCGTCATCCGCCTCGTAGGCCGGTCGGCCCGGGCGCGCCTCGCTCGGCGCCACGCGGTAGAAGTAGTCGTTCAGCCCGTCGAAGCCGAAGAGCGGGCCGACCGACACGACCGCGCGCATGTCGTCGAGGAGGAAGTCGTTGCGCCGGTAGGTGAGGCTCGGGGCGACGGTCAGGCCCTGGTAGCGGAGGTTGCTGAAGTCGGTGGAGAGGACGGCGCGAACGGCGAGCGCGAGATCCAGCTCGTCCCGGTCCTCGGGCGGCAGGAAGCGATAGGTCAGGCGCGGCCCGACCTCGAGCAGGAAGTCGAGATCGTTCATGCCTTCGCGGGCGTCGCTGTTGTCGGAATCGACGGGGAAGGCCGCATCCAGCCCGAGATCGAGCTCGAACCCCCCATCATCCACGACGATACCGCGCGCCGCCCCCCGGTCGCCGAGCCGGAAGACCTCGCCCCGATAGATGGCGAACGGCAGGGCGAGCCCGTTGACATGGTTCTCGTCGGCCGCCGGGTAGTCCGGCAGATACCCCCCGCCGCCGACCACGCCGATCTCCCAGAGCGGCTCGCTGTCGGGCTCGACCATCTCGGCCAGGGTCGTGCGGGCCAGAGCCAGAAAACAGCCGGCCACCGCCGGCAGGACGGCCATGGCGAGCGGCCATTGTACGGCGCCAGTGGCGACGGGCGATCGAGGCTGGCCGGAAGTCATCGAGATGGTCTCTCCTGTCGAAAGAAGCAGCGTGCGGACGATCCGCGCGACCGATCAGATAGTCCTTGACCTTCCAACAATGGAAGGCTTACGCGCTGAACCATGGCCTGCGCTGTCCGCTCGATCCTGACGTCGCTTCTCGTCCTCGTCGTCGCGACGATGCTGGCGATCGAGCCGGCACGCGCCCACGATGGCCACACCGCTGTCGATGTCCAGGCCACGCAACATGGCGCCTGGGAGCCGCTCGACCAGCACGATCATGGTGGTGCGCCACATGACCGCTCCTGCGTCTCGATGATCGGCCATTGCGGCACGATGCCGGCGTAGGACGTCGCCGTTGCCCTGGTGCTGCCCATGGCGACGCAGGCTGCCATGCTGCCGCCGGACGGCCGCGCCTTCGTCGGACGCTCGCCCGAAGCGGACACACCCCCTCCTCGAGTCTGACGGACTTGCCGCCGAGCCGGCTCTTCGCGCCAGATCCGTGGCGCGGACGGCCTCACTTGCGACCGATCCAGACCTTCGAGGAACAGACATGACCGAGACGACCTGTCCGCGCCTGATCGCCGCCGCCTTCGTCGCCTTTACGCTACCCTTCGCCGCAACCCAGGCCATCGCCGCCGGCAGCCACGGCGGCGGCCACGGCCACGCCGTTCATGGCGAGCCGGGCGATCCTGCCAAGGCCTCCCGCACCGTCACCGTCGAGATGGACGACAACTACTACGGGCCCGAACGGATCGCCGTGAAGGCGGGCGAGACCGTGCGCTTCACGGTGACCAACGCCGGCGGCTTCGTGCACGAGTTCAACATCGGCACGCCCGAGATGCACGCCGCACACCAAGACGAGATGGCGATGATGGTGGAGCACGGCGTGCTCCTGCCCGATCGCATCGACCAGGCGGCAGCCGCCGCCATGCAGGCTTCGATGGGCCATGGCCAGCATGACGACCCGAACAGCGTGCTTCTGGAGCCCGGCCAGACGGCGGACGTGGTCTGGACCTTTCCGGAGGACGGCGTGATCGAGTTCGCCTGCAACGTGCCCGGCCACTACGACGCCGGCATGGCGGGCAGGTTCGACTTCGTCGAGACCCTGGCCCAGCACTGACGGCCAGAACACACGGAAAACGAGCGTGTGCCGCGACCATCGCGGCACCCCACCCGTCGACTACATCGCCATGGATACGCCCATGATCGGACATCGGACCGCTGCCGCGGCCGTGGCGCTCGCCACGCTCGTGGCCTTCGACATACCCGCGACCGCCGCCACCTACGACCTCACCGTCGACCGCGTCACGATCGAGACCGGCGACTTCACCCGCACCGGCATCGGCTACAACGGCGCCACGCCGGGGCCGGTCCTGCGCTTCAGGCAAGGCGAGGAGGTCACGATCAACGTGACCAACAACCTCGACGAATCCACCTCGATCCACTGGCACGGCCTCATCCTGCCCTTCGAGCAGGACGGCGTGCCGGGCATCAGCTACCCCGGCATCGCCCCGGGCGAGACCTTCACCTACCGCTTCCCGATCATCCAGAGCGGCACCTACTGGTTCCACAGCCATTCCGGCTTTCAGGAGCCGGATGGCGCCTATGGCTCCATCGTCATCGAGCCCGAGGCGCGCGAGCCCTTCCGCTACGACCGCGACTACGTCGTCCAGCTCACCGATGCGCACCCCCATTCGGGGGCCCGCATCTTCCGCAATCTCAAGGCCTCGGCCGACTACTACAACCGCCAGCAGCAGACGCTCCTCGACTTCTTCAGGGACGCCAGCCGCGACGGGCTGGCCGCAACCATCGCCGACCGGCGTGCCTGGGGCGAGATGCGCATGATGCCGACCGACATCGAGGACGTGCAGGGCTTCACGCCGCTGATCAACGGCCAGAGCCCGGCGCAGAACTGGACCGGCCTCTTCGCGCCGGGCGAGCGGGTGCGGCTGCGCTTCATCAACTCCTCGGCCATGACCTATTTCGACATCCGCATCCCCGGGCTCGAGATGACCGTGGTCCAGGCCGACGGCAACAATGTCCAGCCGGTCAAGGTGGACGAGTTCCGGCTGGCCGTCGCCGAGACCTACGACGTGATCGTCCGGCCGATGGACGATGCCGCGTACTCGATCATTGCGGAATCCGTTGGCCGTACCGCGATGGCGCGCGGCACGCTCGCCCCGCGCGAGGGCATGACAGCCGAAATCCCCGAGCTCCGGCCCGCCCCGCTCTTGACCATGGCCGACATGGGCATGGCGCACGAGGGGATGGACCACGGGAGCATGGCCGGCATGGACCATGGCGCCATGCCCGGAATGGACCAGGGTGCCATGGCCGGTGGCGCCCATGTCATGCCCGACGGCACCGTCATGGAAGGCATGGGCGGCGCGCCGATGGCCGGCATGGACCACAGCGCGCACGGTGCCGGCGCCGGCCAGACGGGCGACACCTCCTACGCCCCCGGCAGCGGCCTCGTGCCGAGCGCCGCCAATGGCGGGAAGTTCCTCACCTATGCCGACCTCAAGGCGCAGACGCCGCTCTACCCGCCGCGCCCGGCGACGCGGGAGATCGAGCTCCGCCTCACCGGCAACATGGAGCGCTACATCTGGTCCATCGACGGCGTGAAGTACGCCGACGCCGAGCCGATCCGGCTGCGTTACGGGGAGCGGGTCCGCTTCAAGTTCATCAACCAGACCATGATGAAGCATCCCATGCACCTGCACGGCATGTGGTCGATCCTCGACAACGGCAATGGCGAGTGGAACCCGGCCAAGCACACCATCAGCGTCAAGCCCGGCAGCACGGTGACCATGGAGGTCGAGGTCGACGCCCCCGGCGCCTGGGCCTTCCACTGCCATCTCGCCTACCACATGGATGCCGGCATGATGCGCAAGGTCATCGTCGAGGGCGCCCCCGCCGAGGCCGCGAGCCTGCCGAGAGCGCGAGGCGGGGCCTGAGGGGATGGCCGGGCACCGCAGCCACGCCGCAGCACTCGTCCCGGCGCTTCTGGCACTCGCCCTCCTCTCGACCACCCCGGCGCAGGCCATGCCCCACTCCTGGCCCGAGTTCTGGGGCGTCCAGGTGGAGCAGCTCGAATACCGGCTGGGCGACGACACGGACGTCTTCGCCTGGGACTTCGACGCCTTCGTCGGCAGCGACGAGCGGCGCTTCGTCTGGCGCAGCGAGGCCGAGTACGCGACCGACGAGGACGCCTTCGAGCAGCTCGAGAACCAGGCCCGGGTCACGCAGCCGATCAGCGAGTTCTTCGACCTCGCCTACGGGCTGCGCCTGGACACGCCGGAGGGGGCCACACGCCTGCACGGCCTGATCGGCATCCAGGGCCTGGCGCCGCAATGGTTCGAGATCGACGCCACGCTCTTCGTCTCGGACACGCCGTTCGCGCGCTTCGAGACGGAGTACGAGGTGCTGATCACCAACCGCCTGAACCTGGTGCCGAGCCTCGAGCTGACGCTGCCCATGGTGGACGACGAGGGGATCGGGGCCGGCGCCTGGGGCCCAAAGCTGGAGATGGGGTTACGCCTCGGCTACGACCTGATCGACCGCTCCTTCACGCCCTATATCGGCGTCCACTACGAGCGGCTCTTCGGTCAGACCGCCGACTACGCCCGTGACGACGGCGAGGAGCGCGACGCCCTCTTCTTCGTCGTCGGCGCGCGCCTGCTGTTCTGACCCTGTCCCCGGCCGCCTGACGGCGGCCAGGACTTCATTCAGGCGCCCATCTTGGCCTTCAGCCCCTCGTCCAGCGCATCGAGGAACTGCTCGGTGGTCAGCCAGGGCTGGTCCGGGCCGATGAGCAGGGCCAGGTCCTTGGTCATCTTGCCGCCTTCGACGGTCTCGACGCAGACCTCCTCGAGCGTCCTCGCGAAGGCGGCGAGCGCGTCCGAGCCGTCGATCTTCGCCCGGTAGGCGAGGCCCCGGCTCCAGGCGAAGATCGAGGCGATCGGGTTGGTCGAGGTGGCCTTGCCCTTCTGGTGCTCGCGGTAGTGGCGGGTCACCGTGCCGTGCGCCGCCTCGGCCTCGACCGTCTTGCCGTCCGGGGTCATCAGGACCGAGGTCATGAGGCCGAGCGAGCCGAAGCCCTGGGCCACGGTGTCGGACTGCACGTCGCCGTCGTAATTCTTGCAGGCCCAGACGAAGCCGCCCGACCACTTGAGCGCCGAGGCCACCATGTCGTCGATCAGCCGGTGCTCGTAGGTGATGCCGGCCTTCTCGAAGTCGCTCTTGAACTCGGCCTCGAAGACCTCCTCGAAGAGGTCCTTGAAGCGGCCGTCATAGACCTTGAGGATGGTGTTCTTGGTCGAGAGATAGACCGGCCACTTGCGCATCAGGCCGTAGTTCAGCGACGCCCGGGCGAACTCGCGGATGCTCTCGTCGAGATTGTACATGCCCATGGCGACGCCGGCCGCCGGGAACTGGAAGACCTCGTGCTCGACCGCCTCGCCGCCGCCCTCGGGCTCGAAGCGCATGGTGAGCCTGCCCTTGCCCGGCACCTTGAAGTCCGTGGCCCGATACTGGTCGCCGAAGGCATGACGGCCGATGACGATGGGCTGGGTCCAGCCCGGCACCAGCCGCGGCACGTTCCTCATGATGATCGGCTCGCGGAAGACCGTGCCGCCCAGGATGTTGCGGATCGTGCCGTTGGGCGACCGCCACATCTTCTTCAGGCCGAACTCCTCGACCCGGGCCTCGTCCGGCGTGATGGTGGCGCACTTGACGCCGACATTGTGTTTCTTGATCGCCTCCGCGGCGTCGATCGTCACCTGGTCGTTCGTGGCGTCGCGGTGCTCGATGCCGAGATCGAAGTAGAGCAGCTCGATGTCGAGATAGGGCAGGATCAGCTTGTCCTTGATCATCTGCCAGATGATCCGGGTCATCTCGTCGCCGTCGATCTCGACGATCGGCTTCGCTACCTTGATCTTGCCCATCCGTATCCCCTCGGCCCTGCACACTGCATGGCCGGCCTTGTAGTCGAGGCCGCAAGCCAGCGCAAAGCGCCCACGGGGTCGCAGTGCGGCCCGGCTAGCGCCGCCAGACGGGATCCTTCATCGCGGCGACGAAGGCCTCGTGGGCGGCCAGCTCCTCGGGCGGCACGACGAAGACGCGATGCGGCCGCCGTTCCGCCGCCATGCCGCCCGCCAGCCCGCCCCGCGCCTGCAGGGTGAGGCCCAGATTGGCCTGCAGCCCCCCCTTGAGATGCACGTAGACCTCGGCGAGCAGCCGGCTGTCGAGGAGCGCGCCGTGCAGCTCGCGGGCCTGGAGATCGACACCGAAACGGCGGCAGAGCGCGTCGAGGTTGGCGGGCGAGCCCGGGAACTTGCGCTGCGCCATCGGCAGCGTGTCGATCGCCCGGCTCGCCGGCAGGAGCGGCAGGTCGAGCCGGCCGAGCTCGGCATTGAGAAAGCGCAGGTCGAAGCTGGCATTGTGGATGACCAGCGGCGCCTCGCCGATGAACGCCAGGAAGTCCCGGGCAATCGCCGCGAACACGGGATGCTCGGCGAGGAACTCGCTGCTCAGCCCGTGCACGCGAAAGGCGTCCTCGGGCATGTCGCGCTCGGGGTTGATGTAGCAGTGGAAATGCCGGCCGGTCGGCACGTGGTGTTCGAGCTCGATCGCCCCGATCTCGACGATCCGGTGGCCCGTGGCCGGGTCGAGGCCGGTCGTCTCCGTGTCCATGACGATCTCGCGCATCAATGCCCCTCCACTCGGGCAGCACCCTTCCAGCGCCCGGGCCAGGCCCGCCGCGGCCAGCCCTCCAGCCGGTCGAGCAGCGCCGCCACGGCAGCGGCGCTCGCCCCCCGGTCATAGCCGGAACGCAGGACGAAGTCCGCCCGCTTCTGCTTCTCCGCACTTGGCATCTGCTGTGCCCGGATCGCCGCCAGCCGCGCCCGGCTCATCCACGGCCGTGCCAGGGCCCGCGCCGCCTGCAGCTCCGGCCCCGCATCGACCACGACGACGCAGTCGCAGAGCCGCTCGGCCCCCGTCTCGAGCAGGAGCGGGATGTCCAGCGCCGCCATGGCGAAGCGCTGCCGGGCGAGCCGGCCGAGAAACCGCCGCTCGGCGGCGCGAACCGCCGGGTGAAGGATCGCCTCGAGCCGGCGGAGCGCCGGCAAATCGCCGAAGACCCTGGCGCCGAGCGCTTTCCGGTCGATCCCGCCGGCATCGTCCCCAACCCCGGGGAACGCCGCCTCGACCGCGCCGACGACCGGGCTGCCGGCCCGCAGCAGCGCATGCACCGCGGCATCCGCATCGAAGACCGGCACCCCGAAGCCCTGGAGCAGCCGGGCGACCCGGCTCTTGCCCATGGCGATGCCGCCGGTGAGGCCGATGACCAGCGGGCTCATACGAAGGGCTCGTCTCGGGTGGGCACGGTGCAGCTACTCCAGCACCGTAAGCCAGAGCGGCCGCAGCTCTGCCGGGACGATGCTGCCGGGTGGCTGGCTGAAAATCTGCTGCGCCGGCAGTTGCCCGGCCACGGCGGCCGGCAGGGCCACCGGCTGAACGCGCCGCCAGAGGTCATCCTCGAGCGTTCGGGCCAGCCGGCCCAGCCCGGCGTCGACGGCTGCCCGAAACGCCGACGGCCCCGTCGCGGCGGCGTTCGTTGACGATGGCTGTGGCGCACGCCAGCGCCAATGCATCTGATAGCGCGAGGCGCTGATCGTCCCGTCCTCGATCGGGGAAATCAGGGTCGACATGCTGATGGCCAAGGCGCCGTTCGGCAGTTGCTTCGAGGAGCCGAGATACTGCGTCTGCAAGTAGACCCTGATCAACAGGTCGGCCGCACCCGCAACATGTCCTTGGCAAGCAGCCACGCTGGTGTTGGCCGGACAGACGGTCGAGACCGAGAGCTCCCTTTTCGGCACGTCATCATCCAGGCTCGCGAGGAAGGACGTGGCGAGATCGATATCACGGATCGCGACGTGATGTTCGGCCGGATGGTCGGACAAATCATGGTAGGCGAGGACGCCTGCCACCACCGGTATCAGCGGCAAGACGATGATGAACCCCAGAGGCGTATAGAACAGCCCCTCGAAGAAGCCCGGCGGCTCCGGCTGTCGGCGAGGTGGGCGCCAGTTCGCGGCATTGACGGCTGGCATCGCGTTCACGAGCAAGGCCGATCGCGCGAGCCGGCCGCGCAGCTCCGGATCGAGAGGTGCCACCATCTCGACCATCGGTGGCTCGACCGGATCGCCGTCCGCGACCGGCCGCGGCGTGCCCGTCGCGCAGGCGGCGAGCGACAGCAGCGCCATGAGCCCGACGGCTCGGGCGTGCGGGCGCCGGGAGATGCCGAGGCTCACGCGAGCAGGACCCCCTGGTCGCGCAGGAACCGGAGCAACGGCAAAAGGGGCAGGCCGAGCACGGTGAAATGATCGCCGCGCACGGCCGTGACGAGCTGCGCCCCCAGCCCCTCGAGCTCGTAGGCCCCGACCGAGCGCAGAGCCGCTTCGCCCGCGGCGTCGAGATAGGCCTCGATCGTCCCGGCGGACAGGGCGCGGAGCGTGATCTCGGCGCTGGCGACGTGGTGCCAGACGCGGGCCCCGCCGCGAAAGGCGACGACGGCGCTGACCAGCCGGTGCGCCCGCCCCCCGAGCTGCGCGAGCTGGCGGGCGGCCGCCGCCCGGTCGACGGGCTTCTCGAGCCACGCCCCGTCCAGCTCGAGCAGCTGATCGGCGCCGAGGACGATGCAGTCGCCCGGTTGGCGGGCCGCCACATGCTGCGCCTTCAGCTCGGCCAATGCCGTCGCGGCGTCGGGGCTGGCGATACCCTCGGCAAGGAGCGCCAGCCTGAGCTCGACCTCGTCGACAGGCGCCGGGGCAATCTGGAACTCCAGCCCGGCCGCGCGCAGCATCGCCGCCCGCGCGGCGCTGCCCGAGGCGAGGATCAAGGGGGGAGTCGCTGCCTGCAGGGGCGTCGTCACGTGCGGCTTAACCCTTCCTTCATTTGCACGGCCCTAAGCTCGCCGCCGGTCGAAACCGAGCCCGGAGGCCAGAGGTGAGCACACTTTCGTTGCCGCAGCCAGGTGAGCCACGACAGCCCCGACCGGGGCTCGGGGACCTCTTTGTCGATACCGCCTATGTCCTCAGGGTCGAGGACGAGGGCAGTGTCTGCTACGGCATTTTCGATGCCGACGGAACACCGCTCGGCGTGGCCCCGACGCGCGCCCTCGCCCTCGCGGTGATCCGCAAGAACGGCCTCGAGCCCGCCGACGCGCATTGAGCGGCGGGCGCCCCGGCGGAGCGGCGTCGAGGGGTCAGGCCGGCAGCCGCAGCATCGCCTTCGCCCCGCCCTTGACCGAGCTTTCGAAGGTCAGCTCGCCGCCATGGCCGAGCACGATGTCGCGGGCGATGCTGAGGCCGAGCCCGGTGCCGCCGGTCTGCCGTCGCCGCGCCGTGTCGACCCGGAAGAAGGGCTGGAACACGGTCTCCCGCAGGTTCTCCGGAATGCCAGGCCCGTCGTCCTCGATGGTGATCACCACGGCGCGCGGCCGTCGCTCGGCGGCGATCCTGACCCACTTGCCATGGCGCGCCGCATTGTCGACGAGATTGGCGAGGCAGCGGCGAAAGGCGGTCGGCCGCAGGCTCGAGGTGATCGGCACAGGCACCGAAAGCTCGGTCTCCGCCCCCGCGCGTTGTGCCCGTTGCGCCATCTGCTCGAGGAGCGGCCGCAGCTCGACGGGCTCGGCGGTCTCGCCCTCCTCGCCGCGGACGAAGGCGAGATAGGTGTCCACCAGCTCGATCATGTCGCCGACATCGGCCTCGAGCTCCTTGGCCATCGGGTCGTCGCTGCCGAGCAGCTCGAGCTCGAGCTTCATCCGGGTCAAGGGTGTCCGCAGGTCGTGGCTGATCGCCGCCAGCATCTCGGTGCGCTGGCTCAGATGGCGGAGAATGCGGTCGCGCATGACGTTGAAGGCGGCGGCGGCCCGGCGAATCTCGGATGGCCCGCGCGGCCGGAAATCGCCGACATCCACGCCCCGGCCGAAATTCTCGACCGCCTTCGCCAGCTCGCGGATCGGCCGCACCTGCAGGCCGAGGAAATAGACGGCGACGGCGATCAGCACGAGGGAGGCACCCACCATCCAGTACATCAAGAGCATGGTGGTCGTGCTGGTCACCCGCTGGCGCGGCGCCATGACCCGCAGGAGACCGTCGTCGAGCTGCACGAAGGCGACGACGAAGCCCGGCATCTCCGAGCGCAGGTCGATGACGAAGGGCCGGTCCAGCCGCTGCTCGAAGCTCTCGAGGATCTTCTGGTCGATATGGCTGAGCCGCCAGCCGTCCAGCCCGTTCTCCTCGATCGCCTCGTCGAGCCGCCCGCCCGGCTCGAGCGAGAACCGGAGACCCAGATACTCGCGCATCCGCTCGAGCAGCTCGCGCTGCGCCTCTGGTGTCGGCGCCGCCTCGAGCAGCTCGACCGCCAGCGCGACCTCGCCGGCGACACCGGTCGCCAGCCAGCGCGTCACCACGTCCCAGTGCCGGTTGTAGAAGATCACCGTCAGCACGAGCTGCAGGATGACGAGCGGCAGCACGACGATCAGGATCGAGCGCCAGAACAGGGACGGCGGCACGATGGTCCGCCCGAGCAGGCGGCGGATCGGGCCCATTGCTAGCGGCTCGTGCGCAGCGCGTAGCCCTCGCCGCGCACCGTCAGGAGATGCCGGGGCTGGCGCGGGTCGTCCTCCAGCTTGCGCCTGAGGCGGAGGATCTGCACGTCGATCGCCCGATCGTTGCCCTTGACGTTGCCGAGCTCGCCGAGCTCGGCCCGGCTGATGGGGGCGCCGGCGCGCTCGGCCAAGGTGCGCAGCAGCGCCAGCTCGCCCGAGGTCAGATGCACGACCTCGCCTTCGCCCCGGGTCAGCTCGAGGCTGCCGAGATCGAAGGTGAAGGGGCCGAAGCGCAGCACCGGTGCCGGCGCCGGCGGCCGCGCCGAGCGGGCCCGGCCGAGAATGCGGGTGATCCGGAGCAGCAGCTCCCGGGGCTCGAAGGGCTTGACCAGGTAGTCGTCGGCCCCGGCCTCGAGCCCGGCGATCCGGTCCTTGGCCTCGCCGCGCGCGGTGAGCAGCAGGATCGGCACGTCGCTGGTGCGCCGGAGCTCGCTGGTCAGCTCGACGCCGCTCTGGTCGGGCAGCATCACGTCGAGCACGACGAGATCGAAGTCGAGCCCGGCGAGCTTCTGCCGGGCGGACGTCGCGTCGCTGGCGACGCTCACCAGATGGTCGTGACGGGTCAGGAAGCGCTGCAGCAAGGCGAGCAGCCGCTCGTCGTCGTCCACCACGAGGAGATGCGCCGGCTCGCTCAAGAGTCCCGTCCGTCATCGGCCGCCGTTGCCGGCGTCGCCGCCCGCAGCAGGCCACGCGCCCCGCGCGGCGAGATCTGGGCCGCCATCTGGAGGACGTTCTGGAAGCCTGCGACATCGGCGGCACCGGCTTGGCGGAAGACCCGGCGCAGCCAGCGCTGCTGCAGCTTCAAAGCCTCGGCCACGAGCCGGCTGCCGGCCTCGGTCGGCGCCAGCGTCCGCTTGCGCCGGTCGCCTTCGACCGCCGCCCGCTCGATCAGCCCGCCGCCGGCCAGATGCTGCAGCCGACGCGACATGCGCTGCTTGGTCCAGCCGAAATAGAGGGCGAGCTCGGCCGCGGTCACCGGCTGGCGCCGGTGCTTGGCGCTGTCCAGCCTGGCCAGCAAGGCGAGGTCGGCGGATTCCAGCCCGGCCCGGCTCAGGACATCGCCCACGGTGCTGCCGAGATCGAGCTGCAGCAGCGCCAGCAGCGCCAGGCTGCGCTCCAGCTCGGCATCGCGCAGAAAGAGCGGGTTGAGCGCGCGCTGCGCCTGCATGATTCCGTCCGACCCCAGCAACGGCCCCCCCGGATCCGGCAATCCCGACATGGCGACCGCCGCTGCATGGCAGGCATGCCAAACGGCGCGGGCGCCGCGACCGGCCTCGGATTGACACTTATGGGACCGGGTGATAGCGATCGCAATCCCTGAAAAACCGCGCCTCTTCAAGCCTGAAGGCCGATACGAAAGCCCGACGAATGGCCGAGCTCCTCCCCTTCGACGATCGCGATGGCTACATCTGGTACAATGGCGAGATGGTGGCGTGGCGTGACGCGAAGCTGCACGTATTGAGCCACGGCCTGCACTACGGCTCCTGCGTGTTCGAGGGCGAGCGGGCCTATGGCGGCACGGTGTTCAAGCTCACCCAGCACAGCCAGCGGTTGATCGACAGCGGCAAGATCCTGGGCTTCGACGTGCCCTACTCGGTAGCCGAGCTGGATGCCGCGACCATGGCGGTGATCCGCAAGAACGGCTTCTCCGACTGCTATGTCCGGCCGCTGGCCTGGCGCGGCTCGGAGCAGATGGGGGTCTCCGCCCAGCACAGCCGCATCAATGTCGCCATCGCCACCTGGGAATGGGGCGCCTACTACAGCGACCTCACCCTGACCCGCGCCCTCTACCAGCGGCCTGCCCCCAACACGGCCCCGGTCAAGAGCAAGGCCGCCGGGCTCTACATGATCTGCACGATCTGCAAGCACGACGCCGAGCGCAAGGGCTTCGGCGACGCGCTGATGCTCGACTACCGGGGCTATCTCGCCGAGACCACCGGCGCGAACCTCTTCCTCGTCATCGACGGTGTCCTCCATACCCCGGCACCGGATTGCTTCCTCGACGGCATCACCCGGCGGACGGTGATCGAGCTGGCGAGGCAGCGCGGCTACGAGGTGGTCGAGCGCCACATCAGGCCGGAGGAGCTGGAGAACGTGCAGGAGATCTTCGTCACCGGCACGGCGGCCGAGGTGACCCCGGTCAGGGCCATCGACGAGATGAAGTTCCAGGTGGGCCCGATCACCAGCTCGCTGGTCGAGGACTTCCGCGCCCTGACCCGGGCCCAGCCAGTGGCCGCGGCAACCGCCCGGGCGAGCTGAGCCCGCCCGGGCTGAACCGGGGGCCCGACCTCAGCTCGCGACGGGCGGCGGCACCGCCCCGGCCTGCGCCTTCGCCTGGGCCTCCTGCAGCTTGCGCCGGTAGAGGGCGACGAAGTCGATCGGATCGATCATCAAAGGCGGAAAGCCGCCATCCCGCGTCGCGTCGGCGACGATCCGCCGGGCGAACGGGAAGAGCAGCCGCGGGCACTCGATCATCACGAGCGGCTGCAGGCTGTCCTGCGGGATGTTGGCGAGGTGGAAGACGCCCGCATAGGTCAGCTCCATGAGGAAGATCGTCTCGCCGCTCGACTTGGCGTCGACATTGGTGACCAGCGTCACCTCGTAGCGCTCCTCGCCCATCGCCTTGGCCTGGACATCCACCTTGATCTGGATCTCCGGCCGGCTCCCCGCCTGCTGCGGCGGCTGGGGTGCCCGCGGGTTCTCGAACGACATGTCCTTGATGTACTGGGTCAGGATCGCGAGGCGCGGCGGCGCCTGCTCGGCTGCGGCAGCGCCGGCCCCGGCCGGGGAGGTGCCGCCGTTGGGGCCCGTGGTCTCGTCACTCATCGTCTCATTCCTCAATGTCTGGCTGTTTGGCCGCGAGTTTCGGCGTCTGGCCCGTTCGGCATGAAGCGGACCTGCTCGGCGTTGCCGATCGCCTGCCCGGTCACGGCCCGGATGAACCCCCAATGCGTCACGACGATCGTCGCCGCGAGATCGCTTGCTTCGGCCATGCGCCGCAGAAAAACGCCCGCCCGGGCCTCGAGCGAGGCCTGGCTCTCGATCCGCCGGCCCCACCAGATCTCGTCGAGAGCGCCGAAATCGAGCATCGGCCAGTCGCGGGCGAGAACCGAGGCGGGGCTGCCCTGATCGCAGGAGAACGCGCAACGCTCTCGTACCAACGGTTCGACCTCGATGTCGAGCCCGAGACGGTCGGCGATGCGGCTCGCCGTCTCGAGCGTGCGCCGGTAGGGGCTGGCGATCAGGCGGCGGGCGCCCGTGCCGGCGAGCCGCTCGGCCGCCGCCCGGGCCTGCGCGTGGCCGGTCTCGGTCAGCGCCGGGTCGTGGATCCCGGCATCGACCCGCACGGCATGGAAATGCCGGTTCCAGGTGCCCTCGCCGTGCCGCAGGAGGATCATCGGGGCCGGTCCCAGCCGCCCCGCGGCGGCGGCATCTCGCCCGCCTCGTCGAGCGGCTCGAGCTCGCCCTCGATGACCACGGGCCGGGGCCGGCGTCGCGCGCCGGCATCCTCGGCGCCCCCCGGCGCCCGGGCCATGCCGCGCAGCCGGGCCGCCAGCACCCGGTCGAACAGCAGGCGACGGACCGGCGGCAGCAGCAGCAGAAAGCCGGCCGTGTCGGTGACGAAGCCCGGCGTCAGCAGGAGAGCGCCGGCGACCACGAGGCAGACCCCCGACACGACCTCGAAGACGGGTGCCTCGCCCGCCTGGAGCTGGGCCCGGGCCTGGCCGACCAGTCGCAGGCCCTGCCAGCGGATGCAGATGCTGCCGATGATCGCGGTCAGCACGGTGAGGGCGAGCGTCGGCCACAGGCCGATCAGCCCGCCGACCTGGATGAACACCCCCACCTCGGCCAACGGCACGAGGATGAAGAGCAGCAGCAAGAAGGTTCCGAGAGACAAGGCCCGCCCTGTTTGTTTTTCGCGCTGCCACATTATATAACGGCTTGAACGCCGAGAGCCACCGTGCGCCAGACAGATCGGCTCGGTCGCCGCCGTTGGTGCGACCTTGCGTGAACGGGGACCATGTCCGAAAGCTTCGCCTTCATCGATATCATCTTCTTCGCCATGGTCGCAGCGTTCATCGCGTTCCGGCTCAGGAGCGTCCTCGGTCGCCGCACCGGCAACGAGCGGCGACGGGCGAACCCGGTGCTGACGCCGGATCGGGCCGCCGAGCACCAGAGCAACGACAATGTCGTCCCGCTGCCCGACCGCAACGCCAGCCAGCAGGCCGAGGAGCCGAACTTCGCCGATATCGGCGACCCGGCCATCAAGCAGGGCGTCACCGAAATCCGCCTGGCCGACCACAAGTTCGATCTGGACGGCTTCCTGCAGGGTGCCAAGGCGGCGTTCGGCATCATCATCGAGGCGTTCGCCAACGGTGACAAGGCCGCGCTCCGGCCGCTGCTGGCCGACGACGTCTATGCCAGCTTCGCTGCCGCCATCGGCGCGCGCGAGGCGGCGGGCGAGCGACTCTCGACCGAGATCGTCTCGATCCGCTCGGCGGACATCGCCGCCGCCGGCATGAGCGGCCCCTATGCCAGGCTGACGATCCGCTTCGTCACCGAGCAGATCAACGTCACCCATGACGCCACCGACAACGTGGTCGACGGCGATCCGACACGGATCGACGAGGTGGTCGACATCTGGACGTTCAGTCGCGACACGCGCACGTCCGACCCGAACTGGCAGCTTATCGAGACCCGCACCCCCGACTGAGCGACCACCCATGATCGATCGTTCGCCGAGACCCGGGGGACCCTGGGCCGGCACCCTGGTGGCCGGCCTTTTCCTTCTCCTGCTCACCGCCTGCGGCAAGCCGCCCGAAGCGCCACCCATGGCGCTCGAGCCGGTCGCCTTCACCGCACTTGCCGGCTGGGCCGACGATCGCCAGGACCAGGCCCTCTCGAGCTTCCTTCGCTCCTGCGCGCCGCTGGCGCGCCGCGATCCGGAGGCACCGTTCCACAAGGCCGAGCCGGCCGCCGGGCGAAATGCCGACTGGCAGGCGCTCTGTCGACAGGCTGCGGCGACCCCGGTGGAGCCGGCCGCCGCCCGGGCCTTTTTCGAAACCGGCTTCCAGCCCTATCGCGTGCTCGGCGACGGCGAGAGCGAAGGCCTTTTCACCGGCTATTTCGAGCCTTTGCTGCACGGCGCCGCCCGGCCCAACGGCACCGCCTCGATCCCGCTCCGGGCCGCCCCGGGCGACATCGTGACGGTCGATCTCGGCCAGTTCGCCGATGACCTCGACGGCCGCAAGGTGCGGGGTCGGGTCACCGGCGACCGCCTCGAACCCTATCCGAGCCGGGGCGAGATCGAACGGGGTGCGCTCGATGGCCGCGGGCTCGAGCTCCTCTGGGTCGACGACCCGATCGAGAAGTTCTTCCTGCAGATCCAGGGCTCCGGCCTCGTCGAGCTCGATGACGGCCGCACGCTTCGCGTCGGCTATGCCGACCAGAACGGCCGCGCCTACCGCGCCATCGGCCGCGACCTGATCGAGCTGGGCGAGCTGACGAAGGAGGAGGTCTCGCTGCAGACCATCGAGGCCTGGCTTCGCGCCCACCCGGACCGGGCCCGGGAGATCATGGACAGGAACGCCTCCTACGTTTTCTTTCGCGTGCTGGGCGAGGCGGGGGCGCTGGAGGGGCCCGAAGGTGCCCAGGGTGTGCCGCTCCAGGCCGAACGCTCGCTCGCCGTCGACCGCAGCTTCATCCCGCTCGGCGCCCCGCTCTGGCTCGAGACCGAGGCCCCCTTCCCCGACGGCGAGCGGCCGTTCCGCCGGCTGGTCGTCGCCCAGGATACCGGCGGGGCCATCAAGGGTGCCGTGCGCGGCGATGTCTTCTGGGGTGCGGGGGACTTGGCCGCCTTCGTCGCAGGGCATATGAAGAGCCGAGGCAGCTACTATCTCCTGCTGCCGAGGACCGCCCGGCCCGTGAGCTGAGGCTGCGGTCTTCCGCCGAAGGATCTCCATGCGCCCCGCCCCCTCTGCCGCCGCCCCGGACCGCCCGCGCGTCGCCCTCTTCGTCACCTGCCTCGTCGATCTCTTCCGGCCGAGCATCGGCTTCGCCGCGATCCGCCTGCTCGAGGCTGCCGGCTGCACGGTCGAGGTGCCGAAGGCCCAGACCTGCTGCGGCCAGCCCGCCTTCAACAGCGGCGACCGGGCGACCGCCGAGGCCATTGCCCGGCAGGTCCTCGACACCTTCGAGCCCTATGACTACGTCGTCGCCCCCTCCGGCTCCTGCGCCGGCATGCTGCGCCGCCATCTGCCCGAGCTCTTCGACACCGACCCGGTGGCCAGGGAGCGTGCCTCGGTGCTCGCCGAGCGCTGCCACGAGCTCCTGGGCTTCCTCGTCGACATCCGCGGCCTCAAGGAGGTGGCGAGCCACTTCGCGGGCACCGTCACCTATCACGACAGCTGCTCGGGCCTGCGCGAGCTCGGCGTCAAGGCGCAGCCGCGCCAGCTTCTCCTGGGTGTGCCGGGCGTCGATCTGGTCGAGATGCGCGAGCCGGAGGTCTGCTGCGGCTTCGGCGGCACGTTCTGCGTCAAGTACCCGGAGATCTCGACCCGGATGGTGAGCGACAAGACGGCCGACATCGCGGCCACCGGCGCCGACACCCTCGCCGCCGGCGATCTCGGCTGCCTCATGAACATGGCCGGGCGGCTGCAGCGCCAGGGCAGCAAGGTGCGCGCGTACCACGTCGCCGAGATCCTGGCCGGCCCCGGCGCCGGCACAGCCACGCTGCCCGGCATCGGTGAGCGGCGCCGCTGATGCAGCCGACCTCGCTCGCCTTCGAGGCCAAGGCGCACGCCGCCCTCGACAACCCGGCCCTCCAGTCTGCCCTCGGCAGCATCAAGACCGGCTGGCAGGCCGGCCGCAGCCGGGCAGCCGAGGCGCTGCCCGAGTTCGAGGCGCTGCGCGACCGCGGCCGCGACATCAAGAACCACACGCTCCAGCATCTCGATCTCTATCTCGAGATGTTCGAGACGAAGCTCGCCGCCGCCGGTGGCCAGCTCCACTTCGCCCGCGACGCCGCCGAGGCGCGTGCCACCGTCCTCGATCTCTGCCGCACCGCCGAGGCGCGCGCGGTCACCAAGAGCAAGAGCATGGTGGCCGAGGAGATCGGCATCAACGAGCATCTCGAGGCCAACGGCATCGAGCGGATCGAGACCGACCTCGGCGAGTACATCATCCAGCTCAGGAAGGAGCCGCCGAGCCACCTCGTCGGCCCGGCCGTGCACCTGACCAAGGACCAGGTCTCCGACCTCTTCGCCGAGCACCATGGCGGCCCGCGCATCGAGGACCCGGCGGCGCTCGTCGCCGAGGCCCGCCGCGTGCTGCGCGAGAAATATTTCCAGGCCGATATCGGCATCACCGGCGCCAACTTCCTCGTCGCCGAGACCGGCACGATCGTCACCGTCACCAACGAGGGCAATGCCGAGCTGACCCAGGGCCTCCCGCGCACCCACATCGTCATCACCAGCCTCGAGAAGCTGGTGCCGACCATAGACGACGCGTTCACCCTGCTCCGCCTCCTCGCCCGCTCGGCCACCGGCCAGGAATTCTCCGCCTACACCACGCTCGTCACCGGCCCGAAGCGCCCGGCCGACCTCGACGGCCCCGACCGCCTGCACGTCGTCCTCGTCGACAACGGCCGCACCAAGATGCTGGGCACCGCCCTGCAGGAGATGCTCCGCTGCATCCGCTGCGGCGCCTGCATGAACCACTGCCCCGTCTATCTCGCCGCCGGCGGCCACGCCTATGGCTGGGTCTACGTGGGCCCCATGGGCTCGGTGCTGACCCCGCAATTCGCCGGCATCGAGGAGACTCACACGCTCCCCAACGCGTCGACCTTCTGCGGCCGCTGCGAGGCCGTCTGCCCGGTCCGCATCCCGCTGCCGAAGCTGATGCGCCACTGGCGCGAGGTGCAGTTCGAGAAAGGGCTGACCCCGCCGACGGCGCGCTATGGGCTCAGGGCCTGGGGCTTCGTGGCGACCCGCCCTGCCCTGTACCGCGCCGTGACCCGCGCGGCCGCCGCCGTGCTCGGCCTCCTCGGCCGCGGCACCGGCCGCTTCCGCCACCTGCCGCTGGCCGGCGGCTGGACCCAGAGCCGCGACCTGCCGGCCCCCTCGGGCACCACCTTCATGGCGGCCTGGGCGAAGCAGGCCGGCCGGCCCAGCGAGCCCAAATGAGCGACGCCCGCGAAGCCGTCATGGCCCGCATCAGGGAGGCCCTCGGCCGCACGCCCGAGGAGGACGCGCGCGCCCGCGAGCGGGTCGCCGCCTGGCCGAGGGAGGCCCCGCCCGGCCGCATCCCGGCGCGCGGCCAGCTCGAGCCGGAGGCAAGGATCGAGCTCTTCACGAGCATGGCGACGCGCGTGCAGACCGACGTCGAGCGGGTCACCGGGGCGGGCGCGATCCCGGCGGCGGTCGGCCGCTATCTCCGCCGCCACAACCTGCCGCAGAAGCTCGTCATGGCGCCGGATCCGGTCCTCGACGAGGCGGGCTGGGCGAGCCAGCCGCTCCTGCGCATCGGCCGCGGCACCGCCAGCGACGACGACGCCGTGGGCCTGACCCTGGCCGTGGCCGGCATCGCCGAGACCGGCACCGTGCTCCTCGCCTCCTCGCCCGACCGGCCGACGCTCTTGGCCTACCTGCCCGAGACCTGCATCATCGTCCTGCCGACCGACCGGATCGTCGGCGCCTACGAGCAGGCCCTGGCCCTCTACCGCGAGGACGCCTCGGGCCTGCCCCGCTCGCTCAACTTCATCACCGGCCCGTCGCGCACCGGCGACATCGCCCAGAAGCTCGAGCTCGGCGCCCACGGCCCGAAGCGGCTCCTCGTCGTCCTGGTCGATCCGGAGAGCACGGCCGGCCAGCCGGCGTGAGCCACGAGCCCGACCGCCGGCGCAGCCGCCAGCCCACGGCCGAGGAGCTGGCGCTCTGGCGGCACATCACCCGCGACACCACCCCGATCGGCAAGATGGGCCCGCCGGCGCCGCCTGAACCCCTGCGGCCTCCGTCGAGCCCCCCGCCGAGCCCATCGCCGACACCCGCCCGCCCCGCCGTCCCGGTCAGCCAGCCGCCGCCCCGGCCGCAGCCCGCCAGCCACGGCATCGACCGGCGCACCCTGCAGCGGCTCGGCCGCGGCCTCGTCCCCATCGACGCCCGGCTCGACCTGCACGGCATGACCCAGGAGGAGGCGCACCGCCACCTCGGCTTCTTCCTCGCCCACCACCAGCGCCGGGGCGCCCGCTGCATCCTGGTCATCACCGGCATCGGCGAGCGCAGCACCGGCGGCATCCTGCGCACCATGACCCCCCGCTGGCTGGCCGAGCCGCCCAACGCCCAGCGCGTCATCGCCCACGCCCCGGCCCAGCGCCACCACGGCGGCGCGGGGGCCCTCTACGTCCTGCTCAGGCGGCTGCGCTAGCGCCACTTGCAGCGCCCCCGGCGGACTGTCATGCTGGCGCCGCTCGACAAGCCAAGAAAAGGGAAAAGAACCGGTGCGCCTCCCCAACCTCGACCGGCGTCGCCTGCTCGGCAGCCTCGCCGCCGGTGCCGCCTTCGTCAGCCTCGCCCCGTCAGCCAGAGGCCAGACCCGCCAGATCATCGTCCAGTACGACTGGCTGATGAGCAACGGCCAGATCGGCGATGTGGTGGCCCAGGCGAACGGCTACTTCGCCGAGGCCGGGCTCGAGGTCGAGCTGATGCCGGGCGGCCCCAACTCCACCACCGTCCCGCCGGTCACCGCCAACCAGGCGCTGGTCGGCCAGTTCTCCGACAGCGGCCAGGGCATGCTGGCGCGCTCGGCGGGTGCCCCCATCAAGATGATCGCCGCCGGCTTTCGCCAGTCGCCCTTCGCCTATTTCTCGCTGCCGGCGAAGCCCATCCGCTCGGTCGAGGACATGCGCGGCAAGCGCATCGGCACACAGCCGACCGCCCGCTTCGTCCTAGACGCCCTCCTCGACAAGGCAGGGATCGATCCCGGCGAGCTCGAGATCGTCCAGGTCGGCTGGGACATGGGTCCGCTCGCCAACGGCCAGGTCGACGCGATCACCGCCTGGGTCACCAACACCAACGCGCTCTCCATCCTGGGCGACGACCGGATCGCGTTGATGCAGTGGGATGCGGGCCTGCCGAGCTACGCCAATGTCTATTTCACCTCAGAGCGGGCGCTGGCCGAGGACGCCGACACCATCGCCGCCTTCATCGGTGCGGTCGCCCGCGGCTGGGGCTGGATGTACGAGAATCGCGCCGCCTCGGTCGATCTCCTGGTCGATGCCTATGACCAGCTCGACCGCGCCGTCGAGCAGGCGACGGTCGAGACCATCGTCGCCCTCGCCTTCGACGCGGCCACGAAGGAGCATGGCTGGGGCACTTTCGATCCACAGGTGGTCGCCGACCAGATCGCGCTCTATGAAAAGATCGGCCAGTTCACCGGCGAGGTGCCGACGGTCGAGGGCTTCACGACCACGGCCATCCTGGACGCCACCGAAGGGGAGCGGCCGAAGCTTGGCTGAGCCGTTCGCCGTCCGGATGGCCGGCATCGGCGTCGTCTTCGAGCGCGACGGCCAGCGCTTCGAGGCGCTGCGGACGGTCTCGCTCGAGCTCGCCGCCGGCGCCTTCGTCTGTCTCATCGGACCCTCCGGCTGCGGCAAGTCGACCCTGCTCCGCGTCCTCGCCGATCTCGTGCCCATCGCTGGCGGCGAGGCCCGCATCCTCGGCCAGACACCGGCCGAGGCCCGGGCCGCGCGGCGGCTCGGCTTCTGCTTCCAGGACGCGACGCTGCTGCCCTGGCGGACCGTGATCGCCAATGTCCGGCTCGCCCTCGAGGTCGGTAGGCCGGCGGCGGCCCGGCCACCCAGACGGAGCCCCGAGGAGCTTCTGGAGCTGGTCGGCCTCGGCGCCCGGCTCGATGCCTTGCCGGGCGAGCTCTCAGGCGGCATGCGCCAGCGCGTCGCGATCGCCCGCGCCCTGGTCGGCGACCCGGCCCTCCTCCTCATGGACGAGCCCTTCGGCGCCCTCGACGAGCTGACCCGCGACCGGCTGAACGACGAGCTGCTGCGCATCTGGCAGGAGACCGGCACGACCATCGTCTTCGTCACCCACAGCCTCGGCGAGGCCGTCTATCTCGGCCAGGAGGTCGTCGTCATGGCTGCCGGCCCGGGGCGCATCCATGCCCGGCTCGACCTCCGCCCGGCCAAGGCGGAGGGCGGCCTCGGGCGCGACAGCGCCACCTTCGCCGCCCTCACCGGCGAGCTGCGCAGTCTCCTGGCGGAGGCCGGCGCATGACCAGATCCGGAGATGCGGCCAGGGGCTGGCTCCTGCCGGTTCTGGGCTTTGTCTCCATCCTCGTCCTCTGGCACGCCGTGGTGGTGCTGCTGCAGGTGCCTGAGTTCGTGGCTCCGACCCCGCTCGCGGCGCTCCGCACCCTGGGCGACCGCTGGCCGCTCCTCTTGCAGAACTTCTGGCCGACGGCGGTCGAGGCGCTCGCCGGCTTCCTCCTCGGCAACACGCTGGCCGTCCTGACCGCCGTGGTCTTCGTCCACAGCCGGCTGGTCGAGCGCGCCTACTTCCCGGTCGCCGTCTTCTTCAACACCATCCCGGTTTTGGCCCTGGCGCCGATCCTGGTCCTCATCTTCGGCCTCGGCATGCTGCCGAAGATCGTCATCGCCGCGGTGATCTGCTTCTTTCCGACGCTGGTGAACATGATCCGCGGCCTCGAGGCCGTCGGGCGGCCCGAGCTCGAGCTGATGCGGGTTCTCAATGCCAGCCGCCTCGAGATCTTCTGGCGGCTGCGCGTGCCGCGCTCGCTGCCCTTCCTCTTCGCCGCCCTGCGCATCGCATCGACCACCTGCGTGGTCGGCGCCATCGTCGGCGAGTGGATCGGCGCGAACAACGGCCTCGGCGCCCTGATCATCCAGGCGACCTTCAACTACCAATCGCCCTTGCTCTATGCGACGCTCTTCGTCTCGTCGGGTCTCGCCCTCCTCTTCTTCGGCGCCGTCGTCGCCCTCGAGAAGCGCGTGCTGCGCTGGAGCTGAATCCCCTTTCGGAGAGAGCCATGCTGGGCCAGAGCGAGAAGATCAGCGATGTCTGCCTGATCTGCGCCGACCTCGAGCGATCCGTCGCCTTCTACCGGGACAGGCTCGGCTTCAGGCTGCGCCGCAAGGCCGAGGGCTTCGCCGATTTCGCCAGCGAGGGCGTCACCCTCGCCCTGTGGGAGGCCGGCCATATCGCCGCCCATGTCGGCATCGAGGGTCCACCCGCTGCCCGGCTGGGGCACAAGGTCATGGTGGCGATCCAGGTGACAGACGCCGCCCGCGTCGACGCGCTCCACGCCGAGCTCATCGCCGCCGGCGTCACCCCGCACGGCCCCCCGCGTTCCTATCCCTGGAACGCCTACGCCTGCTACTTCGCCGACCCGGACGGCAACCTCTGGGAAATCTATGCCTGGGTCGGCGATCCAGACGGTTACCATCAAACCTTCACCTGAGCCCAATCGGCTAGGAGGCGTGCCGCCGATCCGGTAGGCTCCCTGCGAGCATCGCATCGGGAGGATCGGCGAATGGTGGAGGGCGCTCCGCAGGCCCTGAAGGTGGACGCGTTGCGGCGGCGGGTCGATCCCGTCGATTTCGCCGACACCGGCCAGGGTGAGCTCGACGGCCTGATCGGCCACGAGCGGGCCAAGGAGGCGATCGAGCTCGCTCTGGCGCTGCCCATGGCGGGCGGACATCTCTTCCTCATGGGCAATCGCGGCACCGGCCGCCGCACCACCCTGGAGCGGGCGCTCGAGCGAGTCGCCGCCAGCCGGCCGCCGGGCACCGACCTCTGCTATGTCAGCGATTTCCAGGAGCCGCGCTGCCCGCGTGCCCTGCAGCTCCGCCCCGGGCTGGGCCGGCGGCTCGCCGCCGACATGGAGCGCCTGGTCGAGGACCTCGCCGACGCGCTCAAGGCTGCCTTCCAGAACGAGGAGCACCGCACCCGGCGCCAGTTGATCGAGGAGGAATTCAAGGAGCGTCAGGAGGAGGCTGTCGAGGCGGTCGAGAAGGCGGCACGCGGCCAGGGCATCGCCCTCCTCCGCGCCCCCACCGGTTTTCTCTTCGCGCCCATGCGCGAGGGCCGGGTGATCGAGCCCGAGGCCTTCCAGCAATTGGCGGAGGAAGAGCGCAAGGCGATCGCGGCGAAGATCGAGGAGCTGCAGAAGCAGCTCCAGGCGGCGCTCGCCGCGGCACCGAGCTGGATGCAGGAAACCCGGGCGAAGCTGAGGGCCCTCAACGACGAGACCGCCGCCTCGGCGGTCCGCCACCCGATCGCCCGGCTGCGCGAGGCCTATGCCGGGGAGCCGACCATCACCGCCTATCTCGACGCCGTCGAGGCCGACGTGCGCGGCCAGATCGGCGTCTTCCTCGGCTATGCCGAAGCCCACGAGCAGCAGCCGCACTCGGCCAGCGTCGAGGAGCTGCCGCCGCCCTTCCGCCGCTATCGGGTCAACCTCCTGATCGACCGCGACGGCGCCACCGAGGCCCCCGTCTGCTACGAGGACCAGCCGATCTTCGAGCGCCTGCTCGGGCGGATCGAGCAGCGGGCCGAGATGGGCACGCTGACCACCGACTTCCTGATGATCCGGCCGGGTGCCCTGCACTGCGCCAATGGCGGCTTTCTCTATCTCGATGCGCAAAAGCTGCTGCAGCGCCCGCTCGCCTACGAGGGCCTCAAGCGGGCCTTGCTCGCCCGGGAGCTTCGGATCGAATCGCCCCTGGCCGCCATGGGTGTCCTCGCCACCCAGACGCTCGAGCCGGATCCGGTGCCGCTCGACGTCAAGGTGGCGCTGCTCGGCGACCGCCAGCTCTACTACCTCCTGAGCCAGCTCGATCCCGAGTTCCCGGAGCTCTTCACGATCGTCGCCGACTTCGACGACGAGATCGAGACCGCCGATGCGGGGCTGCTGGCGTTTGGCCGGCAGGTCGCCGGGCTCGCCGCCGCCCATGGCTTTCGCCCGCTCGAGCCCGCCGCCATCGCCGCCTGCCTCGAGGACGCGCTGCGCCGGGCGGGCGACGTCGAGCGGCTCTCGGCGGACATCGACAGCATCGTCGACCTGCTGCGCGAGGCCGACCATATCGCCGGCCTCGAAGGCGCCGAGACCATCCGGGCCGAGCACGTCCACGCCGCCATCGGGGCGCGTGAGCGGCGCCTCGCCCGGCTGCGCGACCGCACGCTCGAGCGGATCGACGAAGGCACGGTCAGCATCGCCACCGACGGCGAGGAGGTCGGCGTCATCAACGGCCTCGCCGTCCTCCAGCTCGGCAGCTTCGCCTTCGGCCGGCCGAGCCGGATCACCGCGACGGTCCGCATGGGCGCCGGGCGGGTGGTCGACATCGAGCGCGAGGCCAAGCTCGGCGGCCCCCTGCACGCCAAGGGTGTCCTCATCCTCCAGGGCTACCTCGCCGCCACCTTCGCCCCGGACTTCCCGCTCGCCCTCTCGGCCTCCCTGGTCTTCGAGCAGTCCTATGGCGGGGTCGACGGCGACAGCGCCTCCTCGACCGAGCTCTACGCGCTGCTCTCGGCTTTGGCCGAGGCCCCCATCCGCCAGGGCCTCGCCGTCACCGGCTCGGTCAACCAGAAGGGCGAGGTCCAGGCGATAGGCGGGGTCAACGAGAAGATCGAGGGCTTCTTCGACGTCTGCGCGGCCCGCGGCCTGACAGGCCGGCAGGGTGTCCTGATCCCGGCCACCAACACCCGCCACCTGATGCTGGCACCGCGGGTCCTCGAGGCCGTGGCGGCCGGCCGCTTCGCCGTCTACCCGGTCCGGCGGATCGAGGAGGGGATAGCCCTTTTGACCGGCACCGAGGTCGGCAGCCGCGGCGCCGACGGGCATTTCCCGGAAGGCTCGCTCTACGGCCGCATCGAGTCGCGCCTGCGCGCCTTCGCCGAGGCGCAGCGCCGCTTCGGCAAGGCCGGCGACAAGGACGAGAAGCCGGGCACGACGGAGGACGACGCGTGACCACGGCCACCTCCACCACCCTGACCACCGCGCGCACCGTCATCGTCATCCTCACGGGTGATGCCGACTGGCAGGAGCCCCTGGACCGCGCGGCCCGGCTCGCCGCCGCCACGGGCAAGGCACTGCGCGTCCTCCTGGCCGACGACGACGCGCTGGTCAGCGCCGCCGCCCTGGACTGCGTCAGGCTGGTCGCCTGGGGCGGCCTCGTCGGCGCCTTCGACCCCACGGCCGCGCGCCGCCTCGTGCGCGCCCGAAGGGCCCGGCTCCGTGGCGTGCTGCAGGGCCTCGCCGCCCGCCACGGCATCGCCGCCGAGCTCGCCGAGAGCGCCCCCGCCACCCATTGGGCCGGCTGCGCCGCGCTCACCTTCTTCGGCCGGCGCCGCCGCGGCACGCTCCTGGTCGTTCATGCCGGCACCGTCGACACGCTCGATGTGGCCGCGCGCCTCGCCCTGGAGCAGCACCAGGAGGTCCGCCTCCTCCTGGTCGGAGCCGGGTCGCCGGCCGAGGCGGCAACCGAGCTGCGCCGGCGCTTCGGCCATCTCCTGCGCCAGCCGCCCGAGGCGCTGGAAGAGGGCCACCCGCTCAGGCGCCCGTCGGGCACCACACGGGTGACGACGGTGGTGCTCGACCCCGCCTACCTGACCGCCCGGAACCTGACCCTCGAAGACCTCCTCGACGAGCTCCGCACCGTCATGGGCGAGGTCCGTGAAGCGACGACGCCTCAGGCACCGTCGCCGGCATAGGGGTTGCTCCGCCGCTCGACCCCGAAGCTCGAGCCCGGCCCGTGCCCGCAGATGAAGCTGATGTCGTCACCGAGCGGAAAGAGCTTGGTGCGGATGGCAGCGATCAGCGCGTCATGGTCGCCATACGGAAAATCGGTGCGGCCGATCGAGCCCTGGAAGAGGACATCGCCCACAATGGCGAAGCGCGCCTCGGCATCGACATAGACGAGGCTGCCGGGCGAATGGCCGGGGCAGTGATAGATGGCGAAGTCGCGCCCGGCGATGCGGGCGGTCCCGCCCTCGTCGAGCCATTCGTCGGGGGTGAACGGCTGGGCCTCGGGAATGCCATAGGCCGCCCCGTCCCGGGCCAGCGCCTCGAGCAGGAAGGCGTCCTTCTCGTGCGGCCCGCGCACCGGCACCGCGGCACCCTGCTTCTCGGCAACCAGCCGGTTCAGCGCCACCACGCCACCGGCATGGTCGAAATGCCCGTGGGTGAGGAGGATCTGCTCGACGATCAGGCCCTGGGTCTCCACCAGCTCCATGATGCGCGGCGCGTCGCCGCCCGGGTCGATGACGGTGGCCAGCTTCGCCTCGTCGTCCCAGAAGACGCTGCAATTCTGCATGAGCGGCGTCACCGGAACGATGGTTCCTTTGATCTGCGACAAGGGCTTCTCCGAAAGCTTCAAAAAACGATGACGTTGCGCAGGGCCCGCCCGCGCCGGGACGAGGCGATGGCGTCGTTGATCCCGGCCAGCGGGTAGCGGCCGGAGACCAGGGCGTCGAGCTCGAGGCGCCCCTGGCGATAGAGGCCCACGAGATACGGAATGTCGACGGCGATCCGGGCACTGCCCATCTTCGAGCCGAGCACCCGCTGCCCGCAAGCGGCGAGCGTCGTCGGGTCGAGATCGACCGTGACCCCCGAGGCCGGCATGCCGACGATGACGAGGCTGCCGCCCTTGCGCAGCAGGCCGAGCCCCTGCTCGATCGCCGCCTTGGCCCCGACCGCGACGAAGACGTAGTCCGCCCCGCGCCCACCGGTCAACGCGCGAACCGCCGGGCCCGGGTCATTCGCCAGCGGGTCGAGGGCGTCGGTCGCCCCGAAAGCGAGCGCCGCGTCGCGCTTCTCCGCCACCGGGTCGAGGGCGATGATCCGCTCCGCTCCGACGATCCGCGCCCCCTGCACGGTGTTCAACCCGACCCCGCCACAACCGATCACGACGACGCTGGCGCCGGGCGGCACGGCCGCCGTGTTGGTGACCGCCCCGACCCCGGTGATCACCCCGCAGGCGAGCAGCGACGCCACGTCGAGCGGGATGCCCGCATCGATCCGCACCACCTGCGACCGCTCGACCACCACCCGCTCGGCGAAGGCGCCCGTCCGCATCCCCTGGTGCAGCGCCACGCCGCCGGCATCCGCGAGAGGCGAGCGCGCATCCAGCGCAAAATCGGCCTCGCAGGCCACCAGCTCGCCCCGCGCGCAATAAAAGCACCCGCCACAGGCCCTGATCAGCGTCACCACCACATGATCGCCCGGCGCCAGACCCGCGACCCCCGGCCCGACGGCCGCCACCACCCCCGCCGCCTCGTGCCCGAAGACGGCCGGCAGCGCCCCGCCCCAGGCCCCGTCGATGAAATGAATGTCGCTGTGGCAGATCGCACAGGCCCCCAGCCGCACCTCGACCTCCCCCGGCCCCGGCGCCGCCAGCGTCACCTCCTCGACCACGAGCGGCGCGCCAAACGCCCGACAGACGGCAGCCAGCATGGGATTCACCTCGGCTTCAGGGCGCCGCACCTCTAGCAAAGCCGGCGCAGGAACGCGAAGCTTGCGTATTGCCGCGGTGCGTCGGCCAACACGCGGTCCGACCATCAATATCGAATATTCAGCCGGTCAGAGCACAACCTCGCGCACCGGCATGGGCACGCCCGGCTCGCCAAGCTCGAGATCGGCCAGCGGCGAGCATGTGAAAAGCTCGTGCAGGCTCGGCTCCCACGCAAGGAATGTCGAATGGGCGATCGTCGAACTCTCCTCGGAACCAGACGGCGCCCGTCGCTCCTTTTCCGGCCCTTTCGACTTCCTACGCTCGTTCAAAGATCACCCTTCCGGTTCGTCCGTTCTCCAGTGCAAACGCCTCGCTCGCATCCTCGAGCCACACGAGGTCAATCCGCAGCAACGTCCGCGCCTCGTCCACTACGGCCGCGATCACGGCCCAGCGTCGGAAGTCGATCCCGGTTGCCGAGACGACAATGTCGATGTCCGAGCGCTCGTCCCAATCGCCGATCGCCCACGAACCAAAGAGGATCACCCGGCGCACCTCGGGAAACCTCTTGAGGATGGCGACGACCCGGCCCAGCCGTTGGTCGTTGGTCGCGGTTACCGTCATGCGCTAGAGCATGGCCGCAACCGCGGCGACTGGAAAGCCCGTTGTCGGGGAGCAGGCGGAGGAGTGACCGACATGCATATCCAGGACTGCGAGGTCTTCGTCGTCGGCAACCCGCCGCCCGGCTTCGGCGGCCGCTACTTCATCTTCGTCAAGCTCACCACCAATGACGGCATCGTGGGCTGGGGCGAGGTCTACTGCGCCACCTTCGGCCCGCATGTCGTGGCCACCATGATCGAGGACACGGCGGCCCGCTTCGTCCTCGGCGCCGATCCCTCCTCGATCGAGACGGTCTGGCGCCGGGTCTACTCGGCCGGCTACGGCCAGCGCCCCGACATCACCCTCGTCGCCATCCTCTCGGGCCTCGAGATGGCGATGTGGGACATCACCGGCAAGGCCGCGGGCAAGCCCGTCTGGGCGCTGACGGGTGGGCGGGTCCATGAGCGGCTGCGCGCCTACACCTATCTCTACCCGCGCCCCGGCGAGGGCGCGGATTTCTACCACGACGCCGACCGCTCGGCCGAGGCCGCCGCCACGGCCGTGGCCCAGGGCTTCACCGCCATCAAGTTCGATCCGGCCGGCGCCTATTCCGCCTTCGACCCGCGCCAGCCGTCGCGGATCCAGCTCGAGCGTTCCGAGCGCTTCTGCCGGCGGCTGCGCGACGCGGTCGGCGACCGGGCCGATCTCCTCTTCGGCACGCACGGCCAGTTCACCGCCTCCGGCGCCATCCGCATGGCGAAAAGGCTCGAGCCCTGCGATCCCCTCTGGTTCGAGGAGCCGACCCCGCCGGAACTGCCCGAGGAGATGGCGAAGGTTGCCCGCGCCACCTCGATCCCGATCGCCACGGGCGAGCGGCTCGCCACCAAGTACGAGCTCGCCCGCGTCCTCGCCCTCGGCGCCGCCTCGATCATCCAGGTCAATCTCGGCCGCTGCGGCGGGCTCCTCGAAGCCAAGAAGATCGCCGGCCTCGCCGAGGCCCACTACGCCCAGATCGCCCCGCACCTCTATTGCGGCCCGGTGGTGGGTGCCGCCAACATCCAGCTCGCCACCACCTGCCCGAACTTCCTGATCCTCGAGAGCATCCAGGACTGGGGCGGCTTCCACGGCGAGATCCTGGAAAAGCCGATCCGCTTCGAGGCCGGCTGGGTCGTCCCGCCGACCGAGCCCGGCCTCGGCGTCGCCGTCAACGAGGCCGTCGCCCGCGCCCATCCCTATACCGGGGACGAGCTCCATCTCGAGATGGCCGCCGACCCGGTGCTGGAATTCCCCTAACGCTCCGACAGGCCGTAGCGCTTGAGCAGGCGATAGGTGTTGCGCTCGCTGATGCCCAGGATCTCGGCGATCTTGGCGCGGTGGCCCTTGTGGCTCTCCACCAGTTGCGCGACGTACATGCGCTTGACCTCCTCCAGGGTCGGCTCCCCGTCGAGCAGATGCTCGCTGTCGCCGCTCCCGGCCGCCGCCCGATCCAGAGCGAGGTGGCGCGGCTGGATCTCCGGGGCGCTGCCCGAGACCAGGATGGCGCGCTCGACGATGTTGCGCAGCTCGCGGATATTGCCCGGCCACGGATAGTCGACGAGGCACTCGATGGCCGCCGCGCCGAAGTGCTTCTGCGTCTGGCGCAGGAAGTTGCGCTTCTCGAGGAAATGCTCGGCGATCAGAGGGATGTCGTCGCGACGGGCGCGCAGCGGCGGCACATGTATGACGAAGGCGGCCAGGCGATAATAGAGATCGCGGCGGAAGTGGCCTTCCTTGCTGATCTCGGCGAGGTCACGATTGCTGGCGGCGACGAACCGCGCGTCGGTCTTGTGATCGACCGTGCCGCCGACCCGGCGGAACCGGTTGGCCTCCAGCAGCCGCAGCATCTTGGGCTGCAGGGCGGCCGGCAGCTCGCCGATCTCGTCGAAGAACGCCGTGCCGTGCTCGGCGACCTCGATCAGCCCCTCCTTGCGCCGCTCGGCGCCGGTGAAGGCGCCCCGCTCGTGGCCGAACAGCTCGGACTCGAAGAGATTGCCCTGCAGGGTGGAGCAGTCGACGGCCACGAAGTTGTGGCTGGCGCGCGAGCTGAGCTGATGCAGGCTCTGGGCCACCAGCTCCTTGCCGACACCGCTCTCGCCCTGGATGAGGACCGTGCGATCGGTGTCGGCGACCGATTCCACCTGCCGCAGCACCTCCTGGAAAGCCGGGCTGCGGCCGATCATGATCTGGCCGATCGCCGGATGCAGCTGCGCCCGGCAGAACTCGTAGCTGCGCCGCAGCGACATCACCTGCAGCGCCCGGGTGATCGCCAGCTCCAGCTTGTCGGCATCGAGCGGCTTGGTGAGGTACTCGACGGCCCCCTTGCGCATCGCCCTGACGGCATCGTGGATGGTGCCGTAGGCGGTCAGCACGATGACCGGGCAATGCTCGGCCAGCTCCTCGATGCAGTCGAGACCTTCGGCGTCCGGCAGGCGCATGTCGAGCAGGGCCAGGGCCGGGCTGTGGCGGCGCAGCGCCTCCCGGGCCTCGCCCCAGCTATGGGCGCAGGCCGTGGCGAACCCGACGCGCGCCAGCGTGTCGACGATCAGCCGGGCGAGAGTCCGGTCGTCCTCGATCACCAGGATCGAGCGGTCGTTGCCCTGGAGCGCGTTCACGGGCGGGCCAGCGGCAGCCGCACGGTGAAGACGCTGCCCTCGCCGACCTCCGAGCGCACGCCGATCCGTCCGTCGTGGCTGGTTGCGATGTTGTGGCAGATGCTCAGGCCGAGCCCGGTGCCGGCATGGCCGTCACGGTCGGCGCGCCGGCTCCAGAACGGGTGGAAGATGCGCTCGAGATCGGCCTCGGGGATGCCCACGCCGTCGTCCTTGACGGCCAGCACGACCTCCCCCGCCTCGATCCGGCCGCTGATGGCCAGCCGGCCACCGCCGGGCATGGCATGGAAGGCGTTCTGCACGAGGTTCAGCACGAGCATGCGCATCTCACTGTCGCTGCCGACGATCCGCAGATTATCGGCGAGATCGAGCTCGATCGCCACATTGCGGCTTTCGGCCTCGCCCTGCAGGAGCGACACGACCTCGGCCACGAGCTGGTTCAGCTCGACCAGCGTCGGTGTCCGCGACTTGGGCATGCTGAGCTTCAGCAGCCGATAGGTGATCTCGATGCACTTCTCGATCTCCTCGTCGATCAGCGCCAGATAGTCGGTCTCGCCCGCGGTCGATCGCCCCGGCGTCGTCTGCAGCGAGCGCAGGGCGAGACGGATCGAGGTCAGCGGGTTGTAGATCTCGTGGGCGACCCCGGCCGCCAGCATGCCGAGCTCGGAGAGCTTGTGCTCGTGCGACAGCTGGACGTCCTTGCTCAGGTCGCGGATCGATTCGATGATCAGCAGCTCCGTTCGCCCATCGCGGCGGGTCTCGAACGCGGCGGCCGAGACCTCGACGAAGAGCTCGCTGCCGTCGGCCCGGACATGCCGGTGGCGACAGGTGAGCGAGGCGCCGCTCCTCGTCAGCTCCTGCAGCGGGCAGGTGACGAGCGGTGTCGGGCACGGGCTGTCGCGACCATGGCTGGACCGGTAGCACGGCGCCCCGACCACTTGCAGGTCGCTCGATCCGTGCAGCTCCAGGAAGGCACGGTTGACCATCTCGACCCCGAAGTCCGGGCCGATCACGCGGATCCCGTCCGGGATGGCATCGAGCAGCGCCTGCAGGAACCTCTCCCGCGAGGCCAGGACCTCCATGTAGCGCTCGATGTCGCCGGCCATGGCGTCGAAGCGACGGCCGAGCACGGCGATCTCGTCGCGCCCGGTCGACCCGACCCGCGCCGACAGCTCGCCCGCCCCGAGCCGCGCCCCGACGCTGCCGAGGCGGCCGAGCGGACGCAGCACCCAGGCCTCGAGCGCCAGCCAGACCCCGACCACGGCGAGGCCGGCGGCGACGAGGCCGAGGCCGCTCATCAGGAGCCCGGCCCGCAGCATCGACCCCTGCAGCCCGCCGGCCAGATAGTCCACGACCAGGATGCCGTTGACCGGGTTGGCGGCGATCGGTCCGTGGCAGCCCTGGCAGGGCTCGCGGTTGCGCACCGGCTGCACGCTGCGGATCATCTCGTCGCCATCGGCGCTCTGCACCACGGCGGTCATGGCGCGCGTCTCGCCGGGCGCCAGGGCGCAGCCGGGACAGAGCGCGCCGCCGGCCAGGTCGAGGACGCGGCCGAGATCCGCCTCGGACGAGGCGAAGCGCACCTCGCCGGAAGGCTCGAGGATCATCACCCGCTCGACGTCGCTCTGCGTCGCCAACCGTGCGACGACATCGCGCAGGCCGTCGATGTCCCGCTTGAGCATCGCGTTCTCGAGGGTCGCCTGGAGAAGCTGCGTCACCTGCGCCGCAGCGGTCTGGCGCTCGCTGACCAGCCGCTCGCGGTAGAGCGTGACGAGAAAGACCAGAAAGACCAGCGAGGCCGCAGCCAGCGCCGCCAGGAGCACGCCGGCGAGCTTGCGGCGGAGCGAGACGTCGAGCCAGCCGAGCAAGCCGCTGGCGATCCCGCTCATCGCTGGGCCCACAGCCGCATCAGGAGGCTGTCCGGCGGGATCGCCTCGGCGTCGATCGTGACCACGCTCGCCGTCCTTGGCAGGTCGGCGGCGAACAGCACGACCGGCAGCAGCACCGAAAACGGCCGCGGCGAGCCCAGGAAACCCGCGAGCCACGCCTGGCGCACGCTCGCCGCACGAGTGGCGAGCAGTGCCTCGACGTTCTGCAGCACGAGGCCGGCAGCACCGGCATGGTCGCCGATCGCCCGCTCGATCAGGTCGAGCGGCTGCAGGGCCGGATCGCCGCCACCGTCGCGCATGTAGTCCTTGCGAAAATCGACATGGACGAAGCCGAGCATCTCGGCTGCCGCCAACACCAGATCGGGGCGATAGGCCGGCAGCACGAAAGCCGTCGCCGCCGGCGCGGTCGTCGCCAGGTGGCGCTGCAACCCGCTCAGCCAGTGCCCCTCCGGCTGCGTGCCCGCGCTCACGCCAGCACCACGGGCCGCTTGCTGCGGACCCCCTTCAGCCGGCAAATGGCACAGAGCACGTCGTCGTCCGGCGACGCCTCGGGTCGATGAAACGCCACCTTGCACGATGGGCAACAGCGTTCCCGCAAGCCGATCTCCACCCGTTTCGCGACCGCCCACTGGCGCACGCTGACCGCCTCGTCCTCGCAGACATCGACGCATAGATTGCAGCCGGTGCAATGCGACCCGTCGACCACGTAGGCGAGCCCCTCCCCACGCTCGCGGATGGCGAGGGCGTCGGTCGGGCACAGGCGCGCGCACGCGTCGCAGCCGCTGCAGCTCGCCGGATCGATCTCGGGCACGAACACCTCGAGCAGGCCCTGGCGTGCCGGCGGCTCGTCGGGGGCGAGCCAGCGCGTCAGGAGGCGTCGCCGGCTGGTCCCTCGCGGGTGAGCCGGCTCGCTCGAGCGCAGGCGGTCGGCGAAGCCCTGCCGGCTCAGAAAGACCACCTCGAGGCCGGGATCGGCGCCCGCCGCCCACCACCGCTTCGCCACGGCCAGATGCTCGTCGAGCCGGGTGGTCGCCGCGCGCGGGCAGCCGTCGCAGGAGAGCCGACAGGCGTAGAGCCGGTCGACCCCCTGGCGGCGCAGGCCGACGAGCTGGCGCCAGCCGAGCATGTGCAGGCAGGGCAGCGTCCAGGCGCCGTCGGCCGCCGCCGCCGCCGGCTCGCAGATCGCCACGGCGAAGATGCCGCGCCGGTCCTCGCGGAGCTGCGGCTGCGCCGCCAGGCCGATCGCCTGCTGCGGGCAGGCCGCCTGGCAGTGCCCGCAGCCATCGCAGCGCCCGGCATCGAGCGCCGGGCCCCGATCGAGCAGCGTCCAAACCCCTTGCGGGCAACTGTCGACGCAGGCGCGGCAGCTCGCCAGTGGGCTCATGCCGCGCACGCAGCCGTCCATGTCGACCGTCGGCACCGACGGCATGATCACCACCCCGGCTGGGCGCCCGGCAGATAGGGCTGCGGCGCCACGGGCGCTGCCGCCGCACGCTTCGGGTCGGCCTCGATCCGGCGGCGCGGCTCGCCGGTGACCTCGACGACCAGCAGGCGCAGCACCTCGGCATAGTCGACGGTGAGCTGGGCGAGACCGGCGAAATACGGGGTGCGGGCGCGCTGCACCACACGCTGGGCGAAATCCGGCAGCCAGCGCAACAGATGGCGGTCGAGGAAGCGGCCGATATCGAGGATGCTCGCCGGCGTGCCGCGCCGGGCCAGCTCGGCGAGGAAGCCGAGCTGCAGCACCAGGTGATCGTCCGAGCGCCGGCGCCAGTTCTCTGCCGCCAGGCCGTAATGCGCGTACCACTCGCGGACCTCGAACATCGGCTCCTGGCAGACCAGGTGCTCGCGGTCGAGCCAGGGCGATTCGGCGGGCGCCGCATGCAGCCCGTGGACGAGATAAATGTCGACGTAATCCGCCGCCAGCTCGTCGACCACCGCCCGATCGATCACCGCCGGCAGGTCGGCCAGCGCCAGGTCGAGCAGCCTGGCGCCGTCGGCCCCGCCCAGATGAAGGCCGAGCCAGCCCTGGATCGGGTGGCGCCGCAGGTCGTCGAGCAGGGCCGCCGTCGGCTCGCGATCGTGCAGCAGCGCCAGCATCCCGAGATCCTCGGCGACCTCGCTCCAGGGCACAGGGTTGGCGAGGCTCATCCTACCCCACCCTGCCCTTGGAATGCGGCACGAACACGATCGACGGCCGGGTCAGCTCGGGATCGGCCATGGTCTTGACCTGACCCACGATCTCGTCGGCGGCGCCGCGCGCCTTGGTCTCGTAGGTGCCCGCGCGCAGCTGGTCGATCGGGCCGATGTCGAGCACGCGCATCATGCACGCCATGACACAGTAGGGCTTGCGGCCGGCCTCCAGCTCGTCGATGCACATGTTGCACTTCTTGACGGTCTCGCTCTCGGGGTCCCATTGCGGGGCGCCGTAGGGGCAGGCCGCCTCGCAGCGGCGGCAGCCGATGCAGAGCGTGCTGTCGATGTCGACCACGCCGTTGTCCGCCCGCTTCCAGATGGCGCCGGTCGGACAGGCCGGCAGGCAGGCCGGCTCGGCGCAATGGTTGCAGGACATGTTGACCTTGTAGGCATAGACCTCGGGATAGGTGCCACCCTCGATGTACTGCACCCGCCTGAAGCGCGGGCCGGGCGGCAGGCCGTTCTTGTCCTTGCAGGCGATCTCGCAGGCCCGGCAGCCGATGCAGTCGACATTGTTGTGGATGAAGCCGAGCTGCACCTCGGGCACCACGGGCACATAGGTCTCCCGCTTCTTCCTCGCCGCCGCTTCCTTGACCTTGGCCTTGTCGACAGTGCTAGCCATTGCTGTGCTCCCCTCGCCTCAAAGATCACGTCGGAAGACGTGGCTGCGCGACGTGGCGAGGACGTCCCAGCCTGGCTTGTGCTCGAGCTCGGTCTTGCGGATATCGACCAGCACGGTGTTGTAGGCGAAGGCCCCGGCGGGGCTAGGCTCGTCGAGCGTCAGGAAGTCCGGGTTGCCGGCACGGTCGATGCCGTTCGCATCGAGGTCCATCCAGGCGCCCTCGAACAGCACCGCGACCCCCGGCATGCACCGCTCGGTGACATAGACCGGCACGATGCACCGCCCGCGATCGTTGAACACCTCGACCACGTCGCCGGTCCGCAGGCCCAGACGCTCGGCATCCCGGGTCGCGACGGTGAGCTCCTGCTCGAAGGTCTCCCGCAGCCAGGGGATGTTGTTGAAGATCGAGTGGGTCCGCCAGCGCGGGTGCGGGCTGATCAGATGGAAGGGGAAGCGCTCGGTCTTCGGGCTGTTGAGCCATTCCCAGGGCTCGATCCATTTCGGGATGGCCGGGATCTCGTAGCCGTACTGGGTCCGCGTCCAGTCGGTGGTCTGGCCGAGCGTGGTCGAGAAGATCTCGATCCGGCCGGACGGCGTCGGGAACGGCACGCCCTGCTCGATCTGCTGGCGAAAGGCGACATGCGGCTCGTTCAGCACGAACTTGTAGATGCCGCGCCGCTTGAACTCGTCCCAGGTGATGTCGGCGTGCTGGTGCGGCACCACCCGGTAGTCCCACCATTCGCGCAGATAGGCCTCGTCGACCTCGGTCGGATCGTCGAAATAGGCCCGCGTCGCCTTGGGATTGTAGCGCTCGCCGAAGCCGAGCCGATAGCCGAGCTCGGTGAAGACCTGGAAATCGGTCTTGCTCTCGCCCAGCGGCTGGATGACCACCGGGCGGTGGATGTAATAGTGGCCCTTGTACCAGGGCAGCGCCACGTCGTGGCGCTCGAAGTGGGTGGCGATCGGCAGGAGGTAGTCCGCCCAGAGGCCCGACGGCGTGATGGTCGAATCCATGCACACCACCAGATCGAGCTTCTTGATCGCCTGGATCTCCTTGTTGATGTTGGTGAGCTGGTTGAACCAGTCCGAGCCCTGCCAGAAGATGCCGCGGATATTGGGCACCACCCCGTCGAACTGATCGCTGCGCGGCCACAGGCCCACCTCCTCGCGGCGGAGGTTGGGATAGTTCAGGACGCAATGCGCCCAGCGGTCCGACTTGATCGAGGCGTACCAGATATTGGCGTACTCGTCGTGCGGATAGGCGACGCCTTCCGCGTGCCAGGCCTTGCCGACACCCTCGGCACAGCCGCCGAGAATGCCGATATTGCCGGTCATCGCCTGCAGCGCCGCCGCCATGCGGTTGTACTGCTCGCCATAGGCGTTGCGGCCCGGCGCCCAGCTCGCCTTGAGCGCCGCCGGCTTGGTGGTCGCATACATGTGGGCCAGCTTCTCGATGTCGGCGGGGCTCACGCCGCAGATCTCCGCCGCCCATTGCGGGGTCTTGGGCTGGCCGTCGGAGATCCCGAGAATGTAGTCCCGAAAGCTCTCCCGCCCCTGCGCCCATTGCGGCATGGTGCCGGGATCCATGCCCTGCACGAAACGGTCGATGAAGCCCTGGTCCTGCAGGTTGTTGGTGAAGATGTAGTGCGCCATGCCGGCCATCATCGCGGCATCGGTGTTGGGCCGGATCGGGATCCACCAGGCATCGTAGGAGGCGGCGGAATCGGTGTACTGCGGATCGACGCAGACGAACTTGCAGCCGCGCTGCTTGGCCAGCCGCATGAAATAGAACGTGTTGCCGCCGTGGAAGGTGTAGGCCGGGTTCCAGCCCCACATGATGATCAGCTTGCAGTGCGCGAAAGCGTCGTCCTCGTTGCCGTCCTCGATGGTGCCGAACGTGGTGCGCGAGCTGAACGTCGTGCCCTGGTAGGACGGCACCGACCAGGAGCTGGTGCGGCAGCCGAACATGCCGAGGAACCGGCCGAGCAGGCCCTCGATCTGGTCCGACTTGTGCAGAACACCGTAGGAGGCGCCGGCATAGCTCTGGTCGAGCAGCGCCTGCGGCCCGTAATTGTCGCGCAGATAGACCATCTTCTCGGCGATCTGGCTCAGCACCTCGTCCCAGGAGGCACGCCGGAACTTGCCCTCGCCGCGCTCGCCGACGCGGATCATCGGATAGAGCAGACGCTCCGGCGAGTAGAGCCGCAGCCGGTACGAGCGGCCGCGCAGGCAGGCCCGGACCTGCGGCTTCTCCTCGGTGTCGGTGCCCCAGGCATCGCCCTGGTAGCTGCCGTTGTCGGTTGACAGGCGGACGATGACGTCACCCTTCTTGTGCGCCACCAGCATGTGCCGCGAGCCGCAATTGTGCGCGCAGCTCGTGACCACGGTCTCCAGCTCGTCGTCGGTCGGATAGGGCTGGAAAGGGAACGCTCGGGCTTCCTGCGGCAGCGCGGCCTGCACCAGGCCCCCGGCGACACCGGCCACGGCGCTCGACTGCAGGAACCGCCGCCGGTCGAGATTGAAGTGGCTGGTGCGGTCGATCTGTCCCGTCATGTTCTGGGCCGCTTTCATTTCGTGGTGAGGCGATAGCGCGGATCGGATTCGGTCGGCCGGTCGAGCGCCCATTCCGGCGTCTCCTCGGGCATGTCCGGCCAGGCGTGCCGCGGGTAGGGGTAGGAGATCCGGAACCAGCTTCGGCCGCCGTGGCAACCGTAGCATGCATCCGAGCTTTCCTGCGCCAGGCTTTCGATGTTCTCCGCGTGGAGATAGGTGACCTGGTGGCGGTTGGTCCGGAAGAGCTCCCCATGACAGGTCAGGCAACCGTTCTCGGTCGGCTCGAACTCGAAATCGGCGCGGATCTCGTGCCACGGCCCGGGCAGGCCCATGACCTCCGCCGGGAAGCTGCCATGGCAGCGCAGGCAGGTGTCGGACGGGTTCACCATCTTGCGCAGGGTGAACGCCGGCAGGTCGGACTGCGGGCCGGCGACGGCGAGCTGGGTGAGGCCCGGCTTGATCGGCGTCTGGGCCGCCTCCTCGCGCGGATCGAGGCCCTGGTGGCAGAAGCTGCAGCTCAGGTCCATCACGGCCGTGGCGAACGGCGTCGTCAGGTGCCGCTGATGAAAGGTCTGCTGCTCGCCCTCGTAGGTGTCGAGCGTCTGGTACCAGGCCAGCGCCTCGTCGGCACCGACCCCGGCCGGCGTCACCGCGCGGACGTCGCGCTCCAGGATCTCCTGGTGGCAGACGAGGCATTCCGCGTTGCTCGCGTTCTGCGCCGCCGGCGCGAAGTGCAGCGGATCCCAACGCGCCTGCAGATAGGTTGCATCCGCCGCCCGTGCCTCCACCGCGGCGACGGCCGCGGCCGCCGCTTCGGCGACCGCTTGCGCCTCGCGCTCGAGCTCGAGCTTGCGGAAGGCTTCCTCTGCGGCCCGGACCGCGATGTCGCGGGTCGCCCGATCGGCGGCGTCCTGGCCGATCTGCGCCGCGCTCGCCACGGCATCGAGCGCCTGGGCCGCCGCCTGCTGGGCCTGCTCGGCGGCAGTCCGCGCCTCGCTCAGGGCCGGCTGCACAGCCTCTATGGCCACCTCTGCGGCTTCCTGACGCGCTGCCCGCTCGGCCTCGGCAACCTCCCAGTGACCGATCATCCGAACCATGAACAGGACGAAAGCCATCACGAATAGTGCGCTGCCGCCAAAGACGAGCCATGCCGCGCCACGGTTCATGAACAACTCCCCTTGCTTCGATGCATCTCGGCCAGCGGGCCGGACGGCAACGTCACGACAGCGAAATAGAAACAAGGGCATCCGGCGGGCGATAGCCGGCCCGCCGGACGACCCCTCCTGGTTAGTTCGACTTCATGCCGTCCATGCCCGACATGCCACCCATGCCGTCCATGCCCGACATGCCACCCATGCCGTCCATGCCCGACATGCCGCCCATGCCGTCCATGCCCGACATGCCGCCCATGCCGGACATGCCACCCATGCCGGACATGCCACCCATGCCCGACATGCCGCTCATGCCGGTCGGCGAGCCGGCATAGGTCCACTGGGTGCAGGTCCACCCTCCGGGCCCGAAGCCACCCATGCCCGACATGCCACCCATGCCGGACATGCCGCCCATGCCCGACATGCCGCCCATGCCCGACATGCCGCCCATGCCGCCCATGCCGCCCATGCCCGACATGCCGCCCATGCCACCCATGCCCGACATGCCACCCATGCCCGACATGCCGCCCATGCCGGTCGAGGTCCACTGCGTGCAGACCCACTGGCCGATGCTGTTGCCGCCCATGCCGGACATGCCGCCCATGCCGCCCATGCCGGACATGCCACCCATGCCACCCATGCCCGACATGCCGCCCATACCCTGTGCGGATGTGGCGACCGGCAGAGCCAACAGCGCGGCCGTGCACAGCGCCGCCAGCGTCAGATTCCGCTCTTTCTTGCTCGACATCCAACTTTTCCCTGTGACATTGGCCCGCGAATCGTCGGGAGTTCTTGAGGGCCGGTTCACGATGCGGATGCTCCCCCCATCCGACCGTTCGGCTGCTCGCCGAACGAGCTCGGGCCGGCCGGAACGGCTCACCCTGCCGTTCCGACAGGCCATTGTTCGCCTTATCCGGAAGGTGTCCCCTCGCTGCCGTGGAGGCCTCGAATGTCGTATCGCCCGGTCGCATTCGGATGATTGAAGGGCGTGAACCACGCACCCTGGTCCTGCAGGAACTCCAGGCCGCCGGGGATCGGCTCGCTGATGCCTCGCAAGGCCCGCTCCATCCAGCCCTCGGGCGGATCGAATTGCTCGATCGTCGGCGCCCCTTCCGGCCGTGCCGAAGGCGCCGTCCCCGCGATCGGCAAGGCGACCGCCAGCGGCGCGACCACGACCGGCCCCACCAGACCCAAGCTCAGTGCCCCCAGGAAGCGCATGCTGCCCACCCGACTCGTTGTTTCACGTCGAGAGCCAAGCAAGCACCGTGCCAGCTCTCGATTTCTTGATAACTATCTGTTTTATCGAGAAAAATTCCTCGAGCTGGCCGGTGTGTGCCGAAGGGCATTCATGACGGAATGTCAGGAGCGCCGGGGCCGTCGATGGCCAACCTCTTGGAACCACGGCGCAAATCGACCATCCTGACAAAATGGCAGGCCATGACAAAATGGCAGAGCCTGCCAGGATGTCAGGTCCCACCGCTCGCGACCGGTCGCGATCCCGTGAGGAAATCACGCCGGCGAGACAAATCCGTTGCGAGCTGCTAACCGTATCCGGAATATCACCAATCAGCGGATGGTTGCGCCGTGCTCCTGCCCTCGCGTCGGCCACGTTGGAAGCTCGCGGAGAGCCTCGTCACCGACGAGCGTCTGGCCTTCGGCCGGCGTCGGCTGATCGGCGGCATGGCGGCCGCCGCCGGCCTCGCCGTCGCGGGTTGCAAGGAAGAGGCGTCGCAAGCCGTCGCCGCGACCGAGGCGGCCGCACCGGCCGACCCTTCGGCCGCGCTCTATCCGGCGGCGCGCAATGCCGCGTTCGACCTGCCCGAGCCATGGACGCCCGAGCGGCTCGCCGCCGGCTACAACAACTTCATCGAGTTCGGCTCGCACAAGAACATCCAGCGCGCCGCCCAGGCCTTGCCGACCCGGCCCTGGACCGTGACGGTGGACGGCCTGGTCGCCGAGCCCATGACCATCGACATCGACGACCTCCTGCGGCGCATGCCGCTCGAGGAACGGGTCTACCGGCATCGCTGCGTCGAGACCTGGGCGATGATCGTGCCCTGGAGCGGCTTCGCGCTGCGCCATCTGCTCGACCTCGCCGAGCCGCTGGCGAGCGCTCGCTACGTGCTGTTCCAGACGTTCGAGGATTCCGCCGTGGCCCCCGGCCAGCGGGCCTTCTGGTATCCCTGGCCCTACACCGAGGCGGTCACCCTCGCCGAGGCCGGCAACGACCTAGCCTTCATGGTCACCGGGCTCTACGGCAAGCCGCTGCCCAGGCAGAACGGCGCGCCGCTGCGCTTGGCCCTGCCCTGGAAGTACGGCTACAAGAGCATCAAGTCGATCGAGCGAATCAGCCTCGTCGAGGAGCGGCCCGACACGTTCTGGAACGTGGTGGACGGCAACGAGTACGGCTTCTGGGCCAACGTCAACCCGGCCGTGCCGCACCCGCGCTGGAGCCAGGCCACCGAGCGCCTGCTCGGCACGCAGGAGGACGTCCCGACCCTCCTCTTCAACGGCTATGCCGAGGAGGTGGCGGGCCTCTATCCCAACCTGATGGACAAGAGCCTGTATCGCTGATCCGGCTCGCGAGGGCGTGCCGCGCGTCTGCCGCCCTCGCTCCCGTCAGCCGTCCCGCCTCAGGACGAGCAGCCCGTAGGCCTCGAGCGAGCGGAGCCGGGCCGGCTCGAGGTTTCGGCCGCCCCAGAGGTCGAGAAAGGGCCCGGGGCCGAGCCCGCCCGCCTCGATGTCGACCTCGTGCTCGCAGAGGTTGGCGACGACCGTCAGGCTGCGCCCCTGGGCCCGCTTGCGATAGGCGAGCGTGTAGCGCGGGTCGAGCTCGAGCAGCTCGACCGGCCCCACCGCCAGCGCCGGCTCGGAGCGCCTGAGTTCCTTCAGCCGCACCAGCGCTTCCAGCACCCGCCCCGCCGGCGTCGCCGGCTCGGCGAGCGCCCGCTGCAGCCGTGCGTCGTCGAAGAAAGGCCGGTGCACCCAGCGATTGTCGGCGGCCTCGGCCGGCCGGCTCGTGTACGAGGGATCGTTGGGCTGGGCGATCTCGTCGCCGAGATAGAGGAGCGGGATGCCGCCCATGGTGTAGACCAGCCCGTGCAGCAGCACGATCCGGCGCACCGCATGCTCGAGCAGCGTCGCGTCGCCCAGCTCCTCGGCCTGCTCGAGCCCGGCCAGCGCCGCGCAGGTGCCCGAGACCCGGCAGTCGCCCGTGCGCGGGTTCTCCTGGAACGGCAGCCCGCGGGCGAAGCTGCCGGGGAAGCGCCCGGTGTAGAAGGCGTTGAGGAAGCGGCGATGATCCTCGGGGGCGATGCCGAGCTCCGTCATGTCCTCGTCGGCCATGCCCCAGCCGATATCGTCGTGGCAGCGGAGATAGTTGACCCAGGCTGTCCCCTCGGCCGTGCGGAGCCGCCGCGCCAGCACGTCGCGCAGATGCCGCGTGTCGCGGGTCGCCAGCGCGTCCCAGAGCGAGCACATGAGGAGCGGGTTGTAGGAGAGCCGGCACTCGTCGACGCGCACGTAGCGGGCGACCTCGTCGGGATGGACGATGGCCTCGGACTTGAAGACCAGCGAGGGTGCCGCGATCGCCGCGGCCGCATTGAAGGCGCGGACCACCAGATGCGCCTCGGGCAGGTTCTCGCAAGGGGTCCCGGCCTTCTTCCAGAGAAACGGCACGGCATCCAGCCGGAGCACGTCGACCCCCTGGTTGGCGAGGAAGAGCATCTCGCCCAGGATCGCCCGGAGCACCTCGGGGTTGGTGTAGTTCAGGTCCCACTGGAAGGGATAGAACGTGCTCCAGACCCACTTCCCCCCGGCCACGTCGTCCCGCCAGACGAAGGCGTCGCCGCCGCGATCGGGAAAGATCTGCCGCAGGCTCCGGGCGAAGGGCTCGACCTCGCCACGCTCGTCGAACATCCAGTAGAAGGCCTGCATCGCCGGGTCGCCGGCCTTGGCCGCTTCGGCCCAGGCATGGTCGTCGGCCGTGTGGTTCAGGACGAAGTCGAGCACCAGCGCCATGCCCCGGTCGTGCAGCGCGGCGGCGAGATCGGCGAGCTGCGCCATGCTGCCCAGCCGGGGCGCCACCTCGCGATAGCTCGAGACCGCGTAGCCGCCGTCATTGGGCCCGTCCGGCACGGCGAAGAGCGGCATCAGGTGCAGGTAGGTGACCCCCAGATGCTCCAGATGCGGCAGCCGGTCGAAGAGGCCGACGATGCTCCCGGCGAAGCGGTCGACATAGCCCATGGCCCCGACCTGCCGGCTCTCGCGGATCCAGTCGGGCCGGCGCTCCCTGTCCCGGGCCGCCAGCCGCTCCGGCCGCGCGAGCGCTGCCTCCAGCGCCGTCCGCAGCACCGCCTCGAGCTGCCAGGCGAAGTCCCAGCGGTGCCCGTAGAGCGCGGAAAGCGCCGCGAAGAGCTGCTCGAAGACGGCCTCGAGCCGCGCCTCGAGCGCCGGCCGCCCGGGGCCCGCCTGCTCCAGGAGCGGCGCCAGCCGGCGGCGCAGCTCGTCGAGCGCGCGTGCCGGGTCGCCCTCCATCACGCCCCCTCGGCCGGTGCTTGCAATGTGTCGGGATGATCGATCAGCATGGCGTCACCCTGGTCGGCCCACGCCTGCCCGGACCGGAGTCCCGGCCCCGGCTCAACCTCGCCCTGGAGAGTTTCGGTCATTGCCCATAGCCCCGCAGCCACGTCCACCCGTCAGTCATATCGCGTGAACCGGCTCGCCACCAATCCCGGCCGGCCCGAGGCGACGAGCCCGGCCCGCCGCCTCTGCCCCGGCCACCCCTGGCCGCTCGGCGCCACGGCGACCGAGGGCGGGGTCAACTTCGCCCTCTTCTCCGCCCATGCCACGACGGTCGAGCTCTGCCTCTTCGACCCGACCGGCCGCATCGAGCAGGCCCGGCTGACCCTGCCGGAATGGACCGACGAGGTCTGGCACGGCTTCCTGCCCGATGCCGGCCCCGGCCTCGTCTATGGCTACCGCGCCCACGGGCCCGATGACCCGGCGGCCGGCCATCGCTTCGACCCGGCGAAGCTCCTGCTCGACCCCTACGCCCGCCACGCCGTTGGCGCCTTCGACCGGGCCGCCCTCCGCCCCGGCGGCGCCGCCTGCCGCTTCGGCGCCGAGACGGCACCCCACGTCGCCAAGGCAGTCGTCGCCGGGCCCGACCAGCATGTCCCCGGCGCCTGGTCCCGACCCCGCAACGGTCGGCCGGAGACACTGATCTACGAGGCCCACGTCAAGGGCCTGACCCGCCTGCACGAGGGGGTTCCGGCCGACCGCCGCGGCACCTACGCCGCCCTCGCCGACCCACGTGTCGTCGAGCACCTGCAGCGCCTGGGCGTCACCGCCCTCGAGCTCCTGCCGGTCCAGGCCTTCGTCGACGAGCCGCACCTGATCGAGAAGGGCCTCACCAACTACTGGGGCTACAACCCGATCAACTGGTTCATGGTCGAACCCCGCTATGCCGCCACCGCCGATCCGCTGGGCGAGCTCCGCGAGGCGGTGGCCGCCCTGCACGCGGCCGGCATCGAGGTCCTGCTCGACGTCGTCTACAACCACACCGGCGAGGGCGACGGCCAGGGCCCCTGCCTCGCTTTTCGCGGCCTCGACAATGCCAGCTACTACCGTCTCGATGCCGAGGCGGCCGACGGCTACGCCAACCTCACGGGCTGCGGCAACACCGTCGACGCCAGCCACCCGCGCGTGCTCCAGCTCATCATGGATTCCCTGCGCTACTGGGTCGAGGTGGTGGGCATCGACGGGTTTCGCTTCGATCTCGCCGCCACGCTCGGGCGCGAGCCTTTGGGCTTCGACAAGGGGGCCGGGTTCTTCGACTGCCTGAAGCAGGACCCGGTGCTCGCCCATGTGCGCATGATCGCCGAGCCCTGGGACATCGGCCCCGAGGGCTACCGCATGGGCGGCTTCGGCCCCGGCTGGTCGGAATGGAACGACCGCTACCGGGACGTGGTGCGCGGCTTCTGGCGGGGCGACGAGGGCCTGCTGCCCGAGCTCGCCGCCCGCCTCCTCGGCTCGGCGGATCTCTTCGAGCATCAGGGCCGCCGCCCCTGGTCCTCGATCAACTTCGTCGCCGCCCATGACGGCTTCACCCTGGCCGACCTCGTGGCCCACGAAATGAAGCACAACGAGGCCAATCTCGAGGCGAATGGCGACGGCCACGGCCACAATCTCTCCTGGAACAACGGCGTCGAGGGGCCGAGCGACGACCCCGCCGTGCTGGCCGCCCGTGCCCGCGACGTCAGGAACCTGCTCGCCACCCTCTTCCTCGGCCAGGGCACGGTGATGCTCGCCATGGGCGACGAGCTGGGCCGCACGCAGCAGGGCAACAACAACGCCTACTGCCAGGACAACGCGCTCTCCTGGCTCGACTGGGCCACCGCCGACACCGACCTCATCGCCTTCACGGCCGAGCTCGCGGCGATCCGCCGGGCACACCCCGTGCTGCGCCGCCGCCACTTCCTCCACGGCAGCGTCGCCGCCGCCGACGGCACGCCGGACGTGCAGTGGCTGAAGCCCGACGGCACGGCGCTGGAGCCCGACGACTGGCACGACCCCGCCGCGCGCGCCATCCTCCTGGCGCTGGCCGGCGACGCGCCGACCGAGATCGACGATGACGGCCACCCGTCCCTGGACGCCCGCTTCGTCCTGGCGCTCAATGCCGGCCGCGTGGCCCTGGAGCTGCACCTGCCGCCGGGCGACTGGTCGGTCCGCCTCGACACCAGCGGCGAGGCGAGCACCCGATCGCTGCCGGCCCGTTCCGTGGTCCTCTACCGGCAGGAAGCGCGCCGATGATCGCCGTGATCTTCGAGCTCTGGCCGAAGCCGGAGCAGCGGGACGCCTATTTCGAGCTCGCCGCCGAGCTGCGTCCCCTGCTCGAGGGCATCGACGGCTTCATCTCGGTCGAACGCTTCGAGAGTGTGAGCGAGCCCGGCAAGTTCGTCTCGCTCTCCTTCTGGCGCGACGAGGCCGCCGTCGCCGCCTGGCGCAGCCTCGCCGAGCACCGCTTGGCGCAGGCCCGGGGCCGCGGCCAGATCTTTGCCGACTACCGCCTCAGGGTCGCCGAGGTCAGCCGCGACTACGGCCTGACGGATCGCGCGGAAGCCCCGGCCGACAGCCGCGCCCGCCACGGGTAGGACGTCTCAGGCGGCATCCTCGAAGACGAGCCCGATCAGCCCCTCGCGTCGCCAGACGACGCTGCCGAGACGCGCCCCCGTCGTGCGGCTCACCAGCCGCAGCGCACCCGCCCCGGAGGGCGGCGGCGTGCCGGCGGCGAGCCGGACCCGGGCGCCGGCGCGCGAGAGATCGACCAGCTCGGCCGCCCGGCCGTCCAGCGTGCAGACCTCGTCGAGCAGCCGTCGCGCCGCCCGCCGCTTCTCGTGCCGCAGCCCCGCGAGCGTCGGATGCAGGGCCCCCTCGCCGTCGCACAGGTTCAGGGGCCAGTAGGGCGAGCGGCCGGACGGCAGCCGCGCCCCAGCCGCCGCGGCCCGGGCCGACGCCGTCCAGTGCAGCACCTCGGTCGGCGCTATCGGGCCACGCCCCCGAGCCCGCCGCTGCTCGTTGCCGATCGGCCGCGCACCTCCCCTGGTGAACCCGGGGATGCGGTCCGCGAGGCGCCAGCCGGTGGTGTAGGATTCGTGCAGGGATGCCAGGTGATCGGGCCTGAGCTGCCGCTCGACATAATCCTCGCGCAGCACCAGGCCGAGCGAGCGGGCGACGTCCAGCATCCAGTCGAGCGTCACGTCGGCATAGGCCTTCTCGTCATAGCCGCCGCCCACGTCGGAATGCACGCCCGGGAACCACGCCTGGACGACCCGCTGCGGCACCATCCGGCCGTCGCAGGACCGCGCCTCGCCCGGCGCGCCGGTCCAGAGCGTCGGCTGGAACGGCCCCCGTCGCTCGTCGATCGCCAAGGCCTGGTAGGCGTTCTCGATCAGGCTCGACAGCTCCGTGTCGTGGAACTGCACGGACCGCCACTGGGTCAGCGCCTTGAGCCAGGGCAGCGGCACGCCCAGCGCCCCCACCGTGTCGAACACGCCGAGCAGCCGCACGCTCAGGCACTTCTCCTTCGTGTGCAGATGGAGGTCGTCCCTGATCCGGCCGAAGCGGCTGGCCTCCCGCTTCGCCTTCGGCAGGCGGTAGTATTCGAAGGCGTCGTCCAGAAGGCCGAGATCGCGATGCCGCAGCAGGCCGGCAACACCGAGGAAGCCGCAGAGCGAGCGCGCCGTGTAGGCGCCGCGCGAGAAGCCGAAGCACCAGATCTCGTCGCCCTCGGCATAGGATTCGGCGAGGAAGCGATACGCCTCCTTGAGATTGCGCGAGAGCCCCATGCCGAGCATGCCGCCGGTCAGCCGGTTGCCCCGCTCGGTGCCGACCCCGGCATCGTAGTACACCCACTGCGGAATCTCGGCGCGGTCCGCCAGCACCTCGCGCGAGGCAATGGCGTTCTTCAGCCGCCAGATATTGGTGCGCGTGACCGGCTCGTTCCAGGTGCCGTCACAGCACACCACGAGCCGCTTCCTGCCCATGTCCGGCCTCCCCCGAAGGCTGCGTTTCCTTGGGCCGAACTAGGGGCGAGAGGGCGGTTCAAGTCAAGGTTGCGCCAACCTGCGTCTGGCAATCGCTCGCGGAGAAACAGCTACTCCTTCACGGCACCCGTCAGGCTCGAGACATAATACTCGACGAAGAACGAGTAGAAGATCGCCACCGGCACCGAGCCCAGGAGCGCGCCGGCCATCAGCGAGCCCCAGTGGTAGACGTCGCCCTCGACGAGCTGGGTGAGCACCGCCACCGGCACGGTCTTGTTCTCGGCCGACTGGATGAAGGCGAGCGCGTAGATGAACTCGTTCCAGGAGAGGGTGAAGGCGAAGATGCCGGCCGAGATCAGGCCGGGCACGGCGAGCGGCAGGGTGATCCTGATCAGGATCTGCAGCCGCGAGGCGCCGTCGATGAGCGCGCATTCCTCGAGCTCGTAGGGGATCGACTTGAAGTAGCCGATGAGCAGCCAGGTGCAGAACGGGATGAGGAAGGTCGGATAGGTGAGGATCAGGGCGAGCTGGCTGTCGAAGAGCCCGAACTGGAAGACCATGGTGGCGAGCGGGATGAAGAGGATCGAGGGCGGCACCAGGTAGGCGAGGTAGATCGAGAGCCCGACCCACTGTGAGCCCCGAAAGCGCAGGCGCTGGATGGCATAGGCGGCCAGCACGCTGGCGAAGACCGAGAGGATGGTCGAGACCACGGCCACGGTCATGGTCGTCATCAGCCAGGTCGGGTAGTCGGTCTCGAACAGCAGCTTGTTGATGTTGGCGAGCGTCGGCGAGCTCACCCAGAACGGGTTGTAGTCCTTGTAGTTGTAGAGCTCCTCGTTCGATTTGAACGTGGTGATCGTCATCCAGTAGAACGGGAACAGCAGGACGATCATGAAGATCACGAGCGGCGTGTAGATCGTGACGATGCGGCGCGGCAGCGATTCCCAGCTGATCGCCCCCTGGCGCTCGCCGGTGTTCACCGCGGGCGGCTGGTCGATGGCCCGGGCCGCCTCAGTCATCGTCGCCTCCCTGCTGCCACTTGCGCCGGGCCAGCGCGAAATAGCTGAAGAACGTGGCGGCGATGAGGAAGGGGATCATGGCGACGGCGATCGCCGCCCCCTCGCCGAGCTGGCCGCCCGGAATGGCCCGCTGGAAGGCCAGCGTCGCCATGAGATGGGTGGCGTTGACCGGCCCGCCGCGGGTGATGGCGTAGACGAGCTGGAAGTCGGTGAAGGTGAAGATCACCGAGAAGGTGAGCACGACCGCGAGGATCGGCATCAGCATCGGCACGGTGACATGGACGAAGCGCTGCCAGGGCGTGGCGCCGTCGAGCATCGCCGCCTCGTAGAGCGAGGGCGAGATGGTCTGCAGCCCGGCGAGCAGGCAGATGGCGACGAAGGGGATGCCGCGCCAGACATTGGCGGCGATCAGCGACCAGCGGGCGTTCCAGGGGTCGCCCAGGAAGTCGATATAGTTCTCCCGCCAGCCGAGCACGTCGACCAGCACGTAGGAGATGATCGAGAACTGCGGGTCGTAGATCCACCAGAAGGCGATGGCGGAGAGCACGGTCGGCACGATCCAGGGGACGAGGATGATCGCCCGGACCACGGACTTGAACGGCACGTAGTGGTTCAGGAGCAGCGCCAGCCAGAGGCCCAGCGCGAACTTGAAGATCGTCGCGAAGACCGTGTAGAAGACCGTCCACCAGACCGCCATCCAGAAGACCCGGTCGGAGAACAGGAGCTCGTAGTTGAAGAAGCCGACGAACTCGCCGGCCCGGCCGATCCGCGTGTCGGTGAAGGCGAGCCAGACGCCGAGGCCGAGCGGGTAGGTCAGGAACAGCACGAGCAGCCCGACCGCCGGCGTCATGCAGACGACGATCAGGAACGCCTTGTTGTCGAACAGCCGGGCGAGCCAGTTGTCCGGCCGCGTCTGCGCAACATAAGTGTCGGAGGTGGCTGCCACGCCGGCCTTCCTTCCCCTCGAGACACATGGTGCCGTCACCGGGCCGGTGACGGCACCACAGTCGTTCGACCGCCCGTCAGCCGCGGTAGTAGCGCTTGGCCCGCCGCTCGGCCTCGGCCGCGGCCTCCTCGGGCGTCGCCTGACCGGCGCAGACCGAGGCCACCATGTTGACCACGACGAAGTCGGAGAGCACGGCGGCGCTGGCCTCGCCGATGCTGCCCTTGTAGCCGTCCCAGAGCGAATCGGCGATCACGCTCTTGAACGCCTCGTGCTTGGGATCGACCGACCAGATCTCGGACGCCTCGTAGGCCTTGAGCGGATGGCCCCAGTAGCCGATCGCGGCGGTCAGCCACTGGTCGTACTGCTCGTGCTCCATCATGAACTGGAGATAGCGCTTCGCCGCGTTCGGATAGGGCGTGTAGTTGAGCACCATGGCGTTGACCATGAGGCAGCGCTCGGTCGTCATGCCGACCGGGCCGATCGGCATTCGCGAGTGGTAGGTGTCCTCGGCGATCGCCTTGACGGCCGCATCCTCGCTGTTCTTGGCGGCGTAGTAGATCGAGATGCCGTTCTGGGTCCAGCTCAGCTCGCCGGCCAGATAGGCCTTGTTGTTCGACGGGTCGAGCCAGGAGAGCGTGCCCGGGATGAACGTGTCGTAGAGCGCCTTGCCGTACTTCAGCGCCTCGATCGTCTCCGGGCTGTTGATGATCACCTGGTCGTTCTCGTCGACCATCGCCCCGCCGAAGGCCCAGACCAGCCAGTTGCACCAGGCATTGCCGTCGCCGACGGCGTTGCCGAGGGCGAGGCCGCCCGGCTTGCCCATTGCGGCGAGCTTCTGGTTCATCTGCAAGAAGCCGTCCACATCGCCGGGCACGGCATCGTAGCCGGCCTCGTTGATGATCGACTTGCGATAGACGACGCGGCCGCCCGAAGCACCCATCGGCATGGCGATCCACCTGCCGCCATTGGTGCCGTAGCGCTCGGCCAGCGGATACCAGCCGCCGTACTTCTCGCCGAGATATTCGGCGACGTCGGTCAGGTCGAGGCAGCTGTCGACGAACTTGTGCGGGTCGTCCGACCAGGCCAGCGCAATGTCCGGACCCTGGCCGACATTGGCCGCGACCGCCAGCTTCGGGCGGAGATCCTCCCAGCCCTCGTAGTCGATGCGGACATCGACGCCGGTGGCGGCAGTGAAGGCCTGGCTGTTCTGGTTGAAGAGCTCCTCGTCGCCGGCGACGAACTTCGACGGCCGGAGCACGCGCAGGGCAGCGCCGTCCTCGATCGGCAAATCCGGCTCGGTGGCGTCGTAGGTGGGAATCTCGGCGCGCAGGGCCGTGCTGCCGAGCAGGGCGGCGGCGCCGACACCGGCGCCCAGCTTGATCGAATCCCGGCGCGTGAAGCGAAACGTCATTATCGTACCCCCTGATCGTGGTCCCGGCTTCTGCCGGGTCGTCCCTCTGACTCCGCGCACCTTGCCTCAGGCGGCCCTTCCCTGCAACACAGACATCACCCGCGCCACGCGACCCGGCGTGCACCAGAAGGAGCCCTTACCTTGCGTATCCTGATCACCGGCGCCGGCGGCTTCATCGGCCGCAAGCTCACCGAGCGGCTCCTCGCCGACGGCACGGTCGACGGCCGGACCGTCCAGCACATCACCGCCGCCGACCTCTACGGCCTCGACCTCCTGGCCGACGACGCGCGCCTCGCCAGGGTCGCGCTCGACATCACCGATCACGTCGCCGCGGCGAAGCTCATCGCCCAGGGCTACGACCTCGTCGTCCACCTCGCCGCCATCGTCAGCGCCAATGCCGAGGAGGACTTCGACCTCGGCTACAAGGTCAATCTCGACGGCACCCGCTACCTCCTCGAGGGCCTGAAGGCGCTCGGCACCTGCCCGCGCCTCGTCTTCGCCAGCACGCTCGCCGTCTTCGGCGGCCCGGTCCCGACCCCGCCGGCGCTCATCGGCGACGACTTCCACCTCACCCCGCAGACCTCCTACGGCGCGCAGAAGGCGGCCTGCGAGCTTTTGGTCGCCGACTACACGCGCAAGGGCTACATCGACGGCCGCTCGCTCCGCCTGCCCACCATCGTCGTCCGCCCGGGCAAGCCCAACAAGGCGGCCTCGACCTTCGCCAGCTCGATCATCAGGGAACCCCTCGCCGGCCAGGCGGCGATCTGCCCGGTCGACCCCGACTCGACCATGTACATCCTCTCGCCGCGCCGCGTGATCGACGCCTTCGTCAAGACCGCCGGCCTGCCCAGCGACGCCTTCGGCCAGGTCCGCAGCCTGACCCTGCCCGGCATCGCGGTCAGGATCGGCGACGCGCTCGAGGCGCTCCGCCGCATCGCCGGCGACAAGGTCGCCGACCGCGTCAAGCAGGTGCCCGACCCGAAGATCCAGAAGATCGTCGACGGCTGGCCCTACAACTTCGCCTCGAAGCGCGCCCGCGACATGGGCTACGAGGCCGACGCCTCGATCGACGAGATCATCCAGGCCCACATCGAGGACGAGCACGGCGGCAGGATCGAGGATTGAGGCCGGCTTGCGCTCGGCTCGCCAATGCGATACATTCTCATTCGTGTATAGCATTGGGGTTGGTATATGCGCGTGGCTCGATGGGGCAACAGCTTGGCGTTGCGCCTCCCAGCACGGGTGGTGAGAGAGTTGGCGCTCGTTGAAGGCGACGAGGTGGAGATCCGCGTCGCCACATCCAGGAGCGTTGAGATCGCTCGCGACGAGCAGCGGGAGAAGGCGTTGGAGACGATGCGGCAGCTACGCCGACGCAGCGCCCCGCTGCCACCCGACTACCGCTTCGATCGTGAGGAAGCGCACGAGCGCGGCAGTCGCGATCTTCCGAATGACCGCTGAGGCGTTCTTCGACACCAACCTCGTCGTCTACGCCTTCATCGATTCCGGCGACCGCAGCGAGGTGGCCGAGCGCCTGCTCGCCAATGGCGGCATCGTCAGCATTCAGGTGCTGAACGAGTTCATCAGTGTCGCCCGGCGCAAGCGAGCTTCGACCTGGACCGATATCCGCACGGCCCTCGCGACTCTCGGCACCCTGTGCGGCGAGCCCCGGCCGCTCACCGCCACCACCCACGACGCCGCCTTGAACATCGCCGAGCGCTACGGCTACCACATCTACGACGCGCTGATCATCGCCTCGGCCGCCGAGGCCGGCTGCCGCACGCTCTACACCGAGGATATGGCCAACGGTCAGGTGATCGAAGGTGTGCGGCTCACCAACCCGTTTGCCTGAGAGCCCACGACCTCACCCCGGATCGTAGACCCGCGTCGCCTCCGGGTCGTCCGTGGCGAACGGCAGCGCCAGCAGCTCGTCCCAGGCGGCGTCGGGGATCGGGAAGGCGGCCCATTCCAGCGTCTGGGTCACCCGCTCGGGCCTGGTGACGCCGCAGATGGTCGAGCTGACGCGCGGGTCGCGCATCGAGAACTGGAGCGCCGCCGCCCCGGGCGGCACGCCGTGCCTGGCGCAGACCGCCTCGATCGCCCGCACCGGGTCGAGCACCTCGGCCGATGCCTCCTGGTAGACATAGCGCTTGAAGCTGTCCGTCCCCTTCGCCAGCACGCCCCCGGCATAGGGCGCCGCGTTGAGGATGGCGATGCCCCGTTCCTTCGCCAGCTCCAGCATCGGCAGGGCATTGCGGTTGGTGAGGGTAAAGCGGTTGTGGGTGATCAGCGCGTCGAATTCCCAGTCCTTCAGCATCGGCATCATGATGTCGATCCGCCCGGCGGCGAGCCCGACCGCGTCGCACAGGCCCTCCTCCTTCATCCGGAAGAGCTCGGCGATCGCCCCGCCCTTGCGCGTGATCGGGCCGAGATCGGCCGCGTGCTCCGGATCGTGCAGGTGCAGGAGCTGGACCCGGTCGAGATGCAGCGCCTTCAGGCTCTCCTCGAGCGAGCGCCGGGCGCGCGCCGCGTCGAACTCCCGCGTCTCCATGTCGCGATCGAGCTTGGTCGAGACGACGAAGCCCTCGGGCAGGCCGCCCAGCTCCCGGATCACCGCGCCGATCCGCTGCTCGCTCCGCCCCATGGCGTAGTTGCGCGAGGTGTCGAGGAAGTTCACCGGCCCCGCCAGGATCGCCCGCACGGTGGCCCGGCCCCGCTCCTCGTCGACGCTGTAGCCATAGGTGCTCGGCATGTCGCCCAGCCCCGAGGTGCCGAAGCAGATGGGCGTGACCTCGAGCCCCGTCCGCCCGAGCCGCCGCTTCTTGATGACCTGCGTCTCGCCCATGCGTCTTCCTCTCCGTCCGTGGCACGCCTGCGGCCGCTCATAGCCCGCCCGGCCGCCGGAGGCCAGCGCGGCGGGCCGGCCCTTTGCCTACGCCGCCGGCAGCGGCGCCGCCGCCTTCGCCGCCTCGCGCCGGGGCACCAGGCGGCGGATCAGCACGAAGAAGAGCGGCACGAAGAGGATGCCGAGCACCGTGCCCGTGATCGTGCCGCCGAGCACGCCCGAGCCGATCGCCCGCCGGCCGGCGGAGCCGGCACCGCTGCTCAGGACGAGCGGCAGCACGCCGAGCGAGAAGGCCATCGACGTCATGATGATCGGCCGGAAGCGCTGCCGCGCCGCCTCGATGACGGCGGTCAGCAGCTCCTCGCCCTCCTCCAGCCGGGCACGGGCGAACTCGACGATCAGGATCGCGTTCTTGCCGGTCAGCCCGATGGTGGTGAGCAGCCCCACCTGGAAGAAGACGCCGTTCTCGAAGCCGCCGATCCAGGCGCCGACCAGCGCGCCGAGCACGCCGATCGGCATGGCGAACATGACGGCGGCCGGCACCACCCAGCTCTCGTAGAGGGCGGCGAGGCTCAGGAACACCACGGCGACCGAGAGGAAGTAGAGCAGCGGCGCCTGGTTGCCCGATTCCTGCTCCTCGAGCGAGAGCCCGGTCCAGGAGATGTCGAAGCCCGGCGGCAGCTCCGCCACCAGCCGCTCGATCTCGGCCATGGCCTCGCCGGTCGACACGCCCGGCGCCGGCGAGCCCTGAAGCTGCATGGCCGGGACGCCGTTGTAACGATAGAGCCCCTGCGGGCCGAAGCGCCAGCCGCCCTCGATGAAGTTCGAGAACGGCACGAGGCCGCCGCTGGCGTTGCGCACCCGCCAGCGCTCGATGTCCTCGGGCGTGCTCCGCGCATCGGCCTCGCCCTGCACATAGACCCGCTTGATCCGGCCCCGATCGAGGAAGTCGTTAACGTAGCGGCCGGCCCAGGCGACGGTCAGAAGGTCGCTCACGTCGTTCGCCGTGACCCCCATGGCCCCGGCCTTGCGCCAGTCGATGTCGAGCCCGTATTGCGGCGCGTCCTCCAGCCCGTTGGGCCGGATCGAGCCGATGAGCGGGCTCTTCGACGCCATGCCGATGAGCTGGTTGCGGGCCTCGAGAAGCTGCTGGTGGCTCTGCCCGGCCCGCGCCTGGACGTAGAAGTCGAAGCCGGAAACATTGCCGAGCTCGATCACCGCTGGCGGGACGATCGGGAAGACCATGGCGTCCTGGATGGCCATCATGGCGCCGAACGCCCGCCCGGCGATGGCGTGCACGTCCTGATCGGCTCGCGGCCGCTCGTCCCAGTCCTTCAGCCTGACGAAGCCGAGGCCGACATTCTGGCCGGAGCCGGCGAAGCTGAAGCCCACCACCGTGAACATCGAATCGACGTTCTCGGCCTCGTTCTCGAGGAAATGGCTCTCGACCTGGTCCAGCACGTCGAGCGTGCGGGTCGCCGTGGCACCGGCCGGCCCCTGCACGAAGGTGAACATGATGCCCTGGTCCTCGTCCGGCAGGAAGCCGGTGGGCGTGCGGGCGAAGAGGCCGATCATGCCGGCGACGAGCAGGAGGTAGACGAGGCCCACCCGGACCGGCCGGCGGACGATCCAGCCGACGCTCGAGGCATAGCCGCGCTGCGTGCCGTCGAAGAAGCGGTTGAACCAGCCGATGGGGCCGCGCTGCTTGCGGTGCGAGGTCCGGGACTCGAGGATGGTGGCGCACAGCGCCGGGGTGAGCACCAGCGCCACCACCACCGAGAGGAACATCGCCGAGACGATGGTGATGGAGAACTGCTTGTAGATCACGCCGGTCGAGCCGCCGAAGAAGGCCATCGGCACGAAGACGGCGGAGAGCACGACCGCGATGCCGATCAGGGCCCCGGTGATCTGGCCCATCGACTTCCTGGTCGCCGCGCGCGGGTCGAGCCCCTCCTCCTCCATGATGCGCTCGACATTCTCGACGACCACGATGGCGTCGTCGACGAGCAGCCCGATGGCCAGCACCATGGCGAGCATGGTCAGCGTGTTGATCGAGAAGCCGAAGGCGGCCAGCACGCCGAACGTGCCGAGGATGACGACCGGCACGGCGAGGGTCGGAATGAGCGTCGCCCGCCAGTTCTGCAAAAAGAGGAACATGACGAGGAAGACGAGCACGATCGCCTCGAAGAGGGTGATCACCACCTCCTCGATCGAGATGCTGATGAAAGGCGTCGTGTCGTAGGGGACGTTGTAGACCACCCCTTCCGGGAAGAACGCGGCGAGCTCGTCCATGCGCGCGCGCACCCGGTCCGCCGTCTCCAGCGCATTGGCGCCGCTGGCGAGCTGGATCGCCATGCCGGACGCCGGCTGGCCGTTGTAGCGGCCGATCGTGCTGTAGGACTGCGCGCCGATCTCGACCCGGGCCACGTCCTTCAGGAGGACCAGCCCGCCATCGGTCTCGGCCCGGAGCACGATCTGCTCGAAATCCCCGGGCGTCTGGAGCAGCGACTGGGCGGTCACCGTGGCGTTGAGCTGCTGGCCTTCGACGGTCGGCAGCTCGCCCAGGGCGCCCGCGGAGATCTGCGCGTTCTCGCGCGAGACGGCGGCCACCACGTCGCCCGGCGCCAGCTCGTAGGCCGCCAGCTTCGCGGGGTCGAGCCAGATGCGCATCGCATAGGGGGCGCCGAACACCTGCACCGCGCCGACCCCCGGCACGCGGCTGATCTCGTCGACCACGTTCGAGGAGAGATAGTCGGAGAGGTCGACCTGCTCGAGCGAGCCGTCCTCGGCGATCAGGCCGATCACCATGAGGAAGCCGGCCGAGGACTTGCGCACCTCGATGCCCTGGCGCTGCACGGTCTCCGGCAGGAGCGGCGTCGCCTGCGCGAGGCGGTTCTGCACCTGGACCTGGGCGATGTCGGGGTCGGTGCCGGTGGTGAAGGTGAGCGCGATCTCGGCCCGGCCCGCCGAGGACGAGCTCGACTTGATGTAGCGCAGCCCGTCGAGCCCGGTCATCTGCTGCTCGATCACCTGGGTCACCGTGTTCTCGACGGTCTCGGCCGAGGCCCCGGGATAGGTGGCGGTGACGTTGACCGAGGGCGGGGCGATCTGCGGGTACTGGGCGATCGGCAGGGTCAGCACCGCGAGGATGCCGACGCCCATGACGAGGATGGCGATCACCCAGGCGAAGACCGGGCGGTCGATAAAGAACCGGGCCATGCGGGCTGCCCTGCCTTGCTCCTAGCCGCCGTTGCTGTCGGCGAGGTTGGCGGAAGTGGCGTCGGGTGCCGCCTCGCGCTCGGCGGGGGCGACGGTGGCGCCGGGCCGGATCTTCTGCAGGCCCGCGACGACGATGCGGTCGCCATCGGCGAGGCCGTCGGCGGTGACCCAGAAGGCGCCATGCGCCTGCAGCACGGCCAGCACCCGCTCCTCGACCACGTCGTCGCCATTGACCACGTAGGCGATCGGCCGGCCGCGATGGTCGCGCATCACGCCCTCCTGCGGGGCCAGGATGACGTTCCTGGCCACCGCCTGCGGCAACTCCACCTGCACATACATGCCGGGCAGCAGGAGCTCGGTCGGGTTGGGGAACTCCAGCCTGAGCGTCACCACGCCCGTCTGCTCGTGGACATAGGGCTCGGCCGCGGTCAAAAGGCCGGTCTCCTCGTAGGGCTTGCCGTCGGCCAGGGTCAGCGTCACCGTCTGCTGCGCGTCGGCGAGGCGTTCCGCGGTGGCGCCGCGCCGCCAGGCGATGATCTCGGCGGCCGACTGGGTGACGTCGACCAGCACCGGGTCGATGGTGCGGATGATGGCGAGCGGTGCGGCCTGCCCGGCCGTGACGAGCGAGCCCTGGGTCGTCAGCGAGCGCCCGATGATGCCCGAGAGCGGTGCCCTGATGGTGGTCCGGTCGAGGTCGATCTGCGCCGCGAGGAGCTCGGCCTGGGCCACCTTCAGCCCGGCATCGGCGGCGTCGCGCTCGGCCACCGCGTCGTCGAGCGCCTGCTGGCTCGTCGCCCGCCGGTCGACCAGGGCGCGCACCCGGTCGGCATCCTTCTCGGCCGAGGTCAGCCGGGCCTGGGCCTGGGCCACCTGGGCCTCGGCGGCCGCGACCTGCGCCTCGTAGGTGGCGGAATCGATCCGGTAGAGCAGATCGCCCACCTTGACGTGCGCCCCTTCCTCGTAGAGCCGCTCGACGATGATCCCGTCGACCTGCGGCCGCACCTCGGCCACGCCGGAGGCGACCACGCGGCCCGGCAGCGTGCTGGTCAGCGTGAGATCCTGCGCCTTCAGCGTCACGACCGTCACCGGGGTCGGCGCCGCTTGCGCCCAGGCGGCCCCGACCCCGCTGCCGAGCATCGCAGCCAGCATGACGACGGCGCCGAGCAGGGCGCCCGCCAGCCCCGCCCCGGGCACCGGAACCGATCGCCTCATTGCGTGACTCCTTGGCATTCCAGCGCGGAATGTGACATGCGGGATCGACCCGCCCCGAGGAAACCGCGCGGTCTCCAAAGTAGGGAGCCCCGTCGTGATGGCAAGCGCCCAGCTCTGCAGCGCGGGGCGAGCGCGCCTGCGACGATCTCGGGGCCGCCGCCAGGCTGCTCTGCGACACGGCCTGTGCCTGCCCGCTCCAGCAGCTCCTGGACCCGGGCCGACCGCCGCCCGCGCTCGGGCAGCGCCGCGCCCGGCTCGACCTCGCCATCCGCGTCTTCCTCGCCGGCTTCGCCATCCCGGCACGGCCCAGACGCTCCCCAATGTCGCGGAATCCGCGACAGCGACCCTCGGGTTGTCGCGGAATCCGCGACAACTTTGCCCGGGTTGTCGCGGAATCTGCGACATGGGGCCGGCAATTGTCGCTTTTCCTGCGACAGGATTCCGGAAATGTCGCGGAATCCGCGACATCTGCCGACGAACGAACCTGCCGAATCGACGAGCGAACCCACGAAATCGACGAGCGAACCCGGCGATTCGACGAATGAACCCGAGCTTCGACCAACGAACCCGACGCACTCCAACCCGTTGAGGGAACGCGGTTTTCTGCGTATTCGCCCGGTTTGCGGCAGGCTGTCGACGGCCGGAAAGCCGATTTTGCCGATGGAACCCACGGGCCTTGACCGGCAGCCCTAAATAGGCTATTATTCCTTTATCAGAGCCCGTAATAGAGCTCGAACTCGGCCGGGGTCGGCAGCCGGGCCAGGTGCTCGACCTCGGCCCGCTTGACGGCGATGTAGGCGTCGATGAGCTCGCCGCTCATCACCTCGCCGCGCAGGCAGAACTCGTGGTCGGCGTCGAGCGCGTCGAGCGCCGCCTCGAGCGTCCGGCAGGTGGAGGGGATGCCCTCCAGCTCCTCGGCCCGGAGGTCGTAGAGGTTCCTGTCCATGGCGTCGCCCGGCTCGAGCTTGCGGGCGATGCCGTCGAGCCCCGCCATGAGGATGGCGGTGAGCGCCAGGTAGGGGTTGGCCGAGGCGTCGGCGAAGCGCAGCTCGACCCGCTTCCGGTCCGGCCGGTCGGCATAGGGGATGCGGATCGCGGCCGAACGGTTGTGCGCGGCGAAGGTCAAAAGCGTCGGCTCGTCGAGGTTCGGCTGCAGCCGGCGGTAGCTGTTGGTGGTCGGGTTGGTGAAGGCGTTGAGGGCCCGGCCATGCGCCAGGATGCCGGCGGTGAACTGCAGGCAGAGCGGGCTCAGGTCGGCATAGCCCTGGCCGGCGAAGAGCGGCTTGCCGCCCTGCCAGAAGGACTGGGCGAGGAAGAGGGCGGCCCCCGGCTCGTCGGCGATGGGCTTGGCCATGAAGCTCGCCGACTTGCCATAGGTGGCGGTCACCTGGTGGGCGACGTATTTCAGGAGCTGCAGCCGGTCGGCGGTGGCGAGCAGCCCCCCCTTGCCGATCATCAGCCGGTGCTGGGCCGCCGCCGGGCCGTGCTCGTGGCGCAGCTCGGTGAAGCCGAGGCCGCCCAGCGTGGTCGTGATCTCGGCCCGGATGTCGGCATGGTGGTCGGCCGGCGGCAGGCAGGCCTGGGCGGCACCCGGCGCCGGCCGGTGGCCCGGATTGCCCCCCGCATAGGCGGCCCCGCCGGCCGTCCGGGCCTCGCTCGATTCCAGCGCATAGCCGGCCTTGAGCGGCCCCCGCTCGATGCGCACGTCGTCGAAGATGAAGAAGCCGATCTCGGCCGCCGCGACCAGCGTGTCGGCGATGCCGCTCTCCAGGAGATGGGCCTCGGCCCGCGCCACGGTCGAGCGCGGGTCGCGCTCGTAGCTCATGCCGGTGGCCGGCTCGGCCCCGTCGGCGAAGAGGCAGAGCGTCGGCTGGGCGGCGAAGGGATCCTGGAAGGCCGAGGCGAGATCGGGCCGCAGCAGAAGGTCGGATTCGCTGACGTCGCGCCAGCCAGGCACGGCCGAGCCGTCGATCAGGACCCCGTGCTCGAGCTGGAACGGCTTGACGCCCGCCGCGTCCAGCGTGGTGTGCCGCCAGCGGCCGGCGAGGTCGGTGAAGCGCAGATCGAGGCTGCGCACGCCTTCGTCCCTGATCCGCTCGAGAAGGGCCTCCGCTCCGGCCATCGCTGCTGCCTCGCTGCTGCGCGCCGCCTCGCCCGGCGACGTCGTTCGGGCGACTTCTCTAGGAGAAGCCGCCGCAAAGGCCAAGCGCGGCGGCGAAATGCGCCCCTTCCAGTCGTGGCGGTGCGTGCTACGGTCAAGCGATTGCTGGCCAAGGTCGGCCCCGCCCGACAGCAAAGGTGCATGCATGAGCTGGTCGCTCACCTACGACGCTTACGAGCCGGACCGCGAGAAGCTCCGCGAATCGCTCACGACCCTGGGCAACGGCTATTTCTGCACGCGCGGCGCCGTCACCTGCACGGGCGCCGACGCTGTCCACTACCCCGGCACCTATGTGGCGGGGCTCTACAACCGCCTGACCAGCCGGATCGGCGACCGCGACGTCGAGAACGAGGACCTGGTCAATGTGCCGAACTGGCTGCCTTTGACCTTCCGCATCGGGGACGGCCCCTGGTTCGCCATCGACGAGGTGCAGGTTCTCGATTTCGTCCAGCAGCTCGATACCCGCCAGGGCCTGCTCCACCGCGACTTCCGCTTCCGCGATCAGGCGGGCCGGACGACGCGCTGGCGCGAGCGGCGGCTGGTCAGCATGGCCGACCGCCACGAGGCAGCGCTCGAGGTCGAGCTGGTGGCGGAGGACTGGTCCGGCGAGATCACCATCCGCTCGGGCATCGACGGCAGCGTCGTCAATGCCGGGGTCGAGCGCTACAAGGCGCTGGCCAACCGCCATCTGGAGACGCTCGGGACGGAAGCCTTCGGCAGCGACGGCATGCTGCTCCGCTGCCGCACCGCGCAGTCGCGGATCGAGGTGGTCGAGGCGGCGCGCCTCGGTCTCTTTCGTGACGGCGAACGGCTCGACCGGCCGATCGAGGTGGTGCAGGCGTCCGACCAGATCGAGCAATTGGCGCGCGTGCAGCTCGACCACCGCCCCTTGCGGATCGAGAAGCTCGTCGCCCTCTACACCAGCCGGGATCCGGCGATCGCCGAGGCCGGGCTCGAGGCGACCGAAAGCCTCACCCGCAGCACCGGCTTCGAGGCGCTGCTGGCCCGCCATCTGCTGGCCTGGGAGCAGCTCTGGGGGAGCTGCGAGATCACCTTCGACCGTCCCGAGGGCGACGGCGAGGCGACCCATCTCCGGGTCCACATCTTCCACCTGCTGCAGACCATCTCCGCCAACTCGGTCGACTACGATGTCGGCGTGCCGGCCCGCGGCTGGCACGGCGAGGCCTATCGCGGCCACATCTTCTGGGACGAGCTCTTCATCCTGCCCTTTCTGGTGCTGCGCGTGCCCGACCTCGTGCGCGAGACCATCCGCTACCGCTACCGCCGGCTGGGCCAGGCGCGCCTCGCCGCCCGGGCCGAGGGCTTCAAGGGCGCCATGTTCCCCTGGCAGAGCGGCTCGAACGGCCGGGAGGAGACCCAAAAGCTCCACCTCAACCCCGAATCCGGCCGCTGGCTGCCCGACACGAGCCACCGCCAGCGCCACGTGAACGCCGCCATCTGCTACAATATCTGGCGCTACTGGGAAGCCACGGGCGATACCGGCTTCATCCGGCATTACGGTGCGGAGATGTTCTTCGCGATCGCCCAGTTCTGGGTATCGGCCGCCACCTATGACGCGGCGATCGACCGCTACGACATCAAGGGCGTGATGGGCCCGGACGAGTTCCATACCGCCTACCCGGGCACCGACCCGGAAGCCCAGGGCGGCATCGACAACAATGCCTACACCAACGTCATGGTGGCCTGGCTCCTGACCCGCGCCCTCGACATGGTGGCGGTCCTGCCACACGACTGCACCGACGAGCTCTTCGCCCGGCTCGAGATCGCAGGCGCCGATCTCGAGCTCTGGTACGATGTCAGCCGCAAGCTGAAGGTGCCGTTCCATGGCGACGGCATCATCAGCCAGTTCGACGGCTACGAGCAGCTCGTCGAGCTCGACTGGCCCGCCTATCGCGAGAAATACGGCAATATCCAAAGGCTCGACCGGATCCTCGAGGCCGAGGGCAAGAGCCCGAACGACTTCAAGGTGGCGAAGCAGGCCGACGTCCTGATGCTCTTCTACCTCTTCTCGGCGGAGGAGCTGGACCTGATCTTCGAGGGCCTGGGCTACCCGTTCGACTCCGCTGCCATCCGGCGCAACATCGACTACTATCTCGCGCGAACCTCGCATGGCTCGACGCTCAGCCTGATCGTCCATGCCTGGGTGCTGGCCCGCGCCGATCGCGAGCAGTCCTGGCACCTCTTCAGGCGGGCGCTGGACAGCGATATCCTGGACATCCAGGGCGGCACCACGCCGGAAGGCATCCATACCGGTGCCATGGCCGGCACGGTCGATCTGGTCCAGCGCAACTATCTCGGGCTCGAGACCCGCTCCGGCGTGCTCCATTTCAACCCGCTTCTGCCCGTCGGCGTGGATTGCCTGCGCGTCTGCCTGCGCTATCGCCGACATCACCTCGAGGTCGAGGCGACCCGGAGCCGGCTGCGCGTGCGCAGCCGGCCGGCATTGGCGCCGATGATCGAGATCGCGTACCGTAGTCATTTCCGCAAATTGAGCCCGGGCGACAGCCACGAGTTCCGTCTGATCCGCCCATCGGAGCGCAAGCGCGGCAACGTGCGAGGGGAGACGACCGATGCCGACTGAAGACCTGCTGGTGATCGAGCTCGGCGAGCTGCGCCGCACCGACGTCGACCGCGTCGGCGGCAAGAACGCCTCGCTCGGCGAGATGATCGCCAATCTGCAGGCCCAGGGGGTCCGCGTGCCGGGCGGCTTCGCCACGACCGCCCATGCCTACTGGCACTATGTCGACGCGAACAACCTGCGCGACGCGATCGCCGAAACGATGGCGAAGCTGAAGGACGACCACAGCAATCTCGCCCGTGTCGGCCGCGCCGTGCGCGAGCTTCTGGAGAACGCCGAGGTGCCGCCGGCGCTCGCCGAGGCGGTCCGCCGGGCCTATGCCGCGATGGCCGAGGGCGGCGAGCCGGTCAGCGTGGCGGTCCGCAGCAGCGCCACCGCCGAGGACCTGCCCGAGGCGAGCTTCGCCGGCCAGCTCGAAACCTACCTCAATGTCCAGGGCGAGGCCGCGCTCCTCCGTGCCCTGCGCCGCTGCTACGCCTCGCTCTTCACCGACCGCGCCATCGCCTACCGCGTCAACAACCGCTTCGACCACCTGAAGGTGGCCCTCTCGGTCGGCATCCAGCGCATGGTCCGCTCCGACAAGGCCGGCTCCGGCGTGATGTTCTCGATCGACACCGAGACCGGCTTCCCGCGCAACGTGCTGATCGATGCCGCCTGGGGCCTCGGCGAGCTGGTCGTGCAGGGCATCGTCGACCCGGACGAGTACACCGTCTTCAAGCCGCTCCTGGAGGACACCGCGCTCCGACCGATCATCGAGAAGCGGCTCGGGGCGAAGGACCGCAAGATGGTCTTCACCACCGGCAAGGAGGCGGTCAGGACGGTCTCGACCGCCAGGGCCGAGCAGCACCGCTTCGTGCTCGAGGACGACGACATCCTCGAGCTCGCCCGCTGGGCGGTCCGCATCGAGCGGCATTACGGCCGGCCGATGGATATCGAATGGGCCAAGGACGGGCTCACCGGCGAGCTCTTCGTGGTCCAGGCTCGCCCCGAGACCGTGCAGTCGAGGCGGGCTGCCGGCATGCTCAAGGCCTATCACCTGACCGGCCAGGGCGAGCCCTTGGTGAAGGGCCTCTCGATCGGCGCCTCGATCGGCAGCGGACCGGTCTGCAAGCTGGCCAACCCCACCGAGATCGACCGCTTTGTCGAGGGCGGCGTGCTGGTGACCGGCATGACCGACCCCGACTGGGTGCCGATCATGAAGAAGGCGGCCGCGATTGTGACCGATCATGGCGGCCGCACCAGCCATGCCGCCATCGTCAGCCGTGAGCTGGGCCTGACCGCGGTGGTCGGCGCCGGCGACGCCACGGCGAAGCTGGCCGACGGCCAGGAGGTGACCGTGTCCTGCGCCGAGGGCGATACCGGTTTCGTCTACGCGGGGCTCCTGGACTTCGAGGTCGAGGAGATCGCGATCGACAGCATCCCGGCCACCACGACCAAGGTCATGCTCAACCTCGCCGACCCGGCGGGTGCCTTCACCTGGTGGCGGCTGCCGACCGACGGCGTCGGCCTCGCCCGGATGGAGTTCATCGTCGAGAACCTCATCCGCATCCACCCCATGGCGCTGGTGAAGTTCGACGAGCTGACGGACGAGGACGCCCGCCGCCAGATCGACGAGCTGACGATCGGCTACGCGAGCAAGCCCGAGTTCTTCGTCGACCGGCTGGCGCGCGGCATCGCGCGGATCGCGGCGGCGCATCACCCGGCCCCGGTGATCGTCCGGATGAGCGATTTCAAGACCAACGAATATGCCGAGCTGATCGGCGGCCGCGCCTTCGAGCCGAAGGAGGAGAATCCGATGCTCGGCTGGCGCGGTGCGTCGCGGTACTACAGCGACGGCTACCGCGAAGGCTTCGCGCTCGAGTGCCGGGCGATCCGGCGGGCCCGCGAGGAGCTGGGCTTCACCAACATCGTCATGATGATCCCGTTCGTGCGCACGGTCGGCGAGGCCGACGCCGTGCTCGCCGAGATGGCCGAGCATGGCCTGATGCGTGGCCGGGCGGGGCTCGAGGTCTTCATGATGTGCGAGATCCCCGCCAACATCATCCTAGCCGAGAAGTTCGCCGAGCGCTTCGACGGCTTCTCGATCGGCTCGAACGACCTCACCCAGCTCACGCTCGGCGTCGATCGCGACAGCTCGATCCTGAGCAGCCTCTTCGACGAGCGCGACCCGGCCGTCGAGGCCTCGATCGCCACGCTCCTCGCCAAGGCGCGCGCGGCCGGCACCAAGACCGGCATCTGCGGCCAGGCGCCGAGCGATCATCCCGAGTTCGCCGCCTTCCTGGTCGAGCACGGCATCGATTCGATCTCGGTCAGCCCCGACAGCTTCATGGCGGTCAAGCGGATCGTGGCGGAGGCCGAGGCATCCCGGCAGAAAAGCGCCACGGCCAAATGAGCGACGCAGCGCCCGTGCTCGATCCATCGCGCATCGACGCCGTCATCCTCGACATGGACGGCGTGCTCACCGACACCGCCCGCACCCACGAGGCGGCCTGGAAGACGGTCTTCGACGCGTTTCTCGAGGCCCGTGACGGCAGGGGCTTCGCCCCTTTCACGACCGCCGACTATCGCCGGCACGTCGACGGCAAGCCCCGGCTCGACGGCGTACGTGACTTCCTCGCCTCGCGGGGTATCGATCTTCCTCTCGGCGGCAGCGACGACGCACCGGATGCCCCGACGATCCGGGCTCTCGGTCGACGCAAGAACCAGGCCTTCCTCGATCGCGTCGCCCGCGAGGGTGTCAGCGCCTTCGCCGATGCGGTTGCCTTCGTCGACCGCGCGCGCCGCGCCGACCTGAAGGTCGCGGCGATCTCGGCGAGCCGCAACGCCGAGGCGGTGCTGACGGCCGCGGGCATTCGCCCGCTCTTCCAGGTGCTGGTCGACGGAACCGTCGCCACGGCGGAAGGTCTCGCCGGCAAACCCGCACCCGACGTATTCCTGGCCGCGGTCGAGGCGCTCGGCGTGCCGGCATCACGGGCAGCGATCGTCGAGGACGCCGTCGCGGGGATAGAGGCGGGATGTCGCGGGGGCTTCGGCCTGGTTGTCGGCGTCGCTCGCGACGGCGAGACTGCAGGCCTCGCCGCCGCGGGCGCCGCGAGCGTCGTCGCCTCGCTCGACCATCTGCATATCAAGGGAGACCGCCCGTTGCGCGACCGTGCCGCCCTGCCCGACGCCCTGGCCTCCATCGACGCCATCGTGGCGCTGGCGGGCGATCGCGTCCTGCATCTCTTTCTCGATTACGACGGCACGCTGACACCCATCGTCGAGCGGCCAGAGGATGCGATCCTCGACGAGACGATGCGGCAGCGCGTGCGCCAGCTCGCGGGCCGGCATTTCGTCGCCGTGATCAGCGGCCGGGGTCTCGGCGATCTGGTCGAGCGGGTCGGGCTGCGCAACCTCTTCTTCGCTGGCAGCCACGGCTTCGAGCTTCGCCACCCCGACGGCCGGCTGGAGGAGCACGACGAAGCGCAAGCGGCAGCGACCCGGCTGGGCGAGCTGGGCAAGGCGCTGGCCCAGCGGCTCGGCCCCATCGCCGGCGTGCAGCTGGAGCGCAAGCGCTTCGGCCTCGCGGTGCACTATCGCCGCGTCGGCGATGCCGCCACCGGTGATGTGGAACGAGCCATTCGCGACACGGCAGCCGCGTTCCCCGAGCTGACGGTCAAGGCCGGCAAGAAGGTCTTCGAGTTCGTGCCCGCCTTGGATTGGGACAAGGGCAAGGCGCTTTCCTGGATCCTCGACAGCGCCGGCCGGACGCGCGAGCGGACCCTGCCGGTCTATATCGGCGACGACGTCACCGACGAGGATGCCTTTCGGGCGATCGAGGGCTGGGGTATCGGCATCGCCGTCGGCCAGGACGGGCCGCAGTCGACGGCGGCCCACTACCGCCTGGCCGACGTGGCGGCGGTCGGCCATTTCCTCGACCGGCTGGCGGAGCGGCTGGACGGGCGCAAACGCAGCGCCTGAGAGGCCGCGGCGTCAGTCCCGGCGGTCGATCAGGCACGCATCGCCATAGCTGAAGAAGCGATAGCGGCTGGCGATCGCATGGGCATAGGCCGCCTGCATGCGGTCGAGCCCCGCCAGTGCCGCGACCAGCATGAAGAGCGTCGATCGCGGCAGATGGAAATTGGTCAGCAGGCGGTCGACCACCCGAAAGTCGAAGCCCGGCGTGATGAAGAGCGCCGTGCTGCCCTGCCCGGGATGGAGCTCCCCGGTTTCCCGCGCGCAGGCCTCGAGCACCCGCAGCACGGTCGTGCCGACCGCGACGATCCGCCCGCCGGCGGCACGCGTGGCGGCGATCGCATCGACCGTCGCCTCGGGCAGCACGTAGCGCTCCGGATGCATGACGTGATCCCGCGCCTTTGCCACCTTCACCGGCAGAAACGTGCCGAGCCCGACATGCAGGGTCAGGAAGGCGTGGCCGACACGCCGTGCCGCGAGGTCGGCGAGCAGGCGGTCGGTGAAATGCAGCGACGCCGTGGGTGCCGCCACCGAGCCCTCGTCCCGGGCGAAAATCGCCTGGTAGCGTTCGCGGTCGGCTGCCTCGCCCGCGGCCGGGCGGCGGATATAGGGTGGCAGCGGCATCGACCCGCCGGCCCGGATGGCATCGATCACCGTCCCGTCTTCGGCCTGGAGCTGCAGGGCGAAGCGCCCGTCGGCATCCTTGGCCAAGACCTCCGCCACGAGCCCAGATGCCAGCTCCAGCGTGTCGCCTGGTGTCAGATGCCGGCCGGGCCTGGCGAAGGCCGACCACCGGTCGTCACCCTGGTCGGCCACCAGGGTGATCTGGATCGGCCGGCCCCCCCGTTGCCGCCTGGCGGCGAACCGCGTTGGCAGCACGCGCGTGCGATTGAGCACCAGAAGATCGCCCGGCGCCAGCAGGCCGGGCAGGTCGTGCACCGTGCGGTCCTGAAGGTTGTCGCCGATGACCAGCAACCGTGCAGCGTCCCGCGGCTCGACCGGTCTTTGCGCGATCAGATCCGCCGGCAGCTCGAAGTCGAACGCATCGACGTCCAAGTCAGTCCCGGCTCTTCGTGCGCAACTGCACCATCACCGCCTCGGAGACGAAGCTGGTGACGTCGCCACCGAGCAGATGGATCTCCTTGACGAAACGCGAGGAGATGAACTGGTTGGTCTCCGACGCCATCAGGAAGACGGTCTCGATCTTGGGGTAGAGCCGCTTGTTGTTGGCGGCCATCTGGAACTCGTACTCGAAGTCGGAGACCGCCCTGAGGCCGCGAATGATGAAGTCGGCGTCGTTGTCGGCGGCGAAGGCCATCAGGAGGTTCTTGAACGGCAGGACGGTCACCCGGGCACCATTGTGCTCGTTGGCGGCCATCATGGCGTTGATGTCCGCCTCGACCATGGCCGTCCGCTCCTCGAGGCTGAAGAGCGGCTCCTTGCCGGCATTGATGGCCACCGCGACGATCAGCTCGTCGACCAGCACCGTGGCCCGGCGGATGACGTCGAGGTGACCGTTGTGGATCGGATCGAACGTGCCGGGGTAGATTCCGGTGCGAACCCGTCGCATCGGCGCCCTTCCTCTTCGTTGCGCGTAGCCCGTGTGCTGCGGCGCCGCAATCTACGCCGAGCCGCGAACTTGGCAAGCAGCGGGGCGAATCAGCCCTCCGTGCCTTCGTCTCCGTCAGCTTCCGCGTCGCCATTCTCGCCCGCTTCGGCGAGGCGCGCCACGGAGACCACCCGCTCGCCCGGCTCGGTGTTGAAGAGCGTGACGCCCTGCGTCTTGCGCGCGGCGATGCGGATGTCGTGCACGGGGATGCGGATCGTCTTGCCCTTGTCGGTGACCAGCATCAGGTGGTCCGTCGGGCCGACCGGGAAGGTGGCCGCCACCGGGCCATTCCGCTCCGAGGTCTCGATATTGATGATCCCCTGCCCGCCCCGGTTGGTGACGCGATACTCGAAGGCCGAGGTCCGCTTGCCGTAGCCGTTGACCGTAACCGCGAGGATCAACTGCTCCCGCGCAAGCAGGCCCTCGACGGTGTCGTCCGCGAGCAGGCTCGGCTCGCTCGCCCCGGCCTCCTCCGGCTCGTCCTCCAGGGCCGCCGCCCGGCGCCGGGCGTTGGCGATTCGCACCAGCTCGTCGCGCTCCTCGGTCGAGAGCGTGATGTGGTCGAGGATCGACATGGAGATCACCGCATCCTCGCCGGCGAGGTCGATGCCCCTGACCCCTTCCGATGTGCGCGAGCGGAACACGCGCAGCGACTCGACGGCGAAGCGGATCGCCTTGCCGCCGCCCGTCACGAGGAGCACGTCGTGGCTGTCGTCGCAGACATCGACACCGATCAGCCGGTCCCCATCGTCGAGGCCCATGGCGATCTTGCCGTTGACCGGCACCCGCGTGAAATCGGCGAGGTCGTTGCGCCGCACCTTGCCACGAGCCGTCGCGAACACGGCGGAAAGCTCCACCCAGGTCGCCTCGTCCTCCGGCAAAGGCAGGATGGCGGTGATCCATTCGCCTTCCACGAGATGCGGGAAGAGGTTGATCATCGCCTTGCCACGGGCCTGCGGGTTGCCCAATGGCAGCTTGTAGACCTTGAGCTTGTAGACCCGCCCGAGGCTCGAGAAGAAGAGCACGGGCGTATGGGTGCTCGCCACGAACAGCCGGGCGACGAAATCGTCCTCGTGCGTGCGCATGCCGGCCCGGCCCTTGCCGCCACGGCGCTGGGCGCGGAAGGTCGAAAGCGGCACCCGCTTGATGTAGCCCTTGTGGGTCACGGTGACGACCATGTCCTCGCGCGGAATCAGGTCCTCGATGTCGATGTCGAGCTCGGCGTCGAGGTCGATGAAGGTGCGCCGCTCATCGGCGAAACGGCTGCGGACATCGGTCAGCTCCGCCTTCATCACGTCGAGCAGCCGCTCGCGCGACTGCAGGATCAAGAGCAGCTCCTTGATCGCCCCGGCGATCTCGGCCAGCTCGGCGGTGATCTTCTCGCGCTCGAGCCCGGTCAGCCGCTGCAGCCGCAGGTCGAGGATGGCCTGGGCCTGCCGCTCGCTGAGGCGGTACTCGGTGGCCGCCGCCGTGCCGTCCTCGACGAGCGCGAGCAGCGGCAGGATCGCCTCCGCCGGCCAGGCCCGCTCGAGCAGGCCGGCCTTGGCCGTCTGCGGGTCGGGTGCGGCGCGGATCAGCGCGATGACCTCGTCGATATTGGCGACCGCGACGGCGAGGCCGACCAGGATGTGCGCCCGCTCGCGGGCCTTGGCCAGATCGTAGGCGGTACGCCTGAGGATCACATCCTCGCGGAACGCGATGAACGCCTGCAGCACCTCGACCAGCGTCATCTGCATCGGGCGGCCGTTGTTCAGCGCCACCATGTTGATGCCGAAGCCGGTCTGCAGCGGCGTGAACTTGTAGAGCTGGTTGAGCACCACCTCGGCATCGGCGTCGCGCTTGATCTCGATGACCACGCGCACGCCATGCCGGTCGGATTCGTCACGCAGATCGGAGATGCCCTCGACCCGCTTCTCGCGCACCACCTCGGCGATCCGCTCGACCAGCCGCGCCTTGTTGACCAGATAGGGAACCTCGTGCACGAGGATCGCCTGGCGGTCCTTGCGGATCTCTTCGATCGTGCAACGGCTGCGGACGGTGAGGCTGCCGCGACCGGTCATGTAGGCCTGCTGGATGCCGGCCCGGCCGAGAATGATGCCGCCGGTGGGGAAGTCCGGGCCCTGGACGATCTCCATGAGGTCGGCGATGTCGAGCTCGGGATCGTCGATCAGGGCGATGGTCGCGTCGATGATCTCGCCCAGGTTGTGCGGCGGGATGTTGGTCGCCATCCCGACCGCGATGCCGCCGGCGCCATTGACCAGAATGTTCGGGTACTGCGCCGGCAGGACCTCCGGCTCGCTGATGCTCTCGTCGTAATTGGGACGGAAGCCCACCGTGTCCTTGTCGATGTCGTCGAGCAGTGCTGCCGCCGGCCGGGCCAGGCGCGCCTCGGTGTAACGCATCGCCGCCGGCGGGTCGTTGTCCATCGAGCCGAAATTGCCCTGGCCATCGATCAGCATGAGGCGCATCGACCAGTGCTGCGCCATGCGCACCATGGCGTCATAGATGGCGCCGTCGCCATGCGGATGGTACTTGCCCATCACGTCGCCGACGATGAGCGCGGACTTGCGGTGCGGTCGCCCGATATCGTAGCCGGCGACGCGCATGGCGTAGAGGATGCGGCGCTGGACGGGCTTCAGGCCGTCCCGAACGTCGGGCAGCGCCCGGCTGACGATCACGCTCATCGCGTAGTCGAGGTAGGAGCGCTTCATCTCCTCCTCGATGGGGACGATCTCGAATCCCTTGGGGGGCAGTGAGGCGGCCAAGCGGTGTACTTCCCGAGCGCTGGAACGGCGGGCCTGAAGGTCAGGCTGGCGAGGAAATTCGCGTAAAGGGTGATCTAGCAGACGGCCCGGCTGGCCACAAGTTCGGCACCGGCACCAAGGCTATGCAACGCTGTCCAGGGTCGCGGCACCGTAGTAATGCCAGAGAAAGACCGAGGCGGCGCCGCGCCATGGCGACCAGGCCACGGCAAGTGCCCGCAAATCCCGGGCGTTCGGTCGCACTTCGAGGTTCTTCAGGCGCTGGGCGGCAATCTGCAGGGCCAGGTCGTCGGCCGGCAGGACGTCCTGCCGCTGCAGCGCGAAGAGCAGGTAGATCTCCGCACTCCAGCGGCCGAACCCCGGCAAGGCGGTGAGCGCCGACACGACCTCCTCGTCCGGGGCCGCCGCGAGACGCTCGAGGTCCAGCCGACCATCGACGATCGCCGCCGCCAGTTCTCGCGCATACACCACCTTGCGCCCGCTGAGCCCGCAGCCGCGCAGCGTCTCGACCGGCAGATCCAGCAGCATCTGCGCATCCACCCGCTCGCCCATTGCCAACTCGACGCGGCGCTGGATGGTGGCCGCGGCCCGCGTGGACACCTGCTGGGCGACGATGATCCGCAGCAAGGTGGCAAAGCCGGCAGGCTGGATCCGAGGTGCCGGATAGCCGACCCGCTCGATGGCGAGCCGGAGCGTCGCATCGTTCTCGGCAAGGCATTCGAGCGCACGCCGCAGGCGGTCGGCCGCCATCTGCACATCGATCGTCGCCAGGGTCGACATCCGCGATGCCTTGCCCGATCGGTCCGGTCTCGGCAAGCTTGCCATCATTCTCGTCGAGGGAGAGCCACAGGTGGCGCAACGGGCAAGGCCAGGAAGAAAGCGCCAGGCGCCGGCACTGGCCTTCGGCCTGATCCTGATCGTCGCCGGCAGCTTAGCACTCTTCTGGAACGAGTGGCGTTCGGCCTCCGCCGTGGCGACGCTGGTCGCCGGCGAGCGGCACGTCGTCGACGTCCCGCTCGAGCGGGTCCCCGCCGGCGACGAGGGCGGGCTCCTGCATCTCGCCGGCCCGGCCCGGCCGGACGGGCCGGCAGTCGATCCGCTCTTCGGCATCGGCGACCTCGCCCTGCGTCTCGATCGCAAGGTCGAGATGCATCAGTGGCGGGAGATCGCCGAGAAGGGTTCGGCCAATGACTGGACCTACCGCTACGAGACGGTCTGGGCCGAGGGGCGAATCCCGTCCGAGCGCTTTCGCGAGCGACTCGGCCACGTCAACCCGCCGGCCCCGACCGTCACGAGCGAGCGCTTCTATCCGGAGGGTGCGACGCTCGGCGCCTACGGGCTCGGCCGGGAGCTCCTCGACCGGCTCCCGGCGAGCCGGCCGGTTCCGATCGACGCCAGTGCCCTGGTGTACCTCGCCGATCGGGAGCTGCGCTCGACCGGCGGGGCGCTGCGGACCGGGACGCCGGGCTCGGACCGGATCGGCGACCTGAAGGTCACCTTCAGCGCCGTCCCGCCCGGCGAGATCAGCGTGCTGGCCGGTCTCGACGGCTCCAACCTGCGTCCCTGGCAGGCAGCCAACGGCGGCACCGTCGCCGTGGCCCGCCCGGGCCTGCTGACCGCCGAGGCCATGTTTCGCGAGGTGTACGGCATGAACAGCCGGACGACCTGGCTCGTTCGGGCCGGCGCCACCTTCGCGCTCGTTGTCGGCTATTTCGCTGCGATCCGCCCGCTGGCCCGATTGCTGCCGCCTCTGGGTGTGCTCGCGCACAAGGCCGGGAAGCGGATCGCCCTGACGCTCGCGCTCGGCCACATGCTGGTGGTCGTTGCCCTGGCCTGGGTCGTCTTTCGTCCAATGGCCGGGCTGGCGCTGCTCGCGGTCGGCGGCGGGCTCGTGACGGCCCTTCGCCGTTGGCGCGCCCTGCCAGATGACGAGCGCCTCGGCCGCCCCCCCGAGCCGCCGCCGCCCGGCTGACCCCATGGCCTTATGGCCGCACGGCCTCTAGATAACCTGTGCCGACCGCTTGTTTGCCGCAGAGGAGTGAGAGTCTTGGAACGCGAGGCGATGGAGTTCGACGTGGTGATCGTCGGGGCCGGTCCGAGCGGCCTCGCCGCCGCCATCCGCCTGGCGCAGCTGGCGCAGCAGCACGACCGCGAGGTCTCCATCTGTGTCGTCGAGAAGGGTGCGGAGGTCGGGGCCCATATTCTCTCGGGCGCCTGCTTCGAGCCGCGCGCACTGGACGAGCTGATCCCCGACTGGAAGGACAAGGGTGCGCCACTCCACGTCGAGGCAACGGACGACCAGTTCCTCTACCTCACCGAGACCAAAGCCTACCGCCTGCCGACGCCGCCGCAGATGCGCAATCACGGCAACTACATCATCAGCCTCGGCGATCTCTGCCGCTGGCTCGCCGAGCAGGCCGAGGCGCTCGGCGTCGAGATCTATCCGGGCTTCGCCGCCGCCGAGGTGCTCTACGACGAGAGCGGCGCCGTGCGGGGCGTGGCGACGGGCGACATGGGCGTCGGCCGCGACGGCGAGCCCGGGCCGAACTTCCAGCCCGGCATGGAGCTGGTCGGTCGCCTCACGCTCTTCGCCGAAGGCTGCCGCGGGTCGCTGACCAAGACATTGTTCGAGCGCTTCGATCTCCGCCGGGACGCCCAGCCGCAGACTTTCGGGCTCGGCATCAAGGAGCTCTGGGAGATCGATCCCGCGAAGCACGAGGCGGGCCGGATCCTGCACACCATCGGCTGGCCGCTCGACCAGCGCACCTATGGCGGCTCCTGGCTCTACCATTTCGAGAAGAACCAGATCTCCATCGGCTTCGTCGTCGGCCTCGACTACACCAACCCGCATCTTTCCCCGTTCGACGAGATGCAGCGGCTGAAGACGCACCCGTCGATCCGGCCGTTGCTCGAGGGCGGACGGCGGATCGGCTACGGCGCCCGGGCCCTCTCCGAGGGCGGGCTGCAGTCCCTGCCGGGGCTCGTCTTCCCGGGCGGTGCCCTCGTCGGCGATGCGGCCGGCTTCCTCAACGTGCCGAAGATCAAGGGCAGCCATACGGCGATGAAATCCGGCATGCTCGCGGCCGAGGCCGCCTTCGAGGCGCTGGCGACGGACGAGCAGCGGCCGCTGCTCGCCGCCTATCCCGAGAAGTTCCGTGCGAGCTGGCTCCATGAGGAACTGCACGGAGTGCGCAATGTGCGGCCGGCGTTCAGGTGGGGCCTCTGGCCCGCTTTGGCGCTCAATGCCATCGACACCTTCGTCTTGCGCGGCAAGGCGCCCTGGACGCTGGCGCATCACGGTGCCGACCACGACACCCTGGTGAAAGCCGCGGACGCGCCGAAGATCGCCTACCCGAAGCCGGACGGGAAGATCACCTTCGACAAGCTGAGCTCGGTCTTCCTCTCCGGCACCAACCACGAGGAGGACCAGCCCTGCCATCTCACCCTGGCCGATCCGACAGTGCCGATCCGGGTCAACCTCGCCGAGTACGACGCACCGGAGCAGCGCTACTGCCCGGCGGGCGTCTACGAGATCGTCCGTGACGGCGACGAGCCGCGCCTCCAGATCAACGCCCAGAACTGCGTGCACTGCAAGACCTGCGACATCAAGGACCCGACGCAGAACATCAACTGGGTGACACCGGAGGGCGGCGGCGGTCCGATGTACGGCAGCATGTGAGGTTTCGGGGCCTGCATCCGGCAGTCTCACATGCGATGGTGGGCGGCAATATACTTCAACCGCAAGTAGGCTTGTGGTAAACAGGTCAAGACTGTCCTCCCGAGCCCTGATCGGCCCGGGTCCCGTAGAGGTACACTGCCAAGATGCATGACTTCGGTCTGGAGGAGGCCGCGACGCCGGGCGGCTTCGTCTGGCAAGCCGAGCATCGGCTCATCCATGCGCTCGACCGGTTGCCCTGCGGCGTGCTCCTGGCCGATGCCGCCGACCGGCTCCTGCACGTCAACTCGGCGTGTCGCAAATTCCTTCCGGCCCTGCGCGATTCCCTCACCCCGGGCACTGCCGTGTCCGAGCTCTTTCGCCGGGCCGTGCTGCTCGGTGACGTGCGGACCGATGCGGCGACCGTCGATCGCTGGCTCGAGGATCGCGCCGCGCTCGACGCGCCGAGCCTGACGCTCCGGCTGCGCGACGATCGCTGGCTCAAGCTGGAATCGTGCGGCACGTTCGACAGTGGTGCCGTCCTGACGCTGATCGATGTCACCGAGTTCAAGCGTCGCGAGGTCTGGCTCACCGAGCTGCACGACCGGCTCGCCGGCGAGGGCGAGGATCTCAAGGTCTTCGCCCGTCATCTGGCGACCGCCAAGGCGGAAGCGACCGAGGCGCTCAGGAAGGCGGAGCTGGCGAACCAGGCCCTGGCACGCGAGATCGCCGAGCGCAAGCTCCTGGAGGAGCGGCTCTGGCTTCTCGCCAACACCGATCCACTGACCGGGGCGCTCAATCGCCGGCGCTTCATCGAGTTGCTGGAAGGCGAGGCACGGCAGCCGGATGGCGAACCGGCAACGCTGGCCGTGCTGATGCTCGATCTCGACTACTTCAAGATGATCAACGACCGCTTCGGTCACGCGACCGGGGACGCGGCGTTGCGTCACTTCACCGAGGTGGCGGCGGCGCACCTGCGCGCGCCGGACCACTTCGCCCGGCTGGGCGGCGAGGAGTTCGCGGCCCTGCTGCCGGCGACATCGATCGAGACGGCGGTCGACGTCGCCGAGGCGATACGCGCCGCGGTCGCAGCGGCGAGCTTCGAGGACACCGGTGTTCCCGTGCCTTTGAGCGTCAGCATCGGCGTCACGGAGCTGCCGCCGTCGGACGGCCGGCCGCTCGCGGTGCTCAACCGTGCCGACAAGGCGCTCTATATGGCGAAGCAGGGCGGCCGCAACCGGGTCGCCAGGGTCAGCGTCGGCCGACCGCCGGAGCTGGTCGAAGCTCAGGCCGAGGCGTAGGGTGGGCGGTCGAAGCCCATCGGCGAGTGGGTGAAGACCTCGCAGCCATCATCCGTGACGCCGACTGTGTGCTCGAACTGGGCCGAGAGCGAGCGATCCCGGGTGACCGTCGTCCAGCCGTCCTTGAGGATCTTCACCTCGTGGCGCCCGGCATTGATCATCGGCTCGATCGTGAAGAGCATGCCCGGCGCCAGGACCAGCCCCTCGCCCGGCCGACCATAATGGCGAACCTCCGGCGCATCGTGGAAGACACGCCCGATCCCGTGCCCGACGAAGTCCCGGACCACCGAGAAGCGCGCAGCCTCCGCCACCGTCTGGATGGCATGGCCGACATCGCCCAGGGTGGCTCCCGGCCGCACCGCGTCGATGCCGGCCCACATCGCATCGAAGGTGACGTCGATCAACCGCTGCCCCTTGACCGGCACCCGCTCGCCGATCGCGAACATGCGGCTCGTGTCGCCATAGAACCCGGCGAGGATCACGGTGACGTCGATATTCAGGATATCGCCATCCGCGAGCTTCTTGTCGTCGCTCGGGATGCCGTGATTGACGACGTGGTTGACCGAGATGCACGAGCTCTTGGTGTAGCCGCGATAGCCCAGCGTCGCCGGCACGCCGCCATGCTCGCGCATGAAGGCCTCGATCGAACGGTCGAGCTCGCCGGTGCTCACGCCGGCCCGGACCAGCGGCGTCACGTGATCGAGCGTCATTGCCGCGAGCTGGCCGGCCGCACGCATCCGGGCGAAGTCGTCGGCACCGTGGATCGGCACGAGCCGGCCGGTGCCGCCCTTGTCCAGGTGCGGCGTTCGTTCGTCCTTCATCGCTCGTCCACCTGCATCGCTTGACCCTCGTCTTGCCTCACACGCCTGCCGCCTCCGGATTGAGGATCAGGCTCGGCTCCAGCGGCCGGCCATCGAGGTGCGCCAGGATGCTGTCGATGCACCTGTCGGTCATGGCTCGGACCGCCCCCTCGCTCATGCCGGCCGCGTGCGGCGACAATACCACCGATTCGAGCGCACGCAGCCGCGAGCCCGCCGGCAGCGGCTCGCTCTCGAAGACATCGAGTCCGGCGCCCGCGATCTCGCCAGCCTCGAGCGCGGCAACCAGCGCCGCCTCGTCGACCAGGGGACCGCGTGCCGTGTTGATCAGATAGGCGCTGCTCTTCATTCGCGAAAGAGCCGCCGCGTCGATCAGGTGGCGCGTCGCCGGCAGGAGCGGGGCGTGCAGCGAGACGAAATCGGCCTGGGCCAGAAGCTCGTCGAGGCCCACCTGCGTGCAGCCGAGATGGCCGAGGATGGTCGCATCGATCAGCGGATCGTGCGCCAGAACCCGCATGGCGAAGCCCTGGCAGCGCTTGGCCACCGCCCGGCCAATGCGGCCAAGGCCGACAATGCCGACCGTTGTGCCGTGCAGGCTGCCGTGCGCCAGGCTGCCCCACGAGCCGTCCCGCACGCGTCGATCGTAGCTCGTGAGCGACGAGGCGAGCGCCGCCATCAGGGCGAAGGTGTGATCGGCCACCGCCTCGTGATTGGTGCCGAACGCCATCGCCACCGCCACCCCGTACCGGGTGGCGGCCGCCACATCGATCTGGTCGAAGCCGACCCCCAGCCGCGCCACGATCCGCAGATCGGGTGCCGCGGCGAGAATCCGCTCGTTGTAGGGCTCGGTGCCGGCGACGGTGGCGACGACACCGGGCAGGAGTGCGCCAAGCCCCGCCTCGTCGAGCGTCCGCCCGGACTCGTTGAAGACGACCTCGTAGCCCTCGTCGTCCAGCCGTTGCAGGAGCTCCGGGCGCTTCGCGAGAAACGACGACGCACAGAGCACCTTGCCCCGGCTAGGCAGCCGCCCGTCGCTGGCGCGGCGCAGCTCGCGCTGCCGACGGTCAGCCAATGCCGGAACGCCCGGTGACGATGGGTGGCTCGCCGAGGCGGAAGCCGGCATTCGTCTCCAGATGATGAGCCAGCCGCAGCAGGCGCGCCTCGCCGAACGGCGGGGCCACGAGCTGGATCGCCATCGGCAGGCCGTTCGCCGTGCGACCCATGGGCATCGTCAGGGCGGGCAGCCCCAAATAGTTGAACGGGCAGATGAAGTGGCCGAGCGCGTTGACCCTTCGGACATAGCCGGCCATGTCCGCCGTATCGGTTGCATCCAGCCGGGGCACCGGCTCGGCCATGGCCGGCAGCACCAGCACATCGGCATCGGCGAAGACCTCTCCGACGAACCGCCGCACCGCCTCGGCCCGCCAGCCTACCGCCCTGAGATAGGTCGTCGCGGCGAGCTCGAACCCCGGATCTAGGCGCGCCAGGGTGTAGGCGTTGTAGGCGTCACGCCGCTCCTCCAGAAAATCCTCGTGCCTTGCCGCAGCCTCCGCGATCATGACGACTCGCCGCAGCAGGTTCAGGGAATCGAGCGCGGGCAGGGCCAGCCCACTGGCGCGCAGCCCCGCCTGCCGCATGCGATCGACCGCCGCGTCGTAGAGCCCGGCCACCTCCGCGTGCAACGGCAGCTCGAAGGGGGATTCGGCGACGCCGAGGCGCAGGCGCGTCGGAGAGCGCTCGAGGAGTCTGCTGTAGGCTGGCACCGGCGTCGTGCTGGTCGTCTGATCACGGCGATCCACGCCGGCAACCGCTTCCATCAGCAGCGCCAGGTCGCGCGCCGAGCGGCCGAGCGGGCCGACATGGTCGAGCGTATGGCTGAGCGGCAGGGCACCCGCCCGGCTGACTCGCCCGTAGGTCGGCTTGAGCCCGAGAATGCCGGTGCACGCGGCGGGCACCCGGATCGACCCGCCGGTGTCGGAGCCTAGGGCCGCGAAGACCAGCCGCGCCGCCACGGCCGCCACGGGCCCGCTCGACGAGCCGCCGGTGATGTGGTCGGTGCTCCATGGGTTCCGCGGATGGCCGGTGATGTCGTTGTGGCCCGTGAGCCCCAGGGCGAACTCGACCATATTGAGCCGACCGAGGTCGATCGCACCGGCGGCGTCCAGCCGCTCGAGCGCGGTGGCGGTGACCCCGGGCACAAAGCCCGCACGGATCCGGGTTCCAGAGGCGCAAACGCGGCCGGCACGGTAGAACATGTCCTTGTGCGCCATCGGGACGCCAGCCAATGGCGGCAGGTCGGTCCCGGCAGCGCGGGACCGATCGATGCGTTCGGCCGCCGCCAGCGCCTGCTCGGCGTCGAGCCCGGCGACCGCGTTGAGCGTGGGGCCCACGCTCGTCAGCGCGTCGATCGCGGCCTCGGTCAGCTCGCGGGCCCGGACCTCGCCCGCCCGGACCGCCGCGGCTGCCGTCCAGAGCTCACCCTTGAGCAGCTCCGCCGCACTCATGCCACGTCTTCCGGAGACTCGTCGTCCAGGGCAAAAGCCTCGGCCAGCGTCTCGAGGGCGACGACGAAACAGGACAGGTCGTCGTCGAAGGGCAGCTCCTCGACAATGGCGCGAACCTGCCTGCGCCAGGCTTCCTCCGGCGCGTCCCCGACTGTCGCTTCGGTCATCATGTCCCCCTCGTGCCACGATAAGGCGGCTGCTTAGCTGGCGGTGCTTGCCGATGCATCCCGATAGCGCAAGACTGGCCGCCGCTTGCGCAGGAGAATGTCATGGGGGCTGTCCAATCCGAGCCGGGCTCGCGCGTCACCGCCGGCCGGCGGGAGCTGCTCGCCGCGGTGGAGCAGAAGCTCCTGTGGCTGGCGAGCTGGATGATTCACAACGCCAACCACCTCCGGCCGAGCCGCGATCACCTGAAGGTAGGTGGTCATCAGGCATCCTGCGCATCCGTGGCGACGATCATGACGGCGCTCTATTTCGACGTGCTGCGACCCGGCGATCGACTCGCCGTCAAGCCGCATGCCAGCCCCATCATGCACGCCGCCCACTACCTGCTCGGCGAGCAGAGCCGGGCCGCGCTCGAGAACTTCCGCTCGCTCGGCGGTGCCCAGTCCTATCCCTCGCGGACCAAGGACACTGCGCCGGTCGACTTCTCGACGGGCTCGGTCGGCCTCGGCGCCGCGATGACCCTGTTCGCGTCGCTCACCCAGGACTACGTTCGCCTGCACGGGCTCGTGCCGGAGGATCGGCCGGCCGGCCGCATGATCTCGATCGTCGGCGATGCCGAGCTCGATGAGGGCAATATCTTCGAGGCCCTCCTCGAGGGCTGGAAATATGATGTCCGCAATCTCTGGTGGGTGATCGACTACAATCGCCAGAGCCTGGACCGCGTGGTCCCGGAGCAGCTCTTCGCCAAGATCGAGCAGTTCTTCGCGGCGGTCGGCTGGCGGGTCGTCACGATCAAGTACGGCAAGCTGCTCCAGGCCGTCTTCGCCGAGGCGGGCGGCGCGGTGCTGCGCCAGTGGATCGACGATTGCCCCAATGATCTCTACGCCGCCCTCACCTTCAAGGGTGGCGCCGCCTGGCGGGCGCACCTGGAGAGCGGCCTCGGCGGCAACCGCTTCATCCGCGAGCTCCTGCGCCGTCATGACGACGCCGGGCTGGCCCGTCTCATGACCAATCTCGGCGGCCACGACATCGAGGCCGTGCTCGAGGCGTTCCATTCGGTCACCGATGACCGCCCGCACTGCTTCATCGCCTACACGGTCAAGGGCTGGGGCCTGCCCTTCGCCGGGCACAAGGACAACCATGCCGGGCTGATGACGCCCGACCAGATGGTCGAGTTCCGCTCGCGCAACCGGATCGGCGACGGCGAGGAATGGTCGCCCCATGCCGGGCTCGACATCGACACGGCCGAGCTCGAGAGCTTCCTCGCCGCCGTCGCCTACCGCCGGCGGACCCACCGCCACGCGCCGCCAGCCGTGCCCGTGCCGGCATCCCTGCCGGTCGGCCGGGTCGCCGCCACGGCCTCGACCCAGGAGGCCTTCGGGCGGATCATGGCCGAGCTCGCGCGCTCCGACACGCCGCTCGCCGAGCGCATCGTCACGACCTCGCCCGACGTGACCGTCTCCACCAATCTCGGCGGCTGGGTCACGCGGCGCGGCGTCTTCAATCGCCGCGAGCACGAGGACGTCTTCAAGAGCGAGGCCGTGGCCTCGCCCACCGTGTGGCGGGAAAGCGGGCGTGGCCAGCACCTCGAGCTCGGCATCGCCGAGAACAACCTCTTCCTGAACCTCGCCAGCCTGGGCCTCGCCCACGATCTCTTCGGCGCCCGGCTCCTGCCGGTCGGCACACTCTACGATCCCTTCATCAACCGCGGTCTCGATGCCCTGATCTACGCCTGCTACCAGGGCGCCCGCTTCCTCCTCGTGGCGACGCCCTCGGGCATCACGCTGGCGCCGGAGGGTGGTGCGCACCAGTCGATCGGCACGCCGCTGGTCGGCATGTCGCAGCCGGGCCTGACCTTCTTCGAGCCGGCCTACGCCGACGAGGTGGCGGCGATCATGGCCTGGGCTTTTCGGCACCTGCAGGAGCCCGATGGCGGCTCGGTCTATCTCCGGCTCTCGACCCGGCAAGTCCAGCAGCCCCGGCGCAGGCTGCCGGCAGGGGTCCTCGACGGCGGCTACTGGCTCGCACCACCCGGGCCGCGGACCGAGCTGGCGCTCGTCTATTCGGGTGCGGTCGTGCCCGAAGTGCTGGAAGCAGCGGCACTGCTCGCGGAGGATCTGCCGGAGCTGGCCGTGCTCGCCGTCACCTCGGCCGATCGACTGCATGCCGACTGGCGGGCACGGGGCAAGGCCAGTCGCGCCGCCGACCTGCTCGGCGCCCTGCCGCCGGACGTGCCGCTGGTCACCGTGCTCGACGGCCATCCCCTAGCCCTTTCCTGGCTCGGCTCGGTCAGGGGCCAGATGGTGACGCCGCTCGGCGTCGAGCGGTTCGGCCAGTCGGCCGACATTCCGGATTTGTACGCCGCGCACCGTCTCGACGCCGCGGCAATCGTCGATGCCGCCGCTGCGGCGCTGCTTGGAGCCTAGGCAGTGGCCACGCGTCGACATCTGGCCACCGACGATTTTCTCGCCCTGCTGGTCGGCTGCGGCGGCCGGCTCGCGGGCGATGGTGGTGGACGGGGGCGCCATCCATGCGGCCGGCCTTGTCGGCTCGGCGCGGTTTCGCCATAACCCTTGGACGGCGAAGCAAGCCATTGCCCGATCGAGCTTCGCGGCTGGGCCGCATTGGTGCCCACCCGATCCGACCGGGCCGAAGAGAACGGGGAGTGCGCGCATGGATATGACGGGCGAATATCGGATACCGGCGCCGCGTGAGCAGGTCTGGGCGGCGCTCAACGATCCCGAGATCCTCCGCCAGGCGATCCCCGGCTGCGACGAGCTGATCAAGCACTCGGATACCGAGCTCGAGGCCAAGGTGACCGCCAAGGTCGGTCCGGTGAAGGCGAAGTTCGGTGGCAATGTGCGCCTCGAGAACATCAACCCGCCGGTGGGCTACAGCATCGTCGGTGAGGGCAAGGGCGGTGCCGCCGGTTTCGCCAAGGGTGGCGCCGACGTGAGCCTCGCCGAGGATGGCGACGGCACGATCCTGACCTACAGCGCCAAGGCCGAGGTCGGTGGCAAGCTGGCGCAGATCGGCTCGCGGCTGATCCAGGGCACGGCCAAGAAGATGGCCGACGAGTTTTTCGGCAAGTTCAGCGAGCTCGTGACCGCGGGTCAGGCGCCCGGCGCGCCGGCAGCGGCCGTTGGCGAACCCCCGGCCGCAGCGGCTGCACCTGTGCCCGAGCCGGTGGGTGCCACGGAAGCAATCAAGATGCCGCCACCGCCGACTGCCGCGAGCGGACCCGCCCCGCGTCCGACACCGAGCACCGCCCCGAAGCCTGCCGCTGGCGGTTTGCTCGGCGGCCTCGGCATGCCGGCCTATGCGGGTATCGCCGTGGTCGTGCTGGTCCTGCTTTATCTGATCTTCGGTATGGGCGGCTGACGAGCCGCTCGAGTTCGCAACGGTGCAGCGACCAGGTGGTCGCCGCTGGGAGGGATTGAGAGAATGACCAAGGTTTCGATGACGATCAACGGCAAGGAGATGTCCGGCGAGGTCGAGGGGCGCACGCTGCTCGTCGATTTCCTGCGGCAGAATCTCGGCCTGACGGGCACGCATGTCGGCTGCGACACCTCGCAGTGCGGCTGCTGCGTCGTCCATGTCGACGGCCGCAGCGTGAAGGCCTGCACCATGCTGGCTGTTCAGGCGAATGGCAGCAAGGTGACGACCATCGAGGGGCTGGCCGCCGCGGATGGCGCCCTGCACCCGGTCCAGGCCGCCTTCCGCGAGCATCACGGCCTGCAGTGCGGTTTCTGCACGCCCGGCATGATCATGTCGGCCGTCGACCTCCTGCAGCACAACGCCAATCCCACCGAGCACGAGGTTCGGGAGTGGCTCGAGGGCAATATCTGCCGCTGCACCGGCTACCACAACATCGTGAAGGCGATCCTCGCGGCTGCCGAGTCCATGCGGGGCGGCGTCGCGCACGCCGCGGAATAACGAGAACAGGACGGGTCACGGGGGCCGCTTCGTCAACAGGGAAGCAAAAGATGGTGGCTAACGGCATCGGTGCTCGGGCACTCCGCAAGGAAGACCAGCGCTTCATCACCGGCAAAGGCCGGTATACCGACGACATCAACCAGCACGGCCAGGCTTTTGCCGTGTTCGTGCGCAGCCCGCATGCCCACGCCAAGCTGGTGGCTGTCGACAAGGCCAGCGTCGCCGGCATGCCCGGCGTGCTGGCCGTGCTCGACGGGACGGATGTCGCGGCTGACGGCCTCGGCAACCTGATCTGCGGCTGGCTGGTCAAATCGAAGGACGGCTCGCCCATGAAGATGGGCGCCCACCCGCTCCTGGCACAGGGAAAGGTCCGTTATGTCGGCGACCGGGTCGCCGTGGTCATCGCCGAGACGTATGCCCAGGCCAGGGACGCGGCCGAAGCGCTCGCGGTCGACTACGCCGAGCTGCCGGCGACCGTGGCGCTCGCCGACGCGCACGGCTCGTCGACGCTGGTCCATGACGAGGTCGAGAACAACCTGATCTTCGACTGGGAGCTCGGCGACAAGGCGGCGGTCGACGCGGCCATGGCCTCGGCCGCGCATGTCACCCGCATCGATCTGGTCAACAACCGCCTGGTGCCCAACGCCATGGAGCCCCGCGCGGCGATCGGCTCCTATGACAGCGGCCTCGATCAGTTCACCTGCTACGTCACCAGCCAGAACCCGCATGTCCACCGGCTGGTCATGTCCGCCTTCATCCAGATCGCACCCGAGCACAAGCTCCGGGTGATCGGCCCGGACGTCGGCGGCGGCTTCGGCTCCAAGATCTTCATCTACGGCGAGGAATGCGTCGTCACCTGGGCATCGAAGAAGGTCGGCGGCCGGCCGGTCAAATGGGTCGCCGAACGCAGCGAAAGCTTCCTTTCCGATGCCCATGGCCGCGATCACATCAGCCATGCCGAGCTGGCGATCGACGCCGAGGGCAACACTACGGCACTCAGGGTCAACACCAAGGCGAATATCGGCGCCTACATGTCGACCTTCAGCTCGTGCGTGCCGACCTATCTCTACGGCACGCTCCTCGCCGGTCAGTACAAGACGCCGGCGATCTATTGCGACGTGCAGGCCTACTACACGAACACGGCGCCCGTGGACGCCTATCGCGGTGCCGGCCGGCCCGAGGCCTCCTTCCTGCTGGAGACGCTCTACGAGCAGGCGGCAAAGGAGATCGGCAAGGACCCCGCCGAGTTCCGGCGGCAGAACTTCATTCCCAAGGATGCCTTCCCCTACCAGACGCCGGTCGCCCTGATCTACGATGTCGGCGACTATGCGACGACCCTGGATCGCGCACTGGAGCTCGCCGACTATGCCGGGTTCAAGGCACGCAAGGCCGAGGCCGAGAAGCGCGGCATGCGACGTGGCATCGGCATCTCCTGCTACATCGAGGCCTGCGGCATAGCACCCTCGGCAGTGGTCGGCTCGCTCGGTGCGGGCGTCGGGCTCTGGGAGAGTGCGAAAGTCCGCTTCAGCCATACCGGCAAGGTCCAGGTGATGACCGGCACCCACAGCCACGGCCAGGGCCACGAGACGACCTTCAGCCAGCTCGTCGCCGACAAGCTCGGCATTCCTTACGAGGATATCGAGGTCATCCACGGCGATACCGAGAAGACGCCGGTCGGCATGGGCACCTATGGCTCGCGCTCGCTCGCCGTCGGCGGCGAGGCGATCGCCAAGTCGTGCGACAAGCTGATCGCCAAGGGCAAGAAGATCGCAGCCCATCTGCTCGAGGCCTCGGAAGCGGACATCGAGTTCAAGGACGGGCAGTTCACCGTCGCCGGCACCGACCGGGCCAAGGCGATGGGCGAGGTGGTCTTCGCCGCCTACGTGCCGCACAACTACCCGGCCGACCTGGAGCCGGGGATGGAGGAAGGCGCCTTCTTCGACCCGCCGAACTTCACCTTTCCGGCCGGCACCTATGTGTGCGAGGTCGAGGTCGATCCCGAGACCGGCGTCGTCCGCATCGAGCGGCTCGTGGCGGTCGACGATTTCGGCAATGTGATCAACCCGAACATCGTCGAAGGCCAGGTCCATGGCGGCCTGACCCAGGGGATCGGCCAGGCCTTGCTCGAAAGTGCCATCTACGACGGTGCCGGCCAGCTCCTCACCGGCTCCTACATGGACTACGCCATGCCGCGGGCCGACGACGTCCCCAGCTTCGAGGTGGAGACCGCCGCCGGCACCGCCTGCACCTCCAACTCGATGGGGGTCAAGGGCTGCGGCGAGGCCGGCGCCATCGGCTCGCCGCCGGCGGTGATCAACGCCATCATCGACGCGATCGGCGTGCGCGTCGAGATGCCGGCGACGCCGCAACGGGTCTGGGCGGCCATGCAGGGGCTGGCGCTGGCGGCCGAGTAGGCGATTTCAGGACACAGCAAACCGGGCGGGGTCGGGCCACGGGCCAACCCCTCGCCCGCAAGGGAGAAACCGAACGATGTATGCTTTCGAGTACAAGCGGCCCGCTTCCCTCGCCGAGGCCGCGCAGTTGCTGAGCGGCGATGACGAGGCGAAGCTGGTGGCCGGGGGCCAGACCTTCATCCCGACCCTCAAGCAGCGTCTCGCCCAGCCCAGTACCGTCATCGATCTGGGCGCCATCGGCGAGCTCGCCGGCATCCGCGAGGAAGCCGGCGGGGTGACCATTGGCGCCATGACCCGCCACGGCCAGGTCGCATCGAACGATGTTGTCCGGCGGGTGATTCCATCGCTTGCGGGCATGGCTGAAGTGATCGGTGATCCGCAGGTGCGCAACCTGGGCACGTTGGGTGGCTCGATCGCCAACAACGACCCCGCCGCCGACTACCCGGGCGCGCTCCTGGCGCTGCAGGCGACGATCCGCACGAACAAGCGCGAGATCGCGGCCGACGACTTCCTCACAGGCATGTTCGACACGGCCCTCGAGGCGGACGAGATCATCAAGGAAGTGCATTTCAAGAAGCCGGATGTCGGGCATTACGAGAAGTTCCGGAACCCCGCCTCGCGCTATGCCATCGTCGGTGCCTATGTGACCAGGTACGGTGGGACCGTGCGGGTCGCCATCACCGGTGCCGGCGCCTGCGCGCATCGCTGGTCGGCCGCCGAGAGTGCGCTCGGGGGCAATTTCGCGGCGGATGCCGTGGCCGGCCTGACCGTGGATGCCGGGGACCTCAATTCGGACATCCATGCCTCGGCCGACTATCGCGCCCACCTCGTCAAGGTGATGACGCAGCGCGCGGTCAAGGCCTGCGCCTGAGACTGAACGAGCGATGGCACATCTGGTCGCGGCGGGACTGCCGCGACCAGGTCGGCATCGTTGCCGCCGCAGCCCCGCTATCCGGACAAGTGCGCAGCGTCGCCGGAGCTCCGCCTTGACCGTTGGCGGCGCGCCGGCCAGCGCTCGCCCAGAAATGCGAGGCTCAGACCCAGCGTCGTGCCAGCGACATTGGCGGCGAAATCCACGGCATCACCGCGATCGAGCGTGCCCCTGAACCACTCGCCGAGCTCCAGGGCCAGCCCGGCAACGACCAGAGCGCACCAGAGCCGGCTCCATTGCAGCGTGGGCAACAGCCGCCCTGCGGCGATGGCAAGGAGGGCGAGCACGCCGACATGCATCGCGAGCTTGAAGAGCCCGACGTCGCCTTTGCCGCCCAGCTCGCCGAAGAGCGCTTGAACAGGTGCCCGAACGTCGTAAGGGATCGCGGTGATGGCGATGACGGCCGCCAGCGAGCCCAGCGCCAGCGTGGCGGCAAGCCTGTTGCGACTGCGCCGCCAGAGAATGCCGGCAAGCACCAGCGCACCGGCCACCCAGCCGGCGAGAGTGATGTTGCGCATCAGCCTGAAAGCCGGTTTCAGGGCAACGCCCTGCAGCTCGATATCGGTGACGACCATCTTACCAGTGGCCCGGGGCAGCCCGATCAGCACCCGTGCCCGGTCGCGGGCCGGCTCGAGCATGAAGACGTCGCTCCAGCGTCTGGGGAGGGTCGTTCCGGTCGCATGGAGGAAACGATGCGAGCGGGAATAGTCGGAACGCCCATCGGGTTTCACGCCGAGCACGAAGAGCCGGGCCTTCTGCCAGCGTTCGGGGCCGCGGGCGACAGCGTCGAGCTCGATGGTGCCGGCAAGACGAAGCCCCTCGACACCCGCCGGGAGTGCAACAATCTGCTCGATGAGGACGGCCCTTTGGCCGTCGTCGTTCGTCAGCCGCACGCCGCCGGAAACCGGTTCCGGTGGGTCGGAGTTGCCCACGGGCTGCCAGGCCGACCGGCTCTCGCCCAGCGTCGCGAAACCCGGATCCACGAGCAACTGGCCACCGACCAGATCGTAGCGCGGCAGCCAGACGAAGGTCACGAGATTCAACGCGATCAACAGGATCGCGAGCGCCAGAACGCAATGCGCGGCTGCTCGCGGCAGCGGCGGGCGCGTTGTTCCCCTCCAAACGATCGACAGGTCCAGCGACAGGCTCCGGGACGGCCGATGATCCAGGCAGAGGAGATACAGCGCTGCTGCTTGCCGAAAGGTGAAGATCCCATCGTTCACGTAGCCATCGGCCGGCCCAGCGGGTAAACGGTCGACCGTCCAGCCTCGAGAAACGGAAATGATCGCACACGAACTCCCGAAGGATATCGACGCCACGGTCGAGCTGCTGCGTGCCGCCGACTATGTCCCCGATCGAGCGCTCGCCACGGCGACCTTTCTCAGTCTCAAGCTCGGCCGGCCACTCTTCCTCGAGGGCGAGGCGGGCGTCGGCAAGACCGAGATCGCCAAGGTGCTGAGCCAGGCGCTGGGGCGGGATCTCGTCCGCCTGCAATGCTACGAGGGCCTCGACCTGGCATCCGCCGTCTATGAATGGAACTACCAGCGGCAGATGCTCGAGATCCGCATGGCGGAGGCGACCGGCGAGGCTTCTCGCGAGACGCTGGGCCAGGACATCTTCGACCGGCGCTTTTTGATCAGCCGCCCGCTCCTGCAGGCGCTGGAGCCGCATGCGGGCGGGGCACCCGTGCTGCTGATCGACGAGCTCGACCGCACCGACGAGCCGTTCGAAGCGTTCCTGCTCGAGGTGCTCTCGGACTACCAGATCAGCATTCCCGAGGTCGGCACGATCAAGGCCGAGACACCGCCGATCACCATCATCACCTCGAACCGGACCCGCGAGATCCACGACGCGCTGAAGCGTCGCTGCTTCTATCATTGGGTCGACTACCCCTCACCCGAGCGCGAGCACGAGATCATCAGGCGGCGGCTGCCCGGTGTCGACGAGCGGCTGTCGCGCTCGATCGTCGACTTCGTGCAGGAGCTCAGGAAGCGCGACCTCTTCAAGCTGCCGGGCGTGGCCGAGACGCTCGACTGGACGCGAGCCCTGACCACACTCGACGTCCTGGTGCTGACGCCCGAGGTCATCAACGACACGCTCGGCACGCTCCTCAAGTATCAGGACGACATCGCCAAGATCCAGGGCAGCGAAGCCGCCAGCATCCTCCGCGAGATCACCCTCAAGGCAACTGCCGCCCGGCCATGAGCCCGACCGAGCCGATGGATGGTCAGGCGGCAGGCGGACGTTTTGCGCTCAACGTCGTCGAGTTCGCCCGGGCGCTGCGCGCCGCCGGCCTGCCGGTCGGTCCCGGGCGGGTGCTCGAGGCGCTCAGGGCGATCGAGGTGGCCGGCATCGGCAGCCGCGAGGATCTCTACTGGACCCTGCACGCGGTCTTCGTGAACCGGCGCGATCAGCGCGAGCTGTTCGACCAGTGCTTCCACATCTTCTGGCGCGATCCGCAGCTGCTCGAGCGGCTGATGCACCTGATGCTGCCGACGCTCCGCCATGATCAGCCCGGCGAGGAGGAGGAGCTCAGCCGCCGCGTGGCCGAGGCGCTGACGCCGGAGAAGCAGCCGGGCCGGGGCGAGGCGCCGGAGGACGAGAAGGAGGAAGAGATCGAGCTCGACGCCGTGCTCACGTATTCCGCCAAGGAGCTCCTGCAGGAGAAGGACTTCGAGGAGATGTCGGCTGACGAGCTGGCGGACGCCAAGCGACAGATCGAGCGGCTGCGCCTGCCCATCGTCGCCTTGCCGACCCGCCGTTTCCAGGGCGACCCGCACGGCCGGCGGATCGACCTGCGTCGCACGCTCCGTCAATCGATGCGCGGCGGCGGGGCGGTGATCGACCTCGCCCGCAAGAAGCGCGTGCGGCGTCACCCACCGCTGGTCATTCTTTGTGACATTTCCGGCTCGATGAGCCGCTATTCCAGGATGCTGCTGCTCTTCATGCACGCCCTGACCGGCGATCGCGACCGGGTCCACAGCTTCGTCTTCGGCACGCGGCTGACCAACATCACCCGATACCTGCGCAACAAGGACGTGGACATCGCCCTCGACCGGGTCGGCGAGGTGGTCAAGGACTGGGCCGGAGGGACCCGCATCGGCCACTGCCTCGAGGCGTTCAACCGCGACTGGTCGCGCCGGGTGCTGGGCCAGGGTGCCGTGGTCATGCTGATCACCGACGGGCTCGACCGCGATGCCGGCGACGGGCTGGAGCAGGAGATGGAGCGGCTGCACAAGTCCTGCCGACGGCTGATCTGGCTCAATCCGCTGTTGCGCTACGAGGGCTTCCAACCCATCTCATCAGGAGCCCGGGCCATGGTGGCGCACGTCGACGATTTTCGCACCGTGCACAACCTGAACAGCCTGCGGGACCTTGCCGACGTGCTGAATCGCGAGCCGCACCGGCGGGCCGAGGGTGTTTCGGTCTGGGCGGCCGAGCAGGAGGAGACCGGAGCCCATGCTGGATGACGTCGTGCTGGATGATACCTTGCTGGACAGCGCCGCCGAGTGGCACGCAGCCGGCCGCAGGGTGGCGATCGCCACTGTGGTTTCGACCTGGGGCTCGAGCCCGCGCCCGCCCGGCAGCCAGCTCCTGATCGATGACCAGGGCAACATGTTGGGCTCGGTCTCGGGTGGTTGCATCGAGGGCGCTGTGGTCAAGAAGGCTCTCGACATCATCGATGGTGCGCCGCCCGAGGTCATGGAGTTCGGTGTCTCGAACGAGCAGGCCTGGGAAGTGGGCCTCGCCTGCGGTGGCCGGGTCCAGGTCTATGTCGAAGCTCTGTCCTAGGAATCTGCCGTGCGCCCTGCCACCCTCGAACTGCTGAACGAGGCCCGCGCCGCCAAGCGCCACGCCTGCCTCGTTCGCAATCTGGACAGCCACGCGGAAGCGCTGGTCGTCGACGGCGAAGTAATGCTCGGATCGGTGAGCCCCGCGCTGCTCGCCGAGGTGGAAGCCTGCCTGCGGGCCGATCGCTCGAGACCGGTCGAAGTCCCCGAGGGCCGGGCCTTGCTCCAGATCTTCAACCCGCCCTTGCGGCTTGCCATCATAGGCGCCGTGCATATCGCGCAAATGCTGGCACCGATGGCCGCCATCGCCGGCTACGCCGTGACGGTGATCGATCCGCGGGGCGCCTTCGCGACCGAGGAGCGGTTCCCCGGTGTGACGCTGTCGCACGACTGGCCAGACGAGGCAATGGAGGCCTTCGCACCCGACCGGCGGTCGGCGATCGTTGCCCTGACCCACGATCCCAAGCTGGACGATCCAGCACTCGACGAGGCGCTGCGGAGCGACGCCTTCTACATCGCTGCCCTCGGCAGCAAGCGAAACCATGCCGCCCGCATGGGCCGCCTCAGGGAACTCGGCCACACCGATCAGGCGATTGCCCGGATCCACGGGCCGGCCGGCCTCGATATCGGCGCGGTGAGCCCGGCGGAGATCGCGATTTCCGTCATGGCCCAGATGACCGCCGTCCTGCGGGAGCCGCGTGACGTCGCATCCCGGGGCGAAGCAGCATGAAGTTCGGCACGATTCCAGTCGACGAAGCGGAAGGAGCACTGCTCGCCCACAGCATTCGGCTCGATGGGGAGACGCTGAAAAAGGGACGCCTGCTTACCGGGGATGACCTCGACACCCTGCGGGACGCCGGCATGGCAACGGTGGTCGCGGCACGGCTCGAGCCGGACGACGTGCCCGAGGACACCGCCGCCGCCCGGCTGGCCATGACCCTTGGCGGGCCAGCAATCCGCGTCGCCGAGCCCTTTACCGGTCGTGCCAATGTCTTCGCCGAGACCGACGGCGTGTTCACAGTCGACAAGCGCACGATCGATGGGGTCAACGGCCTCGACGAGGCCATCACCATAGCGACCGTCGCGGATCATGCCGCCGTGAGCGAGGGCCAGATGCTGGCCACGGTCAAGATCATCCCCTTCGCCGCCCCCGAGGCCGCGGTGAACCAAGCCCTGGCCATCCTGAACGACCGGGCGCCGGTGCTCCGCCTGCACCCGTTCCGGCCGCTCGTGGCACGCCTGATCCAGACGTCCCTGCCAGACACCAACACGAAGATGCTCGACAAGACGGCGCGCATCACCGGGGAACGGATGGCCGCCGTGGGCGGCAGCCTCGCGAGCGAAAGCCGCTGCGGGCACACGACCGAGGCGCTGGCCGACCAGATCACGGGGGCGCTGGCCCAGGGCTGCGATCTCCTGCTCATCGCCGGTGCATCGGCGATCACCGACCGGCGCGACGTGCTGCCGGCCGGGATCGAGGCGGTCGGCGGCAGGATCCGTCATTTCGGCATGCCGGTCGATCCCGGCAACCTGCTCCTGCTCGCCGCGCTCGATGATGTGCCCGTGCTGGGCTTGCCGGGCTGTGCCCGCTCGCCCAAGCTCAACGGCTTCGACTGGGTCCTGCAGCGGCTGGCGGCCGGTCTCGAGGTCGACCGTGCCACCATCATGGGCATGGGCGTCGGCGGCCTGCTGACCGAGATCCCGACCCGGCCGCAGCCGCGAACGCGCAAGCGGTCGGTGCGGGACGAGTCGCGGATCGCCGTTCTCGTCCTGGCTGCCGGCCAGTCGCGCCGCATGGGGCCGACCAACAAGCTGCTGATCCCGATCGATGGCAAGCCGATGCTGCGGCACACGGTCGAGGCCGCCCTCACCTCGAAGGCCAACGACGTGATTGTGGTCACCGGCCACGAGCACGCGGCGGTCGAGGCCATCCTGGCCGGCACGGCCGTGCGCATCGTGCACAACCCGGCCTTCGCAGACGGACTCAGCACCTCACTCAAGGCCGGAATCGCCGCCTTGCCGCCGGGCATCGACGCGGCGCTCGTCTGTCTCGGCGACATGCCCGAAATCGATGCCGAGCTGATCGACCGGCTGATCGCCGCCTTCGAGCCAGGCAGCGGGCGGTCGATCGTGGTCCCCACCCACAACGGCAAGCGCGGCAATCCCGTGCTCTGGGGCAGCGCCTTCTTCCCGGCGATGTTGGCCATCGAGGGCGATGTCGGTGCTCGCCATCTGATCGGCCAGCATGCCGAGGCGGTTGTCGAGGTCGCCTTCGACAATGCCTCGAGCCTCGTCGACATCGACACGCCCGAGGCGCTCGAAGCCTATCTGACTGGACAGGATTGATGGGAGTCGGCCGAGAGCTGCGGCCGCAGTTCCCGATTTTTGCGAGCTTTCCAGAGCCTCTCCACTATCTCGACAACGCGGCGACCGGACAGATCTGCGCCGCGGCGGCAGAAGCGCTCTGGGAGTTCGAGACAGCGGCCCGCGCCAATGTCAAACGCGGCGTCTACCGTCTGGCCGACCAGGCATCGGCTGCTTTCGAAGCCGCCCGCTCGACCATGGCCAGCTATATCGGGGCACCGGCTCCCGACGAGGTGGTCTTCACCTCGGGCGCCACGTCCGCCCTCAACATCGCGGCGCACGGTCTCGCGGAACGGCTGTCGCCGGGCGACGAGATCCTCGTCTCGGTGCTCGAGCATCACAGCAACATCGTCCCCTGGCAGCTCGCGGCCAAGGCCAGGCAGGCGGTGGTCAAGGCTATTCCGGTGACGGACGACGGCCGCCTCGATCTCGATCGCCTCGGGGGCGTCCTGACCGATCGGACCAGGGTCGTCTCGCTCACCCACGTCTCCAACGTGACCGGAGCGGTGACCGACCTGGCACGGCTCCGGGCCGCCGCCGACGACGTGGGGGCGATTCTCGTGGTCGACGGCGCCCAGCGTGCCCCGCACGGCCCGATAGACGTCAAGGCGATCGGCGCCGATCTCTACGCCTTCTCGGCGCACAAGATGTTCGGCGCCACCGGCGCCGGCGTGCTCTGGGGCAGATCGGCGATCCTCGATGCCTTCCCGCCGCTGCTCGGCGGCGGCGAAATGATCCGCGAGGTCAGCTTCGCCGGCACGACCTTCGCCGCCCCGCCGCACCGCTTCGAGGCCGGCACGCCGCCAATCGGCCCGGTGCTGGCCATGGCCGCCGCGGCCGAGTGGCTCATGGCGCAGGACTGGTCGGCGCTGGCCGCACATGAGGCGAGGCTGACCGGCCGCCTCCTCGACGGCCTCGGCTCGCTTCCCGGCGTTCGCATCCTCGGCCCCACCGGGCTGCAGCAGCGCTTGGGCGTGGTCGCCTTCGAGGTGGATGGCGTTCACGCCCATGACGTCTGCCAGCTCGTCGACCAGCTTGCCGGCGTCGCCCTGCGGGGCGGGCACCACTGCTGCCAGCCACTGATGGAGCGCTTCGACACGATCGCCACGGCGCGCGCCAGCCTCGCCCCCTACAATGACGACGACGATATCGACGCGCTCATCGACGGCCTGGAGCGCACCATCGAGATGCTGCAATGAACGAGGCTCTCTACAACCGGGCGATCATCGAGGCGGCCCGCGACAAGCGCCATGCGGGGCGGCTGGAGCATCCCGGCGGCACGGCCACGACGGACAACCCGCTGTGTGGTGACCGGGTCACGCTGGATCTCGAGGGCGAGGCGGGACGAATCGCGGCGGTCGCCCACAAGACGCGTGGCTGTCTCTTGACCCAGGCCGCGGCATCGCTGCTCGCCGCTCATGCCGTCGGCCGTCCGATCGATGAGGTGGTGCCTTTACGTGGCGCCATCCGGGCATATCTCGATGGGACAGCGGAGGACCCGCCCTTCCCGGAGCTCGCCATGCTGGCCCCGGTGCGTGCCGTCAAGAGCCGGCACGAGTGCGTCACCATAGCCTTCGATGCTCTGGCAGAGGCGGCCGTTCAACTTGCCACGGAGAAACCGTCATGAATGACAAGGTCGTCAAGGACGATGCCGAGTGGCGCGCCAGCCTCGATCCGGAGCAGTATCGTGTCGCGCGCGAGCAGGGCACCGAACGGCCGTTCACCGGGCGCTACTGGAATACCAAGGAAGCCGGCACCTACGCCTGCGTCTGCTGCGGCCAGCCGCTCTTCGCCAGCACGACCAAATTTGACAGCGGCACCGGCTGGCCGTCGTTTTGGGCGCCGATCGACGAAGAGGCCGTTGCCACAAGGACGGATCACAGTCACGGGATGACCCGCACCGAGGCACTCTGCGCCAGATGCGACGCCCATCTGGGCCATGTCTTTCCTGATGGCCCCGAGCCCACCGGCCTGCGCTACTGCCTCAACTCCGCATCGCTCGACCTGAAGCCGCAGAGCGACTGACGAGCGGGGGCAGGTCACTCCTGCCCCCGGTTTACCATCTTTCGTCCGAACCCTTCGAACGTAAACAAGAATAGTAAATAACAAACAGATCTATTTCTGCGTACAATAATAAGAAGTTCGTAAACGGATCTCGCTTATTAACAAAGATTCGGCACAGCGCCTTCGATTACAAAGAAGCTGTTGATCGGTCCCGAATGAACGCCGGCGCAAATTGCAATGGCATCGGGTGTCTCGATCGACACGACTTCCTGGTGATCGATTGCAAGAGGACGCCATGGCCGAAGCCCCGAACAGCCCAGTCGCCGGCGAGACCCCTTCGATGCCGGCCGGAAATGCACAGCCGCAGGGTGTCGATGAAAGGCGGGTGACACCGGCTTCGGACACGGACACCGGCGACGCCCGCGCACCCGTCGTCATCGACCTGACGGAAGTGGACACGGCCGGCGCCACCTTCGAGCTGAACGAGGCGCGGCTGATCCTGCGCTTCGCCGACGGCCAGGAGCAGACACTCGCGGAATTGCCCCTTCAGGAACCGGCCCATGTCCGGCTCGCGGATGGCGGCGCCATCGAGCTTGGGGCGCTCGCCGAGGCGCTGACCGCTGCCGATGGCCCCCTGCCGGTTCCCGCGGCGATTGCCGAGCTCGCCGAGGCCGCCCCCGAGGCGGGCGCGGAGCCGGTGAGCGGCGGTGCCGAGTTCCGACTGATGCAGATCGACGATCTCGGCGCCTCCCCCGATCCGACGATGCAGCTGGGTGCCGTGGAATACGGCAGGACGCTCGGCGGCGACTCCGAGTTCTTCACCCGCAGCGGGGCGCTCGACGGCAGCGGGCCGCTCGGCAGCACCGGCAATGGCGGCCCCGGTGGCGGCGGTCTCGGATCCGGCCCGAATGGTGGCGGCTTCATCAACAATCCGCCCGTCGCCCGTCATGACGACGCGACGACGAACGAGAAGGGCGCCGTCCTCATCGAGGTGCTCGCCAACGACTTCGACAACGACCCCAAGGATGCGCCGCGCGTCATCGGCATCGACGACGCCGGGCTCGTGGGCCGCGTGACCCTCAACGACGATGGCACCGTGCTCTACGAGACCAACGGCCAGTTCGATCATCTGGGCCAGGGCGAGAGTGTTCAGGAGACGTTCACCTACACGGTGGCCGACCGCTTCGGGGCCACCAGCAAGGCGACCGTCACCGTCGAGGTGACCGGCGTCAACGATGCGCCCGAGGCCGCTGGCGACAGGGCCGTCACCAACCAGAACTGGCCGGTCAGGATCGACGTCATCGGCAACGATGCCGATGTCGACGCCAACGACACCATCCGGGTGGTGAGCGTCGACACGACCGGCCTCGTCGGTAGCGCCTTCGTCAATCACGACGGCACCCTCACCTACCGTCCCAATGACCAGTTCGACCATCTCGGCAAGGGCGAGAAGGCCTTCGAGACCTTCAGCTACACCATCGCCGACCAGCACGGCGCCACCAGCACCGCCAGCGTCACTGTCCAGATCAACGGCGTCAACGACGCACCGGTGGCGCATGCCGACCACACCCAGGTCAACGAGAACTGGCCGGTCAGGATCGATGTCCTCGCCAACGACACGGACGTCGACGTCAACGATACGCTGCGCGTCGTGAGCGTCGATACGACCGGCCTCGTGGGCGACGCCTTCGTCAATCACGACGGCACCCTGACCTACCGGCACAATGGTGCCTTCGACTATCTGGGCGAGGACGAGGTCGCCTACGAGACCTTCACCTACACGGTGGCCGACCAGCACGGCGCCAACAGCACCGCCAGCGTCACCGTCAAGATCATCGGCTGCAACGACGCACCTGTGGCCGCCGATGACCACGCCACCACCGACGAGGACACGGTCGCCGTCTTCAACCTCCTGGCCAACGACACCGATGTCGACGCGACCGACGTGCTGCGCGTCGTCGAGGTCGACGCGAGCGCGCTCGCCGGCAGCCTCACCGTCCATCCGGACGGCACGGCCACCTACGATCCGCGGGGCAGCTTCGACCATCTCCGCGCCGGCCAGACGGCGCACGAGAGCTTCAGCTACACGATCAGCGACAGCCATGGCGAAACCAGCACCGCCACCGTCGAGCTGACGATCGAAGGCGTCAACGATGCTCCGGTCGCGGGCACCGACTTCTTCACCGGCTACGAGACGGTCGGCTTCTTCGCCTCCCTCGCCAGCCTCGTCGCCAATGACAGCGACGTGGAAGGCGATCCCCTGAGCATCCTCGACGTCGGCAACGCGGTGAACGGCACGGTCGGCCTGACCCCCGACGGTTACGTGGTGTTCACACCGACGTCCGGCTACACTGGTTTGGCCGGCTTCCAGTATCTCCTCGCCGATGGCGAGGGCGGCTATGCCCTGGGCGACGTCTATGTCGACGTGCTGCCGATCACGCCGGGTGTGGTCACCTACGAGACGCTGAGCCTGTTCGAGGCCATCGGCAACGCCAATGCCTCGCTCGCCGAGGATGGCACGACCCAGCTCGACCTCTATCTCGAGGTCGCCTCGGTCGCCGGCACGAATGTCGAAATCGGCGGCATGCCGTACTTCACGGCGGTGATGACCGGCATCCTGCAGGGCGTCCTTTCGGTGACGATCGGCCCGGACGGCACGCCGCAGGCGACCGGCAATCTCACGGCCGACCTGAACCTCGAGCTCACCCAAAGCCCGATCTTCCGGCCGCTCGGCGGTGATCTCTACGACGCGCTCTACCTCGCCTCGGGCTCGTCCGGACCGGTCAGCCTGCCGGGCAACGATCCCCTGGCGCCGCCCGACATCGCCGACCTGCTCGGCGGCTCGTCGCTGGCCGCGCTCCTCGAGGACGCGCTGAACCTTCTCGATCTCGGCGGCGCAGTGGTCGAGATCGGCGGTCTCGGCCTCGGCCAGGCGACGTCGATCGCCTTCGGCGACGGCACCTTCTATCTGGACATCTCCGGGCTGATCAGCGGCACGATCGCCGTCGCGGGCGTCAACGACAACCAGCCGCTGGCCCTGGCGGAACTCTTCGGCCAGTTCGCGGGCGCCGCCCAGATCGACATCCGTGAAGGGCTCGCCGTCGCCTCGGACGGCTTCGTCGACGGCGACTTCCAGGTCCAGTTGGCCTCGACCGGCCTGGACGGCGGCCTCTCGATCGGCTCCATGGTCAGCGAGGAGCCTGCCCTGGCCGCCTGAACGGTCCAACGTCGCGGACCAAGGGAAGGGCTGGCGCCACGCGCCGGCCCTTCCGCCGTTCAGGGCAGGAACGGCCCCATGAGGGCATCAGCCAAAAGGCTTAGTATCGGACGAACGCTGGCCCGGGCGCCCTCTCGCCATCCTCGATCGACCTCGCGCTCTACCGCTAACGATAGGTTGTCGCGTCGACTTGTTAATGTTAATCCTTAACCACTTGGCGCATCGCCCGTGGTCTACATGCTGTGGACTAACTACAGTTGAGCGGGGATGGCTTCGACACGACCTGGGGAGTAAACGCATGCGTATGATTGCACTATCGCTCGTCTCGGGCATTTGCCTGCTGGCCGCGACATCGGCCAAAGCCGAAGGGGTAGCCCTCACCGATCACCAGCTCGACCAGGTGACCGCCGGCGCCCTCGGTCTCGGTAGCTTGAGCCTCAGCACCTTGTCCACGGGCGTTTCGCTCATCGACTCGCCGCTGGGCCATGAGGCGGCTGTCAGATTGGCGCTGCAGATGGACGACTCGTACGCTCAGCAATATCCTGGCCAATCGATTGTCGACGCGCCGGTCATCGGCCCTGCTACCTTGAAGCTGTATCTCTGGGGCCTGAAGGGTCTCCAATAGATGGCCCCCTTGAACCGTGCTCAATGAGATCGAGCCGGTTTGAGCAACGCAAAAAGGGAGAAGCCGCCATGTCGCTCCTGAGAAATGCGAGCGTCGCGTCAGCTTGTCTGTTGGCGATGGCCTCGATCGCCACCGCCGAGCAGGTCCGGTTGTCCATTGGCCAGCTCGATTATGTCACCGCCGGTGCGATGCCGCTCATCCCGCCCATCCCGCCGATCTCGCCGATCTCGCCGATCGGCGGCGGAGGTGGCGTTCCCTCGCCCGGGGACCCATCGGAGCCTGCACCGACACCGCCAGCACCCGCGCCGGTTAAGCCTCATCTCACCGTGTCATCGGGTGATGGCTTGGCTACGGCCTATTTGCCGACGGTGCCGGCCGGATCGACCACCGAGATCGATGTTCGCATCACGCCTCGCGCAAATGGAACATCGGGCCTCGCCTATGTCCGGGTGTCGTCGGAAGGCGGTGGCCCCATCAACTTGCCCGGCATCAGCGCCTCGGCTGTCCACACCGGCGATTGAGCTGGAACCGGCTTTTGTGTCGAAGCGCGCGATTGGGTGCAGAAGCGCTCCCACATCGCGCGCAAGGTTTTCTCGACCTCCTGTCCGAAGAGCCGCTGATCGCAAAGCGCCGAGTTTGCCATGGCTTGGCGCTGGACGGTACGATAGTCGGCGAGGCGCAACGGCTGCGATGCCAGGCGGACAGCGATGTCGATGTAGTCGTCCGCACCGCGCGCCACCCATTCTGGCCGCCCGATTCCACGGAGCAGCGTCTCCGTTTGTCGCGACACAGGCTGCCAGCCCGGCATGGTGACGATCGGCACACCCATCCACAGGGCCTCGCAGCTCGTCGCCCCACCGCCGAATGGAAACGGATCGAGGGCGATATCGATATCGCCATACTGGCGCAGCACGGTGGCGTTGTCGGAGACACCACGAAGCTCGAGCCTGCCATCCGAGACTCCGGCCTCGCGGATCGCCTCGCGTATCCTGGTCGCGACCGATGGATTGTCCAATGACGGCGACTTCAGGATAAGGCGGGCAGTTGGCAACCGCTGGAGCAACCGGCACCAAAGCGCCAGCACTTCTCCTGTGAGCTTCGCCACATTGTTGAAGCTGCCGAAGGTGATCCAGCCCTGGCGCAGCACGGGGGGTTCGGCGGGTTCTGGTGCGGTAGCCGGCGGCTCGTAGCAAAAGCGGCTGGGCGACAGGCGTATTACCCGTTCCGCGAAGAGTCCCTCCTCGCCCGGTGCAACCGCCACCTCGTCCATGATCGCGTAATCGATCGCCTCGAGGCCGGTGGTGAAAGGATAGCCCAGCCAGGTTGCCTGGACCGGCGCCGGCTTGAGCGCGAAGCACCCGAGCCGGTTGAGCGCCGTATGCCCGGATATGTCGATCAGGATGTCGATGCTGTCGGCGCGCACCTGCTCGGCCAGACGCCGATCGTCCATGCCGACGACCAGGCGCCAGCCATCCGCCAGCTCCTTGAACCGCGCGGTCATATTATCTTCGCGGCCATTGCTCGAGTAGCAGATCACCGTGAATCGGCTGCGATTAAGCGCACGAAAAACAGCCATGAGCCAGTCGCTTACCGCATGTCGGCAAAGCTCCGCAGAGACGATCCCGATCCGTAAGGGGCGAGTGGGGTCGGGGTCGTTCCGCCACTCCGTGAAACGGCCTGTCGGCTGGCCGAACCGTCGTCCCCACGCCGCGTGCTCCCGCGCGAGATCCTCCCGATGTTGGCTTGGATCGTAGAGGAGCGTGAGTAGCAGATTGCTATGGATGCGAGGATCATTCGGATCGAGCGCCAAAGCACGCCGCAAGGCCGCCAGCGCATCGTCGATCAAACCCATGTCCCGCTTGATCTTGCCGATATTGTTGTAGGCGAAGGCGAAGTCGGGGCGTCGGGCCAGCACATCTTCATAATCGGCCAACGCTTCCTCGAAGCGGCCGAGCATCTCCAGCGTTTGAGCCCGATAGAAACGTGCGTCGAAATTCTCGGGGTTCAGCTCCAGGGCTCGGTCGAATGCAGCGAGCGCCGCCTGTCCCATCCCGTGGTCGATCTCGACCAGACCCAGCCCGATGAGAGCATAGACCGACTCCTCATGCTCCAATGCCTGATCGAAGGCGTCCAGCCCCTCCGCATAGCGGCCGAGCGCATGCAGGGCGTAGCCCTTCTCGGCCCAGGCACGACCGTGTTCTGGCGCACGCAGAAGAACAGCGTCGAGATCGGCGAGCGCGGCGTCGGGCTCGCCGGCGAGGCGCCGCGCCCCGGCTCGCGCAACGAGAATGTCGACCGAGCCCGGCACGGCCGCCAAGGCGGAATCGGCGGATGCAATGGCGGCTCCGTGTTGTCCGAGCTCCGCCAGGATGAGGATGCGCCACCGTTGCGCATCGATCATTGTCGGCTCGAGCTCTATGAGCGACTCGAGCTTCTCCAGTGCTGCCGCGCTGCGTCCTGCCCCAAACAGAAGCATGGCGAGATTGTACAGCGTCTCGACATCGCGTGGAGCCAGGGCCTGCGCCTGCTCGTACGCTGTTATTGCCTCGCCCGGGTGTCCGGCCGCGGTCAGGATCGACCCACGAACGGCATGGACACGCGCACTATCCGGATGGGCCTGGCTCGCCTCCCGCCATAAGGCTTCGGCGCGCTCGCCCTCGCCACGGTCGCAAGCGGCCACGGCCCGATCGAGCAGCAAGTCCAGCCTCGACGGTTCCACCGACATCCCGTGATTCATGCCAACGTCACGCATCCTGTTCCTGCAAGCCGGTCAACTCTTCAACTAAATATAGCAAGAGGAAACTCGTGTCGCCACAAAGAAAAAGAGCCTCGTCTTGCGACGAGGCTCTTCAGATCTTCCACAACAATGTACCTGCTAACTACGGCCAGGAAATAAATTCCTTCACGTCCTGTCCCAAGCTACAGGCACAAACGGCGCCGTTTTCCCTAGTTCGCAAACGAAGCCGAACCACCAACAGCGAGAGTGCCGCCCAAGCGAACACGGCCGTTGTTGTTCAACGCAACGGCTTCGAGTTGATTGATAGCCGTACCCGACGTCTGGCGCAGCGAGACGAGCGAGGTGCCGACGGTAACCTGATTCGTCGTGTTGAACGTGGCCGACTGAAGCGGAACCGCAGTCGAGAGGTTCCTGCCACGGATAGGCCCTGTGATGGCGAGAGCCAAATCCAAGTCGAGATTGAAAGCACCGGCGGTCACACTGTCCATCTGGCTGGCGGTGAGCTTCGTGGGCTCGGCAGCCATGGCGCTGGTCGCCAGCAATGTAACGGCGGCGCCGGCGAGAAACAGATTCTTCATCGACATTGAGGCTTCTCCTAAGGGTTAGTCGGTACCGTCCACGACCGATCCAAGCTGGACCTGGTCGGTCGAGAACCTCGTTTGTCCGTCGAGCAAACGCCCGGCCGGACTATCTCGCGAAAACTCCTGTGTAGACGCCGCCACCACCCGATGCCGAGGTGGTGCCGATCCCGCTGGCCTTGACGTAGGTCTGAGAGATGGCGAGCGCCTGAAAGTCACCCGAGAAGGCCGACGGCGTCGCCGTCAACCGTTCCTCCGTCTGGAACAGCGAGCCCTGGAAGGCCTTGATCGAAGCCCCCCGCGCCGTCGCCGGGCTGGTGATCGCCAAAGCAAAGCCATTCCAGAGCCCCGCCGTGACCGAATCCAGCGATGCTGCATCCAGCCTGACCGGTTCGCCGGCAAGCGCCACACTGCCGACGCCCAGGAGGGCAATGCCCACAATACCGTTCAAGATGCGCATGGGTTGAAGCTTTCCTCTGGCACGGTCGCAAAGCGACCACGAATTGCTTTCTGTTCCACCCTGACGCGACCCAACCGCCCTGCAAGCACCGAAATCGAAGCAGGAACTCCAATCCGAGCAATAACTTAGCTGGTTTTTTGGCCGCTGGCAACAGCCCTTTCGGATGATAACCGAAGGTGGAACACCGGACGTACAGGCTTAGAGTTCAGTTAAAAGATCGGGAACTCACTGGCAACCGATGCCATGCCCACCGCGGCAACCTGCGCCGAGAAGAAGCCGGAGCCGTTAATTCTGACATTGATCGGAATGGTCCAGACCTTCTGCCCGACGACATTGGTCGCGCCCACGCTCGCGGTTGCGGACGGCGGTGGCGCCACGCCACCAATGCCTATCGCCTTCGCCACGGCGACGCCCTTCGTGACCGACAGCGACGGATTGCTGGTGCTTATCACGGTGCTCTCGAACGAGGCTTCCGAGCCCACGGTGCCCCAGGCTTGGGCGGCACCATTCAGCGTGAAGCCGGAGATGGCACCCGCGGTCACCGAGTCCATCTGGACCGCGTCGAGCCGCATGGGCTCGCCAGCCTGCGACGACACGAGGGGCAGCGCTACCCCCAAGGCGGCAAGACCGGCGAGCAGCGCCGTCCTCTTGGGGAAACTGGAAATCCGCATCGCGTTCACCTCTCTATGCTTCTATCTCAGGCCATCCTGGCCAAAGGCGCTCATTTAGCCGATCGCTTCGACACCAAGCTGCGGCAGCCGCGGCGATCAGAACCTTGTGTGGAGAAGATGCCAGCATTTTCCCCCATCGCGCAACTTGTTCAAAAGGTCATACGACTTTTGAACCATTGAGGCCTGTCGAATATTAAGCTTAACAACTGGGCACTTAGCGGCCAGACGTCGCGACGGGTGATTTAAACTTGCAGTTTAATCCTGCCCTCCGCTCCTGACCTCGTCCGGCGAGTCCAGACATTTTGCCATGACTGGATGTTCGCTGAACAGGCGATTTTCGAGCCCGACGTCCGGCACGGTTGCTTGTTTACCTAGCGTGGCATTAGGGTGACGGCACGTCGTGATCGCCAGGGGCGATGTGAGCTGCAGTTGACCGTTTCGGCGGTTCATCACTATCCCCCGTGGAGGAGGTATTGTCTTGATGCACCCGAGTAGGCGACGTTTTCTCGTCGGCGCAGCCCTTTTGACGTTGGGCGCTAGCACTCCGGGCTTAGCCGCCGCGCAATCGGTCCGGAGCGTGGGTGAGTTGCGCCGACATCAGGTGGTCATACAGGAATTCGACATCAGCTGCGCCGCCGCCGCGCTGGCGACGCTCCTCACCTACCAGCACGGCGACCCGGTGACCGAGCGCGAGATCGCGCTCGGCCTGATCGATCGGCCCGAATACATCGAGAACCCGGCTTTGATCCGATTGCGCCAGGGTTTCTCGCTGCTCGACCTGAAGCGCTTCGTCGATGGGCGAGGCTACGAAGGTATCGGCTTCGGGCAGCTGACCTATGACGATCTGTTCGAGCGCGCACCGATCATCGTGCCCCTCGATCTCCACGGCTTCCGGCATTTCGTCATCTTCCGTGGCGAGCTGGGCGGCAGCGTCCTCCTCGCCGACCCGGCCTATGGCAATCGCACCATGAGCCGGGAACGTTTCGAGCGCGCCTGGATCGATTTCCCGCGGATCGGTCGGGTCGGCTTCGTGGTCGAGCGGCGCGACGGCCTGATCCCGCCGAACCGTCTGGAGCCGACGCTGGCGGAATTCCTCGTGCTTCGCTGAGCCTCATCAGAAGTGGTAAATTTCATGCACCGTCGGCATCCGATCTCGACACGTCCAGCGAGCCTGTGCGTCACCGCCACGGCGACGGCCGTCGCCCTTCTCCACCTTTCCAGCCCCGCGTCGGCCCAGGATGCAACCACGGTCAGCGACGAAACCCTGCAGGAGGAGCTCAAGGCACGCGACGCCGTCATCATCGAGCTGATGCGCAGGGTCGACGAGCTCGAGCGTCGACTGGGGGGCAAGGACCCGTCTCCGGTCGAGGCGGAGGCGGCGCCAACCGAACCGACGGAAGCTCCGCGGCCCGTCGAATCCGCCGAAGCGCCGCCGCCCGCCTCGCGCGGCCTGATCGATGTCGACGAGCTCTCCGCGGAACGTGCCCTCGAGCGCACGCTGGTGGATGTAGGCGCGCTGCTGCTTCCGGCTGGCCAGTCGGAAATCGCTCCCGCGGTCGGGTTCTCGCGACGCGACTCGAACTTCCCGGCCCTTGTCGGCGGGCAGGTCGCCAATGCGAACACGGAGCGCAACGAGTTCGCCTTCGACCTGGGGCTGAGTGTCGGGCTGCCCTTCGATTCGCAGTTCGAGCTCAACGTGCCATTCGATCTGGTCAACGAGCAGGCGAATCTGAATATCAATGGCGGTATCGCGGATTCCCAGGAGCGAACGGGCTATGGGCTCGGTGACATCACCGTCGGATTTGCCAAGACGTTGCTGCGTGAAGGCGAGTGGCGGCCCGATATCGTCGGTCGCGTCGTTTGGGACACGGCCACCGGTGACCAGTTCGACGACGGCGTCTTCCTCGGCAACGGCTTCCATCAGATTCGCGGCCAGCTGGTCGCCGTGAAGCGTCAGGATCCGCTCGCCTTCGTCGGTGGCTTCACCTACAGCTACCAGTTCGAGGACGATGATGTGGACCTCGGCAGCGAGTACGCCCTGTCGCTCGGCGCGGCCCTGGCCCTCAGCCCGGAAACGTCACTGAACGTGGCGCTCAACCAGACCTATTCGGATGATATCGAGGTCAATGGCGAGAAGATCAACGGCAGCGATCAGTTGGCCGCCAGCTTCGACTTCGGCGGCTCGGCGATCATCGCACCGCGCACGCTCTTTCGCTTGAATACCAGCATCGGCCTTACCGACGACGCGCCCGACTACACCGTGCGCGCCACGGTCGCCTATCGCTTCAACACACCATTCTTCTGAACGTTGCCAGGTGACGCTGCGCCAGCAGCGCCACCTCGGTCCGGTTCTTGGCGTTCAGTCGCCGCATGATTTGCCGGACATGCACCTTCACGGTGCTTTCGGTCATCCGCAAACGGGCGGCGATCACCTTGTTCGGATGCCCCTCCTGGAGAATCTCCAGAACGTCCATCTGGCGCGGTGTCAGCTCGTTGGCCAGCACCGGACCGTCCGAGCTCGTTTCCGCCGGCGTCGCCTCAGTGATGTTCGGGCGTCCGTCCTGCCTGAGCCACTGACTGACGAGATCGCCCGGCACGAAGATCCCGCCCGCCTGCACCAGGGACAGCGCCTTGCACATCAACGGCGCCTCCTCGGACGTCGCGATGAAGCCCATCGCCCCCGCCGCGAGCGCGTTGCGTGCCTCCTCTGGCTCGGTGCGATCGGACAGCACGACCACCGGCACCGGGCCGAGGCAGGCCAGCAACCGATCCAGGTCGGCACGGGTGGCCGCGTCCTCGATCGACACGCTTCCGACGCTGTAGATCACCAGCGAGGGCCGGCTTTCCGGCGGCACGCCTTCACGCGTCAGCTCGTCGATGGATACGGCGATGATCTGCTGGCTGAGCGCATCCGAAGCACAGAGATAGCGCGAGATGCAAACCCTGCTGAACGGTCGCGAATCGACCAGCGCCAGCCAGGGATCAGGGCGCAGGACTCCGCTTGCGGTGACTGCGCGGAGTGTCTCTGAAACCCTCGTCACATTGTCTGCGGTCGACAGTTGATCGTTCGCTGATGACGTCGCCAACATGACCGTCTTGCTCCCCTCCGACTCCGGCAACCGAAGTGGTATGCGATGCCGGCGTAGCTATGTAGCTCATAACCCTACCGGTCGAGGCACGCTTCACCGGCAGAGTCCTTATGCTTAAGGCGTATTAATACAATCGATGAAATGGACATCTTTTGCAAGAGAGGATCGCCCTCTCTCGCTGTAGAATAGTACCTACGTTGACGTTCAACCCTCGGGCAATCGCCCAAATGATCGTGCGTCTTAATCCTCTGTTAGCTTCGACACCTAGAGCCAATTGAACCAATGGTTGTAGAACGAACACAGGCAGGAGCGACTATTAGATGGGAAACCCTGCTCGACTCACCGCAGCCGTGTCTGTTCGGCGCTCACGGAAGGCATGGCGGCTCCTATGCATGAAGGGATGGTCGCGCGAATCCTGCGCAAAAAATCGCAATCGCGTCGATGGCCAGATCCTGTTTTTCGATCAATTGGGCGTGATCGCGCAGAAACGGGAGCGGTCGATACCGCTCTCCTCGGCAAGTCGCCGGGTCAGCGTCAGATGGAGGGGAAATCCTCGAGGACGAAGGGATAGCCGAACTCCCGCAAATGGCTGTCCTGTCGGGGTGTCAGCCCGACGCGGCGGCGCCGGGCCAGTCCGTCGGTGCTGGAAGGTGCAGGAAACGAATCGAACCAGCGCACGCAATCAGCAGCAAGAGCATCCAGCGGTGGCGACGGTGCGCTCGGCACGAGGGCGACAAACCCGTCGAGATCGGTCACCGTCAATAGCAGCGAAATGCTCCAGCTCGCTCCCCGGCGCCGGCGAGAAACAGATCGCATATTGACCCACTCAAGCGGTCCAATCCCCGGGATCGGGCAACGCGCTTCCCCCGACAAGAACCGCGCAAACGATCGGCCGACCGCGGATCCGCTTCACGCGCAACAGATCGGCGCGCCGGGCTCACGGACAGGTTGGCTGCATGGTCGCAAAGACCAGCCGGGCTATCGCTGGAGCCACCGCCCGTCGGCATCGAGGATCCATTCCCCCGGCCCGGCACGCTGAACCAACTTCTCGCCGGCCAGTTGGGCCACGACCTCGAGCGCCACACCCTGACGTTTGGCAATCGCAGCATACTCGGCTCGGCGGCCGGCATTGATCTCGCCGGCCAGGGCTCGCACTTCCGGCGGTGCATCCGCGCTGACCACCCCGACAAAGCCGTCGATGCGCTCGCCCAACTGGCCGGCACTCTTGGCCTCGGCAAGGTCCACGGCCCAAGCCTTGCGCCAGAGGCCGAGGAGGGCGAGCGCGCCACCGGCAATCATGACGACACGGCGGGTAAGCTTCGAGCGCATCACGTGATCTAGCCTCCGAAGAGCTCCGGATCTTCCAGGAGCTCGTCCAGGTCGCGTTCGACGCGCACCCGAACCTCCTGCTCGATCTTGACGTTGAGATTGATGACGATCGGCTCCTTGGGCGCCTCGAGCTGAACCGTCGGCTGGCAGCCGAGGAGGAGGACGAGCAGGGGCAGGGCGGCGCACGAGGCGACCAGGGATGGGGACACCGCGAGTCCGTGGCCCCGCTCAGCGCCCGAGCTCCTGCACCGCGCGACGCAAGCGGACCGGCAGATCGAGCACCTCCCGGCCAGCGCCGACGAGGTCGAGTATCGGGGCTTCGAGGCTGAGATTGAGCTCAATGGGATGGCCCTCGTAAAGCTCGGGATTGGCGCCCTGCAACTGCAACGCGACAGAGTTGTCGCCGTCGACGAAGCCTTTCACCGTCGCAGTGGCCGCATCGTAGCGGAAGTCTGCCAAGGCGGCGATGAGCAGATCGACGTTCGCTCCCTGGCTCGCCAGCAGGGGCGGCGGCTGCGCCGGTCGATAGCGGATGACGCCCGGCCCACGCGCCTCGAGCAGGCTCTGCTCGATATAGAGCCTGCCCGCTTCGGTGAAACTGAATTCGAGGGCGGCATCCATAATGCCTTCGATCGCCAGCGCTTCGATCTCCAGGCGCTCGACCAAGCGGCCGAGATCTAGACCTTCGATCCGCAGCCGTTGGGGCGTTGCCGTCCGCGGCGGCCAGAGGCGATCGAGCCGGATCGTCCCGTCGATCCGCTCGACCCGGCCATAGTCGGTGTCGAACGTCAGCCCGGCGATCTCGAACACGAGATCGGCCGATTCCGGCGGGCCCCGCTGCCAGTCCAGTGAGAGATCGATGGTACCCTGCACATCCCGGACCATCTCGCCAATGCGCGGCCAAAAGCGGACCGGCTGCAGGGCGCCCGGCTCGAAGCGCAACGGCTCGATGGCGGCCGTCGCGCGATCCAGCTCACCACGATGGCCGGCCCCGCTGAAGCGAAGGACCAGCTCGCCCTTGCCACTGGCAACCACGCCATCGAGCCGCCAGCCCTTAGCCCCGGGAACCAGTCTCAGGCTGGCCCAAAAGGGCATGATGCCCGTTGGCCCCTCAATTCGATCGATGCTGAGCGCCAGCGGCGCCCCGGGTCGGCGCTCGAGTTGCAGGTGGGAGAGCACCACGGTCCACTCGTCATGGACCAGCCCCAGCCGGCCGATCTGGACCGTTTCAGGGAACCAGGCCACAGCAATCGATGGGGGCAAGCAGCAGCCAACCACGAGCAAGGCACGGCGAGGCTATGCGCAGCATTACTCGCTGCTACTCAGGATGCGAAACTAGCGCAGAATGTGCGCTGCCGCACCGATGACGCCAGCCGCTCGACCCGACGATAAGCGGGTCCGGCGCATGAACAGCGCCTCGTCCTTGTCTGGATACGGCAGCATATAGAGAAATGCCGGGCGCTTCTGGCCGTGCTCGTTTCTTGTCGTCCGAAACTTCACTACAGATATAAGCGCATCCGCAGTGTCGGTATAGAGAACATCGCCTCCTTGGCAGCTGTGTAGTCTTCCATTTGTCAATGGAATGAATCCATCGGCGAGAGCTTCCACTGCTTGGAAGCGGGTCGTGCCTCGCGCGACGCGACGTTGCTCCTCGCGGGTGACCGGGAACCAGTACTTGAGCGGAGTTCCCCGTACGAACGAGCATGCGCTCGAACTCAGGAGGGCACTGCCGCATGAACTCGAGATAGTCATTTGGCTTGCAAAATATGACCCGCTCGACACCAGCGCGGTGTACCAGGGCGGTCGAAGAACGCGATCTCGCCGCCGGCTGGGTTACTCCACGTGGCGCTGGAATGCCACTGCGTCTGCTCCCGCTTTCAGCTCGGCTTTTCAGGGCGACCACGCGCGCGCCCCGCCGCGGGCGTTCAGATGCTCAATGAAGCGGCAGTCATTGCCGCCCGCGCGCTGCGTCGCGGCCTTCGAAGATGACGACCTTCTGTTGTCGCGCTGATCAGGACTGCGCCTTGAGCAGCTTCCGGCTGCAACTCAGGCTTGTACGCCTCGTAGCTGCGGCGGCGACATGTAGCTCTTGTAGGGATACTCACCGGTTTCGAACAGCCGTCGAACGACGCCTGGATCGCGCTTCGCCTCGGCTTGAGCTGATGACGGGCGGGCGAGCGCTGCCCGGCTGGACCGCCTGCCACCGGCAGAGGTCGGCCCCTGCCGTTCGCCGAGGTCAGCGCCCGCGCTCTCCCCGGCTCACGCTGATCCCCTGCCACGAGATCCTGCGCCGCTTCCTTTGTCATCCTGCACGCTGCTTCTTTCGTCGCCATGCCCGTGCACCGCCGCACGGGTGCCAGCTCCGCGGCACCTGACACAGGATCGTCAGGGCCGCATTGAGCAGGATGTCGCAGACGACGAAGCTCTACGGCATCAGGATCGACAACCATGGCACGATGACCTCGACCGAAGTGTCACCTGCTGCACGGTATCACCGGCTTCAATGTCTCGACAAAGGCACGCATCTCCGGGTCGCGCACCGCCAGCCGACGTTCCGGCCCATCCCTAGGGTCTGAAGGTGACGCGGCCCGTGCCGCGTCGAACGCCTGGGCAACGTCGATCATTTGTTACGGTAGCACCCGCCGGTCTCGCCCTCCTCGCTGCGCATCAGGGGCGGTATCGTGATCGGCTCGGCGCCGGGCAGGACGAAGACTCGCGACGATGCCCGCCGTAGCCGATCGTCACCGTATCGCCGACCTCGACCTGCGGGCAGGTTACGCACCTCGGGCGAATGCCACGACGGTGACGAAGCGCCCGTCCTCGGTCTCGGTAGCACCTGTCGTGTGGTGAGGTCCGCATCGTGCACAGGCGCACGGCCGCGGTCTGCTCGATCCACGGCGCCGTCCTGGGCCCAACTGCTCGTGGCAGAGATCCGGCGCAACAAGGGGCGCAGACGGCGAATACAAAAGCAAGCTTGGTCATAGTTAACTTTCCCTGGTTTCATTCGGCGGTGACAAATCGTCGCGAGGCACTTGTCGGTAGCCAGCGCAGCCTAGCTTCAACGCGTCGCGGCAGAGCAGCTCACCAGCTTCCTGCGTCGCAGCGATCTCCGCGCACCGACGGCCGGTTGCTGGCGATGAAGCTCTGGCGCATCACCGATCTGGTCAGAATATCGACCGACTCACGCCGTTAGCACCCATCGCCCAGGCGATGCGGCTGGCTCAAGGGTTCTCGAGGTTGGTGCCGACATAGCGGTCGGCGTAGAAGTCGATCTGGTTCTTCTTCTCACTTTACGTGCTGGTTTATTTGAACACCACGACCACCGCCGAGATGTTCTCGCGGACCGCACTGCAGCGTCTCCTGCGGAAAACAAGCGCTGGGCTGCGTCGCCGACATAGGCGACGGCCAGCCTGTATCCCGGGCCAGCGAGCGACCTTGGCGCCGATCTCACGCCGTCGGATAGGCGTACCCACCGGTGCAGAAGCTCATCTGCGGCGAAAAAAGCTCTGGGGAGCTGCTCGACGCAGGTGGGAATTTGCGAGACCGAGCAGGTCTTGCGATGTCGGTCGTCATCGCGTTCTTCGGCAGCGCCTTCTCCAGCTCGCGCAGCTCAAGTCGCAGGCGGCTTCGGCGACCGTCACTGGCCCCATTCGTCGGGCTCGCTCCCGCCGCCTTTCGCTTCCCGATCTCCGCCACCCGTGCATCGCGGTGCCGTGCCGCGGTGGCCGGTTGGCAGTCGTCAACCGCTCGTGGATCGCGGCGGTCGCCAGCCGCGCATCGCCGCACACCCGACCGCCGCCTGTTTCCTGCTTCGATCACGCCGCGGATTCGCCTCCACCTGGATCAGCTTCGCGTTCTTCCGGCCAGTAGTCGATGCCGTGCTGCAGCGTGCCGGGCCAAACCGGGTGCCGACGCCAGCACCACGTCGGCCCCTGAGCCAGCAGCTTCATCGCCGCCTTCCAGGCCCTGGTAGCCGATGGGACCACACCAGAGCGGATGCGACTGCGGGGCTTCATCATTGGCACGGGTAGGTGTTATTGGCAGGCTGCAAATGCTCAGCGAGCCTGATCACCTCGCCCACGCCATCGCTCATCACCACCACACCCCACCCGAGAAGGATGACCGAGACTTCCGCATCGGCGATCAGCGCTGCCGCGGCATCGAAGGCTTTCAGGGCCGCCCGAGGCCACCTCGGCGGATCGGCTCTTGGATCATTGTAGTCCGCCTCGCCACCGTGAAGATCGCGCTTGGGATGTTGAACTGGAATTAAGGCCACGTTCGCAGCATGGCATAGTCGAAACGGCAGCCAAACAGCTCCGGCCATCCACCCCCTGGTGGCGCAGTACTGGTACTTGGTGATCCGCTCGAAGAAGGGCATCTGCTCAGCTTCCTGGAAGCCGCCGAGACCTACGTGATTTCAGCGAGCCCATCTCAATTGATAGCCACGACCATTAGATACTGATGACGTACCACCAAATCACGAAATTGGTGATTGCTGACGCGTTCTGGGCGATGCAGACGCCGTGCCGCCCGGATGCCCGGGCATAGCCGTCGGCCATGTGCCCGGCACCCTGCTCGTGCGCCACCGAGACGAAGCGGATGCCGGCCGGCTCGAAGATGTCGAGCGCGTCCATGTAGGCCGAGCCCACGATGCCGAAGACATGAGTGACCCCCTGCGCCACCAGGGTCTCGACCATCGCCTCGGACGGCGTCATCAGCGTCATCGTCTGCTCCCGAGTTGCCGCACCTTCAGGCGCGAATTCTCTCATTGGCCGGGTCATAGAAGGCCTCGAGCCGGGCCTCGGCCGGAACCTTTCGCCAGCCGATCTCGATGGCGAACTCGCGGCCCGGCGCCAGGTCCTTCACCCCGCCCGGCAACTGCACATAGCCCATGCCGAGCGAGGCGTCGATCCGGTGACCATAGGCGCCCGAAGTGATCGAGCCGACGATCTCGCTACCCGACCAGACGGGCTCTTCCTGGTGCAACAGCTCGGCGGGATCCGCCAGCTTGAGCTGGACGAGCCGCCGCGTTGGTCCGCCGGCCTCGCGCTGCCGGAAAAGCGCCTCGCGGCCGATGAAATCAGGCTTGCGCCAGCCGACGGCAAAGCCGAGGCCCGCCTCGAGCGGGGTGTCCTCGACGGAGATGTCGTGGCCCCAGTGGCGGTACGCCTTCTCCATGCGGCAGGCGTTCATGGCGTGATAGCCGGCCATGCCGAGCCCGAACGCGCTGCCGGCCTCGACGAGGACGTCGAAGACATGCACGGCGAACTCCGCCGGCACGTAGAGCTCGAAGCCCAGCTCGCCGACATAGGTGAGGCGGCTGGCCCGGACCACGGCACAGCCGATCTCCAGCTCCCGCGAGGTGGCGAAGGGGAAATCGGCGTCGCCCAGGCTCTCGCCCGACACCGCCTCGAGCAGGGCGCGGCTCTGCGGTCCCATGAGGCCCAGCATCGGCAGGCCCGACGTGAGATCGACGACCGCACAGCGGCAACCCTCCCCTACATGCCGGCGCAGCCAGGCGAGATCGCGGGTCTGGCCAGCGGCCGTCGTGACCACCAGGAACTCTGTCTCGCCGGTCCGGGTCACCGTGAGATCGGCCTCGATGCCGCCCCGCTCGTTCAGCCATTGGGTGTAGACCACCCGGCCGACCGGCACGTTCATCTCGGCCGCCGAGACATGGTTGAGTAGCGCCAGCGCATCCGGGCCGGTCACGAGGCACTTCGTGAAGCTCGACTGGTCGAAGAGGACGACAGCATCGCGCACTGCCCGGCATTCGGCGGCGCACGGCTCGAACCAGTTCTGCCGGCCCCAGGAGTAGCGGTAGTCCCGCTCGCCATCGGGCGCGGCGAACCAGTTCGGTCGCTCCCACCCGGACTGCTCACCCATCACGGCACCCAGCGCCAGGAGGCGATCATGAAAGGGCGAGCGCCGGACACCGCGGGCAGTCGCGTATTGCCGGTGCGGCCAGTGCATGGCGTAGAGCAGCCCGAGCGTCTCGGTCGTCCGCTCGCGCAGGTAGCGCTGGTTGGCCTGGAACGGCTGCAGCCGACGGACATCGACATCGACCAGATCGGCCGGCATGTGCCGGTCCCGGATCCACTCGGCCAGCACCTTGCCGACCCCGCCCGAGGACTGGATGCCGATCGAGTTCATGCCGCAGGCGACGAAGAGATCCCGAAGCTCGGCCGTCTCGCCGAGCAGATAGCGGTCGTCGGGGGTGAAGCTCTCCGGGCCGTTGAAGAAGGTCTGGATGCCGGTCTCGGCCAGCGCCGGCAGCCGCCTGATCGCAGCCTCCAGGATCGGCTCGAAATGCTCGACATCATCGGGCAGGGTCGTGAACTCGAAATCGTCGGGAATGCCGCCCATGCCCCAGGGTTTGGCGACCGGCTCGAACGCGCCGAGCAGGAGCTTGCCGGCGTCCTCCTTGACGTAGGCGCATTCGTCCGGCACCCGCAGCACCGGCAGGTCCCGGGGCAGGCCGGCAATGGGCTCGGTGACGATGTAGAAATGCTCGGCGGCATGCAGCGGCACGGCGACGCCGACCTGCCGCGCAATGGCGTGGCTCCACATGCCCGCGGCGAGCACCGTGGTCGCGGCCCGGATCGGCCCCTCGCGGGTCAGCACGCCGGCCGCCCTGCCCTGCTCGACCAGAATCCGCTCGACCGCCGTGTTCTCGAAGATTCTGGCGCCGCCGGATCTGGCCCCCTTGGCGTAGGCCATGGCGACATTGGCGGGATCGGCCTGGCCGTCCTTGGGCAGGAAAATGCCGCCCACGAGATCGTCCGTTCGCAGCAGCGGGTAGCGGCTCGCGATGTCGCCGGGGGTCAGCACCTCGACCGCGAGGCCGAAATTCTTCGCCATCGAGGCGCCGCGCTTCAGCTCCTCGAAGCGCTCGGCATGGGTCGCGACGCTGATCGACCCGTTCTGGCGAAAGCCGGTCGAGAGGCCCGTCTCGGCCTCGAGCGACCAGAGCAGCTCGGAAGTGTACTTGGCGAGCTCGGTCATCCGCCGCGAGGCGCGCAACTGGCCGATCAGCCCGGCCGCGTGCCAGGTGGTGCCGGAGGTCAGCCGCTTGCGCTCGAGCACGACCACGTCGCGAAGCCCGAGCTTGGTCAGGTGGTAGGCGATCGAGCAGCCGATGATGCCGCCACCGATGACCACGACGTCGCAGGACGCAGGCAGGTCGTTCGCCATTTGGAGCTCGCTGACAGGTTCAAGGACACCCGGAGCTTAGCAGCGCCGTGCACAGGACGACAGGCATGGCGCGTGCTAGGATCCACGCCGGTCAACCGAGAAGCATGACAGGAGAGGAGAGAACTGATGCGGGTTGGCGTGCCGAAGGAGATCAAGAACCACGAGTACCGCGTGGGGCTGACACCGGCGAGCGTGATCGAGTTTGTCGCTCATGGGCACGACGTGGTCGTCGAGACCGGTGCCGGCACCGGGATCGGCTCGGACGATGCGGCCTATGCCGCCGCTGGCGCCGACATCGCCGCCTCCGCGGCGGACGTCTTCGCGACCGCCGACATGATCGTCAAGGTTAAGGAGCCACAGGCGGCCGAGCGGGCCATGTTGCGGCCGGGCCAGATTCTCTTCACCTATCTCCATCTCGCCCCGGACCCGGAGCAGACCACCGAGCTCATGCGCAGCGGTGCCACCTGCATCGCCTACGAGACGGTCACCGACAGCCATGGGCACCTGCCGCTCCTCGCACCGATGTCCCAAATCGCCGGTCGTCTCGCCATCCAGGCGGGCGCCTACTGCCTCGAGCGGGCGCATGGCGGCTGCGGCATCCTGCTCGGCGGCGTGCCGGGCGTCGAGAGCGCCAGGGTGACGGTGATCGGCGGCGGCGTGGTCGGCGAGAACGCGATCATGATGGCGCTCGGGATGGCCGCGGATGTGACTGTCCTCGACCGCAACGTCGATGCGCTCCAGCACCTCGCCCGCCGCTTCGGGCCCGGCCTGAACACCGTCTACTCCCAGCGCGCCTCGCTCGACCGCTACGTGGTCGACGCCGACCTCGTGATCGGCGCCGTCCTCGTGCCCGGCGACAACGCGCCGAAGCTGGTCACCGCCGACATGGTCAGGAGGATGCGCCCGGGCACGGTGCTGGTCGACGTCGCCATCGACCAGGGTGGCTGCTTCGAGACCTCGCATCCGACGACCCATGCGGAGCCGACCTACATCGTCGACGACGTCGTCCACTACTGCGTCGCCAACATGCCGGGCGCCGTGCCGCGGACCTCGACGCTGGCGCTCAACAACGTCACCCTGCCTTATGCGCTGGCCCTCGCCGACAAGGGCTACAAGGCCGCCTTGCGCGAGAACCCGCATTTCCGCGCCGGCCTCAACGTGCATGCCGGCAAGGTCACCTATCGGGCCGTGGCCGAGGCCCAGGGCCACGCTTTTGCCGACCCGCTGGACGTGCTCGCCGAATGAGGCCGCTCAGCCGGGAACCAGGCCGAGTACCAGGGCATAGCGCACGCCCTTGCCGATCCCGATGAGGATCAGGGTCGGCAGGAAGGGCGTGCGGAAGAGGCCGGCGACAAGGGTCAAGGGATCGCCCACGACGGGGACCCAGGCGAAGAGCAGCGACCAGATGCCCCAACGCTGAAAATGCCGGGTGGCGCGGTCCAACTGTGCCGGCCGCAGCGGAAAGAGCCGATGGTCGCGCCAGCGCCGCGCCCAGCGGCCGAGGGACCAGTTGAGCAGCGAGCCCAGGGTGTTGCCCGCCGTCGCCGTGGCCCAGAGCGTCAGCTTCCCTCCCCAACCGGCCATCGCCATGCCGGCGAGCGTGATCTCGGACGCGAACGGGACAAGCGTCGCGGCGAGGAAGGCCGAAGCGAAAAGCAGAGCGAGCTCCGCCATGTCAGTCGGCGCCGACCAGCAACGCGGTCATCGCCTCAGCCGCCGAACGCCGCCATGACGAGATCGAGCTGGAGGAACAGCAGGACCAGCGTTGCATTGGCGGCCCAGGCGACCGTCAGCCAGCGGGCCAGCGTGCCCCAGTTGGGGTCCGCGCGACCGGCGCAGCGCCAGACGGCAACCAGGATCCAGACCGTGTAGGCGGCGATGGCCATGAGCGAGAGCTGCTGGACCAGGGCCAGCCCCTGCCACATCAAGCTGGCATGGAAAACGATCAGCAGCAGGCTGACGCCGACCCCCTTGCCCCAGAAGAGCGGGCCGAGCGCTGCCTCGCCGCGCCAGGCACGAATCTCCGAGGCGAACACCTGCTCGAGCAGCGACTGCGCCTCTGACAGCCCCGCCTCGCCTTGCCGGTCGGTGCCGTTCGGTCCTGCGTTCAAGGGAATCCCGTTCGCCGTCTCCAGGCCCGAGCTGCGTCGACGTCCTCGCCATGGCGCTCGTGGCCTGCTTGCGACTGCCGAGGATGCGCCTTCGGGCAGGTGTCCGGCAAGTGTCGGGGCCGACGCTGCGACCATCAGAGGCAGGTCGGATCAGCGGCACCACGCTGGCTCGGCCAAGTCAGTCCAGTCGGGCGCCAGTCCGCGGATGGAACAACGAGGCCTTGCTCATGTCGAGCGTGAAGGCTGCGCTTCTGCCGGGCACGACATCCGTATCCGCGCGCAGGCGCGCGGTCGCCTCGGTCCCGGCGATGCGGACGACGGCAAGCGTATCGGGGCCGGTGGGCTCCGTCACCTCGACGGCGAGCTCGATCCCCGTGGCGCCGTCCGCCGCCTCGGTGATGCTCTCCGGCCGCAGGCCGAGAAGGGTGGGGCCGTCGGGCGCCGGCGCCATGAGGGGCAGCTCGATGCCGCCCTCGAGGTGAACCTTGCTGCCGCATACCGCACCCGGAATGAGGTTCATCGCCGGCGAGCCGATGAAGGTGGCGACGAAGGTGTTGGCGGGCCGATCGTAGAGCTCGCGCGGCGTGCCGAGCTGCTGCAGGACGCCCTTGTTCATGATGGCGATCCGCGTCGCCAGGGTCATGGCCTCGATCTGGTCATGGGTCACGTAGACGATGGTGGCGCCCAGGCGCTGGTGCAGCTTCTTGATCTCGGTCCGCATCTCGACCCGCAGCTTGGCGTCGAGATTGGAGAGCGGCTCGTCGAAGAGGAAGATCCGGGGCTGACGGACGAGGGCGCGCCCCATCGCAACGCGCTGCCGCTGGCCGCCGGAGAGCTGGCCGGGCTTGCGGGCCAGCAGCGGCTCGATCTGCAGGAGGCGGGCGGCATCGGCCACGGCGACGTCGCGCTCGGCCTTCGGCAGGCCGCGCATCTCGAGCCCGAAGGCCATGTTCTGGGCCACGGTCATGTTGGGGTAAAGCGCGTAGGACTGGAACACCATGGCGATGTCGCGGTCCTTGGGATGGCGCTCGTTGACCCGCACACCGTCGATCCGGATCTCCCCCGCCGTAACGCTTTCCAGCCCGGCGATCAGCGCGAGCAGGGTGGACTTGCCGCAGCCCGAGGGGCCGACCAGCACCAGGAACTCGCCATCCTCGACCGCGATGTCGATCCCCTCGAGCACGCGGGTCGAGCCGAAGCGCTTCTCGACCCGGTCGATGTCGAGCGAAGCCATGCCGACTCAGCCTTTCACGGCGCCGGCCATCAGGCCGCGCACGAAATAGCGTCCGGAGACGATGTAGACGATGAGCGTCGGCAGGGCCGCGAGGACGGCGCCGGCGAAATGCACGTTGTACTCCTTCACCCCGGTCGACGAGCTGACCAGGTTGTTGAGCGCCACCGTCATCGGCGTCGAGCCGAAGCCGGCGAACGAGGCGCCGAAGAGGAAGTCGTTCCAGACATTGGTGAACTGCCAGATGACGGTGACCGTGATGATCGGCCCGGAGCTCGGCAGCAGGATCCGCCAGAAGATGCGGAAGAACCCCGCCCCGTCGATCTGCGCCGCCTTGACCAGCTCGCTCGGGAAGGCGTCGTAGTAGTTGCGGAAGAAGAGGGTGGTGAAGCCGAGGCCGTAGACGACGTGGACGAGGACGAGGCCCGCCGTGGTGCCGGCGAGGCCGATGCTGCCGAGGATGCGGGCCATCGGGATGAGCACGATCTGGAACGGGATGAAGCAGGAAAAGAGCATCAGCGCGAAGACCAGCCGGTCGCCCGGAAACCGCCACTTGGTCAGGACATAGCCGTTCAAGGCACCGAGCAGCGTCGAGATCAGGACGGCCGGCACCACCATCTTGATCGAGTTCCAGAAATAGGGCCGAAGCCCCGTCGGCTCGACGCCGACCTGGGCCGTGCTCCAGGCGCTGGCCCAGGGCTCGGTGGTGAACGCCCCGGGCAGCGCCAGCATGTTGCCGCCCTGGATCTCGGCGAGCGGTTTCACCGAGTTCACCAGCATCACGTAGAGCGGCAGGAGGAAGTAGAAGGCGAAGACGAGGAGGGCGGCGTAGAGGACGGCCCGCGCCAGCCTGTTGCCCGCGAAGCCCCCTTCGGCAGCCGGCGCGCTAGTGGCCGCCATGCCTGCCCTCCCGCATCTCGGCATAGAGATAGGGAACGATCACGGACGCGATCATCATCAGCATGATGACGGCCGAGGCGGCGCCCACGCCCATCTGGTTGCGGGTGAACGTGTAGGAATACATGAACGTCGCCGGCATCTCCGTTGCCCTCCCCGGGCCGCCACCGGTGAGCGCGATCACCAGGTCGTAGGACTTGATGGCGAGATGCGAGAGCACGACGAAGGCCGAGAGGAAGGCCGGCCGCAGCTGCGGGATGATGATCCGCCGGTAGAGCTGGAAGGTCGAGGCGCCGTCGATCTGCGCCGCCTTCATGATCTCGCTGTCGATGCCCCTGAGGCCGGCGAGGAACATCGCCATGACGAAGCCGGTCGACTGCCAGACCGCCGCGATGACGATGCAGTAGATCGCCATCGAGCTGTCCTTGATCCAGCCGAAGGTGAAATCGGCGAAGCCCCACGAGCGGACCACCTGCTCGAGCCCGATGCCGGGGTCGAGGAACCACTTCCAGGCGGTGCCGGTGACGATGAACGAGAGCGCCATGGGGTAGAGATAGATCGGCCGGAGGAAGCCCTCGCCGCGGATCTTCTGGTCGAGCAGGATGGCGAGCAGCAGGCCCATGGCCGAGCAGAAGAGGATGTAGAGCAGGCCGAAGACGGCGAGGTTCTGGACGGCGATGGTCCAGTGCCGCAGCCCGAACAGGCGCACGTAGTTCTCGAGGCCGACCCAGCCGAAGCTCGGCAGGATGCGCGAATCGGTGAAGGAGAGCCAGCCCGTGAAGAAGATGAAGCCGTAGACGAAGAGCAGCACCGCGGCGAAGCTCGGCGCCAGCACGAGTTTCGGCAACAGCTCCTGCAGCCGGCCGCGCGCGTCAGTCATGCGCGCCGTCCGACCCGCTGGCGCGCGATACCGTGAAGAACGACGGGGCCGCCGTCGAGAGGGCGACCCCGTGCGAGATCATTGCGCCCCTTCGACCGCCGCGACCAGCTCCTCGACCGCCGTGGCGCTGTCGTACTCGCCGTTGAAGTGGGCGGTGACGACGTCGTAGACGGCATTCTTGACCGCCGCGGGCGCGCCATGGCCATGCGCCATCGAGCCGTAGAGGTGGCCGGCCGCGGCCGCCTCGGCGAGCTCCATCATGCCCTGCTGGCCGCAGGCGTCGAGCTCGTCGCCGGCAACGTCGGTGCGGGCCGGCACGGAGCCCTTCACCTTGTTGAAGGCGATCTGGAAGCCCGGATCGAGAATGGCACTCGCCAGCTTCTTCTGCGCGTCGCGGCCTTCCTCGCCGACCTCGAACATGACGAACTGGTCGGCGTTGAAGGTCACCGTCCCCTGCGTGCCGGGGAAGCGGAAGCAGAGGAAATCCTCGCCCGGCACCTTGCCGGCATTGAGGAACTCGCCCTTGGCCCAGTCGCCCATGAACTGGACCCCGGCCTCCTTGTTGATGACCATGGCAGTCGCGAGGTTCCAGTCACGGCCGGAGAAGTTGTCGTCGACATAGGAGCGGATGACGGCCATCCGGTCGAAGGCTTCCTTCATCGTGTCGGAGCCGAGCGCTTCCGGATCGAGATCGATCATCGCGGCCTTGTAGAACTCGGGCCCGCCGGTCGAGACGACGACCGCGTCGAAGATGGTCGCGTCCTGCCAGGCCTGGCCGCCATGGGCCACGGCCGTGTAGCCGGCGGCCTCGATGGCATCGAGGGCGGCCACCAGCTCGTCCCAGCTCGTCGGCTGGGCGAGGCCGAGCTCGTCGAAGATCGCCTTGTTGGCCCAGACCCAGTTGGTCGAGTGGACATTGACCGGAGCCGCCACCCACTTGCCGTCGAACTTCGAGAAGTCCTGCAGGGCCGCCGGCACGACGGCGTCCCAGCTCTCCTCGGCGGCCAGCTCATTGAGGTCGGCGACGACGCCGAGCGCGGCCCAGTCCTGGATGTCGAAGCCGAGCATCTGCACGGCGGTCGGCGGGTTGCCGCCGGTCACCCGGGCCCGGAGCACGGTCATCGCCTGCTCGCCGCCGCCGCCTGCCACCGGCATGTCCTGCCAGCCGATGCCCTCGGCCTCGAGGTTCTCCTTCAGCACGTTGAGGGCCGCCGCCTCGCCGCCCGAGGTCCACCAGTGCAGCACCTCGACGTCCTCGGCCGTGGCCCAGCCGGCCGAGGCCATCAGCATGGTCGTTCCGGCGAGCAGTGCCCTGATCTGTTTGTTCATCGAGCCGTCCCCTTCCTATCGGCGGTGCCGGGCGATTCGCCCGTTCGCCAAATTCAGTTGACGTCCCGTTAGAGCACCCTCGGCCCGTGCACAAGCGCGGCAATGAGGCATGCGGTCCGCGGTATGCGGCAAGGTCGACCGGCCGCTCTCAGGCCAGCCGCAGCAGATGGTCACGCAGGACGACCGCGTCGCTGTGCTCGACGTCCCGAGCGCCGAAGACGAGCGTGACCCGCCCCTTGCGGCAGTGCCCGAGCAGGTCCTTCACCACCTCCCGGTTCGCGTCGAGCTCCTGGTCGTAGCGGCTCCGGAACTCGTCCCATTTCTTTGGATCGTGCCCGTACCAGCGGCGCAGGTCCGTACTCGGCGCCACCTCCTTCGGCCAATGATCGATCGCGAGGTCCGCCCGGCTCCGCCCGCGTGGCCAGAGCCGGTCGACGAGGATCCGGCAGCCGTCCTCGGCGGTTGCCGGCTCGTAGGCGCGCTTGAGCAGGATTTCCATGGCAGGCGCCGGACCCTAGACGGCGACCCAGCCGCCCGACTTCTCCGAGGCGAAGAGCGCGTCCAGGACCTTCATGTTGGCGATCGATTCGTCGAGCGGCATGGCGAGTTCGCCCTCGCCACGCACGGCCTTCGAGAACATCTCGCCCTGCAGGCGGTACTGGTCGCAGATTGGCAGGTCGATCACCTCGCGGCCGCCACCGACGAGATCCCGGCCATCGTCGACGGTGATCCGGCACGGCCGGTCGTTCGGGGCGTTGCAGGGGATCTCGACCTCGAGCCGGCCCTTGGTGCCGAGCACGGTGAAGCGCTGCGCCGGCGCGAGCTGGGTCGAGGTGGTCCAGACCGAACGGCGCCCGTCGCCGAAGTCGAGGATCGCCGAGGCCAGCCGGTCGGTGCCGAAGCCCGGGTCGCGCTCGATGAGGCCGACCGCGCGCTTGGGCTCGGCCCCCAGCATCCAGCGCGAGAAGATCGTCATGTAGCAGCCGATATCCATGATCCCGCCACCGCCGATATCCGCCATGTTGCGGACGTTCTCCGGATCGGTGTTGTGGTAGCAGAAGATGCCCGAGGCCGCCCGCGGCTCGCCGATCCGGCCCTCGTCGATCAGCGCCTTGGCCTTCAGCCACTGCGGGTGGCACTTCACCATGAAGGCCTCCTGGACGAGCCTGCCGCTCCGGTCGCGCGCCGCCACCAGCGTCGCCGCCTTGGCCGCGTCCATGCCGAGCGGCTTCTCGCAGAGCACATGCTTGCCGGCCTCGAGCGCCTTGACCGTCCAGGGCACGTGCAGATGGTTGGGCAAGGGGTTGTAGACCGCCTCGATCTCCGGGTCGGCGAGGAGATCCTCGTAGGAGCCATAGGCTTTGGCGATGCCGAGCTGCGCCCGCCCGGCTTCGGCCTTCTCGGCCGAGCGCGAGGCGACACCGACGATCTCGCAGAGATCGCTCTGCTGCATCGCCGGGATGACCTTCTCCATGCCGATCCTGGCGACGCCGAGCATCCCCCATTTGACGGGCTTCATTGGCATGGTTCCTCCTGCATGATGTTGCTTGGTGTTCGCCGCACGAGATCGGCACGCGGTTGCGTCCGTCCCTTGAGGCTGCCATCGCAAACGCGAGGCGTTCGATCCTTGGCTGATCGTCCGGCCCGGCCGCCTCTTCGACCGTTAGCCTGTCGTCCAGTTTGGACGTAGCTCGGGTCGAGCGAATCAGTCGGCACCGCGCAAGATCCGTTCGATCTGGTCCACCCGAAGCATCGTCGACTGTCGTCGAAATCGAAGCTGCCGCGCCTCGATCGCCACGCCATAGAGGTCGGCGACATCGCTCGATATGTCCAGCCCGTCAACGATCAGGGAGCACGAGGAGACTCAGGCCGGACGTCGGCGGTGCCAGGGCAATGCCGGCGCTCGCGCCGATGACATCCCGGACGAGCTTGCCCATCGGCACCCGGAGCTTCGCGCCCGCCGATAGCCGCCTGGCTTCCAGCCGCTTCCTCCGCTCGTCGATCTCCTCGATTGCTTGCCGGCAGCTCTCGAGCTCTCGAACAAGCTCGTTGCGATCCAACGGTGGCAGGTCAGGATGGTCCGGATCGGTCGCGCCCGCCTGTATGCTGCGACGCAGCGCGGCCTCCCCGGCGGGCCAGGAGCAGCAGCGAGTCCAACCGACGGAGAGCTGCCTGATTCTCCTGCAAATCGTCCGCCAACTCGACCTCAAGGACGCGGTTCAGGCGCTGGCCTCTTGCTCTGATCTCCAGGTTCCAAATGAGGCACACGGCGAATATGAAGGCGGCACCAATCATGGCTCCGCCCGAGACGGCACCCGCGGCGTTGGACGAAAAGACACCCAGCCCCACACCCACGATGCCGGTGGCCAGCGCGCCGAAGACCGCGCCGACCACGGCGGCGAGGACGAGTGCCACCGGTGTTCGTCGCTTGCTGCCGTCGTCGAAATCCAGCCGGGTCGACATGCCATACCAATCCCGAGTTGCCACCGGCGTCGAAGAATTCCGGCACCGGACAGCCGTTGGCTGAATATAACATTACGAGAGGCTCAAATCGAGAGAGGGCGCTACGCCACCACCTCGGCCGTCCGGCGGTTGCCCTTGATCAGGTCGGACGCCTTCTCGCCGATCATGATCGAGGCGGCGTTGGTGTTGGAGCTGACGACGCGGGGCATGATCGAGCTGTCGCAGATGCGCAGCCGCTCGATGCCGTGCACGCGGCAGTCGGGGTCGACCACGGCTCGCTCGTCCCTGCCCATCTTGCAGGAGCCTACCGGATGGTAGTCGGTCTTGCCGTAGCGGCGGGCGTAGGCCTCGAGATCGGCGCGCGAGGCGACTGCGGGGCCGGGCAGATGCTCGCCCTTGACGAACGGCCGGAAGGCGGCCTGCGCCATGATCTCCCTGGACGAGGCGATGCCGCGGAGCGCCGCCGCCATGTCTTCGGGCTCGGCCCAGTAGTTGGGGTCGATGACCGGGGCCCTGGCCGGGTCGGCGGAGCGGAGCCGGATGCTGCCCCGGGATTTCGGCCGGAGGTAGCAGGCGTTGAGCGTGCAGCCATAGCCGGACGGCACCGGCGGCACGCCGGCCTCGAGGCCGGCGCCGGGCAGGAAATGGTGCTGGATGTCGGGCGACGGCTCGGCGGGGTCGGTCAGCACGAAGGCCCCGCCCTCGGCGAGGTTCGAGGTCACCGGGCCCTTGCCGAAGAGCTTGTACTCGAGCCCGGCCATCAGCATCCGGTGCGGGCGGGTATGGCCGTCATAGGAGTGCGGGCCGCTCAGCTCGCTGATGACATAGGCGTCGATATGGTCGTGGAAGTTGCGGCCGACGCCCTGGAGATCATGCACGACGTCGATGCCGAGGGCGCGCAGCTCTTCGGCCGGGCCGATGCCGGAGAGGAGCAGGAGGCGGGGCGAGCCGACGGCACCGGCGGTCACGATCACCTCGCTCTCGGCCCGGGCGATCGCCTGCCGCCCGTAGCGGTTGTAGGCGACGCCGACCGCTCGGCCACCCTCGACGATGAGCCGCTCGACCCGGCAGTCGGTGACGAGCTCGAGGTTCGGCCGGGCCAGCGCCGCCTTCAGGTAGCCGACCGCCGTCGAGCAGCGCCGCCCGCCCCGTTGCGTCACCTGATAGAGCCCGGCGCCGGCCTGGTCCCTGCCGTTGAAGTCGGGGTTGTAGGGAATGCCGGCCTCCTGGCAGGCGCGCACGAAGGCCCGGGTCAGATGATGCGGGCTGACCTGGTCCGAGACGCCGAGCGGCCCGCCGGTGCCGTGCCAGGCGTCGCTCAGCCGCTCGTTGTCCTCGGCCTTCCTGAAATAGGGCAGCACATCGGCATAGGCCCAGCCGTCGCAGCCTTCCTCGTTGGCCCAGGCATCGTAGTCGGCGGCGTTGCCACGGGTGTAGACCATGGCGTTGATCGAGCTGCCGCCGCCGAGCACGCGGCCCTGCGGGAAGACCATCTCGCGGCCGTCGGCATGGGCGAGCGGGGCTGTGCGGAAACCCCAGGTGAGCGGGCCGTCGGTCATCCGGTAGAAGCCGACCGGCATGTGGATCAGCCGGTCGGTGTCGGGCGGCCCGGCCTCGAGCAGCAGCACCGAGGCGTCGGGCAGCTCGGAGAGCCGGGCGGCGAGCACGCAGCCCGCGGCACCGCCGCCGACGATGATGTAATCCACCACGACTCCCCTCCCTCAGACATCTCGTCGTTGCCTAGGGGCTGGTGCCCGGCATGACAAGCGGGGCGAAGCGGCGCTATGGGTGCCGGGCAGGTGCCGGCACGAAAGGCCCGAGGTGAGCATCGAGAGTCTGAGGGAGCAGCTTTTTCTGACGGCCGAGATCGAGGCCGAGCGGTTCCTCGCGATCCTGCGGCTGACCGCGGTGCTGGTCCTGGCGCTGGCGCTCGGGGCGGCCCTCCTCGCGGTCGACGGGCCGCCGCCCGCCGCCCAGCGGCAGATCGTGGTGGCGGGCAGCGTCATGGCCGTCTATGCGGGCATCGGCCTGATCTCGTATCTGACCGCCCGGCCCGGCCGGTTTCGCCGCTGGATGCCCTGGCTCTTCACCACCGCGGACTGCGCCCTCGTCCTCTTCAATGTGGCGACCACGGTGCTCAATATCGGCGCACCGCCGGCGACGGTCTGGGTTTTCCCGGCGATCTGGCTCGCCCCCCTGGTCCTGGTCTTCGGCTCGCTCCACTACCGGCCCTGGCTGCAGGGCTACGCGGCGGCCGTGCTGGTCGGCGGGCTGGTCCTGCTGCTCGCCGGCCTGCCGCAGGAGGGCACGCTCGAACGGATCCTGCCGCTGCTCGACCTGCCGCCGACGGTCGTCCGGATCGTGCTCCTCGGCCTCGCCGGCCTGGTGCTGGTCCTCGCCGCCGCGCGGCGCAAGGCGCTTTTGGAGCGGGCCATCGAGGAGGCGGTGGAGCGCACCAACCTCGCCCGCTATCTGCCGCCGGAGATCGCGGCCCTCTTGGCCGCCGGCGATGTCGAGCAGCTCCGGCGCGGCTGGGACGTGCGGATCGGCATCCTGGTGGTCGACATCAGGGGCTTCACCAGCCGCAGCGAGCATCTGGCCCCGCCCGAGCTCTCGACCTTCCTCGGCACCTTCCGGCATCATGTCGTCAAGGCGGCCCTGACGCATCGGGGAGTCGTCGACAAGTTCGTCGGCGACAGCGCCATCGTGGTCTTCGGGGTGCCCGAGGGGCATGCCGACGACGCCCGCCGCACGCTCGACTGCGCCCGCCATCTCCTGCGCCGGGTCGCGGCCTGGAGCGACCGGCTGACCGCCGCCGGCGAGGCGCCGGTGCGGATCGGCATCGGTGCCCATTTCGGCCCGGCCTTCGCCGGGGCGGTCGGCGACAGCAGCCGGCTCGAGTTCACGGTGCTGGGCGACACGGTCAACGTGGCGGCCCGGCTCGAGCAGATCACCCGCGAGACCGATGGCGGCCTCGTCGCCTCGGCGGCCCTCGTCGCCGCGGCCGGCGAGGGGGACCACTGGCTGGCGCTGCCGACCCACGCGGTGCGCGGACGCGAGCAGCCCATCGACATCCTTCACTGGCAGGGAGAGCAGGAGACATGACCAGGCGAACCATCGGCCTCATCGGCCTCGGCATGGCGGTGGCCCCGCACGCGCAGAGCCTCGAGGACCTCCAGGGCCGCGTCGAGGTGCGGGCCTGGAGCCCCTCGGCCGAGCGGCGGCGGGCGTTCGAGGAGCGCTACGACCTGCCGGTCGTCGACGAGCTCGAGGCCATCGCCGACGACCCGGCCGTGACAGCGGTGATGATCCTGACCCCGCCCGACGCGCGGCTGGAGCTGGTGGGACAGCTCGCGGGCAAGGGCAAGCACCTGCTCATGGAGAAGCCGCTCGAGCGCACGCTCGAGGCGGCGGAGCGGGTGGTGGCGCTGACCGAGGCGGCCGGGGTGACCACCGGCGTGGTCCTGCAGCACCGCTTCCGGGAGGCCGCCACAGAGCTGGCGCGGCGCCTGGCCGATGGCGAACTCGGCACGCTCGCCACCGTGCAGCTCAGCGTCCCCTGGTGGCGGCCGCAGAGCTACTACGACGTGCCCGGGCGCGGCACCCTGGCGCGCGACGGCGGCGGGGTCCTGATCACCCAGGCGATCCACAGCCTCGATCTGATGCTCAGCCTGACCGGCCCGGCAGCAGCGGTGCAGGCCATGGGCGGCACCTCGGCCATGCACCGGATGGAGGGCGAGGACTTCATGGGCGGCGGCATCGCCTTCGCCAACGGGGCGCTGGGTGCCGTCATGGCGACCACCACCTTCCATCCGGGCCGCGCCGAGCAGCTCGTGCTGGCGGGGACGAAGGGCGTCGCCGTGCTCGACGGCGGCCGGCTCACGCTCGACTTCCTCGATGGCCGGAGCGAAACCACGGGCGAGGCCGGCGGCATCGGCGGCGGGGCGGACCCCATGGCGTTCAGCCACGAATGGCACAAGGCGGTCATCACCGACTTCCTCGACGCCCTGGACCAAGGCAGCGCACCCCGGGTCACCGCCAGGGACGCGCTGCACGTCCACCGGCTGATCGACGCCCTGCTCCGCTCGGCCGAGGAAGGCCGGCGGATCGAGATCGCAGCGCTATAGGATTTATAGCCTATCTGGCGCGATCCGTCAAGGGTTGCGGGGTCGGGGCGAGGCAGAAGGCAGGAATCCTGTAGCTTTCTGGCCGCGAACGAACCCGCGAGACCGACGATCGAACCCGCGGAATCGGCGATTCCGCGGGTTCGATCGTCGAATCCTTCGGTTCGTTCGTTGGGCTCTGTCGCGGAATCTGCGACTTCTCGGGTCGGATGTCGCAGAATCCGCGACATCACGAATGCTTATGTCGCAGAATCTGCGACAGTCCGGCCGCGCCTGTCGCGGAATACGCGACAACCCGAGCGCAGGTGTCGCGTATTCCGCGACATCTGGCGTGCTCCCGGGTTCGCTTGCCGGCCCGAAGGCAGCTTTGCCCGGCGCGGCGGGCGGCGGGCATAACGATTCGTGATGGCCCCGAGCGGGGCGGCGGAGGTGCGGATGGGATATGTCGCGACGGAGCGGTTCGCCTGCGCCGGGACGCCGGTGAACGGTGAGCTGCGCGGGCTGCGCATGGTGCCGCTCGGGGCCGCCTTGTGGACCGGGGCCGGCCGGCTCCGGGCGCAGGGGATCCGGGGGATCGCCCACGCGGCCCCGGGCTCGATGACCCTCCAGGGCCGGCCGGGCTTCGACCCTACCCGGGCCTCCGTCGAGGCGTCGATCCGAAACGCCTTCACCCTCGCCGCCGCGCATGGCTGCCGGCGCCTCGCCCTGCCCTTCATCGCCGGCGGCGTCTTCGCCGGCCGCATCGACCCGGCCATCGAGAAGGCCGAGCTCGCCGCGCTGATCGTCGCCGCCTGCCACACGCACCGGGGCGAGGTCGGGGCCGTGATCGTGGCCCATGGCGACGAGGACCGGGCGCTCTTCGCCACGGCCCTCGCCGCCGGCAGCGTCCGGGGCACCACGCTCGTCCAGGGCTCGATCACCCGCGTCGCCGACCACGGCTGCGACGCCATCGCCAACGCCGCCAACATGGAGGTGCGGTTCGGCGGCGGCATTTCGGGCGTCATCGGCCGGGCGACGGGGGAGAGCGACGAGATCGACCGGGAGGCGGCGGCGGCGATCGGGCAGTTCTGGGGGCGGAATGGGCCGGGTTGAGCGGGTGTCGCAGCCGGGTCGGAAGGCGCGGGCGAGGAACGCCGTCGGCCGGAGGGTTAAGTCGGTTCGTGTCCCGACTTTTCGTGTCCCGGTTCGTGTCCCGACTTTTCGTGTCCGACTTTTCCCGTGTCCCGACTTTTCGTGGTGTCCCGACTTTTCCGCGGCACGGGGAACGTCGCCCGACGCGGCGCGTTGGTTGCGCGATCACGCATGGCGTGAATCGGGCTTCAACCACTGGAGGGCTTCCCATGGCCAAGGAGAAGACGCTCGACGATCTCTTCCACGATACGCTGAGGGACATCTACTACGCCGAACGCAAGATCCTGAAGGCGCTGCCCAAGATGAAGCGGGCGGCCCAGTCCGATGACCTCAAGGCCGCCTTCGACAAGCACAAGCAGGAGACCGAAGGTCATGTCGAGCGCCTGCAGCAGGTGTTCGACATCATCGGCAAGCGGGCGCAGGGCAAGACCTGCGACGCGATCGAGGGCATCATCGCCGAAGGCGAGGAGATCATCGAGGAGTTCAAGGACACCGCGGCGCTGGACGCCGGGCTGATCTCCGCCGCCCAGGCCGTCGAGCACTACGAGATCGCCCGCTATGGCACCCTGAAGCGCTGGGCCAGGGAGCTCGGCATGGACGACGCCGCCAAGCTCTTGGATGCCACGCTGCAGGAGGAGTCGAGGACGGACAGCGATCTGACCAAGCTCGCCGACGCTTCGGCGAACGACCGGGCGAAGGCGAGGAAGGCCGCTTAGGTCGACGACGTCCCGCTGAAGGTCGGAAGGGGTGCGGGGGAACTCGGTTCCCCCGCCATTCTCGTTCGGAGCAGCAGGGCTCGCCCCGGCCTCAGCCTGTCGTCCGCAGGACCTCCGCGGTGACCCGGCTGGCGGTTCCGGCCAGGTGACGGCGAGCAGGCCGGTCAGGATGCCAGGCGGATCACGCGCTTGCCGAACGACTCGCCCTTGAGCAGGCCGATCAAGGCGGCGGGTGCCTGCTCCAGGCCTTCGATGATTTCCTCGAGGTAGCGGACCCTGCCCGCCTCGACCCAGGCGCCCATCTGGCTCGCGAATTTCGGGTAGAGGTGGCCGAAATCGCTGAAGACGATGAATCCCTGCAGGGTCATGCGCTTGCGCAGGATCATCATCATCAGCTGGCCCAGCCGGTCGGGGCCGTCGGGCAGCGAGGTGGCGTTGTAGATCGAGACCAGGCCGCAGACGGGGATGCGGGCCTTGGGGTTGAGGAGCGGCAGCACGGCGTCGAGCACGGCCCCGCCGACATTCTCGAAATAGATGTCGATGCCGTCCGGCACCGCCGCCTTCAGGGCATCGGCGAAGCCGTCGGCCCGATGGTCGATGCAGGCATCGAAGCCCAAGGCATCGACCACGTGGGCGCATTTTTTGGCGCCGCCGGCGATGCCGACCACGCGACAGCCGAGGATCTTGCCGACCTGGCCGACCGTGGCGCCGACCGGGCCGCTGGCGGCGGCGACGACGAGGGTCTCGCCCGCCTTGGGCCGGCCGATCTCCGTCAGCCCCGCCCAGGCCGTGAGGCCGGGCATGCCGAGCACGCCGAGCGCCCAGGAGGGGTTCTTCGGGTTCGGGCCGAGGTTGATCACGCCGGTGCCGTCGGAGAGGGCGTAATCCTGCCAGCCGCCGGAAGCCACGACCCGGTCGCCCGGGGCGAAGGCGTCGAGGTCGGACCCGAGGACCTCGGCCACGGTGCCGCCCACCATGACGGCACCCAATTCGACGGGTGGCGCATAGGATGGCCGGTCGCTCATCCGGCCGCGCATGTAGGGGTCGAGCGACAGGTACTCGTTGCGCAGCAGCATCTGGCCCTTGCCGGGGGTCGGGACGTCGCCCGTGACCAGCCGCAACGTCCGGTCATCGGGTTCGCCCTTCGGGCGTTCCGCCAGCACCCATTGACGGTTGACGGTCTTCGATCGAGCCATGGACAACTTTCCTTGTATTGCTCCATGGGACATGTGTGGGCGCCTCTCGGAAGCAAGCGCGGAGGCCTGGCCTGGCTCTCGACCACCCGCGTCCCGGCCGTCGCTGCGCGGGGCGCGGGAGAACTCGGTTCCCCCGCCGCTTGGTCAGGCCGGCTCCGCTTCCCGGCGGCGCATCATTTCCTTGAAGGCGGGGCGGGCCTGGCAGGCCTTGAACCAGCGCTTGACGTTGGGGGCCTGGTCGAAGAGCTCGGTGGCGAGGGCGGCGTAGCGCAGCACCTCGGCGGTGTTGATGTCGGCGACGGTGAAGCGGTCGGCGACGAGCCAGTCGCGGCCCTTCAGGTGCTGATCGAGGACGGCGAATTTCGGGACGAGGGCCTGAGCCGCGCGCGTGGCGGCGGCGGGGTCGCGCTCGGGCTCGGGCAGGTAGGCGCGGTGCATGAGGATCTGGATCGCCCAGGGCTCCGCCTCGGTGGCGGACCAGAGGCTCCACATGAGGATCCGGCCTTCCTCGGCGAGGTCCTTCGGGCCGAGCGGGGCGCCGGTCTTCCTCGCGAGGTAGAGGTTGATGGCCAGGGATTCGAAGAGGACGAGCTCGCCGTCCCGCATGGCGGGGACGAGGCCGTTGGGGTTGATGGCGAGGAAGGCGGGCGAGCGCGTGTTGAGCGGGGCGTCGGGCGCGAGCGGGTCCTTCACGCGACGGGCCTGGATGACGGGGACCTGCTCGAACGGCAGGTCGGCCTCGAGGCAGAGCCAGATGTTGCGCGAGGCGCGCGAGCGGGCGACGCCGTAGAGGGTGAGGGTCATGGGCGGGCTCCGCGAGGCCGGGTTGCTGGGCGGGCGCAGGTTAGCAGGGATGGCGCCGTTATGCAGCCTCAGCCGGCACCGGGGCGGGCCTTTGCGAGCTCGTCCAGGAAGCGGCGCGGGTCGACGATGCGGATGGCGTCGTGGGTTCCGAGGTCGAGGAGGTGGCGGTCGCCGGTGACGAGGAGGTCGGCGCGAGCGGCGACGGCGGTGGCGATGATGATGTCGTCGTCAGGATCCAGGGGCACGGCGTCCAGCTCGGGCAGGTCGGTCACGAACGCGGCGGTCTCGGCGAGATCACGGGCGAAGCGGGCAACGTCCGATTCGGTGTACGTGTATTTTGGTGCAAGCCGCGGCAGCTTGCGGATCAACCTCGTGGTGGTTTCGGTGACGATCTCGCGCGAGAGGCAGAGGGTGAACCGGGCTTGCCGCGTCGCGACCAGGACCGTCGCGGATGTGCCGCGTGGGGTGAGGAAGGCGCTGACCAGGACGGAGCTGTCGAGAACCACCCTAGTCGCGCGAATGGCGAGCCTCCTCGACCATTTTGAAGATCAGGGCCTCTTCCTCCTCGGGCGACTCGGTCGGCGGCGTTCGCCACTTCGGCGTCTCGACGAGCTCGACGAGGTCGTCCCACGCCGCCTCGCGGCGGACGACGTCGACGGGGCGGAGGAGGACGCCGCCCGGGACGATCTCGGCTTCGAGGTAGTCGCCCTCGGCGAGCTTGAGGGCTTCGCGAATTTCGGTCGGCAAGGTGAGCTGGGCACTCTTGCGGAGCTTGACGAGGGTCATGGCGGGCCTCGGCTGGCGGTGGCTTGCTTGAATGTCAGATAATCGGAAATTCGGAAATTGCGAGAGCCGGTCAGAAGAGCAGGCCGGGCAGGACCGTGGCGATGGGCGGGGCGAGGTAGACGACCAGGATGGCCAGGATCTGCAGGAGGATGAAGGGGATCACACCCTTGTAGATGTCGCCCGTGGTGATCTCGGGCGGCGCCGCACCTCTGAGGTAGAAGAGCGAGAAGCCGAAGGGCGGGGTGAGGAAGCTGGTCTGCAGGTTGATGGCGATCAGCACGGCGAGCCAGATGGGGTCGAAGCCCATGAGCAGGAGGATCGGCACGGTCAGCGGCAGGATGATGATGCTGATCTCGACGAAGTCGAGGAAGAAGCCGAGCAGGAAGACGGCGGCCATGACGAAGAGGAGGGCGAGGCCGGGCCCGCCCGGCAGCGCCTCGATCAGGCCCTCGATGCGGGCGTCGCCGCCGAGGCCGCGCAGCACGAGGGAGAAGATCGAGGCGCCGATGATGGTGCCGAAGATCATCGAGGTGATGGTCATGGTCTGGGTCAGGACCGGCACCAGGATGCCGGTGCGCTGGGCGCGCACGAGGCATTGGACGAGGCCGATGGCGAGCAGCGCCACGAGGCCGAAGGCGAGCCAGATGGCGAGGCTCTCCGTGGTGGTGGACAGGCTGCGGCCGAGGCGGAGGTCGACGAAGGATGTCAGCACCAGGAGGGCGACGATGGCGGCGATGGCGAGCCAGACGGGCCAGCCGGAGCGATCGGGGGCGAGGCGGAGGCCGGCGAGCAGGAGCGCACCGATGGCGCCGACCGAGGCGGCCTCGGTGGGGGTGGCGATGCCGCCGAGGATGGAGCCGAGCACGGCGACGATCAGCACGATGGGCGGGACGAGGGCCTTGAGGACGGCGGCGGGGCTCGGCTTCTCGTCGGTCGCCGGCATGGCCGGGGCGAGGTCCGGGCGGCGCTTCGCGGTCCAGAGGATGTAGGCGATGTAGAGGCCGACCAGGAGCAGGCCCGGCAGGATGGCGGCGGCGAAGACCTGGCCGACGCTGATGGTCTCGACCGAGAACTTGCCCTGGGTGTACTGCGCCTGCTGGAAGGCGGTGGACATGACGTCGGCGAGGATGATGAGCATGGTGGACGGCGGGATGATCTGGCCGAGCGTGCCGGCGGTGACCACCGAACCTGCCGCGAAGCCCCGGCCGTAGCCGTTCCTCAGCATGGCCGGCAGTGCTATGAGCCCCATGGTGACGACGGTGGCGCCGACGATGCCGGTGGAGGCGGCGAGGAGGGCGCCGACCAGGGTGACGGAGACGGCGAGCCCGCCCCTGATGGTGCCGAAGAGCCGGCCCATCTGCTCGAGCAGCTCCTCGGCGATGCGCGAGCGCTCGAGGATGGTGCCCATCAGCACGAAGAGCGGGATGGCGATCAGCACCTGGTTGGTCATGACGCCGAAGATGCGCTGGGCGAGCGCGCCCAGAAGACCCAGGTCGAAGACGCCCATGGCCCAGCCGAGGAAGGCGAAGAGCACGCCGAGCCCGGCGATGAGGAAGGTGACCGGGTAGCCTGTCAGGATGACGAGGCAGAGGGCCGCCAGCATGACGAGGTCGAGGTTCGCGGCGATCACCGGCTGTCGCCGCCCTGCAGGCGAACGAGGGAGCGCAGCGCCAGGCTGATGCCCTGGATCAGGAGGAGGATGGCGAAGGCCGGGATCAGGGTCTTCAGCAGGAAGGAGGCCGGGATGCCGCCGACCGAGAGCGGGCCTTCGCGGATGGCCCAGCTATTGGCGGTGAAGCGCCAGGTGAACCAGAGGATGACGAGGCAGGTAGGCAGGAGGAAGAGGAGCGTGCCGAGCAGGTCGACCAGCGCTTTGCCCCGCTCGCCGAGCCCGGCATAGAGGATGTCGACCCGGACATGGCCGTCGACGAGCAGCGTGTAGCCGGCGCCCAGCATGAAGAGGGCGGCGTGCAGATAGAGGACGGTCTCGGTGCCCCAGATGTAGCTGGTGCCGAAGAGGTAGCGCAGCACCACCACCAGGAACTGGGCGAGCAGCATGAGGAGGGCGAGCCAGCGCGCCGCGTGCCCGACCGCGCGGTTCACCCGGTCGAGCACGTCGGCGGCGGTGGCGAGCACCCGGGCTCCCGAGCCGGCCCGGGGTCAGCCGTAGGTGAACGGCAGCGCCCGGGCGTTCATCTGGCCGTTGTCGGCATAGACCATGTAGGACGCGATCGAGGCGCGGTAGGCGAGGAAGCTCTCGACGATGCGGCGGACCAGCTCGTCCTGGTCGTCGCCGAGCTCGGCCATCACCTCGCCCGCGGCATTGCCCATGGCGATCATCACCTCCTCGGGGAGCTGGCGGACCATGACGCCGTGCTCGGCGACGAGCTGCGGCAGGCTCTGCGCGCTCTTGGTCGAGTATTCGGTGAGCACGTCGTTGTAGAGCGACTTGCAGGCGGTCTCGACGGCGAGCTTGAGGTCGTCCGGCAGGGCTTCCCAGGCGGCCATGTTGACGACGCATTCCTCGGCCGAGGAGGGCTCGCCGACGCCCGGCCAGTAGTAGTTCTTGGCGACCTGGTAGAAGCCGAGCGCCGAATCGGTCCAGGGGCCGATGAACTCGCCGGCGTCGATGGTGCCGGACTGCAGCGCCTGGAACATGTCGCCGCCGCCCATGGCCTGTACGGCCATGCCGAGCTTCGAGCACATCTCGGACGCTAGGCCGGTGGTGCGGAAGCGCAGGCCCTGGAGGTCGTCGACGGAGGTGATCTCGTTCCTGAACCAGCCGGCCCATTGCGGCCCGCTATTGCCGCAGAGGAAGGGCTTGAGGCCGAAGCGGCCGTAGATCTCGTCGTAGAGCGCCTGGCCGCCGCCATGGGTCAGCCAGCCGACCTGCTCGGTGGCCAGCAGGCCGAAGGGCTGGGAGCCGAAGAGCAGAATACCCCTGGACTTGGAGCCCCAGTAGGAGGGGACGGCGTGATAGAGCTCGGCCGTGCCCTCGGCCACGGCGTCGAAGACCTGGTTGCCGGGGACGATCTCGCCCGTGGCGAAGAGCTCGACCTCGAGCCGGCCGCCGGAGAGGGCGGAGATGCGGTCGGCCAGCATCTGGGCGGCGACGCCCGGGCCCGGCAGGTTCTTCGGCCAGGCGGTGACCATCTTCCAGCGCGTGACCCCCTGGCTGATGGCGGGCCTGGGGAAGCTCGCCGCGGTGGTCGCCGAGGCGCCGATCGCGGCTGTCCCGGCGAGCATGGTGCGGCGCTTCAGGTTCTGGGTCATCGGGATCTTGCTCCTTGTTGCTGCTCCGCCTGCGTTGCGGCGCATCGTGGCGCAACTGCACGCGGGGATAAAGAGCGGTGGTTGCCCCGGCCCGCGGCCCGTGCTCTGAACGCCGCATCTTCGAGGACGGGGGCGGTGGATGGAGCGGGCGGTGATCACCTGGCGCGGCATGGGCCGTGGCGCCCGCGAGCTCGTCGCCGTCGGCGCCTATGCCTTCGTCTTCGGCGTCGCTTTCGGGATAGCGGCCCGGAATGTCGGGATGGAGGGCTGGGCCGCCAACCTGATGAGCGCTGCCGTCTTCGCCGGCGGCTCGCAGTTCGCCGTGCTCGAGCTCTGGCAGTCGCCGGTGGCGTGGGGCCCGCTCCTGATCGCCACGCTCGCCGTCAACGGGCGCCATTTCCTGCTCGGCGCCTCGCTCTATCCCTGGCTGCGCAGCCTGCCCGCCTGGCAGGTCTATCTGGCGGCGGTGCTGCTGAGCGAGCCGAACTGGGCCAAGGCGATCGAGGCCGAGGCGCGCGGCGAGCGCGATGTCGGCGTCTTGATCGGCGGCGGCGTCCTGCTCTGGGTCGCCTGGGTCGCCGGCACCATCGCCGGCTCCGGCTTCATCGATCTCTCGCCCGAGCATTTTCGCCGCTTCGGGCTCGATCTCGTCTTCCTCGCCTTTCTTTCCTGCATGCTCACCGGGCTGCGGCGGGGCCGGTCGGACGACCTGGCGTGGCTCGCGGCCGGAATCACGGCGCTGGCTGCCATGGCGATCCTGCCGGCCGGCTGGCACATCCTGGCCGGGGCCGTGGCCGGCGGCCTGGTCGGGGTGGTGGTCGATGCACGACGCTGACGCGTTCCTCGCCATCAGCGCCATGGCGGTCCTGACCTACGCCACCCGGGCCGGCGGCTTTCTCCTGATGTCCATGGTGCCGCTGTCGCCCCGGCTCGAGGCGTTCCTGCGCCATCTCTCGGGCTCGGTGCTGATCGCCATCATCGTCCCGGCCGCGGTGACGAGCGGCGCGGCCGCCATCCTCGCGATCCTGGCCGCGGTGCTGGTCATGCGCCGGACCCGGAACGCCCTGCTGGCGATGGCGGTGGGCATCGGCCTCGCGGCGCTGCTGCGTGCCTGGGTCTAGGCGCAGCGCGACTTCGCGGCGCGCTGCGACGGAGGGGCTTGCCGCTGCACCGCCCTTGGGTTAGCCGGGGCGATGATCGCCCGAACGGTCGGGCGATGGGGGAGGAGACGAGCTGATGGTTCAGGGCCGCCTCACGGCCGGCCTGCTGCTGGTTGCCTGCGCCGGCCTGCTGCTGGCGGCCTGCGCCGGCTTGCGGGAGCGCTTCGAAGCCCCGGCGGCCGGCGAGGCGGCGCCACCCGAGGTCGCAGCGCCAGCGCCAGCGCCCGCGGCCCCGCCGGCCGCTGTCCCCCCGGCCGCCAGCCCCGGGGCATCGGCCCCGCGCGTGACCAACGTGCCGGCCCTGCTGCGGGCGGCCGAGGCCGGCGATCCAAAGGCCCAGTTCGATCTCGCCGACCGCTATCTCGACGGCCGTGGCGTGGTGGCCGATGACGAGGCCGCGGCGCGCTGGTTCCTCACCGCCGCCGAGGCCGGGCATGCGCCGGCGCAGTACAACATGAGCCTGCTCTATCTGATGGGGCGCGGCGTCCAGCCGGACGAGGCGGCGGCGCTGCGCTGGCTCAGGGCGGCGGCCGTCCAGGGCCTGCCGGAGGCGCAGAACCGGCTGGGCGGGTTCTATGCCCAGGGCGTGGCCGTGGCGCGCAACGACGAGGAGGCGGCGCGCTGGTTCAGGCTGGCCGCCATGCAGGGCGACCCGCCGGCGCAGCACAATCTGGGTGGCATGTACTATACCGGGCTCGGCGTGCCGCAGGATGACCGCCAGGCCGCGCACTGGTTCCGCATGGCGGCGGCCCAGGGCCACCGGCCGGCGCAGTTCTATCTCGGCACGCTCTACGCCGAGGGCCAGGGTGTCGAGCCCGATCCCGTGGAGGCGCTCAAATGGGTGACGCTCGCCGCGACCCCGCCCGCCGATCTGACGATCGCCGCCCGTGCCAGCAAGTTTCGGGCCGAGCTGATGGAAAGGATGCGCCCGGAGCAGATCGCCGAGGCGGAGCGGCTGGCGGCAGCATGGCGGCCGACACCCGTCGCGGTGCCGCCCCGCGGCAGCTGAGACGGCAGGCCGACCGGCAGCACTGTGGCCGGGCCGCCCCGGGCAGGGTAGGGTTGCCATGAACCGTCGACCATGGAGACGGCATTGGACATGGCGTCCTGGCTTCGCGAGCTCGGCCTCGGCCAGTACGTGGAAGCCTTTCGCGCGAACGACGTCGACGCCGACCTCCTCGCCAGCCTGACGGCCGAGGACCTGCGGGAGATCGGCGTGACCTCGGTCGGCCATCGCCGCCGGCTGCTCGCGGCCATTGCCCACCTCGGCAGGCGCACGGATCGCTCGCCGGCGGCCGAGGCACCGGCCCCGGGGCCGGCCGCCGAGCGTCGCCAGTTGACGGTGATGTTCGTCGACCTGGTCGGCTCGACGGCGCTCTCGGCGCGGCTCGACCCGGAGGAGATGGGTGGGATCCTGCGCGCCTATCAGAGTGCCGTGGCGGGCGAGGTCGCGGCGTTCGAGGGACATGTGGCGAAGTTCATGGGCGACGGGGTGCTGGCCTATTTCGGCTGGCCCCGGGCGCACGAGGACGAGGCCGAGCGGGCCGTGAGGGCGGGGCTCGCGGTGATCGAGGCGGTGGCGGGGCTCGCCGGGCACGATCCCCCCCTCGCCTGCCGGGTCGGCATCGCCACCGGTCTCGTCGTGGTCGGCGAGCCGATCGGCGACGGTAGCGCCAGCGAGCAGACGGTGGTCGGCGACACGCCGAACCTGGCGGCCCGGCTGCAGGCCCTGGCCGGGCCGGGCCAGGTGCTGGTCGCCCGCTCGACCCGCCGGCTGCTCGGGGCAGGCTTCGATGTGAGGGAGCTCGGCGATCGGGCGCTCAAGGGCATCGACGGGCCAGTGCCGGTCTTCGCGGTCAATGGCGAGCGGGTGGTGGCCAGCCGCTTCGAGGCGCGCGCCGGCCATCTCCAGCCCATGGTCGGCCGCGAGCGGGAGTTCGCCCTGCTGCTCGAACGCTGGCGGCGGGCCAGGGACGGTGCCGGACAGGCCGTGCTGCTGGTCGGCGAGGCGGGGCACGGCAAGTCCCGGATCGTCCACGCCCTCGGCGATGCGCTGGCGGGCGAATCGTACACACTCGTTCGCCTGCAGGGCTCGCCCTACCATGCGGGCAGTGCCCTCTGGCCCGTGATCCAGCAATTGCGGGACGAGGCCGGCTTCGCGGATGGCCAGCCGAACGACGTGCTGCTCGACCGGCTCGAGGCGCTGCCGGTGGGGTTCCCGGAGCAGCGCGACGCCCTGCCGCTGATCGCCGAGCTCCTCGGGCTCGACGGTGCTGCCCGCTACGGGCGGCTCGAGCTGACGCCGCAGGCGCGGCGGGCGCGGACCCGCGAGGCGCTGGCCGACCGGCTGCTCGGCCTCGCCCGCAGCGGGCCGCTCCTGGTGGTGGTCGAGGACGCGCACTGGCTCGACCCGACGACGCGGGAGCTGATCGCAACGGTCCTCGCCGGGCTCGGGCGGCTGCGGCTGCTCGTGCTGATCACCAGCCGGCCGGAGGGCCTGCCGGAATGGGGCACGGCGGCGCCGCTCGAGCGGCTGGCCCTCGACCGGCTCGGCCGCGCCGGTGTCGAGGCGATCATCCGCCGGCTCGGCGGCGATGGCCTGCCGGCCGGCACGATCGAGACCATCGTCGGGCGCACCGACGGGGTGCCGCTCTTCGTCGAGGAACTGACCAAGGCGGTCCTCGAATCGGACGATGCCGCCGTCCCGGCCTCGCTCCACGATTCGCTCATGGCCCGCCTCGACCGGCTGCCGGAAGCCAAGGAGCTGGCGCAGGTCGCCGCCTGCATCGGCCGCGAGCTCGACCAGGGCCTGCTCGCCGCCGTCGCCGGGCGGCCCGCGGCCGAGGTCGAGCGGGCGATCGACCGGCTGGTCCGGGCGGAGCTCGTCTTCCGCCAGGGGCCGCCGGCGGAAGGCCGGCTCGTCTTCAAGCATGCGCTGGTGCGGGACGCGGCCTACGAATCCCTGCTACGCAGCCGGCGGCGCGAGGTGCATGGCCGCATCGCCAGGGTGCTGGCCGACAAGGCGGCCGGGCACGGCGGCGTCGAGCCGCAGCTCGTCGCCCGGCATTTCCTCGCGGCCGACGAGCCGGCCGCCGCCATGCCGCATCTGCTGCCGGCCATCGACGCCGCCATCGCCCGCGCCGCGGCACCGGAGGCGCGGGAGCTGATCGAGACCGGCCTCGCGGCGGTCGGGCGCACCCCGGCCGACGAGACCGCTACGGGCTGGCGGGCGAAGCTCCATCTGCTGATGGGCGATTCGGTGCGCACCACGCTCGGGACGGCGGCACCGGCCACCGCCGCGGCCTACCGGGGCTCACGTCTCGCCTATGCCGAGATCGGCGACCAGGACGGGCAGGAGATGGCGCTCTTCGGTGAGTTCCTGTCCCACTTCAATGCCGCCCGCCTCGACCGGGCCGACGAGGTCGCCGGCCTCTTGCGGGCCGCGCCCTCGCAAGGTGCTGGACCGGCCGGTCTCTGGCACCGTCACGAGGCCGCGGGAATCCTGGATTTCGTGCGCGGCAGATTCGCGGCCGCGCGACGGCATCTCGAAGCCCTGCCGGAAGGCGAGGGCCCCTACCCCGATCGCCCGACCGTGGGACGCATCTATCTCCCGTGGTCTCTGCTCGTCCTCGGCTACCCCGATGAGGCGGCCCGGCAGGAAGCGGCCCATCTGCAGGTCGCCGCCGGCATGGGGCGCAAGTTCGTGCTCGCCGCAGCGCTCGGCAACGGCTGCTACATTCCGTGCCTCACCGGCAGGATGGGGCTTCTCTCGGAGCGCGCGAGTCGGTGCCTGGAGCTCTGTCGAAACGCGCACCTGACCATTTACGAGAACATCGCCTCGGTCTTCGTCGGCTGGCTCGCCGGCAAGGGCGGCGATGCCGGGCGCGGCGACGCCATGATGGCGGCAGCGCTCGCGGCGCTCGACTCAGCCGCGCACCACATCGAGCTCGCCTATCTCTCGAGCCTGCGCGCCGATGTGCTGCAACAGGCCGGCCGGATCGCCGAGGCGCGGGCGCTGCTCGAGCAGGGCCTGGCGCGGAACGCGGCGACCGGCGAAGGCTGGTTCGATGCCGAGCTGCACCGCCTGCTCGCCGGCTGCGCCGACGACGCGGGCACGGCCGGGCGCCATCTCGACGCGGCCCTCGAGATCAGCCGCGGGCAGGAGGCGAAGCTCTGGGAGCTGCGCGCCGCCCGCGACCTGGCGCGGCTGCGCGCCGGGCAAGGCAGGCGGCAGGAGGCGCTGGATCTCCTGGCGCCGGTCCTCGGCTGGTTCACCGAGGGCTTCGCCCTGCCCGACCTCGTCGAGAGCAGGAAGCTGCTGGAAACGCTCTGAGGACCGCGGCGGCGGCCCTGCTCGACCTTGCCATTTCCCGGCGGACGTGCGACGCGCAGGGCCGCACGCCACACCGGATCGGGAGCCCGTCCATGACCATGAATCTCACCGACAGAGACGCGCTCCGCGCCCATTACGGCAGCGTCAGCCGGACCGCCTCGGGCAAGGAGATGGACCGGATCGACCGGCACGGCCGCCGGTTCATCGAGCTCTCGCCCCTCGTCGTCCTGGCGACCGCCGATGCCGAGGGCCGCTGCGACGCCTCGCCCAAGGGCGATGCGCCGGGCTTCGTCAAGGTGCTGGACGAGCGCACGCTCCTGATCCCCGACCGGCCGGGCAACAACCGGGTCGACAGCCTGCAGAACATCGTGGCGAACCCCAGGGTCGGGCTGATCTTCTTCCTGCCCGGCTACAAGGAGACCTTCCGCGCCAACGGCACGGCCAGGATCAGCACCGAGCCCGAGCTGCTCGAGGCGACGGCGCATGCCGGCAAGGCGCCGCGGTCGGTGATCGTGGTCAGCGTCGAGGAGGCCTTCATGCATTGCGGCAAGGCGCTGATCCGCTCGAAGCTCTGGGACCCGACCCAGCACATCGCGAAGGGCCAGTTCCCGAGCCTGGCGCGGATCCTCGCCGACCAGATCGAGGGGATCGAGGAGAAGGCCACCGACGCGCTGATCGAGGACGCCTACGAGCGCCAGCTCTACTAAACCTTGGCCATGCTCGAGCGGCTCGACCCGGCAGCGCTCGTCAGGCTCGCCGCCGGGGCCAGCCTGACGGTCGCGGTGCTCTTGACGCTGGGCAAGCTCGCCGCCGCCCTCGCCTCCGATTCGCTGGCAGTGCTCGCCTCGATGATCGACAGCCTCGCCGACATCGGCGGCTCGCTGATCACCTTCCTCGCCGTCCGGGTCAGCCAGCAGCCGCCCGACCGCAGCCACCGCTTCGGGCACGGCAAGGCGGAGAGCCTCTCCGCCCTGGCCCAGGCCTCGCTGGTCATGGGCTCGGCCCTCTTCGTGCTGATCGGCGCCGCCGAGCGGCTCGCGAGCCCCAGGGTCATCGAGCCCGGGCTTTTCGCCTTCATCGTCCTCGTGGGCGCCATCCTGATCACCCTGGCGCTGGTCACCCTGCAGCGCGTCGTCATCCGCCGCACGGGCTCGACCGCCATCGCCGCCGACCGGCTGCACTACACGGCCGACCTCGCGACCAACCTCCTCGTGCTCGCCGCCCTGGCCCTGACGGCCGGGCTCGACGTCGCCTGGATCGACCCGGTGGCCGCCGTGCTGGTCGCCCTCTATCTCGCCTGGCAGGCCGCCCGCCTCGGCCGCTCGGCGATCGACACCCTCATGGACCGCGAGCTCAGCGGCGCCGAGCGGCGGCGCATCGAGGCGCTGGTGCGCGACCACCCCGATGTCGTCGACCTGCACGACCTGCGCACGAGGCGGGCCGGCAACACCACCTTCATCGAGCTGCATGTCGAGATCGACGGGGCGATGAGCGTGCGTCGGGCGCACCGCGTCACGGATGCCCTCGAGGCACGGCTGGCGGAGGCTTTCGGCGAGACCGAGATCATCATCCACCAGGAGCCGGCCGGGCTCGAGGACGACCGCCTCGACCACCGGATCGCCGAGGCCAGGGCCGGCAGCGCCTGAATTCCGTCAGTCGCGGCCGCGCGCTGCGCCCGGATCGGTCGTGCCCAGGGCCTTGATCGCGGGGATCAGCGTCTTGAAGGCCGGCCCCTCGGCCCGCTCCAGCCATTCGAAGACGACCATCTCGGCGGTCACGACCGCCACCCCCCGATCGCGCAGGCGCGCCTGGCCCAGGGCACGGTCCTCCACCCGCCGCGAGCCCGAGGCGTCGGCCGCGAGATGCACGGCGAAGCCCGCTTCCTGGAGATCGAGCGCCGTCTGCAGCACGCAGACATGGGTCTCCATGCCGGCGACCACGACCTGCCGCCGGCCGGCCCGCTCGAGCGCTGCCCGCAGCACGGGCTCGCGCCAGCAGGAGAAGGCGAGCTTGGGCAGGACGGTGGCGCCGTCCGGCAGCGGCAGGAGGCGCGGGTCGGTGGCCCCGAGGCCCTTCGGATACTGCTCCGAGACGATGACCGGCACGTCCAGCACCGCCGCCGCCCGCAGCAGCAGGGCGAGCCTCGTGATGCGCGAGCCCGCATCATGGACCGCCCGGGCCAGCCCCGCCTGCACGTCGACAATCAAGAGCAGCGATTCGCTCCGGCTCAACATCATCCCGCTTTTCCACGCATCATGCCCTCGCTCCCGCGACTTCTTCGCCGATCCTGCCGCTTTTTTGCACAAGACGGGATGTTGCGCGACCGCTTGTCATTGACTCCACAACGATCGTCTATACATGCAAGGCCGGCATCCGATGTCACCCACCAAGGACTGTTCTTGACCACCGAACAAGCGACCATCACCTTCGCGGAGCTCGGGCTGCGCGAGGAAATTCAGCGTGCCATCGCCGACGCGGGCTATGTGCATCCGACCCCGATTCAGGCCGCCGCGATTCCGGCCGTGCTCGACGGCCGCGACGTCGTCGGCATCGCCCAGACCGGCACCGGCAAGACGGCGGGCTTCACCCTGCCGATGCTGCACCGGCTCGCCGCCGGGCGCGCCAGGGCCCGGATGCCGCGCTCGCTGATCCTCAGCCCGACGCGCGAATTGGCGACCCAGATCTCGCAGAGCTTCGAGACCTACGGCAAGCATCTCAACCTGACCATGGCGCTCCTGATCGGCGGTGTGGGCATGGGCGAGCAGGAGAAGCTGCTCGAGAAGGGCGTCGACGTCCTCATCGCCACCCCCGGCCGGCTGCTCGACTGGTTCGATCGCGGCCGCATCCTGCTCAACGGGGTCGAGGTCTTCGTCATCGACGAGGCCGACCGGATGCTCGACATGGGCTTCATCCCCGATGTCGAGCGGATCTTCCAGCTTTTGACCAAGCGCGGCCAGACCCTGCTCTTCTCGGCCACCATGCCGAAGGAGGTGCGCCGCCTCGCCGAGCGCTTCCTGCGCGACCCGGCCGAGATCGAGGTCGCCCGCCCCTCCACCCGGGCCGAGAAGGTGATCGACGTCGTGGTGCCCATCCGCGGCATCGAGCGCCGCGTCGCCCTCGACCGGCTGCTCGAGGTCGAGAAGATCGAGAACGCCATCATCTTCTGCAACCGCAAGCGCGACGTCTCGTCCGTCAACAAGTTCCTGCAGCGCCAGGGCCGCAACGCCCAGGACATCCACGGCGATCTCGACCAGAGCCAGCGCCAGGCGACGCTCGACGCCTTCAAGGCCGGCACGGTCGACTTCCTCGTCGCCACCGACGTGGCGGCGCGCGGCCTCGACATCGTCGATCTGCCCGTCGTCATCAATCTCGACGTGCCGATCCATCCCGACGACTATGTCCACCGCATCGGCCGCACCGGGCGCGCCGGCAAGGAGGGCCACGCCTACACCCTGGCCGACCCCGACGACGCCAAGTATCTGGCCGCGATCGAGCGGCTGCTCGGCAGCAAGCTCGAGCGCAAGCTGATCGAGAGCCTGAGCGACGCGGCCGAGGCGCCACGGCGGCCGAGCCGGGCAAGGCCGGCGCGGCGTGCCCCCGAGCGCGAGGCCGAGGCAGTGTCGGCGGAAGCGGCACCGGCACCGGCAGCCGCAGCGGAGAGCGACGCGGCACCGGCCCCGCGCCGACGCAAGCGGCGCAGCGCGCCGGAGGCGGCACCCGAAGCCTCGGCAGCGGCGGTGCCCAGCCCGACCGAAGCTGCCGCAACTGAAGCTGGCCCGATCGAAGCTGAGCTGACCGAAGCTGCCCCGGCCGAGCCGGCCGGCACCCGCCGGCGGCGGCGTCGCCCGGAGACGGCGGAGGTCGCGGCCGAGCCGGTGGCCGTGGAAGCAACGGCCGAGACCCCGGCCGCCGGCGACACGCCGGAAGCCGAGGCGGAGCCGGCGAAGAGCCGGCCGCGCCGGCGCAAGGCCGCCGCCGATGCACCGCCGACGGGCGTGGCCAAGGCCGCAGCACCGGCGTCGAAGCCGGAGCGGGGCCGCGGCGAGCCGCGCGACGAGCCCGTGGTCGGGCTCGGCGATCACGTCCCCGCCTTCCTCCTGCGGCCGGTGCCGATCAAGGCCGTGGCCTGACCCGAAACCGCGCCCGCTTTACCGGGAGCCGCCCATGCAAACGATCTTCGTCATGGTCAAGTGCGAGCTCGGCTGCTCCTACGAGGTGGCCGGCAAGGCGGTCGAGACCATCGAGGAGGTCTCCGAGGTCTACTCGGTCTCCGGCCAGTACGACCTGATCATGAAGTTCCATCTCGCCGCCGACGTCGATATCGGCCGCTTCGTCAACAAGGCGGTGCAGACCCTGCCCGGCGTCAAGGACACCTTCACCCTCATCACCTTCAAGGCCTTCGCTTGACCGACCGGGCGGAGAGCGCGGCCGCGGCGCTGGCCGACGACCTGCCCCTGGCCGACGAGGGCCGCGAGGTGCGGATCGTCGCGAGCCGCGACGCCTGGCGGGGCTTCTTCCGCTTCGAGGTCGTGGATCTGAAGCATCGCCGCTTCGACGGGCAGATGAGCCCGACCATCACCCGCGAGATCCTCCACATACCGGAGGCGGCCGCGGTCCTGCCCTACGACCCGGTCATCGACAGCATCGTGCTGATCGAGCAGTTCCGGGCCGGCTGCATGCGCCATCCGACCGGCGCCTGGCTCATCGAGGTGGTGGCCGGGCTCGTCGGGCCCGGCGAATGCGCCGTCGAGACCGCGCGCCGCGAGCTGGTCGAGGAGGCCGGGCTCGAGGCGCGACGGATCGAGAAGATCGCGACCTACGTCGCCTCGCCCGGGGCGGTGACCGAGCGCAGCACCTGCTTCATCGCCGAGGTCGACGCCAGCGGCGCCGGCGGCCTGCACGGCCTGGAGCACGAGGCGGAGGACATCAGGAGCTTCGTGGTCCCGCTCCAGACCGCGTTCGACTGGCTCGAGAACGGCCGGATCCTCGCCGCCAACACCATCATCCCGCTTCGCTGGCTGCAGGCCCACCACACGGAGCTGCGCCGCCGCTGGCTTGCGGAATCCGAAAAAATTGCCTAGCTCCTGGCCATTCCCCAAGCGATTGCACGAACCATGGCGATGCAGGCACGGATCTATCGACCGGCGAAGACCGCGGTCCAGTCGGGCCGGCGCAAGACCCACGAGTGGCTCGTCGAGTTCGAGCCGCGCTCGCGGGTCGAGGCCGACCGGCTGATCGGCTGGAACGGCTCGGACGACACGGCCCAGCAGGTGCGGCTGCGCTTTCCGACCAAGGATGCCGCCATCGCCTATTGCCGGCGCGAGAACCTGACCTTCCAGCTCTTCGAGCCGCATGTGCGCGTCGTCCAGCCCAAGTCCTACGCCGAGAACTTCATCCGCCGCACCTGAGCCCGGCCAGCCGTTTCCCCGAGACCACGGCCCTGCTATAAGCGCCGCCGGGCGCCCTTAGCTCAGCTGGATAGAGCAGCTGCCTTCTAAGCAGCAGGTCGCAGGTTCGAGTCCTGCAGGGCGCGCCATCCAAGGGGGGCACGGCCCGGCGGCGCTCGCTGCAGCCGGCATTTCGATACAAACCGTTCGCCCACCGACAAACTCTGGCGACGTTTCCCGCCGACATTGCTTGTTGTGTGCCCGGGCCGAATTGCCTCTCCGGCAATTGCCGGAGGCGGTCCCGCACCTAGTTTGGTCCTGGCATGTCCATCGCCACGGACGTCTGCCGACCTCGCCCGATGGTCGTAGCAGAGGAAAAACTCGCGATGGCAACACGCGAACCCCAGGAGGACAGATTGACCAGCCCCCAAAGAAAGAGCGCCCGGGACTTCGACCAGCGCATTCTCGAGTTCTACGACGGCTATGTGCACGGCAGGATGTCGAAACGCGAGTTCATCGCCCGGGCCGGCAAGTACACCGCCGTGGGGGTGACGGGGGCCATGGTCCTGGACGAGCTTCAGCCGAACTATGCGCTGGCCCAGCAGGTCGCACCCGACGATCCGGCCATCGTGACGGAAAGGGTCGAGTACGAGAGCCCGGAGGGGCACGGCACGATGGCCGGGCTCATGGCCCGCCCGGCGGATGCCTCGGGCCCCCTGCCCGCCGTGCTGGTCGTCCACGAGAATCGCGGCCTCAACCCCTATATCGAGGATGTCGCGCGGCGACTGGCCAAGGAGGGCTATCTCGCCTTCGCGCCGGACGGGCTGACGCCCCTGGGTGGCTATCCCGGCAATGACGAAGAGGGTCGCGAGATGCAGCAGCGGCTCGACGGGGCCAAGCTGATGGCGGACTTCTTCGCCGCGTTCGAGCACCTTCGGGATCACGAGGCGTCGACCGGCAAGGTCGGTGCCGTCGGGTTCTGCTATGGCGGCGGGGTCTGCAATGCCCTCGCGGTCGCCTATCCCGACCTCGCCGCGTCGGTGCCGTTCTATGGCCGGCAGCCGGCGGTCGAGGACGTGCCTGCCATCGAGGCCCCCCTGCTCCTGCACTATGCCGGGCTGGACGAGCGCATCAACGCGGGCTGGGAAGCCTATGGCGCAGCGCTCGAGGCGAACGGCAAGGAATTCACGGTCCATTTCTATCCCGACGTGAACCACGGCTTCCACAACGACACGACGCCGCGCTACGACGAGGCCGCCGCGACCCTCGCCTGGGAGCGGACGCTGGCGTTCTTCGACACGCATCTGCGCTGAGCACCGGCCCTGGCTTCGTGCGAATTGCCCAAGCTGTTGAATGGTAGTATGCAGGCCTGGCCATCCCGGCCCTTCGACCTGCAGGGACTTTCGCATGACCATGGCCTTCCCCGACGAAGCTGTCGCCGCGGTGGCGAACTTCCGCCAGGGCAGCATGAGCAGCCGGGTCCACGACCTGCTGCGCGAGGCCATCATCCAGCTCAGGCTGCGGCCCGGCAACCTGCTGTCGGAGACCGAGCTGGCACGGCAGTTCGGCGTGTCGCGGCAGCCGGTGCGGGAGGCCTTCATCAAGCTCGCGGAGGCGGGGCTCGTCGAGATCCGGCCGCAGCGCGGCACGTTCGTCCAGCTGATCTCGCGGCGCGAGGTCGAGAACGCCCGGTTCATCCGCGAGGCCATCGAGGCGGCGTTCGCCCGCAAGGCGGCCGAGGCAGCGGCACCCGGCACGACCGCGCTCCTGCGGCAGATCATCGACCGGCAGGAAGCCGCCCGGCAGGCGGACGATACGGTCGAGTTCCTGCGCCAGGACGAGGAGCTCCATCGCGCGATCGCGGCCAGCATCGGCTGCGAGAGCGCCTGGAAGCTGCTCGAGACCCTGCGGGCGCAGATGGATCGGGTGCGCTTCCTCTCCTTCCCGGCAGCGACGCCGATCGATGTCATGATCGACCAGCACCGAACGATCACCGATGCCATCGAGGCCGGCGATCCGGACGCAGCGGAGCGCGCGATGCGGACGCATCTCGGCGAATTGCTGAAGTCGCTGCCGCGGATCGCCGAGGCGCATCCGGATCTGTTCGTCGATTGAACGACGCCCGTCAGGCGGTGCGGGCCGCCTCCTCGGCAAGGGCGGTGGCGACGCCCCGCCCGAGCATGCCAGCCAGAATCGATTCGACAGCACTCGTCCATGCCGGATCGGCGACCAGCTCGGGCGGGAACAAGCCTTTCAGCCCGTGCAGGGCCCGGGCGATTGTGGCCGGCGTGCCGCCGCCGGCCACGGCAGCACGGATCTCGGCCTCGCGCGGATCGCGGAGCGCATAGGCGTCGCCGGCATCGGTCCGGCCCAGGGCGTAGCGCATCCAGGCGGCGACGGCGAAGGCGAAGGGGCGGAGGTCGCCACCCCGCCGGCTGAGCTCGAGCGCCGGTGCCAGGAGTCGCTGCGGCAGCTTCTCGGTGCCGTCCGTGGCGATCTGCCGGGTCTCGTGGCCGATGGCCGGGTTGGCGAAGCGCTGGCAGAGGGCCGCGGCATAGTCGCCGAGATCGATGCCGGCGAGCGGCGGCAGGGTGCCGGTCGCGGCGGCGAGCTGGCGCCGGACGAGGCGGGCCAGGACAGGGTCGCCCATGACGTCGCGCACGTAACGGTGACCGGCGAGGAAGCCGGCATAGGCGAGCATCGAGTGGGTGCCGTTCAGCATCCGCAGCTTCATCCGCTCGTAGGCCGCGACGTCGTCGACGAAGATCGCCCCGCCCGCCTCCCAGGCCGGGCGGCCCGCCGTGAACCGGTCCTCGATGACCCATTGGCTGAAGGGCTCGGTCTCGATGGCGGCCTGGTCCTCGCAGCCGGTGAGCCGGGCGGCATCGGCGAGCGTCGCCGGTGTCGCGGCCGGCGTGATGCGGTCCACCATGGTCGAGGGGAAGGCGACCCGGGCCTCGATCCACCGGGCCAGGGCCGGGTCGGTCCGGCCGGCGAAGTCGAGCACGCCCGCCCGCAGCAGCGTGCCGTTCTCCGGCAGGTTGTCGCAGCAGAGCACGGTGAACGGGTCGAGCCCCTGCTGGCGACGCCGGCGCAGCGCCTCGACCAGGAGCCCGATGGCACCCTTCGGCTGCCGGGGCGATTGCAGGTCGGGGGCGATGGCGGGGTGGCCCTGCAGGACGCCGCCGCCGGCGCGATCGAGGCCGTAGGCCTTCTCGGTCACCGTCAGGCTGACGATCCGGGTCGCCGGGTCGCTCATGGCCGCGAGCGCCGCGCCCGGCTCGCGGGCTGCCGCGATCACCCGGCCGAGGCTGCCGACGATCCGGGCCTCGGTGCCTTCGGGGCCGCGGATCAGGAGCGTGTAGAGCCCGTCCTGCGGGTTCAGCGCGTCGGCGATGTCGGTGCTGCGCGGGCTGACGCCCTGGATCCGCCAGTCGCCGCCGGCAGCGGCCAGGGCGTCGTCGGTGCAGACGGCCTGGTGGGCGCGGTGGAAGGCGCCGACGCCGAGATGGACGATCCCGTGGCCCGCTCCGGCCGGGTCGAAGCCCGGCCGGCGGACCGTCGCCGGAATGCTGCCCAGCGACGCGCGGCTCAGCCGGCTGGTCAAGACGCCATGCCCCACCGGGGGTGGGAGAGCGCTGTCATGACGCCGCGCAGCTCGGCCAGGCCCTTGAGGCGGCCGATCGACGGGTAGCCGGGCTGCGCCCGGCGGCCGAGATCGTCGAGGATGTCCTGGCCGTGGTCGGGCCGCATGGGGATCGTGTGATCCCGGCGGCCGGCGGCCTTGCGACGGCGCTCCTCGGCGATCACGGCGGCGAGCAGCGCCACCATGTCGGTGGCGCCGGCCAGGTGCTCGTCCTCGTAGAAGGAGCCCTGGACCTGGTCGCTCTCGCGGTAGACGTTGCGCAGATGGAGGAAATGCACGCGATCGCCGAGGCGCTCCATCATGCCGGGCAGGTCGTTGTCCGGCCGGGCGCCGAGCGAGCCCGAGCAGAGCGTGATGCCGTTGGCGGGGCTGTCGACCGCCTGCATGATCGCCGCGTAGTCGGCTTCGGTCGACATGACCCGGGGCAGGCCCAGGAGCGGAAACGGTGGGTCGTCGGGGTGGCAGCAGAGCCTGATGCCGACCTCCTCGGCGACCGGCACGACCGCCTCGAGGAAGGCCGTGAAGTGCGAGCGCAGCGTCTCGGCCGAGATCGCACCGTACTCGGCGAGGTGCCGGCGCAGGTCGTCGAGGGTCATGGTCTCGGCGGCACCGGGTAGGCCGAAGGCGATGTTGCCGGTGAGCTGCTCCTTCTGGCCGTCGTCCATGCCGGCGAAGCGCTCGGCCGCAGCCTCCCGCACGGTCTCGGGATAGTCCTCCGCCGCACCCCGCCGCTCCAGGATGAAGAGATCGAAGGCGGCGAAGTCGACGAGGTCGAAACGCATGCAGGTGCCGCCATGCGCGACCTTGTAGGTGAGGTCGGTGCGGGTCCAGTCGAGCACCGGCATGAAGTTGTAGCAGACCACCTCGATGCCGGCGGCCGCCAGGTTTCTCAGGCTCTCGCCGTAATTGGCGAGATGGGCGCGCCATTCGCCCTTCTGCTTCTTGACGTCCTCGGAGACGGGCAGGCTCTCGACCACCTCCCAGGCGAGGCCCGAGGGCGTGCCGTCACGCCGGCGGCCGATCTCCGCCTGCCGCTGCTCGATCTCGGCCGGGCTCCAGACGGCCCCGGTCGGGACGTGGTGCAGGGCCGAGACCACGCCCTCGACGCCCGCCTGAAGCATGTCGTCGATCGAGACCAGGTCCTTGGGGCCGAACCACCGCCATGTCTGTCGCATTCGCTTCCTCCTCCGCGCGTTCACGAGGGATGGCGTAGCAGATTCTTTTACTGTTGACTAGTATGGAAGTTCGCTCTACACGCGGCCCAGGCGACGAGCCGTCGTCGCGGTAGGGAGGTCGACAAATGGACGCCCAGCCCGCGATGCCGCGACCCGCCCCGCACCAGCAACATCAGACACGCGGAGGAATTCTCATGCAGCTCGCAGGAACGCGCCGGGCAGCGCTGCTCGGCGCCATGCTCGGCGTCCTCATGGCCAACACCAGCCTGGCCGCCGAGGTGACGCTCAAGCTCGGTCACCTCGCCAACGAGGACAACATCTGGCACAAGGCGGCGCTCAAGTTCGGCGAGGAGGTCGCCACGCTGACCGACGGCCGTATCGAGGTCCAGGTCTTCCCGAACGAATCGCTCGGCAAGGAAATGGACCTGATCAACGGCATGCAGCTCGGCACCGCCGACATGACCATCACCGGCGAGAGCCTGCAGAACTGGGCGCCGATGGCGGCGCTCCTGGCCGTGCCTTACGCCTACAGCTCGCTCGAGGACATGGACAGCGTCGCCGGCGGCGAGATCGGCGACCAGATCGAGGCGCAGATCGTCGAGAAGGCGCAGATCCGCCCCATCGCCTATTTCGCCCGCGGCCCGCGCAACCTGACCAGCAACCGCCCGATCAAGAGCCCCGACGACCTGAACAACCTGAAGATGCGCGTGCCGAACGTGCCGCTCTTCGTCGACGTCTGGAGCGCGCTCGGCGCCCAGCCGACGCCGATGGCGTTCTCCGAGGTCTTCACCTCGCTGCAGAACGGCACGATCGAGGCGCAGGAGAACCCGCTGGCGCTGATCAAGTCGGCGAGCTTCGCCGAGGTGCAGGACTACGTCAACCTGACCGAGCACGTCCGCTCCTGGATCTACCTCACCATCTCGGAGATGGCGTTCGGCAACCTCTCGGCCGAGGACCAGGAGGCGGTGCTCGAGGCCGGCCGGCGCACGCAGGCCTACGAGCGCGAGCTCTTCCTCGCCGACGAGAAGCAGCTCGTCGCCGACCTCGAGGCGGCCGGCATGGAGTTCGTCGAGGTGGATCACGCCGCCTTCGCCGCCAAGGCCAAGGATGCCGTGCTCGCCAATGTCAACGCGGACATTCAGCCGGTGGTCGAAGACCTCTTCGCCAACTGACCGTCCGCTCGACAGGCGCGGCGCCACGCAGCCCGTGGCGCCGCCGACCTCGACCGTTTCAGGTGGTGTCGATGGATGGGGGACCCCATGCGTGACAAGGGCTCGATGGGTATCGTCATGGGCGTGGTGCGGGCAGCGGTCGGCATCGCCTTTCTGGTGCTCTGCGTCGCCGTGCTGATCCAGGTGCTGGGTCGCTCGGTGTTCAATTCCTCGCCGGTCTGGACCGAGGAGCTGACCCGCTTCGCGCTGCTCTACCTCGCCGCCTTCGGCGCGGGGCTGTCCTTCCGCTCGGGCGACCTCGTCAATGTCGACCTGGTCTGCGAGGCGCTGCCCGGCCGGCTGCCCTGGCTCCTGCGCCTGGTCTCGGCGCTGGCGACGGCGGTGCTCTGCGCCATCCTGCTCTGGCCGGCCTGGCGCTACACCTCGATCGGCGTCATGCAGACCTCGCCGGCGCTCGGCTGGCGGATGGACTTCATCCACGCCAGCATCCTGGTCCTGCTCCTGTCGCTCCTCGTCTTCGCCGCCCTTCGCGTGCTCCGCATGCTGTCCGGCGCCAGCGATGGCCGGCCCGTCCAGGCGGAGGAGAGCTGACCATGGGACTCACCGTCCTGATCGGCGTCTTCGTCCTGGGCCTGGTCATCGGCGTGCCGGTGGCCGTAACGCTCGGCCTCGCCTCGGCCGCCTATCTCCTGCTCGAGGGCATCCCGCTCGTCTCGATCCCGCAGAAGATGTATGCCGGCATGGACGTCTTCGTCCTGCTCTGCATCCCGGGCTTCATCCTCGCCGGCAACCTCATGAACTCGGGCGGGATCACCGAGCGCATCATCCGCTTCGCCAACGCGCTGGTCGGCTGGATGCGCGGCGGCCTGGGGCTGACCAATGTCGCGGGCTCGATGCTCTTCGGCGGCATCTCGGGCACCGCCGTGGCCGATGCCGCCTCGATCGGCGGGATGATGATACCCGGCATGAAGAAGGCCGGCTATCCTGCTGATTTCTCAGCCGCCATCACTGCCGCATCGTCCACCGTCGGGCCGATCATCCCGCCCTCGGTGCCGATGATCATCGTAGGCGCCCTCTCCGGCATCTCGGTCGGCAAGATGTTCCTCGCAGGCGCCGTGCCGGGCATCCTCATGGGCCTCGCCATGATGGTGACCTGCTACATCATCGCCGTGCGGCGCGATTTCCCGCGCCAGGCCTGGGCCGGCTTCGGCGAGCTCGCCCGGTCGTTCATGGGCGCCTTCTGGGCAATCGCCATGACCGCCCTGATCATCGGCGGCCTGCTCACCGGCCTCGCCACGCCCACCGAGACCGCCATCGTCGCCAGCGTCTACGCCCTCGCGGTCGGCCTCCTGATCTACCGCGAGCTGCCGATCAGGCTCGTGCCCAGGATCTTCATCGACAGCGCCATCTCCTCGGCGGCGATCCTCGCCCTCGTCGGCTTCGCCAATGTCTTCGGCTGGATCCTCGTCTCCGAGCGCATCCCGCAGATGATCGCCGACGCCGTGCTCTCGGTCACCGACAACAAGTACCTGGTGATTCTCCTGATCAACCTGCTGCTGCTCTTCGTCGGCATGTTCATGGAGACGATCGCGGCCCTGATCATCCTCTTCGTCCCGCTCCTGGCGCTGGCCCAGGGGGTCGGCATCGACCCCCTGCACTTCGCCACCTTCGCCGTGCTCAACCTGATGATCGGCCTGACCACGCCGCCTGTGGGTGTCTGCCTCTTCATCTGCGCCAACATCGCCAAGCTCCCTCTGACCCCCGTCATCGTCGCCATCACCCCGTTCCTGCTGACCAACATCCTGGTGCTCCTGCTGGTCTCCTACGTGCCGCCGATCGCGACCTGGCTGCCCTCCGTCCTCATGCCCTAGGAAAGGCCAACCCATGCAAACCCGCGTCTGCCGTCTCCATGCCCAAGGCGACATCCGCATCGAGAGCATCGATGTCGCGGCACCCGGCCCGGGCGAGGTGCGCCTGCGCATGGGGGCGGGCGGCATCTGCGGCTCCGACCTGCACTACTACCAGCATGGCGGCTTCGGCCCGATCCGGGTGCAGGAGCCGATCATCCTCGGTCACGAGGCCGCCGGCACGGTCGAGGCGGTCGGCCCCGGCGTCGATCTCGCCATCGGCACGAAGGTGGCCGTCAACCCGAGCCGGCCCTGCGGCGAGTGCGGCTACTGCCAGGAGGGGAAGCCCCAGCATTGCCTGCAGATGCGCTTTCGCGGCTCGGCCATGCGCTTCCCGCACGAGCAGGGCCTGTTCCGCGAGCGCCTCGTCGTCGAGGCCGCGCAATGCGTGCCGGTCGGTGCCGGAACGAGCCTCGCCAAGGCCGCCTGCGCCGAGCCGCTGGCGGTCTGCCTGCACGCCCGGAGCCGGGCGGGCGACCTCAGGGGCCGGCGCGTGCTGGTCACCGGCGCCGGCCCCATCGGCAGCCTCTGCGTCGCCGCCGCGGCCACGGGCGGGGCCGCCGAGATCGTCGTCACCGACCTGCACGACGCCACGCTCGCCGCCGCCATGGCCATGGGCGCCACGCGCGCGGTCAACCTTTCGCGCGAGGCCGGGGCGATGGACGAATTCAAGGCCGACAAGGGGTGTTTCGACGTCACCTTCGAGTGCTCGGCCGCCGCACCTGCCATCCGCACCGCGATCGAGACGACGCGGCCCATGGGCCGGATCGTCCAGGTGGGCGTCACCGGCGACGTGGCGGTGCCGCTCAACCTCATCGTCTCCAAGGAGATCGAGCTCGTTGGCACGCACCGTTTCCACCCCGAGTTCGCCCTGGCCGTCCGGCTGATCGACGAGGGCCGGATCGACCCGACGCCGATCCTGACCGGCGATTTCCCGATCGAGGACGCCAGGGACGCCTTCGAGCTCGCCGGCGACCGCAGCAGGGCGGTGAAGGTCCAGCTCACGCTCGCCTCGTAGGCACGTGCCGGCCGCCGCACCCGGCTGGCTCCTGGCCTGGCGGGCCCGGGCGATCGACCCGGCGGCGGCCCTCGACCGCTTCGACGCGCTACCGGGCCTCGAGCCCGAGGCCATGCTCGGAAGCTGGCGGGGGTGCAGCCTGCCGACCGGCCACCCGCTCGACGGCCTGCTCGAGGTGCTCGGCTGGCAGGGCAAGGAATTCGAGGCCGTCGATCGCGTGCACCCGCTGCTCTTCCGGGGCCCCTTGGGCGTGCCCGTGGCCCTCGAGCCGGCCTGGCTGCCGGTCGGGCTGGCGCTCCGCCTGCCGGGCTTCAGTCGCAGCCGCCCGGTCAGGGCGGCGTTCAGGGCCCTTCGCCCGCTGCTTCGCGCCCGCGGGCCGGCCGCGAAGCTGGAGACGCGCGTCTTTCGCGGCCGGTCGAGTGCGGCCATGGTCTACGACCGGCAGCCGATCACCGACCATTTCCGCCGGATCGACGCCGACCGGGTGCTCGGGCTGATGGAGCTGCGGCGTTCGCCACGGCCCTTCTTCTTCCTCCTCCGCCGCTAGCCGGTCAGCGGCGGCCCGGTCCGCCGGGCCGCATCCGTGGGGTGCCGTCGCCGGAGCAGAGCCGCTGCAAGGCAGCGATGTCGGCGATCTCGACATGGTTGCCGTGCGCCCGCACGCCGAGCGGCTTGAGGCGGGAGAGACAGCGCGAGAAGGTCTCGGGCTGCATGCCGAGCGCACCGGCGATCAATTGCTTGTCGAGCGGCAGCTCGAGCTCGGTGGCGGCCACGTCCTCCGGGCAGAGCTGCAGAAGGAAGCGCGCCAGACGCTCGGTCGACGAGCTCGACGAGCGCTGCTCGATCTGCTCGACCAGCCGGCGCATCTGGCGGGACATCGAGGCCAGGATGTTGAGCGCCAGGGACGGGTCGGACATGAGCCGGCGGCGGAAGGACTGGGCGGTGACGACGAGCAGACGGGCATCGGCGATGACGGTCGCGGTGACCGGGAAGTCGGCGCAGTCGAACATCGCCGCCTCGGCGAAGGATTCGCCGCGGTTGATCAGGCTGATGACGCTCTGGTGGCCGTTGGGGCTGACCCGGTGCAGCATCACGCAGCCGTCGAGCACGACGTAGAAGCGCGTGGCGGGCTCGCCCTGGTAGAAGAGCACGGTGCGGCGCGAGACGGCAACGACGCTCGCCTCCTCGATGATCTCGGCACGCTTGGCCTGCGCCAGATCGGCGAACATCGGCAGCCGCGCGAGGCGCACGGCGTCGGCCGCAGCCAGCCCGCGCAAAGGCGGCGAGCCGCCCGGATCCAAGGGTGGCCGACACGCATGCACCATCACATCCCCCTTGTGCGCCGACCCGCCCTGTCGTCGGGGGACCGTCGAGCGCCGAGAGTGCCCCGATCCTTGATCGCGATCAAGGAGGCGCAGCCCGTCCGGCCCCTAGGTGGCCCACCCCATCGAAGCCCATCCGGGCAGGCATGGCAACCGGAGGTATGCATGGAGATCGTTCTCTTCACCGTCGTCGCAGGGACGCTCTACCTCGCCGCGGACCGGCTTCTCGCCCTCGTCGAGCGGCGGCGGGGCGGGCCCTTGCCGAACCGCTCGGTGATCTTCTTCCTCCTGCTCCTCGGGCTGGCGCTGCCGGTCTTCGCGCTGATCCGATCGTTCCTGGGCACTTGACCGGGTCGATGCGATCGTTTCAGCTAGCCGCTTGTCGTCTCGCGATCGGTCCGTGCAAGGAAGGGAGAGGCCATGGAACCGCGTCACTGGCGTGACAATTCGCTGCAATCGCCGAAGCGCCGATCGAATGCGGTGCTGGCGCTGGCGCTCGTGGGCGGGCTGGCGGCCATGGCACCGACCTCGCCGGCGCATGCCGACGACGCCATCGGCCCCCTGCTGCCGCCGAACGTGCGCGCCATGCTGCTCGAGGAGATGGCGGCGGTGCTCGGCGCCACCCAGATGATCCTGGACGCCCTGGTGCGCGGCGAGGACGCCGTGGTGGCCGAGAAGGCACAGGCGATCCACGACAGCTTCATCCTGGAGCAGCAGATGACCGATGCCGACATGCAGGCTTTGCTGGCCGTCGCGCCAGCGGAATTCGTCGAGCTCGACCGTGCCTTCCACGAGCTCGCCGCCAGCCTCGCCGAAGCCGCCCGCGCGGGCGAGCAGGCCCGCCAGCGCGAGCTGTTCGGGGAGGTGGTCGAGGCCTGCGCCGGCTGCCATGCGCGCTACGCGGCCAACCTCTTCCCGGGCTTCACTCGATGACGTCACCCGGGGTGCAAACGGGCCGTCGACATGACGTCGAGCGCCCTTGCGGCCACTTGACGGCGGTCAAGGACAGCGCCGCCGGCACGGCCCTAGCGTGATTCATCAGCGCACCCTCGATCGCGGGCGGCCAGCCGCCACCGCCGATCGTGGCCGGATAAGGGGAGCTCGGCCGTGGCACGACAAAGGACGGAAGCTGAGGAAGGGGGGCGGCCGCATGTCATGCAGCGGCTGCTCGACAACCCGTTCCTCCTGGTCTTCATCGGCGTCACCATGCCGACGGTTCTCTACCTGATCTGGGGGATCATGGAGATCGCCCAGATTCCAGTCGCTCCGTCCTGAGCACCTAGGAGAAGGCCATGGCGCTCCTGCCGCCGAAGAACCGCCTGTGGTGGAACGAGCCGCTGCATCGCATGGAGATCGTCTGGATCACCATCGCCTTTCTCTGGGGCATCGCGATGTTCTCCACCATGATCTGGTGGCACATCTATGGTGAGCAGAACCTCTCCAACGAGTCCTACCGGATCCTGCCCGAGGTCTACGCCGAGCGGGTCGAGGCGATGATCGAGGAATACCAGGTCGGCGAGGACGAGTTCGGCATGCCGATCGTCCGCCCGCCGGTCGGCGCCGACGTCTATCTGCAGGCCCGGCTCTGGGACTGGTCGCCGATCCTCGAGCTGGTCGAGGGCGAGACCTACCGCCTGCACATCTCCTCGCTCGACTGGCAGCACGGCTTCTCGCTGCAGCCGACCAACATCAACCTGCAGGTCCACCCCGGCTACGAGATGGTGGTGACGCTGACCCCCAACGAATCGGGCGAGTTCGGCATCGTCTGCAACGAGTTCTGCGGCATCGGCCATCACCTGATGACCGGCCGGATCAACGTCCTCGACCGGGAGGCGGCCAAGGCCGCCGGCATGCAACTGGCGGCGGGAGAGTAGCCATGGCGAGTATTGCGGTTCCCGGGCGCCAGGTGGTGGAGGAGCGTTTCCGCACCTGTCCCGACACCGGTCTCGAGGTGCATGCCAAGGCGGAGACGCTGATCCGCGTCAACGTCCTGACGGCGGTCGCCTTCCTCGCCGTCGGCGGGCTCTTCGGCCTGCTCATCGCCCTGACCCGCTGGCAGGCCATCCATCTGCTGCCGGCGGAATGGTTCTACCTCGTGCTGACCGCGCACGGCGCCGCCGTGCTCATCTTCTGGATCATGTTCTTCGAGGTGGCGCTCTTCTACTTCACCTCGGCCGTGGTCCTGAACTCCAGGCTCGCGACACCCATGATGGCCTGGGTCGCCTACGTCCTGATGCTGGTCGGCGCCCTCGTCGCAACGGTGGCGGTGCTGCAGGGCAACTCCTCGGTGATGTTCACCTCCTACCCGCCCTTGCAGGCGGCACCGCACTTCTATCTCGGCCTGATCCTCTTCGCGGTCGGCACGTTGATCAGCTGCTTCATCTTCCTCGGCACGCTGGTCGTCGCCAAGGACGAGGGCACCTACGAGGGCTCGATCCCGCTCGCCACGTTCGGCGGGCTCACCGCTGTCATCATCATGATCTTCACCCTGGCCTCCGGGGCGATCATCCTGATCCCGACCTTCCTCTGGTCGCTCGGCATCATCGGCACCATCGATCCCCTGACCTACAAGCTCGTCTGGTGGGGCCTCGGCCACTCATCGCAGCAGGTCAACGTCACGCTGCACGTGGTCGTCTGGTACACCATCGCCGCCCTGGTGCTGGGTGCCCGGCCGCTCTCGGAGAAGGTCAGCCGGACCGCCTTCCTCCTCTACATCCTCTTCCTGCAGCTCGCCTCGGCCCACCATCTCCTGGTCGAGCCCGGGCTGAGCTCGTCCTGGAAGATCTTCAACACCAGCTACGCCATGTACCTGGCGGTGCTGGGCTCGATGATCCACGGCATGAGCGTGCCGGGCGCCGTCGAGGCGGCGCAGCGCCGGCTCGGCCACACCAAGGGCATCTTCGGCTGGCTCAGGGAGGCCCCCTGGGGTAATCCGGCCTTCGCCGGCATGTTCCTCTCGCTCGTCATGTTCGGCTTCCTCGGCGGCATCAGCGGCGTCATCCTCGGCACCGAGCAGATCAACATCCTGATGCACAACACGCTCTACGTTCCGGGCCATTTCCACGCCACGGTGGTCTGCGGCACCACGCTGGCCTTCATGGCCGTCACCTACCTCCTGATCCCGATCTTCTTCCAGCGTGACCTCGTCTTCCCCCGGATGGCGAAGTGGCAGCCGTACGTGTTCGGCGCCGGGGCTGCCGGGATCTCGCTCTTCATGATGGGTGCGGGCACGCTCGGCGTCGCCAGGCGCCACTGGGACATCACCTTCACCGACGCGCTCATCTCGTTCGACTACCCGGCCACGGCGTTCTTCATGCTCGGCCTGAACGGCCTTTCGGCCTTGGTCGCGGCGGCCGGCGGCGTGATGTACGTGCTCGTGGTCTTCGGCTCCGTTTTCTGGGGCAAGCGCCGGACCGCGGCCGAGGCGAAGACCCACCCCATCGCCCCGGGCGCCATCGCCTTGCGGACCTATGGCAGCGAGGGCACGCTGAAGCTGCCGGGCACCATCGTGCTGGTCGCGGTCTTCTTCATCGCCTTTGCCCTCTACTACTTCATCAACTGGCGGTTCCTGGCCGGCATCTGGGGCATGAACTGACCCGCCATGCGGCCGACCCAGCCCCTCGTCCAGCACATCGTCTCGGTCTTCAAGCTCCGGATCGCGGTCGTCATCGCCCTCAGCGCCCTGGCGGGCGTGGCGGTCGCCCCGGGTGCCCCGCTCTCGCCGGCGCAGATCCTCGTGCTGACCGTGGCGGTGCTGCTTTCCTCGGGTGCCGCCGGGGCCTTCAACCAGCTCTTCGAGCGCGATCTCGACGCGCTGATGGTTCGCACCCGAAGGCGGCCCTTCGCCAGCGGCGAGTGGCGGGGCGGCCCCCTCTGGTGGGCGCTGATCCTGGCCATCCTGGCCCTGGGCGTCGGCATGGCGGGCCTCGTCCTCAATGCCGCGACCGCCCTCTATCTCTTCCTCGGCGCCTTCACCTACGGCGTCGTCTACACGGTCTGGCTGAAGCGGCGCACGGTGTGGAACATCGTGATCGGCGGGCTCGCCGGCAGCTTCGCGGTGCTCGCCGGGGCCGCCGCCGTCGACCCGAGCCCGAGCGCCGCCCCGCTCGTCCTCGCCGTCGTGCTCTTCCTCTGGACGCCGCCGCATTTCTGGTCCCTGGCGCTGATGGCGAAGGACGACTACGCCGCCAACGGCGTGCCGATGCTGCCGGCGGTCAAGGGCGACGCCTTCACCGCCTGGGCCATCCTCGTTCACGCCATCGCGCTGGCCGTGCTCGCCGTGGTGCCCTTCTTCCTCGGCATGGGCTGGATCTACCTCGCCGCCGCCGTGGTCGGCGGTGCCGGCTTCGTCAGGACCAGCCTGGCCTTGGTCCGACGGCCGAGCCGGGCCACCGCCTTCGCCAATTTCAAGAGCTCGCTGCTGCAGCTCTCGCTCCTCCTCGTCGGCGCCATGGGCGATGCAGCGCTACTCGGCTAGGAGCCCGATCGGCGCCGTGCTGCTCTGCCTCGGCCTCCTTGGCCCGGCCGCGGCCGACGAGGCACCCAATCCCTTCGACGAGCGGGCCGCCCTCGCCTACAGCCAGGCTGCCATCGGCCGCAGCGTCTCGCCCCACGTCTTCCTCGACGACGCCGGCCAAAGGGTGAGCCTCGGCGATTTTCGCGGCCGACCGCTCGTTCTGAACCTCGTCTTCACCGCCTGCTCCACGACCTGCCCGGTCATCGTCCAGTCGCTGCACCGCAGTGTCCAGATCGCCAACGGGGCGCTCGGGCCCGACGCCTTCTCGGTCGTCACGATCGGCTTCGACACGGATCGCGACACGCCCGAGCAGATGCGCGCGTTTCGCGCCAGCCAGGGCGTGCGCATGCCGAACTGGTCCTTCCTCAGCGCCGACGAGGCCACCATCGAGGCTCTTTCGGCCGAGGTCGGCTTCATCTACTTCCCGTCGCCGCGCGGCTTCGATCACCTGACCACGACCACCATCCTGGATGCCGAGGGCACGGTCTTCCGCCATGTCTATGGTGACGCCTTCGAGCCGCCGGCCGTGGTCGAGCCCTTGAAGGACCTGGTCTGGGGCCGGTTCAGCCCGGTCGCCGACCTCGAGGGTGCCTGGAACCGGATCAGGCTGCTCTGCACCCTCTACGACCCGAAGAACGACCGCTACCGGTTCGACTACGGCATCTTCATCGGGCTGATCGCCGGCATCATCTGCCTCGGCGGCATCGCCGTCGTGCTGGCGCGCGCCTGGCTCGCCACCCGCCGCCGGCCGGACCCGGCGTCGGCCCTGCCGGCGAGGCGGTAGCGGGCATGGATCTGCTGCGTCGCACCTTGCGCGCGGGCTTCGCCCGCCTCGAGGCGTTGCTGGATCGGGTCTTCCCGCCCGCCTGGCAGCCGCTCTACCACCTGGGCGCCCTCTCCTTCTTCTGCCTCTGGATCGTCTTCGTCAGCGGCCTCTACGTCTACGCCTTCTTCGACACCGGCACGGTGGACGCCTTCGAGTCGGTCGAGAACATGAGCACCAGCTACTGGTACCATGCCGGGGTGATGCGCAGCCTGCACCGCTACGCCTCGGACGGCATGGTGCTCTTCATGCTGCTGCATCTGCTGCGCGAGTTCTCCCTCGACCGCTACCGCGGTTCCCGCTGGTTCACCTGGGTCACCGGCGTGGTCATCATCTGGCTCGTCTACATCTCCGGCATCACCGGCTACTGGCTGGTCTGGGACGAGCTCGCCCAGTTCGTCGCGATCCGCAGCTCCGAGCTGGTCGACGCCATCGGCATCTTCGGCGAGCCCATCGCCCGCAATTTCCTGACGCCCGGCAGCCTCGACGACCGTTTCTTCTCGCTGATGCTGTTCCTGCACATCGCCATCCCGCTGATCCTCCTGATGGTCATGTGGATCCACCTGCAGCGGGTGACCCGGCCCGAGATCAACCCGGCGCGCGGCCTCGCCATTCTCATGCTGGTCGCCTTCGTCGCCTTGGCGCTGGCCCTGCCCGCGACCAGCCAGGCCCCGGCCGACCTCGGGCTGGTGCTGGGCCGGATCGGCCTCGACTGGTACTATCTCGGCACCTACCCGCTCATCGACCTGATCGGTGCGCGGGGGCTGCTCGGCCTGCTCGGGGTGATCACCGTCATCCTCGTCGCCCTGCCGCTGATGCCGCCCATGCGGCGACCGCCCGCGGCCACGGTCAATCTCGAGTTCTGCAATGGCTGCGAGCGCTGCGTCCACGACTGCCCCTACGAGGCCGTCAAGCTGGTGCCGCGCACCGACGGCCTGCCCTTCCAGCACGAGGCCAGGGTCGACCCCTCGCTCTGCGTGAGCTGCGGCATCTGCACCGGCGCCTGCCCGACCGCCACGCCCTTCCGCCAGCGCGGCCGGATGGTCGCCGGCATCGAGCTGCCGCATCTGGCGCTGAAGGATCTGCGCGCCCTGACCGACAAGGCGGCCCTGGGCCTCACCGGCGACCGGCGCGTCATCGCCATCGGCTGCGACCACGGTGTCGAGCTGAAGGGGCTCGGCGACCCGGCCGTCGGCGTCGTCCGCCTGCCCTGCACCGGCATGCTGCCGCCGTCCTTCATCGACTACATCCTCGCCCGTGATCTCGCCGACGGCGTGGTCCTCACCGGCTGCGCGGAGGAAGCCTGCCAGAACCGCAACGGCATCGCCTGGACGGAGGCGCGGATCGAGGGCCGGCGCGACCCCTATCTGCGCCAGCGCGTGCCGCGCGAGCGCATCCTGCGCGTCTGGCCCGGCAAGACGGGCACGAAGGCCCTGGCCCGGGCCATCGAGGCCTTCCGTGCCACCTTGCCGGAGCAGCCGAGCGCCAAGGCTGCCAAGCGCCAACCGGCGCCGGCCGGGCCGGCGGTGACCGGCGATGGGTAATGCCCTGAAATGGCTCGCCCAGGGCCTCGTCCTGGCGCTGATCATGGCAACGATCGGCTATCTCGCCACCCGGCCGGCCTACACCAACTTCCCCGAGGACATGGCGCTGATCCGCCTCAGCTTCAGCCATGGCGGCGGCCGGCCGGACTGCCGCCGGCGCACGCCCGAGGAGCTGGCGGCCCTGCCGCCCAACATGCGCGCGCCCATGGATTGCCCGCGCGGCCGGCTGCCGGTGCTGGTCGAGCTCGACCTCGACGGCGGGCCGCTCTTCCACGCGCTCCTGCCACCCGGCGGCCTGCAGGGCGACGGGCCGTCCCGCGTGCACCGGGGCTTCGCCGTGCCGCCGGGCACGCACACCATCACGGCACGGCTGCGCGACAGCGACCGGGTGGACGGCTTCGACTTCGAGAAGGAAATCACGCTCGACCTCGTGCCCCGGCAGAATCTGGTCATCGACTTCAAGACGGATGCCGGCGGCTTCGTGGTGCATTGAGCGGCCAGCAGGAAGGGAAGACGGCGATGCGCCAGCATACCGGATCATACGGCCCGCTGACCGGCGCCGGGCGCGGGCTGCTCCTGCCGCTTCTCGCCATCGCCTTCATGGGCGTCACCGGCTGGCTCGCCTCGTCGACCCTGCCCTGGCGCGACCTCGTGGCCGAGGGCCCGGCCGCGCCGGTGATCGAGACGCGAAGCCTCCTCGCCCTCGTCGACCACCGGGGTCAGAGGCTCGCCCCGGCGGCGCTCGAGAAGCCCGCCACGCTCGTCTTCTTCGGCTACACGCACTGCCCCGACGTCTGCCCGCTCGAGCTCGCCACCATGGCGGCCGCCCTCGATCGGCTCGGCCCGGCCGCGGACGACGTCGCCGCCTTCTTCGTCAGCGTCGACCCGGAGCGCGACACGCCGGAGCAGCTCGCCGCCTATGTCGCGCTTTTCCACCCGCGGATCACCGGGCTCACCGGGACGACCCAGGCCGTCGCCGCCGCCGCTGGCGCCTTTCGTGCCTACTATGCTAGGGTCGAGCAGGCGGACGGTGCATACACCATGGACCATTTCGCCCGCACGCTGGTCCTCGACCGGGACGGGCAGCTACGGGCAGCCGTTCCCTTCGACAGCCCGCCCGAGACCCTGGAGAGCGCCATCCGACCACTCCTCGCCGGTGTCCCGGCGAGCTGAACAGCAAGGAGGCGACCATGCCGCTCCTGCCCTGGTCCGAGAGGTTCAAGCTCGGCATCCCTTCGGTCGACCACGAGCACAAGGAGCTGGTCGACCTCATCAACGAGCTCTACGACAGCCTCGGCCACGCGCCGACGAAGGACGCTGTCATGGCCTTTCTCGAGGAGATCAACGCCCGGATCCACGCGCATTTCGCGCTCGAGGAGAAGGTCATGCGCGGCATGCGCTATGACGAGCTCGATGCCCACAAGCACGAGCACGAGGATTTGCTGGACGGCATTCACGACATCATGGACCGGACCGAGGCCGGTGGCTTCGTCGATCTGGAGGCCGAGCTCGGCCCCAGGCTCCAGGCATGGTTCGGCAATCATTTCGCCACCAAGGACGCCCGGCTGCATCACTTCATGGAGGAGCAGGGCATCGACGAGGAGAGCTTTGCCCGCCAGCATCCCGACGCTTGACCGACGTCAAGGCCGGGAAGCAGCCGGCCGTGGCAGATTGCGGCGCGTGGCCGAGTAGATCAGGGAGCAAGCGATCATGAAGCAAGGCGTGGCCACGCATGGACAGGCCGCGGCGCCGGCCCTGGCGGCCGAGCACCCCTTCGCCGCCGTCGTCCGCACCGTCGCCAAGGGCGAGAAGCTCGGCCGCAGCCTGACCATGGAGGAGGCCCGGGAGGCGATGCGCCTCGTCCTCGAGGGCGGGGTCGAGCCGGTGCAGCTCGGCGCCTTCCTCGCCGTGCTGCGCTATCGCAAGGAGACCGGGGCGGAGCTCGCCGGCTTCGCGCTGGCCGCCCGCGACCGCCTGACCTGCGGCACCCTCCCGGCCACGGCCCTCGACTGGCCTTCCTATGCCGACCGCCACCGCCAGCTTCCCTATTTCGTCCTGGCGGCCCTCCTGGCAGCGGGCGCCGGTGTGCGCGTCCTGATGCACGGCGTCGCCGGCGAGGGCCCGGCCGGCACGCGCGCCGTGCTGCAGGCGCTCGGCGTGCCGCTCGCCACGGACGCCGGCGAGGCGGAGCGGCACATGGCGGAGCGCTCCTTCGCCTATCTGCCGCTCGAAGCCATCTGCCCCGACCTCGAGCGGCTCTTCGCGCTGCGCCCGCTCCTCGGCCTGCGCTCGCCGGCCAACACCTATGCGCGCGAGCTCAACCCGGCCGCGGCACCCTGCCAGATCCAGGGCGTCTTCCACCCCAACTACGCCGACCTGCACGCCCAGGCCGCGAGCCGCCTCGGCCAGCCGCGCGCCGCCATCTTCAAGGGCGGTGGCGGCGAGGGTCAGATCAACCCGCTGAAGCCCGTTGCCCTCACGCTCGTCGAGGACGGACAGGTGCGGCGCGAGACCTGGCCCGCCCTTCTCGAGGCGGACGACGCCGGCTGGCGCGACGAGCCGCTCGAGCCCGCCCGCGTCGTCGAGCTCTGGCGCGGGCGGTGCCGCGCCCCCGGCCCCGAGGCGGCCATCCTCGGCACGGCCGCCGTGGCCCTGCATCTCACCGGCAGGTCGCCCACGCCCGAAAGTGCCCTGGCCATGGCCCGCGAGCTCTGGGAGAGCCGCGACCGCGCGCGCTACTGAAGCGTGGCCGCCTCGACGATCAGCGGCAGGAGGGCGGGATCGGGGCCGATCGGGCCGAAATAGACGCCGGCGCGACCGGTCTCGGCCATGAGCCGCGCCACGTCGCTCGCCCCGTGCTGGCCGGCATCGGTGAGGAAGCCGACGCCGGCGATGAAGGGCGCGGCGAGACTTGCGACGGTCTCCGCCACGGCCGGCGCCTCGTCGAGAAAGGCCACCCCCACCTCGGCGAAGATCCCCCGTGCCCTGATCGCCGCAGCGTGACGCTTCGCCGTCCGGGCCGAATCGGGATGCCGCGTGGTGCCGTGCCCGACCAGCAGCAGCGCCGTCTCGCCCGGCTCGCGGCCGTGGGCGCGCAGGCCCTTGAGCGCCCTTGCCACGAGCAGATCGGCGATCCCCGCATGGGCGCCAAGGGCCGCAGCCAGCCGGGCGTCGGGCCGGGCCGCCCGCAGCCGCTCCTCGAGCACCTGCAGCGTGTAGCCCTCGGCCATCATGAAGGGCAGCACGGTCAGCGGCCCCGGCGCCAGCCGCGCGAGCACGGTCTCCAGCTTCGGGGCACCATAGAGCGCGCAGGCCTCGACCGTGGCGAAGCGGCCCTGCCGCCGCAGCACGCCCGCATGCCGCGCCGCGGCGCCGGCCACGCCGCGGGCACCGTGCGCGCAGAGCAGCAGCGCGGGGCCGGGCGCGGGCACCCGCTCAGTCGCCGGCAGCGGCGAGGCGATTGTGGACATTGTACTTCCCTACCGGTCGGCGCATCGGGATTCGCTTGACCTCCTCGAGGGTGTGCGCATTGTACACGACGACCGCACCCTCGTCCGCCCAGACGCTGACCAGAGCGTGGCTGCCGTCCCGCGTGAACTCGACATGCCCGGCCGTCGTGCCGGGGCTCGGGCGGATGGTCCTCACCAGCTCGAGGGTGCGCGTGTCGAGCACCTGCACGGCATCGGCATCGGGGCCGAAGAAGACGTCGACCCAGGCATAGGGGGTGGCGGGATGGGCCCGGAGGAAGAAGCCGGGGCCCAGCGTCTCGATCTCGTCCACCACCTCGAAGCGCTCGATGTCGATGACGCTGAGCGCCGCGTCGCGCAGATGCGGCGTCGCCATGACCTGGCGGCCCTGCCATTCGAAGGCAGCGGCCGAGCCCAGATGCGGCATGCCCGGCAGCGGCAGCTCGGCGATCTCGCGGCCGACGTCGAGATGGATGGCGACCACGCGGTCGCCGCTGCGGGCCGAGCCGAGGAGCACGCGGTAGTCGGGGGTGAAGAAGAAATCGTCGACCGGCTCGTCCAGCAGGATGCGGCGGATCGGGAACGGGTCGGCGGAATCGACGACCTCCTCCGCCCCGCTCTCGTTGCTGTGGGCGAGGCCGCTGACCTTGACGGCGCGGGGGCCGATCGGGATCTCCCAGATCTCGGCCACGTCCTTGAGCGCCACGATGAAGCTCTGGCGCGGCGGGGCGGCGTAGACGGCGCTCACCCTGGAGCCGGTGCCGCGGATGTCGGCCACCGGGATGACCGCGAGCGGCCGGAGATCCTCGGCATCGAGCACGGTGAGGCTGTTGGGCAGGTAGTTGCCGACGAGGACGAAGCGGCCGTCGTGCGAGAGGGCGAGATTGCGGGTGTTGATTCCGGCCCTGACCTTCGCCAGCTTCTCCAGCCCCCACATGTCGATCTTCTCGATCCAGCCGTCGCGGGAGGCCAGATAGACGAACCGGCCATCCGGGCTGAACTTGGGGCCGCCATGCAGCGCGAAGGCGGTGGGCAGGCGGCGCAGCGGCTCGAAGCGGTCGCCGTCGAGGATGGTGATGTGGTGGTCGCCGGTCTCGACCACGACGAAGAGATTGAGCGGATCGGCGTCGTAGATCGGCGCCTCGGCCGGCACCGCACCGGTCGTCTCGTGCGACGCCCGGATCTCCGCCATGCCCCATTCCGGCACGGTCTCGGGCGGGGTGTAGACGAGGGCGACGAGCGCCTCGATCGCGGCCTCGTCCAGCACGCCTTCGAAGGCCGGCATCTGCGTCTGCGCCCGGCCGCCCCGGATGACCTCCGCCGCCTGGGCCGGCTTCAGCCGGCCGAGATTGTCCGGCAGCAGCGCCGGCCCGGTGCCGCCGAGCCGTGCCTCACCATGGCATTCCGCGCAATTCTCGGCATAGAGCGCCGCACCGTCCGGTGCCGCCTCCGCCATGCCGGCCCAACACAGCACGAGGGCGGCGAGAGCCGGCCTACTCCGCGGCATGCGCGGCCTCGCGCCCGGCCGTCTCGCCCGGGAGCCCGATCTCGGCGTCGGTGAGGTAGCAGCCGGGGTCGGCGGCCCAGGGATCGCCCGTCGTGCGGGCCGCCCGGACCCGCGTGTTGCCGTTGCAGATCGCGAGGTGGCGGCAGGCGCCGCAGCGCCCGGTGACCGGGCGTGGGCGCTGCTTCAGCCCGGCGAAGACAGGGTCGGCCGACGTGTCGGCCCAGATCTCGCTGAACGGGCGGTCCCGGACATTGCCGAGCTTGTGGTGCCACCAGTAGGTGTCCGGGTGGACGAAGCCGCGATTGTCGATATTGGCGACGTTCACGCCCGACGCATTGCCGCCCCAACGCTCGAGCAGGGCCTGGATGTGCGCGGCCCGGGCGGGGAAGTTCTTGCGCACCCAGTGCAGCAGGAAGACGCCGTCGGCGTCGTTGTTGCCGGTGACGAACTCGGTGTTGCGGCCCTCGTTGATGTGCCGCAGACAGGTCTCGAAGATCAGCTCCAGGGCATCGCGGGTCATGACGTCCTGGGCGTCCTCGCCCCTGACCTTGAAGCCGCGGCCGCCATAGTTGAGGTGCGAGAGGTAGAACTTGTCGATGCCGCGCCGGTCGATGAGATCGAGGATGGTCGAGAGCTCGGCCGCGTTGTCGCGGGTCAGCGTGAAGCGCAGCCCCACCTTGATGCCGATCGCCTGGCAGCGCTCGACGCCGCGCATGGCGGCGGCGAAGGCACCCGGCTCGCCCCTGAGGTGGTCGTGGGTCGGCTCGGTGCCGTCCAGGCTGATGCCGACATAGTCGTAGTCCAGCTCGGCGATCCGCTCGATGTTGGTCTCGTCGATCCGCGTGCCGTTGGTCGAGAGGGCGACGTAGAAGCCCAGGCGCTTGGCCTCGGCCGAGAGCTCGAAGATGTCGGGGCGAAGCAGGGGCTCGCCGCCGGAGAGGATGAGCGCCGGCACGCGGAAAGCGCGCAGGTCCTGCATGACCGTCACGACCTCGTCGGTCGAGAGCTCGTCGGCATAGGCGACATCGGCCGAGCCCGAGTAGCAGAAGCGGCAGCGCAGGTTGCAGCGGCGCGTCAGGTTCCAGATGACCACCGGTCCGGGCGGCTTGCGCGCCGGCCCGATGCGGCTGGGCCAGACGACCTCGCGCATGAAGTTGGTGATCCGGAACATGGACGTCTCCCGTTTCTGCCAGGCGGCTACCGGGCGAGCCGAAGCCCGGTCTTCTTGAGGATGCGGCGGCTGTAGAGGATCGTGTCGCCGCGGCACGCGGAGCCCAGCCGGCTCCTGATCTGCCGGACCCTGGTCTCGACCGCCGGGCGCGTCTTGGCGTGGACCATGGCGAAGAGATTGTAGGGCCAGAGCGGCGGATGGCGAGGCCGGCGGTAGCAGTGGCTGACGAAATCGAAGGCGCCGATCAGCGGCCCGAGCTCGGCCACCATCGCGTCGTCGACGTCGAAGACCGCCATGCCGTTGGCCCGGTAGCCGAGCGCGTAGTGGTTCGGCACGGCGCCGATGCGGCGGATGGCGCCTCGGGCGAGCATGGCCTCGAGGGTGGCGATGACCGTCGCCTCGTCGGTGCCGAGCGCCGCCGCGACCTCGGCATAGGGGTCGGGGACGAGCGGCAGGCCGGTCCCGATCGCCTGCACCAGCCGCCGCTCGAGCGTCGCAGCGTCGCCCGGCTCCCGCCCCGACCTCATGGCTGCAGCCTCAGACCGACGAAGTACTCCTCGAGCTTCGGCATCGACAGCACCTCGATGCCGGTCTCCGCCCTGATCTCGCCGAGCACCGCCTCCGCCCGCTCGGGCGTCTCGGCCGCCACCACGAACCACATGTTCAAGAGATGCTCGCGCTCGTAGTTGTGGGCGACCTCGACATGGGCATTGACCATCTCCGCCACCCGGTCGAACGCATCCTCGGGCACCGCCATGGCCGCCAGGACGTAGGTGCCGCCCATGGCCTCGACATTGAAGAGCGGGCCGAATCGGCTGAGCACGCCGGTTTCGACCAGCCGTGCCAGGCGACGGATCAGCTCGCCCTCGTCGAGCCCGAGCTCCCGGGCCGCCCTTTCGTACGGCCGCGGGCACAGGGGGAAGCCGCCCTGCAGCCCGGCCACGATGCGGCGGTCGGTGGCGTCCATCAGGCGACCCTCCGGGGCATCAGGCCGCCGCCGCCCGGTAGCGCGCACCGCGCTGCTTGAAGCGCCGGGTGCTGAAGAGCACCGCATGCGGCAGGCCGGCGAGACCGTGCTCGTCGAGGAGCTGGTCGATGCGGGCGAGCACGGCGCCGCGCTCGCGGCCGTGCACCATGGCGAAGAGGTTGTAGGGCCAGCCCGGCAGGCGGCGCGGCCGGCGATAGCAGAGCGTCACGTCGGCAGCCCGCGTCAGCCGCTCGCCGACCGCGTCGACCATGTCGTCCGGCACATCCATCACGGTCATCGCGTTGGCCCGGTAGCCGATCTCGTGATGCCGGACCACGAGGCCGAGCCGCTTCACCACGCCTGCCGCCTGGAGTGCGGCGAGCCGCCGGATCACCTCCGCCTCGGCCATCCCGGCACGCTCGCCCAGCACTGCATAAGGGCGTGGAACGAGCGGCAGCCCGCCCTCGAGGGCGTCGAGCAGGCGCCGATCGGCCGGGCTCAGCTCCATGACGGCTTGAACCCGAGATCGATGCCGTAGGCGCGCTCCAGCGGCAGGTCGAGCACCTCCAGCCCGCTGCGTCCGGCGATGCCGGCGAGCACGTCGGCCACCCGTTCCCGGCTGGCCGCGGTCACGACGAACCAGAGATTGAGCCGGTGCTCGCGGGCGTAGTTGTGGTTGACCTCGGGGCAGGCATTGACCAGCTCGGCCACCTCGTCGAGGCGCTCCTGCGGCACCGCCATGGCGGCGAGCGTGCTCCAGCCGGTGCGATGCGGTGCGATCACAGCACCAACCCGGCTGAGCACGCCCCGTTCCTGGAGCCGGCCAAGGCGGTCGAGCACCACCTCCTCGCTCACCCCGAGCGCCTCGCCCATGGCCGCGTAGGGCTCCGGGCAGAGCGGCAGGTCGCGCTGGTACTCCTCGATCAGCCGGCGATCGAGGGCGTCGAGCGGAACCTCCTGGATGTCGACCATGGCCCTCAATACCCCAGCCGATGGGCGCGGGCGGTGAAGAAGATGCCGCTCGGCGCCTCGGCCTCGAGCGACCCCACCGTCTCGAAGGTCTCGGTGTCGACGATATCGATGCGGTTGGCGTCGCGCACCGAGATCCAGACCGCCTCGCCCTTGGGCGTGAACTCCATGTGCAGCACGCCGGGGCCGGGCCGCAGCTCCTCGACGATCTCGCCAGATGGCACGTCGATCACCTGGATGACGTCGTTGTCGGGATGGGCGAAGTTGACCCAGACCTGCCGGCCGTCCGGCCGGGCGATGGCGAAGACCGGCTGGCTGTGGACCGGGATGCGGTCGATCTCCCTGAAGGTCGCCCGATCGACGACGAGGAGCTCGTGCCGGCCGATGGCGGGCAGATAGAGCCGGTCGCCGGCGACGCTCCAGCCCTCGAGATGCGGCATCTTGTAGACCGGCAGGGGCTCCTCGCCCTTGCCGTAGCCGTCGAGGATGCGCCGGGGCGCGGCGCCCTCGTCCCAGAGATCGAGCACGACAAGGCCGTCCTCGCCGAAGAGGCCGGCGATATAATGGTGCCCGTCCGGGGTGAGCAGCGCATCGTAGGGCAGCTTGCCGACCCCGGCGAAGCGCTCCACTTCGGGAGCGGCCCCGTCCTCGAGCCCGACCGTCCAGATCGCATCGGCATCGTAGAGGGCGAAGACGAAGCGGTTGTCGGCGATCTCCTCGATCCCGACCACCTTGGAGCGCGCGCCGTCGGCCCCGTAGGTCGAGGGCACCTCGGCGACGGGCGAGAGGTCGTCGCTTCTGAAGAAGCGCACGCCGCCCGGCTCGTAATTGGCGACGGCGACGATCCTTCCGTCCTGCGAGATGGCACCGCCGATGCTGTTGCCGGCCTGGACGACCCGAGCAGCGATCTCGCCGGTCAGGAGATCGACCTTGCTGAGCCCGCCATCGCGGCCGAAGACGAAGGCATAGCGGCCGTCGCGCGAGAAGACGACCGACGCGTGGCTCAGATCGCCCAGGCCCGCCACCCGGCCGATGGCCTGCCGCTCGGTCGTGTCGACGATCAGGATCGAGTCTTCGGCCCGCTCGACGACGACGCCGAGGTCGCCGGTGCCGCGCAAGGGCGGGCTGGTGGTGCAGGCGGCGAGGCCGAGCACCAGTGCCAGGAGCGCAACGAAGCGTCGCTCAGCGCGCATCGCCGATCCCCTCCTGCAGGCGACCGACCAGCCAGACCACCTCGTCCTCGGGCAGCAGCCCCCGCCAGGGCGGCATCGGCCGGCCGGGCACGCCGTCGAGAATGATGGCGACCAGGCTCTCGGCCGGCTGGTCCGCGAGCGCGTCGGGCAGGAGCGGTGGCCCGAGCCCGCCCTTCAGCGTGAGGCCATGGCACGAGCCGCAATCATGACGCAGGAGATGGATGAGCTCGTCCTGGCGTTGCAGGGAAGGTTCGGCAGCGGCGGCGGAGCCGGCCGGGCCCGCGATGGCGACGCCCCCGATGACGAGGCCGAGCGCCAGCCGGTCAACCCAGCTGGCGGCAGGCATCCGCCTCCTCCCGAAGGCCGCTCTTGGCGGCCAGGATGTCGCCGAGGGCGACGACCGAGCCGACCGCGAGCAGCACCGGTGCCGTGAGCCCGGCCGCCTCGACCGCCGCCGGCAGGTCCGCCAGCGTCGCCCGGCAGATCTGCTCGCCCGGCTGGGTCCCGGACGCGATGGCGACGGCCGGTGTCGAGGGGGCGAGGCCGGCGCCGATCAGCCCGTCCCTGAACCGGGCGAGGCTGGCGAGCGCCATGTAGACGACGAGCGTGGTCGCGGGATCGGCGAGCGTGCGCCAGTCGATGTCGAGGTCGTCCGATTCGCACGTATGGCCGGTGATCAGCCTGACCCCGGTCGCCATGCCGCGATGGGTGAGCGGAATGCCGGCGGCGGCGAGCACACCCGAGGCCGCCGTGATGCCGGGCACCACCTCGAAGGGGACGCCGTGCGCCACGAGATGCAGGGCCTCCTCGCCGCCCCGGCCGAAGACATAGGGATCGCCGCCCTTGAGCCGGACGACACGGCGGCCGGCGCGGGCGAGCCGGACGAGGAGCGCGTTGATCGCGTCCTGCGCGAGCAGGTGCTCGCCCGGCGCCTTGCCGGCGCAGATCCGCTGCACGCCGGGCGGGATCAGGGCGAGGATGGCGGCCGAGACGAGCCGGTCGTAGACGACCACGTCGGCCGTCTGGAAGTGGCGGAGCGCCTTGAGGGTCAAGAGCTCCGGATCACCCGGTCCGGCGCCGACCAGTGCGACTGAGGCTTTCTCGGGCATGCCTGTGGCTCCGCCGGACAACAAGACCCGGCCGGGGCGGTGCTGGGCACCGCCCCGGCCGTCGCTCAGTAGACGTCGTTGATGGTGTTGTAGACGTTGAACTTGCCGGTCGGCGTGATCAGCCGCGGATCCTTGATCACGTGCTTGAGGGTCCGCGTCTTGTCGTCGACCACGACGATGGCCGATTCCTGGTCCTGGGCGTTCCAGACGGAGAACCAGACCTCGGTGCCGTCCTGGTTGTACTCCGGCTGGACGATGCGGCGCACGCCTTCGGTGATGCCCGACCACTCGCCGATCGGCAGCTCCTCGTAGCCGGCGTCGAGATTGTCGAGATCGAAGACGGCGACCGACGAGGCGATGCTCGGCTCCGGGTTGAGCGGCGTGTCGACCCAGAGATTGCGCGAGTTCGGATGGGTCTTCAGGAAGAGCGAGCCGCCGCCGAGGCCTTCCAGCATCTGCACGACCTTCCAGGCATTCTCCGGATGGCCCTCGGGATCGGTGCCGATCACCGAGATCGTCCAGTCGCCGAGATGCGTCGTGGCCCAGACCGGCCCGAACTCGGGATGGATGAAGTTCGCGCCACGGCCCGGATGCGGCGTCTGCCCGCCCGTGTCGATGATCGCCTCGAGCTCGCCGTCCTCGGTGTCGACCACGGCGATCTGGTGCACGGCATTGGCCGCCACCAGGAAGTAGCGGCCGGTCGAGTCGAAGCCGCCGTCGTGCAGGAAGCGCGCCGCGTCGATGTCGCGGACCTTGAGGTTCGACAGATCCTCGTAGTTGACGAGCAGGATCTTGCCCGTCTCCTTGACGTTCACCACGAACTCGGGGCTGTGGTGCGAGGCGACGATCGAGGCCACCCGTGGCTCCGGGTGGAACTCCTGCTCGCCCACCGTGTAGCCTCTGGTCGAGACGACCTTCAAGGGCTCCAGCGTGGTGCCGTCGGCGATGACGTAATGCGGCGGCCAGTAGGCGCCGGCGATGACGAGCTTGTCCTCCCAGCCCTCCGCTTTCGAGCTCTCGACCGAGCGCGCCTCGATGCCGATCTTGAGCTCGGCCACGACCGCGGGCGGGTCCATCCAGAGATCGATCATGCTGACCAGGGCGTCGCGGCCGATGACGTAGAGGTAGCGGCCGGATGCCGAGAGCCTGGAGATGTGGACGGCATAGCCGGTCGGCAGGATCGTCTTGATCTCGTAGGTGGCACCGTCGATCAGCGCCACCTCGCCGGAATCGCGCAACGTGACGGAGAAGAGGTTCTCTAGGTCGAGGTCGTTCTGCTTCTCGGTCGGCCGCTCCGCCACGGGCACCAGCACGCGCCAGTTCTCGCGCATGGTCTCCATGCCCCATTCGGGCGGCTGCGGCGGCTCGTGGAAGAGGTAGCGGGCCATGATATTGACCTCCTCGGGCGTGAGATCGCCCGAGGTGCCCCAGTTCGGCATGCCGCCCGGCGAGCCGTACTCGATGAAGGCGTGCACGTAGTCGGCACCCTTCTCCTTCATGATGTCCGGCGTCAGCGGCCGGCCGGTGGCGCCCTTGCGCAGCACGCCGTGGCAGCCGGCGCAGCGCTGGAAGTAGATCACCTGGGCTCGCTGGAAGTCGTCGGTCGAGAGCGGCTCGACGCCCATCGCCTGGAGCTCCGGGGCGAGGCCCGGCTGCGCCAGCTTCATCTCGCTCAGCACGTTGAGCTCGGGCACGTAGGTCGTGCCGGCCGGCGGCGTATGCCCTTCGAGCGCCTTCGGATCCGGCTGCTCCTGCGCGACGCCCATCGGCGCCGCCATCAAGGCCCACGCACCGAGCGCCGTCGCCGCCAGAAGTGCAGTGCGTCCCGTCATCTTGCCTCTCCCATATCGCCTGCATCAGGGCACCTTGATGCGGACGCTAGCCGCCGGGGGCCACGCGGTCCTTGACTTGCGTCAAGGAGCGTCGCGCCAAAGCCCCCTAGCGTCGGGCCCATGCACGAAGGACGAGGCCCGGTGACTGGACGGCGGGGCGTTGCGGGAGTGCCGGGGCCCCGCCTCATGGCCCTGGCCCTGCTCCTCTGGTGCGCCGCGCTCGTCGCGGTGCCGGCCCTGAGCCGGGCGCAGGACGCGCCGTCCCTGGCGCTGGCGCGGGACGTCTTTCCCGGGGCCGAGGGGGTCGGCGCCTACGCGGGCGAGCCGCCGGCGGCCGACGTCATGATCGGCGGCCGGCTCGCCGGCTATCTCCTCTCCACCCGCGCCGTCCTCGGCTCGGTCGGCTATAGCGGGCGGCCCTTCGAGGCCGTGCTCGGGCTCGACCTCGAGGGCCGGATCACCGGGGCCAGGCTGGTCTCCCACAACGAGCCCGTGCTCGTCATCGGTGTCGAGCCGGCCGAGCTCGACGCCTTCATGGGACAGTTCCGGGGTCTTCCCGTCGACGCGACGACGCATCTTCGGGGCAGCACCGGCGAGGCCGGTGTCGACGCGATCAGCCGGGCCACCGTCTCCTCCGTCCTCTTCGCCGACGCCATTCTCCGCGCCGCCCGGGCGGTGGCCCTGAGCCGCGGCATCATCGAGCCGGAAGCGGCGACCGCCGGCCTGGATCTGGATCGCTTCGAGGAGCTGGAGTGGCCGGCCCTCAGCGACACCGGCCTGGTGAGCCGGCTCCTCCTGACCAATGGCGACATCGCCAGAGCGCTCCTCGAGCGCGGCCGGCCGCCACCGGCCGGCCCGGGCTTCGAGGACCCAACGGCCACCTTCGTCGACCTCCGGGTGGCGCTCGCCACGCCAGCGATGACCGGCCAAAACCTGCTCGGCGAGGCGCGCCATCTGGCGCTGGTCCACGCCCTCCAGCCCGGCGACCAGGCCATCATCGTCCTCGCCAGCGGCCGTTATTCGGTCAAGGGCACGGGCTTCGTCAGGAGCGGCGTCTTCGACCGCCTGCAGGTGCTGCAGGGCGAGAAGGTCATCCGGCTGGAAGCCGAGGGCCACACCCGCATCGACGAGCTCGTGATCGACGGTGCTCCGGAGTTTCGCGAGATGGGCTGGTTCGTGCTGCCGGCGGCGAGCGGCTTCGACCCGCTCCAGCCCTGGAGCCTCCGGCTGATCGTGGCCCAGCCGACCGAGGCGGGCGAGGTGCTGCTCGATTTCGTCCTGCCGGTGACGGCCCCCACGGCACTCGTCGCCCGGCCCGTCGAGGCGAAGCCACGAGGCTGGCTCGCCGGCCTTTTGGACGCCGCCCTGGAGCCCGACGGCTCGCTGGTCGTCAGCCCCGGCCTCTGGCTCGAGGTCTGGGCCGCGCGCTCGCTCGATATCGCGCTTCTGGTCCTGATGCTCGCCGTCCTTTCCGTGGCCCTGGTTTTCCAGGACGCGCTGGTGAAGAGAATAGGGTTCTATCGCCGCTTCCGCGTCGCCTTCCTCGCGGTCACCCTTTTCTGGCTCGGCTTCGCCATGGGTGCCCAGCTCTCGGTGGTCAACATCCTGACCTTCTTCAACAGCCTGCTCACCGGGTTCAGCTGGCAGGTCTTCCTGATGGAGCCCTTGATCTTCATCCTCTGGTGCTATGTCGCCCTGGCCCTGCTCTTCCTCGGCCGCGGCGTCTTCTGCGGCTGGCTCTGCCCGTTCGGGGCCCTGCAGGAGCTGACCAACAAGCTCGCCCGCCTGCTGCGCGTGCCGCAGCTCGCCCTGCCCTTCGGGCTGCACGAGAAGCTCTGGCCGACCAAGTACATCGTCTTCCTCGGCCTGCTCGCGCTCTCGCTCCATGCGATGAGCGCTGCCACCCTGGCCGCCGAGGTGGAGCCCTTCAAGACGGCGATCATCCTGCGCTTCGTGCGCGACTGGCCGTTCGTCGTCTATGCGCTGCTGCTGCTCGGCGCCGGGCTCTTCATCGAGCGCTTCTTCTGCCGCTATGTCTGCCCGCTCGGCGCCGCCCTCGCCGTCCCGGCCCGGCTCGCCACCTTCCGCTGGCTCAAGCGGCGGCCGCAATGCGGCCGGGAATGCCGGATCTGCGAGGTCAACTGCCCGGTCCAGGCGATCCACCCCTCGGGCGAGATCGTCCCCAACGAGTGCATCTACTGCCTCGACTGCCAGGAGCACTACCACGACGCCCATACCTGCCCGCCCTTGATCAAGAGCCGCAAGCGGCGCGAGGCGGCCGCGGCCCTGCACGCGCCGGCAGGCGGAGGAAGCCCGACATGAACACCAGCAGCCGCCTGCTGAAGGCCCTCGCCGTCGTCGCCGTCGTCTTCGGCATCGCCACCGTGCTCTCCGGCGGCAGAGCGCTCTTCGGCGGGCCCGAGGCCCGGGCCGCGGTCGGCAATGCCGTGCCCTTCGTTCTCTGGTTCAACACGCTCGCCGGCTTCGTCTACATCGCGGCCGGCATCGGCCGGCCTGGCGCGCCCGGCCCTGGGCCCCCGCCTCGCCTGGCTCATCGCCATCGCCACGCTCTTCGTCTTCGTGGCCTTCGCCGTCCATGTCGCCACGGGCGGCGCCTTCGAGATGCGAACCGTGGGTGCGATGACCCTGCGCGGCCTCGTCTGGCTGGCCATCGCCTGGCTCGGCTGGAGCCGGCTGGCGGCTGAAAGCCGAACGCCATGACGCACCTCGCCCGCCGCCGCTGCCTGACCATTCTCGCGGCCAGCGCCGCCGGCTTTGGCGCTGCCGCCGGTGCCGGCGCCGCCGCCGTGCCAGCGCAGCGCTGGTCGGGCATGGCCCTGGGTGCCCCGGCGGCGCTCGTCGTCCGCCACGACGACGCGGCCCGGTCGACGCGCCTGATCGAGGCGGCAGTTGCCGAGATCCGCCGGCTCGAGCGCATCTTCAGCCTGTTCGACCCGTCGAGCGCGCTCGCCCAGCTGAACGGCACCAGCCGGCTCGACGACCCGCCCTTCGAGCTGGTCGATCTGCTGCACCAAGGCGCGGGCGGTCCACGACGCCACCGGCGGCGCCTTCGATCCGACAGTCCAGCCAGCCGCTCTGGCGGCGCCATGCGGAAGGCCGCCGCTGCCGGCCGTGCCCCGGACCCCGAAGCCCTGCGCGCCGCCCGCGCGGCCGCCGTCAGGATGGAGGCCGTCGCGGTCGACACCCAGCGAAATCGCCTTCAGCCGGCCCGGCATGGCGCTGACCCTGAACGGCATCGCCCAGGGCTACGTCACCGACCGCATCGCCGACCTGCTGCGCGCCGGCGGGCTCGCCCATCGTGCTGGTCGATCTGGGCGGATCGCGCCACCGGCGAGCGCAGCCCGGCGAGCCCTGGCGCATCGGCCTCGGCACGGCCGAAATCGTACCCCTGACGGACGGTGCGGTCGCCACCTCGGCCCCGTTCGGCACGGTCATGGATGCCGCCGGCAGGAGATCAGCCACATCATCGACCCGCGCCTCGGCCGCCCTTCGCCCGGCAACTGGCGCCGGGTCTCCGTCCTGCACCCGCGCGCCGCCATCGCCGACGGGCTCTCGACCGGCTTCGTCCTCCTCGACCGGACCGCGATCGACCGGGCGCTCGAAGCCTTCCCGCCCGCCCGGGCCATCACCACCGCCTGAGCAAATCCCGCCGATTGACAAGGTGTCCTCCCGCACCTAGCGTACTAACCAACTGGTTAGTTAGGGACGGTGGCGCATGGGTCTGGCGGAACCGGGCGGGCGGACGGTCAGGATCGCCGCCGATATCGGCGGCACCTTCACCGACCTCGTGCTGGTCAAGGGTGCGGGCGAGGTGCTGACCGCCAAGGTCTCCTCGACGGGCTCAGCACCCGAGGCCGCGGTGCTCGACGGGATTCGCGCGATCATGGCCGCGGCCGGCGTCGACGGCAGCCAGGTGGTCGAGGTGCTGCACGGCACCACCATCGGCTCGAACACGCTGCTCGAGCGCACCGGTGCGAAAACCGGGCTGATCACAACGCGGGGCTTTCGCGACATCCTCGAGATCGGCCGGGTGCGCACGCCCGAGATGTTCGACCTCGCCTGGACCAAGCCCGAGCCCCTGGTGCCGCGCCGCGCCCGGCTCGAGGTGACCGAGCGGATCGCCGCCGACGGCACGGTGCTGACGCCGCTCGCCGAGGCGGAGGTGCTGGAGGCCGGCCGGCGGCTGCAGCAGCAGGGCATCACCTCGGTCGCCGTCTGCTTCATCAACAGCTACCGCAACGCCGCCCACGAGCGGCGCGTCGGCGAGCTCTTGGCCGAGCACTTCCCGGCCTTCGAGGTCACCCTCTCGGCGGCGCTGCAGCCCGAGGCCAAGGAGTACGAGCGGACCAGCACGGCCGTGGTCAACGCCTATGTCCTGCCGGTCATGCGGGGCTATCTGGCGCGGCTCGCGGCCGGGCTCGCGGGCCTCGGCATCGCGGCGCCGCTGCTCGTCGTCAGCTCCAGCGGCGGGCTCGCGCGCTCCGCCGTGGCGCAGGAGCAGCCCGTGCTCTTCATCTCCTCCGGCCCGGCCGCCGGGGTCACGGGTGCTGCCCGGCTCGGCACGGCCGGCAAGATCGGCGACCTCATCGTCTTCGACATGGGCGGCACCACGGCGAAGGCTGCGCTGATCGAGGGCGGGCGCATCTCGCGCACCAACGAGTACGAGTTCCGCGCCGGCATCTCGACGCCGAGCCGCTTCATCAAGGCCGGCGGCTTCCTCATGCGGGCCCCCACCATCGACATCGCCGAGGTCGGCGCCGGGGCGGGCTCCATCGCCCGGGTCGATGCGGGCGGGCTCATCCATGTGGGCCCCCGCTCGGCCGGCGCCGAGCCCGGCCCGGCCTGCTACGGCAAGGGCGGCGACAGCGCCACCGTCACCGACGCCAACGTGGTGCTCGGTTATCTCAACCCGAAGGAGCTCGCCGGCGGCACGCTCGCCATCGACGCCGGCCTCTCGGAGCAGGCGATCACAACCCACGTCGCCGCCCCGCTCGGCGTCACCGCCGCCGAGGCGGCGCTCGGTGTGCGCGAGATCGCCAACCTCAACATGGCCCGCGCCATCCGTGCGGTGACCGTCGAGCGCGGCGTCGACCCGCGCGACTTCACCCTCGTCGCCTTCGGCGGCAGCGGCCCCGTCCATGCCTGCGACCTCGCCGCCATGCTCGGCATCCGCCACGTCCTCCTGCCCAACCTCGCCGGCGTCTTCACCGCCGCCGGCATGCTGGCCGGCGACATCGAGCGCCAGCTCGTCGAGCCCCTGCCCGCCCCGCTCGACGAGGCGCTGGGGCCGCGGCTCCAGGCAGCGCTCGACCGGCTCGCGGCCGAGGCCAGGGCGGCGCTCGCCGAGGAGGGCTTCACCGCCGACCGGATGGCGATCGAGCGGCAGATCGATCTCCGCTTCGAGAACCAGGACACCGAGCTCGGCATCACCGTGGAGGGCGCCATCGAGGCAGGCTTCGCCGCACCTTTGCGCGAGCGCTTCCTCGAAGCCTACGAGCGGGTCTACGAGTACCGTGCGCGGGACCGGGTCGAGGTCGTGGCGGTGCGCGTCGTCGGCCGCGGCCATCGCGCCGGCAAGCTCGACTTCACGAGCTACCGCACGGCCGCCGCCGGTGGCACGAACGTTGCGTCGGAGCGTCAGGTGATGTTCGCGCGCGAATCCGGCTATGTTTCGACCCCCGTCATCGACCGCTCGGCCCTGCCGGAAGTGGCGAAGGGGCCGCTGATCGTCGAGAGCCTGGACACCACCGCCGTCATCCCGCCGGGGGCCGTGGTGCGGGCCGACGAGGCGGGCAATCTGCGCATCGAGCTGGAGGGCCGGTCATGACCAAGAGCGACGCCTCGCCCTTCGCCGACCCGATCACCTTTGCCGTGATCAAGAACGCCTTCGACACCATCGTCGACGAGATGGCCTACAACGTGATGCGCACGGCCCGCTCGCACATCGTCCGGGAGGTGCTCGACTACTCGACCACGCTCTGCGACCGGCAGGGCCGCATCGTCGCCCAGGCGAAGACCGTGGCCCTGCATCTGGGGGCGGTGCCCGACGCCATCGAGGCGGTGCAGGCCGCCTATGGCGACGACCTCCACCCCGGCGACGTGGTGATCATGAACGACCCCTACGAGGGCGGCATGCATCTCCCGGACATCTTCATGTTCAAGCCGGTCTTCTTCGACGGAGCGCTGCAGGGCTTCACCGTCGTCGTTGCCCATCACTGCGACATGGGCGGGCGGGTGCCGGGCTCGAATGCCTCCGATTCGACCGAGATCTTCCAGGAGGGCTTCCGCGTCCCGCCGCTCAAGCTCTACGAGCGGGGCGAGCCCAACAAGACGCTCTTTCGCCTGTTCGAGAAGAATGTCCGCGTGCCAGACCTCGTGATCGGCGACCTGCTCTCGCAATACGCCACCTGCCGGATGGGCGAGCGGCAGTATCTGCGCCTCTTCGAACGCTACGGGGCCGCTACCGTCGAGAGCTATATCGAGGGCCTGCTCGACTACGCCGAGACCATGACCCGGCGCGAGATCGAGGCCTGGCCGGACGGCACCTACAGCTTCACCGATCACATCGACGGCGACGGCTTCAGCGACGAGCCGATCCCGATCAAGGCGACCATCACCGTCGAGGGCGGCCATCTCGGGGTCGATTTCGAGGGCAGCGCGCCGCAGGTGAAGGGGGCCATCAACTCCACCCTCTCCTTCGTCAAGTCGGCGAGCTATCTGAGCGTGCGCTGCGTCATGGATTCGGACGCGCCCAACAATGCCGGCGTCTTTCGCTGCATCGACGTCAAGGCGCCGCTCGGCTCGATGCTGAACCCGCGGCTGCCGGCAGCGGTCGCGGCGCGGGCGCTGACCGGCTATCGCATCGTCGACACCATGCTGGGTGCCCTCGCCCAGATCGTGCCGGCCAAGGTGATGGCGGCCGGCGAGGGCGGCAACACGGTCGTCTGCCTCGGCGGCTACGACAAGGCGACGGGCGAGCCCTTCATCCTCGTCGACATGATCAACGGCGCCTGGGGCGGGCGCGTCGACCAGGACGGCATCGAGGGTGTGACCAACCCCGCGCAGAACATGTCGAACCTGCCGGTCGAGACGCTCGAGGCGCGCTATCCCGTGCGCATCGAGGAATTCGGCTACCGCCAGGATTCCTGCGGCGCCGGCAAGTGGCGGGGCGGGCTCGGCCTGACGCGCACCTACCGCCTGCTGGCCCCCGAGGCCATGCTGCAGCTCCGCTCCGACCGCACGGCGCATGCACCCTATGGCCTCTTCGGCGGCGAGCCGGGCGCCCTCACGGTCAATATCCTGAACCCGGACCGCAATGCCGAGGCCGTGCCCGGCAAGCTGACGCGGAACATCGAGGCCGGCGACAGCCTCTGCCACCACCAGGCCGGCGGTGGCGGCTACGGCGACCCGCTCGAGCGCGACCCGGCGCTGGTCGCCATCGACGCGCTCGACGAGAAGATCAGCCGGGACTTCGCCCGAGCCCGGCATGGCGTGGTCCTGTCCGACAATTTCATGCCGGATACGGCCGCGACGGCGGCACTTCGCGCCGGCATGCGCGCGCAGAGAACGTAGTCTTCACAAGGGAGAGACGACGATGGCAGCCCGACGGACGATCCTCTCGAGCACCCTGGCGACAGCGCTCATGGCAGCGGCAACGGGCCTCGCCGCCGCCCAGGAGCCCTTGACGGTCAGGCTCGATTTCTCGCCCTGGGGCGTGCATGCCGGCATGCACTACGCCATGAACGAGGGCTGGTTCGAGGAGGCGGGGCTCGCCGTCGACCTCCAGGACGGCCGCGGCTCGGGCAACACGCTGCAGCTCGTCAATGCCGGCCAGGTCGATGTCGGCCAGATCCAGCTCGGCCTGCTCGGCGCCGCGCGCGAGCAGGGGGCCGAGATCAAGTCCTTCGCCGGCTTCCAGCGCAAGACGGACCTCTGCATTCTGGTCGACCGTGACGCGCCGATTCAGAAGATCGCCGATCTGAAGGGCAAGGCGCTCGTCGTCTTCGCGGCGAGCCCCTGGGCTCCCTATATCGACGAGTATCTGGCGGCGGGCGGTCTCGACCAGACCACGGTCGAGGTGCTGTTCGTCGATCCGGCGGCCTTGTGGGGCACCTATACCGCCGGCCGCGCCGACGGGCTGATGTCGACCATCGGCTCCGCCATCCCGGTTGCCGAGAAATCCCGGCCGTCCAAGTGCATGATGCTGGACGAGGCGGGCCTCACCTTTCCGAGCTACGGGCTGATCGCCACCGAGGCGACGATCGCCGAGCGGGCCGAGGATCTCGCCAGGCTGGTCGCCGTCGAGCAGCGCGCCTGGGCGGCCATCCGGGACGATCTCGACCTCGGCGTCGAGGCGATCATCGCCCAGCGGCCGGACGCCAATCTCGACCCCGATATCCTGCGCGAGCAGATCCGCATCACCCTCGACTACTTCGACACGCCGGCGACGGCGGGCAAGCCGATCGGCTGGCAGGCGCGCGAGGACTGGGAAAAGGCGCTGCAGGGCATGGAGAAGGCCGGCCTGATCGGCCCGGGCTGGAACCCGGACGACTACTTCACCAACGACCTCGTGCAGTAGGATCGGGTGAACCAGGGCACCCAGCCCTATGTGGCGCTCGACCGCGTGGCGAAGGTCTACCCCTCACCGCGCGGCGACGTCGAGGCGCTGGCCGACATCGATCTCGAGATAGCACCCGGCTCGTTCGTCAGCGTCGTCGGCCCGAGCGGCTGCGGCAAGAGCACGCTGATGAAGTGCCTCGCCGGCCTCGTGCCGATCACAAGCGGCACCATCGACATCAATGGCCGCAGCCTCGAGGGCCCGCCCGGCGCCATGGGCATCGTCTTCCAGCGCGACGTGCTGCTCGACTGGCGGACCATCCTCGACAACGTGCTGCTGCAGGCCGAGCTGCGGCGTCTGCCGCGCGCCGACTACCGGGAGAGGGCCATGCAGCTCCTCGCCCGCTTCGGCCTCGAGGGCTTCGAGGACCGCCATCCCTGGGAGCTGTCGGGCGGCATGCGCCAGCGCGCCGCCATCTGCCGGGCGCTGCTCTGCGATCCCGAGCTGCTGCTGATGGACGAGCCCTTCGGCGCGCTCGATGCCATGACCCGCGACGACCTCAATGTCGAGCTGACGCGGATCTGGCAGGGCACCAACAAGACCGTGCTCTTCATCACCCATTCGATCGTCGAATCGGTCTATCTCGCCGACCGGGTGGTGATGATGTCGCGCGGCCCCGGGCGGATCGTCGAGGTGATCGACATCGACCTGCCGCGCCCGCGCCCGCTTTCCATCCGCGAGACGCCGGCCTTCGGCGCCTATGTGCACCAGATCCGCCACCACTTCGCCGAGCTCGGGATCCTCAAGGAATGACCGGCTGGCGCAAGTTCCTGATGGGCGAAAGCCGCACCCGCGACGTGCTCCTCGTGCTGGCAGCACTCGTCGCCATCTGGGAGCTCGGCGTCTGGCACTACGAGCCGCCCAGGATCTTCCTGCCGCCGCCGAGCGCCATCCTCGCCGAGTTCCTGACCACGCCCGAGCTCTTCATCCGGCACATGGGCTACACGCTCTGGACGACGCTGCTCGCCTTCACGATCTCGGTGGCGCTCGGCATCACGCTCTCGGTCGCGATCGTCTATTCGCGCCTCTTGGAGCGGACGATCTACACCCTCCTCGTCGCCCTCAACAGCGTGCCCAAGGTGGCGCTCGCTCCCCTCTTCGTCATCTGGCTCGGCACCGGCATGGAGCCCAAGATCGCGGTCGCCGTGATGCTCGCGCTCTTTCCCATCGTCATCGACACGGTGCTGGGGCTCCGCTCGGTCGATCCGGACATGGTCAACCTGGCGCGTGCCGCCCGGGCCTCGCAGCTCCAGATCCTGGCCAAGATCCGCTTCCCCAATGCGCTGCCCAGCCTCTTCGCCGGGATGAAGGTGGCGATCTCCTTCGCGCTCGTGGGTGCGATCGTCGGCGAGTTCGTCGCCGGCGGCAACGGGCTCGGCTTTCTCGTGCTGGTGGCGCAGGGCCAGTTCGACACCACCCGCGTCTTCGTCTCGCTGGTGCTGCTCGGCCTCATGGGCACCGCCCTCTTCTACGCCCTCGACTTCGCCGAGCGGCTGATGCTCCCCTGGCACGTCTCGCAGCGTGGCGAAGGCGGCAGCCAGCACGGCGGCTGAGCGCCTGTTGACCGGCGGCGCCCTGCTCGGCGGCCCTCTGCTCGGCGGTCTGGCGCTGCTCGCCACCGCCACGCTCTGGGGCAGCAACCACGTGGTCGCCCGGGGCTCGACCGAGATCGTGCCGCTCGCCGCCTTCGTCTTCTGGCGCTGGGCCGCTGCCCTGCCGATCCTGATCGCCGTCGCCTGGCCGGGGCTCTGCCGCGACTGGCCCGTGCTGCGCGAGCGCTGGCGCGACCTCCTCCTGCTCGGCACGATCGGCGTCGGACTCTTCTCCGTCCTGCTGATCGCCGGCGCCTATTACAGCCTCGCCATCGAGGTCGGCATCATCAGCTCGACCACGCCCGCCTGGGTGGCCGTCATTGTCTGGCTCAAGGGCCGCGAGCGCATTGCCGCGACCACGCTGGCCGGGCTCGCCGTCGCCTTCGCCGGAGCACTCCTCGTCGTCACGCGCGGCGATCCTGCCGCGGTCCTCGGCCTCGGCGCCGGCATCGGCAATCTCTACGTGCTCGCCTCCGCCATCCTGTTCGCCTGGTTCACCACCCGCCTGCGGCCCTACCGGGACCGCATTGCCAGCCTGTCGCTGACCACCGCGACGGCGACGGCCGGCACCCTGACCGTGCTGCTGCCCACCTATCTGGTCTGGCTCGCCTTCGGCGGCGAGCCCTACGTGACCACGGGCGCCGACGCGGCCACCGCGCTCCTGATCCTCGCCTACGCCGCCATCGCCCCGACCCTGCTGGCCAACGCGTTCTACATCTTCGGCGTGTCGCGGCTCGGCCCGCAGCGCGCCGCGGCCTTTCTCTACCTCACGCCGATCGCCTCGGCGGCGATGGCCGTGGCGTTCCTCGGCGAGGCCCTCGCCTGGTATCACGCGCTCGGCTTCGTCCTCGTCATGGCCGGCCTGCTGCTGGTCAGCCGGGCAACGCCGCGCGCGCCGGACGCCGGTTGACCGCGTCCTTCGCCCGGCCCGCCTCGAGATAGCCCAGCACCACCTCGACGATGTGTTGCTCGCGCCGCGCCAGCCGCTCCTCCGCCAGCAGGTCCTCGTTGAAGATGAAGGTCAGGGTGTGGGCGTTGGAGATGTAGAAATAGGAGAGCCCGCTGATCGTGATGTAGAGGTCCACAGGGTCCACCCCGCGGCGAAAGACGCCGGCGGCCGAGCCCCGGTCGAGGATGTCGATCAGCGCTTCCAGCAGCGGGTTGTAGAGCGTCCTTATCGTGCCTGACTTCGCGATATGCGCCGCCTTGTGCAGGTTCTCGCTGTTGAGGAGCGTGATGATCTCGGGCCGCTCGACGAAGAGCCGGTGCACCGAGCGGATCAGCCGCTCGATCGCCGCCCTGGGCTCGAGCTGCTTCAGGAGATCGTCCTGGTGATGGGCGCGCATCAGCACGTAGACCCGCTCCATCACCGCGATGAAGAGCGCCTCCTTGCCGGCGAAGTAGTGGTAGACGAGGTTCTTCGAGACCTCGGCCCGGGCGACGATTCCATCGACCCTGGCTCCATCATAGCCGCGAGCCGCGAATTCCTCGGTCGCCGCCTCCACGAGCCGTGCCCGGCTGATCTCCGCGTTGCGCCGCATGGTCGGTCGCCTGGCCAAGCCATACCCCCCGTCGAAAGCCCGAATTCTGGCCGTCCGGCGTGCAAAAGCCAAGCGCACCCGGCGCCAGAGCCCTACATGCTGCGCGGGTCGAGCATGTCGCGGAGCGCGTCGCCGAAGAGGTTGAAGGCGAGGCTGATCACGGCGATGGCGATGCCGGGGGCCGCCACCACCCAGGGGCTGTCGAACATGAACTGCCGGCCCACGGCGACCATCGCCCCCCATTCGGGCCAGGGCGGCTGGGCGCCGAGGCCGAGAAAGCCGAGACCTGCGGCCGTCAGGATGACGCCCGCCATGTTGAGCGTGACGCGGACCACCACGGACGGCAGGCACATCGGCACGACGTGGCGGGTAATGAGCCTCGTGCGGGAAGCCCCCTGGAGCCGGACGGCGGCGATGTAGTCGCTGCCCCGGATGGTCAGCGCCTCGGCGCGGGCGAGGCGGGCGATCGGCGGCCAGGCGGTGAGGGCGATGGCGATGATGGCGTTGTTGATGCCGGGGCCGAGCGCCGCGGCGAAGCCGAGGGCGAGGATCAGGCCCGGAAAGGCGAGGAAGATGTCCGTGACCCGCATCAGGATCTCGTCGGCGATGCCGCCGAGATAGCCTGCGGTGGCGCCGATCGCGAGGCCGATGGGGGCGACGATCACGGCGACCAGCACGGCGATCCGCAGCGTCGTTCGCGCCCCCCAGACGATCCTCGAGTAGATGTCGCGGCCGAGATGGTCGGTGCCCAGCCAGTGCGCTGCCGAGGGCGGCTGCAGCCGCTCGTCCATGACCTGGATGAGCGGGTCGTAGGTGGCGAGCCAGGGGGCAAGGAGGGCGACCAGCACGAGGCCCACGACGAGCACGAGCCCCACCACTCCGAGGCGGTGGCCGAGGAAGGCCTGCCAGCCGCGCCAGGCCCGCTGCGCCCGCGCCTGGCGCAGGCTCCTGGGCTCCTCGGCGTCGAGCCAGGCCCTGAGCCCCTGGGGCCGGCCGAGGGAATCGCTGCCGGGCCGGGCCGTCCCGCTCATCGCGTCCTCGGGTCGAGCCGGCGGTAGAGCCAGTCCGTGATGGTGTTCATGGCGAGGAAGAGGAGGCCGATCACCAGCACGGTCCCCATCACCACGTTCATGTCGTTGTACTGCAGGCCGCGGGTCAGGTACTGGCCGACGCCCGGCCAGCCGAAGACGGTCTCGACCAGCACCGTGCCGTCGAGCAGGCCGGCGAAGACGAGGGCCACCACCGTCAGGAGCTGGACGCGGATGTTCTTGAAGGCATGCCGCCAGACGACCGCATGCCGCGGCAGGCCCTTGGCCCGGGCGGCGACGATGTATTCCTGGCCGAGCTGCTCGAGCATGAAGCTGCGGGCCATGCGGCTGATATAGGCGGTCGAGTAGTAGCCGAGGATGGAGGCCGGCAGGATCAGGTGCGCGAACGCGCTCCTGAACACCGCCCAGTCGCCGGCGATGGCGGAATCGACCAAGAGGAGCCCCGTTCGGGACGGCACCAGCCCCTCGTAATAGACGTCGACGCGGCCCGAGGCCCCTACCCAGCGCAGCTTGGCGTAGAACACCAGGAGCGCCATCAGCCCCATCCAGAAGATCGGGATGGAGTAGCCGGCGAGGCCGATGATCCGGGCGATGTGGTCGATCATCCGGTCGCGGTTGACCGCCGCCACGATGCCGAGCGGGATGCCGAGCAGCGAGCCGACGAGGGCCGCGGTCAGCGCCAGCTCGAAGGTCGCCGGGAACACCCGCAGCAGGTCGACCGCGACGGGCTGGCCCGTCGTGGTCGAGCGCCCGAGGTCACCCTGGAAGATGCCGCCCACATAGGCGAGGAACTGCTGCCAGACCGGCCGGTCGAGGCCGAGCTCGAGGAAGACGCGGTCATAAGTGGCACGGTCGACCTCGAACCCGGTCACGGCGAGCACCGGGTCGGCCGGCAGCAGGCGCCCCATCAGGAAGGTGAGCGCCATGAGGCCGAGCAGGGTGAGCGCCAGCGACACCGTCCGGCCGGCAAGGCGGCCGAGCCGCGCCCGGCGTGCCCGCGGCCCGGGAAGGATCGAGACGCTGGGCACGCCCACCCTTTCCGACGGTCCCTAGTTCTTGGTCACGTCGGCCCAGCGGGTCGACCAGGTCGGGTGGCCGACATAGCCCTCGACCTCGGCCCGGACGACGTAGGGGTCGACGCGCTGGAAGAACACGATCAGCGACGGATCGAGCTGCTGGTACATCTCGTCCATCTCGCGGAAGATCTGGGCGCGCTTCTCGGGGTCCGACTCGCGCTTCGATTCGTTGGTTAGCTCGGTCAGCTCGGGCACGTCCCAGGCCGTCCGCCACATGTAGTAGCCGCTGAGCTGCGCCTCGTCGCTGTTGTCCGGGTTGAAGGCGTAGTGGGTCGCCGTGGCGAACGGGTCGGGCAGGCGGCCGCCCGAGTTGCCCGTGTAGACCTCGAAGTCGCGGGCGCGGAACTCCGGCACGTGGTTGCCCGGGATCAGCTCCAGCTCGATGCCGGCGAGGCGCGCCGTGGCCTGCAGCGATTCGGCATTCAGCAGATGGCCGTCGCCGGCCGGGTAGAGCTTCTTCTTGAGCCCGTCCGGGTAGCCGGCCTCGGCCAGCAGCTCGCGCGCCCGCTCGGGATCGTAGGCGAAGTGCTCCTCGAATTCCTCGGGCGCCCCCGCCATGCCGCGCGGGATGATCGACTGCCAGGGAAAGCCGTTGAAGCGCATCGACGACTGGCTCAAGGCCTCCCAGTCGAGCACGTGCTGGAACGCCTCGCGCACCTTGGGCTTCGAGAGGTCCGGGTCCTTCTGGTTGAGGGCGATGTAGTAGAAGCCGAAGCCCGGCGTGTGCTGGATCTCCATGTCCTCGTTCCCGGCCAGCGCCTCGAGGTCGCCCGAGCCGACATACTGGCCGATATCGACGTCACCGGCCTCGAGCTGCAGGCGGAGATTTCCAGACTCCGGCACGTGGCGCATGATCACCCGGCGCATCGCCGGCGTGCCGCCCCAGTAGTCCTCGCGCCGCTCGGTGACCACGATGTCGTCCGGCCGCCATTCGACGAGCGTGAACGGGCCGCTGCCGGCGGCATTGGCGCGCAGCCAGTCGCGGGCGAGATCGCCGTCCGTCTCGTGCTCGAGCGCCGCCTTGCGGTCGATGATGCCGAGCGACGAGCCGGCGAGCGAGTAGAGCACGAGGTCGGTGCTGACCTGCTCGGGCAGCTCGATCACCAGCGTGCGCTCGTCCTCGGCGCGGACGAGCTGCTCGACATTGTCGGCGGTGAAGCCCCACTGGGCGAGGTCCGTGGCACCCACCTGGCCGAGCTTGATCACCCGCTGGATGGTCCAGGCCGCGTCCTCGGCAGTGACCGGGTTGCCGCTCGCGAAGGTCGCGTCGTCGCGCAGCTTCAGCGTGATGCTCGAGCTGTCCGGCGCCACCTCCCAGCTCAGGGCCAGCATCGGCTGGATCGACTGCAGGTCGTCGGGGTCGAGCTTGAGGAGATTGTCGTAGAGGTTGGAGACCAGCTCCGAGACGGTCCGGGCGTTGAGCGCTGCCGGGTCGAGTGTCGGAATGGCGCCGACGTCGGTGCCGATCACCAGCATGTCGGGCGGCGTCGCCGCCAGTGCGGCGGCGCTGACGAGCGCCAGCGCCGTCGAGCCGACGATCCCGTTGCGAATGTGCCTGAACATCGACGTTTCTCCCTGACCAGAACATTGTGGTTGCCGGTTCGATACCGGCAACCGGCTTGGGGTGCCACCACTAATCCGCCTCGTTCGCGCCCCCGGCCCCGCCGAGCGTGGCTCGCGGCAAGCGCCGCACGGTTGTCTTCGCCCCGGTCCCGACGCAGAGTGCCGGCCCATGCCGACCGACCCCGACCTTCTCTCCCTCAACGCCTTCGACCCGGCGCGCGGTGCTGCCGCCGATCCGGGCACGGCGGCCCTGCTGGCCCGGCGGCAGGCGAATCTCGGCCCGGTCTCCGTGCTCTTCTACGAGGAGCCTTTGCACATCGTGCGGGCCGAGGACGTCTGGCTCGAGGCGCGCGACGGCCGGCGCTATCTCGATGTCTACAACAACGTGGCCTCGGTCGGTCACTGCCACCCGAAGGTGGTGGCGGCGATCGCCGCACAGGCCGCGACGCTCAATGTCCACACGCGCTACCTGAACGAGCCGACGGAAGCCTATCTCGAGCGGCTCAAGGCGACCCTGCCGGCAGCGCTCTCGAACCTTGCCCTCACCTGCAGCGGCAGCGAGGCCAACGACCTGGCGCTCCGGCTCGCCCGGACGGCCACCGGGCGACAGGGCATCATCGTCACGGCGGCCGCCTATCACGGCAACACCTCGGCCGTGAGCGAGATCTCGCCCTCGGCCTTCAAGCAGGGACGGCCGCCGGCGCATGTCCGGATCGTGCCCGCCCCCGATGCGCGGCATTACGGCACCGACCTCGCGGGCGGCTTCGCCGCCAGCGTCTGGCAGGCGATCGGCGAGCTGGACGAGGCCGGCTTCGGCTGCGCCGCCTTCATCGCCGACTCGATCTTCTCCAGCGACGGCGTCCATGCCGACCCGCCGGGCTTCCTCCAGGCCGCCGCAGCCGTCGTCCGGTCGGCCGGCGCCCTCTACATCGCCGACGAGGTGCAGCCGGGCTTCGCCCGCACCGGCGACGCCTTTTGGGGCTTCGAGCGCCACGGCATCGCCCCCGACATCGTCACCATGGGCAAGCCCATGGGCAACGGCTTCCCCATGGCCGGCCTGGCCGCCCGACCCGAGGTGATGGCCCCCTATTTCGCCGAGTTCGGCTATTTCAACACCTTCGGCGGCAACCCCGTGGCGGCTGCGGCCGGCCTCGCCGTGCTCGACGTTCTTCGCGAGCAAGGGCTGCAGCAGAACGCCGCCGAAACAGGCCGCTACCTGCGTCGGAAGCTGGAGGCCCTGCAGGCAAGCCACCCATCGATCGGCACTGTCCGTGGTGCCGGGCTCTTTCTCGGCGTCGCCCTCTGTCGCGACGACGACCCCGATCCCGGGGCCGCCCGGCGGGTGATCAACGGGCTCCGGCAGCGTGGTGTGCTGATCGGCGCCTGCGGGCGGCATGGCGAGGTGCTCAAGATCCGCCCGCCCCTCACCTTCAAGCCCGAACACGCGGACGAGCTGGTCGACGCCCTGGCGGAGGCGCTGACCGACTAGCCGCCCCGCAGCCGGTGGCGCACCTCGACCCCGGCGCTTGCGAAGATCTCGGCGAAGGGTGCCGGGACCGGCCGGTTGGTCACCACGGTGAGCGGTGTCGTGAGATCGAAGGTGCGGATCGAGGCATGGCGGCCGAACTTGCTGTCGTCGACCAGCAGGACCGGGCAGCGGGTCTGCTCGATCACCGCGCGGCGCAGCTCCGACTCCTCGTCGGCATAGTCCATCCAGCCATAGTCGGCGTCGCAGGCGGCGATGCCCATGAAGGCGATGTCGAAGACGAAGCGGCGCACGAACGCCACCGTGTCGCCGCCGACCAGCGCATCGTCATTGGCCCTGACCCAGCCGGGCGCGACCTTGACCCGCAGGCCGGGTGCCGGGGCCAGGAGACGGGCGATGTCGAGCGAATTGGTGATCACGGCGAGATCGCGCGCATCGGCCAGCGTGCGGGCGAAGGCCAGGGCCGTGGAGCCCGTGTCGATGAAGATCGACATGCCGTCCTTGACCAGGCCGCGGGCGACTGCCGCAAGCTGCGCCTTCTCGCGCGGCCGGATGCGCGAGCGCACGAGGATGGGCTGCTCCTCGTCCGGCCGGAACTGCACGGCACCGCCATGCACCCGCCGCAGCCGCCCGGCCGCGTCGAGGGTGGCCAGGTCGCGGCGGATGGTCTCGTCGCTGACGCCGAGCGCTTGCGCCAGTGCGGCGACCCCGACCCGACCATCGCGTCCGAGCGCCGCCAGGATGGTCGCGTGGCGCGCCAGCTCGGACATCGACCTGATCAGCCGCCCCCGGCCCGCTGGCGCCGCAACCGCTCGGCCATCTGCTCGCCGATCATCATGGTGGTGAAGGCCGTGTTCGCCTTGCAGTCGGCCGGCATGATCGAGGCGTCGATCACCCGCAACGCCTCGATGCCGCGCACCCGGCAGTTGGGGTCGAGCACGGAACGGCCGTCCTCGTAGTCGAACGCCCCCATCCGGCAGCTCCCGGCACCGTGCTGCGCGTCCGAGCAGTCGGCGAGGATCCAGTCGTCGACGGCCTCGTCCGGCGCTTCCACCAGATCGGCGATGGGCCTGCCGGTATTGCCGAGGCTGACCTCGCGGCATTTGCCGGTCACCGCCTCATGGGCGCCGATCTCCATCAGCCGCCTTGCGCCATCGCGCAGCCGGGCGAGGTCCCGCTCGTCGTCCAGCATGTTCAGGTCGACCACCGGCTGCGTGCGCGGGTCGGTGGAGGCGAGCCTGACCTGTCCCCGCGAATGCGCCTCGAAGAGCGCGCAATGGATGCCGGCCTCGCCGAACTGCGCCATGTCCTGGGCGACCCCGACGCCGCCGTGGTTCATGGCGAAGAAGATCATGTCGGCGAGCGAGCCGCCCGGCAGGTTGGAGCTGTACTTGACGCAGCAATTGGTGTGCCGGGCATCGACGCTCGTCGGCTTCAGCTCCTCCCTCAGCTTCAGCTCGAGCCGGACGAAGGGGTGGTCGAAGAGCCCGTCGCCGACCGGCAGGTCGCGGATGACGGCGATGCCGTGCTCGGCGAGGTGGGCGGCCGGGCCAATGCCGGTACGCAACAGGATGGGCGGGCTGTGGATGGCGCCGGCCGCGAGCAGCACTTCGCCGCCGGGGGCGAGGTCGAACGTTGCCAGCCCCTCCGGTCCGATGGCGGCGATGCCGGTGGCCCGCCGCCCGTCCATCAGCACCCGGTCCGCCAGCATGCCGCCCTTGATTTCGAGGTTCGGCCGGCCGCGCGCCGGCTCGAGATAGCCGTCATTGGTCGAGACCCGGCGGCCGCCCTGGCTGTTGATGGCGTAGGTGGTGACACCCTCGGCGGTCGGCGCGTTGAGGTCGGGGGTCCAGGGATAGCCGAGGTCCAGCGCCGCATCGCGCAGCGCCCGGTCGACGGGGCCCCAGGCATCCGGCGGCGTGCGATGGACGGGGATCGGCCCGCTGCCGCCGTGATAGGCTTCGCCGGCGAAGTCCTCGTCGGTCTCGAGCCGGTTGAAGCCCGGCAGCACGTCGGCCGCCGACCAGCCCTCGCAGCCGTGCTCGGCCCAGTTGTCGAAGGCATCGAGCACGCCGCGGATCGCGATCTGGCCGTTGATGGCGGTGCTGCCACCCACACCGCGGCCGCGCCAGTAGAGGCGATGCGCCTGCCGCTTGGTGCGCCGCGCCAGCAGCGCCGGCCACATGTAGGTGGCCTGGAAGGCCTCGGGCAGGATGATGTTGAAGGGGTTGGGGCTCGCCATCTCGGGCGGCTGCTCGGCCGACCGGTAGTCGGGCCCGGCCTCGAGCAGCAATACCCTTGTCGCCGGATCCTCGCTCAGCCGGGCCGCCAGCACGGCCCCGGCGCCGCCGGCGCCGACGACGATGAAATCCCACATTCCCGATTCGTCGCTGGCCATGAACGCTTCCCTTCAGGCCGCCCGGCTGACCTCTGGCTCGTTCAGCCAGCAGGCCGAGAAACGCCCGCCGCCCAGATCGACGAGCGGCGGCTCCTCGACACGGCAGCGGGGCATCGCATGCGGGCAGCGGGCGGCGAAGCTGCACCCTTGCGGCAGGTCGATGGGGCTCGGCGGCTCGCCCTCGAGCAGGCAGTCCGCCGCCTTGAACGGCTTCTCCTCGAGCGTCGGCACGGCCGAAAGGAGGGCGCGCGTGTAGGGATGCGTCGGCTCGAAGAAGACGCTGCGCGTGTCGGCGAGCTCGACCACCTTGCCCAGATACATGACGGCGATCCGGGTGCAGACCCGGCGCACCATGGCGAGATCGTGGCTGATGAAGAGATAGGTGAAGCCGTGCCGCGCCTGCAGCCGCTCGAAGAGGTCGAGGAGCCGCGCCTGCTCCATCGGATCGAGGGCGGAGAGCGTCTCGTCGAGGATCAAGAGCTCGGGCTCGAGGATGAGGGCCCGGGCGATGTTCACCCGCTGCCGCTGGCCGGCGCTCATGCCGATAGGCAGGCGCTCGCGGTCGTCCTCCTTGAGCCCGACCTCGGCCATCACCGCCCGCACCTGCTCGGCGATCGCCTTGCGGCCGAGCCCGCCGTGGATCTGCAGCGACATGGCGACCGAGCGGCCGATCGGCAGGTTCGGCGGCAGGCAGTTGAACGGGTCCTGGAGCAGGAGCTGGAAGCCCTTGCGCATGGCGAGGAGCTGCTGCGCCGACATGCCGGCGATGTCCTGGCCCTTGAAGCGGATGCGCCCCTGGTCCGGCTGCTCGACCCAGCTCAGGAGGCGGGAGAGGGTGGACTTGCCGCAACCCGATTCGCCGACGAGGCCGAGATTTTCGCCGCCGTGCACGGCGAAGCTGACGCCGCGCACCGCCTTGACCGCCTGGGTCCCGAAGAACCGCGTGCGGTCCGGCACGACATAGGTCTTGGTGACGTCGTCCACCGCGAGGATGACCCGGGGCGACGCCTCGGCCGGGACGGGCAAGGGCGGGGTGCCCCAGATGATCGGGTTCCTGGCGATCAGGTCCTGGCTGTAGGGGTGCGCCGGCGCCTCCAGCAGCCGTGCTGGCGTGCTTCGCTCGACGATCTCGCCACGGCTCAGCACCACGAGCTCGTCGGCGATGTCGCAGACCACCGGCAGCGAGGTCGAGATGAAGACGATCCCGGCGTCGAGGTCGGAGCGCAGCTCGTGCAGGAGGCGCATGATCTGCGCCGCCACCGTCACGTCGAGTGGCTGGGTGATGTTGTCGCAGACGAGGAACGCCGGATCGGAGGCCAGCGCGTCGACGATCATCGCCCGCTGCAGCATCCCGCCCGAATACTGGTGCGGGAACTCGTCGAACCGCCGGGCGGCCGAGGGGATGTGCACGCGATCCAGGAGGTCGAGCACACGCTTCTTCGCCGCCCGGGCGTCGATGTCGGCGCGCACCGCCTGCACCTTCTCGACGATCTGCCGGCCGACCGGCAGGGTCGGATCGAAGCTGCTGCCCGGATCGGCACCGATATAGCCGACAGCGCTGCCGCGCAGGATGCGCCGGGCCTCGGGCGGCATGGCGAGCAGGTCCTGGCCGCGGAACCGGACGACGCCGCGGCTGGCCACCAGCGGCTCGGCGACCCACCCCACCAGCGCCTTGGCCAGCACGGTCTTGCCGGAGCCGCTCTCGCCGACGATGCCGAGCACCTGCCGCCCCTCCAGCGCCAGGGAGACGTCGCGCAGCACCGGCACCAAGCCGCCGTCGCGCACGAGGTCGACGCTGAGCCCTTCGACGGTGAGCAGGCGTTCCGACATCGCTCAGATGGTCCCGCGCAGCAGGCGGTTGCGCGCGCGCTCGAGGGCGGCACCCATGAGGTTGACGCTCAAGAGCGTGAGGAAGAGGAAGCCGCCCGGCATGGTGGCGATCCACCAGGCATTGATCAGGTATTTGCGGCCGTCGGCGATGATCGTGCCGAAGGTCGGGGTCGGCGGCTGGATGCCGATGCCGATGAAGCCGAGGATCGCCTCGAAGATCATCATCCGGGCGATGTCGAGCACCGCGACGAAGGCGATCGGCGGCAGGATGTTGGGGGCGATCAGGAGCCACATGATCCGGCTGTCGGAAGCGCCCAGGATCTTCGCACCCCGGACATACTCGCGCCGCCGCTCGGCCAGGGTCACGCTGCGCGTCACCCGCGCATAGACCGGCCAGCCGGCCAAGGCGAGCACCACGATGACCGAGAAGGGCGTTGGCCGCGACACGGTCAGGATGATGATGGCGAGGATGATCAGCGGGATGGAGAGCTGCGCATCCGTCAGCCGCATGAGGATGGTGTCGATCCAGCCGCCGCGATAGCCGGCGACGAGGCCGACCGTGGCGCCGAAGGCGAACATCAGGACGACCACCGCGACGCTGATCATCAGGGCATTCTGCAGGCCGACGAGCGAGCGGACGAAGAGGTCGCGGCCGAGCTGGTCGGTGCCGAGCGGATGCGCCCAGGTCCCGCCCTCGAGGAAGACCGGCGGCAGGAAGCGCTCGCGGACCGAGAGCTTGGTCGGGTCGATGTCCGACAGAAGCGGATAGATGAAGGCGGTGCCGACGAGCAGCAGGAAGAGCACGAGGCCGATCTTGAACTCGGTCTGCGACCAGGTGGCGAGCCACATCCGCCGGCCCGGCGTCGCCGCGACGGCGGTGGCGGCGATTGCTGCCGGCTCGTCGATGGAGGCGGCCATCAGTACTCGATCCGGGGGTCGATCTGCGCCGAGACGAAGTCGACGAGAATGTTGATGACGACGAAGATCGAGGTCGAGATGATGGCGATGCCCTGGATCACCGGGAAGTCGCGCTGCAGCACCGCCTGCACGGTGAGCAGGCCGAAGCCCGGATAGTCGAAGATGTACTCGACGACCAGGACGCCGCCGAGCAAGGCACCGATCTGCACGCCGAAGAGATTGAGCACCGGCACGGCGGCGTTGCGCAGCACGTGATGGCTGAAGATGCGCCTGGGTGAGAGGCCGCGCACCTGGGCCAGCTCGACGAAGGGGTGGCGCATGGTGTCGGCGATCGAGACCGAGAGCGAGCGGATGAACAGCGGCGACATCTCGATGGCGATGACGAAGGCCGGCAGGATGGCGTAGGCGATGTTCTGGTAGCCGATCGAGGGGATCCAGCCGAGCTTGGCGGTCACCACCAGCGCCAGGACGATGGCGAGCCAGAAGTTCGGCAGGGACACGAAGATCGACGAGGCGTAGAGGGCGAGCTTGTCCGGCCAGCGCCCCGCCATCAGCCCGCCGGCGATGCCGAGCGGCAGGGCGATGAGCGCGGTGAAGACGAGGGCGAGGCCGGCGAGCTGCAGCGTCAGCGGCAGGGTCTCGGCCACGAGATCGAGCACCCGTGCGCGCTCGCCCCGGGCCTCGTCACGGCCGCCGCCCATCGACCCGCCGCCCTTGGCCTTGATGAAGGACGTGCCGAAGTCGCCCTTCGCCACCTGCCCCAGATAGCGCATGTACTGGAGCGGGATCGGGTCGCGCAGGCCCATGTCGCGGGCGGTCTGCTCGAGCACCTCGTCGGTCGCCATGGGCCCGAGGATGATCCGCGCCGGATCGCCCGGCACGACGCGCAGGAGGGCGAAGATCGTGAACGAGACGAGGAGCACGATCAGCACGCCCTGCCCGAGGCGCCGGGCGAAGAAGGTCAGCGCGAAGCCCACGGGCCTGCCGTCCCGGGATCAGGCCTTGTACTCGGCCTTGGACGCGTCGATCGGGCCGTTGGGATAGAAGTGCAGCCCCTCGAGGCCGGCCCGCCGCCCGTGCAGGAGGACGGAGGTGAAGAGCGAGAAGCTGGGCACCAGCTCGGCGAGCTTCGGCGTCGCCACGGTCTGGATCAGCTCGCGCCGCTTCGCGGTGTCGGTCTCGGCCTGCTGCTGGTCGAGCACGGCGTCGATCGCCGGGTCGGCGATGCCGTTGATCAGGCCGCCGCGCGGGCCGGCGCTCGAATGGAACATCGGCCGGAGCACGAGGTCGGGCTCGGGCGAGCCGGTCGACCAGCCGACATCGACGAGATGGCCGTAGGGCTCCTGGCCCTCGCGCTGGTAGATCCGCTCGAGCCAGGCGGCAGTCTCCATGACCGTCAGCTCGACCGGGAAGCCCTGCTCCTGCAGGAGGGCCGTGATCACCTCGCCATATTCCTTGGTCTTCGGGTAGAAGCCGTCGCTGGTCAGGTATTCGAGCGTCGGCAGGCCCTGGCCGCCCGGGAAGCCGGCCTCGGCGAGCAGCTCCTGGCAGCGCGCCGGGTCGTAAGAGGGATAGTTCGGCAGGTCGATATAGCCGAACTTGACCGGCGAGATGTAGTTCGAGGAGGCATGACCGGCGACGCCGAGGATCTCGGTCACGAGCTCGCGGTCGATGGCGTGGCAGGCGGCCATGCGCAGGCGCGGGTCGTCGAACGGCGCCTTGTTGCAGCGGAAATGCAGGTACTTGTTCTCGGTCGAGATGGTGCGCGAGAGGGCGACGCCGCTCTCGCCGGCCAGCGTCTCGTACTGCTCGGGCTCGAGCCGCTCGACCACGTCGACCTCGCCCGAGAGCAGGGCCAGAACGCGGGTGGTGGCATCGCCCACATAGGCGAAATGCACCTCGTCGAGGATCGGCCGGCCATGCATGAAGCCGTCGAAGGCCGCCAGCACCGTGGTGTTGCCGCGCTGCTCGACGAACTTGAAGGGGCCGGTGCCGTTCGGCCGCTCCTGCAGGACGGTGGGATCGGCGACATCGTCCTTCGACATGATCGGCAGGAAGCCGGCGAGGAAATAGAAGGCCGATGCCGGGAAATCGCCGATCTCGGTGTGGACGCGGGCGGTCAGGCGGTCGACCACCTCGACCTCGACCGGGCCCGGATACCAGGCGGCCGGACGACCCGGCTGCGACGCATATTCGAAGGTCGCCTTGACGTCCTCGGCGCCGAAGGGCGCGCCGTTGTGGAAGGTGACGCCGTCGCGCAGCTTGTACTCGATGGTGTGGAGGTCGAGCACCTCCTGGCTGGTGGCCAGCTCGAAGACCAGCTCGTCGGGGTTCTCCGGCCGCATCGGCGTCTGGAACAGCTTGCCGAAGACGAAGCCCTCGAGATTGATCTGGGCGAGCGTGGTGTGGCTGGTCGGATCCCAGTTGCCCGTTACCGGCTCGGCGCTGGCGAAGACCATGTGGTTGCGCGCCTGGCCCCAGGCCCGCTTGATGTAGGGGGCCGGAAAGGCCGCGAGCCCGCCCGCCGCGGCCATGCCGCCGAGCACCCGCCGACGGTTCGTCCGAAAGCGTCGCTTGCCGGGCATTAGGAGACTCGACATGGGGAGGACCCTTCCTGCTTGTTGCGCCTTATTGCTGGCGTCGACCGACCTTTGGCGCGCCGACGCTATTTGAGACTTGCCCGATGCGTCAACGACTTTTAGGGATCATTCGGTCAAAACCCACAAAATCGGGCAAAGAGCCCAAGCGGGCGTGACGAGATCGAGCGAGGCGGGAGCGGGCAATGACGCGGCCGGACCACATCCATCGGGAGCTGCACGAGCAAATCGCCCGGTTCTCCACCTTCGGCGCCACCAAGGCCGGCGGCATCCACCGGCCCGAGGCGACCGCCGCCAATGGCGAGGCCCGCGACGCGCTGGTCGCCTGGCTCCGCGAGTCCGGCTTCGAGGTGCGCATCGACGCCATCGGCAACATCTTCGGCCTCGCCGGGATCGCCGGCCCCGAGGCCCCCTGGCTGCTCACCGGCTCGCATGTCGACAGCCAGCCGAATGGCGGCCGGCTGGACGGCACCTATGGCGTCATCGCCTCGGTGATCGCGGCGCGCGAGCTGCGCCAGCGGCTGGCGGCACCGGCGATGAACCTCGCCGTCGTCGCCTGGACCAACGAGGAGGGTGCCCGCTTCCAGCCGAGCGTGCTCGGCTCGCAGGCTTATGTCGGCGCCATCGACACCGACTGGGCGCTGGCCCGGGAAGACCGGGACGGCATCACCGTCAGGGCCGCCCTCGAGGCCATCGGCCATCTCGGCACCGACCAGCCGGCGCCGCGCCCGGCCGCCTATGTCGAGCTGCACATCGAATGCGGCCCGCTGCTGGAGCGGGCCGGCCGGCGCCTCGCCGCCTTCGATCGCTGGTGGGGCTGCCGCAAGCTGGAGATCCGCTTCGAGGGTGTGCCGGCGCACACGGGGCCCACACCCATGGCCGAGCGCAAGGACGCGCTGCTCGCCGCCGCCGGCGTCATCACCGAGCTCCGCCAGCTCGTCGACATGGCACCCCCGGGCGAGCTGCACACCTCGGTCGGGCGGATCGAGGCCCTGCCCAACTCGCCCAATGTCGTGCCCTCGACCGTGACCATCTTCGCCGAGCTGCGCTCCGCCGATCCGGCCGTGCTGGAGACCGCCTTCGCCCGGACCGAGGCGCTGATCGAAGCGGAGGCGACCCGCGCCGGCGTCGGCTGGTCCTTCGCCCGCGACGAGCTGCGCCGCCCCGGCCGCTTCGCGCCCGGCCTGCAGCGCCTCGCCAACGAGGTGGCAACCGGGCTCGGCGAGCCGGCCATGCGGCTCGACACCATCGCCGCCCACGACGCCGTGCCCATGGCACGGCTCTGCCCCTCGATCGTCGTGGCGACGCCGAGCATCGGCGGCATCTGCCATTCGCCCCTCGAGGACACCAGGCCCGAGGACCTCGCCCTCGGCCTCGACCTGCTCACCGGCATGCTCGAACGGCTGCTGGTCGAGGGACCCGACCTCGCCAAAGCCGGGGAGACCGCATCATGAGCACGCGGGACGCACTCGAAGCGGCCAGGGCACTCGTCGCCACGGTGCCCGGCTGGGCAGGCCGCGAGCCGACGCTCCGCCCGGGCGTGGCCCCGGTGGCCTCGCCCATGAACCAGGGCGTCGACGCCACCAGCCTGCGCGCCCGGGATGCGGCAACCGGCGAGAGCCTCTGGGTCAAGATCGCCGATCCCGACGCCGCCCTCTTCGCCGACCCGGCGAGCGTCGTGGCCGCCGCGCGCGAGGCGGGCACGCTCGGCGTCGGCCCCGAGGTCGTCGCGGCCGATCCCCTGACCGGCGACCTCGTCATGCGGGATCTTGCCGGATCGCATCGCACGGCCACCCTGAACCGCCTCGCCGAGCCCGCCATCCGCGATGCCGTGCTCGCCGCCATGCGGGCCTTCCAGGCCGGGCCCCCTCTGCCGCGGACGATGGGCGTCTTCGACCACATCGAGAGCCTGCTCCGGCGGGCCGGCGCAGCGGGCGTCGCCCTGCCGGCCGACCATGCCTGGCTCCTCGACAACATCCGCACCGCGGCCCAGGCCATCCGGGCCGCCGGCATCGACACCGTGCCGGCGCATGGCGACGGCAATGCCAGCAACGTCATGATCGACGAGGCCGGCGGGGTCCTTCTCGTCGATTTCGACCTCGCCGCCAATCGCGACCCGTTCGAGGACCTCGGCAGCTTCCTGGTCGAGGCCAACACCTTCGACCCGGCCGCCAGGGAGAGCTTCGAGGCGTTCCACGGCAGGTTCGACGAGCGCCTCTTCAACCGCTCCCGCCTCTACGGGGTCGCCGACGACCTGCGCTGGGGCCTGATCGGCGCCATCCTCGCCCGAACCTCGGCGAGGACCGATCTCGAGTTCCTCAAATATGCCGAATGGCGCTTCCTGCGCTGCCGCATGGCGATGCGCGACCAGCGCTTCGAGGAACGGGTGCGGAGGGTCTGAGATGAGCGAGCGAAACTTTGGCGAGGCCGAGACCGACGCGGAGCGCGCCGTCGAGGCGGCCATCGCCAGGGTGCCGGCCTGGCGGGAACAGGGCGCCAGCTACGCCCTGATGACCGGCGGCATCTCCAACAGCAACTGGCGGATCACGCTCGCCGGCGACGAGCGCCGCTACTTCCTCAAGATCCCGGGTGCCGGGACCGAGATGTTCGTCGACCGTGTGGCGGCCAACGAGGCGGCCCGGCTGGCGCACGCCAAGGGGCTCGGCCCCGAGGTGGTCCATTTCGATGCCGAAACCGGGCTCGAGGTGGCCGAATTGCTCGAAGGCTATCGCGCCTGCACCAATGCCGATTTCCAGGACGAGGCCATCCAGCTCGCCGCCGTCGACTGCTACCGCCAGTTCCACGCCGGCGAGGGGCTGGGCCTGACCAAGACCATCTTCGACATGATCGACGAGCACATCGCCCAGGTGGCCGGGCTCGGCGGCAGCCTGCCCGAGGACTGGCCCTGGCTGAGCCGGCTCTACGGCAATGCCCGGTCCGCCTTCCTGGCTTCCGGCCTCGACCTCGTGCCCTGCTTCAACGACCCCATGCCCGGCAACTTCCTGGTCAAGCCGGACGCCCCCATGAAGCTCGTCGACTACGAGTTCGCCTCGATGAACGAGCGCTCCTACGAGCTCGGCGTCTGGCTCGGCGAGATGTTCTTCACCGAGGACACGGCCGCCCGGCTGCTCGAGGCCTATGCCGGCGAGCTCCGGCCGGAGCTGGTCGCCCGCGTCGCCGTGATGCGGGCGCTGGCCGACGTCAAATGGGCGACCTGGGCCATGGTCCAGGAGCAGATCTCGGCCCTCGACTTCGACTATCACAAATACGGGACGTGGAAATATCTCCGCGCCCGCTCGATCATGCACGATTTCCGCTGGGAAGCCTGGCTGCGCGCCTTGTAGAAGCCGAAAGGCTCAGCGCCCGGCCACCACCTCGGCGCTCGCGTGAAAGGCGGCCGCGTCCTGCTCGAGCTCTGGATTCCGATCACCATCTTCGCGGCGTTCTGCCAGAACCTGCGCTCGGCCTTGCAGAAGCATCTCAAGGGCCGGCTCGGCACCACCGGCGCCACCTTCGTGCGCTTCGGCTACGGCTTCCCGTTCGCCCTCCTCTATCTCGCCGTCCTGCATGCCGGGCTCGGCCACAAGCTGCCGGAACCGAACGTCACCTTCTTCGCCGCCGGTGCGCTGGGCGGCCTCGCCCAGATCATCGCCACCTTCCTGCTGGTGCACCTCTTCTCCTACCGCAACTTCGCCGTCGGCACGGCCTATTCGAAGACCGAACCGGTGCAGGCGGCGATCTTCGGCCTCGTCCTGCTCGGCGAGACCGTCACGGCCGGAGCCGTCGCCGCGATCCTCATCGGCGTCGCCGGCGTCGTCCTGATCTCGATCGCCCGCCAGCCGCTGACGCTGCGGTCGGTCATCTCATCGCTCAGCGGCCGCCCGGCCCTGATCGGGCTCGCCTCGGCGGCGTCGTTCGGCGTGTCGGCCGTGCTCTACCGGCAGGCGTCGACAGCACTCGCCGGGCCGAGCTTCATCATGCAGGCGGCCTTCACGCTCGCCTTCGTGACGCTCTTCCAGACCTTCGTCATGGTCTTGTGGATGTGGCGGCGCGAGCCGGACCAGCTGCGCGCCAGCCTCGTCAACTGGCGGGTCGCGATCTGGGTCGGCCTCGTCGGCGTCGCCGGCTCGGCCGGCTGGTTCACCGCCATGACGCTGCAGAAGGTCGCCTATGTGCGGGCGCTGGGCCAGATCGAGCTCGTCTTCACCTTCCTCGCCTCGTGGCTCGTCTTCAAGGAGGCGATCAACAAGAGCGAGCTCCTCGGCTGCATCGTGATCGTCGGCGGCATCCTGCTGCTGCTCGTGGCCCGCTGACAGCCGGGGACGCGAGGCTGTCAGGCCTCCGCCACCACGGGGTTCTTGAGCACGCCGACGCCTTCCACTTCGATCTCCACCACATCGCCCGGCTTCACCGGGCCGACGCCCGAGGGCGTGCCGGTCAGGATCACGTCGCCCGGCAGGAGGGTCAGCGCGGTGCTGAAATAGGCGACGAGATCGGCGACCGAGAAGAGCAGGTCCGAGGTCGAGCTCGCCTGCCGCACCTCGCCATTGACCCGGGCACCGATCTTCAGATCGCGCGGGTCGAGCCCCGTGGCGATGGTCGGGCCGAGGGGACAGAAGCTGTCGAAGCCCTTGCAGAGCACGAGCGCACCCTGCGCCATCTCGGCCTTCTGGATCACCCGCTCGCTGACATCGTTGGCGCAGGTGTAGCCGAGCACGTGATCCAGCGCCCGGTCCCGCTCGATGCGCCGCCCGCGCCGGCCGATGACGACGGCGAGCTCGGCCTCGAAATGCACCTCCTGGCCCTCGAGCGGGTAGACGATCGGCTCGCCCGGGCCGATGGCGGCGGTCGAGGGCTTCATGAAGACGAGCGGGATCTCGGGCGTCCTGCTGCCCGATTCCTTGATGTGATCGACATAGTTCAGGCCGATGGCGAAGATCCGGGGCGCCTCGATCGGGCAGAGCAGCCGGGCCGCGTGCAGCGCATCGACGGCACCCGTCCGCTCGATGCCGGCATAAGGCGCGCCGGCCAGGCGGTGCAGCCCGTCGGGCTCGACGACGGCCCAGCGGACCTCGCCTTCGTAGAGATAGCGGGCAATATGCATGATCGTTCCTTCCTCACTGATCGTCAGTCCCCGGCGAGCCGGCCGATGCCGGCGGCCTCCGCGTCACCGTCGTGGACGATGACGGCAAAATGCGCCGTGAAGTCCTGCCCCGGCTCCAGCAGGAGCGCCTTGGAGCGGAACGGGCCGACTGTGATGACACCCCAATCGGCGACGAACCATGAAGGTGCCCGGTCGCCGATCGGCTCGGCGATCACCGCCACCCCGGCCCACTCTCCGCCGCCGACGGGACCGGAGAAATCGACCCAGCGGGCACCCTCGCCGCTGATCGCAGCGCCGCCCGCACGGCCCCGATCGTCCTGCACCCGGCCGCCATTCGCGACCATCAGCCCGTCGGCGACCCGCACGTTGAAGAAGGCATGGCGCGTGGGCCCCAGACGGATCGCCCGCTCGCCGGCGGTGAGCGTCGAGGTGACGTCGATCCGGTAGTGCCCGGGGCCGAGAGCGACCCGCGTCACCCGCCGCTCCCGGGCGACCAGCCGCCCCGCTGCCGCTGCCCATTCCTCTGGCCCCTGCCAGTCGATCGCCTGGTCGATGACGAAGGCATCGCCGTCCGCGGCACCCTCGCAGCCTCGCTCGATCAGCCGCCCGGGCGCCCGGCCCTGGAAGGTCTCGTCGGTGTAGAAATTGTAGGTGTACTCCTCGACCGCCCCCGGGGCCGTTGGCGTCAGGGCATGCACGTGGTCGGCGCCGAGCCAGAGCGAGGCATGGTGCGGATGGTCGGCCGGCGCCTCGGCGGTGACGGCGAAGCCGGCCGGCGTCATCAGCGGAAAGACATAGGGCCGAAACGCGCCCTGCGTCAGGGCGAGGACGGTGCGCCCGTCATGCCGCAGCCGGCGCCGATGGGTCCTGGCCCAGGCCCCCGGCGGCAGGGCGAGGCTGTCGGAGGCGAGCTCGAACGCGGCCATGGCCGATCGATAGCCGGGTCGCCCTGTCCCGGCAAGCCGGCGACGCGGCGCGAGACGAGCCCGGCTCCTATTCAGCCTCGGGCCGGGCCATCCCTGCCATGTCGACCTCCACCCTGGTGCCGAGGTCTTGCAGGCTGTCGTGCATCGCCTGGATGACATAGAGCGGGTTGTGGGTATAGGCGCCCGGATCCTCGACCACGTACTGGTAGTTGTAGGCCGCCCTCAGAAGCCGCGGCGTCCAGGACTTGAAGGCATTGGGGAACACGGCCTCGCCGGGGTCGACCTTGCCGTTGGCATTGCTGTCGTTGAAGAAGTAGGGGTAGGTGCCGGCACTGTAGACGATCGCCTGGCCGCCGATCGCCAGGGCGTAGCCCTGGATCGCCTGATAGAGCGCTGCGTGGAGCGTCGTTATTTCCTCGGCGATCCCTTCCTCGACATTGCCGTCGCCGTCGAAGTCGAGCGCCGAATTCTTGCGGATTTTCACGAGATCGGCGAGCCTGGTGAGCTGTGGCGCCTGGTGACATGTCGCGCACGCCTGGACCATCACCCTGACCGTATGCTGCTGGTGGCAATCGGCGCAGCGCTGGGAGTCCGGGTCGTGCAGGAAGTAGCCGACATAGGTCAGGCCGGGATACTCGTAGGCGCCCCTGGCCTCGGTGCCGTAGCGGGTCGCACCGGCGGCGCGGTAGTGGACGTTGATGAAGCGAAGCTCGTCGGAGACGGTGTCGGGCTCGGCGCCGGCGAGCTGCGCGTCGACGCTGACCGTGGATTCCCGGCCCTGATGGCAGGTCATGCAGCGGGCATCGTCGCCGACCTTGTCGACCACCGCACCCGAGGGGAAGGTGACGCTGTCCATGCGGATCGTCACGTCGTTGTGGCAGGCGACGCAACTGATCACGGTGCCGACCGGGGCGGGACCGTCGAGGCCCGGCGGCGTGCCGTCGGCGCCGATATAGTCGAGGAAGCCCGGCGTCGAATGGCAGCGCGCGCAGGGCACCGGAACCTCCCCCTCGGCGTTCCAGTGGTTGAACGCCTCGGCACCCAGCCGGGCATGCGGCGATGCCGCCCACTCGTCGACAAAGGGTATCTTCAGGGGCGGTGACTGGGCCAGGGCCGCATCGGCCCCAAAGAGCAGCCCCAGGGCGACGGCAGCCATCACCAACCTGCAGCCGATCGACCGCGATTCGAGCCTCATCGTCGACACCTCATGCTTGGGCCGCCGCCTGCCCGGCCAAGCCTCGGTTAAGCGCTCCTGCCCATCCTGCACCGCGAGCCGCCCCCGGACCATCGAAAAAAAGGCGTGGGCGCTCGCTTGCCCGATCAGCGATTGCGGCATACCGTCCGGCCACCCAAACGAAAGATCAGGGAGCACAGAAAGATGACAGCGGGATCCAACACCCGAACGGCGCTCGGCCGCCGGCGCTTCGTCGCCACCGGGGCGGCCCTCGGCTCGGCTGCGATCGCCATGCCGGCGGTCATCCGCCCGGCCCACGCCGCCGAGTTCACCTGCCGCATCGCCCATTCCGAGGCGATCGGCTCGCCTCTGACCAATGCTTTCGAGGCCTGGAAGGACACGCTCAACGTCGAGAGCGGCGGGCGCATCGACGCCCAGCACTTCCCGGCGAGCCAGCTCGGCGGCCTCGCCCAGCTCCTCGAGGCGAGCCGCATCGGCACCATCCAGGTGACCACGGCCGGCCCCGACAGCGAGGAGGCCATCGCCCCCGAGATCGCCGCCTTCGGCGGTGCCCCCGGCTTCATCTACAAGGACGAGGCGCATGTCGACCGGGTCCTGCAGGGCCCGCTCGGCCAGGAGGTCTCGGACATCGCCCGGGCGAAGACCGGGGTCGAGTTCGTGGCCTATGGCGAGACCGGCTTTCGCCACCTCCTGACCAAGAGCCCCGTCACCTCGCTGGACACGCTGAGCGGGGTCAAGCTGCGTGTGCCGGAGCTGCGCATCTGGGTCGATTTCTGGACCAAGCTCGGCGCCAACCCGACGCCTTTGCCCTATAGCGAGCAGTATGCAGCCCTCTCGACCGGCATCATCGACGGGCTCGATTCCGACTTCTTCTCGATCATAGGCTTCAAGTGGCACGAGCAGGCGACCAACCTGACCCTCACCTATCACTGGTTCCTGCCCAAGGCCGTCCGCGTCAACGCCGCCTGGCTGGACTCGCTGCCACCCGACCTGCAGGAGCTGGTCCGCACTTCGGCCAAGGAGGCCTTCGCCGCCCAGCGGGCGGAGAATCGGGCCAAGGCCGACCAGGCGCTGGTCGACCTCGAGGGGGTCGGTGTCACCGTCTACCGGATCGATGACGCCGAGCGGGCGAAATGGGCCGAGCTCACCTCGCCGCTCTTCGAGGAGTTCGGCTCGAAGAGCCCCGAAACCCAGGCGATGATCGACAAGATCCGCGCGCTCGGGTGACCGACGCGGCTCTTTCCGAAAGCACGGCCGCCGCATCCCGGGGTGCGGCGGCCCGTCTCTGGCGTGTCCTCGACCTCGCCCTCGAGGCCGTCGCCGCCCTTTTGATGCTCACCGCCGCCGGCATCGCCTGCCTGCAGGTCTTCTTTCGCTACGTGCTGAACGCCTCCCTCGCCTGGCCCGAGGAGGTCGCGCTCTGGGCCTTCGGCTGGGCGGTCTTCATCGGCATGGCGGTCGCCCTCGGCAGGGGCGGCCACATCGCCATCGACCTCGCGTCCCGTCTCATGCCGGCCGCCTGGCGCCCCGCGCACCGCTTCTTCGTGACCACGATGATCGCCGCCGCCAGCGTCATGCTGATCGTCCACGGAATCGATTTCCTCAGCCGGGCGATGCAGGTCTCGCCGGCCATGCAGTGGCCGCTCAAGTATCTCTTCCTCGCCGTGCCCGTCGGCGGTGCGCTCAACCTCTGCTACCTCGCCCGGCCACGTGAAGGCGCCGCCTGGTTCGGCCTCGCCGCCATCCTCGCCGGCGGGCTCGTCTATCTCGCCGTCCGCTACGGCGCCGGCCTCGTCTATGGCGAGGCGGGCAGCGCGGCCGTCCTGATGATCGTCGGCCTGGCACTGATCATGCTCGAGGTGCCGATCGCCTTCGCCCTCGCCTTCGGCGCCTTCGCCGCCTTCGCCCCGCTCGGCAACATGATGCTGGTGATCGTCACCCAGAGCATGTCGTCCTCGCTCAATTCCTTCACGCTCCTCGCCATCCCCTTCTTCATCATGGCGGCCGCCCTGATGAACGCCGGCGGCATCACCACCAAGCTGGTCGATCTCGCCACCCACCTCGTCGGCCATCTCCGGGGCGGGCTCGGCCAGGCCAATGTGGTCACCAACACGCTGCTCGGCGGGGTCTCCGGCTCCTCCTCGGCCGACGCCTCGGCGATCACCAAGCTGCTCGTGCCCGAGATGGAGCGACGCGGCTATGCGCGCGCCTTCAGCTGTGCCCTCACGAGCGCGGCCTCGACCCTCGCCAACCTGATCCCGCCGGGCCTCGGCCTCATCATCTACGCCGCGCTCGCCTCGGTCTCGGTCGGCGCCCTCTTCGTCGCCACCATCGTCCCGGGCCTCATGGCCGCAACGGCGCTGGCGGTCGTCGTCTATCTGGTGTCGCGTGCGCGTGGCTACGGCGCCGACGTCCCCCGCTCGACCGGCCACCAGCGGCTGATAGCGCTCCGCAACGCCGTGCCGGCTTTGCTCCTGCCGCTGGTCATCGTCGGCGGCGTCCGCTTCGGCGTCTTCACCGCCACCGAGGCCGGCGCCATCGCCTTCGTCTTCGCCATCTTCTGCGGCGCGCTGATCTATCGCCGCCTGACCGTCGCCAACTTCACCTCGTCGATCCGCGAGGCCGTCTTCGACACGGTCGCCATCGCCGTCATCATAGCTGCTGCCGCACCCTTCGCCTGGGTGCTCGCCGCCGAGCAGGTGCCGCAGCGCCTGGCCGCGGCCATGGGCTCGCTCGACGCCGGGCTCGTCGTCCTGCTGCTGCTCATCAACCTCTTCCTGCTCTTCGTCGGCCTCTTCATCGAGATGATCGCGGCCCTCGTGATCCTCGTTCCCATCCTGGTGCCCATGGTGAAGGCCGCCGGCTACGACCCGATCCAGTTCGGCATCGTCCTCGTCCTGAACCTCGTCATCGGTGCCCTGACCCCGCCGCTCGGCATGCTGGTCTTCATCACCGCCCGGGTCGGCAAGGCGGATGTCACCGCCGTCTTCCGTGCCGTCGTGCCCTTCATCCTGGCCCTCCTGGTGGTCCTGATGCTGGTCACCTTCGTGCCGGCCTTCACCCTCGGCCCGCTGTGGCTCTTCGGCCCTTAGGACAAGGGCGCCGGGTTGACCCCGCCTGTCCCGGCCCTAGCTCCGGCTGCATGGCGGCGGGACTCAGACGGGGCTCCTGATGATGAAGACCGCGATCCTGGTCATCGGCATCCTGCTGGTCCTCGCGAGCCTGGCACCGCTCGTCCGCAGCGATCAGTGGTGGATCCGCTTCTTCGACTTCCCCCGCCTCCAGCTCGCCATTGCCCTGGCCGGCCTGATCGTCGCGGCACTCATCCTCTTCAGCCCGGCGAGCCTGTCCGGCGCGGCCTTTCTTCTGGCCCTCGCCGCCACCCTCGCCTACCAGGCCTGGCGGGTCTTTCCCTACACGCCGCTCGCGACCCCCGAGGTCCTGCTGAGCCGCGACTGCGAGCCGGCCTCGCGGGTTCGTCTGATGATCGCCAACGTGCTGATGGACAACCGGCGGGCGGAGGACTTCCTCGCTCTGGTCCGAGGCGCCGACCCCGACCTGATCTTCACGGTCGAGACCGACGACTGGTGGGACGAGCAGCTCGCGGTGCTCCGGGAGAGCTACCCGTTCGGCCTGGCCCGCCCGCTGGACAACACCTACGGCCTGCATCTCTTCTCGAGGCTCGACCTCGACTCGCCCGAGATCCGCTTTCTCGTCGAGGACGACGTGCCCTCGGTCCGCACGCGCGTGCGGCTTCGTTCCGGCCAGTGGATCGACTTCATCGGCCTGCACCCCCGCCCGCCGCGACCCGGCCAGGACACCGAGCAGCGCGACGCCGAGATCCTGATCGTCGGCAAGGAGATGAAGGAGAGCAACCGGCCGACGATCGTCGCCGGCGATCTCAACGACGTGGCCTGGTCGCACACCACCCGCCTCTTTCGCCGCACCAGCGGTGCCCTCGACCCGCGCATCGGCCGCGGCCGGTTCAGCACGTTCCACGCCAGGTACCCCGTGCTGCGCTGGCCGCTCGACCATGTCTTCCACACCGACACCTTCACCCTGATCGAGATGCGGCGGCTCGGCTATTACGGCTCGGATCACTTCCCGGTCCTGATCGAGCTCTGCCTCGAGCGCGAGGCAGAGCTGGTTCAGGAAGCGCCGGCGCCCGAGGGCAACGACCGCGAGGAGGCAAGGGACAAGATCGAGGAGGGCAAGGAGGCCGGCGGCTGAGGCAAGGGTCGTCGCCACGCTGGCCCTCCCCGTGGTGCGGATGCTAGGCACCCTCGTGCCGGCCCCGACCTTGGGGCTCCTCGACCCCCGGGAACCTCCCGATGAGCGACACGCCCGTCTTCGCCGCGATCGGCCTCGACCATCGCCACATCCACCACATGGTCGGCGAGCTGATCGCCGCCGGTGCTCGCTGCGCCGGCTACTGCCCAAAGACCACCGACCCCCGCGTGCTCGAAGGCTTCCGGGAACGCTTTCCGGATCTTCCGGCCGTCGACCGCGAAAAGCTCCTCGATGACCCGGGCGTCGGCATCATCTGCAGCGCCGCCGTGCCGCGCGACCGGGCCGCCCTCGCCATCCGGGCGATGCGGGCCGGCAAGGACGTGATGGTCGACAAGCCCGGCTGCACGACGCTCGCCGATCTCGACCGGGTCGAGGCGACCGCCCGCGAGACCGGCCGCATCTTCTCGATCTGCTTCTCCGAGCGCTTCATCGTGCCGGCCTGCGAGCTCGCCGCCCGTCTGGTCGCCGAGGGTGCCATCGGCCGGGTGATCCAGACCACCGGCCTCGGGCCGCATCGCCTCAACCGAACCATCCGCCCCGCCTGGTTCTTCGAGCATGCAGCGCATGGCGGCATCCTCGCCGACATCGCCTCGCACCAGATCGACCAGTTCCTCTTCTTCACCGGCAGCGACGAGGTGGAGATCGCCGCCAGCGCCGTCGGCAGCTTCGGCGACCACGGCATCCAGGGCTTCGAGGATTACGGCGAGATCCTGCTCCGCTCGGAGAAGGCCTCGGGCTTCATCCGGGTCGACTGGTTCACGCCCGACGGCCTCGCCACCTGGGGCGACGGCCGGCTCTTCCTGCTCGGCACCGAAGGCTATCTCGAGCTGCGCAAATACATCGACATCGCCGGCAACGCGGGCACCGACCACGTCCTGCTGGTCAATGGCGAGGGCACGCGCCGCCTCGACGCCTCGGGCGAGCCACTGACCTATTTCCGCCGCTTCCTCGCCGATGTCCGGGACCGCACCGCCACCGCCATGCCCGAGGGCCACGCCGTCCGCGTCACCCGCCTGGCGCTAGAGGCCCAAGCCCGAGCCACACGCCTGGGCGTGCCTCAGCCTTCCGCCGGGTAGCCGTCCTGGGGCTCGTAGCCGAGCACCCGCCGTGTCTCGTCCAGCGACCAGCGCATCCCCGGATTGTCGGACATGAGGTTGAGCACGGTAAAGCCCACGCCTTCGGCCAGGATCGACCGCTCGAAGCCCTGGCAGAGGTCCCGGTCGCTCAGCCACATCTGCCGGCCCCAGAGCCCCATCTTGAGCTCGCTCGCGGGCCGCCCCTCGCCGCTGACGCTGTAGCCGATCCGCAGCCCGATGAACGAGATGCCGCGATCCGCGAGGCTCCGGCCCGCCCGCTCGCCGACCAGCTTGCTGACGCCATAGGGATTGACCGGCAAGGGCGCCATGTCCGGCGTCAGGGGGCCGGTCTGGTCCCGATAGCCGGCCATGACCCAGTTCGAGCTGGCGAAGACCACGCGCCTCACCCGGTGCTTCCCGGCCGCGTGCAGGACGTTGTAGGTGAGGTCGAGATTGAGCCGCTGGGCGGTCGCCCAGTCGATCTCGGGGCTGGGGTGGGCTGCCAGATGCAGGACCGTGTCGACGCCCGAGAACGCCCCCGCCCAGCCTTCGTCCCAATCCGCCAGATCGGCCGCGACCACGTCCGGCGCGTCGGCCCGCACATCGAGCCGCCGCAGCGCATAGCCACCACGGGCCTCGAGGTGCGCTGCCACCTTCCGCCCGATCCGCCCGGCCGCACCGGTGATCAGCACCGTTCGCGTCATCCTGGTCTCCGTCCCATCGCCGAGCTTCGCCTCCCGCTCGTCTATGTCGTCCCCGATGAACCGGCAAGCCTTCGACCCGCGACGGGCATCCTCAGGCGCTGGCCCGCACCTGCAGCTCGAAGCCCAGGTCGACGACCGGCTCCGCCACCGCCTCGCCGGCGAGGCGTCGGAGGATCAGCCCGGCCGCGACCTCGCCCATGCGCCGGCGCGGGATGCGCACGGTGGTCAAGGCCGGCACGATCTCGGCGGCGATGGGCAGGTCGTCGAAGCCGGCGACGGCGAGCTCGCCCGGCACGGCAATGCCCTGGCGCAGGCATTCGAGCAGCACGCCGACCGCCAGCACGTCGGTGGAGCAGAAGACCGCGTCCAGCTCCGGCGCCTGCGCCCGGAGCCGGGCCAGTGCTAGCCCCCCGCCGGCCATGCCGAGCTCGCTCTCGAAGCGCCAGGCTTCGGGCGTCTCGAGCCCGGCCGAGGCCAGCGTCTCGAGATAGGCCCGGTGCCGCTCGGCCAGCCGGTCGTTGACGCCGATCGGCGAATACACGTAGCCGATCCGCCGGTAGCCCCGCTCGATCAGGTGGCGGAGCACCGCCGCGGCGGCGCAGTAGCTGGAATAGCCGGCGACCATGTCGATCGGCGTCTCGGGCAGGCTCGCGACCTCGACCACCGGCACCCTCGACGCCTTCAGCATGGTGCGCGTCGCCGGGCTGTGGTTGCTGCCGGTGAGGTAGACCGCCTCGGGCTGGCGGGAGAGGAAGGCGCGCAGCATCCGCTCCTCCACCTCGAGCGAGAAGGCCGTGCAGCCGATCAAAAGATGCAGGCCGGCAGCGGCGCAGCGTTCGTCCATGCCCTGGATCATCTCGGCATGCAGCGAGTTGTCGATGGTCGGGATGAGGGCCGCCACCATGCCGGTGCGCGCCGCCACCAGCGAGCGGGCGACGAGATTCGGCAGATAGCCGAGCTCGGCGATGGCCGCCTCGACCCGGGACCGGGTCGCGGGTGCCACCTTTTCGGCCTCGTGCAGGACCCGCGAGACGGTGACCGTGGCGACCCCGGCCCGCCGCGCCACGTCGACCATCCGCACCTGTCCCTGGCCTGCGTTCCCGCCCATCCTCGCCTCCGTCCGCAGAAACCCGCGCCGGGCGATTGCGGCGATTGCCAAAAGCTATAAGATCGCCGATGGAAGCGCTACCATAAAGCCAGAACGACATCAGGGAGGGTGATTTGGCGCGAGCGGCCGATAGCGGCGCACCGCCCGGGCGGCAGTGGCGCCAGTCGACCGTGCTCCTCTATCTGCGGTCGCTGCTCGCGCTGGCGATCATCTGGTCGCTGATCGCGCTTTGGGTCGGCAATCACGTCATCCTGCCGCAGCCGACCAGCGTCGCCTACGAGCTCTTCCGGTTGATCGCCAGCGGCGAGATGCTCGTCCACGCCGCCGTCAGCCTCTGGCGCCTGGCGCTCAGCTACGCGCTCGCCGCCCTCATCGGCATCCCGCTCGGCCTGCTCATGGGCCTCTGGCCCTGGGCCAGCGACCTCCTCGACCCGGTGGTCGAGATCCTCCGGCCGATCTCCGGCATCGCCTGGATCCCGCTCGCCCTCTTCATCTTCGGCATCGGCAACGAGCTGCCGATCTTCATCATCACCTATGTCGCCCTCTTCCCCTTCCTCTTGAACACCATGGCCGGGGTGCGCGCCACCGACCGCACGCTGGTCCGCGCCGCCCGCACCATGGGCGTCGACCAGCGCACCATCGTCCGCCACGTCATGATCCCCTCGGCCTTGCCGCAGATCCTGACCGGTGCGCGAATCGCCGGCGGCGCCGCCTGGATGTCCCTCGTCGCGGCCGAGCTGATCGGCGCCCCCAGCGGCCTCGGCTTCGCCATCGAGTGGTACCGCCAGCTCCTGATGACGCCCAAGGTGATCGCCGTGATCGTCGTCATCAGCCTGCTCGGCTACCTCACCGACCGGGGGCTGCGCTGGCTGCAGCAGCGGCTCACCCCCTGGAGCACCGGCATCGGGGCGAACCCGTGAGCACTCGGCGCTGGCCCCGCTATTTCATCCTGCCGCTCGGCCTGCTGGTCCTCTGGCAGCTCTGGGGCATGACCCTGCCGGCGCGCAGCCGCGCCCCCGTTCCGCTCGACGTGCTGGCTTCGGCAGTCGATCTGATCGCCAGCGGCCGCCTGCCCATGGCCCTCCTGCAGAGCCTCGGCCGGGTCGGCCTCGGCTTTCTCGTCGCCGGCAGCATCGCCCTCGTCCTCGGCCTGCTCATGGGCTTCTTTCGCCCGGTCGAGCGCAATCTCGACCCGATCATCGAGAGCTTTCGCCCGGTGGCCCCGATCGCCCTTTTGCCGCTCGCCATCCTCTGGCTCGGCACCGGCACGCCGGCGGCGGTCTTCATCGTCGCCTACGCCGCCTTCTTCCCGATGATCGTCAACACCATCGCCGGGGTGAAGGGGGTCGAGCGTCGCCTCGTCCAGGCGGCCCAGACGCTCGGCGTGCCGCAGCTCACCATCCTGCGCACCGTCGTCCTGCCGGCGGCCCTGCCCTCCATCTTCATCGGCGTGCGGCTCGCCATGGGCCTCGCCTGGATGTCGATCATCGCGGCCGAGCTCGCCGTCGGCTCGAAGGGCGGCGGCGGCGGCAGTGGCGGGGTCGGTGAAATGATGTTCGTCTTCTATGCCTACTATATCGAGCTCGACAGCATCGTCGTCTGCATGATCGCCGTGGGCCTCGTCGCCCTCGCCATCGATCACGGCCTCAGATGGCTGCAGCGCTGGCTGATGCCCTGGGCGGAGCAATACCGATGAGCCAACCCGTACCAAGCGGGCCCAAGCTGCGCCTCGACGGCGTGCGCAAGACCTTCACCGTGCCGCGCAGCGGTGCCACGGTGGTGGCGGTCGAGACCGCCGACCTCACCATCGAGGCGGGCGAATTCTTGACCATTGTCGGCCCCTCGGGCTGCGGCAAGAGCACCATCCTCAACATGCTGGCCGGGCTCGAGCTGCCGACCGAGGGCACCGTCGCCATGGACGGCCGGACGATCACCGGCCCGGCGGCCGAGCGCGGCATGGTCTTTCAGGACTACGCCCTCTTCCCCTGGAAGACCGTCTTCGAGAATGTCGAGTTCGGCTTGCGCTACGGGCCGCACGGCAAGGGTCTTTCCACCGCCGAGCGGCGCCGCCGGGTGGCGCGCTGCGTCGAGCTCGTCGGCCTCGGCGGCTCCGAGCAGAAATACCCGCACGAGCTCTCCGGCGGCATGCGCCAGCGCTGCGGCATCGCCCGGCTCGTCGCCAACGAGCCCGACGTGCTCTTGATGGACGAGCCCTTCGCCGCCCTCGACGCGCAGACCCGGATCATCCTCCAGGAGGAGCTCCTGCGCATCTGGGGCGAGACCGGCAACCGCGCCGAGCGCCGCACCGTCGTCTTCATCACCCACGCCATCGACGAGGCCGTCTTCCTCTCCGACCGGGTGGTGGTGATGAGCGCCCACCCCGGCCGCATCATCGAGGTCCTGGACGTCGGCCTGCCGCGGCCGCGCACCGACGCGACGCGCACGCGGCCCGAGTTCCAGGCGCTCTCGCAGGCCATCTGGAACCTGATTCGCGACGAGGTCTATCGCGCCGCCACCGCTGCCGGATCGGCAGGCGGGGCGCGCGACTGACGGACGACCAGCTCACCGGCAACCGAGCCAAGAGGGAGAAGCGACGATGACGAGGGAGACAAGACGCGGGGCCATCGGGCTCACCGGGGCCCTGACCATCATGGCCCTGACACTGGCGGCAGCGCCCCTGCCCGCCTTCGCCCAGGACCTCCAGGAGCTCGAGGTCTCGGTCGGCCGCCAGCCCTGGGCCGCCGGCAACTCGCCGATCACCCAGTACATGATCCAGAACGGCCTGTTCGAGGCGAAGGCGAAGGAGCTCGGCTACGACCTCACCGTCGACTACCGCGACTATCCCTCGGCCATGCCGCAGGTCGAGGCCTTCGTCGGCGGCAATCTCGACTTCGGCATGTGGGGCAACACCCCGATCGTCCGCGGCATCGCCCAGAAGCAGCCCTGGACCGTGCTCAATGTCGGCGAGGGCCATCTCCGCTTCATCGTCGTCACCCACCCCAACAGCGGCATCAAGAACATCCAGGACCTGAAGGGCAAGACGGTGGGCGCGCTGCTCGGCGGCGACCCCTACAACGCCTTCTCGCAGATCCTCTACGGCGAGCTAGGCTCGGGCGATCCCGCGGCCAACGACATCAGCATCGTCAACACCCCGACCCAGGCCCAGGCGGCCACCGTGCCGGCCGGCATGGATGCCGCCATCGTCATCTCGCCCTTCTACCTGAAGGCGCAGGACGAGCTCGGCATCGTCGGCATCGTCAACTCCTTCGGCTACACCGAGCCCGGCTACAGCGGCCCGGCCGGCGAAGGCGCCGGCCACCTCCTGCCCTCGGCCGAGCAGTCGCAGTTCTGGCCGGACGGCTACTACCTGCACCGCTCCTTCTGGGTCGTGCAGAATTCGGTGCTCGACGCCCATCCCGACGTCGTGACCGCCTTCATCGCCGCCCAGCAGCAGGCGGTCGAGGAGCTCTCGGCGATGCCGCCCGAGGAGGTCTCCCAGATCTCGGCCGACTACTGGAACCTGCCGCCCGAGATGGGGGCCGAGGTGGTCGAGGACGAGGTGCTCTTCATCCGGGGCTGGGTCTGGCCGACCGAAGGCGATGCCGGTGCCCTGCTCGCCATCTCGCAGTTCATGGTCGAGGGCGGGCTGATCGAGGAGCCGCTCACCTGGGACCAGGTCAAGGAGGCCATGCGCCCGGCCGCCGGCCTGATGCAGAAGGCCTGGGAGATGACCGGCAAGGTGCCGGAAGCGGCCGCCTTCACGGCAGCCGACACGCAGGACCTGCGCGGCCTGCCGGTCTGGGAGATGGACAAGTGGCAGGCGCGTGACTGAGCGTCCGCGACACTGATCGACTGACGGTGGCGCGGGGCCCGTCTCCGCGCCACACCTCCCCGCTCGCACAAGGAAGAAGAAATGACCGCGACCACCGTGGGCTTCATCGGCCTCGGCTTCATGGGCCGGCCGATGGCGCTGAACATCATGAAGAAGGGCCACCGGCTGGTCGTGCACGACGTCGACCAGGGCGCCGTCGATGCTCTGGTGGCCAGGGGCGCCACCGCCGCCGGCTCCCCCCGTGAGGTGGCGGCAGCGGCTGATATCGTCATCACCATGCTGCCCGACGGGCCTGACGTGGAGAAGGTGGCGCTCGGGCCGGACGGCATCGCCGAGGGGCTCGGCCAGGATGCCCTCCACGTCGACATGAGCACCATCGCCCCCTCCACCACGCGGCGGATCGGCGAGGCCTACGCGAAACGCGGCCTGCACCTGATCGACTGCCCCGTCGGCAAGACCCAGGACCACGCCGTCGCCGGCACGCTGACCCTGATGGCCGGCGGCGACGCGGCCCAGGTCGAGCGCGCCCGCCCCGTCCTCATGTGCATGGGCGACACCCTCTTCCACTGCGGCGATCTCGGCGCCGGCGAGACCATCAAGCTCGTCAACAACCGCCTCGCCGCCACCATCATCGGCGCCGTGTCCGAGGCGCTGGTCACCGGCACCAAGGCCGGGCTCTCCCTCGACCTGATGCGCGAGGTGATGGGCACCACCATGGCCGCCAACGCCCATCTCTCCATCAACATGCCGAAGAAGTCGCTGCTCGGCGACTTCACCCCGGGCTTCATGGTGGCCCTGGCCCAGAAGGACGTCCGCCTCGCCCAGGCGCTGGCGGCCGAGCTCGGCGTCGATTCGCCGGTCGGCGCCGTGACGCTCGACCTGCTCGGCCGGGCGAGCGAGGCCGGCATGGCGCGCGAGGATGTCGGCGCGCTCCTCAAGCTCTTCGAGCAACAGGCCGGCGTCGAGGTGCGGCTGCCGGCCGCCGGTGCGTCGTGACGGCGCCGAAGGGGCGTCTCGAGGCGGCCGGGCTCGAGCTCAGCCGCCTCGGCCTCGGCGGCACGCCCTTCGGCGGGCTGCACGAGGCGAACACCGACGCCGCCGTGGCCGCGACAGTCACGGCCGCCCTCGACCAGGGTGTGCGCTATCTCGACACCGCACCCTTCTACGGCTTCGGCCTCGCCGAGCACCGCCTCGGCCGGGCCCTGCAGGACGTGCCGCGCGAGCGCTACGTCCTCTCGACCAAGGTCGGCAGGCTGCTGCGGCCGCGGCGCGGGCCGGCGCCCGACATCGCCCCCTTCGCCGAGAGCCTGCCGTTCGAGGCGGTCTTCGACTACTCCTATGACGGTACCATGCGCTCGCTCGAGGACAGCCGGCAGCGCCTCGACCTCGCCGCGATCGACATCGCCCTGATCCACGATTTGAGCCCGCGCTGGCACGGCGCCGACCTGCCCCGCCGCCTCGACGAGGCGATGGCGGGCGCGTATCGCGCCCTCGACGAGTTGCGCAATTCAGGCGACATCAAGGCGATCGGCGTCGGCGTCAATGACAGCCGGGCCTGCCTCGACCTCGCGGCACGCGGCCGCTTCGACTGCTTCATGCTGGCCGGCCGCTATACCCTCCTCGATCACACCGCCCTCAAGGACTTCCTCCCCTACTGCGCCGCCGAGGGCATCGGCGTCCTCCTCGCCGGCCCCTTCAACTCGGGCATCCTCGCCACCGGTGCGAAGGCCGGCGCCACCTTCTTCTACGCCCCGGCCGACACCGAAATCGTCGAGCGCACAAGCAGGATCGAGGCCATCTGTGCCGCCCACAACGTCCCGCTCGCCGCCGCCGCCCTGCAGTTCTCCGCCTCGCATCCGGCCATCGCGAGCGTCGTCACCGGCTGCCGCTCGGCGACGGAGGTCGAACGGAACCTCGCGCTGATGGCCCTGCCGATCCCGCCGGCGCTCTGGCAGGAGCTGGCCACGGCCGGGCTGATCGCGCGGGAGACCCCGCTGACGCTCTAGCCTTATAGTTGATTATGGGCTAATTTCATTCTATCTTGTTGGGCAGGGATTCCAGCCCCGCACCCGGTCCACGCGCCATGCTCGTCGCCCTCGATTCCCTCGAAACCGGTGGCGATCGCCCCTGCGATCTCGCCATCGTCGGTGGCGGTGCGGCCGGGCTCGGCCTCGCACTCGGCCTCGCCGGGAGCGGCCTGGAGATCGTCCTCGCCGAGGCCGGCGACGAGGCGTTCGAGCCGTGGCACCAGTCCTTCTGTGCCGGCAGCTCCATCGGCAACCTGCCGCTCGACCCCGAGACCACGAGACTGCGCCAGCTCGGCGGCTCGACCAACCACTGGGGCGGCCGCTCGCGGCCGCTCGACGCCGAGGCGCTCGCGGCGCGGCCCTGGCTCGGCCTGCCCGCCTGGCCGCTCGAGGCGGGCGAGCTGCGCCGCCACCTCGCTGCCGCCTGCCGGCTGCTCGAGATCGACCGGCCGCCGGACGAGCCCTGGGACGCGCCGGCCGACAGCGACGCCGCGGCCCAGGCCCTCGGCGGGCCGACGCTCACCCCGGCCGTCTGGCGCTTCAGCCCGCCGACCCGCATGGGCGAGCGCTGGCGGACCGAGCTCGCCGCGAGGGCCGACCTGACGCTGCTGCTCGACGCCGATCTCGTCGACATCGAGCTCGCCCCCTCGCTCGACCGGATCCAATGGCTGGACCTCAGGAGCCGGCCCGGCAAGACCCTGCGCTTGCGGCCGAAGGTCACCGTGCTGGCCATGGGCGGGATCGAGAACGCCCGCCTCCTGCTCGCCTGCCGCCGCCAGCTCGCGGCCGGCATCGGCAACCGGCACGACCAGGTCGGCCGCCACTTCATGGGCCATCCGATCTTCGAGCCGCTGCAGCTGTCGCTGGCCGAGGGCGCCCGCCTGCCGGAACTGCTGCATGACCGGGACACGCCGGCGCACGGCCACATCGAGGGGCTCCTGCATCTCAACCGGGCCGGGCAGGAGGCGCTGGAAGCAACCGCCGTCGACGCGGCCTTCTACAGCGACGGCCAGTTCGGGCCGCCCGGCTTTCGGGCCGCCCGGCGGCTGCAGCGCAAGCTCGGCCACGGCCAGCTCGATGCCTCGCTGATCCGGGACGGCGGGGAAATGCTCGGCGATCTGCCCGGCCTCGTCCACGAATCGCTGGTCAAGCTCGGCTGGCTGGCACCCGAGACCGGCCGGCTGACCGTGAGCACGCTCATCGAGCAGTGCCCTGACCCGGCGAGCCGGATCACCCTCGATCAAGCGGTCGATGCGTTCGGCCGACCGCGCGCCAGGGTCGACTGGCGCCTCGGCGAGACCGACCGACGAACGGTCCGCCGCTTCGCCCGCCACCTCGCCGACCACCTCGCCGCGCGCGGCCTCGGCCGGGCTGTGCTCGCCCCCTGGGTGATCGACGAGAACCTGCCCTTCCCGCCGCACGGTAACAGCGCGCATCACATGGGTGCCACGCGCATGAGCCACAGCCCGCGAACGGGCGTGGTCGACCCGGACTGCCGGGTGCACGGCATGACCGACCTCTACATTGCCGGCAGCTCGGTCTTCCCGACGTCCGGCAGCCAGCATCCGACGCTCAACCTGGTGATGCTGACCCTGCGCCTCGCCGCTCACCTGACCCGCCGCCTGGGCCATGCCTGAGCCGTGTCGCCTCGCCTGCATCTGCCCCGATCGGACCAGCACCTCCTTCAGGAGGCCATTCCCACGATGGCCACGCATGCCTGCTTTCGCTCGATGGTACGCACAGCGCCGGATCCCGATTGCGGTCGCGCCATCGCGGCGCAGCTGTTGAGTTCTGGCCGTCCTGCAAGACGGCAGAGGTCGAGGAGCGGCGACGAAGTGCCCAACGAGCGGCGAAAGGAGAGCCCCCTCCCGGCGCTCCTCTGGTGGTGCGTCTTGATGCTCGCGATCCACGCCCTCGTGGCCTGGCTGGTCTGGTCCTAGCGGACGATCAGCACCGAGGCCGACGTGCGCTGCAGCACCTGCTGGGCATTGGGGGCGACGAACTTGTCGCGGGCGGCCGGCTTGTGCGAGGCCATGACGACGAGATCGGCCTTCACCTCCTCGGCGACGCGGCAGATCTCCTGATAGATCCGGCCGTGCGCCACGACGATCTGGTGCTCGAGCTCCACTGGCACATGCGTGCCGGTCAGCTCGAGGAGCGCCTCCTCGGCGCGGCCGAGCGCCTTCTTCTCGAAGCCCGCCGGAAAGAAGCTCGCCACCATGCTCGAGCCGAAATCCGGCACCACCGTCATCACGTGGAGCGTCGCACCGTGCGTCCGGGCGAGCTCGACCGCCTGCGGCAGGGCCCGGGCGTAGGATTCCGGGCTGTCGGGATCGACGGTGACCAGGATGTCGCGAAACACGGACAGTCTCCTTTTCGGGGTTCCGGGCTCGGGGATCCGGGCTCGGGGATCCGGGCTCGGGGCTTCCGACTCAGGCCTTCACGCGCCGCCGCTGCAGGGCCACGAGCCCGGCCAGGACCAGGAGCGTGGGAATGAAAATCCAGTACTTGCTCGGCTGCGGCAGGGGCTCGCGGAAGAAGAGCAGCTCCTGGTCCCAGTCGAGGCCGGCCTTCTGCGCCGCGCTGTCGAAGGCGACATTGTCGATGATCTGCTTGTCGTCGCGCTCGAGGAGCGTGATGCCCATGGCCTGGACCCGCTCCTCGCCCGTGGCCCCTTCCGGCACCTCGAGCAGCGTCGCGAACTGCGTGGGTGCCCCGAACTGGTCGAGCCCGGCGATCCGCGTCTGCAGCAGCGTGCCCGGCGGCACCAGGCCGACCACCTCGGTGAAGGCGGCGGGCTCGCGGATCTCGTAGGGCGGCGAGATCATGTCCATCCAGAAGCCCGGCCGGAAGAACGAGAAGGCGATCAGCAGCAGAAGCGCGCTCTCCCAGATGCGGCTCCTGGTGATGAACCAGCCCTGGAGCGCCGCGGCGAAGGTCAGCATGGCGATGACCGCCACGACGAAGACGAGGATGCCCTCGACCCAGCCGACATCGATGAGCAGGAGCTGCGGGTTGAAGATGAAAAGGAACGGCAGCGCCGCCGTCCGCATGCTGTACCAGAATGCCACGACTCCGGTCTTGATCGGATCGCCGCCCGAGACCGCGGCGGCGGCGAAGGAGGCGAGGCCGACGGGTGGCGTCACGTCCGCCATGATGCCGAAATAGAAGACGAAGAGGTGGACCGCGATGAGCGGCACGAGGAGGCCGTTCTGCTGGCCGAGCGTGACGATCACCGGGGCCAGCAGGGCCGAGACGACGATGTAGTTGGCGGTCGTCGGCAGGCCCATGCCGAGGATCAGCGAGAGCACGGCGGTGAGCAGCAGGATGGCGATGATGCTGCCGCCGGAGAGGAACGCCACGACCTCGGCCAGCGCCGAGCCGACGCCCGTCTGGCTGACCACGCCGACGATGATGCCGGCCGCGGCCGTGGCGATGCCGATGCCGATCATGTTCCGGGCACCCGCGACGAGCCCCTGCACCAGGTCGTCGAAGCCGCGCCGCGCCGCGCCGCCGAGGTCGCCCTGCCGGCGGAAGAAGGCGAAGAGCGGGCGCTGCGTCACCAGGATGAAGATCATGAAGACCGTGCCGTAGAAGGCCGAGAGCCCGGGCGACAGGCGCTCGACCATGAGCGCCCAGACGAGCACCACCACCGGCAGGAGGAAGTGCAGGCCCGACTTCACCGTCGGTCCCGGCAAGGGCAGGGTCAGGGTCGGCGCGTTCGGGTCATCCGGCTCGAGCTCGGGATAACGCGCCCCGAAGGCGACGAGCGCCACGTAGACGACCACGATGCCGATGGCGACGATCCAGTTGGCGGCCGGCCCGAAGGCCGGGCGCAGCCAGCCGATGCCATAGTAGACGGCGAGCGACACGGCCGAGACCACGGCGACGCCGAAGACGAGACCGATCAGCCGGCGCAGCAAGGGCGGCGGCTCATAAGCTCGCGGCAGGCCCTCCATGCCGGCCTTCAGCGCCTCGAGATGGACGATGTAGACCAGCGCGATGTAGGAGATCGTGGCCGGCAGGAAGGCGTGCTTGACCACGTCGAAATAGGGGATGCCGACATACTCGACCATGAGGAAGGCGGCGGCGCCCATGACCGGCGGCATGATCTGGCCGTTGACCGAGGAGGCGACCTCGACCGCCCCCGCCTTCTCCGACGAGAAGCCCACCTTCTTCATCAGGGGAATGGTGAAGGTGCCGGTGGTGACCACGTTGGCGATGGACGAGCCGGAGATCAGGCCGGTCATGGCCGAGGAGACCACCGCCGCCTTGGCCGGGCCGCCGCGCATGTGGCCCATCAGCGAGAAGGCGACCTGGATGAAGTAGTTGCCGGCCCCGCCCTTGTCCAGGAGCGCCCCGAACAGCACGAAGAGGAAGACGAAGCTGGTCGAGACGCCGACCGCGATGCCGAACACGCCCGAGGTGGTGATCCAGTGGTGGTTGACCACCTCGCCGAGCGAGTTGCCCTTGTGCGCGATGATGCCGGGCATGTAGGGCCCGAGAAAGGTGTAGGCGAGGAAGACGATGGCGACGATGGCGAGCGCCGGGCCGAGTGCCCGGCGGGTCGCCTCGAGCAGCAGCAGCATGCCGATGACGGCGGCGACATAGTCCTGGGCGATGGGCGCCCCGACGCGGCTCGAGATGCTGGCATAGAAGACATAGAGATAGGCGGCCGAGGCGGCGCCCAGGATCGCCATGATCCAGTCGGCGATCGGCACATGGTCGCGCGGGCTCGAGGCGAAGGCCGGGTAGCTGGTGAAGGCCAGGAAGACCGCGAAGGCGAGATGGATCGAGCGCGCCTCGGTGCTGTTGAAGACGCCGAACCGCAGCATGAACGGCAGCGGCGAGGCGATCCAGAGCTGGAAGAGCGACCAGGCGAGCGCGGTGAGGAAGAGGAGCTTGCCGGTCGGGCCGAGCGGGTTGCGGGCACCGGTATCGGCGGCGGCGACGATGTCCTGAAGCTCGGCGGCGCTCTTGCCCCGCGGCTCGAGGATGGCCGCGCCCGACCGTTCGTTCATCGCCGCTCCTCGGTCATGTCATGTCTGGAGCTTGGCAGCGAGCGGCACCCGATGGCAAGCGGCCATCGGGTGCCGACCACCTTATTGGATCCAGCCGCGCTCGCGGTAGTAGCGCTCCGCACCCGGATGCAGCGGTGCCGAGAGCCCGTCCGTCACCATTTCCTCCTCCGTCAGGTTGGCGAAGGCGGGATGGAGCGACTTGAACCGGTCGAAATTGTCGAAGACGGCCTTGACCACCTGGTAGATGACCTCGTCATCCACGCTGGCCGAGGTCACGAAGGTCGCCTTGACGCCGAAGGTCTTCACGTCCTCGTCGGTGCCCGTGTACATGCCGCCCGGAATGGTCGCCCAGGCGTAATAGGGCCGCTCCTCGACCAGCTTCGCGATCTCGGGGGTGTCGACCGGGATCAGCCTGGCATCCACCGTCGTGGTCGCCTCCTGGATCGAGCCGTTGGGGTGGCCGACCGTGTAGATGATCGCATCCACGTTGTTGTCGCCGAGCGCTGCCGCCTGCTCGGCCGGCTGGAGCTGCGAGGCCAGGGCAAAATCGTCCATGGTCCAGCCCATGGCCTCCATCACCACCTCCATCGTGGCGAGCTGGCCGGAGCCGGGATTGCCGACATTGACCCGCTTGCCCTTCAGGTCGGTGAAGGTCTCGATGCCGGAATCGGCCCGGGCGATCACGTTGAACGGCTCGCCATGAACCGAGAAGACGGCCCGGAGATCCTCGAACGGGCCCTGCTCCTCGAATTGCGACGTGCCGTTATAGGCATGGAACTGCCAGTCGCTCTGCGCGACGCCCATGTCCATGGAGCCTTCGCGGATCGCGTTGATGTTGGCGATCGAGCCGCCGGTGGACGGTGCCGTGCAACGAATGCCGTGCTGCGCCTGGCCACGATTGACCAGCCCGCAGATCGACTGTCCGACGACGAAATACACGCCGGTCTGGCCACCCGTGCCGATCGTGATGAATTTTTCGTCCTGCGCAGCGGCAGTGCCGCCGAGCGCCAGAACCAGACCGAGGGCGGCGACCCCCGTCAGCAGCCTGTTCATCTCGTCCCTCCTCATGAGCTCTCGAGCATCGTGCCCCCGAGAGCTTGATCGCCGTACAATAGTTCCTCGGGTCACGCTGTCAAAACGCCGTTGTCACATCGTGAACGCTTGTTACGTTTCGCCGCGCCGTGCTGGCGTGCCGTCGCGCCGGATGATAAGCGCCGGGCAGCGACGGTGGAAGCGGGCCAGTAAACACGGAGTGGAGCGGGCCGGTGCAGGAAATCCTCGACAAGCTCGAAGCGAAGCGTGAGGGCGCCCGGCAGGGCGGCGGCGCGCGTCGGATCGAGGCGCAGCACGGCCGCGGCAAGCTGACCGCCCGCGAGCGGCTGGAGCTCCTCCTCGACGCCGGCTCGTTCGAGGAGACGGACATGTTCGTCGAGCACCGCTGCACCGATTTCGGCATGGCCGAGCAGCGGGTGCCGGGCGACGGCGTGGTGACCGGCCAGGGCACGATCAACGGCCGCCTCGTCTTCGTCTTCAGCCAGGACTTCACCGTCTTCGGCGGCTCGCTCTCCGAAAGCCACGCCGAGAAGATCTGCAAGGTCATGGACCGGGCGCTGCAGGTGGGAGCACCGGTCATCGGCCTCAACGATTCCGGCGGGGCGCGCATCCAGGAAGGGGTCGCCTCGCTCGCCGGCTACGCCGACGTCTTCCTGCGCAACGTCAAGGCCTCGGGCGTCATCCCGCAGATCAGCGTGATCTGCGGCCCCTGCGCCGGCGGTGCCGTCTACTCGCCGGCGATGACCGACTTCATCTTCATGGTCAAGGACAGCTCCTATCTCTTCGTCACCGGCCCCGAGGTGGTGAAGACGGTCACCAACGAGGTGGTCAGCCAGGAGGAGCTGGGCGGCGCCGGGACCCACACCAGGCGCTCCGGTGTCGCCGACCTCGCCTTCGAGAACGACGTCGAGGCCATGGCCGAGCTGCGCCGCTTCGTCGATTTCCTGCCGGCGTCGAACCTGGAGAAGCCACCGGTCTGGCCGACCGAGGACCCGGCGCTGCGCGACGACTTCTCGCTCGACACGCTGGTGCCGGCGAACGCGAACCAGGCCTACGACATGAAGGAGCTGGTCCTGAAGATCGTCGACGAGGGCGACTTCTTCGAGCTGCAGCCGGACTATGCCGCGAACATCATCACCGGCCTCGCCCGGATGGAAGGCTCGACCATCGGCATCGTCGCCAACCAGCCGCTGGTGCTCGCCGGCTGCCTCGACATCGACAGCTCCAGGAAGGCGGCGCGCTTCGTCCGCTTCTGCGACTGCTTCAACATCCCGATCCTGACCCTCGTCGACGTGCCGGGCTTCCTGCCGGGCACCGCCCAGGAATATGGCGGCATCATCAAGCACGGGGCCAAGCTGCTCTACGCCTTCGCCGAGGCGACGGTCCCCAAGGTCACGGTGATCACCCGCAAGGCCTATGGCGGCGCCTACGACGTGATGAGCTCGAAGCACCTCGCCGGCGACGTCAACTACGCCTGGCCCACCGCCGAGATCGCCGTCATGGGCCCGAAGGGTGCGGTCGAGATCATCTTCCGCAGCGACCTCGGCGACGAGGGCAAGATCGCCGCGCGCACGGACGAGTACCGCGACCGCTTCGCCAACCCGTTCGTCGCGGCCGGGCGCGGCTTCATCGACGACGTGATCATGCCGCACGGCACCCGCCGCCGGGTGGCGCAGTCGCTGCGCTGGCTGCGCTCCAAGAAGATCCAGGCGCCGTGGCGCAAGCACGGCAACATCCCCCTCTGACCCCGATCAGGAGCAACGGGCCCGTGTTCGAGAAGATCCTGATCGCCAATCGTGGCGAGATCGCCTGCCGCATCATCCGCACCTGCCAAAGGCTCGGCATCGGGACAGTGGCCGTCCACTCGGCGGCGGATGCCATGGCCCGCCATGTGGCGATGGCCGACGAGAAGGTGGCGATCGGCCCCGCCCCAGCAGCGGAGAGCTACCTCCGCATCGACCGCATCGTCGAGGCTTGCCGCCAGACGGGGGCCCAGGCCGTGCATCCGGGCTACGGCTTCCTCTCCGAGAACGCCGAGCTCCCCCTGGCGCTGGCGGCCGCGGGCATCGTCTTCATCGGCCCGCCGGTCGAGGCCATCCGCGCGATGGGCGACAAGATCGAGAGCAAGCGTCTCGCCCGCGCCGCCGGCGTCTCGACCGTGCCCGGCACGCTCGACGCCATCGGCGACCCGACCCAGGCACGCGAGATCGCCGCCGAGATCGGCTATCCCGTCATGGTCAAGGCCTCGGCCGGCGGCGGCGGCAAGGGCATGCGCATCGCCCGGAGCGAGCGGGAGCTCGACGAGGGCCTCGAGCGGGCGCGCTCCGAGGCGCGCTCCTCCTTCGGCGACGACCGGGTCTTCATCGAGAAGTTCGTCGAGGAGCCCCGGCATATCGAGATCCAGGTGCTGGGCGACCGGCACGGCCGCACGCTCCATCTCGGCGAGCGCGAGTGCTCCATCCAGAGGCGCCACCAGAAGGTGATCGAGGAGGCGCCCTCCCCGTTCCTCGATGCTGCGACCCGCAGCAGCATGGGTGCCCAGGCCGTCGAGCTGGCGCGGGCCGTCGGCTACCACTCGGCCGGCACGGTCGAATTCATCGTCGACAAGGACCGCCACTTCTACTTCCTCGAGATGAACACGCGCCTGCAGGTCGAGCATCCGGTGACCGAGCTCGTGACCGGCATCGACCTCGTCGAGCAGATGATCCGCGTCGCCGCCGGCGAGCGCCTGGCCTTCGACCAGCCGGACATTCGCCTGGACGGCTGGGCGATCGAGGCCAGGGTCTATGCCGAGGACCCGGCGCGCGGCTTCCTCCCCTCGACCGGCCGGCTCGTGACCTATATCGAGCCCAGCGGGCCGGGCGTGCGCTGCGACAGCGGCGTCGTCGAGGGCGGCGAGGTGTCGCTGCACTACGACCCCATGATCGCCAAGCTCTGCGTCCATGCGCCGGACCGGCCGGCTGCCATCGCCCGGCTCGCCGAGGCGCTCGACAACTTCGTCATCCAGGGGCCGGGCCACAACCTCTCGTTCCTCAACGCCGTCGTCAGCCACCCCCGCTTCGCCAAAGGCTCGTTCACCACCGGCTTCATCGCCGAGGAATACGGCGAGAAGTTCACGGCGCCTGCCCTCGACGAGGCGACCGAATTGCGGCTGGTGGCGCTGGCCTCCGCCATGCGCGCCCGCCAGCTCGCCCGCGCGCAGCAGATCAGCGGCCGCCTGCCGGGCGTCAACCTCGCTCCACCCACCTCGTTCGTCGCCTATGTCAGCCGGACCGCCCGCACGGTCGAGGCCGTCGAGCGGGACGGCGCCTTTGCGGTCTCCATCGATGGCGGGCCGGCCCACGAGCTGGTCCTGCACTGGCGGCCGGGCCTGCCGCTCGCCCGTGCGAGCATCGACGGCGAGATGATCGCCGCCGGCTGCCGCCGCCTGCCCGAGGGCTTCGCCCTGACGCATCGGGGATCCGTAGTCCAGGTCCTGGTGCGCCGTCGCCGCGCCCACGAGCTGGCGCTGCTGATGCCCGAGAAGGTGCCGGCCGACACCTCGAAGATGCTGCTCTCGCCGATGCCCGGCATGATCGTCATGGTCGACGTCGTCGAGGGCGACCTCGTCAAGGCCGGGCAGACGCTCTGCGTGCTCGAGGCCATGAAGATGGAGAATGTCTTGAAGGCCGAGCGCGACGGCATTATTGCCACGGTATCAATCGCCGAGCGCGACACGGTGAGCGCTGATCAGGTGCTCATGACGTTCGAATGAATGGGCGGCCACAAGGCCGCCCGAAACGCCCACATGACTGGAGCTGCCCATGCTCGCCCGTTCCCTCGCGACCCTCCTGCTGCTCGCCCTGCCGGCCGTTGCCGCCGCCGACACGCTGGGCGGGATCAAGGAGCGCGGCACGATCCGCCTCGGCGTGCGCGCCGACGCCATCCCCTTCTCCTTCACCGACACCCTGGGCGAGCGCGGTGGCTACACGGTTCAGCTCTGCCGGGCGGTCTCGGCCGACCTGAAGAAGGAGCTGGGCCTGGCCGAGCTCAAGGTCGAGTATGTCGAGGTCACCACCGAGGATCGCTTCGCCGCCCTGAACGACGGCCGCATCGACATCCTCTGCGGCGCCACGTCGGTGACCCTTTCGCGGCTCGACGAGGTCGATTTCTCGTCGGCCACCTTCGTCACCGGCATGGGTGTGCTCTACCGCAATGACGGGCCGACATCGTTCGCCGAGCTCGCCGGCAAGAAGATCGGCGTGCGCGGCGGCACGACCACCGAGGAGACCCTGAAGCGCGAGCTCGACCAGGCCGGGCTGACCGTCGAGATCGTGTCGATCGACGACCACGAGGCCGCCCTCGAGGAGCTCGCCGAAGGCAAGATCGACGCCTATTTCGCCGACCGTGCCATCCTCATCTACCTGCTGCAGGCGAGCGGCAAGGCCGACGTGCTGACCGTCGGCGAGCGGCTCTACACCATCGAGAGCTATGCGCTGGCCCTGCCGCTCGACGACCGCGACTTCAGGATCGCGGTGGATCGGGCGCTCAGCCGCATCTACCGCTCGCCCATGCTCGACCAGATCTACACGGCCAGCTTCGGCGACCAGCAGCCGGGCGACATCCTGCGCGCCCTCTACGTGCTCGGTGCCATCCCCGACTGAACCCTAGGAGCCTGTCCGAGCAATGGTCATGGCCTGCACGCGCCATTACCGGCTGCGGGCGAGGAGACTGGCCCGCAGCGATGCGGGGCCATCGAAAGGGTTGGTCGACATGGCCCCCAGCCGTGAATGGCGCGCCCTTCGGGTCGTCCCAGGGCAAGCGAGGGCGGCGTCACGCCGGCTCGACGATGCCCCGGCATCGCCTTCGCCGCCGTTCCTGGCCCTCGCTTGCCCTGGGACGATGCAGGTCATGACCATTGCTCGGACAGGCTCCTACCCCGGCAGCTCCAGCGCCCAGACCGCCAGGGCATCGCGCAGGTCACGGGCGCGGAGCGTGAAGTCGTCGATGGCGCGGCGCATCGCCGGCGGCGGCACCTCGACGGCGTCGCGCGCCCGGCGGCCCGCCGCGTCCTCGATCAGCACGGCGATGCGGCGCGGCCCGCCCGCCTGCGGCAGCACGTAGCCCAGGAGCGCACTGGCGAAATCGAGCGAGCCGGTCTTGGCCCAGACCCTGAGCGCCGTCGCCGGCTCGTCGAGGCGGCGCTCCAGGCTGCCCGACCAGGCGGCGGCCGGCAGCAGCGAGATGATGTCGTGCCGCGCCTCGGCGAGCGTCAGGATCGCGAGAAGCTGGTCCGGTGACGCCCGCGCCGCCGGGTCGAGCCCGGAATGGTTGGTGAGCACGAAGCCCCGCCAGTCGACGTCCGGCAGCGCCGCCTCGACATGCGCCGCGAGCATCTCGGCCGAACGGGCGAGCGAGCCCGCCCCGGTCGCCTCGAGCCCGAGGATCTCGGCGATCTGGTTGTTGCTGTAGAGCAGCATCGCCTGGACGATGTCGCGCAAGGGCCGGCTCAGTATCTCGGCGACGAGCCCGGCCCCGGCCGGCACGGCGGCCCGGACGGGCTCCGGCAGGCCGATCCCGAGCGAGGAAGCGAGGTCGCGAAAGACGAGGGCGGCATGCAGGCCCGCGTCCTGCACCGGCACGCTGGCCGCCTGGCCCATGGGCAGCCGCCCCCAGGCCGGCCCGCGCTCGCGCAGGTTCGGCACGGTATAGAGCCCGCCGGCCGCCCGGCGCACCCGGTTGAAGGCGAGCGAGAGGGCACCGATCCCCGCATTGTAGCCGGCCTCGACCGGCTGCTTCGGGTTGACGACGGGCAGGCGCGGCAGGCTGGCGTCGTCCAGGATGAAGCGGCCCGCGACCGCCTCGATCCCGGCCCGCCGCAGCGCCCAGGCGAGCGCCATGAGCCCGTCGATGTCGAAGAGCGGATCGCCGCCGCCCGCGAGCACGAGATCGCCGGCGAGCCGGCCGGCGCGGTCCACGGGCCCGGTCGCCAGCACGCGCGTGGCGAAGCGGTGCTCGGGCCCCAGGGCATCGAGCACGCCGATGGCGGTCACCAGCTTCAGCGTCGAGGCCGCGGGGCCCGGCCGGTCTGCCCGATGCTCGACGAGGCGACGGCCCGTGGCCGCATCCTCGACGACGATGCCGACGGCCTCCGGGGCGAAGCCGTGCGCCCGGATCACCTCGTCCAGCGTCGCCGCCCGCAGCGGACCGGCGAGCAGCAGGCAGAGGAGACCGAGGATCAGCGGGATTCGCCGCATCTCAGAGCTCCCGCAGCCAGAACTGCATCGGCTTCGGGCTGGCTTCCGCCTCGTCCAGGTCCTTCCAGGGGAAGGTCGTGGTCATGCCGGGCACCGGCACATAGCCACGGCGACGCCAGAAACCGTCGAGCGGCCGGTAGCCGGGCGGGCGGAGCGGGTGATCCAGGGGCCGCACCACGGCGCAGAAGGCCGCCTTCCCGAAGCCGAGCCGCCGCCCGGCGGCCTCCCGCTCGTCGAAGAAGGCATGGCCGATGCCTTGGCCCCGAAAGCCCCCGAGCAGCACCGATTCGGCGAGATAGAAGACGTCTGCGGGGTCGATGCCGAGGCGGATGAACGGTGCTCTGAAATCCTCGTGCTCGGCGGCGAGCGGTGCCGCCGTGGCGGCCCCGACGAGCCGCTCGCCATCAAGGGCGGCCACCACCAGCGCCTGCTCGGCCGCGGCGAAGCGTTCCAGATACCAGCGCTCGTAGGCGAGATCGCCGTCATAGAGATAGGGAAAGTCGCGAAAGACCTGGATGCGAAGCTCGGCCAGCGCCGGCAGCAGCGGGGCGATCGCCGGCCCGGCCAGCGGCACCACCCGGACCGGGTCGGGCTCAGCCACCCCGCACCTGGGCGATCCAGTCCTGCAGGTTGTAGCAGGTCGTCACCCGGCTGATCCGGCCGTCCCTTATGGCGAAGAACGTGCCGGCCCGCAGCTCGTAGGTCTGGCCCCGCGCCTCGGGCAGCCCCTCGTCGGTGGCGATGTAGCGGCCGCGCACAATGAACTCCGCCGCCGCCCGCTCGCCCGATGGCTCGGTCATGACGACGATGTCGACCAGCTCCTCCTGGTAGCAGCGGGCCATGTGAGCCGCGAACGCGCGAAAGGCCTCGATGCCGTGGCGCGTTTCGCCCTGGTTCACCTCGTGCGCCACGTCATCGGCGAGGCAGGCCAGCAGCGCCTCGCTGTCGCCGCGGTTGAAGGCGGCGTAGTAGCGCTGGATCAGGGCTTCGCTCATCGGCCTTCGGCACCCTTCGCTGCGATCACCCGGGCTTGCTAACCGACGGGTCCGGCCGGGGCAAGCGACGGGCCGGCTTGACAGGCCGGGCGCGGCCGCAGCATAAGAAATGCTGATGCTGATAGCCCATTGAATAACGGTTCGTTATCGGCAAACCCAGCGGGGGAAAGCATGCGGCGCAATCTCGACACCGGGCTGCTGCGCGCCTTCGTCGCCGTCGCCGAGAGCGGCGGCATGACCGCGGCTGCCCGCCAGCTCCATCTCACCCAGGCAGCGATCAGCCAGCAGATCCGCCGCCTCGAGGACATCCTGGAGCGGCCGCTCTTCGAGCGCGGCCGGCGCGGCCCGACGCTCACCACCGCCGGGGGCATGCTGCTCGCCCGGGCGGAGAAGATGCTGGCGCTGAACGACGAGATCATGGCGACCATGACGGCACCGGCCTTCGAGGGCGAGGTGCGCATCGGCGTGCCGCAAGACATCGTCTCGCCCTACCTGGCACCCGTCCTGAAGAGCTTCGACAAGGCCTGGCCCAGGGTCCGGGTCTTCATCGTGGCGGGCGTGACGCTGGAGCTGCTCGAGCTCTTGAAGCAGGGCGAGATCGACCTCTGCCTGACGACCGAGCCGGCGCCGCAGAAGGGTGGCGAGACGCTGCTCCTGGATCCGCTCGCCTGGGTCGGCGCACCCGGCGGCAACGCCCATCGGCGCGACCCCCTGCCGGTGGCCCTCGGCGACCCGAGCTGCGTCTTCCGCCAGGCCATCCTGGCAGCCCTCGCCCGGGCCGACCGCGACTGGCGGTCGGTCTGCGAGACCAGCAACATGGCGCCGCTCTGCGTCAGCGTGGAGGCCGATCTCGGCGTCACCGCCCTGCTCGAGTCGTCGGTGCCGCCGCATCTGGCACTCCTCGGCAAGGACAGCCACCTGCCGCCGCTGCCGGACTTCCACATCTGCCTCTACATGCCGCAGGCCGGGGCCAGCGAGATCGCCCAGGAATTCGCCCGCCACATCCGGCAGTCGCTCGCCCCGCTGCGCCGGGCCGCCTGAGAGCCCGAGCCGCTCAGCAGACGTGCGAGGAGAGCCCGAGCCGGTCGGCGACACGGTCCAGCAACTGCACCACCATGACGCTGTCGAGCGTGTCGACCGGCCGCAGATGGGCCAGCGGGTCGCCCAGAAGCTCGGTCGCCGCCTGGGTGCACAGGCCCATCCACAGCCGGAAGCGGACGGTCGTCGAGGGCGCCAGATTGAGGAAATGAGCGGTCAGGGAAAGCTCGGTCCCGGCCGGATCGGCGCGCGGCCGGGCGAAATGCCGCCGCAGATGCAGGACCGCCTGGCGAAGCTCGGCAAGCTCGGCGGGCTCGATGCCGCCCGCCCCCTGTTGCGGCCTGGTCCGCGAGGCCGACCCGGCCGGCAGGGCCGCTCCCTTGCCGATCATCGGCCCGACCCGGGCGGCGTCGGCAGGTCCACGTCCACCAGCGGTGTCACCCGGGCATCTATCTCGTCGAGCAGGGCCATCACCCCTTCCTGATCGATCTCGGCCGCGTCATTGTACGCGAAGACATCGGCGTCCGGATCACCCAGGATCTCGGCGGCGGCCTCGTGGGCGGCGGTCATCCACCGACGAAAGAGCCAGGGCGAGGGCCGAGCGGCGGCGAGAAAGGCGCCGACGAGGCTGAAGCTTCGGGCGCGCGGGTCCATCGGGTCCACCGGCCGACCCTCGCCATCGCGTGCTTCGGCGCCACGCGAACGACCGGCGTGCCCGGCGAGGAAGCCTCTCACTCGCCGGTTGGCACGCCGGATCTCGAGAATTTCGGACCGAGGGAGGCTCGACACGCCGGTGCGTCCCCGCCAGAGCTCGAGGCCGAGAGAAGGGCCTCCCGACCCCAGGGGATTCGCCTCACTTGCCATTGCCGCCCCTTCGATCACACTGTTCGAGGAGCCGCAGTCGGAGCATACCTTGGGCCTGCGCGGCATGTGAGTAACGGCAACTGACGGTCAGTCGCGGCCCATGATCGGGCTGCAACTTATGGCCGGATGGTGCCGGCGCTGGCCGCCGGTGGAGGAGGATGGGCGAGGAACCGATCCCGGACGAAGCTGTGCTCGCCGCCCTCGCGCGTGTGCTCGCCAGCGCCGAGCTCGAGGGCTCGCCGCGCCTGCAGGCCTTCCTGCGCCACATCGTCGAAGCCCGGCTCGCCGGCAACGAGCGGGCCATGCGCGCCTACGCCATCGGCGTCGACGTGTTCGAGCGGCCGGCGGATTTCGACCCGCAGGCCGAGTCGCTGGTCCGCGTCGAGGCCGGCCGTCTCAGGCAGAAGCTCGCCGCCTACTATGCCGGGGAAGGCAAGGCTGACCCGGTCCGCATCACCCTGCCCAAGGGCGGCTACGTGCCCCGCTTCGAGGCAGCGCGGACCGGAGCACCGGCCCCGGCCCGGACCGCCGCCCGGGCTCCCGCCCTCACCCGGGCGAAGCCCGCGCCCAGCCATCGCCGGCCGTATCGCGTCGCCTTCCTGACCGCCGCCCTCATCGCGATCGCGATCGGCATCGCCGCCCATCTCGGCCTCGAGCGTGGCTCACCGACAGCGCCGGTCGAGGTCAATGGTGCTGCCGACCTCGCACGCCAGACGCCGGCCATCGGCGTCCTGCCGTTCGAAGCGCTCGACGACGCGCCGGGCACCACCACCGTGGCCGGTGGCCTCACCGCCCTCGTCACCGCCGAACTGACGCATTTCCGCCAGTTCTTCGTATTGGCCCGACGCAGCGCCCTGGCCCTGGCCGAGGCCGGCGGCGACCCGATCCGCGCTGCCGCCGAAGCGGGCCTCGACTACGTCGTCGATGGCACGGTGCGGCGCGACGACGAGGGGTTCGTCGTCACCGCCAGCCTGATCTCGACCGAGGACGCCGGTGTGCTCTGGACCAGGACCTTCACCGGCCCGCACGCCGGCAACGGGGCCCTGGCGCTGGAAAGCGAGATCGCTGCCGCCATCGTCACCGCCGTCGCCCAGCCCTGGGGCCTCGTGAACCGCCAGCTCAGCCGCGCCGCCGACCAGGCGGACCTGCCGGCGAGCCTCGCGAGCTATGCCTGCATCCTGGCCGCCGATCACTACTATGCGACCTATGCGCCGGCGGACTACACGGCAGCGAAAACCTGCCTCGAGCGCGCGGTCCGCACGGAGCCGGACTATGCCCATGCCTGGGCCTATCTCGCCTATCTTCGCCTCGAGGCGCTGCGCTACGGCTACACCCACGACCCGGCGGGTCAGGAGCTGGCCGCGGCGCTCGAGGCGGCGCGCAAGGCGGTCGAGCTGGAGCCGGAGAATGCGGTCGCCCAGCGGTCGCTGGCAGCGGTGCTGTTCACCGCCGGCGACATGGACGGGTTTCGCCGGCACGCCGATCTGGCCCTCGAGCTCAACCCGAACGACAGCGACGCGCTCGCCGATCTCGGCGGCAAGATCGCCTATTCGGGCGACTGGGAGCGCGGCCTCGCCATGCGCGCCCGGGCGATCGAGCTGAATCCGGCGCACCCGGCCTCCTACCGCATCCCCTTCGTCATCGACGCCTATCGGCGCGGGGACTATGCGGCGGCCAGAGGCGAGCTCGAGCAGAGCGACCTGCCGGATTTCCTGATGACCCGCCTGCTGCGCGCCGCCGTCTATGGCCGGCTCGGCCTGCAGCGGCAGGCGGCGCAGGCCGTCCAGGACCTCCTGGAGCTGGCCCCGGACGCCGCCGACCGGGCCGGCGAGTACCTGGGCTACTGGCAGCTACCGCCGGATCTCGTCGAGGACCTGCTCGGCGGCCTGCAGAGCGCCGGGCTGAAAGCCGCCTGAAGCGCGCCGCGCCTGCCAGGTCGATCGTGCCGGCATCGTGCCGGCATCGTGGTGGCGTCACGAAGCGCCCCTCGTCGATCGTCCATTCGCCGTTACTGAGCAGGGATATGGACCGCCACCTTGCAGTGCTCGATGCCGACGCGACGGAAGAGCCGGGGAACCGCTCCGAGCCCGCTATCTCTTTTTATACATTTCTTGTTCGTACTACTTGCTCCGCCAGCTCCCGGACGACTGCCCAGCCTTCCTCGACATGCCGTCGCTCGGTCGTCGCCTGGCCGATGGAGAAACGGAGCGCGAAGCGACCGCGCACGATGTTCTGGGTCAGATAGATGCGCCCGTCGTCGTTGATCCGCTCGACCAGCCGCCGGTTCAGCGCATCGAGCCCCTCGGCGTCCAGCCCGGAGGGCCGGCAGCGGAACGAGAGGAGGCCGAGCACCGGCGGCGAGACCAGCTCGAAGCCGGGTGTCGCCTCGATCCAGGCGGCCAGCTCGCGGGTCCAGGCGATATGGTCGCGCAGCATCGCCTGCAGGCCGGAGATGCCATAGGAGCGGATCACGAACCACAGCTTCAGCGCGCGAAACCGCCGGCCAAGCGGGATGCCCCAGTCGCGGTAGTCGACCGCCTGCCCCGTCCCCGGGCCGGTGAGATAGGCCGGCATCACCGAGAGCGTGCGGACCAGCTCGTCCGGCCGGCGCACGTAATGCACCGAGCAGTCGAAATTGGTGCGGAGCCACTTGTGCGGGTTGGTGACGAAGCTGTCCGCCTGCTCGATGCCGTCGATCATCCAGCGCGTCTCGGGCAGGAGCAGGGCGCTGCCCGCCCAGGCCGCGTCGACATGCAGATAGATGTCGTGCGCGCGGCAGAGCCGGCCGATGGCGGCCAGCGGGTCGATGCCGCCGGTGCCGGTGGCCCCGAGCGTGGCCACCACGCAGGCGGGCTTCACCCCGGCCCGCAGATCGGCCTCGATCATCCCGGCCAGGGCATCGGCACGCATGGCGAAGCGCTCGTCCGACGGCACCAGCCGCAAGGCCGAGCGGCCGAGACCGGCGATGCGGACGGCCTTCTCGACCGAGGAATGCGCCTGATCGGACGTGTAGACGGCAAGCGGGGGACAAGCGCCCAGCCCGGCCTCATTGGCCTGCCAGCCGGTCGCCCGCTCGCGTGCCACGAGAACGGCGCAGAGCGTCGCCGAGGACGCCGAGTCCTGGATCACCCCGGCGAGGCCCGCATCCAGCCCCAGCATCTGCCGGAGCCAGTCGAGCACCCGGCCCTCCATCTCCGACGCCGCCGGCGAGGTCTGCCAGAGCATGCACTGGGCGGCGAGCGTCGCCGTCAGCATCTCCGCCAGGACCGAGGGCGGGCTGGAATTGGCGGGGAAATAGGCGAAGAAGCGCGGATGCTGCCAGTGCGTCATGCCGGGCATGACGATCCGCTCGAAGTCGCGGAAGATGGCCTCGAACGGCTCGGGGCCTTCCGGTGCCGCGGCCGGCAGCTGCGCGGCGATGCTGCCCGGGGTCGCCGGGCTGCGCACGGGCCGCCGCTCGATGGTCGAAAGATATGCCACCATCCAGTCGACGAGGCCGTGCGCCTCCTGACGGAACTGCTCGAGATTCATGCGCCGACCTCCCCGAGTCGTGAGAAGGCCTGCGTATCAGGACACGGCCGCCGACGACACCCAAAGGCGTCATCGGCGCCGGCCCGGGGCGCTTACGCGGGCACGACCTCCCGTGCCGTATCGCGGGCGACCCTCTGGATATCGCAGCGGGCGACACCGATGTCGTCGAGCTCCCGATCGGTCAGCGTCATCAACTCATCGTAGGTCCGCCGATAGACGCGGTGAACGGCCAGCTGGCGGCGCAGGGCGGCAATCAGCTGACCGAAGCGCGAGGTGTCGCGGCTCTCGCCGCGCCAGGCACCCGCGACGCCACCGACAGGCAGGGTCATCTGGTTGTTCATGGTACAGGTCCTTCGAACTCATATTGCAACGCATCATCCACGCGTTGCTCCCAACGATCGGGAATGTGGCGACTCTCATGGCCGGTCACCATGCCGGTTTTTGCAATGCAGCATTGCCGGCCGGGATGAGCCGGTGTCACGTTTCCTTCATTCACCGGCGTCCATGCTGCCCGGCTCAGCGTGACGTGATGCGCCGCGAGCACCCGGCCGGTTGGTGCGGATCGTCGTTCGGCGTAAACCTCGTTGGCGCAATTCCGGAGGCCGCCCATGCGCGGAATCGTCCAGCGCCTGGCCAGCGGCGCTGCCCGCGAGCGTGCCGGGCGTGTCCTGCTCGGCCCGCCCTTGCCCGAAGCCATGCCGCAGCGCGTGGCCGACGCCATCGGCCGCGAGCAGGCGCGCAGCGAGGTGCTGGTCAGCCTGATCCAGCTCGGCGCCATCGTCCTCTTCGCCGTCCTCTACAGCCTCACCCCCAAGGCCTTCCCGCCGGACGTGCCGTTCGAGCCCGTGCCGATCGCCCTCGTGCTCTATGCCCTGTTCACCTTCTGGCGCCTCGGCCTCGCCCTGAGGCAGCGCCTGACCCGGCCGATCCTCGCCGTCTCGGTGGTCGTCGACATCGCCCTCCTGATGGTGACCATCTGGAGCTTCCACCTGCAGTACCAGGCGCCGCCGGCCCTCTACCTCAAGGCGCCGACCTTGATGTACGTCTTCATCCTGATCGCCCTTCGCACGCTCCGCTTCGAGCCCGCCTTCGTCCTCCTCGCCGGCATCAGCGCAGCACTCGGCTGGCTCGCCCTCGTCGCCTACGCGGTGCTCGCCGGCGGCGGGCCGGCAGGCGAAACGATGATCACCCGGGACTTCGCCGAATACATGATGAGCTACAGCATCCTGATCGGCGCCGAGGTCGACAAGATCGTCTCGATCCTCGTGGTGACCGCCATCCTCGCCCTGGCCCTCCACCGGGCCCGCAAGCTCCTGGTGCGGGCCGCCGTCGAGGGCCAGGCCGCGTCCGACCTCAAGCGCTTCTTCGCGCCCGAGATCGCCGGCCGGATCACCGGCAGCGACGCTGAGCTCGTGCCCGGCCGCGCCGAGCTGCGCGAGGCCGCGATCATGTTCATCGATCTGCGCGGCTTCACAGGCCTCGGCGAGCGCCTGGCGCCGGCGGACGTCATGCAGCTCCTCGGCGAGTACCAGGCCCTGATGACCCGGGCGGTGCGCGCCGCCGGCGGCAGCATCGACAAGTTCATGGGCGACGGCATCCTCGCCAGCTTCGGTGCCGTCCGGCCGAGCGATTCCGCCGCCGCCGAGGCGCTCGCCGCGATCGAGGCCGTGCTGGAGACCGGCCAACGCTGGAGCGGCGATCGCGCCCGGCGCAACCTGCCGGCCCCCGCGGTCGCCGCCGCGATCACGACGGGCACCGTGATGTTCGGCACGGTGGGCGACGCGCAAAGGCTCGAATACACGGTCCTGGGCGAGCCCGTTAACCTCGCCGCCAAGCTGGAGAAGCACACCAAGGTCGAACGGTCCGCCGGGATCGTCATGGCCCGAACCTTCGATTCGGCCCTTGGCCAGGGCTTCACGCCCCGGCTCCACTGGGAGCTGCGCCCCGCCCGCACGGTCGACGGCTTGGGCCGCGCCATCGACCTTCGCGTGTGCTAGAAATACCCAGGCGCGCGAGTCGGAGGGCGGTGGAATGAAACTCTTTCCTGGCTTTCAGGGGCATCGGCTGAGCACGGCGGAGACCGGGATCTTCGCCCGCACCAAGGGCGAAGGGCCGCCGCTCCTGCTGCTGCACGGCTATCCCCAGACCCATGCCATGTGGCACCGCGTGGCCCCCGCCCTGGCCGAGACCTTCACCGTCGTCTGCGCCGATCTGCGCGGCTATGGCGACAGCGGCAAGCCGGTCGGCGACGGGACCCACCGGGCGATGAGCAAGCGGGCGATGGCGGCCGACCTGGTCGAGGCCATGCGCATGCTCGGCTTCGACCGGTTCATGGTGGCCGGCCACGACCGGGGTGGCCGGGTCACGCACCGCATGTGCCTCGACCACCCCAAGGTGGTGACCCGGGCGGCCGTGCTCGACATCGTGCCGACCCGCACCATCTTCGCCGCCACCAACAAGGCGATCGCCGAGGGCTACTACCACTGGTTCTTCCTCAGCCGCCCGGCCGATTTCCCCGAGCGGCTGATCGGCGCCGACCCGATCTACTACCTGCACCAGAAGCTCGGCGGCTGGTCGGCCGGCAAGAGCAGCACGTTCGTCCACCCGGACGCCATGGCCGAGTACGAGCGCTGCTTCGCCAGCCCGGCCACCATCCATGCCAGCTGCGAGGACTACCGCGCCGCCGCCACGATCGACCTCGAGCACGACGAGGCCGACGAGGACGCCCGCATCCAGTGCCCCCTCCTCGTGCTCTGGGGCCGCCACGGGCTCATGGAGAAGCATTTCGACGTGCTCGCCACCTGGCGCGAGAAGGCGGCGGGCGAGGTGACCGGCGAGGCGCTCGATTGCGGCCACTACCTCCCCGAGGAGGCGCCCGAGGCGACGACCGAGAAGCTGGAGGCGTTCTTCAGAGCGTGAGCTCGACCGAGACCGGCACGTGGTCGCTGGTGCGCCGGCGGCCGAGCCCGGCATTGATCCGCTGGTGCACGGTATGCTCGACCCGGCCTGCCCCGCCCCTGATCCGCGGGCATGCCCCCTCGCCCACCAGCGCCTGGGTGAAGAGGATGTGGTCGATGAGCTGGAAGCGGGTCGCATCGTAGGGCTCGGCCGGCAAGGGCGGCGTGCCGTCCCGTGTCCTCGACCAGCGCTCGACCCGGTCGTCGAAGGCGGTGGTCCAGCGCAGGTCGCCCGGGAAGTCGAAGAGCGCGTGGTTGAGGAACTTGTCGGCAGCGAAGACGTCGCCCTGCAGGTTTCCGACGAGGTCGAAATAGAGATACTCGCGCTCGAAGAAGCCGCGCCCCGGCCCGTCGTTGAAATCGCCCGCCACCAGGATGCGGGGCTTCGGCGTCTGGGCGAAGCGGCCGTCGATGTAGCGGCGGATGTCGTAGGCCTCGGTGGCGAGCTGGATGCGCGCCCGAAGGGCCTCGTCGACATAGTCGTGGGTCAGCTCGCCCGCCTCGTCGAAGGCGCGCTCGTGGTTGATCTTGCTCTTCAGATGCGCTCCGACGACCTCGATCTCCACCCCGCCCATCTGCAGCAGGAGCACCTGCGGGTGCCGCCAGTGCGCGTGCCGCCGCGATATGAGCTCGCCCCAGCGATGCACCGGCCAGTCCCGCTGCCCCGTCAGGTCCTGCCAGACCAGCGGTGCGAGGAGCGTGGCCCGGCTCTCCTGGAAGAGCCCGTCCTTGACCAGGAACCAGAGCCACTGGCCGCCGCTGATCCGGTTGCCCTGCATGGCGTAGAGCCCGGCCAGCGCCCGCCGCGGGTCGTCCGGCCGTGCCTCGAGCGCCTCGTTCGTGCCGGGAATGGTGGCCACGCGCCAGCCGCCGCCGAGGCCGTGCGGCTCGGCCGCCGCCACCCAGGCCTCGAGCGCCGGCAGGCTGGCCGGCCCCTCGACGATCAGGAGGACGTGCGGATCGATGGCCCGGATCTCGGCGGCGATGGCGGCGAGCCGCTCCGCCTCGCCGGCATTGCCGTCGAGCAGCCGCGAGAAATGCTCGATGTTCCAGCTCGTCAGGGTCAGCGTGGTCATGTATCAACCCCCGGATGGAGAAACCTGCCGCATCTCTCGCAATCGTGCATCTCTTGACGGCATCGGTGCCCTCGTCGATGGTCGGACAATGAAGCGCAGTTCGGCCCTCGCGTCCCTCCTTTTCCTGCTTGGCATGCTGCTGCCCCTGCTCGGCATGCCGGCATCGGCCGAAGCCACCACCGTGCAGGTCGTGCCCGTCAAGGGCCCCATCGGCCCCGCCACCAGCGATTTCCTCGTCCGGGCGATCGAGGCCGCGGCCGCCGACGGCGCCGATCTCGTGCTGCTCGAGATCGACACGCCGGGCGGCCTCGACACCTCGATGCGCACCATGGTCGAGGCGATCCTGGACGCACCCTTGCCCGTCATCGGCTATGTCGCCCCGCCGGGGGCGCGGGCGGCGAGCGCCGGCACCTTCATCCTCTACGCCACCCATCTCGCCGCCATGGCGCCCGGCACCAATCTCGGCGCGGCGACACCCGTCCAGATCGGCGGCGATGCGGGCGAAAGGTCCGCGCATGCCACCAAGGCGATGGAGGACGCGGCCGCCCTGCTCCGCTCGCTCGCCACCATGCGCGACCGCGACCCGAAATTCGCCGAGTCCGCTGTGCGCGAGGCAAAAAGCCTGACCGCCGAGGAGGCGCTGAAGGCCGGCGTCATCGAGCTCATCGCCCCGGACCGGGCCGAGCTGCTCCGGCGGGTCGACGGCCGCATGGTCGAGCTGAAAAGCGGCCCGGCCCTCATCGACGCCGCCGACCCCGCCATCGTCGAGAGCCAGCCGGACTGGCGCTACCAGCTCCTCGCCATCATCACCGACCCGAACGTCGCCGCCATCCTGATGCTCGTCGGCATCTACGGCATCATCTTCGAGCTCTATTCGCCGGGCCTCGTCGGCCCCGGCCTCGTCGGCGCCATCTGCCTGCTGCTCGGCCTCTACGCGCTCCAGGTCCTGCCCGTCTCCTTCGCCGGCCTCGCCTTGCTGCTCCTCGGCATCATCCTGGTCATCGCCGAGGCCTTCGTGCCGAGCTTCGGTGCGCTGGGCCTCGGCGGCATCGTCGCCTTCGTCGCCGGTGCCGTGCTCTTGGTCGACACGGATGTTCCCGGCTTCGGCGTCTCGCCCTGGCTCATCGGTGCGGTGGCGATCGTCACCAGCGGCATCTTCCTCCTGGCGCTCGGCCTGGCGCTGCGCAGCCATCGGCGACCGGTCGTGACCGGGGCCGAGGCCGTGCTCGCCGGCCGGGGCACGGTCGTCGACTGGGCCGATGGCGAGGGCCATGTCCGGCTCGAGGGCGAGATCTGGGCGGCCCGCGGCCCGGACGACCTCGCCAGCGACACGCCGGTCACCGTCGAGGCGCGCGACGGCCTGGTGCTCGTCGTCGCCCCCCAACCACCTGGAGGCTGAGCCCGCTGATGGACTACGACCCCGTGCTCCTGCTGCCGCTGCTGCTCGTCCCGCTCTTCATCATCCTGATCTCGCTGAAGATCATGCGCGAGTACGAGCGGGCCGTCGTCTTCCTGCTCGGCCGGTTCTGGAAGGTGAAGGGCCCCGGCCTGATCCTCGTCGTCCCGGGCCTGCAGACCATGGTCCGCGTCGATCTGCGCACCCGCGTCCTCGACGTGCCGTCGCAGGACGTGATCAGCCGCGACAATGTCTCGGTCAAGGTCAACGCGGTGCTCTATTACCGCGTGCTCGACGCCGACAAGGCGGTGATCCAGGTCGAGGACTACGACGCCGCGACCAGCCAGCTCGCCCAGACCACGCTCCGCTCGGTCCTCGGCCAGCACGAGCTCGACGAGATGCTGGCCGAGCGCGAGCGGCTCAACAACGACATCCAGACGATCCTCGACAGCCAGACCGATGCCTGGGGCATCAAGGTCACCAATGTCGAGCTCAAGCATGTCGACATCGACGAGAGCATGGTGCGCGCCATCGCCAAGCAGGCCGAGGCCGAGCGCATCCGCCGGGCCAAGGTCATCAACGCCGAGGGCGAGTACCAGGCGGCCGAGCGGCTGGTCGATGCCGGCCGCATCCTCAACCAGGTGCCGGAGGCCATGCAGCTCCGCTACCTCTCCACCCTGCACGAGATCGCCAACGACCGCAGCAACACCATCGTCTTCCCGTTCCCCGCCAATCTCGCCGAGTTCCTGACCGGCATGAAGCGCGACGGATGATCCGACGCAGCCGCGGCGGCGTCAGGTGAGCTGCGCGGCGAAGGCCGGATAGACCTCGCGCAGCACGGCGCCGACCGGGCCGCGAAGCTGTGCCGCCGCTGCTGCTTCCAGCCCGGGGGTCTCGCCGGCGTCGTGCGCCGTCTCGAAGGCGAAGCCCGTGGCGGCGCGCACCGTCTCGGCCATCTCGCCGGCGTGCCAGCTCACCAGCCGAAGCCGCCCCGCCTGCCGCCGGAAGACCGCCCGGTCGGTCACCAGCCAGCGCCCCTCGACACCGGGTGCCGTCACGAAATCCACCTTCTCGACCAGCGTCCGGACCCCGTGATCGGTGCGAAAGAGGATGACGTTTGGCACCAGCGACGCCAGGTAGGGTGCGCCGAAATTGCCCATGAAGCGTCGACGCATCCGGCCCGGCTCGCCGAGGCCGAGCAGGTTCACCGCCCCCGTCGCGTCGATCTGCGCCCCCGAGAGGAAGAACGCATCGAGGCGCCCCTGGGCGGCGCAGTCGAAGAGCTCGCGCCCGCCATCGGTGAAGGGGTTCGACGTCTCCGAGCCCAGGATCGAGACGGTCGGCCGGCCCCGGCCGAGCTCGCGCGCCACCAGCGCCGCCGCGGCCGGCACCGGCGAGCTCGCCCCGACGGCCACATGGCGCAGCCCCCGGAGCAGCCGGGCGATGACGCCGATCATCACCAGCAGGCGCTCCGGCTCAGCCATCGCGCAACCAGGCGTCGATGAAGGTCTTGCAGGACGCCGGGTCCCGCGCCGCCTCGGCATAGGCGGCGAGCCAGGCCCGGTCGGGGCCGTACCGGTTCCTCAGACCGACCGGCGCCGCCCCCGCCGGTGCGGTGGCGACCCGCTCCACATAGAGGGCCGGAATCGTGCCCGCGGCCCAGAGATCGTCGGCGAGGAGGTCGTGCGCCACCACCTCCTCGACCGTGGCCAGCGTGCGCCGCGCCGCATGCGCCGCCAGCATCAGCTCGCGCCGCACGCCGATCCAGACATTGCCGGACCGGTCGGCGACCGCCGCATGAAACAGCAGGAAATCGGGGCGGATGGCGGGCACCAGCAGGCCCGGCTCGCCGGTGAAGGGGTCGGGGCCGAGGCGCCAATCGGGACGCAGGCCGACGAGGTCGGAGCCGATCACCCCGGCGAGCGGCAGATGCGAGACCCCCTTCTCGGCGGCGGTCAGCCCGGCATGGATGGCCGGGCAGGTGCTCTCCGTCACGGTGACGCTGCCCGCCCGCCACGCCCGGTCGAAAGCCGGGGCGAGGCCGAGCTCGCCCAGGGAGATGGCGGCCGTCTCGACGCCGGCGACACAGCCCGCCGCGATGAGCAGGTCCGCCTGCAGGCCGAGCTGCGGCAGGCCGACGAGGCGAAGCCCGCTTGCCCCTTTCCTGACCAGCTCGCGGATGGTGGCGAGCGAGCAGCCCGAATAGTCCGGCGCCAGCGCCAGTGTGGCGCCATCGGGGATCAGCGCCGCGAGCTCGGCCGGCGTCGCGGTCACGCGCCGCCCGCAATGGCGCGGATCGCGGCCTCCGCGGTGACCAGGTCGGCATATTTCTGGCGCATGTCGAAGAGGTTGGCCGCATGCGGCCCCTCCGCCCGGTCGCCGACGCAGTCCTCGATGACGATGGGGCGGAAGTTCCACCCCACCGCATCGACCACCGAGGCGCGCACGCAGCCGCTGGTCGTGCAGCCCGTGACATAGAGCGTGTCGACGCGCCGCTGCACCAGCCAGGGGGCGAGATCGGTGCCGAAGAAGGCCGAGGCCTGCTTCTTGTCGATGACCAATTCACCCGGCAGCGGGGCCAGGGCGTCGACCACCCGGTTGGCCGGCGAATCGGGCGTGAGCTGGCGGAGCGCGGGCAGCTTGGTCGCCCAGACTCCCGCATCGGAGCCGTCCTCGGCATAGACGATGCGCGTGAAGACGACAGGCAGCGAACGCTCGCGGCAGGCCCGGAGCACCGGCACGGTGGCAGCGACAGCCGCCTCGATGTTGCCGCCGCCCAGCATCCTTGGATCGGCGAAGGCATTGACGAAGTCGACCACCAGAAGCGCCGGCCGCTCGCCGCTGCCGACCACCGCGCCGAAGCCCTGGCGGGCATAGACGTCGCTCTCTGTCATGGCGTCTCCACGATGCGCGTGTCAGGCCCAGTCTGCGGTTCCGCAACGCCCCTTGGCAAGAGGTCGCCCGCCGCCGCGACGAAAGCCGGCGGCGGCGGGGCCGTCACGGCGACAGCCGGGCGGCGCGGGTAGAGCGGCAGGGCGATCGACCGGGCGTGCAGCAGCAGCGGGCCGCCCTGCCGGCTGCCCTGGAGCGGGCCGCCATAGACCGGGTCGCCCAGGATGGGATGGCCGATGGCCGCCAGATGCACCCGGAGCTGGTGCGTGCGCCCGGTGCGCGGCCGGCATTCGACAAGCGAGCGGCCGCCGCCGCTGGCCAGCACCCGAATGTCGGTGACGGAAGCCTGCCCGCCCTCGGCCGCGACCTGCATCCACCAGCCCCGCGCGGCGGTCGAGCGCTTCTCCAGGCCGAGCTCGATCCGTCGCTCCGCCGGGTCCGGCGTGCCCTCGACCACCGCCCAGTAGACCTTCTCGACCCGGCCCGCCTCGAAGAGCCGGCCGAGGCGCCTGAGCGCCTTCCTGTGGCGGCCGAGGACGAGGCAGCCCGAGGTGTCGCGGTCGAGCCGATGCGCCAGATGCGGCCGCTCCGGCAGGCCGAAGCGAAGCGCCTCCAGATAATCCTCGAGATTGGGGCCGCGCTTCGGCCCGGCATGCACCGGCAGCCCGGCCGGCTTGTCGACGACGAGGATCAGCCCGTCCCGGTAGAGCAGGCGGTCGAGAAGGAAGTCGGCAGCGTGGCCGGGCGCCGGCACTGGGCTCTTGCCGACCGCTACCCTGCCCGCCACGATGCCGCCGCGTGTGGCCGCCCCGGATCGAACGCCCATGGATTTGACTCCCATCCTCCTCGACTGGTCGGCGCTGGCGCTCCGCTGGCTCCACCTCATAGCCGGCATCGCCTGGATCGGCAGCTCGTTCTACTTCATGGCGCTCGACGCCAGCCTGAAGAAGCGCGCCGGGCTGCCGGAGGGCGTCTCCGGCGAGACCTGGCAGGTGCATGGCGGCGGCTTCTACCGCATGTGGAAGTACGGCGTCGCCCCGCCCGAGATGCCGGCCGAGCTCACCTGGTTCAAGTGGGAGGCCTACACCACCCTCTTGAGCGGCCTCGCCCTCCTCGTGGTCGTCTACTATCTCGGCGCCGAGCTCTACATGATCGACCCGGCCAAGGCCGAGCTCGGCCCCTGGACAGCGGCCGCGATCGGCCTCGCCGTGCTGGTCCTCGGCTGGGTCGCCTACGACATGCTGTGCAAATCACCGCTCGGCAATGACCAGCGCACGCTCGCCCTCATCGGCCTCGTCGCCTTCCCGCTCGTCTGCCTCGCCCTCGACCAGGTCCTCACCGGCCGTGCCGCCTTCCTCCATGTGGGAGCGCTGATCGGCACCATCATGGTGGCCAACGTCGCCATGATCATCATCCCCAACCAGAAGAAGGTGGTGGCCTCGCTGCTCGCCCACGCGGCGCCCGACCCGGCGCTCGGGGCGCAGGCCAAGCAGCGCTCGGTGCACAACAACTACCTGACCCTGCCCGTCCTCTTCATCATGATCAGCAACCACTACCCGCAGACCTTCGCGAGCCCGTTCAACTGGCTGATCCTGGCGCTGGTGCTGGTGATCGGCGCCAGCATCCGCCACTATTTCAACATCATGCACGCGGGCACGAAGCCGCCCTGGTGGCCCTGGGCGGTCGCCGCCCTGGGCTTCATCGTCGCCATCTGGATCGCGAGCTTCCCCGCCACCCCGCCGCCGCTGGTCGACACCGCCGCCGACGAGCGGCCCGCCACCCTCGCCGCGGTCGAGGAGATCGTCCAGGGCCGCTGCATCATGTGCCACGGGCAGGAGACGCACTGGCCGGGCCTGGCCCACGCCCCCAAGGGCGTCGTGCTCGAGACCCCGCGCGACCTGCGCATCCACGCCGCCGCCATCCGCGACCAGGTCTACCAGACCCACGCCATGCCGCCCGGCAACGTCTCCATGATCGAGGACGGCGAGCGGCGGCTGATCGCCCGCTGGGTCGACGCCGGGGCGCCGCCCGAATGACCCGGCGCGCCCTGCGCGGCCGTCTCGTCTGGTTCAGGGACGACCCGGCGATCGCTGGTGCGGCGGCCCTGGTCGACATCGCGGACGGCCTCCTCGTCATCGAGGCCGAGCGGATCGCCGCCGTAGGCCCGGCCACCGACCTCCTCGAGCCCGACCTCGAGGTCACCCATTACCCGAACGCCCTGATCCTGCCGGGCCTCATCGACGCCCATATCCACTACCCCCAGACGCAGGTCATCGGCTCCTACGGGACCCAGCTCCTCGACTGGCTGCAGAGCTACACCTTCCCGGCCGAGCGCCGCTTCGCCGACCCGGCGCATTGCGCCCGGACGGCTGGCTTCTTCCTCGACGAGCTCCTGCGCCACGGCACCACCACCGCCGTCGCCTATGCCAGCGTGCACCCCGGCTCGGTCGACGCCCTCTGCGCCGAGGCGCTGGCGCGCACCATGCGCCTGATCACCGGCAAGGTGATGATGGACGAGGGGCCCGAGGGCCTGCGCGACACCGCCCAGTCCGGCTACGACGACAGCCAGGCGCTGATCGCCCGCTGGCACGGCCAGGGCCGCATCGGCTACGCCGTCACGCCGCGCTTCGCCGTCACCTCGAGCGCCGCCCAGCTCGAGGCGGCTGGAGCCCTTCTGCGCGAGCATCCCGACTGCTGGCTGCAGACCCACCTCGCCGAGAACCACGCCGAGATCGCCGAGGTGGCGCGGCGCTTCCCCGAGGCCTCGAGCTACACCGACGTCTACGACCGCTTCGGCCTGCTCGGCCCCCGCTCGATCCTCGGCCACTGCCTGCACCTCGCCGAGGACGAGATGGCGAGGCTGGCCGCGACCGGCTCGGTCGCCTGCTTCTGCCCGACCTCGAACCTCTTCATCGGCTCCGGCCTCTTCGACCTCGCCCGCCTCACCGACCGGCCGGACCCGGTGCGCATCGCCCTCGCCACCGATGTCGGCGGCGGCACCTCCTACTCGATGCTGCAGACCGCCGCCGAGGCCTACAAGGTCCTCCAGCTCCAAAACCAGAGCTGGCCGGCGCTCGACGCGTTCCACACCATGACACGCGGCAATGCCCTGGCCCTCGGCCTCGCCCACGAGATCGGCACGCTCGAGCCCGGCAGCCATGCCGATGTCACCGTGCTCGACCTGGCGCCGACGCCAGCCATCGCCCATCGCCTCGAGGCGATCGACCGCAGCGACCTCCCGGCCCTGCTCTTCGCGCTCATGACCATCGGCGACGACCGGGCCATTCGCGCCACCTGGGTGGCGGGCAAGAAGCTGCACGAGCGAAACGGCTGAACCCTGCCCGACATGCCTATTCCGCAAAATATCGCCGATTCGTCGACAAAATTATCATAGCGCCATCTTGATCGCCGCGCTACAGGGATCAGATATCCTAGAGCCCAGGGTCCGATGCGACACGCGGTTTCCCCCTCCGATCTGTCGAGACGAAAGGCCCTATGCTCAAAAACAAGGCAATCAATGCCGTCGGCATCATCGTGACATTCGCCTGCATCGGGTTGTTCTTCGACAGCTTCACCAATCTCGATTTCTGGCAGCTCGCTCATCTTCCGCGAATGGAGCTGTTTGCGGTCACGGCGACGGCGACAATGATCTACGCCAGCCTGCTGGTGGCCGTCGGCATCGGCTTCGCCTCGTTGGTGCGGTCCACCGGTCACGCCATGGCCACCCCCCAGGAGGGCATCGCGCTCTGGGGCCAGGCGAACATCGCCAAGTACCTGCCGGGCAACGTCATGCACTTCGCCGGCCGGCAATTGCTGGCGCGGCGGTTCGACTGGCCGCAGGCGAGCACGACCACTGCCTCGGTGCTGGAGCTGGCGCTGCAGGTGCTGATGTCCTGCTCGATCGGCGTGGCCGGGCTCCTGATGATCGACCGGATGAACACCGAGGTCGCCTCCTCCTGGCTCGTCGCCGCCCTGTTCCTCTCCTCGGCCGTGCTCACCGTCGCCCTGCTCGGCCGCCTGCCCCTGGCGTGGCTGCCGGCCATCGCCCGCCGCCTGCTCGCCGCCTTCAGCCTCGAGGACCTGCGCGCCTTCTCGCGCTCGACCCTGCTCTACGGGGCCTTCTTCATCGGCCAGGGGCTGGTCGGCTGGCTGGTCTATTCCTGGCTGCTCGGTGTCGCCGATCCGGCGATCCTGCCGGGGGTCGTCGCCATCGTGCTGCTCGGCTGGTGCGCCGGCCTCGTCGTGCCGGGTGCCCCCGGCGGGCTCGGTGTGCGCGAGGCGACGACGGTGCTGCTCGGCGCCCCCTTCCTCGACAATGACAGCCTCATGCTGATGACCATCCTGCTCCGGGTCATCAGCCTCGCCGGCGAAGGCCTGATGTTCGCCCTCGCCTGCCAGCTCCCCCGCACCCGCCGCCCGGCGGCTCCCTAGTCGCTGGCGAAGAGATCGACCGCGTAGCCGCCGACCGGCAGCGCCTCCTCGAGCAGCCCCCGCTCCACCAGGAACGCGGCGAAGCGGGCGTAGCGGTGGTGATCGAGGGCTGCCGGGCTGAGCGCCAGGCGCGGCACGGTGTCCGCCCAGGCCAGCCGGTTCAGCTCATCGTCGAGCAGGGGGTCCGTGGCGGCGAAGACCTCCCAGGCCTCGTTTGGATGGTTGACGATCCAGTGGGTGGCCGCCTCGACGGCCTCCATGAAGCGCTGCAGCCGCGGGTCGCCGAGCTTGTCCACATGCGCCACGTAGATCAGCTCGTCATAGGCCGGCACCCCTTCCTCCTCGGGGTAGAAGGCGCGGCCCGGCCGCTCGATCAGCTCCATCTGGTTGAGCTCGAAATTGCGAAACGCACCGATCACCGCATCGACCTGGCCGGCGACGAGCGCCGGCGAGAGCGAGAAGTTGACGTTGACCAGCTCGATATCGCCGAGCGTCAGCCCGTGCTTCTCCAGCATGGCGCCGAGCAGCGCGTCCTCGAAGCCGCCGACCGAGAAGCCGACCTTGCGCCCCTCGAGGTCGGCGATGCCCTCGATCGGCCCGTCGGCCAGCACCACGAGGCTGTTCAAGGGCGTCGCCACCGCCGTGCCGATGCGCCGGAGCGGCAGGCCCTCGGCCACCTGCAGATGGAGCTGCGGCTGGTAGCTCACCGCGATATCGGCCTGACCGGCGGCCACCAGCTTCGGCGGGTCGTTGGGGTCGGCCGGGGCGATCAGCTCCACCTCGAGCCCGTGCTCCGCGAAGAAGCCCTGCTCCCTCGCGATGACGAGCGGCGCGTGGTCCGGGTTGACGAACCAGTCGAGCAGCACCGTCAGCTTGTCCTGGGCCTGGACTGGCGAGGCGAGGGCGAGGGCGAGGGCCAGGGCGGCGAGACGCAGGATCACGAAAATTCTCCAGATCAGAAGTCGGACGAGGTCTCGGCCTGCCAGGGCGTCAGGCGACGGCCCAGCCGGTCGACGGCGAGGTAGAGGGCGAGCGCCATGGCCGCGAGGACGAGGAGTGCGGCGAACATCAGGTCGATCTGCATGCGCGCATTGGCGTGCAGCATGAGGTAGCCGAGCCCGCCGGCCGACCCCACCCACTCGCCGACCACCGCCCCGATGGGGGCCACCGAGGCCGCCACCCGGAGCCCCGAGGCGAGCGACGGCAGCGCCGCCGGCAGGCGGATCAGGCGGATGGTGTCGAAGCGCGAGGCACCGAGCAGGCGCACGAGATCCAGCATTTCGGGATCGGCCCGCCGGAGCCCGTCATAGAAGGCGGCGGCGATCGGGAAATAGATGATGAGCACCGCCATGGCGATCTTCGACGCCATGCCGTAGCCGAGCCAGAGCACCAGCAGCGGGGCGAGGGCAAAGACCGGCAAGGCCTGGCTGACGACGAAGAGCGGCAGCAGCCAGCGCCGCGCCGTGGCGAAGCCGGCGAGCACGAGGCCGGACCCCGCCCCCAGCAGGCCACCCAGGAGAAAGCCCAGAAGAATCTCGAGCCCGGTGATCCTCGCATGGCCGAGAACGAGCTGCCAGTTGGTCGCCAGCGTCTCGAGCACCGCCAGAGGCGGCGGCAGGATGTAGGGTGGCACGGCAGTGGCCAGCACCACACTTTGCCAGGCCGCCAAGAGGCCGAAGAGCGTCAGCAGCGGCCGCAGGACAGCCCAGGCGACCGGGCGCCGCTCGACCCGCGGCCTCGCCCTCTCCCCCGGAAGCGTGCCGACCGCCATCGCTCAGCCGCCGGCACGGGCCGTGAGGAAATCCGCCATCGAGGTCCGGGACCACGGGCGGAGCAGCTCCAGCGTCGCCACGTAGGAATCGTGGATGCGCGCGTCCAGCCCGCCCGCCGCGGCGAAGGGGGCGAGCACCGCGGGCGCCTCGGCGCGCAAGGCCTCGACGATGTCGTCGGGAAAGGTCCGCAACTGCACGCCATGCTCGTCGACCAGCGCCATGAGCGCTGCCGCGTTCATCCGCTCGGCCTCGGCCAGCGCAAAGGCGTTCTCCGCCCGGCAGGCCTCGGTGACCACCGCCTGCAGGTCCGCAGGCAGGCCCTCGAAGAGCGCCCGGTTGACCACGCACTCGCCCGTGCCGTTCGGCTCGTGCAGGCCCGGGCCGTAATAGAAGGGGGCGGCCTGATAGAATCCGAGCGCCAGGTCGCTGGCGGGGCCGGCGAACTCGGCCGCGTCCACGGCACCGCTCTGCAGGGCCGGCAGGGTCTCGCCCGGCGGCAGCGACACCTGGACGATGCCCATGGGCGCATAGAGCACGCCACCCAGCCCCGGCATGCGGAAGCGGAGACCCTTCAGGTCCGCCGCCGAATGCAGCTCACGGCGGAACCAGCCGCCCATCGACATGCCGGTGTTGCCCGCCATGAAGGGCTTGACGCCGAACCCCGCATAGAGCTCGTCCCAGAGCGCCTGGCCGCCGCCATGCTCGATCCAGGCCATGTGCTCGAGGGGTGTCAGGCCGAAGGGCACGGCGAGGAAGAGCTGCGAGACCGGCATCTTGCCGGCCCAGAAGACAGCCGCCGTGTGGCCGAGCTCCGCCACCCCCTCGCCCACCGCGTCCAGCACCTCGAAGGCCGGCACGATCTCGCCGGCGGCGAAGAGCTCCACCTCGATGGCCCCGCCGCTCATCGCCTCGATGCGCTCGCCCAGCCGCCGCGCCGTGACACCGGGTCCGGGCAGGTCCCGCGGCCAGGAGGTCACCATGCGCCAGCGCCGCGGCGTCTGGCTCCTGGCCACGGCCGGCGCCGCGACCGTGGCGGCAGCGGCGAAGAGGGCCGTGCGCCGGGTCGTCGTCATGGGGTGGTCCCTTCCTTCGGCCACAGCTCGAAGAAATGATGCACCGGCCCGTGGCCATGGCCGATGCCCAGCCCGTCCGCCGCCCTTATGGCGCCTGTCAGGTAGCGCTTGGCGCTCGCCACCGCCTCCGGCAGCGGCCGCCCGCGAGCGAGGAAGGCGGCGATGGCGGCCGAGAGCGTGCAGCCCGTCCCGTGCGTGTTGGTGGTCGCCACGCGCCCGCCCCCCTGCCAGAGCACCTCGCCGCCATGCAGGAGAACGTCCGGGCTCTCCTCGCCGCCGAGATGCCCCCCCTTGAGCAGCACGTTGGGGCAACCCAGATGCTGCAGCCGGGCCGCCACGGCCGGCATCTGCCGGCGCTCGGTCACCGGCGGCTCGCCCAGAAGATCCCCCGCCTCTGGCAGGTTCGGCGTGAGCAGCGAGGCGAGCGGCAGGAGCCGGTCGCGAAGGGCCGCCACCGCCGCCTCGGCGAGCAGCCGGTCGCCGCTCTTCGCCACCATCACCGGGTCGAGCACGACCCAGCGCGGCCGCCAGTGACGCAGCCGCTCGGCCACCGCGTCGATGACCTCGGGGCCGCCGAGCATGCCGATCTTCACCGCATCGACGCGGATGTCGGCGAAGACGGCATCGATCTGGGCCGCGACGAAGGCGGGCTCGACCGCGAGGATGCCGGTCACCGCCCTGGTGTTCTGGGCCGTCAGCGCCGTGATCGCCGAGGTGCCATAGACCCCCAGCGCCGAGAACGTCTTGAGGTCGGCCTGGATGCCGGCCCCGCCGCCGCTGTCCGAGCCGGCGATGGTGAGCGCCGTGGCGGTCATGGCCGCTGCTCCAGAAGGGCCGCATCGACGATCCGGCGCAGCCGCCGTGCCGCCGCCTCGACGTCGTCGGCCATGAAGAGGTCGGAGATCACGGCGACGCCATCGGCACCGGCACCGATGACGGAAGCCGCGTTCGTGTGGTCGATGCCGGCGATGCCGCAGGCCGGCAGGCCCTGATGGTGCCCCCGCACCTCGCCGATCAGCCGGGCGAGCCGCTTCGGCCCCAAGGGCGGGTCGCCCGGGTCCTTGCTGGCGGTGGCGAAGACCGGGCCGAGCCCGGCATAGTCGGCAAGGCCGGCCGGCACCGCCCCGGCCTCGGCCCCGTGATGCACGGTGATGCCGAGAATGACGTCCGGGCCGACCAGCCGCCGCGCATCGGCCGGGTCCATGTCGCTGAGCCCGAGATGCACGCCGGCGGCCCCGGCGGCCAGCGCCACGTCCACCCGGTCGTTGACGATGAGCGGCACGGCATGCGGCTCGAGCGCCGCCATGACCGCCTGGGCAAGGGCCACGAGATCGCGCGTGCCGCTCGCCTTGTCGCGGAGCTGCACGAGGGTCGCCCCGCCGCTTGCGGCAGCGGCGACCAGCTCCACCGGGTCGCGGCCCCGGCAGCGCGCCGGGTCGAGCACGGCATAGAGGGCGAGCGCCCGGCGGATGTCGATCGGCACGTTCATGCCAGTTCTGCCCGGCGCTGGAGGGTGGCGGCATCGAGGCCGTGGACGGCATCGAGGAAGAGCGGCACGAAGCTGCCGGGGCCGGCCGCCGACTCGGCGGCGATCGCCCCCGCCACCTTCATGACGAGCAGGCCCGAAACGGTCGCGAGGAAGGGGTCCGGCTCGACCGCGAGGCAGGCGGCGACCAGCGCCGAGGCGGCGCAGCCCATCGCCGTCACCCGGTCCATCAGCATCGTGCCGCCAGCGAGCTCGATGGCGCGCCCGCCCCCGCTGATGCGATCGGCGGCACCGGTCACGGCGGTGACGATCCCTGGCCCCGGCTCGAGCATCTCCGCCTCGGCCGCGTTGCAGCGAAGCACGGCCGGCGCGCGCTCGAGCAGGCGCCTCGCGAACGCCCGGCGGGCGGGGGCTCGGTCGACCTTGACGGGGTCCAGCACCCAGGGCCGGCCGAGCCCATGAGCAGCCTCGATGGCGACCGGAATGGCCGCCTCGCGCCAGGGGTCGAGCATGCCGAGATTGACGAGCAGCGCCCGGCTCGTCTCGACGAAGGCCGGCATCTCGCGCGCGTCCATGGTCATCGACGGCACGGCACCGGCGGCGAGCAGGAGGTTGGCCGTGAGCTGCATGGCGACGAAATTGGTGAGGCAATGCACGCGCGGCCGCTCGGCGCGCAGCCGCGCCAGCACGCGCGCTGCGTCCCTCGCCAGCCTGGACCTGTCGTCGTGATCGGTCACCGTCCCCCCTCGTCATGATGCCCGGGCATTGCCGGCGGGAGGGTGATGGACGGTTCGAGGAGCCGCTCAATCCCTACGCCGGCATCATCCGGATCAGGTTCGACGGGTTTCGCGATCTGCCTCGCGCTCTCAGTCCCGCAACTCAGGGACACCCCGTTGAGACAAAGAGAGAGTTAGGCGGCCCGGCAGCCGGTGACAAGAGGATGACCGCCGTTAACGCCGTGGTAACCGGAAAGACGCAAGCTCGACCCCGGGCGCGAAAGGCAGCGCGGCCCGGAGACGAGGAGTGGCGGCTTGCGAAGAGAACCCGAAACCCAGGTGCAGGAACGGCTGGCGGAAGTGGCGACGCGGGCACGCCCGCCCGGCGGCCCGGCCATGCCCGAGATCGACTGCGAATTCTTCGACGAGTCCGACGACGCGCTCGGCGATCTGACGCCCAACCTCGCCGGCCTGGCTGCCGGCGCCGATGACAGCGATTCCTGGCAGCGGCTCGGCGACGTGATCGGCCGGCTCGGCTTCGATCTCGACGTCGACTGAGCGCGACCGGGCGGCTCAGCCCCGCCCCTCGGCGGCGAGCCTGAGGTTTTGGATCTTGCGCTCGGTGAGCTGCAGGCGGATGCGCAGGATCATCACGGCGATCATGTAGAGCTTGGCGACCAGGATCATCAGCAGCAGCGGGTAGAGCATGGACGGGTCCATGGCCGGCCCGCCCGCGCGCAGGATGGTGGCCGGCTGGTGCAGCGTGCTCCACCAGTCGACCGAGAAGCGGATGATCGGCAGGTTGACCGCACCGACCAGCGCCAGGATGGAGGCCGCCCTGGCACCGCGCGCCGGGTCCTCGAAGGCGTCGTGCAGCGCCATGTAGCCGAGATAGAGGAAGAAGAGGATCAGGACCGAGGTGAGCCTGGCGTCCCAGACCCACCAGGTGCCCCACATGGGCTTGCCCCAGACGGCACCGGTGAAGAGCGCTATGGCGGTGAAGACGGCCCCGATGGGCGCTATCGCCCGTGCCGAGACCTCGGCTACCGGATGGCGCCAGACGAGGGCCACGAAGCTCGCCGCCGCCATCGCCGCATAGGCGAAGCTCGCCATCCAGGCGGCCGGCACATGGACAAAGATGATCCGGTAGGCCTCGCCCTGCTGGTAGTCGGCGGGGGCGATCACGAGCGCCCAGTAGAACGCGATCGGCGCCAGCACGGCCGCGGGCCAGGCGACCCAGGGCAGGATGGCGTCGGTGAGCTTCTGGAAGCGGAGCGGGTTGGCGAGCGCATGCATGAGCGGGTTTTAGGAGCCTGTCCGAGAAATGGCCATCGCCTGCATCGCTTTCTGGCGGGCGAGGCCCGCGTCGCGCCGCCTCGCCGATGCTGAGGCATCGCCTTCGTCGCCGCTCCTCGCCCAAAGCCGGGAATGGCGCGTGCAGGCGATGGCCATTCTTCGGACAGGCTCCCAGGGCGGAATCCGGCTGGGGAAAATCGCTTCCACTGCCGCGTGCCCCCGCGACAAGCGGCAGCACCCGGGCGGCGCCGGATTCCCTTCCGCCCGGTCAGTACCGAAAGATCGCCGCGGCTCCCGTGTCGGTCGGCATGCGCTCGGCCGGCACGATCACCACGTCACCGCCGGCCCGCAGCGCCCGCTCGCCCAGATCATCGAGCAGATCGTCCACGGCGGGATGCTCGAGCTCGCCGAACGCCACGGTGCCGGTGCCGGCATCGAAGGTGCCGGGAATCACGCGATCCGCCTCGAGCAGCAGCGTGTCGATGCGGCCGGCTGCGGCCGCCACGGCGATCTCGGCCAGATCGCCGGCGCCCCGGCCGCTCGACCTCGCCGCGCCGAACCGCTCGGTCAGGTCGCCCAGGCGCTGGAGATAGTAGGGCTGGACGAGCTGCCAGGCGCGCTCCCGCAACGTCTCGAGCGACAGGTCATCGGGATGAACGTCGATCGCCTCCGCCATGAGGAACGGGTTGCGGCTGACCGCGCGGAAATCATGGTGGTGCTCCGGCAGCGCCGCCAGCAGCAAGGGCATCGCGCTCGGCCGTGAATGATGCTCCTCCACCGCGCGATCGACCGCGCGGAAGAAGCGCGCCGTTTCGTTCGCGACCTTGTCCTGTCGCACATCCGTTCCGTGACGCGTCCGCGCGCCCGGCACCGTGGCGCTATGGACCCGGTTCGTGCGCTGCGGCTCGTCCCTTTCCGGCCCCAGCGCATCCACGAGCGTGCGCGGCACCCCCGGCGCCGGCTCGATCTCGTCGACGGCATCCCGGTTGCCCTCGAACAGCCGGATCCCATGCCGGTCGAGGCCGAGAACCTGGAAGCGATCGGCCGACTGCAGGATGCGGATCAACGGCTTGGTGTGCAGGCTGTCGGCCGCGACGGCCAGCTCGGCCACCGGCCGCTGCAGCCGGTAGACCTTGAAGATGTCCGCCGTCCGCAGAACCGCCAGCCCGTCGAGGGTGCTCTTCCAGAAGTCCTGGTCCTCCATCAAGGCGTGGAAAGGCGCCAGGAGCGGCCCGGTCTCGCGAAAGCCGTATTTCTGGCGCAGCGAGGCTTCCAGCTCCTTCACGAGGTTGAAGAAGCGGGTCGGATTCTGCCGGTTCTCCGGATGGTGACGGTACGTCGGCTGGTAGAGCGAGAGGCAGGGCGGCTCGTGGTCCGCCAGCAGCACCGCGGCGTAGTCCTGCTCGAGTGCATCCATGGTCAGTATCCTTCACGTTCGAAATCGGCGCTGCGGCGCTCATGTGGCCAGCGGCAGCAAGGCCTTCATCTCCTCCGGCAATTGGCCGCGGACCTCGGCGATCTGGCCGGGCGAGACGCTCCTGGCGATCACCTTCATCACCGCCCGCAGGCACGCGCCGGCGGCCGCGGGTTCCAGCCCGAGCGACTTCGCGAGCTTGTCCTCGATGGCCCGCGTCGTCACCGCCCGGTCCGGCCCGTCCAGGCACCCGTCGAGCTGCGGCTGGAGCAGCGAGGGCAACTGCGCGACGAGGTGCTGCGCCTCCTCCGGCGAGAGCCGCCGGCACAGCATGCAGAGGGTGAGCAGGAGCGCGCGCTCGGCGGGGTCGCGGTGCTGCCCGCTCGCCTCGGCGACCGCGCCCACCATGCGGTTGTAGGTGGACTCGGCCCGTGACTTGGCCCGCATCAAGGCGCGAGCGCGCCCCTGCGTCGTGGCCAGCGCCTGCGGGTGCAGCATGCCGGCGGGCTTGTGGGGCGCCTCGACCTCGAGCTGGGCCTCGACGATGCCGCGCAGGGCGTCGAGGCCGACGGAACCGTCGAGCACGAGATCGTCGAACGTCACCAGCCCGACGGGCCGGTCGCCTTCCATCAACGGGATGCGGCGAACACCGTGACCCCGCATCAGACGGACCACCTCGCCGAGATCGGCGCCGATGTCGCAGGTGACCACGTCCTCGGACATCACCTCGCCCACCGGAGTCGTCTTGGGATCGAGCTCGCCGCCGAGCACCGCCAGGGCCAGGTCGCGATCGGTGAGAATGCCCGCAAGCCCGCCACGCGGCTGGCTCACCAGCACGGCACCGATGTGGTTGTCCGTCATCGCCCGGACCGCCTGATAGGCCATCGACCGCTGGTTGAGAACGACCATGCGTGTTCTGCGGAATTTCTCGAGCGACATTTCAATCCCCTCATGGCGAGGCGGAGCGATGAGCGCCTCTATTTCGTCGGCATTTACCCTGTTCCAGGGCAGTCCGGCTCGAGTCTCGCCTTTCGGCCGCCGTTTGGCAAGGCCAGCGCCACCTTTTGACACCGATCCGGGCCCGAGGCGCTATTCCGACGCCAGCCTGAGCGCTGCCGCGATCGCGAGCGGTGCCAGCGCCAGGGCGGCGAGCTGGATGGCGCCGAGGATCAGGAACGGCGCCCTGGCGCCGAGGCCGAGCACGACGCCGTCGACGGCGGCCACGCCGAAGATCAGGACGGGGATGTAGAGCGGCAGGACGAGGAGTGCCGTGAGCACCGCCCCGCGCCGGCTGCCGAGCAGGAGGGCCGCCCCGATGGCGCCGATCAGCGTCAGGCTCGGCGTGCCGAGCAGCAGGGCGAGCGGCAGCGCCCAGAAGGCGTCGGCCGGCAGGTTCATGAGCAGGGCCAGGATCGGCGAGGCGACGACCAGGAGAAGCCCGCTGGTCAGCCAGTGCACGGCGCACTTGGCGAGCACGGCGAGCTCCAGCGGCAGCGGTGCCAGCAGCAGGAGGTCGAGCGAGCCGTCCTCGTGGTCGTGCTGGAAGAGGCGGTCCAGCGTCAGGAGCACGGCGAGCAGCGCCAGGACCCAGATCACCCCCGCGCCGATCCGGGCCAGGATATCCGGCGAGGCGCCGACCCCCAGCGGAAAGAGCGCGAGCGCCACGAGAAAGAAGACCACACCGAGCAGGGTCTCGGCCGGCGAGCGCCAGGCGAGGTGGAGGTCGCGGCGCACGAGCGCCATGAGGGCACCCGTCATGCGCCGGCGCCGTCGAGGTCCAGCACCAGCGGCCGCGCCAGCGCCACGTCGCCATGGCTCGCCACCACGGCGATCCCGCCCCCTCCCCGATGCCGGTCGATCAGCGCCTCGAGGGCGTCGCGGTTGCGCCGGTCGAGGCCGATGCCGGGCTCGTCGAGCAGCCAGATCGGCCGGGGCACGGCGGCGAGCCGGGCCAGCGCCGCGCGCCGCCGCTGGCCCGACGAGAGGAAGCGCACGGGCGTGGCGGCGAGACCGCCCAGCGCGAAGGCGTCGAGCGCCGCTGCCAGCCGGCCGCGCTCGCCACCGAGCAGGGCCGCGGCCGCCTCGAGGTTCTCGGCGACGGTCAGGGCCGGCTTGAGCGCGTCCTGGTAGCCCAGATGATGCAGCGCGGCGCGATAGCGGGCGAGATCGGCGAAGACGTCGCGGCCGCCATGCAGGAGCCGGCCGCCGGCCGGGCGAAGGAAGCCCGCGAGCAGCCGGAGCAGGCTCGACTTGCCGCTGCCATTGGCACCCTTGAGCAGCAGGGCGTCACCCGGCGCCAGCCGCCAGTCGACCGCCTCGAGCAGCAGCCGGCCGCCCCGCCGGCAGGCGAGGCCGGCCGCCTCCAGCAGCGGTGCGGCGGCCTCCCGGGTGGCGTCAGGCGCCGGCACGCCGGCCGGTGCCCGCTCCAGCCTCGGCCGGCTCGACCCGGCCGAGCCGGTCGGAAAGGCGCATGTTGGTGCGCCCGCAACTGCTCTCGCCCGGGACGACGGCGGCGAGATCGCCGGTGGCGAAGCGGATCAGCGGGTAGTCGGGGTTGAAGGCGGTGACCAGCACCTCGCCGGTCTTGCCCGGCGGCACCGGGTCGCCGGTGCCCGGCCGGACGATCTCGACGATGACCGATTCGTCGACGATCAGCCCGCCGCGCCCGGTGCTCTCATAGGCGACGAGGCCGAGATCGGCGGTGGCGTAGCACTGGAAGGCGGCGATGCCGTGCTGCTTGCCGAGGGCGATCCGCTCCGCCTCGCTGGTCGACTCGCCGGAGAGCAGCGCCTTCTTCAGCGAGCCGATGCCGATCTTGAGCTTCGCCGCCCGCTCGAGCAGGGCGGCGAGCACCGAGGGCCGCCCGGCGAAGGCGACCGGCGCCAGCTCGGCGATGATCCGCACCTGCCGGTCGGGGTCGTCCGGGCCGGCCGGGATCACCGGGCAGCCCAGCGCCCGGGCGCCGAAATCGGCCATGAAGCCGGACGGCCGCAAATGGTAGGAGAAGCAGTTGAGCACCAGGTCGCCGCGGCTGAAGCCGGCCGCATACATGGCGCGGGCGAAGCGCCAGTAGTCCGAGCGCCCGCCCTCGGGATGATAGACCGGCCCGGGGGTGGCCCCCGACGTGGCAAACAGGTGAGCGAGGCGCCCGGTCGCGGTGGCGGTCAGGCCGCCAAAGGGCGGCTGCCGGCGCTGGCGGTCGCCGAGCGCCGCCTTGCGCGCCACCGGCAACCGGGCGAGCGCCCTCCGGCTGGTGACCGAATCCGGCTCGACCCCGGCGAGCTGCTCGCGAAAGAAGGGTGCGTTGTCGATGGCATGGCGGATCAGGCCAGGCAGGGCATGGAAGATCGAACGCTCGCGCTCGCCCGGCTCACGCACCTCCTGCCGGTCGAAATAAGTGCGCCCGTTCTCCGCCATGGCGGTCCGTCTCCCGTCCGCTTGCCCGGCATCGACCGCCCGGGCCGGCGCCGCACGGGCGACCCGCCAACGGCGATCCTCGGGGAGTCATAGAGCAGAGAGGGGTGGAGTGGCCACGGCATAGCGCTCACGCAGCTCTGCGACCATCGCCCGCAGCCAGGGCGTGTCGAACCGCCTCTCCCAGTCGTGCCAGAGCTCGGCGAAGCTCTGGGCCTGCAGGGTCACGGCCGAGCCGTCGACCTGCTGGAGAATGGTCTGCAGCTCCACCCGGTGCCGATGGAAGTCGAGCGCCTCCGCCGACTCCGGCTCCCAGAATAGATAGAGCAGCGTGGCCCGATGCCCGGGAAAGGTGCGAAAGATGCCAATGGCGTTCTTGACCAGGGAGGCCGCATCGACGTGGCGGAAACGGCCGGGCTCGTCGAGCAGATCCTGCAGCAGCGCCTGCCAGCCCTGCATCGCCTCCGGCAGCGAGATGTCGGCATAGGCCCGCGCCAGACGCGACGGCTTCCTCGCCAGGTATTCGGGCCCACGCGCCGTCACGGTCACCAGCGCCTCGCCGTTGGCGGCGATCAGGTCCAGATAGGGTGGCGTGCCGCGTACCCCGGTCGGGCAGCGTGCGGCGAAGCGCAGCTCGGTGAAGCCGTTGCGCTCGCCGAGCCTGAGGTCGCGCGGCCGCTCGCGCCAGACGAGAAAGCTGTTCAGCGCCATCGCCGCCGCGGATTCGGGTTGGCGCAACCGGACCGGATCGAAGAGACGCATCGCCTCGGCGGTGCGCAGGCCGCGCAGGCATGGCAGCAGGCCGGAGCGCCAGTCGACCAGCCGCCCGTCCGCGCCGAACGCCGAAGGCCCCAACCGACCGCGCCAGTTCTCGTGGAGCGTGCCGATGTAACGCTGCGCCAAGGACGTCCGCATGCCGCGTTGCCACCCATGCGCGCCGGATTGATCGGGCTCTCACAACTCTGTTGCGGCGCGCTTCTCGTTGTGGTCGACCCGGCCCGACGCAACGGGTCGCATCGGCTCGCCGACCCAATCCGCCCATCTCGCAGGTAAAGCGTCGAACCGTCAAGTGACCGCGGCCCGTTTGGCCCCGGCCCCAGGTTGGCGATCGGTCAGCCCTTGAGCGGCAGGGCGATGCGGTCGAGCCCGTCCATGGTCGCATCGTCGGGCCCGACGGTGGGGCCGGCGCAGATGCCGATCCGGTTGCGGCCGGTGCGCTTGGCGTCGTAGAGCGCCTGGTCGGCCCGCGCCATCAGCGCCTCGAGGGCGGCGACCGGCCCCTTGGCCGAGGCGATGCCGACGCTCACCCGGAATGGCGGCCTGCCGCAGTCCTCGCGCACCGCCCGGCGAATCCGCTCTGCCGCCACCCGCCCGGCCTTGGGATCGGTGAGCGGCATGAGCAGGACGAACTCGTCGCCGCCGAAACGGGCGGCGAGATCCGTGGCGCGCAGGTTGGCGCGCAGCACGGCTGCCAGCACGACCAGCGCCCGATCACCGGCGGCATGGCCGAACCGGTCGTTGAGATGCTTGAAACGATCGACATCGACGACCGCGAAGGTGACCCACTGGTCGTAGCGCTGCGCGATGGCCATGGCCTCGCGGGCGCGCTCGACGAAATGGCGCCGGTTGCTGAGCCCCGTCAGGTCGTCCGTGGTGGCCAGCCGCCGGAGCTGCTGCTCGGCGACCATCCGCCGGTCGATCTCGACGAGCAGCCGCGCGCGCGCCCGCCCCAGATGCTCGACCAGGCGCAACGCCACCGCCAGGCCGGGCCCGGCGAGCAGCACCGTGACCGCCGCCACCACCAGGAGGTCCAGCGACAGAGCTACCGGCGGGACACCGAGCAGCGACTTGAGCGCCACGGTCATCACCGCCGCCGCAATCGTGAACGTCAGGGTGCAGAGGAACGTCGCCCGCTGCCAACCGAGGCGTTCGACCAGACCGAACAGCGCCGCCATGAGCCTGCCGAGCGGCTCGCCCGCATCCATGCGCTGAACGCGCGGCACCGGAACGGCAACGTCGCGCCCGCGATCTGCCATCATGGGTCCCTCGTCTCCGTCCCGCGCCGCCACGGGCGATCAGGCCACCCCGGCCCCAGGTCGCCCTGACAACTATTGCGCGGGAGTTTGACGCATCACGCGCAAAGCCGCAATCCACATCGCGCAGATTTGAAGCCGGCGCGCGCTGTCGGCCAGGCGACGAAGAGCGCTGCTAGCGGCTCTTGCGACGATACCGCCAGATCGCCGCGGGCGGGACGTTCCAGAGCACGTAGCGGGCGAGCTCGGCCTCGAGGCCGAGCTCGTCCACCGGCACCGGCGGCACCGGCGAATAGGTGTACTGGAGCATGAAATGCCCCGCCGGCATCACCGTGAAGGCCTGGTCGACGATCGCCTTCTTGAAGGCCGGCGGCATGCCCACCATCGGCAGGCCCGAGATCACCGTCGAGATCCGCTGGATGTCGAGGCGTGCCGTGATCTCGGCGAGCCGGGTGGCATCCCCCTGGATGACGTTGACCTCGGGGTAGCGGCCAGCGAGATACTGGTGGAGATTGGTCTCGAGCTCGACGACCACGATGTTCGCCGGCGGGATGCCACGCTCGAGGAGGCCCTGGGTGATCGCCCCCGTGCCACCGCCGAGCTCGACCACATGATCGCCCGGCTGCCAGGCGGCCGCCCCGGCGAGGGCTCGCGCCAGCACCCGCGAGGACGGGATGATCGATCCCATCGACTTCGGCGAGCGCAACCAGTGCCGGAAAAAGACCTCGTTCTCGGTGACCGAGTTCGGCTGCGACATTTCAGTTCCTTCTTCCCGCACGCTGCGGGGGCAATTTCCCAGACACCGTCGCGAGCTGCGAATGGCTGGCGCCAGCGGTTCCCCATGCGATCAGCGGTCGTGGACCACGACGTGGACGTGTAGGTAGGCAAACTGTCAAGCGGCGGCAAGCACGACGTTCCGCAGCAGCTTGCCGGCGCTGTTGACCACGACGCTGAGCATGGCGAGATCGGGATCCCGGGCCGAGTCGATCTCGGCCAACAGCTCCCGGTAGCGGCCGAGCCCGTCGAGGGTGGCGTCGAGCCAGGCCGCGATCCGGCTTGCTGCCGCCTCCGGCGTCTCGGCGCGGATGCCGGAATGCCAGGCCGCCAGGGTGAGGGCGCGCAGCGCCATCGAGAGCTCGTCCTCGAGCCCGCTCAGGGCCATGCGATCCCAGCGGGTGCGGATGGGCGCCTGCCGCATGCGCTGGCGCAGGCGCGACAGGCTAAGGCCTTCATCGAGGGCGAAATACAGTCGGGCGACCGGCAGGGGATCATCGACCACCCCCCCCGCCACCGGCGCATCGCCGGCCGGGTCGCCGTTCTCGACACCCGGCCCGGTGGCCGAGCCGGCGAGCTCACGGGTCACCGTGACGATGTCGCAGCCGGCCAGCAGATAGGGCAGGGCAGCGACAGTGCGGGCGAGCTCCGGCGCCACCCCGGCCTCGACATGCAGCGCTATCGTCGAGGCGAGCTCACCCGACTGGCTCGCCGCGAGCGTGCTCTCCAGGGCACCCGCCAGCGTCGCGATCGGCGCGGCGAATGTGGCGACGGTGTTGCCGATCCGCATCGGCCGCGGCGTATGGGCGAGGAACCAGCGCGTGCCGCGCACCAGGGTCTCGCGCGCCTCGCCGAGCATCTCGATCTGCAGCGCGGCCGGCACCTCCCTGGGCAGGTCCTCGATCGCTGCCCAGAGCGGCAGGAGCGCGAAGGCGTCCCGGGTGATGACGTAGCCGAGGCAGATATCCGCGAGGCTGGCGCCGGTCTCGTCCTCGAGCTCGGTGCAGAAGACGTCGAGGCCGCGATTGACGAGGCTGTTGGCGAGCCAGGTGGCGATGATCTCGCGCCTGAGGCGGTGCTCGGCGATCGGCCCGGCGAAGCCGCGCCGCAGCGGCCGCGGGAAGTACTTGGCGAGGTCGCCGGCGAAATAGGGCCGGTCCGGCAGCTCGGTCGCCAGGAGATCGGTGAACAGCGTCATCTTGGCGTACGCCAGGAGCACCGCCGATTCCGGCCGGGTCAGGCCGCGCCCGGCCCGGCGCCGCTCGGCCAGCTCGGCGTCGTCCGGCAGGAACTCGATCGCCCGGTCGAGCCGGCCGGCCCGCTCCAGCTTGCGCATCAGCCGGGCCTGCGGCTCGGCGAAGTCGGCGGCGCGCGCCTCGGTCAGGCTCAGGGCCAGGTTCTGCAGCGTGTTGTCGCGCAGGCAGAGTGCCGCCACCTCGTCGGTCATCCGGGCGAGCAGCGCATCGCGCTGCTTCATGGTCAGATCGCCGGCGGCCACGACCTCGCCCAGCAGGATCTTGATGTTGACCTCGTGGTCGGAGCAGTCGACGCCGGCGGAGTTGTCGATGAAGTCCGTGTTGAGCCGCACCCCGCTCGAGGCTGCCTCGATGCGGCCCTTCTGGGTCATGCCGAGATTGCCGCCCTCGACCAGCACCTTGCAGCGCAGCTCCCGGCCGTCGATCCGCAGGCCGTCATTGGCGCGGTCCTGGGCGTCGTGGTGCGACTCGCTGCTCGCCTTGACATAGGTGCCGATGCCGCCGTTCCACCAGAGGTCGACCGGGGCCTCGAGGATGGCGCTGATCAGCTCGGTCGGTGCCCAGGTGTCGCGGTCGAGGCCGAGCGCCGCCTGGACCTGTGGCGACACCGTGACCGACTTCGCGCGGCGCGAGACGATCTCGCCGCCGGCGCTCAAGAGGCTCCGGTCGTAGTCGTCCCAGGACGAGCGCGGCAGCGCGAACAAGCGCCGGCGCTCGGCGAAGGAGCTCGCCGGGTCGGGGTCCGGGTCGAGGAAGATGTGGCGGTGGTCGAAGGCGGCGAGCAGGCGGATCCGGTCCGAGAGCAGCATGCCGTTGCCGAACACGTCGCCCGACATGTCGCCGATGCCGATCACCGTGAAGAGGTCGACGGCCGGGTCGAGCCCCATCTCGCGAAAGTGGCGCTTGACCGATTCCCAGGCGCCCCTCGCGGTGATGCCCATGCCCTTGTGGTCGTAGCCGGCCGAGCCGCCGGAGGCGAAGGCGTCGTCGAGCCAGAAGCCGTAATCGCGGCTGACCGCGTTGGCGACGTCGGAGAAGCTGGCCGTGCCCTTGTCGGCGGCGACGACGAGATAGGGGTCGTCGTCGTCGTAGCGGACGACCCGCGGCGGCGGCACCACGGCACCCTTCACCTGGTTGTCGGTGATGTCGAGCAGGCCGGAAAGGAAGAGCTTGTAGCAGCGGATCGCCTCGTCGACGATCACCTGCCGCTCGGTCGTCTCGGGCGGCCGCTTGACGTAGAACCCGCCCTTGGCGCCGACCGGCACGATGACGCCGTTCTTGACCATCTGCGCCTTCATCAGGCCCAGCACCTCGGTGCGGAAATCCTCGCGCCGGTCGGACCAGCGCAGCCCCCCGCGCGCCACCTTGCCGCCGCGCAGATGCACGCCCTCGACGGCCGGGCCGTAGACGAAGATCTCGAAGGCGGGCCGGGGCTTGGGCATCTCCGGCACCCGCGCCGGGTCGAGCTTGAGCGAGAGATAGGCCTTGGGCCCGCCCTCGGCGGTCCGCTGGAAGGCGTTGGTCCGGGTGGTGGCGTGGATGAGACCCAGATAGCGGCGCAGGATCCGGTCCTCGTCGAGGATCGCCACGGCCTCCAGCCCGGTCTTGATGCGCGCCTCGATCTCGACCGTCCGGGCCGCGCGATCGCCGGCGAAATCCGGGTCGAAGCGCACGTTGAAGAGGGCGACGAGGTCCGCGGCCAGAGCCGGGTTCGTCGTGCAGGTGTTCTCGATATAGGCCTGGCTGAAGGGCGTGCCGAGCTGCTGCATGTACTTGCAGTAGGCGCGCAGCACGACGACGGCGGCGGCATCCAGGCCGGCGGCGAGGATCAGGCGATTGAAGCCGTCGTTCTCGACGGCACCCGACCAGATCCGCTCGAACGCCTCCTGGAAGGCGTCGCGCACGGCGTCGACATCGACGACGGCGCCGCTGACCGGCCGCATGCCGAAATCGTGCATCGAGAAGAGCTTGCCCCTGGCGTTGCGCACCGGGTGCGCCTCCTCGTGCAACACCTTGAGGCCCATGTTCTCGAGGATCGGCAGCGCATCGGAGAGATGCAGCGGCAGCTCGCGGCGGACCAGCTTGAAGCGGACCATCTCGGGGCTGTCCTCGAGCCGCCGGTAGAGGGTCATGCCGAGGCGGTCGCCGGCCGCCTGCTCGAGCCGGTCCATCACGAGAATGTCCGGCACGGCGGCGCGCGCGGCATTGCGCTCCTGGTAGCTCGCCGGGAAGGCGCGGCTGAAGGTGCGGTAGAGCCGGTTGCCCTCCTCCTCGCCCTCGGCCTCGATCAGGGCCGCATGCAGGCGGTCGGTCCAGCTCTGCGAGAGCTCCTGGATCTGGCGCTCCAGGGCCTCGACGTCGAGATCGTCCGGCACCCCCTCGGGCGTGCGGACGATCACCATGATGCGGGCGAGGACGGCCTCCGTGACCTGCGCCTGGAACTCGCTGTCGCTGCCGTCGAAGGCCTCGAGCAGGAGGCTCTGCAGCCGCTCGCGCAGCGTCGTGTTGTAGCGCTCGCGCGGGATGTAGAGGAGGCACGAGACGAAGCGGCCGAAGGTGTCCTGGCGGACGAACAGGCGGATCTGCTGGCGGTCCTGCAGATAGAGGATCTGCGAGGTGATCTCGAAGAGCGTGTCCTCGTCGGCCTGGAACAGCTCGTCGCGCGGATAGGTCTCGAGGATGTTGACCAGCGCCTTGCCGGCATGGCCGGCGCGCACATGGCCGGCGCGCTCGACGATGGCGTCGAACTTGCGGCGGAGCAGCGGGATGAAGCGCGGGCTGCGGTTGTAGGCGACCGAGGTGAAGAGGCCGAGGAGGCGATGCTCGCCGATCACCCGGCCGTCCGGGGCGTAGCGCTTGACGCCGATGAAATCGAGATATGTCGCCCGGTGCACCGTGCTCTTGGTGTTGGCCTTGGTGATGGCGATGGCGGGCAAGGGCTCGGTCGCCCGAAGGCGGGCCGCGAGCGGCATCTCCATGAAGCTCTTCGAGGGCGCCCCGTCGTCGTGCGCGCGCAGGATGCCGAGGCCGCTGCCCTTCACCCGGCGCAGCAGGAGCGAGCTGCCCTCGCCTTCCAGCGCATAGGCCGAGTAGCCGAGAAAGGTGAAGTGGTCGTCGGCCAGCCACTCGAGGAACGCCTTGATCTCGGCGAGGTCGTCGGCCGGCAAATGCTGCGCCGCCGGCTCCAGCTCGGCCAGCATGTCGCCCACCCGCTCGCGCATCGACCGCCAGTCCACGACCGTCTTGCGGACGTCGCCGAGGATGCGGACGAGATCGCCCTCGAGCGCTTCGAGCACGTCGGCGTCGCTCTGGCGGTCGATCTCGATATGCATGAAGCTCTCGAGGCGGGCGCTCTCCGGGGCACCCTCGCGGTCGCCGATCCATTCCAGCCGGCCGGCCGCGTCGCGCTCCACCGCGAAGATCGGGTGGATGACGAGGTGCATGCCGAGGCCGTGCCGGCTCAGCTCCATGGCGACGCTGTCGACCAGGAAGGGCATGTCGTCGTTGACGATCTCGACGACCGTATGGCTCGACTGCCAGCCATGCTGGGCGATGCCGGGATTGAAGACCCGCACCTTCAAGGTCCCGGCCGGGCGCTGCCCGGCCTGGCGCAGATGGGCGAGCGCCGCGCCGTAGAGGTCCTGGACCTCACGCGACAGGACGTCGGCCGGGGCCACGTCGCGATAATAGGTGCGGACGAAGGCTGCAGCCTGGGCGGCTTCCTCGCCCGTCAGCTTCGCCTCGATCTCGGCGATCACCGCCAGGATCAGCTCCTGCTTCTGCTCCTCGCCCCGCAGCACCATGTCCACGCCCCCCTGTTCCTTCTGGCATCAAACCACAGCCGGATGCCAAGTAGAAGCGCAGCGGCGTGCATGCGCGGCGCCGGCGACAGCGGCGGGCTCAGCCGGGCCAGCTCTGCTCGCCGCCGTCGACCCTGAGCACCTGGCCCGAGACGAAGGCGCCGAGCGGCCCGGCGAAGAGCTCGACCACGCGGGCCACCTCGTCGACGGTGGCGATCCGCCGCAGCGTGCCCGCCTCGACCAGCCGGCCCTGGTCGACCGCCCGGGTGCCGAGATAGCGGCCGGTCCGCGTGTCGCCCGGGGCCAGCGAGTTGACGGCGATGTCGTGCGGGCGGAGCTGCTGGGCGAGGCAGCGGGTGTAATGCACGACGCCGGCCTTCGCCGTGGCATAGATGGCCCCCTGCTCGCGCCCCTTGAAGGCGGCGATCGAGCTGATGGTCAGGATCCGGCCCCGGTTGCGCGGGATCATCCGCTGCGCCACCGCCCGGCAGACCAGGATGGTCGAGAGGAGGTTGCTGTCGAGGACGGCGCGGACATCCGCCTCCTTGACCCAGACGGCGTCGTTCGGGTCGGGCTTGCCGCCGGCGGCGGCGATGTCGCCCCCGGCATTGTGGACGAGGATGTCGAGCGGACCGAGCCGCTCGGCCACCGTATCCACCACCCGCTCGACGACCGCCCCGTCGGTCAGGTCGCCGAGCACGGCCAGGGTCGGCACGCCGAATCCGGCGGCGATCGCCTCGGCGGTCGCGGTCAGCGTCGTGCCCTCGCCATACTCGGCCGGGCCGTGCTCGCGCCTTCCATGCACGCCGATGGCGCAGCCCAGGGCCGCCAGCCGCTCGGCGAAGGCCCGCCCGAGCCCCCTGCCCGCACCCGTCACCAGCGCCACCTGTCCCTCGAGCAGCCGCTCGGCCATCCCGCCCGTCCTCCGTTCGGTGAAATCGTCCGCACTGCCGCTATGGCAGCCCCGAGCCTGTCGCACCAGCCCCGGATTCGGTGAGCCGTCAGGGTGATTTGATTTGTGCACCGGCCGGTGCGGGCGCAGACTTCGACAAAGCTCGTTCACGATCCGGGAGGACAAGTCATGAAATTCGCCGCCGCGCGCACCGGTCTCCTCGCCCTGGCGCTGCTGTCCGGCACGAGCACGCTGGCGTCCGCCGATGTCGTGCTGAGGCTCGGCAACGACACGGACCCCGCCACCCTCGACCAGCACAAGACCTCGACCGTGGCCGAATCGCGCCTGCTGCGCGACCTTTACGAAGGGCTGGTCGCCGAGGACGCCGCAGGCAAGATCATTCCCGGCAGTGCTCTGAGCTGGGAGATCTCCGACGACGGGCTGACCTACACCTTTCACATGCGCGAGGATGCCAGGTGGTCGAACGGCGACCCGGTGACCGCGGACGACTTCCTGTTCACGTTCCGCCGCATCATGAATCCAGCCACCGCCGCGGGCTACGCCAGCGTGCTCTTTCCGATCCTGAACGCCGAAGCCGTCGCCAAGGGCGAGCGGCAGGCCGGGGATCTCGGCGTCGCGGCACCCGACCCGCAAACGCTGGTGATCACGCTGAACGCGCCCACACCCTACTTCCTCCAGCTCCTCACCCACCAGACCGGCCTGCCGCTGCATCCCGCGACGGTCGAGAGCTTCGGCGACGCGTTCACCAAGCCCGGCAACCTCGTGTCCAACGGCGCCTTCGTGCTCGAGAGCTTCGTGCCGAACGACAAGATCGTCATGAGGAAGAACCCGCAATTCCACGACGCCGCCAACGTGCAGGTCGACGAGGTCCAGTGGATCCCGTTCGAGGACCGCTCGGCCTGCCTCAGGCGCTTCGAGGCCGGTGAGGTGCACACCTGCTCCGACGTGCCCGCCGAGCAGATGAAGTACATGAAGGAGAACCTGCCCGAGGCGCTCAGGATCGCCCCCTATCTCGGCACCTACTACCTGCCGGTGAAGGTCGCCAAGCCCGAGTTCGCCGACCCGCGCGTGCGCCAGGCGATCTCGATGCTGATCGACCGCGACTTCATCGCCGACGAGGTCTGGCAGGGCACGATGCTCCCCGCCTATGCGCTGGTGCCGCCCGGGATCGACAACTATGTCGAGAACCCGCCCGAGCTCGACTACGCCAAGGCCGACCTGCTCGACCGCGAGGACGCGGCGATAGCGCTCCTGCAGGAGGCCGGGGTCGACCCCGCGACCCTCGACATCCAGCTCAGCTACAACTCGTCCGAGAACCACCGCAACACCATGGCGGCGATCTCGGACATGCTCTCCAACGTCGGCATCGAGTCGTCGCTCAACGAGATGGAGGGCACCGGCTACTTCAACTACCTGCGCGAGGGCGGCGACTTCGACATCGTGCGCGCCGGCTGGATCGGCGACTATTCCGACCCGCAGAACTTCCTCTATCTCAACGAGACCGGCGTCTCGTTCAACTATTCCAAGTGGTCGAACGAGGCGTACGATGCCAAGATGCGCGCCGCGTCGCAAGAGACCGATCTCGACGAGCGCGCGAAGCTCCTGGCCGAGGCCGAGGCGATCTATCTCGCCGAGGTCCCGACGATCCCCATCCTGTTCTACTCCTCCAGGGCGCTCGTCTCCGACCAGATCTCCGGCTACGAGGACAACCTGCTCGACCATCACGCGACCCGCTGGCTCAGCCTGAACCAGTGAGCGCCCGTCCGGCGGGCCCGTGCGCGGGCCCGCCGCTCATCGAGCCGGCGGTGGCGCGATGCTGACCTACACCCTGCGCCGACTGGCGAGCGCCGTCCCGACGGTGCTCGTCATCATCACGCTGACGTTCTTCATGATCCGCCTCGCACCCGGCGGGCCGTTCGATCTCGAGCGGCCGCTCGACCCGCTGATCATGGCCAACCTCGAGAAGGCCTACAATCTCGACGCGCCGCTCTGGTCGCAGTACCTCACATATCTCGGCAACCTGCTGCAGGGCGACCTCGGCCCGAGCTTCACCCGCCGCGACTTCTCGGTGAACGAGCTCTTCGCCGTCGGCATGCCGGTCTCGATCCTGCTCGGCGGCCTCGCGCTCGTCACCGCCGTCGTCCTCGGCACCCTGCTCGGCGCATGGGCGGCGCTCCGCCAGAACACCGGCGTCGACTACGCCGTGGTCGGGCTCGCCACCTTCGGCATCACCACGCCCACCTTCGTGGTGGCGCCGCTCCTGAGCCTCACCTTCGGCGTCGTGCTGGGCATCCTGCCCGCGGGCGGCTGGTCGAACGCCAACCCGGCCTACTGGGTCCTGCCCATCGTCACCCTGGCGCTGCCGCAGGTGGCGGTGATCGCGCGGCTGGTGCGCGGCGCCACCATCGAGGCGCTGCGCTCGAACCACGTGCGCACCGCGCGCGCCTACGGCCTGCCGACCCGCATCGTCGTCGGCGTCCACGCGCTGCGCGCGGCGATGCTGCCGGCGGTCAGCTATCTGGGGCCGACCGCGGCCGGGCTCCTGACCGGCTCGGTGGTGGTCGAGACCATCTTCGGCATCCCCGGCATCGGCCGCTACTTCGTCCAGGGCGCTTTGGGCCGCGACTACACGCTGGTGATGGGCACGGTCGTGGTGATCGCGCTCTTCATCATCGTCTTCAACCTCCTGGTCGACCTCGCCTACGCCTGGCTCGATCCGCGCGTCCGGTTCGACTGAGCCCATGGCGGTCCAGCCCGACCTCATCGAGGACATCCCGGCGGTCGCGGGCCGCTCGCTCTGGCAGGACGCGTGGGCGCGGCTGCGGCGCAACCGGGCCGCCGTGGCGAGCATGATCGTCCTGGCGGCGCTGTGCCTGGTCGGCATCTTCGGGCCGATGGTCTGGCCGCACCCCTACGACCAGGTCTACCCGAAGTTCGTGCGCGTGCCCGCGAGCCTCGAGGCCTATCCCGGCACCGACAGCATCCTGCCGGGCTTCGAGGGCCTCCTGCAACGCGCCCGGCTCGAGCACGGCGAGCCGGTGCTCGAGGGCGGCGAGGTCAGCGTCGCGGTGGCCGCCGACGAGCCGATCGACCCGCGCATCCTGCGCTACTTCGAGCGCTCCGATCTCTTCAGCAATCCTCGCCTCGAGCTCGCCGACGACGGGCTTTCCGGCACCCTCGCCGTCGACGTCGAGCGGCTGTATTTCTACTTCGGCACCGACGCCATCGGCCGCGATCTGGCGGCACGCATCATGATCGGCGTGCGGATCTCGCTCGCCATCGGCATCCTCGCCTCGATCATGGCGCTCGTGCTCGGCGTCACCTACGGCGCGGTCTCGGGCTATCTCGGCGGCCGCGTCGACAACGTGATGATGCGCGTCGTCGACATTCTCTACTCGCTGCCGTTCATCTTCTTCGTGATCCTGATGGTGGTGTTCTTCGGCCGCTCGCTGATCATCATCTTCATCGCCATCGGCGCCACCGAATGGCTCGACATGGCCCGCATCGTGCGCGGCCAGACCCTCAGCCTCAAGCGGCAGGAGTTCGTCCAGGCCGCCGAGGCGCTCGGCGCCACCAAAACCGGCATCCTCGTGCGCCACATCGTCCCCAACACGCTCGGGCCCGTCGTCGTGTTCGTCACCCTCCTGGTCCCCAAGGCGATCCTGCTCGAATCGCTCCTCTCCTTCCTCGGCCTCGGCGTGCAGGACCCCTTGACCTCGCTCGGCCTCCTGATCTCCGAGGGTGCCGCCAACATGCGCGGTGCCCTCTGGCTGCTGATCTGGCCGGCCCTGACCCTGACGCTGATCCTCTTCGCGCTCAACTTCCTCGGCGACGGCCTGCGCGACAGCCTCGACCCGAAGGATCGCTGAGATGGAGCCCGTCCTCTCTGTCCGCGACCTCCACGTCGAGTTCGAGACCAACGACGGCATGGTGCAGGCGGTCAGGGGCATCGACCTCGACGTCATGCCCAACGAAAGCGTCGCCATCGTCGGCGAATCCGGCTCGGGCAAGAGCCAGACCACCATGGCCATCATGGGGCTGCTCGCCTCGAACGGCCGTGCGATGGGCTCGGCCAGGTACCGCGGCACCGAGATGCTCGGCTTGCGCGAGAGCGAGATCAACAGGATCCGCGGCGACAAGATCACCATGATCTTCCAGGAGCCGATGACCTCGCTCGATCCGCTCTACCGCATCGGCGCCCAGCTCGCCGAGCCGCTGCGCTTCCACCGCGGCCTCACCCGGTCCCAGGCCCGCCCGCGCATCATCGAGCTGCTTCGCCTGGTCGGCATCCCCGAGCCCGAGCGCCGCATCGACGCCTACCCGCACGAGCTCTCCGGCGGCCAGCGCCAGCGCGTCATGATCGCCATGGCGCTCGCCTGCGACCCCGACGTGCTGATCGCCGACGAGCCGACCACCGCCCTCGACGTCACCGTGCAGGCGCAGATCCTCGAGCTGCTCGCCGGGCTGCAGGCCAGGCTCGGCATGGCGATCGTCTTCATCACCCACGACCTCGGCATCGTCCAGCGCTTCGCCGACCGGGTCTACGTGATGCGCGCCGGCGAGGTGGTCGAGACCGGCGAGACCGCCCGGCTCTTCGCCCGGCCATCGCATCCCTACACGAAGATGCTGCTCGCCGCCGAGCCCGAGGGCACCAAGGCGCCGCCGCCGGCCGAGGCACCCGACCTGATGACCGGCCAGGACGTGCGCGTCGTCTTCCGCTCGGGCGGCGGCTGGTTCTCGAAGGCCCACGAGCTGCGCGCCGTCGACGGTGTCAGCGTGCGGCTGCGCCAGGGCCAGACCATCGGCATCGTCGGCGAGTCGGGCTCCGGCAAGTCGACGCTCGGCCGCGCCCTGCTGCGCCTCCTGCCGAGCCAGGGCAGGATCGAGTATCTCGGCCGTCCGCTCGACCCCGACCCCGCCACCATGCGGCCGATGCGCCGCGAGCTGCAGCTCGTCTTCCAGGACCCCTTCGGCTCGCTCAGCCCGCGCATGACCGTCGGCCGGATCATCACCGAGGGCCTGCTCATCCACGAGCCCGGCCTCGCGGCGCGCGAGCGCGACCGGCGCGCCGGCGAGGCGCTGACCGAGGTCGGGCTCGACCCCGCCATGCGCAACCGCTACCCGCACGAGTTCTCCGGCGGCCAGCGCCAGCGCATCGCCATCGCCCGGGCCATGATCCTCAAGCCCCGGGTGATCGTCCTCGACGAGCCGACCAGCGCCCTCGACCGCTCGGTGCAGAAGCAGATCGTCGACCTCCTGCGCGACCTGCAGGCGGCGCACGGGCTCTCCTACCTCTTCATCAGCCACGACCTCGCGGTGGTGCGCGCGGTGGCGGACTACATCATCGTGATGAAGGGTGGCCGGATCGTCGAGGAGGGCCCGACGGCGGCGATCTTCGACCATCCGGAGATGGACTACACCCGCACGCTGATGGCCGCGGCGCTCGACTCGAGCCGGTTCCGCGAGTCCGCCGTCGACGGCTGATGCCGAAAGAGCCCTGCCGCCAGCGGTCTCAGAGCCCCTCGGCGGCCTCGCGCACCATGCGGTACTGGACCCGCATCAGGGACAGGCGGCGGTAGAAGTTGAGCAGGTCGCGGGCCGGGTCGGTCATGCGCTGGTAGCCCGAGGCGAAGGCGACGATGGTGCCGACCGTGGTCGAGCCTTCGAGCACCAGCCAGCCGCCGATGGCGAGGATGCTGAGCGGCCCCAGATGGCCGAGCAGGTTGTTGAAAGACTTGAGCGCGAACTTGACGACGGCGAAGCGGATCCTGAGGCCGTAGATGGTCTCGACCAGCCGATCGAGCCTGGTCTCGGCGGCCTCGCTCCGGTCGTCGTCGAGCGCCGCGTCGCCGAGCTCGCGCGTGGCCTCGGTCTTGCGCCCGGCGAGCCGGTCGAGCCGCGGCTGCATCAGAGCCACGGCGACGATCGAGGGCACGAAGAGGCCGAGCGCGACGATGGCGACCGCCGGGTCGACGGCCAGCATGTAGCCGGCGACGCTGACGACGATGCCGGCCTGCAGCAGCGGGAAGGCGACGGCCTCGCCGACGAAGCCGCCGAGCTTCTCCGCCTCGGCGACGAGGATCGACTGGGCCGTGCCGTCGGCGAGCCCGTCGCCATCCTCGATGATGCGCCGGCGCAGCCGCCGGGTGATGCCCTGCGCCACGCGCTCCTGGTAGATGTTGCGAACCAGCTTCAGCCCGGCCTGGAGCAGCACGGCAGCGAGGTAGAGGCCGGCGAGGATCAGCAGCAGCCGGGGGTTGCGGCCGCCGATGGCATCGTCGATCAGCCGTCGCTGCAGGTCGATCGGCGCCAGGGTCAGGGGGAAGATGGCGAGCGTCAGCAGCACGAGCGGCACCTGCTGGCGCCGGCTCGCGGCCATCACATAGGCATAGAGGCCGCGCGGCAGCTCCGCCAGCGGCCGGCCGCCGACGGCCGGCAGCAAGGCCCGCAAGGGCGCCGTTCCCGACCCGCCCGCGGTCACCTGTCGCTTTCGCCGTCGAGCACCATCAGCCGACCGATAGACGGTCGGCGCCCTTCACGCCAGCGGCACGCCAAAGCCGGTTCGGCACCTGCCGGCCCGGCTCAGCCCCCGCTGCCCACGCTGAAGCTGGGAATGGTCGGCATCGTGGGCATGGTGGGCATGGCCGGCATGGCCGCCCGGCTGGAGAAGCCGTCGAGGGCCGACAAGGGCGTCAACGACACCGTCGTGGTCGGGGCGGTCACCGGCGGGCCGGCGGGCGCGGCCGTGGGCGCCGTCGTCGGGGCAAAGGTGAAGGTCCGGCCCGTCAACCCGCCGGTGGCGAACCCGCCGGTCCTGGTCGTGACGACGGGCGCCCCGTTGCCGTCGGAGCTGCTGGTGATCGTCTGCGAGGCGAAAGCGCCGGCCGTGCCGGGGCCCGTGCCGCTGATGACCGCGATCGTGCCGCCGCCGCCACTGGACGTGACCGTGCGGCTGTCCTCCAGGGTGGCAACCGTCGTGCCGCCGGCCGGCTTCGGCTGGGCGGTGGCGGCCGCCCCCTCGCCGACGAGCGTCTCCAGCTCATGCCTGGCGGCCTCGACAGTCGCATGGCCGTCGACCACGTCGCCGCCGCTCGGCCGTGCCTCCTGGAGGGCACGGACCGCAGCCGTGCTCGCGGTGATCCAGTCGAGCTGCGCCGCGTCGAGACGGGTCGGCTCGGCAGCGCCCGCGACATTGGTGAAGGTGAACGCGGCTGCTGCGAGCAGGATGATGCGCATGATCGTTTCCCTTCCCCCCTCTCGGTCGAAGGCTACAATTGAAGCCCGAACGCTCTCGCTGACAAGGTGAAAAACGACTAACCATGCCAGGGCTGCACCCGGCTATTGTCGCCTGGCAGAGCAGGTGACCGGCAGCCCAATCAGCGATGGAGACCCGACCTTGAGCCCGGACGTGCTGATCGCCCCCTCGATCCTCTCCGCCGACTTCGCCCGGCTCGGCGCCGAGGTGGCGGCGGTCGACCGCGCCGGCGCGGACTGGATCCATCTCGACGTCATGGACGGGCACTACGTCCCCAACATCACCTTCGGCCCCGCCATCGTCCGGGCGATCCGCAAGAGCTCGGCGAAGCTCTTCGACTGCCATTTGATGATCGAGCCGGCCGACCCCTTCATCGCCGCCTTCGCCGAGGCGGGCGCCGATCTCGTCACCGTCCACGCCGAGGCCACCACCCACCTCGACCGCTCGCTGCAGCTCATCAAGAGCCTCGGCAAGCAGGCCGGCGTCGCCCTCAACCCCGCCACCCCGGCCACGGCCATCGAGCACGTGCTCGACCGGCTCGACCTCGTCCTGGTGATGACCGTCAACCCCGGCTTCGGCGGCCAGGCCTTCATCCCGGCCATGCTCGAGAAGATCCGAAGGGTCAGGGCGCTCACCGCCGGCCGCGGCATCCGCATCGAGGTCGATGGCGGCATCAACGCCGAGACGGCGCCAGAGGTCATCGCCGCCGGCGCCGACGTGCTGGTGGCGGGCTCCGCGATCTTCGGCCAGCCGGACCACGCGGCCGCGATCGCCGCGCTCAGGCCCACCGCCGTCGCCTGACCCTTGGTCAGCCGCAGAAGGGCAGGCTCTGCAGCATCAGGATGAGGCTCGCGTCGCCGTAGCCCCGCCAGGCGAGCGCCAGGGCGACGACGCCGGCGAGGCCGAGGAGCCAGAGGCCGGCCCGGCGGGCGCGCTCCGTCATGCGCCGGCTCGCGCGGCCTCGGCTGTCACCGGGCGCTCGCGGATCGGCAGGTTGAGCAAGGCCGCGATGAGGCTCAGGGCGATCGCCATGCCCCAGGCGAGGTCGTAGGAGCCGAGCCGGTCATAGGCGACACCGCCCAGCCAGCCGCCGAGGAAGGCGCCGACCTGGTGGCTGAGGAAGACCACGCCACCCAGCATCGACATGTTGCGCGCCCCGAACATGGCGACGACGACGCCGTTGGTGAGCGGCACGGTCGAGAGCCAGAAAAGGCCCATGAGCACGCCGAAGAGGATGGCCGAGCCCGCGGTGATCGGCAGGTAGACGAAGAGCGCTATGGCGGCGGCGCGGCCGAGATAGACCCAGGCGAGCAGGCCGGGCTTGGCGAAGCGGCCGCCGAGCCAGCCGGCCGCCAGCGTGCCCACCACGTTGACGAGCCCGATGAGCGCCAGCACGGTGGCGGCGACGGAAGCGTCGATGCCCCGATCGCCGAGGAAGGCCGGCAGGTGGGTGGCGATGAAGGTCACCTGGAACCCGCAGACGCCGAAGCCGAGGGCCAGCAGCCAGAAGCCGCGATGCGCCATGGCGGTCCGGAAGGCGGCGCCGGCCGAGGGGCCGGGCGCCTGGCCGGCATTGCCGCGGTCGGCGCCGAGCATCGCGGCGAGCGGCAGCATGAGGGCGGAAAGCGCCGCGAGGGCCAGCAGGGCCGCGGCCCAGCCCAGGCCGTCGAGCAGGCCCAGCGCCAGGGGCAGCATCACGAACTGGCCGGCCGAGCCGACCGCCATGGTGAGGCCGAAGGCCATGCTGCGCCGCTCCGGCGGCAGCGCCCGGCTGACCGCGCCGAAGACGATCGGGAAGGTCGTGCCGGCGAGCCCGAGCCCGACCAGGAGCCCGGCGGCGACGAGGAAGGCCGGCGCACCCAAGGGCTGCGCCATGAGCGCCACGCCCAGCACGTAGAGGACCGCACCGGTGAGGATCACCCGCCGCGCCCCGAGCCGGTCGGCGGCCATGCCGGCAAAGGGCTGCGCGAGGCCCCAGACGAGGTTCTGCGCCGCCATGGCGAAGCCGAACACCTCCCTGCCCCAGCCATTGGCCATCGAGACCGGCTGCAGGAAGAGGCCGAAGGTGAACCGGATGCCGAGCGACAGGGCGACGATGACAGCACCGCAGACGAGGAGCGCCGCGACCGAGTCCCTGGCGCTGCCCCGGGTCATGACCGGAGCCCTCCCGAAGCCGGCGCCCGCAGGCGTCGCAGCGCGCGGCCGAACGCCTCGAGCTCGGAGATGGTCCGCTGCCCGAGCCCCGAGGGTCTCAGCGCCGCGTCGTGATTCCCGGTCGGCGACCGGGCGGCGCGGCGGGCATTGGTGCAATGGCGGGCGTTCTCGGGCATGGCGCCGGTATAGACCCGCATCCTGCCCGGCCTGCAAGAGCGACGGCGGCGCCCCGCGGCCCCGGATTGGCTCCTAGAACCTGTACCCCAGGTTGAGCGCGAAGAAGAGCGCCCGGTTCTCCTTGTAGCTGCCGCCGAAGAGGTCGGCGTCGATGTCGGCGTCGCCGAGATCGGCGTAGACCAGCGAGCCGCCGACGGTGACGCGTTCCGAGACCGCGTACTGCGCCCCCACCGAGTAGCGGTACTGGCGGTCGACCGGCAGGTCCGCGCGCCGGTTCCTGTCGGAGACCGGGCTCGTGTCGTAGCCGAATCCGGCCTGGAGCAGGAGGTCGTCCACGGGCCTGTAGTGCACGCCGAGCGAGAACCCGTATGTATCGCGCCAGTTGGCGGGAATCGCGGTCGAGCCGCGATCGGCCGAGACCGGAATGTCGCCGAAGGCGCTCCAGTCCTCCCAGCGCACCGAGCCGAGCAGCGCCACGCTGTCGCTCAGGTCGTGATAGACGCTCGCCTTGACGTATTGCGGGAAGGTGAAGTCGAGCCCGGCGCTGGCCTGCTGCCCGAGCGGGCGGACATCGACGTCGCCGGAGAGGTTCAGCTTCGCCTCCGAGTTGTAGATCACGCCGAATCGCGTGTCGTCGGTCAGCTCGAAAAGGGCGCTGAGGTTGAAGGTGACGTCGGTGTCGTCGGCATCCTCGACCCTGACCCGCGCATTGCCGCCGACCGCCGATGGCCGGATCGTCTCGTTCAGGTTGGCATACCAGAGCGTCGCCCCGACGCCGAGCGACAGCCGGTCCGTCACCGCGTAGGCGACCGACGGGGTGATCCCGGCGACGACCAGCGACACGTCGGTCACCTGGAACCGCCCGACCCAGTCGTCGTCGTACTCCAGTGCTGCACCAGTGATGCCGCCGGCCGAGAGGCCCACCGCCCACCTCTCGTCGAGCTCGAGAACGCCGGCGAGGGTGGCGAGCGGCGCCAGGGTTCCCGCATCGCCGCCGTCATTGCCCTGGATGGCCGACCGATCGGGGTCGAACTTGACCTCGGTCAGCCCGAACCCCGCCCCGACCATGAGCGCACTGCCCTCGAGCCGGGTCATGCCGGCCGGGTTGTGCAGGGCCGTCGACGCATTGTCGGCCCAGGCCTGGGCGCCGGCCGAAGCCGTGCCCATGCTTGGCGTCGCGAACTCCGAGATGTAGAGCCCGCCGGCCTCGGCGGGCCCACCGGCCGCGAGGCCGACGAGGAAGGCCCCGCTGACCCAGGCCCACGACGTCCGCTGCAACATCGGCAAATCCCATCATGCACGTCTCGACGTCCATGGACCGCTCGGGCCCGGCGGCCATCGGCCATCGCCATCAAACTCGACGGTCCCGTCGATTTGACAAGGGAAAAAGCCTGGCCGACCCTTGGGCGAACCCCACGGCGCGGTGTCGCGGCGGCCCTTCGCGATGACGATGGCCCGTCCGGCTCGTGTCCACGATCCACCAGACCGTCGGGAGATCTCCCATGTCACTGGCTCTTCTGCGCCGTTCGCTCCTGGCCTCGGCCCTGGCCGGCCTCCTCGTCGCCCCGCTCCCCGCAGCACTCGTGGCCCCGACCGCCACGGCCCAGGTGCCGCCCGACGTGCTGGTCGTGGGCCAGATCGCCGAGCCCGCGTCGATGGACCCGCATGTGGTCACCGCGGTCAACGACTTCCGCATCCTGGTCAATGTCTATGATGGCCTGGTCCGCTATCGCCCCGGCACGCTGGAGGTCGAGCCGGCGCTCGCCGAGAGCTGGGAGATCAGCGAGGACGGCACGACCTACACCTTCAAGCTCCGCGACGGCGTCACCTTCCACGACGGCACGCCCTTCGACGCCGCGGCGGTGAAGTTCAACTTCGACCGCATGCTCGACGAGAGCCATCCGCAGCATGGCACCGGCCCTTTCCCGCTCTCCTTCTTCTTCAGCGCCATCCAGGAGACCGAGGTGGTCGACCCGCTGACCGTGCGGTTCCACCTGAACGAGCCCTACGCGCCCTTCCTCTCGAACCTCGCCTATCCCACCGGCCTCATCGTCTCGCCGACCGCGGTCGAGACGCACGGACCCGACTACGCCCGCAACCCCGCCGGCACCGGGCCCTTCGCGTTCAGGGTCTGGGAGTCCAACCGGCAGGTGGCGCTCGAGCGCAACGAGGACTACTGGGACGGCGCCCCACCCCTGCGAGGCGTGGTCTTCCGCCCGATCACCGACGCCAATGCGCGCGTCTCCGAGATGCTCTCGGGCGGCATCGACCTCATGGTCGAGGTGCCGCCGGACAACGTCGCCCTCTTCGCCGAGGACCCCGCCTTCGAGCTCCACGAGCAGGCCGGCCCGCATTTGTGGTTCCTCATCCTCAACACCAGGGAAGCGCCCTTCGACGACGTGCGCATGCGCCAGGCGGTGAACTACGCCATCGACAAGGAAAGCCTCGTCACCAACGTGCTGCAGGGCACCGCCACCGTGGCGGCCGGGCCGACGCCCGAGGCCTTCGCCTGGGCCTACAACCCCGACCTCGAGCCCTATCCCTATGACCCCGAGAAGGCCAAGGCGCTGATCGCCGAGGCCGGCTACGATGATGGTGTCGAGACCGTCTTCTACGTCACCGAGGGCGGCTCCGGCATGCTCGACCCGGTGCCGATGGGCACGGCCATCCAGGCCGACCTCGCCGCCGTCGGCATCGACGCCAGGATCGAGACCTACGAGTGGAACACCTTCCTCGGCCAGGTGAACCCCGGCCTCGAGGGCAAGGCCGGCATGGCCGAGATGGCCTGGATGACCAACGACCCCGACACCCTGCCCTTCCTGGCGCTCAGGACCGAGGCCATGCCGGAGAATGGCGGCTTCAACTCGGGCTACTACTCGAACCCGATGGTCGACGAGTTGCTCGAGGCGGCGCGGCGCGCCACCGACCAGGAGGAGCGGGCGCGGCTCTACAAGGAGATGCAGGCGATCGTCCACGAGGACGCGCCCTGGGCCTTCATCGCCAACTGGAAGCAGAACGCCGTGACCACCGACAAGGTCGAGAGCTTCAGCCTCGAGCCCAGCTTCCTCCTGATCCTCAAGGACGTCGCCAAGGCCGGCTGACCCCTTGCTCGGCTACGCCCTTCGTCGGCTGGCCCTGACCGTCCCGGTCCTGCTCGGGATCTCGGTGATCGTCTTTCTGGTGATCTCCCTGATCCCGGGCGACCCGGCGACGGCCATCCTGGGCTCCTTCGCCACGCCGGAGAACGTCGAGCGCATCAACAGGGAGCTCGGCCTCGACCAGCCCCTGCCTGTCCAGTACCTGACCTGGCTCCAGGGTGTCCTCGAGGGCGATCTCGGCCGCTCCTACTCGCTCAACCGGCCGGTCCTCGACGAGGTGCTGGAGCGCTTCGGCCCGACGCTGATCCTGGCGGCCGCCGCCCTCTTCCTCTGCACCGTCCTCGGCCTCGCCGCCGGCGTCGTCTCGGCGGTCCGCCAGTATGGCTGGGCCGACAAGCTCATCACGCTCACCGTGCTCGTCGGCATCTCCACCCCCTCCTTCTTCCTCGGCATCATGCTGATCCTCTGGTTCTCGGTCGGCCTCGGCTGGTTCCCGACGGGCGGCATGTACGACCTCTTCGGCGACGGCAGCCCGAGCGAGCTGCTCTGGCACCTGACCCTGCCCGCCACCGCCCTCGCCGTGGTCGCGACCGGCGTCGTCGCCCGGCTGACGCGGTCCGGCATGCTCGAGGTGCTGCGCCAGGACTACGTGCGCACCGCCCGGGCCAAGGGCCTGCGCGAAGGCCGCGTCATCCTCCGCCACGCCTTCGTGAACGCGCTCGTCGGCATCGTCCCGATCATCGGCATCCAGGCGGGCTTCGTCCTCGGCGGTGCCGTCTATATCGAGACCGTCTTCCAGTGGCCCGGCATCGGCCGGATGCTGGTCACCGCCATCTCGACCCGCGACATCCTCCTGGTGCAGGGCGGCGTCCTCGTGGTGGCCGCGTCCTTCGTCCTCATCAACCTCGCCACGGACCTGATCCAGGTCGCCCTCGACCCCCGCCTGAGGCGCGGCTGATGGCGGCGAGTTCACTTCCCCGCCGCACCTCCGCCTGGGCCAGGCTCAGCCGCAACGGGCTCGCCGTCGTCGGCCTCGCCATCGTCGTCGCTATCGTGGGCATCGCGCTCCTCGCCCCCGTCCTGCCGCTCGCCGATCCCGACATCACCGCCCCGGCGAACCGCCTCCTGCCGCCCTTCTCCCATGGCGCCTGGCTCGGCACCGACCAGCTCGGCCGCGACATGCTGTCCCGGCTCGTCTGGGGGGCCCGGGTCAGCATCGCGGTCGGCGTCGCCGCCACGCTCGTCGCCGCCTTCGTCGGCAGCACGATCGGCCTCGTCGCCGCCTATTTCGGGCGGCTTGCCGACAACGTGCTGATGCGCGGCGTCGACATGCTGATGGCCTTTCCCTACCTCCTGCTGGCGCTGGCCATCGTCGCCGCATTGGGGCCGGGCCTCCTGAACGCGCTCCTCGCCATCGCGGTCGTCAACATCCCCTTCTTCGCCCGCTCGGTCCGGGGCGCCACGCTCGGCCTCGTGCAGCGCGAGTTCATCGAGGCGGCCCGGCTCTCCGGCTACTCGAACGCGCGGATCATCCTCTCCGAGCTCCTGCCCAACGTGCTGCCGGTCATCGTCATCACCATGTCGACCACCGTCGGCTGGATGATCCTCGAGACCGCCGGGCTCTCCTTCCTCGGCCTCGGCGCCCAGCCGCCCCAGGCCGATCTCGGCTCGATGCTGGGCGACGGCAGGAACCTCGTCATCACCGCCCCGCATGTCTCGATCGTCCCGGGTGTGCTGATCCTCGTCCTCGTCATCGGCATCAACCTGCTCGGCGACGGGCTGCGCGACGTGCTCGACCCGCGCCTCAAGTCCGGCGCCCTCTCGCGCCCCGTGGCCCGCACCGCCGTCGCGGAGGGCCGCACCTCCGGCACGGGCGACAAGGGTGCCCTGCTCGAGGTCAGGAACCTCCGGACCGAGTTCCACATCGGCCAGCGCGTGCTGAAGGCGGTGGGCGGCATCGATTTCGTGCTGCAGCCGGGCGAAAGCCTCGGCATCGTCGGCGAGAGCGGCTCCGGCAAGTCGGTGACAGCACTCTCGATCCTCGGCCTCGTGCCGACCCCGCCCGGCATCGTCGCCGGCGGCGAGATCCGCTTCGCCGGCCGCGATCTCCTGCGCCTGCCCATGCGCGACCTGCAGGACATCCGCGGCAACCGGATCGCCTATATCTTCCAGGACCCGCTGACCACGCTGAACCCGCTCATGCGGGTCGGCCACCAGGTCACGGAGACGCTGATCCGCCACCAGGGCCTGGGCGGCAGCGCCGCCCGGCGTCAGGCGGAGGAGCTTCTCGACGCCGTCGGCATCCCCCAGCCGCGCACGAAGTTCGACGCCTTCCCGCACGAGCTATCGGGCGGCCAGCGCCAGCGCGTGGTCATCGCCATGGCGCTCGCCAACCGCCCCGACCTGATCATCGCCGACGAGCCGACCACCGCCCTCGACGTCACCACCCAGGCCCGCGTCCTGGCCCTGCTGAACGATCTCCGCCGGCAGAGCGGCGCCGCCCTCGTCTTCATCACCCACGATCTCGGCGTCGTCTCCGAGCTCTGCGAGCGGGTGCTCGTCATGTATGCCGGCAAGGTGGTCGAGAGCGGCCCGGTGGGCGAGGTCTTCGCCGCCCCCCGCCATCCCTACACGCGCGCCCTCCTCGCCTGCGTGCCGGTGCTGGGCGAGCCCGAGCGCGCCCTCGACGCCATCCCCGGCCTGCCGCCGCCGGTCGACGACCTGCCCGAGGGCTGCGCTTTCGCCCCGCGCTGCCCGCTCGCCATGGCCGAATGCCGCCGGGGCGAGATCCTGCTGGCCCGGACCGGCGAAGGCCGGCGCAGCCGCTGCATCCGCTGGATGGAGCTGGGTGATGGCTGACCCCCTTATCGAAGCCCGGCACCTGGTTCGCGTCTTCGGCGGCGGGCGGACCTGGTGGGGGGCGAGAAAGCCCGAGCTGCGCGCCGTCGACGGCGTCAGCCTCGCCGTCCAGCCCGGCACCACCCTCGGCATCGTCGGTGAATCCGGCTGCGGCAAGTCCACCCTCGCCCGCATGCTGGTCGGCCTCATCGCCCCGACGGAGGGCACGATCCGGCTGGAGGGGCGCCCTGTGAGCAAGCTCGCTGGAGCCGAGAAGCGGCGCTTCCACCAGACCGTGCAGCTCGTCTTCCAGGACCCGATCGCCTCGCTCAACCCGAGGAAGACCGTGCGCCAGATCCTCGAGGGCCCGCTCGAGGCGCTGACCGACCTCGACCGTGCCGGCCGCCGCGAGCGGGTGGCCCGGCTGATGGACGAGGTCGGCCTCAGGCCAGAGTTCGCCCTTCGCTACCCGCACGAGTTCTCCGGTGGCCAGGCGCAGCGCATCGGCATCGCCCGTGCCCTTGCCGTCGAGCCCCGGCTGATCGTGCTCGACGAGCCGGTCTCCGCCCTCGACGTCTCGGTCCAGGCGCAGGTGCTGGGCCTCCTGAAGGAGCTGCAGGCGCTTCGCGGCCTCACCTACCTCTTCATCAGCCACGACCTCGCCGTGGTCGAGGCGCTCGCCACCGACGTCATGGTGATGCTGCGCGGCCGCGCCGTCGAGCAGGGGCCGCGCCGCCGGGTCTTCGAGCAGCCCGAGCACGACTATACGCGGACCCTGCTCGCCGCCGTGCCGATCCCCGGCCGGCGCCATAACGAACGCTTATAGCAGCGGTCCCGCCCCGCCACGACGGCCCCCTTCCGGCGCGAATCCGACCGCACGGCCCTTGGGTTGGCGCATCTGGCGCAACATTTCCGCTCGGGTTGTCGCGTCTACCGCGACAACAGGCACCAGAATGTTGCGGATTCCGCGACATAACGATTCGTGATGGCGCAGATTCCGCGACATTCCCCCCGAAATGTTGCAGATTCCGCGACACCCGCCGACGAACGAACCTGGGGAATCGACGAGCGAACCCACGGATTCGACGATCGAACCCGGAGAATCGACGAACGAACCCGACCATCTGCGAACGAACCCGGCGTCGCCCAAAGGCTTGCAGCAAAATGATTTTTTGGCTTTTCCACCGACCATCCGGCGGGATGCGGACCAGCCGAACGTCAATTCGCCGAGCGAACCCGGACAACCTTGCGTTTCACGACAGATTAGGATATAGTACCTATATCTTCCGTGCCCGTGCGGATCCCGCGGCACTGTTGCCGATCGAGAACGGCGGACGCAGTTCGGGTTTTCCCCTGTTGCGCACATGCGGCTAGACTGTCATGGCGATAGCGTTCGTGCGGGCCGATCCGGATCGCCCGAGCGGGCATCGACGACACAGCTCGAGGACACTGCCGTGGCACTCCGTCCGTTGCTTTCGATCCTGCTGCTCACCGGCTTCATCGCCGTCTCGCTCGTGGCCTGCGCCGATGCCGAGCCCGGCCCCGGCGCGCCGCCCCAGCCGCCCGGCGAATTCCAGGATCCCGCCGACGCGGGCACGATCGGCACTGTCGACGACCCGATCGAGGGCGGCGACGAGGACCTCAAGCCCTAGCAGGCTGTTGAAGAAGTCCCGACGGCCGCGACGGGATCGATTTTCGTCGCTGGGAAGGCGCCCGGCGCGGGGCGATGCCAAGCATCGTCACGCGTCGAGCAACGCACGCAGCGGCGAAAAGCGGCCCGTCCCGGAGGGATGCGGCCATCGCGACTTCTTCAACAGCCTGCTGGCATCCGCCGATGTCGCGGCAGTGAAGCATTCCCGCCACAACGTGCCATCGCGTCATTTCTTGCGGCTTTCGGTGCAACCGAAAGCGCGATAAGGAAGTTGGGCTATTCGATTGACTGTGCGTCAGTCGGGCGAGCAGCGATGGTCGCAAAACGCCAATGACACACGATGAGGAAAAGCCATGACGATCCGTGCGATTCTCCTGAACCTGATGGCCCTCGGTATTCTGACCGTCTCGCTCGCAGCCTGCGGCGACACCTGGGAAGGCCTGAAGACCGACACCGGCGACAACCTCGAGGCGACCGGCGAGGCCGTCGAGGATGCCGGCGAGGCCGTCAAGAAGTAGCTGTTCCTTGCAGCACCCGGTCACGCCCCGTTGCGTGGCCGGGTATCGCCTCGGTGAGGCGCAGTCGTTGAGCGGCGGATGACCCCGGCGATCGATCTGGACCGGCTGCGGGCGGACATGCTCGAGCTGGCGCGGATCGGCACCCTTGCCGGCCGCCCCGGCGTCAACCGGCCGAGCTTCTCGGATGCCGACATGGCCGGCCGGCGCTTCTTCATGGAGCGCTGCCGCGATGCCGGCCTCGCCCCCACCATGGACACCGTCGGCAATGTCGTCGCCCGCTGGGATGCCGGCAGCGGGCCTGCGGTCATGGCCGGCTCCCATCTCGACACTGTTCCCGACGGCGGTGTCTTCGACGGCACGCTCGGCACCTGCGCCGCCCTCGAGGCGGTGCGGGCCATGCGGGCCGCCGGCATCCACATGAAACGGCCCGTCGAGGTGGTCGCCACCGCCGACGAGGAAGGCCGCTTCGGCGGCATGCTCGGCAGCCAGGCGCTGGCCGGCACGGTCGATCCCCTTTGGCTCGAGGCGGCCACGGACAGCGACGGCGTGCGGCTCGTCGACGCCATGCGCGCCCAGGGCCTCGATCCGGACCGATATGCCGAGGCGCGCCGCGACCCCGCCGGGCTCCACGCCTTCCTCGAGCTGCATATCGAGCAGGGCCCCGTGCTCGAGGCCGCCGGCCTCGCCATCGGCATCGCGACGGGCGTCTCCGGCGTCTTCAACTGGACCGTGACGCTCGCTGGCGTCGCCAACCACTCCGGCACGACGCCCATGAGCCTCCGCCGCGACGCCTTCGCCGGCCTCGCCAGCTTCGCCGCACGGCTCCCGGGCGTGATCGCCGCGCTCGGTTCCGACCAGGCCCGGCTGACCATCGGCAAGGTCGAGCTCCGGCCCAACTTCCCCCACACCATTCCGGGCCATGCCACCTTCTCGATCATCGGCCGCGACACCGACGATGCCGTGATGCGCCGCATGGCCGAGCTCTGCCGCCGCGAGCTCGGCAAGGCGGCCTCGAGCCATGGCCTCGCCCTCGACATCCGCGAGGAGAGCCGGCTCGCCCCGGTCGAGCTGGCGGCGGATGTCGCGGCGATGCTGGCGGCGCGGAGCCGGCACCTCGGCTATGCCACCACCACCCTGCCCTCGGGCGCCGGGCACGACGCGCAGACCATGCAGCACGTCACCCGCGCCGGCCTGATCTTCGTGCCATCCAAGGGCGGCATCAGCCATGCGCCCGAGGAGGACACCGACTGGCGGGATGTCGAGCGGGGCGCCAACGTGCTGCTGCACGGCCTGATCGCCCTGGCCGCCTGATGTGGCTCCTCCTCCATATCGTCGTCTCGCTCGCCCTGATCGTCCGGGTGATTCTCAAGCCGCATCGCGAACCGGCCTCGCGCCTCGCCTGGACCCTGGTCATCCTGATCCTGCCGGCGATCGGCATCATCGGCTACCTGCTGCTCGGCGAGACCAATATCGGCCGGCGCCGCATCGAGCGGATGAACCGCATCCTGGCCGGCCTGCCCAGGGTCGCGGACGCCCCGGCGGCGCACGCGGCAGCACTGCGCCCGGCGATTCCCGAGCGCTGGCAGCCGCTCTTCCGGGTCGGCCATTCGATCAACGGCTTCGAGCCGGTCGGCGGCAACCGCGCCCGGCTGATGGACGATTCCAACGCCGCCATCGAGGCGATGGTCGCCGACATCGACGCCGCGACAGAGCACGTCCACCTGCTCTTCTACATCTGGCTGCCGGACACCAATGGCCTGAAGATGGCCGAGGCGGTCAAGCGCGCGGCAGGGCGCGGCGTCGTCTGCCGGGTCATGGTCGACGACCTCGGCTCGCGCATCTTCTGGCGCAGCGAGCACTGGCAGGCGATGGGGGCCGCCGGCGTGAAGCTCGGCCGCGCCTTGCCCATCGGCAATCCCTTGCTGCGCATCTTCAACGGCCGCATCGATCTGCGCAACCACAGGAAGATCGTCGTCATCGACGACGCCATCACCTATTGCGGCAGCCAGAACTGCGCCGATCCCGAGTTCCGGATCAAGGCCCGCTTCGCCCCCTGGGTGGACCTGGTGGTCCGCTTCGAGGGGCCGGTCGCCCGCCAGAACCAGCATCTCTTCGTCGCCGACTGGATGGCCTATGTCGACGAGCGGATCGACGACCTCCTGCGTGCCCCCTTGCGCGGCTTCGAGCAGGGCATCACCGCCCAGGTGGTCGGCAGCGGGCCGACGGTGCGCTACTCGGCCATGCCGGAGATGTTCGAGACCCTGATGTACAGCGCCCGCCGCGAGCTGGTCGTCACGACACCCTATTTCGTTCCGGACGAATCGATGCAGGCGGCGCTCTGCGCCAGCGCCAGGCGCGGCGTGGCGACGAGCATCGTCTTCCCGGCCCGCAACGACAGCCGCCTCGTCGCCGCCGCCAGCCGCAGCAACTACGCCGAGCTGCTGGCCGCCGGGGTGCGCATCTTCGAGTACGGCGAGGGCCTGCTCCACGCCAAGACGCTGACGCTGGACGGCGAGGTGACGCTCATCGGCTCCGCCAACATGGATCGCCGCAGCTTCGATCTGAACTACGAGAACAACATCCTGGTCTACGACCCGGTGCTGAGCCGGGCGGTCAGGCAGCGGCAGGAGAGCTATATCGCGAGCTCGAAGCCCGTGACCCTGGCGGAGGTGGAGGCCTGGACGCTGCCGCAGCGCCTGCTCAACAACACGCTCGCCATGCTCGGCCCCGTGCTCTGAGTCGCACCCGTCGCCTTCGGTGCGAGCCGGTCTAGTTCCTCGCCCGCATGGCAGGCCAGCAAGGAAACGCGCGCTTGAGCACCACCCGCAAGGTCTGGACCTGGACGATCGCCCTGATCGTCTTCCTCCTCCTGCTCTACGTCCTGAACGACGTGCTCCTGCCCTTCGTCGCCGGCCTCGTCGTCGCCTACCTGCTCGACCCCCTGGCCGACCGGCTGGAGGCCATGGGCACGTCCCGGACCTGGGCGACAGCACTCCTGACCGTCGGCTTCCTGCTCGTCGTGCTCGGCGGCGTGGTCCTTCTGGTGCCGGTGATCGAGAGCCAGGCCTCGGCCCTCGCCCAGGCGTTCCCGCAGGCCATCGATTCGATCTGGAGCTCGGCGAAGCCGCTGATCGAGGGGCTGCGCGAACGCTTCGACATCGCCGGCGACGAGGAGCTGCAGCAGGCCCTGACCTCCAATGCCGGCAGTGCCGCCGGCTGGGCCAAGAACATCCTGGGCGGCCTGCTGACCGGCGGCATGGCGATCGTCAACATCGTCTCGCTCCTGTTCATCACGCCGGTCGTCAGCTTCTACCTGGTGCGCGACTGGGATTCGATGATCGAGACCGTCGACGGCTGGCTGCCGCGCGACCACCGGGACACGATCCGCCAGCTCTTGGGCGAGATCGACAGCAGCATCGCGGGCTTCCTGCGCGGCCAGGTCTCGGTCTGCGTGATCCTCGGCCTCTTCTACGGCATCGGCCTCGCCGTCATCGGCCTGAGCGGCGGCTTGCTGGTCGGCCTCCTCGCCGGCCTCCTCTCGTTCATCCCCTATGTCGGCTCGATCACCGGCTTCGTCGCCTCGATGGGCTTGGCCGCCGTCCAGTTCGGCCCGACCAACTTCCTGATGCTCGGCCTCACCGCCGGCATCTTCTTCGTCGGCCAGGCCGTCGAGGGCAATTTCCTGACGCCCAAGCTGGTCGGCGACCGCATCGGGCTGCACCCGGTCTGGGTGATCTTCGCGCTCCTGGCCGGCGGTGCCCTCTTCGGCTTCCTCGGCGTCATGCTGGCCGTGCCGGTCGCCGCCGCCATCGGCGTGCTGGTGCGCTTCGGCCTGCGGCAATACCTGGCGAGCCCCCTCTACAAGGGGCACCCGCTGGACAAAGCCGATTAGCTGATGGCCCTGCGCCGCGCGCGCATCAGCTCGACCAGGGCCGCATCGCGCTCGGCCTCGAGCTCGGCGACGCTGCGGCCCCGGGCCTCCTCGGCGACACCGGCGACGAGGCGCTCGCGGGCCTCGGCATCGAGGCGCGGCTGGCCCAGGGTCGCCCAGCGGCGTTCCTGACTCGGGCCCAGATGCGCGAGATAGTCGGCGATGCCCCCGGCCCCGCCGCCCAGATGGTAGGAGAGATGCGCCCCCTGAAAGGCCCAGCGCAGACCCGGCCCGTCGACCAGCGCCGTGTCGATATCGGCGACGCTGGCCACCCCCTCGCGCACCAGATGGACCGCCTCGCGCCATAGGGCAGCGGCCAGCCGCCCGGCGATATGGCCCGGCATCTCCCGCCGCAGCCGGACCGGGCGCTTGCCGAGGGCGGTGTAGAAGGCCGTGGCGTGGTCGGCCAGCGCCGGGTCGGGCGTGAAGAGCTCGACCAGCGGGATCAGATGAACCGGATTGAAGGGATGCGCCACGAGCAGGCGGTCGGGCCGCGCCATCTCCTCCGCCAGATCCGACCAGAGGAGGGCCGAGGTGCTGCTGGCGATCACCGTCGCCGGCTCGGCGGCGGCCTCGATCCTGGCGAAGAGCGCCCGCTTGATGGCGATATCCTCGGGCGCGTTCTCCTGCACGAGACGGACACCGGCCACCGCTTCCTCGAGCGATTTCGCCAGCACCAGCCGGCCACGGCGGACCGGCTGCAGCTTCTTCAGCGCCGCCCGCAGCGGCCGCACCCGCGCCCGCAGGCCGGCGAGACGCGAAGGCTCGGGGTCCCAGGCCCGAACCTCGAGCCCGGCGGCGGTGAAGACCGCAGCCCAGCCGGCGCCGATCAGCCCCGAGCCGACGATGGCAACCGGCTCGCGGTCGATCGGCGCGGTGCTCACGCGGCCCGGGCCCTGATCTTCGCGGCGGCGCGATACTGCTCGGTCGAGCGCGGCAGCAGCGTGCCGTCGTTCCAGTCGCAGATGATGCCGTGCCGGCGGATCGCCTCGAGCATGCCGATCTCACCCTTCCGCAGCCGGCCGGCCACGGCCTCGGCCGGCTCCTCGAGCCAGCCGCCCTGCCCTTGGCGCAGCTCGTCGCGCAGCTTCGCCGTCGCCGCCTCGTCGATCCGATAGTCGTCGAGCTCGGGGTCGACGGCCTCGACGACCACGCCGTAGTCGCGCGCCGCCCCCTCGATCGACACATAGCCGTCGATGACGTCGTCGAGCACGCGCGCGGTGTCGCGCTTCAGGGGATCGAAGAGCCCGCCGCCGCCGGCCGAAGGCCGGTCGAAGCGGTCACCCGGCTGCAAGGGGACGTTGGAGAAGACGGCTCCGAGGAAGCGGGATTCGTTGCCCCGCGTGTGGGTGACCCCGTGCGGCGCCGAGGGCTGGCCGCCCATCATGCCCCAGGTGACCGATCGCGCCCGGTCGCAGCAATAGGACATGACCGTGCTCTTGATCGCCGTGATCGTGCCGCCCTTGTTGAGGCCGCAGCCGCCCCGGAACTCACCGGGCCCGGCGGAATCGGCGGCGATCTCGTAGCGGTCCATGAGGATGGGGGTCAGCCGCTCCTGGGCCTCGACCGACTGCTGGGCGAGGCCGACGCCGAAAATCGAGGAGGTGGCACCCGAGCCGTCCTTGCCGTTCCTCGCCCCCCAGCCACCGGCCATCCAGTCGTACCACATGAAGAAATTGCCGCGCCGCTCGGGCCGGTCGTCGAGCCCGCCGATCAAGAGGTATTCGAGGTTGAACGAGCAGGCGAGCGCCCGCTCCGGCATGACCCTGGACCAGAGCTCGAAGATCGCGTTCATGATCTTCTCGTAGGCCCCGGAGCAGAACCCTGTGACGGCATAGGGATAGGGCGCGTTGACGACCGAGCCCAGGGGCAGGTCGGCGTCGATGAAGCGGTAGAAGCCCGAGTTCAGCGGCACCTCGGGGAAGAAGGTCTTGGTGCCCGCGACCACGGCGGAGAAGGCCGAGCTGGCGCTGCCGTTCAGGAAGCAGTCAATGGCGTCGTGCGAGCCCGCGAAATCGTAGCTGACCTGGCTCCCCTCGATGGTCATCTTCACCTGGATCGGGATCAGGCCCTCGGGCTTGGTCGGGTCCTGATCGATGAAGTCGGTGGTCGTCCAGGTGCCGTCCGGCAGGCCCGCCACCTTGTCCCGCGCGAACCGCTCGACATAGTCCTGGCTCTCGCGGAACGCCTCGAGCACCGTATCCTTGCCGTACTTCTCGACCAGCTCCAGCAGCCGCTGCTCGCCGAGCCTGGTGGCCTCGCACTGTGCCAGGAAGTCGCCCATGGCGTCGGCGCTGGCGCGGGTGTTGCCGACGATCATCTCGACCACGTCCTCGAGGAGCTGGCCTTTGGTCCAGACCCGGGTCGGCGTGATCCTGAGCCCCTCGCCGAAATGGGTGCGGGCATTGATGTCGAACGAGCCCGGCGTCGAACCGCCGATATCGGCCCAATGGCCATTCGACTGGGTGAAGGCGATGAGCTCGCCCTCGACGAAGACCGGGCGGACGATGCGCACATCGCAGAAATGCGTGCCGCCCGTGTAGGGGTCGTTGGAGATGAAGACGTCGCCCGGGTGGATGTCGCCCTTGAACCGGTCGATCACCGATTTGCAGGTGAAATGCAGCGTGCCGACATGCACGGCGATGTCGCCCGAGCCCTGCATCACCGTGTTGCCCTCGGCGTCGCACAGGCAGTTGGAGAAGTCGCGGCAGTAGATGACGAAGGAGTAGCAGGTGCGGAGCAGCTGCTCCGACATCTGGTCGACGAGGTTGCCGTAGGCGTTCTTCAGAACCTCGAAGGTGACGCGGTCGAGTGCCATCGAGTTCTGCTCCTCAGGTGAAACGCATGACGATGTGGAGATCCGGGGTCACCTCGCTCCTGGTGCCGGGCGGCAGGACCACGGTCGAATCGAGCTGCTCGATGACCATCGGCCCCTCGAGCACCATGCCGGCCTCGAGCACGTCGCGGCGCAGGACCGGGGTCTCGACGAAGCCGTGCTCCTTGCCGAAATGCACGGGCCGGCGGGCCGCCGCCTCGGGCACGCTGCCGCCGGCCTGGCTCGCCGGCGCCGGCCTCGGCTTCGGCACGACGCCCCGGGCGACGACCCGCAGCGAGTAGATCTCGACGGTGCGGCCCCGGTCCTCGAAGGAGTAGGCGCGGGCATGCTCCTGGTGGAAGCGGTCGAGCACGTCGTCGAGGCTCCTGAGCTTCGCCGACTCGACGTCGATCGTGAGCTGCCGCCACTGGCCGACATAGCGCATCTCGAAGGCGCGCTGCAGGTGCATGTCGCCCGGCGCCACGCCCTCCTCGCGCAGCCGGTCCTTGGCCTCGGCCTCGAGCTTGTGGAACTCCGCCTCGACCTCGTCCAGCGTCTCGCTGCTGGCACCCTTGAGGAACATGGTCGCGAAGTCGTGGCGGATATCGACCAGGAGACAGCCCATGGCCGAGGCGATGCCCGGAAATCGCGGGAAGATGACGACCGGGATGTCGAGGTCGCGGGCGAGATCGGCACCATGCAGCGGTCCCGCCCCGCCGAAGACGACCAGCGCGAAATCGCGCGGGTCGAAGCCTCGGCCGACCGAGATGAGCTTCACCGCGTTCGCCATGTTGGCGTTGGCGACGCGCACCACCGCATCGGCCGCCTCGGTCTGGTCGATGCCGAGCCGGTCGCCGACGGTGCCGGTCACGGCCGCCTTCGCGGCCTCCCCATCGAGCGCCACCTTGCCGTCGAGCAGGCTCGTGCCGAGCCGGCCGAGCAGCACGTTGGCGTCGGTGTTGGTGGGCTCCGTGCCGCCGGTGCCGTAGCAGGCCGGCCCCGGATCGGCGCCGGCGCTCTGCGGGCCGTTGCGGAGCGAGCCGCCCGGGTCGATCCAGGCGATGGAGCCGCCGCCGGCGCCGATGGTGATCACCTCGATCGAGGGGAACATGATCGGATAGCCGTACTCGACGTGCCAGCGCTGGGTGGTCGGCAGCACCCCCTTGTAGCAGAGCGAGATGTCCGTGCTGGTGCCGCCCATGTCCAGGCTGATGGCGTTCTCGAAACCGCATTGCTTCGCGATATGCGCGCCGGCGATGGCCCCGGCGACGATGCCCGAGCTGGCGAGCCGGGCGGCGAACCGGCTGGCGCCGGCGGCGGTCAGCACGCCACCACCCGAATGCAGGATGAGCAGGTCGCCGGCATAGCCCGCACTCTTCAGCGACCTGTCGAGGGCCTCGATGTAGCGGCCGACGACCGGGCCGGTGACAGCGTTGATCATCGCCGTCGAGTGGCGGGGATGCTCGAACATCTCGGGCACCACCTCGGCCGAGGCGCAGACGAAGACGTCCGGGCCGAGCGCCTCCTCCAGGATCGCCTTGCAGCGCTGCTCGGGCTCGGGGTTGGCATAGGAGTTCATGAAGCAGACGGCGACCGCCCGGTAGCCGCGCTTCTTCAGGAGCCGGGCGAGATCACGGACCTCGGCCTCGTCCAGGGGCTTCACCACCTTGCCCTTGTAGTCGACGCGCTCGGTCACCTCGAAGCGGTCGCGGCGGCGGATATAGGGCGGGGCCACGTCGACATAGGCGTCCCAGAGATCGGGCTTGGTGCCGTCCCTGATCTCGACGATGTCGCGAAAGCCGCGGGTGGCGACGATGGCGGCCTTGGGCAGCTTGCGGGTGATCAGCGCGTTGGTCGCAACCGTCGTGCCGTGGGTCAGGAGCGCGATCTCGGCCGGCGTGATCCCCGCCGCCTCGATGCTCGCCATGACCGCGGCGTCCGGCTGGTCCGGCCTGGACGGCACCTTGGTCACGGAGATCGCACCCGTCGCCTCGTCGAAGAAATAGGCGTCGGTGAACGTGCCGCCCGTGTCGATGGCGACGCGGTAGCGGCGGCTGCCGCCCTCGGCTTGCTGGGTCATCGTTTCGATCTCTTTCAGTCTCGGGTCTCAGGCGGCATCGACATAAGGCTGGACAGCCGCAGCCACCGCGGCGGCGACGGCCACCGCGTTCGGCGTGTCCGAATGGACGCAGATCGAATCGGCGCGGACCGGCACGTCCTTGCCGTTGACGCTCGCCGTCTTGCCCTCGCGAATGGCGCGCACGCAGCGCTCGGCGGCCCTTGCCGGATCGACCGCGTGGTGCTCGCGGGTGATGATCATCAGCCCCTCGTCGCTGTAGTCGAGATCGGCATAGTACTCGGCGACGAAGCGGTGGCCGCGTGCCGGGTAGATGGTCTCGTGCAGCGAGTTGATGATGCCGTAGACCGGCACCTTGTAGACGTCCGCCGCGTCGCAGACGGCGTGGGCGATGTCCTCCTGACGTGCCGCCATGCCGTAGAGCGAGCCGTGCGGCTTGATGTGGTTCAGCTCGAGGCCCTCGGCGTCGAGGAAGCCCTTGAGCGCCCCGATCTGGTAGATCAGGCAGTTGGCCAGCTCCTCGCGGCCGATCTTCATCTCCCGCCGGCCGAAGCCCTGGCGGTCCGGCAGGGACGGATGAGCGCCGACCTTCACGCCGTGCTGCTTGGCGAGGCGGACGGTGTTGCGCATGTGGTTGAAATCGGAGGCATGAAAGCCGCAGGCGACATTGGCGACGTGGATATGCGGCATCAGCCCGGCATCGTCGCCGATCTGGTAGAGCCCGTAGCCCTCGCCCATGTCGCAGTTCACGACGGTCATTCTCTTCTCCTCCCGAAGGGTGCGCCGGCTCAGCGGGCGACGGCGCGAAAGCGGTCCAGGAACACGGCGAGGATGATCACGCTGCCCAGCACGATCATCTGCACATTGCCGTCGATGCGGGTCAAATTCATCCCGTTGGAGAGCACAGTGACGAAGAGGGCGCCCAGGATCACCGAGGGCACGCCGCCGATGCCGCCCCGGAGCGAGACCCCACCGATCACCGCGGCGGCGATGCTCTCGAGCGTGAGGTTGCCGCCCAGATTGGGCTCGCCCGAGCCGGTCCGGCCCGTCAGCATCAGGGCCCCGACGGCGGCGATCAGGGAGCAGAGCACATAGGCCAGCGTCAGGTAGCGGCGGCTCGGCAGGCCGGCCACGGCCGCGGCCGTGGGGTTGCCGCCGATCAGAAAGAGCGCCCGACCGAAGACGGTGTGGTTGAGGACGAAATGGAGGACGGCGAGCAGCAGCACCGCCAGCACCACCGGCATCGGCACGCCCATGACCGAGCCGTTGTAGACGAGGGCGGAGAACTCGCGCGGCACATTGAAGACCGGTCTTCCGTCCGAGGCCATGGTGGCGATGCCGAGGCAGATATTGAGGCTGCCGAGCGTGGCGACGAAGGGGTTGACCCGCAGCCAGGCGACGGCAAAGCCGTTGAAGAGGCCGATCAGGGCACCCATGCCGAGGCCGAAGAGCATGCCGGCCGCGATGGCGAGACCCGTAGCCTCGCCGCCGGCGGCGAGCGAGCCGGTCATGGCGAGCGCGCTGACGACACTGACCGCCGAAACGCAGGTGCCGAGCGAGAGGTCGAAACCGCGGGTTATGATGACCATCATCTGCGCCGAGGCGAAGATCGCGAGATAGCTCGCCTGGACCAGGAGGTTCAGCAGGTTGCCCGCGGAAAGCACGCGCGACTCGACCAGGGCGAAGCCGAGCAGCAGCAGGATCAGGGCGATCGGCAGCAGCGCCTGGACGAGGAGCGCCGTCCAGGCGACGCCAGCGGGACGGGCAGCACCGGTGCTTTTGGCCTCAGCCATGGCGGCGCCTTCGGCGGGCATATTCCTCGAGTGCCACCGCGAGGACGAGGATGAAGCCCAGGACCACCACCTGCATCTTCGAATCGACCCGCAGCAGGTTCATGGCGTTGGTCAGGATCGAGAGGAAGAGGGCGCCGAGCGCCACGAGCTCCACCCGGCCGATGCCGCCCCTGAGCGACACGCCGGCGATCACCGCGGCGGCGATCGACTGCAACATCATGTCGTCACCGCCCATGGAGGCCTGGCCGGAGCCGAGCCTGGCGGTCATCAGCACCCCGGCCGTGGCGGCCAGGACCGAGCACAGCACATAGGCCAGGATGACATTGAGCGTGGCCGGCACGCCGGAGACGATGGCGGCCTGGAGATTGCCGCCGACCGCGTAGAGGTAGCGGCCGAGACGGGTCCGGGTCTGCATGAACCAGACGAGGGCGATGATCGCGAGCGCGATGTAGACCGTGGTCGGCAGGCCGAGCCAGAGTGCACGGCCGAACTCCTTCACGAAGACATCGGGCATGCCGTAGACGGGAATACCCTGCGTCAGGAGCAAAGCGAGCCCCGTCGCGATCGAGAGCGTGCCGAGCGTCACCATGAAGGGCGAGACGCGCAGGAAAGCGACGCAGAGCCCGTTGATCAGCCCGATGAAGACGCCGCAGCCGAGCCCGGCGAGCACGCCGAGGGTGATGATTGCGGCGGTCTGGTCGGGCATGGCGGCCGAGAGGGCCGCCATCGACTTCGCCATCACCGTGCTGGTCAGCGCGATCACCGCACCGACCGAGAGGTCGAACCCGCCGACGATGAGGACCAGCATCTGGCCGGCCGCGACGATCGCGAGAAACGAGGTCGAGCGCAGCACGTTGAAGAGGTTGTTGAGGCCGAAGAACTTCTGCTCGAAGACGGCCATGAAGGCGACGCTGAGCACCAGCAGGATCGGCAGGAGACCAACCGAAAGGAGGCGTTGCGAGAGCTGCTCGGCACCGGTCGGGGGATGGGCATGGACGGCGAGCGGGCGCACGGTCATGCGGCCTGCCCCGTCTTCTCGTCCTGGAAGAAGCAGGCGAGCACACGTTGCTCGGCGATGTCGGCGCCGGTGAGCTCCGCCACCATGCGTCCCCGATGCATGACATAAAGGCGATTGGCGAGGTGCAGCACCTCGGGCAGCTCCGAGGAGACGAGGACGATGGCGGCACCCGAATCGACGAGCTGCTTCATCAGCTCGTAGACCTCGACCTTGGCGCCGACGTCGATGCCGACCGTCGGCTCGTCGAAGAGGAAGACGCGGGTCGTGCGAGTCAGGCCGCGGGCCAGCATCACCTTCTGCCGGTTGCCGCCCGAGAGGTTGCCGACCACTCGCTCGATGTTGGGTGGCCGAAGGCCGAGCTGGTCGACGATGCCCTGGACGATGCGCCGCTCGCTGCCCCGCTGCATGATCCGCAGCCGGGCGAAGCGGGTGAGGTCGAGCGCCGCCATCGAGACGTTCTCGCGGATCGGCCGGCCGAGGGCCAGGCCCTCGACGACCCGGTCGGAAGGGAAGTAGCATACCCCGCGCTCGAGGCTCCGGGCCGGCGAGGGATGGCCATAGGCCTGGCCCTCGACCCGGATGGTGCCGCCGATGATCGTCTCGAGCCCGTAGACCGCGCGGATCAGCTCCGACTTGCCGCAGCCGACGAGACCGGCAATTCCGGTGATCTCACCGGCGCGGGCGTGGAAATCCACACCCTCGACGCTGTGGTCGGCGAGCGTCAGGTCCTCGACCTGCAGCAGCGTCTCGGCTGGCCGGTGATCGACATGCGGGAAGAGCAGGTCGATCTTGCGGCCGGTCATCAGCTCGACCAGCTCGTTCTCGCTGACCCCCGCGGCATCGAGCGTCGCGATCAGCCGGCCGTCGCGCAGCACGGTGATGCGGTCGCCGAGCTGCTTGATCTCGCTCATGCGGTGCGAGACGTAGATGATGCCGATCCCCGACGCCTTGAGCTGGGCGATCAGCTCGAAGAGCCGGACGGTCTCGCTCTCGGTGAGCGACGCCGTCGGCTCGTCTAGGATGAGCACGCGCACGTTACCCATCAACGCCTTGGCGATCTCGGTCATCTGCTGGTGGGCACGGGAGAGCTCCACCACCTTGCGGCCGGGCTCGAGGGCGAAGCCGAGATCGGCGATGGTCCGGGCCGCCCGCTCGCGCATCGCCCCGCGGTTCAGGACACCTGCTTTCGCGATCTCGCGGCCGAGGAAGAGGTTCTCCTCGACCGTCATCTCGGCGACCAGCGAGAACTCCTGGAAGACCGGGCTGATGCCGATGACCCGTGCGCGGTGCGGGGTCAGGCCGCGCATCGGCTCGCCATTGAACTCGAAGCTGCCGGCATCGGGCGCAAAGGTGCCGGCAATGATATTGATCAGGGTCGACTTGCCGGCGCCGTTCTCGCCGAAGAGGACATGCACCTCGCCGGCGCGGAGGTCGAAATCGACGCGATCGAGCGCCTGCACGCCGGGGAAGGCCTTCGAGATGCCGCGCATCTCGAGCAGCAACGGCCCCGCCATCGCGGGCGGCGGGGCCTTGCGTGCTTCGGCCGACCGGGCGGCCACGGGCGACCCGCTTTCGGTCGCCGTCCGGCTCACTCGGCGGTCACGGAGTAGACAGGGGTCCAGTCGGCCGGCGCCAGCACCTGACTCATGTCGATCTGGTCGACCGTGCCGGCGGCGATCATGTCGGGGATCGGCTTGACGAAGGTCATCAAGGGCGCCCCCTCGAGCGCCCGCACCGCCATGTCGATGGCGACCCGCCCCTCGAGCACCGGGTACTGCGTGGCGAAGCCCAGGATGTCGCCGCGGTTGAGCGCATCCAGCATCGCCTGGTTCTCGTAGGAGGACATGATCATGATCTCGCCCTCGCGGCCGACCTCGGCAACGGCCGCGATGCCGGCCTCGGCCGTCGGTGCCGTGCCCCAGATGACGTTCATCTCGGGATAGGCCTGGAGCGCGTCCTGGATGAGCTGGAGCTGCACGGAGACACCGGAATCGCCGAACTTCTCGTCGAGCAAAGTGACGTTGTCGACACCCTCGATGGCCCGCTTGAAGCCGTCGTTGAAGAGCTCCGCCCAACCGGAGCCAGCGGGCCCGGGGAAGTTCACCACATTGGCCTCGGCGCCGGCCAGATGTTCGACCAGGTAGCTGCCGGTCTGCTCGCCCATGACGTCGAACTCGACGAACATCTTGGCCGTCGTCTCGGCATCCGCGACCGGGTTGACGGTCGAGATGACCGGAATGCCGGCGGCGATGGCCTCCTCGAACTTGAGCGCCAGCCCCGCCTCGGAGATCGCGCCGATGACGATGGCGTCGTAGCCGCCCGCCATGCAGTCGTCGAACTGGGAGATCTGGCGCGGCAGGTTCTCGTAGCCGCCCGCCTCGAAGAGGGTCATGTTGACGTTCTGCCGCTCGGCCTCCTCGACGATGCCGTAGGCGACCGCGACCCAGAAGCTGTCCTTCATGTGCGGGAACAGCACACAGATATTGTGGGGGGCGGCCGCCTTCTCGACCGGCGAGTACTCGACCTCGACGTTCTCACCGGACGAGGCGTCATAAACCTTCACCGGCCACCACTCGCCTTCGGCGCTGGCCGAGCCCCCAATGCCGATGGTGGTTGCCAGCGCCGTGGCGGCGATCAGGGCGTGCTTGGACGTCATTCTCATTGTCGCGCTTCCTTTTCCCTGGCGGACTGCCGAGTGCCAACCGTCGCCGCCTAGTGACGCATCAGGGCCTTGACTTGTCAACGGCGTGGTCGCCTGTTCGGTATTTGATATACCATTTGCCGTAGCCGTGACGGAGCGGCAATCGAAATCGGGACCGGTGCACGGATGGCCTTGGAAGGCGACGGACGAATGGCGGGCGGCTTGCGCAGCCTGCCACGCGACACCCTGCGGGATCGCGTCTACGAGGGCCTGCGCAATTCGCTCCTGCGCGGCAGCTTCGAGCCCGGCGAGCCGCTCACCGTGCGCAGCCTCGCCACAGCCTTCGGCACCAGCCCGACACCGGTGCGTGAGGCGCTGCAGCAACTCGTCGCCGAGCAGGCGCTGACCGCCGAGCCCAACCGCTCCTATCGAATTCCCCGGGTCTCGCGCGAGACCTTCCTCGAGGTGCGCGACATCCGTGTCGAGCTCGAGGGCCTGGCAGCGGCGAACGCGGCAGCGCACATCCGGCCGGCGACGCTCCGCCGGCTCGAGCTCGCCGTCGAGCGAATGGGCAAGGCAATCCGCAGCCAGGATCTGAAGACCTACCTCGCCGCCAACCAGGCCTTCCATTTCATCGTCTACGAGGCCTCGGGCTCGCCAATCCTGCTGCGCACCATCAGCTCGCTCTGGCTGCTGATCGGCCCGAGCCTGAACATGCTCTTCTCCGACCTCGAGCTGGTCGAGGGGTTGCAGGACCAGCACCACGCCGTGATCGAGGCCTTCCGCCGCGGCGACGCCGACGCGGCGCGGCGCGCCGTCCAGGCCGACATCCTGGCCGCCGGCATGCATATCGGCCGCCAGATGAGCGAACCAGGATCGTCGACGTCGAGCTGAGCTGCCTTTCGGCCGGGCGCCATCACTGCAGCAGCTCGGGGCATGGCACGATCGTCGACTTCACCGTCCGCATGGCCATGGCATCGGCGATGGCCCGGGCGATGCCGTCCTCGTCGAACGGGTAGAGCGTCTGCATGTCGAGGAAGGGGTAGCTGTCGCGAGCGCGGTAGAGCATGTCGACGCCGAGCGGCAGGTCGTTGCCCGTGAATGCCCAGGATCCGAGGACGCTGATATCCTTGGCGCAGATCCGGTGCCAGCTCGTCTCGATCGAGCCGGCATCGGTGAACTGGCCCATCTCGACATAAGTGCCACCATCGCGCAGGAACTCGATGCCCTCGGGGCCGGCGCTGGGATGGCCGGAGCAGTCCATGACGAGGTCGGCCCCGAACCCGCCGACCAGCTCGCGCACCCGCGCGATCCGCTCCTGCGGCGTCTTGAGCTCCTCGATGTCGACGGTCGCCTCCGCGCCGAAGCGCCGCGCGAGGCGCAGGCGCGGCTCCTCCGGTGCGCCGACGCAGAGCACGCGACCCGCACCCATCTCCTGCGCCGCCGCGATAGCGAGAATGCCGATCGGCCCCGAGCCCTGGATGACGACGGTGTCGCCATAGCCGAAGCCGCCGGCCCGCTGGGCACGGGCGAAGGCCCGAATACAGGAGGTCAACGGCTCCGCCAGTGCGCCGAGGCGCAAGGGCATGTCGTCGGGCAGCTTGTAGATCTTGGTGCCGGGCAGCATGTCGAGGTCGACATAGACATGCTCCGCCCAGCCGCCCCAGAGATGCGGCGCCTTGTCGAAGCCCAGATAGCGGCCGTAATAGACCGGCGTCAGGCACTTGTTCGCGTTCTGGGGGTAGTGGACACAGTAGTGGCAGCGGCCGCAGGGCATCAAGGGCGGGATCATCACCCGCGAGCCGACCTCGAGCGGCTTGCCCATGAAGTCCTCGGCCAGCTCGGCACCACGTTCCACGATGACGCCGGCGATCTCGTGGCCGAGCGTGAACGGCCACGGCAGGGGCTTGGGCCAGTGGCCCTTGAGGATGTGCAGGTCGGTGCCGCAGACGCCGCACGCACCGATCTGGATGAGCGCCGCGTTCTTCGGCACTTGCGGTCGCGCCACCTCCCGGATCACGGGTGCCGTGCCGGGGCCGGCGAAGGTCGCCACGCGAATCATCTCCCGCCTCCCTGCTCGCTGCTCTTGGCCCGAGCTTGAACCCGGGGGCGCTGCCGGTCAATCGGCGGCAGGGAGAGGCTCAGCCCGGCTGCAGGCTCGCCGTGGTGCAGCGGGCGTCGAGCGCGCGTCGGAGATCCTGCGCCTCGCCGACGGTGACCGCGCGAAAGCGATAGATGTCGCCCGGCCGCGACTGGCCGAGCTTCCAGAAGGCGGCGGTGATCACCGTGTAGGGGTTGATGAAGCCGCCCGTGGATGGCCCGTCATTGACGAGGATGATCGGCGTCTGGCCGGCGAGGTTGACGGCGCCGAAGGGGTAGCCGTGGTCGAGGATGTTGGAGGGGTCGCTGCCATGCTCCGGCCGCTTGTCGGTCGCGAGCGGCGAGAACGACCATGCGGGACCCTGGAGGCGAAAGCCCGTGCGGTTGGACTTGGCGGTCAGCTTCCAGTCGGCGCCGAGGAAACGCGCCCTGCCCGCTTCGTCGAGCCAGTCGTCGTTGGGGCCCGGCACGACCTCGATGGTCCACTCCCGCCCGCCGTCGATCCTCGGCCGGGCCTCGGGTGCCACGCGTGTTCCGGGCCGGGGCCCTGCCGCGGCCTGGCCCAACGGCAGTTGCTGGCCCGCCTTGATCGCATGCCCCTCGACGCCGCCGACCCCCGCCATGTGGAAGGTCGCCCGGCTGCCCAGCACGGGCGGGATGTCGATGCCGCCGGAAACGCCGACATAGGCGCGGGCACCCTTCAGCGCCGGGCCGAGGGTGAGCGTCTGGCCGGCTTCGAGGGCGAGTGTTGTCCAGCTTTCGACCGGCACGCCGTCCACCATGGGCGTCATGTCGGCGCCGGTCACGGCGACCAGCGCCGGGGCGGAGAAGCGCAGCTCGGGGCCGACGAACTGGCACTCGAGGGCGGCCGTGTCGGGCGCGTTGCCGACCAGCAGGTTGGCCTGGCGGAAGGACCAGATATCCATGGGCCCGGAAGGCGGAAAGCCCTGCTCCCAGAAGCCGATGCGGCCCGGCAGCTCCTGCACGCTGGTCTCGAGGCCGGCCGTCAGGACGTCGATCGTTCGCGACATGCTTGCCCGGTCCCCTTCAGAAGCGCTTGGTCGGATCGAGCGTGTCGAGCCAGGCGTGATAGGCATCGATCGAGAAGCGCTGGTAGCCGACCTCCGGATGCAAATAGCTGCCGTCCTCGACCCTGGCAGTGATGTAGTCGTGCTCCTCCCGGTCGATCGGCACGAAGCGCACACGGTCGCCCGGCCGGAAGAGAGCGAGGCTGTCCCTGAAGGCCGCGAGCCGTTGCGCCGGATCCCAGATCGGCATCGGGCTGATGGCGAAGATCTGGTAGCCACCCGGCGTCTCGTCCGGATAGATGCAGGTGATCGAGCCGCCCATGCCGACCGTCCCCTTGGGCGTCCAGGTGCGCGGCGGGTTGTACTTGGGCGCCGTCAGCCGGCAGCGTGGGTCGAGCGGCAGGAACGAGCCCAGGCCGGGCCAGAACCCGAGTGCGGCGACCCAGTACTCGGTGCCGGAATGGACCCGCACCAGCTGCCGCCGATCAGCGAGGCCGTTGAGCCGGACGAGATAGTCCGGATCGGGCTCCTTCTCGGCGAGCTTCGCCCGGTAGTCGTCGACGCAGGCCGCGGTCCAGGGGTCGAAATAGAGGACGGGCACGTTGAAGAGCCGGCTCGGCAGCTCCAGCCCCTCGAGCCTGCCGATGCCGCGGCGGATGCCGGCGAGCTCGCGGATCAGGTCGTCGTAGCCGAGGCGGTCGGGATCATAGGAGACGAGCAGCGAGGCCAGCTCGGGGATCAGCTCGACAAGGCCCGGGAGGGCCGCCTCGCGGATTCTCGCCGCATAGGTCTGGACCAGGAAATTGAGGTCGAAGCTCATCTCGTCGCCGAGATAGACGAGCAGGTTGCGGTCCCCGCCCGGCTTGAAGACCGGCTCGTCGTAGATCATCGGCGTTCCGGCTCCCGGTGCGGCTCGTTCTGCGATATGCCGTAGACTATTGCGAAGGCGGGTGCACGGGCAACCGCCAAGGCCGCGTCGGCCTGAAGCGGAGTCACATGTCCATGTCCCCGGCCGTCGTCAATGTCACCCTCCTGATCACCGCCTCGGCCATCTATGGCAGCGTCTTCTCGCTGAACAAGCTGGCGGCCGCCGCGGGCTGGCAGCCGCTGCAGTTCGCCTTCGCCCAGTCGCTGCTCGCCGGGCTCGCCCTGGCCGTCGTCGTGCTCGTCCGGCGCGAGCTGCCACGGCCGAGCGTGCGCCTGATCCTCGCCTGTCTCGTCATCGGCTCGCTCTTCGTCGGTCTGCCGATCACGCTCTTGAGCCATGTCGCCCCGCATCTGCCGGCTGCCGTGACCACGCTGGTCCTCGCCCTCTCGCCCGTGGTGACGCTGATCTTCGCCATGGCGCTCGGCGTCGAACGCTTCCGCTGGGGGGCCGTCGTCGGCATCGCCTGCGGCCTCGCCGGCATCGCGGTCCTGGTCATGCCCGGCTCCTCGCTCGGTGGCGGATCGGCGGGGAGCTGGTTCCTCCTGGCCCTCCTCGCACCGGTCATGTTCGGCCTCGGCAACGTGCTCTCGAGCATTCTCCGCCCGCCGGTGACCGCCTCGACCGCGATGGCCGGCGGCTCGCTCCTGGGCTCGGCGCTGAGCCTCGTGCCGCTGCTGGTGGCAACCGGCCTCTTCGGCTGGCCGGCGCTCGGACCGGCGACCCTGCCGCCGGTGCTGCTCGCCAGTGCGGTGAACGCCGTCTTCTTCGTGCTGCTCTTCGAGATCATCCGCCGCGCCGGGCCGACCTTCTTCGCCCAGTTCAACTATCTCGCCGTCCTCGCCGGCGTCGCCTGGGGCGCGATGCTCTTCGACGAGCGGCCGGGGTTGAGCTTCTGGCTGGCGCTGGCTTTGATGCTGGCCGGCGTCTTCTTCGCTACCCGTGCTCCCGAGAAGGCTTCCGCCTGAGCCGGCTCAGGTGCCGCAGAAGGTGGCGAGCACCCGCTCCTCGGGGCAGGGCGGCTCCATGTAGGCCGCGCAGCGTGCGCCCGGATCGTCGTAGGGCTGGGCGAGCGCTTCGAGCAGTTCCCGGAAGGGGCCGAGATCGCCGCGCTCGACGGCCGCCTCGAGCGCCTGCTCGACCCGGTGGTTGCGCGGGATGATCGCCGGATTGACCCGGCGCATGAGCGCCGACCGTTCCGCCAGGGTCGTGGATTCTCGGGTGAGCCGCACCCGCCAGCCGACGGCCCAATTCCGATACAGTTCCGGCGTGGCGAAGAGCTCGGCGACCCGGTCTTCTAGAGCCGGGTCCAGGGCCGCATCGGCGAGCCGGCGGAAGGTGAGCGTGTAGTCGGCCGCTCCCTTGTGCATGGCGTCCAGCAAGGCGTGGACGAGGGCAAGGTCGTCCTTCTCCGCCATCTCTAGCCCGATCTTCCGGCGCATCCGCTGGAGGAGCTCGCTCTCGAACGTCCGACCGAAGACCTCGACCGCCTCGGTGGCGCGGGTCACGGCGCGCTCGACATCGGAGTCGATCAGGCCGAGCAGCGCCTCGGCGAGGCGGGCGAGGTTCCAGCCGGCGAGGCGCGGCTGGTTGGCGAAGGCATAGCGGCCGGCATGGTCGATCGAGCTGAACACGGTGGCCGGGTCGTAGGCGTCCATGAAGGCGCAGGGGCCGTAGTCGATGGTCTCGCCGGCGATAGACATGTTGTCGGTGTTCATCACGCCATGGATGAAGCCGACCGACAGCCACATCGCAATCAGCCTCGCCTGGCGCTCCGCCACGGCGGCAAGGAGGTCCAGCGCCGGCTGGTCGCTCTGGCCGAGCTCGGGATAGTGGCGCTCGATCACATAGGCGACGAGGCGGGCCAAGGCCTCGGTGTCGCCGCGCGCCGCGAAGAACTGGAACGTGCCGACCCGCACATGGCTGAGCGCCACGCGGGTGAGCACGGCGCCCGGCAGGGTGGTCTCGCGATGGACCGGCTCGCCCGTGGTGACAGCAGCGAGGGCCCGGGTCGTCGGGATGCCGAGCGCGTGCATCGCCTCGCCCATCAGATATTCGCGCAGCACCGGGCCGAGTGCCGCGCGGCCGTCGCCGCCGCGCGAGAAGGGCGTACGGCCGGCACCCTTGAGCTGGATGTCGCGACGCTGGCCAGAACGGTCGTTGACCTCGCCGAGCAGGATCGCCCGACCGTCGCCGAGTTGCGGCACGAACTGGCCGAACTGATGCCCGGCATAGGCCATGGCGAGCGGCTCCGCCCCGTCCGGCAACACGTTGCCGGCGAGCATGGCCGCCCCATCGGCGCTGTCGAGCAGCTCCGGATCGACACCGAGATCGCGGGCGAGGTCGCGGTTGACGGCGACCATGGCCGGTGCCGCGACGGGCGTCGGTGCGAGGCGGGCGAAGAAGCGATCCGGCAGCCGGGCATAGCTGTTGTCGAAGGCGAAGGGCGAGATCATGGGAAGATCGGTCCGAAGCACATGCCCATGATATGGGCCGCACCCACCGGATGATCCAGGCAAGGGCTCAGCCGGCTGGCTCGACCTCGCCGCCGAGCGGAAAGTAGCAGGCGGCGGCGTGGGTCGACTTGTGCTCCAGCGGCGGGAAGCGCTCGCGGCAGGCGTCCTGCGCGCGCCAGCAGCGGGGATTGAAGGCGCAACCCTGCGGCGGGTCGAGCGGCGACGGCAATTCGCCCTCGAGCCGGATGCGGTGCTTCTGATGCTCCGGATCGGCGACCGGCGTCGCCGAGAGGAGGGCCGCCGTGTAGGGATGCTCCGGCCGGGCGAACACCGCCTCCGCCGGGCCGGTCTCGACCGGCCGGCCGAGATACATCACCATGACGTCGTCCGCGAAGTGCCGGACCACCGAGAGATCGTGGCTGATGAAAAGGTAGGCGAGCGAGAACTCCTTCTGCAGGTCGATCAGGATGTTCAGGACCTGCGCCTGGATCGAGAGGTCGAGGGCGGAGAGCGGCTCGTCGAGGACGAGGATCTCGGGGTTCAGCATCAGCGCCCGGGCGACCGCGATGCGCTGGCGCTGGCCGCCTGAGAACATGTGCGGGTAGCGCTCGTAATGCTCCGACCTGAGGCCGACGCGCGCCAGCATGTCGAGCGCCTTGTTTCGGCGCTCGACGGCACCCGTCTTCGTGTTGATCTTGATCGGCTCCTCGAGGATGGCGCCGATCTTCTGGCGCGGGTTGAGCGAGCCGTAGGGGTTCTGGAAGACGATCTGGACCTTGCGGCGGAGCTCCCTGTCGGCCGGATCAGCCGGCCGGCCGGCGATCAGGAGGCTGCCCGAGCTCGGCGGCTCGATCATCGTCACGAGGCGCGCCAGGGTCGACTTGCCGCAGCCGGATTCGCCGACCACGGCGAGCGTGCGCCCGGCCTCGAGGCTGAAGCTGACGCCGTTGACCGCATGCAGCTCACGCGTCTCGCGAAAGGCTCCTTGCGAGACCGTGTAGCGGCGGGTGAGGTCGGTGGCCTCGACGACCGCGGCGCTCAAGTCAGCACCTCCACCGGGGCGAGGCCCGGATGGTCGACGGGCTCACCCTGGCGCAGCGGGTAGTTGCAGAGCGCCTGTCCCAGCTCCTCGCCCTGGCGGACAACCTCGCGCCGGCAGCGCTCGGTGACGAAGCGGCAGCGCGGCGAGAAGAGACAGCCGGTCGGCCGGTCGCCATGGCCGGGGACGACGCCCGGGATCGAGGGCAGCTTGCCGTGGCGGGTGGCGCGCTCGGGCAGGGCCGCCAGCAGTGCGGCCGTGTAGGGGTGATGCGGGTCGCGGAAGAGCTCTCTCACCGGCTGCTCCTCGACCTTCTGGCCGGCATACTGGACCTGGACGCGTTCGGCGGTCTCGGCGACCACCCCCATGTCATGGGTGATCAGGATGAGCCCCATGTCGTGCTGGCGCTGCAGGTCCACCAGCAGGTCGAGAATCTGCGCCTGGATGGTGACGTCGAGGGCGGTGGTCGGCTCGTCGGCGATCAGCAGCTTGGGCTTGCAGGCGAGCGCCATGGCGATCATCACCCGCTGGTTCATGCCGCCAGAGAGCTGGTGCGGGAATTGGCCGAGACGCTCGGCGGGGGCGGGGATGCCGACCTGATCCAGCAGCTCGATGCTGCGCTCGCGACGGGCCCGCCGGTCGAGCCCGAGATGAAAGCGCAGGGTCTCGCCGATCTGGAAGCCCACCGTGAAGCAGGGATTGAGGCTCGACATCGGCTCCTGGAAGATCATGGCGATGTCCTTGCCGATGATCCGTCGCCGCTCGCGGGCACTGATGCCCAGGATCTCGCGGCCGTCGAAACCGAGATGGTCGGCGGTGACTTTGGCGCTATCCGGCAGCAGTCCCATGACGGCCAGCATGGCCACCGATTTGCCCGAGCCGGATTCGCCGACGATGGCCAGGATCTCGCCCCGATCGCAGGCGAGCGAGACATTGTCGACGGCGCGGAAGGGCCCGGAGGCGGTCGGGAACTCGACGGTGAGATTGGCGACCTCGAGCAGCGGCATCGCTCAGCCCCGCTTCATCTTCGGGTCGAGCGCATCCCTGAGCCCGTCGCCCATTAGGTTGATCGCCAGCACGGTGATCAGGATGGCGAGGCCCGGGAACGTGACGACCCACCAGGCCCGCAGGATGAACTCGCGCGCCTCGGCCAGCATGGTGCCCCATTCGGGCGTCGGGGGCTGAGCACCCATGCCGAGGAAGCCCAGTGCTGCAGCATCGAGGATGGCGCTGGAGAAGGCGAGCGTGGCCTGGACGATCAGCGGCGCTAGGCAGTTGGGCAGGATGGTCAGGAACATCAGCCGGAGCCGCCCGGCGCCCGCCACCCTGGAGGCCGTGACGTATTCGCGGCCGCGCTCGGCCATCACCGAGCCGCGGGTCAGGCGCACGAAATGGGGCTGGTAGACGAGGGCGATGGCGATCATCGCGTTGATCAGGCCGGGGCCGATGATCGCCACCAGCACGAGCGCCAGGAGCAGCGACGGGAAGGCCAGGATGACGTCCATGAGACGAACGATGGCGACGTCGAGCCAGCCGCGGAAATAGCCGGCGGCGAGCCCCAGCAGCACGCCCGAGGTCACCGAGAGAGTGACCACGACCATGCCGATGAAGAGCGAGAACCGGGCGCCATAGATCAGGCGGGAAAGCATGTCGCGGCCGACCGCGTCGGTGCCGAGCGGATAGGCCAGCGAGCCTCCCTCCTCCCAGAACGGCGGCAGGAGCAGGGCGTCGCGATTCTGCAGGATGGGGCTGTGAGGCGCCAGCAGCGGGGCGAAGACGGCGACAGTGATGATGGCGAGAAAGACGAAGAGCCCGATCACGGCACCGCGGTTCTGGCAGAAGTAGAACCAGAACTCGGCCAGCATCGCTCGCCGCATCGCCCATGCGTCGACGGGTGCCCTGAACTGACTGTCGCTTGCCGCCCCCTCTTGTGCCATGGCAGCCTCCTCGCTCAGGGCCGTCAGTGGCGGATGCGCGGGTTGACCAGCCCGTAGAGCAGGTCGACCAGGAGATTGACGAGCATGATGACGCCGGCGATCAGCAGGAGCCCGCCCTGCACCACGGCATAGTCACGCTTGAAGACGGAATCGACCATCCACTTGCCGATGCCGGGCCAGGAGAAGATGGTTTCGGTCAGGATGGCGCCGGCGAGCAGCACGCCGACCTGCAGGCCGATGGTCGTGACCACCGGAATGAGCGCGTTCCTGAGCGCGTGCAGCCCCACCACGCGCAACGGGCCCAGGCCCTTGGCACGGGCGGTGCGCACATAATCCTCGCCCAGCACCTCGAGCATCGCCGAGCGCGTCTGCCGGGCGATGACGGCGAGCGGGATGGTGCCGAGCACGATGGTCGGCAGGACGAGGTGGCTCAACGCCGAGCGAAAGGCGCCCGCCTGCCCCGAGAGCAGGCTGTCGATCAGCATGAAGCCGGTCACCGGCGGGAAATAATAGAGCAGCGAGATGCGGCCGGAGACCGGCGTCCATTGCAGCATGCCGGAGAAGAGAATGATCAGCAACAGGCCCCACCAGAAGATCGGCATCGAGTAGCCGACGAGGGCGACGCCCATGATCCCCTGGTCGAACCACGAGCCGCGCCGGACGGCGGCGAGCACGCCGACCGTGACCCCGACCACGGTGGCGAGCAGGATGGCGCAGACCGAGAGCTCGATCGTGGCAGGAAAAAGCGTGAGGAATTCGTCGAGCACCGGCCGCTTGGTGACGATCGATGTGCCGAGATCACCGGTGAGGACGTCCCTGAGATAGATCAGGTACTGGACGACCAGGGGGCGATCGAAGCCGTAGACCGCCTGGAGCTGCTCGTAGCGCTCGGCGCTCATGCCGCGCTCGCCGGCGAGCAGCAGGATCGGATCGCCCGGCAGGAGCCGGACGAAGGCGAAGGCGACGATCGAGACACCGATGAAGGTCGGCACCAGTAGGGCGAGACGGGAGAGGAGAAAGCGCAGCATGGCTCACCCCCTCCCCCGCCGGGCCGCGGCGATCCGGAGTGATACCACCCCGGATCGTCCCGTGCTCACCGCCGGGCTTTCACTCGGCCAGATCGACGCCGTCGAACCAGTGCCCGCCGAGCGGGTCCATGATGTAGCCCTCGACATTGGCACGCATCGGCATGTGCACGATCGAGTGCGCGATGGTGGCCCAGGGCGCCTCGCGCTTGAAGACCACCTGCGCCTCCTCGTAGAGTGCGGTGCGCTCGTCCTGGGTGCCGGCCTTGGCCTTCTGGATTAGGTCGTTGAACTCCTCGTTGCACCACTGGGCGCGGTTGGCGCCGCCGACCGCATCGCAGCCGAGCAGCACGGCGAGGAAATTGTCGGGGTCGCCGTTGTCGCCAGTCCAGCCCAGGAGCACGGCGCCGTCGCGGTTCACGTCCTTCGAGCGCTCGAGATATTCGCCCCACTCGTAGGAGACGATCTCCGCCTCGACGCCGATCGCGTCGAAGTCGGCCTGGATCAGCTCGGCCATGCGCCGGGCATTGGGGTTGTAGGGGCGCTGCACCGGCATCGCCCAGACCTTCATCGAGAGATCGCTGACCCCGGCGTCCGCAAGCAGCTTCTTCGCCGCCTCGGGATCATAGGGATCGTCCTCGATGGCGTCGTTGTAGGACCACATGGTCGGCGGGATCGGGTTGACCGCGACCTGCCCTGCCCCCTGGAAGACGGCATCCAGGATCGCTTCCTTGTTGATCGCCATGTTGAGCGCCTTGCGCACACGGCTGTCGTCGAACGGCGCCTGCTGCGTGTTGTAGGCGAGATACCCCACGTTCAGGCCCTGCTGCTCCATCACCTGCAGATCGGCATTGCCCTTGAGGCTCGCGACGTCGGCCGGGTTGGGATACGGCATGACGTGGCATTCACCTGCGGTCAGCTTCTGCTGGCGCACCGAGGCGTCGGTGGTGATGGCGAAGACGAGGTCGTCGATCGGCTGCTTGCCGTCCCAGTAGTCGGCATGCGCCTGATAGCGAATGACGGCATCCGGCTGGTAGGCGACGAAGCGGAAGGGCCCGCTGCCGATCGGCTTCTGGTTGAGGTCGGATTCGCTGCCGCTCGCCGCCAGGCTGTCGGCATACTCCTTCGACATGACCGAGGCGAAGTCCATGGCGAGATTGGCGAGGAAAGGCGCCTCGGCACGGTTGAGCACGAACTTGACCGTCAGGTCGTCGACCTTGTCGATCGACTTGATGAGGTCCGGCATGGACATGCCGTTGAAGTATTCCCAGCTCGCACCCTCGACATAGGCGTGGAAGGGGTTCTCCGGGTCGAGCTGGCGCTCGAAGGAGAAGATGACGTCGTCGGCGTTGAGCGTGCGGGTCGGCGTGAACGAGTCGCTGCTGTGCAGGACCACGCCCTCGCGCAGCTTGAACGTGTACTCGGTGCCGTCCTCCGAAACCTCCCAGCTCTCGGCGAGCCCCGGGATCACCTCGGTGGTGCCGCGCTTGAACTCGACAAGCCGGTTGTAGACCGGCTTGGACGAGGCATCGAAGGTCGTGCCAGCAGTGTAAAGCGCCGGATCGAAGCCCTCGGGCGAGCCCTCCGAGCAGTAGACCAGCGTCTTGGCTTCCGCAGTCATCGCGAAGCCGGTGAAGAGAGCCGTCAAGGCCAGCGTGGAAGTCAGCGTTTTCCGCATTTGCGTGCGCCCCTGTTGTCGTTTTCGCGCCCGGCGTCGGTCCGTGTGGCCACGCCTGGACGAATCATGGAGGCAGGGAACCGCAGTTCGGAGCCGGATGCAACAGCAATCCCGCGCGGCGGCCGCCCCGGAGCGTTGGCGCTTGTTCGACCCGCCCACCTCACCTAGTAAAGCGTGGCAGGAAATATGGGGAGGAGCAAAACATGCTGGGGATGTCTCGATCCATGGGAATGGCCGGCGTCGCGGCACTCTCGCTGCTCGCTGCGGCCGCCTGGCCGCCGGCTGCGGTGCACGCCAAGGACGTAACGCTCGAGTTCGTCGTCTGGAACTACTCCCTCGATACCATCCAGGACAATGTCCGCCAGTTCGAGGCCGAAAATCCCGGCATCAAGGTCAACGTCACCGACTACACCTGGCCGGACTATCACGACAGCGTGGTGCTCCGCTTTCGCGGCAACACCACCACCGACGTGATCTATGGCGGCCAGGACTGGCTGCCGGCCTGGGCGGCCGCCGGCTATCTCTACCCGCTCGACGAGATCGCTGCCGACGCGATCGAGTCCTACAAGAAGGACCTCGCCGGGTTCACCATCAACGACATGACCTATGACGGCCACCTCTACGGCCTGCCCTACTACGCCGACACCATCTCGTTCATCTACAACCAGCGAATCCTGAAGGATGCCGCCATCGAGGTGCCGACCTCCTGGGAGGAAGTGGCGGACGCCGCTCGCAAGCTCAAGGCCAACGGCATGGAGCGGCCGATCGTCTACGAGTTCAATCAAGAGTTGCCGAACTTCTACGATGCCTTCGTCGCGCAGGCCTACGGCCGCGGCGGCGACCTTTTCGACGAGGAAGGCGAGGCCATCTTCAACCGGCCAGACAATGCCGCCTTCCAGCAGCTGAGCTGGCTGCGCGATGTCATTGCCGAGGGCCTGGTCGCCTTCGAGAACCACGAATCGACCATCATCCCGGCGATGAACTCCGGCAAGCACGCCTTCACCATCGTCTACAACTACGTGCTGGCGGCCATGAACAACAAGGCGGACCAGCCGCTCGCCGGCGAGTTCGCGTTGGCGCGGATGCCGGGCGAGGCGCAGTCGACGCTCGGCTTCACCAAGTTCTACGCGATCACGTCGTCAGCAGCGGAGAACCGGGAGCGGCGCGAAGCAGCCTGGAAGTTTGTCGATTTCATGGCCGGGCCGCCTTACGCGGTGGCCAAGCGCTGGGCGATCGAGAAGGGCCTGGGCTTCGGCCAATTGCCATTGCTCGAGGATCCGGAGGTGATCGAGGCGTGGAGCGGCTGGGTCGACATGCCGACCCTGCAGGCGCAGATCGAGACCGCGCGCGGCGGCACCTGGAAGGAATGGACCGCCGTCTGGGCCGCGAGCTTCAGGCCCCTGATGGCGCAGGCGATGATCGGCGAGGCCACGGTCGAGGAGGTCATGAGCCAGGGGGCCGAGCGCTGGGACGCGCTTCGCGCACAAATGGCGCGCTGACCGGTCGGGTTTCGGCCGCCTGCCGGTGAGTGGCGACCAGCGAGGCATGTGGCGATCGGCGCGCTTCCCCGTCCTCTGGGTGGGCGCGCCGTTGCTCCTCGTCACGCTCTTCACCGTCGTGCCCATCGGCCACACGCTCTGGACCAGCCTGCACTCGGCGCATTTCCTCTTTCCGGACGAGCTGAGCTGGTCCGGGCTCGACAATTACCGCAAGGTGATCGCCGGCCCTTTCTTTCTGACGACGCTGAAGAACTCGCTCCTGTTCACTGCGGTCACCGCCCCCGTCGTGGTCGGCCTCGGCATTGCGACGGCACTCCTGCTGCAGCGGCGATTCACTGGCCGGGCCGTGCTCCGCTCGGTCGTGCTGCTGCCATGGGTCCTGCCCGGTGCCATCACCGCCGTGCTCTGGATCTGGGTCTTCAACCCGAGCTGGGGCATGCTCAACACCTGGCTGCGGGATCTCGGCCTGATCACCAGCTCGATCCCCTGGCTAAGCGACCCGAGCCTCGCCTTCGCCTCGGTCGCTGTGGCCCATATCTGGTCGCAGGTGCCATTCTCGGTCGTGCTGATCATGGCAGCCCTCTCGACCATCGATCCCGCCCTCTTCGAGGCCGCCAGGATCGACGGGGCCAATGCCTGGCAACGCTTTCGCTTCGTCGTCTGGCCGGCGATCAAGGCGATGGTCGTGGTCCTCCTCGTCTACAACGCGCTCACCGCCTTCACGACCTATGACGTGGTCTACGCCATGACCGGCGGCGGTCCCGGCACCGCCACCTCCCTCCTCTCCTTCCAGATCTGGCGGGAGAGCTTCTCGATGTACGATTTCGGCGCCGGCTCGGCGGTCGCCTTTCTCGTCGTCGCCATGGCCGGCCTGATGATCGTCGCCATCACCCGTGCCCTGCCCTCCGATCTCTTCGCCGCGACCGAGGACGAGGCGCCGTGACCGGCCGGCTGGCCGACCGGCTGATCGTGAATCTGGCAGCATTGCTCGTCCTCGCCTTCGCCGCCGGCCCCATCCTGCTCGCCGCCTTCGGCAGCGTCGTGCCCGACCGGATCCTCTTCGATCGCGACCGCTCGGTCCTGGAAGGCGGCATGACGCTCGACAACTACCGCTACATCTTCACAGGCCGGCTGCCAGCCGCCTACATGGCCGAGGGCGCGAACCGGGCCATGATCTCCGACGCGGCCCGACAGGTGCCGCGGAGCCTGTGGAACTCGGCGCAGATCTCGACCAGCGTCCTCGCCCTCAACCTGCTGCTCGGCGCACCGGCCGCCTTCGCCTTCGCCCGCTTCGCCTTCCCGCGCAAGAAGCCGGCCTTCCTCTTTTTGATCCTCAGCCCGCTGGTGCCGGCCGTGGCCCTCGTCACGCCGATCTACCTGCTGGTGGACGGCCTCGACCTGCTCGGCACCAAGCTCGCTGTGGTGCTGGTGCATACCGCCCGCTCGCTGCCGTTCACCATCCTCATCCTCTCGGTCTTCTTCCGGAAGCTGCCGGAGGAGCTGTTCGAGGCGGCGGTAATCGACGGCTGCAGCCGCCTGCAGAGCTTCCTCCGGGTGGCCCTGCCCCTCGCTTTGCCGGCGGTGTGCGCCACCGGGCTCTTCGCCTTCATGCTCTCCTACACGGAGTTCCTGTTCTCGATGGTGCTCTCGGGCGACGCCCGCTCCCGGCCGCTCTCGGTCGTCATGGCGGCCCTGGCACGCAACACCGACGTCTCCTGGAGCCTGCTCAACAGCGCCATCTTCATCGCCGTGCTGCCGACCCTGCTCCTGGTCGTGCTGGTCTGGCGTTATGTCGTCGAGGGGCTGCTGGCGGGTGCCGTCAAGGGCTAGCGTCGAACGTCGACGGGAGCACCCTGGTCGACCGACGCGAAGAGCGCATCGAGCACGCGGATCGCGTCCTGGGCGTCCCGCCAGTCCTGGACGAAGGGCTCGCCGCTCTGCACCGCCTCGGCGAAGTGCAGCAGCTCGTCGCGCAGGTCGCCGATGATCTTGCCGTTGATCTCCGGCCAGAGATGGGTGTCGGCGCCCACCGTGCCGGTCTCGCCGACGAGGTGCAGGCCCTGGTCGCGGACCTCGAGGAAGGCGGCGCTCTTCGTGCCGACGGCCTCGAGATGCACCCAGTAGCCGTTGGGCAGGCCGTCGGGCCAGGCCCAGCTGTAGTCCAGCGTGCCAATGGCGCCACTGGCGAAGTTGAGCACGGCGTAGAGCGCGTCCTCGTTGCCGTTCGAGAGCTTCTGCACCTTCTGGGCATAGACCCGCGTGATCGGCGAGCGGGCCACCCATTGCAGCATGTCGACGTCGTGGACGCCGAGATAATAGAGGACAGAGGAATTGGCACCGAGCCTTTGCGCGAGGCCGCGCACGCTGTTGCGCTTGGCGCGCAGATGGATGGCCTCGCCGAAGGTCTCCGGATCGGCGGCGGCCCGGAGCTGAACATAGCGCGGATCGAAGCGGAGCACGTGGGCCACCATCAGCCGCACGCCATGCTGCTCGACCGCGGCCGCGATCTCGGCCGCCGCGGCACCGGTGTGGGCCATCGGCTTCTCGAGCAGGATGTGCTTGCCGGCGGCCGCGGCGGCAGTGGCGGGTGCCACATGGTGGCGGTCGGGCGTGACGATGCTGACGGCGTCGATGTCGGCGCGGGCAAAAAGGTCGGCCGGGTCGGCATGGAACGCACAGCCATACTTCCTGGCGAGCGGCTCGCCCGTGGCCGGGTCGAGGTCCGCCACGGCGACGAGCTCGGTGTTCGGCAGCTCGTGCCAGAGGCGCGCGTGCAGCGAGCCCATGAAGCCGAGGCCGACGACACCCATGCGCAGCTTTGCCATGTCCGTTCCTTCAGTTGGCTGGTGCGTGGATCAGGCCGCTCGCGTCGTCGAAGAGAAGGCAGCGGGCGGGATCGGGGGCGACGTCCAACGGATCGCCGACCCGGCCTTCGAACTCCGCCTCGACCAGCAGCCGTAGACGGTTGCGCGCCCTGTCCTCGACGATGAGCACGGTCTCCCGGCCGAGGCGCTCGAGCGCGAAGATGGCGCAGGGCAGGCCGCCCTCGGCGCGGACGTGGAGGTGCTGCGGCCGCACACCGAGGGTGACAGGGCCTGGTGCCGCCGCGAGCGGCACGCGAAGCTCGCCCGCCGCGAACACGCCGTCGGCCACCTCGCCCCGGATCAGGTTCATCGGCGGCGAGCCGACGAAGCCGGCGACGAAGAGGCTCCGTGGCCGCTCGTAGATCTCGCTCGGCGTGCCGATCTGCTCCAGCCGGCCGCCATTCATGACGGCGATCCGGTCGCCCATGGTCATCGCCTCGACCTGGTCGTGGGTGACGAACACCGTGGTCGAGCCGAGCCGCTTCTGCAGGTTCACGATCTCGGCGCGCAGCGTCATGCGCAGCGCCGCGTCGAGGGCCGAGAGCGGCTCGTCGAGCAGGAAGGCCGTGGGCTGGCGGACGATTGCCTTGGCGGTGGCGACGCGCTGGCGCTGGCCGCCGGACATCTCGCTCGGCAGCTTGTCGAGCAGGTCGCCGATCTCGAGCATCGAAACGGCGTCGTCGATCCGCCGGCGGCGCTCTTCGGGGGCGAGGTCGGAGCGGCGCAGGCTGGCCTCGATATTGGCCGCCGCTGTCATGTGCGGGTAGAGCAGCGCCGACTGGAAGACCATGGCGATGTTGCGGCTGTGCGGCGGGTCGCTGGTGACGTCGCGGCCGTCGAAGAGGATGCGGCCCGCGGATGGCGTCTCGAGCCCGGCGATGCAGTTGAGCGTGGTCGTCTTGCCGCAGCCCGAAGGGCCGAGCAGCACCAGGAACTCGCCGTCGGTGACGTCGAGATCGAGATCCTGGACGGCGGTGAAGGCGCCGAAGCTCTTCTTCAGGTGGTCGAGGCGGATGCCGGCCATGTCAGGTCCCTGGTGGCTTCAGCGGATCGGCCGTCAACGGATCGGATCCACGAGGTTCATCTCGGCGATGTGGCGCTGCAGGAAATAGGCGACGAGCACCGGCGGCAGGATAGAAACCACGAGGGCGGCGGCCAGATGCGAAGGCTCGGGGTGCTGGAAGAGAAAGCCCGAAAGCGCCGTCGCCAGGGTGTTGGCCGGCGTGCCGTTCACCAGCACAAGCGCGTAGGTGTACTCGTTCCAGGCGAAGAGGAAGGCGATGACGGCGGCGACGGCGATGCCGCTCCTGGCCAGCGGGATGACGATGAAGACCAGCGTCTCGAGCCGCGAGTAGCCGTCGACCCGGGCCAGCCGCTCGACCGGCGGCAGGTTGCGCAGATAGCCGATGAGCATCCAGGTGACGAAGGGAATGGTGATCGTCAGCGTGACGACGATCAGCCCGAAGAGCGTGCCGGCGAGGCCGAGCTGCACGTAGAGGGCATAGAAGGGAATGAGCGTCGAGACCGGCGGCAGCGCCACCGAGAGCAGGATGGTGATCAGGAGCGCCTGCTTGAAGCGGAAGTCGAGCCGGGCGAAGACGTAGGCGAGCGGCACCACGACGAGCATGGTGATGGCGGTCACGACGATCGAGACGATGAGGCTGTTGATCAGGCCGTTGATGATCTGCCCCGCCTGACCCGAGGCGCGGCGCACGAGCTCGGGCGTCACCTGGTAGTCGAAGCCGAAGATGTTGAAATAGGCCGCCGGCGTCGGATCGAGCGGGACGAGCGGCGGCGGGAACCGCGCGATCTCGTCGGGCGTGAGCAGCGACATCTTCAAGAACCAGTAGATCGGCAAGAGCGTCCAGACCACGGCGACCGCGATGCCGAGCCACGCCCAGAGCGTCATGCGCCGCTGCATCAGCGTGCCGCCTCGCGCCTTCCCCAGAGCGCATAGAGCGTCATGGTGGAGCCGACGATGAGGAAGAGCAGGACGAAGGACTGTGCGGCGCCGTAGCCGAGATTGAGATCGCGAAAGCTGATCTTGTAGATCTGGTAGGTCATCACCGCCGAGGCCGTCCCGGGGCCACCGCCGGAGAGCACGAAGATGAAGTCGAAGAGCTTCATCGACAGCACCGTGGTGATGCAGGTGAAGACGAAGAGCGTGAAGCGGAGCGGCGGCAGGGTGACGTTCCAGAACGTCTCGAGCGGCGACATCCGGTCGATGGCGGCCAGGTCGTAGAGCCGGGTCGGGATCGTCTTCAGGTTGGCGAGCAGGAAGAACGCGACGAGCGGCGCCATGTTCCAGGCATTGCCGATGGCCAGCACCTCGATCACCCACTGCCGGTTGACGAAGCTGACCGGCCGGTCGGCGCCGAAGAAGAAGGCGATGGCGGTGGCGAAGCCGGTCTGCCCGGTGGCGAGGTAGGAGAACATGATGCCGGTGCCGTAGAGCGAGACGCACCAGGGCAGCATGATGATCGTGCGGATCAGGCCCGGCCGACGCATCGGCCGGTTCAAAAGGAGCGCCAGAGCGAGCCCGATCGCCATGGCGAGCAGGACGGACTCGACGGTGAAGCGGACGGTGACCCAGATCGACCACCAGAACTTGTCGTCGCCGAGCATCGTCGCGTAGTTGGCGAGCCCGACGAAATTCGTCCGGTAGCCGCCGAAGAAGACGATCTGCTGGAAGCTCATCCAGAGCGCGTAGCCGAGCGGATAGGCCACCACGAGGACGAGGAAGAGCAGCACCGGCAGCGCCATCAAGAGCGCGAACTGCAGGTTCGATAGCTCGCTCGTCCGGCCGGTGCTGGTCACCTGACCTGCCACATGTTCCCCCTCATCGAGCCGGTTTGCCGGCCTGTTCCTCGGGGACGTTCGGGCAAGGTTGCCGCAACCCCTCGATTGGCGCCATGTTCGGGGCGGGGTTGGCCGGCGTCAAGCACGTGCCGGACACGGTGCGGCGAAAGGGAATGGATTATGGGTTATCTCGAGCGGTTCAGGCTGGATGGCCGGCGGGCGGTGGTGACCGGTGCGGCGCGCGGCATCGGCTTCGCCTCGGCCGAGGCGCTCCGCGATGCCGGTGCGGCGCTCTGGCTGGTGGACCGTGAGGCCGATCTCGTGGCGGCAGCTGCCGGCCGGCTCGATGCTCGACACAGGGCCCTCGACCTGCGCGACGCCGCCGCCGTCGAGGCCATGGCCGAAGCGGTCTGGGCCGAGGCCGGCGGCATCGACGTCCTCGTCAACTGCGTCGGCATCTGCCGCAACACGCCCGTGACGGAGATCCCCGACGACGAGTGGCGCGAGGTGATCGACGTCAATCTCAACGCGATGTTCTGGTCCTGCCGCGCCTTCGGTAGACGGATGGCCGAGGCCGGCGGCGGCAGCATCGTCAATATCGGCTCGAACTCCGGCGTGATCGCCGACAAGCCGCAACCCCAGGCGCACTACAACGCGTCCAAGGGTGCGGTGCACATGCTGACCAAGTCACTGGCGGTGGAGCTGGCGAGCAAGGGGGTACGGGTCAACGCGGTGGCCCCGAGCTACACGCTCACCGAGATGACGAAGCTCGGGCTCGCCAATAGCGAATGGGCCAGGATCTGGGCCGAGATGACGCCGATGGGCCGGTTCGCCGAGCCGGAGGAAATCGCGAGCGCCGTGCTCTTTCTCGCCTCTCCAGCCTCGAGCTACACCACCGGCAGCATCCTCCTGGTCGACGGCGGCTACACGAGCTGGTAGCCGCCGCCCCCAGATCAGGCCTTGAGGATCAGATCCCGTATTTGGCGTTCAGCTCGGTGATCTTCTCGTTGATCGATTCGAGCATGTCGCCGATGTCGCCATCGTCGAGGATAAAGGCCTGCAGCTCCTCGCGCAGCCAGGAGTTGAACTCCTCCGACCAGACGACATTCCAGATGCCCTTTGGGTAGGGCGTCTCGGCGTAGACCCCGAGCACCGCCTCGACATCGCCGGGCCGGGCCAGGGCACCCTTCATGCGCTCGGCCGTGGCCTCGCTCTCCATCACCGACTTGTAGCCGGAGAAGAGCATCGATTCCTGCATCCAGCGCTGGCCAACGAAAATCTCGCCGTTCTGATCCTTGAAGCCGTACCAGGAGGCGAACTTCTTGACGTCGTCGGTATGCGCTTCGTCACGCTCGCGCGACGTCATCAGGTAGACGGCGCTGTCGAGCAGGCCCCAGCTCTGGCCCTGATACGGCAGGAGGCTCGCCTCGCCCGCGATCTGCGAGCGATCGGGCCGGTTGAACGTCTCGAGATCGTAGAGCTGCTGCGGGCTGAAGACGTAACGGCCGGAAGCATAGGCGTCGATATAGGCGCTCTCGTTGTAGGTCAGCACCTCCTCGGGCACGAGCCCGTCGTTGAAGATGCGCTTCCAGTCCTCGAGCGTCGCCCAGGCCGGGCCGCCCTCGGAGGTGTCGAGCGTCGGCTGGTGCGTCTCGGGGTCGGCGAAATCCCCACCGCGGTTCATGACCTCGAAGACGAAGCCCCACGAGATGCCGTACCACTCCGAGAGCCAGTGCGGCAAATAGGGCTGCTCCACGCCCTTGTCGCGGATCTCGTAGAGCTGGTCGTAGAGCTCGTCCCAGGTGGCGGGGAAGTCGGCATCGGTGTAGCCGAGCTCGCCATACTGCTTCAGGTTGACGTGCATCACGCCGCGCGTGCTGACGAAATAGGAGAGGCCGGTCAGCTCGCCCTTGTAGGTCCAGGCGTCGAGGATGTTGGGGTACATGTCCGCCTTGATCTCGTCGATGTTCGGCAGGCTCTCGGCCGGCAGCACCCAGCCGCCGTCATAGTAGCGCGCGGCCTGCGACGGGTTGGCGTACAGGATGTCGAGCTCGGCGCCGGCGATCAGGTTGGTCTCCATGATCGCGGGGTAGTCGCCGGTCACCGTGGCATAGTCGACCTTGCCGTCGAGCTCGCTGTTGTAGCGGTCGACATTGCTCTGGACGATGTCGGTCTTGTACTGCCAGCCACGGAAGAAGACGGTCTCGCCACTGGTCGGCTTCAGATCCTGGGCGACAGCACCGCCCGCCGCAACAAGGCCTAGCGCCACCACGCTGGCCGAGGCCAAAAGTCGGTTCCTGGACATCCTTCCTGTTCCCCCCGCTGAGTTGGCGCCGCTCATCGCGGCACATCCGAACCGTACCACCTCCCCGGCCGCTGTCGAGCGCCGTGGGCCGACACCTTCAGCTCCGCGCCACGGCGCGCGTCGTCGCGGCGTCGAAGAGTGCTATCCGCGCCGGATCCAGCCAGAGCCGGCAGGGAGCATCGATCGCCGCCACGAAATCGGGCGACAGTCGGGCCGCGATCTCCGCGCCACCAGCACCGAGCCCGCCGATCACGACCAGCTCGGGTCCGAGCGCCTCGATCGCCACGACGTCGAGATCGACCGGCACGGCAGTGGGGCCCATGGCGACCGCCGCCAGATCCTCGGGGCGGATGCCGAGGACGATGTCGGCGCTTTTCGGCGCGAAGCCGGCGAGCGGCAATTCGAGGCCCTGGACGACGATCCGCTCGTTCTCGATTCGGCCCTCGATGAGGTTCATGGGCGGGCTGGCGAGGAAGCCGGCGACGAACGTGTCGGCAGGGTTGCGGTAGACGTCCATGGGCCGCCCGACCTGAACGATGCGCCCCCCGTTCATGATGCAGAGCCGGTCGCCCATGGTCATCGCTTCGACCTGGTCGTGGGTGACGTGGATGATGGTGCGGCCGACGCGGCGATGCAGCTTGACCAGCTCGGTGCGCATCTGGGCGCGCAGCTTGGCGTCGAGATTGGAGAGGGGCTCGTCGAGGAGGAAGGCCACAGGGTCGCGCAAGAGCGCCCGGCCGAGCGCCACGCGCTGGCGCTGCCCGCCAGAGAGCTCCTTCGGCTTCCTCTGGAGCAGGCCGTCGAGGCCGAGGAGCGCCGTCGCTTCGGCGATCCGGCTCTGGATGGTGGCTTTCGGCACGCCGCGCAGACGCATGCCGAAGGCGAGATTGCCCGCCACCGTCATGTGCGGGAAGAGCGCGTAGTTCTGGAAGACGAAGGCGAGGTCGCGGTCCTTGGGGTCGACCTCGTTGACCCGCCGCTCGCCAACAAAAAGGTCGCCGGAGGTGATGGTCTCGAGCCCGGCGATCATCCGCAGCGTCGTCGACTTGCCGCAGCCGGAGGGGCCGAGCAGGATCAAAAACTCGCCATCCTCGATCTCGAGGTCGATGCCGTCCACGGCGACGACATTGCCGCCATAGACCTTCGTGACGTTGCTCAGGCGGATATCGGGCATCAGACGAGCGATCGCATGTGGCGGTAGAGCCAGGCTGTGAGAACGAGGACGATGAGCAGCAGCAGCACGGCGAGCGCCGAGGCCTGCCCGATATTGAGGCCGACGAAGGCCTGCCGGTAGATGAAGTAGCTGACCAGATCGGTTGCCTGGCCGGGCCCGCCGCGGGTCATGATGTAGACGAGATCATAGGTGCGAACGGCGAAGATCAGGCGGATCAGCAGCGTCACCAGGATCACCGGGCGCATGAGCGGCAGGGTGACGTGCCAGAAGCAGGCGAGCGTGCCGGCCCCCTCCATCCGGGCCGCCTCGTAGGGCTCCTTTGGCAAGGAGGCGAGCCCGGCGAGCAGCAGCACGATCATGAACGAGACCTGGTGCCAGATGTCGACCACCACGAGGGTCCAGAAGGCGTTCCGCGGATCGCCCAGCCAGTTGACCGGCCCGAGGCCGACGAGGCCGAGCACGTAGTTGGCGATGCCGAGCTCCGGATGGAGGAACATCCGCCAGATCAGTCCGACCACGACCGGGTTGATGAGGAGCGGACAGAGCAGGATGGCGTAGTAGACGGCCTTGCCGCGCTCGACGGCGTTGAGCATGAGCGCCACAAGGAAGCCAACGGCGAACTCGAGCACGACGACCGCGACAACGAACCACAAGGTGACCAGGAGCGCGTTGCCGAACTCGGCGAGGCCGAACGCCCGGGCATAGTGGGCGAACCCGACGAACGTGTCGTGCCGCGGGTTGATGAGGGTGAAGTCGAAGGCGCTCGTGTAGAGCGTGAAGAGAATCGGAAAGACGATGACGAGCAGGAGGGCGGCGAGCCCCGGCGCTGCCATGAGCTGGCCGAAGCGCCGGTCGCGCGCTGCAAGCGTCGCCGCCACGCCGCCCTCCCCGCCCGCTGCCTAGAGCTTGCCGTCCTGCTTCAGCAGGGCCTCGAGCTCGGCATTGGCCGTCTGCATCGCCTCCTCGGCGGTCTTCTCGCCGGTCACCGCGAGCGAGAGCTCGCGCCCCAGCACCTCGACGAATTGCGGGGTGTAGGTGAAGACCGGGAAGTTGTGCGAGGTGGCGAGCAGGTTCTCGAGCGCCGGGTAGTAGGGATACTTGGCCAGCACCTCCTCGTCAGCGAAGACGTCCTTGCGTGTGGGCGAGCCGCCGAGCATTGCTCGCTTCTTCGCGATCTCCGGGCTCTCCACCCACTTGAGGAAGGTCCAGGCGGCGTCCGGATCGGGCGAGGAGTTGGGGATGGCCCAGCCCCAGGCACCGTTGAGCCCGCCATTCGGCACGGCGACGATCTCCATCTTGTCGACCACCGCGGACTGCGAGGGATCGTCATAGGCCGTGCGGAACATGTTGTAGGTCAGGTAGCTGTAGGCCTTGCCCTGGGCCGCAACGTTGAACGCCTCGTCGAAGCCGAAGCTCGCGGCACCCAGCGGCCCGAACTCCTCGAGGTTCCGCTTGTAGTCCTCGACCGCCTTGACCGCCTCGGGGCTGTCGAGCATCGGCTGCCAGCTCTCGTCGTGGAAGCGGCCGCCATTGGCAAAGAGATAGTTCGACCACTCCATGGCGATCGGATCGGGCCTGAGCCCCTGGTTGACCACGCCGAAGAAGTCGTTCTTGCCGTCGCCGTCGGTATCGCGGGTGAAGAACTCCACCTGCTGCAGATACTCGTCCCAGGTCTCCGGCACGCGCAGCTCGATGCCGTACTTCTCCTTGAACGCCGCCTGCTCGGCCGGGTCCTCGAGGAGGTCGTGGCGATAGGTCAGGCCCATGGCGTAGTTGTAGAAGGGCAGCATGAGCTGCTCGCCGTCGACCTGGCCGACGAGATCCTGCAGCGAGTCGAAATAGACCGAGGTGTCGAAGCCGTCGGCGGCGATGCGCTCGTCGAGCGGCTGCAGCCAGCCGGCCTTGGCGAACTCGCCGACCCAGTAGAAGTCGACCACGATGACGTCGTAGGAGCCGGTCGGCGAGACGAGCTGCGGCACCAGCTTGGTGTGCATCTCGGCGTAGTTGACGACCTCGAGCTCGACGTCGATGCCGGTGGCCGCCTCGAATTCCGGCAGGAGCTCCTCGACGAAGCGCGTGTCGGGCACGCTCTCCATGAGGATGTTGAGGGTCTGGGCCTCGGCGGCTCCGAAGCCGAGACCGAGAATGGTCGTGCCGAGCAGCAGCTTGCGCATGAGGTGGCTCCTCCTGATTGGACCGCAAGACGCGGTCGGGTTGGATCGAGGGATCACTTGAGGGCTCCGAGCGAGAGGCCCTTGATCAGGTACTTGCGCAGGAAAGGCAGCAGGACGAAGACCGGCAGGATCGCGAGCAGTGCTGCCGCGGCGAGGAGCGCAATCTCGACGCCGCGATGCGTCTCCAGCGACGAGAGGCCGACGGGCAGGGTCTGCGTCGCGCGGCCCGAAAGGATCAGCGCCAGCAGGAACTCGTTCCAGGAGAGGATGAAGCCCAGGAGCCCCGCGGCCATGATGCCGGGTGCGGCGAGCGGCACCGAGACCCGGATGAAGGCCTGAAAACGAGTGGCCCCCTCGATCCGTGCCGCTTCCTCGAGCTGCCGCACCTCGCCCTCGAAGAAGGCGACGAGCATCCAGGCGAGGAAGGGAATGTTGAAGGTCAGATGCGCGATCACCAGCGCCGCATAGGTGTTGAGCAGGCCGGCGCCCAGGAAGAGCGCGAAGAGCGGCACCACCAGCACGATCGGCGGCAGCATCTGGCTCGCCAGGACGCCGAGCCGCAGGGGTGCTCCGCCGGTGTCGTGCCGGGCGAAGGCATAGGCCATGGCGACCGCCAGCGGCAGCGCCAGCAGTGTCGAGGCGAGCGCCACGATCAGGCTGTTGGAGAACCAGTCGGCAAAGCGATATGCCGTGAAGATCTCGATGTAGTTGTCGAGCCGGGGCTCGGTCCATTCGGGCGGAATGCGGTAGGCGGTGAGCTTGTCCGTGAGGCTCACCCTGAGCACCCAGAGCAGCGGCAGGAGGATCGCGGCGGAAAAAACGACGAGCACGACGTGCGGCAGGATGGTCGCTGCGGCCCGGCGCACCAGCATCGATCAGTCGGTCCTGACGCCGCCAGTGACGTTCAGGCTCTCACCGGTAATGAAACGGGCGAGATCGGAGGCGAGGAAGACGATGGCATCGGCCACGTCCTCGGGCTCCTCCAGCCGGCCGAGCGGGGTCAGCGAGACATACTCGTCGCGCACCGCTTCCTCGCTCATGCCCCGCAGCTCCGCCTCCCATTCCACCTCGCGATGCTGCATGCCGGTGCGCACGAAGCCGGGACACACGCAGTTTACCCGGATCTGGGGCGCCACCTCGCGGGCGAGCGCCTGGGTGAAGCCCATGACCGCGAACTTGCTGGCCGAATAGTGGGCGAGCAGCGGTGCGCCCTGCTTGGCGGCGAGCGAGGCGGTGTTGACGATCACCCCTTTCGTCCCGTCGGCCAGCCAGCGGCGGCAGGCAGCCTGGTTGCTGAGGAACACGCCCTTGGCGTTGACCGCCATGTTGGCGTCCCACTCGTCTTCCGAGAGATCGACCACGGCGCGCATGGTGGAGATGCCGGCATTGGCGCAAAGCAGGTCGAAGCCGCCCATGGCCGCGGCCGCCTCGTCGAGGACGCGCGAAGTGGCGGCGGCATCAGTCACGTCGAGGGCGAAGGCCCGAGCCCCGGCCTCGGCGGCGACGCGCGCGGCCTGGCAGGCGTCGAGATCGGTCACCGCCACAGTGGCCCCCTCGCGGACTAACGCCAAGGCAATCGCCCGACCGATGCCGGTGCCGGCGCCGGTGATCACCGCCTTGCGTCCTTCGAGCAGAGCCGTCATGCCGTCGTTTCCTCCTTGGCCGGCACGATAGCGAGCGCCGGCTGGCTCGCAAGGGGCAGGACGACGTTCAGGCGGCCGCCCGGTTGGTCGACATGATGTCGCGCGCGATCAGCCAGGCACCGCCGACCCGTTTCCAGATGACGATGTACTTGCCCAGATCGCGGGAGCTTCCGGCCGCATCGAACACCTCGTAGATCCCCTCCTCCCAGGCCGTGTCGCCGAGCACCTCGAGCGCCACCGTCTCGAGCCGCAGCCCGCCGACACCGGCGGCGAAACCGGACTGGATGCTGGCCTGGATCGCCGCCGGCCCGACATGCGGCTCGGCGCCGGGCGCCATCAGCCTGCCGTCCGCCGTGTAGCAGGCCGCCGCCGCGGCCGCGTCGCGGTCCTTGAAGGCTGCCACGATCCGGCCGTTCACTGCCGCGATCGCCTTCGCGGCATCGTTGTCGTTCATCACCATCATTCCGTCCCGCCCGAGGTCAAGACGAAGCCTAGCAGGCCATGGGCACCCGAGGCGAGCGGCTCGACAGTGCAGGCCACCGCCATTATATAACTGACCAGTCGGTTATTAAGGATGACGTGGCGTGACCACGGCGAAGTTTCGGCGGCGCAAGGAGGCGCGCCCGGGCGAGATCGTCGAGGCGGCCCTCGCCCTCTTCAGCGAAAAAGGCTTCGCGGCGACGCGGCTGGACGAGATCGCGGCGCGCGCCGGGGTGAGCAAGGGTGCTCTCTATCTCTACTTCGCCACCAAGGAGGAGCTCTTCCGGGCAGTGGTGACGCAGGCCGTGGCCGCCGATCTGGAACGCGTCGGCGCCTTCGCCCGAGCGCACCAGGGCACGTTCGCCGAGCTGCTGTCGACCGTCGTTCGCCTGCTCGCAAGGACCGCGGCAACCGGCAGCATCGGCCCGATGGCCAAGGCGGTGATCAGCGAAAGCCGCAACTTCCCGGAGCTCGCCCGCCACTGGCACGACGCCGTGGTAGCGCCGATGCTGTCGCTCATGGCCGCCGCCATCGCGCGCGCCCAGGCCAAAGGCGAGGTGCGCCCCGGCGATCCCCGCCTCTATGCCATGCAGGTGGCGAGCCCTCTCATCATGGGCATGCTCTGGCGCGAGACCTTCGTGCCGGGCGGTGCCGAGCCCTTCGATCTGGGCGAGCTGGCGGAGCAGCACGTCCGCACCCTGCTCCACGGTCTCGCCGAGCGGCCGGATGGCGCGCCATGAAACGCCGCATCCTCCGTGTCCTGCTGCTCCTCGTCGTCATCGCCCTCACGGTCGCCGGCGGCCACTGGTGGCTCGAGAACCGTGTCACGACCCCACCGCTCCTGACCGGCTATGTCGAGGGCGAGGCCCTCTATCTGGCCGGACCCATGGCTGCCGAGCTCGCCAGGCTCGACGTCGATCGCGGTGATCGGGTTGCGGCAGGCCAGAGCCTCTTCGTGATCGACCAGCGGGCCGCCGAGGCAACACTCGAAGGTGCCAGGGCCGCAGCGGCCGCCGCCCAGGCCCGGGTCGAGGATGCGCGCAAGGGCATGCGCGCGGAGGAGATGGCAGTGATCGAGGCCGAGCGCGACGCCGCCAAGGCCCAGCTCGAGGAGGCGAAGCTGGAGCTCGATCGCGTCCGGCCGCTGGTCGAGCGGGGTGCCACCTCCCGTGCTCGCCTCGACGAGGCGCTGGCCAACTACCGCACCGCCGATGCGCAGCTGGCGCAGGTCATGCGCCAGCTCGACGCCGCCCAGCTCGGCGCCCGCGCGGACCTGGTCGCCGCCGCCGAGGCGGAAGCCGAGCGGGCGCAGGCGGCGGTCGACGAAGCGGAAGTGCTGTTGGCGCAACTGGCGGTCGCGGCACCGGCCGCGGGGCTGATCGAGAACGTTTTCTTCCGGGCCGGTGAGTGGGTGCCGGCGAGCCAGCCCGTGCTCTCCCTCCTGCCGGACGAGCGGGTCAAGATCCGCTTCTTCGTCCCCCAGGCGGCGGTCGCGACCTACCGCACGGGCGGCGAGGTCACCTTCACCTGCGACGGCTGCGGTGCCCCACGCGCCGCCCGCATCACCTTCGTCAGCCCGCGCGTCGAGTACACGCCGCCGGTGATCTACAGCCAGGAAAGCCGCGAGAAGCTCGTCTTCCTGATCGAGGCCGAGCCCGTCGACCCCGCCGGCCTGGCGCCCGGCCAACCCGTCGACGTGACGCCGCTCGGGCCCTGACCGATGCCGGTCGCCATCGACGTCAAGGGCCTCAACAAGAGCTTCGGCGACAAGCATGTCGTCCGCGACGTCTCGATCACCGTCGAGGCGGGCAGGGTCACGGGCTTTCTCGGCCCCAACGGGTCCGGCAAGACGACGACCATGCGCATGCTCTGCGGCCTCCTGACGCCGGACAGCGGCGAAGGCACCTGCCTCGGCCTCGACATCCTGAAGGAAACCGGCGAGATCAAGCGCCGCACCGGCTACATGACGCAGAGGTTCTCGCTCTATGACGATTTGACCATCGAGGAGAATCTGCTCTTCGTCGCCCGGGTCTACGGCATGGACGACCGCCGTCGGCGGGTCGCCGAGGCGCTCGCCGGGCTCGGCCTCGAAGCCCGCCGCAAGCAGCCGGCCGGTGCCCTCTCGGGCGGCTGGAAGCAGCGTCTCGCCCTCGCCGCCGCGGTGATGCACGAGCCGCGCCTGCTCCTGCTCGACGAGCCGACGGCCGGCGTCGATCCCAAGGCGCGCCGCGAGTTCTGGGACCAGATCCACGAGCTCACCGCGAAAGGCATGACCGTCATGGTCTCGACCCACTACATGGACGAGGCCGAGCGCTGCCACGACATCGCCTATATCGCCTATGGTGCCTTGATCGCGCGCGGCACGGTGGCCGAGCTGATCGACCGCTCCGCCCTCGTCACCTTCAAGGGCGAAGGCCCGGGCGCCGACCGCCTGGCACCGGCTCTGCTGCGCGAGCCGGGCGTCGAGATGGCCGCCCCCTTCGGCGCCGCGCTCCATGTCAGCGGCCCCGACCGTGCCTTGCTCGAGCGGGCCATCTCGCGGCATCGCGGCGATGGCCTGCGCTGGACCGAGGGGCGCCCGACCATCGAGGACGTCTTTATCCACCTGATGCGCGGTGCCGAGGACAACTTCCGTTGATCTCCGGAACCCGCATCCTCGCCATCATGATCAAGGAGCTCCTGCAGCTCTCGCGCGACCGGCTGACCTACGCGATGATCCTCGTCATGCCGGTCATGCAGCTCATGCTCTTCGGCTACGCCATCAACACCGACCCCCGCCATCTGCCGACCGTGGTGCTCGACGAGGACCGGACCACGCTCTCCCGCTCGGTGCTCGCGGCCCTGGGCAACACGGGCTATTTCGATTTCACCGCCGAGGCTGCCTCGCACGCCGCTATCGACGCCGCGATCGAGAGCGGTGCGGCGCAGCTCGCCGTCGTCATCCCGCACGATTTCAGCCGCCGGGTCGTGAAAGGTGACGCGCCCCGGATCCTGGTCGAGGCCGACGCCTCCGATCCGACCGCGGTCGGCAGCGCCTTGGGCTCGCTCGGCGGCGTGGCCGAGGCGGCCCTCGACCACGACCTCCAGGGCCCGCTGGCACGGGATGGCGGTGGTGGCCCTTTCGAGATCGTCGTGCACCGCCGCTACAACCCCGAGAACATCACCGCCTTCAACATCGTCCCGGGCCTGCTCGGCATCGTCCTCTCCATGACGCTCGTCATGATGACGGCGCTCGCCGTGACCCGCGAGCACGAGCGCGGCACGATGGAATCGCTGCTCGCCACGCCGGTCCGGCCGATCGAGGTGATGATCGGCAAGCTCGCCCCCTATGTCGGTATCGGCGTGATCCAGACCGTGCTCATCCTCGGCCTCGCCCGCCTCCTCTTCGGCGTGCCCTTCGAGGGTGGCTGGGCAGCGCTGGCGCTCGGCACGGCCCTCTTCATCACCGGCAGCCTGGCGCTCGGCTTCCTCTTCTCGACCCTGGCGAGAAGCCAGCTCCAGGCCATGCAAATGTCGATCTTCTACATCCTGCCGTCGATCCTGCTCTCCGGCTTCATGTTCCCCTTCCGCGGCATGCCCGACTGGGCGCAGGTGCTGGGCACCGCCATCCCCGTCACCCACTTCCTGCGGGTCGTCCGCGGCTCGCTCCTCAAGGGCGCCGATCTCGCCCAGACCTGGCCGAGCCTCGCCGCCCTCGGGGTCTTCGTGGTCGTGGTGACGGCGCTGGCCATGGCCCGCTACCGGACCACGCTGGACTGATACGTCAGATCAGCTCGCGGACATGGCTCTCGCGGCCATAGACCGCGACGAGGGCGACGATCAGCACACCCAGCGTCGCCTGCACGAGAGGCGGCTGCAGGCCGAGGCCGACCAGCACGGTGGTGAGCTCGATCAGGCAGAGCGCGCCGGCCAGCGTGCCGAGATAGCCGCCGCGCCCGCCGACCAGGGCCGTGCCGCCGATCACCACGGCGGCGATGGTCTGGAAGAGGTAGGGAGCACCCACCGCCGCATAGGCCGAGCCGGAGAAGCCTAGCAGCAGGATGCCGGCGAGGGCGGCGAAGCCGGCGGAGAGCGCGAAGGTGACCGTCCACATGCGCACCGGATCGACCAGCGCCAGGCGCGCCGCGCGCGGGTTGCTGCCGAGCGCGTAGAGCCGCCGGCCATAGACGGTGCGCGAGAGGAGGAGGACCACGCCCAGCGCCAGCACTCCGGTGAACGGGATCAGCCAGGGCACCGGCACCGGCCCGATGGTCCCGCCTATGGAGACGAACTTCTGCACCCAGGCGGGCGCTCCGCCGGTCGGGAAACCCTTGGTCCAGAGCTGCACGGCACCCTGCAGCGTCGTGCCGGTGCCCAGCGTCACGATCAGCGGGTGGATGGCAAGGATCGACGACAGCGCACCGTTGAACGCACCCACCAGCATGGCGGCCAGGATCACACCGGGCAGGACGACGGCGAAGGGCACGCCCTGCCCGTAGAGCTGCGCGGCGGCGACATTGGCGAAGCCGATGACGAACGGGATCGAGAGATCGATGCCGCCGAGCAGGATGACCAGCGTCTGGCCGATCGACGCGATGGCGAGCAGCGCCGCCAGCACCAGCATGGCGCGCACGCCGAAGGTGGTGCCGAAGCCCTTGATCAGGAGCATGCCGACGACGTGGATGAGGAGGGCCAAAAGCAGCGTGACCACCGGGCCGCTGACCCGCCAGCGCGCCGTCATGCCTGCCTCCGGCGCGACAGGAGCTGGCCGAGGCGGTCGGAGTTCAGGGCCACGGCGACGGTGAGCGCCGCGCCATAGGCCATCTGCAGGAGGAAGGTCGAGACGTTGAAGTAGGTAAGCACGGACTGCAGCAGGAAGATGTCGACCGCACCCAGCGCCGCGGCGACGAGGCCGCCCTTGCCGCCGGCGAGGCTGACGCCGCCGAGGGCCACGGCCGAGATGGCGAGGAGCGTCATGCTGTTCGCGACGTTCGGGTCGGCCGAGCCGATCAGGCCGGTGAGCGAGAGCCCGCCGACGGCGCCGAAGAGGCCGGCCACGACATAGGAGAGGAAGCGAACCCTGGTGACCGGGATGCCGGCGGTGAAGGCGGCGCGATCGTCGCTGCCGACCGACATCAAATGCTCGTGGATCGGCAGGCGCTTGATCAGCAGCCAGACCGCCACGACGGCGAGGATCGGCAGGATCGAGCCCGTGCCGGCGAGCGACTTCAGCCAGGCCGGTGCCGTGCCGGTCGGCGAGGGCGAGATCGTCAGCGTCAGGCCCGCATAGAGGAGATAGGTGCCGAGCGTCGCCACGATCGGCTGGATTCGCAGGATGGTGGCGAGAAGGCCGTTGAGCACCCCGGATGCGAGCCCGATCAGCAGGACGATGGGCACGATCTCGAAGGGCGAGGTCATGCCTGCCCGCTCGACCAGCACGCGGACGATCACGACGTTGACGAGGCCCATGAGCGGCGCCACCGAGATGTCGATACCGCCGCGCCCGCCGAGGATGGGCGGCATCGAGGCGATGGCGGCGATGATCAAAGGTGCCGCCAGGCCGAGCGTCACACCGAGATTGACCGGCGCGAAGCGCACCGGGTTGAGGATCAGGTTCAAGAGCAGGAGCACGATGAACAGGCCGCCGGCGAGGCGAAGCTCGGGGCGGCGGGCGAAGAGGCGCTTCATGCGGCCTCCCCTTGGCCGAACATGGCGGCGATCACCCGATCCATCGCCAGCTCGTCAGGGCCGAGCTCGCGCGAGACCGCGCGCTCGCGGAACACCAGCACGCGATCGCAGAGCTGCAGGATCTCCTCGATCTCGGTCGAGAGCACCACGAGCGGCATGCCCTCGTTGCGGGCAAGCCCGCGAAACGTGTCGTAGAGCTTCATCCTCGTGCCGAGATCGACCCCGCGCGTCGGGTCGTTCAGCAGCATCACCCGGGGCTCGCAGGCGAGCCAGCGCGCCAGCAGCACCTTCTGCTGGTTGCCGCCCGAGAGCGTGCCGATCGGCGCATCGGGCCGGTCGTAGACCATGGAGAGCCGCTCGCGGAAGTCCCGCAGCCGCTGGAGCAGGCCGCGCCGGCGGACCACGCCCAGCGTGGCGTGGCGCGGCAGGGCGGCGATGGCGAAATTGTCGAACACCGACTGGCCGGGAAAGATTCCGGTGCCGCGCCGGTCGCGGGGCAGGTAGGCGACGCCCAGCCGGACCGCCTCGGCGAGGCTGGTGACCGGCGCCTCGCGGCCGACCTCGGTGCGGATCGTCACGGTCCCGTCGACCGGCCGGTGCAGGCCGCAGAGCGTCTCGATGAACGCTTCCTGGCCGTGCCCCTCGAGCCCGGCGAGCCCGACGATCTCGCCGCGCGCCACGGCGAGATCGATGGGCCGGGCGGCCTCCTCCAGCGTGACGCCGCGCGCCTCGAGCATGATGCCCTCAGCCATGCGCGTGCACCTTCAGATGGGCCTCTGGGATCATCAGGGCGAGCAGCCGGGCGGGCGTGATCTCCGCGCCCTCGAGGGTCTCGATGGCCCGGCCGCTGCGCAGCACGGTGACCCGGTCCGAGAGCGCCTGCACCTCGTCCATGCGGTGCGAGATGAAGAGGACGAGCCGCCCGCCCGCCACCAGCTCGCGGATGGCGGCGAAAAGCACGTCGCGATCGGCGAAGTCGAGGGCGGCCGTCGCCTCGTCGAGGATCAGGATGCGCGGGTCGCGCACCAGCGCACGGGCGAGCACGACGAGCTGCTGCTGGGCGAGCGGCAGATCGGCGCCGCGCCGGTCGAGATCGAGGGCGGTGCGGGTGATCCGCGCCAGCGTCGCCCGGGCGATCCCGGCGCGCCGCGCCAACGGCAGAGCCCGCCGCCAGAGCCCGTCATAGCCGAGGAAGATGTTGTCGAGCACGCTGCGCTCGGGGGCGAGCAGCACCTCCTGGAACACCGTGGCGATGCCGTGGCCGCGCGCCTGCGCCGGGTTGCGCAGCCGCACCGGCTGGCCATCGACCTCGACGGTGCCCGTATTGGGCTCCACCACCCCGGTCAGCAGCTTGACCAGCGTGCTCTTGCCGCTGCCGTTCTCGCCTAGGATGGTGTGGACCTGCCCGGCGGTGAAGGCGACCGAAACGTCGTCCAGCGCCACCGTCTCGCCGTAGCGTTTCGAGACCCCGTTGAGCGCCAGAATGGTCAGCCGACTTTCCCCGATTGCCGAACCCGGAGCCTGCCCGATCGGTCGGCTTTCCGGGCGAAATCGCTAGACGGTCCGGGACATTCATGCAAGACACGGCGGCGGCGAATTCGCCTGATTGCTCGGGGAGGAGCTGCAAGAAATGAACATCGCCCTCAGGACGCTCTTGTGTGGGCTGACGCTGCCGGCGCTGGCGGCGCTGCCCGCCGCGGCCCAGTCGATCGACGTCCTGCCGGACGAGCTCAAGGCGCTCTACACGGACAATATCCCGGTCGGCCCCTCGGCCTATGACGGCTTCGAGATGCCGGCCCAGCCCTGGAAGTGGTGCCACTCCGAATCCTACATGGGCAATCCCTGGCGCGTCTCGATGACCAACGAGCTCGAGCGGCTGGTCAATGGCGCCATCGAGGCGGGTGTCGTCGAGAGCTTCGAGCTCTCCGACAGCAATGGCGACGTCACCCAGCAGATCGCCCAGATCCGCGCCTTCATCGACAAGGGCTGCAGCGTCATCACCACCATCGCCGGCTCGTCGACGGCGCTCAACGACGTGATCGAGGATGCCTTCAACGCCGGCATCCCGGTGGTCACCACCGCCAGTGCGGTGACCAGCCCCTATGCCTTCAACATCCAGCACAACCACAATGTCTGGGGCTACGACATGGGGATCGGCGTCGCCGACTATCTCGGCGGCCCGGGCAACGTGCTGATGGTCGAGGGCATCCCCGGCAGCCCGATCGTCGAGCACGAGAACTCCGGCGGCTACCGCGCCTTCGAGGAGCATCCCGAGATCACGATCCTCGGCAAGGTCAGCGGCATGTGGACCGCGAACGTGACCAAGAACGTCGTGCTGCAGTTCCTCGCGACCAACGCCTCGCCGATCGACGCCGTCTGGACGACCGGCAGCGAGACCCGGGTGATCGCCGAGGCCTTCACCGAGGCCGGCCGCGACCAGCCGCTGATCACCGGCTCCATGTCCGGCGACGCGCTCGGCTACTGGAAGGAGAACAAGGACACCTTCAAGTACTATGGTGGCGCCATCCTGCCGACAGTCGCCGCGCACAACACCTTCCGCGCCGCGCTTCGCCTGCTCGAGGGCCAGGAGCCCCTGGTCAACACCATCCTGGTGCCGGTGCCCGAGATCAGGGGCGAGGACCTGGGGGAGTGGGCGGCCGAGTGCATGACCGTCGAGTCCGGCTCCATCTTCCCGGTGGCGCCGGTCGAGCCATTGAGCGAGGAGTCGATGAACGGCTACTTCCGCAATGGTGCCGCGACACCGCTCTACGACTACGCCACCACCCCCGATCCCTGCGCCGGCTGAACGGCGCGAGGATCGCAGCATGGACCAGCGTCTCGAGCGCACCGTGCAGGCGCTGCGCGAGGTCGGCGCCGACTGGGCCGTCCTCGCCAGCGTCGACGGCGTGGCCTACGCGACCGGGCACTTCGCCCCGGTCGAGGCCGGCCCCTCCCCCTTCGCCGGCGGGCCGACCATCGCCCTGATCGACAGGAACGGCACGGCCGGCATCGCCTGCGCCAACGTCGAAGCGGCGGCGGCCGGGGCGTCCCGGGTCACCGAGGTGGAGCTCTACGAGGGCTACGCCTTCGACCATGGCGTCGACTACATCGACAGCTACCGGACCGCCGTCGGCTCGCTCGCGCGACGCCTCGGCGTCGGCGGCAGGCTCGCCGGCGAGCGGGGTCATGTCCCGCAGATCCTGGGCGACGTCCTGCCGGTCGACACGGCGCTCGACCTCACGCCGCCGCTCCGCCGGCTCAGGGCGACCAAGACCGCGGAAGAGCTGGCGGCGCTGCGCCGGTCCGCCGAGGCCGTCGCCATCGGCCAGCGGCGCTTCCTCGAGGCGCTGCGTCCCGGCCGGAGCGAGCTTGCGGTCTTCGCCGAGATCCGCTGCGCCATCGAGGAGTTCGCCGGCTGCCGCGTGCCGATCACCGGCGACTTCATCTCCGGGGCGGCCCGCAGCTCGGCCTTCACCGGCTGGCCGATCCACCGGGTCATCGAGCCGGGCGATCCGGTGATGGCCGACCTCGCGCCGCGCATCGACGGCTACTGGGGCGATTCCTGCGCCACCACCAGCGCCGGGCCGGCAAGCAAGGGCTTCATGAAGCTTTTCGAGGCCTCCAAGGGCGCCCTCACCCACGCGCTGGAAATCATCCGCCCGGGCATGACCGCCCAAGAGCTGGACGCGCAGCTTCGCGCCTATGTCGGCCGCCACGGCTTCACCTACCCGCACCACAGCGGCCATTCGATCGGCACCGCCGTGCACGAGTTCCCGCGCCTCGTGCCCTACGAGACGGCCGTGCTCGAGCCGGACATGGTCCTCCTCGTCGAGCCCGGCTGCTACGACCCGGAGATCGGCGGCGTGCGCAGCGAGTACATGATCCGGGTGACCGACAGCGGGTGCGAGATCCTCCACCCCTTCGACCACGTGCCTTCGGCCTAGACGACTCTCGTCGGTCGGCGGGTTCTCGCGCGCGTCGCGCCTGCCGGCCGACCTATTGGCTCTCGACATGACATGAGCTGGAAAGCACCGGTGAGCGCGCGCTCCCTGCCTCCGGAAGGCCCCCTTGTCGCCTGGTACGGCGACGATTTCACCGGCTCGGCGGCGGTGATGGAGGTGCTGACCTTCGCCGGCCTGCCTTCCGTCCTCTTCCTCGAGCCGCCGACGCCGGCGCAGCTCGCCCGGTTCGAGGGGCTGCGGGGGATCGGCATCGCCAGCACCGCCCGCGCCCAGGGGCCGCGCTGGATGGACGCCAACCTGCCGGCGCTGTTCCTGACGCTGCGCGGGCTGGGTGCGCCGATCAACCACTACAAGGTCTGCTCCACCCTCGATTCGGCGCCCGAGGTCGGCTCAATCGGCCGGGCGATCGATCTCGCCATCCCCGTCTTCGGCAGCGACTGGGTGCCGATCCTGGTGGCGGCACCTCCTTTGCGCCGCTACCAGGCCTTCGGCCAGCTCTTCGCCTCGGGACCCGGCGGCGTCTTTCGCCTCGACCGCCACCCGGTCATGGCCCGCCATCCGGTGACGCCCATGGACGAGGCCGATGTCGCCCGGCATCTCGCCCGCCAGACGGATCGCCAGCTCGGCCTGATCGGCCTCGAGGATCTGGCAACCGCCGACCGGGCGCTCGAGGCACGCCGCCGCCAGGTTGCCGAGGGCGCCGCCCTCCTGACGCTCGACTGCATCGACGAGGCGACCCTCGGCATGTGCGGTCGCCTGATCTGGGAGGCGCGCGGGCCCCATCAGCTCGTCGTCGGCTCGCAGGGCATCGAGTACGCGCTCATCCGCCACTGGCAGGATTGCGGCCTGCTTCCCAGGCACGCGCCGCCGGCGGGCATCGGCCCGGCCAAGCGGATGGCGGTGGTGTCGGGCTCGGTCTCGCCCGTGACGGCGGCGCAGATCGACTGGTCGCTGGCCAACGGCTTCGCCGGCATCGCCTTCGACGCAAGGGTGGTGGTGGACAAGGCCGCCCTGGCGCGGGAGGAGGAAGCCGCCGTCGCGGCTGCCCTCGATGCGATCGACCGGAGCCTGGACCCGCTGGTCTTCACGGCCCGCGGCCCGGACGATCCGGCCGTGCCGGCGCTGCGCGAGGCCCTGGGCCGGAGCGGGCTCGCCGCCGAGACGGCCAACGAGCGGATCGGCACGGCGCTCGGGCGGATCATCGACCGCATCATCCGCCAGGCGGGCCTGCGCCGGGCCGTCATCTCGGGCGGCGACACCTCGGGCCATGCCAGCCGCCAGCTCGGCATCCATGCGCTGACCGCCCTGGCGCCCACCCTGCCCGGTGCGGCCCTGCTCCGCGCCCACAGCGATGGCGCCCATGACGGGCTCGAGCTGGCGCTCAAGGGCGGGCAGATGGGCAGCCCCGACTATTTCGGCTGGATCCGCGACGGGGGTGGGGCAAGGGGCTGACCGGCTGGTTCCGGCAACGTCGCCGACCTAGGATTTATACCCTAACTCGGCGTCGAATGCAAGCCGGCCCGGGTCGGTTCGGCAATTTTGGCATTCGCCGGCCCGGGGCTCGCGGCGAAGTCGCCAAGAACCACAAAAATTTTCTTTTTTACAAGGAGTTATGGGAGCTCGGGTTCGTTGGCCCTGAACCGGGTTCGTTCGTCGAAAAGGCGGGTTCGATCGTTCGAATCTCGGGTTCGATCGTCGATTCCGCGGGTTCGTTCGCGGTGGCGTGTTGCAGAATCCGCGACATTTCCGGGCGAATGTCGCGCCGGATGCGCCATCACGAATCGTTATGTCGCGGAATCCGCGACATTCCGGCGGGCCTTGTCGCGGAAAACGCGACAACCCGAGCCCGGATGTCGCGTCGGATGCACCAACCCGAGCGATTCGGGGCGCCGGACGACAGGCCCGGGCGTCCGCCGGGACAGAGCCATAAGCATTCGTGATGCCTTCCGGCGGGCCTGCAGCGTCAGCCGAACCTGGCGATTGCCGCGGCGAGCTCGGGGTGGGCCTGCGCCTGCTGCTCGAGCGAGATGCCGGCGGCCGCGGCGTCCCAGGCCTGGCGGGTGGCGGCCACACCGGCGGCCGGGCCCATCGGGTGGCCGTGAATGCCGCCGCCACCCAGATACATGAGGTCCAGCGTGCGGCCGGTGCGCTCGAAGGTCTCGACCGCCTGCCCGCCCCACTGGCCGGAGCACACCACCGGCAGCGGCCGGTCGGCCTCGCTGAAGATCGGCGTCATGCAGTCGTGGAAGGAGCGCACGAAGCTCTCGTCCGGCTCCCAGTACTTGGCGCGGATGCCGTTGATCTGGAGCTGGTCGATACCGAGCAGGCGCCAGATCTTCTGGTAGGGGCGGAACTCCATGCCGAGCCCGGGGTGGCGGGTGAGGATGTCCCAGCCATTGCGGTGCGCGTGCAGGCACAGGGCCGAGCGGCGGCGCAGGAAGGTCATGCCGCCATGGCCGATCGAGTTGATGTTGACGACGGCGGCGTTGCCGCCGGCGTCGAGCACGAGGTCGTGGTTGCGCAGCATCAGGTCGGGGTCGGCCGACGAGATGCCGAAGGCGTACATGACCTTCCTGCCGGTCTTCTGCTCGTGGTCGAGGATGACCGGCATGATCGCGGCGACGCGCGCCTCGAGCGGCGAGTAGCCGGGACTCATCAGCTTCTCGTCGTCCTTGATGAAGTCGACCCCGGCCTCGCAGAGCGTGCGGACGACCTCGGCGGTCTCCTCGGGCAGCAGGCCGAGCGACGGCTTGATGATCGAGGCGATGATCGGCCCGCTCTCGACGCCGGTCAGCCGGCGCGAGCCGGCGATGCCGAACTGCGGCCCTGGATGGCAGCGCCACGCGTCCGGCAGGTCGATATCCATGACGCGGATGCCGGTCAGCCCCTTCGTCGCGTAGACGCCGCCGATGGCGATGGTCATCAGCGCCGCGACATCCGTGCCGATGGCCTCGAGCGGATAGGCGATGACCGCATCGGCGCGCTTGTAGGGGCCCCGGCCCCCGACATCAGGGATCGAGGGTGTGGCGAGCGGCTCGAGCGGCGTCAGGCCGACCACCCGGGCGGCGCATCTGGCGCGGACGGCCGCGGTTTCGCCGGGCAGCTCGGTGAAGGTCCCGGTGGACTGGTCGGAGGCGATCTTCGCCGCCGTCGCTTCCGGGTCGCCCGCCGTCTCGAGGCGATAGGTGACCCGGATCTCGGCCGCTGGCATGGCCTCCACGCCGAGCGGCCCGTCAGGCCTTGGCGTATTTCGCCTCGACCTCGTCGATCGCCCTGACATTGGGCGCCGAGCGGCCGGCCTCGTCGAAGGTCTGGGCGAGGAAGGCGTCGGCGATCGCCTTGGCCAGCTCCGGGCCGATGACGCGCGCACCCATGGTGATGATGTGCGCGTTGTTGGAGAGCGCCGCCCGCTCGGCCGAGTAGGTGTCGTGGGTCAGGGCGGCGCGGATGCCGGCCACCTTGTTGGCCGAGATGCACACACCGATGCCGGTGCCGCAGACCAGGATGCCCCGGTCGTAAAGGCCGTCCCTGACCTGGCTCGCCACCCGATCAACGAGATGGGCATAGAGCTTCTCACTGTCGTTCTGCGGCGTGCTGAGCTCCGCCACCTCGTGGCGACCCTGCAGATGCTCGGCCAGCACATGCGCGAGCTCGGCACCGACGCTGTCACCCGCGACCGCGATCCTCATCGTCGTCCTCCCGGTTCCTCTGTATCTGGGCCCGGCGCATTCGTGCAGCACGATCGGCCGGACTTCAAGGACGGCGCTGGCTCGACCACCGCCAGCGGCTCGAAGCGGGTCACGACGACCGGAGCCGCCGATCGAAGGTCAGGACCCGGTAGGCATACCAAAGACCGAGCCCGGCGGCGACGAGGTTGGAAACCGGGTTCAGCCAGTTGCCGACGCTCTCGTATTGCTCGCCCAGGAGGTAGCCGGCGCCGATCAGCAGGGCCGACCAGGCAGCGGTCCCCAGGGTCGAGAAGAGCAGGAAACGCCGCAGCGTCATGCCCGAGATGCCGGCGGGAACGGAGATCAGCGTGCGAATCGTCGGGATGAGGCGGCCGATCAGGACGGACTTGCCCGAATGGCGGTCGAACCACGCGTCGGCCCGCTCGATCTCCTCGGGCGAGAGGGTGATCCACCGGCCGTGCTTCGCCGCCCAGCTCTTCAGACGCTCCAGCCCCAGCCACCAGCCGACCCAGTACCAGCCCAGCGCCCCCGCGACGGAACCGATCGTCGCCGCGACGACCGCGCCGACGAGGCTGATCCCGCCCCTTCCCGCCACCGATCCCGCCAGCGGCAGGATCAGCTCGGAGGGGATCGGCGGAAAGACATTCTCGAGGAAGACGAGCGCCACGATGGCCAGATAGCCACCGCTCTCGACGAGGCCCGAGATCCAGTCTGCCACGGTGCGCGGGCCGCTTCGCGATCAGCCCTTCGACACGTGCTCGGGCTTCCCCTTTCGCCGCGTCGAGGCCAATCGCTCGAGCTCCTCCTCGCTCATCGATTCGACCATCGATCTGGAGGCGCCCTGAAGCTCGCTCTTCTTCGTCTCGCCGCGCTCGGCAGACAGCGCCGCACCGGCGGCCTTCTGCTGCGCCTTCGATTTCGCCGGCATGATCCGCTCCATGATGTTCCTCGCTGCCAGCAACGCATCGCGCGCCCGGCGGTTCCCGGCACCTCACGGCGACCATCGACCACCCCTCGGAGCCGGTGCGGCAAATCCGGCCCGGGTGCCCGAGCGGACGCACAGCCGGCGGGATCACCGGCGGCGACAGCGCGATCTTCGTGGCCTGCGCCATGGGCACGACCGGGCAAGGCGCCGGCAACGATCGGCCGCGTCGGACGTTAGGGCAGCAATCCATTTGGGCCGAGAATGCTGAACAGGACCCGAAATCGCGCGCTGCACCGCACCGGATGCTGGGCCGGATACTGCTGGACCCTGCTCCTCTGTGCCGGGTGTGCCGGGCCGCAGTCGGCGCTGGCGCCGGGCGGCGCCGAATCGGAGCAGGTCTTGGGTCTGCTTCGGGTGATGGTCGTCGGCGGGGCCGTGATCGCCGCGCTGGTGGGGGGCGTTGCCGTCCACGCCGCGCGCAGCAATCGGGAGAACCAGGAGAAGCTGGGGCGTGCCCTCATCATCGGCGGCGGGGTGGTCGTCCCCGCTTTCGCCCTCGCGGCGCTGCTGGTGTGGTCGCTGCCCATGATGACGGCGTTCCGGGCGCCCGGCGACGGCCTGCGGATCGAGGTCAGCGGCGAGCAATGGTGGTGGCGGGTGCGCTACTGGCCCGAGGGCGCAGAAACGCCGATCGAGACGGCGAACCTCATCGTGCTGCCGGCCGGCGAGCGCACCGAGATCGTCCTCGACAGTCCCGACGTGATCCACTCGTTCTGGATCCCCGCGCTCGCCGGCAAGGTGGACATGATACCGGGCCGCCGGACGCGCCTCGTCGTCGAGCCGCAAGAGCCGGCCGAGCTGCGCGGCCAGTGCGCGGAGTTCTGCGGGACGTCGCACGCGCTGATGTCCTTCCCGGTCGAGGTGGTGCCGGCGGCGGCGTTCGCCGGCTGGCTGGAGCGCGAGGCAGCGCATGCGGCGGCGGCCGAGCCGGGGCCGGCGGAAGCGGGTGCGGAGCTCTTCTCGGCTCTCGGCTGTGGCGGCTGCCACAATGTTCGGGGCACCGGGGCCGACGGCGTGATCGGCCCCGATCTCACCCATTTCGCCAGTCGGCCGAGCATCGGCGCCGGCACCCTGCCCAACGAGCCCGAGGCGCTCCGGCTCTGGCTCGCGACGACCGGCAAGGTGAAGCCCGATGTCATGATGCCCTCCTTCGGCATGCTCGGCGCGCCGGAGCTGGATGCCCTGATCGCCTATCTGGCGGGCTTGCGATGAGCGGCGAGCACGATGCGGCGGATCGTGCCCACCGCGAGGCCCAGGCCGAGCGGCTGCTCGCCGCCTGGAGGACACCAACGGGCTGGCGCTACTGGTCGGCGGTCAACAATTCCGAGGTGGGCGCATGGTACACGGTAGCCGCCTTCGTCTTCTTCCTTTTCGCGGGCGTGCTGGCGCTCCTCGTGCGGGTCCAGCTCGCGGTGCCGAGCAACGATTTTCTTTCGGCTGACGTCTACAACCAGGCGTTCACCCTGCACGGCACGGTGATGATGTTCCTCTTCGCCGTGCCGATCTTCGAGGCGTTCTCCATCCTGATCCTGCCGCAGATCCTGGCCAGCCGGGATCTGCCCTTCCCTCGCCTCTCCGCCTACGGGTTCTGGTCGTTCGTCATTGGCGGCGTCTTCGTCTGCGGCTCGATCTTCTTCGGCGCAGCGCCGGACGCCGGCTGGTTCATGTATCCGCCACTGACCACGGACCTCGAGCAGAGCGGCATCGGCACCGACATCTGGCTGCTCGGGCTCAGCTTCATCGAGGTGGCCTCGATCGCGGCCGCGATCGAGCTGATCGTCGGCGTGCTCAAGTGCCGCCCACCCGGCATGCGGATCAATTTCATGCCGCTCTATGCGTGGTACGTGCTGGTCGTCGGCGGCATGATCCTCTTCGCCTTCCCGCCGCTCATCGCGGGTGACCTGCTCTTCGAGATGGAGCGGGCGTTCGACTGGCCGTTCTTCGATCCCGAGCGCGGCGGCGACCCCCTCCTCTGGCAGCACCTCTTCTGGATCTTCGGCCATCCCGAGGTCTACATCATCTTCCTGCCTGCGATCGCGCTCGTGGCGATGATCGTGCCGACCTTCGCCCAGCGCCCGATCTTCGGCTACTCGTGGGTCGTGCTGGCGGCGGTGGGCACCGGCTTCCTCAGCTTTGGCCTCTGGGTGCATCACATGTACGCCACGGGCCTGCCGGCGATCTCGATCGGCTTCTTCTCGGCCGCGTCCGAGGCGGTCGTCATCCCGACCGGCGTGCAGATCTTCGTCTTCATCGCCACGCTGCTCACCGGCCGCGTGATCTTCTCGACTCCCCTTCTCTTCATTGCCGGCGCCCTTGCCATCTTCCTGATCGGCGGGCTGACGGGCGTCATGGTGGCGCTGGCGCCGTTCGACTGGCAGGCGCACGACACCTATTTCGTCGTCGCGCATCTGCACTACGTGCTGATCGGCGGCATGCTGTTTCCGATCGTCGCCGGCTTCTACTACTACTTCCCGCTCGTGACCGGGAAGAAGCTCTCCGATCGACTTGGCCGGACGGCGTTCTGGCTCATGTTCAGCGGCTTCAACATCGCCTTTTTGCCCATGCACCTGACGGGGCTGCGCGGCATGCCGCGCCGGGTCTTCACCTATCCCGAGGGGCTGGGCTGGGACACGCTGAACATGGTCTCCACGGTCGGCGCCTTCATCTTCGCCGCCGGCATTCTGGTCGTCCTTCTGGACGTGATGCGGCCGAAGCGCCGCCAGCCCTATGCGGAGCGCAATCCCTGGAACGCCGGCACGCTGGAATGGCTCTGCGAGATGCCGGGCAAGCCCTGGGGTGTCCGCAGCATTCCCCTGGTCACCAGCCGCTATCCGCTGTGGGAGCAGGCGAATTTCGTCCGCGACGTCGACGAGGGCCGATTCTTCCTGCCGGACGCGGAGGAAGGCGAGCGCGAGACCCTGGTCACGAGCGTCCTCGATGCGGAAGGGGTCCAGTGCCTGCGCGTGCCCGGCCCCACCTTCCTGACGATGGCGGCCGCCGTCTTCACCGGCGGCGTCTTCATCTTCGCGACCTACCACTGGTATGCGGCGACCGCGGTCAGCGGCGTCCTGGCGCTCGCCTCGATCATCGCATGGCTCTGGACCGGCACGGCGGTCATCCCGGAGAAGGACGAGAAGCACATCGGGCACGGCCGGACGCTGCCCCTCTACATGTCGGGGCCGCGCTCGGTCGGCTGGTGGGCCATGTGCATCACCATGATCGGCGACATGACGGCCTTCTTCAGCCTCGTCTTCACCTATTTCTTCTTCTGGACGGTCAACCCGAGCTTCCCGCCGGAAGCCGCTCCCGGGCCGGGCGTCCTGTGGCCGGCCGTTGCCCTCGCCATGCTGATCGGCGCCTGGGCTCTCACCACCATGGCCCGGCGCTGGAACGCGAGGGATCGCGTGCTGTCGCTGCGGGCGGGTCTCGCTCTGGCCATCGTCCTGGCGGCCGCGAGCATGGGCGCGCTGGTCTTCGGCGTCCGGGGCACCGGCCTGGATCCGACGGCCAGCAGCTACGGTGCGACGGTCTGGGTCCTGATCCTGTGGCTGGCTGCGCATGTCGCGGTGGGCAGTGTGATGCAGGCCTACTGCATCGCCCGGAGCATGGCGGGCAAGCTCACCGGCAAATGGGATATCGAGATCCGGAACGTCAGCCTGTACTGGCACTTCCTCGCATTCACGGCCGCCGCCACGACCGCCGTGATCGCCCTGTTCCCGCTGGTGGATTGAGCGAATGGCGGCGAACAGGCAAGGCAGTCGCGGCCTCTGGACCCTGTTGACGGGGCCTGTCGTCTGGGCCGTCCACTTTCTCGTCTGCTACATCGGCACCGCCATCTTCTGCGCCAGGGCAGGCGATCCGGAGGCCGATCTGGCGCCCGTCCGGCTCGGCATCGGCGCCATCACGCTGGTCGCCCTCGCCGTCATCGCCTTCGTCGGCATCGAGGCCGACCGGCGGAGCGGGCCGGGGCTGGTGTTCGAGTGCCCGCACGACGAGGACACCGTCCGCGAGCGCCGCCAGTTCCTCGGCTATGCGACGCTCCTGCTCGCCGGGGTCAGCTTCATCGCGACGCTCCTCGTCGCGCTGCCAGCCCTCGTCATCCCGAGCTGCCGATGAGCCGGCTCGGCGCCGCGGCCGTGGGCGGACTGCTGCTCGTGGCGGCATGGGCCGGGCCGCTCGCCGCCCACGCGGCGAGCAGCTTCACGGCCCACATGGCCATTCATGTCACCGTGATCGCGATCGCGGCACCGTTGCTCGCCTTCGCGATGGGCCCGCGCTTCGCCCTGGCCCGGCGCTGCCCGCTGCTCTTCGCGCCGCTCGTGGCCTCGCTGCTCGACATCGTCGCCATCTGGGGCTGGCATGCACCCGCCCCGCACGTCCTCGCCCGGACCTCGGCGCTCGGCTTCGCGCTCGAGCAGCTCTCGTTCCTGGCGGTGGCGCTGCTGGTCTGGACCAGCGCGCTCGGCGCCGGGCAGTCGGAGAGCCGGGCGGGCCAGGCCGCGGGTGTCGGCGCGCTGCTCTTCACCTCGATGCACATGACGCTGCTGGGCGCCCTCTTCGCCCTGGCGCCCCGGGAGCTCTTCGCCCGGGAGATCTGCGGCTCGGCCTTTGCCGGCCTCACGGCGCTCCAGGACCAGCAACTGGGGGGCACGCTGATGCTCGCGCTCGGCGGTGCCAGCTATCTGGCCGGCGCTCTCTATCTGCTCGCGCGCCTCCTCTCCGACGGCGCGCTCGGGGCTCGTGATGCGCGTCACGGCTAGAGGGCTGGCTCTGGGGCTGGCCGGCCTGCTCGCCGCGGGGGCCCTTTTCGCCTGGTCGGGGCTCCTCAACGTATCCGCCAGCTCCGGCCACTGGGCGATCACCAGCTGGTTCCTGCACGCGGTCATGCGCCAGTCGGTCGAGACCCATGCGGGCGGGATCGAGGCGCCGGACCTCGATGACCCGGCCATGGTCCTGCGCGGCGCCGGTCACTTCGCCACGGGCTGCGCCTATTGCCATGGCGCACCGGGCAAACCGCCGAGCCCCGCTGTCCGGAACATGACACCGGCGCCCCCGCGCCTCGGCGGGACGTTGCGCGAATGGGAGCCCGCCGAGCTCTTCTGGATCGTCCGGCACGGGATCAAGTTCACCGGCATGCCCGCCTGGCCCGCCCCGGAGCGGGCGGACGAGGTCTGGTCGGTCGTGGCCTTCCTGCGGGCGTTGCCCGGGATGGCGCCGGAGACCTATCGGCGGCTCGCGCACGGCCCCGCAAGCGCGGAAGGGCGAGCGGATGCGGGCGCCGCGCTCACGAGTTGCGCCCGCTGCCATGGCTTCGACGGCAGCGGTCGGGGGGCGGGCGCGTTTCCGGTCCTGTCCGGGCAGAACGAAGCCTACCTTCTCGCCAGCCTCAGGGCCTTCGCCAGCGGCTCGCGCGCCAGCGGGATCATGGAGACGGCGGTGAATGCTCTCGATGACGAGGCGCTCAGCGATCTCGCCCGGCATTACGCCCGCCAGCCCCGGCCGGAACGGCCGGCCGCGCCGCCGCCTGCCGCCGCCCTGGCAGCGGAGGGCGAGCGCATCTTCAACGAAGGGCTGCCACGCCAGCGGGTCCCGGCCTGCGCCAGTTGCCACGGTCGGCGAGGCGACGCGCCTCGCTATCCCTCCTACCCCCGGCTCGCCGGCCAGCCGCGCCACTACCTCGAGACCCAGCTCGAGCTGTTCGCCGCCGGCAGCCGGGGCGGCACGTCGTTCTCCCATGTCATGACGATGGTGGCCGGGCGCCTCGAGCCCGCCCAGATCGAGGCCGTCGCCGCCTGGCTGGCGAGCCTGCCGCCGCAATGACGCCGCCCGGCGGAACGTCCGGCCGTGCCCGCAGGTTGTCACGTTCGGATCAAAGGAGACGTCGCTTGGCACCCCGCGCCATCTGGAAAGGACAGCTCCAGATCAGCGAGCTGGTCTGCCCCGTCTCCCTTCATGCGGCTGCGTCGACCGCCGGAAGGGTGTCCTTCCACCTGGTCAATCGCGCGACCGGCAATCGGGTCCGCCGCGAATACGTGGACGCGGAAACCGGCGAGCAGGTCGAGCGCGAGCAGCAGGTCAAGGGCTACGCAACCGACGACAGGCGCTACATCCCGATCGAGCCGGAGGAATATGCGGCGGCGCTGCCGGAGAACCACAAGACGCTGCAGGTCGAGGCGTTCCTCGATTGCGCCGATATCGACACCGTCTATCTCGATCGCCCGTATTTCCTCCTGCCGGCCGAGCCGACGGCCGAGGAGGCCTTCACCGTCATCAGGGAGGGCCTGCGCGCCAGGCGGAAGGCCGCGGTGGCACGGGCGATGCTCTTTCGCCGGGTACGGTCGCTGCTCATCCGGGCGCAGGGTCGAGGGCTGATCGCGAGCACCCTGAGGTTCGATTACGAGGTCCGGCCCGCGGAGGAGGCTTTCGCCGGCATCCATGAGCAGGCGATCCAGGGCGAGATGCTCGACCTGGCCCGGCACATCATCGCGAGCAAGCGTGGCGAGTTCGACCCTGCCGCGTATGACGATCGCTACGATGCGGCCCTGGCCGGGCTGGTGAAGGCGAAGGCGGCGGGCCGGAAGATCCGCCCGCGCGGGCGACGCCCGGAAGGCCGGGTCATCGACCTCATGGATGCCCTGCGCAAGAGTGCCGAGGGCGCCGGGCCCGCCAGCCGCCGAGAGGCTGCCTCGCGCAACCGAAAGGCAGGTTGACCATGGCGCTCGACACCTATCGTGAACGACGGGACTTCAGGAAATCGCCCGAGCCCAGGGGGCGACCCGGCCGGAGGAGGACCGCCCGCAAGGGAAGGGCGTTCGTCGTGCAGATGCATGCGGCGCGCCGGCTCCACTACGATCTGCGGCTGGAAATGGATGGCGTGCTCAAGAGCTGGGCCGTGACCCGCGGCCCGAGCCTGGTGCCGGGAGAGAAGCGGCTCGCCGTGCATGTCGAGGACCACCCGCTCGAATACGGGGACTTCGAAGGGACCATTCCCGCGGGCTCGTACGGCGCCGGGACGGTGATCGTCTGGGACAGCGGCTCCTGGCAGCCGATCGGCGATGCCGCCAAGGGCTACGCCAAGGGGCATCTCGACTTCGAGCTCGCCGGCGAGAAGCTCGAGGGTCGCTGGCACCTCGTGCGCATGGCGGCGAAGCCGCGCGAGAAGCGCGAGAACTGGCTCCTGATCAAGGGGGACGACGAGCACGCCCGGGGCGCGGATGACCCCGACATCCTCGAGGAGCGCCCCGAGTCGACGAAGACCGGGCGTCGGCTGGAGGAGGTGGCCGAATCGGCCCCGAAGAAGGAGAAACGGGCGCGACCCGCCGGCAAGCGCTCGAGCCGCCCGCTCGGGGACGCCCGCCAGGCCCCCTTCCCGGGCTTCGTGGCACCGGCTCTCGCCACGCTTCGTCCCGAGGCGCCGCGCGGCGAGCGCTGGGTGCACGAGATCAAGCTCGATGGCTATCGCCTCCAGGCCCACGTCCAGGGCGGCGAGGCGAGGCTGCTGGCCCGGAGCGGCGCCGACTGGACCGAGCGGTTCGGCGAGGCGATCGCCGCCGCCCTGGCCGCGTTGCCGGCACGCGACGCGGTGATCGACGGCGAGGTCGTCGTCGAGGCCCGCAACGGGTCGTCGGATTTCGCCGCGCTGCAGCAGGACCTGAGCGAGGAACGGACCGACAGGTTCGTCTACTACGCCTTCGATCTCCTCTACCTCGACGGCTACGACCTGCGGCCGGGCGCGCTCGAGGATCGCAAGGCGCGGCTCGAGCACCTGCTCGATGGCTCGCCGCCGGCGCTGCGCTACAACGATCATTTCGACGAGGAGGGCGAGCTGGTCCTGCGCCATGCCTGCCGTCTGAGCCTCGAAGGCATCGTCTCGAAGGAGCGGCAGGCGCGGTATGCGTCCGGGCGCAGCACGAGCTGGATCAAGTCGAAATGCCGGGAGCGGCAGGAGCTCGTGGTGGCGGGCTACGTGCCCTCCTCGACGCTGCCGAAGTCCGTCGGGTCGCTCGTCCTCGCCTGTCACGAGGGTGGGAAGCTCGTTCCCGCGGGCCGGGTCGGGACCGGCTTCAGCCGCAGGATGGCAGCCGAGCTCTATCGCCGCCTCGCGCCCCTGGAGCGGGCGAAGCCACCCTTCTCGGGGTCGCCGTCCGCCATCGACGCGGCGGACCGCCGGCAGGTCCGCCATGTCGAGCCCGAGCTGGTGGTCGAGGTCGAGTTCCAGAGCTGGACGGCGGGTGGGCTGCTTCGTCATGCCTCGTTTCGTGGCATCCGCGAGGACAAGGCGCCCGGCGAGATCGTGCGCGAGGGCGAGCCGAAGAGAGGTGCCGGCGATCGGGCGCCGCGCGCCGTCAGGCTCACCCATCCCGACCGGCTCTACTGGCCCGAGGCCGGCGTCACCAAGGAGGGGCTGGCCGATTACTATGCCGAGGTCTGGCCCTGGATGGCGGCGTTCGTCGTCGGCCGGCCGCTGGCCCTCCTGCGTTGCCCGCAGGGCGCCACCCGGGCCTGCTTCTTCCAGAAGCATGCGTGGAAGGGGCAGAGCCGGGAAATATTGAAGGCCCTGGACCCGCTCGACGAATCGGGCGATGCCAGCATGGTGGCGATCGACGGTCTCGACGGTCTGATCGGGCTGATCCAGGGCGGTGCGCTGGAGCTGCATGGCTGGCAGTCGTCGCTCGATGCGCTCGAGCAGCCGGACCAGATCGTGATGGATCTCGATCCCGGCGACGACGTGGCCTGGGACGCGGTCATCGCGGCGGCCGGGGAAGTTCGCGATCGTTTGGCCGAGGCGGGCCTGCAGAGCTTCGTCAAGACGTCGGGCGGCAAGGGGCTGCACGTCACGGCCCCGCTGCGGCCGAAAGCCGGCTGGGACGAGGTGAAGGCGTTCGCCAGGTCGATCGCCGACGCCATGGCGGCGGACCATCCCGACCGGTACGTCGCGACGGTCGCCAAGGCGAAGCGGCGCGGCCGGATCCTGATCGACTACCTGCGCAACGGGCGCGGTGCGACGGCTGTCGTGCCCTGCTCGACCAGGGCGCGCGCGGGGGCGCCGGTCGCCATGCCGCTGGGCTGGGACGAGCTGGGCCCGGCAATCGGGCCGGCCCATTTCACCGTGCTCGATGCCGCCGGGCGGCTGCGAAACCTCGCTCGCGACCCCTGGGGCGAGTTCCGCAAGGCCGCGGCGACGCTGCCGCCGGCAAGGTCGCCAAGGCGTCGCCGCTGAGCCTCAGCGGCGCATTTTTCCCACCTGGCCCTGCAATTCCTCGACCGACGGGCCTCGCCATCGGCGGGTCGGGGCTTCACGCGATGCACTGGCGGCCCGGGCACTTGCGTTCACCATCCTCACCGCGGCGCGCTCCGGCGAGGTGCGCGGCCTGCGCTGGGGCGAGATCGACACGGCGCAGGCGGTCTGGACAGTGCCGGGCGAACGGATGAAGGCCGGGCTGGAGCATCGCGTGCCACTGGTGCCCGAGGCCGTCGCCTGTCTGCCGCCGCGCGATGACGATCCGGCGGCGCTGGTCTTTCCGGGTGCCATCGACGCCGAACGGCCGCTCTCCGACATGACGCTGCTCGCCGTTCTCAAGCGCATGGGGCGCAGCGACCTCACGGTGCACGGGTTTCGCTCGACGTTTCGCGACTGGGCCGGCGAGAGCACGACGCATGCCCGCGAGGTGATCGAGGCAGCCCTCGCCCACCGCCTCAAGGATAAGGCCGAGGCCGCCTATGCTCGGGGCGATCTCTTCGCCAAGCGGCGCCTCCTGATGCAGGATTGGGCCCACTTCGCGCTGTCCGCGGCCGCCTGATCGCCGGAACTCAATCGAGGATTTCCCGAACTCCCTACCTGAGGAGCCTGCTGTTGATCGATCGCTCATCCCCCGCCGATGCGCACCAGCCGTCGTCGAACCCGCTGACCTGCACCGGAGCCCTGAAGATCGTCCGCCTGGAGCGGCCGGAAGATCTGCATGAACAACTTGCCAAGGCCATCCAGGCCGAGTTGACCGAAGCGCAGGTCGACGCCCTCTTGAAAGTGCTGGAGGACTATGTCAATCGCGGGCTCCGCGCCGCCCGCGTCCCGGAGGTCGGAGGTCTCCGACGGCGGCTGAACAAGCTCGCCCGCCTGACCGACCAGCTGGCGCGGCTGCTGATCGAGATCGAACAGAAGGGCGAGGGCGACTGGTACGCCCTGACGCGGGTCATCGGCCACCAGGAATTGTCGACTTACTGCGTCGGCACGGGGCTGATCAAGCAGGTGGCGTACAAGACCGAGAGCGATCTGGTCGCCGTGGACCGGCGCGCCTGGGCCAGCTTCGAGGGCCTCGTCCATCAGCTTGCCGACATCTTCGAGCAGACCGGACGGCGGGCCACCGCCCAGTGCACCGAGACTTTCCCGCCGACCCCCTTCGTTCGGCTGATCGAGTTGCTGCTCGAGCAGATCCCGACGGACCTGCGCAATCCGGGTCGACAGGTGCGACTGCGCCCCGACGCGATAGGAAAATTGACCCAAAAGATCCTCTATGAACGCGCCGAAGCCGAATGTCAAAGGAAGCAGTCCGAAAAAGAATCCGAGGCTACTTCTTTAGGAATTTGATCTCCTATCGCGCATCTTGCCGGCCATCCACAAACGACGGAGTTCAGAGATGGCCACACTTGCTTCACCCCAGTCACAGCCGGCCGCCGAGCCCGAGACCGTCTCGGTCGACGACGCGGCCCGGTGGGCCGGGCTCGGCCGGTCGACGCTCTATGCGGCGATCGGCAGCGGTGCCCTGCCGACGATCAAGCTCGGCAAGCGGCGGCTGGTCCGGCTCGCCACCCTGCGCGCCTGGCTGGCGGCGCTGGAGGGCCGCTCGTGAGGTCGGCCCTCGTCACCGTCGACGTCGGGGCACCGGCGGCGCGTCCGGGAACGCGGCGCCGGCCTTGCCCCGCCTGCGATCGCGGGCCGCGCGACACGGCGCTCGCCGTCACCCGCAAGCCCGATGGCGGGCTGGTCTGGTTCTGTCACCGCTGCGGCGTGCGGGGTGCCGCGAATGACGACAGGCCGGGGGCACCGCCAGCGGCCGTTGTCAGGCGCACCGCCCCGCCGGCGGTCGACGGCAATGCCGCAACGCTGCGCGACCGGCTCTGGCGGGCGAGCCGGCCGATCGACACGGACTCGCTCGCCGCCGCCTACCTCCTGCATCGCGGCTGCGCCCTACCGCCCGTCGGGGCCGATCTGCGCTGGCTGCCGGTGCTGCACCATCCCTCGGACTGGGCCGGCCCGGCAATGCTGGCCCTCGTCACCGATGCGCTGACCGGAAGTCCGCTCACCCTGCACCGTACCTGGCTCGCCCCGGACGGACGCGGCAAGGCGCCGGTCGAGCCGCCGCGGCTGCTGCTCAGGGGCCTCGCCAAGGCCGGCGGTGTGGTCCGGCTCTGGCCGGACGAGGCCGTGACCGGCGGCCTCGGGATCGCCGAGGGGATCGAGACCGCGCTCGCCGCCGCCCGCGGCTTCGAGCCGGTCTGGGCCTGCCTCGACGCCGGCAACCTGGCGAGCCTGCCAATCCTGCCGGGCGTCGAGGCCCTCACCGTCTTCGCCGACCACGATCCGGCCGGCCTCGCCGCCGCCGACCGCGTCTGCGCCGCCTGGCGCGCCGCCGGGGCCGAGGCCCGCCGCTGGCTCGACCAGCGCCCCGGCGCCGACTGCAACGACTTCGTCAACGAGATGTGCCATGACCCGCGATGACGAGTTCCGTCGGAGCATCGACCGCCTGCCTGCCGAGAACCCGCCGGCGCTGCCGGCCAACGACAACACGGACTGGCCCGAGCCGGACCGCTCGGTGCTGGAGTTGCGCCAGCTTACACCGCCCGCCCTGCCGCTGCACGTCCTGGGGTCTCGCTGGGCGGGGTTCGTCCGCGGAGCCGCCGCGGCCGCAGGGGCGCCACCGGACTATGTCGCCCTGGCGCTTCTCGCCGCAGCCGGCGCGCTGCTCGCCAACGGCCGCCGGATAGAGGCTTGGGACGGCTGGGTCGAGCCGCCACTGCTGTTCGGTGCGGTGATTGGCCGGCCGTCGACCAACAAGAGCCCGGCGATCGGTATCATCCGCGACCTCATGGCCAAGCTCGAGGCCGAGCAGAATGCCGATCATGCCGAACGGCGCCGACGCCACCGCACGGACACAGAGGCAGCCACGGCCCACATGGAAGCCTGGCGTCGCGACGTGCAGGACGCCGTGAAGCATCACCTCCCGCCACCCTGCCAGCCGGCCGAGGCCGAGCCCCCGCCGGCGCCGCGGCGGCGAAGGCTGCTGGTCAATGACGCGACCACCGAACAGCTCTGCCGGCTGCTTGCCGACAACACGCACGGCCTGCTGCAATGTCGCGACGAGCTGAGCGGCTGGTTCGGCGGCATGAACCGCTACAGCACTGGCCAGTCCGACCGGGCCTTCTGGCTCGAGGCCTATGGTGGCCGCCCCTTCGTCATCGACCGGGTCCGCGATGACGAGCCTGTCATGGTCCCGGCACTCAGCCTGGCCGTGCTCGGCGGCATGCAGCCGGACCGGCTGGCCGAGATCCTCGCCGGGGCCGATGACGGGCTCACCGCACGCATACTCTTTGTCTGGCCCGAGCCGGTCCCGCCGACGAGGCCGGAGGTGCCCCTCGATGCCAAGGCGGCATTCCGCGCCCTGCGGCAGCTGGCCGGGCTCGAGCGGCTCGAGCGGCCCGAGGGCGACAGGGGGCCAGGCTGGAAGCCGATCAGCCTGTCCGAGCCCGCCCTCCAGGCGCTGCAGGACTTCCGCCGGCGCCGGGCGGCGGACGAGCGGCAGGCGGGCGGCCAGCTGCTCTCCTGGCTCGGCAAACAGAACGGCACGCTGCTGCGACTGGCCCTGATCCTTGCCTATCTGCGCTGGGCGATGGACGAGCCGGCGGCACCCGCGCCTCTGGAGATCGGCAAGGCACTCCTCGACGACGCGATCGAGCTGATCGAGGCCTACTTCATCCCCATGGCGCGACGCGCCTTCGGCGAGGCGTCGCTGCCGGAGATCGAGCGCGACGCGCATGCTCTCGCTCGCTGGATCAGAGCCCGGCTGCCAGGCCTTCAAACGGTCAATGCCCGCGACCTGAGGCGTGCTCGGGCAATCCCGACCGACCAGGCGCCCCGCTACGATGCCGCCATCGGCGAGCTGGTCGAGGCCGGCTGGCTCAGGCAGCCGCCATCCTCCGGCAGCGGCCGCCCGCGCAAGGACTACCTGATCAACCCGAAAATCACCGCCCCAAGCTGATCGCCATTCCGGCCCCGATAACCCCATTCGAGGCCATGCCAAAACTGCCAAAACCTGCCAAAACCCCCTTTTGGCAGGTTTTGGCACTTTTGGCACAAGGCCCAGTCCGAAACTCCCGGATCACACCTCAAGCACTCACGGTCGACGCGTTCCGCGCCGAATTATCCCCGCAACCCTGAAAACAGGTGATATCAGGCGGTTCTCCCAAAAATCGGCCTCCTGAGAACAAGTAATTTCAGGCGAAGCGACGACACACCGGCAGAGCCACGCTCTCTTGCGCTCTTGGTAAGGCGTTTGCAGTTGCGCCAGATGGCGTCCGACGGGCGCCGGTTCGGCTAGCGACCGGCTACTGATCCTGCTCCGCCGCGAGGGCCGCGAGGTGAGCCACAAACGCCTGTCCGGCCCTATCGGGTGGAGCGGCTGACGGTACGCAAGCGCGGCGTCAGCAAAAGCGCTCTCGGCACGCGGACG